>CAWAWJ010000001.1:0-2224719 GCA_963785735.1 uncultured Alphaproteobacteria bacterium
CGAGGGATGGCGCAAGCCCTCGCGTTGCGGCGCGTTACCGGCGTTGAAATGGATCAAGGGCACCGCCATCCATTCCGCGGTCGCGCCGAAGAGCGAGACCTCGATCAGCGCGCCCCGGCCGCCGCGCTCGCGGGCATAGAGCGCCTCGAGGATCGCGGCATGGGCGTTCAAGCCCGCGGCGATGTCGGAGACCGAGACGCCGACCCGCCCCGGCGCCTCGGGCGGGCCGGTCAATGACACCAATCCGGTTTCGGCCTGGATCAGCAAGTCATAGGCCTTCATGTCGCGGTAAGGACCGCTTTCGCCATAGCCCGAGATCGAGCAGACGATGAGACGCTTGTGCTTGCGGTGAAGCTCCGCCGGATCGAAGCCCGCGCGCGACGCGGCGCCGGGCGCGAAATTCTGGATGAACACGTCGGCGCGCGCGATCATACGGCGCAGCAGCGCCTTGTCCGGGCTTCGCTTGATGTCGAGCGCGATCGATTGCTTGCCGCGATTGAGCCAGACGAAATAGCTCGAAAGCCCGCCGCCGGCGCGGTCGTAGAAGCGGGCGAAATCGCCCTCCTTGCGCTCGATCTTGATCACCCGCGCCCCGGCATCGGCCAGCCGGCAGGAACAGAGCGGCGCCGCCACCGCCTGTTCCAGCGCCACCACCAGCAGCCCGCTCAGGGGTTCTTTGGGCGGCCTCTTGGTCTTGGTTTTCCTCGCCATCCGCATAGCTTTGGCCGCCGCGGCGGTTCCCTGTCAACCGCCCGAATGCTAAAGGGTTGCGCCGGGAGGAAACAGGCGATGATGCAGGTGGCGATACTCGACGATTATCAGCGCGCGGCGCTCAAACTGGCCGATTGGAAAAGACTCGAGCCCGGGGTGCAGGTTCAATCCTTTCCCGCGCCTATCGCCGACCAAGCCGAGCTCGCCAAGCGCCTCCACGTATTCGAGGCCGTGGTGCTGATGCGCGAGCGCACGCTTTTCCCCAAGGCGCTCATCGACAAGCTCCCCAATCTGCGCCTCATCGTCACCGCCGGCATGCGCAACGCCGCGATCGACGTCGAAGCGGCCACGGCCCGCGGCATCCAGGTTTGCGGCACCGAGACCTTGGGCTATCCCACCGCCGAGCTCGCCTGGGGCCTCATTATCGGCTTGGCGCGCAAGATCCCCGAGGAATGGGCGGCGTTGCGCCAGGGAAAGTGGCAATCGCGCCTCGGCACGGGGCTCAAGGGCAAGGTTTTGGGCGTGATCGGCCTCGGCAGGCTGGGCTCCCAGATGGCGTCCATCGGCAAGGCCTTCGGCATGGAGATCATCGCCTGGAGCCCGAACCTGACCGCGGACAAGGCCAAGGCCGCTGGCGCCGATCTTGTTTCCAAGGACGAGCTTTTCGCCCGCGCCGATGTCGTCACCATCCATCTGGTGCTGGGCGATCGTTCCCGGGGGCTGGTCGGCCCCGCCGAGCTCGCCCGCATGAAGCCCTCGGCCTATCTCGTCAACACCTCGCGCGGCCCGATCGTCCAGGAGAAGGCGCTTATTGAAGCGCTCAAATCGCGCCGCATCGCCGGGGCGGCGGTGGACGTGTTCGACCGCGAGCCAGTGCCGAAGGATCATCCCTATCTGGCGCTCGACAATCTGCTGGCGACGCCGCATCTCGGATACGTCACCGAGGAAAATTACCGCCAAGTCTATGGCGAGGCGGTCGAGGACATCGGCGCCTTCCTCGCGGGAAAACCCATCCGCGCCATCAACGCCCCGCCCGGCCGGGGATGACCGAATGCTCATCCCCCTATAGATTGGGCGGCCAAGGCTCATCGAGCTTCATGCCGGCCTTCCGGCCAAGCTGAATTTCCAAGGAAAAACATGCGCCGTTTCCCGCCGATGCTGTCGCTGCTGGCGGCGCTTTGCGCCGCCTCGCCCGTCTTCGCGCAATCCGCCGCGTTCAGCCGCGCCTGGCAGCAAAGCAACGCCCTGATCGACGCCGGGAAATACACCGAGGCGGAAAGCTGGGCGAAGCAGGCCGTCAGCCTGGCGCAGGCCGAATCCGGCCCGGCCAGCGGCGACTACGCCAGCACCATTTACAACCTAGCGCGGATTTACCGTTACGAGGGCCGCTACGCCGAAGCCCTGCCGCTCTACCAGCGCGCGCTCGCCATTTACGAGAAGGGGTTCGGGCCGGATCATCCCTATGTCGCCGCCGTGCTCGACAACATCGCCGAGGTCTACCGCGCGCAGGACCGCTACGCCGAGGCCGAGCCGCTCGACCAGCGCGCCCTGGCGATCCGCGAAAAGAATCCGGGGCCCGATAGTCCGGAGACGGCGCTGAGCCTCAACGACCTGGCCGCGCTCTATCACGACGAGGGCCGTTACGCCGAAGCCCTCCCGCTCTACCAGAGATCGCTCGCGATCGGCGAGAAGACGCGCGGGCCCAACAGCCCCGATGTCGCCGCCATCCTCACCAACCTGGCCCTGATCTACGGCACGTTGGGCCGCGCCGCCGACGCCCTGCCGCTCTACCAGCGGGCGCTCGCGATCGACGAGAAGACGCTCGGTCCCGATCATCCGCTGGTCGCGGTGACCCTCGACAACCTAGCCGGGCTCTATGACGACCAGGGCCGCTACGCCGACGCCGAGCCGCTCCAGAAGCGCGCGCTCGCGATCGACGAGAAGGCGTTCGGTCCCGAGCATCCCGCCGTTGCCCACGACCTCGACAATCTGGCCGGGATATACCGGGTGCAGGGCCGCTACGCCGACGCCCTGGCGCTCTATCAGCGCGCGCTGGCGATCCATGTGAAGACGCTCGGCCCCAATCATCCCGATGTGGCGAAGAGCCTCACCAACATCGCCTTGGTCTATGGCGCGGCGGGCCGCTACGCCGATGCGTTCCCGTTCGCCCACCGCGCCGCAATCATCATGGCCCTGCGCGGTGTCCGCGCGAAAGCCGACGACAAAGGCAGCCAAGCCGAGTTACGCAGTCAACGCGATATCTTCCTCAACGACGTGGCGGTGGCGGGGCGGCTGTCGGCGGCCAACACGCCCGACGCCCCGCGCTTCCGGGAAGAAGCCTTCGCCGCCATGCAATGGTCCAAGGCCTCGGATACGGCGGCGGCGGTTTCGCATGTGGCGGCGCGCTTCGCCGCCGGCAGCGACGATCTGGCCAATCTGGTGCGCCAGCGCCAGGACACGCAGAACCGGCTCGATTCCGACGAAGCGCAGATTCTCGGCGCGGTAAGCCAGCCATCCGGGAAACGCTCGGCCCCGGCCGAAGCGGCGCTCCGCGCCGATGCCGATAATTTGCGCCAGCGCCTGACGCAGCTCGATGCCGCGCTCGCGGCGAAGTTCCCGGCCTATGCCGAGCTCGCCAGCCCGAGGCCCGTCACCATCGCCGAAACTCAGAAGCTGCTCGCACCGAACCAGGCGATGCTCGTCTATGCCGTGGGGACGAATGAAAGCTATATCGCGGCGGTCACCCACGACAACGCCGGGATTTTCGGTGTCCCGGTCGGCGCCAAGGACCTGACGGCGGCGGTGAAAAAATTGCGGAGCAGTCTCAATCCGGAAGGCAAGACCAGCGTGCCGCCCTTCGAGGCGAGCGCCGCCTATCGGCTCTACCAGCAACTCTTCGCCCCGGCCGAGCCCGCACTCAAGGGCGTGACGCAGCTCTATGTCGTGACCGACGGCGCGCTCGAAAGCCTGCCCTTGGGTGTGCTGCTAACCGCGAAGCCCCCGGCCGATACCCTACCCGCATCCGCGCCCGATCAATTGCGCGATGCCCCTTGGCTCGCCCGGCGTTATGCGGTGAGCGTACTGCCTTCGGTCTCTTCCTTGAAAGCGCTGCGGCAATTCGCCGGATCCGCGCATGCGCCGCAGCCCTTCATGGGCTTCGGCGATCCGGCGCTGAAGCCGCAACCGGGCGATAACCGCGGCGCGCCGGCAAGCGGCGGCACCGTGCAATCGATCTATCGCGGCGGTGGGGTCGATCAGGCGGAACTGCGCGACCTGCCGTCGCTGCCCGATACCGCCGGCGAACTTCAGGCCGAGGCTAAGCTGTTCAAGGCCGGCGTGGATTCGGTTCTGCTGCTTGAGGCCGCCACGGTGACGGCGGTGAAACACGCCGATCTCCAGAGCCGCCGCATCCTCGCTTTCGCCACCCATGGGCTGTTGGCCGGCGAAGTCGGCGTGGCCGAGCCTGGCCTCGTGATGACGCCGCCCGCCAATCCCACGCCCCAGGACGATGGGTTGCTGAAGGCGAGCGAAATCGCGCAATTGAAGCTCAACGCCGATCTGGTGATTCTGTCGGCCTGCAACACGGCCGCTTCCGACGGCACGCCCGGCGCGGAAGGGTTCTCGGGGCTGTCGAAAGCCTTCCTCTATGCCGGCGCGCGCTCGCTGATGGTCTCGCATTGGTCGGTGGTGTCGGATTCGACGGTCGAAATCATGACCCGCATGGCGACGCATCTCGAGGAAAAGGGCGTCGGCCGCGCCGAGGCGCTGAAGCGCGCCGAGATCGATCTGATGGACGACAAGGACCATCCGCAATTCGCCCATCCGCTGTTCTGGGCGCCCTTCGTGGTGGTGGGCGAAGGCGGCTGACCCGGCCCGAACCCGGCGCCGGTTTGCCGGGGATGACGGGATGCCAAGGCGCCTATAGACTGGCGCCCGGCTCATCCATCCGGGGGAGGATCGCTTGGTGAAGTCAAAATTCTTCGTCATTCCGCTGGCCTTGGCGGCCGGCCTCGGCGCGGTCCAGCCGGTTCCGGCGCGGGCGCAAAGCGCCGACCAAGCCACCTATCAAAAGAGCCTCGCCGCCTATAACGCCCAATGCAGCGGCGTCACCGCGAGCAACGCCGCGCTCTATCAGCAATGCGCGGCCCAGAAAGCCAAGCTCGACAGCCAGAAGCAGAAGCTGTCGAGCGGGAAGCCGGCCAGCGGCGATATTCCCCTGACATTACGGGGCGGCAGCCACGGCGGTGGCGACGACTAAATCCGGCGGGGTGATCTAGCTTCCACCCACGGAAATGGTCGGCGTCAGCGGCGGCGATTGCGACGGAATCGCCATCATCGTCATGAACAGCGACAGCAGCTGGAAATTCTTCTGCGATATCTTGTCGTCGGCGTCGATGTAATACCAGTGATCCCCGTCGGAATAGGCGACATAGGGCGGCTTCGAGGCCAGCTTGTCGTCGACCACGATCAGCACATAGCGCCGCATCTTCCCCAGCCAGGCGTTCATCCGGATATGCTCGCCGTCGAGGAAATCCACGCGCTGCGGATTCACCTGCTGGGCATTGGCCTGAATTCTGGGATCGGCGGTCTCGTAAGCGTAAGGCACGCGGTTGTCCGTGATGCCGCCGATCCATTCGCCGATCCTGGCTTTCCGCGTCTTGTCGGTAACCGGGTTGTCGCAGCCGGCGGGTTTCGCCGGATCCGCCGGCGTTTTGCGCTCGGGCGGGCAGCCGAAGGAATCCTCGTCGCCCGGCAGAAGGGTGTAAAAGCTCGCGCCGTCGACATCCTGGTTCCAGGGATGGGCGACCACGGCGCGGTAAGCCGCCGGCGTCATGAATTCGATCAGCGGCCGCGGCAGTTCCGTCGCCGTCTTGAGGATGCCGATAGCGGAACGGGTGCGCAGCATCGGCGCGTGATTCTCGATTGCCGCGGCGCCGGTGTTCTTGAACGGCACCGGGCTCACGCGCAGCTCGATCCAGGGCCGCAGGCAGGCGATCGTCTTCTTGAAATCGGCGCCGTTCGCGATGGCCGTGTCGATGTTCTTGTCGAGCGAAGCCAGATCGATCGTCTTGCAGCCCTTGTTGGTCTCGGGCACGGATTGCGTGCCCTGATAGAGCCGCAACAGCCGGGCCCAGAGCTGAAGATAGCGCCGCGCGCTGTTGAGCTGCGCGCCGGACTGGGCCGGGTTGAGGTCGTGCGGGTGATAGGGCAAGAGGTATAGGACCAGGGCGTCGTTCTGCGCCGCGCCCGAAGCGCCCTCGCCCTTGCCGGCGGCGGTGGTTTCGGATTTGGCGGCGACCAGTTCCAAGGAGGTGCCGAGCTCGTCGATCGTGTTCAGCGCCAGGTAGAACTCGTCGGGATCGAGCGTCATGTAGTCGGTGGCGAAATCCAGCACCGGCACGATCGACCAGCTCGAATCATAAAGCTGCGCCAGGGAATTGACGTTAACCGGCGTGACCAGTTGCGCCACCAGCGCCTGGCCCAAAAGCGGCTGATAACGGATGGTCGGCGATTCCGTGTATTGCGCCGTGCCCTGCGCGCTCCCCAGCCGGCCGGTATAGGTTCCGGTCGCGCCGGTGGAAAGCCGGTTTCCCGCCTCGGCGCCGATGCTGGTGGCCGCGCCCACCAGCGAGCCCTGGAAGGTCTGGGAGGCGTCCACCTCGGTCACGTCCATGAACAAGGTGGGCTCGTGGTTGTAGACCCGGACGATGTTCGACATCATCTGTTCCATCGAGGTGTTCTGGATGACGCCGTTATAGCGGTCGCGGCCCTGGTCGATCGCCTTCGGGCCAAGCCATTGGCAGCCGGCCAAGGCCAGGAACGCCCCGGCGGCTAGCGCGGGCGCGCAGATTATCGGACGATAAATGGGTAACTCCTCCCCCGAAACGACCGGGTTCCGATACTAGCCAAGGACCCGGAAGGGGCCAAGCCTAAGAACCGTCCCCCACCAGCGAGAACGGCGCCCAGAAGAGAGGGTGGGCGTAGCTGAAGAGGGTCTTCTTGCTCGCCGCATCGACATAGCCAGGGCCGTCGATCAGCGCCAATTCCGACTGGCGCAGCGCCTCGGCGCGGGTCGGATCGGCATTGCTCGCCTGGCGCTTGAAGAGGCCGGTGGTCAATTCCCGCGCCGAGGTGGTTTCGACCGGCCAGTTGGAAACGAGAAGCGCGCGCGACCCGGCGTAGAAGAAGGCCATGCCCAGCCCCGACACCGCCTCGGCCCCGGCGCCGCCGCCCGACGCGGTATTGCAGGCCGACAGCACCACCCAATCGGCGTTGAGTTGCAGGCCGAGGATCTTGCTCACGGTGAGCAAGCCGTTGCCGTCGATATGCGCGACCGAAGGCGCGCTCAAGGCCAGCGCCGGCTCGGTCAGCCCGTCAAGATCGCCCGGCACCAGGCCGTGGGTGGCGAACATCACCACGCGGCGGTTGTCGAGCTTGGTGCTGCGCACCGTCTTCTCATTGGCCGCGGCGCCCAGGAACACGTCGCGGGCGGGATCGGCCTTCAACGCTTCGGCCACCTGGCGCACCTCGGCGGCGGTGTCGGGGAGCCGCGGCAGCGAGGCGAGCTGGGCGCTGTTGTCGCCCTCGGTCTGGGGCGCGCTGCGCAGATGTATCTTCATGCCGCGCGTGGCGATCTCGCCATTCGCGCCGGCCGACGCCAGCTGCGCATTGCCGGGATTGTCCTCGCGTTCCCCGGCCGCCGCCTCCTTGGCGTTGAACCACGGATCGCCGAAGCCGATAAACGGCTCGCGGCCCGCGGGCGCCGGCGGCACCGCGCGCAAGGTCGTGAGCGAGGTCACCGAGGGCAGCTGCGTCACCGCCACCTGGCGGACGAGCCACGCCGTTTTCTTGTAGCCGGCGAAGGGCGCCTGGCCGGCATCCGCCGCCACCGGCGCGTTCTGCGTCACCAGGAGCGCGAACGGCAATTGCCCGAGCGCGCCATGCGGCACGACCAGCAGGCTCTTGGCGCTTTGCCAGCCCGGCTTCACCGGCTCGAGCAGGCTCGCATAGAGCTTGTAGGCGAGATCGATCCGGAAGGCCGGAATCTGGGCGAGGGTGTCGGCGCCCGGATCGAGCGCCTTGCGCAGATCCTTGACCGTCTGGCCGATGTCGTCGCGCGACAGATTGGCGACCGCGAAGGATATCGCGCCGTCCTTGGGCACCGCCCAGACATAGGTCTTGGCGTCGCCGGTATAGACCGCGAACAATGCCTCGCCGGGTTTGAGCGCGGCCTGCACCTGCTCGACCGTCGCCGGCGCGGGATTAGTCAGCTTGTTGTATTCCGGAAATTTCTGGGCGATCTGCTGGCGGATGTCGGCGCGCGCGGCACGCAACTGGTCGATCTGATCGTGGAGCTGAGCCAGCCCCTTGTCGTCGCGCTGGCCCGAGGGCAGCGCCATCTGATTGGCGAGCAAAGCCCCCAACGCCTGCACCTCGCGCTGGTCGTCCTGTTCCTTGCGGATGATGGCGGCGAGATTGGGATCCGAAACATTGGCGCGCGCGGCGGCGGAAGCGAGCGCGCGCTGCACCGCGCGGCCCCGGACCGCGTCGGCGATACGGAAGGCCTCGGCGGCGGCGGCGGGGCTCCTGTCGGCGGCCAGCATGCCGAGATAGGTCTCGATGATGAATTGGAGGCGCTGGTCGCGCAGGCCCGCCGTGGCGCCGTCTCCGCTGTCGGATTGGGTCCCGGCGGCCAAAAGAACCGGCACGGCGTGGGCGAAATGCTGCTTCGCCTCGGCCGCGCCGCCGGTCGCCGCCAGGGACGCGGCCAACAGCCCCTCGGCTTCGGCGGTGGGATAGCGGTTTTCGCCCAGAAGCTGGGTGCGGGTGTCGAAGGCGGCGCGCGACACTTGGAGCGCGTCCTGCGCACGGCCGCCACGCAGATCGGCCACCGGCAGATCGAGGGTCTGGCCCAGCGCGTTCTTGAGCGCGGCGGGATTGCCGGCCAAGCCCTTGCGGATGGCGTCGAACTGCGCCAGCGCGTCGGCCCAGCGGCGCTCCGCCACCAGGGTCGAGGCCAGCACGACGCGCGCATTGTTGAGCATCAACGAGGACTGGTCGATGCCGAGCGTCTGATAAGTGTCGAGCGCCGTGCGCGCGAGCTTCTCGGCGTCCTTGAAGCGCCCCTGCTCGGCGACGACGCCGCCGAGCGATGTGATCGCCGCCACGGTATCGTTCGAATAACGGCCGTGAAGCTGAAGCTCGCTCAAGAGCGCGCGGCGCGCCTCGAACTCCGCTTCCAAGGGCCGGCCCTCTCGGCTGAGCACGTTCGCCAACTGCTCCTCGATCGAATCGGCGGCGACGGTGAAGGTGCCGCGCGGCGGATAGTTTTCGCCCGCCGTGTCGATTTCCGCCTGGCGCTCCTCATCGGCGGCACGGCGCAGCAGGGGTTCGGCCTCGGCCAGATTGCCCTTGAACCAGGCGACCTCGCCATGCGCCCGGTCGGTGTGGCCGGCAAACATGTTCCGGAAATTCTGGCCCAGGCGCCAAGAGCCGGATTGCTGTTTCAGCAGATCGATCTGGCGCAGCCAATCGTCGGCGGCGGCGAAATCGCCCGAGCGCGCGGCGTCGAGGGCATTGCCTTCGTCGATGGTGAACAGCATGCCCATTTTCTGGCTGATCCGCTGGATGATCTCGGCAACCTGCGCGTTGAGCTTGAGCGCGGTTTGGTTGTTGCCGGCCCGCCGGTTGGCGCGCGCCAAGCTCGCCAGCGCCTGGGCATAGGTCAGCTGATCGTTTGCTTGATTGCGCTCGGCCAGCTCGACCGCCTTGGTGAAATCGGCGATCGCCTGCTGCTGGCGCCCGAGATTTTCGGCGGCATCGGCGCGCACGGAATAAAACTTTTGCAGATCGACGTCGCCGGCGCCCGAAGGCGGCTGGGCGTCGGCGCGGCTTTTCTGCTCGGCAACCTTGGCCGGATCGGGTTTTTCGCGGTCGAGGATGGCGGTTATGTCGGCGATGCTGCGCGGCGGCGGGGTGAAGGCCTGCGCCTCGGGCGCGTTGCCGGCGGCCTGCGCCCGAACTGGCGATGAATCCCAAAGCGGCAAGCCCAAGGTCAGCGCCGCCACCAGGGCGATTCGCGGCGCCAGCCGCCCGAAACCAAGACTTTTCCCCCGCATGCCACGCTCCTTATGACGTTCTATAGGCGTGTTGGGCGGAATCTAATCCCCGTTGGGGGCTTTGCCAAGACAGGCGGCGTTGCGGCGGAGACGCCCGGAACGCCAGTCTCGAGGCGGTTCGGGAACTTGTTCGAGGGGAATGACGGGGGCGCCGTCCGGATTCAAAATTCCGGCGCAGCATTTGCCCATCGCAATTAAAACTTCTTAACGCTCGCGGAACGGCGCGCAATCCCCCTGCGCCGGACGCATGCGTCGGCATGCAAGGCACATAAATTTGAATTCATTTTAGGAAAACGAAGCGGCAACGCAGGATGCGCGCGCCTATAATAAGTCATGCTCCGGTGGCTGCTCGCCTTGGCGTTGATCTTGTTGTCGCTGCCGGCCTTGCCCGCCGAGCCGGGCGGAATTTATTCCGTGCCGCAAGCCGGGCCGGCCTCGGTGTGCTTCACCTCGGGCAACCACTCGGCGCCGGGCGGCGATTGCGCGGCGCTGGTGGTGAACGAGATCGGCCAGGCGCGGCGCACGCTTCTGGTCCAGGCCTATAATTTCTCCGAGCCGCGCATCATCGACGCCATCATCGGCGCCTTCCGCCGCGGCGTCAACGTGACGGTCATTCTCGACAAGACCAGCGCGCGCCAGCGCGGCGAAGGCGCCGACGCCGTGGCATCCGCCGGCATTCCGGTGTTCATCGACACCAAGCCCAAGATCGCGCACAACAAGGTCATGGTGATCGACGGCGCGACCGTGATCACGGGCTCCTTCAATTTCACCGTCTCGGCGCAATGCTGCAACGCCGAGAATCTGCTGGTGCTGCGCTCGCCCGAACTCGCCTCGGCCTATGCCGCCAATTTCATGCGCCGCCAGGCGGTGAGCGTGGCCTATCGTCCGGCCGGAGCGGGCTAGGCCGCGTCCTTTCCCGTCCGAGTGGGATCGATAAAACGTCATCCTGGCGCCCGGGATTGCGAAGCCGAGGTGGACAGGGACAGTTTGACGGGTCATCTTCTGTGGGCTGGAAAATCCTCCATCGGCCGAGCGGCCAACCCGATACGACATGACCCCGAAAGTGATCAACCAAGCGGCGCCGGCGGAGGAGACCATCGAGGTTTCCCGGTCCGGTTACGATCTGTTGAACACGCCGCTCCTCAACAAGGGCACGGCCTTCACCGAGGCCGAGCGCGACGCCTTCGATCTCTACGGGCTGCTGCCGCCCACCGTCGCCACGCTCGATGAGCAGGTCACGCGGCGGCTCGCCGAATACCGCGCCATCCAGGACGATCTCGACAAATACATCTTCCTGCGCGGCTTGCAGGACGCCAACGAGACCCTGTTTTACGCGCTCCTTTCGGCCAATCTCGAGGCGATGATGCCCATCGTCTACACGCCGACGGTGGGACTCGGCTGCCAGCAATTCAGCCGCATCTTCCACAAGCCGCGCGGATTGTTCCTCAGTATTCCCCACAAGGACCGCATCCGCGGCATCCTGGCGCGGCCGCAATTCGACGGCGTCGAAACCATCGTCGTCACCGACGGCGAACGCATCCTGGGATTGGGCGATCAGGGCGCGGGCGGCATGGGCATATCGATCGGAAAACTTTCGCTCTACACCGCCTGCGCCGGGATTCATCCGGCCAAGACGCTGCCCGTGCTGCTCGATGTCGGCACCGACAATGCCGAAAGGCTGGCCGACCCGATCTATGTCGGCTGGCGCCACGGAAGGGTGCGCGGGCCGGAGTATGACGCGTTCGTCGAGGAGTTCGTCGCGGCGGTGGCCGAGCGCTGGCCCCATGTGCTGCTCCATTGGGAGGATTTCGCAACCGCCCACGCCAACAGCCTGCTCGCGCGCTACCGCGGCCGGCTATGCAGCTTCAACGACGACATCCAGGGCACCGCCGCGGTCGCGGTCGGCACGCTGCTCGCGGCCATCAACGTCACGGGGTTGCCTTTGTCGCAGCAGCGCATCGCCGTGTTCGGCGCGGGCTCGGCCGGTTCCGGCATCAGCGCCTTCATCCTGCGGGCGATGGTGGAAGACGGCTTGTCCGAGGCCGAGGCAAGGCGGCGCTTCTACCTGGTCGATCACGAAGGCTTGCTGGTCGAAGGCATGAACAACATTCAGCCTTTCCAGAAACCTTTCCTGCAGAAACGCGCGGATCTCGCGGCTTGGAAACTTCCGAACTCGGACCGCATCGGCCTCGCCGAGGTGGCGGCCAATGCCGGCCCCACCGTGCTGATCGGCTGCTCGGGCCAGCCGGGCGCCTTCACCCGCGAGATCGTGACATCCATGGCGGCCCACGCCAAACGGCCGGTGATCTTCCCGCTCTCGAACCCGACGCTCCTGAGCGAGGCGACGCCGCTCGATCTCCTCGCCTGGACCGAGGGCCGCGCCGTGATCGGCACCGGCAGCCCGTTTCCGCCGGTGATGCGCGAGGGCAAGCCGTTCCGCATCGACCAGACCAATAACGCCTATGTTTATCCGGGCATCGGCCTGGGCGTGCTCGCCGTGCAGGCGCGGCATATCAGCGACGGCATGTTCATGGCCGCGGCCCGCGCCCTCGCATCGACATCGCCGGCGCGCCGCGATCCGCGCGCCAATCTGCTGCCGCCGATCGCGGATTCCCGCGCGATTTCTCTCGGCGTGGCGCGCGCCGTCGCCAAGCAGGCGCAGGCCGAAGGGCTCGCCAGCCCATGCGACGAGGTTACGCTCGAGCTGCGCCTGCGCGCCAAGATCTGGAACCCGGTCTATCGCCCTTACCGGCGCGTCAATCCCGCGCCGCTTGAGGCGGAAAAGCGCCGATCTTAGCCCTTGGCCTCGAGCGTATCGCCGATGTTTTTCGGCGCAGCCGGGCAGCGCTCCAAGCCGATGCGCGGATTCCGTCCGGGTCGTTCATCCGCGCCGCGCGGCGGCGGCCGGAAAGTCGCGTCACAATACTGTCACCCTGATTTGTTAACTCCTAGTGGGCCGCGCCTAAGTCGCGCTCGTCAGGGAGAGTCAAAATGCGAACAGCGCGCGAGCGTGCCGATGCTCGGTGTTACGAGGCGCTGCGCGCATGACGCTCGACTTCCTGATCTCGTTCTTCGCCGGACTCGGCCTGTTCTTCATCGGCGTCAAGGGCCTCGGCGCCAATATGGGGCAACTGGCGGGGCGGCGGCTGCGCCATTGGATCGCGCGGTCCACCGGAAATCCCGCGCTGGCGGCGTTGATCGGTCTGCTCTCGGGCGCGCTGACGCAAAGTACCAATGCGGTGACCGTGATCCTGATCAACCTGGCGAAGGCCGATCTCATCACCGTCGCGGAATCGGCGCCGATCCTGGCCTGGTCGAATGTCGGCACCGCGGCGCTGGTCATGGTGGCGGCGGTCGACATTCACCTCTTCGTATTCGCGCTCATCAGCCTGGTCGGTCTTTGCTTCTATCTCAATCTCGACCGTTCCCCGCGCTGGCGGCCGCTGGTGTCGTCGTCCTTCGCGCTCGGCACGCTGTTCCTCGGCCTTGAACTCATGCGCAGCGGAACGCACGACCCGAACGCGCAGGAAATGGCGCGCGGGCTGTTCATGGCGGCGCAATCGCCCCTGACAGCCCTGCTCATCGGAACCGGGCTCGCCGCCGTCGCCCAGTCCTCGGCCACGGTTTCCGTCATCGTGGTGGCGATGGCGTCGGCGGGATTGCTGAGCCTCGAGCAGGCCTCGTTCTTCGTGCTCGGGGCCAGCATCGGATCGGGCATCGCGACTTATTTCATCGGCTTCCGGATTTCGGGCAAGCCGCGCCAGCTCGCGCTGCTCCAGGCGCTGTTCAAGATTCTGGGCGTCGCCTTACTGCTGCCGCTCTTTTTCGCCGAAAGCCATTTCGGCGCCAGGCTGCTGATGAGCGCGACGCGCGATCTGGCGGCCGATCCGGCGCATCAGGTGGCGCTCATCTATCTCGCCTGCCAGATCGCCGCGGTCGTAGCACAGATGCTGTTCTCGCGCCCGCTGCTGCCGGTGCTGGAAAGGTTCTCGCCACCCTCGATGGAGGAAAATCTGTCCGCGCCGCGTTACGTCTATGCTGACGCGCTGAGCGAGCCGGAAAGCGCGCTGGCCTTGGTGGATCGCGAGCAATCCCGTCTCGCCGGGCTGATGCCGCTCCATCTCGGCATCAACGATCATCTGGATGAAACCGAGCGGCAACTGGGGCGTGAATCCGTCTTCACCGTCGCGGCCACGCTCGGCAAAACCATCGGGCTCTTCCTGAACGACCTGACCGATACCGGCGCCAGCCGCGACGTGCTCGAACGCGCCGATGACCGCAAGGCCTTCAACGCGTTGCTGCTGTCCATCCATGAATCGCTTCACGAATTGGGCGCGGCGCTGGTTCAGCCCTTCGAGGCCGAGAGCATGCGCTCGCTGGCCGAGAACATCACGCAGGGATTGGGCGCGCTGCTCCAGACCGCCGAGGAGGCGGCGCGCACCCGCGACGCGGGCGATCTCGCCGTGCTGCGCAAGCTGACCGCGGACCGGGACGGGCTGATCGACGCCTTGCGGCGGCGGGTCATGGTCGCCGGCCAGAGGCTGAGCGAGCACGACCAGGGGCATCTCTTTACCGTCACTGGCCTGTTGGAACAGATCATCTGGATGCTGCGCCGCTATGCCGGGTTTATCGCGGCGCAAGGGGCGCCCGAAGCCGCTGGAGAACCGGCACCTTCATTCGCGGCCCCCTCGCCGGCTTTGAGCCAGACACCAGTCGCGCCGAGCCGGGGCGAAGCGGTCTACGGCGATTAGCCGGATCGATGCGAACTACGATTTCTCTTTAGCTTCGCTTTATACGAGCTACGCGGGACCCGCCTCGCGGGAAACGCCGAGGCGGCCGATGCCGGGCAGCTTCACGCCTGGATGCTTGAAATCCACGCCGAAAGCGAGCCCGAGCAGATTGAACTCGATGCCCTCGTCGCGCGCGGCGAGCAGCCCGGCGACGCCGAACAGCGAGAGCTGATAGCCCGTGCCGCTTGGCGCCGGCGCGAACACCGCGCCGTCCGGCAGATAATCCTTGCCGACGGCGTTGGAAGGCAGATCGAGGCCCAGTTCCGGAACCGCGCGGGCGACATAGGCGGTGAAGGTATTGCTGTTGGGCCCCGGCCAGGCGCGGTATTCGTGCGGATAAGGATAAGCCTCGATGGCGGCGCGGATTTTCGCGATGAGGGCTTCGGCCTCCGGCCCGCGGCGGTCGAGTACGATATCGGGCCGCGCGCCGAACCAGTAATTGTCGGGCCCCATACGGTCGACCCTGACCGCCGGCGCGCCCTGATCGACGCCGAAGCCCACCACCTCGTAGCGCGTATAGCGCGGCGCGCCCGCCGGCTTGACCGCGATCCAGGTATGCACGGCGAAAATGCCGCGCCAGGCCACGGCGCGGGCGGCATAGACCTGGATCACGGCCTCCGGCGTCGTGGCGGCATCGGGGGCGAGGCCGGTGGGATCGCGCCGCGCCTCATACCATGGCACGCCGCCGTCGCGGCCGAAGACGCAGGCGCTCACCAGGAGCGGCGCGACAAACAGCATGAGCAGCAGCAATAAAAACCGCCTTCCCGTCCCGTCACGCGCGGGGCCACTTTCCATTTTCCGTCTCAAGGGCGACCTCGCAGGATGCCTTGAGTATATAGCGAGCGGAGTGAAAAATCCGGTCATGGGCCGGTTTACCGGCCGCGAGACGCCGATGATAGATGCGGGTCGTTTGACCGACCCGGCCCACAACCCGCCCTATGCCCCCGCCGCAACCGGACCACGCGGCGGGGCTTTACGGGCGTCCTTGACCCGCGCGGCACCGATAGGCTTAGGTAAGCGGCAACGGCGCATCAGCAACGCAAAAACCGAAAAGCGCCGAGCCGGACATGGGCGGGGAGTAACGGGCATGGCGCGGGCGAAAATACGCGAGATAACGGGCGATGCGCCGGCGGTCGCGACCCCGGCGGCGGATCTCGACACCTTTCCCAAGCTGCTGCTCGACCACGCCGCGCGCAGAGCTTCGCGCCCGGCCTTGCGCGAGAAAGACTACGGCATCTGGCAGAGCTGGAGCTGGGCGCAATCGGCGGACGCGATCGGCGAGTTCGCCGCCGGATTGGCCGCGCTGGGTTTCAAGCGCGGCGATAAGCTGGCGGTGATCGGCGACAACCGGCCGCGGCTTTATTGGGCGATCACCGCCGCGCAATGCCTGGGCGGCGTGCCGGTTCCGGTCTATCAGGATGCGGTAGCGTCCGAAATGCAGTTCGTGCTCGACCATGCCGAGGTGCGCTTCGCCGTGGCCGAGGACCAGGAGCAGGTCGACAAGCTCCTGTCGGTCAAGGACAAGCTGCCTCTGCTCGAAGCCGTCGTGTTCGACGATTCACGCGGTTTGCGCCACTACGTCCGGCCCGACCTGCTGTCCTACGAAGATGTCCGCCGGAAAGGCCGCGACTTCGCCGCCGCGCATGAGGGGTTCTTCGCGCGCGAGGTGGCCAAGGGCAAGGGGCCGGATCTCGCCATCATCCTTTACACCTCGGGCACCACCGGCGTGCCCAAGGGGGTCATGCTGACCTACGACAACGTCATCCGCACCGTGCGCAACTCGGTCGTCTTCGACCGCCTGACCGAAAAGGACGAGGTGTTGTGCTACCTGCCGATGGCCTGGGTCGGCGACCACATCTTCTCCTTCGCGCAATCCTATGTCGCGGGCTTTTGCATGAGCTGCCCGGAATCGGGCGCCACCGTGATGACCGATCTGCGCGAATTAGGCCCCACATATTTCTTCGCCCCGCCGCGCATCTGGGAGACCATCCTGACCCAGGTGATGATCCGCATCGAGGATTCAAGCTGGATCAAGCGCAAGTTGTTCCATTATTTCATGGGCCTGGCGCGCCGCGTCGGCGGCAAACTGCTCGACGGCAAGCCGGTCTCGTTGAAGGATCGGGCGCTCTATGCCGCCGGCGAGATGCTGATTTACGGGCCGCTGAAGAACGTGCTCGGCATGAGCCGCATCCGCGTGGCCTATACCGCGGGCGAGGCGATCGGACCCGACCTGTTCACCTTCTTCCGCTCGCTCGGGATAAACATAAAACAGCTCTACGGCATGACCGAGGCGGCGGTGTTCCTGTGCATGCAGCCCGACGGCGAGGTCAAGCCCGACACCGTCGGCAAGCCGATCCGCGAGGTCGATATCAAGATCGCCGAAAACGGGGAGGTGATGTATCGCGGCCCCGGCGTATTCGCCGGATATTACCGCAACCCCGAGGCCACGGCCGAGACCAAGCGCAAGGACGGCTGGACCCATTCGGGCGATGCCGGCTTCTTCGGCGACGACGGACATCTGCGGATCATCGACCGCGCCAAGGATGTCGGCCGGCTCAAGGACGGAACGCTGTTCGGGCCCAAATTCATCGAGAACAAGCTCAAATTCTTCCCCTATATCAGCGAGGCGGTGACCTTCGGCGCCGGACGCGATTTCACCGCGGCCATCGTCAACATCGACGCCGAGGCGGTCGGCAACTGGGCCGAGAAACACGGCATCGCCACGGCCAGCTATCAGGAACTGGCGGCGCACGAGGCGGTGTACGATCTGGTGGCGGATTGCGTGGCCCAGGTGAACCGCGACCTGGCGGCGGAGCCGCATCTCGCCGGCGCGCAGATCGGCCGTTTCCTGATCCTGCACAAGGAACTGGACGCTGATGACGGCGAACTCACCCGCACGCGCAAGGTGCGCCGCCGCATCGTCGGCGAGCGTTTCAAATCCTTGGTCGATGCGCTCTATTCGCACGACAAGACCGCGCGCATCGAGACCGAAGTGACATTCGAGGACGGCCGCAAGGGCGCGATGCGCGCCACGCTCAAGATCCGCGACGCCCGGAAATCGCAGCCATTGCGGAAGGCGGGTTGAGTCCGGATGAGCGGGGGCAAACGCATCGGCGAGCCCATCCTCGAGGTCCGGTCCATCAGCCTTTCTTTCGGCGGCGTCAAGGCGCTGGCCGATGTCAGCCTCGAAATCCGCGCGCATGAGGTGCTGGCGATCATCGGACCGAACGGCGCCGGCAAGACCTCGATGCTCAACGTCATCAACGGCTTCTATCACCCGCAGCAGGGCACGATCACGTTCAAGGGCCGCGCCCGCCGGCGGATGAGGCCGCATGAAGCCGCGGCGCAGGGCATCGCCCGGACGTTCCAGAACGTGGCGCTGTTCCGCGGCATGACCACGCTCGACAACATCATGACCGGGCGGCTTCTCAAGATGCGCCGCAATTTCCTGTGGCAGGCGCTGCATTGGGGCCCGGCGCTCAACGAGGAGCTGGAACACCGCGCCTTCGTCGAGCGCATCATCGATTTTCTCGAGATCGAGGCCATCCGCAAGACGCCGGTCGGGCAATTGCCTTATGGTTTGCAGAAGCGCGTCGAACTGGGCCGCGCCCTTGCCATGGAGCCCGA
This sequence comes from uncultured Alphaproteobacteria bacterium, assembly GCA_963785735.1. Classification (GTDB taxonomy): domain Bacteria; phylum Pseudomonadota; class Alphaproteobacteria; order ATCC43930; family CGMCC-115725; genus REEB95. The sequence continues at coordinate 18,248 of CAWAWJ010000001.1, forward strand.
GCTCCTGTTGCTGGACGAGCCGATGGCGGGCATGAATGTCGAGGAAAAGGAGGACATGTCGCGCTTCATCCTCGACGTCAACGACGAATTCGGCACCACCATCGCGCTCATCGAGCATGACATGGGCGTGGTGATGGACATTTCCGACCGCGTCATCGTGTTGGACTACGGCTGCAAGATCGCCGACGGCACGCCCGACCATGTCCGCGCCGACGCGGCCGTGATCGACGCCTATCTCGGCGTGGCGCATAACGCCTAAGAAAGGATAGACCGATGGAATTTATCGATTTTCTGCAAGCCGTGTTCGTCACGCCCTTCGTCATGATGTGGGAGAATCCCGAATTCCTGCTCGAGGTGGTGATCGGCGGCCTTTTGACCGGCGTGATGTATTCGCTCGTGGCACTCGGCTTCGTGCTGATCTACAAGGCCTCGGGCGTGTTCAATTTCGCCCAAGGCACCATGGTGCTGTTCGCGGCGCTGACCTTCGTGGGGCTCTTGGAACATGGCCTGCCGGTCTGGGTCGCCTTCATTCTCACCGCCATGGTCATGATCCTGCTCGCCTTCATCGTCGAGCGGCTGATGCTGCGGCCGCTCGTGAACCAGGAGCCGATTATTTTATTCATGGCAACAATAGGCCTTTCCTATCTGCTCGATGGCTTCGGCGAGATGGCCTGGGGCGGCGACGTGCATGCGCTCGATATCGGCATCCCCAAGGAGCCGCTGGTCATCGGCGGCGTGCTGATCAATGAGTTCGATTTGTGCGCCGCGGCGATCTGCGGCGTCATGGTGACGGCGCTGGCGGTGTTCTTCCAGAAGACCTCCATCGGCCGCGCGCTCAGGGCCGTGGCCGACGATCACCAGGCGGCGCAATCGATCGGCATTCCCCTAAAGACCATCTGGATCATCGTCTGGTCGGTGGCCGGGATCGTGGGATTGGTGGCCGGCATCCTGTGGGGCAGCAATCTCGGCGTGCAGTTCTCGCTGTCGCTGGTTGCGCTGAAGGCGCTGCCGGTTTTGATCCTCGGAGGGCTTACCTCGGTGCCGGGCGCGATCGTCGGCGGGCTCATCGTCGGTTCAGGGGAAAAAGTGGCCGAGGTGTTCTGGGGCCCGGCCACCGGCGGCGCCATCGAGGACTGGTTCGCCTATGCGCTGGCATTGGTCTTCCTGCTGTTCCGGCCGCAGGGCCTGTTCGGCGAACGCATCATCGAGCGCGTGTGACATGCTCTATAGAGAGACCGGCCAGTTCAAGACCAGCTACATCGCCGATCAGGCGATCTTCCCGATCCGCCAGGACCGTTATCTGGCGGCGGCGTTGCTGGTGGTGGCCTATGTCGCGGTGCCGATCCTGGGCACGGAATACTGGCTTTTGACCATCATGATCCCGTTCCTGGTGTTCGCGCTCGCCGCCATCGGCCTCAATATTTTGACGGGCTATGCCGGCCAGGTTTCGCTCGGCACCGGCGGTTTCATGGCGGTGGGCGCCTTCGCGACCTACAAGATCACCACCTCATTTCCCGGGCTCAACATCGTCGTGGTCTTCGTGCTGGCCGGCATCATCACCGCGCTGGTGGGCGTGATGTTCGGCTGGCCGAGCTTGCGCATCAAGGGCTTCTACCTCGCGGTCGCCACGCTCGCCTCGCAATTCTTCTTGATCTGGATGTTCAACAAGTTTCCGTGGTTCGACAACTACACCGCCTCGGGCGTGATCAGCGCGCCGCCGCGCGCGGTGTTCGGCCATTTCTTCGTCACCGGCGCCCAGGCCAATCCGATCGACAAATATCTCTTCGTGCTGACCGTGGTGGTGGTGATGGCGTTCATCGCCAAGAACCTGGTGCGCGGCCGCGTCGGGCGATCGTGGATGGCGATGCGCGACATGGACATCGCCGCCGAGATCATCGGCATCCGTCCGTTGCAAACCAAGCTCTTGGCCTTCGCCATCAGCTCGTTCTATTGCGGCATATCGGGCGCGATGTGGGCCTTCATCTACACCGGCGGGGTCGAGGCGCTGGCCTTCGACATCGACCGCTCGTTCCAGATCCTGTTCATGATCATCATCGGAGGCCTGGGCAGCATCCTGGGCTCGTTCCTGGGCGCCGCTTTCATCGTGTTGATGCCGATATTTCTCGAATACACGCCGATGTCGATGGGATTCAACATCCCAGTCAACTACGTCAGCAACATGCAGTCGATGATTTTCGGCGCCCTCATCGTGTTCTTCCTGATCGTCGAGCCAAGGGGCCTGGCGCGGCTGTGGCAGATCGGCAAGGAAAAGCTCCGGATGTGGCCCTTTCCTTATTGAGGCCGGAGCGGTACTGTTGGGCAAGGCTGGAAAACCTATAACCGGCCGTGGATCACGAATTCACGATCTTGGGAGGACACGATGAAATTGCAAAAACTGGCTTGCGTGGTTTTGGGCGTCGCCGCCTTCGGCTTCGCCATGGCGGCGGAAAATGCCATGGCCCAGAACGAACAATTCATTCCACGGCTGGTCTACCGCACCGGCCCCTATGCGCCGAATGGCATCCCCTTCGCCGACGGCTATGCCGATTACCTCGAAATGATCAACGCGCGCGACGGCGGCGTCGGCGGCGTCAAGATCACCTACGAGGAATGCGAGACCAACTACAACAACGACAAGGGCGTCGAGTGTTATGAGCGCCTGAAGGCCCACGCGCCCACCGGCGCCACCGTGGTCGATCCGCTCTCGACCGGCATCACCTATGCGCTGATCGAACGCGCCACCGCGGACAAAATCCCGGTGGTGAGCATGGGCTATGGCCGGGCCGACGCCAGCTATGGCGCGGTCTTCCCCTACGTCTTCACCTATCCCACCACGTATTGGGACGGCGCCGACGCCATCATCACCTACATCGCCAATCAGGAAGGCGGCGTCGCCAAGCTCAAGGGCAAGAAGATCGCCCTGGTCTATCACGACAGCGCCTACGGCAAGGAGCCGATCCCGACGCTGGACAAGCTCTCCACCTTGGACGGCTTCACCTTCCTAAAATTCCCGGTTTCGCCCCCGGGCATCGACCAGAAGGCGACCTGGCTGCAAATCCGCCAGCAAAAGCCCGACTACGTGCTGATGTGGGGCTGGGGCGTGATGAACTCCACCGCCATCAAGGAAGCGGCCGCCGTGGGTTATCCCATGAACCACTTCATCGGCGTGTGGTGGTCCGGAGCCGAGCCCGACGTGGTGCCCGCCGGCGACAGCGCCAAGGGCTACAAGGCCGCGCAATTCTCGGGCGTCGGCCGCAATTACCCGGTCATCAGCGACATCCTCAAATACGTCTATGGCCCGGGCAAGACCAGCGGTCACACCACCACGGACAAGGTGGGCGAAGTGCTCTATGACCGCGGCGTCATGAACGCCATGATGGACCTCGAGGCGCTGCGCATCGCGCAGACCCGTTACGGCAACAAGCCGCTGACGGGAGAGCAGATGCGCTGGGGCCTGGAGCATCTGGACCTGACGCCGCAACGCATCGCCGCGATGGGCGGCACGGGCCTGCTGCAGACGATGAAGATCACATGCGCCGATCATGAAGGCGGCGGCAATGTGCGCATCGCGCAGTGGGACGGCAAGGCCTTCCACCCGGTCTCCGACTGGATCAAGCCGCATCACGACATGATCCAGGACATGTACAAGGAGTCGGCGCTGGCCTACGCCCAGGAGAAGGGCATCACCCCGCGCGACTGCTCGCAGATTTCCGAGGCGCGCTAAGCGCTCCGGGAAAGCGGGCCAAGTCCGGGGGCCGGGATGAACGCGGATGCGGCGCTGCTCGATGTCAACAACATCGAGGTGATCTACAACCGCGTTATCCTGGTGTTGAAGGGCGTATCGCTGAAGGTTCCCGAGGGGGGCGTGGTCGCCCTCCTCGGGGCCAACGGCGCGGGCAAGACCACCACTCTCAAGGCGATTTCCAATCTCCTTCGGGCCGAGCGCGGCGAGGTCACCAAGGGCGCGATCTCCTATGCCGGCGAGCGGGTCGACGATCTGACGCCCCATGAGCTGGTGAAACGCGGCGTGGTCCAGGTGATGGAAGGCCGCCATTGCTTCGGTCATCTCACGATCGAGGAGAATCTCCTGACCGGCGCCTTTACCCGCCGCGACGGGCGGGCAGGAGCGCGCCAGGAACTCGAAAAGGTCTATGGATATTTCCCGCGCCTCAAGGAGCGGCGGTCCGCGCTGGCGGGCTACATCTCGGGCGGCGAGCAGCAGATGACCGCGCTCGGCCGCGCGCTCATGGCCAATCCCAAGATGATCCTCCTGGACGAGCCCTCGATGGGCCTGGCGCCGCAGATCGTCGAGGAGATATTCGAGATCGTGCAGCGCTTGAACCGCGAGGCCGGGGTGAGTTTCTTGCTCGCCGAACAGAACACCAACATCGCGCTGCGTTATGCCGATTACGGCTATGTGCTGGAAAACGGCAAGGTGGTGATGGACGGCGCGGCCAAGGATTTGCGCGCCAACGAGGACGTGAAGGAATTCTATCTCGGCTTGTCCGCCTCGGGGCGGCGCAGCTACCGCGACGTGAAGCACTACCGCCGGCGCAAGCGCTGGCTCGCCTGAGCGCGGGCGATGGCCGAGGCACGCTTCTGCGACGAGCTGGAAATCCGCGATCCCGAAACGCGCGAGCGCGATCTGTTTGCCGCACTCCCGGCGCAGCTCGCTTACGCCAAATCACACGCCCCTTATTACGCCCGGACGCTGGCGGGGGTCGAGCCGCGCGCGGTTAAAAGCCGCGGCCAACTCGCCAAGCTGCCGGTCACGCGCAAGAGCGATCTCATCGGGCTGCAGAAGAACGATCCGCCCTTCGCCGGCCTCAACGCCGCGGGCAAGGGCGAGCTTGCGCGGCTCTTCATGTCGCCGGGGCCGATCTACGAGCCCGAGGGGCGAAAGCCGGATTTCTGGCGCATTAAGCGCGCGCTTTACGCCGCCGGATTCCGCCCGGGCCAGCTGGTGCATAATTGCTTCTCCTATCACCTGACCCCGGCCGGGGCGATGCTCGAAAGCGCGGCCTTTGCCCTGGGTTGCGCCGTGGTGCCGGGCGGCACCGGCCAGACCGAGTTGCAATCGCGGGCCATATCCGACCTGAAGCCGGACGGCTATGTCGGTACGCCCTCGTTTCTCAAGACATTGATCGAGAAAGCGCGCGAGACCGGCGCGGACATTTCCTGCCTGAAGCGCGCGCTGGTCTCGGGCGAGGCGTTTCCGCCCGGCTTGCAGAAGGACATCGCGGCGGCCGGCATCGACGCTTATCAATGCTACGCCACCGCCGAGCTGGGATTGATCGCCTATGAGAGCGAGGCGCGCCAGGGCCTGATCCTCGACGAGCAGATCATCGTCGAAATCCTGCGCCCCGGAACCGGCGATCCGGTCGATCCAGGCGAGGTGGGCGAGGTGGGCGAGGTCGCGGTGACGCTGTTCTCGAAGGAATACCCGCTCATCCGCTTCGCCACCGGCGATCTCTCGGCGATCCTGCCGGGGCAAAGTCCCTGCGGCCGAACCAATCAGCGCATCAAGGGCTGGCTCGGCCGCGCCGACCAGGCCGCCAAGATCAAGGGCCTGTTCGTCCATCCGGCGCAGATCGCCGAGACGGTGAAACGCCATCCCGGCCTGGGCCGCGCGCGGCTGATCATCGGCCATGACGGCAAGAACGACGTGATGACCCTCGAGGCGGAAGCGCCTGGCGCCGATCCCGCCTTGGCCGCGCGGATCGCCGAAAGCCTGGCCGCGGTCACCAAGCTCAGTGGCGAAATCCGGCTGGTGCCGCCGGGCAGCCTGCCGAATGACGGGAAGGTCATCGAGGACCGGCGCAAACCGCCCTGAGCCGCTTACGCGGCGTTGCCGCTGCGATTGCGAATGGCCTCGATGATGGCCGAGAAGTCCAGGCCGCTCCGCCCATCCTCGTTGAAGCGGGCGTAGATTTCCCGCGCATGGCGGCCGAGCGCCGTGTCGGCGCCGGCCGCGTTCGCGGCCTCCTGGGCCAGAGTCAGATCCTTCAGCATCAGCGCCGCGGCAAAGCCTGGCTTGTAGCCGTTATTGGCCGGGCTCGCCGGCACCAGACCCGGCACCGGACAATAATTGGTAAGCGACCAGCATTGCCCCGAGGAGGTCGAGGCGACGTCGAACATGGCCTGATGGCTCAATCCCAGTTTCTCGCCCAGCACGAAGGCTTCGCCGACCGCGATCATCGAGACGCCGAGGATCATGTTGTTGCAAATCTTCGCCACCTGGCCGGATCCCGCGCCGCCGCAATGGACGATCTTGCGGCCCATGGCCCCAAGCACCGGACGCGCGGCGGTGAAAGCCGCGTCATCGCCCCCGACCATGAAGGTCAAGGTGCCGGCGACAGCGCCACCGACGCCGCCGGAAACGGGGGCATCGACCGACCGCGTTCCGGCGGCCTCGGCCAAGATGTGGGCCTTGCGGGCCGAAGCGATATCGATGGTCGAGCAGTCGATCAACAGGGAACCCGGCCGGACCGCGGGCAGAATTTGCTCGCCATAGGCGGCCACTACATGCCGCCCCGCCGGCAGCATGGTGACGATAACCTCGGCGTCGCGAACCGCCTCGGCGGCCGTGGCTACGGTCGTGACGCCGGCGCTTCCCGCCGCTTCCAGCATCGCGGCCGAAACGTCGAAGCCCTTAACCGCGTGGCCGGCCTTGACCAGATTAGCCGCCATCGGCTTTCCCATATTGCCCAATCCGATAAACCCGATTTTCATCATGACCGTTCTCCGATCAGGGCGCGGCTGACGATCAGGCGCATGATCTCGTTGGTGCCCTCGAGGATTTGGTGAACGCGCAGGTCCCGCACGATTTTCTCGATCCCGTATTCGGCGAGATAACCGTAGCCGCCGTGGAGTTGCAGCGCCTCGTTGGCGACCTTGAAGCCGACATCGGTGCCGAACCGTTTGGCCATGGCGCAGAGCGTGATCGCGTCGGGATCGCCGCGGTCGAGCGCGGCGGCGGCGCGCCACAGCAAGGCCCGCGCGGCTTCGAGCTCGATCGCCATGTCGGCAAGCCGGAATTGCAGCGCCTGGAACGCGTCGAGCGGCTTTCCGAAGGCCCGGCGGTCGCGCATATAGGCGAGCGTCTTGTCGAGCGCCGCCTGCGCGCCGCCGATCGAACAAGCGGTGATGTTCAGCCTGCCGCCGTCGAGACCCTGCATCGCGATCTTGAAGCCTTCGCCTTCGGCGCCCAGGCGGTTGGCGACCGGGACCCGGCAGCGCTCGAAGACGACCGCCCGGGTCGGCTGGGCGTTCCAGCCCATCTTGTGTTCATTGGCGCCGCAGGACAGGCCCGGCGTGCCGCCTTCGACGATCAGCGCCGAAATCCCGGATGGGCCGTCGGCGCCGGTGCGAACCATGACGACATAGAAATCGTCCGGATTGCCGGCGCCCGAGATGAATTGCTTCTGGCCGTCGAGCACGTAATGGCCGCCGTCGCGAACCGCGCGGGTGCGCAGCGCCGCCGCGTCCGAGCCGGCGCCCGGTTCGGTGAGGCAGTAGCTCGCCAGCTTCTCCATGCGGCACAGCCCCGGCAGCCAGCGCGCGCGTTGCGCCTCGGCGCCGAAGCGGTCGACCATCCAGGCGACCATGTTGTGGATCGAGATATAGGCGGCGATCGAAGGACAGCCTTGCGCCAATGCCTCGAAAATCAGCGCGGCGTCGAACCGCGTCAATCCCGATCCACCCTGATCCTCGCGAACGTAGATTCCGGCCAGGCCCAGAGCGGCGGCATCGCGGATGACATCGGCGGGGAAATGTTTCTTTTGATCCCACTCGATGGCCTTCGGCGCCAGCCGGTCGGCGGCGAATTCCCGCGCCGTGTCGCGGATCGCGATCTGTTCCCCGGTCAGCGCGAAGAACGCCGGGGCCGTTTCGTTATCCATTGGCTTTCCTCCGGTTCACAAGCGCCCTTCTTCGTATCCGAGGGCCTACAGTCTAGCCGCCGGTCGCAACATAAGGCTTGACCATTTTTTTTGGGTCGACGACGCGGTCGAATTCGGCCTCCGAAACAAAGCCCAATTTCAGCGCGGCTTCCTTGAGCGTGAGGTCGTTGTCCATGGCGTAACGGGCGATTTCCGCCGCCTTGTCGTAGCCGATGACCGGCACCAGCGCCGTCACCAGCATCAGCGAACGCTCCACGTACTCTTTGATCTTCTTCAGATTGGGCTTCACGCCTTCGACCAGGAACTTCCGGAAATTCACGCAACCATCGGTCATAATCGTGATCGAATGGGCGATGTTGAAGATGATCAGCGGCTTGTAGACGTTCATTTCAAGATGCCCGCCGGCCCCGCCGAAGCCCACCGCGACGTCATTGGCCATCGTCTGCACGGCGATCATCGAAAGCGCCTCGCATTGGGTCGGATTGGCCTTGCCCGGCATGATCGAGGAGCCGGGCTCGTTCTCCGGGATCGTCAATTCCGCGATGCCGGCGCGCGGCCCGCAGGACAAAAGACGAATGTCGTTGGCGATCTTGTAGAGCGACACCGCCAATGTCCGAAGCGTGCCGGACAACTGCACGAGATCGTCATGGGCGCCCTGCACCGCGAATTTGTTGGGCGCGGTGACGAAGGGCAGGCCGGTGAGCCTGGCGATTTCGGCCGCCGCCGCCTCGGCGAAGCCGGGCGGCGCGTTGATGCCGGTTCCCACCGCCGTGCCGCCCAGCGCCAGGCGGTAGACCCCGTGCAGGGCCGCTTCGATCCGCTCCAGATCATCATTCAGCATCCCGGCATAGCCCGACCATTCCTGGCCCAAGGTGAGGGGCGTGGCGTCCTGCAGATGGGTCCGCCCGATCTTGATGATCTCGCTCCAGGCTTGCGCCTTCGCATCGATCGCGTCGCGCAAAGATGACACCGCGGGCATCAGGCGCTGCTTCACGGATACGGCCGCCGCGATATACATGGCCGACGGAAAGGTGTCGTTCGAGGATTGCGCCATGTTGGCGTGATCGTTGGGATGAACCGGCTTATGGCTCCCGAGGGCCGTGCCCGCGAGTTGGCAGCAGCGGTTGGAGATCACCTCGTTCACGTTCATGTTGAACTGGGTGCCGCTGCCCGTCATCCACACATGCAACGGGAACATGTCGTGATGCCGGCCGGCGAGAATTTCGTCGCAAGCCTGAATGATCAGCTTGTAACGCTGATCGTCGAGCCGCTTGCCCGCATGGTTCGCCGTGGCGGCGGCTTTCTTCAGGACGGCATAAGCGGTGATCATTTCGCGGGGGATCAAATCCTTGCCGATGCTGAAATACTCGAGCGAGCGCTGGGTTTGAGCGCCCCACAGCCTGTCCGCGGGCACTTCTACCGCGCCCAGGCTGTCGGTCTCTTTTCGCATGCCGGTCATGTGATCTCCTTGCGGATACGATGTTCGGCGGCACGTTCTTCGCCGGTCCGTCAACGGCGTCCTTTACTGGGCCGGTCTCGATAAGGTTCTGTATCGCTTGCAATGACTGTCGGTATTATGGCGCAGGTGTCGGAAGTGACACCTAGGAAAAGCCTAAGCCACAAGCTATGTGGCGCATGAGCGCGCGTTTTCCTTGTAGAGACCAATTGGCATTCAGCGCCGGTTGTGTATCGTATGCCGCGTTGGCTTGGGTTCGAGGGGATAATATGGCCGATAAAAAGGAAAAAATAGTCAGTTATCGGCGTGCGAACTGGATAATTGATAATCCAGCAAGTGCAACGCTAGAAGCGCTTCTTAAACAGGCGGGCAGCAAATTAACGACCGCCGAAGACAGAACCATTTTTCGCGGCGGTCAAGAGATGGTTCTGGCCGATTTGCGCGTTGGCGATGGCGGCCATTACGTCCATGTCACTGTAGACACGCAGGGTGATCGAGCATCTGTAGTGCCAAGGCGCGCAAGAAGCTCACCGAGATTAAAGTTGGCACAGTTGCCCCACCCTCGGACTCTGAATTTATGGACGGCGATGCTGCCTATACGTGAATGAGAATCATGTCTGTTTATGCACGACAGGCATTAAAGACGGGTCGGTTAGTTATTTTCTGCGGGAACTGTTTAAGAAGGCGAATCTCAGGCACGACGCTGATAAATTTGAACTTAAAAAAGTCGCAGATGCGAGCAGGTTGAAGCTATTGCAGTCACAAGGAGCCAAAGCAGATTCATCTAAACGCGGTAGTTTCCAAAGCAACCCTTCATTACAACAAGCGTCAGAAACATACGATTGGAGTTCTTGGGGCCGTCGCCAAACTTGTTCGCCCCATATATGACAGCAGCGAAAATGATGTGAACGAAGATGCAATGGAAGTTGACGTAATTCTCGTAACAAACGGAGCCAGAAAAGGACAAGTTATTGGCGCAAAACGGATGCAAATCTTTGCCAAAGATTTATAACAAAACAGCAAGGATGACGATGACGAATATGACTATGCTATCATTACAAATACGGGCCAGAAAATTAGTAGCGATGAAATTTTTATAAAATAGAAAGTGCATATAAAAGCTAAAGGAAAATCATTTGATAGTGATACGGCCTTTAAAGAGCTTTTCGCTTTTTTTAAAAACCTAAAAAGTGCCGGTATCTTGGAGACATAGATGCGCAGAGTTTTGCGACCGGTTTTAATTCTTCTTTGCTTTGCCGCCGGAGGTACTGGCGCGTACTTCGCGCAGCCATTGGCGCATGATAACAGTGACGCTGTTTTTAGTCATGATAACCGCCACGACCGTGTTTGGCAAATTCCTAGTTGCAATAATTGCCGTGCTGGGTGATCCGGCAATGATACCGGATGGCTCATGGCAAATTGCGGAAATGCGCCGCGATAACATTGAGAACAAGCTTTATGCACATAGTTGGTTATTTGTTTTTTATCTCATAACCATTGGGCTACTTTTTGTTTCAGTACTTGTAAACAAAGCTGATTGCAACGTATCGCTAATTTGGAAAATTTGGATAGAACGTGCGTACTTATTTTTTGGTATTTCCTCGTTTTTGCTTACTTTCGGATTGCCCGCTGCACTACTGAAATTACAATTAGCCCGCGTTGATACTTTGATTAAACAGCGGCGTAACCGCGCTGGGCTAAAAGATTAAATATCTTCCAATGAGATTGCATCCAATTCTAGCGCAGCAGCCACAGCCAATAAAAACGTCGCCGGGAATGTTCCTCGCTTCAACTTTGCCTTGATCAGAATCAAGCGTTTCGCCTTTAAGGCCATGCTTTTTAAGCCTCTCGGCCAATTCCTCATAGGTCACGTCAGCCTTCTGTAGCTCGGCTTTGATAAAGCGCGAGGCGCGTTCGGCCAGTTCGGTTTCCGACTTAGCTAGGCCCAATGGATTCACCCTTGAATTAAAGGGATCATATCTGACACCTTCCCTATTGACAAGGGATTATAAGGGTGTCATAAATGACACCCATGGGACAGCACTTCTTATTATCCAGCGCGGCCAAGAACCTCAACCTAACGCAGGTCTTGCGTATGACCGATGCGGAGGCGGAGGCGATGTTTAGGCGGGTACGCTGGCCGGAGACAAACGGCGAGCCGTATTGCCCTAAGTGCGGTTGCACTAGCTGCTACTACTGCCCGCGTCCTAATGGTTCGCCCCGGTGGGAGTGTAAGGCTTGCCGCGCTGGCTTCTCGATCACGGGCGGCACGTTGTTTTCTTCCGCCAAATTGCCGTTGCGGAGCTATCTGGCGGCAATCGCAATCGCCACTAACGAAGTGAAGGGCAAGAGCGCCTTGGCGCTGTCCCGCGATCTTGGAGTTTCATATAAATGTGCGTTCGTCTTGCTTCATAAAATCCGCGAAGCGATGGCTTCTGAAATGAAAGGCCGCGTGATCGGCGGGGAAGGTAAGATAGCGGAAACGGATGGTGCATATTTTGGTGGGTATGTGAAACCGGCCAATCTCCGCGAGCATCGCCGTGACCGTCGCTTGCGGTTCAACCGTTCGGGCAAGCGTCAGTGCGTTGTCATAGTGCGGGAGCGGGGCGGTAATACCGTTCCGGCTACGTTTAAGAATGAAGCCCAGGCGCTTGCCTTCATCCGCTCGCGTGTAGCAAAGGGAACTACACTCAATGCCGATGAAGCCGCGAGTTGGGATGATCTAAAGGGCCGCTTTGAAATGCGGCGCATTAATCACCAAGAGGCATACAGTTTCGACGGGGCTTGCACTAATCAAGCGGAAAGTTTTTTCAGTCGTATGCGGCGCGGTGAAGTTGGACACAACCATCACGTTGCCGGGCCGTACCTACTGCGCTACGCGCAAGAAGCAAGCTGGCGCGAAGATAACCGGCGGCGGCCCACAGGCGAACAGGTCAACGCAGTTTCAAAGCTTGCGATGAAGTGCAAGCCCTCGGTTGATTTCAGCGGATATTGGCAAAGGCACAAAGCAACACCCTAACCTCTTAGGTTGCCGATTTGTCTTGTGACAAGACACTTGCCAAGCAAGAGTTAAGGGTGGGTATGTCTTGTGGTATGACCACAAAGACGGCCAAAAGCGAGATGATGCAAGCGCATGACGCTATGGCGGCGGTGCTTGAATCCAAGATTGGGGCGATGCCGGAATGGAAGGCGTTCCGTGCTATTGACCGCGCCTTATTGGCACTGGATACGGCTCCGGCAGTGGTGCAGACACCCCACCATGGCTCGAACTCGCATACGGCTTAACGGCGGCCACCCGTCTTACATGAGCCTTGCGGATCAGGCCATGTCCGAGACTGGCAAGCCGGTGTCAACCATTAAGCTCATGGAATATATAGCAAATCGGCGACCGCTTTCGGGCGACCCCGCGCGGGCGAAGATCGTCGTGCAGTCCTCGTTGAGTAAAGACAAGCGTTTCAGAAGCGTGGCGTGGGATGGCGCGCGCGCTTGGTGGTATGCCGATAGGGCTATTCCCAAGAAGGAAACGGCGGCCTGAGGGCCGCCGCTTTGGACGTTAGTGTACTGGTGTCACGGTTTGGGGGCACCTTTCATGCGGCTAGCCGCATGTCAGCCCAAACAGGGACGGTTCGATTCCGTTACGTCCACCAGCCTAGGTCGCACAACCTAGGCACAGTCCTGTATATCACTGATTGGGGATTCCGTCAAGGCAATCCAGGGCGTTAGCGACTAACGAATTGGCTAAAAGTCGAAGGACTTCAAGAGTTTACCGACTGTCGGCGGTGCGCCAAAGGCACACGCCCTTACGCTTCTCCGAGCCATCCACCTTTCCGCGCCGTGCCCGTGCCCGAAGGGTTTGCACGACACGAAGGGCTATAGACTGGGCCAGCACCTTGTCTCCGGCGTTCAGCCCTTTGGCTTTCATAACCCGCACGGTCAATTCGCGGGTGTCGAGCGGGCCTTCCTTGGCGAGCGCGGCCATGCAGATCGCGGTTGTCTCGCCGCGCTTCAACAGGCGGTTTAGATCGACATACGGGGGCAGTTCCGAGGCTTCGCCCGTCACTTCAAACAGCCGGAGCGCGGCGTTCACATGCCCCAGGTCTATGCGGGCCTCTTTGATCTTCTGCTCGTAGCCAGCGATAATCCCGGAGATAAGATCGCGCTTTCGGCGCAAGCCCATGACGACAATAGGTTCAGCCATGCCGGAAAGATGGGGGTTCAGCGGGGGTTGGCAAGGTGTCACTTCCGACACCTGCGCCATAATATCGATGACTGTTGGCTGGGGGACTAGGATTCGAACCTAGACCGGCGGAGTCAGAGTTCGCTGTCCTACCGTTAGACGATCCCCCACCAGCGGGGCATTGGAATGAGGCGTAGTCGATAGCATAACCCGCCCCGGCTTGGGTAGGGTTGGGTAAGGGCCAGGTACCCGTTCCCGCTTCGCTTCACCCAATGCCTGCGCTAGCATCCCGGGCACTCTTCACCTCACCCCAATCCGGGCATCGACTTTGTCTCCTCCCCCCACCATCGAGAACGCGGCGCCGGATAACGGCGCGACCTATGCCGCGCTCGATCTCGGCACCAACAACTGCCGGCTGCTGATGGCGCGGGCGCAGATGAAGGAAGGGCGCGCGGGCTTCCGCGTGGTCGAGGCGTTCTCGCGCATCGTGCGGCTGGGCGAAGGCCTCGCGGCGTCCGGCCGCCTCTCGGAGGCGGCGATGGCGCGCACCATCGAGGCGCTCAAGATCTGCGCCCAGAAGGTGGCCGATCGCCGCGTCCGCTCGGCGCGCTATGTCGCGACCGAGGCTTGCCGCCGGGCCGAAAATTGCGCCGAATTCCTCGAACGCGTGCGCGCTTCGACCGGAATCGCGCTCGAGACCATCTCCAGCGGCGAAGAGGCGCGGCTCATGGTCGCGGGCTGCGTGCCGCTGCTCGCGCGCGACACGCCCCATGCCTTGGTGTTCGACATCGGTGGCGGCTCGACCGAGTTGGTCTGGCTCACTTTGCCGGCCGACGTGGAAAAGCCGCCGGTCATCGAGGGCTATTTGTCGGTGCCGCAAGGCGTGGTCACGCTGGCCGACCGCTATAACGGGCGCGACGTCACCGCCGCATCCTACGCCGCCATGGTGGCGGAAATGCGCGCGGCGCTCGCGCCCTTCGACGCGCGTTTCAACATCGCTTCGCTCGTGGCCCGGGGATCGGTGCAGATGCTCGGCAGTTCGGGCACGGTCACCATGCTGACCGCGCTCCATCTCGACCTGCCGCGCTATATCCGCGCCCGGGTCGACGGCTACAGCCTCGATTTTCCGGCGATCGAGCGCGCCACCAGCCGCTTAGCATCCATGTCCTATGCCGAGCGCGCGCTTCATCCCTGCATCGGCCAGGAGCGCGCCGATCTAGTGCTGGCGGGCTGCGCCGTGCTCGAAGCCATCTGCCGGCTCTGGCCGGTCGGGCGGCTCGCCGTGGCCGATCGCGGCATCCGCGAGGGCATATTGATGAGCCTCGTCGGGATGCGCGGCAACTGACCATGGCGCAGAAAGGCTCTTGGCCCTCGGGGGGCCGCATGGGCGCCGGCGTCCGGGACGGCGGCGGCCGGCGCGAGGCGGTCCGGGTCAAGACCGCGGGCAAGCGCAAGGCCTCATCGACCCAATGGCTGCAACGCCAGCTCAACGACCCCTATGTGGCCGAAGCCAAGCGGCAAGGCTACCGCTCGCGCTCCGCCTTCAAGCTGCTCGAACTCAACGACCGCTATCACGTGCTGAAGCCGGGACAGCGCGTGGTCGATCTGGGCTGCGCGCCCGGCGGCTGGACGCAGGTGGCGGTGGAGCGCGTGGGAGTGAAAAAGGGCAAGGGCCGCGTCCTCGGCGTCGATGTGCTGGAGACCGAACCCATCGACGGCGCCGATATCCTGAAGCTCGATTTTCTCAGCCTGGGCGCGCTCGAGGCGGTCAAGGCCGCGCTCGGCGGCAATGCCGATGTCGTGCTATCCGACATGGCGGCCAACGCCTCGGGTCATCAGCAGACCGACCATATTCGAATCGTGGCGCTGGCCGAGGCGGCCTATGATTTCGCCGCCGACGTGCTGGCCCCGGGCGGCAGCTTCGTCTGCAAGGTTTACCAAGGCGGGGCCGAGGGCGAGTTGTTGCAGCGCCTGAAGCGCGATTTCGCTGAAATCCGCCATGCCAAGCCCCCCGCCAGCCGGTCCGAATCGGCCGAGGTTTATCTGGTCGCCAAGGGTTATCTTCGTAAACGCAAGTGAGCCATGCGGCCTGCCCCCTTCCCTTCAGGGTCCGGACGTGTATTATGCGGCGCCAACCTTGATCCCAGTTGGGATTTGCGGGAGGCAGCATGGAAATCCGTCAGGCGCTCACTTTCGACGATGTCCTGCTGGTGCCCGCCGCCTCCTCCGTCCTCCCCGCCGATACCGACACCAAGACCCGCCTGACCCGCACGGTCAGCCTCGGCATTCCGCTGATCTCCGCCGCCATGGACACGGTGACCGAGAGCGCGCTCGCCATCGCCATGGCTCAATCGGGCGGCCTCGGCATCATCCACCGCAATCTCGGCATCGACGAACAGGCGCAGGAAGTGCGCAAGGTGAAGAAATTCGAGGCCGGCATGGTGGTGAACCCGGTCACCATCCATCCCGAGGCGACGCTTGCCGACGCGTTGAAGCTCATGGCCGATAACCGCATCTCCGGCATCCCGGTGGTCGAGCGCAAAACCGGCAAGCTGGTCGGCATCGTCACCAACCGCGACGTGCGTTTTGCTTCCAACCCCAACCAGCCGGTCTCAGAACTGATGACCACCAAGGTCATCACCGTGCGCGAGAACGTGAAGCGCGAGGAAGCCAAGAAGCTGCTGCACCAGCACCGGATCGAGAAACTCCTGGTGGTGGACGGGGATTACCGCTGCGTCGGGCTCATCACCGTCAAGGACATCGAGAAATCTCAGAAATTCCCCAACGCCACCAAGGACGACCACGGCCGCTTGCGCGTCGGCGCCGCCACCGGCACCGGCGAGGACGGGGTGAAGCGCGCGGAAAAGCTGTTCGAGGCGGGCGTCGATGTGCTGGTGGTCGACACCGCGCATGGCCATTCGGCGCGCGTGCTCGACGCGGTGAAGAAGATAAGGCGGCTTTCAAACTACACCCAGATCGTCGCCGGCAACATCGCGACGGCCGGCGGCGCCCAGGCGCTGATCGACGCCGGCGCGGACGCGGTCAAGGTCGGCATCGGCCCGGGCTCGATCTGCACCACCCGCATCGTTGCCGGCGTCGGCGTGCCGCAATTGACCGCCATTCTCGACGTGGTCGAGGTTTGCCATAAGCAAAACGTGCCGGTGATCGCCGATGGCGGGGTCAAGTTCTCGGGCGATCTCGCCAAGGCCATCGCCGCCGGCGCCGATTGCGTGATGCTGGGCTCGCTCTTCGCCGGCACCGACGAGAGCCCGGGCGAGGTGTTCCTCTATCAGGGCCGCTCCTATAAATCCTACCGCGGGATGGGTTCGGTGGGCGCGATGGCGCGCGGCTCGGCCGACCGCTATTTCCAGCAAGAGGTCCAGAACGAATTGAAGCTGGTGCCCGAGGGTGTCGAGGGCCGCGTGCCGCATAAGGGACCGGTCGGCAATGTCGTCCATCAGCTGATCGGCGGCTTGAAGGCCGCCATGGGCTATACCGGAAATAAAACCATTTCGGACATGCAGAAGAATTCCCATTTCGTGCGCATCACCGGGGCCGGCTTGCGCGAAAGCCATGTCCACGACATCGCCATCACCCGTGAATCGCCGAATTACCGGCAGGAACTGTGACGCCGGGGGCCCGGGTCGAAGCCGCCATCGGCCTGCTGAACGACATTGAAAAGGGCCGCGCGCCCGCCGACGACACCGTCGCCACGTATTTTCGCCGCCACCGTTTCGCCGGGGTCCAGGACCGGGCCGCGATCTCGAGCCACATCTATGCCGTGCTGCGCCACCGCGCCTTGCTCGATTGGTGGATCGCCCGGGCCGGCAATGGGCTCGAGCCCAGCGCGCGCAAACGCATGCTGGCGGCGCTGAAGCTGATCGAGCGCTGGACCCCGGAGGAAATGAACCGCGCCTGCGACGGCGACCGCTTCCGCCCCGGCGCGATCTCGAACGAGGAAGCGGCGATGCTGGCGGCAATGCCGGAGGGCGCGGGGCTTCATAAGGACATGCCGCCCGAAGTCGCGGGCAATTACCCCGCCTGGCTCGGACCATATCTCCAAGCCGCGCTGGGGGAGAATTTGGCGAAGGAGATGGAGGCGCTCAACGGCGAGGCGGCGCTCGATCTGCGCGCCAATGCGCTCAAGACCGACCGCGACAAGGCCCTGGCCGCCTTGAAGCGCGAGGGCATCGGGGTGACGCCGACGCCGCTTTCGCCTTTGGGCCTGCGCGTCTTCGAGCGCATTCCGCTGTCGACCTTCGATATCTTCAAGAAGGGATTTATCGAGGTGCAGGACGAGGCCTCGCAGATCGCGGCGCTCTTGGCCGATGCGCGGCCGGGCATGCGGGTGGTGGATTTCTGTGCCGGCGCCGGCGGCAAGACCCTGGCGCTCGCCGCAGCGATGAAAAACCGCGGCCATCTGGTGGCCTGCGATACCTCGGAAAAGCGGCTCGAACGCGCGACCGAGCGCTTGCGCCGCGCCGGGGCCAGCATCGTGCAGCGCGTGCCCCTGTCGAGCGAGCGCGACAAATGGGTGAAGAAGCACGCCCAAGGCTTCGACCGCGTTTTCGTGGACGCGCCCTGCTCCGGCACCGGCACCTGGCGGCGCAACCCCGACGCCAAATGGCGCTTGCGGCCCAAGGATGTGGAAGAGCTGGCCGTGCTCCAGGCCGGGATACTCGACAGCGCCCAGCGCCTGGTGAAGCCGGGCGGGCGGCTGATCTACGCGACCTGTTCGCTTCTGAAAGAGGAGGACGAGACGCAGATCGAGAATTTCCTTGGCCTCCACGCCGATTTTTCGCTCAAGCCCATCGGCGAGGTCTGGCGCGAGACCATCGGCGGCGAGTCGCCGCATGCGGGCGACACGTTGCGCCTCACCCCGGCGCGCGACGGCACCGACGGATTCTTCGTCGCGGTGATGGAGCGCAAGGCTGTTGCGCCCAAGCCCGGGCCTCAAGGATGATGGCCACGCCCATGACCGCGCCCGCGACCGACAAGGTTCTGATCCTCGATTTCGGCAGCCAGGTGACCCAGCTCATCGCGAGGCGGGTGCGCGAAAGCGGCGTCTATTGCGAGATCCATCCCTTCGCCATGGACGAAGCCAAGCTCAAGGCCTTCGGCGCCAAGGCGGTGATTCTGTCGGGCGGCCCCGCTTCGGTGCATGTGGATCAGTCGCCGCGTGCCCCCGACGCCGTGTTCAAGCTCGACGTGCCCGTGCTCGGCATCTGCTATGGCGAGCAGACCATGTGCGCGCAACTGGGCGGCCGCGTCTCGCCTTCCGATCACCGCGAATTCGGCCGCGCCTTGCTCGAAATCACCGGGGATTGCGATCTCTTTCACGGCCTGTGGAAAAAGGGCGCGCGCGAGCAGGTGTGGATGAGCCATGGCGACCGGGTCGACCAGTTGCCCCCCGGATTCAAGGTGGTGGGCGTAAGCGACGGCGCGCCTTTCGCCGCCATCGCCGATGACAAGCGGCGTTTCTACGGCGTGCAATTCCATCCCGAGGTGGTGCACACGCCGCATGGCGCGGCGCTCTTGAGGAATTTCACCCACCGCGTCGCGGGGCTCAAAGGCGATTGGAGCATGGCCGCCTTCAAGAACCAGGCGATCGCGCGCGCGCGCCAGCAGATAGGCAAGGGCAAGGTAATCTGCGGACTTTCGGGCGGCGTCGATTCCTCGGTCGCGGCGGTGCTGCTGCACGAGGCGGTGGGGCCGCAGCTCACCTGCATCTATGTCGATACCGGCCTCATGCGCGCGGGCGAAAGCCGGGAAGTGGTGAGCCTGTTCCGCGGCCAGTACAACATCCCGCTGGTGCATCGCGACGCGAGCGATCTGTTCCTCAAGAAACTCGCCGGCGTCACCGACCCGGAACAGAAACGCAAGATCATCGGCGCCACTTTCATCGACGTGTTCGACGAGGAAGCGCACAAGATCGGCGGCGCCAAGTTCCTGGCCCAGGGCACGCTCTATCCCGACGTGATCGAATCGGTGAGCTTCTCCGGCGGGCCTTCCGCCACCATCAAGTCGCACCACAATGTCGGCGGCTTGCCCGAGCGCATGAAATTGAAGCTGGTCGAGCCGTTGCGCGAACTCTTCAAGGACGAGGTGCGCGAGCTTGGCCGCGAGTTGGGCTTGCCCGACAGCATGGTGAAGCGCCATCCCTTCCCCGGCCCCGGCCTCGCCATCCGCATTCCCGGCGAGGTGACGCGCGCGAAGCTCGACATATTGCGCAAGGCCGACACGATTTACTTGGAGGAAATCCGCAACGCCGGGCTCTATGACGCGATCTGGCAGGCCTTTGCCGTTCTCTTGCCGGTGAAGACCGTGGGCGTGATGGGCGACGAGCGCAGCTACGATCAGGTCTGCGCGCTCCGCGCCGTGACCTCGACCGACGGCATGACCGCGGATTATTACCCCTTCCCGCACGAACTGCTGGGCCGCGTGGCGACCCGCATCATCAACGAGGTCAAGGGCATCAACCGCGTGGTTTACGACGTGACCTCGAAACCGCCCGGCACCATCGAATGGGAATAACGGGCTCGCGGGAATGAGCGCGTTCAGAATGATTTGATCCCACAACGCTTGACGGCGCGGGCGGTTGCTGGTCCCCTTGGCGCAAGAAACCAACGGGGAGGAAAACATGTTTCGCGTTCGCCATATGTTGCCGTTTGCCGTGCTTGCCGCCTTGCTGGGTGCGGCATCGCCCGGCCATGCCCAGACCATCATCGACGAATGGCCGAGCGTGAAGGCGCCGCCCGCGCCCGAGCTTGCCGCCGTCACCGTCGATCCCAAGACCACCGCCCTGCTGGAGCTCGATTTCATCAAGCAGACCTGCAACAACGATCGCCGGCCGCGTTGCGTCGCGTCCCTGCCGAAGGCGAAGAAATTCCTCGACGAGGCCCGGGCGCATGGAATGTTCGTCGTCTACAGCATCGTCCGCGGCATGGCGACCGCCGCCGATATCCTGCCGGATGTCACTCCCAAGGGGAATGAGCCGGTCATTTCGGGCGAGCTGGACAAATTCGAAGGCAGCAATCTCGACAAGATTCTGAAGGATCATGGCATCACGACCGTTATCGTCAACGGCACCTCGGCGCAAGGCGCCATCATGTATACCGGAAGCGCCGCGGTGATTCATGGCTACAAGGTGATCGTGCCGGTGGACGGCGTTTCGGCCGAGAACGCTTATACCGAACAATACGTGGCCTATAATTTCCTCCACGCGCCCGTGATCGCGGGCAAAGTGACTCTGACCAGCTTCGGCATGATGAAGTTCTGAGGCCGGAACCGGCCGGGAATTATCGAAGGGGAGCCAGCCGGCTCCCCTTCATTTTTCCGCTCGGCCGCGGCGCAGCACGTAGTCGAAAACGTTCCGGTGGGCTTCGGCGCGGTTCATGTGGTCGCCCTTGGCGCGCGCATCGACCGGATCGGCCAGCAGCTTGGCGCCACCCGCGCTTTCGGCCAGAAGCTGCATACGGCAGGCATCCTCGAGCTTGAGCGCGAGCCATACCGCCTCTTCCAGGCTGCGTCCGCAAGTGACGATGCCGTGATTGCGCAGGATAAGCGCATCGAACGCGCCGAGGCACTTGGCCACTTCCTCCCCGCGCGGCTTGGTGGTGATGAGATCGGTGGTCTCGGAAAAGACCGGCAAGCCCTTGTGGAACACCGCGCCGCTATGGCTCACCGCCTGGAGCGGCTTGCCCAGCGACGAGAACGCCACCGCATGGCGGGGATGGGTGTGCACCACCGCCATGACATCGGGCCGCGCGCGCAGGATTTCGGAATGGATGAACACCTCGCTGTGGCGTTTCATCGTGCCCGCGACCTTCTCGCCGGCGAGATTGACGGTGATGACGGTCTTGGGGCCGATCTCTTCCAGCCCGATGCCGGAGGGCTTCATGAGGAAACGCGCGGGCTCGCCCGGCAGCCGCGCCGAAACATGGCCGGCGGTGTAATCGCCCTGGCCTTCCAGCGCCAGCACGCGGCCGGCCTCGGCCAGGGTTTTCCTCAAAATGTCGGTCATCGCCTCTCCCGGCGGGACGAACTAATAAGAACGCGGCAAGCCCAGCACATGCTCGGCGAGATAGGCCAGCACAAGATTGGTCGAAATGGGCGCCACCTGGAACAGCCGGGTTTCGCGCCATTTGCGCTCGATGTCGTATTCGCGCGCGAAGCCGAAACCGCCATGGGTCTGGAGACAGGATTCGGCGGCGTGCCAAGAGGCGTCGGCCGCCAGGAGCTTGGCCATGTTGGCTTCGGGCCCGCAAGCCGATCCGGCGTCGAACAGCGCCGAAGCCTTCCTCACCATCAGATCGGCGGATTCGGTTTCGGCATAGGCGCGGGCGATGGGGAATTGCACACCCTGGTTCCGGCCGATCGGGCGGTCGAACACCTCGCGGCTCTTGGCGTAGTCCACGGCCTTGCGGATGAACCAGCGCGCATCGCCCACCGCCTCGGCCGCGATCAGGATGCGCTCGGCGTTCATGCCGTCGAGGATGTAGCGGAAGCCCTGGCCTTCCTCGCCGATCAGGTTTTCCGCCGGCACCTCAAGATCGTCGAAGAAAATCTCGGTGGTGTTGTGATTGATCATGGCGGGGAGTGGCTTGATGGTGACGCCGTTGCCGCGCGCCTGATCGAGATCGACCAGGAACACCGACAGCCCGTCGCCGCGCTTTTCCACCTTTTCGACCGGCGTGGTGCGCGCCAAGAGCAGCATGAGATCGGAATGCAGAGCGCGCGAGGTCCATACCTTCTGCCCGCGCACCACGTATTTGTCGCCGCGCTTCTCGGCCCTGGTCTTGAGCTTTAACGTGTCGCTGCCGGTCGAGGGCTCGGTCACGCCGAAGGCCTGGAGCCGCAATTCGCCCGAGGCGAGCTTCGGGAGATAGCGTTGCTTCTGCTTGGCGTTTCCATGCCGGAGCAGCGTGCCCATGATGTAGATCTGGGCGTGGCAGGCGCCGGCGTTGCAGCCGGCGGCGTGAATTTCCTCGAGGATCACCGAAGCCGCGCGCAAATTGAGGCCGGCCCCGCCATATTCCTCGGGAATGAGCGCGCCGAGATAGCCCGCCTTGGTGAGCGCGCCGACGAATTCCGTGGGATAAGCCTGCTGCTCCTCGCAAGCCCGCCAATAGGCTCCGGGAAAGCCCTCGCAGATGCGGCGCACCGCGGCGCGGATTTCGGGAAAATCCTCGCCCAGCGACATCGCGGCCGGGGCTTTGCCGGTGGCGTCCATCATCGGCCCCCCGTCATCGGCCGGTGAAGCGGGCTTTCCGCTTCTCGTTGAAGGCTTTGATGCCCTCGCGCCGGTCCTCGCTCCCGACCAAGCGCTCATAGCATTCGATCTCGAACGCCATGGCTTTATCGAGCGGCAAATGTTGTCCTCCATGGACGGCGCGCCGGGCCTGGCGCACCGCCAAGGGCGCGTTGGCGGCGATAGCGCGCGATATCGCGAGCGTCTCGTCCATCAGTTTCGCGGGCTCGCACAGCTTGTTGACGACGCCCCAGGACAAGGCCTCTTCGGCGGAGAATGGCTTGCCGGCCAGGATGATCTCCTTGGCGCGCCGCTCGCCCGCGGCCCGGGCCAGGGTTTGCGTGCCGCCCGCGCCCGGCATTAGACCGAGCGTGGTCTCGGTCAGCGCGAAGCGCGCGGTCTTCGCCGCATAGGCGAAGTCGCAGGCCAGAATCAGCTCCAGCCCGCCGGCGAAGGCCGCGCCATTGACCGCGGCGATCACCGGCACCGGGCAGTCAAGCAGCATCGCCTGTTCGCGTTCGATGATTTTGTGCTGGTCGCGCCAAGCCTCGTCGCTCATGCCGTCGCGCTCCTTCAAATCGGCGCCGGCGCAGAAGGCGCGGCCGCCCGCGCCGGTGAGGATGACGCAACGGGTCTCGCCGGGAGAGGCCGCGAGCCCGGTCCAGAGATCGAGCAGCTCCTGCATCATGCGGGTGTTGAAGGCGTTGGCGAATGCTGGACGATTCAAGGTTACGCGCTTGAGCCCGGGCTCCGGCGTCTCGACCAGGATCGTTTCGTGGATTTTTGCCATCCGCCCGGATGGTGGGGACGCCGCCCCGCGCCGTCAAGCCGCTCGGGACCGGATCAGACGTAGCACCAGGGCGAACGGCTCAGCAACTCGCTGGTCGCTTCGCGCACCGCCTGCCAGGCGGCATGGGCCAACTCGTCGCCCACTTCGCTCGCGCGTTGGGCGCGGGCGCCGGCGAAATCAACCGCGGACCGGCCGTATTTGGCCGCCAGATTCTCGGCGATGCGGGCGGTTTCCTCGGGCCGGAGGAAATTCGTGTCGGCTTGCGTGAAAGCGGAAGTCATACGGGCAGCTTCCGGGGATTGTCCGGATGCGTCAAGGTAAATACCGGAATTAACCAAGTAAAATAGCGAGTGGCCTGAGTTGTTATCGTTAATATCCCCAGCTTCTTAAGTAATTCCCCGCCGGGCGGCTAAGGTTAAGCGGACGCGCGGGTGGCGGCGCGGGCCGCGGCGGTTTAGCCAAGCGGAATCAGGGGATTTCCCCGCTCGCCCATGCTCGACACTGGTAAACGCGCGGTTCTTCGGACATTCTAAGCGCGCTTCGCCGGGCAAAAAGAACGCAAGGCACAATCAAATGGCGAAGGGGAGACGCGATGGGGGTTACGCTCGATCTGTTCTTGAACGCCGTGACGGCGGGACTGCTGTTGGGCGGCTTCTATGCGGCGGTCAGCGTCGGCGTGGCGATTTCCTTCGGCATGCTCGACATCGCCAACCTCGCCCACCCGGCCTTCATCATCCTGGGCGCCTTCATCGCCTATATCCTCAATGACCGGTACGGACTCGACCCGATCCTGGCCGGCGTATTGGCGCTGCCGGCTTTCTATCTGCTGGGGACGGCGATCTACCGGATTTATTACTATTCCTTCGAGCGTCGCGGCGAGGAGGCGCTCAGGGGCCTCGCCTTCTTCTTCGGGATTCTGTTCATCACCGAGGTGGCGCTGATCCTCGCCTTCGGCGTCGATTACCGTTTCGTCACCGCCGATTATATCGGGCCGAGCCTGCATTTCGGCAACGTCGACCTGCCCATGCGCATGGTCGTGCCCTTCGCCGTCTCGCTCACGATGGTCGGGGCGTTGCAGCTTTTTCTTTCCCGCAGCTTCATCGGCCGCGCCATCCTGGCGGTGTCGCAGGACAGCCTCGCCTTGAAGCTGATGGCGATCAACCCGACCCGCATCAAATCCATCGCCTTCGCCATCTCGATCGCGACCGCGTCCTTGGCCGGGGCCTGCCTCATCATCATCCAGCCGGTCGAGCCTTCGATCGGGCGCGGCTATATCGGCCGGGTCTTCGCCATCTGCGTGCTGGGCGGAATGGGCAGCTTTCCCGGCATGATGATCGCCGCGATGCTGCTGGGGGTGATCGAAAGCCTGACCGCGACCTTTTACGGCCCGTCCTGGTCGCCGGCGGTGGCCTTCGGCATTCTGCTGCTGACTCTCGCCTTCCGCCCTTCCGGCATCATGGGCCGATAGTGCCATGCGGACGTGGATTTTCTGCCTGGTCGTGGCGGCGGCGGTGGCGTGCATCTTCGGCCTGTCGCGCTTGGTCACCAACGACTATTTCTTCTTTGCCTCTTACGTCGTGCTGCAATACGTGGTCATGGCGACGGCGTGGAATATCCTCGGCGGCTATACCGGCTACGTGAATTTCGGCACCGCCGGGTTCTACGCGCTCGGCGCCTACAGCACGGTGGTGCTGCACAAGCTCTACGCCCCGCCGATGATCGTCCTCATCATCGTCGGCGGCATGGTTTCGGGCGTGGTCGGGCTGGGCATGGGCTATCTGACACTGCGTCTGCGGGGCGTGTTCTTCGCCATCGCCACGCTCGCGCTGGCCATCGTGCTGGAGACGCTCATCACCAACTGGGACTATGTCGGCGGCTCGCGCGGCGTCTACATCATCCGTCCGGCGGCGGCGCCGTTCTTCCACGGCGGCTACATCCAATACCTGTTCCTGGTGATGCTGATCCTGGCGGGCTTCGCGGTGTGCATCGCCCGCTCGATCGAGCATTCGAAACTCGGCTACGGGCTCGCCACCATCCGCGACGACGAGCTCGCCGCCGAGGCGGCGGGCGTGCCCACGCTCAAGCTCAAACTGATCGCCACCGTGCTGTCGGGCGGGCTCATGGGCATGGCCGGGGCGCCGCTGCCCTATTACATCACCTATCTCGATCCGTCCTCGGCCTTCAATCTCGCGCTCGCCGTCAACAGCATCGCCATGCCGATGGTCGGCGGCACCGCCAACTGGATCGGGCCGGTATTGGGCGCGGTGTTCCTCGCCACCGTGCAGCAGATCGCCACCGTCACCATCTCGTCGGCGCTCAACCTGCTCTTCGTCGGCGTGATATTGGTGGGTTTCGTGGTGATCGCGCCCAACGGCATCATCGGCTGGTTCGCGCGCGGCAAGCGGCGGAGGCAAGGCTGATGGAAGCCCTGCTCCGCGTCGAGAAACTGGGCAAGCGTTTCGGCGGCTTCGTCGCGCTCGAAGCGATCGACCTCGATGTCGCCCCCGGCGAGCGCCTGGGGCTGATCGGCCCCAACGGCTCGGGCAAATCGACGCTGGTCAATTGCATCTCCGGCACGCTCCGGAACGAGACCGGGACCGTGCGGTTCGAAGGCAACAAGATGGACGGCCTGGCGCCGCATCTGCGCACGCGGCTGGGCCTGGCGCGCAGCTTCCAGCTGCCGAAGCCGTTTCACAGCATGACCGTGGCCGAAAACCTGCATGTGCCCCTGCTCTACACCGTCAATGCGCGGCGCGGCGCGCATCTCTCCAATGCCGAGATCGACCGGCGCGTCGAGGAGTTGCTGCAACAGGTCGGATTGATCGAAAAATCCGGCCAGCGGCCGCGCGACCTGACCCAGATCGAGATGCGCAAGCTCGAACTGGCCCGCGCCATGGCGGCGGCGCCCAAGCTGCTGATTGCCGACGAGGCCATGGCCGGACTTTCCAATACCGAGGTCGACGACATCCTGACTCTGCTGGTGAAGCTCAGCGAGCAAGGCATCACCGTGGTCCTGATCGAGCACATCATGCGCGCGGTGATGAGCTTCTCGCAGCGGCTGGTGGTGCTGGTCGCCGGCAGGAAACTGGCCGACGGAAAGCCCCAGGAGGTGATGCGCAACCCCGACGTGGTGAGGGCCTATCTTGGCGAATAGCCTCAGCATCAGCGGCCTCCATGCCGCCTACGGCCATGTGCGCGTGATCGAGGACGTGTCGATCGAGGTGCGCTCGGGCGAGACCGTGGTGCTGCTCGGCACCAACGGCAACGGCAAATCGACGCTGATGAAATGCATCATGGGCATGCTACGCCCGGCCGAAGGCAGCATCGTGGCCGAAATCGACGGCGTGAAGCACGAGCTTGCCGGCATGGCGACCGAGGCGATCGTCGATCTCGGCGTGGCGCTGGTGCCCGAGGGGCGGCGGCTTTTCCCCCGGCTCACGGTCGAGGAGAACCTCTATCTCGGCGCCTACCGGAGCACGGCGCGGGCGGCGTTGAAGCGCAACCACGATTATTGCTGCGAGGTGTTTCCGGTGTTGCGCGAGCGGCGGCACCAGCTCGCGGGCTCGATGAGCGGCGGCGAGCAGCAGATGCTGGCGCTGGCGCGCGCGCTGATGACCGCGCCCAAGATTCTGCTGATCGACGAGCCGTCGGTGGGATTGGCGCCGGTGCTGGTGCGGCGGACCATCGACAAGATCAAGGAGCTGAAGGACCAGTACCAGCTCACCGTGCTGATGGCCGAGCAGAATTTTACCCAGGCGATCCGCATCGCCGACCGGGGTTACGTCATCGTGCATGGCGGCATCGCCTTCGAGGGCGAATCGCCCGAGGCGCTCAACAACAACGACCTCATCCGCAAATTCTATCTGGGGCTTTAGCCATGACCGGAAAGACAATCGGCGTGATCGGACTGGGCATCATGGGCGGCGCGATCTCGGCCAATCTGGTGAAGCGCGGCTTCGCGGTGCGGGGATTCGACGTGAGCGCGGAAGCCGTTGCGCGGCTCAAGGCGAATGGCGGCGTGGCGGTGAAGACGCCGGAAGAAACGGCTTCGGGCGCGGACGCGGTGCTGACATCGCTGCCTTCGATCGAGGCGCTCGATGACACGGTCAAGGCGCTGTTGAAGCGCCCGCGCGCGGGGCCGGTGGTGGCCGAGCTTTCGACATTGCCGATTGAGGTCAAGGAAAAGGCGCGCAAAGATCTGGCCAAGGGCGGCATCACGCTGCTCGATTGCCCCTTGAGCGGCACCGGCTCCCAGGCCGAAACCGGCGATCTGGCGGTCTATGCCAGCGGCGACCAGCCGGCCTATGAGCGCATCAAGAACGTGTTCGCGGGCTTCGCGCGGGCAAGCCATTATCTCGGGCCCTTCGGCAATGGCAGCAAGATGAAATTCGTCGCCAATCTCCTGGTCGCGATCCACAACGTGGCGAGCGCCGAGGCGATGGTGCTCGGCATGAAAGCCGGGCTCGATCCCGACGACATCGTGCGCGTGATCTCCTCGGGCGCGGGCAATAGCCGCGTGTTCGAATTGCGCGCGCCCTTGATGGCGAAGGGCGTCTACAAGCCGGCGACGATGAAGAACGACGTCTGGGGCAAAGATTTGAAGATTATTACCGAATTCGCCAAAGCGCTGAAGGTGGAGACGCCGCTTTTCAGCCAACTCGGAGCACTCCATCGCGACGTGCTGAAAGCAGGTCTCGGCGACAGCGACACCGCCGCGATCTGCGCCGTCCTGGAAAAGCGCGCGAAGGTGAAGCGGAAGGGCGGCTGAGTCGCGAACCGGCGAAAAAGCCAAGCCCTTGAAGGCCTTGGAACAAATTGGGTTCGTTTCGCAGAATTTAACTTTTCGCACCAATCCTCCCGCCCGGCCGAAGCATGACCGGGCGAAGAAAAACGGTGGGCGCCGGATTCTATTCCACCGGCCAAAAACCGGCTACTTGATCGCCATCGGGTTGACCGGGGAGCCCACCGCCTTGGTGATCGGCAAAGGCGGGCCGCAGAAGAAAAACTCGTAGACCTTGTCCTGGGCGCAATCCTCGGCCAGTTCCTCGAGATAGAAGATTTCGCCCATGGTCAGGCCCATCATCGGGATCACCACCCAATGCCAGGGCTGAAAGGCGTCCTTGGTCTCGTTGGGCCGCACCTCGCAGCCCCAGGTGTCGGTGCAGATGGCGGCGATCTCGGTCTTGTAAATCCACTCGCAGGTCTCGAAGGCGAGGCCCGGCGCTTCGCCGCCGGCATAGCCGCCCCATTCGCCGGTCTTGAGGCGCTGGCCCATCTGGCCGGTGCGCACGATGACGAAATCGCCGCGCTTCACCTCGACCTTTTGCGCCGCGGCGGTGGCGATCAGATCGTCGATGGTGATGGCGGTTCCGTCCTCGAGATACTCCTTCTTGCAATGCCGCGCGACGTCGAGCAGCACGCCGCGCCCGACCATCCTCGCCTTGGTCTTCTCGATGCCGTTCTTGGCGGCGCCATTGGAATCGACCAGCTTCGCGTCGTAGCCGTTCCACATCTTGTCGCCGTAGAAGATATGGCCGAGCGCGTCCCATTGCGTGCCGCATTGGAGCGGCATCGAGACCGCGTCGTCGGCATAGCGGATGCCGCCCTTGTCCTGCCGCCCCGCCACCGCGTCGGTGCCGGTCGCCAGCATGGTGTGGACCGGGTTGTGGCGGTTGCCCCAGAGACCCTTCTGCGGGCCGCTGCTGTCGTAATTGAGCGCGAGCGAGAAGACCTTGCCCTTGCGGATAAGCCGCGCCGCCGCCGCGATATCCTGGGGCGTCACGTAATTGAGCGTGCCGAGCTCGTCATCCGGCCCCCATTTGCCCCAGCTTTTGAGGCGCTCCGCCGTCTTGCGCAGATGGGCCATGTCGAAGGTCTTGGCGTCGTAACGTCGCGGCATTGCCGGTCTCCCCGTTTTCCTGGTTTCTTTAGGCCAATTTTGAATCCGTGTTTTACCCCGGCTTGCCCGGCCCGAGGAAGGCCTCAAGCGCGTCGATGGCGTTGCCCTTCCCGCCCCGCTGCTTGGCGGATTGGGCGAGATCGGCATAGAGCCGGGCCATGCCGGCATAGATTTCGCCGCCGCCGGGCACGTCCTCGAGATAGGCCGAAATCTCCTCCATCTCGGCGACCCAGCGATAGGATTTGCGATACATCTCGGGCACGCGCTTTTGAATCCAGGCCAGCAATTGCGGCTGGCTCGACGCGATCTCGTGTTTAAGCTCCGTCTCGATTCCGGCCTGGGTCGCGCCCAATATCATCTCGCTCGCCAGCGCCACCACGCCCTTGGTGAAGCCGGCATAGGAAAGCTTGAAGGCCGAGGCAACGCCGACATCGCCCGGAAGCACGCGCATGTCGAGGCCGCAACGCGCGAGCGCCGCCGCTGCTGGTGCTGCCGGGCCGGAGAGATAAATGCGCGGGCCCGCCTCCTCGCCCTTGGGCGGGCCGCCGATAATGCCGCCATCGGCGAAGGGGCAGCCGGTGGGCGCCAGGATCGCCGCCACCTCGCGCGCGGTTTGAGGCGCTATCGCGTTACAATCGACATAGACCGGCTTGCGCGCGACCGCCTGCAAGGCCGGGGCGAGCCGCCGCGCGAGATCGCGCGCCGTCCCCGGCGGCACCACCGAGAGCATGAAATCCGATCCTTCGAGCAGGGCCCGGTCGTCGTCGAAGGATTCGGCGCCGGCGGAACTGGCGCGGGCGGCGCTGGCGGAGCTCCGCCCCTTGAGCGAGGTGCGAACACGGGCGCCGCGCTCCTTGAGCCGGCGGGCGATGCCGCTTCCCATCTCGCCCATCGCGATCACCACCACGGTCGGTCCCATCTTCCGTCCTCTCTTCTTCAAAGTATCGTGAGCGGGATTGCGGAATCGCCCGCTAAGGGCCAGATTCACCCCATCGCCCCGCTCGACAATAAAGGGAGACCTCCATGTGGTCGATGGCCCGCAAATCGCTCGATCTGCCCAAGCAAGGCGAGGCGCTGCCCGGCCGCCCGTCCGCGATGCCGGTTACGGACCGGCATTTCATCAACGGCCACAAGCTCAAGCCGCCCTTTCCCGCAGGGCTGGAGACGGCGATTTTCGGGCTCGGCTGCTTCTGGGGCGCGGAGAAGGCGTTCTGGAACCTGCCCGGCGTTTATTCGACCGCGGTGGGTTATGCCGGCGGCCAGACCCCCAACCCGACCTATGAGGAGGTGTGCTCCGGCCGCACCGGCCATACCGAGGCGGTGCTGGTGGCGTTCGACCCGAAGAAGATTTCCTACGAGCAATTGCTCAAGACCTTCTGGGAGGGCCACAACCCGACCCAGGGCATGCGCCAAGGCAACGATGTGGGCACGCAATACCGCTCGGCGATCTATTGGACCAATCCGGCGCAAAAGATTCTCGCCGAGGCCTCGCGGGACGCTTATGCCAAGAATCTCGCCAAGGCGGGCTTAAGCGCCATCACCACCGAAATCCGCGACGCGCCCGAATTCTATTACGCCGAGGATTATCACCAGCAATATCTCGGCAAGAACCCGGCGGGCTATTGCGGCCTCGGCGGCACCGGGGTTTCCTGTCCCATCGGCTTGAAGACGGCGTAGCCTAACGCGGCAGGTAAACGTACCGGATCGTGGTACGGCCGACCGCTTCAAGCGAGGCGGCGGAGCATTTGTCGATCGTGTCCTGGGTGGTGTTGAACCAGGGATCGTAGTCGAAGCCGATCACCAAAAAGCTCGGAATGCCGGCATCGGCCAGCGCGTTCTGGTCGTCATAGACCGGCGAAGCCGAAACCTGGGGCACGAATATCTTGGGTGCTACCGCGTTGCCGATGCTCCAGAATTTCTCGACCTCGCTCCTAGCATAGGCGACCGACGAGGGCTCGGCCGGCAGGCGGAGATCGCGGTAACACACCATGTCGAAGATCGCCGCCGCCAGGGGCTTCCCCTGCGGATAGAAATCGTTGAGATGCTGGACGAAATAGGGCGAGCCGAGCGCCTGCCATTGCGGATCGCCGGCGCCCAAGGAAACCGGCCCCTCCTCGCCGTCGAAGAACACGAAATCCACCCCCACCGGCGGCCGCGACGGGGCCGCGCTCAACACCCTTGCGGTTTCGAGCAGCAGCGCCACGCCCGAGGCCGAATTATTGGCGCCGGGCATCGGGGCGTCGGGCGTCTTCTTGTCGGCATAGGCGCGGGCGATGCTGTCGTAATGCGTGCCGAGGATGATGCGGCGGGGATTGGCGGGATCGAAGCGGGCGACCAGGTTGGTGAGATTGTGGGTTCCGCGCGCGCCTTGATCGGTCCAATGCTGGCGCTGGGTTTCGATTCCGAGCCTGGCCATTTCCCGCTCGATGTAGCGGAGCGTCTTTTCGTGGCCGGGCTGATCGAGCGAGCGCCGGCCGAAGGAAAGCTGCTTCGCGATATCGGCAAGCGCGCGCGGACCGCTCCAGAGATAGGGATCGGGTGCCTGGGCGAAGCCCGTTGCAACGCCCGCCAAGAGCAGCAATCCCGCGAGCATAAGCGCGCGTTTCATCGCCGCGGGTTGTCCGGCAAGGCGAACAGGCTCGCGGCGCAGAGGAACAGCACCAGCGCGAAGACATAGGTGATGGCCCGCGAGCCGATGGACGGGATGAGCCAGAAGGTCGTGAACAACACGCCGAAGACGTTGCCGATGGTGGAGACGCCATAGACCATGCCGGCGACGCGCCCCGTGCGGCCGGTCGAATGCAGCAGGAGCCGCACCGCCACCGGCGAGAAGGTGCCGAGGAGCGACAGCGGCACCAGGATCAAGGCCGAGGCCGCGATCAGGGTGGCCGCCGGCCCGTCGCCCAAATGCGCCAGGATCCAGGCCATCACCGGATCGGCCGTCGCCGGCACCAGCGCCAGATAGAAGGACGCCAGCACTATCGACACCGCGATCACGCGCGGGCTGGGAAATCGATCGACCGCCGATCCCCCGGCGAAATAACCGATGGTGAGCGCGCACAGCACCGTCGAGATCAGCGCCGCCCAACTGCCGATGCCGCCACCGAAATAGGGGAAGAGATAACGGCTCCCCAGCATCTCGAAGCCCATCAGCACCGCGCCCACGGCAAAGGCGTTGACGAAAATCGGCGCGGCGGCGTGGGGCCCGGACTTGGCTAGACGCTTTTTCACGGGCCGGGCCATGTCACGAACCCGGCCATTTGCGGTTGTGGTTCTCGATCGCCTTCAGGGTTTCGACCGGCGCGAAATCGTCGGTCAGCACCTTGGCGTTGGGATCGATGGTGGTTCCGAGATCGGGCGGCAGGCGCTTGCGGTCGCCGAACATCCGGGTCAGATCGAAGCGGAAGCCGTAAGCCGCCTGGCGCTGGGCCGCGACCTGCTGGAGATCGTCGGGCGGGCGCGGCGGGCCGTCATAGGCGACGGTGACGACATTGCCCTCGGCGACGTAGAAGTCGAGTTGCGGAAAGACCGCGTGGATCGTCTTCACCGCCGAATCGAACAGCATGGTCGAAGGCTCGATGTTCTGCGCCACCACGCCGCCCTCGGCGAGGTGGGCCTTGACCAGCTCGTAGAATTCCTTGGTCAGCAGGTGGAAGGGCACGAAGGGCCCGCGATAGGCGTCGATCAGGATGACGTCGTATTTGTCCTTCGATTCCGACAAGAAGATGCGGCCGTCGCGGTTGACCACCTTGAAATTGGGCTCGTCGTGGATGCCGAAATACTTGCGCGACAGCTCGACCACGGCGGGATCGAGCTCGACCGAGGTTACAGTCGCCTTCGGCAGGAAACGGTGGAGATACCAGCTGGTGCGCCCGCCGCCGAAGCCGATCTCGAGGATGGAGCGGATGTTCTTGGCGTAGATCAGGCTTTCGGTCATGTAGCGCGTATAGGGAACCGGCAGATCGCGGTCGTCGAGCGTGTTGTAGATGCTTTCGGTGTAGATGCGCTGGTTGTAGCCGAAGGTCATGCTGACATAAGGACCTTCGCGATAGACGTAGATGTTGTTGTAGAGCGATTCGCGGGAATCGATGAGCGTGCGCGCGGCCTGCGCGTGGGCGGGCGGCGGCGCCAAGGTCCAAGCCAGCATCAAGCCGCCGATGAAAGCAAAGCGCATCATTTCCCCTTGAACACGGGCTTGCGCTTTTCGACGAAGGCGCGGCGGCCCTCGATGTAATCCTCGCTGGCGAAGCATTGCTTGACGAGATCCGCGCAGCGCGCGCGGTCGATCTCCGAGGCGGGCTTGAGCAGTTCCGCGATCACGCCCTTGGTGGCGGCAATGGTCAAGGGCGCGTTCTCGGCGATCTTGGCGCAATAATCGCGCGTATAGGCCTCGAGCTGGGCCACCGGCAGCACGCGGTTGACGAGGCCCATCTCCTTCGCCTCGACAGCGTCGAAATGCCGCGCGGTGTAGAATATCTCCTTGGTGTCGGCCGGGCCCGCCAGATCCATCAGCTTCTTGATGTCGGTCCAGCGGTAGGAAACCCCGAGCCGCGCCGCCGGGATGCCGAAGCGCCCGCTTTCCGCCGCCAGGCGCAAATCGCAGGAAAGCGCCACGCCCACGCCGCCGCCGATGCAGAAGCCGTGGATCATGGCGAGGGTCGGCTTGGGACAGGATTGAATCCGCGCGACCGCGGCCTCGCTCACCTTGTCGTAATGCGCGATCTGCTCGGGCGACGCGCGCACCTTTTCGAATTCGGATACGTCGGCGCCGGAGATGAAGGCCTCTTCCCCCGCGCCGCGCAGCACCACGACGCGGATGTCCCGATCGCGCTCGAAGCGGTCGAGGATCGCCGGGATCGCCGCCCACATGTCGAGCGACAGGGCGTTGCGCTTCTCCCGGTTGTTGAACACCATCCAGCCGATGGCACCCTCGGCTTGCGCCAGGAGGCGCGGCGTCGGCGAAACCGCGCCGGCGCTCATATCACCCCCTCGTTCCGCAATCGCGAAATATCCTGGCCTTGATAACCTAGCTCGCGCAGCACCTCGTCGGTGTGCTCGCCGCGCTCGGGCGCGGGAGCGCGCATTTCCCATGGCGTGCGCGACAGGCTCACCGCCTGGCCGACCAGCTCGATCTCGCCGAGCTCCTTGTGCCGCACCTTGCGCGCCATCTTCAGATGCTTCACCTGGGGATCGGCGAACACCTCGTTCATCTTGTAGATCGGACCGGCGGGCACGCCCGCCTTAGTCAAGAGCCCGATCCACTCGGCCGAGCTTCTGGCCGGCGTGATCTTGGCGATGAGCGCGTTGAGCTTGTCGCGGTTCTCGCGCCGCGCCTCGGGCGTCGAATAATCGGGATCGGCCGGCAGATCGGGCCGGCCGATGGCGGCGCAGAGCCGGCGGTAAAGCTCCTCGCCCGCGGTGGCGATGTTGATGAAGCCGTCCTTGGTCGGGAACACGCCGGTCGGGATGCTGGTCGGATGGTTGTTGCCGGCCTGGCCGGGGATTTCCCGCTTCACCAGCCAGCGCGCCGCCTGGAAATCGAGCATCGCGATCTGCGAGGACAAGAGCGAGGATTCGACATACTGGCCCTCCCCCGATTCCTCGCGTTCCAACAACGCGATCAGAATTCCCATGGCGGCGAAGATGCCGGCGGTGAGATCGGCGACCGGTATGCCGACCCGCACCGGGCCCTGCCCCGGCAATCCGGTGATGGCCATGAGCCCGCCCATGCCCTGAGCGATCTGATCGACGCCCGGACGCTCGCGATAGGGGCCATCCTGGCCGAAGCCCGAGATGCTGGCATAAACGAGGCGCGGATTGACCGGCTTCAGGCTCTCGTAATCGACGCCGAGGCGGAATTTGACGTCGGGACGGAAATTCTCGACCAGCACGTCGGCCGAGGCCACCAGCTTCTTCAGGATGGCGACGCCCTCGGGCTTCTTCAGATCGAGCGTCAATCCCCGCTTGTTGCGGTGGATGTTCTGGAAATCCGGGCCATTGCGCTCGCCGCCCAATCCGCCGTCGCCCTTGGGATCCTCGATCTTGACGACATCGGCGCCCCAATCGGCGAGCTGGCGCACGCAGGTGGGGCCCGCGCGCACGCGCGAGAGATCGATCACCTTGAAACGCGACAGCGGCAGCTTGCTCATGGAATCCCGGAGTTCAGCCGATGCCGATCGGCGGCGGCGGCAGAAGGAATGTTGCCGAGGCCCGGTGAGTCGCGCCATGGCCCAGGCTGGCCACGCCCAGCGGGGTCCGGGTCCGGAGCGAACGCAGGGAGGGCGCGGCGGCGGTCATGGAGGCGCAGCATACACGCCCGTCCCGCCCCCGCCCAAGCGGGCTGTAACAATGATTTACACGCCTGACCGAGGCGCACCCTCGGCCGGGAGAATCAAGCTTAGGCCGGGTTTATTTAATATTTCCGGCCTATTCTGTTCTCGACCTTTAACCCCGGCCATGATTTGATCGCAGACCCTTCGGGGCCGGGGACGCGGGGAACCAGGACCAACCCTAGATGAATGTTCAGCAGATCATTCTGGAACACGGAGCGTGGTCCTACGTGATCACTTTCGCGTGGACTTTCTTCGAGGGTGAAACTTTCGTTCTGTTCGCCGGCTTCGCCGCGGCCCAGGGCCTGATGAGCGCGCCGCTGCTGATGATCGCCGCCTGGCTCGGCAGCTTTGTCGGCGATCAATGCTATTTCTGGATCGGCCGGCGCTTCGGCCTTCGCGTGCTGGCGCGCCAGCCCTTGTGGCGCGAGCGGGTCGACATCGCGCTCGGCTGGCTCAAGCGCTACGACGCCGGCTTCATCCTCAGTTTCCGGTTCATCTATGGCGTGCGCAACTTCTCCTCTTTCGCGCTCGGCATCAGCGGCATCAACTGGAAGCGCTTCATGATTTTGAATTTCCTCGCCGCCGGCGTGTGGGCGGCGGTGTTCACCGGCGTGGGCTATCTCTGCGGCCATGCGCTGGAGCGCATGCTGGGCGAGGTCGCGCGCGACTTCGGACTGATCATGCTCGCGATATTCGCGCTGCTGCTGGTCGGATTCCATTTCGCCCACCGTCACCACAAGCGGCGGCGGGCGGCGGCCTTGGCGCAACGGTCTTCTTGAGCGTAAAAAAAATGAAGAGGCGGCGGATGTTGATGTTGCGTGGAATGGCGGCGCTCGCGGCCCTCGCGGCTTCGACGGCGCTGGCCGCCGCTGGAACGGCCTGCTACAGCGCCAGCGACCTCGCCGCCGATCAAGCGATGAAATACCAGACCGAACTCATGGTCTACAGCGACACCTGCAGCCGCGGCAACTCCTTCACCAATTTCCTCCTCCATAACCGGGCGGCGATAACCGAATATCAGCACCAGCTGGTCGAGCGCTACCGCGCCGCCGGCGTCCACGGCGCCGAAATCGCCCTCGACAATTACCTGACCTATCTCGCCAACCAGGTGTCGCTGCTCATCAACGGCCAGCCGACCGGCAGTTTCTGCAACGACAAGGAGCGTTATTTCGCCGAGGCCGAAGCCCTCAACGCCGAAAGCCTGCGCCATCTGGTCGAGGCGCGCACGGTCGAGCATCAGAAGGAATATGTCCGCTGCGTCGCCAAGGCGGATGCGGCCGGCAACGCCGGACGGTAACCCGTATCTTTATTTATTGCGGGACGCTTCAGCCCGTGGGGCCGAGCGCGCCGGCCACCAGCCGGCGGGCCAGCATCTCGGGCGTCAGCCCGCTCAAGCCATAGGCGAAATGCGGCGACAGGCTCGCCGCCACCGGGGAGAGCGAACCGGCATCGGCCGCCGCCAGCACCGCGCCCGCGCGGCGCACCAGATCGAGCCGCATCGCCACCATCAGCCGCGCGCCGATCCCGGCGGCGTGAACCGCCCAGGACACGGCTTCCTCGGCCGACAGATCGGCGGGCAACACCAGCACCGGTTCGGCGCGCGCCGCTTCCTTGAATTCCTTGAGGCGCAACGATCCTTCTTCATCGCCTTGCGTGACGCCGGCGGTATCGATGATGACCGTGCGCCTGTCCGCCCCCGCCACCACCGCGCGCAAGCCGGCGGCGTCCTCGGCCACGGCCAGCGCCGTGCCGAGCGCGTTCATGTTCTGCTCGAGTTGCGCCAGCCCGCCGACATGCGCCGTGTCGGTGCTGACCACCAGCACCCGGCGCGGATCGAGCCGCGCGGCGAGCTTGGCCGCGAGCGCCGTCTTGCCCGCGCCCGGCCCGCCCAAAAGCATCAGCGCGGGCCCGCGCAGCATGTCGTCGAGCGCGACGAAGCGGAAATGAGATCCCAGCGCGGCGGCCAGGCGCTGCTCCGGCCGTCCGCGCGGCGGTATGGCGGCAAGCGCGTTCAGGCGTTCGATCAAAGCGGGCGGCACGTGCTGGGCGCGCAGGATTTCGGCGAGGAAGGCGAGCTCGTCGCTCGGCCAGCCGAAGCTCTGCATCCCCGGCCCGAGACGCCTTATGCCGGGCATGGCTTCGCCCGGGCCGGACGCGGCGGCCGGACCGGCCTCGCTCAGCGGCGGCAAAGGCAAAGGGGTGGAACGCAACGCCATCGAAATCTCCGGATGCCAGCCTGGAGCATGGCAAACAAATCTTAAGAATTCGTGGGCGGGCCGGCGGCAATCATGCGGCCGAGAACCAAGGCCAGGGCCACGCTCAGGGCGGACAGCCCGGCCATGGCGAGATAAGCCAGGCCGCCGAAGGCGCCGTAGAGCGCCCCCGCCGCCAGCATGAAGACGCCGAGGCCGATGGCGCTGTTGACCGCGGCGCAGACCGCCTGGCCGGTGGCGGCATAGCGCGGCGGCAAGGCGCGCGAGAGATACTCCATGGCCGCCACCCCCACCGCCGCGATCGTGCCGGCATGGAGCAGCTGCGCCAGCACCAGCGCCGGCAGGCTGGCGGTGAAGGCGAGCGCCGTCCAGCGCAAGACGCCGCAGGCGGCACCCAGCGCCAGGAGCGGGGCCAGCCCCAGCCGCGCCACGAGCTTGGCGCCGAAGAAGAACAGCACCGCCTCGGCCATAGCACCCTCGGCCCAGAGCCAGGCGATGGTGACGTCGGAAAAGCCCTGGCTTTGCCAATGGATCGTGCCGAAAGCGTAATAGACGCTGTGGCTCGCCGTGTTGAGCGTGAGCATGGACAAAAAGACGAAATTGCGCCGGTTCAGCAGAAACCGCCACGAAGCCGGATTTGCCGCGCCGTGAAGATGGGCCGCCGCGCGCGGCAGGAGCGCGCAACTCAACAAGTTGAACGCCGTCAGGCCGATGATGAGATAGAGGATGGTGTCGGGCCCGCGCCCCTCGAGCACGCGGCCGCCCAAGAGCGTCGCCAAGATGAAGCTCAACGTGCCCCACATCCGCACGCGGCCATATTGCAATTTGCCGCTCGCGGCGAAGCCCAAGGCCAGCGCCTCGCCGATCGGCAGGATCGAGGCGAGACACGCCGCCGTCAGCGCGTTGAGCAAGGCGAGCACGGCGAAACCATGCGCCGGGATGCAAAGCAGATAGCCCGCGATGCAGGTGAAAGCGAGCAGCAGCATCACCCGCCGCGCATCGCCGCTACGGTCGGCAATCCCCCCGGTCAGCGGACCCGCCGCCACCTTGACCCATTGGCCGATGGCGAGCAGCGCCCCGATTTCGCCCGGCCCCAATCCGCGCGAGGCGAGCCAGACCGGCCAGAACGGCAATTGCACCCCGCCCGCCAGGAAAAAGGCGCCGTAGAACAGCGAGAGGCGGGATGAAGCGGGCACCGCCGGAGTTTGGCGGGGGCCGATTCCGCGCGCAACCCCCTCGCCCCGGCCCCTCGCCGGGCTCCTCGCCCGGCTTGACTGTGACAGGCGCGCGGCCTCACTTGGGAGCCGGCATGGAACTTCCCTTCGAATGGGGCGCGGCGGGCGCGCTCATCTCGGTCATCATCATCGACGTGGTGATGGCCGGCGACAACGCCGTGGTCGTGGGCATGGCCGCGGCCACGCTGCCCGAGCATCTCCGCCGCCGGGTGATCTTTCTCGGCATCGTCACCGCGACGGTGATGCGCATCGCGCTCGCCAGCGTGGCGAGCCATATCCTCGACATCATCGGCCTGACATTGGCGGGCGGCGTGTTGCTGCTGTATGTCGCGTGGAAATTCTACAGCGAGCTGCGCGAGATGCGGGCGCGCAAGGGACGCCGGCGCGCCATCCGCTATCCGCGGAACCTGGCTTCGGCGGTGTTACGCATCGCCTTTGCCGATCTGTCGATGTCGATTGACAATGTGCTGGCGATCGCCGGCACGGCGCGGTCGCATTTTTGGGTGCTGGTGATCGGGCTGCTCTTGTCGGTGGCGCTGATGGGCTTTGTCTCGCAGATGGTGGCGCGGCTCCTGCACCGCTACCACTGGATCGCGTGGCTCGGCCTCGCCATCGTCACCTTCGTGGCCTGCAAGATGATTTACGAAGGCTCGGTCGAGGTGATCGACCACGCCTCGGTTCAGGCGGTTTTGGCCTGGGCCGGGCTGTCAATGAACCGGGTGTTGTGAACGATTAAACCGCCGGAGAACGCTTTGCCTCCGATAGCGGACATTCGATCGTCGTCGCGGGCGAGGATGGCGGCAAACGCCTCAGAACGGCAGGTTCACCCGGACTTGGGCGGCGGCCTGACCGTTTTCCGGCTAAAAGGCCGGGATCTGCGCCACCCCTCGACCATCAGCATGGCGCCGCAGACCAAAGCCGTAACAATGGCGGGCCATAGGCCAAGAATATAACGCGGCACACCTTCGGAAAATATCGCACTGAATAGAGCGCCGCCATGCGCAACGAGCGCGGCAAAGCAACTTATAGCCATTAAGGGAGATGCCGTGCCCCTCAAAGCAAGGGCAATGGCGAGGATCGCCATGAAGCCGGTCATCAAGCCAACAATTCGGAATGCCGGACGAATCACTATGGCCGCTCTTGATGTTCTTTTAGCTCCCAGATCCGACACATACTCGCCGAACGGCAACGGCCGATGTTCGTCTAGAAACGCATTGAATGGACCGGCAAGGCCGGGATGGCTTTGCGAATACAGCGTCCATAATGCCCGATAGTCCGTCCACACCAGATCGGCATAGGAGAGCGGAGCACGGGCGATCCTGGCAAGGCCCGCACGCAACTCGGCCGCATTCATTGCCGCGTCGGATAGACCGACATTCATTCTCAGGATGTTCGCTCTCAGATCCCCGCTACAAGCGTTAGTGATGCAATTCTCGTAATAGACCGTAAGCGGCGTTCGGATATCCGCATTCGGCGCCTCGGCCAGCAGGGTTCGGATCGGCTGAAAGTCGTGCTCCATGGCAATCGCGAACTCGCGATCCACCGGATTGGCCGGCGGACGATCCGGTTCCGGTGCATCGATTACGGATGCCTTCCCGAAGAATTGCGGGCCGGCAAGAGAGCTCAGCCCGGCGGTGCCGTGAAGCCAGCGCGAATAGCCTTGCTCCACCGCCACGATCGCCAGCATGGGAAGAATGGCGGCCAGCAAAGCGCGCGATAGATTCGCGCCGCCCTTTCTCCGCATCAGGACAAGCATGATGAGCGCGGGCAAGAGCACGATGCCCGTTGGCCGAACCGTGTAACTCATGCCGGCGAAAATGGATGCGATCAAAATGGACTTGGCGTCGGTAAAAACGGCATATCTTAACGAGCACGCAAGCGCGATCATAAGAAGGGCGCAGAACAAAGATTCAGTCAGGATTTTCGCATGAAAGGCGTTCACCTCGGGATTTGCAAACAGCAAGACCATAAGCGCCGCAATGGCGGCATAAAGGTTGCGCCGTCCGGCTATGATTGCCGGGAACTGACTGCAAAGAATTGCGGCCGACAGGGCATAGAGGATCGGCTGTAGGATTTCTGCCGCCATTGGGCCTAACGCCCACAGAAACAGGGGATAGCCGGACGTGCGGGCCGGCGAGAAGCCGAGATAGCCGTAGGAGTCGGCTTCGAGAATCGGCGACGATGGAAGCGTTAGAACACCGAACGCAGCATAGATAATCGCGGCGGCGCCGATTGGCACGGATGGTGAAATTCTGGAGGCCGCTCGCCAAAATCGCATCGGTGCCGATCCTGTCCCGGACTGCCTGCGAAAAGCAGTGGAGCTAGAATACTAGATCAGGCCGCCGGAGCGAAGATTGCATCGGTCACGGCCTTCGTGTTGAGCAATTCGTTTGCGTTCTCATAAGCGATTTTCCGATAAGCCGGCGCCCATGTCGGGGGCGCGATGGGCGCCAAGACCAATCCGGTTAAAATCCCACGCATGTATTTTCTCTCCTTCACGCCGATAGGGCAACCATAGGCGGTTGCCGGAAATCCCAGCCAGCCTTGCCTCGGGACGGCATTACCAATGTCCGCTTGGGGGTCAAAAGCGGAAAAACAGCTTTTCGTTAGAAGCGCTCTTTTGGCATGATAGAAAGTCCATGAAGCGGTTTTCGCGAGGGGGAAATAATGCAAAAAGAGATCGGGCGTGTACTCGGTGGCGCGGCATTGCTTTTGATAATCGGTTCAACAGCCGCGACCGCAGACGAATGGAAAACTTGTGCGAACCTGGGCATGAGCCCGTATCCGACCGACGTTGCCATTGCGGCATGCACACGCCAAATTACGTCCAACGAATTTAAGGGCGAAGAACTCGGAGATCTCTATTCCAACCGCGGCTTCCAATACTACAACGCAGGCCAGTATAACCTCGCCATCCAGGACTTCGACCAAGCAATCCGGCTCAACCCGGAAGACGCCTGGTCCTTTTACAATCGTGGTCAGGCGAAACAGAAAAT
The DNA here is from genome assembly GCA_963785735.1 of uncultured Alphaproteobacteria bacterium. Lineage (GTDB taxonomy): Bacteria > Pseudomonadota > Alphaproteobacteria > ATCC43930 > CGMCC-115725 > REEB95. The sequence goes on from CAWAWJ010000001.1 coordinate 60,497, forward strand.
GGGCGACGCCGCCGGCGGCAATGCCGACATCAACAAGGCGTTGCAACTGCGGCCGGACATCGGGAAATAAGTAAGTCCCCTACGTTCCTTCCTCGGCATCAGCGCCATCCGCCCTATCGCCAAATCAACGACCGCGCCGGGGTTCAGGCGGTCTTGGTCTTGGCCTGGGCCGGGCTGTCGCTGCCCGTCATTTCGGGCTAGCGCCGCCTTCACCCACCACGACGAAGGGGGCCCAGAACAGCGGATGGGCATAGACGGGGTTGTTCATGAGCGCGAGCTCGGCTTGGCGCAACGCTTCGGCGTGGCCGACGCCCGCCGCCGTCTCGATCTGCATATTCTTCATGAGCGCCGTCGTGGCGGTCGATTCAACCGACCAGTTCGATACCACCAGGGTCCGCGCGCCGGCATAGAGGAAGGCCTTGGCGAGGCCCGAGAAGCCTTCGGCGCCGGGTGTTCCATCCGGCCCGGCGGTGTTACAGGCCGAGAGAATGACGAGATCGGCGTTGAGATTGAGGAGCGCGATCTGGCTCGCCTTCAGAACGCCGTCATTCTCCTCCGTGGGCTCTTCGGGCGGGGTCATGTTCCCGGGCGGGGTCATGACCAGTCCCGGCTCGGCGGCGCCGACATCCCCCGCCAAGAGCCCATGGGTGGCGAAGGCGATGACGCGGCGGCTCTTGAGATCGGCATGCATCACCGCGGTCACGGTGGCGGCCGGCCCGAGCAGAAGCGAATCGGGGCCGGCCTTGAGGAACTCCGCCTCGGCATTGAGTTCATCCGCGGTCTCGGGCAGGGCCGGCAGGTCGCGCAACGCCGCTTGATCGACGCCGGCGCCGCGATAGACCGAGCGCAGCTCGACCCCCCGCGCCAGCACCGGCACGCCGCGATTGCCGTCCGTCGGCGGCTTCAACACCGGATTGCCGATGCCCATGAAGGGCTTGGTCGCGCGTGAATCCCTTGCGAATAATTTCAGCGCCTTCAAGGAGGAGACCGAGGGCAGAACGCTCACGGCATAGTTCTTGACCAGCCACGCCGCGCCGATCAGATCCGATCCCGCGAGCTGGCTGGATGCCGGCTTCTCGGTCAGCAACACACCCAAGGGCAGGCTCTCCAGCGCGCCATCGGTCACGACAAAGAGCTGCCTCACGCCCTTGAGCCGCGCTTCGGCCGGGGCGAGAAGCTGCTGATAGAGCGTGTAGGCCGTGCCGGCCTCAAAGGGCGGGATCGCAGGCGCGGGCTGCAAGCCGATCAGCCGCCTCATCCCGTTCCAGAGCCAGGCCACGCTCCACTTCCGGGGCTCGAACCGGTCCGGATCGAGGCTGGAGCGCAGTTGCTTGACCGCGGCCGACATGGTCTCCGCATTGACGGGCGCGATGTAGGGTTCGTAGGAGCCGTGCGTCACCACCGCGACATAGCTTTCCTTCGACCCCATGGCGAACACGACCAGCGCCTGGTCCAGGGCCAGCAGCCTCTGCACCTCCACGATGGCGATGGGCTTGGGATTGACCAGTTCCGCGTATCGCGGCGGCATCTGGGCGTCGAGCTTTTTGAGCGTCCCGCGCAGGCTCCCATCCTCGGCACGGAGCGCCGCCTCGGCCTTGGCGTCGCGTCGGGTGGATGGCTCACTTAGAGTCTTGAGGATTGCCGCCTCGGTGACGTCTAACTGGTTCTGCGCGTCCTGCCGGTCTCGCACCAGCCTGGCGAGCGCGCCGTTGCCAAGAGCGAAACGCGCCGACATATGCGAGACCGCCGCCGCCGTGTCCGAAGCCTTGGACCATTGCAGCGCCTCGAACCCATCCTCAATCAAATGCGGGCTATCCTTGTCTCCCATGGAGACGAGATGCGTCGTGACGGACATCTCATCGAGAAAAATGTACCGCCAGTTGCGCAGCGTGGTTTGCGCGACTTCTCTTTTCTTTTTAATACTCGCGGCCTGGCGCGACACGATATCAGCGGCGCGGCGTATCAAGGGAAGCGCTTCGGTATAACGGCCCTGATCCTTATAGTCCAAGGCCAGCCCATCGAGGCTCTGGGCGACATAGGGAGAATTGGGCCCGAGCGACTTCTCGTTGATCGCCAGCGCGCGCCTAGCGAGAGGCTCGGCTTCGGCGTAGCGGCCTTGCCCGCGATAGAACGCGGCCAAGCTGTCGAGATCGGTGGCGAGATCGGGGGCATCCGGGGGGAGCGCCTTTTCGTCGATTTGCAGCGCGCGCTTATAGAGCGGCTCGGCCTCGGCATAGCGGCCTAGTCTCAGATAGTCGGAGGCGAGATCGCCGAGGGACGCGGCAACTTCGGGATCATCGGGACCGTACGCCTTTTCGGCCATTGCCAGAGCGCGCTTGTCGAGCGGCACGGCTTCGGCATTACGGCCCTGGATTTCATATATTTCGGCCAGTCTTTTGAGATCGGTGGCGAGGCTGCGATCGTCTGGACCGAGCGCCTTCTCATTGATTGTCAGCGCGCGCTTATAGACATCTTCGGCTTCGGCATAACGGTGTTGATCTAAATAGTTCAAGCCAAGGCTTTCGAGACTCTCCGTGGATTTTGAATCCGCGGAGCCTGACAATTTTTCGGTGATTGTCAGCGCGCGCTGAAAGAGCGGCGCGGCTTTGTCTCTCAGGCCCTCCATGTTATAGAGCGTACCCAGGTCGGTGAGACTGCTGGCGTAATAGATGCTATCCACGCCGTATTCGGCCTGCTCCAGATCGAGGGCTTTCTTGATCCAGGGTTCGGCTTCGACGAATTTTCCAGCAGCCAAGAGGGCAAGATATTTCTGCCGTGCCTCCTTGAGCGCATCGGATTGTGCGAAGGCGGGCGCGGCGGCGCAAAGGACAGCCAAGAGAGGCAGCATGAACAGAAACCGGCGCATGCTTCCCCCGAAAGCGCGGTTAAACAATAATTTTAGCACAAGCCGCTACGGTCGCGATATCCGTCTACGCCATTCGCAGTGACTGGGTGTGACCACTGTGCGCATTGCCCCCAATGCTGAACTATGCGGTCTTGGCCTGGGCCGGGCTGTCGATGAACTGGGTGTTGTAAAGCTCGGCGAAGACGCCGCGCTTGGCCATCAATTCGGTGAAGCTGCCGCGCTCGGCGATCTCGCCATGTTTCAGCACCAGGATCAGATCGGCGTTGCGCACGGTTGAAAGCCGGTGCGCGATGATGAAGGTGGTGCGTCCTTTCGTCAGCCGGTTGATGCCTTCCATCACGAAGGCTTCGGTCTCGACATCCAAGGCCGAGGTCGGCTCGTCCAGCACCAGGATGGGGCTGTCGCGCAAAATGGCGCGGGCGATGGTGAGGCGCTGCTTTTCCCCTTCCGAGAGATTGACGGAATCGCCCAGCACGGTGTCGTAGCCCTGGGGCAGCGAGACGATGAGGTCGTGGATGCGCGCGAGCTTGGCCGCCTCTTTGATCTCGTCATCCGTGGCATTGGGACGTCCATAGGCGATGTTGTCCTTGACCGGCATCGGGAAGACCAAGGGCGGCTGCAACACCATGGCGATCTGGCGGCGCAGCGATTTGAGCGTGTATTGGCGCACATCCACGCCGCCGATCAGCACCGCGCCCGTTTCCGGATCGAAAAAGCGCGGCAGCAGGGAAAGCAGGGTCGATTTGCCCGCGCCCGAGGCGCCCACCACCGCCACCTTGGTGCCGGGCGCCACGCGCAGATCGACATGCTTCAACACCGGCATTTCCGCGCGATAGCGGAAGCTCACCCCGCGCCACTCGATCTCGCCCGCGGCGCCGGTTTCGGGGAATGCGAGCGGCCCGTCCTTGAGGTCGGCCTCGACCTCCAGCACCTCGAAGCAGCGCGTGGCGCCGACGCGGGCGCCGGCGATCAGCCCCCAGCTTTGCGTCAGCTGGTTCACCGGCGTGTAGAGTTGGGCGAGATAAGCGATGAACACGACCAGTTGCCCGATGCTGAGATGATGATCGAGCACGGCGCGCGCCCCGGCATAAATCACCACCGCCGTCCCGGCGGCAATCAGCCCGTTGACCGCGGCGGAATAGAGCGTCTGCCAGCGATAGAGCTTCAGCGTCGCGCCCAGGCTCTGGCGCGACGCGCCCATGAAGCGGCGGTATTCGTCCTCCTCCTGGGTGAAGGCCTGGACGATCTTGACCGACTGCATCGCCCATTGGACCAGCGAATAGACCATGCTTTCGCGCTCGCGCACCTCGGTGGCGACGGACGCGATTTTGCGGTTGAACACGGCGATGAGCGCGAACAGCGCCGGCACGATGGTGAGCGACAGAAGGGTGAGCTCGGCGTCCATCGGGATCAGCACCGCCAGCATGCCCGCCAGCAGCACCAGCGCGGACAGGATCGGCAGCAACCCGTTCATGATCATGGTCTGCACCGCGAAGGCGTCGGCGGTGATGCGGTACATCAAATCGCCGACCTTCTGGCGGCTGTGATAGGCGAGCGACAGGCGCTGCAAATGGCTGTAAAGCGCGCCGCGCAGATCGTTCACCATGCGCTGGCCGACGGCGATGGTGGTGTTGTTGTGAAGATATTGCAGCAAGCCCCCGGCCAGATTGACCGTCACCAGCCCGGCGCAGGCGACGATCAGCAGCGCGGCCCCGGAAAGCCCGGCGAGCAGCGGGAGGCTGGACGCCTTGCCGCCCAGCACGTCGTCGATCACGAGTTGCAGCGGCCATGGCTTCAACAGATCGAACCCGGCGATCAGGAAGACCTGGATGAGCGCCCACAGGAAGCGCAGCCGGTAGGGCCGCAAATAGGGCAGCAGCTTCAAGGCCAAGCCCATGGCGGCGCGCTATTCCGCCGCGCGCGGCAGGACGGCGGCGGGACCGGGCGCGTCCTTGGGCTCGACCGGCGTCAGTCCCTCGCGCCGCGCCACCGTCTCGATGATGCCGGGCATCAGGCGCCCGAACTGGATCGTGCGGTAGGCGATGAGCAGGCCGAAGAGCAATCCCACCACGGCCGCCGCCTCCGCCGCCGCCGGCGCGTCGAGGATGAGCGCCGCCGCCACCGCCGCCGCGAAGGCGCGCAGCACGAAAGCCGACAGCCGGGAGAGCCGCATGGAACAGCGCACGCGCAGGAGCCGCTTCGATCGGCCGTGATTCTCGGCGCAGATCAGAACCAGGGCCCGGCTCCACAAGCCGCGCGCGATCTTCATATCCCAGCCGTCCCAGCCCTGGTCGAGCACGACGAAGTATTTCTGTGGCACCAGGAAACGCATCAGGCCCCCCAGCAGCGCCTCTTTTTCGGTTCCCTTCTCGCTCCAATAAGAGAGATAGAAGGCGCGCTCCTTCCAGGAGCGGCGCGGCTCCTGCATCGCCGGCGCGTCGGGATCGACGGCTTGCGTCTCGCGCCGCTCATGCTCGGTCATCTCCCTGACGCGCCATTTGATCCGCTCCCAGCCGCGTAAGAGCGGCCCGGCATAGATCAGCCAGGCGATCAGCGCCCGCGCCTTGACGCTCCTGAAGCGCTTGTCGATCGGCGCCCGGAGCGCGCCGTTGATGCACATCACCCAGGTCACCAGGAACGGCACGATCAAGAGCCACATCCAGCCGCCGGCGACGATTCCGATCAGCGCCAGCAATATCGCCACCACGTTCCATTCGAAGGTCAGCGGCAGGAACTGGGCGAGCGAGGAAGAGGGCTCGTAGAGCGTCTGGAACAATCCCCGGCCGAAGACGCCGGAATAAATGAGCGGACGGCGCGACAAGAGCAGCGCGGTCGAAAGATCGCCATAGATGCGCCCGAGCCATTTCGCCTGGCCGAACAGGTTGAAGCGGAAAGGATGCTTGGAATAGACCAGCGCCTCGGCCTTGCCGTAGCCCCGTTGCTGGCCGAAATAGGCCTCGATGGTGTTGCGGCGGAAATGCCAGACCATCGCCGCCGGGGCGAAGCCGATGGTGTAGCCCGCGTCCTGGAAGCGCCAGCAGATGTCGATGTCGTCGCCCGCCGAGCGGAACACCGGATCGAACCCGCCCAGGCGCAACAGCGTGTCGCGGCGGAAGGCCATGTTGCAGCCGGCGATGTGCTCGGCGACGTCGTCGGACAAGAGCACATGGGTCGGCCCGCCGGGCGACACCGCCACCGCCGCCGCCACCATGTTGTCCTCGGGCGGCGGGAAGTTGGGGCCGCCGCAAGCCTGGAGTTTCGAGGATTCCATCTTGGCGACGAGATAGGAGAGCCAATCGGGATCGACCACGCAATCGCTGTCGGTATAGGCGACGATCTCGCCGGCAGCATGCTCGGCGCCGACATTGCGCGCCACCGACAGCCCTTTGTTGACCTGGCTGATGATGCGGCAGAAGGGGAATGATTCCGCGATCTCGAGCGTGCGGTCCTTCGAGCCGTCATTGACCACGATCACCTCGTAATCGGGATAGCGCAGCTTTTCGAGCGATTCGAGACAGGACTTCATGGTGCGTTCGGCGTCGTAGGAGCACACCACCACCGAGACCTTGGGCGCGGCGGCGAGCGGCGGCGGGATCGGCCCGCGATAACGCTCGGCCACGGCCTCGAAGGCCGGCTTGGGGTTGCGCGCGCGGTCGACCAGGCCGAAGGCCCAGTCCTCGATCAGATGGCCGCCGGTGAACCATTCGTCGGTCCAGGCGAAGACGAAGGCGCCGGCGCAGCCCATTTCGAAGGCCGTGCGCACCTGCCAGGACAGGATCTCGGCCTGGCGATCCTCGCCCTCGCGCATGGAATCGATGCCGAACTCGGTCAGCACCAGCGGCCGGTCGACCGCGAGATTGTGCAGCCGCGCGATATAGCGGCGAAAGGCCGGTTCCTGGTGGAGATAGATGTTGAAGCAGACGAAATCGCCGAAATCGAGCGTCAGGTATTCGGTCGAGGGGAAATTGGCGTAGCTCACCAGTCCGGCGGGATCGATCTCCTTGATGAGGGCGGCCAGTTGCTTGAGGAAACCGCGCACCTTGTCGGGGCCGTGCCAGCGCACCATGTCGGGCGGAATCTCGTTGCCGACGAGATAGGCGAAAATGGCGGGGTGGCGGCCGAGGCCGCGCACCGTCGAGCCCACGCTGTCGAGGATCTGTTTCTCGATGGCCGGGTCGTCGAGAAAAGTGACGTGCTGCGACCAGGGAATCCCGGCCAGCACCTTGAGCCCCGCCTTGAGCGCCTCGTCCAGGAGCCAGACCGGCGGCGCGGTGAAGACGCGCACGGTATTGGCGCCCATCCGAGCCATCTGCGCGAAGTCGCGCGCCACCTGGCCGGGCTCTGGGAATTGGGTCCCATGGGAAGCCGGAGCGAACGGCCCGTAGGTCACGCCCTTGACGAAGAATTTCTCCGCGCCGCGGAAGAAGAACTTGCCGGAGACGCGGATATGCCCGTCCGCCTGCGCCGTGGCGATGCTGCGGTCGGCGGAGTCCGGAGCCATCAGGCGCCCGCGGCGCCGAGCGCCGGTTTCTTGTGCGGCTGGCGCTTCTGGTGCCAGGCCCAGGCGGTGGCGATGATCTGGTCCATGCCGGATAGGCGCGGCCGCCAGCCCAGCACCTTGCCGGCGAGGCTCGCATCCGCCACCAGGATGGGCGGGTCGCCGGCGCGGCGCGGCGATTCCTGTTTCGGGATGGGAAGCCCGGTGACGCGCTCGGCCGCGGCGATGGTCTCGCGCACCGAGCAGCCATGGCCGGTGCCGAGATTGAGCGCGACGCTCCGGCCGCCGCTCTCGAGATATTGGAGCGCCTTGACATGGGCCTCGGCCAGGTCCTGGACATGGATGTAATCGCGCACCGCGGAGCCGTCCGGCGTCGGGTAATCGGTGCCGTAGATGTCGATGCGCGCGCGGCGCTTCAACGCGGTGGCGAGGATCAGCGGGATCAGATGGGTCTCGGGCTCGTGCTCTTCGCCGGTCTCGCCATCGGGATCGGCGCCGGCCGCGTTGAAATAGCGCAGAGAGGCATGCCCGAGGCCATGCGCCTGGTCGAGCCAGGCGAGCGCGCGCTCGACCATCAGCTTCCCTTCGCCATAGGGATTGACCGGGCGCTGCGGCGTGGTTTCGCGGATCGGCATCTCGTCCGGCACGCCATAGGTGGCGCAGGTCGAGGAGAAGACGATGCGCTTTACCTCGGCTTCGAGCATGACTTCGAACAATCCGAGGCTGTTGATCACGTTGTTTCGGAAATATACCTCGGGCTTTTTCACCGATTCCTCGACATAGGCGAAGGCGGCGAAATGCAAAACCGCGCCGATGGCGTGGCGCTTCAGCGTGGCGGCCAGCAGCTCCCGATCGGCCAAATCCCCCTGAACCAGCGGCCCCCAGCGCACCAGCTCCTTATGCCCGCGCGCCAAACTGTCATAGGAAACCGGCTCATAGCCCGCCTTGGCCAGCGCCTTGCAGGCATGGCTGCCGATATAGCCGGCGCCGCCGGTCACCAGAATTGTCTTGCTCATGCTGCCCCTGACAACGGCCGGATACGGCGATTGTTCCGCAATCGGCCGGGCCGCTTAGGCCCTTCGACGCCTAGGTCTCTACGACGGAAAGCCGGGCCGGGGCAAGATCGGCCCGGCGGGAATGAGGCCCTTTCAAGGCACCCGGCGCGGCAGCGGATTGCGCGCCAATAGAGCAAAACCGAGGCGCCGGCCGATCTCCGAGTCGAGGGCGAAGCGCAGCAGCAACCCGCCCATGACGCCCATTATCCACCACCAAGCGAGTTCGCGGCCAAGCCAGAAGCCGAGATTGACCCAGGGGCTGGCGGCGGCGCGGAGGATGGCAAGGCGGAGGAACTCGCCCCACATCACGAAAATGACCAGAAAACCCGCGACCGAGAACAAGGTTCGGATCGCCGGTACTTTGGCGTTCCGCGACAGGGCCAGCAACCCGGGAAGCGTGAAAATCAAAAACACGCCGCGATAGCCGATGCTGCCGCCGGCGAAGAAGCAGCCGGTCATCAAGGCACAGCCGATGACCAGGAACATGCTCTCGCTTCGATCGAGACGCGGCCAGGCGTCGCCGAGGCCGGGGCGGCGAGCGAGCCAGACGGCGGAACAGCCTGTCGCCGCCAAGAGCGCGGCCATCAACGGCGCCGGCGGAATGACAGGGAACAACGCGGCCAAGCCATAGGGCAGATTGGATGCTCCGAACATGTCCTGGAAATAATGTCCCTTGGGCAGGCTGGAGAAAGCCACGGCTAGCTCGGCGCGATAGAAACCGGCAAGGGAAACGAGCGCCGTGGCGGCCACGGCGTTGATCGCGATGAACAGCCGGGGCCGCTCGCGCAAGCTGACGATCAACAGGATGGCGGGATAGAACTTGATCAGCGCCGCCAGGCCGATCGCGGCGAAGCCGGCGATCCGGATTGCCGGGGCGCGCAACAGCAGCACCGCCGCCAGCGCGGCCAGCGCGAAAATGAGCAGATCGATATTGGCGCGCTCGACCGCGAACACCGTCATGGTCGAGAGCATGCCGAACAGCATCAGCACGCTGTGCAGCAGCCCGCGCGGCGCCGGCAGCGCGAACAGCGACAACAGGAACAAGCCATCGACGATCAGCCCGGCGGCCTGGGTGTCGGATGTTCCGAGACCGAGCGGCGCCGCCCAAAGCAGCAGCGGCGAATAGAAGAAGACGCGGCTCAACACGTCGCAGGGATTGGTCACATAGACATCGACCCCCTGGCGCCAGCATTCGAGCGAGGACAGCACGCCGTGGATGTCGACGAAGGGGAAATCGAACGGCACCATGCCCCAGCCCGAGAGAATGGCGCGGTAAAGCGCCTCCTGGCCCAAGGCGTGAAGCCCATAAAGCGCGATAAAGATCGAAGCCGCGGCGCAAGGCACCGCGAAACGCTGAATCGGGCCGGTCTCGGTCATGTCCGGCTTTTAGAGCGGACAGGGTTAAGGAGCGCTGAAGGCGGCCGGGCCAATATTGCCGTCCCGCCGCAGGATTGCCACCCAAGTCCCTGTTAAGACAGGGCTTCCCTTGACCAAGCCTGGGCTTTGGGCTTTAGTAGCCACGAGTCGCGTGAGCCGCCCCGCCTCAAAAAGCGGGGCGTTTTGCATGGGGCGCGGTAGCCGTCCGGTAACCGGCCCGGTGCGAGAATGGGGGTTGCGGCAATAGGGCTGAATTAAGGCCGGAATTTCCCCCTTCCGGGGCCGTTCTCAGTTGCGGCGAGTGGAGTTTTCGAATGCGCATTGCGGTCATCGGCAGCGGCTATGTCGGCCTGGTTTCGGGCGCGTGCTTTTCCGAATTCGGCGTCGAAGTCGCCTGCGTCGACAAGGACGAAAGCAAGATCGCGCGCCTGAAGAAAGGCGAGATCCCGATCTACGAGCCGGGCCTCGAAAAGATCGTCGCCTCCAACGCCGCCGCCGGGCGCCTCGGCTTCACCACCGATCTCGCCGAGGCGGTCAAGGGCGCGGACGCGGTGTTCATCGCCGTCGGCACGCCGTCGCGCCGCGGCGACGGCCACGCCGACCTGACTTACGTCTTCGCCGCCGCCGAGGAGATCGCGCGCGCGCTCACCGGCTATACCGTGGTGGTGACAAAATCGACCGTGCCGGTCGGCACCGGGCGCAAGGTGGCGGAGATCATCCGCAAGACCCGGCCCGACGCGCAATTCGACGTCGTCTCCAATCCCGAATTCCTGCGCGAAGGCTCGGCGATCCAGGATTTCATGCGGCCCGACCGCGTGGTGATCGGCGCCGAGAGCGAGCGCGCCCAGGCCGTGATGCGCGAACTTTACCGGCCGCTCTATCTCATCGAGACGCCGATCCTGTTCACCGCGCTCGAAACCTCCGAGTTGATCAAATACGCCGCCAACAGCTTCCTCGCCACCAAGATCAACTTCATCAACGAGATCGCCGATCTGTGCGAAGCCGTCGGCGCCGACGTGCAGGACGTGGCGCGTGGCATCGGCCTCGATGGCCGCATCGGCCGCAAGTTCCTTCATGCCGGGCCGGGCTATGGCGGTTCCTGTTTCCCCAAGGATTGCCTCGCGCTCGCCAAGACCGCGCAGGATGCGGGCTCGCCGGTGAAGACGGTCGAGACCGTGATCGAAAGCAACGAGCGCCGCAAGGCGCGCATGGCCGAGCGCATCGTCCGCGCCTGCGGCGGCAGCGTGCAGGGCAAGACCGTGGCGGTGCTGGGCCTGACCTTCAAGCCCAACACCGACGACATGCGCGACAGCGCAAGCCTGGTGATCCTGCCCGCCTTGCAGAAGGCCGGCGCCACGGTTCGCGCCTTCGATCCCGAGGGCATGGAAGAGGCGAAAAAGCTGCTGCCGCGCGTTCAGTTCTGCGCCAACGCCTACGAGGCCATGGAAGGCGCCCACGCGCTGGTCATCATCACCGAATGGAACGAATTCCGCGCGCTCGACTTGGCGCGGGTTAAAACGCTCTTGAAGACGCCGACCGTCATCGATTTGCGCAACATCTACAAGCCGGCGGACATGGCCGAAGCCGGATTCTATTACTTCAGCATCGGACGCGCCTCCACCGGACCGGCGGATGCGATCCGGCGACTCAAGGCCCAGAAATAGAACGAGCACTAGAAACGCGACCTGAGGAAAGCCCGAATGACTTCCACCAAGAAACGCATTCTCGTCACCGGCGGCGCCGGGTTCCTCGGCTCGCATCTGTGCGAACGGCTCTTGGCCGAGGGCAACGACGTGCTCGCGGTCGACAACTATTTCACCGGGCGCAAGGAGAACATCGCCCATATCCTGCCGCAGACCAATTTCGAGGCGTTGCGCCACGACGTCTGCTTCCCGCTCTATGTCGAGGTGGACGAGATCTACAATCTCGCCTGCCCCGCCTCGCCGATCCACTACCAGTTCGATCCGGTGCAGACCACCAAGACCAGCGTGCTGGGCGCGATCAACATGCTGGGCCTCGCCAAGCGGGTGAAGGCCAAGATCTTCCAGTCCTCGACCTCGGAGATTTATGGCGACCCGACCGTGCATCCGCAGAAAGAAGAATACCGCGGCAACGTCAACACGCTGGGCCCGCGCGCCTGCTACGACGAGGGCAAGCGCTGCGCCGAGACACTGTTCTTCGACTATTGGCGCCAGCACAAGGTACGCATCCGCGTCGCCCGCATCTTCAACACCTATGGGCCGCGCATGCATCCCAATGACGGCCGCGTGGTGTCGAACTTCATCGTCCAGGCCCTGAAGGGCGAAGCGATCACCATCTATGGCGACGGCAGCCAGACCCGCGCCTTCTGCTATGTCGACGATCTGATCGAGGGCTTCGTGCGGCTGATGGCGGCGCCCGACAGCGTCACCGGGCCGATCAATCTCGGCAATCCGGTCGAAACCACGGTCGCCCAACTGGCCGAGAAGATCATCGCCATGACCGGCTCGCGTTCGCAGATCGAGCATCGCCCGCTGCCGGTCGACGATCCGATCCAGCGCTGCCCAGATATTTCCCGCGCCAAGGACACGCTCGGCTGGCAGCCGCGCGTGGCGCTCGAAACCGGCTTGCAGCACACCATCGCCTATTTCGACCGGCTCTTGACCGAGGGCGGCGACAAGAAAAGCCCGACGCTCCGCGTCGTGAGCTAACCCTTCACCCCGGCCGCTTTGAGCGCCTGCTTCTGGCGGGCGGCCAGCTTCTTCTCGTCGAAGCCGTCGATCAGCTCGTGGAAGAGATCGTGCCAGTTGATCTCGGCCTTGAGGCGCAGGAACACCGAGCCCAGCCCCACCGCCGCCCGGTCCATGAATACGAATTCGCGCGGCGGCTTGACGCCGCCCAGCCGTCTTATGTCCTTGTGCACGGTCGCCGCCACGTCGCGGCCATAGGCCGAGGAACCGTGCTCCTGGATGCGGCGCTTGCGGTCGTCCATCAGCGGCGCATAGACGAAGCGCGCCCAGCGGTTCAACACCTCGATCATCTCAGGCGATAGCTTCTTGAAGCCCCAGGTCTCGTAGGCCGAAACCGCGAGTTCCTCGTCCTCGGTGTCGAGCGCGCGGTAAAGGTCGATCACGCCCCGCACGAAGCTCGGCGGGAAGACGCGGATGCAGCCGTAATCCAACAGGTTCACGCCATGGTCCGGCCGCACCGTGTAGTTGCCGAGATGCGGGTCGCCGTGGATGACGCCGTAGAAATAGAACGGCACGTACCAGGCGCGGAACATGGCGCGGGCGATGGCGTTGCGCGCCGGCTGCGTGCCCTTGACAGCCTCGAGGAAGGGCACGCCTTCGAGCCAGCTCATGGTGAGCAGCCGCTTGGTCGAAAGCGCCGGGATGGGCTCCGGCACATGCACGTATTTCTCGGGCTTGAGCATGGCGTGGAAGAGGCGCATGTGGGCTGCCTCGCGCGTGTAATCCAATTCCTCGCGCAGCCTTTCGGATATTTCCTTGTGGATCGCCTCGGTCGAGATGGCGCGGTCGTAGCGCTCGTAAAGCCCCATCAGCAATTTCATCTGCTGCAAATCGGCCTCGACCGCCGATTCCATGTCGGGATATTGCAGCTTGCAGGCAAGGCTCGCGCCCCCGCGCGAAACCGCGCGATGCACCTGGCCGAGCGAGGCGGCATGCGCGGCCTCATGCGCGAAGCTCTTGAAGCGTTTTTCCCAATCGGGCCCGAGTTCGCTCGCCATGCGGCGGCGCACGAAGGACCAGCCCATCGGCGGCGCGTTGGATTGGAGCGCGGCCAGTTCCTCGGCGTATTCCTCGGGCAGCGCGTCGGGGATGGTGGCCAAAAGCTGCGCCACCTTCATCAGCGGGCCCTTGAGATTGCCCAAAACCGATTTGAGATCGGCGGCGTGGCGGCCACGGTCGAGGCTCATGCCCAGATAACGCGTGCCGGCGAGCCGCGCGGCGAGCCCGCCCATCGCGGTCGAAACCCGGGCGTAACGCTGCACCCGGCGCGGCAGGTTGTTTCCATCGGCCATGGCGGATACTTTCGGCGAGACGCCCCCGCCCTGTCCACCGCCAAGATGGGATTTGCGCATGAATGTGACCGCCACCGACATCCATTGCCATATCGTGCCGGCCGAATTCCCGGCTTATGCCGGGAAAGCTGGCGCCGCGCGCTGGCCGCAAATGGCCGCGGGGCCGGATTGCCGCCACAAAAACGTGATGATCGCCGGCAAGAATTTCCGCACCGTGTCGGATGAATGCTGGGAGATGGACCGGCGGATCGAGGTCATGGACAAGACCGGCATTGCCCGCCAGGTGCTGTCGCCCATGCCCGAGCTTTTGTCCTATTGGCTCGACCCGACGGACGGGCTTGCCATGAGCCGGCACATCAACGGGACCATCGCGGCGATGGTGGCGCGGTCGCCCAAGCGCTTCGCCGGGCTGGGCATGGTGCCGCTGCAAGACCCCGATCTCGCGACGCGCGAACTGGAAACCATCATGCGTGATGGGCATCGCGGCGTCGAGATCGGCAGCAACGTCAACGGCGTCGCCATCGGCGATCCGAAATTCGAGGGGTTTTTCGCGGCGGCCGAAAAGCTGGGTGCGGCGGTGTTCGTCCACGCGCTCCACCCGGCGAGCCTCGAGCGCATCGTCGGGCCGCCGCGCCTGGTGCCCTTGATCGCCTTTCCCAACGAGAATTCCTTCGCGATCGCCTCGATGATCACCGGCGGCATGCTGGAGCGGCACCCGAAGCTGAAAATCGGCTTCAGCCATGGCGGCGGCACTTTCGCCATCGTGCTGCCGCGCCTCCTGCAGGGCTGGAAGCTCTCCGCCATCGTCAGGGAGCAGATCAAGACCAGTCCGCGCGACCAGGCGCGGCGGTGTTATTACGACACGCTGGTCTACAGCGCCGAAACTCTGGCCTTCCTCATCAAGAGCTTCGGCGTCGAGCGGCTTTGCATCGGCACCGATTATCCCTTCGAGATTTCGGAGGCGGCGCCGCTCGATCCCATTAACCAGCTGGACCTTGGCGAGAAGGAACGCGCTTTGCTTTATTCGGGCAACGCCGAGCGGTTCTTGGGCTAGCCCATCCGCTCCAATTCGTCGATGAAGCCAGATATCACCGACAGGCCCTTGTTCCAGAATTTCGGGTCGGAGGCGTCGAGGCCGAAAGGCGCCAGCAATTCCTTGTGGCGCTTGGTGCCCCCGGCCCTGAGCATGTCGAGATATTTCTCCGCGAAGCCCTTTTCCGCGCCCTGATAGACCGCGTAGAGCGAGTTCACCAGGCAATCGCCGAAGGCATAGGCGTAGACGTAGAACGGCGTGTGGATGAAGTGCGGGATATAGGTCCAGTACCAGCGGTACTCGTCCTCGAAACGGATCGCCGGCCCCAGGCTTTCGGTCTGCACCTCCATCCAGATCTCGCCGATGCGCTCGGCGGTCAGTTCCCCGTTGCGGCGCTCGTCATGGATGCGGCGCTCGAATTCGACGAAGGCGATCTGGCGCACCACGGTGTTGAGCATGTCCTCGACCTTGCCGGCGAGCATGGCCTTGCGCCGCTTGGGCACGATCTCGGCCTTTAGGAGCGCCTGGAAGGTCAGCATCTCGCCGAAGACCGAAGCGGTTTCGGCCAAGGTCAGCGGCGTGTCGGCCATAAGCGCGCCTTGCCGCCCGGCCAGCACCTGATGCACGCCGTGGCCCAACTCATGCGCGAGCGTCATCACGTCGCGGGTGCGGCCCAGATAGTTGAGCAAAAGATAGGGATGCGCGCTCGGCACGGTCGGATGGGCGAACGCGCCCGAGGCCTTGCCCGGCTGCGCCGGCGCGTCGATCCAGCGATGGTCGAAGAAACGCTTGCCCACCGCCGCCATGTCCGGCGAGAAAGCCCCGTAGGCGTCGAGCACGATGCGCTGCGCCTCGGACCAGGGCACCAGCCGGTCGTCTTCCTCGGGCAAGGGCGCGTTGCGGTCCCAATAGGGCATGTGCTCGACCCCGAACCACTTGGCCTTGAGCCGGTAATAGCGGTGCGAGAGCGACGGGAACGCCGCGCGCACCGAGGAAATGAGCGCGTCCACCACCTCGTCCTCGACGTAATTGGCGAGGTTGCGCGACGAGATCGGATGCTTGAATCCCCGCCAGCGATCCTCGATCTCCTTGTCCTTGATGAGCGTGTTGGTGACATGGGCGAAGAGCCGGGAATTTTTCCCGAACACCTCGCCCAGCGATTTGGCCGCCACCTTGCGGGTTCCGCCATCCGGGCCGGAGAGGAGATGCAGCGCCTCGGATTCGGTGAGCTCCTTGCCGCCGACGGGAAAGCGCAACGCCGCGCCCGTTTCATCGAAGAGCCGTGTCCAGGCGGCGCGGCCCGCGACCGATTTCTCGTGCAGCAGCTTCTCGATCTCGTCCGAAAGCTGATAAGGGCGGAAGGCGCGCACATCGCGCAGCCAGGGCGCGTAGCGCGCCAATTCCGGCGCCTTGAGCTTGCCGGCTAGAATTCCGTCCTCGAGGCGGTTGAGTTCGAGGGTGAAGAACAGCAGCAAGGTCGCGATGGCGTTGGCCTTTTCCTGCATGTTCTGGAAGAAGCGGCCATTCTCGGGGCTGCTCTGATCGGCGGCATAGGCCAAGCCGGCATAGCTCAGAATCCGGCCGAGAATTTCCTGCAACCGCTCATAACCGGCAACCGCCCGGCCGAGCTCCGCGCCCGGCAACGCCCCGAGCTTGCCCTGATAGGATTGCTGGAAGGACTTGGCACCGTCCTCGGCGGCTTTGAGGTCGCGGGCCAGTTCGGGGCTGCCAGGGCCGGGATAGAGGTCGGCCAGGTCCCAGCGCGGCAGGGAGCCGAGATCGCTCTCTTTCCCCGCCGGTTTTTGCGTGAGCGCCGAATCCATGAAACAGGCCTCCTTGACCCACCCTTATAGATAGTCAGCCGGAAATTGACGGCAAGCCGCAAGCCCTGTTATGCCGCAGAGGGTCTTGGGCGCCTCAGGGTGCCCGACTCCGGGGGAAAATGGATTATCACACCTGCCCCAACCTTGCCGTCATGTTCTTCGCCGAGGCGGCAAGGCAAGGGGGCCAGCCTTTCCTCTGGGCCAAGCGCCAGGGCGCCTACCGGCCTTTGAGCTGGGAGGATGCTGCGCGGCAGGTGACGGATCTGGCCAAGGGCTTGCGCGCCCTGGGCCTCGGGCGCGGCGACCGCGCGGCGCTGGTCGCCGAGAACCGGCCGGAATGGATCATCGCCGATCTCGCCATCATGGCGGCGGGCGGCATCACCGTGCCGGCCTATACCACCCACACGGTCGAGGATTACCGCTACCTGCTGGCCAATTGCGGCGCCAAGCTGGTCATCGTTTCGACCGCGCAACTGGCGAGCCGGGTGCTGCCGGCGGCGGCGCAGGCGCCGGGCCCGCCCAAGGCGATCCTGATCGAGCCGCCCGAGGAAGGCCTCGCCTCGCATGTCGCGCTGCGCTCCTGGCAGTCGGTGCTGGAGCTGGGCGCATCCGCGCCGGGCGAGGTTGGGGACTGGATCAAGGAGATCGGGCGCGAGGACGTCGCCTGTCTCATCTACACCTCGGGCACGGGCGGCATGCCCAAGGGGGTGATGACGACGCATGGCAACGTGCTCGCCAATTGCTTTGCGGCCCACGGGCTGTTGCAAAAGGTCGGGCTCGGCGATGACGTGTTCCTGTCCTTCCTGCCGCTCTCGCATTCCTACGAGCACATGGCGGGCATGATGTTCCCGATCTCGATCGGCGCCCAAGTCTATTTCGCCGAGGGCGCCGAAACGCTGTCGGTCAATCTGACCGAGGCGCGGCCCACCATCATGACCGCGGTGCCGCGGCTCTACGAGGCCTTCCACCAGCGCATGCTGCGCGCGGTGGCGCGCGAAAGCGGCCTGCGCCGGAAACTGTTCTTCAAGGCGCTGGCGCTCGGCCTCAAGCGTTACGGCGATCCCGCGAGCCTGTCGGTTCTCGAGCGCATCGAGAACGCGATCCTCGAGCCCTTGGTGCGCGACAAGCTGCGCGCGCGGTTCGGCGGCCGGCTCAAGGCGATGGTGTCGGGCGGCGCGCCGCTCAACCCCGAGATCGGACGGTTCTTCCTGGCCTTGGGCCTGCGCCTGTTGCAGGGCTACGGCCAGACCGAGGCCTCGCCCTTGATCAGCGCCAATCCGCCCGACCGCATCCGCATCGAGACGGTGGGGCCGCCGGTCGCGGAGGTCGAGGTGCGCGTGGCGGCGGATGGCGAGCTGCTGGTGCGCGGGCCGAACGTGACCAAGGGCTATTGGAACGATCCCGAGGCGACCGCGCGTGTCTTCATCGGCGGCTGGCTGCACACCGGCGATGTCGGCGAGATCGATCCCGACGGCTATATCCGCATCACCGACCGCAAGAAGGATTTCATCAAGACCTCGGGCGGCGACATGATCGCGCCGACCCGCATCGAGGGGCAATTGACGCTGCAATCGGAGATCGGCCAGGCCATGGTGGCGGGCGACAGCCGGCCCTATCTGGTGGCGGTGATCGTGCCCAGCCACGAGCTGGTCGAGAGCGTGGCGCGGCGCCGCACGCTGCCCGCCGCGACGCCGCTCGCGGCGCAGCCCGAAATCGCCAAGGCGGTCGGCCAGGCGGTGGCGCGGGTCAATGCCGAGTTGCCGGCGCTGGAACGCATCCGCCGCTTCCTCATCGCCGAGGAACCCTTCACCACCGCCAACGGCCAGATGACGCCGACGCTCAAGATAAGGCGCCACATCATTCGCCGCGCCTATGGCGAGGCGCTGGACGCGCTCTACGAGAAGCCCGGCAATTAAAATCAGAGCTTGTGGTAGCGGCGGTACCACTCGACGAAGCGCGGCAGGCCTTCCTCGATCGAGGTGAGCGGCTTGAAGCCGAAATCGCGCTGCGCCGCCGATATGTCGGCATATGTGGCCAGCACCTCGCCCGGCTGCATCGGCAGGTTTTCGATCCGGGCCCGCTTGCCCAGGCAACGCTCCAGCACGGCGATGAAATGCAGGAGATCCTCGCTGCGGCTGTTGCCGAGATTGTAGACGCGGTAGGGGGCGGCATCGCCCGTATCCGCGGGCGGGCGGGCGAGACAGGCGAGCACGCCTTCCACCACGTCGTGGATATAGGTGAAGTCGCGGCGCATCTTGCCGTGGTTGTAGAGCCGGATGGGCTTGCCCTTGACGATCGCCTCGGTGAAAAGCCAGGTCGCCATGTCCGGCCGGGCCCAGGGGCCGTAAACGGTGAAAAAGCGCAAGCCCGTCATCGGCAGGCGATAGAGCTGAGAATAGCAATAGGACATGAGCTCGTCCGCCTTCTTGGTCGCGGCGTAGAGCGATTGCGGATGATCGACCGGATCGGTTTCCGAAAACGGCAACTTGACGTTGCCGCCATAGACCGAGGAGGAGCTGGCGAAGACCAGATGCTTCAGCCTCTTCAAATGCCGGCAGGCTTCGAGCACTTCGAGTTGCGCCACCAAATTCGAGGCGACATAGGCGCGGGGATTTTCGAGCGAATACCGCACCCCCGGCTGCGCCGCCAGATGGATAACCCGGTCGATGCCCTTTTCCTTCTTCAGCAGGGATTCGAGCTTGCCCTTGCCGGCGAGATCGAGGCGATGGAAGCGGAAGCGCTTCTCGCCCGCGATCTCCTTCAGCCGCGCCTTCTTCAGCGTCACCGAATAGTAATCGCTCAGATTGTCGACGCCGATCACGCTTTCGCCGCGCCGCAGCAGCGCGGCGGAGACGTGAAAGCCGATGAAGCCGGCGGCGCCGGTGACGAGAACGGTCATGGCGGGTTGCTATAGCCGGTCCGGCGGCGGAAATCATCCCTTGCGGCGAACCGGCCCTTGATGGTCATGATGGCGGCCGGGCCCCGGAGAGGGCCGAGCGGGAGAGCCCATGAAAAGCTATGTCCTGACCGAGTTCGGAGCGCCGTTGCGGACGGTCGAGGCGCCGGTGCCGGCACCGCAAGGGACCGAGGTGCTGCTGAAAACACTCGCCGCCGGGGTGTGCCACAGCGATCTGCATATCTGGGACGGCTATTTCGACATGGGCGGCGGCAAGCATCAGTCGCTCGCCGATACCGGCATCGTTCCGCCCATCACCATGGGCCATGAGATCGCCGGCGAGGTGGCGGGCATCGGCCCCGATGCCAAGGGCGTAAAGCCGGGCGAGCGCTACGTCGCCTATCCCTGGATCGGCTGCGGCGAGTGCCCCGCCTGCCGGGCGGGCCGCGAGAATATCTGCACCGCCGGCGAGCGCACCCTCGGCATCCGCCGCCCCGGCGGCTATGCCGATTACGTGCTGGTGCCGCATCCGCGCTATTTGGCGCCGCTCGGCAAGCTCACCCCCGCCCAGGCCGCGCCCTATGCCTGCTCGGGCCTGACATCCTATGCCGCGCTGAACTGCGTCGGCGAAGCGGTTTACAAGACGCGGCCGATCCTCATCCTCGGCGCCGGCGGCCTCGGGCTCGCCTGCCTCAAGCTCTTGAAGGCGCTCGGAGGCCTCGGCGCGGTGGTGGTCGACACCGATCCCAAGAAGCGCGAGGCCGCGCTTCAGGCGGGCGCGCTCGCCGCCATCGACCCCAAGATGGAGAAGCCGGCGCGCGCCGTGAACGCGGCCGCCAAGGCGCCGATCGCGGCGGCGATCGACTTCGTGGGAGCGGAATCGACGGCGCGGCTCGGCATGGCGGCGGTCACGCGCGGCGGCAAATACGTCATCGTCGGATTGTTCGGCGGCGAGATCACCCTGGCGCTGCCGTTGATCCCGCTCCGCGCGCTCGCCATCGAAGGGGTGGTGACCGGAACGCTCGCCGAATTCAAGGAACTAATGGATCTGGCGGCGCAGGGCAAGACCGAGGGCGTGCCGCTCCAGGAGATGCCGCTCGCCGAGGCCAATCGGGCGCTGATGGATCTGCGCGCCGGCCGCATCATCGGCCGCGCCGTGCTCAAACCCTAGGCTTGACCGCGCCGACGATGCTGCGCCCCACCTGGCGCGCCAGGCAGTCGTAACTCATATCGGTCATGTGCAGCCGGTCATGGGCCAGCATGATGGAAAGCGGCATGCGCCCTTCTTCCGCCCATTCGCGCATCATGGCGAAGCGGTGAATGACCGGCACGTCCTCGGCATGCGCCGCCGCCGCGATGGCGTGTTCCATCTCGCGGTAACGCGGATGCTGGAGGATGGCGGGCGCGAATTGCAGATCCATCAGCACCACGTCGATCCCCGCCGCCTTCATGCGCTCGGTGCCGGCGCGGATCAGCTCCGCCGCGTCGGCCGGATCAACATCGTGCAGCAGATCGTTGGTGCCGACCTGCCAGATGACGAGATCAGGATGGGCGGCGATCACGTCGGTGTTGATCCGCTCGAGCGTCGCGTCCGCGGTCTCGCCGCCGACGCCGCGATTGAGCACATTGATCTCCATGTTGGGAAAGCGCGAGGCCAGGAGCTTCGCCAGCCGGCTGGGATAGGATTTGTCGGGTGCCGTGGCGCCGGTGCCGTAGGTCGAGGACGAGCCGAAGGCGACGATGGTCAGGGGCCCGCCCTTGGCGAGGCTTTGCGCCACATGCGGCAGGGGCATGTCCAGCGCCGTGACGTCGCCGCTGGCGGCGCAATGATCGATGTCGGCCTGGGCGTGGCGGCCGCCGGGCGACAACAGGAACAGCACCATGCCGATGAGGCCGACCATGGTGATCGCCATGATCGAATTTTCACGCCGCAACTGGGCCGGGCTGGGTTCCTTCAGTTTCTTGTACATACTAGCGGGCGGCGTAATCGATCGCGTCCGCCATCCTTTCTCCCAGGCACCGGTAAATCTCCTCGGCCAGGACCGCCTGCTTGCCTTTCGGCACGTTGACCAGGTCGAAGCTGCCCGCGTCGCTCCAATACCGCATGATATCATAACGGCGGAAGACATAGATTTCTTCCAGATCCGCGATTTGCCGCATGGTCTCGATATAGGGCTCGAAGTTGATGATCGAGTTCGTGCGCGGGTTGTATTGCATGTCGACCAGCATGATCTCGGCCTTGTGCTTGCGCAGCAAGGACGCTCCGGCCTGGATGGCGGCGGCGAAATCCTCGACATCGATGCCGCGCACGGCATCGACCGTCCCCGTCTCCCAGATGACGAGATTGGGATCGTGAGGAATCACGTCCTGCGCGAAGCGGTCGACCATGTCCTGGGCGCTCTGGCGCGGTATGCCCTGGTTGATGACCGAAATCGGCACGCCCGGATGGCGGCGCCGGAGCGCCTCTTCGAGGCGGTGGGGATAGGCATTGGCCTCGCCCTCGCCGGCGGCGGTGCCGGCGGTCGAGGCGCCGCCGATGACGACGATGGTCACCGGCTGCTTGGCGTGGAAGCGGCGGGCCAGCACGGGGAAGCGCGGATCGTCCACGATCAGCTCATGCGGCCCCGCGCAGGCGGCGGGCACCGGTTCGGGCGCCGCTTCCTGGGAAAACACGCTTGCGCCCGGCGCCAGCGCCGCGAGCAAGAGCGCCGCGGCCAGGGCGGGATATCGGGTTTTCGGCCGGGTCATCGCGGCGACTCCGAAGGGGCCGCGTGCATGGCGCCCTGGCGCGAACGCGAATGCGGACGCGAACCCGGCGGGCGACGGCCCGCTGCCTTGAACCATTCGAGCAGCAAGGCGGTGGCGATCATCATCCCGATGCCGCCCAAATTCACCGCCGCCTGCATCCAGATCCCGCCATAGAGTTCGGCCAGGAGGAAATGGCCCAGCACCGACAGCACGATGCCGACGCAGAAGACATAGAGCGAATGCTGGCCGCACAGGATCACCGGCCACGCCCAGCTCTTGTGCAGGAAGGCGCTGGCGGGCTTGACGAAGGCGATCGTGGTCACCGCGATGGCGAGGAAATTGATGAGCCGCAACGGCGCGAGATTCGTCTTGTCGATGGTGTGATTGTAAAGCTGCTTCGCCAGGAAGGGCGGGAAAGGATCGTAGAACCAGTGCATCATCCAGCTCAGGCTGATGATCGCGCAAAAGGCGGCGATGGCGATCGACAGGTATTTGAGCCATTTGCCCGACGGAAAGGGCCAGGAGCCGGTCACGCGCGAATAGCCCGCCGTCGCGCCGATGACGAACAGGAATTGCCAGGCCAGCGGATTGAAGAACCAGGCATGGTCGGCCGGGAAGGTCTTGGGCGCCCAGCCGCGCAACAGCACCGTGGCGTAGAGCAGGCCGGACAGGACGATCGGCAGCAGGCTGTGGCGGCGTAAGAGAAACAGCACCAGCGGAAATCCCATCAGCAGCACGATGTAGAGCGGCAGGATGTCGAGGAAGTTCGGCTGGAAGCCCAGGAACAACGTCCGGATGATGGCCAGATGCGGCTGCTCGAGGAAATCGCCGACGCCCATCTCGTCGGCGTACATCGGGTTGCGCACGGCGAAGATGGTATAGGACACCTCGGCGGTGAAGATCACGAACAGGAAGATGTGCGCGACGTAAAGCTGCCAGACGCGGCGATAGATCTGCGCCGTGGCGTAGAGCCCGCCATGCTCCTCGAAGCTCCTGCCATAGACCAGCGCCGCGGTGAAGCCGGAGATGAAGATGAACACCTCGGCGGCGTCGGAAAACGCCACCGAGCGGAACGTGAAATAGGAAAGCAGGTTTTCAGGAATATGATCGATGAAGATGAAGAACAGCGACAAGCCGCGGAAGAAATCGAGGCGCAGATCGCGCACGCCCCACGCCATTCCCCCGGCCGCATTCATCGATTGCTTCTGCCCCGCCGCGCTCACGTCCCGATCATAGCCGCGCCCGCCTTATAGCCCAAGCCCCGGGCCGGGATGGCGCCGGGGCTTGGGAATCCAGAATGCCCAATTATCGGGCGGTTCGGATTTAGATGGCGTCGAGCTGCCAGGCGATATCGTTGGAGATGTTCCAGAGATAGCCGATATCGGCCGTGCCGACGAGCGCGTATTCATGCCCGTGATGGCGCCAATAGAGCAGGTTCAAATCGCCGCGGCGGTCGAAAGTGGGCGCGAGATCGGGCTTGGACGACGAGCCCACGACCACGGTCAAGGGCCCGAGCGCCTGGTTGTCGGTGGTGTAGAACAGCTGAGTCGCGGGCTGGCCCTCGACCACGAGGAACCGCGCGCCCTGGAAGCTCAAGCCCCAGGGCTTCAGATCGGGCAGATGGAAATCGGACGGCAGCTGCCCGGCCTTGCGCAAGGCGTCGGCATTGCCGTCAGCCGGAATGTCCATGAGCTGGCGATCATCTGGCCCGGCATTGACGAAAAGCTTGTGATAGCCCGCGATGTTGTCGAGCCAGTTGGCGGCGGTGAGATTGCCGTTGAGCGCCGCCTGTTGCGCCGCCAGCGTCACGCCCTGCTGGCTGGCGACGAAATATCCCAAGCCCGCGCCGAGCACGATGCCGGCCAGCGAGGCCGCGACCGGCGCGCCGATCCACCAGGCCCGCTCGCCCATCATGTCGCGCCAGCGTCCGAGCTGCGCCACCATTTGGCGAATGAGGGTATCCGATTCCTTGGCGCGCGCCGCGGCGAGGAGGCGCTCGGGCACGGGCTCGCGCAGCACCGCGTCATAGGCGGCGCGAATGAGCCGCGTGCCGTCGTTGAGGCGCTCGGCCTGGGCGCGCAGGGCGTCGTCCTGGGCCAACGCCTGGGCCACGGCCAAGCGCTCGGCTCCGGCCAACTCGCCGTCGAGATAGGCAATCAACGTCTCGTCACTCGGTCTTTGCATCGTCCGAACTCCCCCGGAGAGCATTCCCGGATTCCAATTTCGCCAGCAACGCAAGCCGCGCCCGCGCCAACCGGCTCATGATGGTGCCCACCGGCACCTCGGCGACATCCGCCGCCTCCTTGTAACTCAACCCTTCCACCGTCACCAGCAGCAGCGCCACGCGCTGCTCTTCCGGCAGAGTATTCATCGCCACCTGCACCTCGCGCAACGCCAAGCGGGCCTCAACTCGGCGAACCGATTCGTCCGAGCCCATATTGATCGCCGCGTCCTCGTGCTCCGTCCGCCTTGTGTCGCGCGAGCGCAGCAGGTCGATCCAGACCGTCTGCACGATTCGGAACATCCAACTGTCGAAGCGCGTTCCCGCCTGGAACTGGTGCGTGCGGGCGAGAGCCCGCTCGCACGCCGCCTGGACGAGATCGTCCGCTTCGACGGCGGAGCCGGTCAGGCCACGGGCGAAACGCCGAAGCCGGGGCAGGACTGCGACGAGCTGGTCGTTGAACGACGCACTCACCGCCCCATCCCCCGGCGGGGCTGGGCCGTCCGATCAAACCTGACATTGGTATAACGGCTGGAGATGGGGATTATTCCTTTGGCAGAACAGCATCTTAATCGCGAGTTTGGGGCCTGAGAAGGCGGAATGCTCAACACCTAGCGGTTTCGAGACGGGTCTTGAGTAAGACCGGGGGCTTCGGCATTGTGTCGCCCGTTCACGTAAAAAGGCGCGCCAAGCGCTAGGCCATTGGGGACATTCGGGTTTCATGAAAATCGGCATTCCGAAAGAGCGCCGTCCCGATGAGCGCCGCGTCGCCGCGTCGCCCGACACGGTGAAGCGGCTCAAGGCCATGGGCCATGACATCCTGGTCGAAAAGGGTGCCGGTGCCGGCGCTTCTTTCACGGACGAGGCCTATGCCGCCGCGGGCGCGGCCCTCGCCGACGCGGCCGCCTCCTTGGCGGCCGAAATCGTGCTCAAGGTGCAGGCGCCCTTGCCCGACGAGATATCCCGGATGAAACCGGGCGCGGTGCTGATCGGCATGCTCCAGCCCTTGCAGAACAAGGATCAGGTCCTGGCTTACGCCAAGGCGGGGGTGACGGCCTTCGCCATGGAGCTGGTGCCGCGCATCACCCGCGCCCAGGCGATGGACGTTCTCTCCTCCCAGGCCAATCTCGCCGGCTACAAGGCGGTGCTCGACGCCGCCGAGGTTTTCGGCCGCGCCATGCCGATGATGATGACCGCCGCCGGCACGATCGCCCCGGCGCGCGTGCTGGTGATGGGCGCGGGCGTCGCCGGGCTTCAGGCGATCGCCACCGCGCGGCGCCTGGGCGCGATCGTCTCCGCCACCGATGTGCGTTTCGCCGCCAAGGAGCAGGTCGAAAGCCTGGGCGCCTCTTTCCTCGCGGTCGATCTCGAAGCGATGAAGGCGATGGAGACGGCGGGCGGCTACGCCAAGGAGATGAGCGCGGATTTCGCCAAGCGCCAGCGCGAGCACGTGACCGAGGCCTTGAAGAAGATCGACATCGTCATCTGCACCGCGCTCATCCCCGGACGCAAGGCGCCGGTGCTGATCACCAGGGAGATGGTGGATGTCATGCGCCCGGGCTCGGTGATCGTCGATATGGCGGTGGAGCAAGGCGGCAACGCCGAGGGAAGCAAATTGGGCGAGACCGTGACCACGCCCAACGGCGTCGTCATTGTCGGCCACGCCAACATGCCGTCGCGCATCGCGGTCGATTCGAGCGCGCTCTATGCCCGCAATCTGCTGGCCTTCCTGGGATTGATCCTGACCAAGGAAAAAACCCTGAAGATCGACATGGAAGACGAGATCATCAAGGCGGCGCTTTTGACCCGCGACGGCAAGATCGTCCATCCGCAACTGGCCGGAGGCGTCTGATGGGCGAGCATGCCGATCTCTTCGTCTTCTTCCTCACCGTCTTCGTGCTGGCGGTGTTCGTCGGCTATTACGTGGTGTGGCGGGTGACGCCCGCCCTGCATTCGCCGCTGATGAGCGTCACCAACGCGGTGTCCTCGGTCATCATCGTCGGCGCGTTGATCGCCGCCGGGCCGGCGGGGTTGAGCTTCTCCAAGATCATGGGCCTGGCCGCGGTGGTGCTGGCCTCGATCAACATCTTCGGCGGATTCATCGTCACCCAGCGCATGTTGCAGATGTTCAAGAAGAAGGCACCCAAGGAGAAAGCTCCCAAGGAGAAGGCGGGGAAATGAGCGCCAATCTCTCGGCCCTGCTCTATCTCGCCGCCGCCATCTGCTTCATCATGGCGCTCCGGGGGCTGTCGTCGCCGGTCACCGCGCGCGGCGGCAATCTCTACGGCATCACCGGCATGGTGATCGCGATCGGCACCACGCTCGCCTCCCCCGGCGTGCTGAGCTATCCCGAGATTCTGGCGGGCATCGTCGGCGGCGGCGCGATCGGCACTTTCGTCGCGCTGCGCATCCAGATGACGGCGCTGCCGCAGCTGGTGGCGGCCTTCCACAGCCTGGTCGGCCTGGCGGCGGTGTGCGTGGCGGCGGCGGCGTTCTACGATCCCTCGGCCTATGGCATCGGCGAGGCGGGCGCGATCCACGGCAAGCCTGGTCGAGATGAGCCTCGGCACCGCCATCGGCGCCATCACCTTCACCGGCTCGATCGTCGCCTTCGCCAAGCTGCAGGGCCTGGTCACCGGCAAGCCGCTGGTCTTCCCCGGCCAGCATCCGCTCAACGCGCTTCTGGGATTGGCGCTCGCCGCCTGCATCGTCTGGTTTTTCATGGAACAGACGCCGCTGCAATTCTGGCTCATCGTCGGATTGTCGCTGCTTCTGGGACTGCTGCTGATCCTGCCGATCGGCGGCGCCGACATGCCGGTGGTGATCTCGATGCTGAACAGCTATTCGGGCTGGGCGGCTTGCGGCATCGGCTTCACCCTGGCCAACTCCCTGCTGATCATCACCGGCGCGCTGGTCGGGTCCTCGGGCGCGATCCTCAGCTACATCATGTGCAAGGGCATGAACCGCTCGATCTTCAACGTGATCCTGGGCGGCTTCGGCACCGAGGGCGGCGCGGCCGCGGCCGGCGCGCAAGCCGACCGGCCGGTCAAGTCGGGCAGCGCCGAGGACGCCGCCTTCATCATGAAGAACGCCAGCTCGGTCATCATCGTGCCGGGCTACGGCATGGCGGTGGCCCAGGCGCAGCACGCGCTCAAGGAAATGGCCGACACATTGAAGAAGGAAGGCGTCACCGTGCATTACGCCATCCATCCGGTGGCGGGGCGCATGCCCGGCCACATGAACGTGCTGCTGGCCGAGGCCAATGTGCCCTATGACGAGGTGATCGAGCTCGACGAGATCAACCGCGAGTTCGCCTCGACCGACGTCGCCTTCGTCATCGGCGCCAACGACGTGACCAACCCGGCGGCCAAGACCGATCCCAAATCGCCGATCTACGGCATGCCGATCCTGGACGTGGAAAAGGCCAAGACCGTGCTGTTCGTCAAGCGCTCCATGGCCTCGGGCTATGCCGGCGTCGAGAACGAGCTGTTCTTCCGCGACAACACCATGATGCTGTTCGGCGACGCCAAGAAAATGTGCGAGCAGATCGTGAAGGCCCTCGCGTAGCACAGCCATCGCCCAAACGAGGGCGATGGCGTCGTGCGGAGCATAAATAAGATTCTTAGGCTTCGCATAAAACCAAAGCCGCCCGAGGGGGCGGCTTTTTGTTTAGTACCCCTCGCGCTCCATGCGCTTCCTGAGGAGCTTGCGGTAGCGGCGCACCGCCTCGGCCTTTTCGCGGGCGCGGCGTTCGGACGGCTTCTCGTAATTGCGGCGGATCTTCATTTCCCGGAACAGGCCCTCGCGCTGCATCTTTTTCTTGAGCGCGCGCAGCGCCTGATCGACGTTGTTGTCGCGGACGAGAATCTGCACGGACGCGCATTTCCTTTCGTAAAACCGGGCTCGAGGATCATTCCCCAGCCCGGAAAACCGGGTCAAGGGGCGCGTAAATATCATCAAAATCGGGGTTTGTGAAGAGTTTGGCCGTGGCCAAAACGTCTTTCCCGAGGGCTGCGGCTTTTGCGCCACGCCAGAAAGGCCGATTCGGGCTTATATTACCGCCATGGCCATTCTCAAGATCGCCCGCATGGGCCACCCGGTACTGCGCGACAAGGCGGAAACAGTCGCCGACCCGGCCGCGCCCGAAATCCGCCAGCTGGTCGCCGACATGATCGAGACCATGGAGGATGCCGGCGGCACCGGCCTCGCCGCGCCCCAGGTGCATGTCTCGAAACGCGTCGTGGTCTTCCAGGTGATGGAGGAGCGCCTCACCGGCCGGCCGCTCGACACGCCCCTGGATTTGACCGCCATCATCAATCCGGCGATCGAGCCGCTGACATCCGAGCAGGAGCTGGGCTGGGAAGGCTGCCTCTCGGTGCCGGGGCTGCGCGGCGCGGTGCCGCGCTTCATCAAGATCCGCTATCGCGGCCTCGACCTGTTCGGCAAGCCCATCGACCGCGTCGCCGAGGGATTCCACGCCCGCGTGGTGCAGCATGAATGCGACCATCTCGACGGCATTCTCTATCCGCGGCGCATGAGCGATCTGAGCCTGCTGGTCTATAACGAGGAAGGATCGAGGTACCCGGTCGAGCTGGGCCTTTCCCGCGGCAAGGCGGCGGAATGAAGGACGACGAAGCGCTCAAAACGCGCATCGTGCTGGCGATGCTGCCCGACGTGCCCTTCGAGGGTTGGAGCCGCGCGGCGCTACGCAAGGCGGCGGCCAAGCTCGGCCAGGACGAAGCCCTGATCGACTCGCTCTTTCCCGGGGGCGCGCGCGACGCGGTCGCGTGTTTTTCCGCCTGGGCCGACAGCGAGACCGGAAAGGCGCTGGCGCGGAAGAAGCTCGATAAGCTCAAGGTGCGCGAGCGCATCGCGCTCGGCGTCAGGACCCGGCTCGATACCCTAAGCCCCCACCGCGAGGCGGTGCGGCGGATGCTGGCTTTCCTGGCGCTGCCGGCCAATCTGCCGCTCGCCGCGAGGCTCCTTTACCGCACCACCGACGCGATCTGGTTCGCGGCCGGCGACCGCGCCACCGATTTCAGTTTTTATACCAAGCGCGGGCTATTGGCGGGGGTTTACGCCTCGACAACCCTCTATTGGCTGGGGGATGGGACGAGGCAAGGCGAAGCGACCTCCGCCTTCCTCGACCGGCGGATCGGCGACGTGATGCGGATCCCGAAGCTGCGCGGGCGCATCGCCGAGCGGCTGCGGGGCCTGCGCCGCGCGGGTTAGCTTTTGGGCAGTAGCCGGGTGACGTGGCCCATCTTGCGGCCCGGCACCGGCTTGCCCTTGCCGTAGAGATGGAGCTTGGCGCCGGGATCATCGAGCGCGGCCTCCCAGCCCTTCACCTCGTATCCTATCAAATTCTTCATCACCGCATTGGAATGGCGCTCGGGCGAGCCCAGCGGAAGTCCGCAGATCGCCCGCACCAGCTGCTCGAACTGGCTTGTGACACAGGCATCGATGGTCCAATGGCCGGAATTATGCGGCCGGGGCGCGATCTCGTTCACCAGCACGCGGCCTTGCCGGGTCACGAACATCTCGACCGCGAGCAGCCCCACGATTTCGAGCTTCTCCGCGGCGAGCACGGCGATGCGCGTCGCCTCGTCAAATACCGCCGGCGAAATCCGCGCCGGGGCCGAGGTGGTGTCGAGAATTCCCGCGATATGACGGTTCTCGACCGGCGTATAGGCCTCGATTTTGCCGTCCAGACCTCGGGCCACGATCACCGAGACCTCGCGGTCGAAATCGACCCGGCCTTCGAGAATGCCCGGCTTGGCGCCGAAGCGTTTCCATAAGGCCGCCGGGCTGCCCCCCGGCTCCACCGCCATCTGGCCCTTGCCGTCATAGCCGAAGCGCACGGTCTTGAGGATGGCGCGCGAACCCAATTCCGCCATGGCCTGGGCCAACCCCGCCGCGTTCGCGACCGGGAAATAAGGCGCGGTCTCGATGCCGATGCCGCGCAGGAAATCCTTTTCCTTCAAGCGGTCTTGCGCGATTTCGAGCGCGTTCGGCCCCGGGCGCAAGGGCTTGAGCCGGGCCAAAAACCGCGCCGCCTTCACATCGACATTCTCGAATTCGAATGTCGCGACGTCGATCGCCTTGGCGAAACGCCGGAGCGCCTTCTCGTCGGAATATTTGGCGGTGGTGGCGAGCGAGGACACCTGCTTCGCCGGGCTGTCCTTTTCCGGACAGAAGACATGGCAGCGATAGCCCAACCGCGCCGCCGCGAGCGCGGTCATGCGCCCGAGCTGGCCGCCCCCCAATATGCCTATCGTCTTGCCGGGAACGATGACCATCAACGCCCGGGGCGTTTCGGCACCGAGGCGGTTTGCCGCTTGCGCCAGGCGGCAAGCCGCGCCGCCAGTTTCGGATCGCCCAGCGCCAGGATGGCGGCGGCCAGGAGGCCCGCGTTGATGGCGCCCGCCTTGCCGATGGCCAGCGTCCCCACCGGCACGCCGCCCGGCATCTGGGCGATGGAGAGGAGGCTGTCGACGCCCTTCAAAGCCTTGCTTTCGACCGGCACGCCCAGCACCGGGAGCGCCGTCATCGACGCGGTCATGCCCGGCAGATGGGCGGCGCCCCCCGCCCCGGCGATGATCACCTTCAAGCCGCGAGCCTTGGCGGAGGATGCGTATTGATAGAGCCGTTTGGGCGTGCGGTGGGCCGAAACCACCAGCGCCTCATGCTTGACGCCGAGCACGCCGAGCGTCCTGGCCGCGTGGCGCAGCGTGCGCCAGTCGGAGGTGCTGCCCATGATGATGCCGACTAAGGGCTTGGCCCGCGCCATGAAGCCGCCTCGTCCTTTCCGCGAAAGCGCGCATTATAGGAATGCGCGGCGCTTGGGCAAGCGGGCCGAAAGACGAGGGGCTAGAACACCAGCCGGCTGCCGGCCAGGATCAAGGTGGCGGCCAAAACGAGGCGCAAAGCCGTGTCCGGCACCTGGGTCGAGGCATAGCTGCCGATGACAATGCCCGGAATCGAGCCGACCAGCAGCGACCCCAGAAGATGCGTGTCGATCGAGCCGATATACCAATGGCCGAGCCCGGCCAGCAATGTGAGCGGCACAGCATGGGCGATGTCGGAACCGACGATGCGCACGATGCGGAGCTTCGGGTAGAGCAGCACCAGGGATGTGACGCCCAACGCGCCCGCCCCCACCGACGAGATCGACACCAGCACGCCCAGCACCGCCCCCGTCGCCACGGTCAGGATCGCGGTGCGGCGCGGATCGAGCTCGCCCACGCGCTTGGCGTAGAATTTCTGGATTTGATCGCGGAAGATCAGAGCGAGCGCGGTGCCGAACAGCGCGCAGCCCAGCACCAGGGTGATGAGCCCGCTCGCCGACTTGCCGGTGAGTTCCAGATGGGAGAGGACGAGCAGCGTCAGCGCCGTCGCCGGCAGGCTGCCCGAAGCCAGGCGGCCGACGATGCGCCAATCGACCGTGCGGGTATAGCCGTGCATCAGCGTGCCGCCGGTCTTGGTCGCGGCGGCGTAGAGCAGATCGGTGCCGACCGCGGTGGCGGGATGGATGCCGAAAAGCAAGATGAGCAGCGGCGTCATCAGCGCGCCGCCGCCGACCCCGGTCATGCCGACCAGCGCGCCGACGACGAAGCCCGAGAGCGAATAAAGCGGGTCGATCGAATGAACCCAGTTCATGGTGTGGTTACGCGTCTTTGTTGGGGGGTGCCCGCGAATTGTCCGATGGCGGGGAAGCAAGAGCAATCGCAGAATTGCCCGCCGGTTTCAAGGCCGGCCCCGTTTCCGCCGTGGTTTGCGGCCCCGTTCGCCGCAAAAAATCGCTGGACTGTTGCCGCGCGGCAAGCCGCCACGGGAGGCGGCGGGCGATCAAGCCCTCAGGCGATGATGTCGGCCCCATCGCCGTCAGGCGATGATGTCGGGGAGCAGCTTGCTTTCGAGCTTGGTGATGAGGTCCTTGATCGCGAGCTTGCGGCGTTTCAGACGCTGCATGTCGAGCGGATTGTCGGGCGGGTTTTCCTCGCAACGCAGAATCTCTCCGTCGAGCGTGCGATGCTCGGATTTGAGGAGTTCGATCTTCGCCTTGATGGCTTCGACGTCGAGATCCATGCCGGACTATCGCCTGAAGCACCGGATTATCCCGGCATTATAGCAAAACCGGCCCTTGGGGGGTGAGGCCCGGAAAACCCGCGCTTTTCGCCGCAAACCCGGCCCCCGGGCCGCCGGGCAATGCCGCGTGGAATCGTTCCAGCCAAGGATTCCAAGCCCTCAAATTTCCTGGTGAATTTCCGTTCCTTGAGTCGGGTTTCAGCCATATCTCTAAAAATTAATGCGATCCCGCTTGGTGAAGCCCGCCCGGCGGCGTTACCATGGCCCGGTCACGTCATCTCATCCAACAGGAGGAGCCATGTCGCTGGCAGGTCACATCGAGAAGCTGCGCACCCGTCATCAGAGCCTCGACATCGAAATCGAGCGCGAAAACCACAAACCCCACCCCGACGAAACCGCCCTCACCGGCCTGAAACGGCAAAAGCTCCATATCAAGGACGAACTCGTCCAGCTCGAACACGAACGCTAGACCGGCGCCTCGATCGAACCGCAATTCGCCTTAGCGTTGCCACGGCATGATGGGAACCGTGCTGATCGCATTCGCCGGCGAGCCGTTGATGATCTTGGTGCTGATGGCGACGTAGACGAGCGTGTTCCGGGGTTTATCCACCATGCGGTAAATGCGGGTCGTCTTGAAAAAGATGCTGGTTTTCTGGCTGAACACTTCTTCATTCTCGCGCAGCTTCGACAGGTCGACGTCGATCGGGCCGATTTGCCGGCACGAGACCGAAAAATTGGAAGGATCGTCGTTCAAGCCGAAGGGCTGGCCCCAGCCGCCTTTCCTCGCCTGCGAAATGTGACAGGCCACGCCGGGCACTTGCGGATCGTCGAAGGCGCTGACGCACACCTTGTCATCGGGAGAGAGCGCTTTAAACGTGGTGCTGACGCAGCCCAGATCGGCGGCAAGCGCGGGATGAATGGACATGACGGCCAGCACGGCCGCCGTAAAAAGCCGCTTCATTGGTAAATCTCCGCGTTGGTTGCGATGAATTGCCCAGGTTATATCTACCCCGGTTTTTACCCCGAAGTTATTGAATTTCCGCTTCGTGCCAACGGAACCATTGCCGGGCCGGGCCACAAGCCTCATGGTCCGTTCGCGGCCATAAAGGGAGCCATAAAGGGGGGATGCGATGGACGACCCGATATTGGGGCAATTGCAGGCGATCCAGTTGCTGATCGCGATCGTGCTGTTCGGAATTCCGATATACAAAATTCTCGGGCGGGCCGGCAAATCGCGCTGGTGGATCGTCTTGATGCTGTTGTCCGTGATCGGAGCCGTCATCGCGCTGTGGGTCATCGCCTTCGGAAGTTGGGGAAAACGGGACGGCGAAACCGCGCCGTCCCCATGAGGGGGATTTCCATGATCCGTATTTTGACGGCGATCCGCGGCGGCGGATTGGGGCTGGCCGTTCTCCTGGCGGCGGGAGCGGCGGATAGAGCCGCCCTGGCGCAATCGTCGCCCGCGCCCATCGGCTTTTGGTCCACCGGATCCGGCAACGAGACGCTTTATGTCGGGGCGGACGGCACGTGCAAATTCGAAGGTCCGGGAACGCTGGTCCTGGGCAAGTGCGGCTGGAAAGCCTCGTCGGGCGGCGGGATATTGACCATCATGAACACGAACCAATTCAAGCCCGCGCCGATTTACGAAAACATCGTCTGGATCAACCGCACGACAATCAGCGTTTGGGGCGACGTGTTCCACCGCCGGAGCTGAACGCTTCGGAGTCGATTGGGAACTTGTTCCGGTTTGCTTCGGCGAACGCCCTAAGCGGATAGGGCCCCGTCTCTCATCGTCATCGGCATTTGGGTAATGTGCTGCCGTCGCCATTGCAGCTGGAGCCGCTGTTGCAGTGCCAGGGGTTTGTCGGATGTCCGCAGCACATGGCATCGCTCGGCGCGCAGTCGTAGTACTTGGCATCGAAGCTGAAGCAACACTTCAGCGGCGCCGCGCAGGGACAAGTCTGCGCGAACACGGTTCCGAGCGGGAAAGCCGTCGCCAGCGCCGCGAAGGCCGCGGCCTTCGTAAATGCCAGCATGAAGCGGCGGCGCGGCTGGACCGGAGAATCGGAAGGCGAAGGCGCGCCTGTCATGCCGCGCATCGCGGGCGCCCCGTTTCCGGCGGCTCTCAGGGCGAATGCCGCAAGGTGGCCGAGCCACAATAAGGTCAGGCTTGCCGCGGCGATCGCACTCGCAACCGCCGGCGTCGGCGAGGACGTTGCAAACGGCAGCGCCAATGCGAGGCCCCATGCGCCGAGCATGAAAACAAACGACTGCCGCATGCATCGAGGACAGCGGCCGAGATGGGCGTCTAGGAAGGTCCGCATCTTCGTTGCAATCGCCATGGCGGAATTTCTCCTTCGATGGTGGTGATTCGGTTCGAGATTGCCGGGCGAATGCCCCGCGGCGCGGATTTCAGAAAGCCTTATTGGGGATTTTCGTGCATTGAACCGATGCACTTGGCGAAATCGAACTGCAACCGCCAGGGAGGCAATATTGGTTCATCGTTAATATGCCGGATGTGCGATCGATCCGGTAATCGACGTGATAAGCGCCATTGTCCCAAACGCCGGAAAATATGCCGTCCGTTATTGCCACGTTAGTAAGATTTATGTTTTGACCGGACTGATGATCCACGATGGTTCCCGCCGAGGTGTCGATGACAAACACATTTCCACAATTCAAAGTGACGACTTCCGCCCGCGCCGTCATCGGAGCGAGGGTCAGCATCGCGGTCAATAGCAGCGCGACCGGAGTTGCGCGCCTGACAAGAACTCGGATCATTCTTTTCTCCCTCTTGATCTACGCGAACGCCCTCTAACGCAGTGAAATTTAGAACTCTAGGGCCGACTACCCTTAGAACTGTTTCTGCTGCTTCTGACAGGTCCAATGAGACGTCATCTGGTCATTGGTCATTGAGAGATCACCGGTATATCGGTTCAGAGTGTCCGTCTGCATACTTGCAGAGATCATATAGCTAAATATTATTTGTTGATCCGTAATTTGTGTCACGGTTCCTTGGTAGTACTCGATAGGCAAGTTCATTCCTCCTCCAGTTATTCTCTCCACCGCTACCGTTTTTTTTCGTCAAATCAAGACTAAAGGTATCTCGTCCCACTGTGTTCAGTGTGCACACCATCACGATAACTTGGTCGGCTTGAGCATATGACTTCACCGACGCAAGCAGAACGACGAGCATCAAGGCCAATCCCATAAAAACCCGGCGCATGATTTTTCCTTCGCTTGCATCGATGGCGGGCGTGGATTTCATCCGTGCGCTCCCAAGGCTTGCCGATGTCCGGTTTGGGTCAGAAGGCGACATCGCGGATGCGGCCCTTTGAGGCGGGAGAATTTGAAAGCGGCCGCGGCGCGTTGGCGGGGCCGGAACTCTCCGCCGGCCGGGGCCGGCGGAGAATCATCTCTACGGTCAGCAGTCGGAGCCGGTGCAGTTATTGGCCTTGACGTAGTCGGCATGGGCAGCCGCAACCAGACCGCAACCAATTCCACCAACCAGGGCGGCCAGCACGGCAAAAGCGAACACGGCCTTACGCATTCTATTATCTCCCAAGGAATGACATTCGATCGCAAGCACTATGGCATTTTTGACGAAAGTTTGCACCCGCAGAATAGCGTCGACATGGCCCGATGCGAGCGGCACGTCTCCCTCCCCGCGCCGGCGCGGTCCGTTGGGGATTATTTGAGCGCCTTTGCCTGTTCGCGCAGCACGAATTTCTGGATCTTGCCCGTCGAGGTTTTCGGCAAGGGCCCGAACACCACCGTCTTGGGGATTTTATAGCGCGCGAGACGGTCGCGGCAGAAGGCGATGATCTCGTCGCCCGAGGCCTTGGCGCCGGGCTTCAAGGTCACGAAGGCGCACGGCGTCTCGCCCCAGGTCGCGTCGGGCCGCGCCACCACCGCCGCCTCCAGAATATCCGGGTGCCGGTAGAGCACGCTTTCGACCTCGATGGTCGAGATGTTCTCGCCCCCTGAAATGATGATGTCCTTGGAGCGGTCGCGGATTTCGATATAGCCGTCGGGGTGGACGACGCCGAGATCGCCGGTGTGGAACCAGCCGCCGGCGAAGGCCTCGGCGGTCGCCTTGGCGTTCTTCAGATAGCCCTTCATCACGATATTGCCGCGCATGAATATCTCGCCCATGGTCTCGCCGTCGGGCGCGGCCGGCTTCAGGCTTTGCGCATCGGCCACCATCAGCCCGTCGAGCACCGGGTAATTGACGCCCTGGCGCGCCTTGAGCGCCGATTTCCTGGCCGAAGGCAGGCCGTTCCATTCCTCATGCCAAGCGCAGACCACCGCCGGGCCATAAACCTCGGTGAGCCCGTAGACGTGGGTGACGGCGAAGCCCAGCTTCTCCACGCCCTCGATCACGGCGGCGGGGGGCGCCGCCCCGGCGGTCATCATATTGACCCGCCGGTTGCCGATGGTGCGGCGCTGCTCCTCGGGCGCGTTCACCAGCATGTTCATGACAATGGGCGCGCCGCAAAGATGGGTCACGCCGTGCTCCGCTATCGCGGCGAAGATGGGGGCCGATTCGACCCGGCGCAGGCACACATGGGTTCCGGCCTGGGCCGTCACCGTCCAGGGAAAGCACCAGCCGTTGCAATGGAACATCGGCAGCGTCCAGAGATAGACGGGATGCGCCGGCATGGCCCACACCAGCACATTGCCGAGCGCGTTCAGATAAGCGCCGCGGTGGTGATAGACCACGCCCTTCGGGTTGCCGGTGGTGCCCGAGGTGTAGTTGAGCGAAATCGCGTCCCATTCGTCGCCCGGATTTTCCCAGGCGAAACCGGGATCGCCTCCGGCGATGAAGGCCTCGTAATCCATCTCGCCCAACAGTTTTCCGGGCGGGGCCAGATCGTCGTCGATGCCGATCACCAGCGGGCGCGATTTGGCGAGCGCGAGCGCCTTTTCGATGGTGGGCGAAAACTCGCGGTCGGTGATCAAAACCTTCGCCTCGCCATGGTCGAGGATGAAGGCGATGGTCGCGGCGTCGAGCCTTATGTTGAGCGCGTTCAACACCGCCCCCGCCATCGGCACGCCGAAATGCGCCTCGAAGGCCTCGGGCGTGTTGGCGGCCATCACCGCCACCGTGTCGCCCTTGCCCACCCCATGCTTCCGCAACGCGCTTGCGAGACGCCGGCAGCGCGCATAGCTCTCGGCCCAGGAATAGCGCCGCTTCCCATGCACCACGGCCAAGCGCGTTGGATAGACCGCGGCCGACCGGGCGATGAACCCGAGCGGCGTCAAGGGCACGTAATTGGCCCGGTTGCGGTCGAGCCCGGTGTCGTAGGCGTTGGCCATCCCTGTCCCTCGCGGCGGCTTCACAATCGGCCGCCTTTGGCTCACAGTTCTAATCGGGGAGACTATCAATGACCAGCCGCTACGCGGAAGCCTATCGCCGTTCGCTCGCCGATCCCGAAGGCTTCTGGGGAGATGCCGCCAAGGCGATCGACTGGGACAGGCCCTGGGACCGCGTGCTCGATGCGAGCAAGCCGCCCTTCTACCGCTGGTTCAAGGGCGCGCGGCTCAACACCTGCTACAACGCGCTCGACCGGCATGTGGAAAGGGGCCGTGGCATGCAGACCGCGCTCATTTACGACAGCCCGGTCACTAATACGATCAAGCGCTTCACCTATAAGGAGCTGCGCGACGAGGTCGCCAGGCTCGCCGGCGTGTTAGAGGCGCATGGCGTCAAAAAGGGCGACCGGGTCATCCTTTATATGCCGATGGTGCCGGAAGCGGTCATGGCCATGCTCGCTTGCGCAAGGATTGGCGCGATCCACTCGGTGGTGTTCGGCGGTTTCGCGGCACCCGAATTGGCGGCGCGGCTCGACAATTCCAAGCCCCGGATGGTGCTCTCGGCCTCTTGCGGCATCGAGGCGAGCCGGGTCATTGCCTATAAACCGCTCTTGGACCAGGCGATTGCGCTCGCCAAGTCGAAGCCCGAGGCGTGCCTTAT
This sequence comes from uncultured Alphaproteobacteria bacterium, assembly GCA_963785735.1. Taxonomy (GTDB): domain Bacteria; phylum Pseudomonadota; class Alphaproteobacteria; order ATCC43930; family CGMCC-115725; genus REEB95. The sequence goes on from CAWAWJ010000001.1 coordinate 99,100, forward strand.
CCTCCAGCGTCCGCAACAAACATGCGAGTTGGTGAAGGGCCGCGATTTCGATTGGGCCGAGGAAACATCCAAGGCCAAGCCCGCGCCTTGCGTGAGCGTCGAGGCGACCGACCCGCTTTATATCCTCTACACCTCGGGCACCACCGGCGCGCCCAAGGGCATCGTGCGCGACAATGGCGGCCACGCCGTGGCGCTATGCTGGTCGATGGCGAATGTCTATGGGCTCCAGCCGGGCGAGACCTGGTTCACCGCGTCGGATGTGGGCTGGGTGGTGGGGCACAGCTATATCTGCTACGCGCCTTTGTTCTACGGACTCGCCACCATCCTCTACGAAGGCAAGCCGGTGGGCACGCCCGACGCCGGAAGTTTCTGGCGGGTGATCGCGCAGCACGGAGCGGTCGCCATGTTCACCGCCCCCACCGCCTTCCGCGCGATCAAGCGCGACGACCCGGACGGCAATCTCATCCGCAAATACGATCTCGCGAAATTCCGCACGCTGTTTTTGGCGGGCGAGCGCGCCGACCCGCCGACGGTGGAATGGGCGGAAAAGCAATTGAAGGTGCCGGTTATCGACCATTGGTGGCAGACCGAAACCGGCTGGGCCATCGCCGCCAATTGCATGGGGCTTGGGCAGCTGCCGGTGAAGCACGGCTCGCCCACGAAAGCGGCGCCGGGCTATGATCTGAAATCGCTCGCCCCCGACGGCAAAGAAATGAAACCGGGCGAGATCGGCGCGCTTTGCGTCAAGCTCCCGATGCCGCCCAGCTTCGCGCCCACCCTTTGGAACGCCGACGACCGCTTCGTCAAATCCTATCTCGCCGATTACCCGGGTTATTACCTGACCGCCGATGCGGGCTATATCGACGCCGAGGGCTATGTGTTCGTGATGGCGCGCACCGACGACATCATCAATGTCGCGGGCCATCGGCTTTCGACCGGCGCGATCGAGGAGGTTCTCGCCTCGCATCCCGAAGTGGCGGAATGCGCGGTGATCGGCGTGGCCGACCCCTTGAAGGGCCAGGTGCCGGTCGGGTTTCTGGTGTTGAAAGCGGGCGCGGCGAAATCCTCGGCGCTGGTGGCCGAGGAAAGCGTGAAGCTGGTGCGCGAGCGCATCGGCCCGGTGGCGAGCTTCAAGACCGCGGTGGTGGTGGAGCGTTTGCCCAAGACGCGCTCGGGCAAGATCCTGCGCGGCACCATGCGCCACATCGCCGACGGCGAGGACTACAAGACCCCGGCGACCATCGACGACCCGGCGATATTGACCGAGATCGCCGCACATTTGAAAGGCGCGGGCTACGCGAAGGGCGGGTAAGAGCTAAGCCGCCGGCTCTTCGGTGGCGGCGGCGGCGATGTCCTCGGCGCCGGGCGGCAACACCGCCGGCACCTCGTCGGGCTTCTTGCCGCGATTGGCGCGCTTCACCGCCTTTTCAAGCTCCTCCATGGTGCAGAGCTCCAGCGCCACCGGATGGCGCGGCTTGATGTTGGTCGTGTTCCAATGGCTGCGGTCGCGCACCGCCTGGATGGTGGGCTTGGTGGTGCCGACGAGCTTGGAGATCTGGCCGTCGCTCAATTCGGGATGGTTCTTGACGAGCCAGGAGATGGCGTCGGGCTTGTCCTGGCGCTTGGCGATGGGGGTGTAGCGCGGGCCCTTATGCTTGACGAGTTGGGCCGGCAGCGCCTCGCGCGAGATGGCGAGCCGCAAGGCGGGATCCTTCTGGCAACGCTCGATCTCGGCCAGCGTGATCTGGCCGTTGGCGACGGGGTCGAGCCCCTGCATCTGCACCGCCACCTCGCCGTCGGCGATGGCGCGCACTTCGAGCTGGTGCAGGCCGCAGAATTCGCCGATCTGGTCGAAGGTGAGCGAGGTGTTCTCGACAAGCCACACCGCGGTGGCCTTGGGCATCAAGGGCAACGACATCGTCCAATCTCCTAAGGCCGGTGGTCCGCGCGGCGCCTTATCGGGGCGTCCCAAAAGACCAAATCCTGTCCGGGATGAGGCTTATATAGTCGCTCGCGAGGCCGGTGAAAAGACCCATTCTTTCAAATCGTCAAGACGATCTTGCCGATATGTTCCGAGGTTTCCATGAGGGCATGGGCGGCGGCCGCCTCGTTGAGCGGGAAGGTCTTGTAGATTACGGGCTTCAATGCGCCCTTCTCCAACAAGGGCCAGATTTCCCGTTTCAACGGCTCCGCAATAAGCGATTTCTGCTCGACCGAGCGCGCGCGCAACGTGGAGCCGGTGATGGTCTGGCGCTTCATCATCAGGCTGCCGAAATTAACCTCGGCTTGATAGCCCCCCAAAAGGGCGATGACGACGATGCGCCCTTCCACCGCCAGAGAGGCGAGGTTGCGCGGCACGTAAGGCCCGCACACCATGTCGAGGATCAGATCGACGCCGCGATTCTGCGTCGCCTCCTTCACCACCTTGACGAAATCCTCGGTCTTGTAATCGATGGCGCGGGTAGCACCGAGCTTCACGCAAGCCTGGCATTTTTCGGGGCTGCCGGCGGTCGCGAAAATTTCCTTGGCGCCGAAAAGCTTCGCGATCTGGATGGCGGTGGTGCCGATGCCCGAGCTGCCGCCGTGGATCAGCACGGTCTCGCCCTTCTTCAAGCCGCCGCGCTGCATGAGATTGGTCCAGACCGTGAAATAGGTTTCGGGCAAGGCCGCCGCCTCGACCATCGAGAAGCCCTTCGGGACGGGGAGGCAGATCGCCTCGGGCGCGGGGCAGTAATCGGCATAGCCGCCGCCGGTGACGAGCGCGCAAATTTTGTCGCCGAGTTTGAGCGTCTTCACGCCCGGCCCGAGCGCCGCCACCGTACCGGCGATCTCCAGGCCGGGAATGTCCGAGGCGCCCGCCGGCGGCGGGTATTCGCCCTTGCGCTGCGCCACGTCGGGGCGGTTGACCCCGGCGGCTTCCACCTTCACCAGCACCTCGCCCGGCCCCGGCTTGGGCATGGGCCGCTCGGCCGGCTTCAATACCTCCGGCCCGCCGGGCTTGGTTATTTCGACGATGTGGATGCGGGAGGGAAGCTCGGACATGGCGGGCCTTTCATGCGGCTGGCTGAGTGGCGGATTGCACCCTTAGCCCGATCGCGCCACACTGGCAACAACCGAACGGGCAGGACGAGGGAGGCCCCGATGGACGAGGAAGATTTGGCGCCCCAGCGCCAGAAGCCCAAGCCGCGCGACCTGGCGCCGGTTTCGGTCGAGGAGCTCGAGGCCTATATAGCCCAGCTCGAAGCCGAGATCGCCCGCGCCCGCGCCGAAATCAACGCCAAGCGCAGGCAGCGCGGCGGCGCCGAAAACCTGTTCAAACGTTAGGAGAGCTCATGTCCGCCCTTACCGGAAAAACCGCCATCGTCACCGGCTCGACCAGCGGCATCGGCCACGCCATCGCCGTCGCGCTGGCCCAAGCCGGCGCCAACATCATGCTCAACGGCTTCGGCGAGAAATCGTCTATCGAGCAGATCAAGCGCGAATTCTCGGCGAAGCACGGCATTAAAACGGGATATTCCCCGGCCGACATGTCGAAGCCCGCCGAAATCCGCCAGATGGTGGCCGACACGGCGAAGGAGCTGGGCTCGGTCGACATATTGGTCAACAACGCCGGCATCCAGCATGTGGCGCCGATCGTCGATTTCCCCGAGGACAAATGGGACGCGATCATCGCCATCAATCTCTCGGCCGCGTTCCATGCCACCAAGGCGGCGCTGCCGCTGATGAAGCGGAAGCGCTGGGGCCGCATCATCAACATCGCCTCGGCGCACGGCCTGGTCGCCTCGCCGCAGAAGGTGGCCTATGTCGCGGCCAAGCACGGCATCGTGGGCTTGACCAAGACGACCGGCCTCGAAGCCGCCAATGACGGCATCACCTGCAACGCCATCTGCCCCGGCTGGGTGCTGACGCCGCTGGTGCAGAAGCAGCTCGATGCGCGCGCCAAGGAAACCGGCAAGACGCTCGACGCGGTCAAGACCGATTTCCTCAAGGAAAAGCAGGCGCTCCTGTCCTTTGTCACGGTCGAGCAATTGGGCGCGATCGCCGTGTTCCTGTGCAGCGAGGGCGCGGCCAGCATCACCGGCACCACCATCGCCGACGATGGCGGCTGGACCGCGCAATAGCTCCATGGCCGAGAAGCCGAAATTCCCGAAATTCTCCACCTTGAGCCTCCATGCCGGGCAGAAGCCCGATCCGTTGACCGGCGCGCGCGCCGTGCCGATCTATCAATCGACCAGCTATGTCTTCCGCGACAGCGGGCACGCGGCCGCGCTCTTCAACCTGGAGGAGCCGGGCTACATCTATTCGCGCATCGGCAACCCGACCGTGGCGGTGCTGGAGGAGCGCATCGCCGCGCTCGAAGGCGGCGTCGGCGCAGTCGCCACATCCAGCGGGCAAGCCGCGCTGCATCTGGCTATTGCGACCTTGATGGGATCGGGCGGGCATATTGTCGCCGCGGCCTCGCTTTATGGCGGCTCGATCAATCTCTTGAAGCTGACCCTGCCCCGCTTCGGCATAACGTCGAGCTTCGCCGACCCGCGCGATCCCCAAGCCTTCGCCAAGGCGATCCGGCCCGAGACGCGGCTCGTCTTCGCCGAGGCGCTGGGCAATCCCGGGCTTGAAGTGCTCGACATCGAAGCCGTTGCCAAGGTCGCGCACCGGGCGGGCTTGCCGTTGCTGGTCGATGCAACCTTCGCCACGCCCTATCTGCTGCGCCCGTTCGAGCACGGCGCCGATCTCATCATGCATTCGGCGACCAAGTGGCTGGGCGGCCACGGCGTCGCCATCGGCGGCGTGCTGGTCGACAGCGGGAAATTCGACTGGGAAAAATCCGGGAAATTCCCGACTTTGACCGAGCCCTATGCCGGCTATCACGGCATCGACTTCGCCGAGGAATACGGGCCGCAAGCCTTCGTCATGCGCGCCCGGGCCGAGGGCGTGCGCGATTTCGGCGCGTGCTTGAGCCCGGCGAACGCCTTCCACATCATCCAGGGGATCGAGACCCTGCCGCTCCGGATGGACCGCCACATGGCGAATACCGGGGCCGTGCTGCAATTCCTCAAAGCGAGCCCGGACGTGGCCTGGGTCTGCCATCCGGGATTGCCCGAGCATCCCGACCACGCGCTCGCCAAGAAGCTCTGGCCCAAGGGCGCGGGTTCGATCGTGAGCTTCGGCATCAAGGGCGGGCGCGAAGCCGGCCGCGCTTTCGTCGACGGTTTGCGGCTCATCTCGCATCTCGCCAATGTCGGCGACGCCAAGACGCTCGTCATCCATCCCGCCAGCACCACGCATCAGCAGATGAGCGCGGCCGACCTGAATGCGGCCGGGGTGGGCGAGGACATGATAAGGCTTTCGGTCGGGCTCGAGGATGCGGACGACATCCTGGCCGACCTGGCGTTGGGGATGATCGCGGCGCAAAAAGCCGCCGCCCGGCCCAAGGCGGCGGAGTAGATGGAATTTTCGATCGGCGGCGCGCGCGTCTTCGCCGGCTCGGGCGGGCGCGCATTCGATCCTTCGCTCCCCACATTGGCGCTGCTGCACGGCGCCGGCATGAACCACACCGTCTGGGCGGCGCAGGCGCGGGCCTTGGCTTTTCACGGGCGCAACGTTCTCGCGCTCGATTTTCCCGGCCATGGCGCGAGTGCGGGGCCGGCCCTTGCCACCATCGAGTCGCTGGCCGATTGGGTTCTGGCCTGCTTGAAGGCGCAAGGCGCGAAAACTTTCCGCCTGGGCGGGCACAGCATGGGAGCGCTGGTGGCGCTCGAAGCGGCCTCGCGCGCCGGGGCCGCTTGCGAGGCGCTCGCCCTTTTGGGCTTCGTGCCGGAGATGCGCGTCCATCCCGATTTGTTGAACGCGGCGCGGGCGGGCGAGCATTTGGCATCCGAGCTGATGGTGAGCTGGAGCTTCGGCTTGCACGGCCTCACCGGCGGCAATCCCGCGCCAGGATTGTTCCTGCCGCAAACCGCGTTGCGGCTTCTGGAGCAAGCGCCGGCCGCGAGTTTGGCGGCCGACCTCGCGGCTTGCGACGCCTACAAAAACGCCGGGGCGGCGGCGGGCCGCGTGGCGTGTCCGGTGCTGCTGCTTTTGGGCGAGCGCGACCGCATGACGCCCTCGCCCAAAGGCGCGGCCTTCGCCAAGAATTTTTCCAATGCCCGCGTCACGATTCTGCCCGAGGCCGGCCACATGATGATGGCCGAGCAACCCTCGCTTTCGCTCGATTCGCTCAAGGCGATTCTCTGACGCGGCGTTCGCGCGATTCGCCGCCGCCCAATTGTTGACGCGCCCCGAGGGATAAGCGAGGCTCGCGCGCATGCGCCGCATGCCGCCGGGACCGATGCTCGCCGCAATCTGGTTCGTCCTCTGCGGCGTCTATTTGCTGCGCGTGCTCGGCTGGGAAACCTTCACCGATCTCACGCCGCTCGACCAACTCCTCTACGTGGCGCTGGCGGTGCTGCCGGTGCCGGTCTTCTGGGGCGCGGCCCTCATGCGGCGGCGCGCGCGGGAATTTTCCGCCGTGTCGGCGAAGCTGGTCGATCAGCTCGACCGGCTCTACACCCCCTCGGAGGAGCGCGACCGCCGCGCGCAAGAAGCGCTGCTGGCGCTGCGCCGCCAGGCCGAGGAGCTGGCCGGCGCGGTCGACAGCACGGTGAAGCGCATCGAGAGCTCGGCTGAAGGGCTGGGCGCGCGCTTGACCGACAGCATGAAGGCCGTCACGGCGGCGATGGAGCGGGCGGAATGGGCGCGCAGCGACCTCGAAGGCGCGATCGGCCCCTTGAACCGCCTGGTCGAAACCCTGAGCGCCGAAAGCGCCGCCATCACCCGCGCCGTGGGCCGCGACATGGACGAGGCGAGCGGGCGGCTCGCCGGGCATGTCGAGGACGTGGAAAAGGCGGTCGACCGCGCGCTTGCGACGGCGGGCGAGCGCGGCCAGAAGCGCACGGCCGAGATCGAGCACAACCTCGCCCAGGCGATCGAGCGCGCGGGCGACCGCGCCGCTTCCGAGTTCGAGCGCGTGAGCGAGCGCCTCTCCCGCGGCATCGAGGCCGCGAGCTTGCGCATCGCCGCCGAGACCGAATTGTTCCGCAACTCGCTCGACCGCGCCACCGACGGCGCCGTCAGCCGCTTTTCCGAACAGACTTCGGTGACGGAAAAGAAGCTCGCCGACGCCACGTCGCGTATCGAGGGTGCCACCGCGCAGATGACGGCGGCGGCCGAGCGCGGCCAGGCCCTCTTGAAGAGCGGCGCCGACAGCCTGGCCGAGGCGGCCACGGCGGCCATGGCCCGCACCGAGGACGTGGCGGTGAAGTTCCGCGAGGCGGCCAGCGGCGCCGAGGGGCTGGGCACCGCGCTCCTCGACAAGGCGCAGGAGCTGAACCAGGTGGCGGCGCAGAATCTGGCGCGGCTCAAGGAGGCGGGCGACGGCTTCACCGCCCAGGCCGGCTTGCTGACCGAGGCGGTGCGCCAGGGCAGCGCGCAGATCGACGAGATGGGCGAGAAGCTGCGCCAGCGCGCCGGCGATCTGACCTCGGCCAGCGCCAATGCGGCGGCCAATATCGAGAGCGTGGGCGAGACCTTCCGCAAGATCGGCGGCGAGGTGGCGGCGCAGGCGGCGGCGAGCGCCGACGACGTCAAATCGGCGATATCGGCGCTGGAGCAGAGCGGGCGCAACATCGCCGCCGCCTCGGTCGAGATCGAGCTGGCATCCGACCAGGCCAAGGCGAATATCGGCCGCGCCAGCGAAAGCATCGGCGAGGACACGCGGCGTCTCGCGAGCGCGGCCAGCGAGGCGGGGTCGAAGCTCGACGAAAGCGGCGCCGCCATCCGCAAGCAGGTGGATTCGGTGCGCGAGGCCAACGACATGGCGGCGCAGCAGGTCTCGAAGCTGGGCGAGAGCTTCACCAAGGAGTTGAAGAATTTCAACGACACGCGCGAGGCGATAGGCGCCCAGGTGGCCGAAATCCGCGCGCGGTTGCAGCAGCACACCGAGGACCTGGCGCGCGCCACCGAGCTCGCCATGAAAAACGCGTTTGGCGCCAGCGACGCCTTCCAGAGCCAGGCCGAGCGCATGAAGCAGGCCACCTCCGCCATGGGCGAGCAAGCGGAAACCGTGGGCGCGGCGCTGTTGCGCCAGCTGGTCCAGATCAAGGAGGGAACCGACGGGCTCTCCGGTCTCGGCGAAAAGATCGGCGGCATCTTGCAGGCGGGCGTGACCGAGATGACCCTGGCGAGCGACCGCGCCGCCGGCCGCGCCGAGGAAGTGGCCCACACCTTCGCCGAGCAGGGCCGCATCCTGGCCCAGGTGAGCGAGCTCGCGACCGTGCATCTGGGCGCGAGCGGCGAGGCGATGCGCGCCCAGGCTAAAGAGGTGTCCGACGCCGTGGGCGAGGCCGAGCTGCGCATCGAGGAGCTCGGCGCCCGCTTCACCGAGCGCAGCGCCTCGGTGGTGGCGGCGGGCGAAACCGCCTCGATCAAGCTCGGGCAGGTGGGCGAGCAGTTCCGCGGCCAGGTGCTGGAGCTGGCGACGGCGATCGAGAGCACGGTCGAGCGGGTCGAGGCGGCGCGCGACACGCTCACCCAGCATTTCGTCTCGCTCGGCAACGCCACCGGCGCGGTGGCGGCGCGGCTCCAGGAGATGGGCCACGCGGCGGAGGCCCAGCTCGCGACGCTCGCCGCCACCGGCACGGCGATGACCGACCGCGGCGACGAGGCGGCGGAATCGATGCGCCGCCAGCTGCGCGATCTCAACGCCGCGCTCGACCAGACCACGGCGCGGCTCGACGGCGTGCGCGCGGCGCTTTCCGACCACGCGGCGCAATTGAACGGCGCCACCGATCTGGCGGTCGAGCGCTTGCGCGACGTGATCGGCACCTATGACAACCAGGCGGGTGCGCTGGTCGCCGCCGCCGAGCGCATCAACACCACCGCCAAGCAGGCGACCAACCTCTTCGGCGAAGGGGCGACATCCCTGCTCCGCGCCGCCGACCAGGCGGCCGTCATGGCCCAGCAGGTGCAGGAGAAGTCGCTCGCCAACCAGCAGGAGACCTTCCTCAAGAACGCGACCTACATGATCGAGACGCTGCAATCGCTGGCGGTGGACATCACCCGCGCCCTCGACCAGCAGATACCGGAATCGATCTGGCGGCGGTTCCACGCGGGCGAGCGCGGCGTGTTCATCCGCCATCTGCTCCAGGCGCAGGAACGCGAGGCCAATATCGCGATCAAGAAGAAATTCGAGGAGGATCTGGTTTTCCGCGAGCACACGCTCCGCTATCTCGACCAGTTCGAGAATTTGCTGGCCCAGGCCCGCGCCTGCGACCACCTCGACGTGCTGGGCACCACCTTCATCACCGCCGACGTGGGCAAGCTCTATCTCATCATCGGCAACGCCGTCGGAAGGCTGAAATAGCGGCGGGCGGCCCCGCGAGGGACCGCCCGCCATCTTTCCGTTCAGGCCGGAGCTTTAGGCCGCCTTGTTGTCGATCACCGCCGGGCCGGAGCCCTGCGCGATCTCGATCTTGCGCGGCTTCTTCTCCTCGGGCACTTCGCGCGTCAGATCGACGTGCAACAGGCCGTTATCGAGGGAAGCGCCCGCGACCTTGATGTGGTCGGCGAGCTGGAAGCGGCGCTCGAAAGCGCGGCGCGCGATGCCGCGGTGGAGATATTCGGCGTTCCGATCTTCGTCTTTCTTGGACTTGCCGGAGACCAGAAGCTCGTTCTCCTTGACCGTGACCTCGATGTCGTCGCGGCCGAAGCCCGCCACCGCCATGGTCAGGCGATAGGCGTTCTCGCCGGTCGCCTCGATATTGTAGGGCGGGTAGGACTGCGCCGCGCCGTCAAAGCGCGTCGCCGCGTCGGCTAGGCGCAACAGCCGGTCGAAGCCGATGGTGGAACGGAAGAGCGGGGTGAAATCGAAACCATCCATGTGACATCCTCCATGTGAGCAATGTTGAAGCCCGGGCCCCGCCGGGGGCGCCCGGACGGCCATCACATGGGAATGGGAAAACCGCGCGTCAAGAACCGGGCGCGATAAATTACAAACGCCAATCCGGAAAACTTATTTCTTCGCGGATTTCTGGGTTTTTTCGGCGGGCTTTTCGGCCTTGTCGGCCTTGGGCGCCTTGTCCGCCGGCTTGGCGGCGGGCTTGGCCGAGGCGGCCTTGGCGGGCGCCGCAGTCGCCTTGGCGGCGGGCCTGGTCCCGATCTCCTCGCCCGCCTTCAGGCCGAGGCCCTGGCCCTGGAAGCGCTTGTTGAAGCGCGCGAGCTGGCCGCCCTCGGCGAGCTTCTGCTGGCCGCCGGTCCAGGCGGGGTGGGAGCGGGAATCGATTTCGAGATTGAGCGTCTCGCCCGGCTTGCCGTAGGTCGAACGGGTCTTGTAGCTGGTGCCGTCGGTCATGACGACCGTGATCTCGTGGTAATCCGGGTGGATTTTGTCTTTCATCGCGCGTCTCCAGGAAGGGGCGCTTTATAGCCCCCCGCCCGTCCTCATGCAACCGCCGCTTCCCGCAAGGCTTTGCCTTGCTTCCCCCGCCCGTGAATTGGGGGAGGGTCAGGGAGGGGTTAACGCTCGGTCAGCTTCAGTTCGATCCGGCGGTTCTTGGCATAGGCCGCGTCGCTCTTACCGGGATCGATCGGCGAATACTCGCCGAATCCCGCCGCCACCAAGCGGTTGGGCGGGATGCCCTGGTCGATCAGGAACCGCACCACCGATTGGGCGCGGGCCGAGGAGAGCTCCCAATTCGAGGGATATTGCGATGTGGCGATAGGCCGCGTGTCGGTGTGGCCATCGACGCGCAGCACCCAATCGATATCGGGCGGGATCTTGGCCGAAATGTCCTTCAAGGCCTTCGCCACGGAAGCGATCTGGGTCTTGGCGGCGGGAGTGAGATCGGCGTTGCCGACGTCGAACAGCACGTCCGACTGGAAGACGAAACGGTCGCCGACGATGCGGATATCGGAGCGGTTGGCCAGGATCTGGCGCAGCTGGCCGAAGAATTCCGAACGGTAACGCGCCAGCTCCTCGACCTTGGTCGCGAGCGCCTGGTTGAGCCGGTTGCCGAGATCGGCGATCTGGAGCTGATCCGCCTTGGTCTTCGCCTCCGAGGCGTCGAGCGCGGCCGCGATTTGCGCGAGCTCGCCGCGCAAGGCCAGGATCTGCGCGTTCAACTGGTCGATGGTCGTGCCCTTCGATGCCGATTCCTGCTGGGCGGCGTCGCGCGCCGCCTGGGTCTCCTGCAAATCGCCGTTGAGCTTCGAGAGGTTGAGCTTCAGATCAGCGTTGCTCGCCTTTTCCAGATTGAGGATTTCGGTGAGCTGATTGAGTTGTGCCGTGAGCTGTTTCAAGGCGGCGTCGCGGCCCGACAGCGCGTCGGTCAGATAGAACTGCCCGGCGGTGAAGACCAGCAGCACGAAGACGATGACCATGACGAGCTGCGACAGCGCGTCGACGAAGCCGGGCCAGATGTTGATCGCGGAAGAGTGGCGGCGGCGGGCGAGATAAGGCATGAGGCGGGACCCGGAATGACTCTAGCGGCGCGGGGCGGCGGTTTCCTTGGCGGAGGCGGCGATGGTGCGGGCGACCAGGCGGATCTCGTTGCGGATTTCCTGGACCGCCTGGCTGCGGTCTTGCGAGAGCGCGTCGGCCAGGCGCTGCAACACCGGCTTCATCTCGATCTGCTGCTCGGCGAGCTTGAGCATGAGATTCTGCCCGGTGCGCATCGCGTCGGTGAGGGCGGCGAGCTTTTCCGCGAGGCCCTGGACGTTGCCGGTGGCGGCGATGCGGCTTTCCTCGCCGCGCGCCAGGACCCGCTGCAAGTTCTCGAGGCTGTCCGCGGTCTGTTCGAGGAGCGCCTGGATATAGGCGGGCGCCGCCACCTCGGCCTGATCGAGCGCGCCGGTCGGCGCCGACAGCCTGGTGTGGCCCGCGAGATATTCCTCGACCTCGTTGTAGAAGCGGCTTTGCGCGAGGCCCGCCTGGAGATCGAGAAAGCCCAGCACCAGCGAGCCCGCGAGGCCGAAGAGCGAGGCGCTGAACGCCGTGCTCATGCCGCCCAAGGGGGTTATGAGCCGCGATTTCAAATCGGCGAAGGCGCTCACCGGATCGCCCGCCCCGGAGGAAAGCCCGCCGATCACGCCCTTGACCGATTGCACCGTCTCCAAAAGGCCGTAGAAGGTGCCGAGCAGCCCCAAGAAGATCAAAAGCCCGATCAGATAGCGCGAGGTCTCGCGCGATTCCTCGAGCCGGGAGCCGATGCCGTCCATCACCGAACGCAAGGACGCCGCCGAGAGCGCGGGCGCGCGGCCCGGGCTTTCCGCCATCACGCGCGCCACCGGCGCCAAGAGACGCGGCTTGTGCTTGGCCGCTTGCTCGGGATTGCGCTTTGCCTCGGCGAGCCAGCGCGCCTCGGGGCCGAGCCGCACGACCTGATGGAAGATGTAGACGATGCCCGCCGCCAGCACGCCCAGGATCACGCCGTTCACCAGCGGATTGCCGAGGAAATAGGGATAGAGCGATTGCCACAGCAAGGCCGCGACAACGGCCACCGATATGACGAGAACAGCCATCCGCAGCAGATAGCGAAAGGGATTATTCAACGGGCAGGGCCTCGCGAAACGGGGGTTTAAACGCTCTCCGCGCCCGGCGCTTTACGAGCCGAGCACCACCAAATCCACGCGGTCGAGGGAGCCCCCGCCCTCAACCCGGTTGCCCAGCGCGCGCACGTCGATCCGCGTGCTCGCAACCCCCCGCTGGATGAGATAGGCCCTGACCGCCACGGCGCGCGCCAAGGAGGTGCGGCGCGCTTCGATGGCGTCGTCCGCGCCGGCGCCCGGCGCGCTGGCATAGGCCACAAGCTGGATGCGCTGGCCCGGCTGCGCGCCGAGCTTCTGCGCGACGCTGTCGAGCACCAAGCGGGCGTCGCCGCCGAGATCGGCCGCGCCCGGCGCGAAGCGCAGCGCATTGCCGCCGGATTTCGGGATGCCGGCCGGATCGGCCGGCTGCGCCGCCGGCGGAGTCGCGGCCAAGGCGGCGCCCGGTTCGGGATGCGTATCGGACGAGCCGAAGGTCGGCAGGAAGCGGCTGAAGCCCGAGGCCACCGGCGGCAGGGCCGCCACTTGCGGCATGCTGGGCGGGGCGGGCGGCGAGGGCGAAGGCAGCGGCGCGGGCGGCGTGGCGGCGGATGCCGTGGCGTTGCCGAGCGGCGGCTGCGCCGCCGCATCGGCCGGGCCTTGCGGCGCCGGGTTCGAGGGCGGAACGGTGGATGCCAAGGCCGGGGCTTGCGCGCCCGGAAGCGGGAGATGCAGCGCGATGCGCGGGCCGGCTTCGGCGAGTTTCTCGCCGGCGGACGGCGGCAGGGCCGAGTAATCGATGGTCACGCTGCCGATGCGCTCGATGCGGTTGGCTTGCGCCACATGCATGACGGCCGGACGGCGGAGCACGATCTTTTGCCCGGTCCAGCTTTGATCGGCGGCCACGGCGCGCGGCGGATGGAGCACGAAGCGGTTGTCGGGAACCGTGGGCGCGGGACCGAGCCGGTCGAGCGCGCCCAGATCGACGACGACATTCGGCGAGCCGGCGCCGGCATAGGCGGATTGGGCGAAGGCCGGTGGCGGAGCCGAAACGGCGAGCGTGAGGGCGAGCGCCGCCGCCGCGGGACCCAACCCGCGCGGCGTGGCTCGTAGAATGGCGGCAAGTCCTCGCATGGCTTGCGGCTTTCCGTCCTGTTTGCTGTCGCCTCCCCCGCTTTTTGTTTGCGGCTGCGGGGACTATCGAAAGCCTAGCGCAAGACCCGGGCCCCCGCCACTGTCACATGAAGGATTTTCGCGAGTCTTCCCCAGCTTCCACCGCCGCCGAAAAAACCGTTTTGGCGGGAACATTACGGGTCCGAAAAATTTTCAGGACGGTCGGCCGGGAACGCGCGCGAGCTCAACCCGGAGCGGCGCCATTCAACATCTTGCGTAGTTTTTCGTGCAACTCACTATTGGCGGCGATGATGCCGTCGGCGGCCAGCGTGTCCTGGCCGCCGGCGAGATCGGTGACATAGCCGCCGGCCTCGCGCACCAGCAACACCCCGGCGGCGATGTCCCAGGGCTTGAGGCCGAATTCCCAGAAGCCGTCGAACCGCCCGGCGGCGACATAAGCGAGGTCGAGCGAGGCGACACCCCAGCGCCGTACGCCGCTGGTTGCGTTCATGACCGGCGAAAGCGTACGTACGTATTTTGCGTGGTCACCGTGACCGCGAAAGGGTATCCCCGTTGCTATCAGCGAGTCGGGCAAGTCGCGCCTTGCCGACACACGCAGGCGGCGGTCGTTCACATACGCACCCAAGCCCTTCTCGGCCCAGAACAATTCGTTCTTGATCGGGTCGAGCACCAGGCCCGCGATGAGCTTGCCTTCGCGTTCGAGCGCGATCGAGATCGCCCAATGCGGCAGGCCGTGGAGAAAATTGGTGGTGCCGTCGAGCGGATCGATGATGAAGCGGTGGGCCTCGTCCTTGCCCTTGATCGCGCCGCCTTCCTCCAACAGGAACCCGTAGCCGGGCCGCGCCTTTTCAAGCTCGCGCTTGAGCACGCTCTCGGCCTTGAGATCGGCCGAGGAGACGAATTCGCCCGGCCCCTTGACCGAGACCTGGAGTTGCTCGACCTCGCCGAAATCGCGGATCAGCCCCTTGGCCGCCTTGCGCGCGGCGGCGGCCATGACATTGAGGAGCGCGGATCGGTTGGCCATGGGCCGCGCCTTTCCTCAGTCCTTGGCGCGTTCGACATAACTGCCGTCCGCGGTATTGACGACGACGCGGGTGCCGGCCGCGACATGGGGCGGCAGCATGATGCGCCTTCCGTTCGAAAGCTTGCCCGGCTTGTAGGAGGAAGACGCGGTCTGCCCCTTCACCACCGGATCGGCCTCGACCACTTCCAGGGTGACGCTGTCGGGCAGCGTTACCGCAAGCGGCGTTCCCTCATGGAGCTGAATCGTACAGATCATGCCTTCCTGAAGGAAATCAACCGGTTCGCCGATCAAGTCGCGGTCGAGCGTCAACTGTTCATAGGATTCATTATCCATGAAGGTGGCATGCTCGCCGTCGATGAACAGGAACTGCATGTCCTTTTCGTCGAGATGGGCGCGCTCCACCGTCTCCTGCGTACGATAGCGCGCATTGGTCTTGGTGCCGGTCTTGAGATCGCGCATATCGACCTGGGCGAAGGAGCCGCCCTTGCCGGGCTGGATCAGCTCGCGTTTCAAGACCAGCATGAGCTTGCCGTCCACTTCCAGCACATGGCCCGGCTTGATGTCGATGGCGTTGATCTTCATGGCGCTCGTCCCGGTTGGCGCGAAGGGTGTCGGCGGGGATTGATTGGCCCCGGCTTCTAGCAGCTTGCGGGCCGGAACCACAAGCAAAATAGGGCACTTGGCGGGGCCCCCGGCCGAGCTTAGCTTGGCGATGGAAAATCGGAACGGAGGGTTCGCGTGGCCAAGGCGCCGTGGTGGCGGAAGGATGTTTTCGCGGACCGCGCGGCGAATTTGGAGATGCGCGGCGCGATCCTGCGCGCGACCCGCCAATTCTTCGAGAGCCGGGGCTTCGCCGAGGTCGAGACTCCGGCGCTTCAGGCGAGTCCCGGCCTCGAGCCGCATCTCAAGGCCTTCGCCACCTTGCTCGAGGAACCGGGCCGGCGGAAGCGGCGGGTTTTTCTCCACACCTCGCCCGAATTCGCCATGAAGAAGCTCCTGGCGGCTGGGGTCCCGCTTCTGTTCCAGCTCGCTCACGCCTACCGCAATGCCGAACGCAGTAATACGCATCATCCCGAATTCGCGCTGCTCGAATGGTATCGCGCGGGCGCGACTTACCGTGACCTGATGGATGATTGCGAAGAGCTTCTATGCCATACGCTGAAGGCCGCCGGACGTACTTCTTTTACGTATAAGGGAAGAAGCGCCGACCCCGCGCGAAACTGGGAACGGCTTTCGGTGGCCGATGCCTTCGCGCGCTTTGCCGGAATCGATCTGCTCGCGACGGCGCCCGATCCCTTGAAGCCGGAGATCAAGCTTCTGGCCAAGGCGGCGAAGCCCTTGGGAATTTCGCCGCACCGGGGCGATGGCTGGGAGGATTTGTTCTTCCGTATCTTCCTCGAGCGCATCGAGCCCCATCTGGGCTCGCCCGCGCCAACCTTGCTCCACGACTATCCGGTTTCGATGGCGGCGCTGGCGCGGGAAAAGCCGGGCGACAAGCGCCTCGCCGAGCGCGTCGAGCTTTATGTCTGCGGCCTCGAACTCGCCAACGGTTTCTCCGAGTTGACCAATGCCAAGGAACAGCGCGCGCGCTTCGCCCGCGACCGCGCCGAGAAACGCCGCCGTTACGGCGAAGCCTATCCGGTGGACGAGGATTTTCTCGCCGCCCTCGAAGCCGGATTGCCGGAGAGCGCGGGCATGGCCTTGGGCTTCGACCGGCTCGTGATGCTGGCGAGCGGCGCCGCCAGCATCGACCAGGTGCTGTGGGCGCCCGTTGACTGAAGGACCGGCTGAAGGGACGGCTGACTCTTGAGTCGACTCAAATTGATTGTGAGTCACGGCGCAGTGAGTCAAGCGGGCGCCAGGCCGCCTCGCCCGGCAGCCGGCATTGCCAGAAGCGCCAGCCATTGACGTTGTTGCGGGTGATTTCGCGCGCCGCGTCCGACGGGCTTTGCGCGCGCTTGCCGTTCACCGCCAAGGCGCCCTGCTCGATTTTGGCGTGATGCAGCTGGCCGTGATACCGGGCGCGGAAATCGGTGCCGGCGGGAAATCGTATCCCCTTGTAATGCCAGTCGTTTTGGCCGTTTTGCGGGGCCGAAGCCAGGGCCGGAGACGGGGCCAGAACCGGGGCGCGGCCATGGGCGAAATCGAAATGCCGCCTGATGACGGCGCTGCCCTGGCCGAGGCCGAGCAGGCGGCGCAGCACGTCGTTATGGCTGTCGGCCTCGCTGGTGCGGCGCGCGGTCAGCGCCTTGTAGACCTCGAAGTCGATGTCGATGCTTTGCATGCCGCCCCCGCGCCTTGCCGGCACATAGCGCTATAGCGCTATAGCGCTATTTGACTCCGGTCGCGCCGGAGAGTCGACGTCTCCCTGTCGCTTATCCACCGAATAGTCGCTTATCCACCGCCCTTCTATTGGCCGCGCGGATAGACCGGAATCTCGACGACGATGCGGGTGCGGATCTGTGGATAATCCGGCGGCAGCGGCGGAAAGGGCGCGCTCGAGGTGATCATCAGCCGCGCCGCCTCGTCGAGGCGCGGCGTGCCCGAGGAGGACAGCAGGGTGATGGCGTTCATGGCGCCCGACGGCTCCAGCACCACGCTGTAGATCGCCAGCCGGTTGCCGGCGCCGGCGAAATCCGCCGCCGGCGGATAGACGCGGTTGCGCTCGATCATCTGCATCATGCGGTTGAGATAAGCGTCGCCGGCGAGGTTGCGGTCGGCATTGCCGCCCTGCGGCGGCAGGCTGATGGCGAGAAACTTCTCCGCCGGCGGCGCCGGGCGCGGCTCAGCCGCGGGCACGGGCTTGGCCTCGCTCTCCCGGGGCGAGCCCGGTTGCGGCAAGGCGGGCACGGGCTTGGCGGTCTTTTTCGCCTCGGTCTTGTCATCGGCGCCGGATTCGCGCGGCGTGATCTTGGGCGGCTCGGTCTTGGCCGTAGGCCGCGGCGGCGGCGCGCGCACCAGCGTCACCTGGAGCGGCGGCACCTCGTAGGAAGGCCGCGCCTCGAGATGCGCCAGTAGCCAAAAAACCGCCGGCAGCAGATGGAGCAGCGCCGCCGCCGCGAGCGCCCAGCGCCCGAGCCAGAAGGGACGGCCCGAGGGCTCGTGTTCGGGCAAGGGCGCGCCGCCCGCCGCCGCGGGAATGAGCGACGGGGCGATCGGATAATTCGGCTCTTCCGGCGGCGGTGTCATGCGAGGCCTTGATTCATTCGGCGCCGCAACCGGGGCCGGAGAATATCCCTAACATATTGGTATGACGAAAGAATTTCCCACATCCCCGCCTTCATGGGAAGCGGGGCGGGAAAAGCGCGGACTTAAGGCCGGGCCGCCGCGATCGCCGCCGCGAATTCCTTGACCGCTTGCCCCGGCCCTTGCGGATGGTTCCAGACCGCCGAAACCACGGCCAGGAAATCAGCACCGGCCTCGGCCAAAGGCCCGCAATTGGCGGGGGTGATGCCGCCGATGGCGACGCAAGGCACGGTCATGATCTCGCTCCACCAGCGCAAGAGCTCGATCTCGGCGTGGGCCTTGGCTTCCTTGGTTTGGGTCGGGAAGAAGGCGCCGAAGGCGACGTAATCGGCGCCGGCCTCGGCCGCCTCGATGGCGTCGTGGCGGCTCGCGCGGCAGGTGACGCCGACGATGCGCGCGGGGCCAAGGAGAGCGCGCGCCTCGGCGTAAGGCGCATCCTCGGGCCCGACATGGACGCCGTCGCAGCCGCAAGCCAAGGCCAGATCGGGCCGGTCATTCATCAGGAAGGCCGCGTCGTGTTTCTGGACGATGGGCCGCAGGATGTCGGCCGCGCGGCGTATGGCGTTGTCATCCGCGTCCTTCAATCGCAGCTGCACGCAGGCGACATCGCCGGCGCCGAGCGCCTCTTCCAGCTTGGCCGCGAAACTTTTCGGCTCCAGCGCCGGCGGGGTGATGAGATAGAGGCGGCTCACGCCTCGCCGCGATAGATGCGGATGATGGTGTCCAGCATCTTGAGCGCCTCGGATCGGGGACGCTGGAAGGTGTTGCGGCCGATGATCGAGCCGGTGGCGCCGCCGTCGCGGACGGCGCGGACCTCGGCGTAAACGCCGTCGAGGTCCTTGGCCTCGCCGCCCGAGAACAGGAGAATCCGCCTGCCGGCGAAGCAGCATTGCACGACATGGCGGATGCGCGCGGTCAGGGTCGAGATGTCGATCTTCTGCGCCTCATAGACTTTCTTCGCCGCCTCCAATTCGAGAAACGCGGTGGGCGGCTTCACCTTGATGATATGCGCGCCCAGGAGCGCCGCCATATGCGCGGCATAGGCGCAGATGTCGATCGCGGTCTCGCCTTCCTTGGAAAGAGATCCCCCGCGCGGATAGGACCAGATCACCACGGCCAATCCCGCCGCCTTGGCCTCGCGGCCCATCTCGGCGATCTCGCCCATCATCGCATAGGCCGCGTCCGAGCCCGGATATATGGTGAAACCGATGGCGGCGCATTTGAGCCGGATGGCGTCCTTGACCGAAGCGGTCACCGCCTGGCTCGGCGCCGCCTTGTCGCGCGCCAAGGAATTGGCCGAATTCAATTTGAGGATGGTCGGGATCTTGCCGGCGAAGGTTTTCGCCCCGGCCTCGAGGAGCCCCAAGGGCGCGGCATAGGCTGAAAGCCCGGCGTCGATGGCGAGGCGGTAGTGGTAATGCGGATCGTAGGCCGGCGGGTTGGGCGCGAAGCTGCGCGCGGGGCCGTGCTCGAAGCCCTGATCGACCGGCAGGATCACCAGATGGCCGGTGCCGCCGAGCCTGCCCTGCATGAGAATGCGGGCGAGGTTCGCCTTGGTCTTGGGCGAATCGCTTTCATAAGCGTCGAGGATTTTCTGGACCGGTTTGGTGAGCGCCATGCGTTTTCCTTTTCCGGGCCGGTATAGCAGACGGGCCGCCCTCAGGCCAAGGTTTCGCCCGCGAGATAGGCCCGGCACAAGGCGGCCGCGTTTTTCTTGTCGCGCAGATCGAGCGCACCCGCGGCGGCGGCGCTTTCGATCGAAGCGCCGAGCGAGCGCGCGATCTCCCCGAGCCGGGCTTGCGCCTCGGCGTTGCCGGAAAAGCCCACGCGCTTGAAGCCCAGGCGCAACGCCGCCAGCGCCACCCCGGCCTCCATCCCGCAATCGAGCACGGCTTCGCTTTGGGATTCGGGATAAGAGGCTTGCGCCAACGCGGCCAGCGACTTGAACCAGCCCGGCCCGGCATAGGCGCCGGCTCCGGCCGCGCTCGCCAGCACGACTTCGCGCTTCAATGAGGATGCGGCTTCCAGCGCGGCCCGGGCGTGACCCAGCGAATGGACGACGATCCGCTTCTCCATGGTCTAGCCCAGCGCGCCCACCAGCGCCGCCGCCTCGAGCAAGCGGTTGGAGAAGCCCCATTCATTGTCGTACCAGGCGAGTACGCGGCAGAAGCGCTTGCCCAGCACCACGGTCTGGGTCAGATCGAAGCTCGAGCTGTGCGGGTCGTGGTTGAAATCGCTCGACACCACGGCGTCGCGGCTCACCGCGAGAATGCCCTTGAAGCGGTTGGAATTGGACGCCTTGACCATGATCTCGTTGATCTCGTCCTTCGAGGTGTCGCGCGCCGCCTGGAACTTGAAATCGATCAGCGAGACATTGGCGGTGGGCACGCGGATGGCGGCGCCGTCGAGCTTTCCCTGCAAGGCGGGGATCACCAGGCCCAGCGCCTTGGCGGCGCCGGTCGAGGTCGGGATCATGTTGAGCGCGGCGGCGCGGCCGCGGTGCAAATCCTTGTGCAGGCTGTCCACCGTGTTCTGGTCGCCGGTATAGGAATGGACGGTGGTCATGTAGCCCTGCTCGATGCCGAGCGCCTCGTTCAGAATATAGGCGACCGGCGCCAGGCAATTGGTGGTGCAGGAGCCGTTGGACAAAACCTTGTGCGCGGGCTTCACCTGGTCGCTGTTGACGCCGATCACCATGGTGATGTCGGCGCCGTCGGCCGGGGCCGAAACGATGACGCGCTTGGATCCCGCCTCAATATGTTTCGCCGCATCCGCACGCTTGGTGAAAAGCCCGGTGCATTCGAGCGCGACGTCGATCTTCAGATCCTTCCACGGCAGCTTGGCGGGATCGCGTTCGGCGGAGACCGCGATCTTGCCCTTGCCGATATCCATCCAATTGTCGCCGGTCTTGATCTCGCCCTTGAAGCGGCCATGCACGCTATCGTATTTCAAAAGATGCGCGTTGGTCGCGACCGGGCCGAGATCGTTGATCGCCACCACCGCCACATCGTCGCGGTTCTGCTCGTGGAGCGCGCGCAACACCAGCCGCCCGATGCGCCCGAACCCGTTGATCGCAACCCGAATGGCCATTCCGCCTCCTATACCAACGCCAAGGCCGCCGAGCATACCGCCTCGGCGGTGATGCCGAAATGCTTGTAGAGATCGGGCGCCGGGGCCGAGGCGCCGAAACCCGTCATGCCGACGAAGCCGCCGGCGGGGCCGATATACCGGTCCCAGCCGAAACGCAGGGCCGCCTCGACCGCGACCAGGGGTGCCGCGCCCAGCACCGCGCGGCGATAGGCTTCGTCCTGGCGGTCGAACAGTTCCCAACACGGCATGGAGACCACCGCGGCCTCGATTTTCTTCTGCGCCAGCAGGTCGCGCGCCGCCAAGGCCAGCGAAACTTCGGAGCCGGTGGCGAGGATGGTGACTTGGCGCGCGGCCTTTCCTTCGGCCAGCACATAGGCGCCGCGCGCGCATTTGTTCTCGGGATTGCCATCCTTGCGCAAGGCGGGCACGGCCTGGCGCGTCAAGGCCAGGACCGAGGGGGCCGCGCTTTGCGCCAAGGCCAGCTCCCAGCATTCGGCGGTTTCGACCGCGTCGGCGGGACGGAACACCAGGAGCTTGGGAATGGCGCGCAACGCGGCCAGATGCTCGACCGGCTGATGGGTCGGGCCGTCCTCGCCCAAGCCTATTGAGTCGTGCGTCATCACATAGATCACGCGCAGCCCCATCAGCGCCGAAAGCCGGATCGACGGGCGGCAGTAATCGGTGAACACCAGGAACGAGCCGCCATAGGGAATGATCCCGCCATGCGCGGCCAAACCGTTCATCGCCGCCGCCATGCCGTGCTCGCGGATGCCGTAATGGATGTAGCCGCCGGAGAAATCCTTGGCCGTAATGACCTTCTGGCTCTTGGCCTGGGTGTTGTTGGAGCCGGTCAGATCGGCCGAGCCGCCGATCAATTCCGGCATCACCGGCGCCAACGCGTCGAGCACATTGCCCGAGGCCTGGCGGGTCGCGATCTTGGGCGCCTCGCTCGCGGCCTTGGCTTTCACCTGGGCCAAGGCATTGCGCGCCTCGGGCGAAATCTCGCCTTTCACGCGGCGCGCGAATTCGGCGCGGGTCTTGGCGTCCGCCGCGTCGAGCCGCTTTTGCCAGGCCGAGGAAAGCTTGCCGCCGCGCGCTCCGGCCTCGCGCCAGAATTGCACCACGTCATCGGGCAAAACGAAAGGCGGCTCCGTCCAGCCGAGGCGCTGGCGCGATCCGGCGATCTCGGATGCCCCCAAGGGCGAGCCATGCGCCGCCGCCGAGCCCGCCTTGGTCGGAGCCCCAAATGCTATCGTGGTGCGGCAGGCGATGAGCGAAGGCCGGACGCTGGTGCGCGCCTCGGAAATGGCGGCGGCGAGCGCCTCGGTGTCGTGGCCATCGACCGCGGTCGCGTCCCAGCCGGCGGCCGAAAAACGCGCGAGCTGGTTTTCCGAGGTGGAGAGCGACGTGCCGCCGTCGATCGAAATGCCGTTATCGTCCCACAGCACGATCAGCTTGGAGAGCCGCAAATGGCCGGCGAGCGAAATCGCCTCCTGGCTGATGCCCTCCATCAGGCAACCGTCGCCGGCGATGACATAGGTGTAGTGATCGGCCAGATCCTTGCCGAAGCGCGCGGCCAAAATGCGCTCGGCCAGCGCCATGCCGACGGAATTGCCCAGGCCCTGGCCCAAGGGCCCGGTGGTGGTCTCGATGCCCGAAGCGTGGCCGCGCTCGGGATGGCCGGCGGTGCGGCTGCCGAGCTGGCGGAAGCGTTTCAATTCCTCGAGCGTCATGTCGGCATAGCCGGTCAGGTGCAAGAGCGCGTAGAGCAGCATCGAGCCGTGCCCGGCCGACAAGACAAAGCGGTCGCGGTCGGGCCAATCGGGCTTGGCCGGATCGAAATTGAGGAAACGGGTGAAGAGCACGGTCGCCGCGTCGGCCATGCCCATCGGCATGCCGGGATGGCCGCTCTGCGCCGCCTCGACCGCGTCCATGGCCAAGGCGCGCAGCGCATCCGCCATGCGCCGGAGCATCGGATCGCGCGGCCGCGGCAAGGGCGGCACGGACGATGTGGGGACCGGGTTGGCGCTCATCGCAGCAGAATCGATTCGCTCTCGGCGGGATCGGGGCCGCACCTTGGCGTGACCCGGCGTCACCGTCAACCCTCGACTCCCGGGACCAGGGTTGCGCCGTCTCGATGTCTGGATCGAGGCCGTGCGCCCTTCGACAAGCTCAGGGTAAGGAGATTTTCTTAATGCCATCCTCGATGGTCCTCATCCTGAGCCTGTCGAAGGACGCCGGATGCCCATGCCAGCCATTGGTCGCCATGCGGTCCGGTTGCGGCAAAAGGGGCTTGACGCTAAGGTCGCGCCATCCGGTATTCGCGCGGAATCTTGGGGCGTAGCCAAGTGGTAAGGCAGCGGATTTTGATTCCGCCATTCGGAGGTTCGAATCCTCCCGCCCCAGCCACCCTTCGCTGTTGCACAGCTTCGGGTGGCTTACGCCAATATTAACGAAAGGCATAGGACGATTGGAGATGCATTTCGAGGAGAAGATAAGATGTCCCAGCTTTGGAACTGGTTTGTTCTGCTTTGGAATGGGTTAAAGAATAACGATGCGTCAAACTGGTTTGTAATAATTATCAGTCTGATTGCTTGGCCATTTTTTCTTCATTGGCTAGGCTCTCGTAAACGACAAAGCGTTCCTCACCTCGAAGTCCTTCCTCGCCCAAACCCAAACGGAATGACAATAAATGGTAAGCAATTTGTTGCAGTTGATTTCGCATTTACGAATCGAACGGGTTCCGTCGTTTATCTCTACCGTGCTCGACTACGAGAATCCCCAAATAACTTTTCAATCCCGTTAGAAGCCGACAGGGATATTTCTGGCGGGTGGCGTGAACTGAAATTCGGTATTCAGCAGAACATCGGCTATGCGTTCGTCGATCATGAGCGCGTAATACAGACAAACCAGACTGCGATGACGATTATGGCCACCTCGCAGAAGATGGATGACGCTTTTTATAATTATCGACCGTGGTGGCTCCGCAGATGGCTTCGATGGCCAAAATATTTTCGGCTCGAATATACTGCGGTGGTTGGAGAGAAAAAGTATTCCGTCTCGACCGTGTACTGATGGCAACGCGTCTATGGCTTGGCCGCCGGCGGCGCCATCGCACCGATGCCGCCGATCTTGGCCGTAACCCCGACCTTGCCCGCCTTGGCGAAAATGAGGGTCAGGGGAAAGCTCTGGCCTTCGACCAGCGGCGCTTTCAAATCCATCAGCATGACGTGATAACCGCCGGGTGCGAGCCTTTGCGTCGATCCCGCCTTAAGGTCGAGTGCCGGCACCGGCCGCATCATCATCACGCCGTTGTCGAGGCTCATGCTGTGGATTTGCGCCTCGCCCGCGATGGGCGTCGAAACGCCCAAGAGCCGGTCGTCCGCCGCGCCCTTGTTTATGAGCGTCATATAGGCGGCGCCGGTGTGCGCTCCGAGCGGCGTGGCGCGCGCCCAGACATCGACGGCCTGGATCGCGGGCGGGTTGGCGGATTGCGCGGATGCTTGAGCGGCGATGAACGCCGCGAGCAAGCCGAGGACGATGGTTCTGAATATCATGCGGCCCACCATGGGACTTGCACCTTGGGACTTCAGGGGCGGCGATGGGTAGCGAAGAAGGCGAGGATGGTTTCGGCCGCCGAAACCTTCTTGCCGCCGCCGGGCGCGGGAAAGATATCGCCCGGCCAGGAATGGTCGCCGCCCATGAGCTCCCACAGCACCACCTCGCTGCCGTCCTTGCAGTTGGCATAGGCGATGCGTTCCAAATCTGGGCCTGCGGGATGCGAAATCGCGGGCGGTCCGGCGCAGCCGTCGCTCGCCGCCCAGAAGGACAGCGCGTCACCGACCGACATTTTCCAGATATGGGGAAAGTTCAGCATCGTCGAGGTCCCGCCCTCATAGCGCACATAGGGGTCCTTGCGGCCGTGAACGATCATCACCGGCACCGGCATCGCGGGCATGGGGATGATGTAGGTGCGGCCGTCGCGGGTCATGCCGCCGATCGCCGCCGAAACCGGCGCCGCCGCCGCGAACCATTCGGGATGCATCGCCGCGAGCTGATAGGTCAACATCCCGCCGTTGGACATGCCGGTGGCGTAGATGCGGGCGCGGTCGAGCGGATGACGCGCGGCCACGTCCTCGATCATCGCGCCCACGAAACCCACATCGTCCACCTGGCGCGCCACCGCCTCGCCGCAGCAGATTTGCGCGTTGAAGGTGCGGCGCGGCGGGTCGCCGTATTCGCCGCCGTCGGGGAACGCCACCATCATGCCGAGATGATCGGCGGCCTGGGCGAAGCGGGTTTCGCCGGCGAAGCTCGCCGCGTCACCGCCCGCGCCGTGGAGCGCGATCACCAAAGCCAAGGGCGCGTTGCCCGCATTCGGCGGCACATGCAGGAGATAATCGCGCGTGGCGCCTTGATATTGAATATCGATGCGTTCGTCGGCGAATGCGGGCCCAACCTTTAGCAGAGGGGCCGCGAGCAGCAATGCCGCCAGCGGAAAAACCGCCGCCCTCATTCGGCGCCCGCGTAAACGCGCTCCGCCACGGCGACATGCTTGCGCTTCCACGGCGCGGCCTTGAACCAGGCGACGCCATAGGCGATGGCGAAGAGCAGGCCGAAGCTCGCCCCATTGACCGCGATCTGGGCGAGAGCGCCGGTGCCGGCGTGGTCGAACACCATGCCGCCGATATAGGACAACACCATGCCCGAGGTGAAGATCGACAGCGCCTGCTGGCCGCATTTGAAGAAAGGCTTGAGCGGCGGCGTCAGCAGCAGCGCCTCGCGGCCCTTGAGCAACGCCACCGCGACATAGGCCGAGGCGAGGAAATGGACGTATTGCATCGGGTCCATATAGGTCTTGTCGCTGTGGTCGCCGACCCATTGGCGGAGATGATCGATCGCCTTGACGCGCTCGAACACCGAAGGCAGCGAGATCGCGAGCCCGGCCAGCAGCACAGCGGCGCTGCCCCAGAACAGGATTCTGGAATCGAGAGACACCTTGATCCAGCCGCGCCGCAACGCGAAACCCGTGAAGAAAATGAGCTGCCAGGCGAAGGGATCGAAATACCACATCGCCTGGTCGTCGGCATGGGCGGGGAAATTGAGCTGGAAAACCCAGGCGCAGACATAAAGCGCGAGCGAGGCCGCCAGGACGAGATACGGGCTCACCCTTGCCAGCGCCATCACCGCCGGCACCATCGCCAGCACGACGATGTAGAGCGGCAAGATGTCGAGATAATGCGGCACATAGGTCAGCGTGAAGAGGCCGATCAGCGCGGCCGGCGTGTCGGAAAAGAAACGCTGCAACTGCGCCACCGCGACGTAATCGGTATCGGGGAAGATCATCGAGCCGGCGGCCACCACCATGGCGACGACGAAGAACATGCCGAGCTGCGCGGCGTAAAGCTGGATGCAACGATAGAGGATGCGCAACGCGCCGACCGGCCAGCCCCGGCTCAAAAAAGTGCCGCCGAAGGCGATCGACGCCGTCATGCCCGAGACGAACACGAACATGTTGGCGGCGTCGCTGATGCCGTAACGCGCCGGGATGTAATCCCACAACACGTTGCCGCGGCAATGCGCGATGAAGATGATGAACATGGCGACGCCGCGGAAGAAATCGAGCCGTGGATCGCGGCCCTTGTTCAACGCCGTCGCGTCTTCCACCCTGCCCTCCGGCATCAGGGCGCGCGCAGCTTCGCCGGAATCGGGATGAAGGGCAGATAGCGCTCGATCAGTTCGATGCCGCGCCGGCGGCGGATGACCATGATGGCGATGGCGAAGAGCCACACCGTGCAGGCCTCGCGGAACAGCACGCCGCCGTCGCCATAGGGGTCGACGCCCAAGGGCGAGACCAGATGAAAAAAGATGGCGCCGCTCATGATGCAAAAACCCATCGCCGCGCCCAAGACCTGCAAGGGGGGCACGAAGAGCAGGATCGAGGCGGCGAGCTCGGCGCTGCCGGTGCCGATGCGCATGAATTTCTCGTGGCCGTGGAAACCGAGCCAGTCGGTCAAGACGGTGAAGAGCCACACGCTGCCGTCGTCGCCGGTGAATTTATATTGCAGGTACCAGACGAAGATATAGGCCATGTAGGCCGCCATCGCCCAGGCGGCCAGTCCCCGGAATTTTTGCATCGCATCCCCTCTTCCGCCTTATCTATAACAAATCACGGCCTTGCCTTCATCTCACATCGGCGCGAGCGAAACCGGCGATGCGCTTGTAATCCTCGGACAGGGCGCGCAGCTCGTCCTGGGTGATGAAACGGTCGAGCCGGTCGAAGGGCTTGTCGCCGGTCAGCTCGGCCACCTTGATATTGATGACATCGGGCGGATTGGCGCGGTTGGCGAGCACGATCCGGGCCGTGGCCGGGCGGCGGATAGCCTCATAGGCCTTGAGCGCGGCTTGGCCGCCGCCCGCTTCCGCCAGTTTCTCGGCCAGCACCCGCGCGTCGATCAGCGCCTGGGCGGCGCCATTGGAGCCGCGCGGATACATGGGATGGGCGGCGTCGCCCGCGAGCGTCACGGAACCGAAGCTCCAGGCCGCGGCCGGGTCCTTGTCCACCATCGGATATTCGAGCAGCACTTCGGCGTTCGCGATCATCGCCGGCACGTCGAGCCAGCCGAAGCGCCAATCCTTGAAATAACCGATGAAATCCCCGATCCGCCCCGGCTTGTTCCAGTCGTTTTTCTCGGGATTTGCCGATTGGATATTGACCACCCAATTGACGAGCTGCCGGCCGCCGCCCAGATCGGCTATCGGATAAAGCACCATCTTGCCGCCCGCGATCGAGCCGATGCGCATATAGCTGTGGCCGGAAAGGATCGGCTTCATGCTTGTGACGCCGCGCCAGGAATTGATGCCGCCGAAGGCCATGGTCTCGTTGGGATAGAACTGGCGGCGCAGCGCCGAATTGACGCCGTCGCAGCCGATGGCGATTTTGCATTCGACCGGATCGCGGCCGCGGAAGAACAGCCGCACCCGCCCCTCCGCCTGCTCGGCCCCGGTGCATGGGTGGCCGGTGAGGATTTTATCCGCGCCCAGCCGCGCAAGCGCCGCGCGGTAGAGGATCATGTGCAGCTTGCCGCGCAAGATGCCCAGCTCGGGATAGGGATAACCCGCTTCGCGCCCGCGCTTTTCGGTGTAGAGCAATTGGCCGAAGCGGTTGAAGAAGCAGCTCTCGCGCATCTCGACGGCCGCGTCCGCCATCTCCGCGTCAAGCTCCAGCGCCGCCAGCTCGCGCATGGCATGGGGCAGCAGCGTGATGCCGACGCCCAGCTCCTTCAGCTCGGGCGCGGCTTCGTAAACGCGGGATGGAATGCCGCGCCGATGCAGATTGAGCGCCAGGCCGAGGCCGGCGATGCCGCCGCCGATAATGGCGATGTCCTGGGACAAAATTTCTGGGGACGCGCTCACTCCAGGCTCTCGCGCCAGAAGCCCAGCGCCTCCTGGCCGGCGCGGTCGGAATAGCTGAAGATCACGCTCTCGCGCGAAGCATTCAAACGATAAGGACACCAGGGCGGCGCCACGAACACGTCATGGGGCGCGAAGGCGAATTTCTGTCCGCCGGCCTCGACCGATCCCTCGCCCTCGGCCACGGCGAAAACCGCGCCGTCGGTGCCGCGATAGCTTTTTCCCGCGAAGCCCGAAGGCAGCAATTGCAAAAACACCGCCATGGTCGGGAACGGATCCTTTCCGGCCGGATCGGCATAGCGCAGCCGCGCGCCATGCGCCGGGTGGAGCGCCTCGTTTCGCGCCAGACGCTCGAGCGCCGCGCGGCTACGGTCATAGGGATAACGCAAAAGCGGCGCCGCGCCGTTGCCGTTTTTCACCGGCGGGAGATTGGGCGTCGCGCCGTCGGGATAATCCTCGCGGAACTGGGCGCCGAAGAAACGGGCGAAAGGCGTGTCGAGCCCGTCGAGCCATATCACCGGTTCGGCCCCGGTATTGCCGTGATCGTGCCAGGCCCAGTTGGGCGTGACGATGAAATCGCCAGGCGACATGGGGATGCGTTCGCCGCCGACGGCGGTATAGGCCCCCGTGCCTTCGAGGATGAAGCGCAACGCGCTCGGGCTGTGGCGGTGCGCGGACGCCACCTCGCCCGGCAGGATCACCTGCAAGCCCGCATAAAGCGAATTGGTGATGTAGGTCGTGCCCTTGAGGCCCGGATTTTCCAGCACCAGCACGCGGCGCTCCGCCGCCTTCTTGGTGATGAGCCGGGAGGCGCGCATCAGCAGCGGGCGCATCGCGGCATAGCGCCACAACGCCGGCACGCAAGCCGTGCCCGGCCGCATCGGCGTGGTGCGCTCCCAAAGCGGCATCAGATTGAGCGGGCCGATGTCGCGCGAGAATTGCGCGAGTTCGGGATGGCCGCCGCCGTCGGGCTCGCTCATGGATTCATTTCCTCCCCCGCCATATTAGCCGCGCGAGGCCGGCTTTGCAGCCTCATGCCGTCGCGATGTGAACACTCTATCCGAGTATGACTTGGGCATCGTCCCATAGCGCGCGAACCACATCGCCGGCGGGGCGCGCAAGCGCCCGTCCACCGGATTGCCCGGCCCAGGCTTGCATGCGATCGATGTCATTGTTCTTTATTGCACCATCGCGCATCGGTTGCGTCAGCCCTCGCTGCACGGGATACGGAGCGGGAGGCGGCGCGTCTGGCGCCGCTGCCGCCCGGACATAGGCTGTCGCAATACTCCGCCCAGGACGGCCGGAGAACGCCCGCGTGACCATTGTTTGCTCCGGTAGACTCTTCCCGATCGCATCGGCCCAGGCCGGCGGCAGTTTCGCTTCGGGGCAGCGCAGAAATCCGGTGCCGATCTGAACGGCCGAAGCCCCGAGAATCAACGCGGCCGCCACGGCGCGCGCATCGGCAATGCCACCCGTCGCAATCACGGGCACGCTGACCGCGTCGACGACCGCCGGAAGCAGCGAGAATAGGCCCACCATATTGGCTTCGGCGTTCGTCGCGTCGAAAGCTCCCCGATGCCCTCCCGCCTCCATGCCTTGGGCGACGATCGCATCGGCGCCCGCCTCCGCGGCGATCCTTGCCTCGGTGACGGTCGTCACGGTCGCAAACCATTTGATCCTTCGCGCCTTCATCCGTTCGACAAAGGCCGGCGGATAGAGTCCCATGATCGATGAAATGATGGCGGGGCCGGCCTCGATCATGGCTTCGCATTGCGATGCGAAATCCGGCGGCTTCGCATCGCCAGCCTCATTCGAGACGTTGGGGCCCCACTTGTGAAGAAAGGCGCGCATGGCGGCTTCGGCCGCGGCATCGCGCGCCGGCGCGGGATCGGGAATCCATAGATTGAGTTGGAACCCGCCATTGCTTCCGGCCCGCATCTCCGATGCCCAGGTCTTGATCGCGGCCGGCTGCATTAAGAGCGCGCCGCAGGCGCCGAGCCCGCCGGCGTTCGCCACGGCGATGGACAGCGAGGCCGGGCACGCTCCCGCCATCGGCGCCAGCAGGATTGGAACGCGAATATTGTTGGCTTTGCAGAATGCTTCCGCGCGGGCGATGGCCGGATGACGTGTCGGCATTATGACGGTTTCCTCCTCCGCCATATTAGCCGCGCGAGGCCGGCTTTGCAGCCTCCAGCCCATGCCAAGAACGCATGGTCTGGTTTGGCCGGAATGGCATAACTTTGGCCCATGGCCGAGGAGATGTTCGTTCCCGCCCGCCTCGCGCAGCCGCGCCCCTGGCATCAGGCGGCGGCGGGGCTGTCGGCGCTGCTGCTCGGGATAGGCTTGTCGCGATTCGGTTTCGCGCCGCTCATTCCCGCCTTGATCGAGGCGCATTGGTTCGCGGCACCGGACGCGGCCTATCTCGGCGCCGCCAATCTCATGGGCTATCTCCTGGGTGCTGCGGCTTCGCACCGCCTGGCCTACTCTTTCCCGCCCGTGATGCTGATAAAGCTCGCGATGCTGGCGGCGGCGGCGTGTTTTTTCGCCTGCGGATTTCCCTTGGGCTTCGCCTGGTATTTTCCGTGGCGGCTTTTGGCCGGCATCGCCGGCGGGCTGCTGATGGTGCTGGCGCCCTCGGCGATCCTGGCGGAAACGCATGTGGCGAAGCGCGGCCGGGTGGCGGGCGTGATCTTCACCGGGGTGGGCGCGGGCGTCGCACTTTCCGGCACGCTGGTGCCTTGGCTGGTGCAATGGGGATTGCCGGCGACCTGGTTCGCGCTGGGCCTGGCCGGGCTGGCGTTGACCGCCTTGGCCTGGGGCGGCTGGCCGCGCGCGGCGGCGGTGTCCGCCGCCCAGAAGAGCAAGCACGCAGTGCGCCCCCGCCTGACACTGGCGCTCCTGCTGCTGATCGCCGCCTACACGACTTGCGGCCTCGGTTTCGTGCCGCACACCGTGTTCTGGGTCGATTACATCGCGCGCTTCCTCGGCCGGGGCCTGGCCAGCGGCGGCTTCTATTGGGTGCTGTTCGGCTTCGGCGGGGCGGCCGGGCCGATGCTCGGCGGCCTCCTGGCCGAGCGGCTGGGTTTCGCGCGGGGCATGGCCTTGGCCATGCCGGTTTTGGCGCTTTGCATCGGCTTGCCCGTGCTGTCGCCGCATCCGGTTTTTCTCGCGATCTCGTCGCTCGGCACCGGCGGCATGGGGATGGGCATGGTGGTGCTCGCCTCGGGTTGCGCCGGCGAGCTGGTGCCCATTGAACAGCAACGGCAAGTCTGGGGCTGGATGACGGCGGCCTATGCCGTGACCTATGCCGGCGGCGGCTATGCGCTGTCCTATCTCTTCGCCCGCACCGGCTCCTACGATCTGCTGTTCGCGGTGGGCGCTTCGGCGATGCTGCTGGGCGGGCTGCTCGCCTTGCCCAACGCGCTCAAGGCGAAGGCGACACGTTCCTAGCTGGCCGGCGCAGTGCGAACCGGTTCGATTTCCTTCAGCTTGACGCCCAGGCGCTGGCGTGCGTGCCAAAGCTCGTAGTTGCCCTGCATGTTCAGATAGAGATCGGGATTGCCGCCGACCAGACGGCCGAACATGAGCGCCATGCCGGCCGTGACCGCCGAGCTGCCGTTCAGCACATTGTTGAGCGCCGCGCGCGTCACGCCCATGCGCTTTGCCGCGGCGGCAACCGACAGCTTGACGTGATCGTCCAGGATCTCCCGCATCAACTCGCCGGGATGCGCCGGCGCCGCCAGCGGCCGCTTCACATGATACTCAACCATAATAATACTCCATCAACATTAGTCATCAGACTATGATTTAGAAATCGCTATGCTTTCTTGCCGTGATAGTCCTCTAAATCCAGGCGCGTGACCTTGCCGTTTTCCCACTCGAAGGTCAGGCACCAATTGCCGTTGACGTGGATCGAATAACGCTGCGGTTTCGTGCCCGATAACGGATGAAAGCTGAAGCCGGGCTGGTTTAACTCCGCCAGGACCTTGGCGCTGTCGAGCGCCGCAAGACGCGGCCGAAGGCGCTTATGCAAGTCCGGGGCAACCTTGCCGGAGCGCCCCTTTTCGAGAAACTCGCTGAGGCCTTTATGCCTCGTGCTCTCGATCATGAAACGTTTGTATAGTATAACTATACGATTGTCAAGTGATGCTCTACAGGCATGGAAAGAACGCCGCCCTCCCCCAAGCCGGGCCGCCAAGGCGGACTCAAGCCGAAAGTGAAATGAATTGGTAGCGGGGGAGGGATTTGAACCCCCGACCTCGGGATTATGATTCCCTTGCTCTAACCAACTGAGCTACCCCGCCACCGAAGGCCGGATATAGATAGCGCGGCAGGGCGCGTCAAGCGACCGGGTTCAGGCCGATCCCGCTTCCGCCCGCTGTTTCGCGCGCTCGCTCGCCTTCTGCTTGACCGAGGCCGATTTGAGCTGGCCGCAGGCGGCAAGAATGTCGCGCCCGCGCGGCGTCCGGACCGGCGAGGCGTAACCCGCCGCATTGACGATATCGCCGAAGGCGGTGATGGCTTCCTCGGCCGAGCATTCAAAAGGCGCGCCCGGCCAGGGGTTGAACGGGATGAGATTGACCTTGGCCGGAATGCCTTCGAGCAGCTTCACCAGCGCCCGCGCCTCGGCCGGGCTGTCGTTCACGCCCTTCAGCATCACATATTCGAAGGTGATGCGCCGGGCGTTGCTCAGGCTCGGATAATTGCGGCAGGCCTCGAGCAGTTCCTTGAGCGGGTATTTCTTGTTGAGCGGCACGAGCCGGTCGCGCAATTCGTCGGTCACGGCGTGGAGCGAGATCGCCAGATTGACGGCGAGCTCCGCCCCCACCCGCTCGATCATCGGCGCCACCCCGGCGGTCGACAGCGTGATCTTGCGCTTCGAGACCGACAGGCCTTCATGGTCCATGGCGATTTTGATCGCCTTCGCCACGTTGTCGTAATTGTAGAGCGGCTCGCCCATGCCCATGAGCACGATGTTGGTGAGCTGGCGGTCGTCCTGGGGCGAGGGCCATTCGCCCAGATCGTCGCGCGCCACCATGATCTGGCCGACGATCTCGGCTGCGTCGAGATTGCGCACCAGGCGCTGCGTGCCGGTGTGGCAGAATTTGCAGGTGAGCGTGCAGCCCACTTGCGAGGAGACGCAGAGCGTGCCGCGATCCTCCTCGGGAATATGCACGCATTCGGCCTCCTGCCCGTCGGCGAAGGCCAGGAGCCATTTGCGCGTGCCGTCGGCCGAGGCCTGCGCCCGCGACGTGACCGGCCGCGCCACGGCGTAGCGTTCGGCGAGTTCCGCGCGGAATTTCTTCGAGAGCGTGGTCATGGTCGAAAAATCCCGCGATCCGCGGTGATAAATCCAGTGCCAGAGCTGGCCCGCGCGAAAGGGCTCGGCGCCCATCGCCTTCATCTCGGCCGCGAGTTCCTCGCGCGAGAGGCCCACCAGATTCTTGAGATCGCTCATGACAGGACGAATATAAGCGCTATCGCTTGTAGTTGCAGGCTTTGTCAATGGCGGCCAGCGCGGTCGAGAAGCCGTCGAGCAGATAGGTGTCGGTGGTGGCGACGCCGCGCGCCGAAACCGCTTTCAGGGTTGCGGCTTTCCCCCGGGCCAGCGCCTCGGTGATCGCCTTGTCGGTCGGCGAATCCGGCGCCCAGGCCGCGTCCTTCTCGATGAAGAGCTGGTATCTCTTGCCGTCGATTTTGAGCTCGGCCTTGGTGCCGTCCTTGGCGGCATAGCCCAGATTGAAGGTCACGACGTTATAGGCCTTGTCGCTGAGGCGATGGGCGATCAGCGCGTCGACGCGGCCGCGCGTGGCGCCCGAGGGCAGCGTCTTGGCGGGATGGCCCGCGAGGTAGCAGGTCTTGCCGCCCTTGTCGGGATTGCTATAGGCCATCCAGTCCTTGGCCCCGCCGATCGCGGTCGGGCCAGCGGCCGGCGGCGGCTGGTTGGGCGCGGTTTGCGCCCCGGCTGGATTGGTGGCGACAAGACAGGCCAGAACGGCGAGCCCGCAAAGGTGGCGTTGCATGGAAGCAACATAGACAAGCCATGTCGCGCTGCCAATCTTGGCGAGCCGGTTTGTAAAGGATTGTTACGGCCCTGCCGCGCGATTTGACGGCGAATCCGCCCCCGGAACGCGCAAAATCGCTCGAAAGCCGCCGCGTTAACGGTTTAAGATGCTTCTCGGCCCTTGAGAGGGGTTAAGGGGAGAGGCGGCATGAGCGTCGTCCGTCAGGCGCGGCTTGAAGACGCCCAGGCGATCGCGAAGATCGAGATCGAAACCTGGCGCGCGACCTATGCCGGCATGCTGCCGGACCGGGTGCTGCTCAACATGTCCGAGCGCCGCCAGATCCCGTCCTGGGCGAGCTTCCTGCGCCACCGGCCCGAGGATGTCTGGGTGGCGGAACATCCCGGATTGGGCGTGGTCGGCTTCGGCAATTGCGGCACGCAGCGCGACGGCGCGGTCGATTACACCGGCGAGGTCTATACGCTCTACGTGCTGCCCGATCTGCAAAGCCGCGGCTTGGGGCGCGAATTGCTGCGCGCGCTGTTCGCCCGGCTCGAGGATGGCGGCCACCGCTCGGCCCTGGTCTGGGTGGTGCGCGGCAATCCGGCGCGGTATTTCTACGAGCGATTGGGCGGCAAGCAGGTGATGCACCGCCCGATCCCGGTCGCGGGCCAGCCGGTCGAGGCGATCGCCTATGGCTGGCGCAACCTCGCCACCGTGATGGGCCAGACGGCGCAAAAAAGCCGCGGCATCGCCGGCGACAAGCCGGCCGACTGACCGGAAAAAAAGCCCGGGGCGTTTAAGGATCAGCCGGCGGCGCGCGGTTTCGGCCCGCGGCGGCGCGGCGCCGGCTGGGCCGGCGCGTCCTCGTCGAAGAGTTCGGCCAGGCGCTCCAGCATGGTGCCACCCAGCTGTTCCGCGTCGACGATGGTGACGGCGCGGCGGTAATAGCGCGTCACGTCGTGGCCGATGCCGATCGCGGTCAATTCCACCGGCGAGGTCTTTTCGATGCGCGCGATCACCTCGCGCAGATGGCGTTCGAGATAATTCCCGGGATTGACCGACAGCGTCGAATCGTCGACCGGCGCGCCGTCGGAAATCACCATCAGGATCTTGCGCTGCTCCGGCCGGCCGATGAGCCGCTCATGCGCCCATAAGAGCGCCTCGCCGTCGATGTTCTCCTTCAGGATTCCCTCGCGCAGCATCAGACCCAGGCTCTTGCGCGCGCGGCGCCAGGGCTCGTCCGCCGATTTGTAGATGATGTGGCGAAGATCGTTGAGGCGCCCCGGATTGGCCGGCTTGCCCGCGGCGATCCAGCGCTCGCGCGACTGGCCGCCCTTCCAGGCGCGGGTGGTGAAGCCCAGGATCTCGACCTTGACACCGCAACGCTCCAGCGTGCGCGCCAGGATGTCGGCGCTCATCGCCGCCACGGTGATCGGCCGGCCGCGCATCGAACCCGAATTGTCGATGAGCAGCGTCACCACCGTGTCGCGGAACGCGGTTTCCTTCTCGCGCTTGTAGGAAAGCGGATAGACCGGGTTGGCGACGATGCGGGCGAGCCGGGCCGAATCCAGCATGCCCTCCTCGAGATCGAATTCCCACGACCGCGCCTGCTTGGCCAAGAGCCGGCGCTGCAGGCGGTTGGCGAGGCGCGCGATGATGCTTTGCAGATGGGCGAGCTGCTGGTCGAGCAGGCCCCTGAGCCGCGTCAGCTCGTCGGCGTCGCACAGCCCCGCCGCCTCGACCACCTCGTCGCATTCGGTGGTGAAGGCGCGATAGACCGCGGGATCGTCATTGGCGCCCCGGTTGCGCGGCAGCAGGCCCGGCCGCCCCGGCCGGCCGGGATCCTCGTCGCCCGATCCCGGCATGGCCTCGCCCTCGACCTCCTCGGCGCCTGAGGCGTCGCCGTCCTCTTTTTCCCGATCGGGCGAGCCGCCTTCGAGCGCGCCCTGCGCGCCCGAGCTCGCCCCCTCGCCGTCCTCGTTCTCGCTGTCGCCGTCCTCGATCTTGTCGCTGTCGCTCTCGGAATTCTCGTCGGTCTCATCTTCCTCGGCCTCGCCCAGATCGAGATCGAGATCGTGGATGAGCTGGCGCGCGGTCTTGGCATAGGCCGCCTGGTCGCCGACATGCTTCTGCAGTTCCAGGAGATCGCGCGCCACCTTGCCCTCGAGATAAGGCCGCCACAGCTCGGCCACCTGGCGGGCGGCGGGCGGCGGCGGCGATCCTGTCAGTGTCTCGCGCACCAGGAGACGGATCGCCTCGGCCAATGTCGCGTCGTTGCGCTCGGCCATGTGCTCATAGCCCTGGCGGCGGTAACGCTCGTCGAGCATGGCGGCGAGATTGAGGGATACGCCCGCCATGCGCCGCGATCCCAGCGCCTCGACCCTGGCCTGCTCGACGCCTTCGAAGATGCTGCGCGCGGTCTCGCCCTGGGGCGCGCGGCGGGAATGCACCGCGCTGTCGTGATAGCGCAGCTTCAAGGCGATGGCGTCGGCCGCGCCCCTAACCGGGGCGGCCTCTTTCTCGGAGAGATCGCGCGCCGGCAGCGGCAGGCGCACCCGCGTGCCCGAGGCTCCGGGCGGCTCGGCCCCATACGTCACCTGGACGTCGGCGCGCTCGGATATGGCGCGCAAGGTCGCCGCGGTGGCGCGCTTGAAAATCTCGAAGGGTGATTCGTTCTCCGGCATGTCTCGGGCCCAACCGCCTCAGGCGGTATTGGCGCGGATTCCGGTTTCCTTGAGCTCGCTTCCCATGCAGCGCTGGTAGTATTCGGCCACCGTGGCGCGTTCCACCTCGTCGCATTTGTTGAGGAAGGTGATGCGGAAGGCGAAAGCGAGATCGTTGAAGATGCGGTTGTTCTCGGCCCAGGTGATGACCGTGCGCGGCGACATCACGGTCGAGATGTCGCCGGCGATGAAGCCGGCGCGGGTCAATTCCGCGAGCGCCACCATGGCGTGAACCTGGCGGCGGCCTTCCTCGTTGTCGTAGGTCGGCGCCTTGGCCAGCACGATCTCGACCTCGGCGTCATGCGGCAGGTAGTTGAGCGTGGCGACGATGTTCCAGCGGTCCATCTGGCCCTGGTTGATCTGCTGCGTGCCGTGATAGAGGCCGGTGGTGTCGCCCAGCCCCACGGTATTGGTGGTGGCGAAAAGGCGGAAGGCGGGATGCGGGCGGATGACGCGGTTCTGGTCGAGCAGCGTCAATTTGCCGTCGACTTCGAGCACGCGCTGGATGACGAACATCACGTCGGGGCGGCCGGCGTCGTATTCGTCGAACACCAGCGCGGTCGGATGCTGCAACGCCCAGGGCAACAGGCCCTCGCGGAACTCGGTCACCTGCATGCCGTCGCGCAGCACGATCGCGTCCTTGCCGACAAGATCGATGCGGCTGATATGGCTGTCGAGATTGACGCGGATGCAGGGCCAGTTGAGCCGGGCGGCGACCTGTTCGATATGCGTCGACTTGCCGGTGCCGTGATAGCCCTGGATCAAAACCCGCCGGTTGAAGGCGAAGCCCGCCAGGATCGCCAGCGTGGTGTCGCGGTCGAAGCGATAGGCCTCGTCGATATCGGGCACGTGGTCGGTCGGCCGCGAGAAGGCCGGGACCTGCATGTCGGAGTCGACGCCGAAAGTCTGCCGGACCGAGACGGTGATGTCGGGCTGGTCGAGCTTGTCGGCGGGAGAAGCGGTGTTTTTCGTCGGTGTCATGAGCGTGCTGCTTTTCGGACCTTGTGAACCGGGGAAATATCAGGTGGCGGCGTAGCAGGCCTTGAGCGTGGCATAGGCCTGGTTGATGACCTTGAGGCGTTCTTCGGCGTCCTTGTCTCCGCCATGGGAGTCGGGATGGTTGAGCTTGACCAGTTCCTTGTAGCGGGTTTTCAGGCCGGGCAGGCTCACCGGCGGCTCGAGATTGAACACCGCCAGCGCCTGGGCCTCGGGCGAGGCCGGATGATGGTGGTGCTTGGCGCCGTTCCCGTTCCGGCCCGGCTCGGCCTCGTCCTCGAAGCCGAACATGCCGCTGTCCCGGAAGCGGGCGGCGTAGCGATAAAGCCGCGTGCCGAAGGGCCAGGTGGGGCGCTGCCACACCGTATCGTGGCGGATCTCCTGCTCGATCTCGTTCATGCTCATGCCGGCGTAGTAATTCCAGGCGGCGTTGTAGGCGCGCACATGGTCGAGGCAAAACCAGTAGAACTGGCTGAGCGCGGCGCGCGAACGCGGCGCGCGGAACTCGCCGGTCGCGGCGCAACCGGGATGATCGCAGGCGCGCAGACCCGCATCCCGGGCCGGACCGGCATGACTCGCAAGGAAGGAACGTGACATGATGCGATCAGTATGGAGAGGGCACCGGGCCCTGACAAGCCCTGGCCCTGAATAGATGGGCCTTCGCGCCCCGATTGACAAGCCCTTGAGAAACCGGCCCTTTTTGCCATGACCATCGCCGACCGCATGCGCGACAAGCTGACCCGGGCGTTGCAACCCACCCGCCTCGAAATCCACGACGATTCGCAAGCCCATCAAGGCCATGCCGGGGCCAGGCCCGGCGGGGAAAGCCATTTCCGCCTGGAAATCGTCTCTCCGGCCTTCGCCGGGGAAACCCGGCTCGCCCGCCAGCGCCGCGTCCATGCCGTGCTGGCCGAAGAGCTGCGCGAAACCGTCCATGCCTTGCAGCTTTCCACCCTGACGCCGGAAGAAGACCGGTCGCGGCAACGCTGAATTTATAATCACCCGGCCTTGCAGGGGCCTTGACCGGCTACAACTTTAGGTTGTTATATAATAACATTATCTCTTAATAGTTGCATCGCGAATAAAATGCTTTAAATTAAAAATCATGCCTGAACCCGACCAATACACGGGAGTGACGGCGGCCGAGGGGCGCCAGCAAGGCGACATCGAGCCGCGCTCGACGCTGGTCAACCGCAACGTGACCGTCGCCGGACACCGCACCAGCATCCGCCTGGAGCCGGCGATGTGGGAGGCGCTGACCCGGATTTGCGAACGCGAGCGCAAGAGCATGAACGAGATCGTCACCTCGATCGCCCGCAGCCGCGATCAATC
The DNA here is from genome assembly GCA_963785735.1 of uncultured Alphaproteobacteria bacterium. Taxonomy (GTDB): domain Bacteria; phylum Pseudomonadota; class Alphaproteobacteria; order ATCC43930; family CGMCC-115725; genus REEB95. The sequence goes on from CAWAWJ010000001.1 coordinate 138,624, forward strand.
GACCTTGACGGCGGCGCTCCGCGTCTTCCTGCTGAGCTACTACCAGGCCGCCGCGACCGATGAAGGCCACCGCCGCGCCGGGCACGGCCTCACCAGCCAGATCTCGCTCTAGCGTCTTCGGGCGCGCGCCGCCCTGTTCAATATTCGACGTGCAGCCGCGCGGCGAAGAGCGACACCGGCCCGCGATCCTGGTTGAACGCGGGATTGGCTATGAACTGGTAATCGAGCGTGAAACTCGCGGGCTCGGCCAGAAACACCGCGTAATAGGTTTCGATCACGCCTTCGGGCGCGTAATCGAGCCTTCCGTCGCCGACGAAAATTCCGGCGCCGCCGGCGGCCAGATAATTGGCATGCGCCTTGGACACGCCGTTCACCGCGCCGGCGAGCCCGACCGTATCCCGGGCGCGGCCCCAGGACGTTCCCTGGAGGCTCAATCCCGCCGAGACGCCGCGGTCGATATCGGTGAAGACCCAGGGCTCGCTATGGCCGTCATTCCAGCTCAAGCGCGAGAACAGGCCCAAATCGCCGGTGATCGCCTGTTCGAGATCGAGCGCGAAGCCCGCCTTGTAGCGGTCGCGCCTTGTGGCAACGATATTGCCGCCATTGGCCGCCGCCTGTTCGAGATTGCCCATATCGGCGCGGCTGAGGAAAACCAGCTCGCGCACCACGCCATCCTGCCCGCCAAGCGTATAGCGCTCGTCGAGCTGGGCCATCGTGCCCGCATGGATCCAGAAGCGCGGATCGAGATCGCGCTGATTGGCGATCTTGGGCTCGAGGAACAGGCCCCAATGGAACGCCCAATCCGCGCGATTGAGTTCGGCCGCCAGCCCGTCGGTATAGCCCTTGGAATCGGCGGGATAATCCCAGGCGGGCGCATCGATGAAGCTCAGATTGAGGAATTGGGTGCGCGGATCGTGCGCATAGGCGTTGCCGTCGAAAATATCCGACGCCGAGAATTTTCCCCCGGTCACGGTGAGGCGGTCTATATCGGCGTTTTCGCCGAGCTGGTTCTGGCCGGGCTGGAGGTATTCCTCGCCGCCGCCCTGGCCGAAGGTCTGGCGCAAAAAGAGCCGCGCCACATTGGGCTTGGGCGTGTCGTAACCGGCCTTCACCGCCTCGCCATTCGGGAAACTGGCGATGCCGAGGGAACGGCTCACGCCATAGCCCTGGTTGAACTCGGGATCGAAATAAAGCGCGCCCCCTTCCCACGGGAGACGCCGCCCGAGAAAACCGGTGGCGCTGATGGTCTCGCGCCATTGCTGGTTGCCGGAAAGGCTGTTCGGCCCCTGATAGGGCGAATGAAAACCGAAATCGCCCTGATAGATCGCCGTGGTTTGGGCGTGCAGGCTCCAATCCTCGAGCAGGGGCGGCGACGCCGGTTCAGGCGGCGCGTCTTGCGCGCGCGCCGCCGGAACAAAGGCGAGCGCCGCGCAGAATGCGGCCGCCGCGATGTCCCCATGCCGGCGCATCGATCCCCTCCCGGCGCGAAATCAATCCTGGGCCGCGCCGGTATGGAATTCCGGCCATAGCCGCTTCACCACGTCGCCGTCGCTCTTGAAGGCGTGGCAGGTGCCGATGAGGCGCGGCTTCTCGCCCGGCTTCGACGATTTCTGCGGCGGCTGCGAGCCGGCGTCGCGCGTCAGGCGGTGGCGGTAGGGATATATCGTCTGGTAGGCGGTGGTGGCGATCGGCCCCATCAATTCGACCAGATGGGTGCAGCCCTCGACGCCGCCGAGATATTCCCGCACCTTGGACAAAAATCCGGGGCGGATGCTCAGGCCCTTGAGGCGCTGGAAATTGGGCGTGATCGCCGGGCAGACCGGAAACGGGCTTTTGTCGGTCAAGGCTTCGATATCGCGGATAATGAGCGAATCATCGACCGTGATGCGGATCCACATGTCGTGCACCGGATCGCCCGGCTCGACCGTGCCGCGAAATTCGCTCGCGAAGCCGTAGGTCTTGACGTCGGTGAGATGGCCTTCGATGTCCCACAGCCCGTCCTGGCGCAGGAAACCGCGGCATTCGATCTGGCGCGTATGGATATGCTGGCGCGGCTTGGATTGTGACAGCGGCATGGGGGTCCTCTCGAGAGCCGCGTCTTTTTAGTGCGCGCGCGCGGCGGATGCCAGTGTCTTGGTTTCCCGTGACAGGAATTCGCGCAAATCGGAATCCGCGACCTCGCGGCTGATGAAGGCCTGGCCGATGTCGCGCGCCAGGATCAGGCTGATGCGCCCGTCCTTGACCTTCTTGTCCTTGCGCATCCGGGCCAAAAGGCGGCCGGGGTCGAGCGTTTCGAGGCGGGTCTTCAGGCCCACAAGCTCGAAATGCCGGCGCACGCGGCGCGCGGAATCCGCCGGGCAGAGGCCGAGCTTGACCGAGAGATCGAAGGCCAAAAGCATGCCCAGCGCCACTGCCTCGCCATGGATGAGTGCCTCGCCGAAACCCATCTCGGCTTCGAGCGCATGGCCGAAGGTGTGGCCGAAATTCAAGAGCGCGCGCTCGCCGGTTTCGCGCTCATCCGCCGCCACCACTTCCGCCTTGGCGGCGCAGCTCCGCAGCACCGCTTCGCGGCGCAACGCGGCGTCGCCCTTCACCAGATCGGCGCCGTTCTGCTCGAGCCAATCATAGAATCCGCGGTCGCGGATGAGGCCGTATTTCACCACCTCGGCATAGCCCGCGAGCAATTCGCGCTTCGGCAATGTCGCCAGCGTGTCGGTATCGGCGATCACCAGCACCGGCTGGTGGAAGGCGCCGACTAGATTCTTCCCGGCCTTGGCGTCGATCGCGGTCTTGCCGCCGACCGAGCTGTCGACCTGCGCCAGGAGCGTCGTTGGCACCTGCACGTAATCGAGCCCGCGCAACAGCGTCGCCGCGGCGAAGCCCGCGAGATCGCCGATGACGCCGCCGCCCAAGGCGGCGAGCGCGGTCGAGCGCTCGATGCCGAGCGCCAATATGTCCTCGCAGAGTTTTCCGAAATGGGCGAAGTCCTTGGTGCCCTCGCCCGGCGGCAGGATCAGGATTTCCGGCGCGATCCCCGCCTTGGCCAATCCCGACGCGAGCGTCTTCAAATGCAGCTTCGCCACATTCGCGTCGGTGACGACGACGACGCGTTTCTGGCGCAGGACTTTTTGCATGAGGCCGCCCGCCTCGGCCAGCAAGCCCGGTCCCGCCACGATGTCGTAGCCCCGGTCTCCCAGCTCGACGCGCAGACGCGAAGGCGCGGCGCTCACGACGCCGCTCCCGCCGTGACGCCGAGGAACTTCGCCAGCGCCGCCAGCACGCGATCGAGCGATTTGTCGGGCGGCCCGTCCACGCTCTCGACCGCGATGTCGGACTGGGCGTAAACCGGATAGCGTTGGGCGATCTGTTCCTCGAACACGGCGCGCGGATCCTTGCCCTTGAGCAGCGGCCGGTTGTTGCGCCGCGCCACGCGCGCCATCATCAGCTCGATATCCGCCTTGAGCCAGACCGAGATGGCGCGCGCGCGGATGAGATCGCGCGTCTCCGTGTCGAGATAAGCGCCCCCGCCCGTCGCCAGCACGCAGACCGGATCGCCCAGCAGCCGCCTGATGACCTCGCGCTCGCGCGCGCGGAAGAAAACCTCGCCGTGGCGCTCGAAAATCTCCTCGATGGTGACGTTGCCCGCCGCGGCCTCGATCGCGGCGTCAGCGTCGACGAAGGGCAATCCCAGGCGCTGCGCCAGCCGCTTGCCGACGGCGGTCTTGCCCGTGCCCATCAGGCCGACCAGCGCGACGGTTTTCGGCACATGGAACGCCGGAACACTCGTTGAAACGCTCATGGCGCGTCGATAGACTGCTGATATCCGGACATGGGCGCACACTAGCATTAAGCGGGAAAAACTGGGCATGGGAAAATTCATTCTGATCGTGTTCGCGGTGCTGCTGCTCGGCGGCGCGGCGGGCGCCGTCGCGCTCATGTTCTGGGACATCCCGGCTCCGACGGCGCGGGTGGAGCGGATCATTCCCGATGCGCGATTCCCGCGCTGACGATTTTCGCGTCACGCTGACCGGACGGCTCGTTTCCCTGCTGTTGGGTTCCGTCCTGCTCGCGGCATATCCGGCGGCGGCGCAGCAGACCGCTCCCGCCGAAACCGCGCCGCCTTCCAATGCCGTTGCCGCTCCGCCCGATGCGGCGGCGGCGCCAGCCCCGGCACCGACACAAGCGCCAGTTCCGGCGCCGCCAGCCAGCATGACGCCAGCACCGGCCGCGGCCACGCCCGCGCCGCCGCCACCGCCACCGCCCGATAATTCGATTCAGGTCGTGCCGCTGCCGCCGGTCGACGCCTCTTGGATCGGCGCCTTGAGCAAGGACAAGGGCGGCTTCCCGCGCGACCTGTGGAACGGCACGGCGCGAGCCGCGGTCGCCGCCGGTCTGCCCCGGCTTCAGCCGGTATCCTCGCCCGTCTTGCAGGATTTGACGGGGCGCCTGCTGTTGACCGACGCGGCCTCGCCGCAGGGCAGCGGCGCGCCCGGCGGCGCGAGCCTGATCGAGCTCCGGCTCGACCGGCTCGTCGCGCTCGGCTATGTCGAGCCGGCCCTGGCGCTGCTGGCGATTCTTCCCGACACCATGACGAGCGAAACGACCGACCGCGACGGCATCGAGCTGCGCTTCGCCGACAACGACGCCGCCGGCGCCTGCGGCGACGTCAACGCGAAGATCCCCCGTTACCAGGGCGTGTGGTGGGACCGCGCGCTGATCGCCTGCCAGGCGCTCGCCGGCGACAGCGCCAAGGCCGCGCTCGGCCAGAGCCTGCTCGCCGACCAGAAGGCGGCGCGCGATCCCGGCTTCGACGCGCTCATCGCCCGGCTCGGCGGAAGCCGCGCCCCGATCGCGCAATTGAACGACCCCGACCCGATGAAATTCGCGCTGCTGGCGGCGGCGAAGCAGAAGCTGCCGCCCGACGCGCTCGCCAATGCCGATCTCGCCTCGCTGCGCTTCTGGGCCTTGAACGCCAAGCTACCGCCGGAACAACGCCTCGCCGCCGCTGAGCGCGCGGCGCTTTACGGCGCGATATCCCCGGACGATCTCGCATCGCTTTACGGCCAGATCCCGGCCACGCCGGCGGGCGTGGCGGCCGTCTTGAAGGCCAAGAAACCCCCGGCCGAGCCCCGGGCACGGGCCTTGCTCTATCAGATCGCGCGCGACGCCGAGGACCAGGCCCAGCGCCGCGCCGCGATAACGGCGCTGCTGGCCGACGCCAGGCAGCGCGGCGCGTTGCCGGAAACGGCGTTGCTGCTGGCGGGCGCGGTGGGCGGAGTCACCCTCGACGGTTCGACATCCGATTTCGCCGCCGACGCGGCGCGGGTGCTGCTGGCGGCGGGAGCGCCCGACAAATCCCTGTCCTGGATCGATGCCTCCAAATCGAAAGCGCTGGCGCTGCTCGCCCGCTGGGCCATGGGCGGAAAATCGCAACCGGGCGACGCCCAGCTCTTGACCGACGCGCTGGCCGAGCTGGCCGCGCGCGATCCGGCGGCGGCGCCGCGCCAGGCCGATCTCGTCAACGCGATCAACGGCGTGCTGGGCGCGCCGGTGTTGTCCGCCGCGACCGCGCCCGCCGGCCAGAAGACGGCGGGCCCGAGCCTGGGCGAAACCGTGCTGAGCGCGCGGCTCGCTTTGGCCAATGGCGACAAGCTGACGGCCGATCCGGCCGCGCTGGCGCAGGCGGTGGCGGGGCTGCACGAAGCCGGGCTCGACGCCGCTTCGCGCCGGCTCGCGGTCGAAGCGGCGCTCGACGCGGGATTCTGAGCGTGGACCGCTCGCTCGAAGCCTTTCTCGAAATGCTGGCCTCCGAGCGCGGCTCGGCGGCGCTGACGCTCTCCGCCTATCGCAACGATCTCGACCAGGCGGCGGCTTTCTTGAAGCGCCGCGGCTCCTCGCTCAAATCCGCCTCGAGCGAGGATCTGCGCCGTTACCTCGCGACGATGTCCCAGGCCGGGCTCGGCGCGCGGACTTCGTCGCGGCGGCTTTCGGCGCTCCGGCAGTTCTACCGTTTTCTCGCGCTCGAAGGCGCGCGCAAGGGCGATCCCTCGGAGGCGCTCGAATCGCCGCGCCTGCCGCGTTCGCTGCCGAAAATCCTCGGCGAGGACGAGGCGCGGAAACTCATCGCCCAGGCGCGAGCCATGAAAGGCCCCGAAGGCGCGCGGCTTTTGTGCCTGGTCGAGCTGCTCTACGGCGCGGGCTTGCGGGTTTCGGAATTGGTGGGCTTGCCCTTGGCCGCGGTCAAGCGCGACAAGCGTTTCCTGATCGTGCGCGGCAAGGGCGCCAAGGAGCGGCTGGCGCCCTTGAGCAAGCCCGCGCGCGCGGCGCTCGACGCCTATCTCGGCGTCCGCGCGGAATTCCTGAAAGAGGGCGAAACTTCTCGCTGGCTCTTTCCCTCGCGCGGCGTGGCGGGCCACCTGACGCGGCGGCGCTGCGGCCAATTGCTGAAATCGCTGGCGCGCGCTTCGGGCATCGACGAAAGGCGGCTTTCGCCGCATGTGCTGCGCCACGCCTTCGCCAGCCATCTGGTCGATGGCGGCGCGGATTTGCGCAGCGTCCAGGAAATGCTCGGCCATGCCGACATCGCCACCACGCAGATCTACACCCATGTGCAGGGCGAGCGCCTGAAGCGGGTCATGACCAATCACCCGCTCTCCCGCAAAAAATAAAGGATTTACGGCGCCCGCCCCGGAACATTGGCGCAACATCGGATTAATGATTGCCTGCCTTGTGGCGCAAGCGAGGCGTCCCATGCTAGTTGTCGCGCCTCATGCGCCATTTCCTGGAATTCGAAAAACCGCTCGCCGAGCTCGAAGGCAAGATCGAGGAGCTTCGCCACCTGTCCGACGGCGGCGATCTCAACATCGCCGACGAGGTCGCGAAGCTCGAGGGCAAGGTCGACAAATTCCTGCGCCAGACCTACGCCAAGTTGACGCCGTGGCAGAAGGTCCAGCTGGCGCGCCACCCCGACCGGCCGCACGGCGCGGATTACCTGAATCGGCTGATCGACGGCTTCACGCCCCTGGCGGGCGACCGCGCCTTCGCCGAGGACCGCGCCATCATCGGCGGGCTCGGCCGCTTCAACGGCATGAGCGTGGTGGCGATCGCGCATGAGAAGGGCGCCGACACCCAAGGCCGAGTGAAGCACAATTTCGGCATGGCGCGGCCCGAGGGCTACCGCAAGGCGCGGCGGCTGATGGAGCTGGCGGCGCGCTTCAAGCTGCCGGTGCTGACCTTCGTCGATACCGCCGGGGCCTATCCCGGCATTGACGCCGAGGCGCGCGGCCAGGCCGAGGCGATCGCGCGCGCGGTCGAAACCGGGTTGCAGCTCGAAGTGCCGGTGATCGCCACCGTCATCGGCGAGGGCGGCTCGGGCGGCGCCATCGCGCTCGCCACCGGCAACGCCGTGCTCATGCTCGAACACGCGATCTATTCGGTGATTTCGCCGGAAGGCTGCGCCTCGATCCTGTGGCGCTCCTCCGACAACGCGCGGGACGCGGCGGAAGCCTTGCGCCTCACCGCGCAAGATCTGCTGCGCCTGAACGTCATCGACGCGATCGTGCCCGAGCCGCTGGGCGGCGCGCATCGCGCGCATGAGGCGGCGATCAACGAAACCGGCGGCGCGATCGCCAAGGCGTTGCAGCCGCTGTTGAATCTCGACGGGCCGTCGCTCCGCACGCAGCGGCGCGCCAAATTCCTGCAGATGGGATCGCGCGGGCTTTAGGCCGCCTTGCGCAGCGTGTAGCCGGTGCCGCGCACCGTGTGCAGCAGCGGATACTCGAAGCCGCGGTCGATCTTCTGCCTGAGCCGGCTCACATGCACGTCGATGACGTTGGTCTGGGGATCGAAATGATGGTCCCAGACCTTTTCCAGCAGCATGGTGCGCGTGACGATGTGCCCGGCATGCCGCATCAGATATTCGAGCAGGCGGAATTCGCGCGGCAGCAGATCGATCGCCTGGCCCGCCCGCGTCACGCTGCGCGCGATCAAGTCCATTTCGAGATCGGCCACCTTGAGCTTGGTCTCGCTGCCGTTGCCGCGGCGAGTGAGCGCCTCGAGCCGGGCCAAAAGCTCGGAGAAGGCGAAGGGCTTGCCGAGATAATCGTCGCCGCCCGCATGCAGGCCCTCGACGCGGTCCTCGACGTCGCCCAGGGCGCTCAACACCAGAACCGGGGTCTGGTCGTTGGCCGCGCGCAAGGCGGCGATGATCGACAATCCGTCCAATCCTGGCAACATGCGGTCGATGATCATGGCGTCGAAGCTGCCTTGGCGCGCGCATTCCAGTCCGTGGCGGCCTTCATCGGCGTGATCGACGCGGTGGCCGCTTTCGGCCAAGCCCTTCAGCAGATAGGCCGCGGCCTCGCGGTCGTCCTCGATCAGCAGGATGTGCATGGGAAATTCTCCCTCAGCCGTTGTCGTTGCCCGAGACCGACAACGCGACATACTGGTTGATGCCGTGCCGGTTGATCAGCAGCAGCAGGCTCTTATTGCCGCCCTTCTGCTTGCTGTAGGCGTCGAGCTTGGCCGCCACGTCCTGGGGCGAGGAAGCCGGCTGCTGATCGATGGCGACGATGACGTCGCCGGGCTCGACGCCGATATCGGCGAGCGGGCTGTCATCGGCGATGTCGGTCACGATCACGCCCTTGACCCCGGCGGGCACGCCCGCCTGGCGGCGCAGATCGGGCGTCAGCGGCGCGAGCTTCAGCCCCATGGCATGGGCGCTTTGAGCCTGGCCGCCGCCGCCGCCGCCGGGGGATTGCGTGTCGGCCTTGGCCAGTTTCTGCTCGTCGGGCATGGATGCGATCACCGGCTGGAGCGCGATCTGCGCGCCCTGGCGCCAGACCTTGACCTCGGCCTTGTTGCCGACCGGGGTTTGCGCCACGGCGATGGGCAGGTCGCGCACCTTGGCGATGGTTTCACCGTTATAGCTTTGGATCACGTCGCCCTGCTTGAAGCCCGCCTTCTCGGCCGGGCCGCCCTTGGTGACGTCGGCCACGAGCGCGCCCGACGCCGCCGGCAAGTTCAGATTCTTGGCGATATCGGATGTGACGTCCTGGATCTGCACGCCGATCCAGCCGCGTGCGACCTTGCCGGTGGTCCGCAACTGATCGATCACCGGCTTGGCCATGTTCGAGGGGATGGCGAAGCCGATGCCGACCGAGCCGCCATTGGGCGAATAGATCGCGGTGTTGATGCCGATGACCTGGCCGTTCAAATTGAAATCCGGACCGCCCGAATTGCCGCGGTTGATCGAGGCGTCGATCTGGAGGAAGTCGTCATAGGGGCCTTCATGAATGTCGCGCGAACGCCCCGAAATGAATCCGGGGCTGACCGAGCCGCCGAGACCGAAGGGATTGCCGACCGCCAGCACCCAATCGCCGACTTGGGACTGGCCGCTGTCGCCCCAGGAGACGTAGGGCAGCGGCTGCTTGGCGTCGATCTTCAAAAGCGCCAGATCGGTCTTGGGGTCGCGGCCGATCACCTTCGCCGGGTGGCGGCTGTCGTCCTGGAAGATCACCGTCACCTTGTCGGCGTGATCGACGACATGGTTGTTGGTGACGATATAGCCCGCGGGATCGATGATGAAGCCCGAACCCAGCGCCACCATCTGCCCGCGCGGGGCGGAAAAGCCCTGGCCCTGGCCCTGGCCCTGGCCCTGGTGCTGCTGCTGGAAGAAGCGGCGCAAGAGTTCATCGAAGGGTGAGGGCGGAAAATTGCGCGGCAGGCCCGGGCCCGCATCCGAATCGCCGTCGCCGTCATTGCCGGCGATACCGCTCGTCTGCTCGGTGACCGAGATGTTCACCACCGCCGGCATCACCTGCTTGACCATGGGCGCGAAGCTCGGCAGCGCCACGCTCGCGGGATCGGCGTAAGCCAAAGGCGCCAGCGCGAGGCAAAGCGCGAGACCGGCGGCGAAGGGCGCGGAATGGCGGGACAGGGAAGAGAAGGGCATGAAACGACCTCGTCGTTGAATTTACGGTCTATGGCGCGGCATCGTGGCCGGGAACGGATTACGCCACCCCTTCCCGGCGATTAAATCGGCGTAATGTGGCGGATTATAGGCGGCCGTGGCAGTGCTTGAATTTCTTGCCCGAGCCGCAGGGGCAAGGCGCGTTCCGGGGCGTGTTCGCCCAGGGTGAAGCCCCCGCCGGCGCGGCTTTGGCGTCGGCCGCGGTTGCCGGATCCTGGCGGCTTTCGACCATCGGGGGCGGCGGCGGCGGCGCCAAATCGCCGGGACGCTCGATCTTCAATTCCACGTGAGCCAGCACGCTGGTCGCCTGTTCGCGCAATCCGACCAGCATGGCCTGGAACAGGTTGAAGGCCTCGCGCTTGTATTCGTTCAAGGGGTCGCGCTGCGCATAGGCGCGCAGATTGATGCCCTGGCGCAGATGATCGAGCGATGAGAGGTGATCCTTCCACGACTGGTCGAGCGTTTGCAGCACCAGGCTGCGTTCGGCCAGGCGCATGATATCGGGGCCGTAATTCGCCACCTTCTGCGCCATCTTCGCCTCGACCGCCTGGAGCAGGCGGTCGCGGACCGCGCTGTCGGATATTCCCTCTTCCTTGCCCCATTGAACGACCGGCAAATCGAGATTGAAGACGCGCAAGTTCTCTTCGTGCAACGCGGCCATGTCCCATTGGTCGGGCAGCGAATTTTCGGGGATGCAGCGCTCGACCAGCGATTCGACCACTTCCTGGCGCATGTCGGCGACCATGGCCGAGACGTCCTGGTCGCTCATGATCTCGCGGCGCTGCTGATAGACCACCTTGCGCTGGTCGTTCATCACGTCGTCGAAGCGCAGCAGATGCTTGCGCATTTCATAGTTGCGCGCCTCGACCTTCTGCTGCGCCTTCTCCAGCGCCTTGTTGATCCAGGAGTGGATGATCGCCTCGCCTTCCTGGAGGCCGAGCTTCTGCAACATGCCGTCCATGCGCTGCGAGCCGAAGATGCGCATGAGATCGTCCTCGAGCGAGACGAAGAACTTCGAGGCGCCGGGATCGCCCTGGCGGCCGGAGCGGCCGCGAAGCTGGTTGTCGATGCGCCGGCTTTCGTGGCGCTCGCTGCCGATGACATAGAGCCCGCCGGCCTGGACCACCTCTTCATGCGCGGCCTGGATTTCGGCGCGGATCTCGGCCGCGCGCCGCTCGCGCGCCGCGGGGTCGTTGATCGCCGGCAGTTCCTGTTTGAGGCGCATGTCGAGATTGCCGCCCAGCTGGATGTCGGTGCCGCGGCCCGCCATGTTGGTGGCGACGGTCACGGCGCCGGGCTTTCCGGCCTGGCCGATGATGAAGGCCTCTTGTTCGTGATGGCGGGCGTTCAGCACGTTGTGCTGGATCTTCTTTTTCTTGAAGATTTCGCTGAGCGCCTCGGATTTCTCGATGCTGACGGTGCCGATCAGCACCGGCTGCTTGCGCGCCTGGCATTCCATCACCTGCTTCAGGATGGATTCGTATTTCTCGCGCGCCGTGCGATAGACCTCGTCGTCGGAATCCTTGCGGATACAGGGCTCGTTGGTCGGAATCTCGATAACGTCGAGCTTGTAGATGTCCTGGAACTCGTTGGCCTCGGTCATCGCCGTGCCGGTCATGCCGGCGAGCTTGGGGTAAAGCCGGAAATAGTTCTGGAAGGTGATCGAGGCCAGCGTCTGGTTCTCGTTCTGGACGTTGACGCCTTCCTTGGCCTCGAGCGCCTGGTGCAGGCCCTCGGAATAGCGGCGCCCTTCCATCATGCGGCCGGTGAACTCGTCGATGATGACGACCTTGCCGCCGCGCACGATGTAATCGGTGTCGCGGGCGAAGAGCTTGTGCGCCCGGAGCGCCTGATTGCTGTGATGCACCAGCGCCAGGTTGTTGATGTCGTAGAGCGTGCCGGTCTTCATCAGCCCGGATTCGCGCAACAGGCTTTCCAGTTTCTCGACGCCCGCTTCGGTCAGCGTCACCGCGCGCTGCTTTTCGTCCTTCTCGTAATCCTCAGGATCGAGCCTGGGGATGAGCTTGTCGACGCCGCGATAGAGCTCGGAGGAATCCTCGGCCGGGCCGGAGATGATCAAGGGCGTGCGCGCCTCGTCGATCAGGATCGAATCCACCTCGTCGACGATGGCGTAGCTGAACGGCCGCTGCACCATGTCCTCGAGCCGGAACTTCATGTTGTCGCGGAGATAATCGAAGCCGAATTCGTTGTTGGTGCCGTAGGTCACGTCGGCGGCATAGGCCTCCCGCCGCTGCGGATCGGTGAGTTCGTGCACGATGCAGCCGACGGTCAGGCCCAGGAATCCGTAGATCTGGCCCATCCATTCGCTGTCGCGCCGGGCCAGGTAGTCGTTCACCGTGACGACATGGACGCCCTTGCCGGCGAGCGCGTTCAGATATACGGGCAGCGTGGCCACCAGCGTCTTGCCTTCGCCGGTCTTCATTTCGGCGATCATGCCGCGATGCAGAACGGCGCCGCCCATCAGCTGAACGTCGAACGGCCGCTGGCCGAGCGCGCGCCTTGCCGCCTCGCGCACCGTGGCGAAGGCCTCGGGCAGCAGATCGTCGAGCTTTTCGCCGTCCGCGATCCGTTTCTTGAAGACATCGGTGCGCGCGCGCAAATCCGCGTCCGGCAGGGCGGCCGTCTCCGCCTCCATCCCGTTGACGTCGTCAACGATGGACTGAAGACCTTTGATATAGCGTTCATTGGCTGAGCCAAAGAGCCGTCGGGCAAGGACGCCGATCATCAAGACCTCGAAAGCATGGCGGGCGGGGCAGCCGGTCGCCGCGGCGGCGCGGCGACGTTAAGAGAGATAGGGACATATAATGCGAGTGTCAATTCAGCGCCCGCGCCTGTCGCCAAAATTAACGCTTCCGGCGCTTGTTCTAAGGGCGGTGATATGCTTTATGAGCGGCCTGTACGCCCTCGCCCCCGCTTGCCGGGCCCGGCTGAAAGGACTCTCGATGATTATGACAGCGCGCCGCGCGATATACGCTTGCCTGATCCTTGCCCTGGCGTCCGGCCCGGCCCTGGCGCAGACGGCTCCGTCCGGCAAAGATCCGGTGGTGGCTACCGTCAACGGCGAGACGGTGCACCGCTCGGACGTGATCATCGCCTATCAGGCGCTGTCGGCCGAAACCCGGCAGAACTTCACGCTCGAGCAGGCCTATCCCCAGGTGATCGATCAGCTGGTGAGCATGCTCGTGATCGCGCAGGCCGCCCGCAAGGCCGGGGTCGCCGGCGATCCCGCCGTCAAGCGCCGCATGACGCTGGCCGACGACCAGATTTTGCAGGACGCCTATTTCAGTTCGCTCCTGCAAAAGGACATCAGCAAGGACAAGCTTCAGGCGGCCTACGACCAATACGTCAAGGACGCGCCCAACCGCGAGGAGATCAACGGCCGCCATATCCTGTTGTCGAGCGAGGCCGACGCCAACGACGTCATCGCCCAGCTCAAGAAGGGCGCCGATTTCGCCACGCTCGCCAAGCAGAAGACCATCGATCCGGCCGGCAAGACCTCGGGCGGCGATCTCGGCTGGTTCGGGCAAAACGATCTGGACCCGACCTTCACCGCCGCCGCCTTCAAATTGAAGAAGGGCGAATACACGCAGACCCCGGTGCATACCCAATATGGCTGGCACGTCATCATGGTCGTCGACCGCCGGCCCTTGAAGGTTCTGCCTTACGAGCAGGTGGCGCCGAAGATGGCCCAGCAGATGGCGCAGGGCATCGTCGGCGCGCGCGTCAGGGAGCTCGATACCCAGGCCAAGGTCGAAATCTTCGCGCTGGACGGCAGCAAGCTGCCCGCTTCCGGCGGAGCCCCGCCGGCGGGAAAACCCCAGGGCGCGCCCAAACTCACGCCGCCGGGCCAGGGATCGGACGCGCCCGCGCCCGGCACGCCGGTGCTGTCGCCCGCGACCGCGCCGGACCAGATGAAAAAGCCCTGAGCCAGGCGGGATTCATCCCCGCTCCGGACATGACCGAGGTCTCGCCGCTCGCGCCGAAGCGCTTTCCCGATCTGCCGCCGGTTGGTGGGGTGACATTGGCCACGGCGCATTGCGGCATCCGCTACAAGGGCCGCACCGATCTGATGGTGGCGCTGCTCGATCCCGGCACGGAAGTGGCCGGGGTTTTCACCCGTTCAATGACCGCCGGCGCGCCGGTCGATTGGTGCCGCAAGGCGCTGGCCGCGAGGGCCAAAGCGCGCGCCATCGTCGTCAATTCGGGCAACGCCAATGTCTTCACCGGCAAGGCGGGAAGCGAGGCGGCCCGCGCCACGGCCAAGGCGATGGCCAAGCTCATCGGCTGCGATCCGCGCGAGGTCTATATTTCCTCGACCGGCGTGATCGGCGAGGCGCTGCCCTATGCGAAGATCATCGAGGCGCTGCCGGGCGCCGCGGCGCGGGCCTCGGCGCGGGCCTGGGACGAGGCCGCGCGGGCGATCATGACCACCGACACGTTCCCGAAGGGCGTCTCGCGCGCCGCGCGCATCGGCGGCGTGCCCGTCGTCATCAACGGCATCGCCAAGGGCTCGGGCATGATCGCGCCCGACATGGGCACCATGCTGGCCTATGTCTTCACCGACGCGAAAATCCCGGCCAAGGCGCTGCAATCCCTGCTTTCGGACGGCAACGAGCGCGCCTTCAACTCGATCACGGTCGACGGCGACACCTCGACCAGCGATACGCTGCTGCTCTGCGCCACGGGCAAGGCCAAGCACAAGCGCGTTGCATCGGCCGGCGATCCCTTGCTCAAGGACTTCCGGCGCGCGCTCGATGAAGTATTGCTCGATCTCGCGCAGCAGATCGTGCGCGACGGCGAGGGCGCCGGGAAATTCATCACCATCGATGTTTCGGGCGCGGCCTCGAACCAGGCCGCCAGGCGGATTGGGCTGGCGATCGGCAATTCGCCCCTGGTCAAGACCGCGATCGCCGCCGGCGACGCCAATTGGGGCCGCATCGTCATGGCGGTGGGCAAGGCGGGCGAGAAGGCCGACCGCGACCGCCTGGCGATTTCGGTCGGCGGCGTCAAGATCGCGGCCAAGGGCGGCCCGGTGCCGGGCTATGACGAGGCGCCGGTGGCGCGGCACATGGCCGGGCGGAATATCCACGTCGCGGTCGATCTCGGCATAGGCCGGGGGCGCTGGACGGTGTGGAGCTGCGATTTGACGCACCGCTACATCGACATCAATGGCAGCTACCGGAGCTGACTTTCCGAGCGTCCCCGTCGTTTGCGTCGCGCTGATCGACGCCGATGGCCGCGTGCTGCTGGCCGAGCGGCCGGCGGGCAAACCCATGGCCGGCTTGTGGGAGTTTCCCGGCGGCAAGGTGGGACCCGGCGAAACCCCCGAGGCGGCGTTGATCCGCGAACTCAAGGAAGAGCTTGGCATCGACGTCGCCGAATCCTGTCTCTCGCCCTTCGCCTTCGCCTCGCACCGCTACGCCGATTTCCACGTCCTGCTGCTGCTCTATCTTTGCCGCCGTTGGCAAGGCATGGTGACGGCGCGCGAAGGCCAGAAACTGGCCTGGGTGCGCAAGGAACGGCTCAACCTCCACGCCATGCCGCCGGCCGACAAGCCGCTGGTGGCGATGCTGCAAGACCTGCTCTAGACTTAAAGAGACCCATGAAAACTTTCCGCGTCCTGACCCTCGCCCTGATTCTCGCCGGGCCGCTCGCCGGCCTGCTCGCCGGTTGCAGCTGGTCGGAAAAGGAAGACCTCGAAATCCTCGGTACGGACCAGGACAGCATCACCATCCGGGCCGGCAGCTCCACCAGGCCGGACACGGTGGCGGTTCTCTATTGCCAGGGCATGCGGAAATTGATGGTGCCGAAGGGCGCGGAGACCATCGACGCCTACCAGAAAACCTACCACTACGCCTGCCTGTGAAGGATTTCAGCCCGGCGCCCAGGCGGTGAGCGAAATCACCTGGAAGCCGGCCATGATGCGGCCGCCCGGCGCCGGAAAGCGTTGGCGGTAGATTTCGCCCGCGCGCGCGAGCGTCGCCCGCCGCGTCAAGGAACGGCGGCGCTCGATCAGCGCGTTGCTCTCGCCCATGGCGCGGAGATCGTGCATCAGGGCATAGAGATCGGGGTATGTCACCTCGATGCGGTCGCCATCCACGACCGGTTCCTTGAACCCCGCGCGCTGGAGCAGGCCGCCCAGATCGCGCAGATCGGCGAAGGGCGAGACGCGCGGGCCCGCCCCGCCTTCAACCTCGAGCTCGGCCTCCATCAGCGCCTGTCCCAGTTCGGTCAGGGTCTCGCCGCCGAAGAGCGACGCGAGCAGCAGCCCGCCGGGCTTCAAGGCCTGGCGCAGTTGAATGAGCGCCCCCGGCAGATCGTTGGTCCAATGCAGCACCAGATTGCTCAACACCAGATCGAAAGAGCCCGGCGCGAAGGGAAGCGCCTCGGCCTCGCAGGCGAGCGCGGGTCGCGGCGCCAGGCGCGCGAATTCCGGCGCCGGATCGGCCGAGACCAGGCATTCGACGCCGCCCCTTCCCTTCAAGGCCTTCGCCATCACGCCGCCGCGGCAGCCGAGATCGAGCGCCAAGGGAAAGCGCCGCCTCACATCGTCGAGCCGGTCGGCCAGGGTCTCCGCCGCCTCTTTCACCAGGAAATCGGGCGAGTCCGCCAGCCCCGCCGCGCGCGCCCGGTGGCGGCGCAGCGCCTTGGCGTCGAACAGCAGCATGGGGGATTTCACTTCCATGCCGCCACTATCGCCGCCGCGCGCGTCCATTGACAAGGGCGGGGCGCGCGCCCTGTCATGACGCCATGCGGGCCACGTCCGATCTCCGCCGCCTCGGCGGCGCGCTCTTGGATCTACTGCTGCCGCCGCGCTGCCTCCGGTGCAACGAGGGGGTGAGCGAGCAAGGCACGCTTTGCGCCCAATGCTGGAACAAGATCGGCTTCATCGGCGCGGCCTGTTGCGATTGCTGCGGCCTGCCCTTCGATCTCGATCTCGGCCCCGGGACGCTCTGCGCCTTGTGCGCGCGCGACCAGCCGCCCTTTTCCCGGGCTCGTTCGGCCCTGCGCTATGACGAGGAAAGCCGGGCGCTGGTCTTAGCCTTCAAGCATGGCGACAGGCTGCAACTCGCCCCGGCGCTGGGCCAGTTCATGCGCCGCGCCGGGACGGGTCTGCTCGCCGAGACCGATGTCATCATCCCGGTGCCCCTGCATTGGACGCGGCTTTTCACCCGCCGTTACAACCAGGCGGCGGTGCTGGCCCATGCGGTGGGCAGACTGAGCCAAATCAAGGTGGGCGCCGATTGGCTGCTGCGCCGCCGCGCCACTCCGTCGCAAGGACGGCAGAGCCGGGCCGAGCGCAAGCGCAACGTCGCCGGCGCCTTCGCCATGAAGCCCGGCCGCGGCGTGGCGGGCTTGCGCGTGTTGCTGGTCGACGACGTGCTCACCACCGGCGCCACCGCGGCCGAATGCGCCCGCGAGCTGCTCAAGGCCGGGGCCGCGCGGGTCGATGTGCTGACCCTGGCGCGGACGGCCCGACCTGAAAACTAATGGGCCGAGAACTGAATCGGAATCATTGATTTGCGGGGGGTTTCGCCCAAATAATGAGAGCAATGGCCAAGGTCGAGCTTTACACCACCATGTTCTGCCCTTATTGCGCGCGGGCGCGCAGCCTCTTGGGCAAGAAGGGCGTGGACTATTCCGACATCGACGTCATGGCCGACACGGCGAAGCGCGACGAGATGATGGCGCGCTCGGGCGGCCGCCAGACCGTGCCGCAGATCTTCATCGACGGCAAACATATCGGCGGCTCCGACGAGCTGGCGGCTCTCGACAAGGCGGGCAAGCTCGACGCCCTCCTGGGCCTAACCGCATGAGCAAGGTTTTCCAGGCCGCCTGCGTGCAATTGACCTCCGGCCCGGAGATCGCGGCCAATATCGCGGCAGCGAGCGATCTCGTCCGCCGCGCGCGCGGCAAGGGCGCGGATTTCATCCTGACGCCCGAAGTGAGCGACATGATCGAGCCCAAGCGCGCGCTCGCCCTCGACAAGGCCAAGCCCGAAAGCGAGCATGCGATGCTGAACGATTTTCGCGCCCTCGCGCGCGAAACCGGGGCGTGGCTGCTGCTGGGATCGGCGGTGGTGCGCGATGCAAACGCGGAGCGGCTTTCCAACCGCTCCTTCCTCATCGCGCCCTCGGGCGACATCGTCCAGCGTTACGATAAAATCCACATGTTCGACGTCGATCTCCAGACCGGCGAAAGCCACCGCGAGTTCGAAGGCCTACCGGCCGGGCGGCGCGGCGGCGTTGGCCGAGCTGCCCTGGGGAAACCTCGGCATGACCGTGTGCTACGATCTGCGCTTCCCGCATCTTTATCGCGCGCTCGCCAAGGCCGGGGCGGATTTTCTCGCCGTGCCTTCGGCCTTCACCGTGCCCACCGGCAAGGCGCATTGGCATGTGCTGTTGCGCGCCCGCGCCATCGAGACCGGCTGCTTCGTCTTCGCCCCGGCGCAAAGCGGCGAGCATGGCGGCGGAAGGCGCACCTACGGCCACAGCCTGATCGTTTCGCCCTGGGGCGAGATCCTGGCCGAAGCCGCGGACGGTCCGGGATTCATCATGGCGGAAATCGATCCGGCCAAGGTCATGGAAGCGCGCCGCGCCATTCCGGCGTTGACCCATGACCGGCCCTTCGCCGCGCCCAAGCGCGCGGGCAAGCCCGGCATCGCCGCCGCCGAATAGCTGGTCTTTTATTCTTCGCGGGTCTCGGTGGTGTCGGTGGTCATGCCGAGCACCTCATAGATGGGACACCAGCCGCCGATCGCGGTCAGGATCGGGAAGAGGGCCACCACCGCGAGCCAGCGCGGATCCACCTGCCAGAGAAAAACCGCGGCGACGATCGCCACGCCGATGACGATCCTTGTGGCGCGGTCATGCCAGCCGACATTGTATTTCCATTTGATCGCCATGCTCGACTCCCTTGACCGCCCGAATCCCGATTATAGACCCTTTCGCGCCGCGATGCGCTGCAAGGTGGCCGGGCGCGGCTCATTGAACACGCCCTCCTCGAAGGCGATCAATTCGAGCGTTCCGGCATAGGTCTGGCGCAATTCGCCCGGGGCGAGCAGGAAATCCGGGTTGCTCGGCTTTCCCAAACGCTCCTGGCCGCGCATGAAGGTCTCGTAGATCAAAACGCCGCCCGGCGCCAGGGCCTGGGCGAGCAAGGGCAAGAGAGGGCGGTGGAGGTAATTCGCCACCACGATGCCGTCATAGCCCCGCCCGAGGCGCCAGGGCCCACCATCCTCCAGATCGAGCTCGACCGCGCGGCAGGCCGCATTTTCGCCGAAAGCGGCCCTGAGCGCCGTGACATCGCGGTCGGCGGCGACGACCTGGAACCCCTTGGCCAGCAACAGAGCGGTGTGCCGTCCCGCCCCCGCCGCCAGATCGAGCGCCCGTCCGCCCGGCCGGATCAAGCCGGCAAACCGCTCGACCCAGGGCGAATGCTTCGATTCCGCATGATGACCGGAATGTTGCATTAGCGCTTGACCATCGCGGGCGGCAAAATCATGGTTGCGAACCCTGTTCCGGCCATGTCCTGAAAGACCCCGCCCCTCATCCCAATGCCACGATTCCTGACCCTCGACGACCTCGATGCCAAGGGCAAGCGGGTCCTCGTCCGCGCCGATCTCAACGTGCCGGTGAAGGACGGCCGCGTCACCGATCAGACGCGAATCGCCCGGCTCGCCCCCACCATCCGCGAGCTGGCCGAGAAAGGCGCGCGGGTCGTGGTCATCTCGCATTTCGGCCGGCCCGACGGCAAGCCCGATCCGGCGCTTTCGCTGCGGCCGATCGCCCAGCCGCTCTCCGAGGCGCTGGGCCGCCGCCACGTCACCTTCGTCGAGGATTGCATCGGGCTCAGGGCCAAGGCGGCGGTCGAGGGGTTGAAGCCGGGCGAGATCGCGCTGTTGGAAAATCTGCGCTTCCACAAGGAGGAAGAGGCGAACGACAAGGGCTTCGCCCAGGCCTTGGCCGCGCTCGCCGACATCTATGTCGACGACGCTTTCTCCTGCGCCCACCGCGCCCATGCCTCGGTCGAGGCGGTGGCGCATATGCTGCCGGCCTATGCCGGGCGGCTGATGGAGGCGGAACTGAAGGCGCTCTCATCCGCGCTCGAGCATCCGCGCCATCCGGTGGCGGCCATCGTCGGCGGCGCCAAGGTTTCGACCAAGCTCGCCATGCTGCATTTCCTCGCCGCCAAGGTGCAGGTCCTGATCGTCGGCGGCGCCATGGCCAACACCCTGCTGCTGGCGGAAGGGCGCGGCGTCGGAAAATCGCTGGTCGAGCGCGAGCTGCTGGCGGTGGCGGGAAAGCTGCGCGCGGACGCGGCCAAATCCGGCTGCGAACTGATCCTGCCGGTCGACGCGGTGGTGGCGAAAGAATTGAAACCGGGCGCCGCGACCCGGACGGTCGCCATCGGCCAGGTGCCGGAGGATTCCATGATCCTCGACATCGGCCCGCAAACGGCGGCGCTCATCGCCGGCAAGCTCGCCGCCTGCCGTACGCTGGTGTGGAACGGGCCGCTCGGCGCCTTCGAGGTGAAGCCCTTCGACCATGGGACATCGGTAATATCCAATCTCGTCGCCGAGCTGACGCAAGGCAGGCGGTTGCTGAGCGTCGCCGGCGGCGGCGACACGGTGGCGGCGCTGGCCGCCGCGGGCGTTACCGGCAAGCTCAGTTATGTCTCGGCCGCGGGCGGGGCCTTTCTCGAATGGCTCGAAGGCCGCGAGCTGCCGGGCATCAAGGCGCTGAAACGCTAGGGAAACGCTAGGGAAACGCTAGGGCAACGCTAGGGCGGCCCTAGAACTCGTATTCCTCGATGATCATCGGCTCTTTCTTGGCCGAGGCGAGCCATTCCTGATAGGCCGGAAATTTCTCGACCGCTTCGCAATAAGCGGCCGCGTCCTCGTCCAGCTCGACTGCGTAGGTCCGGAGGCGGCTCACCACCGGCGCGTACATGGCGTCGGCGATCGAGAATTGGCCGAAGAGAAATCCGCCCTTGGCGCGGAAGCGCTTGCGGCAATCGCGCCACAGCGCGGTGATGCGGTTCACGTCGGCCCGGGCCTCGGGCGTGAGGCCACGCTTGGGAAAGGAGCCGCGCATGTTCATCGGCAGATGGCGGCGCAGATCCACGAACCCGGCATGCATCTCGGCGCTCACCGCGCGCGCCACCGCGCGGGCATAATTCGAGCTCGGCCACAGCTTCTTTCCCGGGAATTTTTCGTGCAGATATTCGCCGATGGCGAGCGATTCCCAGACCACCGTCTTGCCGTGCCTCAGCGCCGGAACCCGGCCCGAGGGCGAATGGCGCATGATCGCGGTATGGGTGTCGGGCTGGCGCAAGGGGATCATCACCTCCTCGAAGGTCACGCCCGCGCGCTTCAACATCAGCCAGGCGCGCAGCGACCAGGAGGAGTAGTTCTTGTTGGCGATATAGATGGTGAAGTCCGCCATCGGCTATTCTCGTCTCCCATCGGCCCCGCCCCATGGTGGCGGGCGCGGGGGCGGCGCGCAACCCCGGCCTGCGGGGAAGCGGGCAGCCTTAACGCCTTCAAGAGGAGAGGTTTTTGCCGACAGATTCGCCGCAAGCCGGTTTCGCGCCGGAGACTTGGATCGCGACTCGGGGATTGCGCCGCGCCATCGATTCGCCCGATTCGGGCGATCGGCCCGAGTTCGCGTGGGATCCGCCGGGCGACGGGGCCCAAGCCATGAAATTGGGGCGCAAGAAACGCGCTTCCCGCGGCCCGGGCGAGACGGCGGCGGTGCGCATCGGCTTGAAGCCGCCCGGCGGCGGCAAGCTCAAATGGATCCGGGTGGGCTTCGCCTGGGACCTGTTCGTGCTGTCGCCGCTTCTGGGGATTCCGCTGTTCTGGCGCAAGCTGCCGCAATGGGGCGCGGCGATGCTGGCGCTGCTGCTGGTCTGGTTCGTGCTCGGCACCTTCCTCGGCGGCGCGGCCAAGGATTTCGCCGGCATGGTGCTGGCCGTGGCGTTCATCCTGATCGATCTGTTCCTGGGGCTTTACGGCAACCGGCTCACCGCGAAGGCCTATCTGCGCCACGGCTGGACAGTGGACCACCCGGATTACGCCGCCACGCGCAAGGTGATGAAGCGCTGGAAGCTCGCGGAAGACTAAGGAAGCTTGGCGATCAGCTGGTGATGGGCATTGATGCCGATCTCGCCCCGCGAGGCGCCGTGGGCTAGACGATCGCCGTGGTAAACCAGCAGGACGGCGTTGGCGCTGGTGAGCATTTGCGGCGCATGGACGGCGGTGGCCCATGTGCCGTCGGCCTTGGCCTTGAACGAGTTGTTCTTTCCGCTTCCGTCCAGCGGGGTGAAACCGACCGGATCCTGATCGAAGTGATTCTCGAACAGGCTGTAGACCCCATTGGGTACGAGGCCGGTCAAACGCACCCGCACGGTGGCGCCCGCGCCGCGCGGGGTTATGGTCACGTTTCCTTTTGCGCCGAACCATTGGCCGAGCGAAAACCCCAAGGCCTTGCCCTGCGCCGTGAACACGGGCGTATCGGACGGGTCCGACAAATGCGCCGGCCGGAAACCGTCGAGGTGCCGGATGCCCTGCGGGCCGATTTCGGCCTTGGCGTTGCCGTCCTTCACGAAGACCTGGGGATCGAGCGGCACGCTTTGTTGCGTTTCCCGCGAGAAGAACGCCGCATGGGTGATGAATGGCAGATGAATAGGCGTGCCTTGCGCCGATGCGTGTGTCCGCGGGCCGGGCAACGCGGCGGCCAATGCGGCGCCTAGGATCACGGTCCGGCGGCTCAAACTCGGCATAACGGTCTCCCTGTTTCCGACGGACGATCCATCCTACGCCCCGGCCTCGGCGGTTTCGATGTCGAAGGCGGCGGCCATCAGCGCCTTGGTATAGGGCGCTTGCGGGGATTCGAAAATCTGCTTGGCGGGCCCGCGTTCCACCACCTTGCCGTCCTTCAGCACCAGCACCTCATGGGCGAGCGCGCGCACCACGCGCAGATCGTGGCTGATGAAGAGATAGGATATGCCGTGGCGCCGCTGAAGCTCGCGCAACAATTCGACGATCTGCGTCTGCACCGACATGTCGAGCGCCGAGGTCGGCTCGTCGAGCACGATCAAACGCGGCTTCAGCACCATGACGCGGGCGAGCGCGATGCGCTGGCGCTGCCCGCCGGAGAATTCATGCGGATAGCGGTCGGCCGAGGCGGGATCGAGACCCAATTCGGCGAGCGCTTCCTCGATGAGTTGCCGCCGGCCGCTCGCGTCGCCGCCGAGCCTGTGCACCTTCAGCCCTTCCTCGACGATCTGAGCGAGCGACAGGCGCGGCGACAGGCTGGCGAACGGATCCTGGAACACGATCTGCAACTCGCGGCGCAAGGGCCGCATCGCGCCCGGCCCGAGCGTCTCGATGTTACGCCCGTCATAGCGGATAACGCCCTGGCTTTCCTGGAGCCGCAGCAACGCCAAGCCGAGCGTGGTCTTGCCCGAGCCCGATTCGCCGACGACGCCCAGCGTCTCGCCTTCGCGCAAACCGAGGTCGACCCCATCGACCGCCTTGATGAAGCCGGATGTCCGGCGCCACAGCCCGGTCTTGACCGGGAACCAGACGCGCAAATCCTTCGCTTCGAGCAGCACGGGCGGGCGCGGGGTCCTGGCCGTCGGCTCGCCGCGCGGCAAGGCTTCGAGCAGATGCTTGGTATAGGGATGTTTCGGATGCTCGAAGATTTCCTTGGTCGCGCCCTGCTCGACGATTTCGCCTTGGGTCATCATCAGCACGCGGCCGGCCATCTTGCGGACGATGGTCAGGTCGTGCGTGATCAGAAGCAGCGCCATGCCGAAGCGGCGCTGCAAATCCTTCAACAGCTTCAGGATCTGCGCCTGGATGGTGACGTCGAGCGCCGTCGTCGGCTCGTCGGCGATCAAGATGTCGGGCTCGTTGGCGAGCGCCATGGCGATCATGACGCGCTGGCGCTGCCCGCCCGAAAGCTGGTGCGGATAGGCCGCAAGCCGGCTTTCGGCCTCGGCCAATCCCACGAGCTTCAAGAGTTCGACCGTGCGCGCCCGCGCCTGCTGCCCGCGCAGCCCCTTGTGGAGGGTGAGGGTCTCGGCGATTTGCTTCTCGATCGTATGCAAGGGGTTGAGCGAGGTCATCGGCTCCTGGAACACCATGGCGATGCGGTCGCCGCGGATGCGCCGCAACACCGTCTCCTTGGCGCCGACCAGCTCCTGGCCGTCGAACCGGATGCTGCTCCCGGGCCCATGGCTCGCCGGCGGATAGGGCAGCAACTGGAGGATCGACAGCGCCGTGACCGATTTGCCCGAGCCCGATTCGCCCACCAGCGCCACGGTCTCGCCCTTGTCGAGCGCGAACGAAACGCCCTTCACCGCGGCGATGCTCTGGCCGGGCACGGCGAAATTCACGGACAGGTTGCGGATTTCCAGGAGGGCCATGGCTACTTCGTTTTCCTCGGATCGAAGGCGTCGCGCACCGCCTCGCCGATGAAAATCAGCAGGCTCAGCATCAAGGCCAGGAAGAAGAAGGCCGTCAAGCCCAGCCAGGGCGCGCGGAGATTGGCCTTGCCCTGGGCCAGAAGCTCGCCGAGCGAAGGCGAGCCCGGCGGCAGGCCGAAGCCGAGGAAATCGAGCGAGGTCAAGGTGGTGATCGAGCCGTTGAGGATGAAGGGCAGGAAGGTCAGCGTCGCCACCATCGCGTTCGGCAACACATGCCGCCAGATAATCACCGGATTGGAAACGCCCAAGGCGCGCGCCGCGCGCACATAGTCGAAATTGCGCGCGCGCAGGAATTCGGCGCGCACCAGATCGACCAGCGACATCCAGGAGAAGAGCAGCATGATGCCGAGGAGCCACCAGAAATTGGGCGCGATCAGGCTCGACAGGATGATGAGCAGATAGAGCATGGGCAGCCCGGACCAGATCTCGAGGAAACGCTGGAAGCCCAGATCGACGAGGCCGCCGTAATAGCCCTGGATGGCGCCGCATGCCACGCCGATGACCGAGCTTGAAACCGTGAGGGCGAGCCCGAACAACACCGACAGCCGGAAGCCGTAGATCAGCCGCGCCAGCACGTCGCGCCCCTGGTCGTCGGTGCCGAGCCAATCGGCCCCGCTCGGCGGCGACGGCACCGCCTGGCGGAGATCGAAATTGATGGTGCGGTAGCTGAAGGGGATGGGCGGCCAGATCATCCAGCCGTCTTTTTCGATGTGCCCGGCCACGTCCTTGTCGCGGTAATCGGCCGCGATCGGCAGATCGCCGCCGAAATCGCGCTCGGCGTAATCGGCCACCACCGGAAAATACCAATGGCCCCGGTAGGAGACCATCAGCGGCCGGTCATTGGCGATGAATTCGGCGAACAGGCTCAGCCCGAACAGCGCCAGGAAAATCCACAGCGACCAGAATCCGCGCCGGTTGGCGCGGAAATTCGCGAAGCGGCGGCGCACCAGCGGGCTCGGGTTGAAGCCGATGAAACGGCGGCTTTGCGCCGGGGGAATGGCGGCCGGGTCGCTCACCGGCCGCGCGTCCCGAAATCGATGCGCGGATCGACCAGCATGTAGGTGAGGTCGCTTACAAGTTTCAGCCCTAATCCGACCAGGGTGTAGATGTAGAGCGTGGCGAACATGATCGGATAATCGCGGCCGATCGCCGCCTGGAAGCCCAGCAGCCCCAGCCCGTCGAGCGAAAAAATGATCTCGACCAGCAACGCGCCGGTGAACAGGATCGAGACGAAGGCCGCCGGAAACCCCGCGATCACCAGCAGCATGGCGTTGCGGAAGACATGGCCGTAGAGCACGCGGGCTTCCGACAGGCCCTTGGCGCGCGCCGTCACCACATATTGCTTGTTGATCTCCTCCAAAAAGCAATTCTTGGTCAGCATGGTCAGGCCGGCGAAGCCGCCGATCACCAGCGACAGGATCGGCAGCGCGATGTGCCAGAGATAGTCGAGAATGCGCGAAGGCCAGGACAGGCTCGCCCAATCGTCGGAGGTGAGGCCGCGCAAGGGGAACCAGGAAAGATAATTGCCGCCGGCGAAAACCACGATCAGCAGCACGGCGAAAAGAAAGGCGGGCACGGCGTAGCCGACGATGATGACGAAGCTGGTCCAGACGTCGAAGGAGCTTCCGTCCTTCACCGCCTTGCGGATGCCGAGCGGAATGGAGATGAGATAGGTCAGGAACGTCGTCCACAGCCCGATCGAGATCGAGACCGGCAGCTTGTCGGCGATCAGCCGGATCACCGGGCGGTCCTGGTAGAAGCTGTCGCCGAAATTGAAGGTGAGATAGTTCTTGATCATCAGCCAGAAACGCTCCGGCGCCGGCTTGTCGAAGCCGTAGAGCTTGTTGAGCTGGGCGACGAATTCGGGATCGAGGCCGCGCGAGGCGCGCGACTGGCCGGCGGCCTGGCTGGCCGAGGTCGCGGTCGATGAAAGCTCGCCGCCGCCGCTCGTCACCCGGTCGAGCACGCCCGTTCCGGTGCCGCGCAGATCGGATATCAGCTGGTCGACCGGCCCGCCCGGCGCCGCCTGAACGATGACGAAATTCACCAGGATGATGGCGAAGAGCGTCGGGATGATGAGCAGAATGCGGCGCAGGGCATAGCTGAGCATGGGCAGGGTTTAGCGCTGCGGACGCTTGGCGTCGAGCGCCGCCGCTTTCGCCGGGTCCACCCACCAGGAATCGATGGCGAGGCCATAGGGCGGCGCCATCGGGGGCCGGCCGAATTTGTCCCAGCTCGCCACGCGGAAATAAGGGAAATGCCAGTTGGGTATGACGTAATAACCGGCGAGCAGCACGCGGTCGAGCGCATGCACCCGGTTTACCAGGCTTTGCCTGTCGGGCGCGTTGACGACGAGCTCGACCAGATCGTCCACCGCATGGCTGTCGACGCCCAAAAGATTCCGCCCGCCCACCTGCTTGCCCGATGCCGCCGTCCAATAATCGCGCTGCTCGTTGCCGGGCGAGAGCGATTCGGGATAGAGCACCACGGTCATGTCGAAATCGAAATTCTGCATGCGGTTTTCGTATTGCGCCGGATCGATGGTGCGGACATTGGCGGCGATGCCGATGCGCGCCAGATTCTGGATGAAGGGCAGGATCACGCGCTCGAATTCCGGCTGGTCGAGCAGGAACTCGAAACGGAACGGGTCGCCCTTGGCGTTGACCAACTGCCCGTTCTGAACATTCCATCCGGCCTGGGCCAGCAATTCGAGCGCCGCGCGCAGATTGCCGCGGATGTCGCCCGAGCCGTCGGTCGCGGGCGGCGCATAGGCGGTGGTGAAAACCGATTCCGGAATCTGGCCGCGGTATTTATCCAATATCTTAAGTTCGTCCGGCCCGGGCAGGCCCGACGAGGCCAGATCGGAATTGGAGAAATAGCTCTTGCTGCGGGTATAGGCGCCGTAGAACAGTTCCTTGTTGGTCCATTCGAAATCGAACAGATAGCCCAGCGCCTGGCGCACGCGCGGATCGGCGAATATCGCGCGCCTCGTATTGAAGCCGAAGGCCTGCATGCCTTGCGGCACCTTGTTGGGGATTTGCTCCTTCTTGATGAAACCGGCCGCGAGCGCCGGGCTGTCATAGCCGATGGCCCAGTTCTTGGAAACGTTCTCGACCCTTATGTCATAGGCGCCGGCCTTGAAGGCTTCGAGCGAAACGCCCTGGTCGCGGTAATAATCGTAGCGGATTTCGCCGAAATTATTCCGCCCGCGATTGACCGGCAGATCCTTGCCCCAGTAATCGGCCACCAGGCGATAGGTCACGCTGCGGCCGGGATCGAAGGCGCTGATCTTGTAAGGGCCGCTGCCCATCGGAATTTCGAGCGTGGTCTTGGCGAAATCGCGGCTCTCCCAATAGGCCTTGGACAAAACCGGCATCTCGCCGACGATCGAGGGCAGCTCGCGGTTGGTGCCGTTGCGGAAGACGAACTTCACCTGATGCGGGCCGGTCTCCACGGCCTTGAGCACGTCGGCGTAATAAAGCCGCCAGCGCGGATGGCCCTTGGCCTTGAGCGTGTCGAAACTCCAGACCACGTCGGCGGGCGAAATCGGGCTGCCGTCCCAGAACCGCGCCTGGGGCCGCAGAGTGAACACCACCGAGGCCTTGTCGGGCGCGACATTGACGCTTTCGGCAATCAGGCCGTAGGTCGAGGCGGGCTCGTCCTCGGAGGCGATCATCAGCGTATCGAACATCGCGCCCGCCCCCGCCGCCGCCTGGCCCTTCAAGGTGAAAGGGTTGAGCGTGTCGAACGTGCCGATGGCGGCGTATTTGACGCCGCCGCCCTTGATTGCCTCGGGATCGGCGTAATCGAAATGCTGGAAATTGGCGGGGTATTTGAGATCGCCGAACAACGCCAAGCCGTGGCGCGGGCCCGAAGATTGGGCGAAAGCGGCGGACACCGCCAGGCCGAGCGCGATAACAACCAGCGCGGGGAACCGGCTCATTTCGCCAGCTTCGCGCGCGCGGCCTCGGCGAGTTTGGGATCGCCGCCCGCCGCCACCCGCCCGTCCGATTGGAGCGACAACGGCTTGCCTTGCCAATCGGTCATCGTGCCGCCAGCGCCCTCGACCACCGGCGCGAGCGCGCAGAAATCGTAAGGCTTCAATCCGGCCTCGACGACGAGATCGATGAACCCCGCCGCCAAAAGCCCATAGGCGTAGCAATCGGCGCCGAAGCGCGCCTGCTTGACCGAGGATTTGAGTCGCTGGAACGCGTTGGCATCGGCGCCTTCGAACATGTCGGGCGATGTGGCGTAAAGCGTGGCCTCGCTCAAGACCCCGCAGGCGCGGGTCTTGACCGGCTTGCCGTTCATCAGCGTGGCGTGGCCCGAAGCGCCCACCCAGCGTTCGCGCGAGATCGGCTGGTCGATCACGCCCAGCACCGGCTTGCCCTTATAGGCGAGCGATATGAGCGTGCCGAAAAGCGGCACGCCGGCGATGAAGGATTTGGTGCCGTCGATCGGATCGAGCACCCAGACGTATTCGGCCTCGGGCCTAACCCGCCCGAATTCCTCGCCCCAGATGCCGTGCGCCGGGTAATGCGCCTCGATCGCCTCGCGCATCGCCTTTTCCGCCTCGCGGTCGGCGATGGTGACCGGGGTGCGGTCGGGCTTCTGCTCGATGGTTATATTCTGGCGGAAATGGCGGCGGATGATCGCGCCCGCGCGCTCGGCGAGTTCGCCGGCCAGCGCCAGATAAGCGGCTGAAACCCTCTCATTCATGCCGCGCGATATTAGAGGGCGGGAGCCGGTTTGCCGAGGGGTTTGGGGCTGTCGCTCAAGCTGTTGAGATAGTCGACAACCGCTTCGTCACGCGACCGCCTCGAGCCCGTTCTTTTTGACCAGGGTGAGCAGCTTGAGCGAGGCCCCCTGCGGGTGTTTTTCGCCGCGCTCCCATTGACTGATCAGCCCGGTCGTCACGTTCAAATAGCGCGCGAACACCGCCTGGCTGGCTCCTTCGCGCAGCCGCAGGGCGCGGATTTCCTTCGGCTTCAAGGCCCGCGTGGGGGTGAGACACATCGTGTCGAATTCGCGCATGGTCCGCTTGTCCATCACGCCGGCGGCGCGAAGGCCTTCGGCCATTTCATGGACCGAGGCCATCACGGCGCTTCGATACTGTTTAGTCTTTGTCATCGCACATCACCTCCGTCAGTGTTCCGAATTCAACCGCCTTGGCGATCGCCGTGTCGTCATACGCCAGCATCTCCGAAGCGAGTTTTTTCAGAGCGCCCAGCTCGCCCGGATCGATGTTGTCCCAATCCTTTTTCGCAAAGCCGTGAACAAAATACGCGCGCTGGCCCTTTCTGTATAAAATCAGCGCTCGCGCCCCGCCTGACTTGCCGCCGCCGGGACGGGCAACCCGCTGTTTGATGACGCCGCCTCCGAGATCGGCGTCGATCAAGCCTCGCTCGGCGGCATCAACGGCCTTGCAAAGCGCCGCGTCGCCGAGGCCCGCCTTCTTGAGAAAGCGTGTGAACGGCTTGTTCCTGAATATCCGCAAGCCGCCTCCCGGTGAGCGCGCCCACGGCTAGATATAACACTGAGTGTTATAGATTACAAGACCGCCCGGGCCGGGGCGTTACCGTATGATTCGGGCTCAAGGCCTTTATCTTGCGCGCGGCAAGGCGGGGAACGACGCCGGCCGCTGCCGGCGCCACAAGACGGTGGACGAGCGCTAACCCCTATTTACCAGCGGGCTGCGCGGGCGCGGCGGCGGCGGGCTTGGCGGGAGCCGGAGCGGCGGGCGCGGATGCGGGCAGCGGCTTCGGGCTGTCGCTCAAGCTGTTGAGATAGGCGATGACATCGGCCCGGTCCTTGGCCTTGGGGAAGCCGGCGAAGGTCATCTTGGTGCCCTTGGCGAAAACCTGCGGGTTGGTGAGCCAGGCGTTGAGATTGTCCACGGTCCAGGTGCCGCCCTTGCCCGCGAGCGCGTCGGAGAAGGCGAAGCCGCCCCGGCCATGCGCGATCTCGTCGCCGAAAATGCCGTAGAGGTTGGGGCCGATGCGGTTGGGCCCGCCCTTGTCGAAGGTGTGGCAGGTGAGGCAGACCTTGGCGTCGCCCTGGCCGTTCGCGACGCTCGCCGCCGCCAAGAGCGGGCCGATCGGCTCGGGCGCCGCGGGTGCGGCGGGCGCGGCCGTTGCCGGTTGATCGGTGATCGCGATCTCGTAGGCGTTCTTGTCCGGCATCTTGGGCTTCACCAGCGCGCTCGCGATAAAGCCCGAAATCATGGCGACGATCATCGAGGCCAAAATGGCGCCCGCGATCTTGTTCATCTCGAAGGACATGGAAGCCCGATACCCCCGCAAAGCCGCCGCCGGAAAAGCCGATTTCCGTTGGCCCGGCAACGCAATATGATCGAGAGCACGGGGCCAAATTCATGCGGCATAACGCCGCAACGCCGGCCTTGAAGGACTCCGCGAAGCACCTGTGGACAAGTTGAATCCAATCGTCCTGATCCCCGCCCGTATGGCCTCGACCCGGCTGCCGGGAAAGCCGCTGGCCCAAATCGCGGGCGAGGCGATGATCGTCCATGTCTGGCGCCGGGCGATGGAAGCGGGAATCGGGCCCGTGGCGGTGGCTTGCGCCGAAAGCGAGATCGCGCAAGCCGTCACGCGCGCCGGGGGCGAGGCCGTGCTGACCCGGCCCGGTCATCCCTCGGGCTCGGACCGGATTTTCGAGGCGCTCCAGAAACTCGACCCCACGGGGAAGCACGACGTGGTGGTGAATGTGCAAGGCGATTTGCCGCTGCTCGACCCCAAGGCGATCCGGGCGGCGCTTACGCCCTTGGCCGATGCGGCTTGCGGCATCGCCACGCTTTGCGCGGCGCTTGAGCCGGGCGAGATCGAAATGGCAAGCGTCGTCAAGGTGAAGGCGGAATTCCAGCCGGGCAAGAAAATCGCCCGCGCGATTTCGTTCTCGCGCAAGGGGCAGCCGCCCGCCTGGCACCATATCGGGCTTTACGCCTACAGGCGAAATGCCCTCGAGCGCTTTGTCGCCTTGGCCCCGAGTGCTTCGGAGAAGCGCGAAAACCTCGAGCAATTGCGCGCGCTCGATGCGGGCATGCGGATCGACGTGGCGCTCGTTGACGCGGTGCCTTTCGGCGTCGATACTCCGGCCGATCTCGAACGCGCCCGCGCTCTTTTCGCCCAACGTCAAACTCCAAAATCTCCCAAACCCTCATGAGTTCCAAAGCCAAAACGTCGCGCCGCATCGCCTTCCAAGGGGCGCCCGGGGCCTATTCCGATCTCGCCTGCCGGCATGTCTTTCCGGGCATGAAGACGCTCGCCTGCCCGGGCTTCGAGGATGTGATAGCGGCGGTGCGGGGCGGCCGGGCCGAACTCGCGATGCTGCCGATCGAGAATTCGGTCGCGGGCCGCGTCGCCGACATCCACCATCTGCTGCCCGATTCAGGGCTTCACATCGTGGCCGAGCATTTCGAGCGCGTGCGGCACCAGCTGCTGGCGCTGCCCGGGGCCTCGCTCAAGACCGTCAAGACCGTGAGGAGCCACGTCCACGCCCTGTCGCAATGCCGCGCGCTCATCCGCCGGTTGAAGCTCAAGCCCGTGGTCGCCGCCGACACCGCGGGTGCCGCGGCCGAGCTCGCCTTGAGCGGGGACAAGACCGTGGCGGTGATCGCCTCCTCGCTCGCCGCCAGGATCTACGGCCTCAAGACCCTCAAGAGGAATATCGAGGACGCGCGGCACAACACCACGAGGTTTCTTATCATGGCGCGCAAGCCCTCGGCGCCCCCCCATGACGGGCGGCTCACCGTCACCACCTTCGTCTTCAACGTCAAGAACGTGCCGGCGGCGCTCTACAAGGCGCTCGGCGGCTTCGCCACCACCGGCGTCAACATGACCAAGCTCGAAAGCTACATGGTCGGCGGCGAGTTCACCGCCACCCAGTTCTACGCCGATGTCGAGGGCCACCCCCGGTCGCGCGCGCTGGCGCTCGCCCTGGAAGAGCTCGTATTCGTCACCCGCAAGTTAAGAATCCTCGGGGTCTATCGCGGCCACCCCTTCCGCGCGCGCGCCGCGAAAAAACTTAGCAAAGCTTAAAAAGGACCGGCCGATGATCCTCGAAATCGCGCAGATCGACGTCAAGCCCGGCCTCGAAGCCAAGTTCGAGCAGGGCGTTCGCGACGCGCTGCCGCTGTTCAAGGCGGCCAAGGGCTGCAAGGGAATGGAGCTGCACCGCTCGGTCGAGCAGCCGCTCCGCTACCGCGTCATGATCCGGTGGGAGACATTGGAGAACCACACCGTCGATTTCCGCGGCTCGGAGGATTTCAAGAAATGGCGGGGGCTGGTGGGCGAGACTTTCGCCAGCCCGCCCGCGGTCGAGCACGTCAATCTCGCCTTCAAGGGCTTTTAAGCCACTCTTCGATGAGCCGCCGCGCGATCGAATCCCTGCGCGGCAGGCGGAACTGGTCGTCGTCCGCGTGATTTAAAATGAAATCGCGCGCGAACCAATGCGCCGCCTCGAGTTCGTGGCCATCGAGGCGGATGTCGCGATTGCGGGCCCGGGCGTAAAAGCCCAGCATCAGCGAGGACGGGAACGGCCAGGGCTGCGACGAGTGATAGGTGACGTCCTCGACCGCGATGCCGGTTTCCTCGCGCACCTCGCGCGCCACCGCCTCTTCCAGGCTCTCACCCGGCTCGACGAAGCCGGCCAATGTGGAATGCATGCCTGGCATCCAGCTGGGCTGGCGGCCGAGCAGGCAATGGTCGCTGTCATGGACCAGCATGATGACCGCCGGGTCGGTGCGCGGAAAATGCACGGATCCGCAGGCGGCGTTGGTGCAGCGGCGCAGATGGCCCGCCTCTTCGGATCGGCTGGGCTGGCCGCAGACGGCGCAGAAACGGTGCCGCGCGTGCCAATAGACGATCCCGCGCGCATAGGCCAAAAGCGCGCCTTCCTCGCGCGGCAATAACGGCCCGACCCGGCGCAGATCGACGAATTCGGCGCGGTCGTCGGCGCGGATCACCGACAGCGGATTTTCGAGATCGGACAGGTCGATGGCGAAATAGGCCTGGGCGCCGGCGAGCCCCAGCAGCATGATCTCGGTCGCGTCGATTCCCGGAGCCGCGATCTCCGGACATGGTGGGCAAACCGCGCGGGGCGTAGCACTTCCCGCGCCCACCACCAGGCTCTGGCCGCGCCATACCGGCACGAAGCGGCTCGCCGCATGGGCGAGGCGCTCGGCCAGCCATGCCCGATCCTTACGGCGATGCGTGGCGCGGTCGAGGCCGCCCGCGTAAAAATTGGCTTGCCGCATTTTTCCGGTCTTTGATCTTGTTGCAACGGCCTTGCGCCTCGCATGGGGCGCTCTGTTATAGTGGCATGGGAGGCTGGCGGCGGACAGACCCCTCGCCAACCCGGTCAGGTCCGGAAGGAAGCAGCCGTAACGAGTTCGGCCTGGGTCGGCGTTCAGCCTCCCACCTTTTTAGCTCCCGAGGAGGCGTGATGAGCGAGTTGGGCGGCGCCTATCGCGTGCTCGCGCGTAAATACCGGCCGAGCACCTTCGCCGAATTGATCGGCCAGGAAGCGATGGTGCGCACCCTCGCCAACGCGATATCCACGGGCCGCATCGCCCACGCCTTCATCCTCACCGGCGTGCGCGGAGTCGGCAAAACCACCACCGCCCGCATCATCGCCCGCGCGATCAACTGCACCGGGCCCGACGGCAAGGGCGGCCCGACGGTCGATCCTTGCGGCGTGTGCGAGAACTGCAAGGCGATCACCGAAGACCGCCATGTCGATGTAATCGAGATGGATGCGGCGTCGCATACCAAGGTCGAGGAGATGCGCGAGCTTCTGGATGGCGTGCGTTATAAGCCGGTCTTGGCGCGTTTCAAGATCTACATCATCGACGAAGTGCACATGTTATCGGGTCACTCCTTCAACGCGCTCTTAAAGACGCTGGAGGAGCCGCCACCCGACGTGAAATTCGTCTTCGCCACCACCGAGGTGCACAAGGTACCGGTGACGGTGCTGTCGCGCTGCCAGCGCTTTTCGCTCCGCCGCGTGCCAGCCGACATCTTGGCGGCGCATTATTCGAAGATATCCGCGGCCGAGAAGGTAAGCGCGGACAAGGCGGCCATCGCGCTGATCGCGCGCGCGGCCGACGGCTCGGTACGCGACGGGTTGTCGCTCTTGGACCAGGCGATCTCGCTCGCCGGCGGCAAGGTGACCGAAGATATCGTGCGCGAAATGCTCGGCATCGCCGATCGCGGCCTGTCCTTTGGTCTGCTCGAAACCGTGTTCAAGGGCGACGCCGCCGGCGCCTTGAAGCAGGTGGGATCGCTCTATGAGGGCGGGGCCGACCCAGCCATGGTGCTCCAGGAATTGCTGGAGCTGGTCTATTTCCTTACCCGGCTCAAGCTCGCCCCCGATCTGGGAGAAGACCCCGGCGTCGAGGGCGAGCGCGGCCGGGGATTGCCGCTCGCGCAGAAACTCGGCATGGCCGAGCTGGCGCGGGCCTGGCAGATGCTGCTGAAGGGCCTGGGCGAGGCCCAGAACGCGCCGTCGCCCTTGCAGGCGGCGGAAATGGTGCTGGTGCGGCTGGCCTATGCCGCCGATCTCCCCGCCCCGGCCGATCTCATCAAATCTCTCGAAACCGCGGCTACCCATTCTCCCGCGCCAGCATCTCCCGGTCCGGCGCCCAGTTCACCACCAGGCCCGCGCGTGAGCGCCGCGCCGCGTGCCGGAGCGCCGCTCGAAGGCGCGGCCAGCGCCGCGCCCCGGATGCAGCCGCGCGAAGCCCCCGCGCCCGCGACACTCGAGCCGCAAAGCTTTCTCGACGTGATCAAGCTGTTCGAGCAGCACCGCGAGGCGCTGCTGCGCTCTCATCTCTACAACGACGTTCACCTGGTTCATTTCGAGCCGGGACGGATCGAGCTTAGGCCCGAACCCAATGCCCCGCGCGACTTGCCCAACCGGCTGGGCCAGATGCTGAGTCAATGGACCGGCCAGCGCTGGGTGGTGAGCGTTTCGGGCGAGCGCGGCGAGCCGAGCTTGCGCGAGCAGACGGAATCGCGCAGCCATGATCTGAAAGTGGCGGCGGCGACCGAGCCACTGGTGCGCGCCGTGCTCGAGGCTTTCCCCGGCGCGCGCATTGAAACCGTGCGCGAAAAAACTGCGGAGCCAACAGCCACGGTTCCGGCCGAGGACGGCGAGGAAGACGCCGTGGTCACGGATGATTTGGACGAGGACGGCGCCTTCCTATGAGCAATTTGGTGCAGATGCTCAAGCAGGCGCAGCAGATGCAGGCGCGCATGGCCGAGATGCAGGCGAAGCTCGCCGAAATCGAGGTCACGGGATCTTCGGGCGGCGGCATGGTGCAGGTGACGCTTAACGGCAAGAGCGAGGTGAAGAATCTCAAGCTCGACAAATCCGCTGTCGATCCCAACGAAACCGAGGTGCTGGAAGACCTGATCCTCGCCGCCTTCAACGACGCCAAGGCGCGAGCCGACCGGCTCGCCACCGAGGAGATGGAGAAGCTCACCGGCGGGCTGAAGTTGCCGCCGGGGATGAAGCTGCCTTTCTGACGTGTTGGAACTCGACCGGCTGATCCAGTTGCTCGCCAAACTGCCGGGCCTCGGGCCGCGCTCGGCTCGGCGCGCGGCGCTTTACCTGATCAAACGCCGCGAAAGCGTGATGGAACCGTTGGCCGTAGCCTTGAAAGAGGCCGCCGCGCATATCCATCCCTGCTCGGTCTGCGGCAATCTCGACACCTCCGATCCTTGTTCCCTTTGCCGCGACCCGAAGCGCGACCAGGGCACGATCTGCGTGGTCGAGGACGTGGCCGATCTCTGGGCGATCGAGCGTTCAGTCTCGTTCAACGGCGTCTATCACGTGCTGGGCGGCACGCTCTCGGCGCTCGACGGCATCGGGCCGGAAGACCTCAAGATCGAGGCGCTGGCGGCGCGCGTCACCAAGACCAAGGCGCGCGAGGTAATCCTGGCGATGAACGCCAATGTCGAAGGCCAGACCACCGCGCATTACATCGCCGACCGTTTGGCGGAATCGGGCGTTGCGGTCTCGCGCCTGGCGCATGGCGTGCCGGTCGGGGGCGAGCTCGATTATCTCGACGAGGGCACGCTCACCGCCGCGCTCAAATCGCGCGCGCCGCTGAAGGATTAGCTATTCGCCGATCAGGCGCGGGCGCGGCGGGGATGCTGGCGGGGTTTCGACCTCTTCCGCCTCGCCTTCGATGGTCTCTTCGAGACGGCGAACCTCGTAGGCCGGCAGGCTCGCCGGCAACGGCTTCTTAGCCTGGACACCGAGCTTACCGAGCTTGCGGGCGCGCGACAGAACGTTCCGGTTCACCGACCGGGCAAAATCAGCGAAGGCGTTGGACGCGGTCTCGATTCCCTTGCCGAGCTTGACCGCGCTTTCGAGCGCGACGCGAACGCTATCGAGCAAATCGCCGGCGGTTTCCACGATACGGTTCTGATTCTCGGCTTGGCGCTGGCGACGGATATCGCCCGCCGCGAAGGCTATGATGGCGTGGAGCGTGCTGGGCCCGGCCGGGATGATTCCCTGATCTTGCGCCTTGCGGCGGAAATCCGGATCGGCGTGGCAGAGCTTATCAAGCGTGATCTCGCTCGGCAGATACATCACGCTCAGCATGCGCGCGATCTCGCCGCCACGCCCGGCATCGCGGAAAGCGGTATGCACCGCGCCCTGATAGTCTTTCGACGCCAGCGCCCGCAGATGCTGGTTCATGGTGGAAGCCAGGCCGCGATAGGCGGCCGCCTCCGCCTCCTTGCCCTCGGCCTCGGCGATGTCGAGCACCGCCTTCGATGCCTTGCAGTCGATTACCAGCACGGTGTCGCCGGGCAGGAACACCACCGCGTCGGGCCGCAGGCGCTGGCCCGTTGCCTCGCCCGGCGCGTGAAATTGCAGCACATAGTCGCGGCCTTCCTCAAGCGCGAAGGATTTGAGCGTATTGGCAAGGCCGATTTCGGCGATCTGTCCGGCGCCGCCGGGGCTCGACAGCGCGCGCATCACCGTATCGATGGTCCTGCCCTTGTCCTGCATCTGGCTGTTGAGCGCAGCCACGGCGGCATCGAGCTTGACCGCGTGATCGACCAGCGGCTTAGCCAGCGCCACGAGCCGCGCCTCGGTATCCTTTTTTGATTCGGCGTTTTCGCGCTTGTGATCTTCCAAGAGCTTGGAAGAGAGATCGAGCGCGGTTTTGTGCATCGCCGCCTGCGCCGCCTGGAGGCTTTCCCGGCGCAATGTCTCGAAATCGCCCCGGCGGTTTTCCGCCTCGCTGAGCTTTTCGCGCGCGACATCCAGCTCGCGCTCGGCCGCGTGTCGGGCCCTGATTGCCGAGTCGCGGGCAAGGAAGAGCCAGACGAGGCCCACGGCCATTACCGCCAGGAGAACGTACAATCCGATTTCCATGGCCCGCATCTTATCCCAAGCGCCGGCCCGGCCGCTAACCCGTTGACGGGCCGGGTTGCAGGCCCTACCTAAGAATAATCATGGCCATTCTTGCCATCCTCACCGCGCCCGACCCGCGCCTGAAGAAGAAATCCTTGGCTCTCAAGGCGGTGGATAACCGCGTGCGCCGGCTGATGTCCGACATGGTCCAGACCATGTACGAATCGAACGGCATCGGGCTTTCCGCGCCGCAGGTGGGCGTGCTGGAGCGCGTCATCGTGGTCGATTGCGCGCGCGAGGGCGAAAAGCCGCAGCCGATGAAGATCGCCAATCCCGAGATATTGTGGGCGTCGGACGAGACCGTGGTGTGCAGCGAGGGTTGTCTCTCCCTGCCGGAGCAATATGCTGACGTGACAAGGCCCTCCGCAATCCGGCTCCGCTATCTCGACGAGCAGAACGAGATCCGCGAGATCGAGGCCAAAGGCCTGCTCGCCACCTGCATCCAGCACGAGATGGACCATCTCGAAGGCGTGCTTTTTGTTGACCACATTTCTGCTCTGAAGCGCGGCATCATCCTGCGCAAGCTTTCCAAGTTGAAGCGCCAGAACTCCCCGGTTCCGGCCTGAAGGGGCAAGCCGCCCCATGACCAAGCTGCGCCTTGCCTTTATGGGCACGCCGGTTTTCGCGGCCACCATCCTCGAGGCGCTGCTGGCGGCCGGGCACGACATCGCCTGCGTCTATTGCCAGCCCGCACGCCCGGCCGGGCGCGGCCACCGCGTGCAGCCCTCGCCGGTGCAGGAACTGGCCGAACGCAAGGGTTTGAAGATCGAGACGCCCATCCGGCTCGACGCAAGCCACGCCGCGCGCCTGGCGTCGCTCAAGCTCGACGCCGCGGTGGTGGCGGCTTATGGCCTGATCCTGCCTAAGCCGATGCTGGCAGTACCCCGGCTCGGCTGCGTCAATGTCCATGCCTCGCTGCTTCCGCGCTGGCGGGGTGCCGCGCCGATCGAGCGCGCGATTGAGGCGGGCGATAGGGAGACCGGCATCTCGATCATGCAGATGGAGGAAGGGCTCGATACCGGTCCGGTCTATCTAACTGCGCGCGTGCCCATCGGCGCCAAGACGACCGCGGGCGAACTCCAAAAGATGCTGGCCGAACAAGGATCGGCGCTGCTGCTCAAGGTGCTGGACGGGATATCCGCCGGCACGCTCAAGCCCCAGAAGCAACCCGCCCAGAGTGCCACATATGCCAAGAAACTTTCACGCGAGGAATCCGCGCTCGACTGGCGTAAACCCGCCTTGGAATTGGAACGCGCGATCCGCGCCTTCGATCCCTTTCCCGGCTGTCATTTCACCTACAAGGACGAGCGCATCCGCGTGCTGGCGGCCGAAATCATCGAATCGCCGAAACAATCCCCGCCCGGCACGGTGTTGGACGGAACTCTGGCGATAGCCTGCGGCCAGGGGACGCTCCGGTTGACGCGGCTGCAACGCGCCGGGCGCGGCGCGCTTGAAGCCGGGGCCTTCCTGCGCGGCTTCCCCATTCCCGAAGGCACGATCCTGCCATGCCCCGCTACAAGCTGACGCTCGAATATGACGGCACCGGCCTGGTCGGCTGGCAGCGCCAGGGAAACGGGCTTTCAGTCCAGGAAATCCTGGAAACCGCCACCGAACGCTTTTGCGGCAAGCGCGTCACCGTCCATGGCGCCGGCCGCACCGATGCCGGGGTTCACGCGCTGGCGCAGGTCGCGCATCTGGATCTGCCGAAAGAGGCCGCGCCCGAGACCATCCGCAGCGCCCTCAATCAGCATGTGAAGCCGCATGCGGTCTCGGTGCTGAGCGCCGAGCGTGTCACCGATGCTTTCGACGCGCGGCGCTCGGCCCGCGGCCGGGTCTATCTCTACCGCATCCTCAATCGCCGCCCGCCGCCCGCGGTCGAGCGCGGCCGGGTCTGGCATGTCGGGCCCGGGCTCGACGCGGAGGCCATGCACGAGGCGGCGCAGGCATTGACCGGCAAGCATGATTTTTCGAGTTTCCGCGACACGATGTGCCAGGCGAAATCGCCGGTGAAGACGCTCGACGCGCTCGAAGTTTCGCGCAGCGGCGACGAGATCCGCATCGAAGCGCGGGCGCGCTCCTTCCTCCATCATCAGGTGCGCAACATGGCCGGCACACTCAAGCTGGTGGGCGCGGGCAAATGGGACAAGAGCGACGTCAAAAAGGCGCTCGAGGCGCGCGACCGTCGCGCGGCCGGACCGACCGCGCCGCCAGAAGGGCTTTACCTGGTGCGCGTGATCTATGCCGAGGATTGAAGGCTCAGCTTAGGGCTTGGATTTTTCGTCTTCGAGCGGCACGCTGTAGCGCATGCCCAAAAAGCCGGCATTGCCATGCACCGAATCCTGGGTGCCGCCGCCCTCGAATTGCAAATGCGGCATCACTTGCATCTTCAGGCTCACGCGGGTGCCTTCGACCAGCGGGGTGAAGACGCCATCGCCCCACCAGTAATGCGCGGCGGCAATGCGCGCGCCGTCGAGATAAGGAACCGGCATCCCGAATTCGAGGTCGTGTCCGGAGAGCG
The DNA here is from genome assembly GCA_963785735.1 of uncultured Alphaproteobacteria bacterium. GTDB lineage: Bacteria > Pseudomonadota > Alphaproteobacteria > ATCC43930 > CGMCC-115725 > REEB95. The sequence goes on from CAWAWJ010000001.1 coordinate 179,075, forward strand.
AATGCTCGGCCAAGGCACTGCCGACCACGGGGCCGCGGGTGGTGGCATTGGTGAGATAAGACACCGGATCAAGCGCCGTGGCGCTCATTTCGGCGCCGAGATTGGCTTGCGCGTGGCCCAGCGCCCAGCTGCGCTCGCTGGTCGCGACCGCTTCCTGGGACAGAGCGGCAAGCGACAGCCGGCGCTGCCCGCGCGGCGAGGAATCCGATTCGGCATAGTCATTCTCGGACGCGGCGGCATGATCGCGGTTCGCGGCAGCCGGATTGAGTGGAACCATGCGCGAATTGGTTTCGAGCGCGAGCAGGCCGAGGCCCGGACGCAAATCGCGACTCGTGCCCACGCCGATCTCCATCTTGTTCATCCAATTGGCGGCCACGCCCACGGCATGGGACAGGCCGCCATCGGTGATCGATTGGCGCAGGCCGAGAATGAATGCGGAAATGCCCTTGCCGTCCACCGGTGAAGCGCCTTCCGCGAAGGCGGGCGCGACGGAGGATATCAGTGCCCCCGCAAGGGCGGCGGCGGATGCAAGTTGCACTGCGCGCAACAGAACACGGTTCTCCATAAATGAAACATTAATCCGGAATTAGTTAAAACCGCGTTAATACTACCGGGATTTAAGCAGAACGCCAATCCCGCAAGCGGCGCTATCCCCGCGGAATTATTGGGTTATCGGCCGGCCTTCCCCGGAAAATAGAGTTCCAAGACATTGCGATAGATTTCCGTGAGATTTTCAATGTCTTGGAGGCTGGCCTGCTCATCGACCTTGTGGGCACTCTCGCCGATCAGGCCGAACTCGGCCACCGGACAATAGGCCTGGATGAAGCGCGCATCCGAGGTGCCGCCGCCGGTACCGAGGCTGGGCGTCAATTTCGTGACGCGTTTCACCGCCTCGGTCAGGGCGTTGCTCACCTCGCCTGGCGGCACTCTGAAAGATTCGCCGCTCACGCGGATATCGAGCTTATCGGTTTCGCGCCAGCCGGCCTTACGAAGCACATCCCTCATCCAACGGTCCAAGGTCTGGCCGGTCCATTGGTCGTTGAAGCGGATGTTCAACGCGGCGCGCGCCGTATCCGGGATGATATTGGCCGCGGGATTACCTATATCGACCGTCGAGATCTGGAGATTTGACGGCTCGAAATTGGCGCTTCCCTGATCGATGGGCGTCGAGACCAGCGCGTGCAGCATCGCCACCAGCCGGTGGGCGGCGTTGTCGGCGCGCTGTGGATAGGCGGTGTGGCCCTGGACTCCGCGCACGGTGAGGGTGCCATTGAGGCTGCCACGCCGTCCGATCTTGATCGTGTCGCCCAGGGTTTTGGCGCAAGTCGGCTCGCCCACCATGCAGGCGTCGAGCTTCTCGTTGCGCTCTTTGAGCCATTCGAGAACCTTCTTGGTGCCGTTGACGGCAATCGCTTCCTCGTCCCCGGTGATGAGCAGGCTGATCGAACCGCCGAAATCGCGCCCGCGCGACGCCACGAAACGCGACACCGCGGCCGTGAAACAGGCGATCGCGCCTTTCATGTCGGCGGCGCCGCGGCCGATGAGGGCGCCGTTCTTTTGCGCGGCGGCGAAAGGGTCCGACGACCAGCCGGCAAGGGTCCCCGGCGGTACCACGTCGGTATGGCCGGCGAAGCAGAAATTGCGCCCGGTCTTGCCGAGCCGCGCATAGAGGTTCAGCACCTTGTCGGTGCCTGGCTCGGCGAATTCGACGGTCTCGCATGCGAAGCCCAGCCCTTCGAGCGCGCGCGCGAGATGGGGGATCGCGCCCGCATCCTGGGGCGTGACGCTCGGAAAACGGATCAACTCCGCCGCGAGCTGCGCGGGATCGATGGTGCCCATGGGTTTTCCGGCCATCAGTCGCGCAGCAATTCGTTGATCGAGGTCTTGGCGCGCGTGCGTGCATCCACCCGCTTGACGATGACACAACAGGCGAGACTCGGGCCTTTGCCGTCCTTGGCCGGCAGGCTGCCCGGCACCACCACGGCATAGGGCGGCACGCGCCCGGTGAAAACCTCGCCCGAGGCGCGGTCGACGATCTTGGTCGAGCCGCCGATGAAGCACCCCATGGCCAGCACCGCGCCTTCCTCGACGATCGCGCCCTCGGCCACCTCGCTGCGCGCGCCGATGAAGCAATGATCCTCGACGATGACGGGTGCTGCCTGAACCGGTTCGAGCACGCCGCCGATGCCGACCCCGCCGGAGATGTGGCAATTGGCGCCGATCTGCGCGCAAGAGCCCACCGTCGACCAGGTGTCGATCATGGTGCCCGGCCCCACATAAGCGCCGACATTGACGAAGCACGGCATCAATACGGCCCCGGGAGCAATAAACGCGGAATGGCGCACCACCGCGCCCGGCACGGCGCGAAATCCCGCCTTGCGGAACTGGGCGGCGCCCCAGCCGGCGAATTTGGACGGCACCTTGTCCCACCAGCGCGCGCCGCCGGGCCCGCCGGCGATCGGTGCCGTATCGGTGAGGACGAAGGACAGCAGCACCGCCTTCTTGAGCCATTGATGGACATGCCAGGCGCCGCCGCTTTTCTCGGCGACGCGAACCGTCCCCAGGTCGAGCAGATCGAGCGCGGAGGCGACCGCCTTGCGCGCGGCCGCCCTCGCCTTGGCGTCGAGCGTCTGGCGCCGCTCCCAGGCGGAATCGATGGTCGTTTGCAGGCGTGAAATATCCATGGCGTGAAGGTTTTAAGGCGGCTGGCGCGGCAACACAAGTGGCGGGACCAGAGCCTGACAAACCCGGCGACGAAGGTTCATAATGGTGGGTCACGTGATGGCGGGAGGCGCCAAGAATGAGCTGGCAACCGGCGGCGGAACCAGGGGCGGATGAGGCGCCGCAGGCAGCGCTCGAAATCATCATCGAGCCTCGCCTGCGCGATCTAGGCGACGGTTTCTCGGTGCGGCGGGTTTTGCCTTTCGCCAAGCGGCGCGCGGTCGGCCCCTTCGTCTTTTTCGATCATTTCGGTCCCACCGTCTTCGCCCCGGGCCAGGGCATGGATGTGCGGCCGCACCCGCATATCGGCCTTGCCACCATCAGCTACCTGTTCGAGGGCGAGATCATGCACCGCGACAGCCTGGGCAATGCGCAGCCGATCCGGCCGGGCGAGGTCAACTGGATGACCGCCGGGCGCGGCATCGCGCATTCAGAACGCACGCCGCCCGCGTTGCGGAAGAACGGCTCACGGCTCTGCGGCATCCAGAGCTGGGTGGCGCTGCCGCGCAAATTCGAGGAAACCGCGCCGCAATTTGTCCATTACGCCAAGGACGCGCAACCCGTGATCGCGGACGAAGGCAAAACCCTGCGCCTCATCGCTGGATCGCTATTCGGCAAGCGCGCGCCGGTCGAAGTCTTTTCCGGCATGTTCTATGCCGATGCAGAAATGATTGCCGGCGCCACGCTGGAACTGGACGGCGAACATGCCGAGCGCGCGGCCTATATCGTCGCCGGTGCGGTCGAATTCGCCGGAACCCGCCACGAGGCCGGGCGCATGCTGGTGTTCCGGGGCGGAGCGCCGGTGATGCTGGCCGCGCGGGAGCCCGCGCGTCTCATGCTCTTGGGCGGCGCGAGCCTCGACGGGCCGCGCCATATCTGGTGGAACTACGTTTCGAGTTCCGAGGCACGCATCGAGCAGGCCAAGGCGGATTGGAAAGAGGGCCGCTTCGCCAAGGTGCCGGGCGACGACGAGTTCATCCCCTTGCCGGAGTGACAGGACGCGCCATCGCGGCGTGGCTAAGGAACGACGCCAGATCCTCGACGGTGTGATGGATATGTGGCGCGTGGGAGGATTCGAGCTCGGGATGCGGACCGTTCTTGAGCCAGATTGTGGTCATCCCGAGCGCCGCCGCCGGCGGCAGGTTGCGCGCCATGTCCTCGATCATGGCCGCGCGCGCGGGCATGATTCCGTAGCGCGCGATCAGATCGCGATATCCCGAGGGATCGGGCTTGGGGCGGTAATCGATGGCGGCGATGTCGTGGATGGCGTCGAAATGCGCCGCCAGGCCCAGGCGGTCGAGCACGCGCTCGGCGTGGCGCCTGGTGCCGTTGGTGAAGACCAGCTTGCGCCCCGGCAACGCCGCCAAGGCGCGGCCAAGGACCGGATCGGCCACCACCGCGGATAAATCGATCTCATGCACGTAATCGAGAAAACGCTGCGGCTCCAAGCCGTATTCGTCCATCAGGCCCCTAAGCGTGGTGCCGTGCTGGCTGAAATAGCGCCGGCGCAAGGCGTGGGCGTCGTCATGGTCGAGCCGCAGCTCCTCCATGATGAAGCGCCCCATGCGCTCTTCGACCTCGACATAAAGCTGGCAGGAGGCGGGGTAGAGCGTGTTGTCGAGATCGAAGATCCAGCTCTCGATGCGGTCGAGCGGCGTGGGTGCGGCCGGCATGACGGGGCTCAATGCCCGCGCTTGCGGCGGCGGATCAGAGTGCCGACGCCGTGATCGGCGAACAGCTCCAAGAGGATGGCATGGGGCACCCGGCCGTCGATGATGACCGAGGCCTCGACCCCGGCCGCAATCGCCTCGATGCAGGTCTCGACCTTGGGGATCATGCCGCCCGAGATGGTGCCGGCGGCGATCATGGTCTTAGCCTCGGCGACCGAAAGCTCATGGACGAGCTTCTTCTTCTGGTCGAGCACGCCAGTCACGTCGGTCAGCAGCAAAAGCCGGACCGCCTTGACCGCGCCCGCCACCGCGCCCGCCACGGTGTCGGCGTTGATGTTATAGGTCTCGCCGCGGTCGCCCACGCCGATGGGCGCGATCACCGGGATGATGTCGGAACGGATCAGATGCTCGAGCACCGCGGCGTCGACCGCCGCGGGCTCGCCGACGAAGCCCAGATCGAGCACCTTCTCGATATTGCTGTCGCTCATGCGTTTCTTGGTGATCTTCCGCGCCCGGATCAGATCGGCGTCCTTACCGGAGAGGCCGATCGCCTTGCCGCCGGCCTTGTTGATAGCGGCGACGATCTCCTTGTTGATTGAACCCGACAGCACCATCTCGACGATCTCGACCGTGTCTTTGTCGGTGACGCGCAATCCATCGACGAAGGAGCTCTTGATCTTGAGCCGCTCCAGCATCTGGCCGATCTGCGGCCCGCCGCCGTGGACGACGATGGGATTGACGCCGACCTGTTTCAACAGCACCACGTCGCGCGCGAACAACTCGGCGATGGACGTGTCGCCCATGGCGTGGCCGCCATATTTCACCACGACAGTCCTGCCGGAATAGCGCCGCATATAGGGCAGCGCTTCGGACAGGGTGACGGCCTTGGCCGCGGCGGCGGCGTCGATCGGGTTGGGCGGGGACTTCTCGCTCATGGCGGGCGTTTATAGCGGCATCGGGCTTAGCTCGCCAGCGTGGCGAGCATGCCGCGCAGTTCGGCAATGCCCGCGCCGCCACGCGCGCTCGCCGCGAAGACCGCGGGATAGGCCGATGCGTAGCGCCGCAATTCCGCGTCGGTGTCGGCCAGGCGGGATGCCAGCGCATCGGCGGACAACTGGTCGGATTTGGTCAGCACGGCGAGGCCGGGAATGGCATTGGCCGCCAGTAGCGTAAAAGCGGCGCGGTCGCTGTCCTTCAGCCCGTGGCGGGCGTCGATCAGAACCAAGGCGTGTTTCAGGCAGGATCGGCGGCCGAGATAAAAGCCGATGGAATCGGCCCAATCGTCCCTCTCGCGCTTCGAGGCCGCGGCATAGCCGTAGCCCGGGAGGTCGACCAGCATCAGCCGCCCGCCGAGATCGAAGAAATTGATCTGGCGCGTGCGTCCGGGCGTGCGCGAGATGCGCGCCAGGGCTTTGCGGCCGGTGAGCGCGTTCAACAGGCTCGACTTTCCGACATTGGAGCGGCCGAGAAAGGCCACTTCCGGCAACCGCTCGGGCGGCAGCGCGGCGGGATCATTGGCCCCGGCGGTGAAACGGCAGGAAAGCGCGAACAGCAGGCGGCCGGTCTCGCGCGCATTCTCGCCCGGCGCCGCCTCCGGAGGAAAGACCGTGGCGGCCTCGGCCATCGACCTAGGTTTTCCGGGAGCGCCGCATGATCGTCCATTGCTGGGCGATCGACAGCAGATTGTTCCAGCTCCAGTAGATCACCAATCCCGCGGCGAATTGCGCCAGCATGACGGTGAACACGAAAGGCAGCACCATGAACATCTTGGCCTGGATCGGATCAGGCGGCGCCGGGTTGAGCTTCTGTTGCAGGAACATGGTAACGCCCATGATGAGCGGCCACGCGCCGATGTAGAGGACGGAGTGCAGCATGGCGATATCGGGCGGCGCGAAGGGCAGAAGCCCAAACAAATTGACGAAGGTGGTGGGATCGGGCGCCGAGAGATCGTGGATCCAGCCGTAGAACGGCGCCTGGCGCATCTCGATGGTGACGTAGAGCACCTTGTAAAGCGAGAAGAACACCGGAATCTGGATGACAATCGGCAGGCATCCCGCCATCGGGTTGGCGCCGACGCGCTTATAGAGCGCCATCATCTCCTTGTTGAGCTTCTCCTTGTCGTCACCGAGTTTTTCCCGGAGCTTTTGTATTTCCGGTTGCAACTGTTTCATCTTGCCCATCGCCCGGTAGGATTTGTTGGCGAGCGGGAAGAAGGCGAGCTTGATAATGACGGTGAGCAGCATGATGGCGAGGCCGAAATTTCCGATCAGCTTGTAGAAGAAATCGAGCGCCAGGAAGATCGGCTTGGTGAGGAAATAAAACCAGCCGAAATCGATCGCGCGGTCGAAGCGCGGAATCTGGTCCTGGACCTCGTAGCGGTCGAGCAGCGAGACCAGCTTGGCGCCGGCGAAGAAGCGGCTGGCGGCGGTGGCGGTGCCGCCGGGATCGAGCGCGCGCGGCGATCCCCGGTAATCGACCTGCCAGAGATCGGCTTGGTCGCGCTCGATATGGGTAAAGCGCGCCTTGAGCGCTTCCTTCTGGTCGGGGATGAGCGCGGCGAGCCAGTATTTGTCGGTGATGCCGAGCCAGCCGCCGGTGGAGTCGAATTCCTGGGGCGGCTCGCTCTTGAGGTCGGCGTATTTGATCTCCTTGAGCGTGCCGTCGAGCACGCCGATCGGACCTTCATGGAGGAGATAGGTCGTGGTCGCGGGCGGCGGGCCGGCGCGCGACACCAGTCCATAGGGATAGAGCGTGACTTTGTCCTTGGCCGTGTTGGTCACGCTGTCGGAGACGGTGAACATGTAATCCGCATCGATCGCGATATGGCGGTTGAATTTCAGGCCCGCGCCGTTATCCCAGGTTAGATCGACCGCGTGATCGGGGGTGAGTGTGCCGCCGGACGAATTCCAGCGCGTCTCCGGCCCGGGCGTCTTGACCGCGGGATCGTTCGGGACCCAGCCGAATTGCAGGAAATAGGGATGCGCCGTGCCATCAGGCGCCAGCAGCACTATCTCGGGACTGTTGGGATCGACGGTCTGGCGATAGCCCAAGAGCGTCAGGTCGTCGACCCGTCCGCCAGTCAGATTGATCGAGCCCTTGAGCCGGGGCGTTTCGATCGCGACGCGCGGGGATTGGGCGATCACGCTCTCGCGCGGCGCCGCCTGGACCGCGCCCTGAACGCCGGGCGCCGTTGCCCCGGTCTGTCCCGGAGGCGCCGCCTGGCCCGGAACGGCGGCGGCGGTCTGGGTTTGCGGCGCCGGCTTCGGCGGGAATATCCGCTCATAGAACACCTGAAAGCCGATCAGGATGGCGATCGAGATGCCGATGGCGACGAACAGATTGCGTTGCTGGTCCATGGGCTATGGCCTGGAGCATGTCGCGGGAGGCACGGGATCGACGCCCGAACCGCCCCAGGGATGACAGCGCAACAACCGCCGGACCGCGAAAAGCAACCCGCGCGCGGATCCATGTTCGTGGATCGCCTGCGCCGCGTATTCCGAGCAGCTCGGCCAATAGCGGCAGCGAGGCCCCAGCAGCGGCGAGACCAGCAGCTGATAGAGCCTTATGAAACCGCGCAAGCCAGCACTTACCATGATATTCAGCTCTCCCCGCCCACTCTCACTCGTTCTTCTCTTCCCAGGCGCCCAGGCGCTTCATCGCAGTTTCCATATCGAGCAGCAGATCCGGAAATTTCCGCGACAAGGTTTCGGCGCGTGCGATCACCACGTAATCATGGTTCGAGACGGCGTGGCGTTCGAGCACCTGCTGCGCCGCCGCCTTGAGCCGGCGCCGCGCCCGGTTGCGCTCGACCGAGATGCCCACCTTGCGGCTGGCGGTGAAACCCACGCGCGAGGAGACGGGCTCCGCCACTGCGCGCCGGCAGGCCTGCAGGATCAGGCCGGGAGCGACATATTTGCGCCGCTGGCCGGCAACGGCCAGAAAATCGGCCCGCCGCTTAAGACGCTCGATCTTGGTCATGACTCCGCCGCTTGGGCGCCGCACCGGTACTCAAGCCGAAAGGCGCTTGCGACCCTTGGCGCGGCGGCTGGAAAGCACGCGACGTCCTCCGACCGTGGACATGCGCGCACGAAAGCCGTGGCGGCGCTTGCGGATGAGTTTGCTCGGCTGATAGGTGCGCTTCACGGCTGTGGACTCCGGCGATGCTTCTCGCTCGATGGATGGCGCTGTATACGAAAGCGGGTGGGCGAAGTCAACGCCGCCGCCCGATGGCCAAGGTTACAAAAGGGTTGCGGCGAAAGACCCTGGATTGCAGGGGGTCTTGGGACGGAGGGTATGGCGGTCGAAACGGGCAAAACCTTGTTCCCGGGCGGGCTTTCGGCCCGTCTGCTGGTGCTGACCGTCGTTTTCGTCATGGTCAGCGTGGTGCTGATCTTCGTGCCCTCGGTGGCGCGCTTCCGTCTGGCCTATCTTGAGGACCATATCGACGCCGCGCATCTCGCGATATCGGCGCTCGAGGCCACCCCCGACAATTTGGTGAGCAAGCAGCTGACCAACGAGTTGCTGGCCCATGTCGGCGCCCATGGCATCGTCGTGCACACGCCCAACCGGACCCTGATGCTGGCCCCGGACATGCCACCCAGCGTGGACGTGACCTATGACCTGCGCAGCCAGGGCATGTTCGCCATGATCGGCGACGCGATGATGACGCTGTCGATGAGCGGCAACCGCGTGCTGCGTGTGCTGGGCTTGGCGCCCAAGGATCCAGCCGTCACCGTCGAGGTACTGCTCGACGAGCAGCCGATGCGCGCCGAGATGTGGAAATTCGGCGCGCGCGTGCTCGAAGTCTCGTTCGTGGTATCGCTAATCACCGCGGCGATGGTCTATCTGAGTCTGCAATGGCTGCTGGTCGCGCCCTTGAAGCGCCTGACCGCCAGCATGGTCGCCTTCCGCAAAAACCCCGAGGACGCAACGCACGCCGAATTGCCCGGCAATCGGGGCGACGAGATCGGGCTGGCTCAGCGCGAGTTGGCGGCGATGCAGGAAACCGTGCGCCAGGCCCTGAAGCAGAAGGAGCGTCTCGCCGCATTGGGCGCCGCCGTCAGCAAGATCAATCATGATCTGCGTGGGATTCTTTCGACCGTGCGGCTGATGTCCGACCGACTGTCGGAAAGCGATTCGCCCGAGGTGAAACGGGTGACTCCCGGCCTGGTCGCCGCCATCGACCGCGCCGTGGCACTGTGCACCGGCACGCTCAATTTCACGCGCCAGGACGGGGCGCCGTTGCATCCAAGCGGCTTCGCGCTGCGCGGCCTCATCGCCGAAGTGGCCGAAAGCGTCATGCGGCCGGGCGGCAACGGCTTCACGCTCGTCAATGAGGTGGATGCGGATTTCGCCGTTCAGGCCGACCGCGATCAACTGTTCCGTTGCCTGGAGAATCTGTCGCGCAATGCCGCCGAGGCCGGCGCCCGGCGTTGCGCCGTCCGCGCCCGGCGCGCGGGCGGCGACGTCGTAATCGAGGTGTCCGATGACGGGCCCGGCCTAGCCCCCAAGGCGCGGGAAAATCTATTCCGGCCCTTCGCCGGATCGGCGCGGCCCGGCGGCACCGGGCTCGGCCTTGCCATCGCGCGCGAAGTGATGCGCGCCCATGGCGGCGACATCCAGCTCAAGACCAGCACCGGGGCGGGCACGGTCTTCGCGCTCAATTTGCCCAACGGCTAATCGAGCGCGATGGTCTGCGCCTTGAGATAGGCGCTCTCCGGCAGAAAAGGATGCACTGGATGATCGGGCGCGGCGCCCGAGCTCAGGAGAATGCGCCCGCTCCGCCCGGCATCGGCGAGGCCGCGCCGTGCCGCCTCGGCAAAAGACGCCTCGTCCACATTGTGTGAACAAGAAGCGATGAATAAGATGCCCCTCTCGGCCACCACCGACGCGGCCAAGCGCGCGAGTTTGCGATAGCCCTTGAGGCCCGCGCCGAGGTCCTTCTTGCTTTTGACGAAAGCGGGCGGATCGGCGACGACGATGTCGAAGCGCGCCCGCTCCCCCGCCAGGCGCTCCAATTCGGCGAAGGCTTCGCCGCGCGAAAATGAACAGCAAGAGCCGACGCCGTTTGCCTCGGCTGAGTTTCGAGCGAGAGTCAGCGCCGGCTCCGACCGGTCGATGGCCGTGACATTCTTGGCGCCAGCCAGCGCCGCCGCAACGGTAAAGCCGCCGCCGAAAGAATATAGATCGAGCAGCGACGCGTTGTTCGCCAAACCGGCGATGAAACGCCGGTTCTCGCGCTGATCGTAGAACCAGCCGGTTTTCTGGCCCGCCCGCACGTCGGCGAAGAAGCGCGCGCCGTTTTCGCGCAGCTCGACAGGCCCGGCTAATTCGCCCGCAACCACCCGCACCTCCTCGACCAGGCCTTCGAGCTTGCGCGCCGAAGAGTCGTTCCTGAAAATCACCGCCTTAGGCTTTAAGACGGCTTCGCAAGCGGCGATGAGTTCCGCTTCCAGCCGCGCCATGCCGGCGGTGTTGATCTGGCAGGCGAGGACATCGCCGAAGCGGTCGATGATCAGGCCCGGCAAGCCATCCGCCTCGGCATGGACCAGGCGATAGAACGGCTCGGGATAGAGCCTTTGGCGCAAGGCCAGCGCGGCCTCGAGGCGTTCGGCGAAGAATTCGCGGGTGATGGCGCGGCCGGAATCGCGATCGAGGACGCGCCCCGCGACCAGCGTGTGCGGATTGAACGTGGCCACGCCCAGCGCCTTGCCGCTCGCGGCTTCGAGCCGCACCAGCGTGCCCGGCGGGATGGCCTTGGATGCCGCATCCATCGCCACTTCGTTGGAATAGACCCAAGGATGGCCGCTCTCGGCGCGCTTGTTATGGCCGGTCTGGAGCTTCACCACCGGACGGGTTTCGGCGGCGTTCACTTGCCCCGGTCCCGCGCCTGGGCGATGGGCGGGGCGAATTGCGGCTCGATGTCCCAGGGAAACAGGATCCAGGTGTCCTGGCTGACCTCGGTGACGAAGCTGTCCACCAAAGACCGCCCCTTCGGCTTGGCGTAGACCGTGGCGAAATGCGCCTTGGGCAGCATGCGGCGCACCACCTCGGCAGTGCAGCCGGTATCCACCAGATCGTCAATCAGGAGGAAACCCGCGCCATCGCCGGCGACCCCCTTCAGGATTTCAACCGGTCCCTGCTCGCGGTCGTCATAGCTGGCAACGCACACCGTGTCGACCAGACGCAGATCGAGCTCGCGCGCGACGATGGCCGCCGGCACCAGCCCGCCGCGCGTTACCGCGACGATGCCTTTCCAGGGCCCTCGGTCGAGCAGCCGCCAGGCAAGCGCGCGCGAATGGCGATGCAACTCGTCCCAGCTGACCGGAAAGGTCTTGGTGAATGAAGAGGCGGCAGGCATGAAAGCGCGTACCTCGCGGGCGGCAGACAAGCCGGCGCCCGGGCGTCAGCGGACGTAGACGCGAACCTCGTTATTCTGGATATCGCCGCTGGTCGTCGCCGACAACGAAACCCGGTCCGCCGGCAGGCCCATGCTGGTGAGCGAGCGCATCACGTTCTCGGCGTTACGCTTCGAGGCGTTGGCGTTGACCGCCACTTCCGCCGAATTGCCCGCATTGGGCGCCACCGCCACCAGCTCGAACGTGGCCGAGGGTTTGCGTTCGAGCGCGCGGCTGACCGCGGTGTAGAGCGCTTGTTCGTAGGAAACGTCGGGCCGGTCGAAGCGGATCACCACCAGCGGACCGCCGCCAGCGGCGGCCTGCGGCCGCGGCGCCGCGGCGCGCGGTTGCCCCGGCGCCGGCAGCGGCGATGATGTGACCGGGCCGAAAGCGCGGTTGGCGAGACTCGGCCCGTAGAGCTGGCCATTCTTGATCGCCTGCGACAGGGTGATGAGGTTCTCGCGCTCGTTGGCGACATAAGTGCTCTGGCGACCGATCTCGTCGCTCAAGGCGTTCAGCAGCGCGTCGATCTGCACCGTGGTGGCGTCGATGTCGCCCTGGATTTGGGTCAACTGGCGATGATCCTCATCCACCGCGCCCTGCAGCGAGAAGGCGGAGCGGGTGGCGTTCATCAGATAGGCGGCAAAGGAGGAATCGGCGGCGGCCTGGGTCGAAACGCCGTTGAGGCGCCCGATATCCTCGCCGATCTTATCCAGCGTGGTCTGGGCCTGATTCCATTGCGCCACCAGCTGCGGATTGCCCGAGGTGGTGCCGGTCTGCAGCTTGGCGTTGATGCCGGCCACGGTATTGAAATAGGCGGTCGAGTCGGTCTGGAGCGCGTTATGCGCCGCCGTCATGTCCTGCTGATGCTGGGCGAGGTTACCCTTGAGCCGGGCGAGATCGGTACGCAGCCCCTGGACCTTCTGGCCGACGATGGTGCCGGTGCTGCTGCCGGTGCCGCTACTGGTTGGCGCGCTGCTCAGGCCCGAACTCAGCATCGGCTGAGCGTTCGAACTCGGCGGACGAGGCCGGAATTTGATAGACGGTGGTCTGGCCTGCCGGAGTCGAGCTGGGCTTGTTCGAGCTCGACATGTGGGTGCCGAACAGGTCGTCGGCATAGGAACAGCCGCCGAGCAGCAACAGGGCGGCCAGAAGGGTGTAACGGCTGGAACGAAATGTCATCCGAGTGGCAACCCCCTAAATCCTCAATGCGCGGAGTTTACGCGAACGGTCGTCGATGCCACAAGCGTTTCCCGATGCCGGTTTTACGGCGCCCCGAGCCGGACGGCCCGGGGAAATCGGCTTGCCAGGGCCCCCGCGATGCGGCTAGCTTCGCCCCGCTTCCGTGACAATTGAAAGCGCCCGTAGCTCAACTGGATAGAGCACCAGACTACGAATCTGGGGGTTGGGAGTTCGAATCTCTCCGGGCGCGCCACGATTCGCGACAAACTGTAAAATTCGCGGACACTTCCGGGACCGTCCGACCGCCATAGGCGCCTCCGCGCGCCCGCCAGGCCGGTTTCCCGGCTTGCTTGCCGCGCGCGCAACGAAGGCGCTATAGACGCCCCGATGAAGGAGATTTCCCCGGCGGGCGGTCCGTCCGTCACCATCGTCACGGCGTCCGATGCGGGCTATTTCGGTCTGTTGCAGGATTTGATCTTTTCCCTGCAACGGGGATTGGGCGAGCGCCTGCCGCCGCTTTCCATCCTCGATATCGGCCTCAACCAGGAACAGCGCGTCTGGCTGCGCGCGCTCGGCGCCAACATCCGGCCGCTCGGCTGGGATCTCGATTATCCCGCGCGCTCGCATCCGCCCAATTCCTTCAAGGTGCTGGCCGGACGGCCGCATCTGCCCAAGCATTTCCCGGGCTACGATATCTATCTCTGGATCGACGCCGATTGCTGGGTGCAGGATTCGAGCGTGCTCGACCTCTATATCCGCGCCGCCGCCCAGGGCAAGCTTGCCATTGTGCCGGAGATCGACCGCGGCTATTGGACCATCCACAAGCGGCCGAAAGTCTGGGGCCAGAACCAGAAAGCCTATGCCTGGGCCTTCGGCATGGGCGAGGGTTATCGCTTCGGCCGCAACGCCATCCTCAATGCCGGCGTGTTCGCGCTCCGGGGCGATGCACCGCATTGGCGGTTATGGTCGGAGAATTACGCCCGCGCCTTGAAACGCTTCCGTCTCAGCCCCTGGGCCTATAAGGGCAATATCAGCTTCTTCCTGTCCGATCAGACCTCCCTCAACCGCGCGGTATTCGTCCAGGGCGCGAAGGCGACCTTCCTGCCGGCCTATTGCAACTGGTTCTGCGGCAAGGGCACGCCGATGTACGACGCCAGCTCGCATCAGGTGGTCGAACCGCATGAACCGCACCGCCCGCTGGGCATCGTTCACCTGGCCGGCGAAGGCATGAAGGAACGAATCTGGAAGCTCCAGACGCTTCAGGGCGGCGCGATCGAGACGCGGCTGACCTTCAGCGCGGTCAACGCCCTCGCGGCGAAAAATCGGCGCAAGCCGAATACGCGCTCACGAAGCGATCGTGGCAGAGGCACAGCCCGTCCGTCGCGCGCACCGCGGCGTGGGCGGAACTGAGGGTCGTCAGTCCCGGCAACGCCGCTTCGAGATAATCCGGATCGTCGCGAAAATGGGCGCAGGACCGACACTCACGCTGTTGCGCCGTGTGAACCGGTCCCGTGCCCGCCGGGGGAAGAAGTTCAGCGGACAAGATTGGCCCAATGATCGGCGAACACCACCGCCGAAAGCACGAGGCCCAGCACGATGTTGACGACGGCGCCCGCGCTGAAGGCGAGGAAGGGCTTGGTCCCGGCCTTGGCCAGTTCGCGGAAGCGCGTGGTGAGGCCGATCGAGAGGAAGCTGAAGATGAAAGCCCAGGTGCGGATATCCTTGATCGGCGCCACGAAGCCCGGATTCACCGTCTTGTTGAAATCGCCCAGGCTATAACCGGCGGTCACCACGGTCACGATCGCCGAGGCGATGACGAAGCCGAGGACGAATTTGGGGAAGCGCCACCAAATCTGGCCGGCATCGGCTTTCTGCCCCGGAACCTTCTCCCAACGCGTGGTGGCGACGATCGCCAACACGAAAGCCCAGATGCCGATCCACACGTCGCGCCCCACCACCTTCAGAAGGGTGAAGGCGAAGATCGCCTGGTCGCTGGTGCCCGGCAGGCCGTTATGGACCGCCAGATCGCCATAGGTCTGGGCCGCGGCAAAACCGGCCGCATCGGCGAATTCCGAGGTGCCGATCCAGGCGCCGCCCACCCCCGCCGGCAGGTGCAACGCCGCCGCGGCGAAGGGCAGCACGAAGATGCTGACGATCGCCCAGATCAAGACGGTGGTGATGGCGATGGACGCATATTCCTTCTTGGCGCCGACCGCTCCGGCGATGGCGATAGCGGCGGAAACGCCGCAGACCGCGCCGCCGGCGCCGAGCGTCGCCGCCAGGCGCTTGTCGAGGCCGATCTTCACCGCCACGAAATAGATCACGAAGAAAGTCACGAGCGAGATGATCGAGGCCTGGAGAATAGCGATCGGCCCGGCCCACAGGATGAGGGTCAAGGGCAGCGTTGCGCCCAAGAGCACGATGCCGGTCTTGATGTAGAACTCAACGCGAAAGCCCGAATCGAACCAGCGCGGCAATCCCGTGATATTGGAGATCGCGAGCCCCAGCACCAACGCCACCAAGGGCGCCTCGAAGCCGTAGTAATTCGCCGTCTGCCACTGGCCGATGACGAAGACGCCGACCGAAAGGAGGTAGAGCAGGATGAAGGACGGGATGAACTCTCGCGCCTTGAATCCCAACGCGTTGAGCGCCAGCGAGAATACCGCGAGCCACGCCGCGAACTGGCCGACATAGCGCAACCAGTCGACGGCGAAGTGATCGCTCAATTGCGCAAGGGTGGTCCATTTCGCCGGCGTCACCGCGAGCCATTTGATGCTCGAGCCATTGGCGAACAGCGCGTAACCCAGCAGTACGATGCCGAGACCGAGCCAGATGGCCCACCAATCTTCCTTGCTCCATAACTCCCCCCAACCCGAGGATTGACGGGTGGCAGCCCTGCCGTGACCGATCGATTCAACGCGGCTCATGATTCATGTCCTTCTGATCTGATGGGGTGAATGGGGTGTCAGGCGGCAAGGCACTCCGAAGCCCGGGCGCAAAACCCGGCGCCGAGTTTGGCGCGTGCCCGGAGGATCACCGCCTTGAGGGCGGCCGGCGAAACCCCGTCCCGGCGCATCACCAGATGCACCAGCGGATCCTCCAGCACGTCGCACAGATCGGGTTCGATGCCGGCGACACCGTAAGGCTGGCGCTCGCATAGCGGAACGGGCGGCAATTCGAAGGGCCGCGCATAGGCGAAACCACGAGGGTTATTGGGCGGGCCATAGGGTGGAAGAAGTGATCGGGACATTGAATTTCTCCTGCTTGAGCCCGCGGCTTTTACGCGGGCGGGACACTGACGGCGTGGCGCGCGGCCCTTATCGGACCGCGCGGCGACAGCCACAGCAGGAGATCGGATGGAAGGCGAAGGCCGGAGCTAGGGTCGAGCGCATGGGTTTATCTCCCTCTCGCAAACACGGGGCCCACGGATCGCTCCGTGGCGCTTTAGCGTTTGGTGTCGCGGCGCAAGCTGCCCGTCAAATTCCCGCGGCGATCCAATCTGCAAGATCGGATCGTGCAATGTACTCTAATTACACTATCTGTTGAGTCAAGATTATTTATTTAACATATATTATTGTGTCTTAAAGAAGCCCGCCAGCTCCGAAGCGGTCTCTTGGGGAGATTCCTCGGGCACGTAATGGCCACAGGGCAAGGCCGCGCCCCGGCGGATATCGGCGGCGTAGTCCTTCCACACCTCCAGCGGCTTATGGTTGCGCCCGACGCCCCCGGTGGCGCCCCAAAGCAGCAGCACCGGGCAGGCCACCTTCTTCCCCGCCTTGAAATCGGCCTCATCCGTCTGCAGGTCGATGCCGAAGGTGGCGCGGTAGTCCTCGCACATGCCGTGGATGGTCTCGGGATTCTTGATGCAGCGGATGTATTCGGCGAGCGCCTCGGGCGCGAAGAACTTCAATCCCGTGAGGCCCTTGGTGAGCTTTTGGCGAATATAGAATTCGGGATCGGCGCCCATCAGCCGCTCGGGAAGATCGAAGGGCTGGGCCATGAAGAACCAGTGCCAGGAGAACAGACCCCAGGCGCGCGACACGTTGTTGAGGAGATGATGGGTCGGAATGATGTCAATGATGGCGGCCTTGGTCACTTTGTCCGGATGGTCGAGGCACATCCGGTGCAGCACGCGCGCGCCACGGTCATGCCCCGCCGCCGCGAAGCGCTTGAAGCCGAGCTTTGCCATGACCTCGACATTGTCCGATGCCATGGCGCGGAAGGAATAATTGGCATGGTTCTCGCCATCGGGCGGCTTGGAGGAATCGCCATAGCCCCGGAGATCGGTGCACACCACGGTGAAGTCGCGCGCCAACACCGGCGCCACAAGATGCCAGGAGACGTGGGTGAATGGGTTGCCGTGCATCAGCAGCACCGGCGGCCCCTTGCCGCCATGGACGGTGACAATGCGCGCGCCGTTGGTCTCGATCTCGGTCTTGGTGAAGCCTTCGAACATTCTTTCCCCCTTAATAATGCACCGGACGCACGCCGCCCTGGCGCAAGCCCGGCACCCGATTGACGCACGCCACCACGACGAAGGTCACGACCAGGAGCGTCAAACCCAGCACCGAAATCAACCCCAAATCGCCGCTCTCGTTCAGATCGTAGATCAGGATCGAGACTAGCTTGGTGTTGGCGGTGGTGAGCATGATGGCGGCGGAACGACGACGAAAGGCCCGATGAAGCGCCGCATGATGAATCCTCCCTTTGGTTTCGTGTCGTCGAGCGTCATCCCGGCAATGCCCGGCAATGCGCGATGGGCAGCGATAACCGCACCGGGCTGCCGACCGGGAAATTCATGTCGATGGGCGCCAGAACGCGCAGCTGCTGGCCGCCTTCGAGACTGATCAGATAATCGCGCTGCGCACCCAGGAAAACCTGGCGCGCCACCGTGCCCTCGGCCTGGTTGTCGCCGGCGCCCTTGCCGCCCGCTTCTCCAAGCGCGATCTGGTGCGGACGGATCGAGACAATGGCGCCGTTGAGGCCGAGTTCGCCGTCGCCGCATTTCAGCACCACGCCGCCGCAATCGACCGTCATCGATGCCGTCTTGCGGCCACGCAGGATGTTGGTGCCGCCGATGAAGCGGGCGACGAATTCCGAGCGCGGATGCCGGTAGACCTCTTCGGGCGAGCCGGTCTGCTCGATACGGCCTTCGTTCATCACCACGATCACGTCGGCGGTGGTCATAGCCTCGATCTGGTCATGGGTGACGTAGATGGTGGTGGTGCGATAGGTATCGTGGAGCCGCCGGATCTCGAAGCGCATCTCCTCGCGCAAATTCGCGTCGAGATTGGAGAGCGGCTCGTCCATCAGCAAGATCTCGGGCTCGACTACCAACGCCCGGGCGAGCGCGGCGCGCTGTTGCTGCCCGCCCGAAACCTCGCCGGGATAACGTCCGGCCAGCGGCTTCAGGCGCATGGTGTCGAGCATGCGGTTGACCCGGGCTTCGATCTCGGACGAACCGAGGCGCCGCAGTTTGAGCCCGTAGGCGACGTTCTGGGCAATCGTCATATGCGGCCAGAGCGCGTAGCTCTGGAAGATCATCGACATGTTGCGTTTTTCGGGCGGCAGGTTGACGCCCGGGCCCGAGACGATCCGTTCCCCCACCCGGATGGTGCCTTCATCCGGCGACAGAAATCCGGCAATCAGCCGCAGCGTCGTGGTCTTCCCGCAGCCCGAGGGGCCCAGCAGCGAGACCAGGCTGCCATGGGGAATGGCAAGCGACAGGTTTTCGACCGCGGTCAAGACGCCGAAATGTTTGGTCAATTGCGTCAGTTCGACGACCGCCATCCCACTCCCCTGGCCCCGTCCTTATGCCGGACATTCGGGCACGGCCCATGTTAGCAGCCAAGTCCCGGCTAGCAACCGGCTGACTGAGGCCGGGTTTGCGGCGCGGACGGCAAGCAGAAGGTCAGCCGGTCCAGTCACGCACGAAGCCCGAAGCGTCGGGCGCGGATGCCGGCGGCGCCGGGGCGTCCGGCGTGCCCAAATACATGAAGCCGATAATAGCGTCCGAGGCATTCAATCCGAGTGCATGTTTCACGAAGGGGTCATAGGCCGGCGCGCCGGTGCGCCACACCGCGCCGAAGCCCAGCGCATGGGCCGCGAGCTGAAGATTCTGCGCCGCGGCACCCCCGGCCAGCAGCTGTTCCACCGCCGGGATCTTGTGGCCTTCGATGATTTCGGCCGCGACCACGACGATAAGCGGCGCGCGCAACGGCTTGGCCCGCTCCTTCTCCAGAAGCGGTGGCGTCGCGGTGGGATCGCGGCGCTTCAAGGATTCCGCCATCAACGCGCCGAACCGCACGCGGGCATCTCCCCGCAGCACGAGGAACCGCCACGGCCGGAGCTTGCCGTGATCGGGCGCGCGCATGGCGGCGCTGAGAATCGATTTGAGCGCCGCATCGCCGGGCGGCGGGTCCTTCAACTGAGCGGGACTGCGGCGCGATAGCAGGGCGTCGAGGGCATCCATCGCCCTTCTCTCCCATGCCGCGCGCGCGCGCCGCAACCCCTTGGCGCTGCCGCCACGAATCGCGAAGGCTTATTCCTAGCGTCGATTGGCGGATGACCTACCAGGGATAGTTCATTAACAACTTAAAGAGTGGTTAAAAACTCCTTGATTTATATAGACAATTAATTCATTTTAACCATGCCACCGCTTTCGCGTGGGGCGGCTTATCCGGCGGTTCGAGGGGGAACCATCATGAAGACGGTATCGCAGCTTTTAGACCCGGCGCGCAAAGCGCCCTCGCCCGGCGACGCCGGCGCGGAATTCGCGCGGCTCCCCGACGCGGTCGAGGTGGCGGTAGGCGGACAGAAATTCTCCCAATTCGATCTCGAATACGATCCGGAAAAGAAGATCCTCTTCTGCTACTTCAAATTCGCCGGCCGGCCCTGTTTCACGCCGGACTTGTTGCGCGAAGCCCAGGCGATCCAGCGCCTGATGCGCGGATTGTTCGGCGACCGCGTCGTCGGCGAGCCGCCGTTGCGTTACATGGTTCTAGGCTCGCGCGCCAAGGGCGTATGGAATCTGGGCGGCGATCTCGAGCTGTTCGCTTCTCTCATCCGCAACCGCGACCGCGCGGCTCTGCGCCGCTACGCCCATACCTGCTGCGAGGTGGGCTTCACCAACGCCACCGGCCTGGGCTTCGATCTGCCGGTGATCTCGGTCGCGCTGATCCAGGGCGACGCGCTGGGCGGCGGCTTCGAGGCGGCGCTCAGCTCAAATCTGATCATCGCCGAGCGCGGCGCCAAGTTCGGCCTGCCCGAAATCCTGTTCAATCTCTTCCCCGGCATGGGGGCCTACAGCTTTCTGACGCGCCGCATCGCCCCCGGTATCGCCGAGCGAATCATCATGAGCGGCGAGATCTACAGCGCCGAGCAATTGCACGCGCTGGGCGTGGTCGACGTGCTGGCGCCGAACGGCCAGGGTTTACAGACCTTCTACGATTTCATCGGCCGGCGCGAGCGCCGTTACGCCGCGCAGCGCGCCATGTACCGCGCCCGCCGCCTGGTCAACCCGGTGACCTTCGAGGAAATGACGCGAATCGCCGATCTCTGGGTCGAGGCCGCCTTCAAGCTCGATGACAGCGATTTGAAGCGCATGGAGCGGCTGGTGACGGCGCAGGAGCGCCGCGCCCGAGCCTAAACGGCCTCGGCCGCGCCGCCCCTCACCCGCGTCCTTGGGTGCGGGTCAATTGCTCCAGGCTGGTATCGAGCCGGGTGAATTCACCGACGATCTTGTCGAAATAGGCCGTGCCGGTCTGGGACAGATCCTTGGCGGTGACATCCCGCATCGACGTGAGGGTTTCACACAGCCGCACCGCGCCGACATTGGCGGCGCCGCTCCGGAGCGAATGGGTCACGTCGCGGAAATCCCGCAAATCGGCCTTCTCCACCGCCTGTTTCAAGTGATCGATCAGGCGGCGCGCATCCTTGCGGAAGGTTTCCACCACCTCGGCCACGAAATCATTGCCGCCCAATGTGCGGAGCGCCTCGAAGGTGCGCTCGTCAATCACCGCGCCCTGATCGGGCACGAAGCGCGGATGGGCCGAGATCGGCGTCACCACCTGGGGAGCGAGCAGCGGGCGGCGGTCGGTCAAGGCCGCCCGGCCATGGATTTCGTTGATGGCGTTGAGCAATTGAGCGGGCTCCATCGGCTTGGTCAGCACCGCATCCATGCCGGCTTCGCGGCAAAGCCGCTCGGTTTCCGAGGTAACATCGGCCGTCAATGCCACGATCGGCAGCCGCCATTCGCCGACATGGCCCATGCGATAGAGCTTCGCCACCTCGTAGCCGGTGACGTCGGGCATGTTGATGTCCAGGAGCGCCAGATCGAAACGCACGCGTTCGAGCGCGGCCAGCGCCTCCTCGCCATCGCTCACCACCTCGACCTGGTGGCCGGCCATTTCCAGGATTTTCTTCAGTATCTTGCAATTGGCGGCGTTGTCGTCGGCCACCAGCACCTTGAGCGCGCGCGCGGCCGGGGCGGGCGCCGGGGACTGCGGCCCAGGGGATTGCGGTTGAACCGGCGCCGGACGGGCGGACGCGGCGGGATATGAGGCGGGCAATGGGGCCGACTCCGTCATCGGCTGGTTTAGGGACAAAGTCTCGACGCCATGGGCGCGCGGGTCGCTCGCTAGCATGCTGAGAAGAGCGCTCGCCAGCTGCGCCTCGCTTACCGGCGCTTCGATCACCGCTGTCAGTTGCGCCACGCCCAGCCTCGCGACCGCGTCGCTGCCGCGCGGCCCGGCGATGAACAGGATCTGATGCTCCTCGGACGAAGCGTTGCCGAGGCGATGGGCGAGCGACAGTGCGGCCAGTGGATTGTCGCGGCCGTCGAGCAGCACCACCGCGGGATTGACGCTACCTTTTTTCCCGGCGAGATCGGCCAGGGCCGCCTCACCCTCGGCGTACCAGCGGAGATCGCCGCGCCAGGCGCGGATGCGCGCCTGCAGCGATGCCGCGAATTCGCTATCCGGCGAGATCAGCGCGAGGTTGCGGCCGGCGAGATCGGGCGGGCGGGCGAATCCGGCGGCGTCGGGCTCGAGCGCCAGCTCGACGGTGAAGGTGCTGCCGCGCCCAGCCTCGCTCGAAACCGAGATGGTTCCGCCCATGAGCTCGACCAGTTGCTTGCAGATCGCCAACCCCAGCCCGGTGCCGCCGAAGCGCCTTGTCACGGTCTCGTCGGCCTGGGCGAAGACCTCGAAGATGCGGGTTTGCGCCTCGGGCGGGATGCCGACGCCCTCGTCCTTGACGGCAAGCGCCAGGCGCAGCTTGGCGTCTTCCGGACCGAGATAAGAGGCGGTTAGCGATATCCGCCCGCGCGCTGTGAATTTGATGGCGTTGGCGACCAGATTCACCAGCACCTGGCGCAATTGCAGCGGCAGCCCGCGATAAACCGGCGGCAGGCGCGGATCGACGGCGAGGGTCAGTGCGAGATTCTTGGCCTCGGCCTGGGGCTTCAATAAGGCCACGACGCTGCCCAGCAGCTCATGCAGCGCGAAGCTCTCGATCGCGGGCTTCAATTTGCCGGCTTCGAGTTTCGACAGATCGAGCAGGTCGTTGATCAGGCCCAGCAGGGTCTGGGCGGAGAAACGCATGGTGGCAAGCATGTCGCGCTGTTCGGCGTCGAGATTGGTGCGGGCGAACAACGCGCCCATGCCGATGAAGCTGTTGAGCGGCGTCCGGAGCTCGTGGCTCATGATGGCGAGGAAGCGGCTCTTGGCGGCGTTGGCTTCCTCGGCCGCGGCCTTGGCGGCGGTGAGGCGGCGCACCAGCGTGGCGGCGTAGCTCGGCAGCAACGCCAGCGCGACATAGACACCGGCGGCCTCGGCCGGGCGGCTTTGCCAATAGGGCGTCGAGATCACCACTGCGCCGAAGCCGAGGATCGAGAGCACGGCCGAAGCGGCCAGCGCCCGGAGCCCGAAGCGGAAGCCGAAGCCGAAGATCACCCAGAGATAGATCGGGAACCACGGCGCCGCATACCCGTCGCCGACATGGAGGAAGACCGAGACGAAGGCGACGTCGCTTACCAGCGCGGCGGCGCGGCGCAACGTCACCACGTGCGGCACCGCCATCATGTGCACGAACAGCAGCCAGGCGCAGAGCATGCCTGGTACGTCTACCGCCAGCAGCGGCAACAGCAGATCGCCGCCGACGCCGAGGGCGGCGAGCGCCGCCAAATAGAGCAGCACAACGCCGGTGAAGAAGACGCGGATGATCGCCTGTTGCGCTTCGCCGCCCGAGCGGGCGCCCAGTTCGGCGGCGATCGGCCCGAGGCCCTTCAACGTGACGATGACAAAAGCGAGCGCCGGCCCGGCGAGACATAGCGCCAGAGCGAGCAGGCCCAGAAGAGGATCGAGCGCGGGCCCCAGCTTGAAGGCGCCGATGCCGGCCACCACCAGTGGCGCCAGCACGGCATAAAGCGCCAACGCCAAAGCGGTAACGCGCGCCTGGCGCCCGACACGGCGGGCTCCCGGCGGGCTCGATGCCTCTTGCCGTTCGGTCATTCGGCGCTCGTCAACGGACCCTCCCCCGCCCGTTGGCGGCGATGCGAATCGCCGGGCGGGTTAGAAGGATTCTGACCCCAAGACGGGGAAAAATCCACCTTAGGCGGGGATTCGAGTTCGGCTCCGGAAGCGAGCAACTCGGGCCCTCAGGCGGTGGCTGTGGCGGGGGACGGCAAGGCGCGTTCGACCGGCAAGAAAACCCGCACGGTGGTGCCGGCATCCTTCTCGCTTTCGATCGTCAGGCGCCCGCCATGCAGCTCGACCAGTCCGATGGCGAGCGGCAGGCCCAGCCCTGTGCCGGCATGGCGGCGGCTCCAGGTGCTGGCGACCTGGCCGAAGCGAGTGACCGCGGTCTCGATCTCCATCTTGTCCATACCGATGCCGTGATCGGATACGGCGATTTCGAGCCCATTCTTGGCCAGACGGGCGGAGAACTCGACATGCCCGCCAGGATGGCTGAACTTGATGGCGTTGGTGATGAGATTGAGCAGCACCTGCTTGAGCTTCAAGCTGTCGACGCGGTAGCGCGGCAACCGGGGCGCGATATCGGTATCGATGGTGATATCGAGGGCGCGGGCGCGCTCGGCGACCAGCTGCATCACGTCGCGCACGATCTGCGGAATTTCGGCTTCTTCCTCGTCGAGTTCGACCTTGCCGGCCTCGAGCTTGGAGACGTCGAGAATGTCGCTGATGATGCCGAGAAGATGCTGGGCCGACGCGCAGATGTCGCGCGCATAGCCCGTGTAGCGCGGGCTGCCCATGGGACCCATCACCTCGTCGGCCATCACCTGGGAGAAGCCGATGATGGCGTTCAAGGGCGTGCGCAATTCGTGGCTCATATTGGCGAGGAATTCGGATTTGCTGCGGCTGGCGAGTTCGGCCTCTTCCTTGGCGGCGACCAAAGTCAGCTCGGCCTCTTTCCGCTCGGTGATGTCGAGCGCAACGGTGACCACCAGCATCGGTCTTCCGGCCTGATCCTTCAACAGCGCCTTGGTGGTGAGCAGCACGCGCTCCTCACCCTTGGGCGTCTTGACGGTTTCCTCGTTGGAGCCGGGCTGCTCCAATCCGCCGATGATGCGGCGGTCGCGCGCGGTTTCCTCGCGGGCGCGCTGATCGTTGCTCACTGCATCCGGCGTCTGGCCGATGATCGTAGCCGCCCTCTTGCCGACGCTGCGCGCGAACCAGTCGTTGACGAAGACATAGCGGCCGTCGCGGTCGGTGGCGACCACCGCCATCGGCACGGCGTCGATGACGCGCAACAGCAGCTCGTGGCTTTCCCGAAGCGCATCCTGGTGGCGGCGCGATTCCTCGACGATGCGTTCCTCGAGCGAGGAGGCGCGCGCTTTCAGCAGCAATTGCTGGCGGCGCAACGTCAAGAGGTTGCGCGAGCGCACGCGGAATTCGTGATGATCGACCGGGCTGAGCAGATAGTCGGTGGCGCCGGCCTCGAGCGCCTGATAACGCAGATCGCGGTCCTCGTAGGCGGTGATGACGATCACCGGCACGTCGACGCAAGCCGCGATCTCGCGGATGTGGCGAATGAAGGCCGCACCGTCGAGCTCCGGCATGTTGAAATCGGTGATGACCAGATCGGGCGGCGCTTGCGCGAACGCGTCGAGCGCGCTTTGCGGCCGGTCATAGGTGTTGACCTCAACGCCTTCGAGCGAGCGGGCGAGCCGTTCCAGAATCTTCAGATTGGTCACGCGGTCGTCAACGATGGCGACGGTCTGGAGCTTCACCCCGGACTCCGATGTCAGAACGGAAAAGTCCCGCACGATTGGCGTCCTTCAGTATCGGCGCGGGTTAACCCCGCATCAAGCGGGATGAATACTGGTAAATCATGGTTAATAAAGAGTTACCGTATTGAAAAATCTGGGGAAAACCCCGATCAGGCGGCCGCCAGGGTGAGTTGCGATTCGCCGATGCCGGCGAAGCGCGCGACCACCGGGGCGCCGGGCGGTGCGATGATCAGGCCGGTATGCGAGCCGGTGGTGACATAATCGCCCGCTTTCAACATGCGTCCGCGCTTGGCGGCATGATTGGCGAGCCAGGCGAGGAGCCGCTTCGGGTGGCCGGCGGGATTGCCGCCCACGGCATGGGCCGCCTCGCGCCCGCCGATCAACAGGCTCGCCTCGGGCTTCAGGAGATCGAGCGTGCGCCAATCCGCCGCTGGCGGCCCGTAACAGAACCCGCCATTCGAAAGATTGTCGGCCAGTAGCGCCAGCTCCGGCACCGCCTTGCGGTCGACGAAACGGGTATCGAGAAATTCGATCGCGGGATGGAGACTTTCGACTGCGTCCCACGCTTCGTCCTCGCCATAGGGCCGGTCGCGCGCCGGCAGGTCATGGCCGAGACGCAGCGCGATTTCGGCCTCGACGCCGTTCAAGCCGGTGCGCGAGGCAAGCAGATGCGCCGGGCTTTTCACCACATGACCGGCGAAAAGCGGCGCGCAAGACGGCGGCGATTTGGGACCGGGAGATCCTACCTTCCAGCCGGACACCTTCACGCCGAGCTTGGCCGCCACCAGCTCCTGTACTTGATAGGCGTCGTCCTCCCCGCGGGGGCACAGCTCGGGCGCCAGGCTGATGATGCGGCGGCCGCTGATGCGCGCGCCGATCAGAAGTGCGGCGAGGCGCTCGGCGGACATTTTTCCCGCGCTTTAGCGGCGCGCCGCCGCCGCTAGGGGCGTTGCCGTTGAGCCCAAGGCATTGCCCGAGAGATATTCCATCGCCGCGTCGACGCCGCCACGTTTGTGTTTGACCCCGGCAACCGCCAGACCCATTTCGACGCCGGCCAGCGTACCCATCAACATGGTTTCGTTGAAGGAGCCGAGATGGCCGATGCGAAACACCTTGCCCAGGACCTTGCCGAGACCGGCGCCCAGCGAGATGTCGAAGCGGTCGAAAATCGCCTTGCGGACATCGTCGGCGTTGACGCCGTCGGGCACGCGGATGGCGGTCAGCGTGCTGGTATAGGCCTTCGGATCGTCGCATTGGATCTCGAGCCCCCAGGCGCGCACACAGCGGCGCGTCGCCTCGGCCAGCCGGTCGTGGCGGGCGAAGACGTTGTCGAGCCCTTCCTCCTCGAGCATGGCGAGGCTTTCCTTCAAGCCGTAGAACATCAAGGTCGGCGGGGTGTAGGGAAAGAAGCCCTGCTCATTGGCGTCGAGTATCGGCTGCCAGTCGAAATAGGCCTTGGGCAATTTCGATTTCTTGTAGGCCTCGAGCGCCTTTTTGGAGATGACGTTGAAGCTCATGCCCGGCGGCAGCAGCAATCCTTTCTGCGAACCGCCGACGGTGACATCGACGCCCCACTCATCGTGGCGGAAATCCATCGAGGCGAGCGAGGAGATGGTATCGACCAGCAGCAGCGCCGGATGCTTGGCGCGGTCAATCGCCTTGCGCAACGCGGGGATGTCGCTGGCGACGCCCGTCGAGGTCTCGCTTTGCAGGACCAGCACCGCCTTGATGGCGTGGGATTTGTCGGCGACGAGCTTGGCCTCGCACTGGGCGGGATCGGCGGGATGGCGCCAATCGCCCGGCAGCAGATCGACCTCGATGCCGTGGCGCTGCGCCATGTTGCGCCACAGCGTGGCGAATTGCCCGGTCTCGAAAGCCAGCACCTTGTCGCCGGGCGACAGCGTGTTGAGGATCGCCGCTTCCCAGGCGCCGGTGCCCGAGGCGGGATAGATCACGACCGGGCCGGTGCATTTGAACACGCGCTTCAGGCCCGCCATCACCGCCTTGCTGAGAGGCGGGAAATCCGGGCCGCGATGGTCGATGAGCGGCTGGTCCATGGCGCGCAGCACACGGTCCGGCAGATTGGTGGGACCGGGAATTTGCAAGGAATGTCTGCCGCTGCGGAACGCCATAATCATTCTACTCCCTTGTGAGAAGCGGGATATGTGCCCAGATTAGGCCTCCGGCCGCAAGTGCCGACTCCGGGATGCGACACTCTAGCAGCAGAAATAATCCACCGGCACCGCCGGCGGTGGGCATCGTCCCCGCGGCCTGCGCTTAGGTTCTAGGTTATCCGCTTCTCGAGCACCGAGACTTCGGGATCGAGCCAGAACGCCCACACCGCCGCGCCGAAGACCAGCAATCCCGCCGCCACGACAAAGGGCGCAACCCAGGAACCGACCTGGACCAGAACGCCGAAGACCAGCGGCGACAGCGCGCCGCCGATATTCCCGGCCATGTTCATCACCCCCGACACGGTGCCCGAATATTTCCCGCCCACATGCATGGGCACGGCCCAGGACGGACCGATGGTGCATTCCAGAAAAAACATGGCGATCGTCAGGCAGGAGATGGCGGTATAGGCGTTTTCCGTCACCGCGGCCGGCACGATGAACGCCGCGCAACCTAGCATGCCGGTGATCGCGACCGCCCGATGCGCGAGCTTGGTGTTCCCGGTCTTCACCAGCAGCCAGTCCGTCGCCACGCCGCCCACGGTGTCGCCGACGACGCCCGCCCAGAGCGGCAATGACGCGAGAAAGCCGACCTTGATGAGCGTGAAATGCCGATAGTCGTAAAGGTATGACGGCAGCCAGCTCAGGAATATCCACAGGCAATAAACGTATGTGAAGTAGGCGCACATGATGGCCCACATGTTGGGGGATCGAAACAGGATCCCCCACGGCACCGTCGCGGTCTTTTCGATCTGCGCCGGCTTGATGTTGCCTTTCTCGTCGACGCCGCGGATATAGGCGAGCTCCTCACGGCTCACGGAATCTTGCTCTTCCGGCATGTTGCGATATGTGAAGTACCACAGCACGGACCAGAGAACGCCGATCCCGCCGCAAATATAAAACACCCATCGCCACCCGAGCGTCGTCATGATCGCCACCACGATCGGCGGCGCTATGGCCGCGCCGATGCGGCTCGCGCTGTGGGAGACGCCTTGCACGAGGCCGCGTTCCTGACGCGGAAACCAAAGCTGCATGGAACGAGTTGCGACCGGAAACGCGCCGCCCTCACCCACGCCGAAGAGAAAACGAATCGCGATGAACGAAAGCGCCCCGGTAGCGACGGACGTCAAGGCCGTCATGGCGGACCAATAGGTGACGATGGCCGTCAACACGCGGCGCGGGCCGAACCGGTCGCCCATCCAGCCACCCGGTATCTGGAAGAGGGCGTAGCTCCAGACGAAGGCGCTGAAAATCGCGCCCATCGTGATCTTGTCGAAACCGAATTCTTGGCTGATGACGGGCGCCGCGGTGGAGATGTTGACCCGATCGAGATAGGTGATGAGGTACATCAGGCTGATCAGGAACAGCACGAACCACCGGCTCTTGCCGGGTCTTTTCCCTTGGCCGTTCATCGCAGTCTCCCTCCCCTGTGCTTTCTTACTTGCTTATCTCTCAGCCTAAACGGATGAAGACCCGCCAGCAAGTCCGCGCATTTTATGGATGCGTTTGTTGAAACTTCGCCGCCAGCGCGCGAGATTGCGGTGGCGGTGGTTCCAGGCGGCCTGCTCGATGGCGGCGATCGCCCGTGGCGGGGGCGCGAAGGCCGCCGAAACATCCATCAGGCCGGGGTGGCGGGCGGGATCGCATAACAGCGCCATGCCCGATGGCGTGGCCCACAACATCCGCGCCTTGAGGCCGGAAAGTTTCTCGATCTCGGCCAAGCCGGGCTCGAGACCGAATTCGCACACGTCGTGGAAGAGATAGGCCGCGCCGGGCGCCGCCTTGGCGCGCACCGCCTGGTAATCGAGCACGATTTGCGCGCTGGTGTGCATTCCGTCGATGAAGGCGAAGTCGACCGGGCCGCCGAGTTCGCGGTCGACCACCGAGGCCACATCCTGCGGCGAGACGCCCTTGACCACGCGCGCCGGCAATTTGCCCGCGACGGCGATGCGGTTGGTGAGGTCGATGCCGTACAGGCTGTTCTCGTCGGTGCCGGCGTCGAGCGCGACGACGCGGCCGTCGCCCAAAAGCGCGGCGATGGCGAGCGTGCTCCAGCCCAGCGCGTTGCCGATCACCAATGCGCGCTTGGGCCGGTAGGCCGCCAGCAAATGCTCGAGCAGATAGACCTCCTGCATGGCGATGCCGAGGCCATTGGTGAGGCTTTTGCCGTCCTTGAAGTACCAGGTGAAGGTGGCGCCGACGTAACCGTCATAGCGATGCGGCGGCAAGCCGGTCGAAATCTCGATGCCTTGGGCGCGATAGAGTTCGGTGAGGGTGCCGATGATGGGCATGGAAGGAAGGTAAAGCACGGCCCCGGCGGGAGCAAAAGCCTTTTGGCGGCAAAAGGCTTTTCACGGCATCTGGCGTTTTGGCGCGCCTTCCCGTCTAATCTTCCCCATGGCGAAAGCGGGACCGGAAACGCGGCTCGAAACCAGGCTGAGGCGCGCGCTCAAGGGCGAGGTGCTGTTCGACGGCTTCTCGCGCGGTCGCTACAGCACGGACGCCTCGCTCTACCAGATCGAGCCGGTGGGCGTGGCGGTGCCGCGCGACCGCGAGGATGTGGCGGCGGCGCTCGAAATCGCGCGCGAGGAAGGGGTGGCGTTGCTGCCGCGCGGCGGCGGCACCTCGCAATGCGGCCAGGCGGTGGGCCGGGCCCTGGTGCTCGATTGCAGCAAATACATGAACCAGGTCGTGGCGATCGACGCTTCAACGCGCCGCGCGCGGGTCCAGCCCGGGCTGGTACTGGAGCAGCTCAATCGCCAGCTCAAGGCGAAGGGCCTGTTCTTCCCGGTCGATGTCTCGACCGCGGACCGCGCCACCATCGGCGGCATGACCGCCAATAATTCCTGCGGCGCGCGCTCGCTGCGCTACGGCAACATGGTGCACAATGTGCGCGGCATCGACGCGCTCCTGTCCGACGGCACGGCGGCGGTGTTCGGCGAGGTGCCGGGAAACTTCGGAGCCGATAGCGAGGGCCGCGCCATGCCCGAACGCTACCGCGATCTGGTGCGCCACATGCGCGACCTGCACCGTCGCGAAGCCGCCGAAATCGGCAAGCGTTTTCCGAAACTGCTGCGCAAGGTGGGCGGCTACAACATCGACATGATCGCGGATGAAGGCCACAACATGGCGCATCTGCTGGTGGGATCGGAGGGCACGCTCGCCTTCTTCAACGAGATCGAACTCGACCTCCAGCCGATCCCGCCGCACCGCGTGCTCGGCATCTGCCATTTCCCGAGCTTCCACCAGGCGATGCAAGCCACCAAGGCGATCGTGGAATTGAAACCGACCGCGGTCGAGCTGGTCGACCGCACCATGATCGAGCTGTCGCGCGCGATCCCTATGTTCCGCGCCACGGTCGAGAAATTTGTGCAAGGCCTACCCGACGCGCTGTTACTGGTCGAATTCGCCGGCGAGGACAAGGCGGAGAACGAGCGGCGCCTGAAACAACTGGTCGAGCTGATGGGCGAGCTGGGACTGCCGGGTGCCGTGGTCGAGGCGACCGACAACGCCTTCCAGAGCGCGGTGTGGGACGTGCGCAAGGAAGGCCTCAACATCATGATGTCGATGAAGGGCGACGGCAAACCGATCTCCTTCATCGAGGATTGCGCCGTGCCGCTGGAGGACCTGGCGGAATACACCGCGCGCCTCACCGAGGTGTTCGCGAAACACGGCACCACCGGCACCTGGTATGCCCACGCCTCGGTCGGCTGTTTGCATGTGCGCCCGATCCTCAACCTGAAACAGGAGATCGAGGTCAAGAAGATGCGCGCCATCGCCGAAGAGGCCTTCGCCATGGTGCGCGAATACAAGGGCTCGCATTCGGGCGAGCATGGCGACGGGCTGGTGCGCTCGGAATTCCACGAGCCCATGTACGGGAAGGAAATCATCCGCGCCTTCGAGGAGGTGAAGGACGATTTCGACCCGTTGGGGATGATGAACCCCGGCAAGATCGTGCGCCCCTCCAAGATGGACGACCGCTCCTTGTTCCGCTTCAAGCCGGGCTACCGGACGGAAAAACTCGACACCGCGCTCGACTGGTCGGAATGGGGCGGCTTCGGCGGCGCGGTCGAGATGTGCAACAACAACGGCGCCTGCCGCAAATGGGACGTGGGCGTGATGTGCCCTTCCTACCGGGCGACGGGGGACGAACAGCATCTGACGCGCGGCCGCGCCAACAGCCTGCGCCTGGCGATCTCGGGGCAATTGGGGCCGGATGCGCTTGCCTCCGAGGCGATGCGCGAGACCATGGAGCTGTGCATCTCTTGCAAGGGCTGCAAGCGCGAATGCCCGACCGGCGTCGACATGGCGCGGATGAAGATCGAGTTCCTGCATCAATGGCGCAAGCGCCACGTTCCGAGCCTGCGCGAGGAAATGATCGCCTATCTGCCGCGCTACGCGCCCCTGGCGTCGCGGCTGCGGGGATTGCTCAATCTGCGCGACCGCGTGCCGGGCCTGGCGAGCTTGAGCGAAAAACTCACGGGCTTCTCGGCCCGGCGCAAGCTGCCGCGCTGGCACAAGCAGCCCTATCAAGACGCGGCGGGCGCAGGCGCGGGGCGCGAGGTGGTGCTGTTCGCCGACACCTTCAACCGCTGGTTCGAGCCCGAGAATGCGCGCGCCGCCTGGCGCGTGCTGGACCGCGCGGGCTACCGGGTGGTGAACCTGCTGCCGCCGGGCATTCCGGCTTCGGCCATGCGGCCTTTATGCTGCGGCCGCACCTTCCTGTCGGTGGGATTGATCGAGCAGGCGAAGGAAGAGGCGTTGCGCACCATCGCGGTGTTGAAACCCTTCGTCGATCGCGGCGTGCCGGTCATCGGGCTGGAGCCCTCCTGTCTTTTGACCTTGCGCGACGAATTCCCCGGACTGATCCCGGGCGAGGATGCGAAGGCGCTCGCCAAGCAGGCCGTGCTGTTCGAGGAATTCATCGCGGCGGAGAAAGCAGCCGGGCGGTTCAATCTCGCTTTCAAGCTGCTCAAGGCCAAGGCGGTGTTGCACACCCATTGCCACCAGAAAGCGTTTGGGATCGCGGGCGCGAGCGCGGCGGCGCTGAGACTAATCCCCGGCCTCGAGGTCGAGACTTTCGATTCGACCTGTTGCGGCATGGCCGGAGCTTTCGGCTACGAAGCCGAGCATTACGACATGTCGGTGAAGATCGGCGAGATCGGCGTGCTGCCCAAGATGCGCGCGGCGGCCCCGGACACGATCCTGGCCGCGCCGGGCACGAGCTGCCGCTGCCAGATCGAAGACGGCACGGCGCGCACGGCGTTGCACCCGGCGGTGATATTGGACAATGCCAGTTCCTAGTCGAGCCCGGCCAGGCTCCGCGCGAAATCCTTGGCGATGAAGGGCCGCAGATCGTCCTCTTTCTCGCCGACTCCGATGAAATAAACCGGCAGCTTGAATTTCTCGGCCAAGGGCACCAGCACGCCGCCCTTGGCCGTGCCGTCGAGCTTGGTCATGGCCAATCCTGTCACGCCGATCATGTCGCGGAAGGTTTCGGCTTGCGCCAGCGCGTTCTGGCCGACCGTGGCGTCCAGCACCAGCAGCACGGCGTGGGGCGCCTCCGCATCGGCCTTTTTCATCACGCGGAGAATCTTCTGCAACTCCTCCATCAATGTCGCCTTGTTGTGGAGCCGCCCGGCGGTGTCGATCAGCAGCACATCGGCGTTCTGTTTCTTCGCCAAGGCCAGCGCGTCGAAGGCCAACCCCGCCGGGTCCGATCCGGCGTCGCGCGCCACGACATTCGCGCCCGCGCGCTCGCCCCAGATTTTGAGCTGTTCCACCGCCGCGGCCCTGAAGGTGTCACAGGCGGCGAGCACGACCGATTTGCCCTCGCCAGTAAAGCGCTTGGCGAGCTTGCCGATAGTGGTGGTCTTGCCGCCGCCATTGACGCCGACCACCAGCACGACGAAGGGCCGGGCGGTCCCGAGGAGGAAATGTCCCTCCACCGGCGCCAGCGAACGGGCGATTTCCTCGGCCAGCACCGCGCGCACGTCCTCGCCGGTCGCTTCTTTGTCGAGCCGGGTCTGGCGCAAACGTTCGGTCACTTGCGACGCAAGGCCGGTGCCAAGATCGGCAGCGATCAACAGCTCTTCAAGCCCGTCGAGGGTATCCCGGTCGAGCTTGCGCTTGGTCAAAACGCCGGAGATGCCGTCGGTCAAGTTGCGCGAGGAACGCGCGAGGCCGGATTTGAGCCGGGCGAAGAGTCTGCCGTTCATGCCGCGTGGCCGAAAAGCCGGTTATGCGCCGAGCCGGTGAGCCGGACGCGCAGGATCTCGCCGCGCGATCCGTTGCCCGCAAAGGCCACCGGCGCGAAATGCTCGCTGTGCCCGAAGCCCGGCTGCTCCACCAGCACCGAGGCCGGCGACCCCACGCGCGAGGCGAGCGAGTGCGCGAGCGCGCGCGATCCGGCCGCGCGCAACAACGCCGCCCGTTCCTTCACCAGCCCGGGCGGCAAGGACGGCATGCGCGATGCCGGGGTCCGCGCCCGCGCGCTGAAGGGGAAGACGTGGAGATAATCGAGGCCCGCCTCGCCGATGAATTCGAGCGTGTTGCGGAACATGGCATCGCTCTCGGTCGGGAAGCCTGCGATAAGATCGGCGCCCAGCGCCACGCCGGGGCGAAGCTCGCGGGCGCGCTTGCAGGCGGCGAGCGCCGTGCTTCGCGAATGGCGGCGCTTCATGCGCTTTAACACCAGATCGTCGCCGGCCTGGATCGAGAGATGGAGATGCGGCATCAGCCGCGGCTCTTCGGCGATGAGCCGCCACAATTCCGCGTCGATGGCATCCGGGTCGAGCGAGGAAAGCCGCAGGCGTTCCAATTCCGGCACCAGAGTCAGAATCCGGCGAACGAGACTGCCGAGCGGCGGCTTGCCCGGCAGATCGGCGCCATAAGAGGTCAGATCGACGCCGGTGAGCACCAATTCACGGTAGCCCTTCTCCACCAAGGCGCGCGCGGATGAGACGGCATCGCCCGCCGGCACCGAGCGGCTGGGCCCCCGGCCGAAAGGAATGACGCAGAAGGTGCAGCGATGGTCGCAGCCTTGCTGTACTTCGAGAAATGCGCGGGCCTGGGTGCCGAACCCATCGACCAGATGCGCGGCGGTTTTCCTGAGCCGCATGATGTCGCCCACCTCGACGCGCGCGCGCGGGCCGATCCAGCTTTCGGCTTTCATCTTCTCCGCATTGCCCAGCACCCGGTCGACTTCGTCCATCGCGGCGTAACGTTCGGGGTCGATCTGCGCGGCGCAGCCGGTGACGATGATGCGCGCATGAGGGCGCTCGCGCCGGGCGCGGCGGATGGCCTGGCGCGCCTGGCTCTCGGCCTCGGCCGTGACGGCGCAGGTGTTGACGATCACCGCGTCCTCGAGCCCGGATGCCGCCGCGTGGCCGCGCATCACCTCGGACTCGAAGGCGTTCAGACGGCAGCCGAAGGTGAGTATCTCGAGCCCGGCCATGCGGCTTACCCCGGCAACAGCGAAGGGTCGATCGCGCCGGTGAAGCTCACCGCCACCGGGCCGGTCATCAGCACGTGATCGTCGGCGCGCCATTCGATCGCAAGCGAACCGCCGTCGGCGACGATCTCGGCCCGGCGCGCGGCGAGGCCGCGGCGATGCGCCGCCACCAGCGCGGCGCAGGCGCCGGTGCCGCAGGCGGGGGTCAATCCGGCGCCGCGCTCCCACACCCTGAGCCGGATCCGCGTGGGCGCGATCACCTGCGCCACGCCGATATTGGCGCGCTTCGGGAAGAGCGGATCATGCTCCAAGGCCGGCCCGAGATCGGCGAGGTCGACCGCCATGACATCCTTCACGAAAAACGTCGCATGCGGATTGCCCATGCTGGTGGCGGCGGCGTCGGATAAGGAGCCGAGCGACAGCGGCAGATGATCGGTGTCGCAGTCGCGCGAAAGTGGAATGTCGCGCCAGGACCAGCGCGGCTTGCCCATATCGACCGCGACCCGGTCCTTGCCCGCGTTGCGCGCTTCGATCAATCCGGCGGCGGTTTCGAGCGTCACCGTATCCCGGCCGCTTTCGCGCATCAGCAGATATCCCAAGCAACGCGCGGCGTTGCCGCAGGCCTCGACCTCGCCGCCATCGGCGTTACGGATGCGCAGAAACGCCTCGGCGCTTTTATCGCGCGGTTTTTCGATGACGATGAGCTGGTCGCAGCCGATACCGGTGTGGCGCGCGGCTATCGCGGCGGCTTGCCGGTCGTCGAGCCGGATGTCGTGAAGGCGGGCGTCGAGCACGACGAAGTCGTTGCCGAGGCCGTGCATCTTGATGAAGGGCGTTGAGGGCATTGGCAGGGATATAGGCATCCCCCGCCATGCTGTAAACAAAGCTAAGGGGCGGAGCCTTTCCGGGCCCCGCCCCTCGTTTCATTCATAATCTTTAGTCAGGCGACGAAATTCCGGCGATCAGTGCCGGCGATCGATGCCAGTGATCAATGATTGACGGTCGCGTTGCCGTTGACGCTAGCCGCCGTGGAGGAGCCGGAAGCCGCCGGCTGCTTGGCCTGCTGCTGCGCCGGGACCTTCTTCTGCGCGACCTTGTGGACCTTCTGGACCTTGGTCTTGGCCGCCGGGGTGGTGGCCGAGGCATGGATGCCCGAGGCCGGGGTGGGCGCGGCGGGAGTCATGGAATCGGCCAGCGCCGGCAGAGCGGCGAAGGCGAGCACGAAAGCCGCCATGGCGGCCCGAGTGGTGAGAGAGTGACGCATGGGGTTGGAACATCCTCTAGGTTGGCGGGTCCGGGATCGGAACCCGCGCCAGAACAACGCCGCCCTCCCCCCTTGAGTTCCACGGCAAAGCGGTGATCTTGTGATGGCGGGATTAAGGCAAAGGTTGCGCGGTTGACAGGAACCGCCCCGGACCTTAACTTCCGCCCCGTTTCAAGGGATTAACGCCCTTCCGCCCCCAAGGGGGCAGGCCAGTCCGCGAGTGTCGCGCGCTGGCCCGTTCTGCTTTTGCGCTGCGACAGGAGTCCTTTTGTTCGAGAGTCTGAGTTTCCGCCTGGGCGACATCTTCGACCGCTTGAAGCGCAAGGGCGCGCTCGGCGAGGCCGATGTCGATGCCGCCTTGCGCGAGATTCGCGTGGCGCTCATTGAAGCTGATGTAGCCCTACCCGTCGTGAAGGATTTCGTCGCCTCGGTGCGCGCCAAGGCGGTGGGCGAGAATGTCGTGCGCTCGGTGACGCCGGGGCAGATGGTGGTGAAGATCGTGCACGACCACCTGGTCGAAACCCTCAAAGGCGACGCCACGCTCAATTTCAACGCCGTGCCGCCGGTGGCGCTGATGATGGTGGGGCTGCAAGGCTCGGGCAAGACCACCAGCGCCGCCAAGCTCGCGCGGCTTTTGAAGGAACGCGAGAAGAAGAAGGTGATGCTGGCCTCGCTCGACGTGGCAAGGCCGGCGGCGCAGGAGCAGCTGGCGGTGCTGGCGAAGCAGATCGGCGTCGCCTGTCTTCCCGTGGTGGCGGGCGAGAAGCCGGTGGCGATCGCCAGGCGCGCCATGGAACAGGCCAGGCGCGAAGGCTATGACGCGGTCATCCTCGACACCGCCGGGCGGCTCGCGCTCGACGAGCCGCTGATGCAGGAAGCGGCCGCGGTGCACCAGGCGGCCAACCCGGCCGAGACGATCCTTGTCGTTGACGCCCTGACGGGCCAGGACGCGGTCAATACCGGCAAGGCCTTCGCCGCGCGGCTGCCCTTGACCGGCATCCTGCTGACCCGGATCGACGGCGACGCGCGCGGCGGCGCAGCGCTTTCCATGCGCGCCGTCACCGGCAAGCCGATCAAGCTTCTGGGCACGGGCGAAAAGCTCGGCGATCTCGAACCCTTCCATGCCGAGCGCGTCGCCTCGCGTATCCTCGGCATGGGCGACGTGGTGGGCCTGGTCGAGAAGGCGGCGGAGACCGCCGATCTGGAAGAAAACGAGCGCATCGCGCGCAAGATGGAAAAAGGCAATTTCGATCTCGACGATCTGGCCGTGCAATTGAAGCAGATCAAGAAGATGGGCGGCATGGGCGGCATAATCGGCCATCTGCCGGGCGTGGCGAAGGTCAAGAAGCAGCTCGAGGCGGCCAATATCGACCAGGGCATGTTGAAGCGGCAGGAAGCGATCCTGTCCTCCATGACCAAGGCCGAGCGCAAGAACCCGAAGCTGTTGAACGCCTCGCGCCGCCAGCGCATCGCCGCCGGCTCGGGCACCTCGGTCGCCGAGATCAACCGGCTCATCAAGCAATACCAGGACATGGCGCAGATGATGAAACGGATGGGCAAGCTCGGCAAAGCCGGTCTCGCCATGCGCGGCATCGGCGCCTTGATGCCGGGGGGCGGTTTCCCCGGCGGCCTGAAACATTAGCCCCTGCATCAGGACTCGTTCACCCGCGCATAGGATCCCCTTAACCCCGGCATCATCTCTCTTCAACCCCAGCATCAGGTTTCATCAGGAAAGGCACCACATGGCTCTCAAGATTCGTCTCGCTCGCGGCGGCGCCAAGAAGCGCCCCTTCTATTCGATCGTGGTGGCGGAATCGCGCAGCCCGCGCGACGGCCGCTTCATCGAGAAGCTCGGCACCTACAACCCGATGCTGGAGAAAGGCCACAAGGAGCGCGTGACGCTCAAGACCGAACGCATCCAGCATTGGATCAAGATGGGCGCGCTGCCCTCGGATCGCGTGACCTTGTTCCTGGCCGATGCCGGCATGATGAAGCGGCCCGAATACCGCGAATCGCCGATGAAGTCGATGCCGCGCGCCGAGCGCCGCAAGCTCGCCGCGCCCAAGGCCGATGAAGCCGCCGCCGGGGGTGCTGCGCCGCCCGCCGCTCCTGCCGCGGCTCCCGCCGCTGAAAAACCCCCCGCCGAAAAGCCAGCCGAGAAACCGGCGGCCTAACGGAGACGAGTCTTGGCCCAGAAAGACGAAGATCGGGTTTGTCTCGGCGCCATCGCCGGCGTGCATGGCGTCAAGGGATTGGTGCGGCTCAAAAGCTTCACATCCGACCCGAAGGACATCGCCTCTTATGGGCCGCTCGAAGACGAGCGCGGATCGCGGATTTTCGCGATCGCGGTGATGGGCGCCTCGCGCGGCGCGGTGATCGCGCGCATCGAGGGCGTCGCCGACCGGGACGCCGCCGAACGGCTCAAGGGCGAGAAGCTCTACGTCAAGCGCGCGAAGCTGCCGCCGGCCGGGGACGGGGAATTCTACCAGTTCGATCTGGTCGGGCTCGAAGCCCGGCTCGAGGATGGCTCCACGCTGGGCCGGGTCGCCGCGGTGTTCGATTTCGGCGGCGGCACCAATCTCGAAATCGCGCGGGCCGGGGGCGGCAGCGTGATGGTGCCCTTCACGAGCCGCATCGTGCCCAAGGTCGATCTCGACGCCGGGCAACTCACCGTGGCGCCGCCCGAAGGGCTCCTCGAGGAACCCAAGCAAAAGAGCCGGCGGGCATGACCGCCCCCTGGACCGCCACCGTGCTGACCCTGTTCCCGGAGATGTTTCCCGGGCCGCTGGGCCATTCGCTCGCCGGCCAGGCCAGCGAACGGGGCCTTTGGCGCTTGGAAACAGTGGACATCCGCCGATTCGCGCGCGATAAACACCGCTCCGTTGACGACACCCCCTTCGGCGGCGGGCCGGGCATGGTGCTCCGGCCCGATGTCGTCGACGCGGCGATCGCCGGCACGAATGCGCCGGGTCCGCTCATCCTCTTGAGCCCGCGCGGAAAGCCGCTCGACCAAGGGCGGGTGCGGGAGCTGGCATCGGGGCCGGGCGTGCGGTTGCTGTGCGGACGCTTCGAGGGCGTCGATCAGCGGGTGATCGAGGCGCGGCGGATCGAGGAGCTGAGCCTCGGCGATTTCGTGCTCTCGGGCGGCGAGCCGGCGGCGATCGCGCTGATCGATTCTTGCGTCAGGCTCCTGCCCGGCGTTTTGGGCAAGGACGCCTCGCTGGCGGAGGAGAGTTTCACCGGGGGATTGCTCGAATATCCCCATTACACCCGGCCGCAGGATTGGCAGGGCATGACGGTGCCGGAGGTTCTCGTCTCCGGCCATCACGAGAAGGTCCGCCAGTGGCGCAAGGCCGAGGCGGAAGCGGCGACGCGGGAGCGCCGCCCGGATTTGTGGGAACAATACCTCGCGCGTTTGCGGGGACAGTAGGACCGGAGAAGTGCCATGGACGTTATGCAGATGCTCGACAAAGAGGCGGTCCAGAAGCTGGCCGCCATCCGCGCGGTGCCGGAATTCCGGCCGGGCGACACGCTCAAGGTGATGGTGCGCGTGATCGAGGGCGAGCGCGAGCGCGTGCAGGCCTTCGAGGGCGTGTGCATCGCGCGCAAGAACGCCGGGGTGAATTCCAACTTCACGCTCAGGAAGATTTCCTACGGCGAAGGGGTGGAGCGCGTCTTCCCGCTCTATTCGCCGCGCGTGGCATCCATCGAGGTGGTGCGCCGCGGCAGCGTGCGCCGCGCCAAGCTCTATTACCTGCGCGGGCTCGCCGGCAAGGCGGCGCGCATCACCGAGCGCGAGCGCGAGAAGATCGCGACCAAGGGCATCGATTTGACGGCGATCGCCGGCGATACGACATCGCCCGCGCCGGACGAGGCCGTGGCCCCCGAGGCGGGGGAATCCGCCGCGTCCGAGCCCAAGCCCAAATCCGAAGCCAAGGTGAAAGCCGAAGCCAAGGCCGACGCCAAGACAAAAGCAAAAGCCGAAGCCAAGGCCTCCGCCGGCGAAGCCGGCAAGACCAAGGGGCCTTCGAAGAAGTAACGCCATGGCCCGGGCGCGGACGCTTTTCGACAAGATCTGGGAAAGCCATCTGGTCGAGCAATTGCCGGACGGCACCTGCCTCCTTTATGTCGACCGGCATTTGGTGCATGAGGTCACGAGCCCGCAGGCCTTCGAGGGCCTGCGCCTCAACCGCCGCAAGGTGCGCCAGCCTTTGGCCACGATCGCGGTCGCCGATCACAACGTGCCGACCACCGGCCGCTCCCAGGGCATTTCCGATCCGGAATCGAAGCTCCAAATCGATACGCTGGAGCGCAACGCCAGGGAATTCGGCATTCCCTATTTCGGCATCGACGACGTGCGCCAGGGCATCGTCCACATCATCGGCCCGGAACAGGGCATGACCCAGCCCGGGATGACCATCGTCTGCGGCGACAGCCACACCGCGACCCATGGCGCCTTCGGCGCGCTCGCCTTCGGCATCGGGACTTCCGAAGTTGAACATGTTTTGGCGACACAAACCTTGATCCAGCGCCGCGCCAAGAACATGCGCGTGACGGTCGAAGGCGATCTGGCCCCGGGCGTGACATCCAAGGACCTGATCCTCGCCGTCATCGGCCAGATCGGCACCGCCGGCGGCACCGGCCATGTCATCGAATATGCCGGCTCCGCGATAGGCAAGCTCTCGATGGAAGGGCGCATGACGGTGTGCAACATGTCGATCGAAGGCGGCGCTCGCGCCGGCTTGATCGCGCCCGACGAAAAGACCTTCGAGTATTTGAAGGGAAGGCCGAACGCGCCCAAGGGAGCGGCCTGGGAGCAGGCGGTCGCCTTCTGGAAGACCTTGCCCTCCGACCCCGGCGCCCTTTACGACACCGAGATCAGGATCGACGCAGCCAAGATCGCGCCGCAAGTGACCTGGGGCACAAGCCCCGAGGACGTGCTGCCGATCACCGGGGCGGTGCCCAACCCGGCCGACATCGCCGATGCGGACAAGCGCGCGGCGATGGAACGCTCGCTCGACTATATGGGCCTCAAGCCCGGGACCAAATTGATGGAAGTGCCGGTGCAGCGCGTCTTCATCGGCTCCTGCACCAATGGGCGAATCGAGGATTTGCGCGAAGCATCCAAGATCGCCAAGGGCCGCAAGGTGGCGGCGGGCGTCGCCGCCATGGTGGTGCCGGGCTCGGGCCTGGTGAAGAACCAAGCCGAGGAAGAAGGACTCGACCGCATTTTCCTCGATGCCGGATTCGAATGGCGCGAGCCGGGCTGTTCCATGTGCCTTGCCATGAACGCCGACCGGCTCGAGCCGGGCGAGCGTTGCGCCTCCACCTCAAACAGGAATTTCGAAGGCCGCCAGGGCCGCGGCGGGCGCACCCATTTGATGAGCCCGGCCATGGCCGCCGCCGCCGCGGTGACCGGCCAACTCGCCGATGTGCGCGAATTGACCTGATCCGGCCGGCCGTCAGAAATCCTTCACGAAACTGCAATGTGGCCGACTTGGTGCGCGCGTAACGTCCCGGACGACGAGGCGCTCGCGTGTGCGCGCCCGTGTATCACCAGAGAGGGGCAGCTTCCATGAAACAGCGAATTCTTTTCGCCCTCGCCACGATTTCGGCGGCGGCGATGTTGACCGTATCGGCGCAGGCCAAGGACTTGAACGGCGCGGGCAGCACGGCGATCTACCCGGTCCTGTCGCAATGGGCCGACACCTACCAGAAGGCGACCGGCACCGCGATGAATTACCAGGCCATCGGCTCCGGCGGCGGCATCAAGCAGATCCAGGCCGGCACGGTCGATTTTGGCGCCACCGACAAGCCGCTGCAACACGCCGATCTGGCCGCGTTCACCGGCGTGCAATTCCCGGCGGTGATCATCTCCATAACCCCGATCGTCAACCTGCCCGGCATCAAGCCGGGCGAATTGACCTTCGACGGCAAGACGCTCGCCGACGTCTATCTCGGCAAGATCACGATGTGGGACAGCGCGGAAATCAAGGCGCTCAATCCCGCCGTCAAGCTGCCGCATATGGCCATCACCACCGTTCACCGTTCGGACGGCTCGGGCACGACCTTCAACTTCACCAACTATCTCGGCAAGGTCAGCCCGGAATGGCAGTCGAAGGTCGGCTCCGACACGGCGGTCGAGTGGCCGGTCGGCGTGGGCGGCAAGGGCAATGCCGGCGTCGCCTCTTCGGTTCAGCAGGTTCTCGGCTCGATCGGCTATGTCGAATACGCCTATGTCATGGAAAACAAGCTGACCTACACCAAGATGAAGAACAAAATGGGCAAGACGATCGAGCCCACCATCGGCGCGTTTTCGGCGGCAGCGGCGAACGCCGATTTCAGCAAGGTGCAGGATTTCTATCTCGTCCTGACCGATCAGCCGGGCGAGAAGAGCTGGCCGATCACCGGCACGACCTGGGTTCTGATGCGCACGGATGTGAGCGCGGATAGTAACGCCGCGGTGCTCAAGTTCTTCGATTGGGCCCTCAAGAACGGCCAGGAACAGGCGAAGGCGCTCGATTACGTGCCGCTGCCCCCCTCCGTCGTCCAGCAGGTCGAAGCATCCTGGGCCCAGGAATTCAAGGCTCCGGACGGCAAGCCGATCTTCTCGGCGATGGCCGGGCACTAAAGTTCTCACGAAAGTCTCTCCAGACACTCTTTGCGAAAAGGGGCCGGGTCGAAAGACCCGGCCCCGCTTTTTTGCGGCGCGCGGTTTTCCAGGGGACGCGTCTTGCAAGCCCGCCCTTGCCTTCCGGCCCCGCCTCCGCTAACCATCGGGCCGCCATGGACAAATTCACCACCC
This sequence comes from uncultured Alphaproteobacteria bacterium, assembly GCA_963785735.1. Lineage (GTDB taxonomy): Bacteria > Pseudomonadota > Alphaproteobacteria > ATCC43930 > CGMCC-115725 > REEB95. Next base: position 221,988 of record CAWAWJ010000001.1, read on the forward strand.
TCACCGGCGTCGCGGCGCCTTTGCCGATGATCAATATCGACACCGACAAGATCATCCCCAAGCAGTACCTCAAGACCATCGCGCGCACCGGGCTCGGCAAGGCCTTGTTCGACGAGCTGCGCTACAACCCGGACGGCAGCGAGAAGCCGGAATTCGTCTTGAACCAGCCGGCCTACCGGAAGGCGCAGATATTGATAGCGGGCGAGAATTTCGGCTGCGGTTCCTCGCGCGAACACGCGCCCTGGGCGCTCCTCGATTTCGGCATCCGCGCCGTGATCGCGCCGAGCTTCGCCGACATCTTCCACACCAATTGCCTGAAGAACGGCGTGTTGCCGATCGCGTTGCCGGCCGAGATTTGCGCCCAGCTGATGGACGACGCGCGCAAGGGGGCGAATGCCCGCATCACCATCGATCTCGACAAGCAGACCGTCACAAGGCCCGACGGCCAGGTGATCCGTTTCGAGATCGACGCGTTTCAGAAGAACTGCCTGTTGCAGGGATTGGACGAGATCGGCCTGACCCTGAAAAAGCACCAGGCGATTTCGGGCTACGAGGACAAGCGCAAGAAAAGCCAGCCCTGGCTCTGAGCCGGGAACGGGATTCGAGGGGGACCATGCCGTCGAACAAGAAAGTGCTGCTCCTGCCCGGCGACGGGATCGGGCCCGAGGTGACGCGCCAGGCCGCCCGCGTGCTCGAACTCTTCGGCCGGAAGCGGATCGCCAGCTTCGAGGTGAAAGAGGACCTGGTGGGCGGCGCCGCGCTCGACCGGCACAAGCTCCCTTTGACCGACGCGACCTTGAAGGCCGCGATGGAAGCCGACGCCGTGCTGCTGGGCGCGGTGGGCGGGCCGAAATGGGACAACCTCCCCTTCGCGCTGAAGCCCGAGCGCGGGCTGTTGCGCCTCAGGAAGGACATGGAACTCTTCGCCAATCTGCGGCCGGCCTTCGTCTTCGGGCCGCTGGTCGGCGCCTCGACCTTGAAGAAAGAGGTGGTCGAAGGGCTCGACATGATCATCGTGCGGGAATTGACCGGCGGGGTTTATTTCGGCGAGCCGCGCGGCATTTCCACATTGCCCGACGGCGGCCGCAAGGGCGTCAACACCCAGGTCTATACCACGGCCGAGATTGTGCGCGTGGCGCGGGTGGGGTTCGAGCTCGCGAGGAAGCGCGGCAAGAAGCTCACCTCGGTCGAAAAGGCCAATGTGATGGAATCGGGCGTGTTGTGGCGCGAAGAGGTGCAGAAGCTGCGCGACGCGGAATACCAGGACGTGGCGCTTTCCCACATGTATGCCGACAATTGCGCCATGCAGCTCGTCCGGAACCCCAAGCAGTTCGACGTGATCGTCACCGACAATCTCTTCGGCGATATTCTGTCGGATTGCGCGGCGATGCTGACGGGCTCGCTCGGCATGCTGCCTTCGGCCTCGCTGGGCGCGGTGGACAAGAGCGGCGGGCGCAAGGCGCTTTACGAGCCGGTGCATGGCTCGGCGCCCGACATCGCCGGCAAGAACGCGGCCAATCCGCTCGCCTCGATCCTGTCGCTCGCCATGATGCTGCGCTGGTCCTTCGACATGGAGGCGGAGGCGAAGCTGGTCGAGGCCGCGGTCGAAGCCGCGCTCAAAAGCGGCGCCCGCACCGGCGACATCATGCAGCCCGGCATGAACAAGATTTCGACCACCGAAATGGGCGACACGGTGCTGGCCGAGATCGCGAAGCTGGCCTAGCCAGTTTTTCTAGCCCCCGTCCCCGCGAAGCGGGGACAGTTTATTGGCCCTCGTGGAAATGCGGCTTCACCTGCTCGGCGAAGCGCGCCATCTCGGCCTTCACCTGCTGGTGCGGCTTTAATCCCACGTTGAAATAGAGGATCACCTCGTTGAAGCCCGCGGCTTCGACCTTCTTGAGGGTATCGATAATCTGCTGCGCGCCCCCCATCAGCACCGAATTCTCGGTGAGATCGCTTGGCTTCACCTTGTGCAGCCTTTCCACCATGTCGACGAAATAGCGGTAGCTCGGCGGCGCGGTCTTGGGATCGCCGGGCAAGGCCGGGATGACGCATTCCTTGTAGTAGCGGATCTGGCGGGCGCGCGCCGCGTCCTCTTGTTCCTGGGTGTCGAAGAAATGGGTGAAATAGCTGCACATCAGCCTGCCGGGTTCCTTGCCGTGCTTGGCGCAGGTCTCGCGGTAAAGCTCCGAGACCTGCTTCAGGCCGCCGAAGGTCATGGCAGCGGCAAAGGGCGCCACGATCAAGCCGCAGCCGAGCCGGGCCGCCAGCTCGATCGAGGGCTTGGAGAAGGAGCCGACATAGGTGGGGATCGGCTTCTGCACCGGTTGCGGCGTGATGCGCACATCCTCGAACTGGTAATATTTGCCCTTATGCGAGATGCGCTTGCCGCCCGCGTCCCACAACCGGCGCACCACCTCCAGCCCTTCCTCGAAAATGCCCTGGTTGTCGTTGAAATCGACCTTGAAGGGTTCGTATTCGCGCCGGTCATAGCCGCGCCCGCAGGCCCAATCGACCCGGCCGTTGGAGAGGAGATCGAGCGAGGCCCATTGCTCGGCGACGCGGATCGGGTGATGCAGCGGCAAGACCGTGACCGCGGGGGCGAGGCGGATGCGCGAGGTCTTGGCGGCGATATGGGCCAGCACCAGATCGGGGCAGGACAAGACGCCGAGCGAATTGAAGTGATGCTCGCCGATCCAGGCGGAATGAAGCCCCAGCGTCTCGGCGTGGAGCGATTCGGCGACGATGTCGGCGACGAACTGGTTGGCCGAGCGCGGATTGTTTTCGTAGTGGTTGTCGCTGAGCGTGAAATAGCCGAAATCGAGCATCGTCCCCCCTCCCCGCGCGTTTTTTTAACCATAGGCCGGGGACGAAACATCTTCCAGGCCGGAACGGGAGGCCGTTATGCGGGCCCGAAGCCAGTTGCCGCAAGACCAGAAGCGTCCAACGCGCGGCCGGAGGCGGGGCGCCCTACGAAGATCGTGGTAAATCCGCGAGTTTGGCGCCGAGATTAACCAGACTGATCGCGGCGTTAAGACTTCATCAACCAATTACTATATTCGATCAAGACTAACTGTCGGTATTTCTTCTATGTTATTACATATTATTACCTAAATAACAAAATTCTTTGCACGAATACTTATTTATATATTGGAAATTCTTGCACATTAGGCTACAAGCTTGACAGCGGCGCCTCCCAACGTCGGAGGCTTTGACAGGTCGGTGGTTCGCAGAACGCGCATCCGGTCCGTCTCGCGTCCTTGGATTGAGAAGGAACGAGAGCGAACATGTTGCGTATCTTCGGCCACTTCGTGCCCGTGCCCGCCTTGCTGGTGGGCCTGTGCGAAATTTTCCTGATCTCGCTGGCGCTGCTCATCGCGCTCGGGCCCGCCCCGGCCGAGGCGCTGGTTCAAATCCATTTCATCTCGCCCTCCATGCAATTCACCGCCGGATTCACGGGCCTGGCGATCGGCGCCATGAGCGTGGTCGGGCTTTACAACTACGACGTCTTCCTCAATTCGCGCGTGATGATCACCAAGATCGTGGTGGCGCTGGCGCTGGTCGTGCCGGTGGCGGCGTTGCTGTGCGCCTTCTTCGCCAACGAGGCCTATGGCGGCCATTTGGGCTCCTGGGCGGCGTTGTGCTTCAAGGGCAGCCTCGCCTGGATGGGCGGCGTGATCGTGACGCGCGTGGGCTTCCTCCATTATTCCAGGGTCGAGAGCTTCCGCCGCCGCATCATCGTGCTCGGCACCGGCGTGAGGGCGGCGCGCATCGCCGAATTGGCCAGTTCCGGCCGCAACCGCTATTTCGTGCCCAAGGCCTTCGTCCACGCCCATGGCGACATGCACCTGGTTTCGGGCTCGGCGCTCGACCTCGACCAGACCAAGGACCAGCACGCGCTCGCCAAATTCGCCCGCGAGGTGCGCGCCAAGGAAGTGGTGGTGGCGACCGACGACCGCCGCGGCATGCCGTTGACCCAGCTGCTCCATTGCAAGATCGCCGGCGTCAACGTGGTCGATTACCTGACCTTCTGGGAGCGCGAGAACGGCCGCGTCGATATCGAGGCGTTGCAGCCGAGCTGGCTGATCTTCTCCGACGGCTTCCGCCAGGGCGCGGTGGTCGACGCCATGAAGCGCGTCTTCGACCTCGTCATGAGCTTCATCCTGCTGACCGCGACCTTGCCGGTCATCGCCTTGACCGCGCTTGCCATCAGGCTCGAAAGCCCCGGCCCGGTGCTCTACCGCCAGGAGCGCAGCGGTTATCACGGCCGGCCCTTCACCCTCTTCAAGTTCCGCAGCATGCGCCCGGACGCCGAAATCGGCGGCACGCCGCAATGGGCCGCCCAAGCCGATCCGCGCGTGACCCGCGTGGGCGCGATCATCCGCAAATACCGCATCGACGAGCTGCCGCAGCTTTTCAACGTGTTCCGCGGCCAGATGAGCTTCGTCGGCCCGCGCCCCGAGCGGCCGTTTTTCGTCACGCAACTGGCCCGGGACATTCCGTTCTACGAGGAGCGCCACGCGGTGAAGCCGGGCATCACCGGCTGGGCCCAGGTCAATTGCTCCTACGGCGCCTCGCTCGACGACGCGCGCCTGAAGCTCGCCTACGACCTTTATTACGTGAAGAACCGCACCCTGTTCCTCGACATCGTGATCCTGATCCAGACCGTCCGGGTGATCCTGTTCCACGAGGGGGCGCGCTAGAGCCATGGACTTCGCCCCGGTCACGGCATCGATCTGCGCCGGCGCCTTCGCCGCGCTGTTCCTGTTCACGCTGGCGCGCGGCAAGCCCTCGCGCGAGGGCCGCTTCGTGCTGGCCGCGTCGGCGGCGACGGTGTTGTGGGCGCTCGCAACCGCGTTCGGCGGCGCGGCGCTCGGCGATTTCGTGCCGCTGCTGGAGACCGTGCAGGGCCTGATCTGGCTCGCGTTGCTGGCGATGCTGCTGCGGCCGCAGCCGGGCGACGCGAAGCGCCTCTCCTATTGGCGGGCCGCGATCTGGGGCGGATGCGTGGCCGGTCTTTCGGTCATAGCCGACGATCTGGTGCATTGGGCCGGGGCGGGCGATCTCGCCGTGCCGCAGATCCTGGCGCGCGAGGGACTGGCCGTGGCCGGGCTGCTGCTGGTCGAGAATCTCTACCGCAACACCGAGCAGAAGCGGCTCTGGAACGTGGCGCCGTTGTGCATCGCCATCGGCGGCTTCTTCGCCTATCAGCTGTTCCTCTATTCGAACGCGCTCTTGACCGGGCACGTCAATCCGCTCTTCGCCGAGGCGCGGCTGGCGGCGACGGCGCTGAGCGCGCCCTTCCTGGCGCTCACGCTGGCGCGCAACCGCGACTGGCGCATCGACATCCATATTTCACGCCGGGTCGTGTTCCACACCTTCACCCTGGTGGTGAGCGGCGGATTCCTGCTCGCGGTCGCGGCGCTGGGCGCGGCGGTTCACGAGATGGGCGGCGCATGGGGCCCGGCGGTGCAGGTGATATCGCTGTTCGGCGCGATCCTGGTGCTGGCGCTGGTGCTGTCCTCGGGCGGCGCACGGGCGCGGTTCAAATACCTGGTGTCGCGGAATTTCTTCTCGCTGCGCTACGACTACCGCCTCGAATGGATGAACTTCATCGAGACCCTGTCGGCGCGCGGCGAGGGCGAGGATTTGAAGCATCGCGTGATCGAGGCGGTGGCCAATATCGTCGACAGCCCGCGCGGCGCGCTGTGGCTGATCGACGGCCAAGCAGGATACCGCCCGGCGGCGGGCTTCGACTTGCGGCTGGCTTCGGGCGCGCGTGAATCGGCGGACGGCGCTTTCGTCGCCGGTTTCCGCGGCGGCGCCTGGATCCAGGACATGACCCAGGAAATCGCTTCCCCGGACGATCCCGCGAACTGGCGCGCGAGCGCCGATTTCTGGCTGGCGGTGCCGTTGACGCATCGCGGACGCCTGATCGGTTTCATCACGCTCACCCGCCCGCGCGCGCCGCTCGACCTCAATTGGGAAAGCTTCGAGCTGCTCCGCGCCGTGGCGCGCCAGGCGGCGAGCTATATCTGCGAGGAACGCGCGGCGCAGGCGCTGGCGGATGCGCGCGGCCTCGAGCAATACGGCAAGCGTTTCGCCTTCCTCGGCCACGACATCAAGAACCTGGCGGGCCAATTGCGGCTGATCGCCGAAAACGCGAGGATTCACGGCGACGATCCCGCTTTCCGCGCCGACGCCTTCCGCACCATCGAAAGCTCGGTCGCGCGCATGAACAAGCTCTTGTCGCAAATGAAGGCGGGCGCGGCGGAGCCGGCCCTTGCCGATCCGGCCGCTCTGATCGCCGAGGTGGCGCGCGATCTTTCCGGCCCCGGCCTGGAAGTCCAGGCCGAAATTCGCGGCACCGGAGCCGTCCGCATCGAGGCCGAAAAGCTTCGCTCGGCCCTGACCCATCTCGTCAGCAACGCCATCGAGGCCTCGCGCCCGGGCCAGGCCGTAATCCTGCGCGTTGGGATCGAGGCGGGCAATCTCGTCATCGAGGTCGCCGATCGCGGCCCCGGCATGACGCATGAATTCATAGAGAGCGATCTGTTCCGTCCGCTCCGCACCACCAAGGCGGGCGGCCACGGCATCGGCGCCTATCAGACGCGCGAGCTCATTCGCGCGGCGGGCGGCGAGATCGACGTCGTTTCATCCCCCGGCGCTGGCACCACCATGCGCATCGTACTTCCCCTAGCGAGTGAAGGAGCCGTCTCAACCGCGGCGTAATGTCATGAAAGACAGCAAAACCCACATTCTTCTGGTCGAGGACGATGAAGGCCAGGCGCGCCAATACAAATGGGCGCTCGGCGATTTCGAGGTCGCCTTGGCCGGCGACCGCGAGAACGCGATAGCCGAATTCCGGCGCGTGCGCCCGGCGGTGGTGGTGCTCGATCTGGGATTGCCGCCCGATTCCGACGGGGCCGGCGAAGGCATCGCCACGCTCGAATCCATCCTGGCCATGGCGCCCGAGACCAAGATCATCGTCGCCACCGGCAATGAAAGCCGCGAGGTGGCGCTGCGCGCCGTCCAGCTCGGCGCCTACGACTTCCATCATAAGCCGGTCGATCTCGAGGTCTTGAAGCTGATGATCGCGCGGGCGTCGAAGCTGCACGCGATCGAGGCCGAGAACCGCCGCTTGCAGGAGCTGTCGGCGCGCTCGCCGGTCGATGGCATCGTCGCGGCCAGCCCGCAAATGACCCGCGTTCTGCGCACCGTCGAGAAGATCGCGCCCACCGACGTCGCGGTGCTGTTGCTCGGCGAAAGCGGCACCGGCAAGGAGGTGCTGGCCCAGACGGTTCACCGCCTGAGCGCGCGCGCCAAGAAGCCCTTCGTCGCCATCAATTGCGCGGCGATCCCCGAGACCCTGCTGGAAAGCGAACTCTTCGGCCATGAGAAAGGCGCCTTCACCGGCGCCGTCAAGCAGACCATCGGCAAGATCGAAGGCGCCAATGGCGGAACCCTGTTCCTCGACGAGATCGGCGACGTGCCGTTGCCGATGCAGGTGAAGCTGCTGCGTTTCCTCCAGGACCAGGTGGTGGAGCGCGTCGGCGGCCACCGCCCGATCCAGGTCGATGTGCGCATCGTCTGCGCCACCAACCAGGATCTCGACCATCTCATCGGCACCGGCCGCTTCCGCGAGGATTTGTATTATCGCCTGAACGAAGTCCGGGTGATCGTGCCGCCCCTGCGCGAGCGCGAAGGCGACCCGGTTCTGCTCGCCAATTACTTCCTGAAGAAGTTCAACGAGCTGTTCGACCGCAAGATCAAGAGCTTCGCCTCCGACGCGCTCACCGCCATCGCCGTCCATCCGTGGCGCGGCAATGTGCGCGAGCTGGAAAACCGCGTGAAACGGGCGGTGGTGATGGCCGAAGGCGCCGCGATATCGGCGTCGGACCTCGAACTCGCCCCGGCCGAGCTGCCTTTCGGCTCGCTCGATTTGCGCGAAGCGCGGGCGCGCGCCGAGCGCGGCGTCATCCAGATGGCGCTGGCGCAAAGCGGCGGCAATCTGTCGCGCGCCTCGAAACTCCTGGGCATCAGCCGGCCGACACTCTACGGCCTGCTCGAAGGCCTCGGTCTCGAAGCGCATTCCTGAGTTTCCGGAGAATGACCATGACCAAATCCCCCCGCCTCCTCATCCGCGCCCTGCCCGTGCTGCTCGCGCTTGGCGCGTGGCCGCAAGCCGGCTTCGCCGACGCCTATGCCGATTCGGCGCAAAATCTCATCGACCAGGGCAACCTCAAGGGCGCGGTCATCGAATTGCGCAACGCCGCGCGCAACCAGCCGCAGAACGCCGACATCCATCTGCGTCTGACGCAGGTCTATCTCGATCTCGGCAACATCCCCGCCGCCGACGCCGAAATCCGCAACGCCATCGCCCAGGGCGCCGAGGAAGCCAAGAGCGCGCCGTTGCTGGGCCAGGTCCTGCTGCGCGAGGGCAAGTTCGGCCAGGTGCTCAAGGAAGTGCCGGCCGGCAACCGCCCGGCCGAGGCCGAAAGCGCCGTGCGCCTGGCGCGCGGCCAGGCCTATCTGGGATTGCATCAGTTGAGCGACGCCGAATCCGCGCTGCGGGAATCCGAACGGCTCGCCCCCAACACCGCCGACCCGAAGCTGGGCCTGTCGCGGCTGCTGATGGCGAAAAACCAGGCCGCGGACGCCGAAGGCAAGGTGGACGAGGCGCTGGGCATCAATGCGCATAGCGACCGCGCGCTCATCATGAAGGCGGAATTCCTGCGCCAGCGCGGCGATTACGACGGCGCGCTCGCGCGTTACAACGACATCCTCGGGCGCGAAAAGCTGAACGTTCCGGCGCTGCTCGGCCGGGCCAATATCGAGATCGCCAAGAACAATCTGGACGCGGCATCGAAGGACGTTCAAGACGCCGCGGCCGAGAGCCCGAACAATCCCGAGGGAGCCTATCTCCTCGCGCTGGTTTACGCGCGCCAGGGCAATTACGCCAAGGCCAGCGACCTCCTGGAGAAATTCTCGGTGCAGCTCGGAAGTTTCCCGGCGGCCATCCTGCTCACTGGCGTGGTCGAGTTCTCGCAGAACCAGCTGGCGCAGGCCGAAGCCAATCTGACGCGCTTCACCGCGCGCGTGCCCAACAACGCGCTCGCGACCCGGCTCCTGGCCGATATCGCGCTGCGCCAGGGCCAGCCGGCCAAGGCGATTGCCGTGCTCGAGCCCCTGACCCAGGCCGATGCCGGCGATGCGGCGGCCTGGGCGCTCCTGGCCGACGCCTATGTCGCGGCCGGCAACAACGCCAAGGCGTCGAACGCCATCGACCACGCTTCCTCGCTCGCCCCGAACAATCCGCGCATCGGCACCGAATTGGCGGTGTCGCGTTTCTATGTCGGCCAGACCGACCTGGCGCTGCAACAGCTCGAACATCTGTTCCAGACCACCGGCGGCACCGAGATCGCCGGACCCGCGCTCATCGTCTCCGATCTGCGCGCGCACCGCATCGACGAGGCGGCCAAGGCGGCGGACATCCTGGTGAAGCAGCGCCCGAACGACCTGGTGGCGCAGAACCTGCTGGGATTGGTGCGCGTGGCGCAATCCGACCTGGTCGGCGCCGAGCGCATCTTCGCCGGCCTCTACAGCCAGCATCCGGAATTCACCGTCGCCGGCATCAACCTGGCCCAGGTCTATCTGGGCGAAGGGCGGCCGGAGGACGCATTGACCACGTTCCGCGCCATGATCTCGCGCGACGACGGCAATGTCGGCATGCGCATGGCGATGGCCAATGTGCTGGCCTCGATGCAGCGCAACGACGAGGCGGTGGCCGCCTTGCAGCGCGCGAGCGCGATCGATCCCAAGAACCCGGCTCCCGGCCTGGCGATAGCCAACATCTATGCCGGGCAGAAGAATTGGCAGAAGGCGGTCAACACCATGCGCCCGATGGTCCAGCAATTCCCCACTTCCATCGCGGTGCTGGACATGATGGGACGCATCCAGATCTCCACCAAGGACAATGCCGGCGCGCTGGCAACCTATCGCCGCGCCGTCGAGGTCGCGCCCAACAATGCCGCGCTCTATGACCGCTTCGCCGGGGCGCTCGCGCTCGCCGGCAATTGGACCGCCTCGCGCGACGCGCTGCGGCGCGCGGTCGCGCTCGACCCCGGCAATCCCGGCTACAAGGAAGGATTGATCGAGACCGAATACAAGATCGGCGGCAAGACGCAAGCGATGTCCGCCGGCCAGGCGCTGATCTCGACCGGCGACAGCCCGGCCCTGCCGGCGCAATGGACCGCGGCGGCGTTGGGGCGCGACGGAAAATTCGCCGACGCCGTGGCGCTCCTGACCAGCGCCGCGCAAGCCAGCCCCTCCGAGACGGCGACGGTGCAGCTCGCGATTCTGACGGCGAATGCGGGCGACTCCGCCAAGAGCATAACGCTGCTCAAGGCCTGGATAGACCGCAACCCCAACAGCCTGGCGGCGATGCACGCCTTGGCCGATCTCTATCTCGGCACCCGCGATTACGCCTCGGCCGAAGCGACGTTCCAGGCGATCCAGGCCAAGGCGCCGAACGACGTCGTCGTGCTCAACAACCTGGCCTGGCTCTATCAGCGCCGCGGCGACAGCCGCGCGCTCGACATGGCGCGGCAGGCCTATCGCCTGGCGCCGCTCGCGCCCTCGGTGGCCGACACCTATGGCTGGGTGCTGTTGTCCTCGGGCGACGTCAACCACGCGATGCCGGCCTTGCGCATGGCGAACTACGCCATGCCCGACGACCCGGCGATCCAGTATCACCTCGCCGTGGCGTTCAGCAAGACGGGCGACAATAGCGACGCCCGCCAGTTGCTGGAGAAAGCGGTCGCCAACCCGGCGGCGTTCGACGGCAAGCAGCAGGCGAGCGACATGCTGCACGGGCTCCCCGCCAAGGCGAACTGACGGTCTGACGAAGCCGGGTTTTCAGCGGCGGGGCGGCTGGCCACTCGCGTCGAGGAGAGCCTTGATCTCGAGCGGGGTCGCGAAGCGGCCCTTGACCTCGTTGAGAAAGAAATCGAACAAGCCTTCGAGCGCATCGAGAAAACGCGCCAGGTCATTGGCGTCGCGCACATAGGGCGCGCCGCCCGGCATCAGCGACGGGCTGTGATAGCTCAGATTGAAGATGCGTTGGCCTTGCGCCAATTGGTTCCGGACCAGGCGGATCTGCTCGGCGAGGCTGTAGCCCTCGGGCGAAAGCTGGATGCGCTCGATGAGATGGAGCCGCGAGGCCAAGGCCTTGATCTTGAACCGGTTGCCGGCTTGGGTGTCGATCCAGGGATAGAGCGATTTCGCCCGCGCCCCGAGCCAGCCGGCATGGCCGATGGTGAGCGGAATGCCGAGCCGGCGCGCGCCTTCGCCGAAGCGGAAGGGATGAAAGCCGAAGCCCGAGAAATCCGGGCCGAAGCGGCGCGAGAGATCGATGCCCGGCAGCACGCTGACATCGACCTCGTAGCCGAGCCGGTCGATCAGCGCGAGGCTGTACGGGCCGATGCCGTAACGCCCCGCGCGGTAGACCAGGGGCTTGACGCCGAGATTGCGCTCGATCGCCCCGGTCAGCGCCTGGAGCTTCTCGCTCTCGACATGGGGCGCGAGATTGCCGGGATAGGAGTGAATATCGCTTATCTCCTCGACCTCGGGCGGGTTGACCCAGGGGTGAAGATGCGCGCCGATCAGCGCACGGTCGCCGGCGAGGAATTCGCGCAACGGGCCGTAGCCCGCGCTCTGGCTCGCCACCGCGTAATCGACGACATAGGTCGGCTTGACGCCGTAACGGTCGAAGAGGCGTTGCGCCTTTTCCTGATGCGCGAGGTTGCGCACGCTGTTCGATTCCCGGCTGAAGGGCTTCGACCAGTCGAACTCCTCCTCGGTGTCGATCACGACCTGGAGCAGCGGCTGCATAGCGGCGTCCACCGGCGCCGGCCACAGCGTCTCGCCGTGGAAGCGGAAAGACGGCGTTCCGGCGGGCGCGGGACCGGGCAAGGGTTCGCGCGCAACCGGCTGCAATGCAACGCGGCTCATGGCACCCCTCCCATCGCCGCTTCGCGGCTTCGCCCGGCCAGAACCCGCTTGAAAAGCTCGATCTGGCCCGAAGTGGTCGCGTCCCAGGAGAAATTCTCGGCATAGGCCCGGACATCGTCGCGCGAAGGCTTTGCCTGGAACAACGCCGCCACGCCCTCGGCCACGCCCGATGCCGAAAGCGAGGGCATCAACACGCCCGCGGCGGGACCGGCCACGATCTCGGGATTGCCCCAGGCGCGCGAAGCCACCACCGGCGTGCCGCAGGCCAAGGATTCGAGCAGCACATTGGCCCAGCCCTCGCGGGAGGAGGCCAGCACCAGCGCGTCGGCGGCGGAATAGATCGCGGGAAGTTTGTCGTGCGGCACCGCGCCGAGGAAACGGATTCGCGTTTCGAGTCCGAGCCGGCGGGCGAATTCCTCAAGATCGGCCCGGTCGGGCCCCTCGCCGGCGATCAGCAGCGTATAGCCCGGCAAGCCGGCCAGCGCCTCGATCACCAGGCGATGGCCCTTGCGCGCGATCAGATGCCCGACCGAGAGCAGCACCGGCCCGGGCCCAAGGCCGAGCGATGCCCGCGCGGATTGGCGGTCGAGCGGCCGGAATTGCGCGAGATCGACGCCGTTCCGGAGCGTGCGCACCTGCGCGGGATCGACGCCCAATTGGATAAGCGCCTGGCGCAGGGCTTCGGCCACGGTAATCACGGCGGCGGCGCGGCACGCCGCCCAGCGAATCATGAATCGGGGCAGGAGATGGCGCGGGATCAGATTGACGTCGGTGCCGCGCGCGGTGAGCACCACGGGCTTGCCCAGGGTTCGGCCCAGCATCACGGCGGCGACGCCGTCGGGATAAAGATAATGCGCGTCGATCAGATCGAAATCCTGTTCGGCTTTGAGGCGCTTCAACACCGGCAGCGCCGCCGCATAGAGCAGCGCCGGCGCCAGGCTCATGCCGAATTTCGGCAGAACCGGATAACGCGGATGCAGCACCGTCAGGCCGAAGCGGGTTTCACGCCGCGCCACGCGGGCGAAATCGCCGTAACGGCCGAAACGCGGATGCGCGAACGGAAACCAGGGCACCGGCGCCACCACCCGCGCCTCGATATTTCCGCCGGCGATCAGGTGCCGCAGGCGGTTCTCGACGAAGACGCCGTGATGGGGCTGGGCGTTATTGGGATAGAGCGTGGTGAAGGTAAGGATGCGCAAGGACGCGGCCCCCATCCCGCCCTTGGGATTTCCGAAGGCGCCGCCCGAATCCGGCGCGTAGGCGACGGTCATCGGCGCTCTCCGCCCGTGGGCTCGGCGACGATCGCCACCGCCTCGCTCAGGAAGGACAGCACGGCATGGCGCCGGCGCTCGGCGAAGCCCGCTTCGCGCAGCATGGCGGCGAGATCGCTTTCCGAAACCGGGAAGGCCGCCGGATCCCCGAAACAGTCGAAGCGGCGCTTGAAATCGCGGCGCAGGCGGTGCCACTTTGTGTCGATCCCCTGGGTCAGCACCAGGCGCCGTTTGGCGAGGCGCGCCAGGGAGCCGATGAGCTGGCGTTGCTCGCCAAGCGGGAAATGCATCAGGAAACGCGCCGACAGCACGGCGTCGAAGCGGCTTCCGTCGGATTGGAGCGCGCGGATATCGGCCACCTTCGCGGTGAAACGGGCGCCGAAACGCGCCAGGCGGTTGCGCGCCATTTCCAGCATGGCGGGCGAGATGTCGATGCCGCAAACCTCGTAGCCCATCTCCAGCGCCACCTCGGCCAAGCGCCCGGTGCCGCAGGGGATGTCGGCGACGACGCTGCCCGGGGCCAGGCCTTCGAGCGCGCGGCGCACCGCGCGCCGGTCGAGACGGTTGAAGACGCGGCCGGCGAGGCTCGAAAAGCGCGTCCGGTCGTAGGATTCGGCGACGCCGCCGTCCTGGTAGTGCCGCGCCGGGTCCCAGCGCCCGGGAGTATGCGATGCGTCCATCGGCCCCCTCACCCTGCCGCCGCGCGGCCGAGCTCGTCCGCGACCTGGGTCACGATCTGCTCGAAGCGGTAGCGGCCGTAGGATTCGCGGACCGGATCGGGCGGCGCCGTCTCCATCTCGATCCAGAAGCGCAGCAGGCCCTGGAGCCGCGCCCACAGCAAGGGCAGGCGCAGATCGAGCGCCGCGCCTTGCGCGTAGCCGGCGAGGAAATGCCGCACGATGTCGTCATGGCGCCAGCCCAGCATCCAGCCGCTCGGCCGCCAGGAACGGAAATCCATGTCGCGGATGAACTTGGCGAGATCGAGCGTCACCGCGTCGTTCCAATCGCTCGAGATGTCGAGGCCGGCTAGCTCGCCGCCGACGATCATCAAATTCTCGGCCTTGAAATCGCCGTGATGGATGGCGCACGGAACCGGGATCGATCCCACCAGGCCCGCCGTCCGGCGCAACACGCCGTTGCCGTGGGCGAAACTGAGATTGGCGGAGATGCTGGGCGCCTGGGGCAAGTCCTCGTCGATGCTGGCGATCAGCGCCTCCGTGCCGGTCGGGCGCGGCGGCATACGGCGCAAATCGTGGAAGCGCTTGAGCCAGGCGCCGGATTTCTCCGACCAGAATGCTATTTCCGCGGCCGAGGTCATCGGGCTCGCCAGCAACGCCGCGACCGGCCGGCCTTCGACCCATTCCATCACCAGGCAGGCATGGTCCTCGATCAGATGCAGCGCGCGCACCAGCTTCAACGGCTCCGGGCCGGATTCCGCTTGCGCGTCGAGCCAGGTGAGCACGTCATATTGCATGCGCGCCAGTTTGACGTCGGGATGGCCGCCGCGGTCGAGACAGAATTTGAGCGCGAGCGGCGTGGCATAACCCGATGCGATGCAGCGGAACAGGCGCGACACCCGGCTTACGCCCAAGGGGCCGGTGACGCGGCATTCGCGGAACGGATGGGCGCGGCCGATGGCGCGGCCGGCGAGCAGCCGCACCACGCCTTCGGGCATCAGATCGCCGAGGGTTTCGACGCTCATCGCCCCAGGCTCCGCCCCAGACTCCGGGACAGCATTCGGCGCGGCGGGGTCAACAGATTGGCGAGCGGCGATCGCCCCAACAACGCCGCCTTCGCGAGCAGCCAGGAACCTTCGCCCCAAGCTCCGGCGTCGAGACGATTCTTGCCGAGGCGCTCATAACGGCGGCCGAGGATGGATCGGCGTTCGCGCGGCGAGAGCCGCCCGCCGAGATCGGCCAAATGCCGGCGCACCATGCGCAACACTTCGGCGGATTGGCGCGGCGCCAGGCCGATTGAATAGCTGTGGGGCATCCAGTGATAGACCGCGAGTTTTTCGGGCAGCGCATGGAGGCCGCCTTCGAGCGCCAGGCGGATGAACAGATCCTGATCCTCGCCCACGGTGAGATCGGGGGCGAAGCCGCCGATGCGTTCCAGCAGATCGCGCCGCGTCAGCACCGCGGATGTCGCGACGAAGGAGGAGGCGAGCAGCGTCTTCCAGGCCTCGGTGCCCGACACCGGCGCCTGGCGGGCATAGACCGAGCTGCCCTCGGCCCCGTCGGCGGTGGTGACGCCGATGTCGCAGATCACCAGCGCCAGGCGGGGATCGGCCGCGAAGGCCGCCACCTGCTTTTCGAGTTTTTCGGGCAGCCATTCGTCGTCGGCGTCGAGAAACGCCACCAGCTCGCCCTTGGCCGCCGAGATGCCGAGATTGCGCGCCTTGGCCGGACCGCAATTGACCGGCAGGCGGATGAGCCGGATGCGCGGATCGTTCATGGCCTCGACAAGGGACGCGCCGTCATCCGCGCTGGCGTCGTCGACGACGATCGCTTCCCAATTCGTATAGCGTTGCGCCCCGATCGAGGCGAGCGCGCGGGCGATGGTTAACGCCGCGTCGAACATGGGCACGACGACCGACACCAGCGGCCGGTAGACCGGCGCGGCCGCCGCGGCAATAGGCCGGTTTTCCATGCTCTGCGTGCTGCTCTGCTGCGCCATCCGGGCTCCTCGCCCCCAACGAAGCCGGACGCGGAAATCTCTCTCCGCGCCCGCCTCGATCAATGTGACGGGGAGCGGTGAATTTCCGGTTAAGCAATCGTCAACCGGCGTCTTGTTAACCTTTGGGAAGTAACCGGAAATTTAAGGCTTTCAGGCTAATAAAAAGGGCCAATTCGGCAGAGGAATCCATGGGTTTTCACGGAACCGGCATGCTTCCGGCGGCGGGAATGCGGCGATGATCGAAGCGCCCCTGATCCCCAGCGTCGTCACCAAGATTTCGCTCGGCCAGCAGATCGCCAAGGGCGCGATCTTCATGGTGGCGCTGCGCGTCGCCTTCCGCTTCCTCGGGCTGTTGAGCTCGCTCATTTTGCTGCGCCTGCTGGCGCCGTCGGATTTCGGCATCGTCGGGCTGGCGATGGCGGCGCTGTCGATCCTCGAGGTGTTGAGCGATCTGTCGTTCCAGGCGGGCATCATCCGCATGCCCAAGCCGCGGCGCGTCCATTACGACACCGCGTGGACGCTCGGCATATTGCGCGGCGTCGCGATGGCGATTCTGGTGGTGGCCATGTCGCCGCTCCTCGCCAAGATGGTCGACGATCCGCGCGTCATCGATCTCTCCTTCGCGCTCGCGGCCATCTCGGTGCTGCAAGGATTCGAGAATATCGGCGTGGTCGATTTCCAGCGCCATTTCGAATTCGACCGCTATTTCCGCTATCAGGTCTTCGGCAAGCTCGCCGGCGTCTGCGTCTGCGTTCCCGCGGCTTTCCTTTCGCACAGCTACTGGGCGCTCATCGCCGGCATCGCCGCGACCCGGCTGTCGACCGCGGCGGCGAGCTTCGTCGTCAGCGACTACCGCCCGCGCCTCAGCCTCGCCGCGTGGCGCGATTTGTTCAATTTCTCGAAATGGCTGCTGGTGTCGAACGTGCAGTGGATGATCGACGCCAACATCATGACCTTCATGACCGGCTACGTCGCCGGCGCGTCCTCGATCGGTCTCTATCAGGTGGCGAACCAAGTGGCCTCGCTGCCGGCGAGCGAGGTCGCCGCGCCCATCCGCCAGCCGATGTATGCCGGGCTGTCGCGCGCCGCCGACGACATGCCGGAGCTGCGCCGCCAGACGCTCGACGGCTTGTTCATGACGCTCGCCTTGGTTGCGCCGATGTCGATCGGCATCTCGCTGATGGCTTCGCCCATCGTCGATCTGTTCTTCGGCTGGAAATGGATCGCCGCCATCCCGCTGGTCCATTTGTGCGCCCTCTACGCGCTGTGCGACGCGGTCGGCCATTTCACCCACAACGTCTACATCGTGACGCACCGGCAGCGCCGCTTCGTCGGCGTCTTCACCGTGGCGCTCGCGGTGCGCATTCCGGCGATCGTGCTGGGCGCGGTGTTCTACGGCGTCTACGGCGCGACATTCGCGCTGGTCGTCACATCCGTCTTCAACATGGTGTTGTGGTCGGTGAACATTTTTCCGCAGGTCGGGATTTCCTTCCGCGACGTCGCGCGCGGCACCTGGCGCACCGTGTTCGGCGTGCTGGTGATGGCGGTGGCCGTGATCTGGCTGAGCGATCTCTGGCCGGAGCCGCCGGGCATGCCGGCGGGCCTCTTGCGTTGCGCGGTCATCTGCGTGATCGGGGCCGCGATCCATATAGCATCCCAATTGGCCGCCTGGCGCGTCTCGGGCGAGCCGCCGGGCGCCGAGCGCCATATCCTGAAAAGCGCGCGCGTCATCGCCGTCCGTCTGGGTCTTGTCGCATCCAAGCGGGTGCCGGCATGACCGGCCATTCCCCGATTCCCCGGAGCTGAGAGAACCGCCATGCGTTCAATTGCCCTCGCCATGCTGATCTTCGGGCTTCTGCCCACGGCGTTCATGTCGCCCTTCGTCAGCGTGTTGCTGTGGTCTTACATCTCCTTCGGCAGCGCCCAGCGATTGACCTGGGGCATGGCCGAGAACATTCCCTTCGCCTTGGTCGTCGGCCTCGCCGGCATCGCCGGCTGGATGATGTGCGAACGGCGCCGGCTGCCGATGGACCGCATCACCGTGCTCCTGCTGCTCTACGTGGCGATGATCACCATTTCCACCTCCTTCGCGCTGGTGCCGGACATGGCCTGGCCGAAGTGGTGGATCACGGTGAAGGCCTTCATCTTCGTCTTCGTCACCGCGGCGATGTTGACCAACAAGGTGCGCATCCACGCGCTCATCTGGATCATGGTCATCGCGGTCGGATATTACGGCATCAAGGGCGGCATCTTCACGCTGATGACCGGCGGCAATTACCGCATTTTCGGCCCGGCGCAGACCATGATCGGCGACAACAACCACATCGCCTGCGCGCTGGTCGTGGTCATGCCGCTGATGAATTATCTCGGCCGGCAATCGAAGAACGAGTTATTGCGATTCGGCTCGCGCGCCGCCATGGCGCTTTGCCTGCTCTCCGTGCTGGCCTCCTATTCGCGCGGATCGTTCCTGGCGCTCATCGCCATGCTGCCCTTCCTGGTGCAGCACTCGAAGCACAAGGTCGGGGTGGCGGCCGTCGTCGTCGTTATGCTGGCCTTCTCGATCAGCTTCATGCCGACGCAATGGATCGAGCGCGTCCAAACCATCTCGACCTATCAGCAAGACTCCTCGGCCGAAGGCCGCATCCAAATATGGCGGGGGGCGTTCGACATCGCGCTCGCCCGGCCGCTTGTGGGCGGCGGCTTCATGGCGCCTTACAGCCAGGACGTGCTCGACCAATACGCGCCGGGCACCCAATCGAGGGCGGTGCATTCGATCTGGTTCGAGAATCTGGGCGAGAACGGCTTCATCGCGTTCGGCCTCTGGATCGCGATCGCGCTCACCATGCTGCAGAATTGCCGCTACATCATCCGGCGCACCAATGGCAATTTGCAGCTCAAATGGGCGAACGATCTGGCGCATATGTCCTTCGTCGCCGTCATCGGATTCCTGGTCGGCGGCACGTTCTTGTCGCTGTCTTATTGGGACTTCTACTTCACGCTGGTCGTCGTGCTGGCGGCGACGCGGCGCATCGTCGTCGCCGAACTGGCGCCCGAGAAGCCGCGCTTCGCCCGCATGCTGGCCTCGCGTAGCGCGCCGCGGGGAGCGCTGCCGCGGCCGGGCATGGCGATGCCGGGCGAGGCGGACTAGGCCGCCGGAAAAATAGGGAGAGACAAGGATGGACGCAGCATTTTTCTTCTTCTCGCTCGCCGGCGTGCTGATGGTGGTGCATTGGCTGGTGACCAACGACAAAGCCGGCAACCACGGCAAGACCCGCGGCATCTTCGCCATGCGCGAACCCGAGGACATCGCCGCGGAAACCGAAATCGCCGCCCGGGGCAAGTTCAGCGCCCGGCGGACGGTCAAGACGGCGAAACCGGCCGCCAAGCCGGCTGGCCACCGGCGCCCGTTCTGACCGTCCGTGAAATTCGGGAAAGCATAGAGAGACAGCCGATGGGCCTCGTGACGCCGAAAGGGGAAGAAATCCAGGACCAGCGCCCGCGCAAGGCGCTCGTCATCGGCGACGACACGCGGAGTTTTCTCTCGACCGTGCGCTCCCTGGCCAAACGGCATATCGAGGTGCACGCCGCCCCGTTCGATTTCCGCTCCCCGGCCTTGACGTCGCGCCACATTACGCGCCTTTGCTATCTCCCCTATTACCTCGGCGACGGGGCCGAGTGGCTGGCCGCGGTCGAGGAACTTTTCCGCCGCGAGCGCTACGATCTCGTCATCCCGTGCGACGAACGCACCTTGCTGCCGCTCCATCATCACCGCGAGCGTCTCGCAAAGCTGTGCCGCCTGGCCATTCCCAATGAACGGGCCATGGCGGTTTTCTTCGACAAGAATGCCACGCGCGAACTGGCGCGGTCGCTCGGCGTTCCGGTGGCTCAAGGACGGCTGATCGCGGCGGCGGACACGGCCCAGGCCATCATCGGCGAAGCCGGGTTGCCTTTGGCCGTGAAGCCGTTGCAATCCTACGCCCTGGGCGGTCTCCACGCGCGCGACAAGGTCGTGATCGTGGACGACGCGGAATCCTTGTCGCGGATTTTGCCTTCCCTGCGCGGCGGCGGCCATTTGTTCGAGGCTTTTTTCGCCGGCGACGGCGTCGGGGTTTCGGTGCTGGCGTCGCGGGGAAAGGTGCTGCAGGCCTTCCAGCACCGCCGGGTGCATGAATGGAACGGAAACGGCTATTATCGGGTGAGCGCGCCGCTCTCGGCGCCGCTCCTCGAGGCGACCGGAAAAATCATCGCGGCCTCGGACTATACCGGCGTCGCCATGTTCGAATTCAAGGTCAACCAAGAGTCGGGCGCGTGGGTTCTGCTCGAGGTCAATGCCCGCCCCTGGGGCTCGATGCCATTGCCGGTGGGCATGGGCGTGGATTTTCCCTATTTCTGGCACCAGCTGCTGGTGGAAAATATTGAAACGCCGGCGCGCGCCTATCGCACCGGCGTCTATGCCCGCAACTTCGTTCCCGATTTCCGTCAGCTCGTCACCCGCGTCAGGGCGCTGAAAGGCCGCCCGGCGGATCAAGCGCGGCTTCTGCTGCGCGAGACCCTGGAGCATGGCCGCCTTTTCATTGGCCGCGAATTCCACGATGTCCTGACGTTCGACGACCCGCGTCCCGGCTTCGCCGAGCTCGGCGGCATCTTCCGGAAAGAGTGGCCGCGTCTTTCGGCCCGGCTTCCCGGATTTGCCGCGCGAACCCGGCGGCGCGACCGCGCGGCGCTGATGCGGGCGTTGCGCCAAGCCGGCGGCAACGCTTTCAGCATCGTCTTCGTGTGCCAGGGCAATATCTGCCGCAGCCCGTTTGCCGCCGCGGCGCTCGAGCGCCGGATCACCTCCGAGCGGCCGGGCTTGCGCGCTGCATCGGCGGGAATGATCCCCCGGAACGGGGCGGTTTCGCCGCCCGCCGCCATCGAAGCGGCATTGGAGAACGGGATCAATCTGGCGCCGCACCGCTCCCGCCACCTCTCGCGCGAGCAGGCCGAGAACGCGGATTTGCTGGTGGTCTTCGACCAGAAAAATCTGGATTGGTTGAGGAACCGCTATCCCGACCTGGCCACGCCGGTTATACGGCTCGGCAGCTTCGAGGATGACGGGGCGCCCGACATCGCCGATCCGGATGGACGGGATATCGGCGTTTTCCGCGACACCTATGCCCGGATCGAGACCGCCATCGGCGGCTTGCTGGAGGCGGTCTATGGCGCCGGAACCGCCGAGTCTTCCGGCGACGGAGCCGTGCATCTCCAGCGCTACCGGCGGCCCCGCGCGGCGTGAGCGGGATCGGGCCCATGAACAAGGCGACGTCACTCTATCTCGATGCCGTGCGGTTCCTGGCGGCGCTGCTGGTGTTCATCTCCCATGCCTGCGGCCAGCGCATCAGCGGCGGTCTCTTCTGGCAGCTCGGCTCCTATGGGCCGGAAGCCGTGACGGTCTTCTTCGTGCTGTCGGGTTTTGTCATCGCGCACGCCACGGCGACGCGCGAAACCTCGCCCGCCTCCTACGCCGTGGCGCGGCTTTCCCGGATTTATTCGGTGGCCTTGCCGGCCTTGATTCTCACCGCCGCGGCCGACGCCACGGCGCGCGCCATCGATCCCGGCCTTTATACCGAAGCCTATGGCTATGCCGCTTCCGGCCAGCCCTGGCAGTATTTGCTGTCGGCGCTGTTTCTCAACCGGATTTGGATGCTGGAGGCGAACCCGGGCTCGAACTGGTCCTATTGGTCGCTCGGCTACGAGGTTTGGTATTATGCGATCTTCGCCGCGCTGACATTCCTCGCCGGCCGGCGCCGGGCGATCGCGGTGGCCGCCCTTCTCGGCTTCGTCGGCCCCAGCATCGCCGCCATGTTCCCGCTCTGGCTCTTGGGCGTGGCGTGTTACCGGATTTGCGCCGCGGCGCGGATCGGCCGGGTGGCCGGCCTGGCGCTGTTTCTGTTCTCGGTCGGGGCCTGGGCACTTTGCGAAATCGTCGCGTTGCAACCGGGCGGCCTATTGCTGACCGATCCCCGGTGGCTCGCGATCCTGCAACGGCCCGAATTGGTGCGGGATTATATCGCCGGATTCGCCTTCGCCGGCACGCTGGTGGGATTTCGCGCCGCCTCCGGCTGGATCGAGCCCTATACCGCCGGATCGTGGCGTTTCCTGCGATGGATCGCGGGCGCGACCTTCTCGCTTTATCTCTTTCACGAACCGTTGCTACGCTTGCTGGCGACGGTAAGCCCGTTTCCGCCCGCGTCATGGGCGGGACGCGGGCTGGTGCTCGGGGGGACATTCGCGCTCGTCCTGGCGCTGGCGCAGGTGACCGAACGGCGCAAGGGCGCCTGGCGCCGCGCGCTGGCCGCAATCATGCCGTGGGGCGCGGGCGCAAGCGTGGCCGCGGCCCGGACCCCGTGAGCGAGGATGAAAGACATGGCTCATCCAGCCGATAACCCGGTCTCGCCGCGAGCCGCCGAGCTCGTCAGCGTCGTCATCCCGACCTATAACCGCGCCCGTCTGGTGTGTGTCGCGGTCGACAGCGTGCTGGCCCAGACCCACCCGCAAGTCGAAATCATCGTCGTCGATGACGGTTCGACCGACGACACGCCGGAGAGGCTCGCGCGTTACGGCGGTCGTATCCGGGTTCTGCGGCAAGACAATGCCGGGGTCTGCGCCGCCCGCAACAACGGCATGGCGCGGGCCACCGGCCAATTCATCGCCTTGCTCGATTCCGACGACCGCTTCCTGCCCTGGAAACTCGCGGCCCAGCTCGCCGCTTTCCGCGCCGTGCCGGAGATGCAGCTGAGCTGGACCGACGCCGCCGTCATCGATCTCGGCGGAAGCCTCATTCACGCCCGGTCGCTGCGGCGGTTTTATCCCGGCAGTTTTTCCTATCTGCCCGAATCGGCGCTGTTCGAATCGGCCCTCGACCTGCGCGAGACGGCGCCCGATCTCGACGTGCCGGAGGAAAAAATTCCGCTGCGCATCGGCGATTTCTCGCGCAAGATCTATCTGGGAAATTTCTTCAACATGTCGACGGTGATGTTCCGCCGCGAATTGCTGGCGCGATGCGGCGGCTTCGACGTCGCGGTCGGCAATGCCGGCGAGGATTATGAATTTTACAGCCGCCTGGCGCAATGCGGCCCCGCCGGGCTGATCGATCTGAGCGCGGCGCAATGTTGCGCCGGCGGTTCGCTCAGCCGGCTGCGCACGCACACGGCGCTGGCCAACCTCGCCACCATCGCCAAGATCGACCGCATGCTGGAAGGACGCCCGCATCTGCCGGCTTCCATCATCCGGCGCCGGCGGCGCGATTCCCACGCCTGGGCGGGGCAAGCTTTGTTCGACGACGACCGGCCGGGGGAAGCGAGGATTCATCTCGCGCGCGCCTTGAGGATGGGCTGCGCCAATCCCCGGGTTTTCGCCTATTGGCTGTTGTCTTTCCTGCCGGTCGCCGCCGTTCGATCCATGCGGGGATTTTATCACGGGATGAAGCGGGCGCGGCCTTCCCCGCCCCCGGCGCCGGCCGCTTCAGCGGGGTAATTTCGCGCGGGCGGTCAGCGCCAGGGTGAAGAGCAGCCACTTGAACGAAAACCCGGTCGCCAGCCCTTCCCTTGCGTAATAGGCGGCGCTGGAGAATTCGGAGCGCCGGCTCAGCCCTTCGGCCATCTTCTTCAGCACATAGGATTTGTGGATCCGGCAATGCTTGCGGATTTCCGGATGGACGGCCAGCAGCGCCGATTTGTCGAGGACGGTGAGCTGGAAAAGCCGCTTCTCGATGTCGCTTACCAGCGTGGACATGCTGGCCGATTTGGCCGGATCGGGAATATTGTGCCGCGACGTGACCGACGGGTGGTACTTGATGAGGCGGGCCCGGTCGATCAGGCGCAGATAGAAATCGCGGTCGCATTCGTAGCGGATATTCTCGTCGAGGCCGCCCAAAGCCTTGAACAGATCGCGATGCACGATGGTCGTGTTCAGATGGCAGAAGCCCACGGCCTCCAGCAGGTCCTTGGGCGTGACGGCAAAAGCGCCATGGGCATCGGGCGCGTGCGTCGGGGCGATGATGCCGGCCAAATTCTCGATCCAGATGGGGCGCTCGACCGGTTTGCCGTTCGCATAAGCCCGTTGATTGGTGAAATAGACATCGGCCGCGCCGCCCGCATCGGCGAGCACAGCCCGCGCCCGGCCAAGATGATCCGGATCGGTCCAATAATCGTCGTCGTCCAGCATGCCGATATAATTTCCGGCGGCGTGGCTTGCGCCGACATTGATCGCGTAGCTCTGGCCATGGCCGCGCGGCCGGGATACGAGATGCAGGAACCGCACCCGCCCCGCGAGATCCGCTTCCATTTGGCGGTAGAGCGATGCTGAATCGCCATCCGAGCCGTCATCGACGACGATGATTTCCTTGGCCGGATGGCGTTGCGCCAGAACCGAATCGATCGCGGCCCGCAACAAGGCCGGGCGATTGCGCGACGGAATGACGATCGAAAAATCCGGGTTCATGCGCGGACGTTCCCGTAGCGCGGCTCCGCCGAACGCGGCGTCACCGCCATCCCCCGCCAAAGCTTCCTCACCGCCTCTTCGACATCGCCGGGCGAAACGCCGCTCAGGCATTGCCGGTCGAACGGGCACGGCGAACGCAGCCAGCAGGGGGAGCAGGAGACAGGCGCCGCCAGCGCGACATTGCCCGGATAGAGCGTGTTCGCCGGGCCGATGTAGCCGCCATAGATCACAACCGACGGCGTTCCCGCCGCGGCGGCGACATGCATGGGCCCTGAATCCGGGCCGACATGGAGATCGGCCGCGGCGATCGCCGCCGCCAATTGTTCGAGCGAGGTGCGGCCGCGCAGATCGACGTAATTTCTCGGCGGCGGTTCGGCGGCGGCATGGCCGGCCTCGCCGATTTCGATGACACTGCCGAATTGCGCCAGCCTGCCGGCCAAGGCGATCCAGGAGTAATCCGGCCAATCCTTGTTCGGCGTATGGCGGCCCGCCCGCCTCAGGATGACGATATGGGGGCGGGGAAGATGCGCCCACGACATGCGGAAATCCTCGGCATAATCCGGCCGGATGACGCAATCGGGGCGGACATCCGTCACCCGCACGCCGAGCGTGTCGCCCATGATCTTGGCGAGATGCGAGCGGGGCGGGATCGCGTCCTCATAGCCGATGGAGATCGAATCGGAAGGCCGCTCGCCGAAGGGCAGCACCGCGTCGATATAGGGCAATCCGCGCACGATTTCGGGCAGGTCGGTATAAAACCGGATGAAGCATTTGGGATTGAGGCGCTTCACTTCGCGCAAAGCCGGCGTGCACATCAGCACGTCGCCCAATCCCATGTTGCGGTGGACATGCAGAATGGCGGAGCGCCAGGGTGCCCGGAAGGGAACCGGATTGCGGGCGAAGCGCGCCAGCGCGCCGGAATTCCCCAGCACCGAGGGCCGGCGAAGTTCGGTGATGCAGTGGCGCGCGAGCGCGGGGAAGATCATCGCCGATAATCCATGTCAAATCCGGCCACTACGCGCCCGGCGCGGCCGATTGGACGCCGTCGAGATAGGCGGGGAGCGGCGTCATGGCCCGCAGGAAATCTTCCAGGGTTTGCTCGGGCGCGGCGCGGCCGCTCTGCCGGGGCGCGGCCAAGGCGACGAAAGCCGCAAGGGCGGGCCGGCCCAGGATCACGTCGCGCGCCAGACGCAGCTTGGCCTCGAGGCCGCTCGATGTGACGGCGCCGTCGACCACGTAGAAATACCAGACCAGCCGCGCGCGCTGTCCGGAATGGATCTCGGCCGAGGCCAGCACCGGCGGATAGCCCGGAATGTCGATGCGGGCCGAGCCCAGGGTCGAGCGCACCCAGATATCGTCGTCGACCACGCGGTTCTGGCTGCGCACCAGATTGTTGTGGCGGCCATAGATGTCGTAGAGCGCGACGTAACGCTCGATGGTTGCGCCATCGCCCTCGCCTTCACGCGTGAAGGAATCGCGGAATTCCCGGTCGGGCTCCATGATGACCGGCTGCCAATCGTCCTTGGCGCCGGAAGCGGCCCGCCACGGCGGAGCCACATCGGGCGCCGCGGCGCGGGCGAGATCGAGCGTATGCGCGGGCTGGTCGAGCCGGGCCAGATAGGCGGGCCCAAGCGCCGCCAGCGCCAGCGCGACCGCCACCGCCACCGCCGGCGATTTGCGCGACGGCGCCGATACGGGAGACGGCGCGGGCGGCGCGGCTTGCGCCAGGCCCTTGTCGGCAAAGCGCATGCCGATGACGATCTGCAGCAGCAACACGGCGGTGAAGAAACCCCAGCCATAGACGATGTGGTCGGCTTCGACCGCGGTGACGTCGTTGGTCAGATGCGCCAGATAGATGATGCCGAAGGCGCGCAAGCCGTTGGCGAGGATCGGCACCACCAGCGACGCCAGGATGAAGGCCACGCGCTTCCACCACAGGCGATAGACCATGAGCGCGAAGAAAACGCCGAAGGCGATCGAGGCGACGAGGAAGCGCAAGCCGGCGCAGGCCTCGGCGACGATGAAATCGCCCTCGGGGATCGAAATCATGATGCCGTCGGAATAGACCGGTACGTTGAAGGCCTGGAGCATATCGACGGCGAAACGCGCGGTCAGATCCTGGAGATGCGGCACCAGATATTCGCCGCTCGGCACCAGCAGATAAAGATAGAGCAACGGCCCGAACATCAGGCGATAAACCCGCCACCCCAGCGCCGTCAGCAGAATCACCTGCACCATGGTGATGAAGACGAATTGCTGGAATTCGAGCACGCCCAGCACCGCCATCAGCAGCCAGGCGAAGGACAGCAAGGGCAGCAACACGAGCGCGCGAAAATCCGGGCTGGGAGTTTCGCCCGCGAGAAAGCGGCGGCGGTCCCAGATCATGTAGAGCGCGATCGGCAGAACCAGGAAACAATGGTTGTATGTCGGCGAGACCAGCCAGACGCGCCACGCGCCGGCGATCTCGCGCCAGAAAACGAAGCCCAGCACCAGGCATGCCAATCCGAGGACCGGCGCGAGCGCCCGCCAGGGGCGCGAAGGCGCGGCACCGTGAATCGCCGGGGCGCTCATGGCGCACCCGCCGCGGCCACGCGCGCGCGCAGATCGTCGCGCCGCGCCGCCAGATCCGGATCTTCGTAAAGCGCATCGAGGGGCGCGAGTTTCGCTTCCCAGCGGTAATCGGCCTCGACCCGGGCGCGCGCGCGGGCGCCCATTCCGGCAGCATCGCCACGCAGAACGCGAAGCAAGGAAGCGGCGAAATCCTGGGGATCGGATGCGACCAGCGCTTCCTCGCCCGGCTTCAGCGCAATTCCTTCGAGCGCCTGGGGCGAAGCCACCACCGGCTTTCCCATGGCCATGGCTTCGAGCACCTTGTTCTGGATGCCGCGCGCGATCCGGAGCGGCGCCACCGCCGCGCGCGCGAAGGCGAGATAGGGGCGGATATCCGGAACCCGGCCGGTGACGCGGATATCCGGCGCATCGGCGAGGCGGCGCACCGAGAGCGCGGGATTGGAACCCACGATCCAGAATTCGAGCCCGGGCGCCTTCCCGCGCAAGAGCGGCATCACCCTTGCCGCGAACCACAGCACGGCGTCGATATTGGGCCGGTAATCCATCGCGCCGGTGAAAACCAAGGGCCGGCTATCGTGCCCGTAGGGATTGGCGAAGGACCGCGACGGATTGAACCGGTCGAGATCGACGCCATTGCCCAAAGCGATAACCCGGCTTGCCGATTCGGGCGCGTGGGCCAGGAACAGGTTCGCTTCGGCGGCGGACACGAACAGCGTGCGGCCGAAGATGGCCGCCGCGCGGCGTTCGAGATCCAGCACGGTTTTGCCCTCGCGGCGGTAAAGCATATTGGATGGGAAGCGGCTCGCCTCCGCGTATTGCCGCCACTTCTCGGAATCGACATCGACCATGTCGATGACGCTGCGCTCGAAGCGGTAGGACATGAGATAAGGCGCCATCGCCGAGCAATAGGCGAAGGCGAAACGCGGGCGGGCGCGAATCATGGTTTCGGCGACCCAGCGCGTCATGCGGCGGTCGCGGAAATAACGCTCGGTCAGCGACTGGCCGGTGGCGAGCGCCGCGGCGCTTTTGAGCCGCGCCAGGACGGGATCGATGCGCGGGCAAAAGAGGCTCGCGCAGATGCGGCCCAATTCGCCCACATGCGCGGCGTCGCGCTTGTCGTCGATGAAGGCGCCGAGATGAACGCGGAACCGCTCGGCCAAATGCGACAGCATCCGCCAGGAGCGGATCTTGTCGCCCTTGTCCGGCGGAAAGGGCAGCCGGTGCGCGAGAAAAATAAGGTCGTCCATGAGTCTATTCCCGCCCCCAGTTTGCGCCCGCGGGGCTGAATCCTTTGCTAAGAAACCGGGCAAAGGACTGAAATAGAAGGGATTTTTCCCGGGACCCGGTCATCGCCGGACGCCCAGAAAGACCTCGTCCATGGGTCCCCAGGCGAAGTCCCCGAGCAGGCGTTCGAGGCGGCCCTCCATGCGCGCGAGGTTGAGGTAATGGCGCAGGCGGGATTTGAAGGGAAGGCCCGGCACGCGCGGCTGGCCCGGGTCGATCTCCCAGGGGTGGAGATAGAACACCGCCGCGCGGTTTTCTTGCGCGTTGACGCGGCCGAGGCTCCAGCGCGACACCGCATAGGGCAAGAGGCGGAAATATCCCCCGCCCGAGGAGGGCCAATTGCGGCCGAAAAGCCGCAGCGTGGTGAGCGGCACTTCGAGCAAGCCCTTGGCCCCGGCGCGGAACGGCGCGCGGGGTGCCTCGGGCATGCCGTAGAGATCATGCGCGATCGGATAGATGCTCGAGCTGTAGGCGAAGCCTTCCTCCGCCAGCACGTCATGGGTCCAAAGATTGGCGGATCCGATGGAAAACGTCGCGGCGCGATAGCCCGCGACCGCGACGCCGCCCAAATCCTCGAGCAGCTTCTTGCTGCGCCGGACATCGGCGCGGAATTCGGCCGGCGTCTGGCGGTCGGCGCGTTCGTGCTGGACGCCGTGGCTCGCGAGTTCGTGGCCCGATGCGACGATGCGCCGGATCAGGACGGGATGGCGCTCGGCGACCCAGCCGAGGACGAAGAAGGTCGCCTTGACATGGGACCGCGCGAACAGATCGAGCAGCCGGGAGGTCGAGGCCTCGACCCGCGACGGCATCGCGTCCCAATCCCGGCGCGGCACCGCGCGCGACAACGCCTCGACCTGGAAATAATCCTCGACGTCGACGGTCATGGCGTTCAAGACGCGCCCGCCGGCCTTGCGGAGCTGTCCCTCGCGGTTCGGCCCGGTGCCATCCATCGATCCGCTCCTAGAAGACCTTGCGCAAGGAGAAGACCAGCGAATTGCGGATAACGCTGGTGTTGGGGTTCTGCGTGTCGGAATAGATGAAGGAGTAGGAGACGTCGCCGAACAGGGTGTCGCCGAACTGGTGGCTGAACGAGACCAGATTGTAGAAGGAGTGCGCGTGCTCGAAGCCGCGCGCGTAATAGCTGGTCAGGAAATAGAGGGTGTTCAATTCGTTCAGCGAGCGGCTCCAATTGGCGGAGACGCCGCTATACTGGTCGCTCGGCCCCAGGCCGGTGAGCGAGGTCAATTCTTCGTGGTTGACGCTCAGGACAAAACGGTCGGTGGCGAGCTGGGTGACGATGCTGGCCGAATAATTCCGCAGCCGGTCGATGTCGTTCTGCAGGCTCAATTCGTTGTTGGTGAGCGAAAGCGGCAGGCCGGTGGTGGCGCTGACGGTCGTGCCGTTCGGCCCCAGCACGGCGCCGTTGAGGTTGCCCAGGAGCACCTGCTGCGGCGTGGATGTCGATTGCGAGTAATCCGCGTAGAGGGTGGTGAGCGGCGTGATCGAATAGCGCAAATTGCCGAGGAAGGAATTGCTGCCGTCGCGGCGGCCGTAATTGAGCGTGAGCTCGGAATCCTGGTTGGGTTCGTAGACGATGCCGCCATACCAGGTCGGCCCGTTCAGGTTCGAGACCTGCCGAGTCTCGTAATCGATCGTCTGCCAGCCGCCCGCCCCCACCAGCGCGAAATTGCTGCGCAGATGGAACCGGAGTTCGTCGATGGCGAGGGTCTGCCGGTTCGAGCCGACGCCGTTGGTGACGCTGGTTTGCTGGCCATCGAGCTTGAGGCTGTTGCTGACGAATTTTCCGGCGTCGCCCGAATCGAGGGTGTCGCGCAATTCCTGATAGGTCGCATCGCCGATCGCCAAGGTGACGTTGGAGCCGCCGGTGGTGCCGGTGACGCCGGTGTCGGTGATGCTGGTATTGCCGCGAAACAGGGTCTCGCCGATGGTGTAGCGCAGCTCGTTGTCGCCCACGCTGTCGAAATGGGTACGCATCACCGGGCTGAGATCGCCGGCGTAGCTCGCGACGCGGTTATTGGCGGTGAGATCGTTCGTCGGCAGGCCGCCGAAAGAGCCGTCGCGCGAGCTTTGGGACGCCGAGGCGCTGGCGTCGAGATCGAGCGTGTCGTCCGGGATCAGCCGGGCGACGGCTTCGAGAAACAAATTTTGGTCGATATGATTCAAATCGGGCGCCGCGAAATAGCGCTGGATGGAGGGCTGATAGTCGAGATTGGCGGTCAGCCGCGGCGAATCGCCGCCGATATAGATGCCGGGCGAGACCGTGGTGATGACGTCGGCGACGCGGCCGCCGGACTGGGCGTTGCGGACGTTGTCGGTGAACTCCACCGAACCGCTGATGCGGGGAGAGATCAGCCACAACGGGGCGCCGGGCGGAAGATGTTGCCTGAGGTCGTCGGAATTCTGACGCAGCAGCGGATCGTAGAACGGCGGCGTCGGCCCGTTGCCCTGATCGTCGAGCGGACCTAGCGCGAATTGGGCCGAGGCCCGCCCAGCCGCGAGGACGATTGCGGCTGAGAGGAAGGCGGCCAGCGTACGGGTGATTTGCATTCTGCGCTCGACACGGGCTTCTGCATGGGATGCGGGATGGATCAATAGTCGGAATAGGAGCCGAACTGGTCGGCCGCCGAGGTGCGGATCTTGTTCAAGAGGAGGCTGATGATCGGGCAGGCGCTGACCAGACCCACTGCGGTCTCGACCTCTTCCTGCTGGGTGCGGTCGGCCTCGACCACCATCACGATCTGGCCGACCAATCCGGCGAGCACCGCCGGGTCGCTGGAGCCGAGAACCGAGGGCGCATCGAAAATGATGAAGCGGTCGGAATAGCGCTGCGTCATCTCGGTGAACATCGCGCGGGTTCGCTTGCTCGACAACAGCTCGGGCGAGCGGATGTTGGGCGTGCCCGCCGGCATGACCGTGAGATTCGGCAAATTGGTGCGCAACACCACGTCGGAGAAATCGACCTCGGGGTTGGACAGGAGGTCGGTCAGGCCGTAATTGGCCGGAATGCCCATCATGTCCTGCATGGCGTGATACTTGGTGTCGAGATCGATCAGCAGGACCTTGAGATCCTGCTCGGTGGCGATGGAAAGGGCGAGATTGATGGCGGCGAAGGTCTTGCCCTCGCGCGGCCGGGCCGAGGTCACCATGATGACGCGGTTCTTGTTCATCGCGTCGTCGGCGGCCTCTTCCATGTAATTGCCGACCACCTGGCGCTTGACCATGCGGAACTCCTCGACCACGCGCGAGCGCTTCGCCGAGGGAATGGTGATGCCGTGGCGCGCCAGGCTGTTGCGGTCGATCGAGACCTGGCGGCTCACCGCCGGCGCGGGCGCCGTTTCCTCGACGAATTCCTCTTCATAGGCGGGCGCGGCCCGGAGCTGCGGCGCGGGGCCGCGATGGCGCGGGGCGGCGGGCCTGGCGGCCATCACCGGCTCGCGATAGGCGGATCCTGCCGGCGCGCTTTGCGGCGCGTAAGCGGCGGGGGTGGCCTGCTGCGGAACATAGGCATCGTTGACCGGCGGCGCCGGGGGCGGCGCGTAGGATTCGGCCGGCGGCGCGGCCGAAGCCTGGCCGCGGCCGCGCAGATGGGCGGCGGCGCGTTCGATCAGTTTGCGCGAGGTTTCGTCGATCATCCGCCCATACTCCCCGACATGACGCTATGGAGGTTGATCGACAACACGATGAGCACGCCGTAGATCATCATCAAGGCCACGGCCGAGGCGCCGAAGCCGGCGGTTTCCATCAGGCCCTGGCTCTTCGACTTGAAGAGCGAGACATAGGTGACGCCGCCCAGCACGGGCAAGCCGAGGCCGCGCAGGCGCTGGAGCGTGGTGTAGGAACGGTCGATCTGCGTCAGCAAGACGGGAATGGCGAGACCGCCGAGCACGCCCGCCAGCATCACCACCGAGAACAGCAGCGGGCGGTTGGGGGCGAAGGGCACGGTCGGCACCTGGGGCGCGTCGACGATGCGGAACTGGATCTTGTCGGCGGTAGTGTCGGCCGCCTGGGCGAGGTTGGTCGCTTCGCGCCGCGACAGCAGCTCCTCGTAGTTCTTCTTGAGGATGCCGTAGTCGCGGTCCATGTCCTCCATCTGCGCGTCGACCCCGGGCTGGGATTGGGCGATGGCGGTGACGCGGTCGAGCTCGGTCTGGGCCTGGTCGGCGCGGCGCTGGAGCGAGACCACCTGGGACTGGGCGTCCAGCAGACGGATGCGGACCTGATCGTAGACCACGCTCGAGACCCGGGTGCGGACCACGATGGTCTCGCCGGATTCCGAGGTGGTGGTGGTCTTGAGGCCGTGGGCGGCGCCGATTTCGGCGCTGAGCGCGCCGATCTGGTTCTTGAGCGCGATCACGTCGGGATGCTGGTCGGTGTCGCGCAGGCGCAGATCGACGAGCTGCTGTTGCAGCGCGGCCAGACGCTGTTGGGCGGTGGCGCCGTTGCCGAGGGTGGCGGTGGTCGAGGTCGCGTCGAGGCCGGTGACCGGAATCAGGCTGTCGATGTTCTTCTGGACCTCGTCGCGCTTGACGATCGCGTCCTGCAAATCGTTCTTGGTCTGCTCGAGCTGCTTGCGCAGGCTGTCGATCGCGCTGGCCGAGGCCGCGCCCGACAGCACGTCGAGATGGGCGGTGCGGAAATCGGCGTTGCGCTTTTCGGCGTCGCGGAGCTGCTGCTCATAGAGCGCGATCTGGTCGTTGAGGAAGCGCTGCGCGTTGTCCATCTGCGCGCGCTGCGTGCCGGCGGTGTTCTCGGCGAAGATGGTGAGCAGGCTCTGCACCACGTTGCGCGCGGTCGTCGGATTGGTGTCCTGATAGGTGATGACGAACAGGTTGCGCGTCTGCGGGATGATCACGATCTGCTGCATCAGCCTCTGGATGAGCGCGTCCTTGTCCGCCGCGGACTTGACGGTACGGTCGAGGTCGGCCATGTGCATCAGCTGTTCCATGTTCGGGCGCGACAGCAGCGTGTGCTGCAGCACGTCGAGTTGCTGGCCGGGATCGACATCGACCGTGATGCCGCGCAACAGCGGCGTCAGCAACTGGTCGGCGTCGACATAGACGCGCGCCATCGACTCGTACCGGCTCGGAATCATGGCGACGACGGTCCAGCCGACGATGCACACCGCCCAAGCCGCGAGCGCGACGATCCATTTGCGCCGCCAGATCGCGTGCAGATATTGAAGAACCAGACTGGAGAGGGATTCCATGATGACTGCCTTTACCCGTTCCGTCCGTTTCTAGAAGTAACGCTGCGGAATGATGAGGATGTCGCCCGGGCGCATCGCGATGTTGTCGGCCACGTCGCCTTCCTTGACCAAGCCGTCGAGCTGCACCTTGATGGTTTCCTTGCGGCCCTGGAAATTTCGCACCAGGACCGAGCGGTCGCCGGCGGCGAACCGGGTCAGGCCGCCGACTTCGATCATCACGTCGAGCATCGTCATGTTGGCGCGATAGGGAATGGCGCGCGGCTGCATCGCCTCGCCGATGACGCGGACCTGTTGCGAGAACGGACCGACGAAATTCGAGACGATGACGGTGACGATCGGATCCTTGATGTAGGCCTTGAGCCGCTCCTCGACCTCGCGCGAGAGCATCGACGGCGTCTTGCCGACCGCGACCACGTCGTCGACCAGCGGGATCGATATCTTGCCGTCGGGACGGACCGGCACCTTGGTGGAAAGATCGGAATTGCGCCAGACGAAGATGTCGAGCTCGTCGCCCGGACCGATGAGGTAGTTCTCCATGCTCGGATCGCTCAAGCCCGCCGAAGCGGGGCCCGGCAAGCCGGCGCTCTGGGTCATCATCTGGGCCGGCATCGCCGGAGCGTAGGCCATCGGCGCCGGACTTTGCGGCATGGGAACCTGGGCGGCCATCGGCGTCTGCGGCACCGGGATCTGGGTCTGAAGCTGGGGCTGGGCCGTGGCCATCTGCGGCCCGGCATAGTTCTGCCGCACGAATTGCTGCTGCGCGGCGGCCGGACCCTGCGGCGCGAGCACCGTCGGCTGCGGCTGGGGATGGCGCGTATTGCGGCTGCGCGTATTGCGGCTGGGGCTGCGCCTGCGCCACGGGTTGCGGCTGCGGCTGCGGCTGCGGCTGCGGCGCGTATTGCACCTGGGAGTATTGCGGCTGCGCGTATTGCGGCTGCGACGCGGCCACCACCGGCTGCGGCAGGTTCGGGCGCGCGTTCATGTCGGGCGGAATGCTGAGCCCGCTATTGGCGGCGGCCTGCTTGGTCTGATAACGCTGATAGCTGTTGCCGACCAGGTCGTCCGACCAATCGGTGATCGAGGAACAACCCGCCACGAACAGCAGTGCGATAACCAAGACCGGGCGAAGAGCATAACGCGGCAAGAGAGTCACTCCCCACAGTGTGATGGCCGCCCGATGATCGCCATCGAACTCGGCCCGCTTGCGCCGGAAGATTTTTCAAAAAGCCGATTTCGCCTTTTCGCTAAATCTTTCAAACGCTAGACCCGAGATATACCGGGAAAAGCTTACTGAAAGGTTATCCGGATTTAAGTATCTGTTTCGCGGCTTGCTGGCTTACGTAAATAAAATCTAAAGATTAATACGGCTAAATATCGGGCATGACCGGGACCGATCATGTTCGGGGTTAACGGCCGGGCATCCGACCGCCTGTCGCCTTCCCTCGCCGACATATCCGCGATTGAAACCTGGCGCCTGCCGGATTGGGACATCGCCATCCGCCAGGCGCGGCGCGCCGGTCTGCTGGCGCGCCTGTCCTGGTTGATATCCTCTGCCGGGCTCGGCGGGCGCGTGCCGGAACGGGCGCGGGGGCATCTCGAAGCCGCGCAAATCCTGGCTCGCAAACACGCGAGCGACGTGAAGCGCGAGCTCGATCATATCGGCAAGGCCCTCGCTGGAATCGGCGTCAAACCCATCCTGCTCAAGGGCGCGTCCTATGCGGCGGCGGGATTGCCGCCCTCGCAGGGACGACTCTTCGGCGACATCGATATCCTGGTGCCAAGGATTCTCATCGGCGCGGCCGAAAAGGGGCTGGTTGCGGGCGGCTGGCGGGCGGTGAAGCAGGATTCCTACGACCAGAGCTATTACCGCCGCTGGATGCATGAATTGCCGCCCTTGCAGCACGAGAGCCGGCGCACCACCATCGACGTCCATCACAATATCGTGCCCTTGACCTCGGCCCACCCGGTCGATGCCAAGCGCATGATCGACGCCGCCAGGCCGGTGGGAAGCGACGGGCGTTTCGCCGTGCTGGCGCCCGCGGACATGGTGCTGCACGCCGCCGTCCATCTGTTCGACGACGGCGAATTCGTCAATGGCTTGCGCGATCTCGACGACATCAACCGGCTGTTGCGGCATTTCTCCGCCCCGTCCGAATTCGGGCCCGATTTCTGGGACGTCTTGACCGCCCGGGCGGCGTTGCTGCGGCTCGAACGGCCGCTCCACTACGCCCTGCGTTACGCCGCCCGATTCCTGGGGACGCCGGTGCCGAAGCGAATCCTGCGCGACCCCGTCCCCGCACCGGCCGCGATGACGGCGCGGCTGATGGACTCCGTATTCGAGCGGGCGTTGCGCCCGCTTCACCCCAGCTGCGGCGATCGGTTCACTGGACTGGCCCTGGGGTTCCTGTATCTTCGCGGCCATTGCCTGCGCATGCCGCTTCGGCTGCTGCTGCCGCATCTCCTGCGCAAGGCGGTGCTGCGGCGGCTCAAACCGGCCGAGGCGCGCCCCGCATAGACGGAGCCAAGCCGATTCTTTCCTTCCTCGCCTATTCCTTCCTGTTGCAGCCGACGGTGTTCATCGTCACCGCCATGGCCGGGATTTTGCTCGCGCTCGGACGGCGCAAGCGACTCGGGCTCGGGCTCGCGTTTCTGAGCCTACTCTGCTTGTACGCCTTCGCCACGCCCTATGTGTCGACCCGGCTTCTCCAGATTCTGGAAGCGCAGGTTCCCGACACCACGCGCAATTTCGACGACGCCCAGGCGATCGTCGTGCTGTCGGGCACCATCCATCACGGCGACAACGACAAGGTGCCGGACCAGTTGGGCCTGCTGACGCTGGAACGGGTGGCGCGCGCGGCCGAGATCGAGCGCGCGCACCCGCTGCCGATCGTGGTTTCGGGCGGCAAGGTGGGCAACAGCCGGGAGACCATGGCGGTATTGATGGAACGCGCGCTCCAGCAGGATTTCGGCGTGTCCGTGCGCTGGCGCGAGGAGCAATCCGCGACCACCTTCGAGAATGCGCGCTTCGTGGCGCGACTGCTGGGCGAGGCCAAAATCCACACCGTGATCCTGGTGACCCAGCCCTGGCACATGCCGCGCGCGCTCTGGGCCTTCGAGCATGAGGGGCTCGACGTCATCCCGGCGCCGACCATCCGGACATATCTCAATCTCGGCACCCCGTTCGACGCGAATCTGTACCTGCCGCAATCGGATGCGCTCACCGACAGTTTCTACGCCCTCCATGAAATGCTCGGGCTGGCCTATTACAAATTCTATTACGGGCAGGTTCATGACTAGAGCCGTCACGGCGGAGGCCCGTCATGGCGGCCGGCCGCCATGGTCGCGCCTCCCCCTTGCGCTGACCGTCCTCACCGCGCTGTGCTTCCTCGGTTTCGGGCTCCTCCACCCGGCCCTCAATTTCGATCTCATTCCCTACGCGGCCCTGGCCAAGGAGATGCGCGGAGCGGGCGGGAAAGACGAGGTTTACCGCGAGCTCGCGGCGAAGGTGGGCCCGGTCCGTTTTCAGGATTTCGCGTCGGCGCCCTATGAGAAGAAGATGCGGGAGGACGACGCCTTCTTCGAAGCGAACATGCCGTTCTACAAGATCCGGCCCTTGTACATCGCCCTCTGCTCGGCCGCCGGATTTCTGATCGGGAACGACGTGGTCGCGACTTATGCCGTCTCCGCGATGGCCGCGTCCCTGGCCGTGCTTCTGTCCTTCGCCTTCGTCCGAACCGTCGGCGCGCCCACCGGGCCCTGGCGGATCGCGGCGCCGCTCTCCTGGGGCATCGCCGGCGGGCTGCCGCTCGCGGCGCTTTCCACGCCGGACGCGGTGGCGGCCTTGGTCAGTTTGCTCTTCGTGCAGGCCTGGATGGCCGAACACTGGAGCAACACGCGTTCGGTTCTGTTGATCGCACTCGCCGGCTTGATCGTGGCGGCGCGCACGGATGCGGTTTTGCTGGTGGTGCCGCTGCTGCTCTGCGAAGCGCTGCTTTATCCGCGCCACCGCGCCGTGGCGCTCTTGGCGCTCGCCGCGGCGGTGGCGAGCTATGCCGTCATCCAGAAACTAACCGGCAATTACGGCTATATCGCGGTGCTCAATTTGACGCTGATCGACGGGCCGCAGCAGCTTCTCGTGCCCAATCCGGTCCCCAATCTTCCGGGCTATCTAAAAGCCTTCGCGCGCGGAAGCTTGCAGGTTCTGAGCGAGGGCGATGGCGGCATATTCCTGCTGGCGGTGAGCTGCCTCGCCTTGGTGTCCATCCGCGAATGGCGGCTGCGCGGAGCGCCAAACGCAACCGCCTTCGACCGGCG
Source organism: uncultured Alphaproteobacteria bacterium (assembly GCA_963785735.1). Taxonomy (GTDB): domain Bacteria; phylum Pseudomonadota; class Alphaproteobacteria; order ATCC43930; family CGMCC-115725; genus REEB95. The sequence continues at coordinate 259,824 of CAWAWJ010000001.1, forward strand.
GATTCTGATGCTGTCCGGCGGGTTGATTTTCTACCTCTTGGCGCATTTCGCGCTCTTTCCGGCGCCCTGGGCGCGTTTCATGATGGCGACTTATGTGCTGGCGGGCCTGCTTTTCGCGCGGGCGGTCGAGCGGGATTTCGCGGCGCGGCGCTAGAGGCCGCGCCTTTTTACGCCGGGCGCCGGCGCGCGCTAAAGGCGATCAGCGCGGCAATAAGGCAAGCCAGGACGAGGCTCGCTTCCGAGGCGAGCGCCGAATATCGGCGCACCGGCGTCGTTACCGGACCGATCTCGATGTCGTTGAGGCCGGGCTCCAGCGGCACCACCATCAGATCGAAGGCGCCCTGGAGCGGCGTCACCGCCCGGCCGTTGAGCCGCACTTCCGTCCCCGGATACCAGGGATGGGACAATTGCGCGTAACCCTGGCCGCTCGCCGTGACGCGCAGGCTCACGGTCTGGAGCGAGACGCTGTAACCGTCGAGCGCCGCCCGCCAGGAATTATCCGCCGCCGGCGCCGGGCTTCCGGGAGGCACAACGCGCACCGGCAACGCCGCCGCCAGATGGGAATCCCAGGCGATGCCGGAATCGCGCAGATATGTCTCGAGGAAATCCTCGATGTTTGATATTTGCGGCGAGGGTTCGGCGCCTTCGAAATCCCCGGGCCACAGCATGGGCTTGTCGAGCCGCGCGGGCGGCGCCAGACCGGCGAGGCGCCGGCTGAAGATCGCGGGGCTCGCATCGGCGATATGGATCACCCGCCCGAGCGGGCCTTCCGCGCGCGCCTGAACGAAGCTGTCCGGACAACCCGCGGCGACGGGGGTTACGCAAACGATGCGGCTTACGTTCAAGAGACGCAGCAGCGCCAGCGTCGAGCCTTCGACACGACCGTTGCGGCGGAGATCCGAAGCCGCAAGCTCGACGATGGTCTCGGCATAATTATGAATCCGGGTCGCCGCCATGTTGTGATGGCCCGCCACCCGTTGCACCATCGCATAGGCGCTGAGCGGCCCCGCGCCCGGCCCGATATCCGCCTCTATGGCGCCGTCCCGCGCCAGGTCGATTTCGGCGAAACGTTCCCCGGGGGCGGTTTGCGCGAGATAGCGCCCGGCCTCGATCAGGAACGCCTTGTCGCCGCGCGCCACCGGCTGGACCGAGGTGCTGGCGACATCGAGGATGAGAGCCGCCGCCAATGCTAGCGGCAGGCGGGATGAGGGGCGCGACGCCCGCGCCAGCCATTCGAATCCAAGAGCCGCCAGGATGCCCGCGAAAAACAGGATGAAAATGACGTCGCGGACGACGGGATTATAAAGGAAGAAGCTCAGCGCCAGCCCCGGCGCGATCGCCAAGGCGAGACGGCGGCGATCGGGACCGAGCCGGCCGCGCCAGGCCGCGATGCCGCCGGCGACGGCCAGCCCGGCCAGGACGATGCCGAGATAGGCCCAGTAATCGGTGCCCCAATTCGTGCGCGTGTCGCGCCAGATGACGAGATCGGCCAATCGCTGCCAGGTGGGAAGGTGAAATTGGAAAAACCCGCCTTCCGGATCGATCATCACCCAATCGGATTCGACGATGACCGGCACCACCGCCACCAGGGAAATGCCGAGGCCGACGATGCCCCCGGATGCCAAGGCCCCGAGCCGTTTCCAGTTCCACCGCCCCAGCGCCAGGCTCGCGCCGCCATAAAGCCCGAGATAGAGCGCGGCGAAGAGCGCGTGCGGCTGGTGATTGACGGTCATGGCGCCCACCGAGAGCGCGAAAATCAGCCAATCGCGCCACAGCGCGCCCACCGCGCGCATGATGCCCTCGGCGGCGTAGAAGATCAGCACCAGGAACAGGATGGTGAAGGCCTGCGGAAAAACCCCGCGATAGAGAAAGAGATGCAAGGCCGCGAAGGAGCCGGCGAAACCGATCGCCGCGACGAGCGCGGCCGGCCGGGCGAGGCCGAGGCGCAGCAACAGCGCGTAAAAGGCCCAGGCGGCGGCGAGGTGGGCCGCGAAAAGCAGGGTCTTCGCGGTCGCGACCGGATCCCGGACCAGCAGATCGAGCGCGCCGCCCGCGACATAAAGGAGCGGCCCGGTAAAGCCCAAGAGCGGGCTGCCGAGATAATCGAAATTGGTCCATTGCGGCAGGCTGCCCGCCGCCAGGCCTTCGCGCATTTCGAGAAAGCGCGCGACATGCGAGCCGCTGTCGCCGCCCAACAACACGCCCGGAAAGAGATAGGCCTGGCCCAGCCAGCAGACGACGATCGTCAGCAGCGCGAAGCTCTGCGCGGGATTGGCCGCGACCAGAAAACGCGAAAAAATCCGGCGGCTCGTTTCGAGATAGACCAGGAACAGGAGCGCCGCCGCGCTCGACGCCGCGAGCAGCGCGTCCGCCGGCCCCAGCGCCGCCCAGAGAACCGGCAATCCCACCGGAAGTCCCGCGTCATAGGCGGCGAGAGCGGCGTTCTGCAAGCGTTCGAGCGTGATGAGCGAGGCGGCCAGCGAGGTGAGCGCCAGCAGGAAAACGCCCGCGACCGCGCCCCAGCCGGGGCGCAACCGCGCCCGTCCTGCGAGGGTAAAACGATCTTCCCGGTCCGACATCCACATGGCGCGAAAAATACTCCCCGGACCCGCAAGGCGTGAGGCGGCTTTCCCCGTCCAGCCGGCCTTCGCCCTTGGGATCGGCTGGATAGTCCGGCGGGGGCGATTAAGACTTCCCTAAGCCTTAATTCCTAGAGTGAGCACCCTGCCCTGCGGTCGCGATAACGGCCGGCATGGCCCGTCCTTCACGTTAACGAGTGTCCTTCATGGCGCGATATCTGGTCACCGGCGGCTGCGGCTTCATTGGATCGCATCTCGCCGACGCCCTCGTCGCCGAAGGACACGACGTCCGCATCCTCGACAATCTATCCACCGGCAGCCGGGAAAACGCGCCCGAGGCGGCCGAGCTGATGATCGGCGACGTCGCCGACCGCGTCGCCGTGCGCCAGGCGATGGAAGACGTGGACGGCGTGTTTCATCTGGCGGCCATCGCCTCGGTCGAGCGCAGCATCGACGATTGGGTCGGGACCCACATCTCCAACCTCACCGGCTGCATCACCATTTTCGACGCCGCGCGCACCGCGCGCGGGAACGGCCCGGTGCCGGTGATCTACGCCTCCTCCGCCGCGATCTACGGCCTCAACGAAAACGTGCCGCTGGCCGAGAACGCGCTGGCGCAGCCGATGACCGCCTATGGCGCCGACAAGCTCGGCTGCGAGCTCCATGCGCGCATCGCCACCTCGCTTTACGGCGTGCCGACCACGGGCCTGCGTTTCTTCAACGTTTATGGCCCGCGCCAGAGCCCGGATTCGCCCTATTCCGGCGTGATCTCGATCTTCTGCGACCGGCTGTCGGCCGGCAATTCGCTCACCATCTACGGCGACGGCAAGCAGGTGCGCGATTTCATCCATGTCTCCGACGTGGTGCAATTCATGCTCCGCGCGATGGCCGAACCCGCCGAGGGCGAGGTCTATAACATCTGCACCGGCATCGGCACCTCGATCGTCGAGCTGGCCCAGGTGATCGCCGGGCTGTGCAACGTGACGCCCGACATCATCTATCGCGATTCCCGGGCGGGCGATGTGCGCCTCTCGGTCGGCAACCCGGCGCGGGCCGAGAAACGCTTCGCCCTCAAGGCGGAAATGCCCTTGAAGGACGGGTTGATGATCACGCTGTCGGCGCAGAAAAACCTCCAGGACGCGCATCTGCGCTACGCCTAAGCAGCGGCCCTATTTCATTTTGCGTTCCGGAAATCGGCAAGCGGCCCCAGCGGCACGATGCCGGTCGGGTTGATGGTGCGGTGGCTGCCGTAATAGTGGCGCTTGTCTTCGTCGAAATCGCAAGTGGCCGCTATCTCCGGCATTTCATAGAGCCGGCGGGCATAGGCCGAGAGATTGGGGTAATCGGTCAGGCGGCGCAGATTGCATTTGAAATGGCCGACATAGACCGCATCGAACCGCGCGAGCGTGGGGAAGAGCCGCCAATCGGCCTCTGTCAAGTTCTTGCCGACGAGGGTCCCGCGCTTCGACAATAAATCCTCGAGCCAATCGAGCGTCGCGAAAACGGTTTTGACCGCCGCCTCATAGGCGGCTTGGGTCCCGGCGAATCCCGTGCGATAGACGCCGTTGTTCAATCCCTCATAGACGCGCCGGTTGACGGCGTCGATCTCATCCTTCAGGCCGGCCGGGTAGTAGTCCGTCCGGTCATCCGTGAAATCGCGGAATTCGCGGTTGAACATGCGGATAATCTCGGCGGATTCGTTGCTGACGATGGCGCCGGTTTCCTTGTCCCACAGCACCGGCACGCTCGCCCGGCCGGAATAACGGGGATCGGCGCGCTGGTAGATCTGATGGACGTAGAGCGCGCCGGTGAGCGGATCGGGCGAAGCGAAGGTCCAGCCCTTGTCCAGCATCAGCGGCTCGACATGGCTCATCGACACCACGCCTTCGAGCTTTTTCAGAACCCGGAAGATCACGGCGCGGTGGCACCAGGGACAGGCCTTGGCGACATAGAGGTGATAGCGCCCGGATGCGGCCGGAAAACCGGAAGAGCCGTCGGCCGTGACAAAGCGGCGGAAACCCGCATCGGCGCGAACATAGTGGCCGCCGGTGCCGCTTGTGTCGTGCCAGCCCTCGCGCCATACGCCTTCGACCAGAATACCCACCGCCAACCGCCTTTCCGCGGGCCCGTTTTCGAATTCGATCGACCGGCGGGCCCGCCCGGGCCTTCATAATAGCCCGGCAAAAGAAGAAAGGCGCCGCCGGTTTCCCGGCGGCGCCTCGATTGGATCGAACGAAGGACGCGATTTAGAAAGCGAGGAGCGCGTCCACCGCCAGGGTGACCTGATTCGACTTGGTGCCGACACCCTTGTTGCTGACATTGTACGGCGCCACATGCGCGCTGCCGCCAATGATCGAGTCAAACCGGGCTTCCGGCCGGATGGTCAGACCCCACGTGCCCGGCAACGGCAACGGCGGCGTATAGGCCGCACCGATGGTCAACTCGCCATAGGTGATGTTGGCGGGCAAACCATTGTTGACATTGCCGCAATAGGTCGTCTGGGCCAGCGTGGTCGGGTTCTTGGTGTTTTCGTTGCTATAGGGCAAGCCGCGTCCGCCATCCGTGGCGTCTTCGGAGCCCGAGTTATTGCAGACGAAACCGCCGAAGCCATTCTTGATCTGATCGGCGAAGCCCTCGACCCGGGCACCTAGGGTCCACTGATCGTTGAGGGCGTAGCTGACGTACTGCGCGAGCCCGCCCGCGGTCACCTTATAAACGTCGTCATGGACCAAGTTCACCTCGGTGGTGGTGGTCCAGGAGTCGTTGATCTTGTAGGTGCCGTTCGCGTCAAAGTATTCGCGCAACGCCGAATTGACGTTGAACGCCTTGGTGACGCCGTTGACCGTCGTGGTCGAGCCGGTCGGGTTTTCCGCACCGACATGCGCGAGGGCGATGAGCGTCAGATTGCCGTCCATCAGACTGTTGAGACCGAAGCCCAAGATGCCATGGGCAAGGCTCGCGTTGTTGACGCCCTTGGAACCGAGCGAGTCGTTGACGCCCGTGTCCCAGCCCGCCCACACGTCGACGGTGTCGTTGATGTGGAAGGTGCCGAGTACGCCGGTGTGCTTATAGGGCAGGCCGTAGGTGAAGATGTAGCTGTGCGAGTAGAACGGATTGCCCGTGGCGTCGATCACCTCGTAACCCGAGCGGCGTGGCGTATTGGCCAACCTGCCAGTCGGAACCGCCGGAGACGACCGACATCGCCGGCGCATGGATATTCGCCTCGAGGTAATTGATGTCCCACTGATAGGGGCTGTTGGTCGCGCGGTCGAGCTCGTTATAGAAGTGCGTGTACCGCGCATCGGTGCCGTAGAAGGTCTGGAACTTGAAGCCGTAATCGAAGCCCGTGGCCGCGGAATCGGTGTCATGCTCGACCGTGAACATGGTTTGATTCATGCGGAAGGCATTGGCTCCGTTGGTGAAGGGCTGGCCGAAATTGGCGTTATTGGCCGGGCTGTCGGGATTGACCGACAGGCCCAATTCGGAATGGCCCGAAACCTGGATGTCGCCGATCGGCGAGCTGAAGATCGGATGCTTGGGCGGCGGCGGCGCGGCCGGCGCAGCGGGTGTCTGGGCGTGCGCGGAATAGGCGCCGACGATGCAAGCGGCGGCGGCGAGCGAGATGACGGATCGAAGTGACGACATGGTTTCTTACCCCCTCTAAAAAGTTACGCGTCGCAAACTCACCGCCCTCACCGCACCGGGTCACCGGTGCCTTTTTTCTAGGCGGTCTGCCTAGTAACACGACAGTCGCAACGGCCTAAACTGTTGGATCACCTTGGCCTTTGCTTGCCGGTCACCTGGAGTGTTGCAAAACCTTTGCCATAATCTTGGGTCTCAAAATCGGCAAAACCGGCTTTACACCACGGTTTTTGGTTAGAGAGAGCTAAGCGTTTCGCGCTCGCTACCACCAAACCCACGATTCATTTAGCATGCCGCGCCCTTGCGGTGAAGCGATGCCGCGCCCAGCCATGCGGAAAATCAAAGAGTGCGGCATTTCGGAGACAGTCTTTATGAAGAAGAAGCTCGCGGCCGGAATCATCGTTCTTTTCTCGCTGATTATCGCCGCGGCCTTGGCCGCGCCCTTCCTGGTCCCGACCGACGCCTATAAGGCGAAACTGATCGCCGCGGTGAAGGAATCGACCGGCCGCGATTTGAAGATCGGGGGGCCGATCGGCTTCTCGTTGCTGCCGCGGGTCACGCTGTCGGCGCAGGGCGTGTCCCTCGCCAACGCGCCCGGCGGCATCGCGCGCGACATGGTGCAGCTCAAATCGATGACGTTGAAGTTGAAGCTGCTGCCGCTGCTGACCGGCACCGTGGCGATCGACAGCCTGGTGCTGACCGATCCGGCGGTGGCGCTCGAGATCGACAAGGACGGCCGCCCCAATTGGGATTTCTCTCCGCCCCCCGGCGCGGCGCCCGCGCCGCCGGGCGAGGCCGCGCCGTCAAGCGCGGGCAATCCGGGCGGCGGGGTATCGGTCCTGTCCTCGCTGCGCCTCGGGCAGATCCTGTTGCAAAACGGCGAGGTGAGCTATGCCGACCAGCGCAGCGAAAAGCGCTGGGACGCGAGCGCGATCAATCTGACGCTGTCGATGACCGATCCCGGCAGCCCGCTCGCGGCGGAAGGCGAGGCCACATGGAACGACGAGCAGATCAATCTCGAAATCGCCATCGCCAAGCCCGGCGCCTTCGCCGGCGGCGCGGCGAGCGATATCGCGGTCAAGCTCGCCTCGAATCCCTTCAATCTGGTTTTCACCGGCAGCGGCGCGATCGGCTCCGATGTCAGGTTTTCGGGCGTCGTCGATCTCGCCGTGCCCTCGGTGCGGGAATTGGCCAAATGGGCGGGAACCCCCATCTCGATCGCGGGCAGCGGGCTCGGGCGGCTTGACTTGAAGGGCCAGATCGATGTGGCCGGCGGCACCTATGCCTTCTCGGACGCGACGATCGCGCTCGACGCGATCAAGGCCATGGGCGCGGTCTCGATCGACCGGTCGCAGTCCAAGCCCTACGCCAAGGGCAAGCTCGATGTCGAAACCCTCGACATAAACCCCTATCTCGCGCCCGAAGGGATTTCGCCCCCTTCGGGCCAGGCGGGCGCGGCGCCCGCCGGCGCGGGCGGCGGCGCGGACAATGCGGCGCAGAACAATGCGGTGCAAAAGGCGCCAAAGAGCTGGAGCGCCGAGCCGATGGATCTCTCGGCCCTGAAACTCGCCAACGCCGATTTCGATTTGAGCGCGCAAGCCATCCGCTACCGCCGGATAGCGGCGGGCAAGAGCGATCTTTCGATCCATCTCAAGGATGGCGTGCTCGAGACGGATCTTTCCGGCATCGAGCTCTATCAGGGAACAGGCCAGGGCAAGGTCGTGGTCGACAGCGCGGGCGCGGAGCCCGCGATCGCCGAGAGCTTCGCGTTGAAGGGCGTCGACGTGCAGAATCTTCTCGCCGACGCCGCCGGTATCGGCCTGATTTCCGGCACCGGCGGCCTCGACATGAGCGTTACCGGCCACGGCAAAAGCCAGCGCGACATCGTCGCCTCGCTTGCCGGCAAGGGTTCGCTCGCGATCGGCCGGGGCGCCTTGAAGGGATTCAACATATCGGCGCTGGTCAAGAACGCGGCCGCGGCCGGGGAATCCGGCCAAACCGATTTTTCGGCGCTCACCGCGAGCTACACCATCGCCAAAGGCATACTCAAGAACAGCGACCTGAAGATGGTCTCGTCCGATCTGCCGACGACCGGCGCCGGAACCGTCGACCTGGTCCAGCGGCGGGTCGATTACAGGCTCACGCCCACGCTCGCGGGCGGGCTCGCCGTGCCGGTGAAGATCGCGGGTCCTTGGGACCAGCTCTCCTACCGTCCCGATCTGGCGGGCATCGCCAACCAGAACGGCAAGGTGTTGCAGAACATCCTCAAGAACCCGTCCACCCTCGATCAGCTCAAGGGCCTGCTCGGCGGCAAGAAGCCGCAACAACAATAAGAGCGGACGGAGATCATCCCGGCGCGCGCTTGCGCCACCAGTCGAGAATCATTTCGCCGGTCCAGAACGCGACCCCGGGCTTGGCCTGGACGTAGTCGAGGAAGGCCTCGAGATACTTGATCCGGTGCGGCACGCCGCTAATGTACGGATGGATCGCGAAACACAGGATCTTGGCGCGCGTGGCGCCCTCCTGATAGAGCCGGTCGAACTGGTCACAGGCGCGCTTCAGGAAAACATCGGCGTGATGATGCTGCACCACCATCATCGGGATATCGTTCAATTCCACCGTATAGGGCAACGTGACGAGCGGGCCGTGCGTTGTGGCGATTTCGGCCGGCTCGTCGTCCCACACCCAGTCGCCGATATACTTGATCCCGGCCGCGGCCAGGAGATCGGGTGTCTCGTAGGTCTGGGTCAGGCCCGGGCCGAGCCATCCGACCGGCCGCTTGCCGGTGAAACGCTCGATGGTGTCGAGCGATTTGTGGATCGTGCTTGCCTGGTCCTCGAGCTTGTGGATGGGCCCCTGCACATAGCTGTGCCCCATGAACTCCCAGTGGCGCTCGCGCGCGGCGGATGCGACGCGCGGATAGCTCTCGATCACCTGAGCGTTGAGGGCGAGGGTGACGGGCGCCTTCGCCTTGTCGAAGGCGTCGAAGAAACGCCATACCCCGACGCGCATGCCGTATTCGTGCCAGCTCCAATTGGGCACGTCGGGCAAAAGCGGCTGGCCGCCCATGGGTGCGGGCAGGATCTGGCGCGCCATCGGGTTTTCGATCTGCCAGACTTCGAGATTGACCACCGGCCAGACGACGAGCCGGACCTGGCCAGGAAATTTCAAGGCCGGGCGGTCGGCGATCGCGGAATAAGGCGCGCGTTCGAGCGGTTTCATGATGAGGCTCCGGCTCCCGTCGAAGGACCGGCGCAGCATAACCCGGCCGCGCATCCGTGAGCACCACCGATTCCGCGGCGGCGATCGGGAATCTGATCAAGCAGGGCATGGCGCATCACCAGGCCGGGCGCCTGGCGGAGGCGGAAAAATTCTACCGCCAGGCGCTCAACCTCGATCCCGGCCATCCCGAGGCGCTGACGCTGATGGGCATGACCCTGGGACAGGCCGGAGAGCTTTCATCGGCCGCCGAGCTTTTGACCCGCGCGCTCAAACGCGATCCGCGCAACGCGCAAATCCATCACAATCTGGGCGAGACCTATCGTCACCTCGGCGACGGCGCCAAATCGGAGGCGGCGCTGCGCCGCGCCATCGAACTCAATCCCGATCATTTCGAGGCCTATCAGAGCCTGTCCGACCTGCTCGCGGCCGAGGCGGCGCGGCAAGAGAGCGTGGGAGAGACGCGGCGCGCGCAGGAGCTGCGTCTCGGCGCCGCCAGGGCGCTCATCGCGGCGGGGCAGCTTTTGACGAGGAAGGACATGCTCGCCGCCGCGGAGAAGACATACCGCGCGGCCGTGGCGCTCGCGCCGGAGAATCCGCTGGGCTGGGGCGGCCTCGCTTTCGCGATCCGGACGCGGCCGAGCGAGGCGGAGCCGGCCTTGCGCCGGGCGATCGCGCTCGATCCCGAAAACCCCTGGACCTATGGCCTATTGGGGGACACGCTGATGGCGCTCAACCGCGTGGCCGAGGGCGAAGCGATTTACCGCCAAGGCCTCGCGCTCGCACCCGACGACGTGGTGTGCCGCCAGGGGCTCGCCTGGATCAAGCTGATGGTCCTGCTCTACCGGCCCGAAACCGGCCATGCCCAAATCTTCGAGGCGCACCGCGCCTGGGGCGAGGAAACGATGGCGCGGGCGGGAAAAGAAGCCGCGCGGGCTTTCGCCAATGCGCGGGATCCGAAGAAGCGGCTCAAGGTGGGATTTGTCTCGCCCGATTTGAAGCGGCATTCGGTCGCTTATTTTTTCGAGCCCCTGCTCGCTTCGTTCGATCCCGAAGCGGTCGAGACCTTCTGCTACTCGGAAGTCTTTCCCTATCAAGAGGACGAGGTCACCGCGCGGCTCAAAACCCTGGCGCGGCATTGGCGCCCGACCAAGGGCGAAACGGATGAAAATTTTCGCCGGCAGGTGCGCCGCGACGGCATCGACATCCTGATCGATCTCGCCGGACAAAGCGCCAATAACCGCCTCGCCGCCTTCGCCGTGAAGCCCGCGCCGGTGACCGTCACCTGGCTCGGATATCCCGCCACCACCGGGCTGCCGACCGTGGATTGGCGCATCACCGACGCGATCGCCGATCCGCCCGGCGAAGAATCGTTCTACACGGAAAAGCTGATGCGTCTCGAAGGCGGATTCCTGTGCTACCGCCCGCCGGAGATGGCGCCCAATGTCGCGCCGCTGCCCGCGCTCGCCAACGGCTTCGTCACCTTCGGCTGCTTCAACAACAACGCGAAGATCAACGAGGCCGTGGCCAAAGCCTGGGCGTCCCTGTTGCGCGCGGTCCCGGATTCGCGCCTGATGCTCAAATCCATGCATACCAAGGACGCGGCGGTCCGGGAGGCGCTGCTCTCCCTGCTCACCGCCCAGGGGATCGAGCCCGCGCGCATCGACATCGAGATTTGGCGGAACGAAGCCGCCGATCATCTCGCCGCTTATGACCGCGTCGACGTGGCGCTCGACCCGTTTCCCTATAACGGCACCACCACGACCTGCGAGGCCTTGTGGATGGGCGTGCCCGTCATCGCCTTGGCGGGCGACCGGCATTCGGGCCGGGTCGGGCTCGATCTCCTGACGCGGGTGGGATTGCCGCAACTGGCGCAGCCCACCCCCGAAGCCTATGGGCGCAAGGCGGTTGAATTGGCAAGCGACCGGGCCGCCTTGGCCGACCTGCGCCAGGGCCTGCGCGCGCGGATGCGCGCGTCACCGCTCTGCGATCAAAAACGCTTCACCCGCGAATTCGAGGCGGCGTTGCGCCAGATGTGGCGCCAATGGTGCGCATCGCCGGCCTGAGCCCGCCGGGCCCATGCCGTCAGGCTTTCCGGGCCAAGACCATGGCGCGCATCGCGGCCAGCCCCGGCATCTCCGGAAAAGCCTCCAGCGCCGGGCCCGGAACCTCCCCGACATCCGTCAGACCGGCTTTCGCGGCCGCCGCTTGCAAATCCTTCTCGCCGAGTATCCAGGTGTTGACGCCGGCGCCCTTGCGCCATTCGGGCGGATGGTTCGCCGCGACGAAGGTGCTGCGCTGATGCACGATGACCGGCGCCAGCACCAGCGCGTGCTCCGCCGCTTGGGAAAGATCCATGAACGTCCGCCGCCAATCGGGATCGAGGCCAAGCGTGCCGCGCGCGAACACCAGGTCGTAGCGCCGCGTCGCCAGCGCCGCCGGTGTCTCGTGGAACCGCACGGCCGGGTTCAGGACATTGCCGTAATCGCAATAGGCCGGAGCGTCGAAGACATGCCAGTCGAGCGCGATGCCGGGCGCAGCCGCCTTGGCGGTGAGATAATTCTGCCCCACGCCGCCGCGCCAATCGAGCACGGAGATCCGGGGCCGGCCCTGGGCGACGCGCGCGATGATCCGGCCGAGCAGGGAATCCGCGGCGCGCTCGCCGGCCGCTTCGAGCGTGAAAAAGAGCGCGATCGCGGCGCCGATCGCGGCATCGCTCACGCGCGCATCGATCTTCGCATCGGGCCAAGCAGGGCCGACGAACCGCCAGGGCGGACCCTGCGGCGGCGGCGGTCCGGCGCGATAGCGCAAATTGGCGTGTTCGGCGGCGGCGAGCGCGGGAAACCGGCGATGCAACTCGGCCCGCTCGCGCAGGAGGCGCGCGACATAGGGCCGGATGATGCGGCGCGCCAGCACGTCCTCGGCGGCGCCGTGGCCTTCCGGTATCGGGCTCTCGAAGCCGCCATCGGGTTCGATCCGGATGCTGCTGAAGTGGTAGCAGACGAGCGGATCGCCGTCGGCGAAGAATTGGCCGTCGCGCTCGGTGAACGCGTAGTTGTCGGCGTTCCACGGCGCGGCGTTCACGCCCTTGTGCGTCACGATCGCGAGGCCGGGATAGGCATCGGGCCAGGCGTCGAGATAGCGCTGATCGGCGAAGCGCCCGTCTTCGAGCCGGTCGTGGCACCAGGCGAGGCAATTCGCTTTGTAGGCCTGAAGACAGTCGAGTCCCTCGGGACAGCGGCGGAATGACATCCAGCCGACATTAAAGCGGCCATAGACGATCTTGTCGCGCAGCCGCGGGGAGAAATTGTGCGGCGTGATCGCCACCGAGGCCTCAGCCGTGGCGTCGAGCACCGGCCGCGGCGACGAGAAGAAGCAGAGGTCGGCGTCGACATAGGTGACACGCTCGACCGGCGCCAGCCCGAACACGTAGAGCGGCAGCACCGGCGTCAGCGTGAAGATGTATTCGATGGGCGTGCGGTCGAGCTTGACCGCGAGGAGCTCGGGATATGCGCGCTCGAGCTCGTCGAGCGCGATCACCTCGACCTTCGGCAAGGCCAGGCGCTTCAACGCCGCCCGGCACAGATCCGACAGCGCGAGCGCGTAAACCGTGCTGTCGGAATCATGGGCGCGCAACGAGCGCAGCATGAGGAGCGCGCGGGGAAGATAGTTGTGATCGAAATAGGTGCAATAGGCGTGCTTCATGCGCGTTCCCGGCGAATTGGGGTTGCGCGGCGCCGCATGGCCGCTAGGGCTGGGCGCGCAGGCTTCTCACCAGCGCGATCCAATTGCCCTTGGGCGCGGCGCATATCTCGCCGCCCGGGGCCGCCACCAAGCTAACCCCGCCCCAGCGCCACAGTTTCTGCCACAGTTCGAGATCCCCGAACGCGCGTTCCTCGATGCGGCGGCCCAGCCGGCGGCGGACATAGGCGCGGCCGATGCTGTAATAGGCGGCGATCCCGGCCGCCGCCACCCCCAGCGCCCAATAGGCCCCGCCGAGCCACAAGGCCAAGAGGCTCACCGCCACCCCGCCATAGACCCAGATGTTGCTGTCGGCTTCGACGCCCACCGGACTGTCCATGTGATTGAGCCGGTTGTAATCGAGAAGCAGCGTCACCTTGCCTTGGTCGCGCAGCCGCGACAACGTTTGAAAGAGTTGCGCGGCGGTCTCGGGCGCGGGCGGGGCGGGAATCTCGTTCATGGCAAAACGGTGCCGGAAGCTAACATCCCGGCGGCCTGACCGTCCATCGGCCCGCCCCGTGAGCATGCGCCTCGGGCCCTAGCATGGCATTAGGCTTTAATTCCGATGTGTCCTAATTTGGGCGGCACCGTGTCACGAAGCATCAGGTGATCCCCATGGTAACGCCACCGGTATGGGAATATGTCGGCGCATGGCGCAAGGACGACCCCCGGGCGCAGGGCTGGAGCCATCCTTCCATCGTCGAAACCATGCGCCAGCATTGGCCCGCCTGGGCCGCCGCCGTCAACGGCGTTGAGCCGCTCGGGATATACCCGCTCGCGCCCAACCTGCGCCATGAGGGCGGCCACAATCTGTCCATGACCTTCGGCTACGTGCTGGCCCGGGCCGCCGGCGGCAAGTCCCAACTGTCGCTGCTCGACTGGGGCGGCGCGCTCGGCCACTACGCCCTGATGGCGCAACGCCTGCTGCCCGAGCTGCCGCTCGACATCACGGTCAAGGACCTTCCCGAGATGTGCCGCGCCGGAAAGGAACTCCTGCCCTCCGTCGCCTTCGTGAGCGAGGACAAAATCTGTTTCGGCCGCTTCTATGACCTCGTCGTCGCCAGCAGCAGCCTGCAATACGCCGAGGATTGGCGCGGCATCGCAACCCGCCTGGCCGGGGCGGCGCGGGGCTGGGTTTTCATCACCCGGCTTCCCGTGGTGAGGCGGGCGGCCAGTTTCGCCGTCGTCCAGCGCCCCTTCGCCCTCGGTTACCGCAGCGAATACATTTCCTGGGTCTTCAACCGCGACGAATTCCTGTCGTTCATGGCATCGACCGGCGCGCTTCTCGAACGCGAATTCATCGCCGGCGGCCCCGAGCACTATGCCGGCGCGCCGGAAGCCGCCGAAACCGCCGGATTCCTCTTCCGCGCTCCGGCGCGACCTGATATCCGGTAGGCCTCGATGAAAGACGTGACCTACATCGCGGCGTTCCCGAAATCCGGGATCACCTATCTCAATTTCATGCTGTTCCACCTCCTGTTCGACGCGGCCCAGGACGTGGAACGCATCGACAGCGACTACATCTACGACTTGCATGAGAGCCTCGGCCGCGTGCCGCGGCCCGGCGAAGCGCCGCTTTACGCCAAGATCCATTTCGGTTTCGCGCCCGGCCTGCCGCTTTTGGGCCGCGCGGCGCGCGCGGTCTGTCTCGTGCGCGATCCGATCGACGTCATGATGTCGGTGTGGGATTTCAAGCACCTGACCGGCGAAGACGGCCTGCTGCAAGCGAGCGAAGAGGAGCGCGCGGCCAAGTTCGCGGCCTTCCGCCAACGCTGGCTTGCGACCGGCGGCGCCGAATTCGCCTTCGCCGGAAGCTGGGTTCAGAACGTCCGCTCCTGGCTCGATGAGACTTCCCTGCCGGCGCTGTTCGTCCGTTACGAGACGCTCAAAACCGCGCCGGCGGCGCAGCTCGAGCGCATCCTGAAGTTCCTCGGGCGGAATGCACCGGCCGACCGCATCGCGCGGGCGGTGGCGGCGGGAAGCGTCGAGAACATGCGCGGCCATGAATCCCGCGAGATCGCCCAGCGCCGCTCGGGCGCGTTCTATCGCCCGTTCCTGGCCGCGGGTTATGCCGAGGGATACCGCTTCGTCGGCCGGATCAACCAGAATTCCTATGACAAGGTGCTGGCGCCGGCCGAGCGCGAACGGGCCGACCGAATCTTCGCGCCGGTCGTGGCGCGGGTGCGCGAACGGTCGGAAGCCTGAGCCCCCCGAACCGCGGACGGGAGCGCCGGGCCTTAAGGCGCGAAGTTCCCGGCCCGGACGGGAGCCCGGAGCGGCGGCCGGTTGGCCAATTTTCGCCCAGACTTCCCGGGGGGAAGCAATTAAATATATACATCATAAAAAATGT
Organism: uncultured Alphaproteobacteria bacterium; assembly: GCA_963785735.1. Taxonomy (GTDB): domain Bacteria; phylum Pseudomonadota; class Alphaproteobacteria; order ATCC43930; family CGMCC-115725; genus REEB95. The sequence goes on from CAWAWJ010000001.1 coordinate 275,355, forward strand.
AGTATTAAAAAACCCCAGTTTTCCTCGGGGATTCGTTTGTCCGACTGTGGCCAGAGGGACACAGCAAACGGCGATCTTTTTAGGCAGTAGGCTCGGACCTTGCCAGAAACGCGGCCACGTTGGAGATTAACCCTGCGGGGGGATCAGACCCAACGCATCCGCGAACTTTCATATGTGGGGGTTAATGATGACAAGGAAACGCTCTCTCTCCGCCGCGCTGGCGACGACCGCTTCGGTCGCCTTGCTCGCCGGTCTTTCGCCCGCCAACGCCGCGCCGTGCACCACGACCGTGGAATCGCCGGCTTTCAACGACTGCTCTTTGCCGTCGTCCTCGGCGCCTGGCGCGGGCTCGTTCCCGGGCTCCTTCCTGGTGCCGGGCACCAGCACATCCTTCGCCTTGCATGGCATCATCTGGATCGTCGCGTCGCATGACTTTGGGCCGTCTGCCATCTCGGGCGGTCTCGTCAACGCGACCGCCATACAGGGGCCTGGCGCGAGCGCCAGCAACCTTGGCCAGCATGCCCTGAACGGCAACACCGACATTACCGCCGGTCCGACGCGGCCCAACATCGAAACCCGTACGCCGACGTCTTATGGCGAGTTGAAGACCTACATCGAGTTCGACTTCAACCTCGCGACCAGCGGCAGCAACACCGTCTATGGCGGTGCGGGCGGTGCTTACATTCCCTCGAGCGGCTCGAGTCAGCCCGCGGGTAACGAGGGCGCCGTTCGTCTGCGTCAGGCTTATGGCACTTTGGGTCCCTGGCTCATCGGCCAGACCAAGACCCTGGTGGACGACACGCAGGTCTATCCGGACTTGGCCGACGCGGGCCTCGACGCCGGCTTCCGTACCAGCACCCAGGTTCACAAGCCGCAGGTTCGGTATACTTGGCTCGCTGGCAACGGCTTGAGTGTCGCTGCCTCCCTTGAGCAGCCCACCAAGATGGTAACGTCCATCCAAACCGCCACTGGCGGCGCATTTGCCGCTTTTACCGAAGACAATAACGGCATCGGCGGCACGGGCGGCACGATCGTGTCGATCCCCGACGTGGGTGCCGCGGTTCAGTGGGACCAGCCTTGGGGCCACGTGAAGTTGACCGGCATGTATCATGACTCGAAGGTCGATAATGCGGGCGCCAACGCCAATGGTGCCGCTGGTACTGTCGCTGCCCAGGCGAACCCGTTCACTTCTGGACAGAACGGTTTCCGGCATGAACTCGGCGGCTACTTCCTCCAGTTGAGCGGTCACCTCAATACCTGGGGTAAGGACAGGTTGGCTGGCATGGTTGGCTATGAGAGGGCCTTCATCGACGCGAGCGGGTCGTACGGGGCGCAGGATGCAATCCTGGGTCCTGGTGGCTTGGTCGACGTTTCGAGGGCTTGGAACGCCGACGCCAGCTACGAGCACTTCTTCACCTCGCAGTGGAGGGGCAACGTTTCGGGTGGTATCCAGAAGTTCATGGGAATGGGGATGCCGACCGGAAACACGACTCCCGAAGCCGGCTTGGTCAACATCGTCTATACGGGCCACGCCAACGTGATCTTCTCACCGGTGCCGCAGACGGACTTCATCGCCGAGTACGAGCACGCCACGGTGCACTTCTACTCGGGTGCGAGCACCCGGGAAGACCGCATCACCGGGAACTTCAAGTTCTACTTCTAGTCTGAAGCAAGTTCTTCGGAACCCGCCGGCCGCAAGGCCGGCGGGTTTTTCTTTGCCTGCGTTTTCCCTTTGATTGCGGGGCGGCGTTGCTCGGCTTTTGTGATGCCGCCCCCGCCGCCGCAGGCGGCATAATCAAAGACCTTACTGGCGGGGCAGGTTTTTCAACTCCGCTCTAGACCGGATGCTTCGCCTGCATGCGCTGGCCGATCTCGGCGGTTTCCTTGACCCGCGCCCGCGTCGCGATCAGGTGCTGGCGCTGCGCCGCCGGGCGCTTGCTGAGCCAAAGATAGAACGTCCGGCAATCGAAGGCCTTGCAGGTCGCGGGCTGGCGCCCGTGGATGGTGCAGCCCGAGGGGCCCAGATAGATGCAATCGCCGTTCGGCTGGTGGCGCAGGAACCGCTCCCGCTTGCCGGTCGTGGGGTTGACCGCCTCGAAGGTGTCGTAAGCGGACGGATCGTCGCCCTTCTCGGGGCGGACCGGGATCAGCTCCTTCTGGCAGCAATGGTGGCAGTCGCCGCAGGGGACGTTCGTCGTTTCGATGGCCATTCACGTCTCCGCCGGCCGGGTTCCGGCGCCGCGATGGCGCCCGCCTTGGCCCGCCCATGATACAGCCGCCTATATCGCGCCGGTAGAGGGCGGTTCGAACGACCGGCCCTCTTGGCCTTGCTCCCGGGTTCTGCCATGTTTTGGAGATGGCCCAAACCGCCATCTCCATCTTTACGATGCCCCGTGCCGGCGTGCCCGGCGTGGACGCATGAGGAAATAGGTTGCCGTGACGGAGAAAATCGATTCAGGGGCGGTAGCGGGGCGGCAATGCCGCGGTTGCACACTGTGCTGCAAGCTGATGGGCATCGTGGAAATCGACAAGCCGGCGGGGGTGTGGTGTCCGCACTGCCTCGCCGATAGCGGCTGCGGCATCTACGAGCGGCGCCCGGGGGAATGCCGGCGCTACAATTGCCTCTATCTGACCGATGCCGGCATTCCCGAGGCGTGGTATCCCGCGCGCTCGAAGATGGTGCTTGCCGTCGAACTCGGCGGCGACCGTCTGACCGCCTATGTCGATGGCGGCCGATCCGACGCGTGGAAGGCCGAGCCCTATCATTCGCAACTCAGGGCTTGGGCGCGCCGCGCCGTGACGCGGAACCGGCAGATTCTCGTGCGCATCGGAAAAAAGGTGATCGTGATATTGCCCGACCGTGACGTCGATCTCGGCGTGGTGGGGGACGACGAATTGGTCGTGACCCAGTATAACCCGACATCTTTCGGCGTTACGGCCGAAGCCTTCAAGGTGAAAAAGGACGATCTTCGTGTCGGGTCGGAGAAGAAAAAATAGCGGCCCTGCCGGCGGCAAGGATCAGCGCGGGAAATTCAAACCGGCCCACGGCCGGCCGGCAAGGGCGGTGTCCCGCGCGGGATGGCGGCAAAAGGACGATGGATTTACAAGCCACGCTTGAAGAGGGTTTCGCGCTGCACCGGCGGGGAAAATTGGCCGAGGCGGAACGCCTTTACGCTCAAGTTTTGCGGCGGCAGCCCGGAAATTTCGACGCGCTCCATCTCCTGGGTTTGTTGGCCTTGCAGACGCGCCGGACCCGGCAGGGCGTCGAATTGATCGGCAAAGCGATAGCGATCAATCCCGGTTTCGCGCCGGCGCATATCAACCTGGGCAACGGCTTGCGGGATCTGAAGCGCCCCGAGGACGCGGTCGCCAGCTGCGACAATGCTATCGCGCTCGCGCCCAACCTCGCCGAGGCTTACAGCACGCGGGGGAACGCGCTCTTGGATCTAAGCCGCTTCGAGGAGGCGCTCGCCAGCTACGACAAAGCCATCGCGCTTAAGCCGGACTACGCCGAGGCCTATATCAACCGGGGGAATGCGCTGATCGACCTGCGGCGGCCGGAGGACGCGGTGGCGAGTTTCGACAATGCTATCGCGCTCAAGCCCGGCTACGCCGAGGCCCACGGCAACCGCGGGAACGCATGGCAAAACCTGAACCGCCTCGAGGAGGCGCTCGCCAGCTACGACCGGGCGTTTGCCCTGAAGCCAGGCCTCATGGAAATCGAGGGCCACCGCCTGCATACCAAGATGCGCTTGTGCGATTGGAGAAATTTCGATGCCGAGTGCGCGCATCTGATCGCGTCCGTCAGGGAAGGACACGTAAACACAAAGCCGTTCGCTTTCCTGGCCATGCCTTCATCCGCGGACGATCAACTCCGATGCGCCAAACTCTATGCCGCGGGCAAGCATCCTGCTTCCGAAAAGCCGGTCTGGCGGGGCGAGCGTTACGATCACGGCCGCATTCGCGTCGCCTATCTCTCTTCCGATTATCGCGCGCACGCGGTCGCGTATTCGATCGCCGAGATGCTGGAACGGCACGACCGCTCGCGATTCGAGATCGCGGGATTTTCATTCGGCATCGACGACCGCAGCGAAATAAGAAAACGGCTGGCCGCGGCGTTTGACGAGTTTCACGATGTCCGGAGAAGGAGCGACAGGGAAATAGCCGAATTATTGCGCGAGCGTCAGGTTGATATCGCGGTCGATCTGATGGGATACACGCAGGATTACCGGCTGGGTGTTTTCGCGCATCGTCCGGCGCCGATCCAGGTGAATTATCTCGGCTACCCCGGCACCACCGGGGCGCCCTACATCGATTACATCGTCGCCGACAAGATCGTCGTCCCCCTCGAGCACCGCAAATTCTATACCGAAAAGATCGTCCATCTGCCCGATTGCTATCTGGCCGGCGATACCAAGCGCGGGATCGCCGGGAGCGCGCCGGCGCGGCAAGCGGCGGGATTGCCCGAGCGCGGGTTCGTGTTCTGCTGCTTCAATAACGCCTACAAGATCACGCCTGGAATATTCGCGGTGTGGATGCGGCTCTTGCATCGGGTCGAAGGCAGCGTGCTGTGGCTGTCGCAAGCGAATGACACCGCCATCCGGAACCTTCGCCAAGAAGCCGGTTCGCGCGGCATCGACGCGGCGCGCTTGATATTCGCACCGCGGCTCGAGGGGATGGACGATCATCTGGCGCGCCACCGCCTGGCGGACTTGTTTCTCGACACGCTCCCTTACAACGCTCATTCGACCGCCAGCGACGCGCTGTGGGCCGGGTTGCCGGTCTTGACCTGCCGGGGAGAGACATTCGCGGGCCGGGTCGCCGCGAGCCTGCTCGATGCGATAGGCCTGCCCGAGCTCATAACGGCGACCTTGGAAGACTATGAGCGCCGGGCGGCCGAGCTTGCGGCGAATCCGGAAAAGCTGACAAGAATAAAACAGAAGCTCGCCGGAAACCGCCTGACAACGCCTTTGTTCGACACCAAGCTTTTCACCAAGCATATCGAAGCCGCTTACACCGCGATGCATGAGCGGCATAAGGCCGGCTTGGCGCCGGATGAAATCGTTATTCCGAATTGCGGCGGGTCGGTTTGAATTTTCGGACTTCTTGGCCTTTCCCCCGGGCCCATGCCATGCTTGAGGAGATGGGCACCAAGCGACCGAAGCGCCCCCGAGACCCGGCATCCCTCGCCAAAGCCCCCCAACACGGCAGGGCACGGAAGCGGGTTCAATGAGATTCTATTCGCAACTCAACCAAGACCGGTTCATATACGAAACTTTTTTTAAAAATCGGCCCGTGCAGGGTGTTTTCGTGGACGTGGGCGCCTATGACGGCGTCACGATCTCAAACACGCTGTTCTTCGAACAAACATTGGGTTGGACCGGCCTCTGCATCGAGCCGTTGCCCGATGCTTTCGCCAAGTTGAAGGCCAGCCGCCGGGTGCCATGCTTGAATTACGCGGTTTCCGACACCTCGGGAACCGCCACGTTCCTCGATATCGACATGCCCAGCGGCTTCGAGAAAATGTTCAGCGGCATTAAGGCCGATTACGACGAGCGGCACATGCGCGTGGTTCAGGGCTCCAATGGCAGAGTCGCCCGCGAGATCAAGGTCGAAGTGCGGCGATTGGACGATCTGCTCGATGCCCATGGGATTACCCGGATCGATTATCTCTCCATCGACACCGAGGGATCGGAATGGAAAATCATACGCGATCTCGATTTCCAGAAATATGACGTTCATCTCATCTCGCTTGAAAACAACTTTCAAGACGCGAAATACCGGAAACATCTGGCGAATGCGGGCTATGAACTCGGAAAGATATTCCATACATACGATGAGCTTTACGCCAAGGAATCGTGGCTGAAGGAAAACCCGCCAAATTTAATCATTGGAAATTCAAGCTGACCCGCCGCCTTCCGGATTCGTGGGCGCCGGCGGCGGGCGCGCGGATGCCCTGCATGTTTCCTGCCGGCTCCGCTCTCAACGGATTCCGCCCTAGCGCCAATCGTCGAGGACGAAAATCCCGGGGCGGTTCCAGCCCGGCTGGTTGGGGCGGTGCATGGCGACCCCGATCATCTGGGACCGGAAACCCCGGCCCAGCATCAGGCGATAGGCCTCGGCGCGGCCCATGTTGCAGCCGGCGAGCAGGCTCGGAACGCGCCGCATTCGCGCCAGCAATTCGCACGCCCCGAGCAGGCGCTCGAAGGCGGATCGGTCGCCAGGCCAGCAGGCGGCGAATTTGACGAAGAGAGCGCCGCTCCCCGCCTCGCTCCCCGCGCCGACATGGCAGAGCGCGAACCCGGTCCAGGCGCCGCCCTGTCCGAGCAGCACGGTATCGCCCAGGCCCAAGGCCGATATCGCCTTGATCTCGCGGGAAAGGTCGAGGCCGGGAAAGACCGATCCCGCCAAGGCGCGGCAGGCCGCAAGCGCGGCCTCCTGCCCGGCCGGCGAAAGCCCGGCATAAAGCGAGAAATCGGGCGCCCCCGCGGCATCGGGAGCCAAATCCAAAGACAACCCCGCCCCCTCCACCGCCTTCGCCATCACCGGCGTCAGGGTGTTGGCGGCAAAGCCGAAGCTTTCATAAAGCCTTATATGGGTCGGGCTGTCGGGAAAGGTGAACAGCGCCGCGAGACCAAACCCGCGCGCATCGGCCCAATCCATCAATGCCCGCACCAGGAGCCGGGCGATGCCGCGCCCGGCGAATTCCGGGGCGACCGAAAGCGGCCCGAGCACGAAGACCCGGCCCCAATCCATGCCGATGATGCTGCCGGCGATGCGGCCGTCCGATTCGGCGACGAAGGCGGTTTCCGGGCAGGTGGCGAAGCGCGGCTGGAGAATGCGGGAATCGCCGCGGAACGCCATCGGGTCGGGGAGGCGCAGTTGCGTGCCGAAGGCCAAGCGCAAGACATTGTCGGCCGCGTCGAGATCGGCCTTCCGCATCGGGCGGATCGTCACCCCGGCGGCGGCGTCCGGCGCGCTCAATGCTTGCCCGCCCCCGCCACGCCCATGAGCTGGCTCATGCGCTCGGGCGCATTCAGAAGATTCTTGCTCGGGCCGGAATAGACGATGGCGCCGCGGTCGAGGACGATGGCTTCGGTGGTGAATTCGAGCGCGATGCGCGCATGCTGTTCGACCAGGAGCAGCGCCAGATCGTCCTCGCGCTTCAGGCGGTCGATGCCCTTCAATAAGGCATCGACGATGACCGGGGCGAGGCCTTCGAGCGGCTCGTCCATCAAAAGGAAACGCGGATTGCCCATGAGCGCGCGGCCGATCGCGAGCATCTGCTGCTCGCCGCCCGAAAGCTGGTTGCCGCGGTTGCGGCGGCGCTCGGCGAGGGACGGGAAGAAATCATAGACCCGCTCGACGGTCCAGCGGCCGGGCCGCGAGGCGACGCCCAGGTTTTCCTCGACCGTAAGCGAGCGGAAGATCTCGCGCTCCTGCGGCACGATGCCGATCCCCATCCTGACCCGGCGATAGGCCGGAAGCCCGGATATCTCGTCCCCGTTGAGGCGGATCGAGCCCGCGCGCCGCGTGGTGAGGCCCATGATGGTGGCGAGGAGCGTGGTCTTGCCGACGCCGTTGCGGCCCAGCACGGCCAGGGTCGCGCCGGGCTTGAGGCCAAGCGAGACGCCCTCGAGCACGATGGTGTCGCCATAGCCGGCGCGCAAGCCCTCGACGGTCAATCCTTCCGCTTCGCGGGCTTCGCTCATGCGCGGGGCCTCTCGCCGAGATAGACTTGGCGCACGCGCGCATCCTTGGCGATCTCATTGGGCGTGCCCTCGACCAGAATTGCGCCCTGGACCAGCACGGTGATGCGATTAGCCAGGCGGAAGACCAGATCCATGTCGTGCTCGATGATGAGGAGGGCGATGTCCTTGGGCAGGCGCTCGATGGTTTCGATGATGATGCCCGACTCGGCCGAGGGCACCCCCGCCGCCGGCTCGTCCAGGAGCAGCACCGTGGGCTTGAGGCCGAGCGCGACCGCGATCTCGACCAGCCTCTGGCGGCCATAAGCGAGCTCCTTGAGCGGCCGCAGCGCCTCGTCGGCGAGGCCCAGCGCCTCGAGTAGGGAGAAAGCTTCCTCGATGATTACTCGGCGATTGCCGGCCGGGCGGTGGAGGTCGCCGCCCATGCCCAGACGCTCCGACACCGCCAAGGTCACGTTCTCCAGCACGCTAAGTCCCCGGAAGAGCGAGGTAATCTGGAAAGTGCGGGCAACGCCGCGCTTGACGCGCTGGGCTTGGGCGAGGTGGGTGATGTCCTCGCCCTCGAGCAGGATCGCGCCGGCGCTCGGCTGGAGCGCGCCCGTTACCAGATTGACAAAGCTGGTCTTTCCGGCACCGTTGGGCCCGATCAGCGCGTGGCGCGCGCCGCGCGATAGAGTAAAATCGATGTCGCTCGCCACCGTCAGCGCCCCGAAACTCTTGCGCAACGCCTTGGTTTCGAGCGCGGGGGTTTCGCCGGTCATTGTCCCGCGTCCCGGCGCCGCATCAGCCGTTCGGCCACGCCCAGCGCGCCGCCGCGGGCGAAAATCACCACCAGCACCAGCAGCAATCCGATCCAGAAATACCAATAGACCGGATCGATTTCGGCGAAACGGTCCTGGGCGATCATGTAGAGCGGCACGCCGATGAAGCCGCCATAGAGCCGGCCGATGCCGCCCAGGAGCAGCATGATGAGGATATTGCCCGAACGCTCGAATCCCAACGCATCGACCGCGACAAACTGGGTCGTCTGCGCCACCAAGGCGCCGGCTATCCCGGCCAGCGCGGCCGAGATGCTGTAGGCGGTGAGCCGGCGGCGGAACACCGGCGTGCCGATGGCGTGCATGCGCGCCTCGTTCTCGCGGATGCCGGTAAGCGAGCGGCCGAAGGGCGAATGGACGATGCGCCGCACGACGAGCCAGCCGACGAACAGCACGCCGAGGCAATAAAGATAGGCCGTCCGGCCGTAGAGATCGAAGCGGAACAGGCCGAAGACCGGCTTGACCACCATGCCCTGGAGCCCGTCGGCGCCGCCGGTGATGCTGTTGGCCTTGTTGGCGAGCTCATAGAGCATGGTCGCCACCATCAGCGTCTGCATCAGCAGCGGCAGGCCATGGGTGCGCAGGATGATCGATCCCGTGACGAAGCCGACCGCCGCCGCGGCCAACGCCGCCACCGCCAAGCCCAGAAACGGCTCGCCCATGCCATGCGCCGCCATCAGCCCCGCGGCATAGGCGCCGGTGCCGAAGAAGGCGGCGTGACCGAGCGTGACGATCCCGGCGTAACCCAGCACCAAATCGAGCGAGAGCGCGTAAAGGACGGTGGCGAGGATCTGCGCGCCCAAGGCGAGATAGTTGGGAAAGGCGAAAAAGAACGCGAGCGCGACGGCCCAGGGGACCACTTCCATGATCTTAAAGCGGTGGCGCCGGGCGAAAATCTCCATCCGGCGCGATGCTGCCTGCTTGGCGGCCTCGCTGACGGTCACGCCGCCGCTCATGCCATTCTGGTTCATGAGGACCCGACCAAGCCGCGCGGCCGCCACATCAGCAGCGCCAGCGTCAGCGCGTAGATGAAGAACGAGCCGAGCTCCGGCAGGAGATATTTGAAGGCGGTGTCGGAGATGCCCAGCAGCAGCGCCGCGAAAAACGGGCCGCGGATGGAACCGAGCCCGCCCACGGACACGACAATCAGGAAATCCACAAGATAATCAGTGGGATAGCCGGGATATATCGGCAGGATCTCGGCGCCGAGACCGCCCCCGAGCGCGGCCAGGCCGCTGCCGAGCGCGAAGGAAAGGGTGAAAAGCTGCGAGGTGTTGATGCCGACCGCCTGCGCCATGCGCAGATTGTCGACCGCGGCGCGGATCTTCGCGCCGAATCGGGTACGATCGAGGCCGAGCCACAGCGCCGTGACCAGAACCGCGCCGCACAGGATCAAGAAGCTGCGATATGTTGGAAATTCGCGAAAGCCCAAATCGATCTGGCCGCGCAGGATTTCCGGCGGCTGAAAGGGTTGCGCCAGCGGACCCCAGAAATACTTGGCCGAGGCCGCGGCCATGAACACGAGGCCGATGGTCATCAGCACCTGATCGAGTTCGGCGCCGCCATAAAGCCGCCGGTAGAGCACGCGCTCGCACACCACGCTGGCCGCCCCCACCAGCACCACCGCCGCCGCCAGGGCCAAGGGGAAGGGCACGCCATAGACGCTCATCAGCGTGGTCGCGGCGTAGCCGCCGAACATGGCGAACACGCCATGCGCCAGATTGACGAAGCCCATCAGCCCCATCGTCACCGACAATCCCACCGAGATGAGATAGAGCACCATGGCGAAGGCGAGGCCATGGAACAGGATGCTGACGGATGCGGCAAAAATCTCGCTCATGGCCTCGAATCACCTGCCGGAGACGCGCCCCCTGAAACGGCGAACGCCGGCGGTTCGCCGCCGCCGGCGAGCGCTCCTATCCGGCCCCCGGTTATTGCGGCTTCGGCGGATTCATCTCCTTCCACGGATCCTTGACGTTGGGGATCTTGTCGAATTCGACGTTCTCGAGCTTGCCGTTCACCATCTCGGTCCGGCGCATATAGACGTTCTGGATAACGTCGCGCGTGTCGGGGTCGATGCTGACCGGACCCTTGGGCGTGGTCGGGTTCTTGTAGGCCTTGAGAATCGCCATCGCCTGCTCGCCGTTGAACTTGCCCCCGGTCTGCTTGATGACCTGGTAGATCGCGTCCATGCCGACCCAGCCATCGGCCGAGAGGAAGTCGGGGATCGCCTTGGGGCCGTATTCTTTGGTGAAGGCGGCGACGAAGGCCTTGTTCGCCGGATTGTTGGCGGCCGCCGAATAGATTCCGGCGGTGACCAGCCCCAGCGGGGTCACGCCCATGTTGGGCAGTTCCTCGTCGGGCACCAGATCCTCGGTCGAGACGATCTTGACGCCGGTCTCGCGCAGCTTGAGGTCCCTGACCGCTTTCATCACGGCGGTCGCCGCGGGCCCGGCCGGCACCCAGATAAAGGCGACGTCGGGTTTGTCGTCCTTGATGTGCTGGACGATGGTGGCGTAATCCTGCTGGCTGGTCGGGAAGGTGACCGCGTCGACGATATGCCCCCCGCCTTCGGTGAAGCCCTTGAGGAAGGCGGCTTCGGCGTCATGGCCGGGGATGAAATCGCTGACCGCGGTGTAGCCGTTCTTCCAGCCCTGCTTCGCCGCCCACTTGCCGAGCGGATAGGCCTGCTGCCAGATGGTGAAGGAGACGCGCGCGACATAGGGCGAGATGCGCGTAATCCCCGCGCCAGCGGCGTTGGTGATGACGAAGGGCGTCTTGGACTCGCCGGCGGCCGGCGCGATGGCGGCGGCGATGGGCGAACCCACCACGCCGACGATGAAATTCACCTGATCGCGGGTGATGAGTTCATCCGCCAGGCGCTTGCCGACATCCGGGGCGCTGGTGTCGTCGCGCTTGATGATCTGGACGGTGACGCCGGGCGGCAAATCCTTCTCATGCGTCTTGACGTAGAGAAAGATGCCCTTGTCCATCTCGTCGCCGGCACCGGCGAGGAAGCCCGAATAGCTGTTGATAAGCCCGATCTTGATGACGGTCTGCGCCGAGGCCGGACAGGCCCAGAATGCCGCCGCAAGCACCAGGCCCGCGAATTTCACCCACACGCATTGACGACGAATCATCGTTCCCTCCCCTATGTTTTCCGCTTTTGCCCGGCATGCCCGCCAGGGAGCGGCTGACTTACCGTCACTCTAACTATGGGCCTATAGAGAGGCAAGGCCGGACGCGAGGCAGGGGTGCCGCTTCCGGGCATTGCCAGGAACCGCTATCATGCCGGCCAATCGAGAAAACTCCGGGATAAAGCCCGGTTCAGGGAGGAATACGCATGACTCAGTGGGTCAGATTCGAACGCCAGGGGAAGCCCGAATTCGGCACGCTCGCCGACGGCACGATATCCATCCATGCCGGCGACATGTTCGATGGGCCCAAGCCCACCGGCGAGAAAGCGGCGCTGTCATCGGTGCGCGTACTGGCGCCCTGCGAGCCGTCGAAGATGGTGTGCCTGTGGAACAACTTCCACCAGCTAGCATCCAAGAACGGTTTCCTGGTGCCGGACGAGCCGCTTTATTTCCTCAAGGCGCCCAACGCCTATGCCGCCGCCGGCACGCCCATTGAACGCCCCAAATCCTATTCCGGCCGCATCGTCTATGAGGGCGAGCTGGGCGTCGTCATCGGCAAGAAATGCTCGATGGTGAGCGAGGCGGAGGCCCCGAATTACATCTTCGGCTACACCTGCGTGAACGACGTCACCGCGGTCGATCTCCTGAAGAAGAACCCGACCTTCGACCAGTGGGTGCGGGCCAAGAGCTTCGACACCTTCGGGCCTTTCGGTCCGGTCATCGCCACGGGCGTCGATCCGATGAAGCTCTCCATCCGCGCCATCCTCAACAACAAAGAGGTGCAGAACTATCCGGTCGCCGACATGTTCTTCCCGCCGGCCAAGCTGGTGGCGATGGTCTCGCGCGACATGACGCTGATGCCGGGCGACATCATCTCCTGCGGCACCTCGCTCGGCGCCGGGCCGATGCCCGAAGCCAGCAACGTCATCGACATCGTCATCGACGGCGTCGGCAGCTTGCGGAACCCGTTCAACCAAGTGGTGCCGAGCCCCTATCTGCTGAAAGAGGCGCCGAAACCGATGCGCGTTTGCGTCGTCGGCGCCGGCGCGATCGGCGGGCTGGTTGCGGCGAAACTGGCCTTGGCCGGCAACCCGGTGACGGTGATCGACATGGGGCCGCACTTGGCCGCCATCAAGGCGAACGGCCTCAAGCTCGAATGGCATGACGGCAAGATCGAGACCGCAAAGGTCAAGGCGGTTGAAAAAGCGGCCGAAGCCGGCAAGCAGGATCTCGTCGTCCTCGCGGTCAAGGCGCATCATCTCGACGCAGTGGCGAAGGATATCGACCATCTGCTCGACGCCGACACCATGATCCTCACCGTGCAAAACGGCCTGCCGTGGTGGTATTTCCAGCGGCTCGGCGGCAAGTACGACAACCGCAAGCTCGAAAGCCTCGATCCGACCGGCATCCTCACCAAGAAGATCGATTCGAGCCGCATCCTCGGCTGCGTCGTCTATCCGGCCGCCGCGGTGACGGCGCCGGGCGTCATCCACCATGTCGAGGGCGATCGCTTCCCGATCGGCGAACTCGACGGCAAGGAGACCGAGCGCGCGAAGCGGCTTCACGACGTGCTGGTGAAGGCCGGATTGAAGTCGCGCGTCTTGAAGGACATCCGCTCCGAGATTTGGCTCAAGGCCTGGGGCAATCTGTCGTTCAATCCGATCAGCGCGTTGACGCATGCGACGCTGGTCGATATCTGCCAATTCCCCGAGACCCGCCATCTCGCGGCGCGGATGATGGAAGAGGCCGAGACCATCGCCAAGAAGCTCGGCGTGACCTTCCGCGTCTCGATCGAGAAGCGCATCGCCGGCGCCGAGAGCGTCGGCGCGCACAAGACCTCCATGCTCCAGGACGTGGAGGCCGGGCGGGCGCTTGAGACCGAGGCGCTGATCGGTTCGATTCTCGAAATGGCCCGGGTCACCGACACGCCCGCGCCGGCGATCGAAAGCGTCTATGCGCTGGTCAAGCTCTTGAACAAGGTGATGCTGGTCGAGGGCGCCGCCGTGAAGGTGGAAAAGACCAAGGCGGCGTGAGCTTGAGGCAAATCGCCCTCCGGTTCCGGCCGGGCCCGGGCGGATCGGCTCCCAACCCCTTGCAACGCTGGTGTTTTTAAGCGCTTCCGGGGCGATGCCGGAGCCCCGCCGCCGGCCAAAAGGAAATTTGGGCAAGACGCGAAGTCCGCGCTAGACTGACGGTTCTTGCTTGGCGCCCCGCCAGGAGAGACCGGGTTTCACCCCGGCGCCGAAGGAGCAACCGCCCCGGAAACTCTCAGGCAAAAGGGCTGGTGGGGAACGGCACTCTGGAAAGCGGGCGCGGCGTCCCAAACGGGCGACCCAGCCCCACCGACGAGGAAAACGGCGCATGGTAATAATCGGGCGCGCCGACCAATCTTTCAGGTCTTCGGACAGAGGGGGCTGCTGACGGCCATCGCGGCCGTTGCGCGGCTTTATTGATCCGGAGGGTGTTCATGTCGGTTGCTGTGCAGATGAAGGCCAAGGGCGTCGAGATCAAAGCGCCGATCAAGCCCGGCTACGGAAAAATCCTGTCGGCGGAAGCGGTGGCCTTTCTCGCCGAGCTCGAGCGCAAATTCGGACCCGAGATCAAGCGGCTCCTGAATCTCAGGGCCGAGACCCAGGCCAGGCTCGATGCCGGCTGGCGGCCCGATTTTCCGGCGGAGACCAAGGCCATCCGCGAGGCGGATTGGACAGTGGCGAAACTGCCCAAGGACCTGCTTGATCGCCGCATCGAGATCACCGGTCCGGTCGACCGCAAGATGGTGATCAACGCGCTCAATTGCGGCGCCAATGTCTACATGGCGGATTTCGAGGACGCCAACACGCCCAGCTGGGACAATCTGATCGAAGGCCAGATCAATCTGAGCGACGCGGTCAGGCGCAGCATCACCTTCGACGACCCCGAATCGAAAAAGCACTACACGCTCAACCCCAAGACCGCGGTGCTGCTGGTTCGGCCGCGCGGATGGCACCTGCCGGAGGCGCATGTGCTGATCGACGGCCAAGCCATGTCGGGCGCGCTGTTCGATTTCGGGCTTTATTTCTTCCACAACGCCAAGGAATTATTGGCGCGCGGCTCCGGCCCTTATTTCTATCTGCCCAAGCTGGAGAACCGTTTCGAGGCCAAGCTGTGGAACGATGTTTTCCTCTTTTCCCAGAAGGCGCTCGGTCTGCCCAAGGGCACGATCAAGGCCACCGTGCTGATAGAGACCATCCTGGCCGCGTTCGAAATGGACGAAATCCTTTATGAGCTCCGGGACCATTCCGCGGGGCTCAATTGCGGTCGTTGGGACTACATCTACAGCTTCATCAAGAAATTCGCCGAGGACCCGAAGGCGGTCATGCCCGACCGCGCGCAGGTGGCCATGACCACTCATTTTCTGCGCTCCTACAGCCTGTTGCTGATCCAGATCTGCCACCGCCGCAACGTTCACGCCATGGGCGGCATGGCGGCGCAAATCCCGATCCGCGACAATCCGGAAGCCAACGCCGTTGCCATGGACAAGGTGCGCGCCGACAAGCTGCGCGAGGCGGGCGACGGACATGACGGAACCTGGGTGGCGCATCCGGGCCTGGTGGGGATTGCCAAGGAAATTTTCGACAAACAGATGCCCGAGGCGAACCAGATCGCGCGTAAACGCCAGGACGTGCATGTGAATGCCGCCGATCTGATCAAGGTGCCGGACGGCACCATCACCGAAGCGGGGTTGCGCCAGAATTTGAACGTCGGCATCGGATATCTCGAGGCCTGGCTCCGGGGCACGGGCTGCGTGCCGCTCTACCACCTGATGGAGGACGCCGCCACCGCCGAGATCAGCCGCGCCCAGATCTGGCAGTGGATCCGCCACAAGACGAAACTCGCTGACGGAAGGACGGTCGACAAGCCACTCTGCCGCAAGCTCTTGGACGAGGAATTGCAGAAGCTCAAATCCCTCGCCGGCGAAAAGTCCTATGCCGGGGGCCGCTACAAGGACGCGGCCAAGATCTTCGTCGATCTGATCGAGGCGCCCCGTTTCCCCGAATTCCTCACCATTCCGGCTTACGAGCTGTTGGTGAGCGAAGGGGCCTAGTTTTTCGGCTGCAACGCGCCGGGCGCGTGGCTGCCGTGGCGCTCGGCATAGGCCTTGGTGAATTCGGCGCCGAGCAGGAAGATTTGCGCCGAGTAATAGACCCATAGCAGAACGATGATCAGGCCGCCCGCCGCGCCATAGGCGCGGGTCACGGCGCTCGAGCCGATATAGAGGCCGATCAGCGATTTGCCGGCCGTGAACAGGAACGAAGTCGTGACCGCGCCGATAAGCACGTCGCTCCAGGCGATGCGCTTGTCGGGCAGGACCTTGTAGACCGCGGCGAAGAGCATCGAGATCAGGATAAAGGAAATGATGAAATTGACGCCCTGGAAGAAGAGATGCGCGCCGGGGAAGAAGTGGTTGAGATATTTGTCGAGCGCCGAGATCGCGGTGCTCACCGCCAGCGAGACCAGCAACAGGAACCCGACCGTGACCACCAGGCCGAAGCTGACGGCGCGGGCGCGGACGAAGGCGCGGAGGCTCGGGTGGCGCGTCTTGGTTTTCCAGATGGCGTTGAGCGCGGACTGCATTTCGACGAAGACGCTCGAAGCCGCCAGGATGAGGGTGCCGAACCCCACGGCGGTGGCGGCGAGGCCGGCGCCGCGGTTGCCGGCGCTGCGGATCAACGCCTCGATCCCCCTCGCGCCCGCGTCGCCCATGAGATCGCTTAACTGGGAGGCGATCGCGCCCTGGGCCGCCCGCTCGCCGAAGAACAATCCGGCGACGGCGATGACGATCACCAGCAAGGGCGCGATGGCGAAGACGGTGTAATAGGCGATGGCGGCGCCGTGGCTCAACGCCTTGTCCGCCATGAAATTGACCATGGTCTCCTTGAGCAGCTTACCGATCCAAACCATGTCTCATGGCTCCGTGATTGCCGTCCGGTCCCGGCTACTTTACCCGGATATTCATTTCACCCGAACGTAACGCAGAGAGAAGCTGCCGTCGGGGGGTTGCGCCAGCTCTATATTGTCGCGCGCCGCCCAGACCAAATCCTGCTGGTGCAGGGGGATATAGGCGAAGTCGTCCTTCACCAGCGTCAGCGCCTGGACCAGCAAGTCGCGGCGCTTCACCGGATCGGCGCCGGCCTGAATCTCGGCCAGCAGCAGATCGAGATCCGGGTTGGAATAGCCGCCAATATTGTATCCGCCCTGATGCTGCGATGCCGAGCGCGTCGCCGCCAGGTTGTCGAGCGCGTTGAACGCGTCATAGCTCGACGCGTTCCAGCCCAGCAGATAAAAGCTCGAACGCCAGCCGGGATCGAAAATCTTGTCGAAAAACTGGGCGCGCGGCTTGGCGTTGAGCCGCACATGCACATCAACCTTGGCCAGCATCGCCACCACCTCCTGGCAGATCGCTTCGTCATTGACGTAGCGGTCGGTGGGGCAATCCATGTCGAGGAAAAATCCTTCGGGGTATCCGGCCTCGGCCAGGAGACGGCGCGCATCGGCCGGCTCGAAGGCCGGGCGCTGGTTCAAATCCCGCTCGAAGCCCTCGACCCCCGGCCCGACCAGAAGCGCCGCCGGCGTCGCTAGGCCGCGCATCACCTTGGCGGATATCGTGGCCTCGTCGATGGCGTGGGAGAAGGCCTCGCGCACGCGGATATCCTTGAATGGGTTGGCGCCCTTGACATCGCTGCCCATGAGCGCCGAGCGCGATTGGTCGAAGCCCAGGAAAATGGTCGAAAGCCCGGGCCCATGGACGAGGCGGATGCCGGGCGCATGGGCGAGGCGATCGATGCTTTGCGGCGGCACGCTGTAGATCATGTCGATTTCGCCCGATTGCAACGCCGCAACCCGCGCGGTGTCGTCGGCGATCGGGCGAAACACCACGCGGTCGAGATTGTGGCGCGGCGTGTCCCACCAGGCGGGATAAGGCGCCAGCACGGTATCCGCGCCGGGCACGCGCTCCAAAACCGAAAACGGGCCGGTGCCGTTGGCGTGGGCGACGGCGTAATTGCTCTGATCGCCGGCGAGATCGGCGGGTAATGCGGCGTCGTTCCGCTCGCACCAGGCCTTGCTCATGATGTCCCAGGACGTGATCTCCTGAGGCAGGATCGGGTCGGGCAGAGTGGTGACGATATCGACGGTCATGGCGTCGATCTTGCGCACCGACTGGATCGTGGACAGGACCAGGCCGAGCTTCGAGTTCTCGGAGGTCGCGCGCAGGAAGGAGAACACCACGTCATCGGCGGAGAAGGGCGTGCCGTCCTGGAATTTGACGCCACGGCGCAGATGGAAGCGCCAGACCAGCGGCGCCGCCTGCGCCCAATCGGTGGCGAGATCCGGCTCGAGCGCCAAGTCGCGGCCGCGGCGCACCAGCGGCTCGTAGATATTGCCGAGGAAGGAGAGCAGGAAGGTCTCGCGCCGGCTATAGGGATCGAGCGAATCGGCATCGGAGGATGCCGCCCAGCGGAACGTCTTGGCCAATGCTGGATCGGCCCCTGAAGCCCATCCCAGCAAAACCGCCGCCAAGAGAAGCAGCGCCGCCGTTTTTCTCATTTTCCCGCCCGCGCCCACCATTTCTTCCCGCGAGGCTTATCGGATGCGCGGCTTACCGCCAAGGAGAATTACCGGGCCGGCGGAATCGAGCCATTGAGAATCGAGAGCCGGGAATCGGCGGACGCGAATCGGTTGACCCCAGGTCACGGGCGGGGCTATGGCTCGGTAACGCGCGATCTGAGGGGGCTAGGCGATGGGCGCGATCTTCGTGGCGCGCAGCGTCAAATTCGGCAAATGGGCCTCGGATGTCGGCCTGTCGAAGCATGTCTTCAAGCTCGGCTACAGCGAGGAAGATCCCAAGGAAGCGATCGCGCGCGGCTGGGCCGGCGAGGACGACTGGGCGCTCTTGAAGCAGGAGAAGGCCGAGGGGCTGAACGAGGCGCAACTTGTCGGGCGCGTCGGCGCCAAGATCAAGATGATCGACCCCAAATATTATCCGCGCCTCAAGGACGCCATCGGCCTGTTCAAGGTCGATCCCGTCATGGTCGAAAATCACATCCTGGTCGCGCGCGCGCTCCGGAGCGAGGCGGAAAGCCTCGCCATCAAACTCAAGCCCGCCGATTTCGCGGATTACCTCATCGAACTGGCCCGGCGCTAAATCCCCGACGCCCAAGCCCCCGGCCGCGGCGCCAAGCCTCGGCCGCGCTTCCGTTTTCGCGCCGGCTTTAATCAGTATTAAAAAGCATTAATATTAATAATTGTGAATCGAATTCTTGGCGAAGTCTTATTCTGTATTTGCATTCCTCGAATTCGAGTGATATATGGTTAATCCGAAATCCAACATGGTTAATCGAGCAGAATGCTCTTCGGTCCGAAGGAGGCATTCATGTTCGCGTATTCCCGCCGGCTGGCGCTTGGCATTGCATCTCTCGCCGCGTTGCTCTTGAGCCTCGGCCTGGTCGCGCTTTCCGCGACGCCCGCTTTGGCAACGGCCTGCCCGTCGATCAGCTACAACAGCGGTCCGACGCTGACCGATTGCAGCACCAGTTTCACGATCACCGAGACGGGCGGCACGTTTAACGTCCAGACCAACTACAATATTTCCAACGGCGTGCCGCTGGCTTTCTCGAATGTGAGCGGTTACGACACCAGCAACAACGTGCTGGTCGGGGTCTACAACAACACCGGCTCGACCGTGTACGACTTGGCGCTCACGAGCTTCAAGCCTCTCAACCCGTCGACCGCCATCTTCGTCGTCCCCGCGGGCGAAACCCTCTGCAACACCTCGCCTTCGGTCTGTTTCCCGGGCGGCAACGGCATGGAAGGGAAGACCAGCAGCGGCCAAGAGGTGATTTTCAATATCACCAGCATCTACAGCGGCGACGTCGTCTTCGGCAGCGGCTTGTTGCCCGGCCAAACCGCTTATTTCGCCCTCAACTATAATGGCAGCGTGGTTTGCGTCACGGATGCGTCGGGCGCTTGCCTTACCACCACCGTCTCCGAGCCCGCCGCCATCGGCATCTTCCTCGCCGGGCTGTTGGGCTTCGCCGTCCTGCGCCGCCGCTTTCTCGCCCGGGCGGCTTCGCCCCGGCGGCCGCGGCCGAAGCGGCAATCCCGCCAAATCCGGCATGGCGGATGGATTTTGCGGCTGTTGGTACCCGCCTGAAGAATCACAGCGGGGTGTATCGGTCCGGCGCCAAATCCCTTTGTCGGGGCGGCGCCGGCCATGTCACCCTTCCAGGGATTACCAGGCATTAATCTTAAATCTTAACTTATCGGGACCAGACCGGCCGTGGCTGACATGTTGCAGGGAATGAAGGCGGGCCAAACCTCCTCGGGGATGGTGCAGCTGGCGGGCGGCGTCGAGCATCTCGAACGCATCAACCCGCAAGCCGCGCCCGCGCCCTGCCCGCCGGGCCAGGCGCCCGTGCCCTGCCCGCCGGTCGATCCCAATGCGCCGATGGGTCCGCCCGTCGCGGTGCATGAGCCGGCCCCGGGAAGCCGCGACGTCATCGAGGTCGTGCCCAACCAGCCGCTGATCTTCGATTTCAATCCGCTCGATCTCAAGGCGGCACAACACCAGGGTTCGGTCGTCCTCACCTTCCCCGACGGCGCGCAGCTCGAGCTGCACGACATCGTCGGCCCCTGCGGCGTGCAGCCGACGCCCTTCCAGCTGCCCGACGGCACCGTCATCACGGCTGGCGACCTGCTTCAGGCCTTCCATCTCGAGGCGATCGGCCCCTGCGGCCTGGTCGAAATCGCCCCCGCGCCGGCACCGATCGTCCCGGGCGTGCCCAATACCGGTTTCTACGTTAATCCGTTCGAGGCTGGCGCCATCGGACCGGGCATCATCGGACTTGGGCCCTTGTCCCCGACCGGCTTCGGCTATGGCGCGGAGTTCCTCAAGGGCACCGGCGGCAGTTCCTCGACGCCCTCGACCCCGGGCCCGTCGGGGCCGCCGGGACCCCCGCCGCCGCCCACTCCCACGATATCCGGCCAAGAGGATGGACAATCCGGCATCTATACCGGCGCCGCCGTAACGGGTTCGGGCAACTACTTCACCGACACGGTTGCCGGACATCCCGTCATCACCTACTCGCCGCCGGTGCCCGCGCCTCATATCGAAAGCTACTCGTTCATAGCGGGGCCGGCGGAAACGCCCGGCAATCCGGCGGTCGGAACCTTCGGCACCCTGACCTTCGATGCGAATGCGCTCGGCCATTACAGCTACGTGATCGGCGACAGTGGCGCGCAGCAAGCTCTCGTCAGCCAGGCCGGCACCGACATCATGTCGCAATACATCGTCCTCAGCGCTTATGAGGACACTTTTTCCGTGACCAGCTCGAATGACCCGTCCGATTCCACGACCCAAAACTTGAATTTTTCCATTTACGGCGCCGATGTATTCCCCGATGCAACCCATACGGTTCCGCTCGCCGCGCCGGCATTTCAGGCGACGTCCGCCGGCACCACCGAGTTATTGCTCACCTATACCGACGCGCTCGACCCGGGGCATTCGTTCCAGGAGTTGATACAGGTCACCGGCACAACTCCGTCGGTGGTCGTCGCGCCGGTCAATCCCAACGGCGTGCCCATCCAGCCGAACGATCCGGCATTGCTGAGCTTCGAATATGTCAATGGCTCGGATGTCACGCTCACGAATGTCACCGTTGCCGGCGAAAACGTCGTCTTTTCGGGCGCCAATAACACGCTGAGCGGTACGCCCGTAGCCGGCACTTCCTCTCATGCCATCACCGCCGTGATCAATCCCGACCTCAACGGACTGGGCGACCCCGGCGACACCGGCAACGTCGCGGGAGCGGCGGTTTCATCGCAGGATAGCGGCACGACCCTGGCCCCGAACGGCAGCTATAACGATTCGCTGCTCAGCGGCCAAAGCGGCAGCTTCGGTTATCTGTTCGATTCCAGCGGTGCAATCGCGACCGGCGCCGGCAACGCCGATATCGTGAATTACGCCAGCGGCGCCGCCAGCAACATCCAGCTCACCGGCTCCGCCACGGCCGATAATCCCGTTGGCGGCAGCTTGGCCATGAGCGTGATCGAATGGTCCAGCACGGCGGAGATCAGCAATACCGGCGGAAACACCCCCGGGATCGACATCAATGGCGGCACGGGCGGCGGGCTCAATGTCCTCGAGATCGAGAGCTCGACGGTACAGAACCTCGACTTCACATCGACCCTCGCCAGCGGTGCCGGCGGCAACGTCCAGAACATCGAGGTGTTCGATCTGACCGACGGCGCCAATCCGTCGATCGCCAATGGCGCGGCAGGCACCGGAAACACCATCTCGCTCACGCCCCAGGATGTTCTCAACCTGGCGGCGTCCGAGACGGGGGGCCCGGTCGCGGCCGCGGGCGGCGGCGCGCTCAGCATTTGGATCAACGGCACCGCGTCCGATACCGTGACCCTCTCCGGCTCCTGGTCCGTGATCAGCGGCCCGACCACCAGCGGCGGCCAGACCAATCAGTCCGCGATTGCCGATGACGGTTCCGGCAAAACCATCACCGCCGCAGGCAATGCGAACAACACGACCGAGATGGTCGGCTACACCGAATATTCCGCGACCGTCGGCGGCCAGACCGCCCATGTCTATGTCGAGAACGCGATTGCCGCGAACGGCCATGTTCACCACGCCTGAGCCGGCATGATCATGATGGAGAACCAGATGACCGGAAATCACGTGAAGCGGCTGCGGGTTCTGGGCGCGGCCGTGGCATTGATCGTCATCGCCTTGGGCGGGCGTTCCGCCGCGGCCGCGAATTCCCCGCATCATGAGTTTCACAACAATGCGGACCTCGGCGGCTTCTGCTGCGCGGTTCTGCCCGGCGCGAACGCCGCGCCCGGCACGGTGATCCTCGTCCAGCCCCAGCCGGCTCCCCCGCCTCCGCCGCGCCATACCGCCGACCAGCATTTTACATCCGAAACGCAGAACGACGTGGAGATCGTGCGCGGCCCGCCTTCCCTGCGCTGAAATCCTTGGAATAATTTCTAATTATTGCAACGGCTTGCCTTAAAACCGACAAACTCCTAGCTTTAGTCAGGTAATCGCGCCGGCCTAAAATCGGGCGGCGATCTTCTGGGAGGGTGTTCGATGATTGTCAGGATCGCAACCATCTCCGCAGTGGTCGCTCTCTACACCGGCGCCGTATTGGCGCAGCAAGGCGCGGTCGCGCCCATTCCGCCGCCGGACGCCGCGGCCAGCATGTCGCAGATAAACCCGACCGCCGGGCCAATCGCCGGCCCGCCGCCGCCGGCGATGAAGGCCGGGCATCGCTGGAAAATGGCCCATGGCCTGAACGCGCGCGAGCGGCGCGAGACCAAGGCGCTCAACTGGCTCGAAGCCACCGGCAACCGCGATTTCAGCGATGTGCAACGCGACGGCCGGAATTACCGCGCCACGGTGACCAATGATGGAACGCAGCAAATCGTGATCGTCAATCCCGACACCGGACAGATCACGCCAGTTAATTAACCGGGCTAGTCCGCGGCGCGGACCGGCACGTCCATCCTGCCGATGCGCTCGAATTCGATCGCCATGACGTCGCCCGGCACGACGCGCCCGACGCCCTCGCAGGTGCCGGTCATGATCACGTCGCCGGGCAGCAAATCGTACCAGCGCGAGGCCCAGCTTATCTGCTTCGGTATGTTCATCACCATCAGCCTCGTGTTCGAAGCCTGGCGGATCTCGCCGTTCACCGTGAGCGAGAAATCGAGGTTCGAGGGATCGCCCAGCTCGTCCGCCGTCATCAGCCAGGGCCCGAGCACGCCATAGCTGTCGATCGATTTGCGGAAGCTGCGGTCCTCGGTGCCGCGCACCACCATGTCGAGCGCGATGGCGTAGCCGGCGACGCATTGCAACGCCTTGTCCTCACTCACGTTCCGCGCGCGCTTGCCGATGATGAGGCCCAATTCGGCCTCGTGGTCGGTGCGGCGGTCGGGGAATCGGACAGCCACGCCCTGAGACGGCCCGACCAAGCAGGAACTGGCCTTGATGAACAGGCCCTGTTCCTCGATGGTGCGCGCGCGGTTGGCGCCGCCATAGACCGCGATCTGGGCGTCCTTGTCGGCTTCCTCGCGGTGCTTTTGATAATTGACCGGCGTGCCGATGATCTTGGACGGATTGGCGACCGGACTCAGGAAATTGACTGCGGATGACGCCACCGGCTTGGCCTGATCGGCCAATTTCTCCATCCTGGGACGCAGCTTTTCCAAATTTTCGATCAGCGGATCGCCCGGCGGCGGCGGATAGCGCAAGACGGGCAAGTCGTCGAGGATCGCGGTCACGTCATGGACATTCGCGCCGCGCACCAAGCCGATGCGATTGTCGTTGAAACGGCAGAGTCTCATGGCCGGGCCATTCTTTCTTTTGTCTAAACCGAAACCGGATCGGTATTGGGGGGCGCGAAAATGCCGTGGCGCGCGCCGTCCTTGAACTTCGTCTCCTTGGGCAACTCGATGGAACAGGAGCGTACGCGCTGCGCCTTGGGCTCGAGGCTCGGGAGCGGTTTCCCCTCGCGATTGGCCTTGGCGGCGCGTTGCAGCCAGCGCCGGGCCATGATGATGCCGTTATCGGTCGAGACCAGGTTCTCGCGCGTGCGGTCCTGGATCGGGCCCATGCTTTCCTGAAGCGAGGCGTCCTGCATGGCGATGCCTTCGACGCCGCTATAGGCCCGGCCCGATTGCTGCGATTCCCGGTCTATCAGGTAGTCATTGCCCTTGTTGGCGGCGGGAATGAATGTCCCGGGCACGTAGGTCACATGAATGCCCGCGCCTTCCTGCATCGCCCGGCGTTCCTCGGATGAGAGCGCGCGTTTCGGATGGTAGTTGATGCTCCAGGCCCAGCAATGCGTATCGTCGATCGGCACCCACATATGCGCGCCCAGCGGATGGCCGCCGCGCGGCGGGATGATGGTGTGGAAGGGCGCGATCCAGGGCGTGATGCGCCAATAATAGCGCCCGTCATCGGCGTTGCGCCGCGCGCCGATCAAGAGCCCGCCCTCGAATTCCACCACTTCGAAGAACGGCATCTTGTCGTTCTGGTTGTAGACATTGCCCTTGGTGCCGCGGAACAGCGGGTCGTATTGGAGCGAGCCGCTGTGCAGGAAGGAGACGTGGCTCGAATCGATGCCGCCTTCGATCGCCTGGAGATAATTGCTTTCCTGCAGGCGCTTCGAGACGTAGCGGCGTTCGGCCGGCACATCGGTCCACTCCACCGCCGGCGGCTCGGGCTTCAATTCGGGCGGACCCATATAGGTCCAGATCACTCCGGCCTTTTCGATGCAGGGATAGGATTTGAGCTTGATGCGCGCGCGCATGCCGGTCTCGTCCGGCTCGGAAGGCAGATCGACGCATTGCCCGGTGACGTCGTATTTCCAGCCGTGATAGGGGCAGCGCAGCCCGCATTCCTCGTTGCGGCCGAACCACAGCGACACGCCGCGATGGGCGCAGAATTCGTCGAGCAATCCCACCCGGCCCATGGAATCGCGGAAGGCGACCAGCTTCTCGCCCAAAAGCTGGACCCGCACCGGCGGGCAATCGGGATTGGGCAATTCATCGGCGAACAGCGCCGGCACCCAATAGCGCCGGAACAGATCGCCCATCGGCGTGCCCGCGCCGGTGCGCGTGAGCAGCTCGTTGTCGTCCTTGGAAATCGCCATGGATGCGGCCCGCCCTTAACGCCGCTCGGCCGGATCGATGCAAACGCGTCCATCCACCACGAACGCGGTCCAGGCCCGCGCCGCCTCGGTGCAGGGCGGGAGCACCGGCTGCCCGGTCTTGATGTTGAAGCGGCCCTGGTGGAACGGGCATTCGACCTCGTCGCCGATCACCGTGCCCTCGCTCAGCTGGCCGGGGCCGTGGGTGCAGGCATCGGCCAGGACGTAATAGGCGGCATCCAGCTTGAATACCGCATAGGCCTCGCCATCGAGCTCGGCGCGGCACGGCGCCTCCCCGGAGACGCCCGAGGTGGTGCATAGTGCGCGCAAGGCCTTGGTTGCTGACATGTTCGTAAAGGTCTGAATTGCTTCGCCGGTCCACCTATCATAATTTTACGCCCGAAGCGAACAAAGCGGATTCGGGCCCGGTTCCAAGCCGGAAGCCGAGGGCCGCGCCGCAGGGGAGGTTTGGCATGCGCCTGATGCGTTCCATGGTCGGCGCGCTGATCGGGGTCTGGATGGTGGGCGGCGCCGCCGGAATGGCCTCAGCCGATCCCTTGCCCATCCGCATCGGCTGGGTGGTTTCCCCGCCCGAGTTGCAACCGGTGCTGTTCGCCAAGGACGGCGTCGCATCGCATCTCGGCAAGACCTATACCTTCGAGCCCATGCATTTCCAGGGCACGCCGGCGATGATCACGGCCTTGGCCTCGGACCAACTCGACATCGTGCCCTTCACCTATCCCACCTTGGGCACCGCGATCCAGAACGCCGGTATCGGCGATTTGCGTATCATCGCCGACGAATTCGAGGACGGCGCGCCGGGTTATTTCACCGAGCCCTACATGGTGCTGAAGTCGAGCGGCATCGCCAAGGTCGAGGATCTGAAAGGCAAGGTCGTCGCCACCAACGCCATCGGCAGCGGCGTCGATATCGCCATGCGCGTGATGCTGAAAAAGCACGGCCTCGTGGATCAGCGCGACTATACCGTGATCGAGGTGGGATTCCCGAACATGAAGGCGATGCTGCTCGGGGACAAGGCGGATCTCATCACCGCCTCGGTCCTGACCGCATATGATCCCGAGCTCAACGACAAGGCCCGCACCCTGTTCACCGCGCGCGAGGCGGCCGGCCAGACGCAATTCGCGATGTGGACGGCGCGCGCCGGCTATATCCAGAAGAACCGCCCGGCGCTGGTCGACATGCTCGAGGACAGCTTGCGCGCGCTGCGCTGGTATCTCGATCCCAAGAACCACGACGAGGCGGTCCAGATCATGGCGGATTTCACCAAGCAGCCGCCCGAGCGCTTCGCCTTCTGGCTCTTCACCAAGAAGGACCAGTTCCGCAACCCCACCGGCTTGCCGAACATGGCGGCATTGCAGAGAAATCTCGACACGGCCCAGCAGATGGGATTTCTCAAGGACAGACTGGATGCTTCGCAATACACCGACCTCAGCCTCGTCAAAGAGGCGGCGCAGCGGCTGACGCCGTAACCGAGAATCCGCGCCCTTCACGGGCACGCAACACAGGCGGCACCATGAAAGACCAAGCCACGAGCAAGATCAGCGGAGCCCATGCGTTGCTCGACGGGCTCAACGACATCGGCATCGATTACATCTTCGCCAATCTCGGCACCGACCACGCGCCGATCATCGAGGAGCTGGCGAAATGGGACCGCTCCAACCGCAAGCGCCCGCCGGTGATCATCTGCCCGCACGAGAACGTCGCCGTGCACATGGCCGGGGGCTATGCGCTCGCCACCGGCAGGGGCCAGGCGGTGCTGGTGCATGTCGACGCCGGCACGGCCAATGCCGCGATGGCGATGCACAATCTGTTCCGCACCCGGATCCCCGTGCTGCTGATGGCCGGCCGCGCGCCCTTCACCATCCACGGCGAGATGACCGGCTCGCGCGACACCTATGTACATTTCGTCCAAGACCCCTACGACATGGCCAGCATCGTGCGGTCTTATGTCAAATGGGAATACTGCCTGCCCTCGGGCGTGGTGGTGAAGGAGGTGCTGCGCCGCGCCCATGCGATGATGCAGAGCGACCCCAAGGCGCCGGTCTATCTGACGCTGCCGCGTGAAGTCCTGGCCGAGACCCTGGAGGCCGATAGCGCGGCATCCTTCCCGGAGGCCAAATACGGGCCGATCGAGCCGGCCGGCATCGATCCGGAAACCGCCGATCAGATCGCCGCCGAGATCATCGCGGCCAAGAACCCGGTCGCCTTCACCAGCTATCTCGGCCGCAACCCGGCGGCGGTCAAGACGCTCGACGCGTTGACGCGCGAATGCGGCATCCGGGTCGCCGATCCGCACGCCGTCACCCTCAACATTCCGCACAATTCGCCCTGCTATGCGGGAACCGATGCCGGGCCGCTGCTCGACGGCGCCGATCTCGGGCTTTTGATCGACGTCGACGTGCCCTTCATTCCCCGGGACTACCCGAATGCGAGCGCGATCAAATGGATCCAGATCGACATCGATCCCCTGAAGACCGGGATTCCGGTCTGGGGATTCGCCACCGACCGGCGCATCGAGGCCGACAGCGCCATTGCGTTGCGCCAGGTGCTGGACGCCGTGCGCAAGCGGTCCGACGATTCCTTCCGCGCCCGCGTCAAGGCGCGGATCGCGTCCTGGGCGAAGGATCGCGCGGCGCGCCAGAAGCGGCTTGCCGACGCCGCCGCCAAAAAGGACGGCGCCCTATCGGTCGAGCATGTTTGCGCCGTGCTCAACGCCAAGCTCACGGCCGACGACATCGTCGTCAACGAGGCCGTGACCAATGCCGGCGCCGTGCTGGGCCAATTGCCGCGCACCAAACCGGGAACCTATTTCGCGCATGGCGGCGGGGGCTTGGGCGGTTCGGGCGGCATGGCGCTCGGCATCAAGCTGGCGCAGCCCGAGAGCCGCGTGGTGCAGATCGCCGGCGACGGCGTGTTCCATTTCTCCAACCCCGACGCGGTCTATGCGGTGGCGCAGCAGTTCCGGTTGCCGATCTTCACCGTGGTGCTCGACAATGGCGGCTGGCGCGCGGTCAAGGCGTCGGTGCTGCGGGTATATCCCAAGGGCACGGCCTCGGAGGAAAACTCGTTCCAGGCCCGGCTGCAAAGCGGCCGGCAGGGCGAGGAGCGGCATTTCGAGCAGGTGGCGAGCGCCTTCGGCGCCCATGGCGAGAGCGTGCGTGACGCCGCCGATCTTCATGCTGCGATCGACCGCTGCCTCGCCGCGCTCAAAGAAGGCCGAAGCGCGGTGCTGACGGCGCAGGTGACGCCGCTTTAGAGCGAGGAACTGGCGGGCCACGACCGACGATGATGAGCACTATGTTTACGCCATAGCCCTATGATAGGTCGGTGCTGGTTTCTGGCGACAGAGGGGCATCCTTGTGTTGCCCCCGCTTCTGCTCGTCGACCGACTTAACAACAAGAAGCTTAAATTGGGCGAACGTATCCATGAGCACCGTCGCCCGCTTCATAAAGTGGTCGAACCTGGACCAGTCGAAAAATTCTGCCCCAACCCAATCGTCTTCTTCCAAAAATTTAGAATGCCAGACGACCAGCGGCCTTTCTTCATTCGTCCACATCCAAACGCCATGACCAATCAAGTTACGTTCCTTGCAAGCGCCTTGAGCGCCGGCGCATATTTTGTCCGTTTCAGCGCCCGGAATTTGATCGACGGCTTGCTTAAGAAGCCGAAAATTCTGGTCACCCCAAGCCTTCGCGATTTGCTTCTTGCGCTCGAGATCGGCCTGCTCCAGCTCCCAGATGATTTCAACGCAACAGGATTCAATCCGGCTATAGAGCACGACTGCGTCGGCGATCGCTATCTTCAGCCGATCCGGAAGCTCAAAGCTCCATGTCAAATTCGGAGATCGATGTTTGGCAACGGACATAACTGCCGCCTGAATCAGTAGCTCGCAAGGGCAACTGGTATATTCATCTCGCGCCCAGCTCGATTTATCGAGACAGTGACACGTTGGCCTTGGCGCTGTTTAAGACACTCGTTAAATTGCGCTTGGTCGGCTACGGGCTGACATCAGCCTTCAGAACAATATCGCCAGGCAGAAAGCCTGCGGCAGCGCAGGCGACGTGGACAACGGTCGTTAGAACGACACCGTTCACTGTTCCGACCTGCTGAGATTCGGTCGCATTCAAATTCCTATACTGTGCTCCAAAGGCGTACTTGACCTTGACCAGATAGACCGCGAGGAAATAGAAGCGGTACACAGACATCGGGATTAACGTAGTCTGCGAACATAAGTCGTTGTAAGTGCAGAGCCATAAGTGGTGGCACTGCCACCGGTACGAAATGCCGTCGCAGTACGTTTGTGATGGATGTTTGCGTAGTGGGAAGTGCCAGCGGTACGGCAGTCTGAACTGTTCGGGCATACTTGCCATAGGTCAAAACTGGATCGGCGCCGATCGCTTTACCTTGCTGTAATGCATCATCATCCGAACCCGTGGGCCATTGTAGCTAGACACTCCAATGACGACATACCATCGGCAGCCAGTGTCGCGATGTCGGTCTTTGGATCGCCGCTGCGATAAAGTTCCGGTAGCATAGGCGGTGGAGCGACGCGGCGCTGCATCAGGTACTGCTGTGCTACGGACGGTGCAGGCTGATAGAACTTTTGTAGGGATTGCCAGCGCAACGCCGAGCAGCATTGCGGTGACTACAATGAACGTTCGAACTCGCATGGTGGTCCTACACGGTGATTTGGCCGTACAGCCACGCATTAAAAGTGCTCAGCTAACTGCGCCTGCGGCGCGCAACCTCTGTGAGAAATTTTGAAACTGGCTGCCATTTGTCAGTGCCGGGAATAGGCGCTTCCCATAGCCATTGGTTAAGTGACACGCCAGCCAGTGCGCTCGCCGCAGCGGAAGGGCTGACATACCGCGCCCCATTTATAAGCCAAGTCCCGCTTTCGATTGCGCCGCTGAAGGTCTTTCCATTATACGACATGCGCAGCTTCGTTCCAGTCGGCAGAGTGGTTAGCTTAGCACTCGAGGCGCCACGGGCGTCGCCGTTCGATAGCGTTTTTGCCGTCGCAGATCGGGGCTCTAGCGGCGGCAATCTAGCTTCGGCGCGCAAGATGTCGTTGTGAGTCTGGTAGAAGGAGACGCGCTTGCTCTCGATCCAGAGGTTGACTTCTACGTCGATGTCAATCTGTCGATGTTGCATCCTGACCTCAGATGGCTTGGGTTTGGCAGGTTATGTCATAGTGCTAATTACTAATACGACTAGTGTCAATAGTTCATAGAAAGCCAAAGGCGGATCGACAATGGACGGCAAGGGAAAAGCTTGGCCGTCCGGCCCGCGTATGTGGTTGGGATAATTGAGGTTTTGCGGAAACCACCGGCACATGCCTGCCAGCCGTTTCGGCAAGAATCGCCAATGATATCAATGATCCGAGCGCCATCCGCGCACCGTTGAGGCAGGAAAGGGCCGGAAAGAGGAGGAGGTTCGTCCCGGCAGCGAACCCCGGTGAAAGGACTGGCGAAACCCGGCGGCCCATGATAGGTTACATGTAACTATATTGGAGACTTGTCATGGCCTCGGCATCAAGCGCCAAGCCCTCGCGCATCAAGGTGCGGGAACATCGCGAGCGCCTGCGCGAGCAGGGTCTGCGCCCGATCCAGATTTGGGTGCCGGACGTGCGCTCTCCCGCCTTCCGGTCCGAAGCGCATCGCCAGTCGGCCGCCATCGCCGCCAGTGCTCATGCGCAGGATGATCAGGCGTTCATCGACGCGGTGTCGGATTGGGGCGATGAATGAGGCGAGGCGACATCTGGACCGTCGCCGGCGGCAAGGACTACGCCGGCAAGCCGCGCCCCGTCGTCATCGTTCAGGACGATAGCTTCGACGCGACCGACTCGATCACCATCTGCGCCTTCACCACGGACGAGACCGACGCGCCGTTGTTCCGTCTGTCCGGTGGAGCCGAACGAGCGCAATGGCCTGCGGGCGGCATGCCGTTTGATGGTGGACAAGATTACCACCGTGCCAAAGACCAAGGTTGGCGCGCGCGTCGGCAGGCTGGACGACGAGGATATCCTGCGGCTCAACCAGGCCGTTCTCGTGTTCCTCGGGCTGGCTGTCTCGCCAAGGACCAAGCAGGAGGCGTGACGAGCAATGGCCCAAAGCGTAGCCACGGCTAGGATTGGGTCGTTCCACTTTTTCTCTGCTCGCGCGATCCTGGCGCAATGTCTCGGCACCGCTCATCCCTGCGCGACCGCGCCGCATTCGGCGAATTGCCGCCCGATCTTTATGTCGTGCCCGGTCCCTGGCCGCGCCTTGGCCGCCCGGTCAAACACGACGTTGAGACGTGGCGCGTCATCGACGATTGGCCCGCGCGCGTGCCGGTCACGGACGCCGAAATCGACGTATTCGAAGCGTGGTTCGGTGATCTTTTCGACGAACTGTTCGGGCCGTCTCGATGAAGTAAGGAGATTACCGCGATGACCGTGCCGCTGCGCGCCGCCCTCTATCTGCGCGTCTCGACGGCGCGGCAGGCCGAGCATGATGTCTCGATCCCGGACCAGAAGCGGCAGGGCGAGGCGTATTGCCAGTCGCGCGGCTACCAGCTCGCCGAGACCTACGTCGAACCGGGCGCATCCGCCACCAACGACCGCCGCCCCGAATTCCAGCGCATGATCGAGGCGGGAACCAGCAAGCCCGCGCCGTTCGATGTCGTGATCGTCCATTCGTTCAGCCGCTTCTTCCGCGACCATTTCGAACTGGAATTCTACGTCCGCAAGCTGGCGAAGAACGGCGTCAGGCTGGTCTCGATCACCCAGGAGATGGGCGACGATCCCATGCACGTCATGATGCGGCAGATCATGGCGCTGTTCGACGAATACCAGTCCAAGGAAAACGCCAAGCATGTCCTGCGCGCCTTGAAGGAGAACGCGCGCCAGGGCTTCTGGAACGGCTCCCTGCCGCCCATCGGCTACCGCGTCGTCGCGGCCGAGCAGCGCGGCGCGAAGGTCA
This sequence comes from uncultured Alphaproteobacteria bacterium, assembly GCA_963785735.1. GTDB lineage: Bacteria > Pseudomonadota > Alphaproteobacteria > ATCC43930 > CGMCC-115725 > REEB95. The sequence continues at coordinate 307,703 of CAWAWJ010000001.1, forward strand.
AGAAGAAGCTGGAGATCGACCCGCTGCACGCCGACACGGTGCGGCTGATCTACCGGCTTGCCCTGGAAGGCGACGGCACGTCCGGGCCGATGGGCGTGAAGAACATCACGGCGCACCTCAACCGGCAGCCGCATCTTCACCCGCGACGGCGGGCGCTGGGGCATCGGGCAGGTTCACCGCATCCTGACCCGCGCGACCTATATCGGCCGCCACGAGTTCAACAAGCGCAGCAAATCCAAGGAACTGAAGCCGGTCAGCGAGGTGATCGCCGTCGCCGTGCCGCCGCTGATCGACCAGGCCACCTTCGACGCCGTGCAGGCGCATCTGCGCGCCCGCAACCCGAAGGTGACGCCGGCCCGCGTCGTCAGCGGCCCCACCCTCCTTACCGGCATCTGCTTCTGCGCCGACTGCGGCGGCGCGATGACGCTCCGCACCGGCAAGGGCGGGCGCTATCGCTACTACACCTGCTCGATCAAGGCCCGGCAGGGCGAGACCGGCTGCAAGGGCCGCTCGATCCCGATGGAGAAGCTCGACAACCTCGTCGCCGGCCACATCGAGGACCGCTTGCTACAGCCCGAACGGCTCGAAGAAGTGCTGGCCTCGGTGCTCGACCGCCGCCAGGAGCGGACCGAGCGCCGCCGCGAGCATATCGCCGAACTGAACAAGCGCGCCGCCGAGACCGACCTGCGGCTCAAGCGGCTCTATGACGCCATCGAGACCGGCGTCGCCGATCTGGACGACCCGGCGCTGAAGGAGCGCATCGCCGGCCTGAAGGCCATCCGCGATCAGGCCCAGGCCGACGCCGACCGCGCCCAGGCGATGGCGGAAAGCGCGGGGCAGCAGGCGATCACGCCCGCTATGGTCCAGAAATTCGCCAGAACCGCCCGCGAGCGCATCCGGATCGACGGCGGCGGCTATCGCCGCGACCACCTCCGCGCCCTGGCCCAGCGCGTCGAGGTCGCGGACAACGAAGTCCGCATCATGGGATCGAAGGGCGATCTGCTCCGAACCCTTGCCGCCGCCTCGGGCGTAAAATCGGCTACGCCCGGCGTTCGCAGTTCTGTTCTGAAGTTGGCGGAGGGAGTGGGATTCGAACCCACGTTACGGTTTCCCGTAAACACGCTTTCCAAGCGTGCGCCTTCAACCACTCGGCCACCCCTCCATAAGGCGCGCGAAGCCTATCGAAGGGCATTGGCGCATGCAACCGGGGCCCGGGGCCGGATTAAGGGCGTTACGGGATCAGGCGACTTGGAAATCGGCTTCGGGCAGTTGATCGGGCGGCGATTCGACCGGTAGCGCGCTATAGGCCTCGCGCGCCTCGGCGCGGATCTGGTTGATCGCGTGGATGATCCGCACCCAGATTTCGGAAGCGCCAACCTCGCCCAATTCCATCAGCTGGCCGGCGCGAAAGCCGGCGCGCAAAGCGGCGGAGGTGCCGTGGCGGCGGAGCATCAGCAGGGCGGCCTGCCGGATTTCGGAGTCGAGCAACATCGGCTCTAGTCATAATGGCAATGCGTGAATACACCGTTTATGTGCGCGGCAACCTTGCCAATCCGGCCATCATGCCGCACCATCACCACGCGACCGTCATGTTTAATCCGTATTAAGCGTAAATCATTGGGCTGAGGAGCTGCCGGGATATGAGAGGGTTTTTCGCCCTGATCTTGCGTCTGATCGGTTTTCTGCTGCTGCTGGCGGCCATCGCCGTGCTCGGCCACGATTTGCTGGCCTGGCGCGAAAACGGGTCGTTCACGCCCACCGGCACCGGCCAGCTTTGGCACTATGTCCACCACGCCAGCCTGAGCGCGATCCAGGAGGCGGTGCAGCGCTACATAGCGCCCGGGTTGTGGGACCCCGGCATCGTCACCGCGCTCAAAGTCTGGGCGGTGCCGGTGCTGGCGCTGCCGGGGCTCTTTTTGGCCTGGCGGTACCGCAAGGGGCGGCACTAGGCGAAACCTATTCGTCGCCCATCTTGAGCGCGGCGATGAAGGCGGATTGCGGAATCTCGACCTTGCCGAACTGGCGCATGCGCTTGCGGCCTTCCTTCTGCTTCTCCAGGAGCTTGCGCTTGCGCGAGACGTCGCCGCCATAGCATTTGGCGAGCACGTCCTTGCGCAAGGCCTTGATGGTCTCGCGGGCGATGACGCGGCCGCCGACCGCCGCCTGGATGGCGATGAGGAAAAGCTGGCGCGGGATCAGCTCCTTCAGGCGCTCGCACAACGCACGGCCGCGCCGGTCGGCCTGGCTGCGGTGGACGATGGTGGCGAGCGCGTCCACCGGATCGCCGTTGACCAGGATGTTCATCTGCACCAGGTCGCCGGGCTCGTAGCCGTCCATCTGGTAGTCGAAGCTGGCATAGCCGCGGCTCACCGATTTGAGGCGATCATAGAAGTCGAAGACGACTTCATTCAGAGGGAGCCTGTAGACCGCCATGGCGCGCCGCCCGACATAGGTCAGGTCCTTCTGCACGCCGCGGCGTTCCTCGCACAACGCCAGCACACTGCCGAGATAATCGTCGGGCACCAGGATGGTGGCCCTGATCCACGGCTCCTCCAGATGCTCGACCTGGACCGGATCGGGCATGTCGACCGGGTTGTGGAGCGCCACCATCGAGCCGTCGCGCAGATGGACGTGATAGACGACCGAAGGCGCCGTGGCGATGAGATCGAGGTTGAACTCACGCTTCAAGCGCTCCTCGATGATCTCGAGATGGAGCAATCCCAGGAACCCGCAGCGGAAGCCGAAGCCCAACGCCGCCGAGGTCTCGGGCTCGTATTCGAAGCTCGCATCGTTGAGGCGTAGTTTGCCTAGGCTGTCGCGCAGATGGTCGTAATCGGCGGAATCGGACGGGAACAGGCCGCAGAACACCACCGGCTGCAACGGCTTGAAGCCGGGCAGGGCCTGGGCCGCCGGGCGGCGTTCCTCGGTGATGGTGTCGCCGATCTTGCAATCGGCCACCGTCTTAATCCCCGAGGTGATGAAACCGATCTCGCCGGGATTGAGCTCAGCGACCGGCAAGGGCTTGGGCGTGAAGACGCCGACGCGCTCGATGACGTGATCGGCGCCGGTCGCCATGAAACGGATTTTCAGGCCGGGCTTCAACACGCCGTCCTTGACCCGCACCAGGATCACCACGCCGAGATAGGCATCATACCAGCTGTCGACCAGCAGCGCCTTCAAGGGCGCCGTGGCGTCGCCCTTGGGCGGCGGCAATCGGGCGACCAGCGCCTCCAGCACGCCGTCGATGTTGAGCCCGGTCTTGGCCGAAATCTCGACCGCGCCCGAAGCGTCGAGACCGATCACTTCCTCGATCTGCTCCTTGACCCGGGCGGGCTCGGCCGCCGGCAGGTCGATCTTGTTCAGCACCGGCACGATCTCGTGCCCGGCCTCGATCGCCTGATAGACGTTGGCGAGTGTCTGCGCCTCGACGCCCTGGCTCGCATCCACCACCAAAAGCGAGCCTTCGCAGGCGGCGAGCGAACGGCTCACCTCATAGGCGAAATCCACATGGCCGGGCGTGTCCATGAGATTGAGCTCATAGGTCTCGCCGTTCTTGGCGGTGTAGCCGAGGCGCACGGTCTGCGCCTTGATGGTGATGCCGCGCTCGCGCTCGATATCCATGCTGTCGAGTACCTGTTCGCGCATCTCGCGCGCCTCCAACCCGCCGCAACGTTCGATCAGGCGGTCGGCGAGCGTGGATTTGCCGTGATCGATATGCGCGATGATGGCGAAGTTGCGGATATGGGAAAGATCGGCGGCCATGGATTATTTGCGCAAACTCCCGCCGGTCGCCTTTTCCACCGCCGCGATCAGCTTGGCCGAGAACGCCTCGATCTCGTCATCGGTCAGCGTCGCTGTCTCGGGCTGGAGCGTCACGGTGATGGCGAGCGATTTCTTGCCCTCGGGTAGCCCCTTGCCCTGATAGAGATCGAACAGGCGGACATCGGATACGAGCTTCTTGTCGACGCCGCGCGCGGCCTTGAGCAGGGTTTCGGCCGGAAGCGCCGCATCCACCACGAAGGCGAAATCGCGCGTGACGGGCTGGAACGGCGAAAGAACCAGCAACGGCCGTGCAGGCCCCTTGGCGCGGGGTTCGGGCACGGCGTCGAGAAACACCTCGAAGCCCACAACCGGTCCCTTCACGTCGAGCGCCAGCAACAATCCGGGATGGATTTCGCCGAAATTCGCCAAGAGATTCGGCCCTTGCTTGAGCGAGCCGGAGCGGCCGGGGTGATACCAGGCGGGCGCATGCGGCGAAAGCTGGAGATTGTCGGGGGAGGCGCCGGCGGCTTCGAGCGCCGCCAGCGCATCCGCCTTGGCGTCGAAGACCGAGACTTCGCGCGCTGGCCGGTCCCAGCTCTTGGGTTGGGCCGATCCCGCGATTATCCCCGCCGCCACCAGGGCCTGGCCCGCCTCGGTGTCGTCGCGGTATTGCGGACCGATCTCGAACAGCGCGCAATCCTTGAAGCCACGGTCGGCGTTGCGCCGCGCCGCATCGAGCAGATTGGGCAGGATCGAGGGGCGCATGACGTCGAGATCGGCGCTGATCGGGTTGAGCAGTTTCAGGCTATCCGGGACACCGCCGAAATAGGCCGCCTCTTTCAAGGACATGAAGGAATAGCTCGCCGCCTCGACCAAGCCGCGTGCGGCCAGCGACCGCCGCACGAAACCCGCGCGGCGCTGGGCGGGATTCAGCGCCGGTTTGGGCAACGCCTCTTCCCGGGGCAAGGAGACCACCGGGATGTGCTCGTAGCCGTGGATGCGCAACACCTCCTCGACCAGGCAGGCCTCGCCCTCGATATCGGCGCGCCAGGAAGGCGGCACGACCGAGAAATGATCGGCCTCCTCGGTCACGGCGCAGCCGAGATCCTCCAGGATCCTCTTCTGCTCGCCCGCCGCCAATTCGAGTCCGCCCAGGGAACGGGTGCGGTCGGGGCGGAAGCGCAAGCTTCGCCGCCAGCCCGGCACCGCGCCGGAGACGCGGATTTCCGACACATTACCGCCGCACAGCTCGACGATGTGGCGGGTGGCGATCTCGACGCCCGGACGGGTGAATTCGGGATCGAGGCCGCGCTCGAAACGATAGCGCGCGTCGCTTTGCAGATTGAGCTTGCGGCCGGTGGCCGCCGTGCGCAGCGGATCGAACAGCGCGCCTTCGATATAGACGTTGACGGTTTTCTCGGTGCAGCCCGAAGCGACGCCGCCGATCACGCCGCCCAGGCTGAGCACGCCCTTGGCGTCGGCGATCACCGTCATTTCCGTGTCAAGCTCGTAGGTTTTTCCGTTCAAGGCGGCGAGGCTTTCGCCCTTGCGCGCGCCGCGCACGGCGAGGTCGCCTTGGAGTTTGTCGGCGTCGAACACGTGCAAGGGCCGGCCGAGATCGAGGGTCAGAAAATTGGTGATGTCGACCAGCGCCGAGATCGGCCGGAGCCCCACGGCCTTGAGGCGGTCTTGGAGCCAGAGCGGGCTTGGCCCGTTCTTGACGCCGCGGATGAGCCGGCCGAGAAAAAGCGGGCAGGATTTTTCATCGGGCCCCGCCAAGTGGACCGCGATCGGGCAGGCGAATTTGCCCGAAACCGGCGTCGCGTCCAAGGGCTTGAGCTTGCCCAAACCCGAGGCGGCGAGATCGCGGGCGATCCCGCGCACGCCCAGGCAATCGGCGCGGTTGGGCGTGACCTTGACGTCGAAGACCGGATCGTCGAGCCCCACCGCCTTGGCGAAATTGGCGCCGACCTCGAGCCCTGCTGGCAGTTCGATGATGCCTTCCTTGTCTTCCGACAAATTGAGCTCATAGCCCGAGCACAACATGCCGTTCGACAATACGCCGCGGATCTTGCTCGCCTTCAGGACCATGCCGTTCCGGGGAATGACCGATCCCACCGGCGCGAACACGGCGAGCATCCCGGCATGGGCATTGGGCGCGCCGCACACCACTTCAAGCTTCTCCGTGCCGGTATCGACCAGACAGAGTTGGAGCTTGTCGGCGTCGGGGTGGCGCTTGGCGCTGAGCACGCGGGCGACCAGGAAGGGCGCGAGGCTTTTGGCGCGGTCCTCGACGCTTTCGACCTCGAGCCCGCGCATGGCCAGGGTCTCGACGATCTTATCGAGCGGCGCCGAGGTTTCGAGATGCGTCTTGAGCCAGGCGAGCGTGGTCTTCACGGCGCGCCCCCGGCGAGCGACGGCACGTCCAAGGGCAGAAATCCGTAATGCCGGAGCCAGCGTAGATCGCTCTCATAGAAGGTGCGCAGATCGGGAATGCCGTATTTGAGCATGGCAATGCGCTCGATCCCCATGCCGAAGGCGAAGCCCTGATAGATGTCGGGATCGATGTCGCAGTTCTTCAAAACCTTCGGGTGCACCATGCCGCAACCCAGGATTTCGAGCCAATCGCCGCCGGCGCCGATCTTGAGGCCGCCGCCCGCGCGCGAGCAGCCGATATCGACCTCGGCCGAGGGCTCGGTGAAGGGGAAATAGCTCGGGCGGAAGCGCACCGGCAGATCGGCCACGCCGAAAAAGGCACGGCAGAATTCGATCAGGCAGCCCTTGAGGTGGCCCATATGGCACGATTTGTCGATCACCAGCCCCTCGACCTGATGGAACATCGGCGAATGGGTGGCGTCGTGATCGCTGCGGAAAGTGCGGCCCGGCACGATGATGCGGATGGGCGGCTTCTGATTCCGCATGGTGCGGATCTGTACCGGCGAGGTATGGGTGCGCAGGAGCTTGCGGCCGCCATCCAGCGTCTCCGCCGCGAGATAGAACGTGTCCTGTTCTTGCCGCGCCGGATGCTCGGGCGGGATGTTGAGCGCGGTGAAGTTGTGGAAATCGTCCTCGATATGCGGGCCCTCGGCGACGGCGAAACCCATCTCGCCGAACAGCACGGTCAATTCGTCGATGGTCTGGCTGATGGGATGGATGCGGCCCGCCACATCGGCTTCGACCGGCAAGGTCACGTCGAGCCTTTCGCCGGCGAGCCTTGCATGGAGCGCCGTGCCCGCGAGATGCTTCTGCGCCGTTGCCAGCGCCGCTTCGATCTCGTCCTTGAGCGCGTTGAGATCGGCGCCGCGCGCTTTGCGCTCCTCGGGCTTGAGCGCGCCCAAGCCCTTCAAGAGCCCGGTCAGCCGCCCGTTGCGGCCGAGCGCGCCCACCCGGATCTGCTCGAGCGCGTCGAGACTCGCCGCCGCCTTGATGAGCTTCAACAGCTCGTCGCGGATATGGTCGAGACTCTCCATCATCCTCCTTGAATAAACGAAAAAGGGGCCCGATTCGGCCCCCTGTCCCGCCCGGAGCCCGGCCCCGGCATATTACACGTCGGCTTTGCGCGAAACCTAATTCTACGCCTTGGCGGCTTGGGCCGCAGCCGGCTTCGGCAGAGCCGCGCGCGCCTGCGACACGATGGCTTTGAAGGCTTCGGGTTCGCGCATGGCGAGATCGGCCAGCACCTTGCGGTCGAGCAAGATTCCGGCGTGCTTCAGGCCGTTGATGAACTGGGAATAGGTCATCCCTTGTTCGCGCGCGCCAGCATTGATGCGCTGGACCCAGAGCGCGCGGAAATTGCGCTTTTTCGCGCGCCGGTCCCGATAGGCGTAGCGGAGCCCCTTCTCGACTTTTTCGAGCGCGATGCGGAAGGAGGAATTGGCCCGGCCGCGATAGCCCTTGGCCATGCCGAGGATTTTTTTGTGGCGGGCGCGCCCGGGCACGCCGCGTTTGACATGCGCCATGGTTCAGCCCCGCATATAAGGCATGTAGGTGTGCACCAGCTTGGCGTCGCCCGGCTGGAGCGTCATCGTGCCCTTGGCGTTGCGTTTGCCGCGCTTGGACTTGTTGATCAGCAGGTGGCGCTTATGCGCGTTGCCCGCCTTGATCTTGCCCGAGCCCGAGCGCCAGAAGCGCTTCTTGGCGCCGCTCTTGGTCTTCATCTTGGGCATTTCCGGCCTTTCGAGATGGCGCCGAACGGAATTGGGTTCGTTTGGCAGTTTTAATGTTTGGGCGGCGAGGCATGCCCTTGAGCCAGCCGCCCGGTTGAGGCGCGGTTTATAGCGGCAGAACAGGGGATTGGCAAGCGCGCGTAGCGTCTTTCAGGCTCCGGCTTCGCACGACAGGCGCTACGCCGCGTGCGAAGCGAAGAAAGCCGGGTTAAAGCGGGCGAACGCCCTATTTCGGCGACATCACCATGGTCATCTGGCGGCCTTCCATGCGCGGCGAGGATTCCACCTTGGCCACCTTGTCGAGCCCGTCCTTGACCCGCATCAGCACGCCCATGCCGATTTCCTGGTGCGCCATCTCGCGACCGCGGAAGCGCATCACGACCTTCACCTTGTCGCCTTCGCCGATGAATTTGAGCATGGCGCGCATCTTGACGTCGTAGTCGTGATCGTCGATGCCGGGGCGGAGCTTGATCTCCTTGACCTCGATGACCTTCTGTTTCTTGCGCGCGGCGTTGAGTCGCTTCTGCTCCTCGTATTTGTATTTGCCGAAATCGAGGATTTTGCAGACGGGGGGATCGGCTTGGGGAGCGACCTCGACCAGATCGAGGCCGGCTTCGGTGGCCCGGGTCAGCGCCTCTTGACGGGTGACGACGCCGACCATGTTGCCGCGTTCATCCACCAGGCGCAGACGCGCCGAGACGATTTCATCGTTGACCCGAGGGCCGTCGCGACCCGGCGCGGCGGCGGGGGGTACTCTAGGCGGGATAACGCATCTCCCTTAAACCAACCTCCTTCAAAGCCCTGGCTCGGCGGGGCGCCCGTGGGGAACCGCCGCCTCGGCTTTCAATCTAGCGATGGCATCGGGGAGCGCAAGGATTTCCTGTTCTTTTCCGCCCAGGCGGCGGATCGCAACGCTTTGCGTTTCGGCCTCGCGCTTGCCTACGACCAGTAGGGCCGGGACCTTCTTCAGGCTGTGCTCGCGCACCTTATAATTGATGGTCTGGTTGGAAAGATCGGATTCGGCGCGAATGCCCGCTTCAGCCAAGGCCTCCATCACCTTGCCGGCATAGGCATCGGCTTCCGAGGTGATGGTCAAAACCATGGCCTGCACCGGCGCCAGCCAGAGCGGAAAACGCCCGGCCTGGTGCTCGATCAAGATGGCGATGAAGCGTTCCATCGAGCCGAAGATGGCGCGGTGGAGCATGACCGGGCGGTGGCGGTTGCCGTCCTCGCCGATGTAATGCGCGTCGAGGCGCTCGGGCAGCACGAAATCGACCTGGAGCGTGCCGCATTGCCAGTCGCGGCCGATGGCGTCGCGCAGCACGAATTCGAGCTTCGGCCCGTAGAACGCGCCCTCGCCGGGATTGACCGTGTAGGGGAGCTTCGCCGCCTCGATCGCCGCCTTGAGCGCGCCTTCGGCCCGGTCCCAGACGGCGTCGGATCCTGCGCGGGTCGTCGGCCGGTCGGAAAACTTGATCGAGACATCGGTGAAGCCGAAGTCGCGATAGACCGAACGCAAGAGATCGCAGAAGGCGATGCTCTCCGCCGTGATCTGGTCCTCGGTGCAGAAGATATGCGCGTCGTCCTGGGTGAAGGCCCGGACCCGCATGATGCCGTGGAGCGCGCCCGAAGGCTCGTTGCGGTGGCAGGAGCCGAACTCGGCCATGCGCAGCGGCAGGTCGCGGTAAGAGTGAAGGCTCTGGCGGTAGATCTGCACATGACAGGGGCAGTTCATCGGCTTGATCGCCAGCACGTGTTTTTCGCCCAGTTTTCCGTCGGACCCCTTGCCGCCGGCCCTTTCCTCCACGGTCTCGACCGTGAACATGTGCTCGCGGAATTTCTCCCAATGGCCCGAGGCCTCCCACAGCGAGCGGTCGACCAGTATCGGCGTGCGCACTTCGACATAGCCCGCACGGTCCAGGCGCTTGCGCAGATAGGCCTCGATGGTGCGATAAAGCGTCCAGCCTTTGGGATGCCAGAACACCGATCCGGCCGCCTCTTCCTGCTGGTGGAAGAGTTCGAGCTCGCGCCCCAGGCGGCGGTGGTCGCGCTTCTCCGCCTCCTCCAGCTGGAAGAGATATTGTTTCAAGTCCTTCTCATGCGCCCAGGCGGTGCCGTAGATGCGCTGGAGCTGGGCGTTCTTGGCGTCGCCGCGCCAATAGGCGCCCGCCACCTTGGTCAGCTTGAAGGCGTGGCCGAGCTTGCCGGTCGACGGGAGATGCGGGCCGGTGCAGAGATCGACGAACTTGCCCTGGCGGTAGAAGCTGATCGCCTCGCCCGCCGGAATCTGCCCGATCCATTCGGCCTTGTATGTTTCGCCCAATCCCGCAAAAAACTTCACCGCCTGGTCGCGCGGCCATTCCTCGCGCGATATGGCCTCATCGCGATCGACGATCTCATGCATGCGCTGCTCGATCTTGACCAAATCCTCGGGCGTGAAGGACTGGGGCCTCGCGAAATCGTAATAGAAGCCGGTCTCGGTCGCCGGGCCGAATGTCACCTGGGTTTCGGGATAAAGCTCCTTCACCGCCTCGGCCATGACATGGGCGGCGTCGTGGCGGATGATCTCGAGCGATTCGGGCGAGTCGCGCGTCAGGATGGCGATCTTGGAATCGGCGCGCACCAGCGCATTCAGATCCTTGGGAGATCCGTCGATCTTGATGGCGAGTGCCGCCTTGGCGAGTCCCGGACCGATCGCCTTGGCGATCTCCGCGCCGCTGACGGCATGGGGAAAGCGCTTGACCGCCCCGTCGGGCAAGGTGACGGCAATTGGCGCATCGGCATTCTTATCGGGCGGCATGGAGAGCGGTTTATCCCAAGGGGAGCGTGGCGGCAACGTCCTCGACCGAAAGCTGCGCCAGGGACGGCCGGCGCAGGATGGTGACGCGGGCGCCGCGCGGCGCGGTCAAGGCGGGATCGGAAGCTTGCGAATAGAGCACCGTGGCGGGACAGCCCGACGCGACGATCAGATGCATCGGTCCGGTGTCGTTACCGAGCGCGTGGAGCGCCCAGCGGCCGAGCGCGACGATGTCGCCGAAACTGGTCTTGCCGGTGAGGTCGCGGGCCTGGGGCGCCGCGTTTAGGATCGCCGCGCCGATCGCGCGCTCGCCCTCGCCGCCCAGCACCACCGGCGTCACGCCGCGCCTTGCCGCGATGGTGGCGATCTGGGCGAAGCGCCCCGCCGGCCAGCGCTTGGCCGGCCGGTGCGGCGCCCCGCCCGGAACCAGCAGCAGGAATTTCCGCGGCAGGTTGAAGCGCTCGACGTCGCCCGTGGCCCAGGACAGATCGGGCGGTGGAACATTTTCGATGCCGGCGATGCGCAGCTGATCGGCCTGGCGCTCGATGGTGTGCATCGCATCCCGGCCCGGATTGGCGTGGGGATGCGAGGCGCCCGACGCGATGCCCGACCATTGCGGCCGAACCGGCCAGAGCAGATGGAAATAGAGGCTGGAGCGGTCGGAGGTCTGGAGATCGTAGACCCGGGCGAAGCCGGCGCGGGAGATCTTGCGCCGGAGGCGCCACAACGCCCAGGGCCTGGCCCAGCCCGGGCGGTCGTCGAGCCAGACCCGGTCGAAGTAAGGAGCCTGCCTGGCGAGACCGGCGAAATCGGACGATGTGAGCAGGGTGATTTCGTCATGCGGGTGATGCGCGCGGATGGCGGCGCAGGGCCCCATCGCCTGGACGAAATCGCCGAGCGCGCCCAGCTTGATCACCAGGATGCGCGCGCGCCCGGAAACCGGGGCGTCCCCGCCAATGCCGCTCACGCCGCGACCGAGCCCCGGGCGCGGCCGCCGCGCAGAACCTCGTCATAGACCGCGAGCGTGCGCGCCGCCATCGTCTCGCTGGTGAAGTCCTTGCGGATATGCTCGATGGCGCGCGCGGCCATGACGCGGCGCTCCTCGGGAGAGAGATCGAGCGCGCGCGCGATCGCCTTGGCCAGCGCCTCGGGATCGCCCGGCGGCACCAGCCAGCCGGTCTTCTTGTCCAGCACGGTCTCGACCGCGCCGCCATGCGCCGTGGCGATCACCAGGCGGCCCATCGCCTGGGCCTCGACGACGACGCGGCCGAAGCCCTCGGGCTCGGTCGAGGGCGAGATCACGACATCGGCCAGCTTGTAGGCCGCGGCCATGTCGTTGCAGTTCTCGAGAATGCGGAAATTGCCCGGCGCGCGGGCGCGCGATATCGCGAGCGATATCGCCTTGCGGTAGCTCGGGCTGCCGGATCCCACCAGCAGGCATTGGACGGCGGGGCGGTTCAAATGCACCATCGCCTCGATCAGGACGAGATGGCCCTTCCAGCGCGACAGCCGCCCCGGCAGCATGACCACGGGCAGGCCGTCGGGCAGGCGCCATTCCTCCATCAGCTTGATGATGCGCTCGGCCCGGACCTTGTCGGGATCGAAGCGCTTGATGTCGACGCCGCGATGGACGACGCGGATGCGTTCGCGCGGCACGCCATAGACCGAGGCGACGTGGTCGGCGACGAAATCGGAAATGGCGATGATCAGCTCGCCTCGCGCCATCACCGAGTTGTAGAGGCGCTTCACCGCGTTTTCGGCGCCATAGGCGTTGTGGAAAGTGGTGACGAAATGAGCGCCGGTGCGCCGGGATGCCGCATAGGCGCTCCAGGCCGGCGCGCGCGAACGCGCATGGACGATATCGATGCCGTGTTCACCGATGATCTTGGCCAGCCGCCCGATATTGGCGTGCATCACCAGGGGATTTTTCGTAGCCAGCGGCAGCGTGACATGGATTCCGCCGGCGCGCTCGATCTCGCGCACCATCGGCCCGCCTTCCGAGGCGACCACCGCTTTCCAGCCGGCGGCGGCCAACGCCGCCGCGATCTCGACCGTGCCGCGCTCGACCCCGCCGGATGCCAGGCGCGGCAGGACCTGGAGCACGGAATGCTGCCGGCGTTCCTTGCCCTTCGCCGCGGTGCTAGTCTCGGCGTCTGCCATACTTATGCCTAACGCGATGTCTCGATGAAGCCCGATCCGGTATCCGATCCGTCCATCTTAACACGCGAGGATGAGGCGACAATCGCCTACCATCGCCTGGATGGGAATGCCCCGGGCGTGGTGTTCCTGGGCGGTTTCATGTCGGACATGAGCGGCACCAAGGCGACGGCGCTGGAATCCTTTTGCCGGGCGCGCGGCCAGGCTTTTCTGCGCTTCGACTATTTCGGCCATGGAAAATCCTCGGGCGAGTTTTCCGAGGCTACGGTGGGACGGTGGAAGGACGACGCGCTATGCGTGCTGGACAATCTCACCGCCGGCCCGCAAGTGCTGGTGGGGTCGAGCCTGGGCGGCTGGATCATGCTGCTCGTGGCGAGGGACCGGCCCGCGCGCGTCAAGGCGCTCATGGGCATCGCATCGGCGCCCGACGCCACCGAGGATTTGATGTGGAACCGGTTCGCGCCCGAGCTGCAAGCGGCCATTTTGCGCGACGGCCAGGCGCGCATCCCTTCGGCCCATGACGAAGCGGGCTATCTCATCACCCGCAAGCTGATCGAGGACGGCCGCAAGCATCTTGTCATGGGCAAGCCCATACCGATCGCGTCGCCGGTGCGGCTCATCCACGGCATGCGCGACGCGGACGTGCCCTACCAGGCGAGCATCGGTCTCGCGGCCAGGCTTCAAAGCGAGGATGTGCGGGTCGAACTGGTCAAGGACGGCGATCACCGCTTGTCGCGCGACCAGGATCTGGCGCTGCTCATGCGCACGCTCGAATCGCTACTTGCTTAAGTCAATCCGCCGCGACCGGCTGCGGCTCGATTTCCAGCGCGCGCGCCATGCGCGCCTGGCGCCAATGCGCCCAGGCCCAGGCAGCAAGGCTCAAGCCCGCCCCCGCCGCCACCGGCACGCGCAACCCCCAACTGGCCGAGAGCGCGCCCATGACCACCGCGTTCACCGCCGGACCGGCGCGGAAGATCATGCCGTACATTCCCATCACGCGGCCGCGCATGGCGGGATCGACCGCGATCTGGATCAGCGTCTGGGCGCTGATGCCGGTCACCACCATCGAAAACCCGGTGACGAAAGCGCAGACCAGCGCCAGCTCGTAGCGCGCCGTCGCGGTGAAGGCGAGCACCGCCAGCGACATCGACAAGGTGTGGTTGACGATGAGGCGGGTGAGGCCGTTCGTGCCGCTGCGCCGCAGCATCCAGGCGCCGCCGGCCATCGCGCCCAGGCCCACCGTGGCGGTGAGCCAGGCGAGGCCGTAAGGGCCGCGATGGAACACGCTATCGGCGAAACCGGGGAAAAGCTCGATGAAGCCCCGGAGCGTGATCGAGGTGACGCCGAACAGCACCATCATGCCGCCGATGCCGGGATGCCGGAGCGCGTAGGCGTAGCCTTCGAGCGATTGACGGAGGATGCGCCCGCCGCCGCCGGCGGCGGCGGCGGGCATTTCCTCGGGCGCCAATCTGAGACGGGACAAGGCGATGACGAAGGCGACATAGGTCAAGGCGTTCAAGGCGAAGGTGAGCGCGACGCTGCCTTGCGCGATGACGAAGCCCGCGGTGGCGGGGCCGAGGAAACGCGCGCCGTTGAACACCAGCGAATTGATCGCCACCGCCGAGCTGAGCGTGGCGCGGCCGACCAAGCTGGGGATCAATGCCAGGCGAGCCGGCTGATTGGCGGCGTTGGCGACGCCAAGACACAGCGTCAGCAGGAACAGCGTCTCGACATTGATGATACCCGTGAATGTCAAGAAGGCGAGCAGCCACGCCTGGGCCATGGCGGCGATCTGGGTCGTCCAGATCAGACGGATGCGGTTGACGCGGTCGGCAAGCGCGCCGGCAAAGGGGCTGATCACCACCACGGGAATGAGATCGGCGGCGGCGCACAACCCGAGCCAGGCGCCCGAATGCGTCAGCTGCCAAGCGAGCCAGCCGACGGCGACGCGCTGCACCCAGGTGCCGGAAAGCGAGATCAGATTGCCGATGGTGTAGATGCGGTAGTTGCGGATGCGCAACGCATGCGCAACGTTTTCAAAACCCGCGATGCCTCCCGCTATTCCCTGGACCATGCCCGGCACTATCCCGCCTCTCGCGGCGGAGTTTAACCAATGGCGCGCGTGTCCGGCCGGCAAAATCGGCGGCCGCTCTTTTAATTCTTTGATATTGCGGCGCAGCAGAACGGCGCGAAGCCCAGGGATGGCGGGACAAATTCTGGCATATCTCGCCATGGCCGCGTATAGTACCGGGCATCATGTTAAATCATTGGCGCCAGAGGCGCTTTTCGGGAGCGGGCTCCGCCGCTCTCGGCAAAGCGGAGCAAAAACATCGTCTGCGGCGGGTCATCCTGATCGTCGCGGCGCTGGGCGTCGCCGCCATCGCCTATGAATTGTTCTGGCCCGCGCGCGTGGCGCCGGTCAACGCACGTCCGGCGGTGCCGGTCACCGTGGCCGCGGTCGCGCGCCAGCCGATGCCGGTCAGGCTCGACACCATCGGCACGGTCCAGACCATCGCCAATGTCTCGGTCAAATCGCGCATCGACGGCGTCATCACCGGCGTGCTGATCCAGGACGGCCAGTACGTGAAGACCGGCGACGTGATGTTCAAGCTCGACGACCGCGCCGCCAGGGCGCAGCTCGAGCAATATCGGGCGCAGCTCGACAACGCCAAGGCCGACGTCGCCCGCTACAAGCCGCTGGTGAGCAAGGAATTCATCTCGCGCCAGCAATACGACACGGCGGTGGCGAACCAGGACATGCTCCAGGCCCAGGTCGACAATTTCGCAGCGCAATTGAGCTATGACACCATCGCCGCGCCGATCGACGGGCGCGTCGGCACCATCACCATCAAGACCGGCAACAGCATCAAGGCGAACGACGTTCCCCTGGTCACCATCAATCAGGTTTCGCCGATCTATGTCGGGTTCACCTTGCCGCAATCCGAGTTGCCCGGCATCCGCCAAGCGATGACCGATGGCGACGTCGCCGTCGCCGCCATCGCGTCCGGCGACACCGGCGCGCCGGTCATGGGCAAGATCGCCTTCTTCGACAACACCATCGACACCAATTCCGGCACCATCGCGGTCAGGGCGGTGTTCGACAACGCGCGGGAACGGCTCTGGCCGGGCGAGTTCGTCAACGTCTCGGTAACCGAGCGCACCGATCCCGACGCCCTCACCGTGCCGCAATCCGCGGTGTTGATCGGCCAGAACACGACCTACGTCTATGTCATCAAGGATGACAGCACCGCCGAGATGCGCCCCGTGAAGATCGCGCGCACCGTGGACGGCATCAGCGTGATATCCACCGGCCTCGACGCGGGCGAGCGCGTCGCCACCGACGGCCAGCTCCGGCTCACCACCGGCAGCCGGGTTGACGTCCGTTCCACCGCCAACAGTCCCGCGACCGACGCGCCGGCGGCGGATCCCAAATCATGATGTTGCCGGAAACCTGCATACGTCGTCCGGTCATGACGACGTTGCTGATGATGGCTTTCGTGATTTTCGGGATGTTCAGCTACCGCCTGTTGCCGGTGGCGGCGATTCCGCGCGTCGATTTCCCGACCATCGTGGTCTCGGCCACGTTGCCGGGTGCCAGCCCCGAGACCATGGCGTCCTCGGTGGCGACGCCCTTGGAGAGGCAGTTCTCCACCATCGCCGGGCTCGATTCGATGGTCTCGACCTCGGGCCAGGGCGTCTCGACCATCACCATGCAGTTCGATCTCAACCGCAACATCGACGGCGCCGCGCTCGACGTGCAGGCGGCGATGACCACGGCGGCGAAGCTGCTGCCGGTCGACATGACCACGCCGCCCTCCTTCCAGAAAGTCAATCCGGCCGACCAGCCGGTGATCTTCCTGACGCTCGGTTCCGACACCTTGCCGCTTTCGGTGCTGGACGAATACGCCGAAACCATGATGTCCGAGCGCATTTCGACGCTGCCCGGCGTGGCGTTGGTCAACGTCTTTGGCGCGCAGAAATTCGCGGTGCGCGTCCAGGCCAATCCGGAAGCGCTCGCCGCCAAGGGCCTGACCCTCGCCGACGTGCAAACCGCGGTCGCCGCCGCCAATTCCGACACGCCGGTCGGCACGCTGATGGGGCCGGGCCAATCCTTCACCTTGCAGATGCAGAACCGGTTCAACACCGCCGCCGATTTCAAGCCGATCATCATCGCCTACCGCGACGGCGCGCCGGTCCGGCTCCAGGACGTGGCCACCGTGGTCGACAGCGTCGAGAACGACCAAGTGGCGGCCTCCTATAACGGCCAGCGCTCGATCATTCTTGCGATTCAGCGCCAGCCCGACGCCAACACCGTTCAGGTGGTGGACAGAATCCGGGGGCTCTTGCCGGTGTTCGAGGCCGAGTTGCCGCCCGCGGTGAGACTCTCGGTCTTGAACGACCGCTCGGTGTCGATCCGCAACTCGGTCGACGACGTGCAGTTCACGCTGATGCTGACCGCCGTGCTGGTGGTGCTGGTGATTTTCCTGTTCTTGCGCAACGTCACCGCCACCATCATCCCCGCCTTGGCGCTGCCCGTCTCGGTGATCGGCACCTTCGCCGGCATGTATGTCATGGGCTACAGCATCGACAATCTGTCGCTGCTGGCCCTGACGCTGTCGGTGGGATTCGTCGTCGACGACGCCATCGTCATGCTCGAGAACATCGTGCGCCATATCGAGAACGGCGAGCGGGTGATGGACGCGGCCTTCCACGGCTCGCGCGAGATCGGCTTCACGATCATCTCGATTACCCTCTCGCTCGTCGCGGTGTTCATCCCGGTGCTGTTCATGGGCGGCGTCGTGGGCCGGGTGTTCCGCGAATTCGCCGTCACCATCAGCATGACCATCCTGATCTCGGGCCTGGTGTCGTTGACGCTGACGCCGATGCTGTGCTCGCGCCTCTTGAAGCCGCACGATCCCCACGAGAAGCAATGGGCGCTGCTGCGCTATTCGGAAGCGGGATTCAACCGGCTGCGCAACGGCTACGAATGGGGTCTGAAGCGGGTGATGATATGGCGGCGCGCCACCTTGGCCGTGACGCTCTTGTCGATCGTCGCCAGCGTCGCCTTGTTCATTATCGTGCCCAAGGGCTTCTTCCCGAGCGAGGACACCGGCAACATCTTCGGCTTCACCGAGGGCCCGCAGGACACCTCGTTCCAGTCCATGATCGATCATCAGAAGATCGTGGCGCAGATCATCAAGGACGATCCCAACGTTTCCGACGTCAATTCCTTCATCGGCGCCACGGGATTCAGCCCGGCCTTGAACAATGGCCGCCTCTTCATCCAGCTGAAGCCCCGCTCGGAGCGCAGCCTCTCCGCCGACCAGGTGATCCAGGAATTGCGCCCGAAGCTGGCGCAGGTTCCCGGCATGAACACCTATCTCCAGAGCCTGCAGAACATCCAGCTCGGCGGCCGGCTGGCGAAGAGCACCTATCAATACACGCTGCAGGACGCCGACACGGCCGAGCTCTACCAATACGCGACGACCATGCAGCAGGAGATCGCGGCGCTGCCGGATTTCCAGGATGTGAACTCCGATTTGCAGTTGAGGAACCGCCAGGCGGTCATCGATATCGACATGGACAAGGCCGGGCTGCTCGGCATCACCATGGATCAGATCCGCAACACCTTCTACAGCGCCTTCGGCGCGCGGCAGATCTCGACCATCTACGAGGCGTCGAACGACTACGCGGTGATTCTCGAGATCGACAAGCAGTTCCAGCGGGATCCGGCCGATCTGTCGAAAATCTACCTGAAGAGCGCCAGCGGGCAGTCGGTGCCGCTCGCGGCGGTGGCGAAGCTGAGCCCCGGCGTCGGCCCGGTGACGGTGAACCACCAGGGGCAGTTGCCCTCGGTGACCATCGCCTTCAATCTGGCGCCGGGCGTGTCGCTCGGCACCGCGGTGCAGGAGATCGCCCGGCTCGAGCGCAAGGACAATTTGCCGGTGACGGTGAACACCGGCTTCCAGGGCAACGCCCAGGTGTTCCAGGACGCGTTGAAGGGCCAGGGCCTGTTGCTGGCCGCCGCGGTCGTCGTCATCTACATCGTGCTCGGCATCCTCTATGAGAGCTTCATCCACCCGATCACGATTCTCTCGGGCCTGCCGGCGGCGGGCCTCGGCGCGCTCGCCACGCTCATGCTGTTCCATCAGGATTTGAGCGTCATCGCCATCATCGGCATCGTCATGTTGATCGGCATCGTCAAGAAGAACGCGATCATGATGATCGACTTCGCGCTCGAGCGGCGGCGCACCACCGACGCCACCGCCGAGCAGGCGATCTACGAAGCGTGCCTGCTGCGCTTCCGGCCGATCATGATGACCACCATGGCCGCGATCATGGGCGGCCTGCCGATCGCCGTGGGCTTCGGCGCCGGTTCCGAATTGCGCCGGCCGCTGGGGTTAGCCGTGGTCGGCGGCTTGATCGTCTCCCAGGCGCTGACGCTGTTCATAACCCCGGTGATCTATCTCTATCTCGATAAATTCAGCGCCGCGCTAACCCCGAGCGAAGCCAAGGAAGAGGCGGAAACCTCCGGAGAGCGCGACAAGGAGCTTGGCGGCCACCATGCGCCGGAAGCCGGCCTATAGCGCCGCCCTTCTTCTGGCATCGCTGTTCTTGACGGCGGCCTCGCCGACGCCGCCCGGCGCGATCGTGGAAAGCCCTTCGGCGCAATATGACCGCTGCCTGGCGCTTACCCGCGACAATCCGCAAAAGGCGCTGACCCAGGCGGAATTCTGGCACGACCAGGGCGGCGGCTTTCCGGCGGAGCATTGCGCGGGCGTGGCGCTCATCGGTCTCGGCCGTTACGGCGAGGCGGCGCAGCGGCTGCAAAAGCTGGCCGGCGCGATGATGCAGGAGCCGGCCGATCTGCGCGCCGCGGCGCTCGAGCAGGCGGGCGAGGCCTGGATCATGGCCGATCAGCCCGACAATGCCCGAACCGTGTTCGACGCCGCGCTCGCCTATAATCCCCACAATTCCGATTTGCTGGTCGATCGCGCCCAGGCCTATGCCCTGGGCGGGCATTACTGGGAGGCGATCGACGATCTCAACCGCGCGCTCGATATCGACCCCAACAACGTGACGGCGCTGGTCTATCGCGCCTCGGCCTACCGCAACGCCGGGGGCGCGGACGGGCTGGAGCTGGGATTGGCCGACGTCAACAAGGCGCTCCGGATCAACCCGGGCGATTCATCCGGGCTGTTGGAGCGCGGCAACATTCTGCGCCTCCGCGGCGACGCCAAGGGCGCCCGCGCCGATTGGGAAGCGGCGATCCGCGTGGCGCCGGATTCTCCGGCCGGACGGGATGCGCGGGCCAATCTTTCGCACATCAACGAGAACGCCGCGGCGGGGCGGCTTCTGACCGAATCGCCGCAGAAGCATTAATTCGCAAATCAGAAGTCGAGATCGGCGTCGTGCTTGGGCGGGGGCGCGCGGCGTAGCCCGTCAAGGGCGAAGCCAAACAAAAACCCGGCGCGATTCAGAAATCGAGATCGGCGTAGTGCTTGGGCGGGGGCGCGCCGGGAATGAGATCGGACAGGATGGGACGGAAGGACGGGCGCGACTTGACTCGCGCATACCACTCGCGCGCCGGCGGCTGATCGTCCCAGGGGATGTCGCCGAGATAGTCGATGGCCGAAAGATGCGCCGCCGCGGCGATGTCGGCGAGCGAGAACTCGGATCCCGCCAACCAGCGCCGCCGCTCCGCCAGATACGAGACGTATTCGAGATGATAGCCGAGATTGGTCTTGCTCGCGCGCAGCACGGCCGTGTCGGGCGTGCCGAAACCCAGAAAGCGTTTCATGATTTTCTCGTTCACGAGGCCGTCGGTCACTTCGCGCGCCATCTTGCCGTCGAACCAGCACACAAGCCGCCGCGTCTCGGCGCGGTCGAGCGGCTTCGTCCCCAAGAGCGGCTTGTCGCGATAGGTCTCTTCGAGGAATTCGCAGATGGATGACGATTCGGCCAGTACGCTGCCGTCGGGCTCGACCAGCACCGGCACCTCGCCCGCCGGGTTGAGCGCCAGGAATTCCGGACGGCGCTCCCACACCTTCTCCACCTTCATCGAGAATTCGAGGCCTTTTTCGGCGAGCGCCACGCGCACCTTGCGCGCGCCTGGCGAGAGCCAGAGGTGATAAAGCATCCGCATGGCGCCATGATACAGATGCCCCGCGCCGCGTGCGATAGCGGCGCGGCATAAAACGGGCGCCGCGTGCGATAGCGGCGCGGCGTTTCAGGCCGTGGCGGCGGTTGCTGGGTTGGGCCGCCGGAACCGCGCGAGATAGCTCGCCAGGATCGGCTCCAGGGCCGAGGGATATATCCCCAGCGATTCGAGTCCGGGCGCGCCAGGCTCCACCACGGCGTCGCGTTTCAACATGCGCACCTGGTCGCGGGTGATGAGCGGCTGCGGCAGCAACTCATGGAAGGCGGCATGCAAGGCAGCGATGCCGAAGGGCACGGGAAGGAGCAGACGCTTGCGGCCGATCTCCTTGAGCAGCAACGTGAACAACTCCTTCAGGGTGAAGATTTGCGGGCCGCCGAGTTCGTAGGTCTTGCCCGGCGATTCCGGACGTTCCAGCGCCGCCAAGACCGCTTCCGCCACGTCGCCGACATAGACCGGCTGGAAGCGCGTCGCACCGCCGCCGATCAGCGGCAAGGCGGGCGAAAAACGCGCGATCGCGGCGAAGCGGTTGAAGAAGGCATCCTCGGGCCCGAAGATGAGCGACGGCCGCAGGATCACGGAAGCGGGAAAGGCCCGGCGCACGAGATTCTCGCCCTCGGCTTTGCTGCGCCCATAGGCCGAAGGCGAAGCCGGATCGGCGGCGATGGCCGAGACATGGATGAAGGCCTTGGCGCCCGCCTCGGAAGCGAGCCGCGCCAGCAAAGCCGGGCCGTCCACATGCACCTTCTGGAAACGCTGCCGGCCGCGCTCGAACAGGATTCCGGTGGCGTTAATCACCGCCTCGGCATTCGCCAGAATCGTCCGGAGCCGGGATGCATCGGCCATGTCGCAATCGATCAGAGCGACCTGGCCGACATCGCCCATGGGCTTGAGATAACCCGCCTCGCCCGCATGGCGGCAAACCGCCGCGACCGTGGCGCCGGTCTTCGCGAGTTCACGCACGACATAGCGCCCGACAAAGCCCGAGGCGCCCACCACCACGACACGCCGATACCGCATGGAATAAGCCCGTTTTGTGGATCGCGGGATTCTATACAACAGAGGTGCCCCGGCATACACGGCCATCTTCGCATCGCCCATATTGACATCGGGGATGCCCCCCTCTAAGTCACAAGGCCATCGCCCAGGTGGCGGAATTGGTAGACGCGCTAGATTCAGGTTCTAGTGGCCGAAAGGTCTTGGAAGTTCGAGTCTTCTCCTGGGCACCAAGATTTCTTGAGCGGACGTGAAAGCGAAACCTGTGAATACGCATCTGCATCGCGGCGATCTTCCCGCCGGACTGGCCTTCGGCGGCTCCGTCGCGGTCGACACCGAAACCATGGGCCTCGAGCCGCTGCGCGACCGGTTGTGCCTCGTGCAGCTTTCGGCCGGCGACGGCGAATGCCATCTGGTTCAACTTTCCGGCGGCGATTACAAGGCGCCGCGCCTGAAGGCGCTTCTGGCCGATCCCAAGGTGCTCAAGATTTTCCACTTCGCGCGCTTCGATCTCGCCATGCTGAAGCGCTATCTGGGCGTGGAAGCCAAGCCGGTCTATTGCACTAAGGTGGCGTCGAAACTGGTGCGCACCTTCACCGACCGCCACGGCTTGAAGGATTTGTGCCGCGAGCTGTTGGGCGTCGAGCTGTCGAAGCAGCAGCAAAGCTCGGATTGGGGCGCGCCCGCCCTGACCGAGGAGCAGCTGCGTTACGCCGCTTCCGACGTCGAGCATCTGCACGCGCTCAAGACAAAGCTCGATGACATGCTGGCGCGCGAAGGCCGTAAAGCGCTGGCCGAGGCCTGTTTCGCCTTCCTACCGCTCCGGGCGGCGCTCGATCTGGCGGGATTTCCCGGCCCCGATCTGTTCGAGCATTAAGCCGGTTCCGCCCCTCCGGGCGGAGAAATTCCGGATTTGAAATAAAGCCTTAACCTGTACAAGCAAATTATGTGCCGTTCCGGCCACGTTCGGTTGATTTCGGGGGATTGAGAGAGCATAGTCAGAAGCTAAGGGAGAGCATCGTCAGCCTATGATGAAGGGAAACCTTCGTTCCCGCGGTCCGGCGGACACATCCGGGGACAGCCACAACGACGGACAGTCAGCACGCCGGCCCATGGCGAAGAACGATCTCGACATCGCGGCCGCGCGCCGCGTTCTCAAAACCGAAATCGCCGGGCTCGAAGCGCTGGCCGACGGGCTCGATGAGGCTTTCGCCGCCGCGGTCGCGAAGCTGGCATCCATCAAGGGCCGCGTCACCGTCACCGGCATCGGCAAAAGCGGCCATGTCGCGCGCAAGATCGCGGCGACGCTTGCCTCCACCGGCACCTCCGCCCAGTTCGTTCACCCCGCCGAGGCGAGCCACGGCGATCTCGGCATGATCGTCGAGGGCGATGCGGTGCTGGCGCTGTCGAATTCCGGCGACACATCCGAACTGGCCGACATGCTAGCCCATGCCAGGCGTTTCCGCATGCCGGTGGTCGCCATGACATCGCGCGAAAAAAGCGCGCTCGCCGATTCCTCCGACGTGACCCTGCTGCTGCCGCCGGCGGCCGAGGCCTGTTCGATGGGTCTGGCGCCGACCACCTCGACCACCATGATGATGGCGCTGGGCGACGCGCTTGCCGTGGCGCTGTTGGAGCGCAAGGGCTTCACCTCGAGCGACTTCCAGCGCCTGCACCCCGGCGGCCATTTAGGCCGCCGTC
Organism: uncultured Alphaproteobacteria bacterium; assembly: GCA_963785735.1. Classification (GTDB taxonomy): domain Bacteria; phylum Pseudomonadota; class Alphaproteobacteria; order ATCC43930; family CGMCC-115725; genus REEB95. Next base: position 331,440 of record CAWAWJ010000001.1, read on the forward strand.
TCTTGAAGGTGGCCGACATCATGCATGGCGGCGACGATCTCCCGTTGGTTCCGGAATCCTGCGCCATGAGCGAAGCCATCCTGATCATGACGACCAAGAGTTTCGGCTGCGTCGGCGTCACCGACCGGGATGGCCTTCTCGCCGGTATCGTCACCGACGGCGATTTGCGCCGCCACATGGGCGACGGGCTGTTGCGCGCCGGCGTGGCGCAAGTGATGAGCCCGAAGCCTAAGACCATAAGGCCGCAGGCGCTCGCCGCCGAGGCGCTGGCCGTGATGAACGAATTCGCCATCACCAGCCTCTTCGCCGTCGACGAGCGGGGCAAGCCGCTGGGCATCCTGCATATCCACGATTGCCTGCGCGCGGGCGTGGCATGAAATCGCCGCTCGACATCGCTTTCGAGCGCGCGCGGATTTCGATCGCGCGCAGCGGCGGCCTCGACACGCGCCGGCGCTACAGCCGCTTCGTCGGGCTGGCCAAGCGCATATTGCCTGCCACCGCGCTCGCCTTGCTGCTGCTAGTGGCGGTGTGGCCGCGCTTCCAGGCCGCGATCGACAGCGTGCATTTCACCTCGCTGCCGAAGATCGACACCAGCCAGGCGCAAGACGTGCGCATGGTGGCGGCGCGATATTCCGGCCTCGACCGCGAGAACCGGCCTTTCGTCGTCACGGCCGAGGTGGCGCACCAAGCGCCCAAGGCCGACGACGCCATCTCGCTCGACGGGCCCAAGGCCGACATGACCACGCTCAGCGGCAACTGGAACGAGCTCACCGCCTATGTCGGTCTCTACCAGCCGCAGTCGCAGCTCCTCGACCTGTTCGGCAATGTCGAGCTCTACCAGGACAAGGGCAACGAGATTCATTCCGACAGCGTGCGCATCGACATGGCCCAGGGCACCGCCGAAAGCCACGATCCGGTCGAGGGCAACGGCAATTTCGGCCATATCAACGCCCAGGGCCTGCGCATCCTGAATCGCAGCGACACCATCATATTCACCGGCCATGCCACCCTCGACCTCGCGCCGCATCCGGCGCAGACGGCCAAGGCCGCTCCATGAAATCCCGGCTGCAACGCGAAGCGGCTTGCGCCGCGCTGGCGGCGTTGGCATTGGGCGCGTTTGCGCTGGGGTGCCCGTTGGCGCGCGCGCAAGGCAGCCCCGGCGGCGCGGGCCTGGCCGGATCGGCCCTCGGCAGCAGCGACCAGCCGATTCACATCGAGGCCGAACGGGGCATCGAGTGGCAGCAATCGAACCGCCTTTACATCGCCCGCGGCCACGCCTCGGCCTCGCGCGGCCAGTCCTCGGTCCACGCCGACACGCTCTACGCCTATTACCGGCAAACCGCCGGCCCGCAGGCGCCGGGCGCGAACGATTCGCCGCGCGGCGACAAGCCCTTGTCGGGCGCCGATTCGCTGATGAGCGATAGTTCCACCGAGATCTACCGGCTCGAGGCGGTGGGCAATGTGCGCTTCGCCAACGCCACTCAAACCGCCTATGGCGGTCATGCGGTCTACGACGTCGATCAGGCGGTGATGGTGCTGACCGGCAAGAATTTGCGGATCGAGACCGACAAGGAAACCGTGACCGCGCGCGACAGCCTCGAATGGTACGACCAGAAGCAGATCGCGGTGGCGCGCGGCGACGCGGTCGCGGCGCGCGAGGGAAGAAGCATCCGCGGCGACACGCTGGTCGCCGAGGTCGAGCGGCCGGCCAACCAGCCGGCCCGCATCCATCGAGTCGACGCTTATGGCAACGTCATCGTCGCCTCGGCGGAGCAGATCGCCCAGGGCGACCAGGCCGTCTATAATCTCGACACCGGCATCGCCACGCTCACGGGGCGCGTCAGCGTCACCAAGGGCGATAACGAGTTGCGGGGGCAATACGCGGTGGTGGACACCAACAACAACGTCAGCCGCGTCCTGGCGGCGGCGCCCGACATGGCAAATTCGTCCGGCGGGCCGCGCGTCGAGGGTCTGCTGGTGCCGAACCGGGAACCGGGATCGGCGCCGGCCCAGACCGGACAAACGGGACAATAAGGGGCCAGGAAGCATGTCCCAAAATCCAATCGGACAGCCGGCCGGGCAGCCCCGCTCGCGGGCGGAATCGAGCCCATCGAGCCCGCGGCTGGTCGCCGCCAATGCCGGGCTTTCGGCCCACAATCTCGGCAAGAGCTTCAAGAAGCGTCCGGTGCTGCGCGCGGTCAGCGTCTCGGTGCAGCGCGGCGAGGCGGTGGGATTGCTGGGCCCCAACGGCGCCGGAAAGACCACCTGTTTCTACATCATCACCGGGCTCATCAGGCCCGATGTCGGCACCATCACCTTGGACGGCGAGGACATCACCGATCTGCCGATGTATCAGCGCGCGCGGCTCGGCATCGGCTATCTGCCGCAGGAGGCGTCGATCTTCCGAGGCCTGACCGTCGAGCAGAACATCCGCGCCGTGCTCGAGGTCACCGAGCCGGTGCCGGAAACGCGCGACAACATGCTCGAGGCGTTGTTGGCCGAATTCTCGATCACCCATCTGCGCCGCGCGCCGGCGATGGCGCTGTCGGGCGGCGAGCGGCGGCGCGTCGAAATCGCCCGCGCGCTGGCGACGCATCCGAATTTCATCCTGCTCGACGAACCCTTGGCCGGCATCGACCCGATCGCGGTCGGCGACATCCGCGACCTAGTGGCCCATTTGAAGGATCGCGGAATCGGCGTGCTGATCACCGACCACAACGTGCGTGAGACGCTCGAAATCGTCGACCGCGCCTACATCCTGCACCAGGGACAGGTGCTGATGGAGGGCGCCCCCGCGGAGATCGTGCGCGACGCCGATGTGCGCCGGGTCTATTTGGGCGAAAGATTCAGCTTGTAAGCTGCTGCCATGGCGCTCACCCAAAGATTAGATATCAGGCAATCCCAGGCGTTGGTCATGACGCCGCAGCTGCAGCAGGCGATCAAGCTGCTGCAGCTCTCGAATGTCGAATTGACCGCGTATGTCGACGCCGAGCTCGAGCAGAACCCGCTCTTGGAGCGCGACGAAGGCGCGGCCGAGCCGGGCGAGCCGGGGCCCGAGCCGGCGGAAACGCCGGAGGCGGCCGAGAGCCGCGACTCCCAAGAAGACGGAACACCCGTTGAGTCCTTGGCCGAGACGGCAGCCGAATCCCCACCGGAAGAAGCGGGCGATCCTCCCCGCGACCAGGCCGGCGAGGACGTCCAGACCGAGGCGGTGGAGATGTGGCGCGAAAGCGCCGGCGCGGAGGGCGCGGGCGACAATGATTACGCCGGCGATCCCGATTCCTGGTCGACGCGCAGCGCCACCCCGGGCGCCGGACCGGGAACGGGTTCGAGCGAGGATTGGCCCGGAATCGACCAGACGCTGGCGCGCGATCCCACCTTGCGCGAGCATCTGCTCGACCAGCTCGCGGTCGATCTTCACGATCCCGCCGACCGGCTGATCGGAACCCACTTGATCGACATGATCGACGAGGCGGGATACTTGAACGGCGGTTTCGAGCCCATCGCCGAGTTATTGGGCTGCGACGTCGCACGCATCGAGAAGACGCTGCCGCTGCTGCAAGGCTTCGATCCGCCCGGCATCTTCGCCCGCAATCTCGCCGAATGCCTGGCGCTGCAACTGAAAGAGCGCGACCGTTACGACCCGGCGATGCAAGCCCTGATCGAGAACCTACCGCTGCTGGCGAGCCGCGACGCGGCGGCGCTGATGCGGATCTGCAAGGTCGACGCCGCCGATCTGTCGCAGATGGTGGCCGAGATCAAATCGCTCAACCCCAAGCCGGGCCTGGCCTTCGACCGGGTGCGCGCCGAGCCGGTGGTGCCGGACGTGTTCCTGCGCCCGCTGCCCGACGGCTCCTGGTCGGTCGAGCTCAACACCGACACCTTGCCGCGCGTGCTGATCAACAACCGCTATTACGCCGAGGTTTCGGGCGCGGCCAAGAACAAGACCGAGAAGGAATACCTCTCCGAGCGCTATCAGGCGGCCAATTGGCTGGTCAAGGCGCTGCACCAGCGCGCCACCACCATCCTGAAGGTGGCGCGCGAGATCGTGCGCCAGCAGGAAGGGTTCCTGCGCCACGGCGTGCAGCATTTGAAGCCGCTGGTGCTGCGCGACATCGCCACCGCCATCAGCATGCATGAGAGCACGGTGAGCCGTGTCACCACCAACAAATACATGCTGACGCCCCGGGGCGTTTATGAACTCAAATATTTCTTCACCTCGGCCATATCCGCCTCCTCGGGCGAGGCACATTCGGCCGAAGCGGTGCGCTTCCGCATCCGCTCGCTCATCGACGCCGAAGCCGCCGAAGTCCTGTCCGACGACCGCATTGTCGAGATTCTGCTCAAGGAAGGGGTGGACATCGCCCGGCGCACGGTCGCCAAATACCGCGAAGCGATGCACATCCCCTCCTCGGTGCAACGCCGCCGCGAGAAAGCGATGGAATTATGAGCGCCACCAAGCCGCGAAGCCGCGCCATGGAAATCTCCGACCTGCTGACGCCCAAATCGGTCGCCGCCAGTCTCAAGGCCTCGAACAAGAAACAGGCGATCCAGGATCTGGCCAAGCGCGCGGCACCCCTCTTCGGCTGCGAGGAGCGGGCGTTGTTTGACATCCTGATGGAACGCGAGCGGCTGGGCTCGACCGGCATCGGCAACGGCGTCGCCGTGCCGCATGGGCGGCTGCCGGGCCTTAGCGCGCCGCGAGGCTTCTTCGCGCGGCTGGAAAAACCCATCGATTTCGAGGCGGTGGACAACCGCCCGGTCGATTTGATTTTCCTGCTATTGACGCCGGAAGGGGCGGGCGGCGACCACTTGAAGGCCCTGGCGCTCGTTTCGCGCATGCTGCGCGACCGCACCACCTGCGAGAAGCTGCGCGGCACCGACCGCGCCGACGCGCTTTACGCGCTCCTGGTCGACCGCAGCGCAAGCCACGCGGCTTAAGTCGCCTAACCGCCATTCTTAGTGGACGCTGAGCGGCTCCAGATCGTGCTGGATCAGCGCGGCACGCGCCACGTCGAGGCTTGGCATCACCGCCATCGGCGTGCCGTCGGCGGCGTTGATCGCATAGGCCGGCTGGTCCTTGACGGTGACGCGCCGGATATAGGCGAGTTCCTGCAGGCCCCAATGGGCGAATTCCTGGGACGAGATGTGTTTGAGCCGTTCGAGCTCGCTGCGGTTCATGATATTCACCTTCCACCCCCCGCCGATTTCTCCGACTCGCCGCGGATTTCCACCCGCTTGACCCGGCTTTCCGTGACGCGGCGCGCCAGATCGACATGCAACAGCCCGTTCTCGATCCTGGCGCCGCCGACCTCGATGCCGTCGGCCAGGACGAAGGAACGCTGGAACTGGCGCGCGGCGATGCCGCGATGGAGATAGACCCGGTCCTTGTCCTCTTCCTGCTTGCCGCGGATGACGAGCTGGTTGTCCTCGATCTGGACCGAGAGATTGTCCATGGTGAAGCCGGCGACCGCGAGCGTGATGCGGAGCGCGTTCTCGCCGACCTGTTCGACATTGTAGGGGGGATAGCCGTCACCCGTGGTCTTGGCGACGCGGTCGAGCGCGCGCTCGAAATGGTCGAAGCCCAAGAGCAAAGGCGAATTGAACAGCGACAAACGGGACAAAGGGACCTCCTCCGATGAGCTAAGTCCAAAACGGGGGCCCCTTCTGGGCATCCCCGCGCGTTCGGGCGGCCCTGACGGCACCGCCCTACGGCCATTATGTGGGGGGCGCGCAGGGCCCAATCAAGAGCCCCGCCTGGCACGGGCCCGAGACGTCGTGTGAAGCAAAGCAAAAGGGCCCGGATGCCGCCATCCGAGCCCTTTTCGATTTGGTGGAGCCAGGCGGGATCGAACCGCCGACCTCTACAATGCCATTGTAGCGCTCTCCCAGCTGAGCTATGGCCCCGAAATTCGCTTTAGCCGGCGGCTTTCGCGCGCGCCGGCTGGGACGGTCCTTCTAGCCCAGAGCGGCGGCCGGGAAAAGAGGCGGCGTACGAAGCAGAAAATAAAGAAGGTTACCGCTCATCCTCGTCATCGACGTTTTCGATCACCTCGGCCATGTCGTCCTCGTCCTCGCCGAGCTCGGAGGCGTCCTCGATCACTTCCTCCTCTTCCTCCTCCTTGTCGCCGGCCTCGCCGGCTTCGCCTTCCCCGGCTTCCGGTTCTTCGCCCTCGGCCGCCGCCGCGGCGGGCAGCGGAACCGGCACCTCGACCACGGCCCCGCTTTCCTCGGGCTCGGCGGCGAGATCGGCCTCAAGCTCCTCGTCGGCGACCAGCACCACCTCCTCCGGGACGGGCACGGGGACGGGCGCGCCGCGGGTCTTGCGGGGCTTGGCCAGGGCCTCGGGATCGAAGGGCGCGCCGCATTTGGGACACGTGATCGGCATGCGGCGCATATCGTAATAACGCGCCCCGCAATTCGGGCAGATGCGCTTCGTGCCCCAATCGACCTTCACCACCACCCTCCGTGACCCTCCGGACAACCCGGTCTCCCCATTGGCCCTTTGCCACGGCCCGGGGGCGCTGTCAAAAGCAAAAATCGCCTCCCCCGCCGGAACCCCGGGACCCGCGCCCACGCCTTCATCGCGCGAATATTCGCCCTGTGCTAAAGACAGCCGCCGACGCCCTCACAGCAGAGATCGAACGCAAGTGACCGCACTTTCCTCCGGTTCATCGCGCCCATTGAAGGGACGAGGCATCGTTCCGGGCGACAAATCGATCTCGCACCGCGCCTTGATCCTGGGATCGCTCGCCATCGGCCGCACCCGCATCAAGGGCCTGCTCGAAGGCGAGGACGTGCTGCGCACCGCGCAAGCCTTGCGCGATCTGGGCGCGCGCATCGAGCGGGGCAAGGACGGCATTTGGAGCGTCGACGGCAGCGGGACCGGCGGCTGGCGCGAACCCGAAACCGTGCTCGATCTCGGCAACTCCGGAACCGGCGCGCGGCTGCTCATGGGCGCGGCGGCGACGCATCCCTTCACCACCTTTTTCACCGGCGACGAATCCTTGTGCCGCCGGCCGATGGCGCGGGTGATCGAACCCTTGTCGCGTTTCGGCGCGCGCTTCACCGCTCGCGAAGGCGGCCGCCTGCCGCTCGCCGAAACCGGAACGCCATCGCCGCTGCCGATCGTCTACACCCTGCCTGTGCCCTCGGCGCAGGTGAAATCGGCGGTGCTGCTCGCGGGGCTGAACGCGCCGGGCGAGACCACGGTGATCGAGCCCATCGCCACGCGCGACCACACCGAAAACCTGCTCCGGCATTTCGGCGCGCGGGTCGAGATCACCCGCATCGAGAACGGGCGGCGCATCACGCTCGTGGGCGAGCCCGAATTGCGCGCGGCGGCCCTTGCCGTGCCGGGTGATCCGAGCTCGGCGGCGTTCCCGGCGGTGGCGGCGCTTATCACCAAGGGCTCGGATATTTCCCTTTTGGGCGTCGGCGTCAATCCGTTGCGTGCCGGCCTGTTCGCGGCCCTGGCCGAAATGGGGGCCAAGATCGCTTTCGAAAAACCGCGCGAACAGGGCGGCGAGAAAGTGGCCGATCTCCGGATTCGGGCGAGCGAGCTTCACGGGATCGAGGTTCCGGCATCGCGCGCGCCCAGCATGATCGACGAATATCCGGTGCTGGCGGTGGCGGCGTCTTTCGCCAAAGGCCGCACCGTGATGCACGGGCTGGGTGAGTTGCGCGTCAAGGAAAGCGACCGGCTGGCGGCGATCGCGTCCGGGCTCAAGGCTTGCGGCGTGCGGGTCGAGGTCGCGGGCGACAGCCTCGCCGTCGAAGGTGCCGGCGCTCCGCCCAAGGGCGGCGCCACGGTGGCGGCGTTGCTCGATCATCGCATCGCCATGGCCTTCCTGGTGCTGGGCGGCGCCGCGCAAAAGCCAGTGCGCATCGACGGCGGCGAAACCATATCCACGAGTTTCCCGGGCTTCGCCAAGCTGATGAACGGCCTGGGCGCGCGCATAGCCGGGACCAAGACGTGATCATGGCGCCATGATCATAGCGGTCGACGGCCCGGCGGCCTCGGGCAAGGGCACGCTGGCGCGCCGCCTCGCCGGTCATTACGGCCTCGCCCATCTCGACAGCGGACTGCTCTACCGCGCCACCGCCTTGCAGGTGCTGCTCGCCGGCGGCGATCCGGCGGACCCCAAGGCCGCCGAAGCGGGGGCCAAGCGCGTGCGCCCCGGCCAGCTTGTGGACAAGCGGCTCAAGGAAGAGCGCATCGCGGAAGCCGCCTCGCTGGTCTCCGCCATCCCGGCCGTGCGCGCCACGCTTTTGGCCTTCCAGCGCGAATTCACCGTCAGGCCCCCGGACGGGGCCAAGGGCGCGGTGCTGGACGGGCGCGATATCGGCACCGTGGTCTGCCCGAATGCCTCCGCCAAGCTGTTCGTGACGGCCAGCCTAGAGGCCCGAGCCATGAGGCGATTCAAAGAGTTGCAGGCAAGCGGCGCCCCCGCTATATACCAGCGCGTCCTGCAGGACATGAAGCTTCGTGACGCGCGCGACCAGGAGCGCCAGATCGCGCCTTTGGTGCGGGCGGAAGACGCCTTCGAGCTCGACACCACGTCGCTCGACGCCGACGCCGCCTTCGATGCGGCGGTCCGGTTCGTCGACCGGAAGCTCGCGAAGCGCTGATCGTCGCTCCTGCGTTGAATACGGGTTTACGCCGCGGCACCCGATCCTGCCCGCGGCCGGCCGTGCACCCCCTCCCCGGGATGCCTGGACGCAGTTGAGGGGAAGTTCCGGAGTAAGAATGGCCACTCGTCAAACCACCGCGCCCAAGGAAAAGGGCAAGGAGAGCTTCGCCGCGCTCCTCGATGAAACGCTGGGTTCAGCCGCCGGCCTCGAAGGCACCGTGATCAAGGGCCAGGTCGTTGCGATCGAAAACGACATGGTGCTGATCGACGTCGGATTGAAATCCGAGGGCCGCGTGCCCTTGAAGGAATTCGCCTCGCCGGGCAAGCCACCCGAGCTGAAGGCGGGCGACACCGTCGAGGTCTTCCTCGAGCGCATGGAAGGCAAGGACGGCGCGGCGCAGCTGTCGCGCGAAAAGGCGCGCCGCGAGGAATCCTGGACCCTGTTGGAAAAGAATTTCCAGGCCAATGAGCGCGTCCAAGGCGTGATCTTCGGCCGGGTCAAGGGCGGCTTCACGGTCGACCTTTCGGGCGCGGTCGCCTTCCTGCCAGGGAGCCAAGTCGATATCCGTCCGGTGCGGGACATCACCCCGCTCTTGGGCAGCCCGCAGCCTTTCCAGATCCTGAAGATGGACCGCGCGCGCGGCAACATCGTGGTGTCGCGCCGCGCCGTGCTGGAAGAGAGCCGCGCCGAGCAGCGATCCGAGCTGGTGGCCTCCTTGAAGGAGGGCCAGGTGTTGAACGGCGTCGTCAAGAACATCACCGATTACGGCGCCTTCGTCGATCTGGGCGGGGTGGACGGGCTGTTGCACGTCACCGACATCGCCTGGCGCCGGATCAACCACCCCTCCGAGGCGCTCCATATCGGCCAGACCGTCAAGGTCCAGGTCATCCGCTTCAACGCCGAGACCCAGCGCATTTCGCTCGGCATGAAACAGCTCGAGGCCGATCCGTGGGAAGGCGTCGAGCTCAAATACCCGGCCAGCGCCAAGTTCAAGGGCCGCGTCACCAACATCACCGATTACGGCGCCTTCGTGGAATTGGAGCCCGGCGTCGAAGGCCTGGTTCATGTTTCGGAAATGAGCTGGACCAAGAAGAACGTCCACCCCGGCAAGATCGTCTCGACCAGCCAGGAGGTCGAGGTCATGGTGCTGGACGTCGATCCGCAGAAGCGCCGGATTTCCTTGGGCCTCAAGCAGTGCCTGGCCAATCCGTGGGAGACCTTCAAGGAGAAATACCCGGCCGACACCGAGCTCGAAGGCGAGGTCAAGAACATCACCGAATTCGGCATGTTCGTGGGCCTACCCGGCGAGATCGACGGCATGGTGCATCTCTCCGACCTCGATTGGCAGAAGCCCGGTGAAGAGGCGATCAAGGATTACAAGAAGGGCCAGATGGTGAAGGTGCGCGTGCTCGACGTCGACATGGAAAAAGAGCGTGTCTCGCTCGGCATCAAGCAGCTGACCCCCGATCCGGCCGAAACCCAGGTCGCCGGCATCAAGAAAGGCGAGGTCGTCACCTGCACCGTCACGTCGGTTACCGAAGGCGGCATCGAAGTGCAATTGGCGACCGGCCTGCCGGGCTTCATCCGCAAGGCCGATCTGTCGCGCGACCGCGCCGAACAGCGCCCCGACCGCTTCGCCGTGGGCGAAAAGATCGACGCCAAGATCACCGGCCTCGACCGCGGCGGCCGCAAGGCCAATCTCTCGATCAAGGCGCGCGAAATCGACGAGGACAAGCAGGCGATGGCCGAATTCGGCTCGTCGGATAGCGGCGCCTCGCTCGGCGACATCCTCGGCGCCGCGCTCGGCCGCAAGGGCGGCGACAAGGACGAGAAGGACGGCAAGTGAGCCCCACCCCCGGCCGGACGGCGCTTGCCGCCATCCTTGACGGTGGGGGCGGGATTTGGCACGTTTTCCAATAAGTTAACGCGGGCCAAGGGGGCAAAGGCTGCGCCATGACCAAATCCGAGCTGATCCAGCATCTGGCCGAGCGCAATCCGCACCTTTACCAGCGCGACGTCGAACGCATCGTGTCCACCATCTTCGACGAGATCGCGGCGGCCTTGTCGCGCGGCGACCGGGTCGAGTTGCGCGGCTTCGGCGCTTTCTCGGTGAAACGGCGCGGCGCGCGCATGGGCCGCAATCCGCGCACCGGCGAGAGCGTGCAGGTCGGCGAAAAGCACATTCCCTTCTTCAAGACCGGCAAGGAGCTGCGCGAGCGGCTCAACGAGCGGCAGTAATTCCGTGAGGCCGATTCATTGGCTGGTCACGGCGCCCTTGGCGCTGGTGCTGGTGGTGTTCGCGGTCTCGAACCGCGCGACGGTGAGCGTCACCTTCTGGCCGACGCCTTTCGAGATCGACCTGCCGCTTTACCTGGTGGCGCTGGCGGCGCTGCTGGCCGGGTTTCTGCTCGGGCAATTGACCGCCTGGATCAATGGCGGCAAGCGGCGGCGCGAGGCGCGCGAAAAAGGCCGGCGCGTGCGCGAGCTCGAAAGCGAGTTGGAAGCCTTGCGCGGCAAGCCGCCGCAACCGCCTTTCCAGCCTTAGGGGTTCCGGCCGGGCCGAGCCCGGGGGATGCGCCGGGCAGCGGCTCCTGCTATGAACGGGCCCATGACCGCGATCAAGAACCCCATTCTGTGCGCCATCGACGTGGCCGACCCGGCCAAGGCCAAAACCCTGGTGAAGACGCTCCGGGGCGCGGTCGGCGGCATCAAGCTCGGCCTTGAATTCTTCACGGCCAACGGGCCGCGCGCGGTCAAGGACACGGCCCAGGATCTGCCGCTGTTCCTCGATTTGAAGCTGCACGACATCCCCAACACCGTGGCGGGCGCGGTCAAGGCGGCGGCGGGTTTGGAACCCCTGCTCTTGACGGTCCATTGCGCCGGGGGCGCGGCGATGATGAAGGCGGCGGCCGAGGCGGCGAAACAGGCGGCCCGCGGCAAGCCGATGAAGCTTCTGGGCGTGACCGTGCTCACCAGCCTCGACGAGAGCGATCTCGGCGCCATCGGCCAGAAGGGCCCGGTCGCCGAGCAGGTCAAGCGGCTGGCGTTGTTGGCGCGCGACAGCGGGCTCGACGGCATCGTCTGTTCGCCGCATGAGGTGGGCGAGCTGCGCCAAACGCTGGGGCCGGAATTTCTGCTGGTGGTGCCGGGTATCCGCATCGGCTCGCTGTCGTCCGGGGACCAGAAGCGCGTCATGGGCCCCAGGGACGCGATCGCATCCGGCGCCGATTACCTGGTGATCGGCCGGCCCATCACCGGCTCGCCCAGCCCGGCGGCGGCCGCGCGCGCCATGCTGGCGGAAATCGGCCGGGCATCGTGAGCGTCGCGGTCAAGATCTGCGGGCTTTCCACCTTGGAAAGCGTCGCCGCCGCGTCTTCGGGCGGCGCCAAATTCGTGGGCTTCGTGTTCTATCCGCCGAGTCCGCGCAATCTTTCGCCCGAGCAGGCCTCGCCTTTGGTCGCCAGCGTGGCTTCCGGCATCACCCGGGTTGGGGTGTTCGTCGATCCCGAGGACGAGCTGCTGGCGCGCGTGCTGGCCAGGTCGCCGCTCGACATGATCCAGCTTCATGGCGAGGAGACGCCCGAGCGCGTGAGCGCGATCAAGAAGAAATTCGGCAAGCAAGCGATGAAGGCGATCAAGGTCGCCGGCGCGGCCGATCTCGACGCGGCGCCGCGCTATTTCGCCGTGGCCGACTGGCTGATGTTCGACGCCCGCCCGCCCAAGGACGCCTCGCGGCCCGGCGGCAACGCGCTCGCCTTCGATTGGGAATTGCTGCGCAAGCGGCGCTGGCCGCTGCCCTGGATGCTGTCGGGCGGGCTCAATCCCGGCAATCTGGGCGAGGCCGTGCGCATCTCCGGCGCATCGGCGGCCGATGTCTCCTCGGGCGTCGAAAGCCGCCCGGGGGTCAAGGATAGCGCCAAAATCGAGGAATTCCTGGCTGCCGCGCGCCGGATTTGAGCCTTTGAGCGGCCCCGGATAAGGGGTAAAACCCTCCCTTCCCTCAGGCGGTTAGCGGCGAAGCTTTCGATCCCATGGCAGCTCCCAACACCTTCCGCGGCGGGCCCGACGAGCGCGGGCTTTACGGCATCTATGGCGGCCGCTTTGTCGCCGAGACCCTGATGCCGCTGGTGCTCGAGGTCGAGCGCGCCTATGAATCCGCGCGCAAGGACCCCGGCTTCAAGGCGGAGCTGGGTTATTACCTCGAGCATTATGTCGGACGCCCCTCGCCGCTTTATTTCGCCGAGCGCCTGACCCGGCATTTGAAGGGCGCGAAGATTTATTTGAAGCGCGAGGACCTGAACCACACCGGCGCGCACAAGATCAACAACACCGTCGGGCAAATTCTTTTGGCGCGGCGCATGGGCAAACGCCGCATCATCGCCGAGACCGGCGCCGGCCAGCATGGCGTCGCCACCGCCACGGTCTGCGCGTTATTTGATTTACCGTGCGTGATTTACATGGGCGCGACCGACATCGAGCGGCAGAAACCCAATGTCTTCCGCATGGAGTTGTTGGGGGCGGAGGTCCGGCCGGTGACATCCGGCACGGCCACGCTGAAAGACGCGATGAACGAGGCGCTGCGCGACTGGGTCGCCAATGTCGAGGACACGTACTACCTCATCGGCACGGCGGCGGGACCGCATCCCTATCCCGAGATGGTGCGCGACTTCCAGAACGTGATCGGCGAGGAAGTGCGCGCGCAGATGATGAAGGCCGAGGGCCGGCTGCCCGACACGCTGGTCGCCTGCGTCGGCGGCGGCTCCAACGCCATCGGGCTGTTCCATCCTTTCCTCGACGAGCCCCATGTGAAGATGGTCGGGGTCGAGGCGGCCGGGCTTGGGATCAAGACCGGCAAGCACGCGGCCTCGCTCAATGGCGGCGCGCCCGGCGTGCTGCACGGCAATCGCAGCTATTACCTCCAGGACGGCGACGGCCAGATTCTCGACACCCATTCGATCTCGGCCGGGCTCGATTATCCCGGCATCGGGCCGGAACATGCCTGGCTCTACGACCAGAAGCGCGTCGAATACGTGCCGGTGACGGATAAAGAGGCGCTCGAAGGCTTCCGGCTGCTGACGCGGCTCGAGGGAATCATTCCCGCCTTGGAATCGGCCCATGCCGTGGCCGAGGTCACGAAACGCGCGCCCGGATTGCCCAAGGACAATCTGCTGGTGATCAATCTCTCCGGGCGCGGTGACAAGGATGTCGACACCGTCGCCAAGGCGCTCAGGGCCAAGCCATGAGCCGCATCGAGGCGCGCTTTGCCGATCTCAAGGCCGAGGGCCGCGCCGGGCTGGTGACATATCTCGCCTGCGGCGATCCCGACCGCGCGAGCTTCGAGAAAATTCTCGCGGCCCTGCCCGGCGCCGGCGCCGATCTGATCGAGATCGGCATGCCTTTTTCCGATCCGATGGCCGACGGCCCGGCGATCCAGGCGGCGAGCCAGCGCGCGCTCAAATCCGGCATGACCCTGGCCAAGACGCTCGAGGTGCTGCGCCGCTTCCGCAAAAGCGATGCCGCCACGCCGGTGGTGCTGATGGGCTATTACAATCCGATCTATCGCCATGGCGTGGCGCGATTCCTGAAAGAGGCCGGGGATGCGGGCTGCGACGGCCTGATCGTGGTGGATTTGCCGCCCGAGCATGATGAGGAGCTGTGCGAGCCCGCGCTGGCGGCGGGGATCGATTTCATCCGGCTGGCGACGCCGACCACCGACGACAAGCGGCTGCCCGCGGTGCTGCGCCGCGCCTCGGGGTTTATCTATTATGTGGCGGTTGCGGGGATCACCGGGACGAAATCGGCGGCGGCGGGCGAGGTAAATAAAGCGGTGGCGAGGTTGAAGCGGCACACCAATCTCCCAGTGGCGGTCGGGTTCGGCATCAAGAACCCGGCCCAGGCCGCCGAGGTATCGCGAGTTGCCGACGCGGCGGTGGTAGGCTCGGCCTTGGTCGAGACCATCGCCAGGAACCTGGATAAAAAGGGCCGCGCCAAGCCGGGCCTGGTCCCGGCCTTGCTGAAGCATGTGAAGGAATTGGCCCGGGGCGTGCGGTCCGCCCGCAGCGGAGCGCGATCGCCGAAACAGAGGATGGCCGCGCAATGAACTGGCTCACCAATTTCGTCCTGCCCAAGATCCGCGCGGTCGTCGCCAAGAAGGAGGTGCCGGACAATCTCTGGCATAAATGCCCGGGCTGCGGGCAGATGCTGTTCCACCGCGAGCTCGAGGCCAATCTCTATGTCTGCGGCAGTTGCGGCCACCATCTGCGGATATCGCCCGAGAAACGCCTGTCGCTCCTCTTCGACGACGGGAAATACACCGTCATCGAATTGCCCAAGGTGATTTCCGACCCGCTCAAATTCCGCGACCGCAAGCGCTACAGCGACCGGCTGAAAGAAGCGCAAGCCGCCAAGAACATCCCCAACCGCGACGCCGCCCTGGTGGCGCATGGCACGATCGGCGGCGTCGCCACGGTGATCTGCGCCTTCGATTTCTCCTTCATGGGCGGCTCGATGGGCGTGGCGGTGGGCGAGGCGGTGCTGACCGCCGCGCGGCTCGCCGTGCTGCAAGAGGCGGCGCTCGTCGTGGTGCCGTCCTCGGGCGGCGCCCGCATGCAGGAGGGAATTCTCTCGCTGATGCAGATGCCGCGCACCACGCTGGCGGTGGAGATGGTGAAGGAGTCGCATCGTCCCTATATCGTGATCCTGACCGACCCGACCACGGGCGGCGTCTCGGCCTCGTTCGCGATGCTCGGCGACGTGACCCTGGCCGAGCCGGGCGCGGTGGTGGGCTTCGCCGGGGCGCGGGTGATCGAGGAGACCATCCGCGAGAAACTGCCCGAGGGCTTCCAGCGCGCGGAATATCTTTTGGAACACGGCATGGTCGACATGGTGGTGCACCGCCGCGATTTGAAAGCCAATCTCGAGCGGCTGCTCGATTTGTTGTGCCGGCCCGGCCGCAAGACGCCGCTGGCCTTGGCCAAGCCGCGCTCCTTCCCGGAGAGCCGCCCCTGACCAGCGACCGGGTTCTGGAGCGGCTGCTGGCGCTCCATCCGCGGCTGATCGACCTCTCGCTCGAACGCGTTGAACGCCTGCTGGCCGATCTCGGCAATCCCCAGGACAAGCTGCCGCCGGTGGTCCATGTCGCCGGCACCAACGGCAAGGGCTCGACCGTCGCTTTCCTGCGTTCCTGCCTCGAAGCCGGCGGCTATCGCGTCCACGCCTATACCTCGCCCCATCTGGTGCGCTTCCATGAGCGCATCCGGCTCGCGGGCAAGCTCATCGCCGAAGATCACCTCACGGCTCTCCTCGAGGAATGCGAGCGCGCCAATGAGGGAAAGAGCATCACCTTTTTCGAGATTACCACGGCGGCGGCGTTCCTGGCCTTCGCGCGCCAGCCCGCCGATATCCTGCTGCTCGAAGTGGGGCTGGGCGGGCGCTTTGACGCAACCAACGTCATCGCCCGCCCCGCCGTCACCGTCATCACGCCGGTCTCGCTCGACCATCAGCATTTCCTGGGCGATACAATCGCCGCCATCGCCTTCGAGAAAGCCGGGATATTGAAGACGGGCCGGCCGGCGGTGATAACGGCGCAAGCCCAAGAGGCCCAGGCCGCGATCGAAACCCGGGCGCGGGAATTGGGCGCGCCCCTTTTCCGCGAAGGCCAGGAATGGAAAGTTTCGCGCAAAGCCGGTGGCGGCCTCGCCTATCGCGGCAAGCGGAAACTCGATCTGCCGCCGCCCGCTCTGTTGGGGGATCACCAAGTCGGCAATGCCGGGGCGGCGCTCGCCGCGCTCGATTGCCTCGAAGGATTCACGCTCGGCGAGGACGCCCTGGCGAAGGGCATGAAGAGCGTCGAATGGCCGGCGCGGATGCAGCGGCTTTATAAGGGACCTCTGGTCGAAGCCTTGCCGAGGAATGCCGAGTTATGGCTCGACGGCGCGCATAACCCGGCGGGCGCGGCGGCCATCGCCAAGGTGCTTGCGGGATGGAATGACAAGCCCACCTATCTCGTTTTCGGAATGTTGAAGACCCATGACGCCGAGGTATTCCTGAGGCAGGTACGAGGTTTCGCCGAGGAATTGGCGGGAATAGCGATCCCGCGCGAGGTAAATGCGCTTCCGGCCGAGGCGGCGGCCAATGCCGCGCGCGCGGCGGGCTTGCGCGCCCATGCCAGCCCGAGCCTCGAAGCCGCCGTCAAAAGCGTGGCGAAGCCCGGAAGCCGGATTTTGATCTGCGGCTCGCTTTACCTGGCGGGCCGCGTGCTGGAGGAGAATGGGTAGAGCGGCGCGCTCATAATTTAATTCAGGATTGGCGGACAACGGGCGGTCAATGTCCGCTTTGCGCCAGAAGCGGACATAGACTGGATTTTTGGCGCGCGAGCCGGCATCAGGCCGCGGCGGCAGAGATGCCAGTCTCGCTTGTTGAATGGGTCTCGCCCGCTTGCAGCATGCGCTGCGCTGGCAGGTACACTCGTATGGTGGTGCCGGAGCCCTTCTTGCTTTGGATTTCGAGCGTGCCGCCATGCATCTCCGCCAGATGCTTGGCGAGCGAAAGGCCGAGGCCCACGCCCTCAAATCGCTTGACTAAAGTGTTGTCGATTTGCCGGAACGGCTGGATAGCCACGGCAACTTCCTCGGACGACATGCCGATGCCGGTGTCGCTCACGACGAGAGCCGGGCCGGTGGGGGTCGTTTCAAAGGAAACGACGACGCGTCCGCCATTGGGCGTGAACTTGACGGCGTTAGCCAGCAGGTTGATCAGTATCTGCCGCAGCCGAAGCGGGTCGGCATGGAGCATAATGGAAGATTCGGGAAGGCATCGGGCCAGCGTGATCGATTTATTTTCGGCTTGTATGTGCACCGCGAGCATAGCGTTTTGCACTAGCTTAGCGGTATCGACCGGTTCTTCCTTGAGATCGGACATTCCGGCCTCAATCCGCGAGAGATCGAGGATATTGCTGATAAGTTCAAGCAGATGATCGCCGGCAGCCCAGATGTTTGTGGCATATTCGGCATAGGCCGGGGGGCTGATTGGGCCCAGGACTTGCTTATTTATTAGCTGTGCAAAACCGATGATGGCATTGAGCGGCGTGCGCAGCTCGTGACTCATATTGGCAAGAAACATCGACTTCGACACATTGGCGGCCTCGGCGCTGTCCTTCGCCGCGATGAGATTATCATTCGTGACTGCCAGCTTGTTGTTCGTGGCTTCCAGCTCGATATTCGTTCCCTCTAGCATGTCATTCGTTTTTTCTAAGTCCTTATTCGCCGCCTCCAATTTGAGTCGCTGCTCATCGAGCATGATTTCGTACTCTTCGCGGCGATTGATCTCCTGGATCAGGTACATGACGAGTTCGATCAACAATAGGGTGGAGATTCCCATTGCCGACAAAAGCCACTTGGCATATCGATTCGCCGAGGCCATCACATCGTCGTAGCCGAGGCCGACGCCGACGAAAAGCGGATAGCCGGCAACGCCCCGGTTAATGATAATCCGGTTTATGCGATCGACGTTGCTCCGATGAATAAAGGCTTCACTTGCCGATAGCACGGCATTCGCCGGCATCTGGAGAGCGTCGGTCGTCTGTCCGATACCATCATACCCGTTGGGGCTTATGGCGCTGAACCTGGCGCGTATGACATGATCGGACCCGGATATTCCGATGAATCCGCGTGAGCCCAGCTCCACCTGACTGTGGAGCGTGGTGAATGATCTGGGTTGAACCAAAAACACCAGGACCCCGAGGAAATGTCCGTCCTTCGATTCCAGCCTCATCGAGATCGGGATTTCAAGATCATCCGTTGTGCGTGCCTTTATAGGCTTACCAATAAATATGCCTTTATGCGCGCCATCGAATTGGGCCCGAATATGCTCTTGGTCTCTTAAATCTATTGGCTCGAAATGCCGAACCATCGTGCTCGACTGCAATCTTCCATCTGGCCCGACCAGCGTGGCTCCGTTGACGAAGGGGACCAGAGTCTTGATTTGATCGTTCAATGAGTAAAGGTTGAGGTTGCCCCGATGGGCGATTATTTCCTTGGCGACTACGGACATCGCGCCTTCGATATCCCTGACCTTGTAGAAAATATCCTCGGCGAGGGCGGCCGACATATTTGTCGTGGCGGTCCGCGCGGTTTCAAGTGCGTTATTCTGCGTGCTGTTGATCGAAGCGATGCTCAGCGTCCAAATAATCAGGACGGCGAACATAACAGTCGCGCAAGCGACCACCTTCTGGTGTCGCGTTTGGCGTTTCATCTTCAGCCGGAGCTTGTTCAACATGCGCAACTATTTTCATGGCAATAGCATTAAATATTCATGAGGTGTCTATTACTCCATTATATAAAGGGGTATTGACGCCACCCAGGGCGGCCGCGATCCACGAAAATGACCTTTTAATCTTGGCTTAATACATCGCCAATGCCGGCAGCACGAGAGCCAAAGCCGCTGTTCCGTGATGAACGGAATGCATATCCGGTTTTCCTACAAAAGCGGGCATTGCTCCAAGCGAGCATTACAGCCGCCTGACCACGGAGGGGTTATTTGTTTCGAGCACCCTCGGCAATGCACATTCCACCCCCACGGGGCAGGGCCCACCCCCGACCGTGGCGGAGCGGTTCAGGCCGTTTGGAGGATTTCCTTGGCGAGGGTTTCGAGGCTAACGGCGAGCGGCGACTTCTCCCGGTCGTTGGACGCCCGGAGATTGGCCGCGATCTGCTCGAATTCCCGGGCCGCCCGTTCGTAAAAACAGCCGCCCAGAGCCAGCGGGGCGCAGGCCTGAAGGATCGCTATGTGATTGAACATGGGGATTTCACCGTTACGATGAGGTCATGGGAAAAAACTTTGAAATTGAAGCGCCGTCCGCCCTTGGCCGCCGCGTCATTGGCCGGCTTGGACAGCACGCAACCCGAATCGCTGGCCATATAGGCCGCCATCGCCCCGGCGGATTTCAGGTTCTCGACCGACATGGAGTGATAGAGGCTGAAACCGACTAGCCCCGTGATGAGCGCGAGGGCAATAGTCGTACCGCCTCTCTCGTCATGCCTTAAATCAGCCAACCTAGCCCGGCACCACATTCACGCCTCCTGCAATTCAAGGTTTGCATTGAGCGCGTTCTGCACCATCGTTCTACGGTCCGTTATAGCCCGGCCGCATGAACAATTGATTAAGTTGCTCTATTGGAGTAGTTCAATCTAAATAACTTTAAGATTGTATTTGACACAATTAATCATTTTGTGACATATAAGCCGTATCGTATTCAGAGGAGACAAGGCCATGTCCGTCAATTCGTCGCGCGGCGACAAGCTGCAAATCATGCTCAGCCGGGAAGAGTTGGGCGCGGTCGATACTTGGCGTTTTCAAAGGCACATGCCGAGTCGCGCCGCGGCGGTGCGGGAGCTGCTGAAACGCGGACTTTCCGCCGAAGGCTTTAACATTGCCACTACCGGGCTCGGCTCCAGCAGCTTCGGGGTGCTCGCGGACAACGATTCGCAAGCTGCGGCCCCCGCGCGGAGCCGCAGTCAGAATAAATCGCGGTAATTTCGCGTTTTCAGCGACCCCGAGTTGCCGTGCACCCGATGCCGAGCGCAACCGGGGATGATTTGATGTTTATTGCTTGTTAAGAATTAATCGCAATTATTCAAGACATAGCCATTATCGGAAGGACGCCTCGATGCGTAGCGTGTTGAAGCCTCGGATATTGGAACTCGGTCTTGCGTTCGGCACCTTCGCGCTCGTGAGATATCTGCATCCAATCGTGCAATTTCTGCACCTGTCCAACCACCATTAAA
Organism: uncultured Alphaproteobacteria bacterium; assembly: GCA_963785735.1. Taxonomy (GTDB): domain Bacteria; phylum Pseudomonadota; class Alphaproteobacteria; order ATCC43930; family CGMCC-115725; genus REEB95. The sequence goes on from CAWAWJ010000001.1 coordinate 351,857, forward strand.
GCGGACATCCCGGCACGCCATTCGAATGTCCGGTTTACCCTGAGCAGCGGACATTGATTGGCGGGCGTTGCGATATCGCGCGAGGTAAATGCGCTTCCGGCCGAGGCGGCGGCCGAGGCCGCGCAGGCGGCTCCTGGACCCCCGCTTGCGCGGGAGGCGACGAAATATTCTAATTCGTTCGGAAATGCTTCGGCGGGCGCTTGCGGCTTAAAGAACCGACTGCACCCATTCCAAAAGCTTGGTTTTGGGGAGCGCGCCGATCTTGGTGGCGGCGACCTGGCCGTTCTTGAACAGCATCAAGGTCGGGATGCCGTGGACGCCGTATTTGCTCGGCGTTTGCGGGTTCTCGTCGACGTTCACCTTGGCGATGGTCACCTTGCCGGCCAGATTGGGATCGGCGGCGAGATCGTCGAGCAGGGGCGCGATCATCTTGCACGGCCCGCACCACTCCGCCCAGAAATCGACCAGCACCGGCTTTTGCGCGCGCAGCACGTCGGCGTCGAAGGATGAGTCGGTGACCTTGTTGGGCTTCATGCGATTCTCTCCACACTCGAAACGAGCCGCGAAGCTTAGGCGAGCCGGGGAAGAAGGGTCAAGCGCGGTTGCGCGGATATGGGCCGGCCCGGACGCATGGCTCAGGGTCTTGAAATGCAAGCCCTTATGCGAATCGCGCGAGCGCCGCGTCGCCGATGGGCATGAGCGCCGGGCCTTCGGTCCACAAGAGCGCACAGCGGATTTTCTTGCCGGGATAAACCCCCATGACGGCCGCGCGATAACCCGCCAATTGCTCGATATAGGCCGGCGGCACCTGGGATTCATCGGCGGGCACCGGGCGCAAGGTCTTGTAATCGACGATCAGCACCTCGCTCTCCGAAACCACAAGCCGATCGATGCGCCCGGATATGGCGCGGCCGCCGATCAACCCGACGATGGGCACTTCGGCCTCGGATTGGGGCGAGAAGAGCGCCGCGAATTCCGGATGAGACAGCACCTTGAGCGTTTCGGCCGCGATCGATTGCCGCTGCTCCGCGGGCAAGGCGAAAACCGGCAGCGCGAGAAAGCGCCGCGCGGCCTCTTCGCGCTTTTCGAGCGCGAGGGCGGGCAGGGTTTGGAGGAGCCGGTGGACCAGCAAGCCCCGTTGGAAATCGGCGCCAGTCGCGCCGCCCAGGGGCGAGATCACCGCCGGTTCCCCGGCGGTGGGCCGCGACGGCGCCAAGGGCTTGGGCGGCGAAGGCTCGGGCTTCGGGGGCTTTTTCGCCCAAAGGGGCAGCTCCCCCTTGCCCGAGGAAGCAGGCATCCGGGGCTTGTGCGACAGCTCGGCTGCGCCGCGCTGGGGCGAGACGAGGCGCAGCCCCTCGCCTTTCCAGCCATCTTTCCCGATCAGTTTCCCCGCGTCGAAGGCGAAAGTCTTGGCGCCCGCCGCCTTCAAGCCGGCGGCGATGAATTCGTGCCACGTGCCGCCGGGCGGATTTTGCCGCCCATGCCAGCCGCAGACATAAAGCCGGTCCTCGGCGCGGGTGAGCGCCACATAGAGGAGCCTTCGGTATTCCTGGCCGCGTTTCAAATCCGCTTCGGCTCGCGCGGCGCGCGAGGCCGGCGCATCGCCCTGTTTCAGCCAGAGCGGCACGCCATCGCTCCACACCAATTGCGGCGGCGATTTCGGCACCTGGAGGGTGTCGGGCAGGAACACCACCGGCGCTTCCAGACCCTTGGCGCCGTGGACGGTGATGACGCGGACCTCGTCGCGCCCCGACTCATTGTTGAGGTCGCGTTTCACCTCGAGCTCGCCCAGCACCAGCCAGTGGAGGAACCCCTGCAACGACACGCCATGGCCGCGTTCATAGGCCAGCGAAGCCGCCAGCAGCTCGTCCAGGGGATCGGCGGCTTCGGGGCCGAGCCGCTTCAGCATCTTGCGCCTGCCGCCGCGCGCGCCCAGCACCTCGGCGAAAAGCTCGTAAGGCGGGATGAAATCGGCCTTGGCGAGGAGCGAGGACAAATCCTCGGTGGCCTGGCGGAATTCCGGCCGGTCGGAGGCGCGGCGGCGAAGCTCGTTCCAGAGGCTACCCTTGCGCTTCCAGGCGAGCTCGAACAGAAGCTCCTCGCCGAAGCCGTAAAGCGGACCCTTCAAGACGCAGGCCAATGTCAAATCGTCCTCGGGCAACAAGAGGAAATTGGCGAGCGCCACCATGTCCTCGATCGCGAGCTGGTCGGCCAGATACATGCGGTCGACCCCGGCGACGTCGACGCCGCGCTCCTTGAGACTCTTCACCAGCGCGCCGATGAAGGGCGTGCGCCGGCGCACCAGCACCATGATGTCGCCCGGGGTGATGCGGCGGTTCTTCGATTCGAGCTTTTCATGGGTGAGCGATTCGATCTTGGCCGCGACCGCGAGCGCGAGCCGCGCCGCCGGCAAGCGGCTCTGATATTGGGACAAGGGCGCGTCCCAGGGCTCGGGCGGCTGGCTTTCCTCCGGCCCGACCGGCGGCCAGAGCTCGACCAGCCCGGCCATACGGGCCCGGTCGGCCTTGTGCCGGATTTCCGTGTTATCGAGCGTGACGCCGTCCGAGGCCACGCTCGAGGCGAAGACGGCGTCGACCGCTTTCAAGATCGCCGGGGTGGAGCGGAACGAGGTTTCGAGCTCGACCACGTCCCATTTGGCCTGGGCGGCCTTGACGCGCTCCTCGAAATGCCGGCGCATGCGCAGGAATTCCTGGGGATCGGCGCGCTGGAAGCTGAAGATCGATTGCTTGACGTCGCCCACGGCGAAGACGGTGCGGACCTCCTCGCGCGCGCCCTGGCCCGAAAAGAAATCCGAGGCCAACGCCGCCACCACCCGCCATTGCTCGGGATTGGTGTCCTGCGCTTCGTCGATCAGGATATGGTCGATGCCGCCATCGAGCTTGTAGAGCACCCAGGGTGCCGTACCCGGGCGTTCCAGCAGCGCCACGGATTTGAGCACCAGATCGTCGAAATCCAGAAGCGCGCGCGAGGATTTGAAGGAGTCGTAAGAGGCGAGCACCGCGCCCCCCAGCCGCAAAAGCGCCGATGTGGCGTCCGCCATCAAGGCCGCGCCGTGGCGCGCGCGCGCGCGTTCCAGCCGGGCGAATTCAACCTCCAAAGCCTGAACCAGGTCGGGCGCCGCATCGGCGAGCTTGCGGGTCATGAAATTCCGCCGCCTCTCCCCTTCCTTGGTGAAGAAGACCTGGCAATATTCGTCGAACTCGGATGCCCGGAGCTTCGGATGCGCGAGCCACAAATCGAGCCGCGCCCCCGCCTTTTGATCGGTGGTGGAGGGGCTCGCCAGCATCATCGCCGCCGCGCGCTTGAGCTTCGCCCCGTCGAAATCCTCGTCGCGGCAGGCGGCCTTGAGAATGGACCCCGAGGTCTCGCCCGGCTTGAGATGGAGGGAAGCGCGCAATTTCGCTTCCACCCCGGCGGGGCCCAAGGCGAGGAGCGGCTCGAGCCGGGCGCGCGCTTGAGAGAGAGCCGCCATCAGCTCGGCGAAGCCCTGTTCGGGCACGAGCTGCGTCACCAGATCGAGGGCCGATTTGAGATCGCTATCGCGCCCGGCGCGGGCCTTGGCCAGCACATGGGAGCGCGCCTGTTCCATCGCCTCGTTGGCGCTCCGCTCCTCCATCACCTGGAAATGCGGCGGCACGCGGGATTCGATCGGGAAGCGGCGCAGCAGCGATTGGCAAAAGGCGTGGATGGTGTCGATGCGCAAGCCGCCCGGCGCGTCGAGCACGCGGGCGAAGAGACGCCGCGCGCGGTCGATGGTGTCGGGATCGGGATTCTCGCCGGTGAGTTTCTTGAGCTGCGATCGCAGCGTGGCGCCGGGCACGGTCGCCCAATCGCTCAGCCGGTCATTGACGCGGATCGCCATTTCGGCCGCCGCCGCCTTGGTGAAGGTGAGGCAGAGAATGCGTTCGGGCCGGCTGCCCGCGAGGAGAAGCGAGAGCACGCGGTCGGTCAGGACCTTGGTCTTGCCGGTGCCGGCCGAGGCCGCGACCCAGACCGAGGCGTCGCGGGCGGCCGCGCGGCGCTGATCTTTGCCGGGATTGGGAGCGGGATCGGGTTTCACGGCTCGGTCCCCGCGCCCAGAAGCCATTCCTTGACCCGCGCCAGATGGGTGTAATCGGAATAGCGCGGCGCGCGTTCCGGCTGGGGCAGCGAGCGGTAGGGCATGGAAGGATCGTCGAAGCGCGCGATCAGTTTCTTGAGGCCGGCGAGCGCCTGGGAAGCAAGATCGGCCACGGCGGCTTGGTCACTGGCCGCCGGTTTTTCCTCGCCCGCCGGATCGCCGCCCGAGAGTTTCCAATAGAGGAGCGCCACGACCGCGGCCTTGGCGACGCCCGGAAAGCCGCCCCCTTCGGCGATGGCGGCCTCCAAGGGAAGCTGCGGCGCGTAGCCCGATTTGATCTCGCCCGGCGACGGCACTTGGCCGGTCTTGTAATCGAGGATGGCGAGGCTTCCATCCGTGAAGCGGTCGATGCGGTCGGCCTTGCCCGAGAGCGTGAAGGCGCCACCCTTGGCGGGGAGGACCAGAATGCCTTCGATCTCGCTGAAGCTTTGCTGGATGAAGGCGCGGCGTTCGCGCTCGAAGGCGACGAGCCAAGACGCCAAACGCTCGAAACGCGGCCACCAGAATTCGCGCAAGCTGGCGCGGTCGAGCGAGCGGCCGAATTCCTCGCGCCCGATGCGCAAGAGATCGGCTTCGGCCCCGTCGGGCAACGCGCCCGGATAGGTTTTGAGAAAGCGGTCGAGCGCCGCATGGATGAAAATGCCGCGCTCGGCCGCGCCCGGATCCTGGTCGATCGGCTCGACCGGCCGGAGGCGCAGAATGTGGCGCGCATAGATGGCGTAGGGATCGCGTATCCAGGTTTCGATCGATGTCACCGAAAGCTTGCGCGGCCGGGCTTCGAGCGGCGGCGTTGGCGCGGGCGGGGCGATGGGCACGGGCATGCCGCCCGGATCGTCGAGCTTTTGCTGCCAGGAAAGCGGTGCCCCCTCCTTGGCGTGGCCGTGCCACAGCTTTTCCTCGAGCTTCACCGCGCGCAACACGGTTTCGAGCCGCGAGAGCCAGCGCGACGGCACGGTGGGCGTGCCCTCGACCCGGGAGGCGCGGGTCAGCACCACCTCGCGCGCGCCGAGGCACTGGGCGAAGTCATGCGCCGCGGCGCCGATGCGCCGTTCGGGCGCGGGCAATCCGAAATCGCGCCGCATCGGCCGCGACAGCCAGGGATCGCTGTCGGAGCGCGGCGGCCACACGCTTTCGTTCAAGCCCCCCAGCACCAGGAGATCGGCCTGCTGGAGCCGCGCCTCGAGCAGGCCCCAGATGAAAAGCCGCGGATGGCGGCCATAGGCGGGCCGCACCACCACCCCGCCCAGGAGCGATTCGAACAGCGCGGGGTAATCCGATCCGGCGAGCGCCGGGAATCCCTTGGCGGCGTCGAGCAGCGCGCTCACATGCTTCGCCGCCGCCTCGCCGGCCTCGCCGATCCAGAGATTGGCCGCACCCTTGGCTTCATCGCTCGCCGCGAGATCCTCGGATGCGGCGGCATGCGCCGCGATGAGATCGGAGAGAGCGGCTTTGCCGGATTGGAGCGCGTCCATCAGCGGCGTCAAGGCGCGGCCGAGACGCGCGACGAAATCCCTCAGCTCGGGCGTGGCCACGGCCTCGATCAGCCCGTCGAGCCCCGGCGCGGGCCGGGGACCGCGCAAGGCCGCGAGTTCGAGCTTGCGCGATAGTTCACGGAAGCGGCCAGGCGCCATTCCGCCGGCGGCCAAGGGATGTTTTAAAAGCGCCAGCAACGGCAAAGGCGCGAGATTCTCGGAGGCGGCTTCCAGCACCAGGCGCAGGAACAATCCGGGCGGCGTCGATGCCAAAGGCGAGCCCGCGGAATCGTCGATCTCGATGCCCCAACGCCGAAGCTCGCCCGCGACGCGGCGGGCGAGATCGCGGTCGGGCGTCACCAGCGCGGCGGTGGCGCCGGGCGTCTCCAATTTCTGGCGCAGCAGAAGGGCGATCACCGTCGCCTCTTCCTGCGGCCCGGGGCAATCGACCCGCAACAATCCTGCGAGCGCCTTGCCGGTAATGCCCGAGATCGCGCCCCAGCGGTGGCTGACATCGGCCGGGCGGAGCGATTCCTTGATGAGCGCCGCGCGGGAGACCGGCCCGCCCTTGACGCCCGGCGCGGGCCAGGGCCGAACCTGCTTGGGCGCGACTTCGAGCTTGGCCAGGAGCCGGGCCAGCAGATGCTGCGGATGGGTGGGGTCGAGAGATATCGCCTCCCAGGTTTCGGCATCGGCTTCCTGGTCGAGCCCGGGCAGCACCACCATGCCTTGAGGCAAGCCCGCCACCACCTTGATCAATTCCGCCACCGCCGGGACCGAGCCGGTGATGCCGGCGGCGATCACGGGGTGCGCGGGCGGCGAGCGGGTCCAGGCTTCGGCCTGGCGTTGCAGCACCCGGTTGCGCCGCGCGGCCGGATCGAGCGCGCCCAGTTCGGCCAATTCCTTCGGCCAGTATTCGGCGACGATGGCGAGGAATTTGAGCACCAGCTGCCAATGCTCGGCGAAATTAGCGGGGGCGAGGTCTTTCAGCTTGGCGAAGTCGCAACCTTCGGTCGCCGCTTCGTCGAGAAAGCGCGCGAGCTCGGCTGCCAAGGGCGCCGCCTGCGCCGCGCTCAAGGCTTCGACGCCGGCGGATTGGGCCCAGGCCATCACCAGCCGCGCGAGCTTCAATCGCCGCGTGGCTTCGGGAATGGCGGGCGGGATGCCCGCCGCGTCCTCGCTTGATTCACTCTCCCCGGAAAGAAGCGCCAATTCCTCGGCGTCGAGATCGCCCACCGGCAAAAGCCGCGGCAGCAGCAAGGGCTTGCCCCGGCCCTGGCGCAAAAAGGCCTCGCCCAGCGCGCGCGCCGCGCGCCGCGTCGGCAGCAGCACGGTCATGCGCGCAAGCGCCAACGGATCGCCCTGGGCGAGAGCGAGCAGCCCCGCCACCAGCGCGTCGAGGAAAGGGAGTTCCGGCGCTATGGAAAAGACCGCGCGCCCTTTCATGGCATCAACGCTCGATGCGGCGGGAATGCAGGCGTTCGGCGGCCGCGGCGAGGCCCGAGGGCGTGCCGATGTGATACCACTCGCCGTCATGCACCAGCCCGGCGAGCGCGCCCTTTTCGATGGCGCGGTCCCAGAGAAGGTTGATCGAGAAGGCGCCGCCGGGCGCGCCCTCGAATAAGCGGCGGTTCAGGATTTCGACCCCGGCGAAAACCTGGGGCGCGATCTCGCGCTCCAGGCGCCGCCGGGGCAGGCCCAAGGGATCGAGGAAAAAATCGCCCGGCCCTTCATAACCGATCGCCTGGGTGGCGCGCTGCATCAGCAGCACCGCGTCGAATTTGCCGCCGGCGTATTTCCGCGCGAGCCGCGCCAGCGCCAATTCCTTGCCGTCGAGCCAGAACACGTCGGCGTTGACGGCGAAGAAACTCTCGCCCAGAAGCGGGAGCGCCTTCCGGATGCCGCCGCCGGTTTCGAGCGCCGTCTCCTCGCGCGAGAATTGGATTTCGATGTCGCGGCGCGGCTTCAAATGGCGCTCGATCGACTCGCCTAGATAATGGAGATTGACCACCGCGCGCTTGACCCCGGCCTGGGCCAGCCGGTCGAGCACGTGATCGACCAAGGCCCGGCCTTCGACCTCGATCAACGGCTTGGGCAAGGATTCGGTCAACGCGCCCATGCGCTTGCCGCGCCCGGCGGCGAGGACGATGGCGGTTTCGGGAATGGCGGGGGCGGGTTTCATGAAACCGGCGGAACGCCGCGCGATGATGGCGGGATGTGGGTTTCGAGCCAGCGCGCGATGGGCGCCAACTCCTTATGGGCGAGGCCCTTTTCCAAAAGCCGCCAGACACGCGGGATATGGGCGAGGTAGTGCGGCTTGTTGTCGCGAACGGCGAGCCGGGTGAAAATGCCGATCACCTTGGCGTGGCGTTGCGCGCCGAGCACGGCGTAAGAGGCGTCGAACCCGGTCCGGTCGAGTTTGGGGAAAGCCGCGAGATAACGCTCTCGCATGCGTTGGGCGAGGTCGGCGCTCACGTCGCGGCGCGCGTCTTCCAACAGCGAGACTAGATCGTAGCTTTGCGGCCCCAGCACCGCGTCCTGGAAATCGAGCAGGCCGCAGGCCAAAAGCCCGGAGCGGTTGGGGACGCGCATCAGATTATCGACGTGATAGTCGCGCAAAACCAACGTGGCGGGCGCGCCGCGCGCAACCGGCAGCAGCGCGCGCCAGAGGGCAAGATACTCTCCGCGCAAACCGGCATCGGTGGGCTTGCCCGAAATCGCCGGCAAATACCAATCGGCCAAAAGCGCCGCCTCGTTCAAAAGCCGCTCGTCGTCATAGGGCGGCAGGAACGCCGCCTCCTTGGGCTTGAAGCGCCGCGCGAGTTCGATCAGCACGTCGACGGCGAGGGCGTAAAGCGGCTCCTCCGCCTCGCCGCGCGCCAGGAGGCGGGTATAGGTGTCGTCGCCCAAATCCTCGATCAGCAACAACCCGTTCTCGGCGTCCTGGTTGAAGACGGCGGGCGAGCCCAGGCCCAGGCCGCGCAACAGCCGCGCCACCGCGAGAAAAGCGCGCACGTTTTCCAACGGTGGGGCCGCGTCCATGAGCAGTGCGCGGCGCTTCTCCGGCCCGTAAAGCCGCACATAGCGGCGGAAGGAGGCGTCGGCGGGCAAGGGCTCGCGCTTGGCGCCGCTCCAGCCGGCCTGGTTCAAGAACCGGTCGATATGGGTCGCGCGCTCAATCACGGCTGAGCTCTCCGATCCGTTTTTGCCAGGAGGAGGAGCCGGAGAGATGGGCCACGCGCTCGCTTTCGTGCTTGCCCATCGCCAAGGCGAAATCGAGGCGCTCCGCAATCGCGAATTCGCCCAGCCGCTCCGGCCATTCGATCAGGCAGATGCCTTCGGAAAGCGCGTCCTCGAGCCCGAGCTCGCGCAGCTCATCGGGCTTCTCGATGCGGTAGAGATCGAAATGCCAGACCGGCGGACCGGCGCCGCCATCGTAAACCTCGACCAGCATGAAGGTGGGGCTCGGCACCTCCGGCGCATCGAGGCCGCGGGCGCGGATGAAGGCCCGGGCGAAGCTGGTCTTGCCGCTGCCGAACGGACCCGACAACGCGATCACGTCGCCTTTCTTGGCGCGGGCGGCGAGGCGCGCGGCCAGGCGGGCGGTCGCCGCCTCGTCGGGCAGATCGATCATCAGGGAAAGCGCGCCATCCACGGCACTCTTTTAGGGGGCCGCGCGGCCCCCCGCAAGGATGCGGCGGGGTTGCGGGAAAGCGCCCGCGTTGTCATGTTGGGCACGGGAGAAGCGCATGTTCAAAACGGATGTGGCGGTTATCGGCGCGGGGCCGGTCGGGCTCTTCGCCGTGTTCGAATGCGGCATGTTGAAGCTCAACTGCCAGGTGATCGACGCGCTCGACCACACGGGCGGGCAATGCACCGCGCTTTATCCGGAAAAGCCGATCTACGACATTCCCGCCTATCCCCGGATCGACGCCGGCGAGCTGGTCGAGAAGCTCGCCGAACAGGCCAAGCCCTTTGCGCCGCGCTACCATCTGGGCCAGGCGGTGACCGGGCTCGAAAAGCTGGCGTCGGGCGAGTTCCGGTTGAAGACGGCCAAGAACGCGACAATCGAGGCGCGGGCGGTCATCGTCGCCGCCGGAGCGGGCGCCTTCGGCCCCAACCGCCCGCCGCTTGCCGGCATCGAGCATTATGAAGGCAAGAGCGTGTTCTATCTGGTGGGGAAGCGCGAGGATTTTCGCGGGAAGCGCGTGGTCATCGCCGGCGGCGGCGATTCGGCGGTGGATTGGGCGATCTCGCTTTGCCAAGTGGCGGCCAAGGTGATGGTGGTGCATCGCCGCGCCAAATTCCGCGCCGCACCCGAATCGGCCGCGAAGCTCCAGGCACTCCACGACGAAGGCAAGATCGAGCTGGTGGTGCCCTATCAGCTCCACGGGCTTTCAGGCGAAGGCGGGAAACTTTCGGCCGTGACCGTGGCCGATCTCGACGGCAAGACACGGGCGCTCGAAGCCGATGTGCTGCTGCCCTTTTTCGGGCTCGCCGCGGAGCTCGGGCCGATCGCGCAATGGGGCATGGCCTTGGAACAGCATCATGTGAAGGTCGATCCCGCCACCTGCATGTCCTCGGTGCCGGGCATTTTCGCCATCGGCGACGTGGCGCATTATCCGGGCAAGCTCAAGCTCATCCTCTCGGGCTTCGCCGAAGCCGCGCTCGCCGCCCATGCGATTTTTCCGCTGGTCCATCCCGGCGAGGCGCTGCATTTCGAATATTCGACCACCAGCGGGATACCGAAGATTTGAGTTACTCCCCCGCCTCGCGCAGCGCCACGGTCGCGGGCGGGATGTGGACGGTGACGGTGGTGCCGGATCCGGGCGTCGATTGCAATTCGATGCGCCCGCCATGGAGATCCACCAGGCTTTTCACCAGCGAGAGGCCCAGCCCCGCCCCCGCCTCGCGGCCATGGCCGCGCTCGAATTTCTCGAAGATGCGTTCCTGGTCGCGCGGATCGACGCCGATGCCGGTATCGGATATGCCGAGCGCGACGCCGCCGCCTTTCTCGCGCCGCGCCCGGAGCGTGATGGTGCCGCCCCCGGGCGTGAACTTGATCGCGTTCGAAACGAGGTTAAAGAGCGCCTGTTTCAGCCGCTTCTCGTCGGCGACGATGCCGCCGATATCGGCGGGGCAATCGAATTCGATGCCGATCCCCTGGTTGCGCGCGCGCTCATGCGCCAAGGTCATCACCGCATTCATCAGCGCGTGGACGTCGACCGGGGCGGTCTCCAATTGCAGGTAACCCGCCTCGATGGTGGCGAGGTCGAGGATGTCGTTGATGAGCGAGGAGAGCCGGTTCGCGCTGTCGAGGATGCCGCGGCCGTATTCCATCTGGCGCGGATTGAGAGGCCCAAAATACTGGTTGGCCAATATCTCGGCGAAGCCGCTGATGGCGTTCAAGGGCGTGCGCAGCTCGTAGGAAACATTGGCGATGAATTCGCTCTTGAGGCGGCCCGCGGTCTCCAACGCCTCGGTGCGCTCGCGCAAGGCCTGTTCCACCCGGCTTGAATCGGTCACGTCGAGATAGCTCAACAGGACATTGCCGTCGGGCAGCGGCACGGTCGCCGCCTGAAGCCGCGAGCCGTCGGCGCGTTCCAAAAGCGAGGATGAGCCCGCATGGGATGTGAGCGCCGCGACGATGCGCCTTTTGGTTTCGGGCCAGGGGCCGGCTTCGGCCGAAAGCGCGCGGCATTTCTCGACGATGTCGGCGATATGCGGCTCGCCCGCCAAATCCTCGGGCGCGAGTTTCCAGAGGCGCGCGAAGGCCGGGTTCCACAGCTTGAGTCTCGAATCCGAGCCCACCACGGCGATGCCTTCATAGAGATTGTCGAGGGTCTCGCGCTGCGCCGCGATCATGGCGTTGTAGGAGCGTTCGAGCGCGAGGCGGTCGGTCACGTCCTCATAGACGAAGGTCAATCCCCCCATCGGGTGCGGGCTCACGGAGAGGCGCAAGGTGCGCCCGTCGGGGAGATGCAGCAATTCCTCCTGCGGATGGATGAGCGAGGTGAAGAGCGCGCGCTGCTGTTTCTTGAAGGCCTTGAAATCGGCGTGTTCGGGAATGCGCCGCCTTTCCAGGAGCCGCTCGAGAATTTCGTCCATCGTCGGCGACGATGCCAACCAATCGGGTTCGAGCTGCCAGAGCTGGGCGAAGGCGGCGTTGAAGAAGGAGAGCTTCGTGTCGGGTCCGTAGATCGCAATCGCCGCCGCGACGTTTTCCAGCACCGCGGCATGGGCGGCGGTGTGGCGGGCGAGCTCGCCGCGCAAGGATTCGGCCTCGGTCAGATCGCCGGCGAAGCCCACCAGCTCGCCGCTTTCCTTCAGCGGAATCTCGACGAGCTCGAGCATCTTGCGCGCGCCTTCGGCCACGACATGGCGGCGCTCGCTTTGAATGGCGCCCTTGTCGCGCGCGGTTTTCGCCAAGGCGCGGCTTTCGGAGCCCGCCAGCTCCAGCCCCTGGTCGAGCGCGTGGGACGGTTCGGCGTCGACCGAGGCGGCATAGGCGCGGTTGATCTCAATGAGCCGCAGATCGTGGGAGCGGCGGCGCCACACCGCGATGGGCAGCGCGTTGAGGATGGCGCGCAAGGACGCGAGCGAGCGCTCGGCGGTTTCGGCCCGCGCCACCAGCGACGCGCGCTGCTTTTCGCTGTCGCCGAAGCGCGAGAGGAGATGGTTGCGCTCGCCTTCGAGGGTTTCGAGGGCGACGCGGCGGGAGCGCGCGACGAGCCAGAAGCCCCCCAGCACCGCCAGCGCGAGCAGCGCCACGGCGGCGGTCCAAACAGGCGGCGTCAGTTCGAAAGCGGCGATGTCGATCCCCAATCCGTCCGGCCCGGGGCGACTCGGGCCCCGATTCGAATCGGTTGGATTCTAGGCAAGTGCGTTGAAATCGTCGAGCAAGCTTGCGATTCGCCCGTCATCGAGCTGATCCATGATGGCGCGGGCGCGTTGCGTGGCCGAAGCCAGGTCCATGGCCCGAATCCGCTGTTTGACCCGGGGTATATTGGCCGGCGCCATCGACAAATCGCGGATGCCGAGCCCGAGCAGCAGCGCGGTATAGCGCGGATCGCCCGCCATTTCGCCGCACAGGCTCACCGGCTTCTGCGCCCGTTGCGCGGCTTCGACCGAGAATTGGATGAGGCGCAGCACCGCCGGGTGGAGCGCATTGTGGAGATAGGCCACGCGCTCGTCGCCGCGGTCGACGGCGAGGGTGTACTGGATCAGGTCGTTGGTGCCGATGGCGAAGAAATCGGCGACCTTGGCGAGCGCGTCGGCCGCCAGCGCCGCGCCCGGTATCTCGATCATCACGCCCAAGGGCGGCGGCTCGTCGGGGATGCGCACGCCGCGGCGCTTCAGGCGGCGGGTGGCGAGGGCGAGCGCCTCGCGCACGGCCAGGACCTCAGCCACGCTCGAGACCATCGGCAGCAGAATCCGCACCGGGCCATGCCAGGCCGCGCGCAGCATGGCGGCGAGCTGGGCGTCCAAGAGGGGGCGCTCTTTCAGCGAGAGCCGGATCGCGCGCAACCCCATCGCCGGATTGGCGCCCTCGCCTTCAAGCGCCTCGGCCAAGGGCGCCGCCAGCTTGTCGCCGCCCACGTCGAGCGTGCGCAACGTCACCGGGCGGCCTTCCATGCCGCGCACCAGCTCGGCATAGGCCTGGTACTGCTCGTCCTCGGCGGGCAGATCCTCGCGGTTCATGTAGAGGAATTCGCTCCGCACCAGGCCCAGGCCCTGGGCGCCGACCGAGAGCGCCTGGTTCAATTCCCGCGGCAATTCGAGATTGGCCTGGAGCGTAATCTCGACCTGGTCGCGCGTGATGGCGGGGAGGCGCTTCAGGCGGGCAAGCCCCTTGCCCGCGCGCGCCAAGGCGGACCGTCTTTTTTCAAAGCGCGCCAGCGTCGCCGGGGTCGGGTTCAGCACCACCTCGCCGCTGCCACCGTCGAGCGCCACCACATCGCCCGGCTGCGCGCCCTTGAGCAATCCGGCCACGCCCAACACCGCGGGAATGGCGAGCGCCCGAGCCATGATCGCGGTGTGGCCCTCGGCCCCGCCCAATAGCGTGGCAAAGCCCTTGACCTGGCGCGGATCCATCAGCGCGGTGTCGGCGGGCGACAGTTCCTCGGCGAGGATGATCGAGCCTTCCTCCAGCGCCTTGAAGGCGGTGAAGGGAGTCTTGGTCAAATTGCGCAACAGGCGGGTGCCCACGACGCGCACATCCTCGATGCGAGATGCCAGATAGGCGTCGCCCATGGCGGCGAAGCTTTCGCCCAGCCGGTCGATTTCGAGCTCGACCGCGCGCTCGGCGTTGATCCGGTCATGGCCGATGCGCCGCTCGACGCCGCGCGTGAAGCGCGACTTGCCCAGCATGGCGACATGCGCGTCGAGGAGATACCCCATCTCTTCCGCCGCCGTGCCGGGCAGATTGGCGGCCTTGCTCTTGAGTTTTTTGAGCTGCTTCAGCGAGCGTTCGACCGACTGGACGAAACGCGCGAGCTCGGCCGGAACCTCGCCGGCTTCGAGGCGGCGCTCGGGCACCACGATCGCGTCTTCGTCGGTGACGAAGGCCGGACCCATGGCGATGCCCGGCGAGATGCCGAGGCCCTGGAGCCGGCGTTCACTCTTCATTGAAGCCGCCGGCAATGAGGGCGCAGAGCGCGTCGAGCGCGGCGGCCGCGTCGGGCCCGGACGCCGCGAGATCGAGGGTGCTGCCGGGGGCGGCGGCCAGCATCATCAGGCCCATGATCGAGCGCCCCGAAACCGCGGCGCCGCCGGTCTTGGTGACGGTTATCTCGGCGTCATATTCCCAGGCGAGCTTGACGAAGCGGGCGGCGGCCCGCGCATGCAGGCCGCGCTTGTTGAGGATGGTGACGGTGCGCCGGGCTTCCGCCGGGCCGGAAGCGGAGTCGGTGGCGGACGGCTCCACCATTATTTGACGTCGGCGAGCAACTGCGACGCGACGTTGATGTATTTGCGGCCCGCCTCCTGGGCGCCGCGCACGGCCTCGGTCAGGCTTTCGTTCTGCCGGAGGCTCGCGAGCTTGATCAGCATGGGCAGGTTGACGCCGGCGATGACCTCGATCTTGGCCTTGTCCATGATCGAGATGGCGAGATTGGAGGGCGTGCCGCCGAACATGTCGGTCAGCAGCACCACGCCCTTGCCCGCATCGACCTCCTCGACCGAGCGCAGGATGTCCTGGCGGCGGCGTTCCATGTCGTCCTCCGGCCCGATGCAGACGGCGGCGATATTGCGTTGCGGGCCGACGACGTGCTCGAGCGCGGAGATGAATTCCGCGGCGAGGCGGCCGTGGGTGACGAGAACCATGCCAATCATGCGATGTCCTTTACGGCGTGTTCGGGCGGCTCGGCGGAGGATGCGGCAGGCGAAAGGCGGTCGAGATCACGATGAAGAATTCCGACCGGACGCGCCGAGGAGGCGAGAAAGGCGGCGAGGCGTTCGGCGGCGTAGACCGAGCGGTGGCGGCCGCCGGTGCAGCCGAGCGCGATGGTGAGGTAGCTCTTGCCCTCGGCCTCGTAGCGCGGCAGCAGTTTCGATATCCAGTCGCACAGCTCGCGGAAGCGCGGGGCGAAATCGGGATCGGATTCGATGAACGCGCCCACTTCGCGGTCGCGGCCGGAGAGATTCTGCAAGGCGGGCACGTAATGCGGGTTCTTGAGGAAGCGCAGATCGAAGACCAGATCGGCGTCGCGCGGCAGGCCGTGGCGGTAGGAGAACGACGTCACGAAGATGGTGATGCCGGGCGCGGAATCAAGGCGGAAATGACCCTGGAGCACCCGCTTCAGATCGGCCGCCGTCAGCGAGGAAGTGTCGATCACCAGATCGGCGCGGTCGCGCAAGGGCCAGACGCGCTGGCGTTCGAGCCTGATGCCGTCGGCCACCGGGTGTTCGGCCGCCAGCGGATGGCGCCGGCGGGTTTCGGTGTAGCGGCGCTCGAGCCGGTCGTCGCCGCAATCGAGGAACACCATGCGCAATTCGATGTTGTTGCTCTTGACCAGCTCGTCGAGCGTCTTGACCAGAGCGGGCACGGCGAAATCGCGGGTGCGCACATCGACGCCGATGGCGAGCGGCGCCTTCAGGGCGCGCGGGCCGAAGAGATTGGGCAGGAGCGAGAGCGGCAGATTGTCGACCGCCTCGTAGCCCATATCCTCGAACGCCTTCAACGCGGTGGAGCGCCCCGCCCCCGACATGCCGGTGACGACCATGAGACGGCCGCGCTGCGGAGGACGGACTTGGGTCATGGCCGGGAGAGCGTCTTTTCGGGGGCGCGCATCTCGTCGCCCGCCAGCACCGTGAGCGCCAGGCGCAGCTTCGAGGCGGCCGAAGCCTCGAAGGCGGCGAGCGCGATGAGCGGGATCGAAACGCCCAGTATGCCGCAAGCCCGTTGTTCGGGCAGGCGCTCGATTTTGTCGGCGGCCACGAGATCGACCACCAGGCGCAAGGACACCTCGGCCAGGCGCGGCAGGCGCAGCAGCCCGATCCCGCGCGCTTCGATCAGGCCGGCGATGGCATCGGGCGCGCGCATCACCACCTCGCCGCCCCTCAAGGAAAGCTCGGTCTGGTCGTCGGACACCAAAGCCGCGCCCTGGTCGATCAGGCGCAGCGCCAAGTCTGATTTGCCCGCGCCCGAAGGCCCGCGCAGCAAAACGCCGGCACGGCCCAAGGCGACCGAGGTGCCATGAATAAGATTGGCGGGGTTGGGATTCATCGGGCGCTTTAGGTGCGCCGCTCTTGAAACAAAGTCAATGGTTTGGCGGCGTTCAGCCCGGTTCGGGCGTTAATTTATCAATCTCTTGAGTGGCTTAGACGCCGCCACCCCCATTTATGGGGGGAGATTTATGACAGGGCCAAAGCGCGATATTGCCCTGCAACATGAACCGTGCCGGAACTCAAGCCGGCAGGCGGACGACGAAGCGCGCGCCGAGGATCCGGCCTTGGGCGTCGATGCGGTTTTCGGCCTTGAGCGTGCCGCGATGGGTGTCGACGATCTGCTTCGAGATCGACAGGCCCAGGCCCGAATGGGTCCCGAATTTCTCGCCCGAGGGGCGCTCGCTGTAGAAGCGGTCGAAGATCGCCTCGAGCTTGCCCGGCGGGATGCCCGGGCCGTCATCCTCGACCGAAACTTCGGCGAAAGCGCCGTCGTTTCTGGCGGATATCCGGATCGCGCCGCCCGGCGGACTGAAGGAGACCGCGTTCTCGATCAGATTGCGGAACACCTGGACCAGGCGGTCCTCGATGCCCGGCACGGCGAGTTCGGCGCCGGGCTCCCCGCCCACGCCCGGCGCGGTCAGGATCAGCTTGGGCGAGCCCGGGCGGGCGGCGGAGTCGTAGACCTCGACCAGCGCCGCGAGCAGACGGCCGAGCTTCACCGGGGCGAATTCGTCGCGGAACAATTCGGCGTCGAGACGCGATGCGTTGGAGATGTCGGTGACCAGGCGGTTGAGCCGGTCGATGTCCTCCATCACCAGCGCCAAGAGCCGCTTCTGCTTCACCGGGTCGTCGATCCGGACCACGGTTTCGATCGCGCTCTTCAAGGAGGTGATCGGATTCTTGATCTCATGCGCGACATCGGCGGCGAAACGCTCGATCGCCTCCATCCGCTGCCACAAAGCCGCGGTCATATCCCTGAGTGCTCCCGACAATTCGCCGATCTCGTCGCCGCGCTTGGTGAGGTCGGGGATGGTGGCGTCGCGGCCGGGGCGCTTGCGCACGCGCTCGGCCGCGGCGGCGAGGCGGCGGATCGGCCGCGCGATGGTGCCGGCGAGATAGAGCGACAGCAGCACGGTGACGACGAGAGCGAAGCCGAACACCTTGATGATCTGGAAGCGCACCGACCGCACCGCCTGGTCGATGTCGGTCGAGCCGATCGAGAGCTGGACCGCGCCCAGCACCTGGCGGTAGCGCTGCACCGGCACCGCCACGGTGATGATCAAGCCGCCATAGTCGCGGTCGCTTTGCACCACGCTCGAGATGTCGCCGGCCAAGGCGCTCCCCACCTCGGGAAAGTCGGAGGCCCTCTGGTTCGCCGGCTCGGCATAGGGCGGGTAATGCTTGCCCGCCGGCAACAGCCAGACCATTGCCGCATAAACGCGGTCGGCCAAGCGCTCGAACAAGCCGGGATTGGGCGGCGGCAGCAGGGATATCTCCACCAGCCCGCCGGGGCCGCCGCGCAGAACGTTGGTGTCGGCCAGCAGATTGCCTTGCAGATCGTAGACCCGCGCGCGGGTGTCGAGCGTCGGCTCGACCAGACGGCGGATCATCTCGCGCGCCACTTCGGGCGCGAGGGTTAATCCGATTTGCGGCTGCTCGCTCACCGCGCCCTCGCCCAAGGCGGCGGCGAAAATCTGCCCCTGGGTTTCGAGCGCGTCGATATTGGCGGCGATCAGGCCGTCCTGATATTGGCCGAGATAGAGAAAGCCGCCGCCCAGAATGGCGAGCGCGAAGACGTTGACCGCGAGTACGCTGCGCGTCAGCGGCGAGATGCCGCGGTAGAACCGCAAACTCCCCGCGACGCCCGGCAAACCGGCGAGACGCGCGCCGAACGCCGCAACCGCTTTCGCGCCGTCGTCGATCGCGGCCTGGCGGCGCAACAGCTTCCACGAGAGCGCCCAAACCCGCTTGGCGCCCCGGCCCATGAGGCGCAACAGGAACCAGGCGGCCCAGGAAGCGGTCGCGAGCAACGCTCCCGCCCGGCGCACCAGCCGCCACGCCGCCCGCGCGCCGGCTATCATTTTGGGCGCGGGCTTCGGGGGCTTGGCGCGATCAGGCGTCGCGGTAGCGGTATCCGACGCCATACAGGGTTTCGATCTGAGCGAAATCGGGATCCGCCGCCTTGAATTTCTTTCTCAGGCGCTTGATGTGGCTGTCGATGGTGCGGTCATCGACATAGATGTGTTCGCCATAGGCGCCGTCCATCAACTGGTCGCGGCTCTTGACGTGGCCGGGGCGCGCGGCCAGCGATTTCAGGATCAGGAATTCGGTCACGGTCAGATCGACGCCCTGGCCCTTCCAGCTGCATTGGTGGCGGCCCGGATCGAGCGTCAGCTCGCCGCGCTGGATCGCCGGCTCGGTCGCGGCCTCGCCGTCGCCGCGCATGATCTCGCCCCGGCGCAAGAGCGCGCGGATGCGCTCCACCAGGAGGCGTTGCGAAAACGGCTTCTTGATGTAGTCGTCGGCGCCCATGCGCAAGCCCAGCACCTCATCGACCTCGTCGTCCTTGGATGTGAGGAAGATCACCGGCATGGCGCCGCTCTTGCGCAGATGGCCCAACAGTTCCATGCCGTCCATGCGCGGCATCTTGATGTCGAGAATGGCGACATCGGCCGGCTGGGTGGAGAGCGCCTTCAAGGCCTCGCCGCCGTCGGAGTATGTCCGCACCGCGAAGCCTTCGGCCTCGAGCGCCACCGACAGCGAGGTCAGGATGTTCTTGTCGTCATCGACCAAGGCGATGGTGTTAGGCAAGGGAGCCTCCCCTTAAAAAAATCACAATCACGCTTCCATTCCTTGCCGCCGAAAGATGGCGGCTTTAAGGCAACCCCGATGGCGCCGTGGAACGGCGCTTCTCGCGAAGCGCCGGGCGGCAGGCATGGGTCTCTGTTCCATTGTCCGTTTTGCGATAGAATATGGCGTATCGGAGCAAGCAAGCAAGGCCGGCCCGCCTTGAGATCAGAGGCCCTTAAAACCGACGCCATGGACAAAACCCGCATCAGCGCCGCCTTCCTCAATCTGGGCCACGCGCTCGACCATCTGATGATGCTGATCTTCCCGACCGTGGTGCTGGCCATGACGGCGGAATTCGGCCGCGATTACCAATCCATGCTGCCGCTGGCGCTAGGCGGGTTCATCGCCTTCGGCGCCGGTTCGCTTCCGGCGGGCTGGCTCGGCGACCGCTGGGGCAGGCGGCCGATGATGATCCTGTTCTTCACCGGCATCGGGCTGGCCTCGATTGTGACCGGGCTTGCCCAATCACCCTGGCAGATCGCCGGCGGGTTGACGCTGGTGGGGTTGTTCGCCTCGATCTATCACCCGGTCGGCATCGCCATGCTGGTCAAGGACAAGGTGAAGATGGGAAGCGCGCTCGGCTGGAACGGGTTGTGCGGCAATCTGGGCGTGGCCTTCGCCGCCCTTTCCTCGGGCGCGCTCGCCCATTATGCCGGCTGGCGCGCGGCGTTCTTTGTTCCTGGATCACTGGCGATTCTCGCGGGCGTGGCCTTCGCGCTGCTGGTGCCCTCGGCGCCGGCCCCGGCCTCGACCATCGCCGGCGGCAAGGGCCGCGTCGTCCATGACCACGAGACCAAGCGCGTCTTCGCGCTTTTGACCGCGGCCACCGTGTTCGGCGCCATCATCTTCAACGCCACCACCATCGCCATGCCCCGGCTTTTCGACGAGCGGCTGCCCGATCTGGTGCACACCACGCTGGGCGTGGGCGCGCTCGTCTGCTTCGTCTATGTCATCGCCGCGCTGGCGCAGCTTCTGGTCGGGCGGCTCATCGACGGCAGGCCGCTGCGCGACGTGTTCCTGCCCTTCGCGGTGTTGCAGCTGCCGCTGCTGCTGCTGGCGGGCATGCTCGAGAACGGGCCGATGCTGGCGGTGGCGGTGGCGATGATGTTCGTGGTCTTCGGCATCATCCCGATCACCGACGCCATGGTGGCGCGCTACGCCCATGACGCCTGGCGCTCGCGCGTCTATGCCGTGCGTTATGTCGTGTCCTTCGGCGCCTCCTCGCTGGCCGTGCCCTTGGTCGCCTATATCCCGCCCCAGCCCCAGGGCTTCGTCCCCTTGTTCGCGGTGCTGGCCCCGCTCGCGGCCGGCACTTTGGTCACCGCCTGGTTTTTCCCGCGCAAGGCCTCGGCGGGGCAAGCGGCGCCGGCGGCGGCGGAATGAATCCGGCCGAGCTTGGCGCCAAGGCGCGGGCGTTGCTGCGCCAGGCGCAACGCGCGAGCCTCGCCACGCTGATGGAGGGATCGCCTTACGCCTCGCTGGTGCTGGTGGCCGAGGATGACGACGCCGCACCAATTCTATTGCTTTCAGACCTCGCCGAACACGCCAAGAATTTGAAGCGCGACGCCCGCGCCTCGCTGCTGATCGACGGCACGGCGGGATTGGCCGAACCGCTGGCCGGGCCGCGCGTCACGCTCATCGGCAGAATGGAGCGCAGCGGCGAAAGCCGGCTCAAAGAACGCTTTCTCGGCCGCCATCCAAGCGCGGCCAGCTATGCGGGTTTCGGGGATTTCGCCTGTTACCGCATGAATGTCGACCGGGCGCATCTGGTCGAAGGCTTCGGCCGCATCGACTGGATCAAGGCGGGGGATTTCCTTCTGCCCGGGGCCCCGAAAGGGTCATGAAAGCGCCCCCGGGTGCGGCATTTTGTCTTCCCCGAACAAGCACTTGCGGGCAAAGTTGCAGAACCGTCCTAAAGCGTTATATTTGATTTCAAGCCGGCGGTGGATGCGACCGGGGTTCGAGCGCATCGGCACAGTAAGCCAGCATTGCTATCTCAGAACCCAAGAGGAGACATTCTTTTGAAAGACGCCGCCCAATCCGTCCATGGATTCCCGTCGAGCTTCGGCCTCCACGAACAGGGCTTCCGCCGCCTGGCCGCCGAGCATTGGAATCTGTCGGTGCCGATCCTGTACGAGCACGCGATCCGCCGGGGCGAAGGGCAATTGGGCGCGGGCGGCTCTTTCGTGGCGCGCACCGGCGCCTTCACCGGCCGCACGCCCAAGGACAAATACATCGTCGAGGAAGCCTCGAGCAAAGGCGACATCGACTGGAACGCGACCAATCAGAAATTGCCGGAAGCCACATTCGACAGCCTGCACCGCCGCATCCTGTCCTATTACCAGGGCCGCGAGATGTTCGTGCAGGACCTCCATTGCGGCGCCGACCCGGCCTATAGGCTGAAGGTGCGGGTGGCGACGCCGAGCGCGTGGCACGCGCTTTTCGCGCGCAACATGTTCATCCGCCCCAAGGCCGAGGAGCTGAAAAGTCACGTGCCGGATTTCACCATCCTGCACGCGCCGCATTTCTTCGCGCAGCATGAGGTGGACGGCATCCGCTCCGACACCTTCATCTTCGTCAATTTCGCCAAGAAGCTGGTGCTGATCGGCGGCACCGAATACGCAGGCGAGATCAAGAAATCGGTGTTCGGTTATTTGAACTACATGCTGCCGGCCAAGGACGTGTTGCCGATGCATTGCTCGGCCAATGTCGGCCCCAAGGGCGACGCCGCGATCTTCTTCGGCCTCTCCGGCACCGGCAAGACCACGCTTTCGGCCGATTCGACGCGCACGCTCATTGGCGACGACGAGCATGGCTGGAGCCAGAAGGGCTTGTTCAATTTCGAGGGCGGCTGCTACGCCAAGTGCATCAACCTTTCGGCCCAGGCCGAGCCCGAAATCTACAACACCATCTTCCGCTTCGGCACCGTGCTCGAAAACGTGGTGATCGACCAGGCCTCGCGGTTCCCCGATTTGAACGACGGCAGCCTCACCGAGAACACGCGCGCCTGCTATCCGGTCGATTTCATCCCGAATATGAGCGAGACCGGCCTGGCACCCCATCCCGACAACGTCATCATGCTGACGGCCGACGCCTTCGGCGTGCTGCCGCCCATATCGAAGCTCACCCCCGAACAGGCGATGTATCATTTCCTCTCGGGCTACACGGCGCGCGTCGCCGGCACCGAGAAGGGCCTCGGCAACGAGCCGCAGGCGACCTTCTCGACCTGTTTCGGCGCGGTGTTCATGCCGCGTCACCCCTCGGTCTACGCCAAGATGCTGGGCGAGCGCATCGCCAAGCAGAAGGCAACCTGCTGGCTCGTCAACACCGGCTGGTCGGGCGGCGCCTATGGCGTGGGCTCGCGCATGAAGATCGCCCATACCCGCGCGCTGGTTAGCGCGGCGCTGGCAGGATCTCTCAAGAATGCGCCGGTGAAGAAGGACCCGATCTTCGGCCTGGCGGTGCCCGAGAGCTGCGGCGACATTCCGGCCAATGTGCTGAACCCGCGCAATACCTGGTCGGATAAGAGCTCGTATGACGAGACCGCGAAGAAGCTGACCCACAGCTTCGAGAAGAACTTCAAGCAATACGAGCCCTATGTCGGCACCGAGGTGAAAGCCGCGGCGATCCGTCCCGCCGCCTGAGCCGATGCGCTTGGCGAAAGATAAGGGCCGGGGCGGGGCGACCGCTCCGGCCCCTTCTTTTGGCGGGGATGAAGGCGCCGCCTATGACGCGGCGCTTGCTTGGCCCGCATCCCTGCCGCCACACTAGGGGCCATGGCCAAGTTGACGGCGTTGGTGGCGGGCGCGGGCCCGGTCGGGCTCACCATGGCGGTGGAGCTTGCCCGCCGGGGCGTTTCCTGCCGCATTGTCGAGAAAGCGGGCGCGCGCACCGAGCTGTCGAAAGCGCTGGTGGTGTGGCCGCGCACCATGGAATTGCTGCGCTTCGCCGGGGCCGATGACGCGTTCCTCGCTTCGGGGCGGAAGATTACCTCGGCCCGGCTTTACGCGGGCCGGCGCAAGCTCGCCAATATCGGCTTCGAGAGCGTCAAAACGCCTTATCCCTTCGCGCTGTTCGTGCCGCAAAGCGAGACCGAAAGGCTGCTCGAGGAACATCTCGCGCGCCTCGGCGTCAAGGTCGAGCGCGCCGTGGAACTGACCGATTTCACCGCGAGCGCCGGGGGCGTGACCGCCAATTTGCGCCGCGCCGACGGCAAGAGCGAGAGCGTCAATGCCGATTACCTGCTCGGCTGCGACGGCGCGCACAGCATCGTTCGCCACAAGCTCGGCTTCACCTTCAACGGGGTTTCGGAGCAAGGCGTGTGGATGCTGGGCGACGTGAAGCTCAGGAACCATCCTGATCCGGGCGAGCTGCTCATGTTCTGGCACGGCGAGGGCGTGCTGGCGATTTTCCCGATGCGCGAGGGGCGCTATCGCATCATCGCCGATTGGGGCAAGGCCGCGCCGCCGCCCTCGGAAAATGTGCCCGCGACCCTCGATCATATCCAGGGGTTTCTCGACCGGCGCGGCCCGGGCGGGATGGTGGCCTTCGACCCGGCCTGGCTTTCCTTTTTCCGCATCAACGAACGCAAGGTGAAGGATTACCGCAAAGGCCGGGTTTTCCTGGTGGGCGACGCCGCGCATATCCACAGCCCGGCGGGCGGCCAGGGCATGAACACCGGCATGCAAGACGCCTTCAACCTGGGCTGGAAGCTGGCGCTTGTCGCGAAGGGCAAATTGCCCGAGGCGTTGCTCGACAGCTATGCAAGCGAGCGCGGGATGGTGGGCGCGATGGTGCTCCGGAACGCGACGCGGCTGACGCGAATCGCCACCATCCGCAACCGGCCGGGACGGATGCTGCGCAACGTCACGGCGTGGCTTTTGATGAAGCTGCCGAAATTCCGCCGTCTCTTCGCCGGCGCCATGACCGAGCTCGACATCGCCTATCCTAAAAGCGCGCTCAGCCGGGGAACCCAGGGCGCGCCGAAGGGCGGGTTGACGCCGGGCGACCGCGCGCCCGATGCCGAGCTGGTTTTGTTGGGCGGGGGACGCGCGCGGCTCTTCGACGCGCTCGACCCCGGCGGGTTCACCTTCCTCTCATCCGGCGCCGACGAGACCGCCGGGCGCGACCTGGCCCAACGCTTCGCGCCCGCGGTGAAATATCTGCCCACCCTGCCGGGCGACGATTACGTCAACGGCTTCTATCTCATCCGCCCCGACGGCTATGTGGGATTGATCGCGGCCAATGGCGAATACCAGGCGGTCGAGGAATATTTGAAGGCGTGGCTGAAGGGATAGCGGAGAAGGTGGCGGCCACGGTATTCGCGGGTAAGATGGACGGGACGAACCAGGGGGATCGAAATGAAACGGCGCTTTGTCGTGGCGGCCTTGCTGGCGGCGCTTCTGCTGCCGCCCGTTCAGGCCCGGGCGGACCTCACCATCGTCGGGCACTACACCGCGGGCGATAATTCCTTCGATATCGGCACCTTCCGGCGGGACAACGAAAAGGGCGCGCTCCTCGGGATCGCGCACAAGGTGTCGATCACCTTCGGCCCGGGCGAATGGGCCTCTTTCGTCGCGCTCTGGCGGAAGGCGGAAAACACGCAGTCGGGCTCGTTCCAGTTCGTCGGCTCGTACAAGGAGACCAATACGGACTATCTCTCGCTGCTGACGGTGTCGGCCGGGCCGGGGGTGCAGTTCACGATCAACGACAAGGGTGGCACCTTCAGCTTCGTGCTGGCCCCGGGCGACTTTGCCCGCTTCGACGCCGATGTCGGATCGGTCGCGGCTTTCCTCAAATAAACCGAGCGGGCCCGGGGCGCGCGGCCCAAGCGCGCTTCAGACGTAAAAAAATCCCCAGTCCGCGGACCGGGGATTTTCTTTCAGCGCTCCAGGCACCGAGGTCGGCTACAGGTTGGTCGCGACGGTGTTGAAGGTGGACTTCAGGTTGGTGCCGACGGTCGTCAAAGCGGTGACGATGACGACGGCGACGAGAGCGGCGATCAGGCCATACTCGATGGCGGTCGCGCCGGACTCGTCACGGAAAAGCTTCAAGATCGTGTTCATGGGAATTTCTCCAGTTGAGCGGCGATTGAACGCGCTCGACATTGAACGCGTTGGATTTCATGGGGCCAGCCTCTGCCGAATCAATTAAGCCGGTGTTAAGATTTCCGGTCCTTGAACGCGCATCATTTGTCTAAAATGCCGCCCGGCGACGCAAGGCAACCCCGGTTTTGGCCAGGGGGCTTGAAGCGGATTTTTCATCGGGCGAAAACGGGACCGAGCCATGCGGCGCCGGTCCCCGATTTAATTCCGGCGCGCGCCTTATCCGATGCGGAAATTCTCGAGCTGCGTCATCAGGCCGAAAGCCTGGAGCAGCCAGATGACGACGCCGACGACCACGACGGCGTTCAGGATGCTTTTGATCTTGCCGTCCATCGGTATGTAGTTGTTGACGACATAGAGCAGCACGCCGATGACGCCCAACACGATAACCAATTGCAATAGGGGCATAGTTCCCTCCTTTGACATGCGATTTAATTGTCAAAGCGACGGTATCAAGCCCGGGACGGGGGCAGCAGCTTCGGAAACTACTCAGCCGCGAGGCCGCCTGCGCGACACCACGATTGCGACCAAACCCGCAACGGCGAGCGCCAATCCCCGCCAGGCCCAGGGCGTTTCATCGATCATGAAGCTCTCGCGCGGATAGGGGAAATATCCCGTCCCCTGCCCGATCCAGATTACGCCCACCAAGAGCGCGAGAAGGCCGATCCAGAAGAGTGTCTTGCGCATGGGGATTAGTGCGCCTCATCCCAGTGCTTGGCCGAGCCCGTATCCACGACAAGGGGCACGGAAAGCTCGACCACCGGCGAGGCGGCACCCTCCATCACCCGTTTCACGAGCGCCGCCGTTTCCTTGACTTCTTTATCCGCGACCTCGAAGACGAGTTCGTCATGCACCTGCAACAGCATGCGCGCGCTCAACCCCGCCTTATCGAGCGCGGGCGGTATGCGGCGCATGGCGCGCTTGATGATGTCGGCGGCGGCGCCCTGCAAGGGCGCGTTGATGGCGGCGCGCTCGGAGAAACCGCGCACCGAGGGGTTCGGATCCTTGATGCCGCGCAGATAACAGCGCCGCCCGAAAATGGTTTCGACATAGCCGTGCTCGCGCGCGAAGAGCTTGGTCTGCTCCATGTAGTCGCGGATGCCGGGGAAGCGCTGGAAATAGGCCTTGATGTATTGCGCCGCCTCGGCCTGGGGCACGTCGATCTGGCCCGCCAATCCAAAGGCGCTGATGCCGTACAAGATGCCGAAATTGATCGCCTTGGCGCGGCGGCGGAGATTGGGGTCCATGCCCTTGACCGGCACGCCGAACACCTCGGCCGCGGTGGCGGCGTGGATGTCGATGCCCTTGGCAAAAGCGTCCTTGAGCGCCGCGACATCGGCCACATGGGCGGCGAGGCGCAGCTCGATCTGGCTGTAATCGGCCGAGAGCAGCACATGGCCCTTCTCGGCGATGAAGGCGTGGCGGATCTTGCGCCCTTCCTCGGTCCGGACCGGGATGTTCTGGAGATTGGGGTCGGTCGAGGCGAGCCGGCCCGTTGACGCCCCGGCCAGAGAGTAACTGGTATGGACGCGGCCGGTCTTGGGATTGATCTGCGCCATCAGCGCGTCGGCATAGGTGGATTTGAGCTTCGAGAGTTGCCGCCAGTCGAGCACCCGGGCGGGGAGAGCGTGTTCGGACGCCAATTCCTCCAGCACGTCGGCGTCGGTGCCATAGGCGCCGGTCTTGGTCTTGCGGCCCGAGGAAAGCTTTAGCTCATCAAAGAGCACCTTGCCGAGCTGCTGCGGCGAGGCGATGTTGAAGGGGTGACCGGCGAGCTTGTGGATTTCGATTTCAAGCTCCCCCATGCGCTTGGCGAAATCCTCCGAGGCGCGGCGCAGCTGTTCGACATCCACCTTTATGCCATAGGCTTCCATTTGCGAGACCACTTCGGGCATGGCGCGCTCGATGGTTTCGTAAAAAGCGAGATGATGGCCGGCCAGAAGGCGCGGCTTCAATAGGCGGTGAAGGCGCAGCGTGTAATCGGCGTCCTCGGCGGCGTAGTCGCGCGCCTTGGTCAGTTCCACGGCGGCGAAGCCGGTGTGGTTCTTACCGCTGCCGGCCACGTCCTTGTATTTGATGGTGTCGTGGCCGAAATGGAGCTTGGCGAGCTCGTCGAGCCCGTGGCCGTGCAGGCCCGCTTCGAGCACGAAAGAGATCAACATGGTGCAATCGATCGGCGAAACCTTGATGCCGTAACGCGCCAGCACCTCGATGTCGTATTTGATGTTCTGGCCGATCTTGAGGACGGATTCGTCTTCCAGGAGCGGCTTCAATTTCGCGAGCGCGGCTTTCAAGGGGACTTGCTTCGGCGCTTCGGACTTGCGTTTCGGCTCCTTGGCGTCTCCGCCGAGATCGAGCGCGCCCTGCCCGCCGCCCGCGACATGACCCAGGGGCACGTAACAGGCGCGGCCCGGCTCGATGGCCAGCGACACGCCCACCAGCTCGGCGAGCGAGGCGTCGAGCGATGTCGTTTCGGTATCGACCGCGACCGCGCCCAAGGACGTGGCTTCCGATATCCAGCGATCAAGGTGAGCGAGGTCTTGCACCAGCTCGTAATGCTGCTTCGCCTTGGCAAGATCGGCGGGCGCATCGGGCGAAGGGCCCTTGGCGGAGGCGGGCGCGTAGGACGGCGTCGGTTCGGGCGGCTCGAATGCCGGTTCCTTGGCCGCCGGCTTGGCCCCGGTTTTGGGTTCATGCTGGGCTTTGGCGGCATCGCCGAGCTTGCCCGCAAGCCGGTTCAACAGGCTTTTGAAATTCTGCGCGCGCAGGAAAGCGCCGAGTCTTTCGGGATCGATGGGCTTGGCTTCGAGTTCGGCAAGCTTGCAGGGCAACTTCACATGGTCGTCGAGGGTGACGAGTTTCTTGGAGATGCGCGCATCCTCGGCGTGGTCCAAAAGCGTCTGGCGGCGCTTGGGCTGCTTGATCTCGCCCGCCTTTTTCAAGAGGGTTTCGAGATCGCCGTATTGGTTGATGAGCTCGGCGGCGGTCTTGACGCCGATGCCGGGCACGCCCGGCACGTTATCGACGCTGTCGCCGCACAGCGCCTGCACGTCGATCACCTTGTCGGGGCCGACGCCGAATTTCTCCTTCACCTCATTGGCGCGGATCGGGCGCTCGCGCATCGGATCCCACATCTCGACCTTGTCGTTGACGAGCTGCATCAGATCCTTGTCGGAGGAGACGATGGTGACCTTGGCCCCCTCTTTCACCGCCTCGCGCGCATAGGTCGCGATCAGATCGTCGGCCTCGAAGTCCTCCTGCTCGATGCGGCAGATGGAAAAGGCGTCGGTCGCTTCCCGGACCAAAGCAAACTGGGGAATGAGATCATCCGGCGGGGCGGGCCGATTGGCCTTGTAGGCGGGATAAATCCGGTCGCGGAAGGTCTTGCGCGCGACGTCGAACACCACCGCGATGTGATCGGCCTCGGTTTCCTGGCGGAGCTTCAACAACATGTTGGTGAAGCCCAGCACCGCGCCCACCGGCGTGCCGTCGGGCCGGGTCAGGGGCGGCATGGCGTGGTAGGCCCTGAAGATGAAACCGGAGCCGTCGATCAGATAGACGTGCTTGGGCCGGGCCACGGGGTCAGTGGCCGGCTTGTTTCTGGGGAGGCTTTCCTGCCGGCCTTTTCACGAAAATCCGCGAGCAATAGGGACATTCGATCCGGCCCGCGGGCAGGAGATTGAGATAGACCTTGGGATGGCCGCCCGGCCCCGCGCCATTGCCGTCGCAGGCGGCGGTGTCCTGATCGGTCTCGACGGTCTCGAAAGCCATCATGCTGCCCCGATATGACCCATAGGCGCCGCGGGTGGCTTGTTGACCCGCGCGCGGCGCGGATGATACGCATTCCTCCGGCACAATCAATGACCAGTCATGGAAACGCTTCGGGCCGGTCCGAGCCCGGTCTGGCGGTCGAGCTCGAGGGCCTGACCAAGATCTATCGCGGCGGCGGCGCCGAGCGGCTGGCGCTCGACCGCGTCGATCTTTCGATTCGGCGCGGCGAGATTTTCGGCCTGCTCGGCCCCAACGGCGCGGGCAAATCGACGCTCATCAACATCCTGGCCGGGCTCGTCATCAAGACCTCGGGCACCGCCAAGGTGTGGGGCATCGACATCGACCGCGACCCCCGCAACGCGCGCGCCGCCATCGGCGTGGTGACGCAGGAAGTGAACATCGATTCCTTTTTCACGCCGCGCGAGCTGTTGGGCGTGCAGGCCGGGTTCTACGGCGTGCCCAAGGCCGAGCGGCGCACCGAGGAGCTGCTCGCGCTTATGAGCCTCACCGACAAGGCGGAATCGATGGCGCGCTCGCTCTCGGGCGGCATGCGGCGGCGCCTGATGATGGCCAAGGCGATGGTGCATTCGCCGCCGGTGCTGGTGCTGGACGAGCCCACCGCCGGGGTGGACGTGGAATTGCGCCGCCAGCTCTGGACCAACATCCAATCGCTCGCCGCCTCGGGCACCACCGTGCTGCTCACCACCCATTATCTCGACGAGGCGCAGGAGCTGTGCGGGCGCATCGCCATCATCGACCAGGGGCGCGTGGTGGCCTGCGACACCACGCAGGCGCTCCTGGCCAAGATCGACGAGAAGCTCTTGACGCTGTCGCTGGTGAACCCGGCGGCATCCTTGCCGCCGGGATTGGCGGGGCTTGGGCTGAAGCTCGACGGGCCCGAGCGGATATTGTTCCGCTACAAGCCGAGCCATGCGCGGGTGGGCGACGTCCTGGCCGCGGTGGAAGCGGCCGGGCTCGCCATCCGCGACGTCTCGAGCAAGGAGACCGATCTCGAGGACATATTCCTGCGCTTGACCGGCACGGGGCCGGGCCATGGGGCCGGGAAATGAGCGCAGACCCGATTCGGATTCTCGCTTGGACGCTCGCTATTCTTCTGACAGGCTGCGCCGGTCAAGGTGGCATGAGCATGCACGACCAGCAATCCCGCGACGGTTTTTCCCATGAGAAGGCGGGCGAGGCCCGACTCGAAGGCGGCACCTTCATCGCCGATGACGGCGCGCGGTTGCCGATGCGCGCCTGGCTGCCCCAGGGTCCGGTCAAGGCGGTGGTGCTGGCGCTGCACGGCTTCAACGATTATTCCAACGCCTTCGAGGGGCCGGGCACGGAATGGGAAAGCGCCGGGATCGCCACCTATGCCTATGACCAGCGCGGATTCGGCTGGGCCCCCTTGCGCGGCCGCTGGGCCGGCGCCCGGCGCATGGCGCAGGACATGGCCGAGGCGAGCCGGCTTTTGAAGGCGCGCTATCCCGGCGCGCCGCTCTACATCGTCGGCGAGAGCATGGGCGCGGCGGTGGTGATCATCGGCGCCGCGGGAACCGCCGGCGCGGAGAAGCCCACGGCCGACGGCTATATCCTGATGGCGCCGGCGGTGTGGGGCCGCGCCAACATGAACGTGTTCGAGCGCGCGGCGTTGTGGATGAGCTATCACCTGGCGCCGGGATGGACCTTGAGCGGATCGAGCCTCAACATCCTTGCCTCGGACAATATCGAGATGCTGCGCGCGCTCGGGCGCGACCCGGTGGTGATCAAGGAGACGCGCGTCGACACCATCAGCGGACTGGTCGATCTGATGGGGCTCGCCTACGAATCGGGGCCGAAATTCGACGAGAAATCGCTCCTGCTCTATGGCGGGCGCGACGAGATAATCCCCGAAACGCCGGTGCGGGAATTCATAGCGAGCCTGCCGCCGGCGGGGATAGGGCGGCGGCGCATCGCCTATTACAGCAACGGATACCACATGCTGTCGCGCGATCTGGAAGGCAAGCTGGTGATCGCCGACATGCGGAGCTGGATGCTGCACCCGAAGGCCCCGCTGCCCTCGGGCGCGGATGTCAATCCGCCAATCGTGACGGCCCGGAACCCCTGAGAGACCCTCCGAGACCCCCCGGCTCGTAATGAGTATTTTCCGCAATGGTGCCGCAATGGCGACAAAGTCCGGCGGCATGCTAAGAACGGACGGAAACCCGAGGGAGGATATTGTCATGGCCGTGCCGCACGCGATCCCCCGTCTCATGCCCCTCATTTTGCTGTGCCTGGTGCTGACTTGGCCCGCGCCCGGCCGTGCTCAATTCGTGGCCGGCATCTCGGTCGACATCGCCCCGCCGCCCTTGCCGGTCTATGCCGAACCGCCGCTCCCGGATGACGGCTACATCTTCACGCCGGGCTATTGGGCCTGGGCGCCGAGCGGCTTTTATTGGGTGCCTGGCACCTGGGTGCTGCCGCCCGCGCCGGGCCTGCTGTGGACGCCGGGTTATTGGGCCTTCACCGACGGCGTCTATGTCTGGAACCCCGGTTATTGGGGGCCGACGGTCGGATTCTACGGCGGCGTCGATTACGGCTTCGGCTATTACGGCTCGGGATATGACGGCGGCTATTGGCAGGGCGGCTTCTTCTTCTACAACGGCGCCGTGCATAATTTCGGCCGGACCCGCGTGGCCCATTCCTACCGCAGGGACGTCTCCGACAGCCATGCGCGCGTGAGTTTCGCCGGATCGGCGCATGGCACATCCGCGCGCCCCGGCCCCGACGAGACCCGGGCCGCGAGCGAGCCGCACCAGCCGGCGCATGCGCTCCAGGTGCAGCACGAAACCCAGGCGGCCACCATCCGGACCGCGCCCGCCGCGATCAATCACGGCAGGCCGCCGGTGGCGGCGACGCAGCGCCCCGCCACCTTCACCGGCCCGGGCATCACCAGCGCCCGCCCGCCCGCGCCACACCCGGCCGCAGCGCCGCACCCGGCACCCGCGCCGCATCCGCCGGGCGGCGGGGCCCCGCCCGCGGGCCATGGCGGCGGCGCGCCGCCGGAGCATGGCAACGGCGAGCCCGAGCATCACTAAGATTTAAATCCGCGCGGCGAAGGCAAACGGCCGGCAGTGACGCCGGCCGTTTGTTATTGTTCCCGGACCCGTCGAAGGACGAAGATTACTTATTCCGTTCCTTCCAGGGGTCTTTGACCATCGGATAGGTTGCGATCTCGACATTGGCGAAGCGGCCGTTGATTTTCTCGATCCGGCAGATATAGACGTTCTGCACGATGTCGCGGGTTTCGGGATCGATCATGATCGGCCCGCGCGGGCTTTCATGCTTCCAGCCCTTGATCACCGCCATCGCGGCGTCGCCATCGATCTTGCCGTTGAGCTTGGCGACGGTCTCGTAGATCAACGCCATGCCGTCATAGGCGCCGACCGCGAAGAAGTCGGGGTCATTGTCGGCGCCGTAGGCGTCGTGCCAGGCCTTGATGAAATCCTGATTCGCCGCCGATTTGTGCTGCATGGTGTAGTGCATGGCGGTGGTGATGCCGGCGGCGGTGGGCGGCAGGTTCTGCTCATCCGCCTCGTCGGCCACCTCCTCGCTGGGCAAAAGCCGGATATGCGCCTTGTCCAATCCCAGATCGTGGAAGGTCTTGACCATGGACACCTGCTGCGGACCGCCGGGGATGAAGACGTAGAGCGCCTGCGGCTTCTTATCGAGCACGCGCTGGAGGAAGGGCGCGAAATCGGGGTTCATCAGCGGGAAGCGAACGCTATCGACGATGGTGCCGCCGGCCGCGGTGAAGGCGAGCTTGAACGAGGCCTCGGCGTCGTAGCCGGGGCCGTAATCGCTGACCCCGGTATAGGCTTGCTTCAGGCCGCCCTTGGTCGCGGCCCATTTGGCGAAGATTTCGGTGGTTTGCGGCAGCGTGAGCGAGACGCGGGCGAAATAGGGCGACTTGGTGGTGATGATGGCGGTCGCCGCGTTCATGATCACGGTCGGGATCTTGGCCTCGGTGATGTCGGGCGCGAGCGCGAGCGCGTTCGGGGTGAAGACCAGGCCGGTGAGCATCTGCACCTTGTCGCGGGTGATGAGCTCCTGCGCCAGGCGCTTGGCGGTGTCGGGGTTGGGGCCGGTGGTGTCGCGCTTCAGGAGCACGATCTGGTTGCCGCCGGCGCTGTCGCCGTGCTGTTTGACGTAGAGGTCGATCGCCTTCTGCATGGTGTCGGCGAGCCGGGCGAAGGGCCCGGAATAAGGCAGCAGAATACCGACCGTGACGGTGTCGGCCTTGGCGGTGGCGGCCGCCAGCATGGTGAGCATCGCGGCCGCCGCCAAGGCGGCCGACAGAATCCGTTTGAGTGCGCGCATTTTCCCCTCCCTTTTGCCGGGCTCAAATGGCCCGTTATCCCTAGTGTCGCCAAAATTGGCTTAATGGGCAATCGCGCTGATTATGGAGCCTGCCCACCGCCTTGCGCCGGGCCGGGCTTGCCGCCTATCCTCCGCCGTAACGGACCCGTAGCTCAGCTGGATAGAGCGCTGCCCTCCGAAGGCAGAGGTCGCACGTTCGAATCGTGTCGGGTCCGCCAGTTTTCAGTTTCCCGCTTTGGTTTTACGATTCGATCGCGATCGATATCGACCGGCGCGGCTCAAGGCCGTGACCGGTCAGCGCAGCCCGAAATAACCGGCGACAAACAGGACCACGACAATGACGCCAATGATGGTGAAGATATTCATCTTGCCGCTCCCATGGGCTGAAATTCAGGCATGACCGACCGACTCTAGCGAGCAACCGGGCAAAACCGGCAGCCTCGGAAACTACTCAACGCGGAAACGGGCTAGGTAGTTTCCGAAGCTGCCGTAACCGCGCCATCGCCCGCTATGGTCTCGACTATCGACGCGAACGCGCGGCGCTTTAGCGAAGCGCCAATTTTCGCGAAATCCGGCGGAGCAGAGCCAACCATCATGGAGACACCAATGTCACGACGCACAATCTCATGGCGCCAACTTGCCGTAGTCGGCGCGGTTTTATTGCTCGGCGCCTGCGCCCAGCAAACTCCGGTCGCGTCAAACCCGCCGCCGCACGCGCCCGGCCCGAACGCCACCTGGTACACCGTCAGTTTCGATAGCGGCAGCCATGTCCTCGACTCCAAGGGCAAGCGGACCGTCAAGGACGTGGTCGCTTACCTCCAGCATAACCCCGCCGCGATGGTGACCATCATCGGCAGGACCGACACGGTTGGCACCAAGGATTTCAACATGCATCTGTCGCATAAGCGCGCCGACGACGTGCGCGACATGATCGTCTACAACGGCAAGATATCGATGGACCGGGTCGAGACGCGCTGGACCGGCGAGAAGCGGCAAAACATGCCGACGCCCGATGAGACCGCGGCCAAGGAAAACCGCGTCGTCGACATCGCCGTCCACTAACACCGGATAGGAAGGGCGGCCGCGCCGCGGCCGTCCCTTCGTCGACCGCCCCTAGGCCAATGGCGGAACTCGATTGTGGAGACCACCATGAAACTGAAACCGATTGTTGTTCTGGCTTTGGCGGCGATGGCGCTCTCCGCCTGCGTGTGGGGGCCCGAACCCGGCCCCTATTACGGCGGCGGCCCGGGCTATTACGGCGGCGGCGTCTATTACAGCGGCGGCTGCTGTTACGGCGGCTACGACCGCGGCACATGGCGCGACCGGCGCTAACGGCAGGAACCGGATTTAGAAATCACGAGGGGGCCGGTGGCCCCTTTTTTCTTTCTGTTCTTTCCCGGTTTACCGGATTTCGCTCCCTAGAGAGCCAGGCGGTTATTTCTTCTTCCGCTTGCGCCCGGCTTTGGGTTTCGGTCCCGGCTTCGTCCGGGCGATCTTCTTCATCCGTTTTTCGAACGCGGCCTCGTCGTGGTCGGCCTCGAACATATGTTCGGCCCGAACCAATTTCTTGCGCCGGGCGGATGTTTTCCCGCGTTTCATGGCGATACTCCGCGCTTTCCGTTCCGAAAAAGCAATGCCCTTAACGGGCCGCGTCTATGCCCGGAAATCAGCCAGCGGAAGGCCGCGGGACGCGGCGGCAAAGTTTTTGCGCCGCGGCGCAAATCCGTTCTATGCTGGACGCGAATCCTGCGCGGAAGGGGCGCAGGGCCAGAGGGGCAGCGAAGAACCGAGTCATGCGTATCCGCGTCGGCTACGAACTGATCTATGAGTGCCCGCAGCCGACGCCGATGATCCTGATGCTCGCCGTCCATGCAAGCCGCGTTCTCGACCTCGTCGTTCCCGATGCCATGATCACCGACCCGCACGTTGCGATCGCGGCTTATCGCGACCCGTTCGGCAATTTATGCAGCCGCATCCTCGCTCCGCCGGGAAGGTTGCGGATCACGGCTGACGGCGTGGTAAACGACTCAGGATTGCCGGATCCGGCCGTGCCCGGGGCATTGCAGCATCCGGTGCAGGATTTGCCCGAGGAGTGCCTGACGTTTTTGCTCCCCTCGCGCTATTGCGACATCGACCGGCTCGACAAGACCGCCGAGGCGCTTTTCGCCGCGACCAAACCGGGATGGGCGCGCGTCCAGGCGATCTGCGATTTCGTCCATTCCCATGTCGCCTTCGGCTATCACCATGCGCGGCCCACCAAATCCGCCTGGGACGCCTATACCGAACGCACGGGGGTTTGCCGCGATTTCGCGCATCTGGCGATAGCCTTCTGCCGCTGCATGAACATTCCGGCGCGGTACTGCACGGGATATCTCGGCGATTTCGGCGTGACGCCGCCGCCCGGCGAGCCGATGGATTTCTCGGCCTGGATCGAGGCCTATATCGGCGGCCAGTGGCACGCCTTCGATCCCCGCTACAACGTGCCGCGCATCGGCAAGGTGCTGATCGCGCGCGGGCGCGACGCCGCCGATGTCGCCATCTCGACCACCTTCGCCCCCAACAAGCTCGCGAAATTCACGGTCTGGACCGACGAAGTGAAGGCGGAAGCCGTGACGAAGATAGTGTGAGCTACTCCGCCGCCGCGGCCAGCATGCCGCGCTTCTCGACCGCGGCGATCGTGCGGGCCAGGCTTTCGCCCTCGGGATCGGCGAGCGCCGCGGCATAGGCGCTCGCCACCGCGTCGGAAGCGAGCTCGGCCGGCAGGCGGCGTTTCAGCGCGGGCCGGACGATACGCTCGGCGATGGCACGGTAGCTCGCCATGCCGCGCTTGAAGGTGTCGCCATAGCCCTTGATGAGATTGGCGCATTGCGCCACGTCGAGCGCCAGAGCGGGCGACAGGGAAGCCGCCTCGGCGACCAATCCCAGCCAGGACGCTATCTCGCGGTTCTCCTCGCGGAAGCGGTGGCTCCAGCGCCGCAACGGGCGCAAGGAAGCGAGCGCCTTCATGCGCAGATATCCTGAAACCGAGGTGGTTTGGATTTCCATGCCCCAATAGGCCCGGCCGAGCCAGCCGCGCTTTTCAGAGAGATAGAGGATGGGGCGGGCCACAAGCGGCGGCAGGATGGAGCACATCTCCTCGATGCCGGGCTTGAAGAATTCGTAGATCGCGACCTTGTCGCCGGGCCCGGCGCCGGCCTCGCGGCGGATGCGCGCCAGTCGCGCCGGATCGGCTTTCACCTGCGCCACGCGGATCACGTCCTCGAAGGACATGCGCACCGCCAGATGGCGCGCAACCGAGGCGAGCAGCTTGCCCTCCAGTCCGGCGGCCTGGTCGGCGGCGGCGATGGCTTCGAGCCGGTCGAGATAGAGCTTGGCGTAAGCCAGGTCCTGGTAATCGGCGAGGCGGCGCACGCCCTCGACCGCGAAGGCGCGCGCTTCTTCGGGCAGCGCCCCGGCGCGAGCTTCGAGCTGGGCGAGCGAAGGCCTGGTCGCGCGCCAGCGTTTCTCGGGCTGGCGCGGGGAATCGCTCATTCCCGCTTGCGCGGCCTGAAGCCCGGCGCGGAACCCGCGCAGATTGCTTTCCGCC
Source organism: uncultured Alphaproteobacteria bacterium (assembly GCA_963785735.1). Taxonomy (GTDB): domain Bacteria; phylum Pseudomonadota; class Alphaproteobacteria; order ATCC43930; family CGMCC-115725; genus REEB95. The sequence continues at coordinate 388,808 of CAWAWJ010000001.1, forward strand.
GCCTTGCCCTCGGCCCGGATCGCGGCCTCGAAGCTTTCCGCCGGGATCGGCAACAAGCCGGATCCCGCGAGCGCGCCCAGCATCACCGCGTTCACCATCGAGCCCGCGGATTTGGCCAGATCCTCCATGTCGAGGATCAGGCTGGCGCGCGCATGGCTTTCGATCACCTGCAACAGATGTTCGCCGGGGAGCCGGCCGTCGCCCATCGCGGTCTTCTCGGGCATGAGATAGGAGCGGCTGGTCGAGGCGATGACCCCGGTGCGGTCTTGGGTGACGAAGCCGGCGGAAACCGCGCGCGCGGTTTCGGCAAGCTCGCTCGCCAGCAGCACGTCGACCTCGCCGAGGCCCGGAGTGAGCGCCAGGATCGGGCGCTTGCCCCCGAGCTTCGCCACCGGCACGGGCAATATCTCGATGTAATAGGTCGTGGCGCCGGTGCGCTGCGCCACGCCGGGAATGGAGGTGCTTTGCGCCGGAAAGCCCAGCGAACATGCTGCGCCGATGATCCAGTTGGTGAGCACACCGCCGCCCTCGCCGCCAAGCGCGGCGATGAGCAGCGTCACCGGACGGTCCGGACCGGTCACGGCGCTTTTGCCGGCGCGGCTTCGAAGGCGCCGAGCCAGGATAGGGTGCGTTGCCGCAAGCGGTCGAGCCGGATTTCCCACGCATGCGGGTTGCGCGTCAACTCGGCGCGATAGAAGGAGGGGCACAAAACCGCGGCATGGGCCACCTCGCCGCAGAGGCCGCAACCGACGCAGCTTTCGATCACGCTCGCCACCGGGTCGGTGCGGAGCGGATCGGGGTTGGGCTTGACCGTGAGCGAGGGACAGCCCGAGAGCCGGATGCAGGAATGGTCGCCGGTGCAGATGGCATCGTCGACGCCGTAGCGCGATTTGACCACGCGCAAGCCCTTGGCGAGGCGCGATGAGTCGTCGGCGCGCACGCGGCGCTGGCGCGCGAGCTGGCACTCGCCGTCGGCGATGATGACCTTCAGCCCCTTGGTCTTGGTGTTCATCGCCTCGCGCAAGGTTTTGACCATGGTCGCGACGCTGTAGGAGCGGATGGTCTTGAGCCATTTGACGCCGAGCGCCTTGAGCGTGCGCTCGATATCGACGCCGGTGGTCGAGCCGCTGCGATGCGCGTGGCTCGACGGCACGTATTGCAATCCTGTGGCCGAGGCGTAGCCGTTCTGCATCACGATCAGCACGCCGTCGCCGTTGTTGAAGAGCGACGAGGCGACGCCGGTGATCATGCCGTTATGCCAGAAGCCGCCATCGCCCATGATGGAGATGGACCGCTTGTCGATGTTGGGCCCGACCCCGGCCGCCGCCGCGAGGCTCATGCCGTAGCCCAAAATGGAATTGCCCAGATTGAAGGGGGCGAATGTCGCGAAGGAATGGCAGCCGATATCGCTGCTGATATGGGTCGGGCCGGTCTCGCGCTGCACGAGCTTGATGGCGCTGAAGACCGGACGCTCGGGACAGCCGGTGCAGAAATTGGGGGGACGCGCCGGCAACGCGCCCGCATCCTCGGCGGCCGCGCGCTTGCGCTCGACCAATTGGCCCACGAACTTGCCGATGACTCCGGCGTCCACCCCCGCGGGCCTTGTCTCGGCCAGGAAAGCGGCGAGGCCCTGGAGCATCACCTCGGAGGTATATTCGCCGGCCATGGGCAGCAGGCCCTTGCCGAAAATCCTGGTGTTGAGATCGGCGCGGCGGAGCTCGACGTTGATCTGGCTTTCGATGTAATCGGGATGCCCCTCTTCCACGACAAGAACGGCTCTTTTTCCCGCGCAGAAACTCCGCACCTCTTCCGGCACCAGCGGATAGACCGCGTTGAGGCAATAGATCGGAATGCGGGTTTCGCCGTAGAGATCGGCCAATCCCAAGCGCATCAACGCGCGCATCAGCCCGTTGTAAAGCCCGCCCATGACGACGATGCCGATATCGGAGAGGTCGCCTTCAAAGAATTCGTTGAGCTTGTGGTCGCGGATGAAGGCGCGCGCGGCGGGCATGCGCTCCTCCACTTTCAGCTTCTCCTGGGCAAACGTCACCGGCGGGTGGGAGAGCCGCCGGTATTCATGGGGCGCGGGCGCGGCGCGGTTCAAGCCCGAGAACGTGCCGGCGCGGTTGTCCTTGGCGGCGAATTCGCCGGTGACGTGGCAGGCGCGGATGCGGAGTTCCAGCATCACCGGCGCGTGGCTCGCCTCGCTCAGCTCGAATCCCTTTTCCACCGCCTTGACGATGGAGGGAAGGTCAGGCCGGGGATCCAAGAGCCAGATCGAGGATTTCATGGCATAGGCGTAGGAACGCTCGAGGATGACGCTCGCCCCCTCGCCGTAATCCTCGCCCAGGATGATGAGCGCGCCGCCCTTAACCCCCGGCGATGACAAATTCGAGAGCGCGTCCGAGGCGATGTTGGTGCCGACGATCGATTTCCAGGTGACCGCGCCGCGGATGGGATAGTTGATCGAGGCGCCGAGCATGGCCGCCGCCGAGGCCTCGTTGGTGCAGGTTTCGAGATGGACGCCCAACTCGCCCATGATGTCCTGGGCGTCGACCAGCACGTCGAGGAGATGCGAGACCGGCGCGCCCTGATATCCCCCCACATAGCTCACGCCCGATTGCAGCAGAGCTTTGGTGACGGCGAGGATGCCCTCGCCGCGGAAGGTGTCGCCCTGGCCCAGGCGCAGCGATTCGACCTCGTGGCTGAAGGAGCGTTCCATGGGCCTATCCTAGCATGGGGGCGCGGCTTAGCCCCAGACCTCACGCGCGGTCTCGGCGATGAGGCGCAGCTTGGCCGCCTGTTCCGCGATGGTCAGGTCGTTCCCCTCGATGGTCGAGGAAAAGCCGCATTGCGGGCTCAAGGCCAATTGATCCAAAGGCGCGTATTTGGCGGCCTCGTCGATGCGCCGCTTGAGATTGTCCTTCGATTCAAGCGCGCCCTTCTTGGTGGTGACCAGGCCCAGCACCACCATCTTGCCCTTGGGCAGGAACCTGAGCGGCGCGAAGGAGCCGGAGCGTTCGTCGTCATATTCGAGGAAGAAGCCGTCAACGTTCAATTGATTGAACAAAGCTTCGGCCAGAAAATCGTAGCCGCCCGAGGCGATCCAGGAGGAGCGGAAATTGCCGCGGCAGCTATGGGTGCAGACGGCCATCGAGGCCGGCTTCTTGGCGAGTGCGCCGTTGACGAGCGCGATGTATTTCAAATGCATGTGCTCGCCGTCGTCGCCGGCCTGGGAGAGGCCCTGGCGCTGATCGGGATCGCACAAAGTTGCGAAAGTGGTGTCGTCGAGCTGGAGATAAGTGAGGCCCATTTCCCCGAGACGCTCGATCTCGTCGGCATAGACCTTGGCGACGTCGGCGAAAAGCTCGTCCACGCTTGTGTAAGGCGAGTTCTCGAAAATCCTGCCGCCGCGGCGGTGGATCATGCTCGGCGAGGGAATGGTGAGCTTCGGCACGCCCTTGGCGACCGATTTGAGATAGGCGAAATCCTCGCCGAAAATGGTCTCGGTGAGGCCGAGCCTGCCCGTGATGCGCAGGCCCTCGGCGGCATAGGGGATGTCGCCGCCCGGCCCGTGGAACCGCACCGTCACCTTGGTGTCCGCCTTCTCCACCCCGCCGAGGCGGTAGAGAAAATCCATGTGCCAGGATTTGCGCCGCATTTCGCCGTCGGTCACGGCCTGAAGCCCGGCGTCTTCTTGCATCTTGACCGCCTGGCGGATGGCCTTGTCCTCGACGGCGCGCAACTGCTTGGGCGAGATGCGCCCGGCTTCGCGGTCGGCGCGAGCCTGCAACACCTCGCGCGGGCGCAACAGGCTGCCGACATGATCGGCGCGGAAGGGCGGCTTCTGGCGGCTCGACATATCGTGCGACTTTAGCCGGATGCCAACAGCGCCGCCACATAGTCGGGCACGATCGCGCTCGCCTTGCCGTAGCGGCGCTCGGCGAAGTGGGATTCGCCCTGCGAGGGCTCGAGATTGAGTTCGACCGTGCGCGCGCCGCGGATGCGCGCCTCGGCGACGAAACCCGCCGCCGGATAGACATTGCCCGAGGTGCCGATGGAGATGAAAAGTTCGCACGATTGAAGCGCGGCGGCGATGCGTTCCATCTCAAAGGGCATCTCGCCGAACCACACCACATGCGGGCGCAAGCCGCCGGAGTGGCCGCAAGCGGGACAGCGGCTTTGGAGCGACAGATCGCCCTCATGGACCCGCACATCGCCGCAAGGTCCGCAGCGAACCTTACGCATCTCGCCATGCATGTGGATGAGGCGTTTCGAGCCCGCGCGTTCGTGAAGATCGTCGATATTCTGGGTCACCAGCAGGAAATCGCCCGGCCACGCCCGTTCCAATTCGGCCAAGGCCCGATGCGCGGCATTGGGCTGGACATTGCCCGCCAGCAGATTGCGCCGCCGAAGATTGTAGAATTCATGGACGCGGGCCGGATCGCGGGCGAAGGCCTCGGGCGTCGCCACGTCCTCGACCCGGTAGCGCGTCCAGATGCCGTCGGCGTCGCGGAACGTGGAAAGCCCGGATTCCTTGGAGATGCCGGCGCCGGTCAAGACGACGATGGCGGGCGCGCTCATGCCGTGAGGCCTCAGGCCTTGAGCCCGGCGAGCCAGGCTTCGAGACATGCCTTGGCCTGGGGCGCCAATTCGCCCGCGAATTTGGCGGCGTCGGCCCGGAGCCGCGGCACGGTCACGCGCGGCGTGGCGGCGATCTCCAAGGTGTGGCCGACATACCAGCGCTCCAATCCTCGCGCCGAAACCTCAAGATGAAATTGCAGCGCCAGGCCGTGGCGCTTCAGCGCGAAGGCCTGGTTGGGCGTGCGCGGCGTCGAGGCGAGGTGGGTGGCGCTCGAGGGCAGATCGAATGTGTCGCCATGCCAGTGGAGGACGCGCGAGCCCGGCTTGATCTTGGCGAGCGGGGATTCGCGCCCGCCCGCGCTCAAATTCAGCCCCGCCCAGCCGATCTCCTTGAAGCCGGCGGCATAGACCTTTGATCCCAGCGCCCGCGCCATGAGCTGCGCGCCAAGGCAGATGCCGAGCACCGGCTTCCCCGCCTTGAGGCGTTTTTCGATGAGATGCAACTCGGGCTTGAGGAAGGGATAGCGGTCCTCTTCATAGGCGCCGATCGGCCCGCCCAGCACCACCAGCATTTCGCATTGCGCGAGATCGGAAGCGCCCAGATCGTCGATCGAGGCTTCGCGGTAGGACACCTTATATCCGGCCCCTTCCAGGATCGGAGCGAAGGCGTCGAGATCCTCGAAGGCGACGTGGCGGAGGGCAATGGCGGTGGGCATGAGAACTCAGCTTTTCTTGGGCGCTTCGGGCTTGAAGGGGCGGGACAACAACGCCTCGATGGCGCGGTCGACATCGGCGCCCTGGTGCAATATCGCCTCGACCGCCGCCGAAATCGGCATCTCGATGCCGAGCTTCTTCGCGAGAGCGACGCAAGCCGTGGCTGAGGAAACGCCCTCGGCGATGGAGCGGCGCGAGGCCAGGATGGAATCGAGTTTCTGCCCCTCGCCCAGCGCGATGCCGAGCGAGAGATTGCGCGATTGCGGCCCGGCGCAGGTGAGGACGAGATCGCCCAGGCCCGACAGCCCCATCAGCGTTTCCGCGCGGGCGCCCTTGGCCAGCGCCAAGCGCACCATCTCGGCCAAGCCGCGGGTGATGAGGGCCGCGCGCGCATTGTCGCCCATGCGCTTGCCCATGACGATGCCGCAGGCGATCGCCATCACGTTCTTGACCGCGCCGCCCACCTGCGCGCCGGTCATGTCGTCGGAGAGATAGGGGCGGAATCCCCGCCCGCCGAGCGAATCCGCCAGGGTCTTGCCCAAGCCGGGATCCGCCGCCGCCAGCGTCACCGCCGTCGGCAATCCTTTCGCCACCTCAACGGCGAAAGTGGGGCCGGAAAGCACGGCCAAGCGCGCGCCCGGAAAAACGGCCGAGGCCGCCTCGCTCATCAGCGCGCCGGTTTTCTCCTCGATGCCCTTGGCGCAGATGACGATGGGCGTTCCCTTATCGAGAAACGGCGCTAGGGACTTGGATATCTCGCGCAAATGCTGCGCCGGCGGGACGAGCAGGACGGCGTCGGCGCGCCCCGCTTCGGCGAAAGACGACGTGGCTTTTATGCCGGCTTCGAGCTTGACCCCTGGCAGGAAAAGCGGATTTTCATGCGCGCGGTTGATGGATTCCACCACCTCGGCCTCGCGCGCCCACAGCACGACCTCGACGCCTGTGCGGCGCAAAACCTGCGCCAACGCGGTGCCCCAAGCCCCGCCGCCGATGATGCCGAAACGCTGCATCGCGCCCGTTAACTCCTCCCAAGATCGATCGCGGGATGAAACACGGGAGACGGATGCTGCGCAAGCGCCGGCTGAAGGCGAGCTTATTTCACCCGGGAGACGGTGGCGGGATCGAGCGGCCAGCGCGGGCGCGGCGCGAAATCGAGCCCGTCGACGAGGCCCGCCTTGAGCCGCTCAATCCCGGCCCAGGCGATCATGGCCGCGTTGTCGGTGCAGAGCTCGGGCGGCGGCAGGACCAGAGCGCAGCCCTCTTTCTCGGCCAGCCCGGCGAGACCGGCGCGGAGATTGGCGTTGGCCGCGACCCCGCCGGCGGCGACGAGATGGCGCGCCTTGGGATGACGCGCGCGGAAAATCGCGAGCGCCGCGGCGGTGCGGTCGAGCAGGCAATCATTGATGGCGTCCTGGAGCGAGGAAGCGAGATCGGAGCGCGCGCGCGCGTCGAGCCGGCCTTCGGATTCGAGTTTCGCCACGGCTTGGGCCAAGGCGGTCTTCAATCCCGAGAAGGAGAAGTCGCAAGAATCGCGGCCCAGCATCGGGCGCGGCAAGGGGAAACGCGCGGCATTTCCCGCCTCGGCCGCGTGCGCGATTGCCGGGCCGCCGGGATAGGCGAGGCCCAATAATTTCGCGCCCTTGTCGAAGCATTCGCCCGCCGCGTCATCCGCCGTCGTGCCCAGGCGGCGATAATTTCCCACGCCTTCGACGATCAGCAACTGGCAATGCCCGCCCGAGACCAGCAGCAGCAGATAGGGGTAAGGCACATCGGCCACCAGCCGCGCCGAGAGCGCGTGGCCTTCGAGGTGATTGACGGCAATGAAGGGGAGCTTGCGCGCATAGGAAATCGCCTTCGCCTCCATCACTCCCACCATGATGCCGCCGATCAATCCGGGGCCGCCGGTCGCCGCGATGGCGGCGAGATCGCCGAAGCCCACGCCCGATTGTTCCAGCGCGGCGGAGATCAAGCCGTCGAGATGGTCGAGATGCGCGCGCGCCGCGATTTCGGGCACGACGCCACCATAGGGGCGATGCTCCGCCAGCTGCGACAGCACCAGATTGGCGCGGATGCGCGGGACCGCCGCATGCAGCGGTCCGTCCGCCACCACCGCGCAGGCGGTTTCGTCGCAACTGGTTTCGATGCCCAAAATCAGCATGGCGGCGAGACCTTAGCCGGGTCTTCACTTAACGGCCAGATACGCCTAAGAAAAGGGCATGGCCCCGCCCCTTTTGCGCCTCGGCACCCGCGGCAGCCCGCTCGCGCTGGCCCAGGCCGGAGAGCTGCGTCAATGGCTGGTGGCGGCGCATGAGGATCTGGCCGCGCCGGGCGCGATCGAGACAATCATCATCCGCACCAGCGGCGACGCGATGGCCGACCGCAATCTTTCCGAGGAAGGCGGCAAGGGCCTCTTCACCAAGGAGATCGAGGAGGCGCTGCTGGCCGGGTCGATCGATCTCGCCGTCCATTCGATGAAGGACATGACGGCGGCGTTGCCCAAGGGGCTGGCGATATCCTGCCTGTTGCCACGCGAAGATCCGCGCGACGCGTTGGTCGCGGCGAAAGCCGCGAGCCTGAAGGCGTTGCCGAAAAACGCCACGCTCGGCACCAGCTCGCTGCGGCGCCAGGCGCTCGCGCTCTTCGCGCGGCGCGATCTGAAGATCGTGGCCCTCCGGGGAAATGTCGGCACGCGCATCGAGAAGCTGGCGGCATCGGGCATCGACGCGACCATTCTCGCGGTCGCCGGATTGCGGCGGCTGGGATTGACCGACGTGATATCCGCCATTCTCGATCCCGCCGAGATGCTGCCGGCGCCGGCGCAGGGCGCGATCGGCGTCGAGATCCGCGAGAATGACGGCAAGGCGCGGAAATATCTCGCGCCATTGAACGACAAACCGACCGAGATCTGCGTCACGGCCGAGCGCGCGGTGCTGGCGGCGCTGGGCGGCGATTGCCGCACGCCTCTTGGAGCCCTGGCGACGCTCGCTCAGGGGAGACTGCTTCTCGACGCGCTGGTGATCAGGCCCGACGGGACGGATCGGATTTCCGTGCGGCGCGAGGGAAACCCCCGGGACGCGGCCGCGCTGGGCGCGGATGCGGGGAATGAACTCAAAGCGCGCGCCGGCGCGGATTTCCTCGTGGGGCTTTCCGGCAAGGCGGGATCGTGAAGGCGCTGGTGACGCGGCCACGCGAGGACGCCCAGGCGCTGGCCAAGGCGCTCGCGGCGCGCGGCATCGAGGCGGTGCTGGAGCCGCTTTTGACCATAAGCCCCAAACCGGACGCCGCGGCCATGCTGAAGAAGGAACTCGGCGGGGTACAGGCGATTCTCTTCACCAGCGCAAATGGCGCGCGGGTTTTCGCCGGCGCTTGCACGGAACGCAAGCTGCCGGTCTTCGCGGTGGGCGACGCCACATCGCAAGCGGCCAAGGCGGCGGGTTTCGTTCATGTGGAAAGCGCGCAAGGCGACGCCGCCGCCTTGGCCAGATTGGCGGCGGCGCGGCTCAAGCCCGGGGATGGGCCACTCTTGCACCCGGCATCGAGCGATATCGCGGGCGATCTGGCGGGCGATCTCGCCAAGGCCGGGTTCGATCTCCGGCGCGCGGCGATCTACGAATCGATCCCGGCGCACGCTTTAAGCGCGGAAACCGCCGCGCTCATCAAACGCGGCGAAATCGGCGCGGCGCTGTTTTTCTCTCCCCGCACGGCGGGTTGCTTTGTTAGGCTCGCGGCCAAGGCGGGGCTGACGGACAGCCTCGGCTGGACCGTGGCCTTCGCCTTGAGCGCGGAGGTGGCGCGGGCTTTGCGGGATATGACATGGCGGCGCATCGCGGTGGCCGAGGCGCCCACCGAGGATTCGCTGCTCGCTTCGCTCGACCGGGCGATGCCGGGCGGCCATAAGGAACGAAAGGCGTTTTCATGAGCGATCCGGCGGCCATCGATCACGATCCCGACAAGACCGCGCGCAAGAAACGCCGGCGCTTCGCGGTGATGAGCTGGCTCGTTTCGAGCCTGATCCTGGTGCTGGCGCTGGTCGCCACATCACCTTATTGGGCGCCGCCGCTCGCCGCCATTCTCCCCTGGGGCGGGCCGGTTTCGGGCGGCGCGGCTTTGGGCGGCAGGCTCGACGCCGTCGAGCAGAAGCTGAACGATCTAACGGGCCAGGCTACGATACCGGCGGCTTCGCCCGACCTGACGGGCGTCGAGGACAAGCTCCAGAGCCACGCGGCTTCACTCGGCTTGCTTCAAGACGGCGCGCAAAGGCTGGATCAGCGCCTGGCGTCGCTCGAGACGCGAATAGCCGGCATGAGCAACGATCCGCAGCGGCTGCTGCTGGTGTCGCTCAGCGAGCTTAGCGCGGCGATCGAGACCTCGCGGCCCTTTGCCGGCGAGCTCGGGGCATCCGAGGCATTGGCATCGGCCAAGCCCGATATCCTGGCGCAATTGAAGACGCTCGACGCCAACGCAGGCCAGGGCATTCCGGGCGCGGCGGTGCTGGCGCGGCAATTCTCGGCCGAGGTGGCGCCGGCTTTGATGCGCGCGGGGGCCGAGACCGGTTCCGCCGGCGAAAGCTGGTGGCAGCGCATCCTGGCCAGGATCGAAAGCCTGGTGGTGGTGCGCCGCACCGACCAGGAAGGCCAGCATGCGGCCGATCCGGTGGCGGCGGCCGTGGCCACGGCCGAAGCGGCGCTCGGCCAGGGCGATGCCGCGGGCGCGGTGGGCGCGATCGAAGGCCTGCCGGAAGACGCCAGGACGCCGGCCTTGTCCTGGCTCGCCTTGGCCCGACAAAGACTCGCCGCCGAGGCGGCGGTGGCGCAGGCGATCCAATCCGCCGCCCAGGCGATGACGGCTCCCGCGCCCGGCGCCAAGGCCCCATGATGCGGCTCTGGCCGGCGATCATCCTGGTGGCTCTCCTGGTGGCGGGCGCGGTGTTCGTCGCCGACCGGCCGGGCAACGTGGTGGTGGAATGGCAGGATTGGCGGCTCGACACCTCGGTGGCGGTGCTGGCGCTGGGCACGACGTTCGTGGCGCTGGCGGGCGGCTGGCTTTATGTGGTGCTGCGGAAGCTCGTCCGCGCGCCGCGCGATTTTTTGAACGCAAGGCGCGAACGCAGGCGGCGCGAGGGCTATCGCGCGCTGACCCGGGGCCTGGCGGCGGCGGCCTCGGGCGAGGCCATCGAGGCGCAACGTTGCGCGCGCAAGGCGGAAAAGCTCCTCACCGAAAAACCGCTGACGCTGCTGTTGTCGGCGCAGGCGGCGCAGCTCTCGGGCGATACGGAAGCATCCAAGCGTTATTTCACCGCCATGCTCGACGAGCCCGAGACCGCGTTTCTGGGACTGCGCGGGCTGATCGCGCGCGCGCTCCGGGCGGGCGATGAGGCGCGGGCGCTCAGCCTCCTCGAGCAGGCGCGCAAGCTGCGCCCGCGCACGCCCTGGGTGTTGCACGGACACTACGAATTGCTGGCGCGGGCCCAACGCTGGGACGAGGCCGAGAAATGCCTGGCCGAGGCGATCCGATACAAGGGCGTCAATGCCGAAGACGGCCGGCATCACCGCGCCGCGTTGCTTTACGAGCGCGGACGGGCGGCCCAAACAAGCGGCCGCGCGCGCGACGCGCTCGATCTCGCCGCGCGCGCCCATGCGATCGATCCCGGCTTCGCCCCGGCGACGGCGTGGTATGCGGCGCTGCTCGAATCCTCCGGCCAGAAGCGCCGCGCGCGCAAGACCATCGAAGCGGCGTGGCGGTTGACGCCCCATCCCGGCCTTGCCCGCGCCTATGGCGCGCTTTACGCGGACGAAACCGATCTGGCGCGGGTGAAGCGCTTCGAGCGGCTGGCTGAGATCAATCCCGGCCATCCTGAAAGCGAAATGGCGCTGGGCCAGGCCGCGCTCAAGGCGCGGCTTTGGGGCGAGGCGCGGCGGCATTTGCAGGCGGCGGGAGCGGATGGCGATGCGACGCCGCCGCGGATCTGCCGGCTGATGGCCGAGATCGAAGAGGCGCAGAACAGCGATCTCGCCGCCTCGCGCCGATGGCTCGAACGCGCGGCCAATTCGGCCTCGCCCGATCCGGCCTATGCCTGCAACGCCTGCGGCGGCACGACGCCGAATTGGGCGCCGCTCTGCCCGCATTGCCGCAGCTTCGATGCGCTGGTGTGGCGGGCACGGCCGGGCGAAAGCGCCCATGCCGCGATGGGCGCGGCGGCGTTTTTGCCCACCTCCATTGACGATCAAAGCGGAGCGGTTGTAGGGTCCGCCGCGTTTCGTTCGACCATCTTGCCGACGTAGCTCAGGGGTAGAGCAACTGATTCGTAATCAGTAGGTCCGCGGTTCGAATCCGCGCGTCGGCACCATCGATCCGAAAATACGGACGGCGCTAGTTCCCGGAGAAGGCGTAAGCGTCGAGCGAGCGGCCGTAGAGCGTGCCGCCCATCATGCCGAGGCCGCAGCCCATGGCGCCGGCGCCCGGTATGGCGGCAAAACTGGCGCCGCCGGTGAGCAGCCCGGCCAATGTCGCGGCGGCCGCGCCCAGCCCGGCGCCCGCGGTGCAACCCAGCCCGGCGCCGGCGATTGCGTTGCGCGAGCGGCTGACCTCGATACCGCCCAGATAAATGACGTATTCGGCCTGGTCCTGCGCCCGGTCGTAAAGATCGGTTGCCGATTGCAAGCTGCGCGCGCCGAAATCGACGAAGGCGAAATCGGCGATCCGGCCGGAGATGCCGGTGAGGAACACCAGCCCGACCAGCGCCGCCATGACGGCCGAGGACCGCACCGCCGGACGGGCGGCGAACACGGCAAAATCACGCCGGAAGCGGACGGCGCGGAAGAACGGAATATGCCTGATCAGTATCATCACGCGAATTCCTCGATTCTATGCGGGGAAACCGGGCACCATCCCTGTTGAGAGCTCACTTTATTCGCGCGCAGGTTAGGGCGCTGTCGCCGGAGCGACAACCGGCAACGGATAAAATGCATGCTAAATCAGCGGCTTGGCCTTCGACCGGGCTCGACCGGGATCGGGCTTTATACCGGCCGGGGTCTCATGCCATATAACGCGAGGCAATCCCATCATGGCCCGTCTCAAGGATTATCTCGAAACTTCGCGCGCGGCCTTGGCCGCAGCGATCGATGGCGTGGACGATTCGCGGGTCGAACGCGCGATTGCGGCCATGACCGAATCGCTCTCCAAGGACAAACCCTTGCTGATCTGCGGCAATGGCGGCTCGGCGGCCGACGCCATGCACATCGCCGGCGAGTTGGTCGGCCGTTATTTGAAGGAGCGGCGCGGCTTGAAGGCGATCGCGCTCTCGGCCGACCCGGCGGTGCTGACGGCCTGGAGCAACGATTACAGCTACGATACCGTGTTCGCGCGCCAGGTGGAGGCGCTCGGCGAAAAAGGCGGCGTGCTGCTGGCGATTTCGACCAGCGGCAATTCCAAAAACGTGATCGCGGCGGCCAAGGCGGCGAAGAAGAAGGGCATGACGGTGGTGGGCTTGACTGGCAAGGGCGGCGGCAAGCTTGGCCCCGAGACCGACATCATGCTCGACGTTCCGGCTACGCAGACGCCGCTCATCCAGCAGATCCATATCTGCCTCTATCACTTCATCTGTTCCGAGATCGAGGAGCGTATCTCCCGCGCCTGAGCGCCGCGCTTCGGCCGCAATTCCGGCGGGCGGGAAACTAGCGGGCAAGCGCCTGGGAGAGGGTGTTGAAGGCGTTGATGAGCCCGGTCGAAACGCCGTGCAGGCTGGCCGCGATCACCACGCCGATCGTGGCGCAGACCAGGCCGTATTCCAAGGCGGCGGCGCCGCGTTCGTCGCGCAGCAATTGGCCGATCATTCGATTGACGTCCGACATGAATTTCTTCCCCGGAATGCCGCGTCAAGGCGGTTAAGCCACGGTAAGGCTGAACCCGGAAAACACAAAACAATATCGTCGAAAATTTGCCGCGTATTCGCGCGAAATCGTTTCGAAACGCCGCAAAAATTGACACCGCGTTAACAACCGCCCGGCATGTCTGGCGAATTCGCAACCTCGCTTCGCCCTTCAGTCTTGCTTAACCACAATGGGCGACACTGGCCGTCGCATATCTTGGCATCGGCGAAGGGATTCCACGGTGTATTCGCAATTTCACGGCTTGGGTTCGGAGCGAAATTTCGGCAACGCCGCATGGGTCGCGGCGCGGCTGCTGCCGCTCTTGGCCGCCTGCGCCTTGGCGTTGTCGGGTTGCGCCCATGCCCCCAAAGACGCCCAATCGCCGGCCGCCGCGCAAGCCCAGGCCGCCGAGAACGCCAAGCCGCCGATGCAGCGCGGCGAGGAAGCGATGGCGCGCGGCGATTACGCCGCCGCTTCGGGGTTCTACCGCCAGGCGAGCACGGACAATCCCGGCACGCTCGAGCCGCTGTTGCATCTGGGCGGGGCCCAGGTGGCGGCAGGCGATTACACCGGCGCCTATGAGACCTATCACCAGGCCCAGACCCTCTCGGCCGACGGCCCCGAAGCCGCGTTCCGGCTCGGCGAATTGATGCTGATGCGCGGATCGCCCCAGGCGGCGATCGACCAATTCGCCATCGCGCTCCGGACCCGCAAGGTCGACCCCGCGCTCTACAGCGCGATCGGCGTCGCCTACAGCATGATGGGCAAATACGACATGGCGATCGGCGATTACCGGCTCGGTCTGAAAATAGCGCCCGATCACATGGGGCTCCGGAACAATCTTGGCCTCGCCCAGTTCCTAGCCGGCGATTACGACGGCGCGGTGAAGACGTTGACCGATCTGGTGGCGATGCCCAACGCCAAGCCGCGCTACAGCCAGAATCTGGCCTTCATCTACGCGGTCCATGGCGATTACGAGCATGCGCGCGATGTGGCGGGACACGACGTCGACCTGGCTTCGCTCAAGAGCGACCTCGATCTCTACCGCACCGGCCAAGCCACCAACCAACAGGCCGGCGAGAGCCAGGCCATCGACCAGGAATTGATGGGTATTCATTTCAGCGGCAATCCGGAGGCCGCCCAGGCGGCCCCGGCCCCCGCGGCGGCCACGCAAACCAGTCAAGCCGGGCCCGGCCAAATGGCGCCCCTTCAACTCGCGCCCGGCCCGGCCGAGCCCAACCGGACCGAAACCGGCCAAGCCGACCCCCTCTATTAGCCCAGCTATTAGGCCAGCCGCCAGGCCGGCAGCGGCGCGCGGGAAGGCCTGGAAAACCCTGATTTATCCGGGTGTTCATCGGCTATTAACCAGAGTCGGCCACAATCACCACCGGTTCGTTCCGCATGCAGGCGAGGGATCCGCGCATGTCCCGGAAAAGACGGCGCGGAGCGGTTTGCCTGAAAGAATCGGAGAGGGTTTAAAGCGCGATGTTCGCCACCATTCCGCCACGCCGGCTGATCCTGCTCGCCGCAGCGATGTGCTTGTCGCTGGTCACGGCGCTGATCGTGCGCGGCTGGGTCGAAAACGTGAAGCGCGAAGCCGCCGCCCCCGTGGTGGTCGAGACGGTCAAGCCGCCGACGATGATTCTGGTCGCGGCCAAGCCGTTGCCCGCCGGTCACTTCATCAAGGACGAAGACTTGAAGTGGCAGAGCTGGCCCGACGACAACATGGCCGCGAGCTATCTCGTTCAGGGCGCGGTCACCGCCGACACCATCGTCGGCTCGGTCGCGCGCAACGGCATCGCGCTGGGCGAACCGATCACCAATGAGCGCATCGTCAGGAAAGGCGAGCGCGGCTTTCTGGCGGCGATCGTCGCGCCCGGCTTTCGCGCCATCACCGTTACCATGAATTCGAATGCCGGACTTTCCGGCCTCGCCATTCCCGGCGACCGGGTCGACGTGCTGCTCACCATGTCGGTGCCGGCCACGACCAAGGACGAGGTCGAGCGCAAATTCACCGAGACCGTGTTGCAGGACGTTCGCGTCCTGGCGGTCGATCAGAAGATGGACGATCAGGCGAGCGACGCCGTGATGGCGCACACCGCCACCTTGGAAGTCACGCCGAAACAGGCCGAGACGGTGACGCTGTTGCAGGAGCTCGGCAAGATGTCGATGACCCTGCGCAGCCTGGGCACCGCCGAGAACGACGCCGAGACGCACACGCCGACCGTCACCTCGGAAAGCGATTTGACCGCGTTGCTGGGATTGCGCACGCCCGCGAAAGCCACGAGCGCGAGCCAGCCTTCCGACCGGATCGAGGTGGTGCGCGGCACGGTGCGCAGCGTCGTCGACGTTTCCGGTCACACCATCCAGCAGGACGATTCTCCGCCGGGGTCGGTCGGCACCGCGGACAAGAAGGCCTTGCAGGCGACCCAATCGGGGAACTTGCAGGCGCCGCCGCCGGGGAATAAGCAATGAGCCGCCGCGTCCCCGCCCTCTTCCGCATCCTGACCCGCGCGCTTGCGCTGACGCTGGCCGTGAGCTTGACGGTGGCGCCCTTGCGCCTCTACGCCGCGTCGACGGTGATTTCGTCCAACGGCGAAATCCTGTCGGTCGGCATCAGCAAGGGCATCGTGTTGCGGCTCGACCATCCGGCCAGCAACGTCTTCGTCGCCGATCCCGCGGTGGCCGATATCCAGGTCAAGTCGCCGACCATCATCTATCTGGTCGGCAAGGCGGTGGGCTCGACCACGCTTTTCGCGCTCGACAAGCAGGACCAAGTGCTGGTGAACAGCCGCGTTGAGGTCCATGCCGACACGGACGGGCTGCAAAGCGCGATCAATCAGCTGGTGCCGAACAGCGGCATCCGGGTCAAATCGGTCAGCGATTCGGTGGTGCTCGAGGGCTCGCTCAAATCCGCAGCCGAAGGAGACGACATCCGCAAGCTCGCGGCGCGCTACGTGCCCGACGCCAAGCAGATCGTCAACCAGATGGAACTCAATGCGCCCAACCAAGTCAATCTGCATGTCCGCATCGCCGAGGTTTCGCGCACCGTCGAAAAGCAGTTCGGCATCGATTGGTTCAGTACAGCCAACACCGGCATTGCTGCCTTCGGCCTGGTGACAGGCGGCACGGCCGTTGCCGGCGCCACCGGCAGCACGAACGTGACCAAGATCGCACCATTCCTTCCCGGCTTTAACTCCAGCTCCACCTCGCCCCAGTTCTTCAATACCCAGGGCAGCCCGCTTCTCGGTGGCGGCTCCGTCGGCAACCTCTATGGTGGCGTGAACGTAGGCAGCAAAAGCATCAACGCGCTGGTCACGGCGCTTGAGGACGAGGGCCTCGTCACCATCCTGGCCGAGCCCAATCTGACCGCGGTCTCGGGCCAGAAGGCGAGCTTTTTGGCCGGCGGCGAGTTCCCGGTGCCGGTGCCGCAATCGGGCACCGGCGGCAGCGCCGTCGTCACCATCGACTACAAGCAATTTGGCGTGGGCTTGACCTTCGTCGCCACCATCCTTTCCGGCAATCGCATCAGCCTGCATGTCGAACCCGAGGTCAGCCAGATCGACGAATCGACCGCCATCCAAGTCGCCGGCATCTCGGTGCCCGGGCTCTCGACGCGGCGCGCGGAGACCACGGTCGAGCTGGCGAGCGGCCAGACCCTCGCCATCGGCGGGCTGATGCAGAACAACGTCACGCAACAGCTCAACAAGTATCCCTGGCTCGGCGACCTGCCGATTCTAGGTGCGCTGTTCCGCTCGGCGGCCTTTCAGCGCAACGACAGCGAGCTGGTGATCCTGGTGACGCCCTATATCGTGCGGCCGGTTTCGAACGAACAGATGGCGATGCCGACCGATGGCATAACCGCGCCGACCGATTTGGATTTGTATATGAAGGGCCGCATGAATGGCTCCGATTCGACGAGCCAGCCGGCGGTTCAGGCGGACCCGGCGCAACC
Organism: uncultured Alphaproteobacteria bacterium; assembly: GCA_963785735.1. Classification (GTDB taxonomy): domain Bacteria; phylum Pseudomonadota; class Alphaproteobacteria; order ATCC43930; family CGMCC-115725; genus REEB95. The sequence continues at coordinate 405,929 of CAWAWJ010000001.1, forward strand.
GGCAACGCCGGCGTCGCGGCCGGTGTCGCAATCGACCCAACCGGTCACATTGCCCGACGGGCGCAAGGCGGCGGTGCCGCTCGGCCAAGTCGGCTTCGAGATCGATTGAGGAGAGCAGCCATGGGCCACCCTCTTGACATGAACACCTATCTCCGCTCGCGCACCGGCTGGGCGCTTCTGGCCGCCATGCTGGTGGCGCTGTTTTTGTCCGGCTGCTCCCACCAGCCCAACCCGATGAACGATCCGCCCAAGGCGATCGTGGTGAAGCCGGTGCTGGCCACCCACCCGGTTTATTTCGGCAACGGCTCGGCCATGCTGAGCCCGGACGAGATCGACGGGCTGCGCGCCTTCCTCGGCGAGGGCCGGATCACCAAGATCGATTCCATCACCATCCAGGCCGGCGACAGCCAACTCGGCGCCGCGCGCGCCGCGCGGGTGAGCGACGCGTTGAGCAATCTCGGCTACACCCATGTGGTGGCGCCGTCCAGCGAGCCCGGCGGCGATGCGGTAGCGGTGGTGGTGAAACGCCTGGCCGCGATGGCGCCCACCTGTCCCGATTGGGGGCCGGTCGGCCAATACGATCCCCATAACCTGCCGTTGAAGAATCTCGGCTGCGCCAGCGCCACCAATCTTTATCTCATGGTTGCCGATCCGCGCGATTTGGTTTCCGGACGGATGCTCGGGCCGGCCGATGGCGACGAGGCCGTGCGCTCGGTCGACAATTACCGCTCGGGCAAGCTCGACAATCTGTCCTGGGGCCCCGGCGGGGGTTCCGGTGGCGGATCTTCGAGCGGATCTGCGAGCGGCGGTTCCAGCGGCTCTTCCAGCGGTGGCAGCAGTGGACAATAACGCCGACACCGAAGCGGGAATGCCGGCGGGCCCGCGCCTGCTCGCCTGCGTCATCGATCCGGAAAACGGGCAGGTGGCGCGTGATCTGGCCGCGGCCCAGGGCTGGCGCAACCCCATCATCCTCGACGGCGGCGTGGCCGTGGCGCACAACTACATCGAGAAATCGCCGCCGCCCACCCTGCTGATCGTCGACATCGACGACGTCGACGATCCGGTGCAGAGCCTCGCCGCCTTGGCCGAATTCTGCCCGCCGGACATGAGCGTCATCGCCATCGGCAGCCGGAACGAGCTGACGCTCTACCGCGCGCTGATCGATCTCGGCGTCACCGATTACGTGACCAAGCCGATCACGCTGGCGATGCTGGAAAATTCACTGCGCGGCGAGAAACGCCCGAATTCCGGCATGGCGCCGCGCAACCAGGCCCAAGTCGTGGCCTTCATGGGCGCGCGCGGCGGTGTGGGCACGACCACGGTCGCGGGTTCCGTCGCCTGGGCGCTGGCTCATGTCTATCAGAAACGCGTGGCGCTTTTGGATTTCGACATGCATTTCGGCAATCTGGCGCTGTCCTTCGACCTCATTCCCGCGCCGGGCATGCGCGAGGCGCTCGAATATCCGGCGCGCATCGACAGCCGGCTGTTGAATTCGGCGATGCTCCAGGAAAGTCCGCGGCTCAAGGTGCTGGCCGCCGAGGAGCCGATGGTCGACGAGTTTCACGTCGCGTCGGGCGCGGTCGACGCCATGCTCAACGTGCTGCGCGGCGACAACGATTTCATCATCGTCGACCTGCCTCGCCATCTCGGCGAGGAAGTCCGCCGCCTGTTGACGCTATCCAACACCATCGGGATCATCACCGATCTGTCGCTTGCCTCGGCGCGCGACACGCTGCGGCTCTCCGATTTCGCCAAGACGCTGACCCCCGCCGCGCGCCACCTGGTGGTCGCCAACAATGTCGGCGCCAAGCACCGCGGCGAGATCGCCCAGGGCGAATTCCAGCGCGTCACCGCCATCCATCTCGATTACGCCGTGCCGTTCGAGCCGAGCGCGGCGCTCACCACCGCCTCGACCGGCAACGTGCTGACCTCGGCGCTGCGCCACACCAAGGCGGCTGCCGCGTTGCGCGACGTCGCCATGCGGCTCACGGGCTACGAGCAGAAACCCGTCAAGAAGGGCCTGTTGTCCGGCTTCGCCAAGCTGCCGCTGCCGAAATTGGGCGGCGGTTTCTCTCCGGCCGCTTTGATGCCGAGCTTCCTGAAGCGGAGCGCCTGACATGTTCGGACGCCGCGGCATCAGCGAGGACGGACTCAATCCGCATCCGCGCAGCCCCGAAATCCGCCCGAGCCAGCCCGAATCGCCGCAGCCTCCGGCGGCTTCGCCCCCGGTCCCGTCCGAACCGGCGCCCGCGCCGGGCTCCGCGCCCGACGAGCTGCGCCCGTCCAGTAACGTGATTCCGGTGGCGTCGGCCATCCCGCGCACCGTTCCGCTGCGCAGCAACGTCAACGACGCCGCGCCACGGATCTATCCGCTCGTCCTCCAGCGCATCGACACCGAGGTCGCCGCCAAGCTGCAGCGCGACGAGCTGTCGCGCCAGCTCGCCGACATGGTGAGCGAGATCGTCGTCGAGCAACGCATCCAGCTGAACCAGTCGGAGCAACGCCAGCTCGTCATCGTGCTGTTGGACGACATGCTCGGCCTCGGTCCGCTTGAGCCGCTTCTGGCCGACGAGAGCATCACCGACATCATGGTCAACGGCGCCAAGCAGGTTTATGTCGAGCGCCGCGGCAAATTGGAATTGACCGGCGTCACCTTCCGCGACAACGCGCATGTCATGTCGATCGCGACGCGTATTGTCACCCAAGTCGGCCGCCGCATCGACGAATCGACGCCCTTGGTCGACGCGCGCCTGCAGGACGGCAGCCGCGTCAACATCATCATCCCGCCGCTGGCCATCGACGGACCGACCATCTCGATCCGCAAATTCTCCAAGAAGGGCATCACCCTCGACGTCATGTCGCGGCAGAAGAACATCTCGGCCGCGATGGCGACCGTGCTCAAGATTGCGGCGCGTTCGCGCCTCAACATCCTGATCTCAGGCGGCACCGGCTCGGGCAAGACCACACTGCTGAACGCCATGTCGCAGATGATCGACCCACGGCGAGCGCATCGTCACCATCGAAGACGCGGCCGAGTTGCAGCTGCAGCAGCCGCATGTGGTGCGGCTCGAAACCCGGCCCGCCAACCTCGAAGGCAAGGGCGAAATCACCATGCGCGACCTAGTCAAGAACGCGCTGCGCATGCGCCCCGACCGCATCATCCTCGGCGAAATTCGCGGCGCCGAGGCGATCGACATGCTGCAGGCGATGAACACCGGCCATGACGGCTCGCTGTCGACCGTCCACGCCAACCGGCCGCGCGAGGCGCTGACCCGGCTCGAGAACATGGTCGGCATCGGCGGCGTCAACTTGCCCTCGCGCGCCATCCGCCAGCAGATCGCCGCCGCCGTCAATTTGATCGTCCAGATCAGCCGCATGCGCGACGGCATCCGCCGCGTGGTCTCGGTCACCGAGATCATCGGCATGGAAGGCGACGTCATCACGACGCAGGATTTGTTCACCTACCAGTACGAGGGCCAGCTCAACGACGGCTCGCTCAAAGGAAGCTTCGTGTCGAGCGGCCTCAGGCCGCACTTCATGACGCGGGCCGAGTATTTCGGATTGGATCGCGCGCTGCTCGAAGCGGTCGGTTAAGCGTCATGGTCGAAGTCGTCTATCTCCTCATGATCTTCATCTTGATGCTGGGAGTCTTGACCGCCGGCTGGCTCGGGTTCATGGGATTCGATCAGCGCGGGCCGCTGGTCAAACGCGCGCAAAAGGCCCGCGACCACTTCATCGGCAAGCCCGAAGCGGCGGCGCTGACGCTGAAGCGCAACGATGAGAAGTCGAAGCTCGACGAGCTGGTGAGCCACTTCCTGCCCAATACCGACCATTGGCGGAAAATGATCGGGCGCACCGGCACCAATCTGACGCTCGGACAGATGGTGATCTTCGCCCTGATCTTCACCGTGGTGTTGGGGTTCGGACTTTGGGAAATCGGCATATCGCTCGTCATCGTGTTGCCGGTCGCGATCGGCGGCGGGCTGTGGATGCCGCGCCTTCTCATCAAATATCTGATCAACCGGCGGGTGACCAAGTTCATCAGCGTCTTTCCCGACGCGGTAGGATTGATGGTGCGCGGATTGCGCGCGGGATTGCCCGTGACCGAGACCATCATCGGCGTAACCCGCGAAATCGGCGAGCCGGTCGGCACCGAGTTCCGCCGCATCGCCGACCATATCCAATTGGGCAAGCCGCTCGAGGACGCGCTGTGGGAAACCGCCGAGCGCATCGACATGCCCGAATTTACCTTCATGGCGATCGCGTTCTCGATCCAGCGCGAGACCGGCGGCAATCTGGCCGAGACGCTCGATAATCTCGACCAGATCCTGCGCCGGCGCCGCCAGCTTCACCTCAAGGTGAAGACCTATTCCGCCGAGGCGAAGGCCTCGGCCACGATCATCGGCGCGTTGCCCTTCGTGGTGGCGGGCATCCTGGCCGCGGTCGATTTCGACTACATCGAGATTCTGTTCACCACCGACATGGGCCACGTGTTCCTGAGCGCCGCCATCGCCTGTCTGGTGATCGGCGTCGGCACCATGATCAAGATGGGCAGGTTCGAGATATGAGCGCGCTCATCGCCATCATCGGCGGCGGCGGCATCCTCATGACGCTGGTGCTCGCGGTTTCGATCTTCTCGGCGCTGGTGCTGGCCTATATGGCGTATCAGGACGGCGGAGCGATGATCAGCCGGCTCACCGCGATCGCGTCAAAGCGCAGCAACGCGCGCGCCGTCGACACCGGCCGCGCCCACCGCTTCGGCGCCAAGGCGGGTGTCGGCCTGCTGCGCCGTTTGGCCGACAGCCTGAAACTCACCCGCGGCGCGGAGGCGGAAAAGAACGCGTCCCTGCTGACCCAGGCCGGCTGGCGCACGCGCGAGGCACTGGTGGTCTATGTCAGCATCCGGCTCATTCTCCCCTGCACGCTCACTAGCATCGCCATCATTGTCGCGGCGCCATTCCTCGATTCGGGATTCAAGCTGGCGATGACCGGCGCCGCCACCGCCATCTTCGCGACATATCTGCCGCCCATGGTGCTGCAACGCATCATCGCCGGCCGCCAGCACCGCTTCTACCGCGCGCTGCCCGACGCGCTCGATTTGCTGATGATCTGCGCCGAAAGCGGCCAGGGCATCGACGGCGCGTTGACGCGCGTGGCGCGCGAGTTCCGCCGCTTCATGCCAGAAATGGCGGACGAATTGCAGATGACCGCGCTCGAGCTGGGCTTCCTGCCGAACCGGCGCGACGCGCTCGCAAATCTGGCCAAGCGCGTCAACATCCCCGGCGTGCGCACCTTGACCAACACGCTCATTCAGACCGAGCGTTACGGCACGCCCTTGACCCAGGCGATGCGTGTCATGGGCGCCGAGCTGCGCGAGGAGCGCATGATGAAGGCCGAGGAAAAGGCCGCCAAGCTGCCGGCGATCATGACCATTCCGATGATCGTGTTCATCCTGCCGGCGATGTTCCTGGTGCTGGTCGGCCCGGCCGTGGTCCAGGTGATGAAGGCCTTCCACTAAGACTTTCGCCTTAGCGGCGGGTTTTTGCCTTCGTTTTCGCTTTCACCGGCAATTTGATGCCCAGAAGCCGCGCGGCATTGCCGCCGAGGATGAGCGCCTTGTCCTTGTCCGAGAGATGGGGCGCGCCCTCGACGAAGCCCACCGGATCGGGGAGCGCCATGTCGAATGGATAATCCGTGCCCAGGAGAATGTGGTCGCTGCCGTAAAGCCCCGCCAGATATTCGAGCTGGTGATGGGTGAAAACGATGGTGTCGAAATAGAGCTTCTTCAGGTAATGCGAGGGTTTTTTCGAGATTCGGGTGCGGGCGTCGGGCCTGGCGCCATGGGCGTGATCGATGCGCCCGGCATAGGAGGCGAGATAGCCCCCGCCATGCGCCAGCACGATTTTGAGACGCGGATGATCCTCGAGCAAGCCGCCGAAAATCAGGTGATGGACCGCCACCGTGGTGTCGAGCGGATTGCCGATGATGTTGGAGAAGAAATGCGAGGATAGCCGCCGCCCATCGGGGAAGCCGTGCGGATGCAGGAAGACCAGCACGCCCAGCTCCTCGGCCTTGGCCCAGAACGGGCGGAAGCGGTCGGCCGACAGCTCCTCGTTCTCGACATGCGGGCAAAGCTCGACGCCCTTTAAGCCAAGCTCCTTGACCGCGCGGGTAAGCTCGCGCACGGCCAATTCGGGCGATTGCATCGGAACCGTGGCCAATCCCACGAAGCGTTCGGGATTTCCTTGGCAGATCGCGGCGATGTTCTGGTTGATGAGCCGCGCGGCTTGGAGCCCCAGCTCGGGCTCGGCCCAGTAATAGTATTGGATCGGCGCGGTCGAAACCGCCTGGATGTCGATGCCCTCGCGGTCCATGATCTTGAGGCGCTCGGCGACCGAGGTAAGAAGCGGTGCGATGGCCTGCGCCTGTTTCGCGTCCACCTCTTTCGAAGTGGGGTTGTTGAAAAACGAATAGGGATCGTTTTCCGGCTTGAAATGATCCTTGGCAAGCGCCGCGGCATCCGGGGTGAAGACATGGCAATGAATGTCGATAGTGGGGTGGCGCGATTTAGCCGGGCGCGACTTGGCCACCGCGCCGCCTCCGGAAGAAGGCGCGCAGTTGTATAAGAGACTCATTTTTTAGCGCCGCCGGCCTTTTGGCAGGCCTGCCAGATCTTCAAGGACGTCGCCGGCATGTCGAGATGGCGTCCAGCGTCGCCCGGCAACGCGTCGGAAATGGCGTTCATGATCGCGGCCAGCGCGCCGGTTGTGCCGGCCTCGCCCGCGCCCTTGACCCCGATGGGATTGGTCGTACAGGGGAATTCGAGAAAGGCGTCGTTGATCCGGGGCGGCATGTGGCTCGCCCGCGGCATGGCGTAATCCATGAAGGAGCCGGCCAAAAGCTGCCCGCTGGAATCATAGACCGCGTTTTCCATCAGCGCCTGGCCCAGCCCCTGCGCCATGCCGCCATGCACCTGGCCTTCGACGATCATCGGGTTCAAGAGCCTGCCGGAATCGTCGGCGCTGTTATACGCCAGCATTTCGACGTGGCCGGTTTCGGGATCGATCTCGAGCTCGGCGATGTGGCAGCCATTGGGGAAATGCTGCGGCGTCTGCGAGACCAGATTGGTGTCGAGGTTCTCTTTCTTGGCGACATCGAACAGCGAGACCCGGCGGTCGGTGCCCACCACCTCAAAGAAGCCGTTGCGGTAGCCCAGATCGGCCTCGGCCGCTTCGAGGATTCGCGCCGCCGCCTTCTTGCCCTTTTCAATCACCGCCTCGGCGGTGCGGAAGATGGCGCTGCCGGCCGCCGCCGCCGAGCGCGAGGCGAAGCTGCCATGGCCCTCGACGCCCAGCCGCGTGTCGCCCTCGCGCACCTCGATCGAATTGGGATCGATGCCGAGCTTGTCCGCCGCCACCTGGGTGAAGACCGTGAGATGCCCCTGGCCGGTCGATTGCGCGCCCAGCCCCACCACCAGCCTGCCGTTGCCAGGGAAGGAGATCGAAGCGCCCTCGGGCGGCAACGCGCCCGAATGTTCGAGGAAACAGGAGATGCCGAAGCCGCGCCGCTTGCCGCGCGATTCGCTTTGCGCCTTGCGCGATGCCAGGCCCTTGTGATCGGCCAAGGCCAGCGCCTTCTCGAACACCGCCGGGAAATCGCCGCTGTCATAGACCGTGCCCATCGCGCCCTTGAAGGGAATCTCGGCGGGCTTGATCAGATTTTTGCGGCGCAAGGCGATCGCGTCGATGCCGGTCACCTTGGCGGCTTCCTCGACCAGCCGCTCCATCAGGTAATTGGCCTCGGGCCTGCCGGCGCCGCGATAGGCCCCAGTCTGCACCGTGTTGGTATAAAGGCAGGTGACGTCGCATGCGAGACGCGGGATGCGATAGACGCTCGGGAAACACCGCGCCAAATTGAGCGTCGCGGTCAGCGGGCCGGCGCCGCTGGGGAACGCGCCCATATCGGCCAGCACCTTGACCCGGAGAGCCAGGAAATTGCCGTCCTTGTCGAGTGCGAGTTCGCCCGCGGTCACCATGTCGCGGGCATGATTGTCGGACAGGAAAGCCTCGGCGCGGCTCGACCCCCAATGCACCGGCCGGCCCAGCAGCTTCGCCGCCGCCAGGACCGCGATATATTCCGGATAGGCGTCGGTCTTGGTGCCGAAGGCGCCGCCGATGTCGCCCGAGATGACGCGCAGCTTGTCGGGCTTGATGCCGAGCACGCCGGCCACCTTCTGCTGCATGATCCAGACGCTTTGCGAGGCGGAGCGCAGCGTGTATTCGCCGGAGGATTGGTCGTAGGAGGCGGTGGCGTTGCGCGGCTCCATGGTGGCGCCGACGATGCGCTGATGCGTCAATGACAGCTTCGCCACGAACGCCGCCGAGGCGACGATCTGGTCCACCTCCTTGGCGTTGACGCCGCCCTCGGACATCGGCCAGACGAAATCGAGGCAGACATTGCCGGGCGCCTCGGGCCAGACTTGCGGCGCGCCGGGCTTCACCGCCGCGCGCACATCCGTCACCACTTTCGATTCGTTGTAATCCACATTGATCAGCTCGGCCGCGTCCATCGCCTGGGCCTGGGTCTCGGCGATCACGGCGGCCACCGGCTGGCCGGCATGGACGACGCGCTTATCCGCCAGCGCCGGCCAGGACGGCACCACGATCTTGCTGCCGCCGCGCCCCGGCACCGGGATCGGGCCCGCGAGATTGCCCATACCCGCGAGATCGGCCGATGTGAGCACCGCCAGCACGCCGGGCGCCTTTTTCGCGGCGCTGGTATCGATGGCGCGGATTTCGGCCGCGGCCATGGGCGCGCGCAGGAACACCGCTGCCGCCTGGCGCGGCTCGCGCGTATCGGATGTGTAACGGCCCTGGCCCTTGAGCAGGGCTGCGTCCTCGATGCGAAGCCGGCGCGTGCCTTCCATGTTCCCGTCTCCCGTTTCCCTTGGTTTTCTAATAGATGCCGAGATGCTGATGCAGATCGAGGCCCTGTTGGGCGAGATGATCCTTGGTATCCGCGACCGCCACCCGCCCGCTGTTCAAGATTACGATGTCGTCGGCGATATCGAACACCAGCTTGGCGTTCTGCTCAACCAGGATGATCGACAGGCCCTGTTCCTTGAGGCGGCGGATAGTGGCCATGACCTCGGCGACGATCTGCGGCGCCAACCCCTCCGACGGTTCGTCCATGAGCAGCACGCGCGGATTCGACATGAGCGCCCGGCCGATGGCAAGCATTTGCTGCTCGCCGCCGGAGAGAAAGCCCGCGATCTGTTGGGATCGCTCCTTGAGGCGCGGGAACATCGCCGTTACCGTGGCGAAATCCCAGGGGGCATGGGCGCCGTTGCGCTTGGGCGCCCGCGCCGCCACCATCAGATTCTCGGCCACGGTGAGGTTGCGGAAGATGCGGCGTCCCTGCGGCACCAGCGCCAAGCCGCGCCAGGACAGATCCTCGGGCGGCTTGCCGGTCACGTCCTCGCCGAGGAGCCGGACCTTCCCGCCGCGCGGGCGCAGCAGGCCCATCGCCACGTTCATGCAAGTCGATTTGCCGGCGCCGTTGCGGCCCAAGAGGCCCAAAAGCCGCGCCTCCTTGAGCGCGAAGGAGACCCCGTGCAGCACGTGGCTGTCGCCATAATAGGCGTCGATGCCGACCAGATCGAGCGCCTCATTCGCCAAGATAGATCTCCTTGACGCGCGGATCAGCCACCACCTCGGCGCGGCTCCCCTCCACGATCATCTCGCCGAAGTGCATGACCGAGATGCGCTCGGCGAAATCGAGCGCCACGTCCATGTCGTGCTCGATCATGACGATGGTGACGTCGCGCGGGATATCGCCCAAGAGCTTCTGCACGTCGCGCCGCTCATCGACCGAAAGCCCGGCGAAAGGCTCATCGAGCAGCAAGAGCTTGGGGTTCTGCGCCAGCGCCATGGCGATCTCGACCCGGCGGCGTTCGCCATAGGAGGTCTCGGCCAAAGGCCGCGCCGCCAGATGCGCGAGCCCCACGCGTCCAAGCGCGGCCTCGGCCGCGGCCACGAGCGCGCGTTGCCGGTCGAGCCGCATGACGGGATTCCAGCGCGAGCCCGAAAGGCCCAGCAGCGACAGCAGGACGTTGTGCAACAACGTGTCGCGCGGAAAGAGCGTGATGATCTGATATGTCCGCGACAGCCCCATATGGGCGCGGCGGCGCGAGGCCATGCGGGTGAGATCGCGGCCGAACAAGGATATCGAGCCGCGATCGGGCTTGAGCTCGCCGGCGATCAGGTTGAAGAGCGTGGTCTTGCCGGCGCCGTTGGGGCCGATGATAAGACGGCGCTCGCCGGGCTCGACGGCGAGATTGACCGCGCTGGTGACGCGCAAGCCGCCGAAGGATTTATCGAGACCGGCTATGACCAGCGCGCTCATGATGCCCCCGCCTTTCCGGCTGAGGCGGGCGGCCTTATCGCCTTCAACGCCCACTGCGCCAGGCGCACCGAGCCCGGCACCAGCCCTTCCGGCATGAACACGACGATGGCGACGAAGATCACGCCCAGCAGCATGTTCCAGCGTTCGATATAGGCGCTGGCGATGTTCTTGACGATCACCACCAAGGCGGCGCCGGCGATCGGCCCCAACAGCGTGCCCGTGCCGCCCGAGATCACCATCAACAGCACCTCGGCCGAGGATGTGAGCGCGAGCGTCTGCGGGCTGATGAACTGGGTGTAGTAGACGAACAGGATGCCGGCCACGCCGGTCAGGAAACCCGAGAACAGGAAGGTGTAAAACCGGATCAGCCACACATGGTAACCGAGCGCGTTCATGCGCCGCGGCTGGTCGCGCGTGCCCTTGAGGCTGGCGCCGAAGGGCGAATGAATGAAGACGTAGCAGGAAGCGAGCGCCAGCAGGAAAACCGCCAGCGTCGCGTAATAGAAATGCGACGGCACGTCGAGCGCGAACTCCAGCGGCGCGGGACGGCTCGCCACGGGGACGCCGTTGTCGCCGTTGGTGATGCTGATCCAGCGATAGGCCAGACCCCACAGGATCTGACCGAGGGCGAGCGTGATCATGAGAAAGACGATGCCGGTGGCGCGCAAGGCGAGCGCGGCGAACACCGCCGTGCCGGCGAGCGTCGCCGCCAGCGCGAACAGGATCGCGCCCGCATGGCCGAAGCCCGCCGCCAGCGCGCTCGCCGTGGCATAGGCCGCGACGCCGAAAAGCCCAGCATGGCCCAGCGAAACCAAGCCGGCATAACCCACCAGCACGTTCAATCCCAGCGCGAAGACCGCGTAGATCAGGATCTGGCTCGAGACGCTGATGTAATAATCGCCCGGGACCCACCAGGGCACCGCCGCGAGCGCGGCCAGGGCGAGAGCCAAGGCAAGGATCCGCGCGCTCATGGCGCTTGGTCCATTTCCGCTCACGGCGCGAGCCTGCCGAACAGGCCCTGCGGGCGCAACACCAGCACCAGCACCATCGGCAGGAAGAGCACGAAATAGGCCAATTCCGGCACCAGCGCCTGGCCGAAATTATAGACGAAGCCGATGATGAAGCTGCCCAAGAGCGAGCCCGTCAGGCTGCCGATGCCGCCCAGGATCACCACCACCAGCGCCAGGGGCAGCATGTCGGAATCGAGCCCCGGATAGACCGACAGGATCGGCGCGCCAATGAAACCACCAAACCCCGCCAGCCCCGCCCCGAGACAGAACACGATGGTGAAGAGCCGCGAGACGCGGATGCCGACCACCCGCGCCATCTGCGGATCGTCCACGCCGGCGCGGATCATGGCGCCGAGCCGCGTCCTGTCCAAGAGCGCCCAGAGCAGCGCCGCGACCACGCAGGCGACCAGGATGACAGCGATGCGGTAGGTCGTGAAGTAAATGCCGAATTCGCGCGTGCCGCCGGCGAGAGCCGGAGGCGTCGCCACCGAGATCGGGTCGCCGGTCCATATCATCAGGCAGAAATCCGCGACGATCAGGGAAATGCCGAGCGTCACCAGCACCTGGGCAAGGGTCGAGCCCGCGAGGCGCCGCAGCAACAGGCGCTCGATCACGCCGCCGAACGCGGCGACCGCCGCCGCCGCGCAAAGCGCCGCGAGCCAGAATGGCAGGTGATATGTCAAATAGAGGCTCGACCCGACATAGCCGCCGAGCATGAACATCGAGCCATGCGTCAGGTTTGGAATCCGCATCAGGCCGAAGATCAGCGAGAAGCCGGCGGATAACAGGAAGAGCAGGCCGCCGAACGTGACGCTGTTGACGGCGAGTATTCCCCACAAACTCATGTCAGGCGTTCCCGGCGGCGCGCGGCGCCCCCGCCCCAACCCTCTCCCGGAACGCGGGAGAGGGACAGGGCGAGGGCCGCGATCACGTCTTCAGGGGCGGATAGTCGCGCGCATAGGCCGGCTGCGCGAGATACTTCGCCTCGTCGTAAGGCCAGAACTGGCTCACATTCTCGTAGGTCTTCTGCGTGACGTTGGTGAGCTTGCCGCCGTCCTTGACGATGGTGCGGACATACATGGAGCCGACGGCGTTGCCGAGATCGTCGAAACGCAGCGGTCCGCGCGCCGTATCCTTGAGGTTGACCGCGCGCAACGCCTTGATCGTCTGCTCCGGCTTCGACATATCGCCGTGCAGCGCGTGCATCGCGGCCTCGACCACCTGCACCGTGACATACATGCTCGCGGCGTAGAAGCCGGGGATCGCCTGATACTCCTTGTCCATCAGCGCCTTGAACTTGGCGTTGGCGTCGTTCTTGAGATCGATGGTGTAGGGGCAGGCGTTAACCAGCCCGATCGCCTCGTCACCAAAGCGCGGCAGCAGCGCGTCGTCGCCCGCGGTCTCGCCGCCGCAGACCGGCAGCTTCAGCCCGGCATCGGCGTATTGCTTCATGAATTTCACCGGCGCCCCGCCGGCGAAGCCCTGGCACACGCCGTCGCAACCCTGTATCTGAGCGATGAAGGGGGTGAAGTCGGGCGTGCCCAAAGGCGCCCACACCTTGTTGACCACCCGGCCGCCCGCATCCTCGAACACCTGCTGGAAGCCGCCTTCCTGCTCGTAACCGAAGGCGAAGTCGAAATCGAGGCAAAATACTTTCTTCAGCCCCATCACCTTGGCGGCGTAGTCGCCCATCACATGCATCGCCTGCGACGAGGTCGCCGAAGCGCGCGTGAGATAGGGGTTGGGCTGGCGCTGCGTCAGATTGTCGGCGCCGGCGAGGCAGAGGGTCGGGACCTTGTTCTGCGTGACGTAGTCGGAGATCGCCAGCATCTCGAACGCGGCCAGAGGACCGAGGATGACGTTGACCTTGTCGCGCTCGACCAATTCCTGCGCCTTGGTCTTAGTGCCGGCCGGATTGCCGCCGGTGTCGGCGACGGTCAAATCGACCTTGCGCCCGGCGAGAGTCATGTTCTTCGACTTGAGATAGGCGGTGACCCCCTGCTCCATCTGGAGGCCGCCTTCGGCGAGCGGCCCGGTCTTGACCGTGAGCAGGCCGATCTTCACCGGCGCCGATTGCGCGATCGACGGCATCGGAAACGCCGCCGTGGACGCCACGGCCGCCGTGCCCGCGAGGAATTTGCGGCGATTGAACTTCAACGTCATGCACCCCTCCCTGTGTTCCGGGCCAGCTTGGCGCAGCCCTGTATTGTCGTTTTATCGTCCGTGACCTGGTCTTCGCGTGGGCAAAAGCCGCGCTCAACGGCCGGTTATCGAGAGAATAGTGAGAATTCGAGAATGCGCGCAACCTTTCATTGGCAACAGCTTTATTGATTACTCCGCCGCCTGGAGGCCGAGCGCCTTGTTGAGGCGCGGCATAACTTCGGTCGCCATCAATTCCATCGAGCGCTTGCCCAGGACCGGGTCGACCCAGTCGTGGCAGGCATAGAGCAGCGTGCCGAAATCGCCCAGGCGCTCGCGGAAGGCCAATAGCTGATCGACCACGCTGTCGACAGTGCCGCAAATCACCAGGCTGTCGAGCACGTAATCGAGCGTGACCGCGCTGTCCGGCATGGCGCGGTCGTGCTTGAACAATTCGGGCCGCCCGTTGCCGATGAGCTTGGTCATGAGCTGCTTGAAATAGAAGCGGTAGGGGCTGTTGCCCTCCTTGGCGTAACGCTTGGCCAGCTTGTCGTCATCGGCGACGAAGATGCTCTTGGCGACGCGCCAATCCGCGCGTTGCGCCTTGCGTCCGGCCTTGGCACAGCCCTGTTCGTACATCGGCCAGTGCGAGGCAACCCAGGGCGGTTGCAGGAAATTGGCCGAAATCGGGGTCCAGCCGCGCTCGGCCGCCGCCGCCACGCCCTTGGAAAAAGGCGAGACCGCAGTGACGACGATGGGCGGATGCGGCTTCTGAAAGGGCGTCATGATGAGGCCCTGGCCGATATCGGCCATCAGCGTGCGCTTGGTCGAGACCTTCCAGAACTTACCCTCGAGTTCGTAAGGCGCCTTGGTCTCCCAAATCTTCAGCACCAGATTGATCGATTCGAGGAACATGGCGGCGCGGTCGGCGTCGAGATTGCCGAACACCTCGGCATCGGACAACAGGCCGCCGGGGCTGATGCCCATGATGAAGCGGCCCTCGAGCATGTGGTCGATCATCGCCACCTGCGCCGCCACCGCCGCCGGGTGGGTGTTGGGCATGTTGATGGTGCCGCTGCCGAGCTTGATGCGCTTGGTCTCATGCGCCAGCGAGGCGATGAACATGAGACAGGAGGTGATGGTCTCGGCGCGGTCGGTGACGTGCTCGCCGATGAAGGCCTCGGCATAGCCGAGCTTGTCGGCCAAGAGGATCGCCTCGCGGTCCTCCTTGAGGGTCTGACCGTAATCACGCTCCGGCGGATGGAGCGGCATGGTGAAGGTGGCGAGCTTCATGGGTTTATTGTTCAGCCGATCAATAGCCCAGTCAACCGATTCCTCGGGGAAGAGGTTAACCCTTCCCCACGGGGCTACAATATCCGCCGCGGCGCCTTGAGCCCGGCCTCCCCCGCGCCGGTTGCTTGATCTCCCGGCTTCAACAAGAATGGGCGCATCCGGACGTTGCCGTCAATCGACAGCATCTTCCGGGGGAGGATGTTGCGCCGCAATGCCGAGAAAAAAACCGAAAGGCAAAACGAAGCGCCTCGTTCAGCGGCGGCTCAAGCCCGATGAGCGCGAGCGGCTGATCGCCCAGGCGGCGGTGCGGTTTTTCGCCGAGCACGGCTTCGAAGGCCAGACGCGCGAGCTGGCGCGGCGCATGGGCATCGCCCAGCCGCTGCTCTACCGCTATTTCCCCTCGAAACAGGCGTTGATCGACCGGGTCTATCGCGAGGTGTTCGTCGATCCCTGGCGGCCCGAATGGTTCGAGAATCTCGCCGACCGCTCCAAGCCGCTGAAGCGGCGCCTGCAGGAATTCTACATCGCCTATGCGCATAGCGCGATCGGCTATGACCGGGTGCGGCTGTTCGTGCTGGCGGGGCTGAAGGGGCTCGACATCAACGCGCGCTTCTTCAAGATGCTGCGCGCCCGGGTCTTCACCGCGGTGCTGGCCGAGATTCGCCACTCCTATCACTTGCCGCCCTTGAGCAAGAAGCCGATGACCGAGCTCGAAGCCGAGCTGATCTGGAGCCTGCACGCGGCGATCTTCTATATAGGCGTGCGGCGCTGGATTTACGGGCTCAAAGTGCCGGAGAACATCGACCGCGTGATCGCGGCCAAGCTGTCCTCGGTGCTCGACGGCATGCCGAAGGAAATCGCCCGGATATTGGCAGGCTGAGATGGCGGCGCCCCCCGGACTCGACGAACTGAAAGCGCGCGCCTTGGCTTTGGTGCCGGTGTTGCGGACGCGCGCCGCGCAGGCCGAGGAATTGCGCCGCGTGCCGGATCAATCGATTGCCGATCTGCACAAAAGCGGGCTCTTCCGCGCCTTCCAGCCGAGGCGCCTCGGCGGCAGCGAGTTGCCCTACCGCGCCATGATCGAGCTGGGATCGATCCTGGCGCGGGGTTGCGGTTCCACCGCCTGGGTCCTGACCAATCTCGCCAGCCATCACTGGATGCTCGGCATGTGGCCCAAGGCGGCCCAGGACGAGATCTGGGGCGCGGACGGGCCGGACGTGCTGATCGGTTCGGCCTTTGCCTTTCCCTCGGGCCGCGCAACCAAAGTGAAAGGCGGCCACACCCTCAAGGGCCGTTGGCCGTTTTCCTCGGGCGTCGATCCGTCGAAATGGAATTTCATCGGCGCGCTGGTGGAGGAGGAGGGCCAAGCGCTCGAGCCGCGCATCTTCATCGTCAAGGCCTCGGATTACGCCATCATCGACAATTGGCACGCATCCGGATTGGCCGGCACCGGCAGCAAGGATGTGAAGATCAAGGACGCCTTCGTGCCCGATCACCGCAGCCTCAGCCCTGCGCAGATCGCCGGGGGGCCCAGCCCGGGAAGCGCTATCAATCCCGGGCCGCTTTACCGTCTCCCCACTTTCAGTCTCTTTCCCTTCATCCTGTCGGGCATTTCGCTGGGCCTGGCGCAGGGCGCGATCGGGGAATTCACCCAATCGATGCGGGCGCGCGCCGGGACTTATGCCGGGAAGAAACTGGCCGAGCTCGCTACGCTGCAATTGCGCGTGGCCGAGGCTTCGGCCTTAACCGATGCCGCCGAAAAACTGATGATATCTGATTGCGAGGAAGCCACGCGTTTGACCGAGGCCGGAAAAATCGCCTCTATCGAGGACCGGGTGCGCTGGCGGCGCGACGGCGCCTATGGCGCGGGGATGTGCGCCAAGGCGGTCGATCTGCTGTTTACCGGCGCGGGCGGCAACGCCATCTACAAAAGCAACCCGTTGCAGCGCATCTGGCGCGACGTGCACGCCGCCAACGGGCATTATCTGGTGAGCTGGGACATGGCCGGGACGCTTTACGGCCGGGTCGCGCTGGGGTTGCCGCCCGACATGCCGGTGCTGTAACTCCGGCTGTTTTAGTGCAGCCCGTCCGGGACCTCGACGTTTTCGGGCTTGATGTCGAGGCCGGAATTCTTCGCCTGCTGGAAGATGAGCGTGGCGAAATCCTTGTCAGCATAGCCGAGGCCGATCAGGTTTTGCACCAGCTCGCGCGTCACCGCCGTCACCGGCATGGGGGTGCCGGTCTTGCGCGCGGCGGCCAGCCCGAGATCGAGATCCTTTTTCAGCAGCACCGGCGTGAAGGTCGGGCTCATATCGAGATTGACCAGCGCCGGCGTCTTGTAGGCGGTGAAGAGCGAACCCATCACGCTCTTGTTGATGAAATCGAGGAAGGCGTGGCGCTTGACGCCGCATTTCTCGGCCAGCACCGTGACCTCGACCAGGTTCTGGATGACGACGCCGAGCAAAACGTTGTGGCAAATCTTGACGATGCGCGCGAGCTCGCCCTCGCCGGCATAGCTCGAGCCCTTGCCCATGGCGTCGAGATAGGGCTGGGCCGCGTCATAGGCGTCCTTGGGACCGGAGGCGACGATGGTGAGCTTGCCCACCTTCACCACCTTGCCGTTGCCGGAAACCGGCGCGGCCAGCATCTTGGTGCCGCGCTTCAAGGCCGCCGCGCGTACCTCGGCCGAGGCTTCCTCGGACACGGTCGAGCAATCGACCAGGATCTTGGGCGATTTGCCCGCGGCCGACAACACGCCGCCCTGGCTCAGGGTCACTTCCTTCAGATCGTCCGAAGTCGAGACCATGGTGAAGACGATGTCGCAGGAAGCCAAATCGGCGGGGCTCGCGGCGATCTTGGCGCCAGATTTGGCAAGCGGCTCGGCCTTGGCGCGGGTGCGGTTATAGGCGGTCAAATCGCAGCCCGCCTTGGCCAGGCGCTCGGCCATCGGAAAGCCCATGCGGCCGGTGCCGATCCAGCCGATTTTGTGCCGCTTCAAATCAGCATGCATGACGCGCCTCGTGTTTTGTCTATCGTTTCCGGGAATGGGGCCGGAGCTTTAGCCTATTTGCCAGAGCATGGCAAATCCGGCGGGCTTGCCGCGTCTCGTAGGGCCCCGCGCGGCGAAGCCGCGCCTAATATGGATTGGCGATCGGCAGCGTATCGGCCGGATAGAGGGTGATGATCTTGGCGCCGGTGGGCGTGCACACCACCTCTTCCTCGATGCGCGCGGCGGAGAAGCCGTCGGAGGCCGGGCAATAGGTCTCGAGCGCGAACACCATGCCTTCCTTGATCTCCTGCGGATCGTCGAAGGAATTGAGCCGCGAGATGATCGGCCGCTCATGCAGGCCCAGCCCGAGGCCGTGGCCGAAGAGCAGGCCGAAGCACTCCATTTCGCTCGAGAAGCCGATCTCCTGCGCCGTGGGCCAGCATTTGGCGATCTGGTCGGTGGTGACACCCGGCTTCACGAGATCGATCGCCTTGTCGATCCATTCGCGCGCCTTCTTGTAGGCGTCCTTCTGCGACTGGGTGGCGCGGCCGACATTGAAGGTGCGGTAATAGCAGGTGCGGTAGCCGTTGACCGACTGGATGATGTCGAAAAAGGCCTGGTCGCCGGGGCGGATCAGGCGGTCGGTGAAATTATGCGGATGCGGGTTGCAGCGCTCGCCCGAAATGGCGTTAATCGCCTCGACGTCGTCGGAACCCAGTTCATAAAGCCGCTTATTGGCCAGGCCGACGATCTCGTTTTCACGGATGCCGGGCTTCAGGTTCTCGGCGATGGTCTGGTAGCAGCCATCGACGATCGCCGCCGACATGTTGAGGAGCGTGATCTCGTCGTTGCTCTTGATCTCGCGCGCGTCGAGCATGGTCTGCTGGCCGTCGACCACGTTGAGCCCCGCCGCCTGAAGCTCGAACATCATGGCGGGCTCGACGATGTCCACGCCCACCGGCTGGCCGGCGACGCCGTTCTCCTTGAGGATGGATTTGATCTCCTCGGCCGCGGAGCGCATCAGCCCCATCTTGGGCGCGACCGCGCCGCGCAAGCCCAGCATGCCGGCGTGGCAGTTATGCGGCTTGAGCCAGGGCGCGTAGAGCCGGTGATGCTTCGCCGCCGAGCCGAAATCCCAGATATGCGGCTCGCCATTGCCCGGCAGCAGCGCATAGCGCGTGTATTTGTCGCGCGCCCAATTGCCGATGACCGTCGAGGTCATGTAGCGGATGTTGTACTGGTCGAAGCACAGGAGCGAGCCCATGCCCGATTGGGCGAGCGCGTTGCGGGTGCGGCCCAAGCGGTAGCGGTGGAGGCGGCGGAAATCGATGCGCTCCTCGAAATCGACCGCGTTCGGCCCCCAATTCATGATCGGCCGCTTCCAGTCGTAGCGCGGATCGACGTCCTCGGGCTTGACGATGCTGGGTTCGACCGGTTTTTTGGCCATGTTTCCTCCGCCGTCTTCTCCGGCAAAAGTGCATGCCATAAGGCGTGCTGTCAATCCAGCGGGTGGGCCGGGCGGGCGGCGAAAGGCGGATTTCGATCAATCCCCGGAATAGGTTCCGGCGATGGCCTTGGCCAGATCGAAGACGCGGCGGCGCAGCCGCGGATCGGCGATCTTGAGATAAGCCCGGACCAGCTCGAGCGTCTCGCGCTTCATCAGGGGTTCCGTCCGATAGGCGGCGGCGGGTTCGTGCAAACCCTTCGATCCGGACGGGGCGTAGCCGGTCGATTCCACCAGGCCCGAGGCCATGTCCTCGAAGAAGAAGGATACCGGCACGTCGAGCGCGCGCGCGAGATCGAAAAGCCGGCTGGCGCCGACGCGGTTGGCGCCGCGCTCGTATTTCTGCACCTGCTGGAAGGTCAAGCCGATGGCGTGGCCGAGCTTTTCCTGGCTCATGCCCAAAAGCGTGCGGCGCAGCCGCAGCCGCGCGCCCACATGCGCGTCGATCGGGGAAAGACGGGCGGAGTTCCTGCGGCGCCGGGGGCCGGCTGAAACCGGCTTCATCAATAATGTCTTTTGCAAAGTAACAAGCGCCACCGGATGATTCGCGTATGCATTTTTACTGTCTTGCGAGCCGCTTTGATCATTCCCGATAGTGCGGGATTGAACAATGTCTTCGTGTCATCTATAGAATTAATGACATATTATGTTTTATAGAAACATGCCGTGCCGGCGGGGGTTTGGGGGTCGATGGGCCGCAACAAGCAGGACGCCGAATGGCGGATTTTGGAATTGGCGTCGGAAACCGCGAGACTGGCGAACAGCCTGAGCGATCCGCTCTTGTCCTGTTTGGCGGGGATGAGCGTCTATGCCGCGGCTGACCGGCTGGGAATTCCGCTTTCCACGGTGGATGAGGCGCAACGCCACATCAAAAAAAACCGCAAGGCCAAGACTTCCGGTGTCAACCGGCCGCGGAAGCGAGCCGTTCACGCCGCGTCGGCAACTGATTCTTCAGGAGCGCCGACAGGCAAGCCGCCACGAGCGCGAAACCGGCGAGCACAAGCAGACTCTCGCTGAAATTCTGCGTGCGGTCGCGCACGAAGCCCATGATGAACGGGCCGAAAAAACCGCCGGTCGTGCCGATGCTGTTGATGAGGGCGAAACCGCTTGCCGCCGCGGAGCCCGTGAGAAAATCGCTGGGCAGCGTCCAGAACACGCCCGCCATGCTCCAGGTTCCCGCCGCGGCGAGACAGAGACCCAGAAAGGATGGCACGCCCGGCGGCGCCAGACCCGCCGCGGCGAAGCCCAATGCCGCGACCAAGGCGCTCGCGACCAGATGCCATTTCCGGTCGCCGGTGGCGTCCGAATGGCGTCCCCACAGAACCATCGCAATCGCGCCCACCAGATAGGGCAGGATCGCCAAGAGCCCGACCTGCATGGTGCTGATGCCGCCGAAGGATTTGATGATCTGCGGCAGCCAGAAAATGGCGCCGAAATTGGCGCAAATGAGGAAGAAACAGACCAAGGCCGTGAGCCAGACGCGGCCATCCAGCAATCCCTGTCTCAAGGTGGTAGCGCCCAAAGCGCGCTTGATCGCCCGCTCGTCGCTCAAGGCCGCCATGAGCCAGGTCTTTTCCCGGCCGTCGAGCCAGGTTGCGTCCTCGGGCTTGTCGGTGAGGAAGCGAAACACGATAAGCCCCAGAATGATCGCCGGCAGGCCCTCGACCAGGAACATCAGCTGCCAGCCCCTCAAGCCGAACAGGCCGTCGAGGGTCAACAACCCAGTCGAGAGCGGCGCCCCGATGATGTTCGTGACCGCCGCCGTGACCGAGAACCAGGCGATCGCCTTGCCGCGCGCCCGCGCCGGGAACCACAGCGTGTAGTAGTAAAGAATGCCGGGCAGGAACCCCGCCTCCGCCATGCCGAGGAGAAAACGCATCGCGTAGAACGAGGCGGGTCCTTCGATAAACGCCATCGCCATCGAGACCAGGCCCCAGGTGATCATGATGCGCCCGATCCACCGCCGCGCGCCGACCCGCGCCAGGACGAGATTGCTCGGGATTTCGAAGGCGACGTAGCCGATGAAAAATATTCCGGCGGCGAAGCCATAGACCGAGGCGGTGAAGCCCAATTGCGGGTTCATCTGCAAGGCGGCGTAACTGATGTTGGAACGGTCGATGTCCTTGATTATGTTGAGCAGCATCGTCAAGGGCACGAGCCGCAGCAGAACCTTTCTCATCACGCCCGCGCCGAATTCCGCGTCCATCGGTCAACCCCCTCGCGCCTATCGGATGGCGGCGCGGAAACCACCTATCTCATTGAATTCATGAATAGAATTCATTTGTTCCGCGTATGACGTGTATTATGCCATAGAAGCCCCGGACCGGATCGGGTTTAACGCGGCCGGCCCGGAAGAGATAGCGCCCATGGAATTGCGGCAATTACGCCACTTCCTGATGATCCTGGACTGCGGTTCGGTCGGCGACGCCGCGCGTCTTTTGAAAATGTCGCAAGGCGCGCTCAGCATCAGCATCAAATCCCTCGAACGGTCCTTGGGCGCGGAACTGTTCGTGCGCTCGAAGCGGGGCATGGCGCCGACCGCCTTCGGCCGCGCGCTCGAATTGCGCGCGCGCGTCATCGCCACCGAGGTGACGCGGGCGCAAAACGAGATCGGCGAGACGCAAGAGGCGCGGCGCGGCCGGGTGATGGTCGGGGCGGGCCCGACCGTGGCGACGGCGGTGCTGCCCATCGCGGTGCCCCGGTTCCTCGATACCTCGCCGAACGTGGAGGTCGTCATCGTCGAGAAGTTCTTCAACGCGCTGCGCTCCGATTTGATAACCGGCGCGATCGATTTTTTCCTGCTGACCCTGTCCGCGAAATGGATCGAGCCCGATCTCAAAAGCGAGGTTCTGCTCCCGAAGCAACGGACGATGGTCGTCACCTCGGCCAAAAATCCGATCGCTTTAAAGCGCAACGTGACGGCGAAGGAAATCTGGGCGGGTCCGTGGCTGATGACGGAACGGTCCGAGCCGATCCGCAACAAATTCGGCGAGCTTTTTCAAAGGGCCTATCTGCCGGCGCCCGACGCCGCGGTCGAATTCACCTCGGTTTCCATGGCGAAATCCCTGATGCGCCATAGGCCCTATTACGCTTTTCTATCCGAGTTGATCGTCCGGGACGAAGTCCGCGCGGGCATCCTGAAACCCGTGCGCGCGCCGCAATTGACCTGGGAGCGCGACGTCGGCGTGGTCTATCGCCGGAACGTGCCGCTCAATCCCGCCGCGCAAAAGCTGCTCGACACGATCAAGGAGGTCTGCAAGGAAATCGTCCGGGAACAAAGAAAAACCTGAACCGGCAAAAGGCGGCCTTCGCCCAAGCGTCATTCGTAGGCCTTCATCACCTGGTCGTTTTCCATCCACTCTTTTTTCGGCTCGAGATTGATCCGCTTATGCGGCCCCTTCGCTTTGTCGTGCCCCACCAGTTGCAGGATTTCGAGCTCCTCGCCGCCCACTTTCTCGAACCGGTAGCGAGAACCGCCGGGAATCAGGATTCCTTCATGGGGGCCCAGTTCCCCGAGCAGCTTGTCATCGAGCCCGTAAAAGCGGGCGCGGCCGCGCAACACCATCCAGCAGGTTTCCGAGTTGGTGTGATAATGGAGATTGTTCTCGCCGCCGTTTTTCACGAGCTGCACGAGCAAGGTGACGATGTCGCTTTCGCAGACCACCGATACGCGTTTCACTTCATCCGGCGCGAGATGCGGTGTTTCATAGCGGAATTTCCGGATGCGCGATTCGGCGTCGCGGTGAAACGCCTCTTCCTGCTCCGGCGTCGTGTTAGAAGCCTTTGTCATATCTCCGCTCCAGGCCCCGCCATATCATGGATAGTATCAATCGGTGTCTTTTACCACGCCGAAGGGCATAGTCCGTCCTTGATCTCGATCAAGTGATCAGTTGTAGCCCCATCCAATCGGCGGTTTGCGGGCGATAGAGATAGGGCCGGTTATTGGCGACGTGATTGCCGTCGGGAATGATCAGCAGTTCGCAGGGGCCCTTGACCTCGCGCGCCAGCCGTTCCGCCTCCCCGGGTGGCACGATGCGGTCGAGCCTCCCCGATACGATGTAGATCGGGCATTCGATCTTGTGCGCGATCCCCTTCAAGGACAGGGTCGCGGCGTTCTGCTTCGCCGCCACCTCGTCATGGGCGTGGGAGCGCACGCGGAAGGCTTCGCGGGTGAGCTCGGGCAGCTTGTCCCAGATGCCGAGCCAGTCATAAGGCCCGGCGAGCGCGATGCAGGCCGAAACCCGTTTCTCGAAGGCGCAAGCGCGCGGCGCGTAATAGCCCCCGA
Organism: uncultured Alphaproteobacteria bacterium; assembly: GCA_963785735.1. Lineage (GTDB taxonomy): Bacteria > Pseudomonadota > Alphaproteobacteria > ATCC43930 > CGMCC-115725 > REEB95. The sequence continues at coordinate 429,553 of CAWAWJ010000001.1, forward strand.
GGCTCACCCCCCACAACCCCACGCGCTTTCCATCGAGATCCTTGCGGGTCTCGATCCAGTCGATCACGGCCTTGACCGGCGCCTCGTAATCGCCGCGGATGGCGAAATCATATTCGCCCTCGCCCTGGCCGGGCCCGTCGAAGGTGAGCGTGGCCATGCCGCGGTCGAGGAAATTCTGCTGATAGGCCAGCATCTCCTCTTTCGCGCTGTCGAGCCCCATGACCATGGCCACCACCGGCGGGCGCGAGACGCCAGTTGGTTTCCGCATTACCGCGGCCAGGCTTTTGCCTTCATAGGGGATGCGGACATATTCGCCCGGGGGCGAAAGATGGGGCAAGGCGAGCTTGTGGCATTCGACCGCCTTCATGTGGGCGGCCTTCATCTGCGCCGGATCCTCGACGAACAGGAATTTGGCGAAGTGATAGGTGACGGATGCCCGCGAGAGATGCTCGGCGGCCGAGACGAATTGCCGTTGCGCCAGCGCCGCGCGGCCGAGATTTTCATGCACCGCCGCCTTGGCCGACCATTTGGCGCACCATTCGTCCCAGGCGCGGATCGAGGCCGTGACCTCCTGGAAGTCGGTGAGAACGATCCCATTGGCGACGAAACGCGGCGCCCAATGCGACAGCGCAGATTTGACCCGCGCGTCCTGAATCCCGGCTTCGCTCATTCCACCTTTTCGTCGCGGCGGTACCAGGGCAGATAATGCCGCGTCGCCCAGGAAATGAGCCAATCGCAGCCGACGCCGAACCCCGCCAGCAGGATCACGGCGACGAAGGCTTCGTTCTGGTGGAATGTCCGCGAGTTGTAGAGAATGAAATAACCGAGCCCCGGTATGGCGGTGAAGAATTCCGCCACCACCGCGCCAATGAGCGCCCGGCCCGTGGCGAGCCGCAACCCCGCCAGCAGATAGGGCATGGAGGCGGGCAGCACGATCTCGAACAGCATGCGGAACGATCCCGAACGGAAGGAGCGCCCGACCTCGACATAGTCCTTGGGCACGGAACGCGCGCCTTCGGCGGCGTTGACGATGACGGCGAAGATCGCGGCGAAGACGATGGTGGCGAAACGGGCATAGCCGGTATAGCCGAACCACAGCGACATCAGCGGCAGCACGACGATCATCGGCATGGCGTTGAAGCCGTTGATCCAGAGCCGCAGCGCGCGGTCGGCGGCGAGGCTGCGCCCCATCAGCACGCCGATGGCCGTGCCGAAAAGGAGCGCCACCACCAGCCCCTCGGCGGTGGATGCCAGCGTGATGGCCGTCGATTCGAGAAAAGGCGCGCCGGAGATCACATGCGGCAGCACCTCGGCGATGGCGCTGGGCTTGGCGACGAAATCGGGCGCGAAGCTCCGCACCGCCCATTCCCAGAAGCCCAGGATGACGCAGCCCGCGACGAGGCGCGGCAGGACGGGCCCGGCCAATATCATCCGGGCGGGGCGCAGCGGCGGGGAGACGGCGGCGAGGGTCACCGATTTAGCCCCGCCAGCGCGCGAAATGGGTTTCAAGCATGAGGCCGATCCGGGTCAGCGCCACGCCCATCACGCCGATAACCAGCATGACGGCGAAGACGCCGGCGGTGTCGAAGCTTTGCGAGGCGGTCATGATGAGGCCGCCCAGACCCGAGGAACTCAAGAAGAACTCCGCCGCCACCATGCCGACGAGCGCGCGGGCGATCGATTGGCGCACGCCGGTCATGGCGTAGGGAAGCGTGTAGGGCACCATGACCTCGCGCCAGAGGGCCCATTCACCCGACCGGTAGGAGCGGGCCACCTCGATAAGCTCGGGCTTGATGCTGCGCGCGCCCTCGACCGTGTTGTAGAGGATCGGAAACACGGCGAACAGGAACACCACCAGCACCTTGGGCCCGAAGCCGAAGCCGAAGAGCGACAGGATGAAGGGGATAAGCGCCACCATCGGCGTGGCGTAGAGGATCATGATGTAGAGATCGAGCGCCTCGCGCAAAACCCGGAGCCGCGCCAGGAGCAGCCCGAGCGGCATGCCGATTATCACCGCCAAGGTGAATCCGCTTGCGAACAGCGAGGCCGAACTCAGGAACAGCTCGACGAGATTTCCGTGTTCGACCAGCTGCACCAGCCGTTCGAGCGTCGCCGACGGTGGCGCCATGAAGGCGGCGCTCGAATGGCTCCCGGCGATCTGCCACAGGGCGAGCCCGCCGCCGAGGCTCAGGACGAAAGGCGAATACCGTTTGAGACGGGCGTTCATGCGGCGGCCCAGGCTCTACTTGCCCACCATCGCATTGGCGTCGCGCCAGATGGTGGGATCGATCATCTGTGCGTAACTGGGCGGCGTCTTGCCTTCCATGATGTTGCCGGTCTTGACCTGGAAGGCGATGAAGGCCTCGATCTGCGCCTGGCTCATGCCGTCATTATCGACCGCCCACAGGCCGTATTTGAGATAGTCCTTAAGCGCGCTCAAGGCGATCGCGTGGTTGCGGCCGGTGACCGATGCGATGGCCGCGACCCGGTCGGCGTTTTTCGGGTCGGCCATGAAACGGCCCGCCGCGATGAGGCCCGCCATCATGCGCACGAAGCCGTCGCGCTTCTTGGCGATGTCGTCCTTGGTCGCGACGATCATGAGGTTGTGCGCGATCGGATTGCTGTCGCGCACCGTGTTGATGATGGCGATTTTCTTGCCGCGGCTTTCGATCTCCGAGACGTCGTCGAGATGCAATATGCCGTAGCTGAGCTGGCCGGCGATGAGCGCGGTCGAGGTGTTGGAGCCGAGCGCCACCTGCTGCACGTCGTCGAGCGACATGTGGCAGCCGCCGCCGAGAATCGCCTTGAGCGCGATCGAGCGGGCGCCGCCCGGCGTGTCGATCCCGACCGGCTGGCCCTTGACGTCGGCGCAGGCCGCTTTTTGAAGATTGGTCGTGCCGAGCTCGAAATCGGGCTTCGGGAAGCCGTAGATCCCCACCAGCGGCACGTCGGCATTGGCGATCTGACTGATGAGCAGCGCGGTCGCCGACATGGCGGCGTCGATATCGCCGGCGACGACAGCCCGGGCGGCGGCGGTGCCGTTGTCGAATTGGCGCAGATCGACATCGACGCCGTATTTCTTGAAGAAGCCCTGGTCTTGGGCGACGAAGGCGATGATCGAGATGAAGATCGGCGGCACGCCCGGCGGCGCCAGCACGATCTTGGGATTGTCGGCCCAGGCCGGCGCCGCGAGCGAAGCGGCCAGCAGGCTCGCCACCAAAACAAATTTTCGGACCATCGATAATCCCTCCCTGTGGAACAGCACTGACGGTTTTTCGCGCTTCTTCGGATCCCGGTTCACGGGCCGATCTGGAATTCGGCCTTCTTCGCCTCGGTCGAAAGCGTGCTCCAGATCCGCTCGCGCAAAGCGGCGAAACGCGGCAGCACCAGCGTCTCACGGTCGCGCGGACGTGGCAAGTCGATGGATATCTCCTCATGGATGCGCGAGGGGCGCCCCTTCAGCACCACGACGCGGTCGCCCATCAGCACCGCTTCCTCGATCGAGTGCGTCACGAACAGCATAGTGGTGGGCTGGCGCTCCCAGATGCGCAGCAACTCGAACTGAAGGATCTCGCGCGTCTGGGCATCGACCGCGGCGAAGGGCTCGTCCATCAAAAGGACGCGCGGCTCGATCGCGAGCGCGCGGGCGAGGCCGCAGCGTTGCTGCATGCCGCCCGAGAGCTGATAGGGATAGGCCTTCTCGAAGCCAGCCAGGCCCACCAGCTGGATGAAATGCGGCACGCGCCGCGCGATCTCGGGTTTGTCGAGACCCCCCATGCGCAAGCCATAGGCGACATTGTCGTAAACCGTCTTCCACGGGAAAAGCCCGAAATGCTGGAACACCATGGCGACGCCGGGCTTGGGCCCGGTCACGCGCTCGCCGTCGACCAGCACCTCGCCCTCGGCGGGGATGAGCCCGTCGATGCACCTGAGCAGCGTGGTCTTGCCGCAACCCGAGGGCCCGACCAGCGCCACGATCTCGCGCTCGCCGACATCGAGATCGACGCCGTCGAACACAACGTGGCCGCCGTAGCTTTTCTTGAGCCGCCGCACCGCGATCTGGCCGCTCTTGGTGGCGGCGGCGTCGGGCGCGGCAGGTGATTTGGCCGCCAGGTTCATTCGGCCGCGGGATCGGCCGGATCGGCAGAGATGATGCGTTGCTTGGCCATAGCGTAACTCCCCCCGCGCGTTTCAGGCTTTGGCGAAGATTTTGCGGCAGGAAGGCCCGCCGATCAACAGCTATAAGGCGGGTTTCGCGGTGTGGGCAAGGCCGCGCTTTCCGGGAGTTGAGCGCCGATGCTAGTTTCGCGCGTTGGAGCAACCCGCAATGAAACGCAGCACGACCCGCTTCCTCTGCACCCATACCGGCAGCCTGCCGCGGCCCGAGCAGCTGATCCGCGACATGTACGCCAAGGAGGAAGGCGTGCCGGTCGACCGCGCGCAACTGGGCGCTCATATAAAGAGCGCCGTGGCCGAGGCGGTGAAGAAACAGGCCGAGGCGGGCGTCGATCTCATCAACGATGGGGAGATGTCGAAGCCGAGCTACGCCACTTACGTCAAGGACCGGCTCTCCGGTTTCGGCGGCGAAAGCATCCCGGTGACGAGCTACCAGGATCTGAAGGATTTCCCCAATCTCTACCGCAAGGTGTTCGGCGATCCGGGCCGGAGCCGGCGCAAGACCCCGGCCTGCAACGGGCCGGTTGCGGTGAAGGACCCCGAGGCGGCCAAGACCGACGCCGCCAATCTCAAAACCGCGCTCGCGAGCGTGAAGCACGAAGGCGGGTTCATGAGCGCGGCCTCGCCCGGCGTGGTCTCGCTCTTTTTCCACAATGGATATTACAAGAGCCACGAGGCCTATCTCGAGGCGATAGCCGAGGCGATGCGCGCGGAATACGAAACCCTGGCCGGCGCCGGTTTCACGCTGCAGCTCGACTGCCCCGATCTCGCCATGGGCCGCCACATTCAATTCGGCGAGCTCGACCTGAAGGAATTCCGCAAGATGGCGGCGTTGCACATCGAGGCGCTGAACCATGCCGTGCGCAACATCCCGGCCGAGAATCTGCGCATGCATCTGTGCTGGGGCAATTACGAAGGCCCACATCATTGCGACGTGGCGCTTGCCGACATCATCGATCTCGTCTGGAAGGCGAAGCCCGAGGCGATCTCTTTCGAGGCCGCCAATCCGCGCCACGCGCATGAATGGGAATTGTTCAGCCGCGTGAAACTGCCGGCGGGGAAAATCCTCATCCCCGGCGTGCTCGAATCCAAATCGAATTTCATCGAGCATCCCGAACTGGTCGCCCAGCGCATCGGCCGTTATGCCGAGCTGGTCGGGCGTGAGAACGTCGTCGCCGGCAGCGATTGCGGCTACGGCACCTGGGTTGGCCAGGCGGCGGTCGATTCGCAGGTGGTGTGGGCCAAGCTCGCGGCCATGGCCGAAGGCTGCCGCATCGCCTCGCGCCGGTTCTGGAGCTGAGCCGTCCGCCTTAAGAGAACAGCGTCATCGCCAGCAGCATCAGCAATATGACGAGCGCCGCGCCGTTCAAGACCAGGATGCCGCCCGCCGCCATGTCCTTGACCGCGCGGATCTCGGCATGGAGATTGGGATGGAGGTGGTCGGCCAGCGCCTCGATCGCCGAATTGATGAGCTCAGCCGCCAGCACCAGGGCGATCATCACCACGCCCACCGCCCACCACACCAAGGGCGGCCGCAGATAGGCCAACAAGGCCAAGGCCAGGCAAGCGCACAAGATTTCGAGGCGAAAGCTCCCCTCGCGCAGCCAGGCCGATCCGATGCCGTGAAGCGCGAACATGAAGCGCTCCGGCACCGACCGATTCTTCCAATCCGCCTTGTCCAGCCTGTCCGTCTTGTTGCGCAATCGGGCCTCCGCGATGCCGGGCCGGTGGACCGGCCGAGGCCCCACTCCTATTCATTCGCCGGCCGACCCGCAAATGTCATTTTTTCGTCGCAAAAGCCCGGGACCGGCCTCTTCGGCGCTTCCGCTGCCCAAGGGATTTGGGCTACATCAGGGCGGGTGCCAAGCGGCTTTAAGGCAAAGGGGTCGGGACGATGATGCAGCGATGGGGTCTCCCGATCGTCGCCTGGCCGTCGCGCTTCCGCCCCAGCTTCTGGGACGGCGTGGCGCTGCCGCTGGTAATCGGCGGCATCATGCTGTTCGCCTGGGCGAGCCAGCAGATGAGCCTGCCCTTCCATCCGGGCGAGACGATATCCATCTCGCTCGATCCCCGGCATCTGCCCGAATACGCGCTCCGCACCGTCATGCGCATGGCGATCGCGCTCGCGGCTTCGCTCGTCTTCAGCATCGCCTATGCGGCGGTGGCGGCCAAGAGCAAGCGCGCCGAGAAGCTGCTGATTCCCATCCTCGATATTCTCCAATCGGTGCCGATCCTCGGATTCCTCTCCATAACCGTGACCGGGTTCATCGCGCTCTTTCCTGGCCGGCTCCTGGGCTATGAATGCGCCGCGATCTTCGCCATCTTCACAAGCCAGGCCTGGAACATGACCTTCAGCCTCTACCAGTCCTTCCTGGGCGTGCCGAACGATCTGCGCGAGGCCGCGCGCATGTATCACCTGTCGCCCTGGCACGGATTCTGGCAGCTCGAAATGCCCTTCGCGCTTCCGAACCTGGTCTGGAACATGATGATGTCGGTCTCGGGCGGCTGGTTCTTCGTGGTGGCGTCCGAGGCGATCACGGTCAACGGCGACAACGTGCTGTTGCCGGGGATCGGCTCCTATATCTCGGTGGCGATCGATCACCGCGATCTGCACGCGGTGGGATACGCCATTCTCGCCATGCTGGTGCTGATCCTGATCTACGACCAGCTGCTGTTCCGTCCGCTCCTGGCCTGGGTGCAGCGCTTCAAATACGAGGAGATAAGCTCCGACGAGATCGAGGCGCCCTGGTTCCTGGTGATGCTGCAAAGGGCGCGGCTATTCCATTTCTTCGGCTGGTGCGCCGAATTATCGGCGCAGCTGTCGAGCCGCTTCATCCAGCGCGTGCCGCAATTTCCGGCGATGACGCGCGGCGGCAAACGCGCCACCACCGCGATCGACGCGGCGTGGAACATCCTGCTGGTGGCGGGCGCGGCGGCGGCGCTGATCAAGGTTCTGGACTTTATTCATGCCGAGGTCGGCTGGACCGAGGTGGGTCATGTCGTGCTGCTGGGCGCGGCGACGCTCGCCCGCGTGGTCGTGCTGATCGCGGTGGCGGCGGCGGTGTGGGTGCCGGTCGGGGTGTGGATCGGGCTGCGCCCGCGCTGGGCGCGCCGCGCCCAGCCGGTCATCCAATTCCTGGCGGCGTTTCCGGCGAATTTGTTCTTTCCGATCGCGGTCGTTCTGATCGTCCATTACAGCCTCAACACCAATATCTGGCTGTCGCCGCTCATGATCCTGGGGACGCAGTGGTACATCCTCTTCAACGTCATCGCCGGCACGCTGGCGCTGCCGACCGATTACCAGCTGGTGGCCGGCAATTTCGGCGTCGGCGGCTGGCTGTGGTGGCGCCGGTTGGTGCTGCCCGGCATTTTCCCGGCTTTCGTCACCGGCGCGGTGACCGCCTCGGGCGGCTCGTGGAACGCCAGCATCGTCGCCGAGGTGGTGAAATGGGGCAGCACCACGCTCACCGCCACCGGCATCGGCGCCTATATCGCGCAGGAGACCGAGGCGGGCGACTTCCCCCGCATCGCGCTCGGGATTACAGTCTTGAGTCTCTATGTCTTGGCTTTCAACCGGCTGCTGTGGCGCCGGCTCTATGCGCTCGCCGAAGAGCGCTTGCGGCTCGATTGATGAAGGATCGTTTCCATGTCCGCTGACACCAGCCTCGCCAATGGAGCGGCGCCGCCGGCGAATAACGCCGGGGGCGCGGGCGCGCTGATCGCCGCCCATGCGGTGTGCAAGACCTACACGACCGGCGAGTCTGCCGGCAGGCTGGTGCTCGACCACATCAATTTCGCGCTCAAGGAGGGCGAGATCGTCGCCATTCTGGGCAAATCGGGCTCGGGCAAATCGACGTTCCTGCGTGTGCTGGCGGGGCTCACGCAAGCGAGCGAGGGCTATGCGACATATCGCGGAAATCGCGTCGAGGGCCCGGCCCAGGGCATCGCCATGGTGTTCCAGACCTTCGCGCTCTTTCCCTGGCTCACCGTGCTGGGCAATGTCGAACTGGGACTTGAAGCCCAGGGCATCGCGCGCGAGGAACGCCAGAAACGCGCCGTCGCGGCCATAGACTTGATCGGCCTCGACGGTTTCGAATCGGCTTACCCCAAGGAGTTGTCGGGCGGCATGCGCCAGCGTGTCGGTTTCGCCCGCGCGCTGGTGGTCAATCCCGACGTGCTGCTCTTGGACGAGCCCTTCTCCGCGCTCGACGTGCTGACGGCCGAGACGCTGCGCGGCGACATGATGGATCTGTGGCTTGCCAAGCGCGTGCCGACCAAGGGCATCATCATCGTCTCGCACAACATCGAAGAGGCGGTGGAGATCGCCGACCGCATCATCATCTTCGGCAGCGATCCGGGCTGCATCCGCAACGAGATGCCGATCTCCCTGCCGCGCCCGCGCAGCCAGTCGGACCCGGCCTTCCGCCGCATCGTCGACGAGGTCTATACGCTGATGACCACGGTGCAGGGCGCCGAGGCGGCCAAGCGGCGCGCCGAGCCCATCGGCGTCGGCTATCGCCTGCCCGACGCCTCGATCCAGCAGCTCATCGGCTTGCTCGAGGCGATGTCGATCCCGCCCTATGACGGGCGCGCCGATCTGCCCAAACTGGCCGAAAGCGAGCATCTCGGCACCGAGGAGCTGGTAATCCTGATCGAGGCGTTGCAGCTTTTGGGCTTCGCCCAGGTGGGCGGCGGCGACATCGAATCGCTGCCCGCGGGGCGCGAATTCGCCGCCGCCGATTTGCAGCGGCGCAAGCAGCTTTTCGCCGACCACCTGCGGCGCAACATTCCCCTGGCGGCGCATATCCGGCGGGTGCTCGACGAGCGGCCCGGCCACGCCGCGCCCGAGGGCCGCTTCCTCGCCGAGCTCGAGGATTATTTGAGCGAGGAAGAGGCGGCCAAGGTATTCGAAACCGTCATCAATTGGGGCCGCTATGCCGAGCTTTTCGCCTATGACTACGACAGCGGCGTCGTAAGCCTCGAAAATCCGTCCTGAGCGGCCGATTTTGAAAATCGGGCCGGAATCACGCGGCTTCGTCTTTCTGCTGGGGGCGCTGACCGCGTTGACGGCTCTGGCCATCGACATGAGCCTGCCGGCGCTGCCGGCGCTGGGTCGCGAATTCCATGCTTCACCGGACCGGGTGCAGCTAACCTTGAGCCTGTTCATCGGCGGCTATGCGATTGGGCAGCTCTTCATCGGCCCGCTTTCGGACCGGTTCGGCCGCAAGCCGATCCTGATTCTCGGTCTTCTCCTCTACATGATCGCGGCGGGGAGTTGCGCGCTCGCGCCCGGGATCGGATTCCTGATCGCGTCGCGGCTGGTGATGGGTTTCGCCGGCTGCGTCGGGCCGGTGCTGGCGCGCGCGATGGTGCGCGATTATTTCGCCGGCAAGACCGCGGCGCAAATGTTCTCCTCATTGACCGCGGTGTTCGCGCTGGCGCCGCTGGTGGCGCCCACCTTGGGCGGCTGGCTCCTGGTGCATTTCGGCTGGCGGGCGATTTTCGTTTTCCTGCTCACCTTCGCGCTGGCGCTTACCCTGGCGGTGGCGCTGGTCGTCGCCGAATCGCTGAAAAACCCGGATGCCGAGGCGTTGCGGCCTTCCCGCCTCCTCTCCAATTACGGCACCTTCCTCGGCAACCGGATCAGCCTGGGCTTCGCGCTGGTGAACGGATTGTGCTGGGCCGGGATTTTCGCCTTCCTGTCGGGTTCGCCCTTCGTGTTCATCGAGATTTATGGGGTGGCGCCCTCGCGTTACGGCTTTTATTTCGGGCTGTCGGCGGTGGCGCTGGTGATGGGCGCGCTCAGCAACAAATGGCTCCTGCGCCGCTTCGGCTCGAGCCATGTGCTGCGCGCGGGCTTCGCCATCGTCGTCACCGGCGGCGCGATCATCTTCGCCGCCTGCCTGACGCGCTTCGCCGGCCCCTTGGGCATCATGGCCGGGATGATGGTCTACATCTACGGCCAGGCGATGGTGATGCCCAACGCCATGGCGGCGGCGATGGAGCCGGTGGCGCATATGGCGGGGAGCGGCGCCGCTTTGATCGGCGTCGTGCAGATGCTGTGCGGGAGCGTGGCGGGCTACGCGGTGAACGCGTTTTACGACGGCACGCCGGTGCCGATGGGCGCGGTGATCCTGGCAACCGCGCTGGCGACAGTCGGGATTTATTGGCTGGCGCTGCGCGCGCACCGGGCGGCGGGCTGACGATCAGTTTTTCGGCCGCATGGTCGGGAAGGCGATAACGTCGCGGATCGACGGGCTGTCGGTCAAGAGCATCACGAGCCGGTCGATGCCGATGCCCAATCCTCCCGCGGGCGGCATGCCGTATTCGAGCGCCAGCACGAAATCGGCGTCCAGGGGCTGCGCCTCCTCGTCGCCCGCTTTGCGCGCCTCCATCTGAGTCTCGAAGCGATTCAACTGGTCCAAGGGATCGTTGATCTCGGAAAAGGCGTTGGCCACTTCCCAGCCGTTGACATAGGTCTCGAAGCGCTCGGTCAGGCGCGGGTCGTGGCGGTCGGCCTTGGCCAAGGGCGAGATGTCGCGCGGGAATCCGGTGACATGAATGGGCTGGATGAGACCGTCCTCGACCTTGGCGGCAAAAGCGGCTTCGAGCGCCTGGCCCCAGGAAGCGTTCTTCGGCAGCTCCGCGCCGAGTTTCTTCGCCGCATCGCGCGAAGCCGCCTGTTCAAGCGCCAGGAAATCGATCCCGGTTTTTTCCTTGACCAGCTCGGCCATGGATTTCCTCGGCCAAGGCCCCTTCAATTCGATCATGTTCTTGCCGTAAGGGATAAGTGTTCCGCCCAGCACCTCCCGCGCGATCGAGCCGATCAGGTGCTCCGTCATGTCCATCATGGCAATGTAATCGACAAAGGCCTGATAGAGCTCGAGCGAGGTGAATTCGGGATTGTGTCGCGGCGAGATGCCCTCGTTGCGGAAATTGCGGTTGATCTCGAAGAGCTTGTCGGAAAGCCCGCCGATCAGCAGCCGCTTCAGATGAAGCTCGGGCGCCACCCGCATGTAGAGGTCGAGATCGAGCGTGTTGTGATGGGTGACGAAGGGCTTGGCCGAGGCGCCGCCCGGCACGGCGTGGAGCATCGGGGTTTCGACCTCGAGAAATCCTTTTTCTATTAAAAGCTTTCTCATCACCGCGATGATGCGCGAGCGGCGGCGCAGGGTTTCCCGGCTTTCCTCGCTCATGATCAGATCGAGATAGCGTTGGCGGTAGCGGGTCTCGAGATCGGTGAGGCCGTGGAATTTCTCCGGCAGGGGCAAAAGCGCCTTGGCCAGCACGGCGATTTCGTTTCCGTTGACGGTCAGCTCGCCGCGCGGCGTGCGCCGAACCAGGCCCGCAACGCCGATGATGTCGCCCAAATCCAGGAACGGCAGGATCGCCTGCCCTTGCGCGGAGAGATTGTCCTTGTGGTTGAAGATCTGGATCTTGCCGGTCGAATCATGCAGGTCGATGAACATGCCGCTGTTTCGGATGGCGCGGATACGGCCCGCCACCGTGACCTTGTCCTTGGTCTCGGCGCCGGCGGCCAAATCCTTGTATTGGGCGTTGAGCGAGGATGAAGTGGCGCTGATCGCGAAACCGTAAGGATAGGGATCGATTCCAAGCGCCTTTAGCTTGGCGAGATTCGCCAGCCGCTGGACGCGGTATTGATTGAGGTCTTCTTCCTTTTTTTCCGCCATCTTTCCCCCGGATGGTTCCTTGTAACGGCTTGACGGGAAAGCGCAACTAGCTTGCGGCCGGTTTCACTCCGAACGCCGCGAGATCGATGACGCGGTCGTGGAAGGCTTTGAGGCTGTCGCGGTGGCCGACGCTGACGAGGGTCGGGCGCGCCTCGCCCTGGCGCAAGCGGCGGTAGAAATCGCCCTCGGTCGCCTCGTCAAGCGCCGAGGTCGATTCATCGAGGAAGAGCAGATCGGGCTTGGCCAGGAACACCCGCGCGAAAGCTAGGCGCTGCTGCTCGCCCAAGGAGAGCCGCTGCGCCCAATCCTCCGATTCATCGAGCTTGCCGGCGAAGGCCTCGAGCCCGACGGATTTGAGCGCGTCGATCAGCTTGTTGGCGGGCTCGTCGCCCGCCGGCAGCGGGTAGGTGAGCGCGTCCTTGAGCGAACCCAAGGGCAGATAAGGCCGTTGCGGCAGAAACAATGAGCGGCCTTCGCCCAAGCGGATCTCGCCCGCGCCGAAGGGCCAGATGCCGGCGAGCGCGCGCAACAGCGTGCTCTTGCCGACGCCGTTGGGGCCGGTGATCAGCAACGCTTCGCCGGGCGCGGCCGAGATTGAAACCCCGGACAGGAGCTTGGTTCCGTCTGGCAAATCGAGGGCGAGGTTTTTGACATCGAGACCCTTGCCCGAACGGCTTTCGCTTATCGCCTGCGGCGCGAGCCGGGATTGCGCGATGTCCTCCATGCGCGCGTCGAATGTGCCGAGGCGTTGCGTCACCGCCGACCAGGACGCGATCTCGGTATAGGAGCTGATGATGAAGGAGAGCGAGCCTTGCACCGAGGAGAAGGCGTCGATCACCTGCATCAGCCCGCCGAGCGCGATTTCCTTGGAGAAATAGCGCGGCGCCACCACGATCACCGGGAAAATCACCGCCACCTGGGCATAGCCCGAGGTGAGCCAGTTGAGGAGCTTGCGGCGTTTCATGATCTTCCAGTAATTGTCGAAGAGCTTGGTGAAGCGGCCCCGGAAGATGCTCAGCTCCGGCTCCTCGCCGCCATAGAGCGCGACGCTTTCGGCGTTTTCGCGCAAGCGCACCAGGCTGTAGCGGAAATCGGCCTCGAAGCGCTGCTGCTGGAAATTGAGCGGCACCAGCGGATGGCCGAACTTCATGGTGAGCCAGGTGCCGACACCGGCATAGATCAGCGCCGCCCATACCAGATAGGCCGGGATGTGGACGGTGCCCCAACCGAAGAGCGGAATTTCGGTCGGGCCGGACAGGCCCCACAAGATCACCGAGAACGACACCAGCGACACCACCGAGGTCAAGAGACCCAGGGTCAGCGTCATCACATAGGCGGTGAACTGGTTCAGATCCTCCGAGATGCGCTGGTCGGGGTTGTCGGTGGTCTGGCCATGGAGCTGCATGCGGAAATAGGTTCGGTCGGCGAGCCAGCGCATGAGATAGCGCCCGGTGAGCCAGCGCCGCCAGCGGATCTGGAGCATCTGCTGGAGATAAAGCGCATAGACCGACATCGCCATGCTGGCCCCTGCCAAGAGGCAGAAGATGCCGAGCTGGCGGAAGAATTCGGGCGCGTTGAATTCCTGGAGCGCGTTGTAAAAGGCGTTGTTCCACTGGTTGATGCGCACGTCGATATAGACGTTGCCGAGATTGAGCGCGATCACGGCGAGCGCCAGCGCCCAGGCGGATTTCGCTTCTTCCGAGGACCAGTAATGCTTGGCCAGATTCCAGGCGACGTGCAGCATGTTGCGCCGTGTGCCGTTCATCGCCGGACCGGCGGACGCGCCGTTCATGGCCGGACCCGGAGGAGAAACGATTGTGATGTCGGACTCCGGCGGCGCTAACGCGAGGCGCGCGCGATAGTGGCGGTGGTGCTGTAGCCGGGCACGAGCTCGGCCAGCACCACCTTGCCGCCATAGGACTGCACGATGTCGGCGCCCACCACCTGGTCGAGCTTGTAATCGGCGCCCTTCACCAGCACCTCGGGGCGCAGCGCCTTGATGAGCTCGACCGGGGTGTCGGCGTCGAACACCACGACCAGATCGACATCCGCGAGCGAGGCGAGCACGGATGCCCGCGCCGCTTCGTTCTGCACCGGGCGCCCCGGGCCCTTGAGGCGCCCGACCGAGGCGTCGCTGTTGATACCCACCACCAGCCGGTCGCAGGCCTTGCGCGCCTGTTCCAGGAGGGCGACATGGCCGGGATGGATCAAATCGAAGCAGCCATTGGTGAAGCCCAGCTTCAACCCGTTGCGCCGCCAGCGCGCGACATGGTCGAGCGCCGGCGCCAGCGGCAACACCTTGCGGCTTTTGAGCGTGTCGCGGTCGAGGATGGCGGACGACAATTCCCTGGCGTCCACCACCGCGGTGCCGACCTTGCCGACGACGATGCCGGCAGCGGTATTTGCGAGAATGGCGGCGTCGAGCAGCGTCGCCCCCGACGCCAAGGCCGATCCCAGCACCGCCACCACCGTGTCGCCCGCGCCCGAGACGTCATAGACCTCGCGCGCTTCGGCCGGCAAACGGTGCACCTTATCCTTGGCTTCGATGAGGATCATGCCGTCCTTGCCGCAGGAAACCAGCAGCGCGGAAAAGCCGTGCCGCTTCATTTGATCGAGCGCGGCCGCCACCACCTCGTCGTCGCCGCCGAGATCGCGGCCCGCCGCCAGGCCCAGCTCGCGGCGGTTGGGTTTCAATACTGTCGCGCCGCGATAGATCGAATAGTCGTTGCCCTTGGGATCGACCACCACCGGGCGCTTTGCGGCGGCAGCCGCCTCGATGATCTCCGCCGCCAGCCCGTCATTCAGCACGCCCTTGGCGTAATCCGAAAGGATCACGATCTGGAAATGGCCGAGCGCCGCCTTCAGCTGCGCCAACAGATCGGCGCGCAGCTCCGCGCCCAAAGGCTCGGCGCGTTCCTGGTCGGCGCGCAACAATTGCTGATTGTCGGCGATGTAGCGGGTCTTGACCGGCGTGACGCGGTTGCGCGCCGCCAGCATATGGGCTTCGGCGTTGCCGAGCGTGGCCATCATGCGCGAAATCTCGCGGCCGGCGGGATCGTTCCCCGTGACCGAAATGAAACAGGTCTCGGCCCCGAGCGCGTGGAGATTGCGCACCACGTTGCCGGCGCCGCCGAGCCGGCTTTCCTCGCCCTCGACATGCAGCACCGGCACCGGCGCCTCGGGCGAAATGCGCTCGACCCGGCCGCGGATATAATGGTCGAGCATGACATCGCCGACGCAAAGCACCCTTGTGCGGGCGAGCGCCTCGACCAAAGCGACAAAATCGGTATGGGCCATGGCGTTCCTCTTATGGCCTCGCAAGGCGGCAGGCAAGCAAAACCCGCCGGGAGAGACTATATTTCGGGCATGAAAGCCGATTTCCAGAAGCGGGGCGGCGGCGGACGCGGCCATTCGGCGCCGCCGGGAAGCCGCGTTTACGCGGTCGGCGACGTGCATGGAAGGCTCGACCTGCTGCAGCGCCTTTTGGGGCTCATCAAGGCGGACGCGGCACAGGCCAAATCCTTGCGCAAAACCCTGGTCTATCTCGGCGATTACATCGACCGCGGACCCGAATCGAAGGGCGTGATCGATCTACTGCTGAGCCGGCCGATGAACGTTGCCGGTTTCAATGAGATTCACCTCATGGGCAATCACGAGGACATCCTGTTGCAATTCCTCGCCGATGTGCGCTGCGGCCCGCATTGGTTCGCCTATGGCGGGATGGCGACGCTTGAAAGCTATGGCGTGAGCCCGCCCGGCCTTATGGCGGCGGAGGCGGATCTGCTGCGCGCCCAGCGCGATCTTCAGGGCAAGGTTCCGTCCTCGCATCTCGAATTCCTGCGCCGGATGCCCTTGAAGCACGAGGAAGGCGATTATCTCTTCGTCCATGCGGGCGTGCGCCCCGGCGTTCCGCCGGATGAACAGATCGGGCAGGACCTGATGTGGATTCGCGACGAGTTCCTCGACAGCGACGCCGACTTCGGCAATCTGGTGGTGCATGGCCACACGATATCCGAGACGCCGCAGGTGAAGGCCAACCGCATCGGCATCGACACCGGCGCCTATGCCACCGGCATTCTCACGGCTCTGGTGCTGGAGGGAAACGAACGCCGGTTTTTGCAGACGGCGGCGCGGGAGCGAACTTAAAGCTCGCCGACTAAAATATATGCCTACCGATCACATAGAGCGCGGCCCAGGGCGCGGACGCCAAGGCCAGCCAGACCACGACCTTGGCAAAATCGAAGGATGCCGGTTTCGGGCCGGAGAGATACTGGGCGCGGGCGGAATGGACGCTCATGGGGAACTCCCGGTTGCGCCCTGAGCATCGATGCCTCGGAGTTAAGACGAGGTTAACGGTTAGACCCCTCGGGCAGGCGTGGGCCGCTTGCGGAGATAGGTCTCGATGAAGGGGGTCAGATTCTCGGCCAGGGCGTCGGCCGGGGCCATGAAGGCGGCGCCGACGACCTCGCGGCCGTCGGGCGCGAGCGCGGGCGAAACGTCAAGGCGCAATTCGAATATCCAGACGTGATCGTAGCGGTATTCCCAGCGCTCCAGGATTTTCTCCGCAAAGGTAAGGGCCTTGCGGTCGGCGGCGAAGCCCAGCTCCTCATGCAGCTCGCGGATCGCGGCGTCGGCGGGATCCTCGCCGCGCCGGACGCCGCCGCCCGGCCAGCTCAAGCGGTTGCGATAGGAATGCCGGATCATCAGGATTTTTCCGCCGAGCCAGATGGCAATCACCGCGCCATGATGCTGGGGCCGGGCCACGAACCACCACGTCAGCAAAATGCGGTAGGCGCACCACAGCGCCGCGCGCACCAAAGGATCGAAAACACCACCCGGGCGGGACGGGGCGCGGATCATCGTTGGCCGGAGTTCCATGGGACAAAAGCCGTGTTGTTGCTGCGGCGGATCAATCCGTCAGTCGAATGGCGAGGCCCCACAACACGAGGCTGCCGATGAAGATACCGGCGCCCCATTGTTCCAGCATCGCCCGCCGCGCCGGAAACCGCCGCGTGGCCAACACCGGGACGGCGCCGAGGGCCATGACCAGGACGATGAGATAAAGCAGCCAGCGCGATCTCATTGAGTCAATCGACTTTCCTGATTCCATGAATCCGCGTCAGGGCCGGCCAGCCGGAAGCCCCTCCCTTCGCAGCCCGCAAGACGATTTGCAACGCTAATCATACACTAAGGGCACTGTGCATGGCCTTGATTTATGATCGGCGCCATCGCGCCGGCAATCCGCCTGCAAGCGCCGCGGCTGCAAAGTCTTTATCGGGATTGGACGACCGCCGGCGGGTCCGAGAATCTCCTGCCTGGGCGGATTTCACCCCGTATGATTTGCAATACCTCCTGGGCAATCTGTCGTTGCTCGACGCGGTTTCGTTGTACCTCTTTTAAATTGAGGGAGGAGCGGCTTGATGAATTTCCGAATTCTGTAGCCATTCTTTACATGAAAGGCCCGAATTGATTATTCCATTTACATTGCGGTTCAATAATTAAGCTCATTTGCTATTCGCAATAGTGGCGCCATTATTGTAAAGTGACTTTTCATAAAACGACGCCAGATCCACTGGCTACTCGATTTTTTGGGGCATTCTAGCCGGTCAGCAATAGCGTCATGCGCAAGGATTTTGCATCACCCGAGATTTTATCCGGAGCGATCAAGCTGATCGATTTTGCGGCGATCGTGCTGATATCGGCTGGCGCTTACGCAATCTATCTCGTGGGATATCTGGAAGATTACGATGATATCGGCCGTTATCTCGTCTCGGCCACATCCAGCGCCCTGCTGTTCTCAATCGTCTACCAACGGATGGGCGGCTACCGCTTCGAGCGGTTAGCACAACTCAGCTGGCAATTGCCGCGGGTCGCACTTGCCTGGTTCGGATCGTTCTCGATCCTGCTGGCGCTGGCCTTCGTCGCCAAGGTGTCCGAAAGCTACTCCCGTGGCTGGGCCATCAGCTGGATCGGCGGCGTGGCGGTGTTCCTGCCGATATCGCGGATCATCCTCAATGTCGCCATTGCTCGCTGGACTCATCAGGGCCATTTCCTGCGCAATATCGTGGTGGTGGGGGCTGGCGAAACCGGCAAGCGATTCATTGAAAAGCTCCGGAAAAATCACGACTCGGGCGCGCGGATACTTGGCGTGTTCGACGACGGGAAATCGCGCCTCGTGCCGCTGGCCCAGGGAATTGATTTTCTCGGCACCACGGACGACCTTTTGGAGTATGCGCGCAAGACGCCGGTCCATGAGATCATCGTGTCTATGCCGCTGAACGATGAGCAGCGGTTGCGCGCACTTTTCGATAAATTGAAATCCCTGCCGGCGGATATTCGCCTCAGCATCGAACCGCTCGCCAGCATGTTCCCGGTCAACGGCATCGACGAGATCGTCGACATGCCGCTGCTTCGGATCGCCGACCGCCCGTTGAAGCAATGGAACGGGGTCATCAAAAAATGCGAGGATGCGATCCTGACCAGCATTCTGCTGGCGATGTTCGCGCCGGCCATGGCGCTGATCGCGCTCATCATCAAGTTCGACAGCCCGGGTCCGGTGTTCTTCGTCCAGGACCGATTCGGCTTCAACAACAAGGCGATCCGCGTTCTGAAATTCCGCACCATGTATTGGGACATGGGCGACCCGGCCGGCGCGCAACGCACGGTACGCAACGACCCGCGCGTGACCCGTTTCGGAAAATTCGTGCGCGCCTTCAGCCTTGACGAACTGCCGCAGCTGATCAATGTGCTGAGGGGTGAAATGTCGCTGGTCGGGCCCCGGCCTCACGCCATCGCCATGAAAGCCGGCGACAAACTCTATCACGAAGCCGTCGACACCTACTTTCACCGCCACAAGGTGAAGCCGGGAATCACCGGCTGGGCGCAGGTGAACGGCCTCAGGGGCGAGATCGATTCACTCGAGAAAGCGCGCCAGCGCGTCGTCTATGATCTCGAATACATCGAGCGCTGGTCGCTGTGGCTCGATTTGAAGATCCTGCTGATGAGCTTGGGCGTGGTGCTCGAACGCAAGAACGCCTATTGATATTTCCCCGAAGACATCGGGAACGATGCGTCTCCTGATCATTGGCCTCAATTTCGCGCCGGAACCGATCGGCGTCGGCAAGTACACCGGCGAGATGGCGGCGTGGTTCGCGGCGCGCGGCCACGACGTATCGGTTTTAACGACGCGGCCTTATTACCCTGAATGGAAAAAGGCGCCTTTCCCCGGCAGGTGGTTGTGGCGCGGCGAGGCCTGGCGCGGCTGCCGGGTGGTGCGTTGCCCGCTTTATGTGCCAGGCCGTATGAATGGGTTCCGCCGCATCGTGCATTTGGCATCCTTCGCCCTGTCCTCCATCCCGCCTTCCGTTCTGTCGATCAAGCGAAAACCCGACATCGTCGTCGCCGTCGCGCCGAGCCTGTTGTCGGCGCCGGTCGCGCTGGCCCTGGCGCGGCTCACCGGCGCCAAGGCCTGGCTTCATGTCCAGGATCTCGAGATCGACGCCGCCGCCAGTCTCGGCATCGTCCGGCACCGCCGCCTGGTCGCGGCAGGCCTGGCGGCCGAGCGATGGGTGATGCGCGGTTTCGATCTGGTTTCCGCCGTCTCGGCGAAGATGCTCGACGCGGTGGCGACCAAGGACGTGGCGCCGGAGCGCCGCGTCTTGTTTCCCAATTGGGTCGACCTCGCCCGCGTTTTTCCGCTGGCCGGACCCTCCGCGATGCGCCGGGAACTCGGCATTCCCGAGGGACATTGCGTCGCTCTCTATTCCGGCAGCATGGGACAAAAGCAGGGGCTGGATTGCGTCATCGCGGCCGCCCGGCTTCTAGTTGCGAACTCCGCATCATCGCCGCTGTTCCTGCTGGCCGGCGCCGGCCCGGTCCGCGCCGATCTCGAATCGGCGGCGCGGGATCTGCCGAATGTGCGGTTTTTGCCGTTGCAGTCCGAGGAACGGTTCAACGAGTTCCTCAATCTCGGCGACATCCATTTGCTGCCGCAGCTGCTCGACGCCAGCGATCTGGTGATGCCGTCGAAGCTTGGCGCCATGCTGGCCGCCGGCAAGCCGGTGATCGCCACCGTACCGCCTGATTCGCAGATCGCGCTGACCATCGGCGAAGCCGGCATCGCCGTTCCGCCCGGAAACCCAGCTGCTCTCGCCGGCGCCGTCCGCGAGCTTGCCGGCGATGCGAACCGGCGGCGGGCGATGGGCGAAGCGGCCTTGCGCATTGCGCGCGCGTCGTTGCAGGCGGAGCCCATCCTGGCCGGGATGGAAAACCGGCTCGAGAGATTGGCCGCATCCTCGGGTCAGCCGAGAAGTTCTCGATAGAGCGCGAGATGGGCCCGCGCGACGACGGGCCAGGCGAGGACCGTCTCGGCGAAACGGCGCATCCGGCCGGCGATCTCGGCGCGGAAGCCGGGCCGGTCGAGATACTTCTCGATCAGCGCGACCATGGCGTCATCGTCGTCGTCGTCAACCACGGGGAACACCTCGCCGCCGCCGTAATCGCGGATGCCCCCGACATCGGTCGTCACGATCGGGAGGCCGCAGGCGAGCGCTTCGAGAACGGCGTTGTTGGCCGTGCTGAGCGTCAACGGCAAGAGCGCGAGATAAGCGCCGCGATAGAGCCGCAGCAGCGCCTCATCGCCGAGACCGGCATGCCACGAAACCGCGGGATGGGCGCGCAACCGGCCGAGATTCTCGTCATTTCTCCCGTGCTGAGGTACCAGCAGATCGAAGCGGAGATGCGGACGAAGCCCGCTCATGGTTGTCACGATGCGCGCCAGCATCGCCGTATTGCGCAGCCAGACGCCGTTGAACACCAGGCGCTCCGGCGGCGGCGGCGCGGGCGGGGGCGAGAAGAACCCGACATCGACGCCATGAGGGATGAACCGCACGCGGCCCTTGCCCATGAGCCGCTCGAAGAACTCGAGATCGCGGCGGCAGAGGATGATCCCCGATTGAAGATGCCGCAGGGATGCCAAGGCGTCTCGCGGCCAGCGCTCGGGCGGCAGATGCAGCGTCGCGATCATCGAAGGCGGGGCCCGGTCCCAACGCGAGAACAGCGGACCATGTCCCTCGCCGAAAAGCACATGGGCGATCGCGTCGCGCGGCCGCCAACGCCATACCAGTTCGAGCTCCGCCAGGGTCACCGACTGATTGCGGGCCGGCAAGCCGCCGATGACCGAATAGGCCTTGCCGAGCGCCCGCGGCCACCAGCCCCGGCGGGGCGCGATCTCGGTAACCTTGGCTCCTTCGGCCGTCAATGCGGCGGCCAGGCGGCCATAACCGGTATGGGAACCGAACCAGGGAACGGCGTCGTGGAGCACGGCCACAAGCGGCGCGCCGCTTGCGATCCCGGTCATCGTATCCCTCGTGCGCGCGGCAACATGCGGGAGGGGGCACTGCCGATCAAAACCGCGAAAAGCCACGGGTGAAGATTAACGTCGTTCCGACGTTGATGGCAATTCCCAAGACACTCGAGAAAATCCCGATGAACAGCACTTGTGGCAAGGTGGAGACGCCGATTGCCACCATCAGAATGAACTGAAGGGCGAGGCCACAGGGAACGAGCAGCCAGCCCGGCACGATCCAGGCGCGCGTCGCATTGAGGTTCCAGGTGATTCCAACCATCGCCGCTAGGCCGGTATTGAGCGCAACCAGCGTCAGCTCGTAGGAGAGACCTTGGTATTTCGACCCGAGCAACCACAGGAATGGACCCGGCCACAACCAGCAGAGCAACACCGGCGCCAGCGACAGCACGGCGCAGCCGCCCACGATCCGGAGGTAAAGCTGGCGCAATTGCGCTGCATCATGGCAGCGTGAATAGTGCGGTAGCACGATCGATTGCATGGTCGCCATCAGAACGGCGAAGAGGACGCCGATCCTGCCGAGGGCGCCGAGATCGGCGACCCGCGCCGCCGTGCCGAAGAAGCTGAGCAGAATGATCGACAGCTGTCCCTGGAAGACGCCGTTCACTTCATTGAGCCATTGCCGTTGTACCACCTTGCGGATGCTGCCGATCGCCTCGGGCTCGGGCCGAGCCTGAAGATCGGCGCCGGCGCGGGCCTTGGCGCGCACCATCGCGTACTGCAACCCATAGGCGGCCACTGTGATCATTATGGCAACGACGGCGTCGAAATAAATGAGCGCGGCCAACACGGTGAGCGCCAGCCGGATGAGACCGCCAACGCTGTCTTGCAGCTGCAGGCTGCGGATCTCCTTGCGCAGGCGGGGCACGACTACCAGGATACTGTAGTTGAGCTGGAATAAGGAGCCGACCGTAACAGCGGCGGCGATGGCAGCTATCGTGCCGGCGCCGGCGCCGTTCAGCGCCAGTGTCCAAACCAGGATAGCCATCAGCGGCAGGACGGTCGCGACGACGAGCCACCGGCGAACCAGCAGAGCACTCGCGATCACCTGGCCAAGACGATGACGATCCTGCCAGACCCGCCCGCCTAGTGCCGTCGCAGCATTGGCGATGCCGCTGTTCGAAAGCGTCATCAGGGCGATCAGCCAAGTTAACCCAATGATGTAGAAGGCGTAATCCTGCTTGTCGAGCCAGCGGACGGTCAACAGGCCAGCGAGCGCCGAGATCGCCTGCACCATCACCTGGACCAGCACGAACTCCCCGAGCGTGAAACTCCAGCGCTTGAGACGGCCCAGCTCGATCGAAGCGAATTTGCGCAAAGTTGCAGCCAGCCGCACTTTTCTCGGCAGTGACACGCGGGCGGCCTGCCTAGTGATCCGGCAAGAGCCGCGCCGCCGCGACGGCGGCAATGCGGTCGGCGAACGCGCCCCGTTGCGGGAAGGCGATGATGTTGGCAAGATTGGGCAATTCCGCTGCACCAGTGACGGCCTGAAGGGTGCGCCGGTGCTGGTCCAGAGGCTTGAAGTAAAGGCGATAGGAGTCGAGCAGACCGAGCAGCGCGCCGACATCCGCGCCATGCGCTGCCAGCGCCTTGCGATTGGCCTCGACAATGAGGACCGGCGGGTCGGCGCTTTGCAGTAGGCCAGCTGCGCCGTTCAGCACCTTGATCTCGGCGCCTTCGACGTCGCATTTAACTAGGGCCACCTTGCGCCGCGCCGGCAGGGCTTGGGCGAGAAAAGCGTCCAGCGTGATCGCCTCAACCTCGATGGCCGATTTGCTGCCGGGAAAGCCTTCCCAATCGACCAGGGATTGTTGCGCGTCGTTGCCGGAAGTCGAAACGATGAACCGCCGAACGCCGCCGTGCTCCGCCAGGGCCGCGTGTTGGGCATCGACATTGGCGAGGTTGAGGAGCTCGATCGTCAAGCGCAGCTTGGCAAAGGTGGCTTGCCCCGGTTCGAAGGCAAACACCTCACCTCTTCGCCCGACGCAGTCCGAGAACAGCCCAGTGTAGTAGCCAATATTGGCACCGATATCGACCGCGACATCGCCCGGCCGCAGCACCCGGCGCGCCACCCGGGTCTCGACCCATTCGTAACTGCGGTTATCCGCGATAGCGATCGACAGAGAGTCACCGGGATGGGCGACGAAACGCCGCCCATCGCGTAGACGATATGTTGCAGGCTTGCCTTGGCCGAACGTGGTGAAGGTGCGCAGCTTCCACCGGCGCCAGCGATAGATCGCATTGCGGCGGCCATGAGGCGTAGCCATCGCGTTCCAAAGGATTTCGAAGGGACGTGCGAAGGTGCGGGCAGTGCACATAAATTAATTATCCGACATCCCCCAGATAACCGGCTTACCAACCGACATTTTGCGCCCTTTCGACGGGACCAACAAGGCCTACGCGGGCGAAATGCAGTCCGAACCGACCGCGAAAGCCGCGTTAGCGCACGCTCGGCCGGACAGCTTACCGGTGGTGCTCGATCTCCCCACAAACTAATATCCCAACCGGACCGCCCGGCGGGCAGGGTCGTCACGGTGAACGGCATGGCGCATGATCGTTGCTTCAAACAATAGACGGATGACAGCTTGAGCGGGGATTCGGCTGCCATTCCGGCCGACGACGTCGTTTTCGCCTTATTCGACGGCGATTTTCATCTCGGCTTGGGCGCGCTGGTCAATTCGCTTTATGCTTCGGGCTTTCGCGGCGCGATCTACGCCGCCTATCGCGGCTCGCTGCCGCCTTGGGCAACGGGAATCTCCCGGAAAGACGGCTACGGGCAGTTCCATGTCGCCGAAGGTTGCGTCATTCGCTTCATCTCTGTCGATTATCGCGGCCATCTGACAAACTACAAGCCGACGTTCATCCTGTCCACCGCCGGGCGGCATTGCCATGCCGCCAAGCGCTTCTTCTATTTCGACGTCGACGTGACCGTAAAGGCGCCTTGGCCCTTTTTTCGGAACTGGGTCGAATGCGGCGTCGCACTGGTCCAGGACATCGTTGAGCCGCGCATGCCGGCCAATCATCCCTTGCGCCGGACGTGGCGGGAATTTGCCGGGAGAGCCGGATACCAATGCCGCGATATCGAAGGCTACTTCAATGGCGGGTTCGTCGGCCTTGAACGCGGCAATCTAGAATTCGTTGCCGTGTGGCAGAGCTTGATCGAGCGTCTCAAGGCCGAGGGTCTTTCGCTTGAAAATTTTCATTTTCGCGATCGAACCAACCCGTTCACTGCCATGGATCAGGATATGATGAATGTGGCCGTAATGGCGACGGACTTCGCCATATCGCCGGTCGAGAATCCCGGCATGGATTTTTCGCCCGGCGGTTATGTCATGTCCCACGCCGCCTTCGAGACGAAACCGTGGCAGGGCCGCTATATCCGCGACGCGCTCCGTGGCTTCCCGCCCAATACGGCAACCAAGCTTTATTGGCGCCATGTCACGAAACCGATTTGGGTCATGCCGGCATATCGGCTTGGCATGGCAAAAGTCGTGCTGGCCTTGACGGGCGCCATCGGCCGCTTTTACCGCCGGAGGTAAATCCGATCTCCGGAATTCTGGGTGTCATGGGCTTGCCGGGGATGCCGCGCGGTCGATTTCATCCAGGTCGTGAAGATAAGCCGAAGCGATCCCCTCGCAACTGTTCCTGCGCCGTATCCGCGGTTGCGCGGCCACCAAGTGTTCCTCCAACCGATTCATATCAGACCAAATAAACGGATTTCCCATCCCGCCATCGAAAGATGTAACTCTCCAAGAGCATATCACCGGCAGGCCATGTTCGAGCATCGCCGCCACCGTTCCGCTCTTGCCGAGCATGTGACGGGGATGCGTGGTGATTCCAAAATCGATGCTGTTGAAAAACTCTGAAATCTCAGCCGGTTGCCGATGGCCGAGCACGACTATATCGATTTCGGGAAAGTCCCTCTTTGCCGATGCCAGCACCGCCTCGCCGTGTGCGGCATTGCCGATCGAGATTACGACGGCGCGTTTTTTGTGGCGTTGCGCGAGACGGCTAATCTCGTGCAAAAGTGGCCGAGCCGGCCATTTGGGATGGATGGCGCCAAATATTCCGAACAGCCACGTATCGCCTCGTGCATCCGAGTCCCGCCCGGTGGCGTCATGGACGGCTTGCGGCAACCAGGACGCCTGGCGGTCGGTCACCGGGATATTGCCGAACAAGGGCAGTATGCGCGTGGGAATTCCGATGGAAGCGAATAGTTCCTGATAATAGCGGTTGGAGGTGTGCAATGCCGCCGGCGCAAGGCGTTTTATCAGGCGGCGGATCGCATGGCGTTGCATCCATCCTATCAGCCGATGCCAAGAACTGGCATCGGGATCGACGCCGATCCATGTCTCATGCAGCATCATCGCCAGCCGGAACGAGCGGAAGAGCGGAGGCAACCAAAACAACTCGGGCGCGACGATGCCCTTCGCATTGAAGCCGTAACACACGAAGTGAAAACTGACCCACCGTGGCGCCCAATCGATCAGGCGTTTTCGGGCGATTCGGAGCCTCTCGCGGCGCGGCATCGATGCCGGAAGGCGCAATATGGAATAGGGCAGATGGCTTTCGTTCCCGGGCTGGTCGATAATTTCCCGGGCATAGCTGTCGCTGAGCGCCATGATATTGCACCGGATTCCCCGGTCCGCCAAAACCGCTGCCAAGCACCGGCAATAATCTCCGATGCCATCGCGGCCTTCGCCGAGCCCGGAACAGACGAGCGCAATCGAATCGATTCTGGCGTTCACGGCCGCCTTTGTCATCGTACTTCCACTCAACTCCGTCTGAAGACTATTTCCGCACGACCAGAAAATTCCCAATCGCCAGCATGTCCATCTTGGTCCTGAGGAAGCAATCGAGCGCCTCTTGCGGACTGCAGACGATGGGTTCGTTCTCGTTGAACGAAGTATTGAGCAACATCGGCACGCCGGTAAGTTCGCCGAACTGCTTTATAAGCCGGTAATATTTTGGGTTGGCATCCACGGTCACCGTCTGCAGCCGGCCTGAGCCGTCGACATGGGTGACGGCGGGTATTTGCGCGCGCCGCCCAAGCCGGATTTGGAACACCTGCATCATGAAAGGGACATCGTCGTCGGTTTCGAACCAATCCGCCACCGCCTCGCGCAGGATCGACGGCGCGAAGGGCCGGAAGGATTCCCGGCGCTTGATTTTCAGATTGAGGATGTCCTTCATGTCGGCGCGGCGCGGATCACACAGAATCGAGCGGTTGCCGAGCGCGCGGGGGCCCCATTCCATGCGGCCCTGGAACCAGCCGATGACCATGCCATCGGCGATGGCGGATGCTACGGTCCGGCCGTATTTCTCCTCGTCGTCGATCGCATGCACGGCGATGGCGGAATCCTTCGCCGCGGCGACGCCCGCATCGACGACGCGCGCGATCGCGGCGTTCGAGAAATGCGGCCCCCAAGCCGCGTGATCCATAACAAAATCCCGCGGCTTGCCGGCCTCGTGCCAGGTCTGGAACGCGGCGCCGACGGCGCCGCCGGCGTCGCCCGCCGCCGCCTGGATATAGCAGCGCCGGAAAGGCGTCTCGGCATAGACCTTGCCATTCGCCACCGAATTGAAGGCGCAGCCGCCGGCGAGCACGATGTCGGGGAGGCGGTACCGTTCGTGCAGGCGGTTCAGCAAATTAAAGAACGCCGTTTCATAGGTCCGCTGCACCGAGCGCGCCAGATCCTTGTGCTTCTGCTCGAGCGGCTGGTCGGGCTGGCGGCGCGGGCCCAGCAATCGCTCGAGTTCCGGCGTGAACAGCGTGCCGGAGCTTGGGGCACAATCTTTCCATTCGAATTGCCGGCGTTCCTTGTGGTGGCTGAAGAAACGCAAATCGAGACTGAACGAGCCGTCGTCGTGTGTTTTAACGATCCGCGCCAATTGGGATTCGTAACGAGGCTCGCCATAGGGGGCGAGGCCCATGATCTTGTACTCGTCGCCGTAATTGGAGAAACCCAGATACTGGGTCAGCGCCTCGTAAAAGATGCCGAGGGAATGCGGAAAGGAGACGCGGCCGTCGATGACGATTTCAGAACCGCGTCCGACGCCCCAGGCGGCGCTGGCGAAGTCGCCGGAACCATCGACCGAGGCAACCACAGCTTGGTCGAACGGCGAGACATAAAAGGCCGACGCCAGATGCGCGCGATGATGCTCAACATGGCGGATGCGCGCGCTCAAATCGCCGCCGGAAAACCGCTTCGCGAACTCCTCCGCGATCGAGCTCCAGTGACGCGCGTGGCGCCAGCGGTCGAATAGATAGAGCGGATTAGGTCGCTGGCGCAGCGAAAATGCGACCTTGTGCCAGAACTGCGCCTTCGGGTCGCGATTGACCGCGATTTGGTCGATGTCGCCGAGGCCGAGACCGGCTTCGGCGAGACAGTATTTTATCGCCTCCTCGGGAAAGCCTGCCCAATGCTTGATGCGGCGGAAGCGTTCCTCTTCCGCTGCCGCGATTAGCTTGCCGTCGGAGACGATGCAGGCGGATGAATCGCCATGATAGGCGTTGAGACCCAATATATTAGTCAACCAATCCTCCGCTGGCAGCGCGACTATGTCATTTTCCGGCGAAGGCCGAAATCCAAATATGCGGCTGGAGATTCGTGGGCAACGGCGCGGGGATTAATATTAATGATAAAGTGCCGAATTGGTAGTAGTAGCTGACGGACGTTAGCGCGCCGGGACCCAGAATGCTCAACCAGATCACGCCAGTCGTTTCGAGCTATAACGAGGAGCCCAATCTGGCGCGCACGCTCGACAAGCTGACCTGGGCGAAGGACATCGTTTTGATCGATAGCGCGAGCACCGATGCGACGCTCGCCATCGCCCGGCGCTATCGGAATGTGCGCGTCTTCCAGACGCCCGATTTGACGCTCGCTGGCAAATGGAACTTTGCCCTGGCCGGCACCGGCATCGCCACCGATTGGATATTGGCGCTCGACGCCGATTATGTCGTGACCGACGGCTTGATTGAGGAGCTGAGCCGGCTCGCGCCGCCGCCCGATGTCGTCGCCTACAGGGTGAATTTCACCTATTGCATTTACGGTCGGCCCTTGCGCCACAGCATCTATCCGCCAGATTATAAGCTGTTGCGCCGCCGCGGTCTGTCCTTCGTCCAGGATGGCCATACCCAGCGCACCGCATTCACGGGGTCGGCGCGCGCGTTAAATGGCTACATCCTACATGACGACCGCAAAAGCCTGAGCCGTTGGCTGTGGTCCCAGGACCGCTACCAAGCCGCCGAGGCGCGCAAGCTTTTGGGCCGCCGGATCGCCGAATTGGATCTCAGCGACCGCATCCGCCGCCAAGCTGTGTTTGGACCGTTCCTGGTTTTCCTTCACATACTCTTCGTCAAGGGCCTGCTCTGGGAAGGCCGCGCCGGCCTTTATTACGCGTTCCAGCGCATGGCCGCGGAACTGATCCTGGCGCTCAATCTGCTCGACGCCGAATTGGGCCCGGAAGGAAGCGCGGCCGACCGGCCATAAGATCATCATGCAGCCGGACACCCTGCCCTCGCGCATACCGCATACGATTCCCTCGCTGAACTTCGCGCGTTGGTCCATGGCTGCGCTGGTCGTCATCGGCCATGCGCGCGATTTGATCTTTCGCGACGCGCCCCAGGTGATGGGGCTCTCCCTGCCCTGGAAAGCGTTCTATTTCGCAACCGGCTTCGGCCATGCGGCGGTTGTGGTTTTTTTCGTGCTCAGCGGCTTTTTCGTCGGCGGCAAGCTGGTCGAGACCGAAGGCGTCGGAGCCGACGCCATCCGCCATTATCTCATCGACCGCTTCAGCCGCATCTATATTGTGCTGATTCCGGCGGTCGCGCTCACCGCGCTGCTCGACGCGACCGGCGCGACGTTATCGCCGATCTATGGCGCGACCGGATGGTCAACCTCCTTGCCGGGGCCGGTTGCCGCCGCTCTCAACCTCGAGAACTTCCTGGCGAGCCTGTTCAACGTGACAATGTATGTCGGCGCGCCGCTCGGATCGGATGGGCCGTTGTGGTCGCTCGCCTTCGAATGGGTGATCTATCTGATGTTTCCTTGGCTGCTGCGCGACGGCCGCGCGCTCGCCTCATGGCGGCTCCACCGCGGCATTGCTCTGCGGAGCGGCTTTTTCATCCTGCTGATCGCCCTGTCGCCGGCGTTGGGAATCTGGCTGGTCATCTGGCTGGCCGGTGTCGTCGCGCGCCATTGGGTGACCCGGGCCGACCGCGCGGGCGGTCGCAGCCGGCCAGCGGTAGTGGCGGCGCTGGGCGCGGCCTTTCTCGGCCTGATGGCGGCGGAGCGCGTCCATCTCCTGCCGGATTGGAGCGGGGATCTGCTGCTGGGGCTGGCGGCGGCGGGATTATGCGCCCAGATCGGCGTGGTGGCGTGGCGTGGCGCGGCGGGCTTTCACGGCTTCATGGCAGGATTTTCGTTTTCGCTCTACGTCGTGCATTTCCCCGTGGTGTTGTTCACTGTCGCCCTGTTGCAGGCGGCGGGCCGGTTGCCGGCGCGGCTCCAGCCCGGCGCCGAAGCGCTCGGCTATTTCCTGGGCTCGGTCGCCGTGGCCTATGGGACGGCGTGGTTGTTCTCGACCGTCACCGAAGCGCGCACTCACCGGCTTCGCCTTCTGCTGCTGAAGCTGCCGCCGCTGATGCCCGCCAAATCCGTTTGAACGCCTGCCGGGATTCGGTGCTTGAAGGCGAAGCCCTTCGCCGTCCGGAATATCGGCGCGCCGGGCGATACTACGAACCAAATCATCCTGTGCCGCCACCACGCCGCGGCGAGCGAATAACCGACACGGAAATTGGTAACGGGAAATCGCGTGGATAGATCGAGCGTGGATCAAATACTCTGTGAGCCCCCATCGGATACCTAGAGTCCGTCCCGGAAGATTAAACCGGTTTTCGGAATCTCCATATATGGGGCAGCTTCCGGGCCTGCATTTGGAGCATAATCCTGGACCGGGGCAGATTTCTTTGTGGGGAATATCTCATGACGATGTCAAAACTCGAACGCTATCGGCGGCGAGGCAACAAGAAGGTGGATGGTTGGTTTGAGCCCGGCGCCGTTGAAATGATCGTTGCCCTGGCCAAAGCCCAACTGGTCCTCGGTATCGCCGGTCATGTCGCCGAAATCGGTGTTCATCGTGGCCGGCTTTTCATTCTTCTTTCTCTGCTTCGGCGTGCCGGCGAGAAGGCCGTGGCGATTGATCTGTTCGATCTGCAGCATCTGAATGTCGACAAATCGGGCGAAGGCGACCGCGCGAAGCTGATGGCCAATCTCGCGCGCCACGCTGACACGAAGGATGTGTTCATCCATCAGGGCGATTCGATCGAACTATCGAACGAGTCTCTCGTCATGCTCGCGGGCGGAAAATTTCGGCTGTTTAGTGTGGACGGCGGACACACTGCCGGGATAACCGCGCACGATCTGGCGACCGCAGAAAACAGTTTGGCGCCTGGCGGAATCGTCATTCTGGACGATTGTTTCAACGAGTCATGGCCGGACGTTGCCGTGGGTACGGTGCGTTATTTTAGTCGGCCACGCAGTATTGTTCCCTTTGCAATCGGGGGAAACAAAGTCATGTTTTGCCAACCGGCCTATGCGGAGAAATATCGAATGGCATTGAGCGACCTGACATCGAGGATGATCACGCGTACTTTCCTCGACTGCGAGGTGCTTTGCCTAAATTTCAAGGCGCTGAATTTCGTCGAACGCGTCAGCAAGCAAGCTTGGTGGCGGTTGGCGCGCAACACGACGCCACTGCGGATGCTGCGTCGATTTTACCGCTATTTGGGGCCTCAGTGATGAAAATCAAAGTCCGTTGTTTCCAAATATTGTCATCGCCGCGCGCCCTCCTGAGAAGTTCCAACCCGTTCATGGCTGAGCCGGGGTGGCGTCAGGGTGAGAGCTGGCCCCGGGCCGGCGCAAAGGTGTAATTGGGCACGGACTGGGTCACCGGCCGCAGGTCGGCGCGCGGGCGGACATAGCCGCGATTTAATTCCACGACGATACCGAGCGTCAGCCAGAAAAAGACGTTCGCGGGGTCGGTGTCGAGGACGAAGCCCTTGAAGGAGAAGACGAGATTGAACAGCAGATAAATCGACAAAGGCGCAACGATGGGATTCGCCGGCCGAAGGCGGTTCTTGAGCGCATAGCCGATAACGCGCAGCGCGACGAGGCTCAAGAATACCGAATAGATCGCCAGGCCGATATATCCCAGTTCTGCCGCAATCTTGGCGAAATAGGATTCAAACCCGAGCGTTGAGCCTATCGTCCCGGTACTGTCTATCGCATAGCGCGCGCCGCCCGTCGATGATCCGATACCGTCGCCCATCGCGCCAAAATTCAACGCGTCGCTGACCTGATTGAAGATGAAATTGTGGGCATAATTCACGGTGAGATCGTTGCCGGCGAAGAACAGCGCGGCGAGATCGAGATTCGCGTAATTCGCGCTCAACAACACGATTCCAACCGCGACTGGCGCGGTCCATAGAACCTGGCGGCGGATTAAACCGAACAAAGTGAACATCGCAATCAGGCCGGGATAAGTCAGCAGGGCGCCGCGCGTGCCCGAAAATATTCCAGCCAACAACGCGACATAGATCGCAGCATTCCCGATTTTGCGAAAGCGACTGTCAGGATCCGCATTCGTCACGATCACCGCGATCGTCAGGTACAGGTAAAGGAACTGGACGTATTGGCTAACGAATGAGAAGGTGCTCGGTATGCGGTAAACGCCGCCAAATTCCTCGTAATAGCCGTAGCCCTGCGTCGCGTTGGCGCCGGCGTTGCCGAAGAACAGGCCGATGCCGGTCTCGTAGCCGAATACGCGCACTAGAACCGTTTGCAGCAAGCCGATGCCGCACGGCACCAGCCCAAGCAACAAAAAGAATCTCAGCGTCTTGAACAGCCGCTCCGGCCGCATGGCGAGCGCGATACCGACTAACACGAACGGCACGTAGAACAACCAGACCTTGAGCCCGATCGCGATCTGCAAAAAAGGTGCCTGGGTGGTATTTAAAATGCTGATCATCAAATAACCGGCGATGACCAAGAGGCCGGCGGCAAGATAAG
The DNA here is from genome assembly GCA_963785735.1 of uncultured Alphaproteobacteria bacterium. Classification (GTDB taxonomy): domain Bacteria; phylum Pseudomonadota; class Alphaproteobacteria; order ATCC43930; family CGMCC-115725; genus REEB95. The sequence goes on from CAWAWJ010000001.1 coordinate 461,856, forward strand.
GCGGCAGACGGCTCATCGCGACCGCTCCGGTTCTGCTCGCGGCCATTCCCAGGTAAAGCGGCAGCACGATGAAAACGTCGCGGACCAGGATCGCGGCGGCGCCGTTAGCGACGACGACAGCGATGATCCCGCCGAACATCATGGCGGCGATATAAAGGTGCAATCCTCTCTGCCAATCGGACAGGCTACGAAAAAAAAAGAACCCGCCCGCCAGCAGAGCGGGAAGGAGCGCATAAGGAGAAATTGTGGAGAACATGACCGGTGATCTGGATGAAGGTGCCCGAATATAGCAAAAGCCACGCGATTATTCGCGGGTTTATTGACGTGGGTTAACTATAACTGACGCCGTACACCCGACTTTACCGCCGCATGACCGCCAACAGGCCCGTATGAATTCGGTCGGCAAGTCACAGATATTAGGAGAAAGCAGTTCCGATCCTCCTATGAGGCGGCCGGCAGGTAGGACAGCACGTAGCCGAGCTTTACATGTTCCGCCATCAGGGGATTGACACAGGCATAGATGTGACCCGGATTGGCGCGGTTCCCTACGTCTCGACTTCATCGAAGCGATGGGATAATCGCCGGAATATCGGACGGGATGGGGGCACTGCCGATCCGACGCATTCCTGGGCAGCGGAACGGTTCGGATATGGCCGCATTGAAATTTGGCCATCAGCGGATTTTGAAAGAATTTAATTAAGTCGTGCCGGTGAGATAAATATCTGAACATAGTTTAGGGAATAACCGAAGCGGCACATCAACGATGGGCGCAGCCCGTCTGACTATGCCAAATCGCGACATGTAACCGAGCCAGTTGCGTCCCACGATTTGGATTTCTTTCAAGGACATGTCCCGGGCGATGTAAAGGAGATCATCCACGTCCGGCTCTCTGACGTGGCCTCGAAATACCGGTTCTTCGTACCAATCGCTCATCTGGCTCCATTTGCCAGAGCCGAACGGCACGGTAATTCGCTTACGTAAGTTGACGCTGTTCGGTACGCCGAGGACGAAGCGCCCACCCGGCTTGAGGAGTAGCAGGCTCACTTGTCCGAATAACGCCTTTGGCGAATTGTGCCAATGCTCCATGCTATCGAAGGTCGTCACAATGTCGAATCGATCGTCAATATCGACTACGCCTCTGGCGATAATATCCCGCGACTCGATGCTTACGCCGGTCTTTTTGTGTGCGACGAACGAGCTGTTGCCCAGTCGTTTATTTATCGGATCGGCGAAATCATCAATGAGCAAAACCCTCATGCCGAGTGCCGCACACCCCGGAGAGAACAGGCCAACGCCTCCTCCTATATCGCATATGGCAAGACCTCTCGGATCTCGCCCATTTAGTGCAAGTCTGATGTTGAAGGCGATACGTGGAATGTCTCGAAGTTGCTCCGCTTGCATGTCCGACGGATACAGCCGCGCGACTTCCTCAAGCACGCTTTCCATTGTGGTATTTTTCATTCAGAACTCTTTCATTCAGATGATTACGCTTCGGCTGCAATTCCTCGGACAAATGCCAGAGCGGCAAAGATGCGCGACGTCGACTGACAGGTGGTTCTCAATCTTCCGGTGCCATTGTTATATCAGGCATTTCCCGGAGCTTAAAAGTGACTCACGAGGCCATTGCCGGCGTTATTTTAAGCGTCCGATGGGTGCGGACGAAATTGTAGCACACGAAGGCGATCGCCATGATATGTGCGTGATTTTCTGCCTTCCTTGAAAGCCCTCGTCATGCAACAGCTGCCCGTTCTGATATTCAAATTTTGACATTCCACGAATGACGTTGAAATTTTCCTTGGATCGGGATACGCCGCAAATTTATGAGCGCACAATCCTGTTAGTCTGCAAAAATCTAAATCTAAGGTTACGTCGATCCTCATGGTAGAATTGACCGGCAATTCCGTAAAGATTCGACCGATGACTTTCGAACTCGAACAGATCCTGGCTTGCCCGATCCATCGCGGCCCCTTGTGGCTGGGTGACGGCCTCTTGCGTTGTACCGAAGGTTGCACCTACCCGGTTTTCGGTGGCGTTCCCTTCCTGCTGCCGCGGCATATCGATCATACCCACGGCAGCCTGGCTGCCGATTCTTTCGCTCTCGCGGACAAGATCTTGTCGGGCGATGTGAGCGTCGATGATGGGGCCGACAATGGCGCCGCCATTGACGCGTTCGTTCAGCGCATGATCGCCCATACAAACAGTTTGCTTTATCGTTCGGCCATAGGCGGTCTCACGCGCTACCCGATTCCCGAACTGCCGCTGCCGCCATCCCTGCCGGGCGAGCGCTTGCTCGACATCGGCAGTGGCTGGGGCCGGTGGTGTTTTGCTGCCGCGCGGGTGGGCTATAAAGCCGTCGGCCTCGACCCTTCGCTCGAAGCCGCGCTCGCGGCGAGCCGCGTCGCCAGACAACTCGGCCTCGATGCCCGTTTCGTCGTCGGCGATTCACGTTTCTTGCCGTTTCTCCCGCATGTCTTCGGCAAGGCGTTTTCTTACAGCGTATTGCAGCATTTCTCCAAAGCCAATGTCAGAGCGACGCTGAGATCCCTGGCGGATGTCATGCAAGAAGGTGGCGTCGCCAAGCTGCATCTCTTGAATTGCTACGGTGTGCGTAGCGCACAGGTGCGGTTTTCCCGATTCGGGCGTCCGGCACAGGGGTTTGACACGCGCTACTGGCGCCCGGCCGAGATGCTGCGCGAATTTTCCGCGGCGCTCGGCCCTTCTCATCTGGAAATCGACAGCTTCTTCGTGCAGGGCCGCTACGAGGATCGTCATCTATTCAAGCCGCATCACCGCGCGCTAGTCGGAGCATCGCGGTTGCTAAAGCGCGCCGGCCGTTTACTGCCGCTTCTGCGAAATCTTGCCGATAACCTCTTCGTGGTGTCCGAGATTCGACGCGGCTAGGTTTTATATGATCCGGTTCAGGACGCGGACTGGCGCGTATTTTTACGGCGCGCCGTCCCGGAGGTGTCGCCCTATTATCGCGACGAAGCGTTCCTCATAGCTCGACCATGACAGCGAGCGGGCTTTCTTTAGCGCCGCTTCCTTCATCGCCGCAAGATTCGTCCGATCCTCGACCAAGCGAACCACACGTTCTGCTATAGCGTTCGAATCGCGAATTGGCACGATGAAGCCATCGACCCCTTCCGTGATCACCATCGGGCCACCGCCATTGGGCGTTGCGATCACCGGCAGGCCTTGAGCCATCGCTTCCAGGATCACAAGGCCGAAACCCTCGAATAGCGAGGGAAAGACGAGGACGTCATGTTGACGCATTATTTCTAGGACACGGTCGTGTGTGACGCGACCGAGCCAATTATGCAGCGCAAGCTCCCGCTTGAGCGGCGGACACGAGACTTTCGGAGCGGCGCCGACTAGTGTCAGCGTTGCTATGCCTTGCAGTTTCCGCATGGATTCGAAAAGATACGATAGGCCCTTGCTTTGTGTCAGGAGACCGACATAAAGCAGACGTAGCGGCCTACCGTGTAATACGGCTTCCGGTACATTCGGCCGCGCGTGTGGCGCTCCATAGGGGATGACATCGATCGTCGCCTTGAGCGCCGAATGGAGTTTGAGCGTGTCGCGGACGAAATCGCTGGGGACGATGACATGGTCGGCCGCGCCCAGCTCGGCATCCTTCTCCGTGAGTTTCTTCGGACTGTCGCGCAAAAACTCGACGGTCGCAGCCCACTCGGGCTGTAATTCCCGCTCCTCGGCAAAGAGCCTCGCCGCCTCGCGCCAATACCCGGTGGTCAACTCGTAGAAACACTGGATTCCACGAGCACGCGCCGCGGCGAAGCTGCGGTTGGCGCAATGCTCGTAGGCGTAGACCGCCTGGGCGTCGATGGCACCGCGCGCGATTAAGCCGGCCACCGCGTGGTCGAGGCCGGTCGAAACCCCATGGGCGGAAGCTATACCCTCGTTTCCGCCCATGAATTTGGCCAAGCCGCTCTGCTGGAGAATCTGCCGGGTGATTTCCCGGATGGGAAAGCGCGCAATCAAGCGCCGGTCGATGCCGGGAAAGCTGCGTTGGCGCAACGTGGCCCGCAACCCAGCCGGCAACAGCCGCGCCAACTTCCCTTCGTCGCGCCAGGTCAGCGTCGTGCAGAATTTTGCCAGCATGCCGGCGCCTTGCAACGCACGCAGCGATGCCCGCACGTTCTCGTTGCTGCCGGGATAGCTGAGAATCAGCTTCATGGCGCCATGCGCGGCAACGCGCCATCGCGGATCGCCGTTGTATACATGTCTTCATAGGTCGGCACCAGCGCCTCCCAGGAAAAGCGGCGGCGCACCAATGCGGCCGCGTTGTTCCGCAGTTGATCCGCCATTCCCTTATCGTCGAGCAAGCGGCGCAGATGCACCGCGAAGGCGGCGGCGGCCGGTGGCGCCACCAGCGCGGCGCCGGAAGCGGAAAATTCTTCGCACAGATTGACTCGGTCCGACATGATTATGGGCACGCCGGAGGCGGCGGCTTCGATGACGGTGATACCAAAATTCTCGCTCATGGACGGCAGGACGAAGGCGTCGCTGCCGGTGAAAACGGCTCGCTTGTCCTCACCCGACACCATGCCGGTGAAGAGCGCACGATGCGCGAGGCCGTGGCCGCGAATGAGCCGTTCGATTTCGCCGCGCATGCCGCCGTCGGGGCCGGCAATGACCAGGAAAATGTCGTCGCGCCCGCGCGCGACCGCGGCGAAGGCGTCAACCGCCGTATCGACGCCTTTTTTCGCGTGCAGCCGGCCGAGGAACAGCACGACCTTGCGGCCGCCGATTTGGGGATAACGCCCACGCAAGGCGGCGCGCGGCGGCAAGCGGTCGAATTCCGCGAGATCGAGCCCGATAGACGCGACATAGCCGCGATCGTTATGCGCATGCGGCAAGGCGAGGCGCCACTCTTCCTCGGTGGTGTAGTGCAAGCCCGCCGCGTCGCGCAAAACGGCGTTCTGGAACGCCGTTTCGGCCGCGAATTTCCGCCAGCGGCGGCGGCGCCAGATATAGGGATCGAGCGTGCCATGTGGTCGGACGATATAGGGCTTGTGCTGACGGCGGCAATGCCGCGCCGCCGACCAGTCGTGGAAGAGATAGAGCGAATGGAGGTGGACGATATCGGCGTCCCTGACGGCTTCGTCCAGCCGTCTATCGAGCGGCCAGGATATTCTCAGCCGAGCCGGCGGGCTCAAGGGCAGCGCTTCGATGGCGACGCCCGGCGCGGCATCGGCCGCGACCACGCCCTCGTCAGTCGTCACGATCGACACGATGTGCCCCTGCCGCGCCATCATCGCCGCCATGCCGAGACAAGCGACCGTCGGACCACCATCCTTGCGATCGAGCGAGGCGGTAACGTGCAGGATCTTCATTGCGGATTGAGCCTGACCAAGAGGCCGATGCCGGACGACATGGGCTTAAGATCTCGATGGCGGTTTGACGGCTTCGATCACGAGTAGCCAGCCCCAGCGGCGCTTCATCCATTCGTCCAGCGAGCGAGGGATTTTCGGTATCATTTTCTTCGCCATGTGCGTGCGCGAGACTCGTTTTGTCACCAAGCCCCCGCGCGCAAGCTCATTGCGCAACTCGCGCGCCGTAAAGTGCTTATGGAAGAATCCGTCGGTAAAAAAGCGTTGCACGCTGGTCATGCTTTCACCCGCGAGCAGCTTGCGCTTCACGAAGAGCCAATACAGACCCTTGAGCCAATAGCGAAGGCTGCCTCGGTTATAAACCATGATGAGGCAGCCGCCTCCCGGCCTCAGAACACGCGAGACTTCGCCAAAGATACGTTCGGGCCGGCTGGAATGATGCATGACACCCCAGGAATAAACGAAATCCACCGTGTTATTTGCGAGCTCGAGCGCCTCGGCGTCCATACGCAAGACCCGGATGTTCTTGAGCCCGAGATTGGCGGCATTAGCGCGCGTCATGTCGATCGCGCGTTCGGTGAGGTCGATGGCGGTTATTCTCGCGCCCCCAAGGGCGAACCGGCATGCCGCGCTCCCCGCGCCGCAGCCGATTTCGAGTACGTCACGATCGCGGAACGCGGAAAAGTCGACATGGGCGGTGATCCAGGGATTGCCCTTGAAATAGGAATCATTGATGCGCTCGAAGTCTGCGCGCCCCTGGGGCAAACGATCGGATGATTCCCAGGTCTCATACGTCATGGGCAACGTTTCCCACCAGATGCGGTTGCGCTCTTGCGGGTCTTCGGAGCGCCGCGCCGCTATCTGATGTGTTTGCGAATATGAAGTATCGGCGCCGGTCATAGGATCTCCCATTTGCACCGCGTTGCGTTCGGCCCGAACGAACTTCCAAGGTCCCATTTATAGATCATGCCCGGTCGGCCCCTAAATCCCGGCGTGATGCGCGAACACGGCTCTTGCCCAGCCGCGCAAACCGCGTTCGCCGGTGACCTGTGTCTCATCTAACAGCCACTGGCGCAGTGGGATAGTAAAACCGGTCTTGGCCCGCTCCATCACCGCGCCGATCGCGCCGACCGGCGTTGCGATTGCGACTTCGCGCTTGGTCGGAACGTGTTCCCCGGTCAGGACGGGCGCGAGTTCCCGCAGCAATTGGCCGTCGACCAGGGGCGTGCGCACTTCGAGCGAATGCGCCATACCGGCCCAATCGGCATCGCGCAGCAGCTGGTTGCGCATGTACCAGCTCATCTCGAGCGTCGCCACGCGCGCATGATCGCGGGTCAGCCCATCAATGGTCTTGCCCAAGCTTAACAGCGGGTGGAGCGAGACCCAGCCGGCGCGCACCAAGTCGGGGTCGAGGATGTCGGGCAGCTCCCACGGCATGTAGAGCGCGCGGCGGAGCAAGTAAGCCCCTTCGACCGAGACGCCATATTCGAGCAAGCCCGCGTATTTTGGCGAGGTGAAGCGCTTGACGGCCTGGGCGCTGACGATTCGCAGCCCGCGGCCGAGCGCGGGCCATCCGCGCAGTGGCGCCAGGGCGCGGGATAGACGCGGCACCTGGACGTAACTGGGATATCCCCCGAACAGCTCGTCACCGCCGACGCCGGAGAGCGCCACCTTGAGACCGACGGATGAAGCAGCCTTGCTGACGAAATAGGTGTTCACGCCGTCGGTCGTCGGCTGGTCCATGGCAGCGAGCACGGCATCGCGTTCGGCGATGAATTCGCCCGCCTGCATGCGCACGGTGCGGTGGTCGGTGCCGAAAGCGCGGGCGACCGTTTCGGCGAGCGGCGCCTCGTCCTGGTAAGTGCCGGCGTATTCGTTGAAGCCGAGCGTGACCGTCTTCAACGGCCGGCCGGTGAAGGGAGCAGCGAGCGAGACGATGCCGGTCGAATCGAGCCCGGCCGACAGGAACACGCCGACCGGAACATCGGCGACCATATGCGCGCCGACACTGCCGCGAATGAGATCGACGATCCGCGCGCAGTCGATTTCCGACCGCGGGTGCAGCGATGATTCGGCGGCGCGCAATATATCGCGGATCGAGAAAAAGCGCCTCGGCGCGGCGGCGCCGGCGGCGTCGATCCACAACGTGTGGCCGGCCGGAAGAGCCTTGATCCGGCGGCGTATGGTGAAAGGCTCCGCGACATAGCCCAACAGGAAAAAACTCACGCAAGCCGCCGGATCGATCGAAGACTCGATGTCGCCCTTCATCAGGGCCTTGACCTGCGATGCGACCCGGACGGTGTCGCCATCATCGGCGTAATAGAGCGGCTTGATCCCCATCGGATCGCGCGCCAGCAACATGGCGTTGCGCCGCGGATCACAGATCGCGAAGGCATACATGCCGCGCAGATGATCGACCATGCCGGCGCCAAAGACCTCGTAGGCATGGAGCAGCACTTCGGTATCGGATTCAGTGCGGAAAACACGCCCGCGCTGCGTCAGCGCCGTGCGCAACTCGCGGAAATTGTAGATCTCGCCGTTGAAGGTGATGGACGTGCCGGTTTCTGGCAGCGTCATCGGCTGATTGCCGCTGGCATCGACGGCGATGATGGCAAGCCTGCGATGACCGAGCGCCATCTTTCGGTCCGGCGATATCCACAAGCCTTCGGCGTCGGGCCCGCGAAGATACATGGCATCGCGAATCCGGATTATTTCACCAACCGCGACGGGAGCCGCATCGGCGCCATAGGCGAATACCGCAACGATACCGCACATTGGATTTTCTTACCCTGCCCGGTGACTGGGCATTCGACGGGCCGCTGTGCGCGAATAATTCCGGTTCACCTGCATGAATTGTCCTGGCTTCGTCACAGCATCCGCCGCAGCATGTCTGCGTTTTCCGTTACCCAGCTCACGAGCGAGCGTACGCCTTGTTGACCACCGATACGCGGTCTCCAGGAAAGCCGCCCGGACGCCTTGTCGAGGTTGCAGACGAAAACCTTCTGATCGCCCGGGCGCCATTCGGCGAATCGCAGGGGGATGGAGGTCCCGAGCGCCTCCTCGAGCAGGGCGATCAACTCGAGCAACGATAACGTGTTCTTAGGTCCCCCGCCGATATTGAACGCCTGGCCCGCGATCTTCTCCGGCTGCTCGAACGCCGTCACGTAGGCATCGATGAGATCGTCGACATGAAGAACGTCGCGAATCTGCCTTCCGTCGCCGAAGATCGTGATCGGACGCTGTAATATCGCCGCGATCGTGAACCAAGCGACCCAGCCCTGGTCCTCAACGCCGAATTGGCGCGGGCCGTAGATGCAGGATTGCCGGAAGCTCGTTGCGCGAAGGCCATAAATCCGGGCGAAATCGATCACATACTGGTCGCCCGCGCCTTTCGAGCAGCCATAGGGCGAGTGAAAATCGAGCTGCGCGGTTTCGTCTATGCCCGAGATTCCACCAGCGTATTCGTGGCGTCCATTGCGCTCCACAATGCCGATTTTCTCCATGTTTCCGTAAACCTTGTTGGTCGACGCGTAGACGAATGCCGCCTCGGGACGATGCCGCCGCGTCGCATCGAGCACGTTGAACGTTCCGCCGGCATTGACGTCGAAATCATCGCGCGGCTCCGCAACCGACGTGGTCACGGCGACTTGCCCGGCCAAGTGCAGCACGGCATCGAAAGCATGCTGCCGGAACAGGTCCTCCAAGCCTTCCCGATCTCGGACATCGCATTTGACGAAGGAGAGCGTTCCATCCTTTCCCCGCTGCCAACTCTGCCGCAGCCAATCCAGATTGAGCTCCGCTCCCTTGCGGGAAAGATTATCGAGCACGACGACATTCCATCCGCGCCGGACGAAAGCGAGCGCGGAATTCGATCCGATGAATCCCGCTCCGCCGGTGACAAGCATGTTGAGTGATGCGTTCATGGGCCCGCTTCCTCGAGAACGTCCCGATAAACCCGCAAGACATGGTCGGCGTGACGTTCCCATGAGAATTTTGCCGCCTGACGGAATCCTTTCTCGATCCATTCGCGGCGCCACGCCGCATCCTCGAGCATGGCCCGGACCAGCGTGGCGAGTCCGCCGACGTCGCCGGGCGCCGTCATCGGCGCCGCGTCGCCCACGGCTTCCGCCAAGGCGCCAGCGTTGGAGGTCACTGCGGGCGTGCCGCAGGCCATCGCTTCGACCGGCGGCAGGCCAAGACCCTCGTACCAGGAGGGAAAAAGCACGCAGTCGACGGCGTTATAGAGATCGCACATCGCCTCGTTGGAAACATGCGGGAGCGTAACGACTCGATTTTCCATGCCGGCGGCGCGCACAGCGCTATCCCACTCCGGCTCCGGCACGGAGTAGCCGAACCGCACCAGCAGCACCGGCCGCGCGCAACTCGTCTGTAGCCGCTTGCCGACTTGGAGACTGGTCTCGAAGTTCTTGTAGAACGCCGCGGCGGTCATCAGAACCAGGTGAACCTCGGGGCCCGGCAGGCCAAGCTTCATGCGTACGCGCTGCCGTTCCCCGGCATCATACGGCCGGAAGCGGCGGTCGATCCCCCAACGGGCCACGCTGATACGGGCCGGGTCGCATCCGATATGGCGAATAAGATCGCGCTTCGTATTCTCGCTGATGGCGATCAGGCGGGCCGCGCGCCGGAGAGAAGCGAAGGAAAACCGGCTCAGCCAGGGCTGCCGCGCCGGCGCCACGCCGGCAATCTCTCCCTTCCAGCGCAGCAGCGGGATGAGATCGTGCACGGTGACAACCGTGCGCGTCCGCGGCAATACGCGGCACAAATGGCCGTAACCATGGTCGATGACGTGATTGATGTCCGCCTTCAGCCCGCGGGCCTGGAAAGGATAGATCAGATAGCGGGCAAGCCGCAGCGCGTTAAGCTCGTTCACGGGAAGCGCCGAAATCGCCCGGGGAATGCGGGGCCGGTATTGATCAACTTGCCACCCCGCGGGCGCCTGCCGGACCAAGGCATCGGCGAGATGATCGGCGTAGATCTCCATGCTCGCCCGGCGGTCCTCGGCGAAATCGCGAAGGAGCCCGATCCGGCACTGCTCGAAGGCACGACCGGCGTCGCCGCGCTTCGGTTCGACCGCGCCCGTCATCAGACCGCACCCGATGTGCCGATTAAACTGACCATGCGGCATATAACTGATGTTCCCCGATCTTTTCCATCGTCACGGCGCGCGACTCCGCTGTTTCTTCCGATTCTCAACCGCCGGCGCCGTGAAATCTCCGAGCTTCATTTTGGACCGCGCCATGGCCGTGGCCCGCCGATTAGTCCTCGAGCACCAGTTCGCCGTCCGCCACCATGCGCTGGTAGAGCTCGAAATCGGTTGGATTATCCACCTCGCCCCATTGTCCGTCGGTTCCAAGCGTGGCGATAGGAAACCCGCTGCTTATGAGCCGCCGCAGCAAACTTGTCACGTCGAGCCGGTCGCGGCTTGCGGGGTCGAGAGTCTCAAGCACCGCCGCGACTTCTTGCCAGGCGCGCGGCGTGAATTTCAGGAGCCCCATGTACTGACCGGTAATTTCGTCGATGTTTCGCGTCTTGTTGCCGATCTCGACAAGACGGCCAGCGGCGTCGGTGCGAAAGGTTTCGGCGTCGGCGAGCGGGTCGTCGAAGCGGCGGCTCCAAAGCCGCCACCACGCCCGGTCATAGGTAATGACGAGATCGCCGGGGGCCGCGGCGAGCGCGCGCACGAGCTGTTGCCGGTAGAAGATGTCGGCATAACTGACGATAACCGGTCCGGCGGCGAGCCATTCGGCCGCCGCCGCAAGCGACATCACCATGTTGGTCTCGGCCCAGCGGCGGTTTTCAAAATACTCAACCCCGGGAAACTCGACCATTTCCGCGCGGTAACCCCGCACGACCCCGACGGTATCCGCGCCGCCACGACGCAAGGCCGCGACTTGCCGCTCTATGAGCGGCTTTCCAGCGAGTTCCACAAGGCATTTTGGGCGCGCATCGCCGAACTTGCCCATGCGGCTGCCGCGGCCCGCGGCAAGAATTAGCGCGCGCACCTGTTCATGCTCCGAAAAAGCGCCGCAAAATCGCGATATCGCGCCCGGCAAAGGGAGTAAGGCGTTCGGGATGCCACATGATCCCGACCATCTTTGCGCTTTCGTGGCGGACCGCTTTCACCACGCCGTCCGGCGCCACGGCCCAAACATCGAGCGGCGGGCGCGTCTCGAATGCGCCAAATTTGTGATAACTGTTCACTTCGGTTTCGCGCCCCTCGATCCGGATGAGCTGACGCGGCGTAACATGGCCCTCGACTGGGCGCAGCTTCACATCGAAGCGATTCTGAATAACCTGCATCCCACGGCAGACACCCATCACCGGCCAGCCGCGCGTGAGCGCGAGCTCGAGTAGCGCCGCTTCGGTCGCGTCGCGTTCGGGTGCGTCTCCGCCATAGGCCGCGAGATCATTACCGCCGGTCAACACGATTCCCTCGACCGCCGCCGCGTCGCAGAGCGGCGCAACGAGACCGGGAAAGTTGGGCACCAGCACCGGCAAGAGACCACAGGCCTGCAGAAATCGCACCCAGGCCTGATCAAGGCAATCGCGCCGCTCACCGTGAACCGGCTCGACAACGACGCGTTGCGTGACGGCGACAATCTTCATGCGATGAGCTGAACATGCCCATTGGCGCAATCGAGGCAGATGATCCGCGCCGAGCCCCAGCGGTGGAAAAGTGCCTCTCCGGCGCCGATGACGGCGGGCACCCCCAACTCGCTCGCCCGGATCGCCATGTGCGAATTTACGCCGCCGAACTGCGTCACGAAGCCGCTGATCCGGCGCGTGAAAATCCAGTCGAAGCCGGGATCGGCACTCGGCACGAACAAGATCTTGCCGCCGAGGCTTTCCGGCGGGTCGGCGAGCGACGCGGGCGACGCGGTCACCCGTTTCTGTGTGATGAAATTCGGCTGGGACGGCGGCAAATTAAAGGCGAAGACGTCATCGGGTTTGGCCAGGACCGGCGGCAGAACGAGTTTTTGCGTCAGCTCGTAGCGCCGTTTTCCCTGATCGACGCTCGCCCGGAGCCGCGCGGCGACCGCGCCGCTTTCGTTATAAAGCCCGCGCACGGCGGCAAAATCGAGATAGCTGCATTCCTCGGTGGAGAGTCCGTGCTCCTCACCAAGCCGCCGGATGAGCGAGAGCGCCTCGCTGAGGCTGCGCGAAAAAATGAACTTCGCGTATTCTCGTCCCTCGATGCCGGCCTTGATGAATTCCATGAGATCGAGGACGCCGATCTCGATCTTGTGCTCCCCGAGCAACCGCTCGATCTCGCGCAACTGGCGCATCGACAGCGTGAAGCGCGGCGCCTCGGCTTCGGGTGATCGCGAGGCCGTCCAGTCGAAGTAGAGACCGGGCTCCTCGTCATATCGAGGCGAGCGAATATCGTAAGTTCCGGGCCGGAGATGGCCATAGCGCACCAGGAACTCGGCTTTTCCTAGCGTGGCAAAATCGCGGCCGATACGCGAGCTGACGGTATCGAGACTGGCCATGAAGGCCGCAAGTTCGCCGGCATTGAGTACGCCAACCGCGACGAGTGAGCGCAGCAACTGCACGGCGATGAAGCCGGCGCGCGCCAAGCCCGCGAAGGGCAGCGTACCGTAACGTTTGCAATCCTCGATGAGCCAGTAGATGCGGGCAATCTTGTCGATGCGCGCCTCGCACAACGGCGGCAATCGTTCGGCGAGAAGGTCGATCTTCTCGCGATCCTGGCGCCAAAGGCCGGTCTGCCCATGAATGATGCGATTCGTTAACTGGCGCAGGGCATCGGTAAAATCAGCGATGTCCTTGTGCGAGAACCCATATTGCGTAAGTACGCGCAGGCGATCCGGAAGATCGAGCGTATAGCAGGAGAAGATAATGTCGAACTCTACCTTGTCGTGGAGTTCGGGATTAGCCAGCAGCCGATCGATGTAGTAGTTGACGAGACGCTCGCCCAGATCGTCGTCGACGTTTCTCGGCACGAAAGAGTTGAAGCTTACGCGCACGTCGATGTAGGGCAAGCCGTGGAAGCTCACCAGCAGCGGAAAGCTGCGCAGATTCTTGTACCCATAATTATCGCGCTGGTAAGCCCAGATCGCGTCGGTGATGAGCTCCCGATAGAGTGACAGCGCGAGCGGCCGTGGTTTAACGCCGATGATCTCCGCCGGGTTCCAATCCGGCATCACGCCGAATACCGAACACTTGCCATGGAGATAGGGATGCGGCCTGTTGAGCAGTTCCACCTTGCAGGCGATTTCCGCCGCCGCCACATCGACCGCCCGATGCTCGTCGGACGACAGGGAATCCACGGCGAGCGGCCGTACCTGCAGGAGATGGAGCTGGCCGCCCGTATCAAACGCGAATTCGACGTCGATGGCGTCGCAATCGAGCGTCGCCTCAAGCTCAACCAGCAGGTTCACGACGGGGGCAAGCTTGGCGGGAGCGGCGTCTCTTCGCGACTTTAGGCAATAGAACGTCTTGAGGTTGCCGCCGGCGCCGGAGGTCACGACGTCGGTGCGGCTCGACGTGTCCTCATAGTTTATGACGATGTAGGGACCGCCGCTGTTGGGATCGCGAGTGAAGGCGACGCCCGCCATCGCGACATCGGTCAGCATCGGCTGAATAAAGACCTGATCGTCCGGCCTGCCGCCGTCATCGAAGGACGCTATAACGCGTTCGACCGCGGGCGGCCACGCCCGAGCGCCGATAACCCCACTCACCGACTCGAATTTTCCGGCTGCGGAGTGCGCGGTCTTATCCTCGCCGATGGCGCTACTCCGGACGATGACCGCCGCCTTGCTCCACGGCGCCGCAGCGACGGCCGCGAGGATGCTGTCTCGGCTCTTGCGCCATTCCCCGACGGAAAAGCGCAGCTGGGGCAGAACCCGGCCATGGCGCAAGAGCGGCGCCAATCGCTCCAAAGTCTCCGCCTTGGTGCCGAATTCCACGATCTGCCGCTCTCTTGGCGCGGCTTGCGCCTGGCGCCGGGCGAATTGCTTCCAGATGAGATCCGCCGCCGCATCGGCCGCGAGCGCGCCGTGATTGTCGATCACGAGATCGGGGGCCTCGGGAAATTCCGGCGGCAAATCTACGCCGACGACGCTCATCGTCCCGCCGGCGCGTGCCCCAGCGTAAAGGCCCTTGGCATCGCGGCGCTTAAGCTCGGTCAAAGGAACCCTAAGATAAATCTCGATGTAGCCACGGATGTTTTCCCGGTTCCAGCGCTGCACTTCGTGAAAGAGCGAGATGGTCGCACAGACGACATCCATCCCCTGCTCCGCCAGCATCTGGCAAATTTTGGCATTCCGCATTGCGGATTGCCGGCGCTGTTTTTCGCCATAGCCGAGATCGTCGGAGACGATTCCGCGCAACGCGTCGCCGTCGAGGAATACAGCGTTGCGGCTGGCGTCGCGAAGCCGCGATGTCAGTTTCCTGCCGATCGTGGTTTTGCCCGCACCCGAAAGACCCGTGATCCAGAACACCCGCCCCGGGCGATCGTCGAGACTCATGAATACAATTCTCTATGGAATAGGATCGAGCCTTTAGTTGGATAATTCTGTCATAAGGGCCGTTTCATTACAAATGCATTAGAGAAATAAACGCCTGCTCGAAGCCGTGTAAGTGAAAAGATTAACGAGCGGGCCGGCTGTAAAAAAAAGAGACAGGCCCAACGGATCGAAACGAAGGCTGTTATGCTCGGCTTCGGCGCGGGCGTTCGGGTAGTCTTGGTTAGCACCGCCGCGCCCGCTTCCCGGCAGCGCCGACATCTCTTGAAATGCCGGGGCGCCCGATTACACTGTTGCGGTCTTGTTCAGTCCTGGATCAATGGAGTCAGATGCGGGTACTTCAGAAGTTCCTCCGATTGGCGCGAATATCTCCTTTCCAAACTTTGCGGCAAATCCGGGCGCGCGCGATCCAGGCGGCCTTCCTGCGCAATCTAGTACAAGACGACGACGTCATCCGGCGAGGGAAGGATCGAACCGCTTATGTTATCGGACTGTGCGGCTCGGGACGTCTGTATATTGTCGATCTGATCCGCAGGAACCTGGGTGAAAGGGCGAAATATTTGAGGGAATCGATCCGCTGCCCCCCGGGTCCGACCTCCATGATCTATAGCGCTCATGCCACGATCAAGCATGTGTCCCGCGGCCAGGCGCAGCCCGATGTGACGCGCCGCATGCTGGAAGCCGTCAAGTCGGGTTTAGCGGATTTGATATTCGTCTACCGTCATCCGCTCGATTCGTTGCTGTCGAATTGGGTCATGTGGCGGACATATATTCGCGACAACCGGATCATTTCTGCCACCTCGGAGGTTTACAGGACCAGGGACGAGTTCTGCGCCGATCTAGACACGAATTTTTCAGAATTCGAGGCCTTTGCCGCGGGTGATCCCGATTTTTTTGCGGTTTTGTTCGGGCCGCCGTTTTTATCGTTCGCGGAATTCGTCGAGGAAACCGTGCTTTATATCCGGTCTGCCACGCTCCCGTTGCGCTTCGAGGACTTCATGGTTGATCCGCTGAAGGAGTTTTCCAAGATCGCCAATCTCCTATCCGTCGATCTCGATACGGGCCGGCTGCGCATCGAACGGCCGAGAGCCAAGCCTTATGGCTATCTGGCGGTTAAGGACAAGGTTCCCCGGTTCGGGAACTTCATCCGCGATATTGATGCGGAGACGAAGGCACGGATCGAGACCATCGGATATGATCTGGGCGTCTGAGCCCGGGATTCGTTCCATTCCTATGGACCGCCTGGCAACGTCTCCTCTAATGTGACGCCGATGTCTGTCACCTGGGATTACACTGATCGCGCGGCGACCTACGATTTGAGGCCGGATTATTCTACTACCGCGATTGACGAGCTCCTGAATGCGGCTGGATGCGCCCCGCCGAGACCCGTGGCCGATATCGGCGCCGGAACCGGTAAACTGACGGTCCAGCTTCTCCGCTACGGTCTTTCGGTAAAGGCGGTCGAGCCCAACGACGCCATGCGCGCGCTCGGCGAAAAGAACGCGCCCAAAGCGGCCTGGACCAAAGCGACCGCCGAAGAAACCGGGCTTGGCGATGGCGCAGTCTACGGCGCCTTCTTCGGCTCGTCGTTCAACGTCGTCGATGCCCCGAAAACGTTGCGGGAAGCCGCAAGAATCATCTGCGCCGGCGGCGTATTTTCCTGCCTTTGGAACCACCGCGATCTCGAGGATCCGGCGCAACGGAGCATCGAAAATCTGATCCGCTTGGAGGCCCCGCAATATCGATACGGAACCAGGCGCGAGGACCCAACTGGCGACATCGCCGCGTGCGGATTGTTCGGACCGGTGCGGTACATTGAGCGCCGGTTCGTCGTAAAAGTGCCTACCAAGAGCTGGCTTGACGCCTGGCGGTCGCACGCGACCCTGGCGCGTCAAGTGGGCGAGGCGAGGCTCGACACGATCGTGGAGAAAATCGCGGACCTGATCGGAAACACGGATACGGTGGCCGTGCCCTATTTCACCCGGGCTTGGTTCGCCCGGTCGGTGGCGAAGAAACCCGTCTAACCAGCCGCCGTTTCCGAGCCGGTAGCGGAAATATGAATTCCGGCGGCCGGACCAATTTGATGACCAGTGGCAGATTATTTGCTAGATTCTATGAGATCGCGGCGCGCGCACCGTTTGACCGTCATAAGAATTTACAAGGAAGCGTGAATTGATCGACCGCCAGTACAAAACTCGGCTTGAGGCGGTGCGGGGACAGCCACCTTCAAGCCGCTCGTCCGCAACGGACTGCACGTGACCGCTCAACCGAAAAAAGAACTGGGGTTATGGATCGTCTTCCTGGGTTTGTGCGCGGTTGCCGCCCTCGCACCGCTGCCCTTTGGCTTGGCCAGGCCACTGGCGTGGGATGCGGCGGGGCTCGCGGTCGCGCTTCTGCTCTTGGCCTTTCTCCTCGCCGGCGACCGCGCTTCCGCCGGGCTTAACTTGAACCTAACCGGGCCTGCCTGTCTCTTCGGCGTCGTCATCGCCTTGATCGCCTTTCAGACCGGCAGCTGGGTTTCGACGGCTTGGTGGAATCCGTTGTGGGGCATGGCCGCGGATACGCTGGGGATGCCGCTTCAAGGATCGGTCACCATCGACCGGTATGCGGCTTGGGTCGTCATATTCAGGCTGTCGTGTTACGCCGGGACGTTTTTCCTCGCCTTCGCTTTGTGCCAGAACCGCGACCGCGCCCATCTGGCGCTGAAAACTCTGGCTTTTGCGGGAACCGCTTACGCGATCTACGGGCTCTTCGTCTATTGGACGGGAAACAAGACCATTTTATGGTTCCACAAATGGACTTACACGCTCGATTTGACGGGACCCTTCGTCAACCGCAATTCCTTCGCCACTTATCTGGGATTGAGTCTTGTCGCCATGTTCGGCCTGTTTTTCGATTCCTACAAGGATCTGCGTCTTTATGGCGACCGCCGCGCGCGGTTGAAGATGACGATTGAATTCGTCAGCGGCCATGCCGGATTGGTGGCATCCCTTTTCATCCTCTCGACCGCGTTGATTCTCACGCATTCGCGTGCTGGAAATCTTTCGACGCTCGCAGGCGTGTTCGCCCTGATCTTCGTCATGGCGTTCGCGCCGAGCCTGAAGCGGTACGGCAAGTTGGGCTGGATTGTGGTAACGGTGTTTTTGGCGATCGTGGCCTTTTTTATCAGCGGCGCCGGCACCCTCGACCGGTTTTTGGATGTCGTTTCGGATGGCTCCGGGCGTCTTACGGTCTACCAAACGACATTGCAAGCGATCGCGGACTATCCCGTTTTCGGCACGGGCGCCGGATCCTTCGCCGATATTTTCCCGGTTTATCGCCCGGAAACGGTCCGGGACTATTACGACATGACGCATGACGACTATCTGCAAAATATGCTCGAACTCGGCATTCCAGCTTCGCTGTGCTTTTTCGCCGCGGTCGGATGGCTGATCGCGACCTGTCTGCGCGGCGTGCGCATCCGGCAGCGCGACGCGATCTATCCGTGCGTGGCGGTGGCGGCGACCGTTTTGGTTGGTTTGCACGCGACAGTCGATTTCAGCCTGCAGATTCCGGCGGTGACCATAACCTATATGGTTTTGCTGGGGATCGGCGTCGCGCAATCCCGCTCATCGCGTCTCATATCCGTTGCAAAACCTATCGACCCTGATCGAGGGCATTCTGAAAAGCCCGATAGCCTTCTGGATCAATCAGCAGCGCAACCTTGATAGGAACCGCAAAGACGCCGGAATCTTGCCGCGCCAGCGCGACGAGTTCCTCGCGGATGCGTATCCCACGCCAGACGGACCTGGCCGTTCCACATGCGCCGGTCGTCTTCGTCGAGCACATCCCACAGCAGAAGTCCAAGATCGCAACGCCACAGGCTTATTTCCGGATCGGCATTGTCGATCAGCATCGAGGTCGCAAGCGCCCGTTTCGCTTTGAGCCTGTCGCCCGAGACTATCAGGGTTTGCGATAGGGCGGCCCAGGCATAGGCATTGGCCGGCGAGCGCGCGAGCCCGTCGGTGAGGTCGTTAAGCGCGCGTTTCAGCTGATCTTGGTCGATCGCGTCACCCGAGCCGATCGCCAGGCGGTAGCGCAATATGCCGGCGCGAATCCGTGCTTTCGGATCGCCAATCCAGGCATCGGCCTTTTCCAGAAGGGCTGCGTTGGCCGCCGCCTCGTCGGGCGAGGCCGGGCTTTCCTTGCCCAGGCGGTCGGGCGCGTCGCCGGTCATGAGCCACAGAACCGAATCGACGGTCTGTGGTATGCCCAAGGCCAGCAGTAAAAGCGCTAGCGCTACGGGCAGTGCTTTTGACTTAAGAGGGATCGACACGATCGTCGGGTGAAACCTTTTGCTTTTGCCGTATCTGTTCCCACGACTTCGTTAGCGCGCTTTCCTTGTCGCCTTTGCGACTGTTGCTGTTGCCGTAGCTTCCGTATCGACCGTCGCTGCCGTAATAACCATAATAGTATCCGGGATCGCCGTAGCCGTAGGTCGAATGCTTGCGCATGTCGACGCGCGCCAGCACGACGCCGGCGAGCTTGCCGCCAAGCGTGCGGAACGATTTTAACGCTCCCATCACCACCTGCCGCGGCGTCTTGCCCCAGCGCACCAGGAATATGGTGGCATCGGCGATATGCGACAGCACGACAGCGTCCGACACGGCCAAGAGCGGCGGCGTGTCGAGCACGATAAAATCGTAGCGGTCGCGCATGACGTCTATCACCGCCTTCATGTGTTTCGAACCCAACAAATCCTGGGGATTGGGGGTGCCGGACGGCGTCGTGATGTAATGCAGTCCGGATTTCGCATCGACCCGGATGGTTCTAGATTTGTTGGCGTTGTCGTTGAAGAAATCCAATAGGCCCGGCTTGGGGTCGACGTCGAATTCCTTGGCGATCGACGGCCGGCGCAAATCGCAATCGATCAGCAGCGCCCGGCCGCCGGATTTGGCCACGCTGCGTGCCAAGGACAGGGCGAACACCGTCTTGCCTTCTTCCGGCAGGGATGACGTCACCACGACCACCTTGGGCGGATTGTCCACGTCCGAATATCGGAGTGCCGTGCGGATCGACCGGATGGATTCGGCGTAGGAGGATACCGGCCGCTCGACGACGATTTCATGCGCCGGCGCGCCGTCGAACAAGGCGGGCTCCAGTCCCAAGACCGGCACCTGCGTCAGTTTTTCGAACTGCTCGCCGGTCTGGAATCCAACGTCCAGACGCTCCATGCCGAAGGCCGCGAAAACGCCGACGATGATGGAACTGAAAAACACGAAGCTGATCAGCATGCCCCGTTTCGGAAAGGAGGGCGCGCCCGGCACCAGCGCTTCCGATACGATGCGCGCATCTGGCTGCTGGATATCCTGTTGCGACGAAGTCTGCTTAAATCGGTTGAGAAAATTCTCGTACAGCGTGCGGTTCGCATCGGCTTCGCGTTGCAGTTGGTTAAGCTGGACTTGCGCGTCGTTCTGCTGCTTGGATTGCAGATCGGCCAGGCTCTGGCGCAAAGACGAGGCCTTCGCGCGCGCGGCGGCAACATCGCCTTGCATCTCCTCCAAGATCCGGTTGATTTCGTCCTGGATTTTAAGTTCGAGATCCTTTTCCTGCGCCTTGATATTGATCATCGCCGGGTGCTCGGGCTTATAGCGGGTCGCCAGATCGGCCTCGCGGGTCAGAAGCCCAGTTTCCTGGATGCGTAGGTTTTGTATGAGCGGCGAAGACATGACCTGAGCCGCAGCCGACATGCCGCCGGTTTTCAGGGAGGTCTGCACTTGCTGGAGGCCTGCTTCTTTTTGCGCGAGATCGGCAGAGGCCAGGACGAGTTGGGTGTTAAGCTCGGAAACCTGCTGCGTGTTGAGGGTGCTGCCGCTGGTTTGCGTCAAATTGTGCGCGGCGGCGAATTGCTGTACGGCCTGGTCGCTCGCCTCCACCTTGGCCTGAAGATCGGTCAAATTCTCGTTGAGCCAGGCGTTCGCCCGTTGGACGGCTTGGAATTTCGCGTTGAGCTGGGCGTCGAGATAGGCGTTCGCATAAGCATTGGCGAGGGTTGCCGCGAGTCTCGGGTCTTCGGACTCCACGCCAATTCTCAGAATGTAGGAGCGCCCGTCATTGGTGACGTCCAAATGCCCCTGCAAGGCACCCGCGACGGAGAGCAATTCAGCCTGTCGGGGATCGAGCTCGGGGGCGTTGGGCACGGCGGCGACAAACAGCGATTTCACCGTGCCGACGGCCCAATGAACCGGCGCCATGATCTCGGTGAACAGGGTCGGACTCTGCAGGCGGTAATTAAATTCGGGCACGGCGATCAAATTGGTTTTCTTGACGACGTCCTCGGCGATGGAATTGGATTTGAGAACTTCGATTTCGCCGCGCAAAACCGCGTAATCGGCGGGGAGGCCGGAAATCACGGATTGAATGTCGGTGATCTGGGTTTGACGCGCATTCAGCAATACCGCTGTTTCCGCCATATACCGCGGCGTCAGTTGAAATACATAAGCCGAGCCTACCAACGTGATGACCGCGATGCAGGCAAGAATGACGGAGCAGCGGCGGCGCAGAACGCTGAGCACGGCACGAAGATCGACGCCTTCGCCGTCGCCCCCACCCGAGAATCCAGCAAGGCTGGCCAACCGCTTCACGCGATTGCCGCCCTCGGGCCCTTGCGGCCGAGAATACTCGGTCGTATCCATGGAATAATGCCGCCTTGTAGTCTTCGTATGTTGTGTAAAACTATACCTGTTTATTTCACGAATTACGACGAGTTAAACGAAGCCATTAACCGGTTAACCAAACTAAAAAATTTTCTGGGTGACACGAATAATATCGCCCGGCATCACGCGGTCGTTCTCGCCTATTTTTTGTTCCGCCGCCGAGGGATTGTCGGCATGTTTGACAACAATGTCGCTGCGGTCGCCACGCGGCGTATAACCGCCCGCCAGCACCACCGCGTTCAAGACGGTCATGCCGTTCATGTAGGGGTAACTGCCCGGACGATTGACTTCCCCTAGGATGAAAAATGGGCGGTAATTGAGCACGTCGACATTGACCCGCGGATTAACCAAATAATTGGCGCCGTATTTCTGCGTGATGGTTTCCTGGGCCTGGGCGGGAGTTAGGCCCACGACATGGACCGGGCCGATAAGGGGCAGCGAGGCGAAACCCTGGTCGTTGATGTCGAAATCGCCGCTTAGATCCGGTTCGTTAAAAACCGTGATATGGACTCTGTCGCCGACGCCCAGGGTATAAGCGTTCGCGGGCGCGTTCTGCGCCTGCGTGGCGAGCGTTGAGCCAAGTCCGCCCAGAATCAAGAAAACAGCCAGAAGCAGGAAACGGGCGGCCGGCTTCGTCATTCGGGGATGACCTTATTATTTATTGTATTCGGAAGCTTTTTCAGAAGCGTTTATAACTGATTATGCAAGCGCAGTTCAATAACCTCTCGGTCCAAATTGACGTTGGGCACGTTCGAATCCCGGTGGGTGTAAATGCCGTTGAGCTCGAGCGACAAGCGACGATTGAGTAGGTATCGTGCGCCGATCGTTCCGTTGTAGTTGTTGTCGACGCGGCTGATCCCGCTGAATTGGTCCTGGCCATATCCGATGGCCGCATTGAGCAGCACGTTGCGCAAAAGCTCGTGTTCGACCGAAAGGCTCCCCTCCAGATCGACGATACCGGAAGCGGGCTCGACCGTCGTCTGATCGACCGTGCGGCTCGCCAGTAATTTGAGGGAGGTGAGCGCGCTGACGTTCCAGAGGAGGTTTGCGCCGACGGTTGGACCATACGCATTGCTCAGGCGGTGGTCCTCGACTTCCTGCCGAAAATAACCGGCGAAGACCTCGCCGTTGAGCGCGGCGCCGAGATTGATCGCGGTACCGATATCGCCTTCGTAGCCATGCGAACTGTGATTGATACCGTAAGGATCGAGGCTGACATATTGGTTTTCGTTGAGTGGCGTCTGGAAAAAAGCGTGGTACCCCGGCGCGATCTCATAAGTGACCCGCGGCGTCACCTTATAGCTGATGTAGTTGCGGTAACTTTGGGGTATGAGCAGGCCGGTGCTGGTCACGTCGTTGTCGTAACTGTAGGAATCGACCGCCGTGTTGACGCGCAAGGCGATTAATCCCGTGTCGTGCACGAACCCCAGATTGCCGTCGATGACGTGGTATTCGGTCGGACTTTTGGCGTTGACGACGGCGTTGGGGGAGCTACGTTCTTCGTGCAAGATCTGGAGACCGCCGCCGCCGGTTAGATAAATGCCGCGCTCGATGTCGAGCCTGCCTTCCGCCGCTCCCGTGACGTTGTTGACGTTTTCCGAACCATACGTATTGTAAATCTTGGATTGATCCGAAAACAAAAGATTGAGCGCGTGATTGCTCCAATCCGAACTGACATTCAGCCGTGGCGCGATGGTCGTGTATCGATCCGAAGAATCGCGTGTTGGCGTCGCGTAGACGTTCGAATCCCAACTCTCCATCACGTCGGCAGAGGGCAGGATCAGGAATGAGCCCGCCCGCAAGCCAAGCGCGTCGTAATCCGGATGGGCGTGTGCGAAGACGCTTTGCCGTTCGGGTATGGACGCCTCGGGTGCCGGGATCGTTTGCGCCTGGGCCTTGGCCATCGTCAAGCAAAGGCCGAAGGTGACCAGCACAACCCGGTAACACACCGCTTTCCGCTGCTCCGTCACTCCTGTGATCTCCAACCCTGAGTACCGCGCGCGCCGCGCGCCGGCGGCCTGATCGCGGCATGCCCGTCACGCCGCGGCGCAAATATTCTCCGGCCAGGCTGGTAGGGTCAAGGTATTGTCGTGATTTACTGTAATAAAAACATAGTAAAATTAAACGACACGCTGTAAAGAATCTCCATAACCGCCAATTGTCACAGTAAAGCTACTTTCAAATACTTGGATAGGAGGCCGGAGAGCGGCGCGCGGCTACGGGCCGGCACGCCTATAGTGCCGGCACAGCGCATGCGGAAATTCAGTATGGGCTGACGACCTGATTGTTGACGATACCCAGCCCCGGGTCATTTTGGAGCGTATTCATTTGTGCCGGGGTGAGATTTAACTGCGTCTTGCCTTCGACCTGAACCAGGGTCTGGTTGATCATCGCGCCGATTTGCTGGTTGGTCAGCTGACCGGGCCCTCCCGTGGGCAGCGCCTCGAGCGCGGCGATCCCCGCCAGGGTGACGGTGACGGCCGCCGATGATCCGCTGTTAACTGACACCGCCGTGGCCGCGACGCTGATGATGCCCGGCGCGAGGGTGGGATCGCCGGTGACGGCGTATTTGGCGATCGCACTGGCGTCGGTCGGGTCGCCCAACACCGCCTGATAAATGTATTGGAGTAGCGTGACGTTATTATGCGCACTGATATCGGCGGAGATCTGCGCCTCGATCGTCGATAGGGACTGCGCCTGAGCGGGCGCAATGAGTGAAAAATGCCCGGGCCGCGATACGCCCAGCAACGTCAAAATACCAAAAGAAATTGCAAATAGCGCGCGCACTATAAACTTCACGCCGCACTCCCATTATTGCTTTGAGCCATCATTACCCCAGGTGCCAACTGGGTCAAGGACCTTGCTGAAACTCCTGGCATAATCCTTTGTTCCGACGCGATAGTTGGACACCTTCCGCCGCGCCCGGCGGCCCCGCCCGGAAGATGTACGGTATCGCCGCGTAGGCTAATCTTTACACCGTGTCGGAAAATCTTACTGTCCGCCGATCAGCCGTTTCGCAAACGGCGCGGTCAAGCGCCAAGACCCGCCTCCGGTTTTCAGGCGGCTAGCTTGCCAAGGTCGGATGGCTTGACGATCCGGTTCATCGCCGTTGCGCCGTCTCGCCGGCGGCGTTGGAAACAGGCCATGCCGAGGAGCGCGCTGCCGAAGAGCAGCCAGGTCGAGGGCTCGGGCACGGCGTAGCCGTAGAGCATGGCCAGCTCGATGCCGCTCGACGACGCGGTGAGGAGGTCGAGATTGGCGGTGACGTCGAAGGCGCCGGTCAGGCTCAGGGGCAGGCCGCCGAGGACGAAGACTTGGTTCTCGAGCGCGGTGAGCGCGGCGGAGAGCGAAGCGAAGATCTGGTCGTCGACCTTGACCGTGCCGCCGCCATTGTAGCTTTCGGTGAAGTAGAACTCGACCTGACCGGTGTTGGTGCCGAAAGACTGGCCGCCGAGGATGGTGGCGACGATCTGACGGCCATTCACATTCGAGGCCACGTCGTTGAACTGGACCGTCGAGGCGTAGCTTTGCGGGGTCGCGGAGCCGCCGGAGGCAACGCTCAACACCGCCGAACCGACCACATGGGCGTTGGGGTTGTTGTTCGGGTTGACGGGAGTGTTCCAGACCCTGTTCGCCGTCGAATAGGTGGCATAGGTCGTCGCCAGCGAAGCGTTGCTCGGGGCGAGATTGGCCGCGACATAGGAATTGGCGCTGTTCGGCACGCTCGCCAGCGACGTATAGGGCGTGATCAGCTGTTCGACCGGGCCGCCCAGCGAGGTGACGGTTTGCGCGGCATTCGAGCCGGTGACCGGGGCCGAAGCGAAGCCCTGGACCGAGGGCGCGCTCGTGCCGGTGCTGGTCGAATAGGTCTGGCTTTGCGCGTTGACGGTGCCGCTGGCGCCGGAGCCCTGGGCGAGCGCCGTCGCGGTATTGGCGAAGGAGGTCGCATTGGCGGTGGCGTTGGCCGGGCCGCCAAGAAGGCTCGTGTTGCTGGCGCTGGCCGTGGCTTGGGCGGTGCCGCCCGTGCCGTTCGTGGTGCCGAGGCCGCCCAGGCCGCCGGTGGAAGTCGCATTGGCCGTGGCGGTGCTGCCCGCGCCGGAGGTGACGGAGGTGGCGGAGGAAATTCCCGCGCCGCCATTGCCGCCCGCCGCCGTGTTGTCGGCGCTGGCGCCGCCATTGCCGCCGGTGGAGGTCGCATTGGCCGAGACATTGCCGGTGCCGAGGAGGGCGTTCGAGGTCGCCTGGCCGAGGCCGCCATTGCCGCCCGCGCCCCCCGCCGTGCCGGAGCCACCATTGCCGCCGGTCGCGATGGCATAGGAGCTGCCGGTCGGGCCGGTCAGGGTATCGGTGACATTGGCCGCGCCGCCGGCGCCGCCGGGGCCGTCATTGCCGCCATTGCCGCCGACGCCATAAGCGAGGCCGGAGGTGGCGGTGGAAAGGGTCGGGCTGACGCTGGATCCGGCCAGGCCCGCGCCGCCATTGCCGCCCAGCTGCGAGAAGGTGTTGACCACGCCGTGGCCGAAATTAGAGAGGATCGCGGTGTAGTCGCTGCCAGTAACGGTGTGACCCGAGAGATAGAGGTCGCTGCTGTTGCCGATGTTGAGCATCTGGGCGGTGCCGAAATCGCCGGCGATGGCGCCCGAGGCGTGGATGAAGTCGAAGCCGCCCGCGGCCAAGCCCGGAATTGTGGGAACGACGGTGAGGGTCCCGCCGAGATTGGCGTTGACGGTGTTGATCGCGTCATAGCTCGTGCCACGGCCCGCGCCCATCGCGTCCATGTAGAGCGTGTTGGACGAGGCGAAGTTCATGGTGCCGGTGCTGGTGATGAGCGTCGCGCTGCCGGTGCCGGCGGGATAGCCGCCGACCGGGTAGGGCGTGGCGAGGCCCGCCGCTGTTCCATTCGGGTTGGTGACCGGGGTCGCCGCCGGGTTGCCGGGCGACAGGCTGCCTTGGAAGGTGACCGTGCCGGCGTAGTTGCCGGTGCCCGAAACCGCGCCGGTGAGCGTGATGCCCGCGCCGGTGCCGGTGACGCCCGGGCCGGTAATGCTCGGCGTGTCGTTGTAGAGCGCGCCGTTGACCGTTCCGGAGCCGTTCAGATTGCCGTCGGTGATATTGGTCAGCATCTGCGTCCAGCTGCCGTTGACCGTGGTCTGGCTGCTCGGACCGCTTTGTGTGTAGGTGCCGTTGCCGCCGAGGCTGGCGTTCGCCTGGATGGTCACCGTGCCGCCGGTCTCGTTGGCGAACATGCCGTTGTTGGTGATCGCGCCACCGCCGGTGTAATTGGTGATGTTGCCGCCCGAGTTCGTCAGCGTGCCGGTGGCGTTGTTGCTGAACGTCGCGCCTGTCATGTTGGTGAGAATGCCGTAGTTCGCCATTTCGCCGTTCTGATTGGCCAGGCTGGCGTTGTTCTCGTTGGTGAACGTGCCGCTGTTGATGAAGAACGCGGTGTTGTTGATGAAAGATGCGGGGGCGCCGGAGTTGACGATCGTGCCGCCCCCTTGGTTTTGGAAATATGCGTAGGAGTCGTTGACGACCACGCCGTTGTTGGTCAGCAAGCTGCCCGGCTGGTTGAGGAAGGTGGCATTCGAGCCGGTGTTGTGAATGGCGTTCGTCGCCGTGCTGGTGTTGGTGATCGTGCCAGAATTGAAGAAATGGGCCGCGCCCGCGCCGGTCCCGTCGTTGACGATGGTGGCGCCGGTCTCGTTGGTGAGCGTGGCGCCGGTCCCGCCGGTGGAGAAGGTGGTCGTGCCGGTGGCGCCGCCGAGATTCTGGATCGAGGCGCTATTCTCGTTGGTGAGGCCGCCATTGTTGGTGATCATCGACCCGCCGCCGTTGGTCAGAATCGCCGAAGCGCCGCTGTTGTCGATGGCGTTCGACGCGGTGTTGTTGTTTGTGATCGTGCCCCCAGTCGAGTTGGTGAACGCGCCGTTGTTGGTGATCGTGCCGCTGGTCGTGTTGGCGATGTTGCCGCCGACGTTCTGCGCCGTGCTGGTGGCGTCGTTGCTGATCGCCGCGCTATTGTTGAGGATGCCGGTATTGGTCAGGGTCGCGCTGTTCTGGTTGATCAGGCTGGCGTTGATTTCGTTGGTGAGCGTGCCATTGTTTTCCAGCGTCGCGCCGTTGTTGGTGGTGGTTGCGCCGGCGCCGGAGTTGTCGATCATGCCGCCACCAAGGTTTGTGAACATCGCGCCGAGGTTATTGAGGATTGTGCTGTTATTGGTCAGCGAGCCGCCCGGCTGATTGCTGAAGCTGGTGCCAGCGCCAGTATTGGCGAGCATGCCGCCGGTTGAGTTGCTGAACGTGCCAGCGTTTGTGACTGTGCCGCCAGTCGAGTTGCTGAATGCGCCGTTGTTGGTGATCGTGCCGCTGGTCGTGTTGGCGATGTTGCCGCCGATGTTCTGCACCGTGCTGGTGGCGTCGTTGCTGATCGCCGCGCTATTGTTGAGGATGCCGGTATTGGTCAGGGTCGCGCTGTTCTGGTTGATCAGGCTGGCGCTTGTCTCGTTGGTAAAGGTGCCGTCGTTTTCCAGAGTCGCGCCGTTGTTGGTGGTGGTTGCGCCGGCGCCGGAGTTGTCGATCATGCCGCCGCCAAGGTTTGTGAACATCGCGCCGAGGTTATTGAGGATTGCGCTATTATTGGTCAGCGAGCCGCCCGTCTGGTTGGTGAAGGCGGTGTTGGCGCCGGTGTTGGTGAATTGCGCCGCCAGCTTGTTCATGAAGGCGCTGGCGTTGTTGAAGAGGGCCGCGAACTCGTTGAGGAAGGTCGAGCCCGAGCCGGTATTGGTGATGCTGCCGGAGCCTGAATTGTTGATGACCGCGCCCTGGCTCGCGCTCGAGGCCGCGCCGAGATTGCCGAAGGCGTTATTGGTGACAGTGCCGCCATCCCGGTTGGTGAGCGAGCCGGTATTGTTGATCGTGCTCGAGACACCAGAGCCAGGGCTGGTGACCTGATTGGTGAGGGCGCTGTCGTCGTTGAGGAGGGTTCCGGCGTTGTTGATGACCGCGGCGCCCGCTGATCCCGCGCCGGTGACGATGCTGCCATCATTGGTGATGGCGCCGCCGGTGAGGTTGTTGATGGTGGAGTTGCCGATGTTGGTTAGCGTGCCGCCGGCATCGACATTAATGGCCCCGGCCGCGCCGTTGTTGTTGAGCGCCGCGGACCCCGGATTGCCGTTGGTGACGGTGACCGGCGAGCCTTGGTTACCGCCGATGGTGATGGTGCTGTTGTTCTGCGCTGCCGGGTCGTTGTTGTAGTCGCCGTTGGTTGCGGTGTAGGGCGTGTTATTCGGATCGGGAATCTGCGATTGCGCGAAGGCGGCGTGATCGACCAACGCGAGAACCGCGAGGGCCGCAGCCGAACGCTGGGCGATAATCCGGATCGAAATCTTCACGTCACTTCTCCTAATTCCCTGTCTGCAAGCGGTCCGCGGATTGCCCTGAGGGGGACTTTCCGCAGCCGCCACAGCGACCAGACTTGCGATACGGGGAGAGGGGAAGCGGCCGGTGAGAACGGTGCCGGCTTTGGCCAAGGGGCGCGCGCAAAAGCGCGGATCCTTCGGGTCGGTGCTTGCCTTTTCCTCGTACAGACTTGTTCGGTTTTTTTCTTCTGGGTTTAAAATTATTGGGAAGTAATCTTAAAATCAATTCAAACTATTAGTTAACTTTTCCACAGTATAGTTAAGTAGAACATTTTTTGTTTATTTAACCATGACTTATGGTTAATTACCCAAGCCGGGCGGAGAGATGCGATGAATCTCGCGGGTTCGGGCGATGACTGGAGGGTGTGGACCTGCGTAAACGGCGGTACAAATAAATACTTTCTTTCGGCGAGCGGATCAGAATCGGCGTGCGGCGACCCAAGCAATATCGAATTCGCCGCTCAGGATAAGGACGAGCAATGCCGCCCGCAGCGACAAGACATCCGCTTCAATCCCCACAGAGAACCCTTCGGCCATGCGCCTTATAACAAAACTTAAGAAAAAACCGGGGCCGCTGGTGGCCGATGTCGACGGCACGCTCATCAAATCCGATCTGCTGATCGAATCCTTCTTCATGCTGCTTTCAACCAAGCCCCTCCACGCTCTCGAGGCGTTGGGATCGCTGTTGCGGGGCCGGGCCGCATTCAAGGCCAGGCTCGCCCAAGAAACCCGGCTCGATATGGCAAGGCTGCCCTTTAACCCCGGGATCTTGGCGCTGCTGAAGTCGGAAAAGCGCAAGGGCCGGAAGCTCTATCTGGCTTCGGGCTCGGATCGCAAATATGTCGAGGCGCTTGCCCGGAATCTGGGGATATTCAGCGGCGTCTTCGCCTCGGACGGCAAGACCAATCTTTCGGGACCCGCCAAGGCAAAGGCCTTGTGCGCCGCTTTCGGCGAGGGCGGGTTCGATTACGCCGGCGATTCCGGGAAGGACAAAGCGGTCTGGCTCAAGGCCAAGGGCGTTCTAGTGGTGGGAACCACGCACGCGTTCCTTAACGGTATCCGGCGGCAATTTCCCCATGCGCGAGGGCTCGACGAGCGCCGTCTCTCATTGAAGGATTACCTCCGAGCCATGCGGGTTCATCAATGGCTCAAGAACCTGCTGATATTCGTTCCCTGCCTGCTGGCGCACCGTTACCAGATCCACGACCTCTATATCCTGGGCCTCGCCTTCCTCAGCTTCAGCCTGTGCGCCTCGAGCGCCTATATCGCCAATGACCTGCTCGACCTGCGCAACGACCGGCAACACCCGACCAAATACACGAGGCCGCTCGCATCGGGCCGCGTCCCCATTATCCACGGGATTTGGATGGTGCCCTTGCTGCTGCTGGCGGCGTTGGCCTTGGCCTACAAGCTGCCGGCCGGTTTCTTGGCATTGCTGGCGGTCTATTACATCACGACCATGGCCTATTCCGTCTGGCTCAAGCGCAAAACCATCGTCGATGTCGTGACACTCGCCGGGCTTTATGGCTTGCGCCTCGCGGCCGGCAGCCTCGCCGTCGCGGTTTTGCTCTCGACCTGGTTTGTCGCGTTTTCGGTCTTTCTCTTTTTGAGCCTGGCGCTCGTGAAGCGCTGCACCGAATTGATCGACCAGGGCGGAAAGGGGCGCAAGGACATTGCCGGGCGCGGCTATCTCTTGCTCGACCTCCCCATGCTCGAGGCCATGGCGGCGGCCACGGGCTATATCGCGATTTTGGTGTTCGCGCTCTATATCAACAGCCCCGCGGTCAACGGGCTCTATCGCACGCCCGAATATCTCTGGGCGATCTGTCTTGTCCTGTTCTATTGGATCAGCCGCATCCTGGTCTTGACCCATCGGGGCGACATGCATGACGACCCGGTTGTCTTCGCCGCCACCGATTTGAAAAGTCTTGCCTGCGGCGCCTTGGTCGTGGCCATCGTCCTTTTCAGCATCTGAAAGCCGGGGGCCGTATCTTGATCCTTTCCGGCTGGGGCCGATTTCCGACAGCCGAATGCCGCTTTATCGAGGCGCGCTCCGAGGCGGACGTGCGGGGTGCCGTCCTATCCACCGCCGGCCTGATAGCGCGCGGCAATGGCCGGGCCTATGGCGATTGCGCGCTCAATCCCGATGCAACGCTGAGCCTCTTGAAGCAGGACCGTCTTATTTCCTTCGACGCCAAGAGCGGGCGGCTATCTTGCGAGGCCGGCACGCTCTTGTCGGACATCATCGAGTCTTTTATGCCGCGCGGCTGGTTCCCGCCGGTGACGCCGGGAACCAAATACGTGACCGTGGGCGGCATGATCGCGGCCGACGTGCACGGCAAGAACCACCACCGCCTGGGCTCCTTCGGCGATCATGTCGAAAGCTTCGATCTCGCTTTGGCCGATGGGAGTGTCGTGCATTGCTCGAAGAGCGAGAACGCGGAGCTGTTCGCCGCGACCAAGGGCGGCATGGGCCTGACCGGGATTATCCTCAAAGCGAGCTTCAAGCTTATCCCGATCGAAACATCCTGGATCCGCCAGGAAACCTTGCGGGCGGCGAATCTCGACCAGGCGATGGAATTGTTCGAGGCCTCGAATGATTGGACTTATACGGTCGCCTGGATCGATTGCCTGTCGCAAGGCGCCGCCATGGGCCGCTCGATCTTCTTTCGCGGCGAGCATGCGCGGATCGATGATTTGCCCGAATCCTGGCGCGGAGAACCTTTCGCCTCGCCCTCGAAACGCGGCTGGCGCGTGCCCTTCGACCTGCCGGGCCCGCTGCTCAATCGCTGGAGTGTGTCGGCTTTCAACGCGCTCTATTACCGCGCCAACAGACCGGGCTCGTCCCTGGTCGATTTCGACACGTTCTTCTATCCGCTCGACGCCATCGGCGAGTGGAATCGAATCTATGGCCGCGCCGGATTGATCCAATATCAATGTGTGCTCCCGAAGCATGCCTCACGTAAAGGACTCGGCCTCTTGCTCGGCTGGATATCCGCTTCGGGCGCGGGCTCGTTCCTCTCCGTATTGAAGCTGTTCGGGCCGCAGGAGGGGCTGATGTCCTTTCCGATGGAAGGCTATACCCTCGCGCTCGATTTCCGCGCCGGCGACGCTTCGGTTCTGGCGTTGCTCGACGAGCTCGATGCGATCGTCGCCGATTTGGGCGGAAGGGTCTATCTGGCGAAGGATGCACGCGCCTCGGCCAGGATGATCGAACAGGGTTATCCTCATCTGGCGCGTTTCAAGGCCATTCGCGCCAAAGCCGACCCCGGGCGGCGCTTCGCCTCGCTTCAATCGCAAAGGCTCGGCTTATGAATTCTACCGCCGGCACGGTTCTGATCCTGGGTGCGACATCCGATATCGCGCGGGCGATCGCACGCGCCTACGCCAAGGCGGGTTGCGGCATCATCCTGGCATCGCGCGACAGCGCCCGGCTCGAAGCGGACGCCAAGGATCTGGCGTTGCGCTATGGCGTTCAGGCGCGCATCGCCGAATTCGACGCGCTCGACACCGGCCATCATGGGGAATTTCTCGACCGGCTTGGCGCGTTGCCCGAAACCGTGATTTGCGTCGTGGGCTTCATGGGCGACCAGGCGGAATCCCAAGTGAGCGCCGCCGCCGCCGAGCTGGTGATGCGCAGCAACTATGCGGGTCCAGCCGCCATCCTGGCGCTCGTCGCCAATCGCATGGAAAAGGCGGGTCACGGCACCATCATCGGCGTGAGTTCGGTTTCGGGCGAGCGCGGCCGGGCATCCAACTATGTCTATGGCTCGGCCAAGGCGGGATTCACCGCGTTTCTGTCGGGACTGCGCAGCCGGCTTTCGCGGAGCGGCGTCGCGGTCATCACGGTCAAGCCCGGCTTCGTCGCCACCAGAAAAACCGCCGGTCTCGGTCTGCCCAAGGCGCTCACCGCCCAGCCCGAGGAAGTGGCGCGGGCGGTTCTGGCGGCGCAACGGAAGGGCCGCGACGTAGTCTATGTCAGGCTGATTTGGTTGCCGATCATGCTGCTGATCCGCGCCCTGCCCGAGCGCATCTTCAAGAAAACCCGCTTCTAACGCCCATAGCTTGAGGATTATCAACCCAAGGCCTTGATGGCGCCGGCGATGGCGGCGCGCAGGAAAGAACCGGTCTCGGCCTCGCGATCCTTCACCCCGAGGATATCGCCGGCGGATGTGACCGCCGCGGTGAAATCGCGCCTATGCCAATGCCCGAGTTTCGGCAGAGGCGGCAAGGAAGATGCGGCGGGATAGGGATAAGGGCTCACATAGAAATAAGGCTCGTCGTAATACTCGTCGCCCGGCGAGAGGCCGGCATTGACCGAGCGGGCTTTCGGGGATTCGGGCGGATCGAGCGCGATCAAGGCGGCCAGATCGAAATGATGCGGCCAGCAGCGCAAAGGCGAGACCGTGAATTTGCGCGCGATCATCTCGTCCCGGATGAGGCCCAGCGCTCGATCGGCGTTGGAAAACCAGGCGGCCAGTTCGGCCAGGGCATCGGCCGGCCCGGCCGCGTCGTAAGCCGCGGGCGCCGTTTCGGGCATTTTATAGGGCGGCGGCGTGTCGAGCAGGCTTGCATCGAGGCCGATGTCGCCAAGAAGTCGCCCGAGCCATTCTCGCGCCTCGCGGCCGGAGCGGCCGTTCAACGGAAAGGCTTGAGCGCGTCCGCTCCCATCGCCGAGCCAGAGGAGCGTCAAATCGGCGATCTTCAAGCCCAGGCGCAGATCGCCTTTCAGGCCATGCGTCGTGAAACCATCGAATGTGGGGTCCCAGCCCAGATTGGTGTGGCCGTCATCGGGCAGCGGCGGGACATAGGCCCGCGCCGCGCGGGCGAGAAATTGCACGGCGTAATGGGCCTGAAGGCGCCCCTTGCGCAAGCCGCCGCGATCGACGCCGCGGAACGGCCGCCAGTCCGATCTGCCCATGGCGGATTCCCCTTATTCAATCTAGCCTGTAGGCGGTTTGCGCCGAAGTCACATCACGGTGAAGCCGCCAGGGGCGGATTGAACGCCGCGCCGGTCTCATGTCAAATACGCCGTCCGACAAAAACGCCGAGGGGGAAACGCATTCATGGCCCGCGAACCGGAATGGACCGATGTCGGCGCCGCCGACGAGCTCTCCCAGCAATCCTGCCGGGCGATGAAGGTGAAGCGCGCGGACATCGCGCTCTCCTTCAAGGACGGCGTGTTCGGCGCCATCGCCAACACCTGCAATCACGTCGGCGGGCCGCTCGGCGAGGGCAGCATCGATCCGGCCGGGTTCATAAGATGCCCGTGGCACGGGTGGAAATTCGACCGCTGCACCGGCAAGGGCGAGCCCGGTTTCGAGGAGGATTGCGTGCCGGCCTTCCCGGTGAAGGTCGAAAAGGGGCGCGTGCTAATCGACGTCGCCAATCCATCGAAGCGCATGAAGAAGCCGCACCCGCCCCATCCGCTCTCGCGCGAGCCGGTGCGCGCGCCGGGGCCGCTGCGCCTCGCCGGGATTTCGACCACCGTGATGGACGCGGCCCATCCGCGCTTCTCCGGCTCCGACCATTTGCTCGGTTGCGCGCTCGCCGAAGGAAAGAGGCTCGGCGCCGAGACCAAGCTCATCACGCTCAACGATCTCAAATTCCGGGCCTGCGAGGGCTATTTCTCCAAGAGCTATTACGCCTGCACCTGGCCGTGCTCGATCACGCAGATGGACCCGAAGGACCAGATGGACCAGGTCTACGAGGCGCTGGTGTTCTGGGCCGACGCCGTCATCGTCTCGACGCCGATCCGCTGGGGCTCGGCCTCATCGCTCTATTTCAAGATGGTCGAGCGGCTCAATTGCGCCCAGGTCGACATCTCCCGGAACGAGAAGCTGCTCATCCGCAACAAGGTGGCGGGTTTCATCATCGTCGGCGGCCAGGACAACATCCAGGGCGTCGCCGGTTCGATGCTGAGTTTCTTCGCCGAGCTTGGGTTCCTGTTCCCGCAATTCCCCTATATCGCCCATTCGCGCGGCTGGTCGCACGAGGACATGGAGAACAACGTGCGGATCGTACGCAACTCGAAGGAGCTGGCCGAAGGCGCGGCCGCGCTCGCCGGGCGTTGCCTCGATTTCGCCGGCAAGCTCATCGCGGATGAGCCGTCATCGATGGCGGTGATGGGCGGCGGGCGCAAGGGCCATCCCGTCATGGCCGACCCCTTGGATATGGATGAGGGCTAGGCCGGTTCAGCCGTTCTCGGGCAGCTTCCTGTCGGCATAGGGGAACCAGTCGCGCTTGCGCTCCTGGACGTAATCGAGATGCACGTGCTTGGGCTCGCGGAAGGCGTCGAGCCCCTCGGCGCCGAGCTCGCGCCCGATGCCGCTGTGACGCATGCCGCCGAAGGGCGCGGCGTTGTTGTCGGAGAGCGGATCGTTGATCCAGAAGCTGCCCGCCTTGATGTTTTCCATGGCGCGCATGGCGAGCTCGAGATTCTTGGTGTAGATCGTGGCGCCGAGGCCGTATTCGGAATCGTTCGCCCGCTTGATCGCCTCGCTCGAATCCTTGACGGTGAAGATCGACACCACCGGGCCGAACAATTCCTCCTTGGTGGCGATGCCGCCATGGCGCATCTTCGATATCACCGTCGGCTGGAAGAAATGGCCCTTGAGGCCGCCCGGCTGGTACCGCTTGCCGCCCAAGAGCAATTCCGCCCCTTCGGAGAGCACGGTCGCGACCTGTTTCTCGAGCTTCTCGACCGCGTCCCCCGAAATGAGCGGTCCCATATCCGTCTTCGGATCGCTTGGATCACCCACTTTCAGCGCCTTCACATGGTCGACGACGCGCTTGGTGAAATCCTGGGCGATCGATTCGACCACGTAGATGCGTTTCGACGAGGTGCAAACCTGGCCCGCGTTCAAGAGCCGCGCCCACACCGCGCCGCGTGACGCGATATCGAGATCGGCGTCCTCGAACACGATCAGCGGGTCGATGCCGCCCAATTCGAGATTGACCTTCTTCAACTGCGAGCCGGCTTCGGCGGCGATCTGCTTGCCGACCGCGGTCGAGCCGGTGAAGGCGATCATGTCGATGTCGGGATGGGCGGTTAAAATCTTGCCGGTGTCGCCGGCGCCGGTGACGATATTGACCACGCCCGGCGGCAACCCGTCATAACATTCGCCCAGCATCAATCCGGAGAGCGGGTTCTGGTGCGGCGGCTTGCACACCACGGTGTTTCCGGCGGCGATCGCCGGCGCCACCTTCCACGCGGTCAGCAGCAATGGGAAGTTGAAGGGGGCGATGCAGGCCACCACGCCATAGGGTTCCTTGCGGACGAAATTGACCTGGTGGTCGGCTCCAGGCGGGATGGTGAGGCCGAGCGAGGCGCGGCCCACTTCGGCGAAATAGTCGAAACATTCGGCCACCCATTGCACGCAGTCGGTTGACTCGATCAATGGCTTGCCGGTCTCGGCGGTCATCATCTTGGCGATGGGCATCTGGCGCGCGCGAATGCGGGCGGCCACGTCGTGCAAAAGCTCGGCCTTGGTGACGCCGGGCGTCCGCCACCACCCGGGTTGCGCGGCGCGCGCCGATTTCACCGCCGCGTCGATATCGGCCGCGCCGCAGGAGGGAATGCTGTCGAGCTTTTCGAGCGTCGCCGGATTGTGGACTTCGATATCCTTATTCGATTTGGCGGCCACGAACTTGCCGTTGATCAGGATGGAGCGGAGCATGGCGTTCTCCTTTTCAGGCAGTTTAGTGTTGCGTCAGGCGTTCGGCGAGCGTCTTGCCGCTCGGCGGCACACCGGTGCGCTCGGCCTGCTGGTCGATTTTCCAATAGGCGTTCTGAATGTAGTGGACGGCGAGATAACGCAACGGTTCCCACTCCCAATTGGGCGAGCGGTGGTTGACGCAAGGGAGATGCGTGATCGCGGAATTGACCCCCAGGATCAGATCGGCCAGCACGCGACCCGACAGATTGGTGGTCGCCACGCCGTTGCCGACATAGCCCCGGGCGCTCGCCACGCCCGAATCGGGGTCGAACGTCATGGTCGGCGTGAAATCGCGCGGGACGCCCAAGGGCCCGCCCCAGGCATGGGTGAACCGCACATCCTTCAAACGCGGGAACCAATCCCGGACGCCCTCCTGGAACATCCGGATGGTCGGATCGTGCCGGTCGTAAGCGTCCTCGATCCGCGAGCCGAAATGATAGGGCGCGCCGCGCCCGCCGAAGAGGATGCGCCCGTCCGCCGTCTTGGCGGTGTATTCGATGGTGAGCCGGCAGGAATCGATGCACTCCCGGTGCCGCCAGCCGATCGCGTCCCAATCGGCATTGGACAGAGGCTCGGTCAGGGTCATCAGCGAATAGACCGGGATCAATTGCCGGTGCAACGGCTTCAGGCGCGAGAGATAGGCCTCGCCGGCGAGCACGATGGTTTTTGCGTTCACGTCGCCGGTTGCCGTGCGCAACGCCGGGCGGGAACCGGTGGAAAACCCGGTGACATCCGTCTGTTCATAGATCGTGGCGCCTTTCCGCTCGACCGCGCGCGCGAGCCCGCGCACCAGCCGGCCCGGATGAAGATTCGCCGCGTCCTTGTAATATATCGCGCCCTCGGCGTTCGATATCTTGACCACGGCGTCGGTTGCGGCCCGGTCGAGCAGTTTGACGCGGTCGCCGAGACCGAGCGATTCGAATTCGGCGTGAGAATCTCGGACCGACGGCAATTGCTGGGGTCCGCGCGCGACCGTCAATCCCCCGCCCTTGACGAACTGGATGTCGAAGCCTTCGCGCGAAGCGGCCGCCGCCACCTCGTCGACCGAAGCCGCCATC
Source organism: uncultured Alphaproteobacteria bacterium (assembly GCA_963785735.1). Taxonomy (GTDB): domain Bacteria; phylum Pseudomonadota; class Alphaproteobacteria; order ATCC43930; family CGMCC-115725; genus REEB95. The sequence goes on from CAWAWJ010000001.1 coordinate 499,602, forward strand.
GCGCGATAGAGCGCCACGGCCTTCTCCCGCCCGTAGGTTTTCGCCACGGTTCCGGGGCCGAGCGGAAAATGCGCCGTGCACCAGGAACCGTTGCGCCCCGAGGCGCCGAAGCCGGCGATCTCGCGCTCGAGAATGGCGATCTTCAGGGAAGGTTGCCGCGCCAAGAGATAATAAGCGGTCCAGAGCCCGGTATAGCCCGCGCCGAGGATCGCCACGTCGACGCCGATCGAGCCCGCCAAGGCCGGCCGCGGCGTCAAATCGTCGCCGCAGGTTTCGAGCCAAAAGCTGGTGGCGGCGTAATCCTTCATCGCGCGGCCATTGCATCGCATCGCCGCGCGCGCGGCAAGCGCCGCGAAACGCTCTCCCGCGATTGTGAAAGGGCGTGAGCCGAGGCTTGCCCGAACGCGTACGGTTTATCGGGTGGGAGGCTTTTAGTTCGTCTTGTCCGGCGCCGCGGCGATTTGCACGGCGCGGCCGCGATAGGACACGGGCGGCGAATAAAGCCACCAGCCGCGGTCGTTGAGCGCGTAATAGGGCGTGTAGTGCGCATCCTGCCGGGCCGGCTTGAGCTCGGCCGCCAGATTGTCGAGCACGAGTTCCTCGCCATCGACATTCACCACCGTGACGGCGTGGTCGAGGCCGCGCGCGATGTCCCGCACCACGACGAAACGCATCTGGTTTCCGGGCACGCCCGAATCCAACAGCGCCAGATACTTGGCAATGGCGTAATCCTGACATTGGCCGCCCTTGGCCAGAAATTCGAACGGCGTTTCCCAATAGGCCGGATTGCCCCAGTTCTTCTCCGCCGTGACATAGGTCACGCGGTTGAAGGTGTCGTTCACGAGAACCACGCGCTCCTGCAACTTCAGGCTTTTGAGCTCGGCGACGAAGCTTGTCCACCACGGCCCCGGGCAGGTCGCCGGGTCGCTCGCGTCGCAGGAGGATTTTTGCGATTCACGTTGCGCGGCGAACCGGGCGTTGACGTTTCCCCAGCGCTGGAACGCGCTCAGATTGGGGGAAAACGCGATCTCGCGCGAGCCAAACAGGACATCGGAATTCGCGGACGACACCACGATGGGCGCGAACGGAGCCGCCAATGAAATGGAGGAATCCGCCGGGGGCGCCGGATTGGGTCCATTGACGGTGCCGCAGGCGGCAACCGCGAGGACCGCGCAAACCAGCAAGATTAAACGGGACGAGGCGGAAGACGACACGGTGGGTCAAGACCTCATTCGGAAGCCCCGCTACCCGCGGGCCGAGGAGCCCGCGCACGGGCTCGCCGCTCGATGCTCACTAGACCAAGTTTTGCTTAAGGAAGGCTTACCGCCCTAACGCGCGCGGGAAGGCCGCACTAATTCCGGGGCGCGTGCTTACCCAATATCCGCTGCAAGATGCGGCGGTGCATCTTGAGGCGCCGGAAGCGGCCGCCGCCCGGGCGCGGCTTGTGATCCGGGGACGCCTCGCGGACGTATCAAGGGCGTTATACGTTCAAGCCGCCGGTCTTGACGGCCGGGCCGCAACCTTCGGGGAATCCATCATGCGCTACGCCATAGCCACTCTTGCCGCGCTTTTCGTGCTGGTCGCGCTCGATGTGACCTTCCTGACCGTGACCGGCGACAGTCTCTACCGCGCCCGCATTGGCGACCATCTGCTGCCCAAGCCGGTGTTGTGGGCGGCGGGCGTTTTCTATCTGCTCTATGTCGCGGGCATCGTGTACTTCGCCGTCAGTCCGGCGCTGTGGTCGGGATCCTGGACCGACGCGGCGACGCGGGGCGCGGCGCTCGGCCTTGTCGCCTACGGCACCTATGACCTGACCAACCAGGCCCTGATGCGCGGCTGGCCGCCCCTCATCACGGTCGTCGACATGGGCTGGGGCACGCTGCTGACCGCGCTTGTCGCCACGGCAAGCTATTTCGCCGCCGCGCGATTTGGCTGAGCCGGCGCTTCGGCGTCGAGGAACCGGATCGTATCGGCCAGGGTCGGCGCCACGAAATGGAGCGGCGCCGCTAGCGCCCCGACGATCTGCAGATGGCCGATTCCGGCATAATGCTTTTCGGCCACCTTGCCGCCGGCCCCGCGAATCCGCGCGGCGAGCCGCGCCGTGTTGCCCGGATCCACCGTTGCGTCGTCATCGCCGGTCAGCAACAACAGGGGAGCCGCGTTGCCGCGCGCGTAAGCGATGGGCTGGGTGGAATGCCACTCCGCCTTGGGTCCGAAAATCGTCTGCAGGGTGGGATCGGCGGTCGGCATGAAATCATATGGGCCCGAAAGCCCCACCGTGCCCTTGATCGTCCCGTCCGCATCGAGCCCGGCTTGATGGAGCCAATGACGGTCGAGCGTCAGCATGACGGCGATATAAGCGCCAGCCGAATGCCCCATCAGGTAAATTCGTCCGGGATCGCCGCCATAGTCGCGCGCGTGGGTTTTCGTCCAGGCCACGGAGCGGGCGGCATCGGCGAGAAAGTCCGGATAGCGCGCCTCGGGATAGACCCGGTAATCCGGGATGACGACCAGGAAGCCGCGCGCCGCCAGCGCCTGGCCGACGAAGCGGTAAATCGATTTGTCGCCGCTTTCCCAATTGCCGCCATAGAAGAACACCACCACCGGCCGCAAGCCGCCCGGTCCGTCGGGCAGATAGAGGTCGAGGCTATGCCGGGCGCCGTCTTCGTAGGGCTGGCCGATGACCGCGCGGTAACCGGAATGAGGCGTGAGCGTGTCAACCATCTCCGCCGCCGTGCAGCCGCCGGCGAGGAACAGGGGCAACAGCGCCACCATCCTCCGGACGAAGCCCATGCGCGGCCTAGAGCCGGATGAAGGGCTGCAGCAATTTACCGAGCAGCCCGGTGAAGCGCGTTTTTCCGGATGCCGCGACCAAGCAGATGCAATCCCCGCCGGGGTCGGCGACCGGACGGTGATAAAAATTGCCGTCGAGTTCGACGAAATCTCCGGCGATAAAATGGCCGAGCTCGTCGGAATAGCCGCCGCCCAGGATCATGGTCAGCTCCATGCCGCGATGGCCGTGATGGGCCACGGACTTGCCCGGCTTGATGCGCAGGAGATAGGCGCTGGCGCCGCCGCGGCCGCGCGGCAACACCGCGGCGCGGCTGATGCCGGGCGCCAGGAAGCGCCAGGCTGTCCCGCTCAGGGACGGCCCGAGATATTGGCGCAGCGGCGCGGGCAGGCTCCGGCCGCGATCCGCGGCCGGGCGGGGGGGCGTGGCCGGTTTGCGCTCGACCGTTCCCAGGTTCCGCAGCAGCTTGTCGAGCGCGTCTTCCTTCATCGCCGCGGGCGGCAGATCGTCGAGAAGCGCGCCGCCAACCGCCTCGACCGCGCCGGCCTTGCGGCGGCAATCGGGACACAACGCCAGATGGGTCGCCACGACCAGCCCCAGCGCTTCGTCGAGGCTGCCGGAGCCATAGGCGACCAGGGCCGCGTCGCTCGGATGATGGGTGATGGTCATGGCAATTCTCCGAACAAATCCTGGCCGAGCGCGCCGCGCAGGCGTTTCATCGCCAGGCGCAAACGCGACTTGACGGTGCCGAGCGGAATGCCGAGTTCGCTTTCGATCGCGCTATGCGGCTTGTCTTGGAAGAAGGAGAGCCGGACGATTTCGGCCTGTTCGGGAGGAAGATCGGCGAGAGCTTCACGCAACCGCCGCCCGCGCGCGGCAATGTCCAGAATCGTTTCGGCGCTGTCGGATGGGTCCGGCAGCTGGGCGAGATCGTCATCATCCGCTACGGGAAAGCGTTCGCGCCGCAAGGCATCGATGCGCAGATTGCGGGCGATGGTGAAGACCCAGGTCGAGGCCTCGGCCTTGGCCGGATCGAACTGCGCCGCCTTGCGCCAGACCGTCAGCAGGGTCTCCTGCGCCAAATCTTCGGCCACGGCGGGATTGGCGCCGAGTCGCGTGAGATAGGTCTTTATGCGCGGCGCGAAATGGATAAATAACGCGGCAAATGCGCTCCGGTCGGCGCCGCGGGCGATCGCGACAATATGGCCGGAAAGAGCCGATCTGCCGCCTACCGGGCGCGCGGCCGGCAGCACGGTCCAACTCCGTTGACGGGAACAGAAGCCAAGCATCCCGTTTGGGCGTAGGCTGAGCGCATACATGCCCTCCTTTACGGGGGAACAGGGGCGCCGGATCACTCATTGACGCCCGTGAACTTGGCCTGGTGATCCGGCCGTAACTTCGCCGCGTATACATAAGTCAAATGCGCCGTCCGGGCCAGATCCGGCGACAACGGGGCAATTCGATGAGTTCCATGGCGTTCCACGGACAACGGCCGAGCGACATCGCGGTGATCGGAAGCGGCATTTCCGGCATGGCGGCGGCGTGGTTGTTGAGCCAACGCCACCGCGTGACGGTGTATGAACGCGAGGACCGGCTCGGCGGCCACACCAACACCGTGGACGTCCCCTCGCCCGCGGGTCCGGCGCCGGTCGATACCGGATTCATCGTCTATAACGAGCGGAATTATCCGAACCTGACCGCGCTGTTCCGGCATTTGGAGGTTCCGACCAAGCCGAGCGACATGTCGTTTTCCGTCTCGCTGGACGGCGGCGCGCTCGAATATGCCGGCAATAATTTGGGCACGCTCTTCGCGCAACCGCGCAATTTGCTGCGGCCGCAATTCTGGGCGATGCTGCGCGACTTGCTGCGGTTCTATCGCACGGCGCCCTATTTGCTCGACGATCCGGGCCATGAGGGCCTGACGCTCGGCGCCTATCTCGACCGCCAGGGCTACTCCCGGGCCTTCATCGAGGACCATCTGCTGCCGATGGCGGCGGCGATCTGGTCCTCGCCGGCGCGCGCCATGCGCGACCATCCGGCGGTTAGTTTCGTGCGCTTCTGCCAGAATCACGGGCTTTTGTCCCTGGGCAATCGGCCGCCGTGGCGCACGGTAGAAGGCGGCAGCCGCGAATACGTGCGGCGGCTGACGTCGGCTTATGCCGAAAGGGTGCGCCTCGATTGCGGCGTGCGACGCTTGCGGCGCGCCTCCGACCACGTACTGGTCGAGGACGGCGCCGGCCGGATCGCCCGCCACGATCACGCCGTGGTGGCGTGCCATGCCGACGAGGCGTTGGCCATGCTCGATGATCCCGATCCGGAGGAGACCGGACTCCTCGGCGCCTTCCGTTACGAGCGCAATCTCGCCGTGCTGCACTCCGATCCGGGCCTGATGCCGCTTCGCCGCGCGGTATGGTCGAGCTGGAACTATCTCGGCGAGCGGCGGCCGGAAAGCGAGCGGGGGCTGTGCGTCACCTACTGGATGAATCGCCTGCAATCGATTCCGGAATCAACGCCCTATTTCATGACCCTGAACCCGCACCGCTCGCCGCTTCAGGGCAGCATCCAAGCGAGCTTCCTCTACGACCATCCGATGTTCAATGCCGAAGCGGCCAAGGCCCAGCGCCGCCTGTGGACGCTTCAGGGCAGGCGCAATACCTGGTTCTGCGGCGCCTATTTCGGCGCCGGCTTCCACGAGGACGGCTTGCAGGCGGGATTGGCCGTGGCCGAGGCGTTGGGCGGCGTCCGGCGGCCCTGGCGCGTGGCCGAGGAATCGGGCCGCATCCATCTCGGGCCGGAGCGAACCCAGCCACTCGAGGCGGCGTCATGACCGCGAGGAAATCGGCGCTCTATTTCGGCCTGGTGACGCATCGACGGCTCAAGCCACGGCGGCATCGCCTGGCCTATCGCGTCTTTCAGATCCTGTTCGATCTCGACGAATTGCCGGCGCTGAGCCGGGATCTGCGTGTCTTTTCGCGCAACCGGTTCAATCTTTTCAGCTTTTACGACCGCGACCACGGCGCGGGCGGCGGCGATTTGCGTCACTGGGTGGAAAAGCATCTTCTCGCCGCCGGCATCGACCTGGCGGGCGGCCCGATCCGCGTGCTGTGCCATCCCCGCATCCTGGGTTACGCGTTCAATCCGCTGAGCGTCTTTTTCTGCCACCGGCGCGGCGGCGATCTCGCCGCCATGCTCTACGAGGTCAACAACACCTTCGGCGAGCGGCACAGTTATTTGATTCCGGTGACGGCGGCGGACGCGCCGGTCATCCGCCAGCGTTGCGCCAAGGAATTTCACGTCTCGCCCTTCATCGGTATGGAAGCCACATATCATTTTCGCGTGACGCCGCCCGATCGAACGGTCGCGATCGCCATTCGCGAGGATGATTCGGAGGGAACCCTGCTGCACGCCGCCTTCGCCGGCCAGCGGACCGGCTTGTCCGACCGGAGCTTGATCGCCGCCTTCCTGCGCCATCCCTTGTTGATGTTGAAGGTGATCGGCGGAATTCATTGGGAGGCGCTGAAGCTGTGGCGCAAGGGCATCGCCTATCACGGCCGTCCCGCCCGGCCCGAGCGCGAGATCACCATCGTTCCGGCGCGAGGACTCTGAGTCATGGCCGTCGTGCCGCTCCTGGCCGCGGGCGCCCTCTTCATGGCGGCGGCGATGGGGTTCGCCTGGCTGGCGCAGTTTCGCTCCGGCAATGCCGGCTGGGTCGATGTCGTGTGGACGCTCGGCACCGGTGCGACCGGCGCGGGCTTCGCGCTCATCCCCGGGCCCGGCATGGGGATCGGCCCGCGCCAGATCGTGATCGCCCTTCTCGCCGCCATCTGGTCGCTGCGCTTGGCGCTGCACATCGCCTTGCGGGTCGCGCACGGGCCGGAGGATGCGCGCTACGCCAATCTGCGCCGCGACTGGGGCGCCGCTTTTCAAGCCCGCATGTTCTGGTTCCTCCAGGCCCAGGCGGCTTGCACGCTGGTCCTGGTGTCGGCGATTTTGCTCGCGGCGCGCAATCCGGCGCCCGCGCTGCGGCCGCTCGATCTTCTCGGGGTGCTGGTCATGGCCGCGGCGGTGCTGGGCGAGCGCGCCGCCGACCGGCAGCTCGCCCGCTTCAAGGCCGGGCGCAGCGGCCGCAAGGGGATTTGCGACGCCGGATTATGGGGCTGGTCGCGCCATCCCAATTATTTCTTCGAATGGCTCGGCTGGCTTGCCTATCCGCTGATGGCGCTGGGGCCGGATTATCCCTGGGGCTGGGCCGCCTTCGCGGCGCCCGCGATGATGTACGCGATCCTGGTGCACGGCACCGGCATCCCCACGGTCGAGGCGCAAATGCTGCGCTCGCGCGGCGCCGCGTTCCGCCGTTACCAGGCGCGGGTGAGCGCCTTCCTGCCATTGCCGCCTGGCCGCCGGCCCGAAGGAGTACGGCGATGAACCTGGCCGCCGCCGCCGGAATTTTCGCCGAGCGCGCGCCGGTGCCCGATGCTCTGACCGCCGCGGGCATCGGCCTGATGGTGGGATCGCGCCGCCGCGCGCTGGCCAGGGCGTCACCCGCCGCGGAATTGGAATTCGCCGCCGCGATGCGGCGATTCCAGGTGGCCGAACACGCCGCGGCCGCCAACGCCCAGCATTACGAATTGCCCGCCGAATTCTTCGCCGAAGTGCTGGGGCCGCGGCGCAAGTATTCCTGCTGCTATTACGACCGGGACGCGCGCGATCTGGCGGCGGCCGAGGAGCGGTCGCTCGAGCTCACGGCGCAACACGCCGGTCTGGCCGACGGCCAGAGCATCCTCGAGCTCGGCTGCGGCTGGGGCTCGCTGTCGCTCTATCTTGCCGAGCGGTTTCCAGCGGCACGCATCGTCGCGGCGTCGAATTCGCACGGCCAGCGCCGGTATATCGAGGGCGCGGCGCGGGCGCGCGGCTTGAACAACCTTGCCGCCGTCACTTCCGACATGAACGAATTCGACCCCAAGGCCCGCTTCGACCGCGTGGTTTCGGTCGAAATGTTCGAGCACATGGCGAACTGGCCGGCGCTGCTGGCGCGCATCCGGGGCTGGCTCAATCCGGGCGGCGCGCTTTTCCTCCATGTATTCAGTCACCGCCAAACGCCTTACAGCTTCGACCACGGCGATTCCGCCGACTGGATCGCGCGCCATTTCTTCACCGGCGGCATCATGCCGAGCCACGGCCTGATCCGGCATTTCGGCGAGTTGTTTCATGTGGAACAGGAATGGCGCTGGAACGGCGCGCAATACCGGCGCACCGCGCAGGACTGGCTTCGAAATTACGACCGCAACATCGCCGCGATCCGGCCGATCCTGCGCCGGGCCTATGACGGGGAATCGGCTTTGTGGGAAAGGCGCTGGCGGCTCTTCTTCCTAGCCACCGCCGGTCTTTTCGGCCATGACGGCGGAAGGGAATGGGGCGTCAGTCATTACCGCCTGACGCCGTCTTGACCGCGCGGGGCGCGCCGCGTGAACGGGCAAGCGAAGTTTGAAGGACACAAAGCGGCTCCCCATGCGCCGGAAAACGCCCGGCGCGGCCCGCACTAATTCCGGGGCGCGTGCTTGCCCAATATCCGCTGCAAGGTGCGGCGGTGCATCTTGAGGCGCCGCGCGGTTTCCGACACGTTGCGGTCGCATTGCTCGAAGACGCGCTGGATATGCTCCCAGCGCACGCGGTCGGCCGACATCGGATCCTCGGGCGGCGGCGGCAGCGAGGAGGCCTCGGTGGACAAGAGCGCGCGTTCGACCGCGTCGGCATCGACCGGCTTGGGCATGTAATCGACCGCGCCCGCTTTCACCGCCGCCACCGCGGTGGCGATGTTGCCGTAACCGGTGAGCATGACGATGCGCGCATTGGGCCGCGCCTTGCGGATGGTCTTGACGATCTCGAGCCCGCTGCCGTCATGGAGGCGGAGATCGACCACCGCGAAGGCCGGCGGATGAGATCCTGCCGCCATCACCCCCGCCGCCACGCTGTCGCAGGTCGTGACGATGAAGCCGCGGCGCTCCATCGCCCGGCCCAGGCGCTGGCACAAAGGCTGGTCGTCGTCGACGATCAAGAGCGTGCGCTCGGCCTCGGGCAGGCCGTGAAGCGGGGGCGAGGACGCTTTCGGCCCGCGCGATGAGTCATCTCTTGGATCGTTCATGCGCCCCTCTCCATCAACCCCAGCGCCGGCATCGACGCCCCCTCGATCTGCGACCGCTTCCATTCGACCACCACATGCGCACCGCCGCCGTCAAGATTGGCGAAGCTCAGCCGCGCCCCGGTGCGCTCCAAGAGGCTGCGCGCGATGAAGATGCCGAGCCCCATGTGCTGGCCGTCGCCGGCGCGGTCCGAGATATAAGGTTCGCCAATGCGCGCCAGCATGGGGCCCGCGAATCCGGGCCCGTCATCGACGATGTCGACCGCGGCGGTGTCGTTGTCCCAGCTCGCCGTGACGGCGACCTCGCGGCGCGCGAATTCGATCGCGTTCTGGATGAGGTTGCCGAGGCCGTGCATGATCTCGGGGCTTCTCGGCGCCAGCGGCTCCTCGACGGCGGCGCCCGAATCGCGCTCGCCGCCGGTGTCGTGGACGACACGGATGCCGGGCTTGGCGAAGGGCGATCCGGCCGCCTCGACCAGCGCCGAGAAAGGCAGGCGCGCGAAGGGCTCGCCCTCGCCGCCTTCGCGCGAACGCGCCAGATCGGCCAGGATGTCGCGGCAACGTTCGCTCTGGCTCAACAGTAGATGCGCGTCCTCGGCGAAGGGGCTGTTCTTCGGCAGCTCGCGCACCAGCTCCTTGGCGACCACGGCGATGGTGGCGAGCGGACTGCCCAATTGATGCGCGGCGGCGGCGGCGAGCGAGCCCACCGCCGAGACGCGTTGCTCGCGTTCCAAGGCCAGTTGCGTGGCGGCATAGGCGTCGCGCATGCGCCGCGCGCCCTCGGCCACCGACCAGATGTAACCGGCGATGAACAAGGTGGAGCACACCATCGCCGTCCACATGCCGAGGACATAGAGCGGCTCGGGACCGAAGAGCAGATCCGGCCGCGAGGGGAGCGGCATGTGAACGAGCGCCAGCAGGCTGATCGCCGCCACGGTGAGGGCGGAGAGGCCGATGACGGTGCGGTGCGACAGGATGGTGGCCGAGACCGTGACCGGCGCCAGCATGAGGACGGCGAAGGGATTCTGCAGACCCCCGGTTAGGAAAAGCAGCACGCCCAATTGCATCGTGTCATAGGCGAGGTAAAGGGCGGCGGCGCGGTCGCCCAGCCGCGAGGCGGCGCGGGCGCCGTGCGCGGCATAGAGATTGAGCGCGGCAGAAACCGCGACCACCGCCAAGGTCGCGCGCAAGGGCAGCGCGAAGCCGAAGACATAGTGCACGGTCAGCAGCGTTGCCGCCTGGCCGGCCACCGCCACCCAGCGGATCAGCACCAGGGTGCGCAGGCTCAAGCTGGCCTCGGCCCCCTGGGGCGAGGCCAGGCCCTGGAGCCGGCCGGGGGGGTTCGCGCTTTCGTTCATGGCGCCATTATACACCGCCGTGAAATGCCAGGGCGCAACTGGCGCGGCGGCCCAAATCGCGCTAAGACATGCTTCCATGACCATGCCGTCCTGGGAAGACATGCCGGTCCGGCGCGAGGAAGCGCTCAACGCACTCGCCTATTTCACGCGGCTGCGCTTCGACGGCCGGGAATCCTTGCCGCCGGGCGCGTTGGCCGAATCGGCCTGGGCCTTTCCCCTCATCGGCCTCGCCATCGGCGTCGCCGGCGCCATCGTTTACGACATCGCCGCGCTCTTTGGCGTGCCGTCGCTGGTATCCGGGCTTTTGGCCATCGGGGCTACGGCGATCATCAGCGGCGGGCTGCATGAGGATGGACTCGCCCATACCGCCGAGGGGTTGAGCGGCGGCCACGGCCCCGAGGAACGGCTTGAGACCTTGCGCGCCGGACATCTCGGCGTTTACGGCATCCTCGCCATCGTCTTGAGCGTGGGTTTGCGCGGCGCGGCGCTGGCGGCGCTCGGCACCACCTTCGGCATGGCGGGCGCGGCCGCCGGGCTGGTGGCGGCGCACACATTGGCGCGCGGGCTTTTGCCGCCGGTGCTGCTCTGGGGCCAGAAGGCGGTGCCCGACGGGCTTGACGCCGGTACGCCGAGCCTGGCCGGCGCCGGCCTCTCCGTCGCCATCGGCTTTCTGGTTGCGATATTGGCGATAGGCTTCAAGCCCGCGCTCGTGGCCTTGATCCTCGCCGGGCTGGCGATGGCGCTGGTGCTGTTCGCGGCGCGAGCCCGCGCCGGCGGCTATACCGGCGAGGTGCTGGGCGCGATTGAACAGGCGGGCGAGATCGTCATCCTGCTGGTCGCGGCGGCCTGGGCGTAGTGCCCGGCAAAGCCGCAAGAACGCGCGGCCCGGGCACGCGCGCAATTCCGGCATGGACCGCGCGCGGCTGGCGGCCTTATGCGCTCCTGGGATTGCTCTGCCTCGGGCTTTATCTGCCCGGCGCGCGCAATCTGCCGGTGATGGACCGCGACGAGGCGCGCTTCGCCCAGGCGACGCGCCAGATGATCGAGAGCGGCGATTATCTCAACATCCGCTTCCAGGACGAGGCGCGCAACCGCAAGCCCGCCGGAATCTATTGGCTCCAGGCCTTGTCGGTGGCGGCCCTGAGCAACGCTTCGAGCGGCGCCATCTGGCCCTACCGCCTGCCCTCGCTCTTGGGCGCCCTGGCGGCGGTTTTTCTGACCTTCGCGCTCGGACGCAATCTCGTGGGAGAAGAGGCCGCGCTCTTGGGCGCGGCGCTTTTGGCATCCTCGCTGACGCTGGTGGGGGAAGCGCATCTCGCCAAGACCGACGCCGTGCTGCTGGGATTGACCGCGCTAGCGCAATTATCCTTGGGCCGGATTTATTGCGCCGCGCGAAAATCCAAGGGAAAGGATCGCGCGACTCGAAATTTTGCGCGCTTTCGCGCGCGGGGGTACTGGGCGTTGCTGTTCTGGGCGGCGCTGGCGGCGGCGGCGCTGATCAAGGGGCCGGTGGCGCCGCTTTTGGCGCTGCTCACGGCGCTTTGCCTGTCGGCGGCCGACCGCGAGGCGCGCTGGCTTTTGGACCTGCGGCCGCTTTGGGGCGCGGCGTTGTTCCTGGCGATCGTCGGGCCTTGGCTCTATCTCATCTCGCACGCGACCCAAGGCGCTTTCCTGTCGCAATCGCTCGGCCATGATTTCCTCGGCAAGCTCGCGGGCGCGCAGGAGAGCCACGGCATTCTGCCCGGCGGCTATACGCTGCTGCTGGCGCTCACCTTCTGGCCGGGCTCGCTGTTCCTGGCGGGCGGATTGCTGCGCGGCTGGCGTGAGCGCGCTCATCCGGCGGAGCGTTTCCTGCTCGCCTGGGCGGTGCCGTTCTGGATCGCGCTGGAGCTGGTTCCAACCAAGCTGCCGCATTACCTGCTGCCGGTTTATCCGGCCTTCGCGCTGCTCGCGGCGGCGGCGCTGGTGCGGGGCGTCAAGCGCCCGCGCTGGCTCGACGCTACATCCGGAATCCTCTGGGCGGCGGCTTCGCTGGCGCTCGCGTCGGCGCTGATCGCGGCACCGGTTGTGTTGGGGCGGGGATTGTCTGCCGTGGGCGTTACGGCGGCGGCGATCATCCTGCTGATGGGCGGAACGCTGCTTTATCGTTTCTGGCGCGATAGGCGCGCGAAGCCGGGGCTGGCCGCGCGCGCGGCGATCCTGGCGCTCCTGACGCTCGCCCCGGCCCTGGGCTTCATAGCACCCAGCCTCGACCAGCTGTGGCTATCGCGCAGCGCGGCCGGCCTCGTCCACGCCAATGCGTCGCCGGAGGTTGCCATCGCCGTTGCCGGCTATAACGAGCCGAGCCTGATCTTCCTGCTCGGGACGCAAACCAGGATCGTCCCGGGCGGCGCGGCGGCGCTGTTCCTGGCGGGCGATCCGCACGCCATGGCCTTGGTCGAAGGCCGCGAGGAAGGTCCTTTCCGCCAAGCGCTCGCCCATCTGAGCAAGAGGCCGCGCATCCTCGGCCGGGTATCCGGTCTCGATTATTCCAACGGCAAGCTGATGGTGTTGACTCTCTATTCGGCGCCGTGACGTTTCAGTGCGCGCTGGCCGGATTCTGGAGGAGCTGGACCACCGCGGTCTTGTTGCCGGCCCAGCCCAGCGCGTCGCGCCCGGTATAGTCCTGCTTGCCGGTATCGGCGCCGTATTTCAGCAGCAGCTTGATCGCTTCGGTCCGGCCGTTATTGGCGGCCGCCATCAGCGGCGTGATGCCCTGGCGGTTCTGGATGTCGACCGGCGCCTTGGCGTCGAGCAATTCGTGCATGACATCGAGGCTGCCGCGGTCGGAAGCCAAGTGCAGCGCGGTGTTGCCGAATTTGTCGCGGGCGTCGAGATGGGCGCCATGGTCGATGAGTATCCGAGCGATCAACGGGTTGTTGTTGATCGCGGCGTAGATCAATGCGGTGTAGCCGGTGTAATCTGGCTGATCGACGTCGAAGCCCTGGCCGATAAACCACAGCACCTGGCCGGCATTGTTGGCCGAGGACGACATGGCGATGTTGTTCGGCGCGTCCGCGCCCAAGCCGCCGAACGGAATGGTCGGGCCGGCGTTGGTCGAGGTGTTGTTGAACGGGGTGGAGCCGCCCCCCTGCGCCAGCGCCCCGGGCGCGGGTAGGCAGACGAGCAGGGCCAGGGCCAAAAAAACAGCGCGGCTACGGGTCACGGGACATCCTCTCTCCCTGGCGGCGGAGTTTGCGTCCACCATGACCGGCTTTCAAGTTAAACCGGGGGCGGGCCGCCCCGTCTATCCTCCGCAAGGGCCCGCGGTGTAGGCTCCCCCTCGCGATGGAAATCGATCTTTCGCCTGCCGATTTGCCCGAATTCGCCGCGGGCGCGGTCTGGCTCGTCGGGTCCGGGCCGGGCGCACCCGGGCTGTTGTCCTTGCTGGCGCTGCACGCTCTGAAACAGGCGGACGACATCGTCTATGACGCCTTGGTGGGAAAACGCATTCTCGATCTGGCGCGGCCCGGCGCGATCCGGCATTACGCGGGCAAGCGCGGCGGCAAGCCTTCGGCCCAACAACCCGACATCTCCAACCGGCTGATCGAGTTGGCGCGCCAAGGAAGGCGCGTGCTGCGCCTGAAGGGCGGCGATCCCTTCGTCTTCGGACGCGGCGGCGAGGAAGCCTTGGCGCTCGAAGCGGCCGGAATTCCCTATCGCGTCGTGCCGGGCATAACCGCCGGCGTCGCCGCCCTGGCCCAGGCCGGGATACCGCTCACCCACCGCGATACCAATTCGTCCGTTTCCTTCGTGACCGCCTATGCCGGCGGCGGCGGCCTGCCGGAGGATGTCGATTGGGAATCGCTCGCCAAGGGATCCCGATTGCTGGTGATCTACATGGCGTTGCAGAATTTGGACAAGATCGCGCGCCGGCTGATGGCGGCCGGGCGCAAGCGCGACGAGCCGGTGGTGATCGTGAGCCAGGCGACGCTGCCGGGGCAGCGCGTGGTCGAGACCACGCTTGAAAACGCCGCGGCGGACGCGAAGGCATCGGGCGTCACCGCGCCGGCGATAGCGGCGGTGGGCCGGACGGTGCGGCTCAAAGGCGCGGGATTGTGACACCGCCCGGCTTGAGGATGTAGAATCATCCCATGTCCCGTGTGGCGCGCCGCGGCCTTTTCGTCTTCATCGCCTTGCTCGTCCTGTTGCTGGCGGGTTTCGCCTATGAGACCGGCTGGCTCGGCGGCGGCGGCGACACCAACGGCGCCGCCGCGCTTCCCGTCGGCGGACCGTTTTCGCTCATCGACCAGAACGGCGTCGCGCGCAACGATGCGGATTTCCGCGGCAAGTTGATGCTGGTCTATTTCGGCTACACCTATTGCCCCGATATCTGCCCGGCGACGCTCTTGGCCATGAGCCAGGCGCTCGACCAGCTCGGGCCCGAATCCAACCAGGTTCAGCCGATCTTCATCACCGTCGATCCCGAACGCGACACCCCGGCGCAGATGAAGCTCTACGCCTCGAACTTCCATCCCCGGCTTTTGGCCCTGACCGGCGGCGCCGAGGCGCTCGCCCAAGCGGAGCGGGATTATCGCGTCTACGCCAAGAAAGTGACCGAGCCGGGCAAGGCGGATTACCTGATGGACCATTCCTCCTTCATCTATCTCATGGACCGCGACGGCAAATTGGCCGCGCTGATCTCGCCCGGAGCCGATCCCGCGGCGATGGCGGCGGCGATCAGGCGTCACCTGTGATGGCATTGCCCCAGCGCATCGCCCTCGGCGACGCCGAGATGAAGCTCAACGTGTCGCGCCATCCGCGCGCGCGGCGCTTCGTGCTGCGGCTCGACGAGCGCGGCGAGGCGGTGGAGCTGGTGCTGCCGGCTTGGGGTTCGCTCCGGCAAGCGGTCCGGTTCCTGGAACAGAATCGCGGCTGGCTCGAACAGCGGCTCAAGGACTTGCCGCCGCGCGTGGCTTTCACCGACGGCTCGGAGATACCGCTGCTGGGCCGGCCGCACCGCATCCGCCACCGCCCGGGGTCGCGCGGGAAAGGCCCCGCCTGGATCGAGAACGGCGAAATCCATGTCGCCGGCGAGGCCGCGCATTTGCCGCGCCGGCTCAAGGATTTCCTGCGCTTCCATGCCCGAAGGGAGCTGTCGGCGCGGGCGCATGATCTGGCCGCGCGCATTTTCCGCGAGGTTTCAGGGATCCGTTTGAGCGACGGCAAGAGCCGCTGGGGCAGCTGCTCGGCCAAGGGCGGGCTGGCGTTTTCCTGGCGGCTGATCCTGGCGCCCGAGGAGGTGCTGCACTACGTCGTGGCGCATGAAGTGGCGCATCTCGCCGAAATGAACCACGGGCCGCGTTTCTGGAAGCTCGTCGAAAAATTAGCGCCGGGGCATGCGAGCGGGCGGGCGTGGCTGCGCCGTAACCGGGCGCGGCTGCTGCGCTTCGGCTGAGCGCATGAGATAAAGCAACAGGCCCAGGGCGGGGAGACAGGCAAGGGTCGAGACCGCGAAAAAGGGCGGCCAGCCGAGGCGGTCGGCGAGAAAGCCGCCGCCCGAAGCCAGCATTGTGCGCGATGTGGCCGCCAAGGCCGACAAAAGCGCGTATTGCGTGGCGGTGAAGGCGGGGTTGCAGAGCCACGAGAGATAGGCCACGAAGGCCGCCGAGGCCATGCCGCCGGTGACGTTCTCGGCGGCGATGGTCACGGCCAGCACCGAGGGATCGGGCCCGGCCCAATACTGCACGATATACATGAGGTTCGAGAGCATCTGGAGGGCGCCGCAGATTAGAAGCGCCCGCATCAACCCGAGGCGATAGACCAAGGTTCCGCCAAGCAAGATTCCGGCGACGCTGGCGAAGGTGCCGAACAGCTTGGCGACGTTGGCGATCTCGATCTTGGTGAAGCCCAAGGCGATATAGAACGGATTGGACATGATGCCGGCGAGCGCGTCGCCGAATTTGTAGAGCACGACAAAGACCAGGATCAAAACCCAGCCCCGCCGCGACGCGAATTCGGCAAAGGGCGCCGCGACCGAACGCTTGAACCAGTTCTTCTCCCTGGGCGGCTTGACGGTCTTGGGCTCGCGCGTCATCAGCACGGTGGCGATCCCCACCAGCATCAGCGCGCTCATCCCGGCATAGGACCAGAACCAGCCGAAATACGAGGCGAGATAGAGCGCCCCAGCGCCCGAGGCGATCATGCCGATGCGGTAGCCCACCTGGGTCACGGCAGCACCCGCCCCCTGTTCGCGCGCGCGCAGCAGCTCGACGCGATAGGCGTCGATGACGATGTCCTGGCTCGCCGAGAAAAACGCCACCGCCGACGCCGCCAAGGCCACGCGCCAGGGATTGATGGCGGGATCGCACAGCGCCATGGCGAGAAGCGCCAGCGCCAGCGCCGCCTGGATGGTCACCGCCCAGGAACGCCGCCGCCCCAGAATCCCGGTCAGGAGCGGAATCCGCACGCGGTCCATCGCCGGCGACCACAGGAATTTAAGATTGTAGGCGAGGCCCACCTGGGCGAAGAGGCCTATTGAAGTAAGGGTAATTCCTGATTCTTTGAGCCAGATCGCGAGCGTGGCGCCGGTCAAGGCCAGAGGCAGCCCGCTGGAAAATCCCATCAACAGGATCGCCAGCATGCGCCGGTCGGCATAGACCCGGAGCGTGGCGAGCCAGGAGGCGATCATGGGGATGGCGCCGGCGCGGCCGGAACGGCGTTAGGGCTTCTTCTTGTCGGCGTCGGCCGCCACTTGCATGCGGATGATCTTGTCGGGATTGGTCACCGTGCCGCTGCCGGGCGCGCCCGGCTTGATCGCGTCGATGAATTCCATGCCCGAGGTCACCTGGCCGAAGATGGTGTATTGGCCGTCGAGCCCCGGCTGCGGCGCGAAGCAAATGAAGAACTGGCTGTCGCCGCTATTGGGGCTCGCCGCGCGCGCCATGCCGACCGTGCCGCGCAGGAAATGCGCCTGGCTGAACTCGGCCGGGACGTTCTTGCCCGAGCCGCCGGTGCCGGTGCCGGTGGGATCGCCGGTCTGCGCCATGAATCCCGGAATGACGCGGTGGAATACGATGCCGTCGTAGAAGCCGCGCCGCGCCAGCGTCTTGATCTGCGCCACGGTTTGGGGCGCCAGATCGGGTCGGAGTTCGATGACGACACGGCCCTTGGGCACGTCGAGGTAAAGCGTGTTTTCGGGATCGGCTGCGCGCACGGGACCTCCAATGGCCAGGAGAAGGACGGTTGCCAGCGCGGCGAGCGAAAGGAATCTGATCATGGCGCGCTCATCCGGTTGCTGAAAGGACTTGGGCTCTCGAGACGGACGCGACCTTAACGCAAGGCGCCGGCGAAGGAAAGCCGCGGAATGGCCGGGCTAGAACCAGACAAATCCGCTCATCAGCATGTTGACGATCTTGCCGTCGGCGGAGAGCGGCAGCACCAGCGCCTCGCAATGCCAGACACGCTGGCCGGTTATTTGCCGGTCGCGGTATTTGGCGACGGGAAGGCGCGTCTTGATCGCCTCGGCATAGTGATCGGCCGCGGCCTGGCGGAATTCAACATCGGGCATGGCATCGAGATCCTTGCCGGTCAAATCGTAGCCCATGCCCTGCGCCACGTTGCTGGCGTGGATGCGGAAGTGGAAGCGCAGCGGATCATAAGCCACGTCGATGAGCGAGAGATTGCCGATGCAGTATTTGATGTCGAGCGGATCGAAATCGGCGCGCGACGGCATCTCGCGGCCGCGACGGCGCGAATCCCAATCCTGGTACAACTTCCGCAACATGGGCGCCTTGAGTTCGAGCACGCGAACTCCCCTTTTGCCCTCAATGATAGGATGCCGTGCCTATTTTCAGGCACTTCCGGATATTCCGCAACCCTCGGCCGTGACTCCGGGCCGGTCGTGGTTAACCGGCTTCGGCCTCGGCGGCGCGGGTGGCGCGTTTGCGCTCATGCGGATCGAGGAAGCGCTTCCTGAGCCTTATCGATTTCGGCGTCACCTCGACCAGCTCGTCATCGGCGATATAGGCGATCGCCTGTTCGAGACCCATGAGGATGGGCGGCGTCAAGCGCACCGCCTCGTCCTTGGATGTCGTGCGGATGTTGGTGAGCTGCTTGCCCTTCAAGGGATTGACGTCGAGATCGTTGCCGCGCGAATGCCCACCGACGATCATGCCGGGATAGACCTCGGTGCCGGGGGTGATGAACATCGGCCCGCGCTCTTCGAGATTCCACAGCGCGTAAGCGACCGCCTGCCCGGAGCCGTTCGAGATCAGCACGCCGTTGCGGCGCCCTTCGATCGGCCCTTTCCAGGGCGCATAGCCGTGGAAGAGGCGGCTCATGATTCCGGTGCCGCGCGTGTCGGTCATGAACTCGCCCTGATAGCCGATCAATCCTCGCGTCGGCGCGAGGAAAGTGAGCCGCGTCTTGCCGCCGCCCGAGGGCCGCATGTCGCGGAGCTCGCCTTTGCGCTGCGCCAGTTTTTCGACGACGATGCCGGCGAAATCCTGGTCGACGTCGACCTGGACCTCCTCGACCGGTTCGAGCTTGCCGCCCGCCGGATCTGTCTTCAACAAAACCTGGGGGCGCGAGATCGAAAGCTCGAAGCCTTCGCGCCGCATGGTCTCGATCAAGACGCCGAGCTGCAATTCGCCGCGGCCCGCCACCTCGATCGAATCCTTTTCGGCGCTTTCCTTGACGCGGATGGCGACGTTGCCCTCGGCCTCGCGTTTGAGCCGCTCGACAATGAGCCGCGAGGTGACCTTGTTGTTCCCCTCGCGCCCGGCCAAGGGGCTGTCGTTCACCGAGAAAATCATGGCGAGCGTCGGCGGATCGACCGGCATGGAGGGCAGGCTTTGGGTCACGTCGGGCGCGCCGATGGTGTCGGCAACGGTGGTTTTGGTCAGCCCGGCGATGGCGATGATGTCGCCCGCCTGGGCCTCTTCGATCGGCCGGCGCTCGAGCCCGCGGAACGCCAAGAGCTTGGTGAGCCGCGCTTCCTCGATGACGGTGCCGTCGGGCGAGAGCGCCTTCAGCGGCATGTTGACCCGCGCGGTGCCCTTGTGGATGCGCCCGGTCAGCACGCGGCCGACATAGGAGTCGTATTCGAGCGTGGTCACCAGCATGGCGAAGGGCGCGTTCGGTTCGGATTCGGGCGGCTTCACGTGGCGCAGGATGAGATCGAAGAGCGGCGTCAGATCCTTGCGCTCGTCGTCGGGCTCCGCCACCGCCCAGCCGGCGCGGCCCGAGGCGTAGAGCGTGGGGAAATCGAGCTGAGCCTCGGTCGCGTCGAGTATGGCGAAGAGATCGAAAATCTCGTTATGCACGGCCGTCGCCCTGGCGTCGGAACGGTCGATCTTGTTGATGACGACGATGGGATTGAGGCCCTGGCGCAGCGCCTTGCCGAGCACGAATTTGGTCTGCGGCATCGGCCCTTCGGCCGCGTCCACCAGCACCAGCACGCCATCGACCATCGAGAGAATGCGCTCGACCTCGCCGCCGAAATCGGCGTGGCCGGGCGTGTCGACGATGTTGATGCGCGTGCCCTTCCAATCGACCGAGGTGCATTTGGCGAGGATGGTGATGCCGCGCTCGCGCTCGAGATCGTTCGAATCCATCGCGCGCTCCATCACCTGCTGATTGGCGCGGAAGGCCCCGCTCTGTTTTAAGAGCTGGTCGACCAGGGTGGTTTTCCCATGGTCGACATGGGCGATGATGGCGATATTCCGGATGTCCATGATGAACTCACATATGGCCCCTCGGGGGCCGTTATAACAGGCCCGCGCTTTTGGCCAGGGTGTTGAGCGCGGTTTCGGGCCGGGCGCCGAAATGGCCGATGACCTCGCCCGCGCACAGGCTGCCCAATTTGCCGCAGGCTTCGAGATCCCGGCCATGGGTCAGGCCGTAGAGGAAGCCGGCGGCGTAAAGATCGCCGGCCCCGGTGGTGTCGACGACGCGGGCGACGGGCGCCGCCGCCACATGCAGCATCTCTTTCTTGGTCACGATGTTGGAGCCGCGCTCGCTGCGCGTCAGCACCGCGATCTCGCAATGGCCGCGCACGGCTTCCGCCGCCTGTTCGAAATGTTCGGTTTCGTAGAGCGCACCGATTTCGTGCTCGTTGGCGAACAGCACGTCGACGTGTTTATCGACCAGATCGAGGAATTCGGCGCGGTGACGCCCGACGCAGAAGGGATCGGAGAGCGACAGCGCCACCTTGCGGGACGAGTTATGCGCGAGTTTCGCCGCCTTGCGGAAGGCTTCCATGGCGCGCGGCGGATCGAACAGATAGCCCTCGAGATACGTCACTTGCGCCGAGGATATCAGGCCTTCGTCGATATCCTCGGGCCCCAATTCGACGCAGGCGCCGAGGAAGGTGTTCATGGTGCGCTGCGCGTCGGGCGTGACCAGGATGAGGCAGCGCGCGGTGGGCGGGCCGCTCTTCAAGGGCGGCGTCTTGAACGTGACGCCGATCGATTTGAGATCATGGGCGAAGATCGCGCCCAATTCATCGTCGCGCAGCTTGCCGATATAGCCGCCCTTGCCCCCGAGCGAGGCCAATCCTGCGATGCTGTTGGCGGCCGAACCGCCCGAGGCCTCGATCCCCTCGCCCATCTTGGCGTAAAGCGCCTCGGCGCGAGTTTCATCGATCAGCGCCATGGTGCCCTTGGCGAGGCCCTGGCTTTTGAGGAAAGCGTCATCCGCCTTGGCCAGCACGTCGACAATGGCGTTGCCGATGCCGACGACATCGTGGGAAGAGGCGGCCATGAAAGGGGTTCCGGCGGTGGGGATGGAGGCGAAATGCCCGCGGAGTATAGGGATCGCCGGGTTTGCCGCAAGTCCGCGCGGGAAACCGCCCGGCGGCAAAACCAGCCGAACCCGGCGGATTTCCCTTTATTCACCGGGACTTGGAGATTATTATCGTTCCCACAGAGAGAAGAGCGCAAAGACTCTTCGCGGGGAGGCGATCCAGGTTCCGGGCGGATTGCGATTCGGGTTTTCAGCCCGCATCCCGTTTCGGATATTTGGCGCCCCGTCCGGTGGTTTGCGTTTCAAGACGGGCCTGGGGGCATGGCTGAGAGAGCGGATAGGATTGCGGCCGGCGCGGCGAGGCGCCTGGGAATCCTGCTGTCGCTCGTTGTGGCGCTCGCCGCCTGCGCCAGCGATGATTTCATCGATTCTGCCGGATCGGTGCGGCTCGGCAATCTGGCCGGGCTTGCGCCCTCCCAAGTGGCGGCGCTTTACGGCCAGCCCGATTTCCGCCGCAACGATCCGCCCGCCGAGGTGTGGCAATACCGCAGCGCCGATTGCGTGCTCGATCTTTATTTCTACAGCGGCGCGGGCGGCGAGCAGCTGGTCTTCGCCCAAAGCCGGCCGCGCTCGCTCGAACAGAATGCGGCCACCGGGCATTGCCTCGACGGCGACGCGGCGGCGCTGCGCGCGCGCACCAAGGAGACTAGGCTCTAAAATCACCCGCGCCAGGCCCGGCGAAAGCGGACACGTTGTGTTCCGCCATGCCGTCAACACAATCTTGAACTACTCTAAAGACTGACGACATAATCCTGGAAACGCGTCTCACCGTCTTACAAGCCCTACAAGGAGGTCCTGCATGCCCGATAAATCCAGCCGGCGCGCCCTGCCCGGGTCGCCCTCGCCATCCGCCGGGTTCGGCGAAAACGCCGTCCGGGACATTTCGGGCGCGCTCAACGGCGTCCTCGCGGACCTTTTCGCCATCTACATGAAGACGAAGAATTTCCATTGGCACATGAGCGGGCCGCATTTCCGCGATTATCACCTGCTGCTCGACGAGCAGTCGGACCAGATTTTCGCCATGACCGACGTCATCGCCGAGCGCGTCCGCAAGATCGGCGGCCAGACGCTGCGCTCGATCGGCGAGATCGCCCGCCTGAAGCATGTCGCGGACAACGACGCGCCCTACGTCACGCCGCAGGACATGCTTGCCGAGCTGCGCGAGGACAACACCGAATTGGCCAAGCGCATGCGCGTGGCGCACGAGCTTTGCGCCGAGCACGGCGACGTGGCGACGACCAGCCAGCTCGAGGTCTATATCGACGAGACCGAACGCCGGGCCTGGTTCCTTTACGAGGCAAGCCATAATCCGCCCGGCGGCGCGTGAGCCGGGGGCGGCCTGAATTCGGCCGCGCCATCGTGCGAAGCAAGCCAAGGGCGCGTGAGCCGGGCGCGGCGGCGGCGGCTTAGCGCTTTTTCTTCAGGCGCTTCTCGATCGCGTCCCACACCTTGGCTTCGAGCTTGACGCCGTCGAGCTTGTTGATCTCCTGGATGCCGGTCGGCGAGGTCACGTTGATCTCGGTCAGGTAATCGCCGATCACGTCGATGCCGACGAAGACGAGCCCGAGATCGCGCAACCGGGGGCCGATGGCGGCGCAGATGTCGCGGTCGCGCTTCGAGAGCGGCGATTTTTGCGCCTTGCCGCCGACATGGAGATTGGCGCGCGCCTCGCCCTGGGCCGGCACGCGCAACACCGCGCCCAACGGCTCGCCCTCGACCAGGATAATGCGCTTGTCGCCTTGGCGTATCTCGGGAAGATAACGCTGAACCATGACCGGCTCGCGATAGAGCTGGGTGAACATTTCCAAAAGCGCGTTCAGGTTCTCGTCATCGGGCCGGAGATGGAACACCCCCGCGCCGCCATTGCCGAAGAGCGGCTTCAGGATGATGTCGCCGTGGACTTTGCGGAAATCGCGGATCGAGCCGGCATCGCTCGAAATCAGCGTCTCGGGCATCAAGCCCGTGAAATGGGTGGCGAAGAGCTTTTCGGGCGCGTTCCGGACGCTCACCGGATCATTCACCACCAGAACCTTGCCGCTCACATGCTCCAAAAGATGGGTCGCGGTGATGTAGGCCATGTCGAAGGGCGGATCCTGGCGCATCAGGATCACGTCCATGGTCTCGAGATCGAGAATTTCCGCCGTGCCGAGCGCGAGCGGCGTTCCGCCCGCGCGGCTCGCCTTCAAGGGCCGGGCAGTCGCGGTGAGCTTGCCCTGGGCCAAATTCAAATCGCGCGGCAGGTAATGATAGAGGCGATATCCCCGCGCCTCGGCTTCGAGCGCCAGGACAAAAGTCGAATCGGCGGCGGGGTTGATCCGCTCGACCGGGTCCATCTGGATCGCGACCTTGAGGCTCATTTGAGCGGCGTCACCACGATTTCGCCGCGCGGCGTCGGCGCGTTGGGCGAGGTGTCGCCCGGGGAGGATTGCGGCGCGAGCGCGCCGGCGTTCGCGGATCCGGCGTCTCCGCCCGCGGCGCCGAGGATGCGGATATAGGAGACGACGCGCTTCACCCCGTTCATGTTGCGCCCGTAATTGATGACGCGGTCGAGCTCGGCCTGGTCGCGCGCCGTGCCGATGATGAATACCACGCCGCCCGCCGTGGTGACGATGTAGTTGTTGGAATGAACGTCGCTGGCGGTCAAGAGCTCGGCGTTCAGATGCTGGGTGATATAGCCGTCATGCACGTTGTTCGTGAAGCTGCCGCCCGGGCCGACGGTAATCTCGTTATAGACCTCCTTGATGCCCGGCGCCTGGTTGGCGCGGTTGAACGCCTCCTCGCTCCAGCTCTCGCTCGGGACCCGCCCGGTGAGCAGCACGCGCGCCTGATAGGCGTGGCAATTGAGATCGTCGTTGAGCTGGCTGTTGAAATCGGTCCAGGCCTTGTTGATGGTGGCGCACAGCACGGTGTCGTCGAGATTATCCTTCATCGTGCGGTCTTCGGTCGCGACATAGCCGATGCTGGCGCCGCTTCCGACCACCGCCACCGGCAGGCAGCCGGCGAGAGGCAGCATCAGGCACACGGCCGGAATCAGGCCTTTGCCGCCGCGCGAAGAGAAATGAAAACCAAACAAGGCGTGCTCCTCGAAACTGGATAACGGCCCGCCATGAAATAACGGCATTGCGTCAATATCGGGGCAAGACTCCGAAAGCAAGGTCCTTTACGCCTCCGGCCGCCAGGCGTCCGGGATATGACGCGGCCAGGAGCCGGGCGCGACCAGCATGACGTCGAAGCGCAGCTGCGAGTCGCGCAGAGCCGGATGAATCGCCAAGAAATTCTCGAACGCGCGGACGATGCGCGCGCGCTGGCGCCACAGAACCGATTCGCCGGCGCGGGCGTGATCGGCGCGCGCCTTCACCTCGACCGCGGCGAGGATGGCGCCCCGCTTTGCAATCAGATCGATCTCGCCGGCGGGAGAGCGATAACGCCGGGCGAGAATGCGATAGCCCTTCAAGCGCAGCGCCCACAGACAAAGCGTTTCCGCCCACAGGCCGCGGCGGAAGGACCCCCGGCCGCGCTCAGCGCGGCTCAAGACCGAACCGCCGCGTTGCCGCCGGCCGCTCACCCTTGCTCGCCCTTCAACTGGAGCGCCCGGGCATAGACCGCGCGGCGCGGCAACCCGGTCGCCGCCGCGACATCCGCCACGGCTTGGCGCAGGCTGGTGCGGGAAAGAGCGGCCGCCAGATCGCGGTCGAGCGCCTCGCCGCCGGATGGGACGGCATCGCCCTCGGGCGGCCCGACCGCCACCACCAACTCGCCCTTGGGCGCGCCCTGCTCCCGGTAATACGCCGCGAGTTCGGCCAGAGTGCCGCGTCTCACTTCTTCGTAGAACTTGGTCAACTCGCGCGTCACCGCCGCGGGCCGGGCGCCCAGCATCTCGGCCATGTCGGCGAGAGAATCCTTCAGGCGCGGCGCGCTTTCGTAGAACAGCAGCGTAGCATGCACGGATTTCCATTCCCGCAAGACACGCTTGCGCGCGGCCGATTTGGGCGGCAGGAAACCGGCGAAGGCGAAGGCGTCGGGCGGCAGGCCCGACAGCACCAGGGACGCGAGCGCCGCCGAGGCCCCGGGGATTGCGGTCACGGCCACGCCCTCGCCGATGGCGGCGCGCACCAGCTTGTAGCCCGGATCGGAGACGAGCGGCGTGCCCGCATCCGAGACCAGGGCCAAGGCCTCGCCCGCCTTGAGGCGGCGGAGGATTTCCGGCCGCGCTTCAGCGGCGTTGTGGTCGTGATAGGGGATTTTGCGCGCGGATATGCCGTAAGCGGCAAGCAGTTTGCCGGTGACCCGCGTATCCTCGCACAGCACGGCCGAGACCGAGGCGAGGGTTTTGAGCGCGCGCAGCGTGATGTCGCCAAGATTGCCGATGGGCGTCGAGACCACATAAAGCCCGGGAGCGAGTTTACTTGGAAGGGCGGCCTCTATAGGCTCTTGGCCGAACGCCCGCGCCGCGAGGGAGACCGCGCCTGTTCCACCGCCGCTTTTTTTCGCCCGTTTCCCCGCGCCCGCGGCTTTTTCTCGCGGCATGGCTGATCCTTTCCGCCTTCGCGCTGGTCTCCTGCTCGGGATTGACGATACCGGGACTGACGAAGCGCCCGCAAGCGTCCGCCCCGCCCGGCACGATACTGCCGCAACAGCCGCTCGGGCCGGGCGTGGGGCCGCCCGGCACCCCCGGCGAGGCGCCGAGTCCTCCTTTGCCTGTGGCGTCGGGCGCGCCCAAGGTCGGGCTGCTGCTGCCGCTTTCGGGATCGAGCGCCGCGCTCGGCCAGGCCATGCTGCAAGCCGCGGAGATGGCGTTGTTCGACACGCCCGACAACGGCGTCGAGCTGCTGCCGCGCGACACCCAGGGCGGCGCGGCCGATGCCGCGCGCGACGTGATCGCGCAAGGCGCCAAGCTCATCATCGGTCCGCTTTTGGCCGCCGAGGTCGAGGCGGTGAAGCCGGTGGCGGCCGCGGCGCATGTGCCGGTGCTGGCCTTTTCCAACGCCGCGCAATATGCCGGCAACGGCGTTTTCCTCTTGGGATTCCAGCCGGGCCAGGAAATTTCGCGCGTGGTGCTGTTCGCCAAGGCCAAGGGCTATAGCCGCTTCGCCATGCTGGCGCCGCGCTCGCCCTATGGCGACATCGCGGTCAGCGCCTTCAAGGACGCGGTCCAGGCCGCGGGCGCTCAGCTCGCGCGCCTCGATTATTACGATCCGGCGGCGACCAATCTCGATCCCGTGGTCAAACGCTTCGCCGCCAACGCGAATTTCGACGCGCTGATGATTCCCGACGGCGACGGCCGGCTCAAGATGCTGGCGCCGCTTTTGCCCTATGACGACATCGATCCCGACACCGTGAAGTTCCTCGGCACCGGGCTTTGGGACGAGCCCGGATTGGGCGTCGAGCCCGCGCTCAACGGCGGCTGGTACGCGGCGCCCGCGCCCGAGCCGCGCGCCGCGTTCCAGAGCCGCTATCTCACCCTTTATAAGCAACCGCCGCCGCGGCTCGCCACGCTGGGATACGACACCGCGGCGCTGGCGGTGGCGCTCGCCAAGGTGGCGCCCGATGGCGGCTATTCGCTCGACGCGCTCGCCAATCCCTCGGGTTTCAGCGGGCTCGACGGTCTGTTCCGGCTCAATCCCGACGGCACGACCCAGCGGGGATTGGCCGTGCTCGAGGTGCATCGGGGCGTGCCGGTGGTGGTCGACCCGGCGCCCGCCAATTTCCAGGCGCTAGGCCAATAGGCTTCCCAGCACGGCGTTGAGGCGCTGGCGGCCGGCCTCGGTCGCGCGGAGCGCCTGCGCGTCGAGTTCGAGGAACCCGCCCTCGATGAGCGGCGCCAGCCGGCCGCGCCCGAAATCATCCTCGAAGGATCGCCCGGTGATGCCGAGGAAACGGTTTTGCGAAACCCCCTCGGCGAGCCGCAAGCCCATCATCAAAAGCTCGTCGCGGCGCATCGTGACCGACAAGCGCTCGAGCGCTTCGGTGCCGTGGCCTTTTTTTTCCACCGCCTCGAGCCAGGTTTCGGGCGCGCGGTATTGGCGCGCGGCGTAACGCCCCGGCCCGGCGTTGAGCCGGCCATGGGCGCCCGGGCCGATGCCGGCGTAATCCTGGCTGCGCCAATAGGCGAGGTTATGGCGGCATTCCTGCCCGGGCCGGGCGTGGTTCGATATCTCATAGGCCGGCAAGCCCGCGGTCCCGAGAACCTCCTGCGTTACCTCATAGAGCGATCCCGCCTCTTCGTCGTCGGGCAAGATGAAATCGCCGCGCGCATGGGCGGGCGCGAAAGCCGTGCCGGGCTCGATGGTGAGCTGATAGAGCGAGAGATGGTCGCCGGCCAAGGCGAGCGCCTCGGACAATTCCGCCCGCCAGGATTGGGTTTCCTGCCCGGGCCGGGCATAGATGAGATCGAAGGAGAAACGCGGAAAAATATCGCGGGCGAGATCGACCGCCTTGCGCGCCTCCTGGGTGTCGTGGCCGCGGCCGAGAAATTTGAGATCGCGGTCGTTGAGCGCCTGGACGCCGAGCGAGACGCGGTTGACGCCGGCCGCGCGCAATTCCCGGAATCGCGCCGCTTCGACCGAGGTGGGATTGGCCTCGAGCGTAATCTCGGCCTCGGGCGCGAAACCCCAGCGCGAGGATATCCGCTCGATCAAAGCCGCCGCGGTCGAAGGATTCATCAACGAGGGCGTGCCGCCGCCGAAGAAGACCGTCGAGACCCGCGCGCCCTCGGTTTCGCCCGCCCAGTGATCGAGCTCGGCCAGGAGCGCGTTCTTCCAGCGCGCCTCATCGACGCCCTCGCGCACGTGGCTGTTGAAATCGCAATAGGGGCATTTCGATTTGCAGAACGGCCAGTGGATATAGAGCGCGAGCTCGCTCACGGCGCGAGACCCAGCCAGGCCTCGGCGAAAGCGGCGAAGGCCTTGGCGCGGTGGCTGATCTTGTGCTTCGCCTCGGGCTGCATTTCGCCGAAAGTCTCCGCCATCCCGTCGGGGAGGAAGATCGGGTCGTAGCCGAATCCGCGCGAGCCGCGCGGCGGAAAGACCAGCTTGCCATGCGCCTCGCCGCGGAAGCTTTCGACCCGCCCATCGGGCCAGGCCAAGGACAGCACCGCCACGAAATGCGCGCGCCGGTCCTTCAGGCCCCCGAGCAGGCGCTCGATGCGGTTCATCGCCGCGGCGAAGTCCTTGGCGGCGCCCGCCCAGCGCGCCGAATGGATGCCGGGCTTGCCGCCCAGCGCCGGCACGACCAAGCCGGAATCATCGGCCAAGGCGGGGAGCGAACTCGCCCGCGCCGCGACCTTGGCTTTCGCTTCGGCGTTTTCCTCGAAACTCGATCCGGTCTCGTTGGGCTCGATCAAGCCCAGCGACGCCGCCCCCACCGCGTCGACGCCATAGGGTTTCAGCAAAGCGGATATCTCGGCGAGCTTGCCGGGATTGTGGGATGCCACGACCAGGCGCTGGCCGCGCAGGCCGCCCGTTTCCTTACGGGCCAAGGCCCAAGACCTCGCGCTGCAACCCGATGAGCGAAGATATGCCGCTTCGCGCCAGGCCGAGCATGGCGTTGAATCGCTCTTCCGCGAAAGGTTCCTTCTCGGCGGTGGCCTGGATCTCGATGATGCCGCCCCGTCCGGTGATGACGAAATTGGCGTCGGCCTCGGCGGTCGAATCCTCGGCATAATCGAGATCGAGCACCGAGGCGCCGCCGCAGATGCCGCAGGAGACCGCCGCGACCTGATCGGTCAAGGGCAGGCCCGGTAGCACGCCCTGGCCCATCAGGGTTTTCAAGGCAAGGTGGAGCGCCACATAGCTGCCGGTGATGGCGGCGGTGCGGGTGCCCCCATCGGCCTGAAGCACGTCGCAATCGATGCGGATCTGGCGCTCGCCCAAAGCCGCGAGGTCGGTCACGGCGCGCAAGGAGCGGCCGATCAGGCGCTGGATCTCGTGGGTGCGTCCGGTCTGGCGGCCGCGCGCGGCCTCGCGATCGGTGCGGGTGTGGGTCGAGCGCGGCAGCATGCCGTATTCCGCCGTCACCCAGCCGCGCCCGGTGTTCCTGAGGAAGGGCGGCGGCTTGTCCTCGACCGTGGCGCAGCACAGCACGCGGGTCTCGCCGAACGCGGCGAGGCACGAGCCTTCGGCGTATTTGGCGGCGTTGGGCTCGAGGCGCACCTCGCGCATGGCATCAACAGCACGGCCCGAGGGACGCGGCATGGGGTTCCTTTCCGGCTTGAACGGGGAGAAGCTAGTCCGCCGGGCCATGGGGGTAAAGGGCGGCTTGACCCATCCCCCGGATTGAGCCTTGGGTTGACCTAAGGGTGCGCCTTTCCTAAGTATGACGGGCCCATGACCCAAATTCCCCCCAGGCCGATCGTCACCGAATTGAACGACCGCTCGCGCGAGATCTTCCGCCTGATCGTTGACGCCTATGTCGAGACCGGCGAGCCGGTGGGCTCGCGCACGCTGGCGCGCAAGGGCGGGCTCGATTTGTCGCCCGCCACCATCCGCAACGTCATGGCCGATCTGGAAGAGCAGGGGCTGCTCTTCGCGCCCCACACCTCGGCGGGCAGGCTGCCGACCGACGCCGGATTGAAGCTCTTCGTCAACGGGCTCCTCGAGCTGGGGGGCTTGAGCGAGGACGAGCGGCGCAACATCGAGGGCCGCTGCGCCGCCGCCGGCAAGAGCCTGTCGCAGGCGCTTGAAGAGGCCACATCGGCCTTGGCCGGGCTCTCGCGCTGCGCCGGCTTGGTCATCTCGCCCAAGATCGAACGGCCGCTGCGCCATATTGAGTTCGTGCCGCTGGCGCCGGGCCGCGCGCTCGTGGTGATGGTGAACGAGGACGGGGTGGTGGAAAACCGCATCATCGAGGTGCCGGCGGGGACCTTGCCCTCGACCATGGTCGCGGCCGGGAATTATTTGAATGCGCGGCTGGTGGGCCGCACCGTCGAGGAAGCGCGCTCGACGATCTTGAACGAGATATCGGCGTGGCGCGGCGAGATCGACCAATTGACCGCGAAGCTGGTCGCCG
Source organism: uncultured Alphaproteobacteria bacterium (assembly GCA_963785735.1). Lineage (GTDB taxonomy): Bacteria > Pseudomonadota > Alphaproteobacteria > ATCC43930 > CGMCC-115725 > REEB95. The sequence continues at coordinate 529,681 of CAWAWJ010000001.1, forward strand.
CGGGCCTCGCCTCCTGGGCGGGGGGATCGGAGCAGAGCGCGCTCATCGTCAAGGGCCAGGCGAAGCTCCTGGACGACGTGACCGCGCTCGGCGATTTGGAGCGGTTGCGCGCCCTCTTCGACATGCTCGAGACCAAGGAGGCGATGGTGCGGCTTTTGGACGCGACGCGCGGCGGCCAGGGCGTCCATATCTATATCGGCGCCGACAATCCACTTTTCGGCGTGGCGGGGTGCTCGATGATCGTCGCGCCCTACAGCAATTCACGCGAGCAGGTGGTGGGCGCGATCGGCGTCATCGGCCCGACCCGCATCAATTACGCCCGGATCATCCCGATGGTGGATTATACCGCCAAGGTGATCGGCCGGATTTTGGGATAGAAAATGGCGGAACAGAACGAAGAAACCGAAGGCCAGGCTGCGCCCGAGGCGCCATCGCCCGAGGCGCAAACGCCCGAGGAAAAAATCGCGAAGCTCGAAGCCGAGCTGGCCGAGGCGCGCGACAAGCTCTTGCGCGCCTTGGCCGAAAGCGAGAACCAGCGCCGGCGTTTCCTGCGCGAGCGCGAGGAATCGGTGCGTTTCGCGGCCTCGAGCTTCGCCAAGGAGTTGCTGAGCGTCGCCGACAATCTGCGCCGCGCGATCGCGAGCGAAGCCGCGATATCCGGCGATCCGGCGGCCAAGGGCGTGATCGAAGGCGTGACCGCGACCGAGCGCGAGCTCTGGGCCATTTTCGAGCGCCACGGCGTCAAGCGCGTCGAGCCCGGCTTGGGCGATCCCTTCGACCCTCATCTCCATCAGGCGATGTACGAGGTCGAGTCCGGCGATTACCCGCCCGGCACGATCGCCCAGGTGATGCAGCCGGGTTATGTCATGCATGACCGGCTCTTGAGGCCCGCTTTGGTTGGCGTCGCCAAGCCGCAAGCCCAGAGATAACGCCGCGCCCGTTTATTGTGGGTGTTTCAGCGAGGGATCGAGCTGGACCGCCTTGTCGTAATCGGCCTGGGCCTTGTCGTGCTGGCCGAGCTTGTCCTCGGCGATGGCGCGCGAATAATAAATCTGGCCGAGATTGGGGTTGAGGGATATCGCCTTGTTCAGATCCGGCAGCGCCTTGTCGAATTGGCCCTTGGCGTTATAGGCCGCGCCGCGATTTTGATAGGCGCGGAAACTGTTGGGATCGAGGCCGATCGACCGGTTGAAATCGGCGAGCGCCAGGTCGAATTCCTGCTTGCCGAAATAATCGGCGCCGCGCTCGTCGAGCGCCTCGGCGTCGTTGGGCGACAGCTTCAGTTCCTGGCTCAGGTCCTGGATCGCCGGGTCGTATTCGCGCTTCAGGCTGTGGGCCTGGCCGCGGTTGTAATAGGCGTTGGCCAGGTCCTGGCCGCTGAGACGGCCTGACTGGATCATGGCGGTGCAGCCGGCGATGATCTGGTCATAAGAGGCGCTGTTGCGGCCATGGCAATTGTCGTTGTCCTGGGCGGATTGGGACCAGGCCGGCGCCGCCGCCAGGAGAACCAGGGCCAAACCGGTCGCGATTGCCGCTTGCCGCATGCGCATCCTCCCGCCGAATCGGTTGCCGAATGATAGGGGCGAGGTTCGAGCCTAATCCCCGGCTCGGATGCCGCTCAAGCGGGGTTTGGGCCGGTTTTGAGCGGTTTTTGGCGCCCTCCAGCCTTGCAGACCGGATGCTTCGTCCATATATAAACCGTGGTTTCCCGGGGATATGGGAATCCAAACGGGGAGAAGGCGCGGCGCCGTTTCGGGCCGCTGGCCTCTCCGCTGCAAGGAGAAAACGGATATGGCCAAAGTCATCGGTATCGATCTCGGCACCACCAATTCCTGCGTCGCCGTCATGGAAGGCAAGCAGGCCAAGGTGATCGAGAACAGCGAGGGCGCGCGCACCACGCCCTCCCAGGTTGCTTTCACGGAAGCGGGCGAGCGCCTGGTCGGCCAGGCCGCCAAACGCCAATCCGTCACCAACCCCGAGAACACCTTTTACGGCGTCAAGCGCATGATCGGCCGGCGCTTCATCGACCCGATGGTAAAGAAGGAGATGGAGCTCGTCCCCTTCAAGATCGTTCCCGGCGACAATGGCGACGCCTGGGTCGAGAGCCGGACCAAGAAATACGCGCCCGCCCAGATCAGCGCCTTCGTTTTGCAGAAGATGAAGGAAACCGCCGAGTCCTATTTGGGCGAGACCGTCACCGAGGCGGTCATCACCGTGCCCGCCTATTTCAACGACAGCCAGCGCCAGGCGACCAAGGACGCCGGCCGGATCGCGGGGCTCGAAGTCCTGCGCATCATCAACGAGCCCACCGCCGCCGCGCTCGCCTACGGGCTCGAGCAGAAGAAATCCGGCACCATCGCGGTCTATGATCTGGGCGGCGGCACCTTCGACGTTTCCGTCCTGGAAATCGGCGACGGCGTCTTCGAGGTGAAATCGACCAACGGCGACACCTTCCTGGGCGGCGAGGATTTCGACAAGCGCGTGATCGATTACCTGGCCGATGAATTCAAGAAGGAACAGGGCATCGATCTGCGCACCGACCGCCTGGCGCTCCAGCGCCTGAAAGAGGCGGCGGAAAAGGCCAAGATCGAGCTTTCATCCTCGATGCAGACCGAGGTCAATCTGCCCTTCATCACGGCGGACCAGGCCGGCCCGAAGCATCTCAACATCAAACTCACCCGCGCCAAGCTCGAGGCGCTGGTCGACGATTTGATCCAGAAGACGGTCGAGCCTTGCCGTGCCGCGCTTAAGGACGCGGGTCTCAAGGCCTCGGAGATTCAGGAGGTCATCCTGGTCGGCGGCATGACGCGCATGCCCAAGGTGATCGAGATCGTGAAGCAGTTCTTCGGCAAGGAGCCCAACCGTTCGGTCAACCCGGACGAGGTGGTCGCCGTCGGCGCAGCCATCCAGGCGGGCGTGTTGAAGGGCGAAGTGAAGGATGTGCTGCTTCTCGACGTGACACCCTTGTCGCTCGGTATCGAAACCCTGGGTGGCGTGTTCACCCGGCTGATCGACCGCAACACCACCATCCCGACCAAGAAGGGCCAAACCTTCTCCACCGCCGAGGATAGTCAAACGGCCGTGACAATAAGGGTCTTCCAAGGCGAGCGCGAGATGGCGGCCGACAACAAGCTCCTGGGCCAGTTCGACCTGGTCGGCATTCCCTCGGCGCCGAGGGGCGTGCCGCAGATCGAGGTCAATTTCGACATCGACGCCAACGGCATCGTCTCGGTCCAGGCCAAGGACAAGGCCACCGGCAAGGAGCAGCAGATCCGCATCCAGGCTTCGGGCGGGCTCAACAAGGCCGACATCGAGAAGATGGTGAAGGACGCCGAGGCCCATGCCGAGGAGGACAAGAAACGCCGCGAGCAGGTCGAGGCCAAGAATCAGGCCGAGGCCCTGATCCATGCGAGCGAGAAAACGCTGAAAGACAGCGGCGACAAGATTCCGGCCGATGCCAAGCAGGCGATCGAGACCGCCATATCCGACCTCAAGGGCGTGCTCGGCGGCGGCGATCTGGGCCAGATCCGGTCCAAGACCGAGGCGCTGGCCCAGGCTTCGATGAAGGCGGGCGAAGCGCTCTACAAGGCGCAAACCCCGCCCCCGGGCGGCCCAGACATGCAAGGCGGTGCCCCGGGCTCGCAAGGCCCGGGCGCGCAAGGCGGCAGCGAGAAGGTGGTGGACGCCGATTTCGAGGAAGTGGACGAGAAGAAGAAACGCGGCTCCGTATAAGCCCATCGCCGCGGCGAAGATGGGGATTTAGCAACAGGCGATGGCCAAGCAGGATTACTACGAGCTGTTGGGGGTTGCGCGCGGCGCCTCGGCCGAGGAACTCAAGAAGGCCTACCGCAAGCTCGCCATGCAATTTCACCCGGACCGCAATCCGGGCGACAAGAAATCCGAACAGCGCTTCAAGGACGCCTGCGAAGCCTACGAGGTCCTGAAGGACGAGCAGAAGCGCGCCGCTTATGACCGCTTCGGCCACGCCGCCTTCGAAGGCCCGGGCGGCACGCGCGGCCATGGCGGCGAGGCCGGATTCGGCGCGGGCTTCGCCGACATCTTCGAGGAGATGTTCGGCGATTTCATGGGCGGACGGCGCCAGGGCCAGGGCGCCAATCTGCGCGGCAACGATCTGCGCTACAATCTCGAGATCGGGCTCGAAGAGGCCTTCAAGGGCAAGCAGACCCAGGTGCGCGTATCGACCCTCGCCGCTTGCGAGGTGTGCAAGGGCAACGGCGCCGAAGCGGGCTCGCGCCCGATCAATTGCCCGACCTGTCACGGCAGCGGACGGGTGCGGGCGCAACAGGGTTTCTTCACGCTCGAGCGCACCTGCCCCGCCTGCCGCGGCGCGGGCCGCGTGATCGAAAATCCCTGCCGCGCCTGCGGCGGCCAGGGCCGCGTGCAGAAGGAAAAGACATTGTCGGTTTCGATCCCGGCCGGGGTCGAGGACGGCACGCGCATCAGGCTCGCGGGCGAGGGCGAGGCCGGAATGCGCGGCGGCGGAGCGGGCGATCTCTATATTTTCCTTGCCGTGAAGCCGCACCGTTTGTTCCAGCGCGAAGGCGCCAACATCCATTTGCGCGTGCCCGTGGCGTTGCCGGTGGCGGCGCTCGGGGGATCGCTTGAGGTGCCGACCATCGACGGCAACCGCACAAGGCTCACCATTCCCCCCGGCACGCAATCGGGCCACCAGCTGCGCCTCAAGGGCAAGGGCATGACGGTGCTGCGCTCGGGTGCCCGCGGCGACATGTTCGTCGAGGTGAGCGTGGAGATTCCGGTCAATCTCTCGAAACGCCAGCAGGAGCTTTTGAAGGAATTCGAGGCGGCGGGCGATGCGCGCAAGACCCAGCCGCAAAGCGCGGGCTTTTTCGCCAAGGTCAAGGAGTTCTTCGGCGACCTGACGGATTGAGTGGCGGGAACGCGGCGCATCCGCTAAACCGGCGCCTCCCCTGCCGTTCGAGGCCCGTCCCTTGTCCCATCCGGCATTCCGCAAGCTGCTGCTCCCCCTCGCCGTGCTGTGGCTCGCCGGCATGGGATTGCGCCTGACCGTGCTGGCGGTGCCGCCGGTCATCCCCCTCATCCATGACGAACTCCATTTGAGCGAGGCGGCGGTGGGCGTGCTGGGCTCGCTGCCGGCGCTGCTCTTCGCCTTCGCCGCGGTGCCGGGCGCGCTCTTGATCGCGCGCTTCGGCGCGGTGCCGACGCTGGTGGCGGGTCTCGCTCTGACCGCGCTCGCGGGCGCGGCGCGCGGATTGGCGGGGAACGTGGTGGCGCTCGATCTCGCCACCGCGGCGATGGGCGCGGGCGTCGCGGTGATGCAGCCCTCGCTGCCGCCCTTGGTGCGCGCCTGGGCGCCAAGCCGCATCGGCTTCGCCACCGCGGTCTATACCAACGGCCTCTTGATCGGCGAGACCATCCCGGTGGCGGCGACCATCCCGCTGCTGCTGCCGCTTCTCGGCGGCAGCTGGCGCTGGAGCCTCGCTTTCTGGTCGCTGCCGGTGGCGGCGACCGCGCTGCTGGTCCTGCTGGTGGCGCCGCTCGAACCGCAAGCCCGGAGCGGCGTGCCGCGGCGCTGGTGGCCCGACTGGAAAAATCCGCTGGTCTGGCGCCTCGCTTTCATGATGGGCGGGGTCAACACCGCCTATTTCGCCACCAACACCTTCCTCCCCGATTATCTGCGCGCGACCGGCGGCGGAGAATGGATCAGCGCGGCGCTGACCTCGCTCAATTTCTGCCAGCTCCCCGCCTCCTTCGCGATGCTGGCGCTCGCCGACAGGCTGGTGGGGCGGGTTTCCGCTTATATCGCGCTCGCCGTGCTCGACCTCGTGGGCGCCGCCGGCATGGCGTTTCTGCCCGGGCCGTGGATCGTCCCTTTCGCCGGGCTTCTGGGCTGCGCCAACGCCGCGCTTCTGGTGATGATGCTGGCGCTGCCCGCGCTCCTGGCCGAGCCGGGCGACGCCCACCGCGTCATCGCGGCGATGTTCACCATCTCATATCCGACCGCGGTGGTGGCGCCTATCCTGGCGGGGCTCCTATGGGACGCGAGCGGATGGCCGGCGCTCGCTTTCGCCCCGGCGGCGGCGGGGGCGCTCGCCATCATGGGCCTAGCGCCGACCATCGGGTTCAGGCGGCGCCTCGGGTAATCCCTATTCCGCGGCCGCGGCCGGCGGCTTGCGGGCGCGTTTGGCCCCGGCGGCCTTGGCGTTCGATGCGAGCGCCGATGTGAGCCGCGAGCGGATGTCCTTGAGGCGCGCCGGCTGCTCGATCTTGTGGCCGAAAAGATCCTTCACGTAAAAGACGTCGACCACTTTTTCGCCATAGGTCGAAATCTTGGCGCTCGAAATCTGGAGATTGAGCGATGTCAGCGCGCGCGTCACATCGAACAGCAAGCCCGGCCGGTCGGGGCCGTTCACCTCGATCACGGTGTAGGTGAGGCTCGCGTTGTTGTCGACGATGACGCGCGGCGGCACGTCGATGGTGCGGGTGCGCGGCGGAATCGCCCGCGGCTTGGCGAGTTCGAGATCGGGCTGGATGTCGCCCGAGAGCACGTTCTCGAACAGGCTCGCGAGCTTTTCGAGCTTCTCGGGCCGGTCGAAGGCGCCGCCCGCCTGGTCCTGGACCCAGAAGGTGTCGAGTGCCATGCCGTTCTGCATGGTGAGAATCTTGGCGTCGACGATGTTGGCGCCGGCGAGCGCGAGCGCGCCGGCGATGCGCGAGAACAATCCGGCGTGGTCGGCGGTGTAGAGCGTGATCTCGGTGACGGCGCGGGCGGCCTCGACGCGCGTCTCGAGCGTCAGCGGGCGCCCCGAACGCTCGGCGTCGCGGATGAGCCGCGCATGGCGCGCCTCGGTCTCGGGATCGAAGGAGAGCCAATAGAACGGATAGCCCTTGGCGATGAAGGATTCGATTTCCTCGCGTGAGAAATCGGGCAGGAGCTTCACGGTCGATTCCTGCGCGAGCGAGACGCGCTGCATCTGGCCCTCCTCGACGAGCCCGCCCACCATCAGATCGAAGGCGCGGTGATAAAGCTCGCGCAGCAGCGTCGCCTTCCAGTTGTTCCACACCTTGGGGCCGACCGCGCGGATATCGGCCACCGTCAAAACCAAGAGCAGCTTCAGCCGCTCGGGCGATTGCACGCGCTCGACGAAATCGCGGATAGTCTGCGGATCGTCGATGTCGCGCTTGAAGGCGGTGTCGCTCATCAGGAGATGCCAGCGCACCAGCCACGCGGCGGTCTCGGTCTCCTCCGCGGTCAAGCCCAGGCGGGGGCCGAGCTTCTGCGCCACTTCCTCGCCCAGGATCGAATGGTCGCCGCCCCTGCCCTTGGCGATGTCGTGCAGCAGCACGGCGAGATAAAGCGCGCGGCGCGAGGAAATCGTGGGCGCGAGCGACGTGGCGAGCGGCAGCTCGTCCTTGAACTCGCCCTTCTCGATCTTGGCGAGCAGTCCGATCGCATAGATGGTGTGCTCGTCGACCGTATAGATGTGATACATGTCGAACTGCATCTGCGCCACGACCCGGCCGAAATCGGGCACGAATCGGCCGAAAACGCCGGCTTCGTTCATGCGCCGGAGCGCCACTTCCGGGTCCTTCCGCGAGGTCAGAATCTCCAAGAACAGGCGGTTCGCCTCGGGCGAATTGCGCAGATCGTTGTCGATAAGCTTCAAGGATTGGGTGATGAGGCGCAGCGCATGGGGATGGATGTCGAGCTCGTGCTGCTCGGCCAGGTGGAACATGCGGAGAAGATTGACCGGGTCGTCGCGGAAGGTGCTGTCCTTGTCGACGTCGATGCGGCCGGAAGCAACCTTGAAGCCCTCGAGCTTCTTCGCGCCGCCGCGCCACCGCCGCCAGGCGAGCAGCGGCTCCTTGGTCTGCTCGGATTCAAGGAGCGCGCAGAAGATGCGCGTCAGGTCGCCCACGTCCTTGGCGACGAGGAAATAATGCTTCATGAAGCGCTCGACGCCGCGCGTGCCGACATGGTCGGTGTAGCCCATGCGCCGCGCGATCTCGGACTGGTATTCGAAGGTCAAGCGGTCCTCGGCCCGGCCCGAGAGGAAATGCAGATGGCAGCGCACCGTCCAGAGGAAATTCTGCGCGCGCTCGAAGCGTTGCGCCTCCTTGGCCGAGAGCACCTTGAGATCGACCAGCGCCGCCACGTCGTCGACCCGGTAGATGTATTTGGCGATCCAGAAGAGCGTGTGGAGATCGCGCAGGCCCCCCTTGCCCTCCTTGACGTTGGGCTCGACGTGATAGCGTGAATCGCCGAGCCGGCGGTGGCGCTCGTTGCGCTCGGCGAGCTTGTCGCGCACGAACTCCGACGCCGAGCCCTTGGCGATCTGGGCCTCGAACGCCTTTTTGAGATCGTCGTAGAGCTTCTGCTCGCCCCAGATGTAGCGCGCCTCGAGGATGGCGGTGCGGGTGGAAAGATCGGCCTTGGCGGCGGCTATCGTCTCGTCGATCGAGCGCGTCGCCTGCCCGACCTTCAATCCCAAATCCCACAGCGCATAGAGCATGTATTCCACCACCTGCTCGATATGGGGCGTCGCCTTGTGGTGGAGCAGGAAAAGGAGATCGATGTCGGAATGGGGCGCCAATTCGCCGCGGCCGTAACCGCCGACGGCGATCAACGCCATCTGCTCGCCCGAGGTCGGGTTGGGCGCGGGATAAATCCGGCTCTGGGTGAAATCGTAAAGCGCGCGGATGATCTGATCCATGAGATAAGCGAGCGCGTGCACGGTTTCGGTGCCCGAGGCGCCCGCCTCGAAACGCTTTTGCACTTCGGCGCGGCCGGCGATGAGCGCCTCTTTCAAGAGCGCGCTCACCTCTTTCCGGCCGGGCGCGCCCGTGGTGGCAAGCGCGTCAAGCTTCGCCTGGATCGAACGGCGCTCGATGATGTCGCGCGGATGGGGGATGGCGCTCATGCCGGCATTTTACACGGGGTCGGGTTAAGAGTCGCTTCGCCCGCTCAGCCGGTCTTGCCAGCTAAAGCCTTGATCCGATAGAGAAATTCAAGAGCTTGCCGGGGCGATAATTCGTCCGGGCGTAAAGCGTCGAGGAGCGTTTCAAGCTCCCGAGGCGAGATCGAGGTTTGATCGAGGTGGGATCGAGGCTCGGCCGAGGCATCGCGAGGCAAAGCCGAGGCGTTTCGAGGTTTCGCAACGGACGTGAAAAGCGGCAAATCCTCGGCGAGCCGGGTCAATTGCCCGCGCTGCTCGCCCTTTTCCAGGATCGCCAGAACCTCTTCGGCCCGCGCGATCACGGCCGGGGGCAAGCCCGCCAATTTGGCGACATGGATGCCGTAGGAACGGTCGGCGGCCCCGGGCGCGACCTCGTGCAGAAAAACCACATCGCCCTGCCATTCCTTGACGCGCATGGTCCAGCAGGACAAATCCTCGAGCTTGCCCTGAAGCGCCGTAAGTTCATGGTAGTGGGTGGCGAAGAGGCAGCGGCAGCGATTGATGCCGTGGAGATGCTCGAGCGCCGCCCAGGCGATCGAGAGCCCGTCGAATGTGGAGGTGCCGCGGCCGATCTCGTCGAGGATGACGAGCGAGCGTTCCGTCGCCTGATTGAGGATGGAGGCGGTCTCGACCATCTCGACCATGAATGTGGAACGCCCGCGCGCCAGATCGTCGGCGGCGCCGACGCGCGAGAAAAGCCGGTCGACGATGCCGATGGTGGCGGACTCGGCCGGGACATAGCCCCCCATTTGCGCCAGCAACGCGATGAGCGCGTTCTGGCGCAGGAACGTGGATTTCCCCGCCATGTTGGGGCCGGTCAAAAGCCAGAGCTTCTGGCCGGGCTTCAAATCGCAATCATTGGCGACGAAGCCCTGCGAAGCTGCGCGCTTCAAGGCCGCTTCGACCACCGGATGGCGCCCGGACTTTATGGCGAATTCCACGTCCGCCGAAATCACCGGCCGGCGGTAATTCTGCTCGACCGCCAACTCGGCATGGCTTGCCGCGACGTCGAGCGAGGCGAGCGCCGATGCCGCCAGCTGGATCGTCTCCGCGCGGGCGCGGGTCTCGTTCACCAGATCCTCGAAAAATCGCAATTCGAGCGCCAGCGCCTTGTCGGCGGCCGACGCGATGCGGCTTTCAAGCTCGCCCAGCTCGACCGTGGTGTAGCGCACCGAGGAGGCGAGCGTCTGGCGGTGGATGAAGGAAGGCCCGAGCTTGCCCGCGTGATTGGGCGAGATGTCGATGTGGTAGCCCAGCACGTTGTTGTGCCGGATCTTGAGAGAGGCCACGCCCGTCTCGCCCGCGTAGCGCGCCTGAAGCTCCGCCACCAGACGGCGGCCTTCGTCGCGCAAAGCCCGCAGCTCGTCGAGTTCGGGCGCGTAATTGGGGGCGATGAAACCGCCGTCGCGGGCGTAAAGCGGCAGCTCCGCCGCGAGCGCGCGGCTCAAGCGGTCGACGAAAGCCGAATGCTCGCCGAGCTCCTTGAGCGCCTGCGCGATGAGCGCGGGCGGCTTGGCCGAGGATAGCGTGGCGCGCAAAGCAGCGCTCTCCCCGAGCCCGTCGCGCAAGGCCGCCAAATCGCGCGGGCCGCCCCGGCCCAAGGCAAGCCTGGCCAGGGCGCGCGCCAAGTCGGGGCAGCGGCCGAGAATGGCGCGGCTTGCCTCGCGCAGTCTTTCGTCGCCGGCGAAGAACCCGGCCGCGTCGAGCCGCGCTTCGATGGCGGGGATGTCGGTCAAGGGCGCCGAGAGATGCCCGGCCAGAAGCCGGGCGCCAGCACCGGTTTGGGTGCGGTCGATCGCGGCCAAAAGGCTCCCCGTGCGCTCGCCCGTTAGGGTCTCGGTCAATTCGAGATTGCGCCTGGTGGCGGGATCGATCGCGAGAAACGCCCCCGATGAAAAACGCCGGGGCGCGCCCAAGGCCGGAAGCTTTCCGGCCTGGGTCAATTCGACGTAATCGAGGAGCGCGCCCGAGGCCGCGATTTCGGATCGCGAGAAATCGCCGAAGGCGTCGAGCGCCTTCACCCCCAAAGCCGCTTCGAGGCGCCTTTTGCCGTTCTCGCTGTCGAACCGCGCATTGGGCAAGGGCGAGAGCGCGGATTTCCAGTCGTTCAAAAGCTCGAACAGTTCGGGCTTTTGCAAAAGCCGCTCGGGCAGCAGGATTTCGCCCGGCGCGAGGCGGGCCAAGGCCGCGCCCAGATTGGCCGGCGACACCTCTTGGGCCGCGAAATCGCCGGTCGAAAGATCGAGCCAGGAAAGCGCCAAGCCGTTTTGCGCCTCGGCCAAGGCGGCCAGATAATTGTGCCGCCTCGCATCGAGGATGGTTTCCTCGGTGATGGTGCCGGGGGTGACGATGCGCACCACATCGCGCCTGACGGGCGGCTTGCCCGGGCGTTTCCGGGCTTCCGCCGGGTCTTCCATCTGCTCGCACACCGCGACGCGGAAGCCCTGGCGGATCAATTTGGCGAGATAGGCCTCGGCCGCGTGCACCGGCACGCCGCACATGGGGATGTCCTCGCCCTCATGCTTGCCGCGCTTGGTGAGGGCGATGTCGAGCGCGCGCGCGGCCTTAGCGGCGTCCTCGAAGAACAGCTCGTAGAAATCCCCCATGCGGTAGAAGAGCAGGCTGCCGGGATGCCGGCTTTTGATCTCGAGATACTGCGCCATCATCGGCGAGGCGTCGGACCCGGCCTGAACCGCCGGAAGCGCGATCTTATCGGGCGCGGGCGCGGCTTCTTGCCTCGGCGCGGCGGGGCTGGGGCGGGCGGGCGGCATGACGCGAAAGCTAGCACCCCGCCCGGACCCATGGGAACCGGCGCGGCACGGCGCTTTGAGACCTGCCGCGGCGCCCGGCGAAGGGCTACTATCCCCGGAAGGCGGACCGGAGAAGACCGCATGAGAGTATGGCTGCGCCTGGCGCTCGACGCCTTCATCCTATCGACGCCCGCTTTCGTGCTGCTGGCGGGGCTGGGCTATCTCGGCCTGGTCGCGCCGCGTTATGCCTGGCTCGACGCGGCGCTCGTCTATCTCGCGGTGGCGGTGCTGCTCCACCCGCTGATCGCGGGGCTCTCCGCGCTCGGCAACGCGCTCGACGCCATGGCGGCGGACGAGACCGAGGTGCCCGAGGTCGGCAGCCGCCACGGCCAGGTGCGGGCCTTGTGGCTGGCGCTCGGCCGCTGGGCGCGCGCCTCCAAGGCGGCGTTGCGCGGGCGCGAGGCCGAGCTTGTCGCGTCGCGCTCGGTGGTGGCGGCGCTGCCCGAGCCGCTCTTGCTCCTGGACCGGGGCCGCCGCGTGGTGCGCGCCAACGCCGCGGCGAACGCGCTTCTGGGCGAGCGCATCGAGGGCCGCGATCTGGCGGGGGCCTTGCGCCACCCGGCGGTGCTGGCGGCCGCCGACCAGGTGTTGAAGGGCGAAAGCGCCAAGGTGGTCGAGTTCGAGCTGACGAGCCCGGTCGAGCGGCATCTCTCCGCGCATTTCGCGAGGCTTTCGCCCGAGGCCGAGGGCGCCTCGGCGGTGCTGGTATTGCACGACCTGACCCAGATGAAGCGCGCCGAGCGGCTGCGCGCCGATTTCGTCGCCAATGCCAGCCACGAATTGCGCACGCCTTTGGCGACGCTGGTCGGGTTCATCGAGACCCTGCGCGGGCCCGCGCGCGAGGACGAGGGGGCGCGCGAGAAGTTCCTTTCCATCATGGCGGAACAGGGCGGGCGGATGACCAGGCTGGTCGAGGATTTGCTGTCGCTCTCGCGCATCGAGATGAACGAGCACAGCCCGCCGACCGAGACGGTCGCGGTCGCGGCCTTGCTCAAGAGCGCGGCGGAGCCCTTGGAGCCGCGCGCCAAGGCGCGGGGCATGCGCATCACCATCGACGCGAGCCCCGGCTTGCCGCCCGTGGCGGGCGACAGCGACGAGTTGATCCAGGTGTTCCAGAACCTGCTCGACAACGCGATCAAATACGGCGCCGAAGGCACGCCCATCGAAGTGGTGGCGCGGCCCTCGAACCGCATTTTGACCGGGACGCGGCCGGGCGAAAGGCAGCCGGCGGTGGCGGTGGCGGTGAGGGACCACGGGCAGGGCATCACGCGCGATCATCTGCCGCGGCTGACCGAGCGTTTCTACCGCGTCGACGCGGCGCGTTCGCGCGCGCTGGGCGGAACCGGCCTCGGCTTGGCCATCGTCAAGCACATCATCAGCCACCACCGCGGCTCCTTCGAGATCGAGAGCGAGCCCGGCCAGGGCTCGGTTTTCACGGTGCATTTGCCGGCGGCGCCGCTCCCTTCGCCCGTGCCGATACCGGCTAAAACCGGGGCTTGAGGTCGAGTCGGGCGCTGTCATAAAACGGCAATGAAACTCGCGTAGTGCTCTTTTGGCGGTGATTAGACTCGAATCCCGCAAGGTTCGGCTTTCAAGGGGATAAGGCGTGGAGGCGCGCCCGCAAGGCCCGGCTGGAGTTATCGCCATTGCCGGACTGGCGCGCGCCATGCGCCGCCAGCGTCTGGGCGATACGTTGTTCCGCGCCGTCACGCGGGGCTTCGCCTTGGGCGTGCTGCTGCTGCTGGGCGCGATCATCGCCTCTCTGGTGTCGGGGTCGATCCCGGCCTTCCGCGAATTCGGTTTGTCGTTCCTGATCAGCACGGCCTGGAACCCGGTCAAGGAAAATTTCGGCGCGTTGCCGGCGATTTACGGCACGCTCGTCACATCGATTCTCGCCATGATGCTGGCGGTGCCGCTCGCCTTCGGCATCGCGGTATTCCTGACCGAGCTGTGCCCGCCCGTGTTGCGCCGGCCGATCGGCACCTTGATCGAGCTCCTGGCCGCGATCCCGAGCATCATCTACGGCATCTGGGGGCTCTTCGTGCTGGCGCCGGTGCTGCAATCGGTGGTGCAGCCCGCGCTCATCGGAAGCCTCGGGGAGATTCCGCTCCTCGGCATACTTTTCGCCGGGCCGCCCTTGGGGCTGGGCATATTGACCGCGAGCATCATCCTGGCGGTGATGGTGCTGCCCTTCATCGCCTCGGTCAGCCGGGACGTGTTCCTGACCGTGCCGCCGTTGTTGCGCGAAAGCGCCTATGGCATGGGCGCGACGACATCCGAGGTCATCCGGGACATCATCATCCCCCATTCGCGGGCGGGCATCGTCGGCGGCGTCATGCTCGGCCTCGGGCGCGCGCTCGGCGAGACCATGGCGGTCACCTTCGTCATCGGCAACGCGCACCACATCAAGGCCTCGCTGTTGGCGCCCGGCACCACCATTTCGGCGACCTTGGCCAATGAATTCACCGAGGCGGTGAGCACGCTCTATACCTCCTCGCTGATCGCGCTCGGGCTCATCCTGTTCGTCATCACCCTCATCGTACTGGCCATGGCGAATTACATGCTGTGGCGCATGGGTTCGCGGGAGGAGGCATGAGCAGCGCCAATCTTCTCCTCTACGGCCGCCGCCGCGCCGTCAATTACATCGTCCTGGCGTTGTCCTATGCCGCGACCGTGGCCGGGCTTCTGATGTTGTTCCTCATCATGTGGTCGCTCTTGAGGAACGGCCTTCCCGCTTTCGGGATCGATTTCTTCACCCAGAGCACGCCGCCGCCGAACGGCGAAGGCGGGTTGCTGAACGCCATCTATGGCAGCCTGGTCATGACCGTGGTGGGAACGGCCATCGGCACGCCGGTCGGAATCTTGTGCGGCACCTTCCTCGCCGAATTCAGCCGTTCGAGCCGGCTCGCCATGGCGGTGCGCTTCATCAACGACATTCTCCTCTCCGCGCCGTCGATCGTCATCGGCTTGTTCGTCTACGTGGTCATGGTGGTGCCGATGGGCCATTTCTCGGGCTGGGCCGGATCGGTGGCGCTCGCCATCCTGGTCGTGCCGGTGGTGGTGCGCACCAGCGAGAACATGCTGTCGCTGGTGCCGTCGGGCCTGCGCGAAGCGGCCTTCGCGCTGGGCGCGCCGCAATGGAAAGTGGTGGTCATGGTGGTCTACCGCGCGGCGATGCAAGGCATGCTGACGGGCGTTCTCCTGGCGGTGGCGCGCATCGCCGGCGAGACCGCGCCGCTCTTGTTCACGGCGTTCAACAACCAGTTCTGGAGCGCCAACATGGACGGCCCCATGGGCAATTTGCCCTATGTGATCTTCCAGTTCGCGCTGTCGCCTTATGCCGGCTGGCAGCAGCTGGCCTGGGGGGGCGCCTTGCTCATCACGCTCGCCATCTTGACGCTCAACATCTTCGCGCGTCTCCTCGCCAATTGGAGCAGTTTTGGAAAATGACCTTTGAAATAACCCCCATGGAAACCCCCTCCCGCCCCCGCCCCCATCTCATCAACATGCCCGCGCCCAACCGCGAGAACGGCCCGGCGCCCGGTCAGGAGACGGCCGCGGCCAAGGCCGAGATCAAGGATCTGCGGTTCTATTACCGCGACTACGAGGCCTTGAAGGGCATCAATCTGGCGCTCCACGACAAGCGCGTGACCGCCTTCATCGGCCCGTCGGGTTGCGGCAAATCGACCTTGCTGCGCATCTTGAACCGCATCTACCAGCTCTATCCCGACCAGCGCGCCACCGGCCAGGTGCTGGTCGACGGCCAGGACATTCTCGACCCCAAGCAGGATCTGAACCTGCTCCGGGCGCGCATCGGCATGGTGTTCCAGAAGCCGACGCCGTTTCCGATGTCGATCTACGACAACATCGCCTTCGGCATCAGGCTTTACCAGCGCCTCGGGCCGCGCCAGCTCGACGAGCGCGTCGAGGAGGCGTTGCGGCGCGCGGCGTTGTGGGACGAGGTCAAGGACAAGCTGCGGGAATCCGGCCTCTCGCTTTCGGGCGGGCAGCAGCAGCGGCTCTGCATCGCCCGCGCCATCGCGGTCAAGCCCGAGATCCTGCTTTTGGACGAACCGGCCTCGGCGCTCGACCCGATCTCGACCCAGCGCATCGAGGAATTGATCTCGGAATTGAAATCCGACTATTGCATCGCCATCGTCACGCACAATATGCAACAGGCGGCCCGGAGCTCGGACTACACGGCGTTCATGTATTTGGGGCAATTGGTCGAGTTCGACACGACCGAGACGATATTCACCCATCCCAGGGAACGCCAGACCGAGGATTACATCACCGGCCGGTTCGGCTGAAGGAGCGCGATCGCATGGTCTCCGAACACATCATCAAGAGCTACGATCAGGAGCTGCAGCGGCTCGACAACATCATCGCCGAGATGGGCGGATTGGCCGAAAGCCAGCTCGCGGCGGCGATCGAGGCGGTGGCGAAGCGCGACAGCGAGCTGGCCGCGCGCGTGGTGAAGGGCGACAGCCGGGTCGACGAGCTGGAGCGCGAGGTGGAAAGCCTGGTGGTGCGGCTCCTGGCGCTCCGCCAGCCGATGGCGCGCGATCTGCGCCAGATCATCGCCGGATTGAAGATCTCCTCCGATCTCGAGCGCATCGCCGATTACGCCTCGAACGTGGCCAAACGCGCGATCGCGCTCAACCAGACGCCGCCGGTGAGGCCGGTCTCCGGCATTCCGCGCATGGGGCGGCTGGGGAGCGCCATGATCAAGGACGTCTTGGACGCCTTCGTCGAGCGCGACGCCGAAAAGGCGCTCGCGGTGTGGCTCCGGGACGAGGAGATGGACGATCTCTATACGAGCCTCTTCCGCGAGCTGTTGACCTACATGATCGAGGATCCGCGCAACATCACGTCTTGCGCGCATCTCCTGTTCATGGCCAAGAACCTGGAGCGCATCGGCGACCACGCCACCAACATCGCCGAGACGCTTTATTTCCTGGTGCACGGGACGCCCTTGGCGCAGGTTCGCCCCAAGCGCGACCGCACCAGCCTGGCGCTCGCGCCCGACGCCATGCTCGAGGAACCCGACGGAGACGAAGCCTGATGCGCCCATCGGTTCTGGTCGTCGAGGACGAGACGGCGCTCCTGACGCTGCTGCGCTACAACCTCGAGAAGGAAGGCTTCGCCGTGAGCTCGGCGCATGACGGCGAGGAAGCGCTGTTGCAGCTGAAAGAGGCGAAGCCCGACGCCGTGCTGCTCGATTGGATGCTGCCGCGGGTTTCGGGCATCGAGGTGTGCCGCCAGATCAGGCGCACCCCCGCCTGGAAGGATTTGCCGGTCATCATGCTGACCGCGCGCGGCGAGGAAGGCGACCGGGTGCGCGGGCTCGACAGCGGCGCCGACGATTACGTGGTGAAGCCCTTCAGCCCGAACGAGCTGATCGCGCGGCTGCGCGCGGTGATCCGCCGCGCACGCCCCGCCGCGGCCGAGGAGATTTTGCGCTTCTCCGATATTTCGCTCGATTTGTCCGCGCACCGGGTCGCGCGCGCCGGCAAGCCGGTGCATCTGGGGCCGACCGAGTTCCGCCTGTTGCGTTTCCTGATGGAGCGGCCGGGCCGCGTGTTCTCGCGCGAGCAATTGCTCGACGCGGTCTGGGGCCGCGACGCCGAGGTGGAATTGCGCACGGTCGACGTCCATATCCGGCGCTTGCGCAAGGCCTTGAACGGGGCGGGCCGCCCCGATCTGGTGCGCACCGTGCGCGCCGCGGGCTATTCGCTCGACGCGGGTTCGGCTTAAGACCGCCGCCGGCCACGGCCAGGTCCGTGCCGCGGTTGCGCCGGCCCCGGTCACAGGGCAAGCTCCCGGCCCAGCTTCCGCCCCACCAGGAGCAGAGCACAGCATGGACGCGGCCCCTTTGCCCGTCAGGATTCCGGTCGCGACGGTGACGGTCGCCGCCTACCGGTTCGTCTTCACCCGGCTCGGGCCCTTCCTCGAACTCGCCTGGCTGCCGCTCTTGCTGCTGCTGGCGGTGGCGATCATGCCGGTCTGGTTGCCTTTCTTGGCGGCACAAGGCGACGACAGCGCCGTGCTCCGTTTGCTGCCGGATGTGGCCCAGCTGGTGGCGGGAGGCCTCTGCCTCACCGCCTTCGCCGTGCGCTGGCACCAGATGGCGCTGTTCCCGGCCGGCGCCGAAGCCGGGGCGCGGTCCTGGTTCCGGCCTTGGCTCAGATTCCTGGCCTATACCCTCGCCTTCTATCTCGTGAACCTCGCCATGCTCGGCGTGGTGTTGCTGCTCTCGGGCGGCGGGGATTTGAGTCAGCTCGATCAAGTTTTGGTGGTCGGATTCGCGGCGGCGATCGCCTTGCCGGTGTGGCTCGGCATGGCGCGGCTCTCGCTCATCTTCCCGGCCGCGGCCTATGGCCAGCCCTTGGGGCCGGGCGCGGCGTGGAGCGCGATGCGCGGCAACACCTGGCGCCTGATCGCGTGCGGCGCGCTCGCGGGATTGCCGCTGGTCTTGTCCGTGGTGATCGTTCTGGGCGCGGTGTTTTCGGCGCTCGACATGCCGTGGGGCGATCTGCAATCCGACAACCCCGCGCTCGTGCCGCCCATGGGCCTGTTCCTGCTCGCGGGCGTGATCGACACCGTCGTCAATTTCCTGATCGTCGCCTTGGGCGCCTCGATCCTGGCCGATTGCTACCGGCGTCTCGTGCTGGCGCGAGAAAGCTGAAGGCCAGGCCCAAGCGCGCTTCCGGGGCGGCGCCGCGCCAAACCGCGATTGGCCCCTATTTGTGCAATGCAACTAAAAATTCATTAATCATATTAATCTATTGAATGTAATATATTGCAGTGCAATATATGATGTCGATCGTATCTAGGGTGTGAAACGCCACCGGTCGGGCAATGGAGAGTGACCGTATGTGGCCTTATACCGTTCAAGAAGCCGATGAATTGGCCGGCCCGCGCGGCGAATTGGCCGCGCGCACCGTCGCCATGCCGGCCGACACCAATCCCAATGGCGAGATTTTCGGCGGCTGGATCATGGCGATGATGGATACCGCCGGCATGATGACCGCGACCCGGCATGCGCAGGGCCGCGTCACCACCGTCGCCGTCACCGACATGGTTTTCCTCTGCCCGGTCAGGGTGGGCGACGTGGTGTGCTGCTACACCGACCTGATGCGCATCGGCAAGACCTCGGCCAGTTTTCGTATCGAGGTCTGGGTGCTGCGCGCCGGGCAAGGCGCGCGCGTCAAGGTCACCGAGGCCCAATTCACCTTCGTCGCGTTGGACGGCGACGGCCGCCCGCGCCTGTTTCAGGGCGAGACCGTCCGCGCCGCTTGATTGGCCGCGCGGCCGCCGCGCCCACCAAAATCCGGCGCGGCTTTAGGGCTGCGCGCCGGGCGGGCGGTGCGAGGGATCGGGCGGCCCGAAGATCGAATTGATGACGCCTTGCAGGACGCCCGGGGAAGAGCCGCCGGCTGGCGGCGGCGACGCGGCCGGAGGGGGCGCGCCGGTACCGGGCGGCGGCAATAACGACAGCGGCGGCGGCGCCGGGGACGGCGAAGGCGGCGGAGGCGGCGATGGCGGCGCATAGACCATGGATGCCCCGGGCAGGAGCAGCGGCTTGACCGGCATGGTCTGCACCGCCGCCGCCATGAAATTATGCCAGGTGCGCGCCGGCAGCATGCCGCCGGTCACGTGTTTCATCGGCGTGTTGTCGTCATTGCCGAACCACACCCCGGCCACCAGATCGGCGGTATAGCCCACGAACAAGGCGTCGCGGAAATCCTGGGTCGTGCCGGTCTTGCCCGCCGCCGGACGGCCGATATTGGCCGCGCGGCCGGTGCCGTACTCGACCACCCCGCTCAGAAGCTGGTTCATGGTGGCGGCGACGGCGGGGCTGATGACCTGCGGCGCGCCCGAGCCTTCGCGGTGGTAGAGCACGCCGCCATGGGCGTCGCGGATTTCGATGATGCCGTGCGGCCAAGCGGCGGTGCCGCCCGACGCGAAGGCCGCATAGGCCGCGGTCATTTCCATGAGCGTGACCGAGCCGGTGCCGAGCGCGAGGCTCGCGTCGCGCGGCAAATCCGAGGTGATGCCGAGGCGTTGCGCCGCGGCGATCACGTTGTCGATCCCGGCTTGCGCCAGCACCTGCACCGCCACCGTGTTGATCGAATAGGCCACCGCGTCGGAGACCGTCACGTCGCCTCTATAGGTGTTTTCGTAATTACGCGGCGTGTAATCGCCGATCGTGACCGGCGCGTCGTTGAACACGTCGGTTGGCCGCAAGCCGCGCTCCAGGGCCGCGAGATAGACGAAGGGCTTGAAGCTCGACCCCGGCTGGCGCTGCGCCTGGGTCGCGCGGTTGAACTGACTGTCGCCGTAGCTGCGCCCGCCGACCATGGCCCGGATCGCGCCGTCGGTCGAGAGCGCGATCAGCGCGCCTTGGCTGACGTTGTATTTCTTGCCGTCTTCGTCGAGCGTCGCATCGACCGCCTTTTCCGCGAGCGTCTGCATGCGGGGGTCGAGGGTGGTGGTGATGACCACGTCGCGGCCGTTGATGTCGGCGAAGCCCGAGACCTGCTCCGCCACCCAATCGGCGAAATAGCGGCTGCCGGGGCGCGCCTTGGCGGTGAAGGCGAGCTGGGTCTTCTGTTGCGAGGCCGCGCGCGCCTGGGCCGGGGTGATGTAGCCTTCCTCCACCATGTTGGCGAGCACCTGGTCCGCGCGCTCGGCCGCGCGCCCGCGGTCGTTGGCCGGGCTGAAGCGCGTCGGCGCCTTCAGCAGGCCGGCGATCACCGCCGCCTCGTAGAGCGACAAATCCTTGGCCGATTTGTCGAAATAGCGCTGCGCCGCGGCGTCGACGCCGTAGGTGCCGGCGCCAAGATAGACCCGGTTCAAATAGAGCTCGAGGATCTGGTTCTTGGTGAATTTGTGCTCGAGCCACAAGGCCAGCATGGTCTCGCGAATCTTGCGCGGCACGGTGCGTTCGGGCGTCAAGAACAGGTTCTTGGCGAGCTGCTGGGTGATGGTGCTGCCGCCCTGGACGACGTGGCCCGCGCGCAGATTGGCGAAGAGCGCGCGCAACAGGCCCAGCGGATCGACGCCGAAATGGTGATAGAAGCGGCGATCCTCGGTGGCGATCACCGCCTGGGGCACGTAGCGCGGCAAGTCCTTCAAATGCACCGGTTCGCCGAAAAGATCGCCGAATGTCGCTATGAGCGTGCCGTCTTGCGTCACCATGGTGACCGACGGGCGGCGTTCCGAGGCGGCGAGATCGCCGGTCGGCGGCAAGGTGAGCGCGAAATAGGCGAGCACGGCGGCGATCAGCAGGAAGGCCCAGAGCCCGGCGAAGAGCCAGTGACGGACCGAAATCCCGAGCGGTCCCCGGCCACGCGGCCCGGACCCGTCCCGCCTGTCGCCGCTTCGATTGTCCTTGGCCGGTCGCGCCATCAATCCCTCATGCCGTAGGGCATGCTTCTACCACAGACCGATATTTGCGAAAGCTCGGGATTTCCTGGTATCGATTGAAATCGCAATTGCCCCGATTCCGTCACAAACAAGCCGCATCCCCGACTGGAGGCCGAAATGAGATCGCGCAAGGAAAAGCTGAAGAAGGGACAACAGCAACGCATGTTGAGCGGATCGCCCGCGCCCAATTTCCTGGATTCGTCATATGAATGGCGCCGTATCTTCTCGGAAATCTGGGGGACATTCCTGCTGGTCGTGGTGGCCGCCGGAGCGGGTGTGGCGGCGGCGAAGAGCGGCGGCGCGGTGACATTGGGCATGGCGGTGGTGGCGCCCGGCCTCATGGTCATGGTCATCATCTACTTCATGGGCACGGTCAGCGGGGCGCATCTCAATCCCGCCGTCACCTTCGCCTTTGCGCTCCGGCGGAATTTTCCCTGGTCCCGCGTGCCGGGCTACGTCGCCGGGCAGATCGCAGGCGGCCTCTTGGCCGCGGTCTTCCTGCGCGTCTTGTTCGGAACGATCGGCAATCTCGGCGCGACGTCGCCGGGCGCGGGGGTAAGCGCGCTTCAGGCGCTGGCGGTGGAAGCGATGCTCACCGCGGGGCTGGTGAACACGATCCTCGGCACCGCCTCGGGCGCCCGCAACATCGGCGCCAACGGCGCCATCGCGGTCGGCGGTTACATCGCGCTCGCCGGGCTTTGGGCCGCGCCCTTCAGCGGCGCCTCGATGAACCCCATCCGCTCGCTCGCGCCCGACCTCGTTCGCGGCGATCTCGCCACGAGCTGGATTTATGTCGCCGGCCCGCTCCTGGGCGCGATGATCGGGGTTTTCTTCCAGTCGATTCTGAAGGGACCGCCCACCCTTGCCGGGACGATCGCGGCGCAGGGCACGCTGGAGAAGGGGCGGCGGCGATCGGTTAAGGCGGCCCTTTAATTTTGGCGCGCCGGGGCGCGCGGGGGCGCGAAAGCGTCGAGGGTTCGCGGCAGATAGGGCGCCACGAAGGGCGTCAAGCCCAGCTTCGCCAGCGCGTAGAGCCAGAACCAGCGCGAGGCGAGCGAGGCGCCGAGTTTCCGGCGCTGCCATTTCCAGGCGCGGCCGAAGGCGCGCTCGACCGCCTTATGGCGCACGCCATAGGACAGGCCCGGCGTCTCGCGCAGGAAATAGAGCATCGCCTGGTTGATCTCCTTCAGCATCAGGCGCTGGTTGCCGGAGACGCGGCTTCCCGCGAGATCGGGGCTGGCGCTCACCACGGTTTCAAGCGCGGCCGGCGGCTCGCGCCAGGCGAGCCGCAACAGCAGCGAGAAATCCTGGGTGAAGAGCCGCTCGTCGCAGCCGCCAACCTCCCAATAGAGATCGCGGGCGATGAGCGTCGGCGTCAGATTGCCCGGGGCGTTCCTGAGGCACTCGGCGAAGAGATCGCGCCGGCGCGGGGATGCCTCGCCCGGGCGAAAGCGCGCGAAGGTCTCGGGTTGGTCCGCGGCGTAATAGATATTGAGCCCCAGCGCGAAGCGAGAGCCCAGGCGCAAGGCCGCGTCGAGCAGGGATTGGGTGCACCACGGCGCCAGCAGATCGTCGCCGTCGACGATCTTGAGCCAGGGGAGCGTCGCCGCCTTGACGGCGGCGTTGGTCGCCTTGGCCGGGCCGGCGTTTTTCTGGCGGATGAGGCGCACGGCCTGGCGCCCGGCGCAGAGCTTTTCCAGGAGATCGAAGGAGCCGTCGGTCGAACCGTCGTCGATGAAGACGTATTCGCGCCCGTAATCGCCCGCTTGCGCGAAAATCGCGCTCAGCACCGCCGGCAGATAGGGCGCTTTGTTGTAGACGGTGACGACGAAGGACACGCCGGTCATCCGGGATATATACATCACGCGGTCCGCGCTTTGCACTAGGATGGGGCGATGCCGGTTTACCGCGATTACGAGCAGGCGGATCTCGACGCGCAATTGAATCCGCGCGCCACGACGCCCTCGTTTTTCCATCATGTCCGGCGCTGGAGCGATTTGTCCGAACGCGCGCGCAAGCGGCCGGCGGCGCGGCTCGATCTCGCCTATGGGAATGGGGCGCGCGAATATCTGGATTTCTTCCCGCTCCCCGGGAAAGTCTCGCCGCTCCTCGTGTTCTTTCACGGCGGCGACTGGCAATCCGGCGACAAGCGCGATTTCGCCTTTCTCGCGCCCCCCTTTCTCGAACGCGGCGTCGCGGTGGCGACGGTCAATTACGGCTTCGCGCCGGATGTCGCGCTGGGCGAGATGGTCGAGCAGGCGCGCCGATCCGTGGTCTGGCTCCACCGCAACGCCGCCGAGCTCGACATCGACCCGACGCGCATCCATCTCGCCGGCCACGGCGCGGGATCGCATCTCGCCATGATGGCGGCGGTCATGCCCGGGCGTCCCTACGAGCTTTTGGGCCAGCCGGTGCGAAGCGCGATCGGCATCGGCGGGATTTACGATCTCGAGCCGGTGCGGCTCTCTTTTCTCAACGCCAGCCTCAATCTGGATCGCGACGAATCCTGGCGCTTGAGCCCGGCGCATTGGCCGCCGCCGCGCGGCCGCGTGCTGGTGGTTTCGGGCGGGCGGGAGAGCCTCGAATTGCGGCGCCAGGCGCGGGGCTT
The DNA here is from genome assembly GCA_963785735.1 of uncultured Alphaproteobacteria bacterium. Taxonomy (GTDB): domain Bacteria; phylum Pseudomonadota; class Alphaproteobacteria; order ATCC43930; family CGMCC-115725; genus REEB95. Next base: position 553,488 of record CAWAWJ010000001.1, read on the forward strand.
CGCGTCATCCTGGCGAGGCCAGGGGGCCGCGGCCGAAACCCTCGAATTGCCGGGCGAGGATCATTTCAGCCTGCTCGGGCTCCTGGCCGAGCCCGATCTGCCCTTGGGCCGCGCCTGTTTGGTGCAAGTGCTTGAATCATGACGCTTTATCGTAAAATTTCCGGGGAGGCGCCGCCGCAAGGCGCCCTATCATGGGGCATATCGCCGCTTGGAGCGGGTGCGATGCCTGTATATCAATAGCAGGGGGCCGGGGCTGGCATGAGTTCGAACCGCAAGATCTTGATCGTGGACGACGACGCGGATCTGCGCCATTCGCTCGCCGAGCAATTGCAGCTGCACGAGGAATTCGCCGCGATCGAGGCCGGCACGGCGGGCGAGGCGCTCGATTGCGTCAAGCGCCAATACCACGACGCGGTGCTCTTGGACGTGGGATTGCCCGACATGGACGGGCGCGAATTGTGCCGCCTGATGCGGCGCGAGGGCGTGCGCTCGCCCATCCTGATGCTGACCGCGGCCGACAGCGACGCCGACGCCGTGCTCGGGCTCGACAGCGGCGCCAACGACTACATCACAAAGCCCTTCCGCCTCCATGTGCTGTTGGCGCGGCTCAGGGCCCAGCTGCGCCAGCACGAGCAGAGCGAGGACGCGGTCTTCACCATCGGGCCCTATACCTTCCGCCCGAGCGCCAAGCTGCTGATCGACGACCCGAAGCGCAAGAAGGTGCGGCTCACCGAAAAGGAAACCGCAATCCTGAAATTTCTCTACCGCGCCGGGGCGCGGGTCATCGGCCGGGACGTGCTGTTGAACGAGGTCTGGGGCTACAATTCGGGCGTCACCACCCACACGCTCGAAACCCATGTCTACCGGCTCAGGCGCAAGATCGAACGCGATCCCGGCAAGGCCGAGATCCTGGTGACCGCGCCCGGCGGCTACCGCTTGGTGCCGTGATTCCCGATCCGGTGCAGGCGGCGGCTGATGAAGCTTTCGACCGCCGCGGTCAGCACGGCGAAGAGCAGCCCGAGCGCGATCAGGGCTACGCCGTCGAGGCGGATTTCGGGCCGTTGCATGAAGCTCGCCACGAGGCGAAGGCAAAACCCGGCGACCACGCAAAGGGCGGCGGCCACCCACAGCCCGCTCACGAACAGGCGTTCCTTGCGGCCCGGCTGCCGGCGCGTGTATTTGACCAATGGCATCGCGATTGCCCCCGACTCGACCATTTGAAGATACTCCCCAGGAACGTCTCCCGCCAGAAACCTAGGGCGGAATCGGCGTGAATATCCCCGAGTCGCGGCCTTCAATTCTCCTTGGAGGCCCGTAAATTCCGGCGTCGCCCTCGACAAGCGCGGGCGGCCTGGGCGATGCTCGGACCCTTATCAAGGGGACAGGCGCAGCGGGACGGGCCGATTGAGCGGACTCGACATGTTGATCCGGCGGTTGATGGCGCAGCGCGCCTGCCTCGAACGCGCCGTCGATCTGACCGCGCAACTGCCCGGCCCGGCCTTGCAGGTGGGGTATGGCGACGGCAGCGCCTTCGACCATCTGCGCGAGATCCTGCGCCGGCGCGAGCTCATCGTGTTCGACGCGGGGCCGGTTTCGGGCGTCATTCCCGACGCGCCCGAGCCGGGCGAGCGCATCGCCGGCGACCCGCGCGAGACCCTGCCGCGCCATTGGGACCGGTTGAAACGCAGCGTCGCGCTCGCCCATCTCAACTTCCCGGTGACCGACCAGGCGCGGCTCGCCTCGGAGCTGGCGCCCTTGATCGCGCCCATTTTGCGCGCCGGCGCGGTGGTGGTGAGCGAAAAGCCGCTCGATCTGCCGGGATGGGAATCGCTGCCGCCGCCCGACGGGGTGCGCGAAGGCCGCCACTATCTCTACCGCGCGAGCTAGCGGATCAGGCGGCGGCGCGGGCCTTCAGCCCCGGATAGCGCGCTAAGAGCCCGGCGCATTCGGCCATGGCCTCGACATCGTTGAAGACCGGCACGCCTTGGCCCTCCAAGGATGCGAACCATTCGGCCTTGCCCGGCAGCGTGCCCATCATGGAATAGAGGAAGGGGGTTTTGACACTCGCCGCCAGTTCCGCCATGCGCGCCACCACCGGGCTGGCGTCGACCATGAAGGGCACGACATGGATGCCCAGGAGGACGTCGAAAGCGCCCGCGCCCTCTTTCACCGCGGTTTCGAGCGTGAAGCCGAAACGCTCCTCGCGCGCATCGGCCAGGAGATCGATCGGATTGGCGATCGCGGCTTCAGGCGGCAATTCGGCGCGCAGTCTCTCGGCCATCGCCTTGGGCAAGGGCGCGAGTTCGAGGCCTTGCGCCGAGGCTTCGTCGGCGCAGATCACCCCCGGCCCGCCTGAATTGGAGAGGATGAGCGCGCGACGGGCGATGCCATGGGGAAAGGCGCCGAAGCCCTTCGCCGCCAGCAGCAATTGCCGCAGGCTTTTCACCCGCAGCAGACAGGATTCCTCGCAGAAAGAAGCGATAGCCTTTTCGGCAAGCGGCTTGGCGCCGGTGTGGCGGTTGGCGGCATCCGCGCCCTGCGCCGTCCGCCCGCCGTAAAGCGCCACCACCGGCTTGCGCGCCACCACGCCGCGCGCGACCCGTTTGAAGCGCGCCATGTCCTCGATGCTTTCGATATAGAGCAGCACGGCCGAGATGGAATCCAAGCCGCCGAGATATTCCAAATAATCCGTCACGCCCAATTGAATGCCGTTGCCGACCGAGACCAGCGAGCCCAGGGGAATGGCGAGCGACTTGGCGGCGGCGATCGCCTCTTCGCCGAGCGCGCCCGATTGGGTGATGAAGGCGATCGAGCCATGGCGGTTGGGGCCGGGCGGCATGTCGCGCAGGAACGTGGCGGCATAGGGCGCGCCCTTAGGCAGATGGATGATGCCGGCGCAATTGGGCCCGGCCACGGTGAGGCCTTCCTTGGCGATCAGATCGCGCAGTTCCTTGTCGCGCGCCATCCCCGCCTCGCCGGCCTCGGCGAAGCCGCCCGGCAGAATGAGGAGATGGCGGTGGCCGGTCGAAGCCGCCTCGCGCACCGCGTCGAGAATCATGTCGGGACGGATGACGATGACCGCGAGTTCGGCGGGGCGGGCAAGCTCGGCGAGCGACTTCTTCACCTCGAGGCCGAACATCGAGCCGCCCTTCGGGTTGACCGGAAGGATTTCGCCGGTGAAGCCGGAGATGCGGAGATTCTGGAGGACGGCGCCGCCCGAGGAGGATGCGCGTTCGCTCGCCCCCATCACGGCGACGCTTTTGGGCGCGAAGAAAGGCCGGAGATCGCGCGCCATTCAGCCCCCGATCTGAATCAGGACCGGCACATGGTCCGAGGGCTGTTTCCAGCCGCGCGCCTTGCGGTGGATAAGTGTTTTCTTGAGCCGCCCCTCGAGCGCGGGCGAAACCCAGATATGGTCGAGCCGGCGGCCGCGATCGGATTCCGCCCAGTCGCGGGCGCGGTAGCTCCACCAGGTGTAAAGCCGCTCCTCGGGCGGGATGAAATGCCGCACCGCGTCCACAAAGCCGCCGCGCGCCTGGAGCCTTGTAAGCTTCTCCACTTCAATGGGCGTGTGGCTCACCACGTCCAAGAGCTGCTTGTGCGACCAGACGTCGTTTTCCAAGGGCGCGATGTTGAGATCGCCGACCAGAATCATGGTCTTCTTGCGCGCCTTCTCGCCCGCGAAATAATTCGATACCTCGCCGAGGAATTGGAGCTTATGGGCGAATTTGGGATTGGCTTCGGGATCGGGCTCGTCGCCGCCCGCCGGCACGTAGAGATTATGAAGCTCGATGCCGCCGGGAAGCTGAGCGACGATATGCCGGCAATCCTCGCGCTCGCACCAGCTTTGGTTTTGGGTTTGCGTCAAGGGAAGGCGCGACAAGATCGCGACGCCGTTATAGCCCTTCATGCCGTGGATCAGCCTGTGCTTGTAGCCAAGCGCGGCGACCTCCTCATGGGGAAAAAATTCGTCCGGCGTCTTGGTTTCCTGCAAGCAGATCACGTCGGGCGCGAGCTCCTTGGCGAGCCGCGCCAGATTGCCGATGCGCAGCCGCACCGAATTGATGTTCCAGGTGACGATGGTGAGGGCCATGAGGAGTTAAAACACGAAGCAGCGGCCTTGGACAATGCCGAGCGGCCAGCGGCCGGCGGTGAAAAGCTGGAATTTCAAGGCGAAGGCGTGGTCCGGGCCCGCTTGCGCCAGCAGCGCCAGCGCCGCCTGGTGGCAGGCCTGGGAAGCCGCCCCCGTGGCCGATTTGGCGAGGCCCGGATCGTCGACCCCGGCGCGGGCAAGCGCCGCCAAGGCCGCGCCGTGGATGGAGGATGCTGCCTCGATCACATCCGTGAGAGAAGCGAGGAAATCATCCGCGCCGAAACGCGCTTCGCCCCGGAGGTGGAGAATTTTCTCGGCCTTGCTTTCGGCCGCCCACCATTCGCGGCTCCAATCGGGGCGTTGCGCCAGGGCTTGGGCATCACGCCAATCGCCGGCGCTCGCGACCGGCAAATCGCCGAGGCCCAAAGCCGCGACATAAGACGAGGCCGTTCCGGTCACGGCCGCGCTCAAACCCGCGCCGCAAGACGCGAACCAGGGGGTCCGCGCCATCTCCGTCCGGAAGGAAGCGAGCAGCGCCGATGCGGTGCCGCCGGTCACGCGGCCGCGGCGACCAATGGCAGTTTCAATTTGAGATGACCCTCGACCAGGGTCTTCACCCGGCCGATGAAATCCTCGCGCATCGCCTCGTTGGTGCGGCTCTTGATGCCGCAACGGCGGTAGAGCGCGTTGTTCTCGGAATCCTTCTTGCCGAAGAAGGCGGGCATCATCGGGTAATAGCGGTTGATGGCCTCCTGCACCTTCTTGCGGCCGTCCTCGGTTTTGACGAGCTCGGTGCAGGTGTCCTTGCCGAATTGCGAATGGAAGATTTCCTCCGGCATGGTCACCTTGGCGAGGTTCCTGAGCGGCAGGAAGGTGCAATCCGACAGATCCTCGACCTGGATGATCTCGGCCAGATCGGCCAAGAGCTTCACCACGCAGAATTCCTCCCAGGTCTGGAGCGGGAATTCGAAGATCGAAAGCGGCCGCTTGCCCTTGGGCGTCATTTCCGCCTCGGGAATGCCGATCTGCTCGCCCAATTGGCGAAAGCGGACATGGTGGCCGTATTCCTCCATGGCGATGCGGCAGGTGAGCCATTTGAGATAGGGGTTGGGGGCGAGCGCGATCGCCGGCTCGTCATAGACCTGGGCGCCGTAAAGCTCGTTGACCGCGTGGCTGCGCACGATCTTGAGCACGGCGGTTTGGTATTCGGGCTCGCTGGCCTTGAGGTCGGCGACCGATTTGACGGTGGCGTGGGCGGCGGTCATGGCGGGTTTCCTGGGGCTGGGGGTTATCTATTGACCTATAGATTATTATTTCAGAGAACCGGCGCCTGTGCAAAGGCTTCGAGATCGGTCTCGAGGGCCGTGAAATGGGGGGCGAGATGGGCCGCTATCTGGGGGCCAAGCTCCCCCGGGGCCTTGATAAGGGCCTTTGCCACGGGGCGCGGCTGGGAGAAGAGATAAACCTCGCGGCCGCGCGCGCCGAAGACCTGGCCGGTGATCTTGGCGGCCGCGTCGGAGGCGAGAAAAGCCACCAGATCGGCCACCGGCTGGACCGGGATTTTCATCGCGGTTTCCTTATAGGCGGATTGGGCCGGGTTTTGCGGCTTGATCGATTCGGTGACGCGGGTCGCGGCAAAGGGCGCGACCGCGTTGCAGGTAACCTGGCTTCGCGCCATGTCGAGCGCCACGACGCGGGTCAATCCCACCAGCGCCGCCTTCGCCGCGGCATAGGCGGCTTGGCCGTAATTGCCGTAGAAGCCCGCGGTCGAGACGATGTTGACGATCCTGCCCCAGGCGTAAGGCGTGCCGCCGCGGCCGGATTTCACCTGCTCGCGCATCGCCGCCGCCGCCGCCGCCAGCACATAGAACGATCCCGAGAGATTGGTTTGCAGCACCGCCTGCCAATCCTGGGGGTCGGATTTGAAGACGAAGGCGTCGCGCAGAATGGCGGCGTTGTTGACGACGATGTCGATGCCGCCGAATTGCTTCACCGCCAAGGCGACCGCCGCATTGGCGGCATCGGGCGAAGCGATGCTGTCGGCGAAACCGGCCGCCCGGGGCCCCAGTTTTGCCGCGAGCGCTTGCGCGATTTGGGGATCGGCGCCTTTGCCGTCGATGCCGGTGCCGCTATCGGCGATCACCACGCTCGCCCCTTGGGCGTGGAGGGTTTCGGCTATGGCGCGGCCGATGCCGCGGCCGCCGCCGGTCACCAGCGCGACCCGGTCTTTGAGTGATTCCGTCACGGTCTCTCCCGGCTTTCCAAGAACCTCCGGGAAAATGCCCATGGATGGGGGGACGCGTCAATCGCGCCGAATGCCCGGTGTATGGGTGTGAAGCCCGCCAAAGGGCCAAAAACCGGCCCGAAATAACCCGGCCGGTTTAGACCGGCCCGAAATAAAAAGGCGCCTGACCGGGGGGGAGTGGTCAGGCGCCGGAAGTCCCATCGGGATGCCACGGGGGCTTGGATGGGCCCCCCGGCCCGCCGGCCGAAACCGGCGGCTTCTAGTCATTAGATAGGGAGCGGACAAGGCGAAAAAAAGCCGCGGGACCGCGCATGCGGGGTTTGCGGGGAACGCATGGCTCGCGCCCGGTTTCGAGCCGGGGACGGGATCGCGCCGTCAGCGGCTGCTGTCTTCGCGCGGATCGGACCAGACGAATTTCTGCGGATCGATCGACACGCCGTAATGCGGATCGGCCAGGGTGACGGTCACGGTCTTGTTCTGGGCGTCGATCACCGACCATTGCCGCAATTGGAGCGGCTGATCGTTCAGCACCAGCGTCACCTTGCCGCGCGCGGCGCGCTTGGTTTCGGTGAGCGTCAGCTTCAGCAAGCCGGGATCGCGTTGCAGCCCAAGCGCCTGGATATCGCCGCCGATGCGGATGTCGTTTTGCAAGAGGAACCAGGCCGGGGTCTCGTCGATATCGACCCAGGACACCTGGTCGAGCTTGCCGTCGTAATAGTAGATCTCGCCCTTGGTCGCGACCATGACGATGCGGCTCGGCTGGTCGTATTCGATCCGCATATGGCCCGGCCGCTGGAGATAGATCATGCCCGATGCGATGCCGCCGTCATCCGCCACCTGGTCGAAGCGCGAGGCGAGCGAGCGGATGGAATTCAGGTAATTCTGGATGCGCTGGATGTCGGCCTGGTCGTCGGGCGAGAGCGCCGCGTGCGCGGGCCAGGCGGGCAGCAAGGCCAGCGCGCCGAAACCCAGAAGGGCGGCGCGCCGGGTCAGCGGGAGCGATAAGGCGGCGCGGCGCGGCATGAATGGGGTTTCTTCCGGCGGGGCGGCGTTGCTCATCCCCTTAGATATAAGCCCTTTTATGGCTTTTTGGGGGCCCGCTACAGCGAGCGCCCCAGCACTTCGCGCTTGCCGACATGGTTGGCGGATCCCACCACGCCCTCGGCCTCCATGCGCTCGATGATGCGCGCGGCGCGGTTATAGCCGATCTGGAGATGGCGCTGCACGAAGCTGGTCGAGGCCTTGCGCTCGCGCAGGACCAGGTTCACCGCCTGGTCGTAGAGCTGGTCGCCCGAGGAGCCGCCTTCGCCTTCCTGGAACTGGCCCGTCTCGTCCTCGTCATCGGCGGTGACGTCGTCGAGATAGGAGGGCGGCGGCCCGTTGGCCTTGAGGAAGCGCACCACCGCCTCGACCTCCTGATCGGAGACGAAGGGGCCATGGACGCGGGTGATGCGCCCGCCCCCGGCCATGTGCAGCATGTCGCCGCGCCCGAGAAGCTGCTCGGCCCCGGCCTCGCCCAAGATGGTGCGGCTGTCGATCTTGCTGGTCACCTGGAAGGAGACCCGCGTCGGGAAATTGGCCTTGATCGTCCCCGTGATGACGTCGACCGAGGGCCGTTGCGTCGCCATGATGATGTGGATGCCGGCGGCGCGGGCCATCTGCGCCAGGCGTTGCACCGCGCCTTCGATGTCCTTGCCGGCGAGCAACATGAGATCGGCCATCTCATCCACCACCACGATGATGAGCGGCAGCGGATCGGTGGCGAGCGGCTGTTCCTCGAAGACCGGGCGGCCGGTATCCTCGTCGAAGCCGGTCTGGACGCGGCGGGTCAGCGCCTCGCCCCGCGCCTTGGCTTCGGCCAAACGCTGGTTGTAGCCTTCGATGTTGCGCACGCCGAGCTTGGACATGGCGCGGTAGCGGTTTTCCATCTCGCGCACCGTCCATTTAAGCGCGACCACGGCCTTGCGCGGCTCGGTCACGACCGGCGCCAGGAGATGCGGGATGCCGTCATACATCGAGAGTTCCAGCATCTTCGGATCGATCATGATGAATTTGCACTGGTCGGGCGTGAGCCGGTAGAGGATCGAGAGGATCATGGTGTTGATGCCGACCGATTTGCCCGAGCCGGTGGTGCCGGCGATCAAGAGATGGGGCATGCGCTGGAGATCGGTGATGACCGGAGATCCTCCGATATCCTTGCCCAGCACCAGGGGCAGCCGGGCGGAATTGCGCTCATAGGCCTCGGATGAGAGCAGCTCGCGCAGGAACACCATTTCGGAGCGGGCATTGGGCAATTCGATGCCGAGCACGTTGCGCCCGGGAATGACCGATACGCGCGCCGACAGCGCGCTCATCGAGCGGGCGATGTCGTCGGCGAGGCCTATGACCCGCGAGGCCTTGATGCCGGGCGCGGGTTCGAGCTCGTAAAGCGCCACGACGGGACCCGGGCGCACCTTGACGATCTGCCCGCGCACGCCGAATTCCTCGAGCACCGATTCCAAAAGCCGCGCGTTTTGCTGCAACGCCTCTTCGTTGACCGAGGCGGCGCCGCGCGAGGGCGGCACCTCGGCGAGCAATTCGAGCGGCGGCAGGAGATGATCGGCGGCGCCCAAGGGCAGCGAAGCCTGGCGCAGGCGGCGCAGGCGGCCGGTTTTCCCCGGCAGATCGACCGCGGCCCGGCGGCGCAAGGGCGGCGCCTCGCCGCCGGCATCCCCGTCCTCGTCTTCCATGCCGGTATCGTCGAGAAAGACCGGGTCGTGCCGCGATTGATCGATCTCGGTCACGGACGGGTCCCCGTCGCCGCGCCATTTGAGGAGGTGCGAGGGAGACAACATCGCGCCCATCCGCGCAAAAAATTTGGGACGGGATTCGCGCTCGAGCCGCGCGGCTTCGCGTTGGGCCGCCTTCGCGGCGAGACGCGCCCGGCTGTCGCGGGTCGAGAAGCCCAGCACATAGAGCAGCAAAAGGCCCGCCAGCGCCGCCGACGCCATCGCCGCCAGCGGCGGCGCCACATCGAGGCGGCCGAAACCCTTCCGTGCCAATTCGCCGACAAAGCCGCCGAAGCCCGAAGCGACCGGCCAGGAGGCGGGCGCGGGCAGGATGGAGACGGCGAGCGCCAGAAGCGGCAACGCCCACGGCGCCAATAAAATCTTGAGCCAGAAACGGCGCAGGCCCCGCGCCAGCAAAAGCCGCGCCGCCCAATCGCACAGGAAGAGCGGCAGCAAGGCGGCGGCCACGCCGAAACCCTGGAGAGCCGCATCGGCGAGGCGCGCACCTGGAAGCCCCATGATGTTGTGGACCGGCGCCGCAACCGCATGATTCCAGGACGGGTCGCCGCGGTCGTAGAACCCGAGCGCCAGCGCCAGGAATAATGCCGCGGCCAGGAGCGCCATGCCGAGGACGCGCTCGCCAATCCGGGTCCAGTCGAGCCCTTCGCCGCGTCCGCGCGGCCGGTGTCCGGCTTCAATGCTCACCATGGCATTCGCCCCCTCAGCGCCCCTTGGCCCATAACACCCACCCGGCGGAATCCCAACAGGACCCGCGTTATAACACCATATTATATATCCGTGGTCGAGGAACGCCAACCAACCTATTGGCGAATCGAGACTTAAATGCCTTGGATTTTAACGATTCGCGCCCGGAAAGGGCGGGTTTGGGGAGGTCCCCAAAGAAAGAGGGGGCAGTCTTGCGACCGCCCCCGAAGTCATCACAGGAGGAGCTTACTGTATGGTCTCGCCGTGCAGCGCCAGGTCGAGCCCGTCGCGCTCGATCTCTTCCTCGACGCGCAATCCCATGACCAGGTCGATCGCCTTGAGGATCGCCAGGGTCACCGCAGCGTCATAGACCAGGACGATGATGATGCCCTGCGCCTGGTTCAGCACCTGCATCCAATTGCCCTCGATCGCGCCCGAGGTGCCGCCATATTCCTGGATGGCGAAGACGCCGGTCAAAAGCGCGCCGACGATGCCGCCCACCGCGTGGACGCCGAAGGCGTCGAGCGCGTCGTCATAGCCGAAGGCGTGCTTCAGCCCGGTGACGCCCCAATAGCAGATGACGCCCGCCGCCAATCCTATGACCAGCGAGCCCGCCGGGCCGACGAAGCCCGAGGCCGGGGTGATGGCGACCAGCCCCGCGACCGCGCCCGAGCAGATGCCAATGAGCGTCGGCCGGCCGCGCAAGGCCCATTCGACGCACATCCAGGCGAGGCCCGCCGTGGCGGTGGCGATCTGCGTCACCGTCATGGCCATGCCGGCCTGCATGCCCGCGGAAACCGCCGAGCCGGCGTTGAAGCCGAACCAGCCGACCCAGAGGAGCGAGGCGCCGATGAAGACGAGCACCACGTTATGCGCGGGACCGGTGTCCTTGCGCTTGCCCAGCACCAGCGCCGCCATCAAGCCGGCGACGCCGGAATTGACATGCACCACCGTGCCGCCGGCGAAATCCAGCACCTTCACATAGGCCGCGTCGTTCGCGCTGTTGAGGAAGCCGTCCGGCCCCCACACCCAATGCGCGACCGGCGCGTAGACCAGCGTCGCCCAGAGCGCGATGAACACGCACATGGAGGAGAACTTCATGCGCTCGGCGAAGGAGCCGGCGATGAGCGCGGGCGTGATGATGGCGAAGGTCATCTGGAAGCACATATAGACGGTCTCGGGAATGGTCGGCGCGAGCGAATTGGGATTGCCGGTATTGCTCGAGATGTCGCTCAGAATTCCTTGCAGGAAGAAGCGGTCATAGCCGCCGAGGAAGGGCGATCCCGCGCGGAAGGCGAAGCTGTAATTGCACACCGCCCACAACACGGTGACGAGACAGGTGATGAAAAAGCTGGTCATCACCGTGTCGCCGACATTTTTCTTGCGCACCATGCCGCCATAGAAGAGCCCGAGGCCCGGAACGGTCATCATCAGCACCAGCGCGACCGAGGCCAGCATCCAGGCGGTGTCGCCGGAATTGGGCGTGCAGGCGGCCAGGGTCTTGGAATCGCAAGCGGGCGGCGGGGGCGCGGGCGGCGCGGCTTGATCGGGGGCGGGCGCGGCCGTCTGGTCGGCGGGCGCGGCCTGATCGGCGGGCGCCGGCGCCTGGGCATAGGCCGGATGCGCCAAGGACTGGCCGAGCCCGGGCAGCAGCAGCAGGAAGGCCAGGACCGGCAACAGCCGGGCCGCGTTTCGAATTCTGGCGCGGAATGGCGACAACATCGTCAAAACCTCCCGAGGGACCAAAGGTTCCCGCCTTAAGAAAAGCGGGTTGCCGCCATAGGCTTGTTGCAGAGAGCGCCTCTTACCCGGACGAGCCTCTTAGCCAGACTTTATTACCAAACTAAAAGCGAGATTCGTGCCAAGTCGCGCGAACCCGCTGGCGTGGCGGCGAGGCCGCGGAAACCCGCGCGAAAACCCGGCCGCTCCGCCCGGGCTTGCGGAAATTCTACCCAATAGGGGAGGCCCTGCTCAATAACTGGGCAAAGAGCCCGGGCGGCCTTGAAACGCCCCGAAAACGCCCCCCAAAAAAGCCGAGGCGAGCGCCCGGCCCCCCGCCGAACGCCCGCCCCGTCCGTCACCAGGAACGGGCGCGGGATCCCTCCCGCGCCCGCGCCGTTGCTTAGAACCTACTCGTTGCCTTCGCTGATCGCGTAGGCGGTTTCACCATGGATCGCGTCGTCGCCAACCTTGAGGGTCGCGTCGTCCATACGCAACGGCGTGATGAACGAGATGACCTTGAGGATGATGAAGGTCGCGATGATGTTGTAGACGATGATGAACGCGGCCGCCTCGGCCTGGAGCACCAGCTGACTCGGGTTGCCGTAGAGCAAGCCGGTCACGCTGACGCCAGGCGCGTCCTTGTCGGTGCCGATGTACACCAACATGTCCGGATTGGCGAGCACGCCCACCAAGAGGCCGCCCATCAATCCCGCGACGCCGTGGGTCGAGAACACGCAGAGCGTGTCGTCGACCTTCATCATCAGCTTGGTCTTCTGGAACTTGTTCATCGAGAGCCACGGGATGATGCCCGCGCACACGCCGATGGCCAAGGCGCCCCAGCCGTCCACATAACCGGCGCCCGGGGTGATCGCGACGAGGCCGGCGATCATGCCGTTCACCGCGCCGACGACCGACGGCTTGCCATAGGCCATCTTGTCCAGAAGCGTCCAAACCAGGAGAGCCGCTGCGGTGGCGGTGTTGGTGTTCATCACCGCCGCGCCGGCGTCAGCGTTGGCGAAGTACGGGTCGCCGCCGTTGAAGCCGTTCCAGCCCAGCCACAAGATGCCGGCACCCACCAAGGTGGTCAGCAAATTGTTGGGCGGGAAACTGTCGCGGTCCGCCTTCAAGCGCGGCCCGACCATCGCCGCGGCGACGAAGCCGGACGTGGCGGCCGCGAGATGGATGACGTAGCCGCCCGAGAAGTCGGCCGCACCCGCGGCGGCGAGCCAGCCGCCACCCCAGAGGCTGAATGCGCCCACCGTATAGACGACGGTCATCCACACCGGGCAGAAGATCACCCAGGCGCGGAAGCTCATGCGGCCCAGCACCGAACCGCCCAGGATGATCACCGTGATCGCGGCGAACACGAACTGGAAGTACACCAGGGTCGCCATCGGGAAGACCATGTCGGGCATGCCCGACGCCGCTTCCGGTATGGTCGCCTGACCGGTGGAGAACGCCGCGGACATCGCCGGCAAGGGCGAGCCGAGGAATTCCTGTCCCATGAGCGAGAGCCAAGCCGGTCCGAAGGCCATGTTGTAGTCGAACAGGACCCAGACGATCAGGACCGAGGCGAAGGCGTAGATCGCCATGAAGGCGGAGTTGATCGCCCACTTTGTCTTGACGATGCCGCCATAGAGAACAACCAGTCCGGGAATGCTTTGCAAAGCGACGAAGGTGGCCGCCGCCAATTGCCAAGCATTACTTCCCGAATCTAGCCATTTTGGTGATGGTACGAGCATTGATACTCCCCCTTATTTATTGCAATTGGCTTCCCCTAAGGGGCGAGTGACCCCCGGAACCAATACCGGAAGCATGACTAGCAATATCTATGCCGCCCCAACCGCCCGGCCCAATGGCAACCCAGACCGGTCCATCCCGGGTCGACTCGTCATGGGTGAGCCGGAATGCCCACCAAATAGGCATTCTGAACATAGTTTAATCAATCCTCCAGGATCGGGGCCGGGCGGATTAATACTTCCGGCGCAAGTACCGATTCGCGGAAGCATCCGCGCGCCGTTCTTTGCATTCCTTCGGGAATTGGCTAGGACTCGCACCGCGATCAAAGAAATCGAGACAGAGGGGCGCCATCATGGTTTTGAACCGGTCACTCGCGGCGGCTTCCGCCGTCTTAGCGGCGGGGCTGGCCTTCGCCGCCATCGCCGCCGGGGCGCAGCCGAGCGCCGCCGCGGTCACCTGCACCAACCCGGCGAGCGGCGTGAGCTGGCTCATCAATGTCGACTACGCCAAGGGCACGGTCGATTCCTATCCGGCCAGCATCAGCGACAAGGAAATTTCCTGGCGCAACGTCAAGGAATCCGCCAACTACACGCTCGACCGCAAATCCGGCAAGCTCACCGCCATCTATCCGTCGAGCACCGGCGGCTATTTCCTCTTCGATCATTGCAGGCTGGAGAATTGACGCCGCGGCCGAGGCGGCTTCCCCGCCGGCGCAAGCGGAGCGGCGGCGATGGCTGAGGGTGCCGCCGGCGTCAAGGCCAGCGTCGGCTTCGTCTCGGAGACCGGGCCGCGCGAGCGCAACGAGGATTTCGCCGCCGCGGTTTTCGGCGACGAGCTGCCCGAGCCGCGCCGCGAGGTGGTGGCGGCGATCGCCGACGGCATCGGCGGCGCCAAGGGCGGCCGGGTGGCGGCCGAGACCGCGGTCCGGGGATTCCTCGACGGATTCTGGGACCTGCCCGAGACCATGGAAGTGCGCCGCGCCGCGGCCAAGATCATCGATGCGCTCAATAAATGGATCCAGTCCCTGGGCCGCCAGGACCCCGAGCTCGCCGGGATGGGATGCACCTTCACGGCCTTGGTGCTGCGCGGCCGCGTCGCCCATCTGCTGCATGTCGGGGATAGCCGGGCTTACCGGCTCAGGAACGACCGCCTCGCCTGTCTCACCACCGATCATTCGCGCGCGCGCGCCGACGGGAGGCGGGTGCTGACCCGCGCGCTGGGCGTCGAGGCCGAGGTGCGGCTCGATTACTCGGCCCAGCCGGTGGCGTTGCACGACCGGTTTCTTTTGTGCAGCGACGGCGTGCACGCCTTCCTGACCGACGAGGCCATGGCCGAGATATTGCGCACCCGTTCCGCGCCCGGGGATACCGCCAAGGCGCTGGTCGCGGCCGCGCTCGATTCCGGCGGGAACGACAACACCACGGCCCTGGTGCTGGACGTGGTGGCGCTGCCGACGGCGGAATCCTCCGACATCGGCAACGCCATCATGCAGCTGCCGCTGAAGCCGGTGCCGATCGACGGCGAGACGGTGGACGGTTTCACGCTCAAGGTTCTGATGTCCGACGGCCGTTACAGCCGGCTCTTCGGCGCGGTGGACGAGGTCGAGGGCGGCGAGGTGGCGTTGAAATTCCCCAAGCCCGAGGTGGCCACCAAAGCCATTTTCCACGCGGCCTTCGTGCGCGAGGCCTGGGTCGGCTCGCGCGTCACCAGCCCCTGGCTCGGCCGCATCATCGAATTGCCGCCGGGGCGGCGGACCTGCCTTTACACCGTCATGCCGCTTTACGTGGGCGAGCTTCTGGAAAGGCGCCTCGCGCGCCCGCCGGGCCTGGGCCTCGAGGAAGGGCGCAACATCGCGATCAAGCTGGCGCAAGCGGCGGCGGCGTTGCACCGCGTCGGCATCATCCACCGCGACATCAAGCCCGATAACGTCATTCTCGAAGGCGGGGGATCGTTGAAGCTCATCGATTTGGGCGTGGTGCGCATACCGGGATTGGAGGATTTTCCGCCCGAAAACATCCCCGGCACCATCGCCTATATGGCGCCGGAAATGTTCTCGGGCGAGGCCGGCAACGAAGCGACCGACATCTACGCCCTGGGCGTCACCATGTTCCGCGCCTTCACCGGCCAATACCCCTATGGCAATCCCGACGCGGTCAGCCGGCCGGCGAGGAACCGGCCGAAGGAGCTGGTCCTGTTGCGCCCGGACCTGCCGGCCTGGCTCCAGAACGCGCTCGGGCGGGCGATCGCGATCAACCCCGCCGAGCGTTTTCGCGACATGGCCGAATTCGCGCTGGAGATGGAGGCGGGCCCGGTGCGCGCGCCCACCATGGTCCACCGGCCGATGACGCTTTACGAGCGCCACCCGTTGCGCTTCTGGCAGGCGGTCGCGGTGGGGCTGGCGGCGGCGCTGTTGTGGTCGCTGCTGCGGCACCATTAAGGACGGGGCGCCGCCCCATGCTCTATAATCGCCGCCATGCCAATTGAATCGCGCACCGAACTGGCCGTGGCCGGCGGCGGGCTTACCGGCATGACGCTGGCGATCGCCTGCGCCCAAGCCGGGATCGAGGTGGCCTTGATCGACCGGCTGGAGCCCAAGGCGATGCTCAAGCCTGGCTTCGACGGCCGCACCACCGCGCTTTCCTTCGGCTCGCGCCGGCTGATGGACGCGATCGGGGTGTGGCCGGAGTTGGCGCCCGTGGCGCAGCCGATCCTCGAAATCCGCGTCGCCGACGGCGCTTCGCCCTTTTTCCTCCATTACGACCACAAGGCGATCGGCGACAATCCGATGGGTTACATCGTCGAGAACGCGGCGTTGCGCCGCGCGCTCTACCGGCGCGCCAAGGGGCTGAAAAATCTCCGCATCCTCGCGCCCAAGGGCGTGGCGAAGGTCGCGGATGAAGGGGCGTTCGCGCGCGTGACCCTCGACGACGGATCGGCCGTCAAGGCGTTGCTGGTGGCGGCTTGCGACGGGCGCAATTCGGCTTTGCGCGAGGCGGCCGGAATCGAATGCCTGCGCTGGTCCTACCGCCAGACCGCGATCGTGGCGGTGGTGAAGCATGAGCGCCCGCATCGCGGCGTGGCGGTCGAGCATTTCCGCCCGGCCGGACCCTTCGCGATCCTGCCCATGACCGGGAACCGTTCCTCGATCGTCTGGACCGAGGCGGCGGAGATCGCGCCCAAGCTCTTGAAGCTCGCACCCGATAAATTCCACGCCGAACTCGCGCGGCGCTTCGGCGATTTTCTCGGCGCGGTCGAATTGGCGGGACCGGTCTGGTCCCATCCGCTGGGCTTCATCCACGCCAATCGCTACACATCCGCGCGCTTGGCGCTGGTCGGCGACGCGGCCCATGCCATCCACCCCATCGCCGGCCAGGGATTGAATCTGGGCCTGCGCGACGTGGCGAGCCTGGCCGAGATCGCGGTCGATGCGCGGCGTCTGGGCCTCGATATCGGCGCTTCAAATTTATTGGCGCGTTATGAGCGCTGGCGGCGTTTTGACGGGGTGGCCTTGGCCGCGGTGACCGACGGGCTCAACCGTTTGTTCTCCAACAAATCGAAGGCGCTCGCCGGCATGCGCGATCTCGGCCTCGGCGCGGTCAACCGCATGCCCGGCATGAAGAAGGTGCTGATGCGCCACGCCATGGGGACATTGGGGGATTTGCCGAAATTGGTGCGTGGTGAGCAGCTTTAAGCGCCACGGCCATTTTTAATTTTGCTTCGCTCTTGACGAGCTACGCGGGGGCGATTTGCCGAAACTCGTGTGGGGCGAGCAGCTTTAAGCGCCACGGCCATTTTTAATTTTGCTTCGCTCTTGACGAGCTGCGCGGGGGCGATTTGCCGAAACTCGTGCGGGGCGAAACGCTCTAGGACTTTCCCGGGTCGCGCGACTGGCCGGCTTTTTCCAGGGCCTTCAAATAATCCTGCCAGCGCTTATCGCGCTCGCGGCCCAATTGGTGCAGATAGGCCCAGGTATAGATGCCGCTGTCGTGGAGATCGTCGAACGTGATGCGGATGGCGTAATTGCCCACGGGCTCGACCGCCAAGATGCCGATTTGCGCCCGTCCCGCGACCAGCTGCTTCTGGCCGGGCCCGTGGCCCTGGACCTCGGCCGAGGGGCTTTCGACCCGGAGATATTCCGCCGGCAGGCTGACGCTCTCGCCGCCTTCGAAATCGACCTCGAGCAGCTTTTCCCTCTGCTTGAGGCGGATTTCGGTGGGCCAGGGCGCGTTCATGAATTTGGTGAACCGGGGCTCACGGCTTGCGCGCGGATTTCTCGGTATCGTCCAAAGGCCGCGCCTCGTCGGCGAGCATGATCGGAATGCCGTCGCGGATGGGATAGGCCAAGCCCGCCTGGACGCTGACCAGCTCCTGGCGGCTTCGGTCGTATTTGAGCGGCCCCTTGGTCAGGGGGCAAACCAGGATTTCCAAAAGCCGGGGATCGATCTCGGACATTAAGGCCTCCTAATAAGACGCGCCATGCGGCGCGGGGCTAATTGGACGCGCTGGACGCGGGTGCCGTGTCGGCGAAGAGCGACATTTCGATGAGTTGCGTGAGCAAAAGCGCGCGGGCCGCGGGATCGGCTTCGAGCAGCGCCTGTTTCTCGCGCGGCGCGAAGGGCGCCATCATCGCGACCGCGTCGATCAATCGCGACGAGGGCGCGGATTGGAGGGAATCCCGGTCGGCCTTGACGCCGCTCTTGGCGAGGAAAGGCCCGAGCGCCTTCATCAGCCGGGCGCGGTCGAGGCCCGGCGGTTCGGATTGGGTCAAGTCGCCCGCATAAGGCGACCAGTCGGGCAAGGCACGGCGGAAAAGCCCGGTCCGGGGCGGCTCGCGCGCTACATCGAAGCGCGACACGCCCAGGAGATCGATCAAGAGCCGTCCATCCCCGGTTTCGCGGAATTCGACGATGCGGCCGGCGCAGCCAGTCTTGTAAAGCGGCGGGTCGCCTTGATCGCCCTTGCCCTCGAGGGGCTGGATCATGCCGATCAAGCGGTCTCCGGCGAGCGCCGCCTCGGTCATGGCGAGATAACGGGGCTCGAAGATATTGAGCGGCAGATGCGCGCGCGGCAGCAGCAGCGCCCCGGTCAGGGGAAAGAGGGGCAGGCTTTCCGGCAGACCGGCATTGCTCATGAAAAGAGGATGGCGGAGAGCCGCTTGCGCGAGGCGACGGTGAGCGGATCGGACAGGCCCACGGCCTCGAAGAGCTTCAAAAGCTGCTTGCGCGCCGCCTGCTCGTTCCATTCGCGCTCGAGGCGGATGCTTTCCAGGAGATGGTCGATCGCCTTTTCGCGCTCGCCCGCGGCGAAAAGCGCGGCGCTGAGATCGAGCCGGGCCTGGTGGTCCTTGGGATTTTGCGCGAGCCGGGTTTCGAATTCGGCGGTCGCGCCCGCGGATTTGGCTCCGGCTTCGGCCAGTTCCAGCGCCGCCTTCGCCGCCGCGATTTCGGGCCGGGCGGCTTCCGCCGCCGGAACCCGCGCGAGCAATTCCTTGGCCTTGGCGAAATCCTTTTTGGCAATGGCGAAGCGCGCGAGACCGGCGAGCGCCTCGAGATTGCCGGGCTCCATCTGGAGCACCTGGCTCCAGATATTGGCGGCGCGGGCCTGGTCGCCCGCCTGGAGCGCCGCTTGCGCCAGCGCCAGCGCGTCGGCGATGGGCGAGGGCGCGGCGCCCGGCGCGAGCGAAGCGAGCTTCTGCACGAATTGTTTCACTTGGCCTTCGGGAAGCGCGCCCACGAAGCCGTCGACCGGGCGGCCATCCTTGAAGGCATAGACCGCCGGGATCGACTGGATGCGCATCTGCTGCGCCAGTTCCTGGTTTTCATCGACATTGATCTTGACGAGCCGCACCGCGCCCCGTGATTCGGTAACCGCTTTTTCGAGCGCCGGCCCGAGCTGCTTGCACGGCCCGCACCAGGGCGCCCAGAAATCGACGATGACGGCGGTTTGCGCCGAGGCGTCGATGACGTCGGCCATGAAGCTTTCGGTCGAGCCGTCCTTGATAAGGCCGGCGGGCGCGGCCCCGTTGGCGCCCGGTTTTCCCGGGGCCGGGCCTTGCGGCGCGCCCGGGCCCTTGCCGATGATGGTGTCCATCTGTCCTATCCCCGAATCCCCTAGTAAATGGAGGCTCGCAGGCTCAATGGCAAGCGCCTTGGCGCTTTATCGCGCGGCCAGCGTCACGCGGGAATATGCGCGGATACCGTGGCGGCGCTGCATACCCGAATACTGCTGTTGCAGGGATACATCTAATTAGAGAATTATAATAATATCAACAATCTATAGTTGATGACGACGATGGCGACTTTTTATGATGCGCGCGCTCGATATTTTTCAACCAAGCGGAGTGCAATCATGCCGGCCGAACTCAAATACAAAGGTCCGTTTTCCCAACTCCCCGCCGACAGGCAGAAATCCTTGATCGCGCGGGCCAAGGCGTCGAATGTCGACTATCGCCGCAAAGTTCAGCATTTCATCGATGCGCATCAAAAGCTTCTGACGGCTCCGGCGGACAGCACCTATCTGGGCGCCGCCGAGGTCGAATTCGCCGTCTTCATCGCCTATGGAATTCTGTCGTTCACGGTTGCTTTCGTCGGCAACCCGTCCGGGGTTTTGAGCTTCAGCGGCAACGATTGGAGCTGGGGTCTCGGCGCCTGGGAAGGCAACGGCGCCGCCATCTTCAATTTGCCGCCGAATCAGCTGAACGGCTCGGGCTCCGCGACGGTGACGGCTCTGGCCTACGAGGAGGGCGGATTCCTCATCACCTGCTCCGATGCCAACAACACCCAATACGGCTCGATAACGGGGGTTGCCGAGGGCGGCGGCGTCGCCTACGCGAATATCAGCGGTTCCTATAGCTGGGCGGGCAACTGATCCCGGCCTTCGCCGACGCACCGATAACGGCCCTTCCGCCGCGAGGACGATTTTCGCCTGGCGCGGAAGGGCCGGTTTCTTGCACGGCCGGATTCAGGCTTTCCGGGTCAAGGTCAGGGAATAACGGGGATCGGCGGCGAGGCACGGCGCCTCGGGCAGGCCCAGCTCTTTCCGCACGATGTTGGTGCCCAAGACCATCGCCACCATCTTGTAGGTCGCGTGGCGGCGGCTCATGCCCTCGCGTCCCATGCCGCAATCGGATGAAATCACCAGCCGCTCGGGCGGCACGTGCTTCAAGGCCTCGCGGATGATGGCCGCCACCTCGTCGGGGCGCTCGACCTGAAGCGTGTGGTGGTCGATGACGCCGATGACGATTTTCTTGTCCTTGACGATCTGGCCGATGGCCTTCAAATCGCCGGTGCCGGAAGAGCAGGTCTCGAAGGTAAGCGCGTCGGCATCGACCTGGGCCAGATATTCGAGCGTCGGCTGGTAGCTTTGCACGTCCCTGAAGATGCGCTGCTGCGAGGGATTGCCCCAGCAGGTGTGGCACCAGACTTCGGTTTTGGCGCGCAGGCCCTTGACCGTGGCGTTGAATATGCCGACCAGTTCCTTGGCGCCGAGCTTGCCGAAGGTGGGGCCGCGCGCCGGCACCATGTGAATCTGCGGCTCTTCCATCTGGATGACCGGGCAGCCGGCATCGGCGAGGTCGTTCAATTCCGCGTTGAGCGCGGCCGAAAGCGCCAGGGTGCGCTCGACCGGGTCCTTGTAATGCCCGTCGGCGAGGCCCATCGCCAGAAGCTCGGGCGTGATGGTGCCGAACTTGACCGGCTTTTTGGTCATGCGCTGCGCCACGCGCCACATCGCGGCATATTGCAGATCGCCGCGGGTGATCGGGCCCACCACTTTCGGCAGCACGCGCGCCTCGACGAAATCATGGAGGATATGGCCGCGCGGAAACGGCACGGCTCCGACGCTGTATTGGGTGGGCTGGGGCGATTTGTCGAAACCGCCCATATGCGCGGGCGCGTAGCTTTGCCAGCTCATGCCGCCGACCTGTTCGTCGTAATGCGCGTCGCCGTCGGTGACGATGTCGAGCCCGGCGCTTTCCTGGGCGTTCAAGAAAACCGCGACCGCGTCCTCGTATTGCTCGCGGTGGCGCGAATGGGCCATGGCTTCGAGGAAGCTCTGGCTGCCCAAGACCGCGGTGTACCAAGCCGGGCGCGGCAGCGAGCCGATGATCGAGGTCGGCAGCGTGGTGTTGGCGGATGCCTTATACATGGGCGGCGGCTCCCTCGTTCGGCCCTTGGCAAGGGGCGGTTTGGCCCATGGTAATGACGGCGGGCCGGGCCGATATCAAGCGGTTTGGCGGGGATTCAGGGCCGGTTAGGGAAACGGTTAGGAACAGGCTTTAGGCTCTGCCGGGGTTGCAAAGCCGGGCGGGGTTTGTATCATCGCCCCCTCGCCGAAACGGAGCGCGGGCGTAGCTCAGGGGTAGAGCACAACCTTGCCAAGGTTGGGGTCGAGGGTTCGAATCCCTTCGCCCGCTCCAGTTTTTCGGAATTTATGCGCCTGGCTTGCCATCGCCCGGCATCATGCCCATCTGCCCAAGGCACGAAGAAGGAGCCCTTATGGCCGACGAACATGTGACATCGCATATCGAAAAGCTCGCGCATGAGGAGCACGCCCTCTTCGAGAAGGAATCGGCCGGCAAGGCGAGCGAAGCCGACAAGGCGCGGTTGGCCCAGGTCGAAATCCTGCTCGACCAGTGCTGGGATTTGCTGCGCCAGCGGCGCGCCAAGCGCGAATTCGGCCAGAAGCCGGGCGACGCGAAACCACGCGACCCGAAGACGATCAAGAACTATCTCGGCTAATCGCTCCGTTTTGGCCGTTTGGGGCGGCCTCATCCCGATACCTTCCGCGAAAAATGCTATAAGGACGGCCTGGTTGTAATTCCGCCGCCCCGATAACCCCCTTTCATGCTCAACATCGACAACCTCACCATCCGCATCGCCGGGCGCGAGATCCTATCCGCCGCCAGCGCCAATCTGCCCGCCGGACGGCGCATCGGCCTGGTTGGACGGAACGGCGCCGGCAAATCGACCCTGCTGCGGGTGATCGAGGGCACGTTGGCGACCGATGGCGGCAATGTTTCCTGGCCGCGCGGCTGGAAGATCGGCGGCGTCGCGCAAGAGGCGCCGGGCGGGCCCGAAAGCCTGGTCGAGACCGTGCTCGCCGCCGATACCGAGCGCACCAGGCTGATGGCGGCGGCCGAAAGCGGCGACGATCCGCATGAGCTGGGCGAGGTCTATGACCGGCTCATGGCGATCGACGCCTATTCGGGGCCGGCGCGGGCGGCGGCGATCTTGGCGGGGTTGGGCTTTTCCGACGAGGATCAAAAGCGGCCTTGCGCCGAATTTTCCGGCGGCTGGCGCATGCGCGTGGCCTTGGCCGCCGTGCTGTTCCAGGCGCCCGATCTGCTGCTCCTCGACGAGCCCACCAACTATCTCGATCTCGAAGGGCTGCTCTGGCTCGAGGAATTCCTATTGGCATATCGCGGCACCATCCTGATCGTGAGCCACGACCGCGACCTTTTGAACAAGGCGGCGGAATTCATCCTCCATCTCGAGCGCGGCAAGCTCACCCTTTATAGCGGCGGCTACGACACCTTCATCGAGACCCGGGCGGCCAGGCGCGCGCTCGACGTGGCCTTCGCCAAGAAGCAAGAGGCGGCGCGCGCCCACATGCAGGCTTTCGTCGACCGCTTCCGCGCCAAGGCCTCGAAGGCGCGCCAGGCGCAAAGCCGCCTCAAGATGCTGGCGAAGATGCAGATCGTGTCGGTGCCTTTGGACGAGCATGTGACGCCCATTCGCATTCCCGAACCCACACAGGCAAGCCCGCCACTTATCACCATGGACCGCGCCTCGGTCGGATACGAGGCGGGGAAGCCGGTCTTGTCGCAGCTCTCGCTGCGTTTCGACCCCGACGACCGCATCGCGTTTCTGGGCAAGAACGGCAACGGCAAATCCACATTCGCGAAACTCCTGGCGGGAAAGCTCGAGCCCATGTCCGGCACGCTCACCCGCGCGCGGAAGCTGGTGCCGGGATATTTCGCGCAACATCAATTGGAGGAGCTGGACGGCGGCTTGACGCCCATCGAAACCCTGGCCGAGTTGCGTCCCAATCTCGGGATGGAGAAATTGCGCACCCAGCTGGGGGGATTCGGGTTTTCATCCGACAAGGCCAAGACCAAGGTCGAGAATCTTTCGGGCGGCGAGCGCGCGCGGCTGATGCTGGCGCTGGCGACGCTCGACAAGCCCAATCTGCTCATCCTTGACGAGCCGACCAACCATCTCGACATCGACGCGCGCAACGAGCTTTTGAACGCGCTCAACGATTTTGAGGGCGCGGTGGTGCTGGTGAGCCACGACCGCAGGCTTTTGGACGCGACCGCCAACCGGCTGCTGCTGGTGTCGGGCGGACGGGTCGAGCCTTTCGACGGCGATCTCGACGATTACCGCCGCCTTCTGCTGGCGGGCGAGGGCACGGATTCCCGGGATTCTTCGCGCCGCCAGGCCGCGAAAGCGAAAAACGGGGAGGGCGAGCCATCGGGCAAGCACCGGAAATTGAAACAGCGCGCCGACAAGGCCGAGCGCGACGTCGCCGAGCTGGGCGAGCGGATCAAGCGGCTCGACGAAGCCATGGCCGAACCCGGGCTTTTCCAGCGCGATCCTTCCAAGGCGGCCGAGCTTGCCAGGGAGCGGGCCTCGGCCCAGGCCGCGCTCGAACGGGCCGAATCCGCCTGGCTCGCCGCCAATGACGAATACGAAAAAGCCAACACTTAGCTTGGACCGCTCTGGGTAGATTCCGACCCTGGCGAGGCGGGCCGTTCTTCGCCTTTATGGGGGCACGGTTCCTCATCCGGCGCGAGGTTCCGCCAAAGCGGCGTCTTGCCTGAACAGCGGTCGAGGAGACCCCCATGACGGATAACACCAGCGGCGAAAGCAAAGCCGGCCTTTATTTCATTGCCGGCGGCTTGGCTGTCGCCATCGTGATAGGCGCTTTTGCGTATCACGGCGGACTTTTCGGCCCTCACGGCGATCACGGCGGATATTTCGGCGATCACGGCGACAAAACCACGATCGAGCGGACGACGACCTCGGGTCCGTTCCATGACGAAACCACGACGACAACGACCACGACGGAGAAGAACCGGTAACCCGGCGGGCAAGGGGCGGAACAACGGGGTTTCGCCGGCTCCTTTTCTTTCTTTTTCGTGCCGCGATATTGCCTTATTCGCGCGGTTCAATTGCGTTATCCGAAACCGGAAGCGAGGCCGTCATGATCCGCAAATTCGCCTTGTCCGCTTTGTTCCTGGCCGCGATCCTGGCGGCGCCTTTCGTCGCGCCGGCGCGCGCCGATAACCCGCCGGGCCAGGACCAGCAGATCCTGGTCAACAAGGCCGCCCGCGTGGTGGCGCCGATGCGCGGCGATCCGAACTTCACCTATTCCGGCAGCCTGCTCGCCCGCGCCCGGGCGGTGATGATCGTGCCCGAATTGTCCAAGGGCGGGCTCATCATCGGCGGCCAGGGCGGCGGCGCCGTGCTGGTGGTGCGGAAATCCAACGGGAGCTGGAGCGATCCCGCCTTCTATTCGATCGGCGGCGGCACGCTCGGCTTGCAGGCGGGATTCCAGCAATCGCAAACCGTGTTCTTCATCATGAACGACCGCGCGCTCCAGCAATGGATCGGCAACCAGATCAAGTTCGGCGGCCAGGACGGCGAAGGCGTGTTCGTGGTGGGCCAAGAGAACAAGAACTCGCTGACGGCGGATACCGCCGACGTCGTGGCCTGGTCGCACGCCACCGGCGCTTATGGCGGCATCAATGTCGAGGGCACCTCGATCTCCTTCGACGGCGGCGCCACCGCGAAATATTACGGCCAGTCTCTGACGCCCGATCAGGTCTTCGGCGGCGCCGGCCACAATCCCGGCGCTGGCCGGCTGAAGAAAGCGCTCGCCGGCGGCACGTGATTGCGCGTGGCACGGGCGAGGGCCGAATCTTTCTCCGCCGTGCGAAACTGGCCTGAAGAAGCTAGTCCGAGTCCGCGTTCGCCGCCTTGACCGCGGCCACCGACGGGCGGGGTCTGGCGTTGAGGAATTTGAGCGGGTCTTGCGGCACGTTGTTGATCCGCACTTCAAAATGCAGGTGCGGGCCGGTCGAGCGCCCGGTATTGCCGAGCAACGCGATCTGCTGATGCGCGCCCACGCGCTGGCCGCGCGACACCAGGATTTTGTCGAGATGGCCGTAGCGCGTCACCAGGCCGTTGCCGTGATCGATGTCGATGCAGCGGCCATAGGCGTCTTTCAACCCGGCGAAGATGACCGTGCCGGGCGCCGCGCCGTAAACCGGCGAGCGGAACGGCGCCACCAGATCGACCCCGGCATGAAAGGCCATGGCGCCGTTGAAGGGATCGCGGCGCGGGCCGAAGCGGCTTTCGAGATGATAGGCGGCGAGCGGCGCGGCAATCGCCGGACGCCTGGCCACCAGCGGCAAGGCGGCCTGCCGTTTTTCCGGGATGCGCGGGGTCGCGTGCATGGCGGCGATGGTGAGATAAGGCCCGCCTTCGGCCGGGAGCGCCAGGACCGGAAGATTGAGTCGGCCCAGCACCGGCCCCAAATCGACATTGGGATTGAGCGCCGGCGCCAGATGGATATCCGCGGCTGATATTTCCGCATGCGTGGGCGCGGGCGCGTCCTCGGCGATGGTTGCGCCGGTTGGAGAATCGGAATCGAGCGCGGGCGAGGAATCGGCGTCGGCGGTCTCGGTCGCGGGCGCGAGGGGCGGGATCGCCGCGCTGGCCACCGGCGTCGATTCGGCAGGATCGGCATGCGCGAGACTATGCGGGAAATGAGACGGCAGGCCGTTGGCGTAGATCAGCCCCGCCAGCAGCAGCGAGGCGGTCATGGCGAGCGACGTCAGGAGGCGGGGCCTCGGAGCCAGGCTTGCGAGAATCGCCGCCACGGCGGCAAAGGGTGCCGGGCGCGCGGGCACGATCTCGGACATCAAGCGGGATGACCGGAGCAGGTTCCGGGCTTCGGCAATGTTGAATCGATCCATGTCCCGCCCCTGAAACGCCTGGCCGAAAGCCGATTCGGGCCCAGGCGCAAAAATCCTAATGGGCGGTCCTTAGGAAAAGGTTAATCGCCGTTAACCGCGGATAGGGCCCGCTCTTGGCTTCAGGCCTCAGGCGGCGTCGCGGTATTCGCCCTTGAACCCCCGCTTGATCGCCGCCAGCAATTCCTCGCGCCGGCGGCGTTGGAAACAGGCCATGCCGAGGAGCGCGCTGCCGAAGAGCAGCCAGGTCGAGGGCTCGGGCACGGCGTAGCCGTAGAGCATGGCCAGCTCGATGCCGCTCGACGACGCGGTGAGGAGGTCGAGATTGGCGGTGACGTCGAAGGCGCCGGTCAGGCTCAGGGGCAGGCCGCCGAGGACGAAGACTTGGTTCTCGAGCGCGGTGAGCGCGGCGGAGAGCGAAGCGAAGATCTGGTCGTCGACCTTGACCGTGCCGCCGCCATTGTAGCTTTCGGTGAAGTAGAACTCGACCTGACCGGTGTTGGTGCCGAAAGACTGGCCGCCGAGGATGGTGGCGACGATCTGACGGCCATTCACATTCGAGGCCACGTCGTTGAACTGGACCGTCGAGGCGTAGCTTTGCGGGGTCGCGGAGCCGCCGGAGGCAACGCTCAACACCGCCGAACCGACCACATGGGCGTTGGGGTTGTTGTTCGGGTTGACGGGAGTGTTCCAGACCCTGTTCGCCGTCGAATAGGTGGCATAGGTCGTCGCCAGCGAAGCGTTGCTCGGGGCGAGATTGGCCGCGACATAGGAATTGGCGCTGTTCGGCACGCTCGCCAGCGACGTATAGGGCGTGATCAGCTGTTCGACCGGGCCGCCCAGCGAGGTGACGGTTTGCGCGGCATTCGAGCCGGTGACCGGGGCCGAAGCGAAGCCCTGGACCGAGGGCGCGCTCGTGCCGGTGCTGGTCGAATAGGTCTGGCTTTGCGCGTTGACGGTGCCGCTGGCGCCGGAGCCCTGGGCGAGCGCCGTCGCGGTATTGGCGAAGGAGGTCGCATTGGCGGTGGCGTTGGCCGGGCCGCCAAGAAGGCTCGTGTTGCTGGCGCTGGCCGTGGCTTGGGCGGTGCCGCCCGTGCCGTTCGTGGTGCCGAGGCCGCCCAGGCCGCCGGTGGAAGTCGCATTGGCCGTGGCGGTGCTGCCCGCGCCGGAGGTGACGGAGGTGGCGGAGGAAATTCCCGCGCCGCCATTGCCGCCCGCCGCCGTGTTGTCGGCGCTGGCGCCGCCATTGCCGCCGGTGGAGGTCGCATTGGCCGAGACATTGCCGGTGCCGAGGAGGGCGTTCGAGGTCGCCTGGCCGAGGCCGCCATTGCCGCCCGCGCCCCCCGCCGTGCCGGAGCCGCCATTGCCGCCGGTCGCGATGGCATAGGAGCTGCCGGTCGGGCCGGTCAGGGTATCGGTGACATTGGCCGCGCCGCCGGCGCCGCCGGGGCCGTCATTGCCGCCATTGCCGCCGACGCCATAAGCGAGGCCGGAGGTGGCGGTGGAAAGGGTCGGGCTGACGCTGGATCCGGCCAGGCCCGCGCCGCCATTGCCGCCCAGCTGCGAGAAGGTGTTGACCACGCCGTGGCCGAAATTAGAGAGGATCGCGGTGTAGTCGCTGCCAGTAACGGTGTGACCCGAGAGATAGAGGTCGCTGCTGTTGCCGATGTTGAGCATCTGGGCGGTGCCGAAATCGCCGGCGATGGCGCCCGAGGCGTGGATGAAGTCGAAGCCGCCCGCGGCCAAGCCCGGAATTGTGGGAACGACGGTGAGGGTCCCGCCGAGATTGGCGTTGACGGTGTTGATCGCGTCATAGCTCGTGCCACGGCCCGCGCCCATCGCGTCCATGTAGAGCGTGTTGGACGAGGCGAAGTTCATGGTGCCGGTGCTGGTGATGAGCGTCGCGCTGCCGGTGCCGGCGGGATAGCCGCCGACCGGGTAGGGCGTGGCGAGGCCCGCCGCTGTTCCATTCGGGTTGGTGACCGGGGTCGCCGCCGGGTTGCCGGGCGACAGGCTGCCTTGGAAGGTGACCGTGCCGGCGTAGTTGCCGGTGCCCGAAACCGCGCCGGTGAGCGTGATGCCCGCGCCGGTGCCGGTGACGCCCGGGCCGGTAATGCTCGGCGTGTCGTTGTAGAGCGCGCCGTTGACCGTTCCGGAGCCGTTCAGATTGCCGTCGGTGATATTGGTCAGCATCTGCGTCCAGCTGCCGTTGACCGTGGTCTGGCTGCTCGGACCGCTTTGTGTGTAGGTGCCGTTGCCGCCGAGGCTGGCGTTCGCCTGGATGGTCACCGTGCCGCCGGTCTCGTTGGCGAACATGCCGTTGTTGGTGATCGCGCCACCGCCGGTGTAATTGGTGATGTTGCCGCCCGAGTTCGTCAGCGTGCCGGTGGCGTTGTTGCTGAACGTCGCGCCTGTCATGTTGGTGAGAATGCCGTAGTTCGCCATTTCGCCGTTCTGATTGGCCAGGCTGGCGTTGTTCTCGTTGGTGAACGTGCCGCTGTTGATGAAGAACGCGGTGTTGTTGATGAAAGATGCGGGGGCGCCGGAGTTGACGATCGTGCCGCCCCCTTGGTTTTGGAAATATGCGTAGGAGTCGTTGACGACCACGCCGTTGTTGGTCAGCAAGCTGCCCGGCTGGTTGAGGAAGGTGGCATTCGAGCCGGTGTTGTGAATGGCGTTCGTCGCCGTGCTGGTGTTGGTGATCGTGCCAGAATTGAAGAAATGGGCCGCGCCCGCGCCGGTCCCGTCGTTGACGATGGTGGCGCCGGTCTCGTTGGTGAGCGTGGCGCCGGTCCCGCCGGTGGAGAAGGTGGTCGTGCCGGTGGCGCCGCCGAGATTCTGGATCGAGGCGCTATTCTCGTTGGTGAGGCCGCCATTGTTGGTGAAGGCCGCCTGGTTCTGGTTGACGAGCTTCGTGCCCGAGCCGGTGTTGTCGAAGGTGCCGGTCGCGCTGTTGGTGAAGGTCGAGCCCAGGCCGTCATTGGTCACGGTCGAACCGCCGCTGTTGGTGAACGGGCCGTTATTGGTCCAGCTCGACGGATCGTTCAGCACCTTGGCGCCGTTGGTGTTGTTGAAGGCGCCGTTGGTGACGACCGTGCCGCTGTCCTGGTTGGTGAACCGGGCGTTCGGGCCGTTGTTGTTGACGGTCGAGCCCGATTGGGTGGTGAAGCTCGCGGCGTCGTTGACGATCGAGGTCAGCGAGGCGCCGGTGCCGTCATTGGTCACGAGGCCGCCGGTCTGGTTGGTGAAGCTGGCGCCGGTCTTGTTGTTGACCGTGCCGCCGTTTTGGTTGGTGAGGGTGCCGCTGCTGTTGAACGCGGCGCCGGTCTGGTTGTTGAGCGTGCTGGCGTCGTTGGTCAGCGCGCCGGTATTGGCGAAAATCGTGCCCGCGCCGTCGTCATAGAGGATGGCGCCCGCGAGGTTCTTCACCGTGCCGGCGTTGGTGAACGCCGCCGCGAACTGGTTCCACAGCGCCGTGCCCGCACCGGTGTTGGTCACCGTGCCGGTGGCGTTGTTGTTGAAATTGGTGCCGCTGTTCTGGTTGGTCAGCGTGGCGCCGGCTTCGTTGGTGATGCCGCCGTTGTTGTTCACCGTGCCGCCGTTCTGGTTATAGAAATTCGTGCCCGTGCCGGTGTTGTCGATCGCCGCCAAGGCGGTGTTGTTGTTGGTCAAGGTGGCGTTGTCGTTGGTGACGGTGGCGCCGGCGCTGTTGCTGACCGTTCCGGCCGCGCTGTTGGTGAAGAGCGCGCCGTTCTGGTTGGTGAGGGTGCCGGTATTGGCGAAATTGGCGCCGTTGTTGAAGGCCGCGCCGTTCTCGTTGGTCACGGTCCCGGCGTTGTTGATTCCGTTCGAGGATTGGTTGTTGAACTGGGCGTCGGCGCCCTTATTGTCGATGGTGCCGCCGGCGTGGTTGTTGATGGTGGCGTTGTCGTTGTTGTTGAAGACGGTCAGGGATGCGCCGGTGCCGTCATTGGTGATCGAGGCGGTGTTGTTGATGGTGCCCAGCGCTTCGTTGGAGAACGTGCCGCCGG
This sequence comes from uncultured Alphaproteobacteria bacterium, assembly GCA_963785735.1. Classification (GTDB taxonomy): domain Bacteria; phylum Pseudomonadota; class Alphaproteobacteria; order ATCC43930; family CGMCC-115725; genus REEB95. The sequence goes on from CAWAWJ010000001.1 coordinate 583,771, forward strand.
TCCGGTTGGTGATGGTGGCTGAATTCTGGTTGGTGATCGCACCGTCGTTGGCGAAAGACGCGCCCAGTTCATTGACGATCGCGGCGGCCGTGTTCGTCAATATGTTCCCGTTGACGAACTGGCTGAGGCTGCCGGTGTTTATCAGCTGGGCGCCGGCATTGGCTCCGGCGCCGCCATTGGTGAAGTTGCCGAAGATTTCGACGAGGCCGCCGTTCTGGTTGGTGAACTTGGCATTGGCGCCCAGGTTGCCGACGACGCTTCCCGAGTTGCCGTTGAAGGTTGAGGCGTCGTTGATGAAGCTGGCCGTGCCCGCGCCGGTGCCATCATTGGCGAAGGTGCTGCTGGTCAAAAGGCCGATGTGGCCGTTATTGGTGTTTTCGAACAGGGCCACGCTGGAGGCGTTGGTGCCAGTGGTGCCGTCATTGGTGATGGTGCCGCCGGTCTGGTTGGTGATCGTGCCGCCATTGTTGTTGAAAGTGGTCGTGGTGCCGGTGGTGGCGCTCGCCTGGTTGCTGATCGAGGCGTGGTTCTCGTTGGTCAGGCCGATGCCAGTGGTGCCTTCGTTGGTGAATGTCGCCTGATCGGCGTTCACCAATTTGGTGCCGAGGCCGGTATTGTCGATGGTTCCGGTCGCACTGTTGTCGAAGGTCGAGCCCGCGCCCGTGTTGGTGATGGTTGAACCGCCGGAATTGACGGCCGCGCCGTTATTCACGACCGAGGCTGGATCGTTGGTGAAGCTGGCGCCGAGGAAGTTGTTCCAGGTGCCGTTGTTGGTGAAGAGCGCGCCCAGCATGTTCGAGATGCTGGATCCGATTCCGGTGTTGGTGAGCGTGCCGGCATTGGTCAGCGTGGTGCCGCTGCCGGTGTTGGTGAAAGTTCCGCCGGCGTTGTTGGTAAAAATTCCGGTCGCGGCGTTGGTGAGGTGAGCGCCGGTCAGGTTGTTGAACGTGCCGGCGTTGGTGATGGACGACCCGCTCTGGTTGGTGAACGCGGCCGAATTCTCGTTGGCGATGGTGCTGCCCGAAGCGTTGGAGAGAGTCGCGTCATTCTGGTTCGAAAACGAAGCCAGGGCGCCGGTATTGTCGATGCTGGTTGCCGCGGTGCTGGTGTTGTAGATCGCCGAATTATCATTGACGAACTGCGCGATGCCGGTGCCGGCGCCGTTATTGACGATGGTGCCCGCGCCGCTGTTGTTGATCGTGGCGGTGATTAGGTTTTGGAACAGGGCCACGCTGTTCGATGTCCCGCCGGTCGAGCCGTCATTGACGATGGACGCGCTGTTGTTGATCGTGCTGAAGATGTTGTCGAAGATGGTGGTGGTGCCCGGGGTCAGGCTGCTATCGGCGTTGTTCTGGATCTGGGCGCCGTTTTCGTTGGTCAGCACGGCGGAGTTGTAAAACGTCGATTGATCCTGATTGACGATCAGCGAGCCCGTGCCCGTGTTGTCGGCGCTTCCATGCGTGATGAAGGTCGCGCCGCTGCCCGTGCTGGTGATGGTCGATCCGCCCGAATTGGTCAGCGCATTGTTGCTGCCGAAGCTCGACCCGTTGTTCAGGACATTGGCGCCGCCGGTGTTGTTGAAGGCTCCGACGCTGTGGTAATTGCCGCCATTGGTGTTGCTGAAGGTTGCGCCGCTGCCGGTGTTGTTGAACGTGCCGTAGGTCGAGGTCGAGCCCTGGTTGTTGAGCGTCGCGTTCATCACCGAGGTGGTGCCGTCCCATTCATTGTTGCTGGTGAGAACCAGGGTGCCACCGCCGGTCAGGGAGATGCCGCCATCGTTAGAACCTTGAATGCCGGAGGTCGTGGTGGTGGTGCCGGAAGCGACGTTGAAACCGGTCGAGGCGCCGGTCGGCAGGAACAGCGTGCCGCCCGCCCCCGTGCCATTGGGATTGACCAAGGACGTGTCGCCGCCAGTGCCGGGGGTGCCGGCCGTGGCCGTGCCGAGCATATTGCCGCTCGCGGTGTTGACGATGGACAGCGTGGCGCCGCAAGTCGGATCCGCGCTGACGCCGCAGATGAAGATCGCGCCGCCGAGGCCCGCGCCGGCGCCGCCGCCCGCGCCGCTGCCGGTGTCGCCGGCGCCCGCGCCGCCGAATTGTCCGCCAAAGCCGAAATAAACCGGGCCGCCGCCGCCGCCGCCGCCCGCGCCGAAGCCGCCAGAACCGGGGGAGGTGGTGGTGAACGGGAAGTTAAGGGCGGCACCGCCGCCGCCGCCGCCGAAGCCACCGCTGCCTGCGGTTCCATTAAAATCATTGATGTAGTCGCCGCCGCCGCCGCCGCCGAAGCCGCCAGCGCTGGTGGTATTGCCCGAGGCGCCGTTGAGGCCGCCGCCGCCGCCGGCCGCCCCAAAAATGCTGCTGCCATCGCCGCCGCCGCCGCCGCCGCTCTTGGCGCCGCCGGAGCCGCCGGCAACATTGTCGGTGCCGCCCGAACCGCCCGAACCGCCGGCAAGAATGCCGGCGCCGCCATTGGTGCCGCCGGTATTCGTAGGCGAGCCGCCGGTCGCGCCCAAGCCGACGCCGCCGCCGCCGCCGCCGCTGCCAAAGAGGCTGCCGCCCGCGCCGCCCATGCCGCCGAGACCGCCGCCGCCACCGCCGCCGCCTGAGAAACCGCCATTGCCGCCATTGCCGCCATTGCCGCCCACCGCGCTATCGCCGGCGAATTGGACGTTGGTCAGCGTCACCGCGCCCGACACGGCGAAGAGGCCGCCGCCGAGGCCCGCGCCGCCGCCGCCGCCGTTATAGCCGGTGCCGCCATTGCCGCCCTGCGCCAGGCCGTTCTGGATGGTGAGGTTCTGGATATTGACCGCCGCCGCGGCCGGCGCCTTGACGAAGAACACGCGATAGGAATTGGCGCCGTCGACGAAATTGCCGTTGCCGACGATGTTGACGCCTTTGGTGATGACCGGCAGCTCGCCGGAAAGCGTGACATTGGCGGTGAAGTTGATGGTGTCGCCGCCGGCGCCGGCATCGACGCTGGTGATGGCCGAAATCAAATCCGCTTCGGTGGCGACGTTGTAGGTGGCCGCCTGCGCCAGGGAAAGGGGCGCGGCCGTCAGCGCGAGGAACGCGAGCGCCGTGGTCGAACGCTTCAACAGAATCCGGGTGGAGCGATGCATCGAACTTTCCCTTCCTGAACGAACAGACCTTTCGGTCTTTTTAGTTGACGAAAATCTATTTTCTTTAATTATTAAAATCAAACGAAAGTATTGGTTAATTTGACCATAGTATAGTTAATGACCATATTTTTTGTTTATTTAACCATGACTTGGGGCCGATTAACCGTGCTGGGCGGGCGGCGGCGCCTGCGCTAGGCTGTGCGTCACCATGGATCTCGCGGTTTCGGGCGATGGCTGGGCTTTGTGGAACGGGCGGCGGATGCGCTGCGCGCTCGGCCGCGCCGGCGTGAGCGCGCAAAAACGCGAGGGCGACGGCGCCTCGCCGGCGGGATCGTTCGCGATGCGGAAATTGCTCTACCGCCCCGGCCGCGAGAGCCGGCCTTCGACCAAGCTGGCGATGCGGGCGCTCAAGATAACCGATGGCTGGTGCGACGATCCGGCGGACCCGGCCTATAACCGCCCGGTCACGCTCCCTTATAAGGCGCGCGCCGAAACGCTTTGGCGCCAAGACCGGCTTTACGACCTGGTGGTGCCGCTCGGTTACAACGACGATCCGGTGCGGCCCGGGCTGGGGAGCGCGATCTTTCTCCATCTCGCCCGCGAGGATTACGGCCCGACCGAGGGCTGCGTCGCGCTCAGCCGCGCGGATTTGCTCGGCGTGCTGGCCGAAGTCGATGCCGCGAGCCGCGTGGTGATCGGTCCTTAGATCAGGCTTGCGGCTTGCGGACGCCGAAAATCGCCGTGCCGACGCGTATATATGTAGCGCCCGCGCCGATCGCCGCCTCGAAATCGGCGCTCATGCCCATGCTCAGCTCTTTCAGCCCGTTGCGCCGGGCTATCCCGGCGAGAAGGGCAAAATGCGGGCCGGGATTTTCGCCGGCCGGGGGAATGCACATCAGGCCTTCGACCGGCAGGTTCCAGCGCGCGCGGCATTCCGCGATGAACGGGTCCGCGGCCTCGGGCGCGATCCCGGCCTTCTGATTCTCGCGGCCGGTATTGACCTGGATGAGACAAGCGGGACGGCGGCCGAGTTTTTCCATGGCCTTGGCCAGGGCTTCGGCGAGCCTGGGCCGGTCGAGGGTCTCGATCACGTCGAACAATGAGATCGCATCCGCCGCCTTGTTGGTCTGCAACGGGCCGACGAGGTGCAGCGCCAGCCCGGGATATCGGGGTTTGAGTTCGCGGTATTTGGCCTGGGCCTCTTGCACCTTGTTCTCGCCGAAGACGCGCTGGCCCTGGGCCAAGGCCGCCTCGACGGCGGCCTGCTCTTGGAATTTGGATATCGCCACCAGCGTGATTTGGGCGGGGTCGCGGCGCGCGGCGGACGCCGCCCGGATGAGCCGCGCGCGCACGCCGGCCAGATTGCCGGCGATAAGGCTCAAATCCTTGGAATTACTGATATTTTTCATATCCGGCGGGGTCCGCGCCCGGCTTTTTGTGGTGAAGACATAGCGACATGCCTGGGATCTTGGGTATAAGATAAACGCTAAACCCGGTCCGAAAAGGTTCCGGGGGGAGAGCCGTCGAGGAGCCGCTGGTCATGTCCGCGAGAATCGCATTTTTGTGCCTGTCCGCCGGCGTGGTTTTGTCCGGCTGCGGGTTGTTCAGCAGCGACCGCTACGCCCCCGGCACCGATCCCGACGCGCAACGGCGCGCCGAGGACCCCTATCATACCGATCCGAAATACATCAATCCCGACGAATACAACCGCAACATGGACGGCAAGAACACCTCGGTCCTCTCCATGATCTTCAGCAACAACGACGCCGCCGGCGCGGCTGGCGGCGGCGGCGGACCGGGCATCGGCGTCAATTCCTTTCTCTGGCACGCCTCGCTCGACACGGTGTCGTTCATGCCCTTGGCCTCGGCCGATCCCTTCGGCGGCGTCATCATCACCGATTGGTACAGCCCGCCCAATTCGCCGAACGAGCGCTTCAAGGTCAACGTCTTCATCCTCGGCCGCGAATTGCGCGCCGACGGCGTGAAGACCAGCGTGTTCCGCCAGAAGCGCGACGACAAGACCGGCAATTGGATCGACGCCCAGGTCGACCAGAACACCGCCGGCGATCTCGAGAACGCCATCCTGGCGCGCGCGCGGCAGATGCGTCTGAGCACGGCGCAGAAATAACCGCGGGTTTTTCAAAGCCCGATGGCGCGGTATAACGCCAAGGAAACCGAAGAGAAATGGCAGACGGTCTGGCGCGAGCGTCAAAGCTTCGCGGCCGAGACCGACCCTGCCCGCCCCAAATATTACGTGCTGGAGATGTTTCCCTATCCCTCGGGGAAGCTCCATGTCGGCCATGTGCGCAACTACACCATGGGCGACGTGGTGGCGCGCTACAAGCGCGCGCAGGGATTCAACGTGCTGCACCCGATGGGCTGGGACGCCTTCGGCCTGCCGGCCGAAAACGCGGCCATAGCCGGTAAAGTCCACCCCAAGGACTGGACGCTGTCGAACATCGCGATGATGCGCCAGCAATTAAAGCGCATGGGCATCGCCTATGACTGGCGGCGCGAGATCGCCACCTGCCATCCCGGCTACTACAAGCACGAACAGAAGATGTTCCTGGATTTCCTCAAGGCGGGGCTCGCCTACCGGAAGGAAAGCTGGGTCAATTGGGATCCCGAGGAGAACACCGTGCTCGCCAACGAGCAGGTGATCGACGGGCGCGGCTGGCGCTCGGGCGCGCCGGTCGAGAAGAAGCTGCTCTCGCAGTGGTTTCTGAAGATCACCGATTTCGCCGAGGAGCTGCTGGCGGCGCTCAAGGAGCTGCCGCGCTGGCCCGAGCGCGTGCGGCTGATGCAGGAGAACTGGATCGGGCGATCGGAAGGGGCGCGGGTGTTTTTCGCGCTCGCCGGCAGGCCGGACCGGCTCGAGGTCTTCACCACCAGGCCCGACACGCTTTTCGGCGCCTCGTTTCTGGCCATCGCGCCCAACCACCAGCTCGCCGGGGAATTGGCCAAGGGCGACACGGCGCTCGCGGAATTCATAGCCGAGTGCAACCGCATGGGCACCAGCGAGGCGGCGCTCGAACAGGCGGAGAAGAAGGGTTATCTGACATCCATCACGGCGGCGCATCCTTTCGATCCCGCCTGGCGGCTTCCGGTCTATGTCGCCAATTTCGTGCTGATGGAATACGGCACCGGCGCGATTTTCGGCTGCCCGGCGCATGACCAGCGCGATTTGGACTTCGCGCGCAAATACAAATTGCCGGTCAAGCCCGTGGTGCTGCCGCCGCAGGCCGATGCGGCGAGCTTTTCAATAGGCGCCGAGGCCTATACCGGCGACGGCAAGGCGATCAATTCCGAATTCCTCGACGGGCTCGATGTCGAGGCGGCCAAGCGCGCCGCCATCAAGAAACTGGAGGCGTTGAAATCGGGCGCGGGCGCCGTCGTCTGGCGTTTGCGCGATTGGGGCGTGTCGCGCCAGCGTTACTGGGGTTGCCCGATCCCGGTGATCCATTGCGCCCGATGCGGCATCGTGCCGGTGCCGGAAAAGGATTTGCCGGTGACGCTGCCGGATGACGTGACATTCGACCAGCCGGGCAATCCGCTCGCCCGCCACCCGACCTGGAAACACGTCGCCTGCCCCGCATGCAAAGGCCCCGCCGAGCGCGAGACCGACACCTTCGACACCTTCTTCGAGAGCTCCTGGTATTTCGCGCGGTTCTGTTCGCCGCGCTCGGACAAGGCCTTCGAGACCCGGGACGTCCAATACTGGATGCCGGTCGACCAGTATATCGGCGGCATCGAGCACGCCGTGCTGCATCTGCTCTATTCGCGCTTCTTCACCCGCGCCTTGGAGCGTTGCGGCTATTGGAAGATCGAGGAACCCTTCGCCGGGCTGTTCACCCAGGGCATGGTCTGCCACGAGACCTATCAGGACAAGGATGGCCGTTGGCTCTTTCCCGAGGAGGTGCGGCGCGACGAAGGCGGGCGCCTCACCGGCCCCGGCGGCGAAACCGTGACCGTGGGCCGGCTCGAGAAAATGTCCAAATCCAAGAAGAACGTGGTCGGGCTCGAGACCATCGTCGAGGCCTTCGGCGCCGATACGGCGCGGCTCTATCTCCTCTCCGACAGCCCGCCCGAGCGCGATCTGGAATGGACCGATGCGGGCATCGAGGGCGCCTGGCGCTACGTCAACCGGCTGTGGCGGCTGGTGTCAGAAAGACCCTCGCCCTTGCCGCCGCCCGGTGCCAAAATGCCCAACGACCCGACCGGAGACGACCAGGGGCTGCGCCGCGTGACCCACCAGACCATTGCCTTCGTGACCGAGGATCTCGACCGCTTTCATTTCAACAAGGCGGTGGCGCGGCTGCGCGAGCTCACCAACGCCATCGAGGAGAAGGCCCTGGCCTCGGGCGCGGTTTTGCGCGAGGCGATCGAGGCGGTGGTGCGCCTCCTCGCGCCGATGATGCCGCATCTCGCCGAGGAATTGTGGCAGGCGCTGGGGCATGAAAGAATTCTCGCCGACGAGCCTTGGCCCAAGGCCGACCCGGCCTTGGTCCTGGCCGAGACGGTGACGCTCGCGGTGCAGGTGAACGGCAAGCTCCGGGGCACGGTCGAGTTGCCGCGCGACGCCAGCGAGGACGCGGCCCAAGCCGCGGCGCTGGCTTTGCCCAATGTGATCGGCGCGCTCGGCGGAAAGACGCCGCGCAAGACCATCGTCGTGCCGAACCGGATCGTCAATGTCGTGGTCTAGGCGCGCGTTGCTGGCCGCCTTGGCGGCGGCGCCGCTTTGCGGCTGCGGCTTCCACCCGCTTTACGCCGGGCGCACCGCCGGCGCCTATGACCCCGATCTGGCGGCGATCAAGGTCGCGCCGATCCCCGACCGGGCCGGCCAGATACTCGCGCTCAATTTGCGCGAAAAGCTCAATCCGCGCGGCGTCGACATGCCCGTGCGCTACACGCTCAGGACGACGATCACCGTGGCGCGCGGCGATTTGGGCATCCAGCGCAACGCCACCTCGGTGCGCGGCCAGATCGACGCCGTCGCCCATTACGACCTGACCGGGCCGGATGGCGCCGCGCTGTTCAGCGGCCGCAGCCACACCGTCAGCGCCTTCAACATCGAGCCGGACGGCTACGCCACCCAGGTGGCGCAGGACGATGCGAGCCAGCGCGCCCTCTACGACGTCAGCGACGACATGGTGATGAACCTCTCGCTGTTCATGCGCAACCGGCGCGCATCCTCGAACTGAGGCATCCTTGAAGCTCGAGCGGCAGCGCATCGCCGCTTTCCTCAAATCCCCCGACAAGGCGGCGCGGGCTTGCCTGATCTACGGCCCCGACCGCGGCCTGGTGGCCGAGCGCGCCGGAACGCTCGCCCGCGCCGTCGTGCCCGACATCCGGGACGCCTTCCGCGTGGTCTATCTTCCGGCCGAGGATTTGGGCGCGAAACCGGCCCGGCTCCGCGACGAATCGGCGCAGCTCTCGCTTCTGGGCGGGCGGCGGCTCATTTGGATACGGGAAGCCGGCGACGCGGCGGGGGCGCCCTTGGCCGCGTTCCTCAAGGACGCGCCGCCGGGCGATAGTTTCCTGCTGGTCGAGGCCGGCGATTTGAAGCCGCGCTCGGCCTTGCGCCGCGCCTTCGAGGGGGCATCCAACGCCGCCTGCATCGCCTGTTATCTCGACGGGCCGCGCGAGATCGAGGCGCTGGTGCGCGAGGTGCTGGGCGCGCACCGGGTTACGGCCGACGCGGCGGCGGTGCAATATCTGGTCGCGTCCTTGGGCGGCGACCGCATGATGAGCCGGCGGGAATTGGAGAAGCTCGCGCTTTATGCGGGCGACGGCGGCAAGATCGGCTTCGAGGACGCGGCGAGCGTGGTCGGCGACAGCGCCGAGCTATCGCTCGACGACGTGGTGCTGGGCGCGGCCGAGGGCGACACGGCGGGGTTCGAGCGCGCGCTCCACCGCGCGCTGTCCGAGGGCGAAGCGCCGGTGCGCATATTGCGCGCGGCGATGCGGCATTTCGAGCGCTTGCACCGCGCCGGGGCGAAGCTGGCCTCGGGCGGCTCCGAGGAGGACGCGATAGCCTCTTTGCGCCCGCCGCTCTTCTTCAAGGTGAAGGAGCGCTTCAAGCGCCAGCTCCGGCTGTGGCCGCCCCGGCGCGCGGCCTCCGTGCTGGGCGCGCTCACCGAGACCGAGATCCGGGTCAAAAGCAGCGGCATGCCGGCCGAGACCCTCACCCGCGCGGCGCTGTTGCGCATCGCGCGCGGCGCCCTCGGCGCGGCACGCGCCAAGGCCTGAAACCCGCGAGCCCCACCCTCAGCGTTTCGCCCGCAGCTTCTTGAGAATCTCGTCTAATTGATCGAGCGATAAATAACGTATGGTCAGCGTGCCGCCCTTGGCGCCGTGGGCGATCGCGACCTTGAGGCCGAGATGGCGCGACAGCTCGCGCTCGATCGCGAGCGTGTCGGGGCTTTTGCGCGCGGGGCTTTTTCCCTTGCCGGAACCGTGTTCGGTTTTGACGAGCCCCTCGGCCTCGCGCACGCTCATTTCCTGCGCGATGATTTGCTTGGCGAGCGCGAGCGGGTCGCGCGATGTCACGAGCGCGCGCGCATGGCCGGCGGAGAGCCGGCCGTCGCCGAGCATCTTCTGCACCGCGTCGGGCAGGCCCAACAGCCGCAGCGTGTTGGCGATGTGGCTGCGCGACAATCCCAGCGCCGAAGCAAGCGCCTCCTGGGTGTGCTTGAACTCGTCGATCAGGCGCTGGTAGCCAAACGCCTCTTCGATGGGCGTCAGATCCTGGCGCTGGATGTTCTCGACCAGCGCGATTTCCAGCGCCTCGCGGTCGCCGAGATCGCGCACCACCGCCGGAACCTCGTGGAGCCGCGCCTTCTGCGCCGCGCGCCAGCGCCGTTCGCCCGCGAGAATTTCGAACGCGCCCGGCTTCGAGGGATGCGGGCGCACCAGGATGGGCTGGAGCACGCCCTGGGCGATGACGCTGTCGACCAGGGATTTCATGCTCTCGTCGCCGAAATTCTTGCGCGGCTGGAAACGGCCGGGATGGACCTGGTCGATCCTGAGCCGCAACTCGCCCTTGGCTCCCGGCTCGGGCGGCGTTTTTTCCTCGCCCAGCAGCGCGGAGAGGCCGCGGCCGAGGCCGCGTTTCTTGGCGGGCTCGCTCATGCCCGATTCTCTTTCATGGGCGCCCGGTCACGACGCCAGCGCCCGCTCGCGGCGCAACACCTCGCCCGCCAGATGGACATAGGCCTGGGCGCCCGGGCAGAGGAAATCGTAGAGCAGCACCGGCTTGCCGTGCGACGGCGCCTCGGAGATGCGCACATTGCGCGGGATCACGGTTTCGTAAACCTTCGACCCGAAATGCTGGCGCACATCGGCCGCGACCATGTCGGACAAATTGTTGCGCTTGTCGAACATGGTCAGCACCACGCCCTGGATTTCGAGGCCGGGGTTGAGGCTGTTCTTGACCCGCTCGATGGTGTGCATGAGATGCGAGAGGCCTTCGAGGGCATAGAACTCGCATTGCAGCGGCACCAGCACCGCTTGCGCCGCGACCAGGGCGTTCAAGGTCAAAAGCCCGAGCGAAGGCGGGCAATCGATCAGCACATAGGCGAAGCCGCCCAAACCGCCTTCGAGCGCGTCGCGCAGCTTGAATTCGCGGCGATCCTCGTCAACCAGCTCGAGTTCGGCCCCGGCCAGCTCGACCGAGGCCGGCACCACCGACAACCGCGGCACGGCGGTGGGGAGAATGGCGGCGGAAAGCGATTTTTCGCCCGACAGCAGCTGATAGGCGGTGACGCTGCGCGCCTGGCGGGAAATGCCGAGCCCGGTCGAGGCGTTGCCTTGCGGGTCGAAATCGATCAGCAGCACCTTTTCGCCCGCCGCCGCCAGCGCGGTGGCCAGATTGACCGCGGTGGTGGTTTTGCCCACCCCGCCCTTCTGGTTGGCGATGGCGATGACCCTAGCGGCCATGGCCCGACTCGATTGTTTCACGTGAAACATTGCCCAGGCGCAGCACGATTCCGGCCGGATCGGCGCGGCTCGGCAGGGTTTCGGCCTCGATCCGCCAGGTCTTGCGCGCCTCGTTCAGCTCCGCCTCCGCCGCCTTGCCCTTGAGGAACAGGCAATAGCTATGAGAAGTGAGGAATGGTTCCGCTATATAGAGGAGTTGATCGAGGGGCGCCACCGCCCTGGCAATGACCGCATCGGCCCTCAAACCCCCTATTTTCTCGGCGCGCTGGGCGTGAATCGTGACGTTATGCGCCTCCACCACCCGCTTGGCCTCGCGCAAAAACGCCGCCTTGCGCTGGTCGCTTTCGATCAAATGGATTTCGGGAACCCCCATGATCGCCAGCACCAGCCCCGGCAAGCCGGCGCCGCTGCCGATATCCACCACCACACGGGGTTTTCCCGGCAAAAGCGGAAAGAGCTGGGCTGAATCGAGGATATGGCGGCGCCAGACATCGCCCATGGTGCTGGCCCCGACCAAATTGATGCGCCGGTTCCATACCGTGAGCAGGCCGACATAGGCCTCGAGCCGGGCCATGGTTTCACGTGAAACACCGGAGATATTGGCAAAGCCCGAAGCGCCCAAGCGGGAAGCGAGCGGCCTTACATGGGGCGGCGCTTCCGGACCGGAACTCACGCCGGAACCGGCAGATCCCGCCCGCGCCGGACATGGCGCAGCAACGCCACCAGCGCCGCCGGCGTCACGCCCGAAACCCGCGCCGCCTGGCCCAGGGTTTCCGGCCGGGCGATGGAAAGCTTGCCGCGGATTTCGGCCGAAAGGCTGCCGACCGCCGCGTAATCGAGATCGCGCGGCAGAGCGAGCGCCTCGTCGCGGCGGAAAGCGGCGATCTCCTGTTCCTGCCTTTCGAGATATCCGGCGTAACGGCCGTCGATCTCGATCTGCTCGGCGATAGAAGCGGGAATCGAGGCGAGCTCGGGCCAGATGGCGGAAAGCCGCGCGAGATCGATGCCGGGATAGGCCAAAAGCTCGGATGCCGAACGGCTGACGCCGTCGGCATTCACGCTCAGGCCGAAGCGGCGCAAGGCCGAGGGGCTCATTTCCAAGCGGCGGACCAGTTCCCTTCCCCGGGACAGAGCCGCTTCCTTGGCGGCGAAGCTCTCCGCCCGCTCCTTCCCGACACAGCCCAGATCGAGCCCCAGCGGCGTCAGGCGCTGATCGGCGTTGTCGGCGCGCAAGACCAGGCGGTATTCGGCGCGCGAGGTGAACATGCGATAAGGCTCTTCGGTGCCCTTGGTCACGAGATCGTCAATGAGCACGCCGATATAAGAGCTGGCGCGGTCGAGCGTGAATTGAGCGCCGCCCGAAACCGCCAGCGCGGCGTTGAGCCCGGCCAAAATTCCCTGCGCCGCCGCTTCCTCGTATCCGGTGGTGCCGTTGATCTGCCCGGCCAGGAAAAGCCGCGCGACACGGCGGGTTTCGAGGCTCGCGCCCAATTCACGCGGATCGACGAAATCATACTCGATCGCGTAGCCCGGCCGGATCATGCGGGCATTTTCGAGGCCGGGAATGGTCTTCAAAAGTTCGGCCTGAATTTCCCGGGGCAGCGAGGTCGAAATGCCGTTCGGGTAAACCGTGTCGTCGTCGAGCCCCTCGGGCTCGAGGAAAATCTGATGGCGATCCCGTTCCGAAAAACGCACCACCTTGTCCTCGATCGACGGGCAATAGCGCGGGCCGATGCCTTCGATCTGGCCCGAATAGACCGGCGCGCGGTGGAGATTGGCGCGGATCAAATCGTGGCTCGCCCGGGTCGTGCCGGTGATGGCGCAATCGATCTGCCGGGTGGTGATGCGCGATGTCAAAAACGAAAACGGCGGCGGCGGGTCGTCGCCCTTCTGGGCTTCGAGCGCCGCCCAATCGACGGTGCGGCCGTCAAGCCGCGGCGGCGTTCCGGTCTTGAGCCGGCCCAGGCGGAAATCGCGCCGCGCGAGCGTCAACGCCAATCCCACCGACGGCGCCTCGTTGACGCGGCCCGCCGAAATTTTCTCTTCGCCGATGTGGATGAGCCCGCGCAGGAAAGTGCCGGTGGTGATGACCACGGCGCCGGCGGCAACCCGCTCGCCCGTTCCCGTCACCACGCCGGCGGCGGCGCCGGCGGAATCCAAAATCAAATCCTCGGCAGCGGCTTCGCGGATGGAAAGATTGCCGCGCTCGGCCAGCAATTCCTGCATGGCGTTGCGGTAGAGCTTGCGGTCGGCCTGGGCGCGCGGTCCGCGCACGGCGGGGCCCTTGCTGCGGTTCAAGACGCGGAATTGAATTCCGGCGCGGTCGATGACGCGCGCCATCAATCCGTCGAGCGCGTCGATCTCGCGTACAAGGTGCCCCTTGGCCAGGCCGCCGATCGCCGGGTTGCACGACATTTCTCCAATCGTGCCCTTGCTGTGCGTGAGCAACAGCGTCTTGGCGCCAAGCCGCGCCGCCGCGTCGGCCGCCTCGCAGCCGGCATGGCCGCCACCGATGACAATGACGTCGAAGCGATGAGGCGCGCGGGAGTCCATGGAGGCGCAATCTAGGGGACAGGCCGGAATGTTTCACGTGAAACACTCGCGGCTTGGCCCGGAAATCTCCGGAAAATCCCTGGCGCTTTTCCAGGCATGCTTTAACCTTTTATTAAGTATTCATTAGTAATGCGTTAACCAATGCGCAAATTATCGGCAATAGTCAAAGTAATAGTCCAATAAAACATCGGGCAGCCTATATCTTGTTCAACATAAACGATTCGGGCTTGGAACGTCCCGGGAACTAATACTATATGATGTGGTACCTCACCGCATAAATCACAATATGTTCTTGATTTTGACTTGGCCTGATCTTGCACACGGGCCGATTCGTCTGCTCTTCATGGACTCATTTACCGATGCAGAATTCGCGGAACAGCACGTCGAGCAGATCCTCCACCTCGACCCTGCCGGTGACGCGGCCTAAGGCTCTGACCGCGCGGCGCAATTCCTCGGCGGCGAGCTCCGGCGCGGTGATGCCGGGAAAGCGCGCGAGCGAAGCCGCGCATTCCTCGAGCGCCTGGCGGTGGCGCGCGCGGGTGATGAGCGGCGCGTTCCCCGATGAGAGTCTTGCCGCCACTTCCTCGCGCAGCCTCAATTCCACCTCGGCCAAGCCTCGGCCGGTCTTGACCGAAATCCGCACCGCCTTGCCCGATCCCAAGGCGTCGGCCCAGGCGGCCCCGTCCTTCGGGTTCAAATCCATCTTGTTGGCGACCACCAGCGTGGCGCCGCCGAAAAACCCGCCGAGCGCCTTCGCTTCGCCCGGCTTGCTTGCGTCGAGCACGGCGAGCTTCAAATCGGCGGCCTCCGCCCGCTTGCGCGCGCGGCGCACCCCCTCCTCCTCGACCGCGTCGGAGGATTCGCGCAAGCCCGCGGTGTCGGCCAGGATCACCGGATACCCGCCGAGATCGAGCGCCACCTCGATCACGTCGCGCGTGGTGCCGGCGGTCTCCGACGTGATCGCCACCTCGCGCCGCGCCAGCGCGTTCATCAGGCTCGATTTCCCGGCATTGGGCGGGCCCAGTATCGCTACCTGGAATCCCTCGCGCAGAATCTCGCCGCCGCGTTTATCTTCAAGCGCCTCTTTGATCTCCGCCGCCAGCGTCGCGATCTCGGCGGCGGCCGCCTTGCGCAGGTTTTCCGGCAGGCCTTCCTCGGGAAAATCGATCTCGGCTTCGAGCCGCGCCTGGGCGAGCAAAATCCGGCGCCGCCAATCCTCGTAAATCTTTCCGGTTTCGCCCGACATCTGACGCAAGGCCTGGCGGCGTTGGCCCGAGGTTTCGGCCGCGATCAGATCCGCCATGCCCTCGGCCTCGGTCAGATCGAGCTTGCCGTTCAAAAAGGCGCGGCGGGTGAACTCGCCCGGCTCGGCCAGACGCAGGCCCGGAATGGCGCCCAGCGCTTCGAGCGCGGCATCCGCCACCGCGCGCCCGCCATGAAGATGGAGCTCGGCCATGTCCTCGCCGGTGTGGCTTGAAGGCTTCGGGAAATAAAGCGCGATGCCGCGGTCGATGGCCTCGCCCGATCGGGGATCGGCAAAGATCATCACCGCGGCCTGGCGCGGCTTGGGCAGTTTTCCACCCAAGGCCTTGAGCGCCCCGCCCGCATCCGGGCCCGAAAGGCGCAGCACCGCGATCGCCGCCCGGCCCGGCGCGGTCGAAAACGCATAAATAGTGTCGCCGTCTTTCATGGTGCTCCGCGAGTGTGATGCAAAATCCGGCATTGGGGGATATAAACTTGGCCAAACCGGCCCGGCTTAAAGGCCGGATTGGAGGATCGCGATGTCGGTGCAATCGCTGTTGAGCTACGCCCTGACCGTGCCCGATTTAAAGGCCGGGCATAAATTCTATTCCACATTCGGCCTGATCCCGGCCGAGCGCGAGGACGCGCTGGTGTTCCGCTGCGAAGGCCGCGACCAGGACCAGGTCTTCCTGGTCGAAGGCAAGAAGAAGCGCTTGAACCACATCCGCTTCGGCGGCGACGAAAAGGGCCTGGCCGCGATCCGCGCGAGGCTCAAGGAGCGCGGGCTCAAGGAAATGGACGCGCCGCATAACGTCTTCGGCGGCGGGCTCTGGGTCATGGACCCCGACGGCAACCCCATCAATGTGCGCGCCGAAAGCCCCAAGCCCTGGCGCAAGAGCGAGGCCTTCGCCATCAACAATCCCGGCCATTATGGCCGTCCGGGCCGGGGCGCGCCCAAGCGCCACGATGTGCGGCCGCATCGCTTGGGCCATGTGCTGCTGCACACGCCCTCGCTCGACAAGATGACCGATTTCTACATCAACGTCTTGGGCATGAAATTGGCCGACCGCGTGCCCGGCATCATCGCGTTCCTTCACTTGCCGGGCGGCGGTGACCATCACGTGGTGGCGCTCTTGGCCGACGGCCGGCCGGGTTTCCACCACGCCAGCTTCGAGGTGGCCTCGCCCGACGAGATCGGCATGGGCGCCAAGACGGTGATGGAAGCCGGCTACAAGAACGGCTGGGGCTTCGGCCGCCACGTGCTGGGCTCGAACTTCTTCCACTATCTGCGCGACCCGTGGATGAGCATGGCCGAATATTTCTGCGACATCGACCAGATCCCGGCCGACGGCTCGTGGAAGGCGGAGGATCACCCGCCCGAGGATTCGCTTTATCTCTGGGGCCCCGAGCCCGGCGTCTTCGGCGCCAATTTCGAGCCCGAGTGACGCGCAACAGCCTCCCACGGGCGCAGCCGTGAATCACAATAACCTCGGCCAGGAGACCAGTCCTTATCTCCTGCAACACCGCGACAATCCGGTGCATTGGCAGCCCTGGGGCAAGGACGCGCTCGACCGCGCCAAACAAGAAGACAAGCCGATCCTGCTGTCGGTCGGCTATGCCGCCTGCCATTGGTGCCATGTCATGGCGCATGAGAGCTTCGAGAAGCCCGATATCGCCGCGCTCATGAACGAGCGTTTCGTCAACATCAAGGTCGACCGCGAGGAACGGCCCGATCTCGACGCGATCTACCAGCACGCGCTGATGCTGTTGGGCGAGCAGGGCGGCTGGCCGCTCACCATGTTCCTGACCCCCGCCGGCGAGCCGTTCTGGGGCGGGACCTATTTCCCGCCCGATGCGCGCTGGGGCCGGCCCGCTTTCGCCGACGTGCTGAAGGGCATCGCCGAAATCTATGCGCGCGACCGGGCCAAGGTGCAAAGCAACGCCGACGGCTTGCGCGCGGCCTTGCAAAAACTGGCCGCGCCCGAAAAGGGCGAAGGCTTCCCGGGCGATCTGGGCGCGCGCGTGGCCGAGGGCTTGCTGCGCGCGGTCGACGGCGTTCATGGCGGCATCGGCGAGGCGCCTAAATTCCCGCAAGCGCCGCTTTTGGATCTGTTGTGGCGCGGCTGGAAGCGCGCCCGCAACGCCGCGATGCGCGAGGCATTTCTGTTGACGCTCGATCATATTTGCCAGGGCGGCATCTACGATCACGCCGGCGGCGGCTTCGCGCGCTATTCGACCGATGCGCGCTGGCTCGCGCCGCATTTCGAGAAAATGCTTTACGACAACGCGCTGCTGATCCGCCTCTTGACCGAGGCGTGGAAGGAGACGCGCAAGCCGCTTTACGCCGCGCGCGTCGCCGAAACCGTCGCCTGGCTCGAACGTGAAATGGTTTTGCCCGAAGGCGGATTCGCCTCGAGCCTCGACGCCGATAGCGAGCATGAGGAAGGCAAATTCTATGTCTGGTCCGAAGCCGAGATCGATGCGGCTCTCGGCCCGCGTGCCGAAGCTTTCAAGAAAATCTACGACGTTTCCCCGGCGGGCAATTGGGAAGGTCATAACATATTGAATAGATTGAATAATATCGAGCTCAGCGACGCGGCGGCGGAAGCAGGATTGGTGAAAGATCGCGCGATATTGCTGGCGGCCAGAGAAAAACGCATTCGCCCCGGCCTCGACGACAAGGCGCTCGCCGATTGGAACGGCATGATGATCGCGAGCCTAGCCGAAGCGGCGGCGAGTTTTGCCAAGCCCGAATGGCTCGATCTCGCCAAACGCGCTTTTTCCTTCGTCGTGTCGCGGATGGAAAGTGGCGGCAGGCTGCTCCATTCCTTCCGCGCCGGCCGCGCCAAGAACCTGGGGCTCCTCGACGATTACGCGCAGATGATCGCGGCGGCGCTGGCGCTTTATGAAACCACCGGCGATGAAAATTTTCTCGCTTGCGCGCTTGCCTGGGAAAAAACCTGCGCCCAATATTATTGGGATGAATCCGCCGGGGGATATTTCACCGCATCATCCGATGCCGAGGCGCTCATCCTGCGCGCCAAACAGGCGTCGGACGGACCGGCGCCCTCGGGCAACGGGACCATGGCGATCAATCTGGCGCGGCTGTTCTTTCTCACCGGCGAGGATATCCATCGCGAGCGTTGCCAAAAACTCTTCGCGGCGTTTTCGGGCGAGGTTTCGCGCAATCCCTTCGGCCACGCCACGCTGCTGGCGGCGCGCGAATTCATCGAGCACGGATTGCAGATCGCGATCGTCGGCGAGCGCGGGAAAAAAGACGCGGAGGCGTTGCTGCGCGCGGTGTTCGAGGAGAGCCTCCCCAACAGGGTGCTTGCAGTCATCGCGCCGGGGCGTAAGCTTCCTCCGGGCCACCCCGCCGCCGGCAAAAGCCAGCAAGGCGGCATGGCGACCGCTTATATTTGCGAGGGTCCGACATGCTCCTTGCCGATCGTGAAGCCCGGGGACCTCGCGGCGACGCTCAAGCCGAGCTGAGCCCGGCGGCGCGGCTCGTTTGCGACAGCCCGTTCGGGTTCCTCGCCTTGGTCGAGATAGAGGGCCGCATCGCGGCGCTCGAATGGGGCGGCCGTTCCTCGGGCAAGCCGACCGCTGCGCTGAGCGACGCCAAGCGCCAGCTCGCGGCCTATTTCGCGGGCAAACGGCGCGTCTTCGATCTGGCGCTCGCGCCCCGGGGTTCGGCCACGGAAAGGCTGGTGTGGCAAGCGCTCATCGACATCCCCTACGGCAAGACGCGCAGCTACGGCGAGCTTGCCCGCGAGCTCGGGCTTTCGCCCCGTTATGTCGGCCAGGCCTGCGGCCGCAACCCGATCCCGATCCTGATCCCCTGCCACCGGGTGGTGGCTTCGGACGGCGCGCTCACCGGATTTAGCGCCCCGGCGGCATCGAGACCAAGCGGCGGCTGTTGCAGCTTGAGGGCGCTTTATTGCTTTACCGCGCTTCGCGCGGCGGGCCCGGCGGCATCGAGACCAAGCGGCGGCTGCTCCAATTGGAAGGCGCCATTCTGCTGTGAGAATGCGAGCGGGCTGACAAGCGCCCGCGGCCCGGCTAAATTGGCCTCCAATAAACGCCCGGTAACGGCGACCCAAACGGGGGCAAAGTGGCCGAGATCACCATCAAGGCCGCCGATGGCGGCGGGTTTTCCGCTTATCTGGCGCTGCCCAAATCGGGCAAGGGGCCGGGCGTCGTCGTCGCCCAGGAGATTTTCGGCGTCAACGCGGTGATGCGCGGCATTGCCGACGCGCTCGCGGCGCAAGGTTACGCCGCGCTCTGCCCCGATTTGTTCTGGCGGATGAAGCCCGGCGTGCAATTGACCGACGAGACCGAGGCCGATTGGAAGCTGGCGGTCGGGTATTTCGGCCGGTTCGACGCCGACAAGGGCGTGGAGGATCTGAAATCCGCTCTCGCGGTTTTGCGCAAGCATCCCGCCTGTTCGGGCAAGGTGGGCGCGGTGGGCTATTGCCTCGGCGGCAAGCTCGCTTATCTCATGGCGGCGCGCAGCGACGTTGATTGCAGCGTCGGCTATTACGGCGTCGGCATCCAAGACATGCTGGGCGAAGCCGCCAAGATCGAAAAGCCGCTCCTGCTCCACATCGCCGGCAAGGACGAATTCGTACCGCCCCCGGCGCAAGCCGCGGTCAAGGCCGGGCTCAAGGGCAATTCCAACGTCACGATCTACGACTACCCCGCTTGCAATCACGCCTTCGCGCGCACCGGCGGCAAGCATTATGACAAGCAGGCGGCCGGCGAGGCCAACCGGCGCAGCGCCGAATTCTTCAAGCGGCATCTCGGGGCCTGAGCCCCCACCCAAAACCAGAGGAAATCAGCCATGACCCATGCCATTCGCTTTTACCAGACCGGCGGTCCCGAAGTTTTGAAATGGGAAGAGGTCCAGCTCGGCAAGCCCGGCCCGGGCGAAGTGCGCGTGCGCCACACCGCGGTGGGCTTGAACTTCACCGACATCTACAGCCGCGCCGGCGTTTATCCGGTCACCTTCCCCAGCGGGCTCGGCCTCGAAGGCGCGGGCGTGGTCGAGGAAGTGGGCGCGGGGGTAAAGGACTTCAAGCCCGGCCAGCGCGTCGCCTACGGCAGCGGCCCCTTGGGCGCTTATTCCGAAACCCGCAACCTTCCGGCGCACCGGCTGGTGCCGCTCCCCAAGGGCATCAGCGACATCACCGCGGCGGCGATGATGCTCAAGGGCTTGACCGCGCAATACCTGCTGCGCCGCACCTACAAGGTGAAGAAGGGCGACACCATCCTGTTCCACGCCGCGGCGGGGGGCGTGGGCTTGATCGCCTGCCAATGGGCCAAGGCGCTGGGTGCCACCGTCATCGGCACGGTTGGCAGCGACGACAAGGCCGCCCTGGCCAAGGCGCATGGCTGCGCCCACCCGATCGTCTACACCCGCGAGGATTTCGTGAAGCGCGTGGCCGAGATCACCGGCGGCAAGAAAGTGCCGGTGGTCTACGATTCCGTCGGCAAGGACACCTTCCTCAAATCGCTCGACTGTCTCAGGCCCCTCGGCCTGGTGGTGCTGTTCGGCCAGGCCTCGGGCCCGGTCGAGCCGCTCAATCTCGGGCTTCTGGCGCAGAAGGGCTCGCTCTATGTCACGCGCCCGACCCTCGGCACTTACGGCGCCGATCCCAAGGAGATGCGCGCCGGCGCCAAGGAGCTGTTCGATCTCGTGCTGAAAAAGAAGATAAAAATCGAGGTCAACCAGACCTATCCGCTGAAAGACGCGGCCCGGGCGCAGGCCGATTTGGCGGCGCGCAAGACCACCGGCTCGACCGTCTTCACGGTTTGATCCCGGGACAAAGAGCGCCCTCGACCAGGATGGTCTCGCTGCCGGCCTGGCAGCGCGACGTCTTGTCGAAAGCGTGGCCGAACAGCGTCGCGAGGCCCTCCACGGCGCCGGGTTCGGCGCTGCGGAGCGCCACGCAGGGATAGCGCTTCAGCAGATCCGCGGGCTCGGCCGGGCCGTCCCAGTCGCGCAGGCCATTTTCCCACGGCACCGAGAAATACGCGTTCGCCGGCAAAAGGGATTTGAGCCGCGCGGCATAATGGCCGCCCGAATAGCTGTCGTTGTAGAACCAGACCTCGGCGAGCGAGGAGGCCATGAAATAATAAACCTGGGCGCAAGACGGGAAATCGCGCGCCATGTCGATCGATTTGGCGCCCGCGCTTTCGCGGCGCATTTCCCGGTCCTGGCGGGCGAAGGCGAAAGACTGGAAGCCCAGGATCAGCGCCAGCACCAGGGCGAAGGCGCGACCGAACCAGGGCGTGGCCCGCCCGGGCGAAAAGCGGGGTGCTGCGCTCAAGGCCAGCCACAGAAACGCCAGCGCCGGCCCGGAAAGCTCCAGCGCCGGCAGGATGTAATGCCCGCTCGGGTGCTTGGCGACCAGCGCCACTTGCACGAACTGCGCCGCCATGACGGCCAGCAGCCCGCGCGCGCCCCGGTTGGATTTTCCGAAACGCCGGAGCCACAGCAACGCCGCGAACCCCGCGAAGAACACCAGGAAGAAAATCGGCCGGGCGAAAAACAATTTGATGAAATCATGCGGATAGCGGGCGGGGTTGATCACCGTATGCGCGCCGCCGCCATAGCCGCCGCTGCCCACCGCCACGCCCGAAAACCACTCCCACATCGGCCCCAGGCTGCCCGCCAAGGGCAGCATCAACACCGCGAAGATCAGCGCCGCGCGCCAGAGATAGCCCCAGCGCCGGGGCCAGCCCTCGATCAGGATCAGCGGCGCCAGGCCCAAAGGCGCGAAGGTCACCTTGCTGGCGGCGCCGAACGCGACCGCGAAGGCCATCGCCCACAGCGTGCCGCGCCGAGGCTCTGCGCTTTCCTCGATCAGCGCCGCGCCCAGCGCCAATGCCGAAAACAGCAGCAGCGGCTCGGGCTCGACCTCGACGCCGAATTTGAGCGTCAGCATCGACAGGAACGGCGCCGTCTGGGCCAAGAGCGCCGGAATCAGCGCGCCGCAACGCCGCCACGCGACATAGCCCAAGAGCCACAGCGCCCCGGCGTCGAGCGCCAGCATCGCCGTGCTGACATGGGTCATCAGCCTCTCGGAATTGGTGAAAGCCGTGTCGGCGATGGCGCCGGGCGATCCCGCGCCCGAAAGCCAGATGGAAAGCGCGGTCAACACCGAAAGCGGCGCGCCGGGATGCTGATAGGCGGCGAGCGGCGTGCCCTCGAGCAGGTTCATCCCGCTCAGCAGATAGAGATAGTTGTCGGTGTTGAACCACAGCCAATAGGGCGTGGCGTGGGTGCGCAACACCCATTCCGCCGCGAAGAACACCAGCGGCAGGAAGAACAGCATGACCCAGCCGCGGCGGTCGGCGAACATCCCGTTCATGCGCCCCGATCCCCCCGGCGCCGTCCCGCGGCAAGGCTGGGGTCTTGCGCCCGCCGGGCCGTGGCCTTACTGCTTCCGGCGCGGGGTGATGCTTGAAGTTCTCTCTCGATGGCCCGGCCTGGCGGCGCGCGGCGCAGGCCGCGCTGCTGGCGTCGTTCGCGACGCTGCGCAAGACCGGCCTGTTGCAAAGCCGCCTCGGGCGATGGGCGTTCGAGCGCAGCTACGACGTCTACAAGGAAATCGTCGAAGCGCCGCTGATCGACCGGCTGCGGGTCTGCGTTCCGCCGGGAACCACCGTCATCGACGTCGGCGCCAATATCGGATTCTTCACCGGCCGCTTCGCGCGCTGGGTCGGGGCAGAGGGACATGTCATCGCCATCGAGCCCGAGCCGGTCAATTTCACCAGCCTCGCCCGCCGCCTGAAAGCGTCCGGGCTGGCGGACCGCGTCGACGCGATCCGCGCCGCGGCTTGCGAGAAAGCCGGCGCCGTGCGCCTCGAACTCAATCCGGATCATCCCGGCGATCACCAGCTCGGCGAACAAGGCATCGCCGTCGCCGGCGTCACGCTCGACGGCGTCGCCGCCGAACGCGGCTGGCCGAACGTGTCGTTGATCAAGATCGACGTTCAGGGCGCCGAGCGCCGCGTCCTGGCCGGCGCGCGCGCGATCATCGCGCGCTGCCGCCCTGCGCTCTATGTCGAGATCTCCGAAACCGGCCTCCGTCATCACGGCGCCAGCGCGGCCGGGCTGTTGACGGAGCTGGACGCGCTCGGCTACCGCGCCCACCGGCTGACGCGCGGCGGCGTCTCGCCGGCGCTCGAACGGGACGCCCTGGCGCGCCTCGGCGTGCCGGACGGGAGCTATGTCGACCTGCTGTTCCTGCCGCGCACCTGACCGGTTTCGGATTTGCCGTCTTCTCAAAGCGGCCGGACCTCAGGTGTTCATCGACTCGAAGAAATCGGCGTTGTTCTTGGATTGCTTGAGCTTGTCGATGAGGAATTCCAAGCCGTCGACCGGCCCCATCGGCATCAGCACGCGCCGCAGAACCCACATCTTCGAAAGCACCGCCTTGTCGACCAGCAGCTCTTCCTTGCGGGTGCCGGATTTGGTGATGTCCACCGCCGGGAAGGTGCGCTTGTCGGCCACCTTGCGGTCGAGAATGATTTCGGAATTGCCGGTGCCCTTGAACTCCTCGAAGATCACCTCGTCCATGCGCGAGCCGGTGTCGATGAGCGCGGTGGCGATGATGGTGAGCGAGCCGCCCTCCTCGATGTTGCGCGCGGCGCCGAAGAAGCGCTTCGGGCGTTGCAGCGCGTTGGCGTCGACGCCGCCGGTCAAAACCTTGCCCGAGCTCGGCACGACGGTGTTGTAGGCACGCGCGAGACGCGTGATCGAATCCAAGAGGATCACCACGTCGCGCTTGTGCTCGACCAGGCGCTTCGCCTTCTCGATCACCATTTCGGCCACCTGGACGTGACGCACGGCGGGCTCGTCGAAGGTGGAGCTCACCACCTCGCCCTTGACCGAGCGCGCCATGTCGGTGACTTCCTCGGGGCGTTCGTCGATCAGCAGGACGATGAGATAAACCTCTTTGTTGTTGGCCGAAATCGCATGGGCGATGTTCTGCATCATCACCGTCTTGCCGGTGCGCGGCGGCGAGGTGATGAGCGCGCGCTGGCCCTTGCCCAGGGGCGCGATCAGATCGATCACCCGCGTGGTCAGGTCCTTCTTGGTCGGGTCGTCCATCTCGAGCTTCAATTTCTCGTCGGGATAAAGCGGCGTCAGATTGTCGAAATTGACGCGATGCTTCAGCTTTTCCGGATCGTCGAAATTGATCTTGTTGACCTTCAGCAGCGCGAAATAACGCTCGCCGTCCTTGGGCGAGCGGATCTCGCCTTCGACGGTGTCGCCGGTGCGCAAGCCGAAGCGGCGCACCTGGCTCGGGCTCACATAGATATCGTCCGGGCCGGGCAGGTAATTGGCCTCGGGGCTCCGCAGGAATCCGAAGCCGTCTTGCAGCACCTCCAACACGCCGTCGCCGAAAATCGCCTGGTCGTTGCTGGCGAGCGTTTTCAGGATCGCGAACATCAGCTCCTGCTTGCGCAAACTTGACGCCGCTTCGATCTGCAATTCCTCGGCGTAGTTGAGCAATTCGGCCGGGGTCTTTTTCTTGAGCTCTTGGAGATTCATGGGGGGAACCGGGTTGGGGGGCGTTGCGGGATAAAGCGGCGCGGCGGGGAAGATGTTTTCGGGGCGGGGATTTGCCGGAAAAGGCAACCCGTTGGGCGGGCCGCGCGTTTCTATCCGGAGGGGGAGGGTGGTCGGAACGGACGCCCCTCGAGGAAACCGGGGCATCCTGACGCCAAGGCTTAGCGAAAACCGCAGCCCGAGTCAAACCCTAGAGTGCCGCTAGAACGGTTTCACCACCACCAGGATGACGATCAGGATCAGCAGAACCGCCGGCGCCTCGTTGGCGATGCGGTAAAAGCGCGCCCCATGCGGGCGCTTATCGGCCGCCAATTCGAGCCGCCAGCGCCCAAGCAGATGCTGGAACACGGTCAGGAGCACGACCAGGGCGATCTTGGCGTGGAGCCAGCCTGCGGTCCAATCCACCACGCCCGGCGTGAAAGCCAGCAAAATCCCGAAGACCCAGGTCGCCAGCATGGCGGGCAGCATGATGACGCGCGACAGCCGGCGTTCCATGAGCTTGAAGGTTTCCGAAGCCTCGGAGCCGGGCTTGGCGCCGGCGTGATAGACGAACAGCCGGGGCAAATAAAGGAGCCCCGCCATCCAGGCGACGACGCTCAAAATATGCAGCGCCTTGAGCCAGGGATAAAACGGGATGAAGGCGTTCATGCGCCGAGCATCGCTCCGGCGGGCGCCGTCGCGCAACCGGTAAATCCCTCGGGGCAGCGGCGGGCGCCCTCGCCGGGCCTGGGCGCCGCGCGTATTTGCGCCGCCAGCTCGGCGATGAATTCGGGCGCCGTGCTCACCGCCGGCGCGCGCAGATAGAACGGGACCCCGGCCCGCCGCGCGCGGGCGCAATAATCGATGTCGAGCTCGACCAGGGTTTCGGAATGTTCGGAGACGAAGGCG
The DNA here is from genome assembly GCA_963785735.1 of uncultured Alphaproteobacteria bacterium. Classification (GTDB taxonomy): domain Bacteria; phylum Pseudomonadota; class Alphaproteobacteria; order ATCC43930; family CGMCC-115725; genus REEB95. Next base: position 609,093 of record CAWAWJ010000001.1, read on the forward strand.
ATCGGCGCCACCACCAGCCCCACGCCCTCGGATCCTGCGCGGGCGATTTCGGCTTCCGTCGAAGGGCCGATCCATTCGAGCGGCCCGACCCGGCTTTGATAACAGACGCGCGCCTCGATGTCGGGACGCTTCAGCGCCGCGCGCAACGCCGCCGCGGTGGCTTCGACCTGCCACTGATAGGGATCCCCGCGCTCGACGATGCGCTTCGGGAGCCCATGCGCCGAGAGCAGCACGCGCAGCTTGCGCCCAAAGGGCGCGCGCGCGATTTCGGCGGACAGGATTCGCGCCAGGGCGGCGATGAATCCCGGCGCCTGCGGATAGCAGCACAGCTGGCGCGAAGGCGTTTTGATCCCGGCCCGGGAGGCCGCCTCGCGCCAATCCGCCAGCGAGGAACCGGTGGTGGTGCCGGAGAATTGCGGATAAAGCGGCAGCAGCACGATCTCGCCTGGATTCCAGGCCTTGACCGCGGCCGCCGTCACGCTCGCGCGGGGATGCCAGTGACGCATGGCGATGAAGACGCGATAGCCCTCGCCCAGGGCCGCGCGCAACGCCAAGGCCTGGGCCTCGGTATTCGCCTTCAGGGGCGAGGCGTTCCCGATCTGGGCGTAGATCTGCCGCGTCACCGGCGCGCGGCGATGCGCGATCCATTTCGCCGCCGCGTAACGCAGCGGCTGGGGCAAATCGAGTATCGCGCGGTCGTGGAACAGGTTGAACAGGAAAGGCTCGACCGCCGCCGAGGAATCGGGCGCGCCCAGATTGAACAGCACCACCGCGATCCGTTCCGTCATCGCTCCCCGCGCAGCAATTCCCCGAGCCGGGTCACATGCTCGACCGGGGTCTCGGGCAGAATGCCATGTCCCAGATTGAAGACGAAGGGCCCCGAATCCAATGCTTCGAGAATATCCCGCACCGCTTTTTCCATCCGGGCCCCGCCCGCAACCAACAGGGCGGGATCGAGATTGCCTTGCACCGGGCCATGGGCTTGCAGTTCATGCGCCCGGTCGAGCCGCGCGCCCTGATCGAGGCTCACCGCGTTCACGCCGGTTTCGGCGAAATAGACGCCGATCATGTCCCCGGCACTGCGCGGAAAGCCGATGATCGGCGTCTTGGGATGCTTGCGCTTCAGGCTCTCGGCCATGCGTTGAGTAGGCGCGATCACCCAGCGGCGGAATTCCTCGCCAGTGAGCAGCCCGGCCCAGCTGTCGAAAATCTGCACCGCCTCGGCGCCGGCGTCGATTTGCGCGGAGAGGTGGGAAGCCGCGGCATCGGCCAGGACCGAGATTACGCGGTCGAGCCCGGCGGGATCGGTTTTGCACCAAGCTCTGGCCGCGGCGAAATCGCCGCCGCTTCCGGCGATGACGTAACAGGCGAGGGTCCAGGGCCCGCCGGCGAAACCGATCAGGGCGGTTTGGCTGGAGAGCTGTTTCTTGACGAGGCGCAACGCCGCATAGACCGGTTCGAGCCTGGCCGGGTTCAAAGACCCGCCGAGCTCGCTTGGTTTGCTCAACGGTTCAAGCGAGGGACCCTCGCCGTCGCGGAAACTCAGCTTGCGGCCCAAGGCGTCGGGCACCACCAGAATATCGGAAAACAAAATCGCCGCGTCCATGCCGAAGCGCCTCACCGGCTGGAGCGTCACTTCGGCCGCCAGCTCGGGCGTGTAGCAAAGACCGAGAAAGCTCCCGGCTTTTTCGCGAAGCGCGCGATATTCGGGAAGATAACGCCCGGCCTGGCGCATCAGCCACCAGGGGGGCGGCGAAACACTCTCGCCACCCAAGGCCTGGAGCAGCGGCTTTCCTGCCTGGTTCTTCATTCACTGCTCTTACCTCTTCCTTAGAAGAATCTAAAGGTTGAGGTAGTAGTTGGTGGGTGGAGGCGGGGGGATTAATCCTGCCAGCCGGGTTATCCCGGCAAAAGACGGTCCGCCTCGCGGGCGGCGGTTGAAACCGTGTATAAGATTCGGATAAGACCCGCCACGCCTTGAGAAACCCCAGCAATTATCATGATAAACCACGCCGCCGCTAACGGGGATTGGGAGCAAGAAACCGGCGCCGCGCGGTTTCATCCCCGTCTTGCGGCGAAGCCTGCGGAATTATACCGGGGCCATGACGCTGTGCGCGGAATCCGCCGCAGCGGTGACGAAACCGGCGCGGGGCGCCGCCCGCCCTTTTATACCGGCGGCCAACCGCCTTGTCCCCAGGCGGCGGAAGGCGCCGCCCGGCCATGAGCCGCTTCCATCTCCATCTCGTTTCGGATTCAACCGGCGACACCGTCCATTCGGTGGCGCGTGCCTGCCTGGTGCAGTTCGAGAACACCGAGGCGATCGAGCATATCTGGTCGATGGTGCGCACCAAGGCGCAGATCGAGCGGGTGGTGAACGGTGTTGCCGCCAATCCCGGCGTGGTGCTCTACACCTTGGTGGACGACACGCTGCGCGGGCCCTTGGTCGAGGGCTGCCGCAAGCTGCAAGTGCCGGCCATTCCGGTGCTCGAGCCGGTGATCGCGGCCTTGGGATCCTTCCTCGGCAGCCAGAGCCGCGGCCTGCCGGGCCAGCAGCACATGCTCGACGGCGAGTATTTCCAGCGCATCGACGCCATGACCTATGCCATGGCGCATGACGACGGCCAGGCGGCGCGCGGCTGGAACGACGCCGATGTCATCCTGGTCGGCGTGTCGCGCACCTCGAAGACGCCGACTTGCATCTATCTCGCCAATCGCGGCGTTAAGGCGGCGAATGTGCCCATCGTCCCGAGCGCCGTCCTTCCGCCCGAGCTGTTCACCGCCGACCGCCCGCTGATCGTGGGTTTGACCAACGACCCCGAAAGGCTGATCCAGGTGCGGCGCAACCGGCTGACCCAGCTCCAGCACGAGGACCGCAGCGACTACACCGACATCGAGGCGGTGCGCGCCGAGGTTGCCGCCGCGCGGCGGCTTTTCACCGACCGGCAATGGCCGGTGATCGACGTCACCCGCCGCTCGATCGAGGAAACCGCCGCCGCCATCCTCAAGCTGCTGGCGCGCAAGCGCGGCGAGGATGCATGAACGCGCCCGCTTCCCGAAACCGGCCCGGACTGATCCTGGCTTCGGCGAGCGCTTCCCGCGCCAGGATTCTGGCCGCCGCCGGATTGGCTTTCGAATCCTATCCGGTGAGCCTCGACGAGGAGGCGGTCAAGGATTCCTTCCGCCGCGAGAACCGTTCGGCGGCGGATTGCGCGCTGGCGCTGGCCGAGACCAAGGCGCGCCGCGCTTGCGCGAAATATCCGGGCGATCTGGTGATCGGTGCCGACCAGATGCTGGTCTGCGCCGGGCAATGGTATGACAAGCCCAAGGATCTGGCGGTGGCGCGCGCCCAGCTCCAGGCCTTGCGCGGCAAGCGGCACGAGCTGCCCACGGCGGCGGCGGTGTTGCGCGACGGCGCGGTTTTGTGGCGCGCGGTCGAGACCCCGGCCTTGACCATGCGCGATTTCAGCGACGCCTTTCTCGACAATTATCTCGCGGCGCTCGGGGAAAGGGCGCTGGCGAGCGTCGGCGCCTATCAAATCGAGGGAATGGGCGCGCAGCTCATGGCCCGGATCGAGGGCGACCGTTTCGCCATCGAAGGCCTGCCGCTGCTGCCGCTCCTCGATTTCCTGCGCGGCCAGGGCGCGCTTGCGTCATGAAAAAGGCGGGCGTGATGGGCTGGCCGGTGGCGCATTCGCTGTCGCCGGCGTTGCACGGTTTCTGGCTGAAGCGGCACAAGATCGAGGGCAGCTATGAAAGCCTGGCGGTGCCGCCCGACCGCTTGGCGGGCGCCTTGCGCGCGCTGGCGTCGAAGGGCTTCGCCGGCTGCAATCTGACCATTCCCCATAAAGAGGCGGCGCTGCCGCTGATGGAAATGCTCGATCCGGCGGCGCGGCGCATCGGCGCGGTGAACACCGTCACGGTCGGGCCCGACGGCGCCTTGTCCGGCCATAACACCGACGGTTACGGCTTCATCGAAAATCTGCGCGCCGGGATACCGGGCTGGAAATCGTCGGCCGGCCCGGCGGTGGTGCTGGGCGCGGGGGGCGCTTCGCGCGCCATTCTCGACGCGCTCATCCAGGACGGCGCGCCCGAAATTCATCTTGCCAACCGCCACCGTAGCCGCGCCGGGGAATTGGCCAAAATCTTCGGCGCGACGGTCAAGGTGGTGGAGTGGGCGGACAGGGCCCGCGCTTTGGCCAAGGCGGCGCTGCTGGTCAACGCCACCAGCCTGGGCATGGAAGGGAATCCGCCGCTCGAACTCGATCTGGCCGCGCTGCCCGCAAGCGCGGCGGTATGCGACATCGTCTATGCGCCCTTGGAAACCGGCCTTCTCAAATCGGCCAAGGCGCGCGGGCTCAAGACCGTGGACGGGCTCGGCATGCTGCTGCACCAGGCGCGGCCCGCCTTCAAGCTTTGGTTCGGCGTGCTGCCCGAGGTGACGCCGGAATTGCGCCGCGTTGTGCTGGCGGCGCGAAGGTGAAGACGCGCCCATGAAAATTCCCCCATGAAAATCCTGGGCCTCACCGGCGGGATCGGCACCGGCAAAAGCACCGCGGCGGCGATGCTGCGGCGCATGGGCGCCGCCGTGTTCGACGCCGACGCCGAAGTGCACCGGTTGCTCGGCCCCGGCGGCGCGGCGGTGAAAGCCGTGGCGGCGAAGTTTCCCGGCGTGGAAAAATCGGGCGCGATCGACCGGCAAGCCCTGGGCGCGATCGTGTTCGCCGATCCCGCCGCGCTGAAGCGCCTGGAGGCGATCCTCCATCCCCTGGTGCGGGCGCGAGAACGGCTTTTCCTCAAGACCCAGCGCGCGCGGCGCGCGTGCCTGGCGGTGCTCGACATCCCGCTGCTCTATGAAAGCGGCCGCGACCGGCATTGCGACGCGGTGATGGTGCTGTGGGCGCCGGGTTTTCTCCAGCGCGCGCGGGCGCTGTCGCGCCCCGGCATGAACAAGGAGCGGCTCGCCGCCATCCTGGCCTTGCAGCTTCCCCTCTCCCGCAAACGCCGCATCGCCGATTTCGCGGTGCCTTCGGGGCTGGGCCGCGCCGTCACCTGGCGCGCGCTAACCCGCCGCCTCGGGCGATTGCGCGCTTGCGGCGCGGAGTCCGGGGGAGCAGACTGAATTCATGCGCGAGATCGTGCTCGACACCGAAACCACCGGCCTCGATCCCGGCGGCGGCCACCGCATCGCCGAAATCGCCTGCATCGAGCTCGAAAACCATCTGCCGACCGGCAAGTTCTTTCACCGCTACGTCAATCCCGAACGCACCATGACCGCCGAGGCCGAGGCGGTGCACGGCCTCGGCGACGAATTCCTCAAGAAGCAGCCGCTCTTCGCCGAGCTCGCCGGCGATTTTCTCGCCTTCATCGAGGGCGCGACGCTGGTCATTCACAACGCCGATTTCGATCTGGGATTCGTCAACGCCGAGCTGAAACGGCTCGATAAAAAGCCGCTCGATCTTCCGGTGGTCGATACGCTGCTGATGGCGCGCAAGCGCTTTCCCGGGGCCCCCGCCAGCCTCGACGCGCTCTGCCGGCGCTACAACATCGATCTATCCGGGCGCGAGAAGCACGGCGCCAAGCTCGACGGCGAGCTGACCGCCCGGGTCTATCTCGAATTGATCGGCGGCCGCCAGCCCGGCCTCGAATTCGCGCGCGGCGAGGGACCGGCGGCCGCCCGCGCCGCGTCCGACCGGCCGGCGCGCGAGGCCCGTCCCCACGCGCCCGCTCCCGAGGAGCTCGCGCTTCACGCCCGCCTTCTCGCCAAGCTCAAATCGCCGCTCTGGCTCGGCTAGGCTTTCGGCGCGGCGGCTTGCTTGGCCGCGTCTTCCGTTCGGCGGCGGAACAGTTCCTTGAAATCGATCATCGGCAGCAGCACCGGCGGATAGCCGCCGGCGATCGTCATCTCGGCCACCAGCGCGCGGGCGAAGGGGAAGATGATCCGCGGCGCCTCGACCAGCAGGGCCTCGGAGGTGTCGCCCTCATTCACGTTGGCGAGCGTCACCATCGCGGCATAGGCGAGCTCGAGCATGAACAGAGTCTCGCCCTTGGCCGCGCGCGCCGCGGCGCGGATGGCGAGCACCACCTCGTAACGGCCGGGCGCCACGCCGCCGGCGTTGACGTCGACGCTGAGCTGCAACTCGGGCGGTTGCGGCTGCAACAGCGCCCCCGGCGCGCCGGGATTCTCGAAGGACGCGTCCTTGACGTATTGCGCGTTGATGGCGATCGACCGCGCGCCTGGCGCGGGCGCGTTGGCGCCGTTATCCGTCATCGACATGGTGTGTTCCGCCCGCCCCCGTGAATTCCGTCCGCGGCGCCGAAGCTGCCATGGATAAGCCCCGGCGCACAACCGCCAAGGCGCGGCGGCGCCCGGATTCCGGGCCTCCCCTTGCCCTTTGGCGCCCAAGGGCCTATCTACGCCCGAGATGGATGACGGCTTCCAGTATTACGGCATTCTCCTATTCGCGGCGGTGGCGGGGGTTCTCCTGTTCCGGCTGTGGAGCGTGCTGGGCAAACGGACCGGCACCGAGCGGCGCATCGATCCCTTCGCGGCTCCCAAGATTCAAGGCATGCCGCCGTCCAGCAATAAAGGTGGGGCGTCGCCTTTCGCGCCGCCGGGCGCGCAAAACGGCCCGGTGATCGAAGGCCAGGCGGTCCGGGTCGGCGAAGCATCGCCCGCCAAGACCTCGGGTTCGCAGGCGGCCAAGGCGGCCGACCCGGGTTTCGACGAACAGGCTTTCCTCAAGGGCGCGCGCTCCGCTTTCGGCATCGTGGTGAACGCCTTCGCCGCCGGCGACAGCGCGGCGTTGCGGCCGCTCTTGAGCCCCGAGGTGTTCGAGCAGTTTTCCTCGGCGATCCGCGCGCGGCCGAAAGGCGAGGAGAAGGAACCGAGCCCGCTGGCGGCGGTCAATAGCGCAACAATATCTTCGAGCGCGGTCGAAGGTTCCACATCGATGGTCACCGTCAAATTCGTCTCCGACCAGAAAACCGGCAAGGATGGCGCGGCCGAGGAGCATGTCGATCTCTGGACCTTCTCGCGCGGCCTTAAATCGCGCGATCCCAATTGGATTCTGATCGCGACCAAGGATCCGGACGCGGCGTGAGGCGCTGGCTGGCGCCGCTGGCTCTGGGCTTGCTCGCCGCCTGCGCGGCGCCGCCGCCGGGCCCGCCCCGGCTCGATCTCGTCCCGGTCCCGTTTTCCGCCTTGCCCGGCTGGAGCGCGGATCATGTGGCCGAGGCCCTGCTCGCCTTTCTCAAGAGCTGCGCCGATCCGGCCTCGCCCGCCGATCGCGCTTCGGCTTGCGCCGCCGCGGCGGCGCTGGGCAACGTCTCGGATGAAACCGCGAGGCAATTCTTCGAGACTTATTTCACGCCCCATGCCGCGAGCGACCGCGGCAATGACGCGGCGCTGCTCACCGGCTATTACGAGCCGCTGCTCAAGGGCGCTCTCCGGCGCGGCGGGATTTACCAGACGCCCTTGCTGAAGCGCCCGCCCGATCTGGTCTCGGCCGATCTCGGGCGTTTCCGGCCGTCATTGCGCGGCGAACGGATATCGGGACGGGTCGAGAACGGCAAGCTCGTCCCCTACGCCACCCGCGCCGAGATCGAGGCGGGCGCGCTCGACCGTTTCGATCTGGCGCTCGCCTGGGCCGACGATCCGGCGGCGGCGTTCTTTCTCCAGATCCAGGGCTCGGGACGGGTGGCATTGGCCGAAGGCGGCGTGAAGCGTTTGGGTTATGACGGCGAGAACGGCCAGCCCTATGTCAGCATCGGGCGCTTGCTGGTCGAGCAAGGCGCGCTTTCCCTCGACCAGGTTTCGGCGCAATCGATCAAGGCCTGGCTCATGGCGCATCCGGACCAGGCGAAAGACCTCATGGACCGCAACCCTTCTTATGTCTTCTTCCGTGCGCTGGACGGTGACGGGCCGCTCGGCAGCGAAGGCGTGGCACTTTCCCCGGGGCGCAGCCTGGCGGCCGACAACAACTTCATCGCCTTCGGGACCCTGGTCTATGCCGATGTGGCGCAGGACGGCCAGGAACCGATCCGCCGCCTCGCCGTGGCGCAGGATACCGGCGCCGCCATACGCGGGCCGTTGCGCGGCGACCTGTTCTGGGGCTTCGGGCCCGAGGCCGAAACCCGCGCCGGCGCGATGCGCGCCTTGGGGCGGCTTTACCTGCTGCTGCCCCGGCCCGCCCCGGAAAAGCCTTAAAGAAAAGTCATATATATCCGAGGGATGAAGACGGCGCCCCAACCGTAGAATGGACAGTCGCGCGGAGGGTAGAATGAAACCACGGGTTCGGCCGTTATCGAGAAGTCCCGGCAGTCACCAACGGACGAAGGGAAGAGCGACCATGATCACGCGCGCCATGACAAGAATGCCTTGGTTGAAAACAGGCCTGGCCCTGACCGGCCTGGCCGTGGCGGCCTTGATGCTGCCGGCGGGACCGGCCCAAGCCCGCGTCTTCGTTTCGGTGGGCGTGCCGATCTACGGCCCCGGCCCGTGGTATTACGGCCCGCCGCCGGTGGTCTATGCACCGCCGCCGGTCTATTACCCCGCGCCGGTTTATTACCCGCCGCCGCCGGTGGTTTACGCGCCGCCGCCCGCGCCGACCCCGATCGCGCCCCCGGCGCAGAGTTGGTACTACTGCGACAATCCCAAGGGCTATTACCCCTCCGTCCCCGCCTGCAACGCCGGCTGGCGCCAGGTTCCGGCCCAGCCGCAGTAAGCCGGCCGTAAGCTGAAGGTCTTTTTGGAGGTTTTGCCGTGAAGCAGCATTTGAAAACCACCGCTTGTGGCTTGGCTGCGGTGTTGACGCTGAGCGCCTGCGCCGCGCCGCCGATGGGGCCGAGCATCAACGTCATGCCCCCGTCCAACAAGCCCTTCGAGGTCTTCCAGCAGGATCAGTCCTTGTGCGAGAATTACGCCAGCCAGCGCGTGGCCGGCGCGGCCGAGAACGCCAACAATCAGGCGCTCGGCGGCGCGCTGCTCGGCACCGTGCTGGGTGCCGGTCTCGGCGCCGCGATCGGCGGCGGGCGGGGCGCGGCGATCGGCGCCGCCTCGGGCGCGGCGCTCGGCACCGCCGGCGGCATGAGTTATTCCGCCGACGCCAATTTTCCGATCCAGCAACGCTACGACAATGCCTATGCGCAATGCATGTATTCGCGCGGCAACCAGGTGCCGGGCTATTACCAGGCCGCGTCGCCCCCGCCGCCGCGGCGCATGGCGCCGCCGCCGCCCATGAGCGAGCCGCCGCCTCCGCCGCCGGGCCCGCCGCCTCCGCCGCCGCCCGGCCATTGACCGGGCAAGCTTTCCCGAAGCCCGCCGCAATCCAATGCGGCGGGCTTTTGCTTTCGCCCCTTGGTTTTGCTTCGCTCTCGACGAGCTACGCGGTTGCTTTCGGGGGGTGGCGCGGCCATGCTCCGCGCCGGAGAGGAAAATGCCCGCCGGCAACCGGAAACCCCGCGTCGCGCTGTTCGTCACCTGCCTGGTCGACCTGTTCCGGCCGAGCGTCGGATTCGCGGCGGTGAAGCTTTTGGAAGAGGCGGGTTGCGCGGTGGAAGTTCCCCGGGCGCAAGCCTGTTGCGGCCAGCCGGCCTATAATTCGGGCGCCCGATCCGCCGCCAAGACAATCGCGCGCCAGGTGATCGACGCCTTCCAAGGCTTCGACTATGTGGTGGCGCCTTCGGGTTCCTGCGCCGGGATGATCAAAATCCATTACCCCGCGCTCTTTGCCGACGAACCGGGCATGTCGGCCAAGGCGAAGGAATTATCCGCGCGCAGTTACGAGCTGGTCTCGTTCCTGACCGACGTGATGAAGCTCGAACGCGTCAATGCGCGCTTCGACGGCGCGGCAACCTATCACGATTCCTGCTCGGGCCTGCGCGAGTTGGGCGTCAAGGCGCAGCCGCGCAAATTGCTGGCGAGCGTTTCCGGCCTGACCCTGACCGAAATGCGCGACGCCGAGATCTGCTGCGGCTTCGGCGGCGCCTTCGCCGTCAAATACGGCGGCATCTCGGACAAGATATCGTCCGAGAAATGCGCCAATGTCGAAGCCGCCAAGGCGGGCGCGCTGCTGGCGGGCGATCTCGGCTGCCTCTTGAACATGGCGGGGAAGTTGAAGCGGCTCGGGCGCAAGACCCGGTCGTGGCATGTGGCCGAAGTCCTGGCCGGCATGGCGGACGGTCCCGCCATCGGCGAGGCGGAAAACGAATGATCCCCACCAGCCGCGCCTTCAAGGAAAACGCCCGCGAGGCCCTGGGCGATCCCAATCTGCAAAAGGCGATGACCAATCTGCGCGCCGGTTTCGTCGAGCGCCGCGCCCTCATGATCTCGCGCCTGCCCGAATGGGAACAGCTCCGCGACCAGGCGGTGGCGATCAAGAAACACACCCTCGCCAATCTCGATTTCTATCTCGAGACCTTCGAGCGCAACGTGGAAGCCTATGGCGGCAAGGTGCATTGGTGCCGCGACGCCGCCGAGGCCAACGCCGCCGTGCTGGCGATCTGCCGCGAGCTGGGCGCCAAGACCGTGACCAAGGGCAAGTCGATGATCGGCGAGGAGATGGCGGTCAACGACTATCTCGAATCCCACGGCATCGTCCCGGTCGAAACCGATCTCGGCGAATACATCATTCAAATCCGCCATGAGGGGCCGAGCCACATCATCGCCCCGGCGGTCCATCTGGTGAAGGAGCAGGTCGCCGAATCCTTCCGCGCCACCCACACCCAGCTCGACCCGAAGCGCAAGCTCGACGACGCGCGGCAGATGTGCGACGAGGCGCGCGCCATCATGCGCCAGAAATTCCTGGCGGCCGATGTCGGCATCACCGGCGCCAATTTTCTCATCGCCGAAACCGGCTCCTCGATCATCGTCACTAACGAGGGCAATGGCGATCTGACCCAGAGCCTGCCGCGCGCTCATATCGTGCTGGCGTCCCTGGAAAAAGTCGTGCCGACGCTCGAGGACGCGGCGACCATCCTGCGGCTTTTGGCGCGCTCGGCCACCGGCCAGGAATTCTCGGCCTACACCACCGTCTCGACCGGCCCGCGCCGCGCTTCCGACATCGACGGGCCGGGGCAATATCACGTCGTGCTGCTCGACAACGGGCGCAGCGCGCTTTTGGGCACCGAGTTCGAGGACATGCTGCGCTGCATCCGCTGCGCCGCCTGCCTCAACCATTGCCCGGTCTATGAGGCGGTGGGCGGCAAGGCTTATGGCTGGGTCTATCCCGGGCCGATGGGCGCGGTGCTGACGCCCTCGCTCTTGGGCATCGAGGAGGCGGGCAATCTCCCCAACGCCTCGACGTTTTGCGGCCGGTGCGAAAGCGTCTGCCCGATGAAAATTCCGCTGCCGAATATGATGCGGCATTGGCGCGAGCGCGAATTCTCGCGCCACCTTTCGCCCCCGGCCGCGCGCTGGGGCATCGCGGTCTGGGCGTTTTTGGCGACGCGGCCGCCTCTCTATCACGCCGTGGCCGAGCTGGCCGCGCGGCTGCTGGGTTTCTTCGGCAAAAGAAGCGGCCGGTTCCGCACGCTGCCTTTGGCTTCGGGCTGGACCGATACGCGCGACATGCCCGCGCCCCAAGGCCGCAGTTTCCATAGTCTATGGAAGGCGCGGTCATGAGCGGCGCGGCGCGTACCCAAATGCTGGACCGCATCCGCCGCGCGCTCAAACGCGGGCCGCTCGACGAGCAAGCCGCCGCGCCGCTCCGGGCGCGGCTCAAAGAACACAAGCGCAATCTCATCCCGAGGCGCGCGGCGGGCCTCGACCATCGCGGCCAGCTCGCGCTTTTCACCGCCATGGCCGAGGGCGTCAGCGCCACGGTGGCGCGGGTATCCTCCGTACAAGACGTGCCGGGCGCGGTGGCGGATTATCTCTCGCGGCTCAATCTGCCGGCGCGGCTGGTGATGGCGCCCGATCACGAGCTCGCCGGCATTCCCTGGGCCGCGCGGCCGCTCCTCGAGATCCGCAAGGGCCGCGCCGAGGATGGCGACGCCGTGGGCGTGACATCCTGCTTCGCCGCCGTGGCCGAGACCGGCACGCTGATGCTGCTGTCCGGGCCCGAAAGCCCGACGCGCAATAATTTCCTGCCCGACACGCATATCGTCGTCTTGCGCGCCGATCGGATCGCCGCCTCCTATGAGGACGGCTTCGACCAGCTTCGCCGCAAATTCGCCAAGCCGGATGGGAGCTTCGTCATGCCGCGCACGGTCAATTTCATCACCGGCCCGTCGCGCACCGCCGATATCGAGCAGAAGATCGAGCTCGGCGCGCATGGGCCGCGCCGCCTGCATATCGTATTGGTCGATGAGGGCGGGGATGGCCAGGCTTAGACGTGAGGACAGCGATCTCTTCCGCGCGGCGATGCGCGGCGTGAAGCCGCTCGGCCCGGTCAAGCCGCCCAAAATCCCCGTCCCGCCGCCGCAACGCGAAGCCGCGCCGAAGCCCGCCGCGCTCCGGCCCGCTCCCCAGCCTTCGCCCAAGGCCATGCCGCCGCTCGCCATCGGAACCGGTTCCGATATCGACCGCGCCAGCTTCGAGCGGCTGAAACGCGGCCAGATGGAAATCGAGGCGCGGCTCGATCTTCATGGCAAGACCCAGGACGAGGCGCACCGCGCGCTCTCGTCTTTCATCGCCCGCGCCCAATCCCGGGGCGCGCGTCTGGCGCTGGTCGTCACCGGCAAGGGCCGCGAAGGCAAGGGCGTGTTGCGGGAATCCGTGCCGCGCTGGCTCAACGAGCCGGCTTTGCGCGCCCGTATCCTGGCCTTGGCCAATGCCCAGCCGCGCGACGGCGGATCGGGCGCGCTTTATGTGCTGTTGCGCAAAACCCGGTCATGACCCCGTTCGGCGTCAAGCTTAGGCAATTGCGCGGCATCCGCGGCATCAAGCTCAAGGACATGGCCGACGCGCTGGGCGTTTCGGCGGCCTATCTCTCGGCCTTGGAACACGGGCGGCGCGGCAGGCCGACACACGCCATGGTGGTGGCGATCTGCGCCCAGCTCAACATCATCTGGGACGAGGCCGACGAGCTGATGCGCTTGGCGCGCCTTTCCCATCCGCGCATCACCGTCGACACGGCGGGGCTTTCATCCGAGGCGACCGAGCTCGCCAATCTTCTCGCCGAGCGCATCCGCAAATTGGCGCCCGAGCGGGTGGAGCGGCTGCTCGATCTGCTTAAATCCGCGCCCATGCATCAGCATCGCCCGGTTGCGCGAGGTTCGAGAAACCCGGGGCGCAAACTCCATAAAATTTCCGTAAAACGTTCCGCGGTAAAGTAAGGGGCGGTCAAATAATGGGCGGTCCGCGAGCAAACGCCTAAAAATAACATTTGCTTTCGACCCCATCCGCCCCCACCTTAGCCGGGCAATCTCACGGCTCGCGCGCGCTTACGATCACAACCGATCTTGCAACCCCGACCTTCGGATTGACTGCCGCCGTGGGCTTTCCACGGCACTAACACTTGGAGACACTCTCTTGGCTATCGGCACCGTCAAATGGTTCAACGCCCAAAAGGGCTTCGGCTTCATCCGTCCGGACGACGGCGGCAAGGATGTGTTCGTTCACATCTCCGCGGTCGAACGCGCGGGCCTGGGCTCGCTCAACGAAGGGCAGAAGGTCAAATACGAGGTCGCGATGGATCGCGGCAAGAGCGCGGCGGCGAATCTCGCCATCGCCGACTAAACGAAACGGCTTAAACCGCCGAGGAAGGGCGCCCCCGAAACGGGGCGCCCTTTTTCTTTTGAGAGCCGAATTTTCAGAGAATGAATTTCGACAGATCGGCGTTCTTGGCGAGGGCACCCACCCGCGTTTTCACATAGTCGCGGTCGATGGTCACCGTGGCGCCCTTCTTCTGGTCCGAGGCGGCGAAGCTGATCTCTTCGAGGAGCCTTTCCATCACGGTGTGGAGCCGGCGCGCGCCGATATTCTCGATATTCGAGTTGATCTCCTCGGCCAAGCGCGCGATCTCGTCGATCGCTTCGGGCGCGAAGTCGAGCGTAACGCCCTCGGTCGCCATCAAGGCCTTGTATTGAATGATCAAACTGGCCTCGGGCTCGGTCAAAATGCGGCGCAAATCCTCGCGCGTCAGCGGCTTCAGCTCGACCCGTATCGGCAGCCGCCCCTGCAATTCGGGCAGCAGATCCGAGGGCTTGGCGAGATGGAACGCGCCCGAGGCGATGAACAGAATATGGTCGGTCTTGACCGGCCCATATTTGGTCGCGACCGTGGTGCCCTCGATCAGCGGCAGCAAATCGCGCTGCACGCCTTCGCGGCTCACATCGGCGCCGATGCGCTCGCCCGAGCGGCCGGCGATCTTGTCGAGCTCGTCGATGAAGACGATGCCGTTCTGCTCCGCCGCCGTAATCGCCTCCTTGGCGACCTTTTCCTGGTCCAAAAGCTTGTCGCTTTCCTCGCGCAACAACAAAGCTTGCGCCTCGGCCACATTCATCTTGCGCGGCTTGGTGCGCCCGCCGGTCATCTTGCCGAGCATCTCGCCGAGATTGACCATGCCGAGCTGCGCCCCCGGCATGCCGGGGATCTCGAAGCTGGGCATGCCGCCCGAATCCTGCACCTGGATTTCGATCTCACGGTTTTCCAATTCGCCGCCGCGCAGCATCTTGCGGAATTTGGCGCGGGTATCGGGCCCGGCGCCCGGCCCCACCAGCACGTCGAGGACGCGCTCCTCGGCGGCGAGCTCGGCCTTGCTTTCGACCTCCTTGCGCAATCTTTCCCGGGTGAGCGCCAAGGACACCTCGATCAAATCGCGCACGATCTGCTCGACGTCGCGGCCGACATAACCCACCTCGGTGAACTTGGTCGCCTCGACCTTGATGAAGGGCGCCTGGGCGAGCTTGGCGAGTCTTCGCGCGATCTCGGTCTTGCCGATGCCGGTCGGGCCGATCATCAGGATGTTCTTGGGCAAAACCTCGTCGCGCAGCTCGGGCGCCAGTTGCTGGCGGCGCCAGCGGTTCCTGAGCGCGATGGCGACGGCGCGCTTGGCGTCGTTCTGGCCGACGATGTGGCGGTCGAGCTCGGAGACGATCTCGCGCGGGCTGAAGGATGAACTCATGCGGTTACAGGCTTTCGAGCGTGACGTTGGCGTTGGTGAAGATGCAGATCTCGGCCGCGATCGCCATAGCTTTCCTGACGATGGCCTCGGCGTCGAGGTCCTTGCGGTCGTAAAGCGCCCGCGCCGCCGCCAGCGCATAAGGCCCGCCCGAGCCGATGCCGATGATGCCGTATTCGGGTTCGAGCACGTCGCCGGTGCCCGACAGCACCAGCGAGGCCTCCTTGTCGGCCACCGCCATCATGGCTTCGAGCCGGCGCAGGTAACGGTCGGTGCGCCAATCCTTGGCGAGCTCGACGCAGGCGCGGGTGAGCTGGCCCGGATGCTGTTCGAGCTTGGCTTCGAGCCGCTCGAACAGCGCGAAGGCGTCGGCGGTGGCGCCGGCGAAACCGGCGATCACCTTGCCGCCGCCGAGACGGCGCAGTTTCTTGGCGTTCGACTTGACGATGGTGTTGCCCATGGTGACCTGGCCGTCGCCGCCGATCACCACCTTGCCGTCCTTGCGCACGCACAGAATCGTGGTGCCGTGCCAGGTCTTCGGGTCCGAATTGTCCATGAGAGCCTTAATTGGAGGGAGTGAATGGAGTTAAAATGTAGGCGGTCCCGGCGGTTAATCAAGACGCGCCACTGGCGGCTCGCCTCCGCTCCTGCTACAACGCGGCCTGCAAGGAACCCGAACCCATGGCCAAAACCAAGGCGAAATCAAAGGCTAAGCCGCCCCGGGCCAAGGGGCGGCCCAACCCCGGCAGGACGGCGTCGGTCGAGCGCAAGACGCGCGAGACGCGCATCGTTGCGCGCGTCAATCTCGACGGCAGCGGGAAATACAAGGTCAAGACCGGGATCGGCTTCCTCGACCACATGATGGAACAGCTCTCGCGCCACAGCCTCATAGACCTCGAGCTCGAGGCGCAGGGCGATCTGCACATCGATTTCCACCACACCACCGAGGATTCGGGCTACGTCGTCGGCGAAGCCGTCGCCAAGGCGCTGGGCGAGCGCAAGGGGATATCGCGCTGGGGCTCGGCTTTGGTGCCGATGGACGAAACGCTGACGCGGGTTGCGCTCGACGCCTCGAACCGGCCCTATCTCATCTGGAAGGTGAAGTTCTCCAAGCCCAAGCTCGGCGAGATGGACACGGAGCTGTTCAAGGAATGGTTCCAGGCCTTCGTCCAGACCGCCGGGGTGACGCTCCACGTCGAGAATCTCTACGGCGAGAACAATCACCATATCGTCGAGTCCTGCTACAAGGGCCTGGCGCGGGCGTTGCGCCAGGCGGTTGCGATCGACCCGCGCGCGGGTGCGGCGATTCCCTCGACCAAGGGCGTGCTCGGCGGAAGTCTCTGATGTCCATCGCGTTGATCGATTACGGCTCGGGCAATTTGCGCTCGGCCGCGAAGGCGTTCGAGCGCGCTGCGCGCGAGGCAGGGCTTGCGGCCGACATCCAGGTGACGAGCGACGCGAAGATCGTGGCCGCGGCCGACCGGATCGTGCTGCCCGGCGTCGGCGCCTTCGCCGATTGCAAGCGCGGGCTTATGGCCGTGCCCGGCATGGGCGAGGCCCTGGAAGAGGCGGTCATCAAAAAATCGCGCCCCTTTCTCGGCATCTGCGTTGGCATGCAATTGATGGCGGCGCGCGGGCTCGAATTCGCCGTGACGCCGGGCCTCGGGTGGATTCCGGGCGAGGTGGTGGCGATCGAGCCCAAGGACAAGTCGCTCAAAATCCCGCATATGGGCTGGAACGAACTCCAGCTTTTCCGCGCTCATCCGATGCTGGAAGGGATCAAGACCGGCGACCACGCCTATTTCGTCCACTCCTACCGCTTCGCCGCCGCGGCTTCGGCCGATGTCTGGGCCTCGGTCGACTATGGCGGGCCGATCACGGCGGCGGTCGGCCGCGACAATCTTTTCGGCGTGCAGTTTCATCCTGAGAAAAGCCAGGCGACAGGCTTGAGGCTCATATCCAATTTCCTGCGGTGGAAACCGTGATCCTCTACCCCGCCATCGATCTGAAGGAGGGCCGCGTCGTGCGGCTGATCCAAGGCGACATGGCTCAAGCGACCGTGTTCAACGACGACCCGGCGGATCAGGCGCGGAAATTCGCCGCCGCTGGCGTGCAATGGATTCACGTGGTCGATCTCGACGGCGCCTTTGCCGGAAGGCCAGCTAACTTTTTGGCAGTGATGAATATTCTTACTGTCGCGAAAGAGAAAAAGTTTCAAGTACAGCTAGGTGGTGGTATCCGCGATCTGGCGATGATTGATAATTGGTTGGAGCATGGCGTGGCTCGGGTGGTGCTGGGCACGGCGGCGGTAAAGAATCCTGCTCTCGTTAAAGATGCCTGCGAGAAATATCCCGACCGCGTGGCGCTGGGCATTGATGCGCGCCAGGGCAAGGTGGCGGTCGAAGGCTGGGTCCAAAGTACGGAGATCACCGCGCTCGACCTCGCCCGCAAATTCGAGGGCGCGGGGGCGGCGGCGATCATCTACACCGACATCGAGCGCGACGGCGCGCTCCAAGGCGTCAATGTGGAAGCCACGGCGGAACTGGCGCGCGCAGTGAAAACTCCGGTCATCGCCTCGGGCGGGATCGCTTCGCTCGACGACATCGCGGCGCTCAAAGCCAAGGGCATTCCGGGCGCGATACTGGGCCGGGCGCTTTATGACGGGCGGGTCGATTTGAAATCGGCGCTCGCCTTGGCGGGGCGTTGAGATGCTGAAAATCCGCGTCATCCCCTGCCTCGACGTCAAGGACGGCCGCGTGGTGAAAGGCGTGCATTTCGTCAATCTGAAGGACGCGGGCGATCCGGTAGAACAGGCCAAGATCTACGATGCCGAAGGCGCCGACGAGCTGTGTTTCCTCGACATCACCGCCTCTTCCGAAAACCGCGCCACGCTTTACGACGCGGTCAGGCGCACCGCCGAGCAATGCTTTATGCCTTTGACCGTGGGCGGCGGCGTGCGTTCGGTCGAGGATATCCGCACCCTCCTCCTGGCCGGGGCCGACAAGACCTCGATCAACACCGCGGCGGTGGCGCGCCCCGATCTGGTGCGCGAGGCGGCGGAGAAATTCGGCAGCCAATGCATCGTCGTCGCCATCGACGCCAAGGCTTCGGGCCCCGGCAAATGGGAGGTCTTCACCCATGGCGGCAGGCAAGCGACCGGCATCGACGCGGTCGACTGGGCGAAACGCATGACGCAATCGGGCGCGGGCGAAATCCTGCTCACCTCGATGGACCGCGACGGCACCAAATTGGGCTTCGATCTGGGCCTGACCCGCGAAGTGGCCGACGCGGTGCCGGTGCCGGTGATCGCCTCGGGCGGCGTCGGCTCGCTCGACGATCTGGCGGCGGGGGTGATCGAAGGCCACGCCTCGGCGGTGCTCGCCGCCTCGATCTTCCATTTCGGCGAATTCACCGTCGCCCAGGCCAAGGCGCGGCTCAAGGCGGCGGGGATACCGGTCAGGCTTTAGAGTCGCGGCGTTAGGCGAAGGCTCATTGCTTCGCCCAGAAGCCAGGAGATTGACCGATCTCGCGCCGGCGCTCGGCCTCTTCCTCCAAGGCGAAAGGCAATTCCTCCTGCGCCTCGGAGAGCGCCTTGAGCGCCGCTTGCCGCTGGTTTTCCGACAGGCTCTTGAGTTTCAACAGCTCTTTATAATGTTTGATATTAAGCCGAATGATAAAGGACGCTTCCATGATCGCATCCCCGTGGTAATGGTCTGTCCATTAAACACCCCGCGAATCCGCGCTGGAAGATTCGGAAAATACTCAGGGGCTGGCCGGGTCTAGCTCCCCGGCGCCGCCAGATGCGACTCGCGCCGCGCCACGCGCCGCGCCCAGGCCAAGAGGCTCATCAGCAACACGAACAACGCTGTGGCGCTTAAGGCGAGCGAGGCGTGGATGCCGATCAACGCGCCGCCGAAGCCCACGGTGACGCCGCTGAAGGCGCGCAACCCGTTGGCGAACATGTTGAAAAAGCCGATCACCCTTCCGCGTATGTCGGCGGGCGCGTGGAGCTGCACCAGGGTCTGCGCCATGGCGTTGAACGAGAGCTCGACGAAACCGGCGGCGAACAGGAAGGCGAGCGCCAGCGGATAGGCGGGCGACAGC
The DNA here is from genome assembly GCA_963785735.1 of uncultured Alphaproteobacteria bacterium. GTDB lineage: Bacteria > Pseudomonadota > Alphaproteobacteria > ATCC43930 > CGMCC-115725 > REEB95. The sequence goes on from CAWAWJ010000001.1 coordinate 628,259, forward strand.
GCGAATCCCACGATGGCAAGACACCACAACCCGCCGATGACGAGCGCGGTGCGCGTATGCGCCTGCAAGATCCCCACGGCTTCGAGCGCGAATCCGGCGGTGAGTGCGCCCGCCGCGTCCGCCGCCAAAAGCAGGCTGTAATAAAGCCCGGCATTGCCGTGGCCGAAATCCTGCGCGAAGCCCGGCATCTGCGCCTGATAGGCGTTGCCCACCAAGAGCGCCGCGCCCCCGGCGAGCGCGGTCATCAAGACGATGGTCGGGCGCGCGGCGATCGCCCGCCAGGTCGCGAGAATATCGGCCATGCCGCGCAAGGCGGCCCTCGGGCTGGGCGCGGCCGGGTCGGCGCGGAAGCGCGGCCCGTAAGGCGCCTTCCACAGCCACAGCGTCAGCGGCAGATAGATCACGATATTGGCGAAAATGCCGGCGACCGGCCCGAGCCCCAAAAGCAGCGCGCTCCCCATGATGGGCCCGCACAGCCGGCCGAGCCAGATGCCGGTGGCGTTGAGCCGGACCGCGCTTTGCAGATGCGCCGGCCCGACCATGTCGTGGATCAGTAGCATCGCCGAGGGTATCCACAACACGCCGGCGAAGCCGTGGAACACCAGAATGCCGGCCGCTTCCCAGGGCGTCAGGCTGTCGGTGAAGAAGAAAAAACCCCACATCGCCGAACAGGCCATGAAGATCAGCATGCCCACCTGGATGATGCGCCGCGGATCGAAGCGGTCGGCGAGCGACCCGCTATAGATCCCGAACAGCAGGAAAGGCGTCCAATGCGACACCACGGCGAAGCCCAGAAGCGCCGGCGAATGGAATTTCTGGTAGACGATCCAATAGCTGATCACATGCTCGACATTGTCGGCCATCATGGCGAGCCAGCCGCCGATGAAATAGGCGCGGAAGCCCGCGTGGCGCAGCGCGGCGAAGGAGAGATGCGCGGCCGGCGCCGCCGCGTGGGACGCGGTGGCCGGGGTCTCGGCGGTCATCTCAAGAACCCAGGATTTCGCGCGTGGCGCGTTCCAGGATCTCGGCCAGGCGCTTCTGCTCGGCGCGCGGGGCGTCGCGTTTTTCCCGGAGCGCCATCTTGATCGCGCGCCGCGCCGCCTTGAGCTCGGGCGCCGATTCCTCGTCCTCGCCCGCCTCGCCGCCGGAAAAGGCCTCGCGCATCCGTTCCATCTTCTGGCCGATGCGCGCTAGGCGTTCGAGCAGCGCGTCGGCGTCCGCGCGGTTCTTGGCGAGCTCGGATTGGCCATCGGCGGTGATGCGGTAAAGCCGCTTGGCGCCGTCATCCTTGACGGTGGCCCGGCCCAGCTCCTCGAGATAAGTGAGCGCGGGATAGACCATGCCCGGGCTCGGCGCGTAATAGCCGCCCGAGCGTTCCTCGAGCGCCTTGATGATCTCGTAGCCGTAACGCGGCTTTTCCTCGAGCAGCGCGAGGATCAGAAGCTGGAGGCCGCCCGCGCCGAGCTTGCGCCCGGCATGAAAGCCGCGCCCGCCCATTTCCTCGGCCCCGAAGCTGCCGGCGAAATGCGCCGGGCCGTGGCCCATTCCATGGCGGTGCCCGTGACCGTGGCGACCGCCGCGTTCTCCGCGCATGAAGCGCCGGCCGTGACGGTGAAACCGTGATTCGGGATCGTGGTGGTGATGCATGAAAGTCCTTGCTACGTTGTTATATCGTTAGATACATCGTAAGATATATCTTAAGATATAACCTGTCAAGGGCGAATTCGGCGATTTTTCACGGTCCGGAAAGCCCGAATTTTCAATTGCGGCCCGATCTGCTAGGCAAGGGCGGAACCCCGCCGGCTGAACCCCCGAGAGGAAACCCATGGCCGAGATCGACGGCGCAGCGCTCGACCGGCTCTTTGCCGTGATAAAGGCGCGCGCCCATTCCGACCCGGCGAAGTCCTACACCGCGCAGCTGTTGCGCGACGGGACCTCCAAGATCGCCAAGAAGCTCGCCGAGGAAGCGGCCGAGACCAGCATCGAGGCGGTCAAGGGCGACCGCGCCCGGCTCATCCAGGAAAGCGCCGATCTGCTCTATCATCTGCTGGTGCTGTGGGCCGACGGCAAGGTCGATCCGGCCGAAGTGTGGCGCGCGCTCGAGGCGCGCCAGGGCCGCTCCGGCATCGAGGAAAAGAAATCCCGCTTCTAGACCCGGGGATTCGAGAGGGACTCATGGAAGCCGCTTACGACCGCAACAACGTCTTCGCCAAGATCCTGCGCGGCGAAATCCCGTGCCAGAAAGTGTTCGAGGATGCGCATGTGCTGGCCTTCCGCGATATCAAGCCGCAGGCGCCGGCGCATGTGCTGGTGATCCCGAAGGGCGAATACGTCTCGTCCGACGATTTTTCCGCCAAGGCCAGCCCGGAGGAGATCGCGGCGCTTTTTCGCGCCGTCGGCAAGATCGCGCGCGATCTCGGCCTCGACAAGACCGGCTATCGCATCCTCGCCAATCACGGCGAGGACGCGCACCAGGAAGTGGCGCATTTCCACATCCATATCTTCGGCGGCAAATCCTTGGGCCGCATGCTCCCCAAGGAATAGCGGCCGGATTGGACGACTCGGGGGCCCGCTTCGGGCCTCCGGGAGGCCGCCTTCATGCCGCCCCATTGGCGGATTATTAACCATGAGGAAAACCCGGAAACCCCAGGGAAAAGGCCGGTTTGCGGGCTCTCTTTCGCTCGAACTTGACGGGTTTTAGCGAAAAATTAACCGTAATGCCGCCTAATCGGACCCGTAACGTTCGCGCCTGAAGTTCAAGGACTTGTCCATGCCGGTTTCGCCTGCCGACGCCCAGCTCCACCCGGTCCTCGGATCGCTGCTGCGCTATTGGAGCGCCCAGTGCGAGGGCCGGATCATGCCGGCGCGCGCCGAGATCGATCCCCTGGAGATGGGCCCGAAGCTGCTGCCCCATCTGCTGCTGTGCGATTTGCAGGATCGCGGCCAGCGGCTGCGCTACCGTTTGGTTGGAACCAATGTGGTGCGGCGCTGGGGTTTCGACCCGACCGGGCGCCATCTCGACGAGGCGATGGGTCCTTATTTCGCCTATCTCGGCGATCTGCTGCGTGAGCTCTTCAACGAGCGCGCGCCCCTCCAGGCCAGCTGCGCTTTCCGCTGGGGCGTCAACCGCGAGCTTGAGGCCAATCACCTGCTGCTGCCCCTGAGCAAGGGCGGATCCGATCCGGCGATCGCGCTGGTGGGCCTGACCTTCCGCTCGGACGAGGTGTTCCCGCCGCAGATCCGTTCGCTCAACGGCGTCGGGCGTTTCGAGGAACGCGGCCGCGTGATTATCGAGCCGCTCGCCGAAGCAGCATCGCCCCGTCACGGCCGCAGCGTCGCCTAAGATTTTGATTGGCTTCGCACGACGGCCGCTAACGCGGCTCGTGCTACGCCCCTAAATTTCGATTTGCCCGCCCAGCTCGACCACGCGGTTCGAGGGGATGCGGAAGAACTCGGTTGCGTTCACCATGGTCGCCTGCATGAAGATGAACAGCTTCTTGCGCCAGCGCCAGAAATTGGGCGTGGGCGCGCCGATCACAACCTTTTCGCGGCCGATGAAGAATGAGGTCTCCATCAGGTTGAATTTCAATCTCATCAACCGAAGTTGGGCAAGAGTTCGCGGAATGTTGGGCGTGTCCATGAAGCCGTAGCGCACCGTGACGGTATGGAACTGATGGTCGAGATTCTTGACCTCGAGCCGCTGATCTTCGGCGAAATGCGGCACGTCGAGCGTCTCGATCTTCATCAGCACCACGCGCTCGTGCAGCACCTTGTTGTGCTTCAAATTGTGCAGCAGCGCCGCCGGCACCAGATCGGTATTGGCGGTCATGAAAATCGCCGTGCCGGGCACGCGCTGGGGGTGGCCGGGCTTGATGCCCTTGAGGAAGAGGTCCAAGGGCATGGCGGCCTCCGCCCGCCGGTGCGCCAGCAGATCGCGCCCCTTCATCCAGGTCGCCATGACGACGAAGATGAACGCGGCCACCGCCAGCGGGAACCAGCCGCCTTCGACGAATTTGAGCAGATTAGCGCTGAAGAACAGCAGATCGACGAACAGGAAAAAGCCGAACAGCAGCGCGGCCCAGACCGGATTCCACTTGAGCACGCCCACGGTATAGACGAACGCCAGCACGGTGGTGAGCGACATGGTGCCGGTGACGGCGATGCCGTAGGCGGCGCCGAGATTGTCGGAACTGCGGAAGCCCAGCACCAGGAAGATCACCGCCACCAGCAGCGCCAGATTGACGCGCGGCACGTAAATCTGGCCGATCTCGTCCTCCGAGGTGTGGCGGATTTGGAGCCGCGGCAGATAACCCAACTGCACCGCCTGGCGCGTCATCGAGAAGGCTCCCGAGATCACCGCCTGCGAGGCGATCACCGTCGCGCAGGCTGACAGCACCACCATCGGATAAAGCGCCCAATCCGGCGCCAGCAGATAGAACGGATTCTCCAGCGTTTCAGGCCTGGCCAAAAGCAGCGCGCCCTGGCCGAGATAGTTCAGCATCAGCGCCGGAAAGACGAAGGCGAGCCAGTCGCGTTGGATGGGACAACGGCCAAAATGGCCCATATCGGCGTAAAGCGCCTCGACCCCGGTGACGGCCAGAACGACGGCGCCCAGCAATATGAATCCCTGGAACGGATGGCCGATCAGCAGCCGGATGCCGTAAAACGGGTCGAGCGCCAGCAGGATCATCGGGTTGCGCAGGATTTCCATCGTTCCCAGCAACGCGATGACCACGAACCAAACCACCATTACCGGGCCGAACAAGCCGCCGACCAGCGCGGTGCCGCGGCGCTGCATGGCGAACAGCACCACCAGCAGCACCAGCGTGATCGGAATGACATAGGCATCGAACAAAGGCGTCGCCACCTTGAGGCCTTCGACCGCGCTCAACACGGAAATGGCGGGGGTGATGACGCCGTCGCCGTAGAACAGCGAGGCGCCCAAAAGCCCCGCCGCCAGAATCCACCAACGCCGCCGGTTCTCGCCGCTCACGGCGCGCAGCGCCAGCGCGGTCAGCGCCAGAATGCCGCCCTCGCCGCGGTTGTCGGCGCGCATGATGACCGAGACGTATTTGAGGGTGACAACGGTGATCAACGACCAGGCGATCAGCGACAACACGCCATAGACGTTATTCGGAGTGATCTGTCCCAGGCTCAAGACGCACTGCTTCACCGCGTAAAGCGGCGAGGTGCCGATATCGCCGTAAACCACGCCGAGCGCGCCGATATAGAGATTGTGATGCAGCCATCGGCGGTGGCTGGCGCCGTTGACCATGGCGGTCTGCGCCATCGGTTGTGCCCATGTGATGCCTGGGAAGGCGCCGTGTGTAGACCTTCCCCCATTCAGGCGCAACCGGCGCTTTAGCCCGCTGATATCCCTCGAAGATTCGCCATTCGCCTATTTCTTGGCGGCGGCATAGGGGTAGATCAGCTCGCCGGTCTTGTACCGCGCCGGCCAGATGATGACGTTGTGCTTCGGATCGGTGAGCTGGGCCAGGTCGTTGCCGGTCAAATGCTGCCACTGGGTGAAGACGAAGCGCGGCGTCTTCCATTCGCCGTCCTTGCCGAAGGCGATGGTCCCGACCACGGTCGAAAATGTATGGCCGCGCATGTAATCGGCGATCGCCTGCTGGTCGAGGCTCTTGGCGCCCTCGACCGCCTGTTCCAGAACCTGGCCCGCCGCGTAACCGAACGGCACGAAGCCGAAGCCCAGCGGATCGATGCCGCCCTTTTCCTTGGCCACATCCTGGTATTTTTTCAGGAGCTCGCGCGAACCGGGAAATTTGAAGGCGGGCACGAAATCCTCGTGGATGACGAAGCCGTTCATCAGCGGCCCCATCTGCGCCTTCAGGGGCGTCGCCATCATGCCGATCAGCGTACCGCCGATCATCTTCGGCGTGTAGCCGATCTCGTTGACCGCGCGCGCGATGCCGACGGTGTCCGGCGGATAGGCGGCGATGAACACGACATCCGGGTTGGCCGCCTGCACCGCGCGCACCACCGGCGCGAAATCGGTGGTGTTGGGCGGGTAAAGCTGATCGTAGACGATGGTGAGGCCCGCCGCCCTGGCGTTGTCGCGCGCGCCGTCGGTCGAATTCTTGCCGAACTCGGCGTCCACGCCCACCAGCGCGATGGTCTTGGGCTTCGGCTTGATCGTCTTGATGATCTCGAAGAAGCCCGAGGAGAAGGAGTGGATCGGGTCTTCGCCCAGCGGCACCATGGCAAAATAGTTCGGATAGTGCATCCCGCGATTGGCCGCGGTGCCCAGGATGCCGATGGTCGTCATCTTGTGTTCGCTGATGACCGGGATGGTGGCGGCGATCTGATTGGTGCCATAGGGCCCCAGGATCAAATCGACCTTATCGACCTCGATCAGCTTGGTGTAGATGCCGGGGTCGTTGGGCGGCAGGGTCTGGTCGTCGTAATAGACGAATTCGACCGGCCGCCCGAGCAAGCCGCCCTTGGCGTTGACGTCGGAACGCCAGATTTCGAGCGCCTCGATCAGCTGCTTGCCGTTGGGCGCGTTGGCGCCGGTGAGACCCAGGCTGAAGCCGATGCGGATCGGATCAGCGGCGTAACCCGCCAATGGCGAAGCCGATAAAATGGCCGATGCGACAAGGAAGGCCGCGAACACACGCCGCCCGCGAAGGGCCCAGGACAAGATCGAAGACATGCGCTTCCCCCATGGTTTTATTGATGATTGAACCGCTTGTAACACGGCCATGGGCGGTTGCCCAAGCGCGGCGGAAGCCGCGCAAAGATGAAGATAAGAAGATAAGGAGCGGGGCGAAAGCAGCGCGGCCGAGGGGAGAGGCTGGCCTTGCCGGCCCTATCTCAGCGCCTCGCCCAACAGGATGCGGCGATAGCTGAGCGCCTCGGCCAGATGGATGCGCCGGAGCCCGTCGCTCGCATCGAGATCGGCCAATGTCCGCGCCACGCGCAGCACGCGGTGATATCCGCGCGCCGAAAGGTGAAGCCGCTCGGAGGCCTCGTTCAATAATTTCCTTCCCTCGGCGTCGGGTGACGCGAGCTCGTCCAAGAGCGTGCCGTCGAGTTCGGCATTGGTGCGGATGCGCTTCTCCTTGGGCAGCTTGGCATAGCGCGCGGCCTGGATCTGGCGCGCCCGCCTGACCCGCGCCGCCATTTCGGCCGAGCCCTCGGCCGGCGGCGGCAATGAGAGATCGGCCGCCTTCACCGCGGGCACGTCGATATGCAGATCGATGCGGTCGAAGAGCGGGCCGGAAATGCGCGACTGATAATCCTGCGCGCAGCGCGGCGCCTTGCCGCAGGTTAAGGCGGGGTCATCCAGGTGCCCGCAACGGCAAGGATTCATCGCCGCCACCAATTGAACCCGCGCCGGATATGTGACATGCGCGTTGACCCGGGCGACATTGACCCGGCCGCTTTCCATCGGCTGGCGCAAGGCTTCGAGGGTCGCGCGCTGGAACTCGGGCAATTCGTCGAGGAACAAAACGCCCAGATGCGCGAGCGAAATCTCGCCCGGCTTGCCGCGCAAGCCGCCGCCCACCAGGGCGGGCAGCGATGCCGAGTGATGCGGATCGCGGAACGGGCGTTCGCGCATGAGCTTGCCCTCGCGCAATAGGCCCGCGACCGAATGGATCATGCTGACCTCAAGCGCCTCGCTCGCGTCGAGCGGCGGCAGCAATCCCGGCAGCCGCTGCGCCAGCATCGATTTGCCCGCGCCTGGCGGCCCGATCATCAAAAGATTGTGGCCGCCCGACGCCGCCACTTCGAGCGCGCGCTTGGCCGTCTCCTGGCCTTTGATGTCCTTGAGGTCGAGATTGGCGGCGGCGAGCGGAGCGAGCTTGGGCTCGGGCGGCGGCAGAATCTGCGAGCCCTTGAAATGGTTGACGATGGCCAAAAGCGCGGGCGCGGCCAGCACCTCGATCCCGCCGGCCCAAGCGGCCTCGCCGCCCGAGACGGAAGGGCAGATGAGCCCCTTTCCTTGCGCCGCCGCGCCCAAGGCCGCGGGCAGCACCCCCGCCACGGGCTGCAAGCTGCCGTCGAGCGAAAGCTCGCCCAGCGCCACATAGCCTTCGATCTCCTCCGCCGGCAGCACCCCCATGGCGGCGAGCAGCCCCAAGGCTATCGGCAGGTCGAAGTGGCTGCCCTCTTTCAGGAGATCGGCCGGCGCGAGATTGACGGTGATGCGCTTGGCCGGCAAAGCGAGGCCCATGCCGGAGAGCGCGGCGCGCACGCGCTCGCGCGATTCCCCAACCGCCTTGTCGGGCAACCCCACCACGGTGAAGGCCGGCAGCCCCGAGGCAATCGTTACCTGGGCCTCAACCGGCACCGCCTCGATGCCTTGGAAGGCCACGGTGTTGACACGCGCGACCACGTTTCTCTCCCCGAATATCGGGTCATGCTAGGCGAGGGGGGATGGTAAGGCCAGCTTGATGCACCGGCCCGGCGGGAAATGGCCGCCGATCAGGGACCCATGGTCAGGGCCGGGCCGCGTACCAGATCCCGATCAGCAGGCACCAGATCAGGGCGGCGTAGACCAGGATGAAAACCAGCCGCCGGTTCATGGACGCGGCCTAGGAGTAGGGGTGGAGCCACCGGTTGAAGAGTTTATTCGAGAAATAAACGATCACGACCGGCACAACCCAGATCAGGGCTATGTATCCGACCGCGCTCCAATGCCCGGCGAGCCATTTGAACAGGTACATCCGCGCCACCCTGTTGCTGAAGGGTGTTACGCGGGTTCGCGCGGGGCCATCCCCGCCCCGCCGGGCAAGGCCGGAAAAGGATCAACGCCCGACGAGCGCGGCGCGCCAGCTTGCCAGGGCGCGCTTCAAATCGGCGTATAACTTCTTGCGCTCGGCCGGGGCGAGGAAGCTGCCGATGCTGAGGGTCTTGCCGTGCGAGGCCAGATAAAGCCGGTTCGAAATCCTCGTCCGGCTCCTCGAAGACGAGCCTGAGCCAGGCCGGCTCGAAGCGCCAGGAGCGCCTATCGCCGCGCACGCCGATGCGCTCGACCGTCATCGCCTCCTGGGTCAGGCGCAGATGCTCGGTCTTGCGCGCGCTCCGGTAGCTCGCGCGGAACGCCACATAGACGAGCGCCACGTCGAGGCCGAAGAATCCGGTTATCGGCCAGGCGCCCATCAACACGCAGCCGACGCTCAAGATGAAAGAGGCACCGCCCAAAACCAGCATCACCAAGGCAAAACCCCGGGGCGGCAGACTGCGATAGGGCTGAAGCCGGGCGTCGTAGAACACGGGCTGGGAGGCCGCACTCATACCCTCATCATAAAAGAGCGGGCTTGCCGCCGTAAAGCCGGGTGCGCTTTAGTCGCAGCGCATGACCAAACGCATGAGCCCCGAAGCGGCAAAGCGCTTCTTTCAAATCCTGGCGCGAGCGCGTCCGGACCCGGAAACCGAGCTCGAATACATCAATCCCTATACGCTCTTGGTGGCGGTGGTGCTCTCGGCCCAGGCGACCGATGTCAGCGTCAATAAGGCGACCGAGCCCTTGTTCAAGCTCGCCGACGGCCCCGCCAAGATGATCGATCTCGGCGAGGGGCGGGTGCGGGAATTCATCAAGACCATCGGCCTCTATCGCACCAAAGCCAAAAACGTGATCGCGCTCTCGAAACTGCTCTTGGAAAAACACGGGGGCCAGGTGCCGGACAACCGCGAGGCGCTCGAGGAACTGCCTGGGGTCGGGCGCAAGACCGCGAATGTGGTCTTGAATGTTGCCTTCGGCCACGAGACCATCGCGGTCGACACCCATATCTTCCGCGTCTCCAACCGCACCGGTCTGGCGCCGGGCAAGGACCCGCTCGAAGTCGAGCTGGGTTTGGAAAAAATCGTGCCGGCGCAATTCAAGCGCCACGCGCATCACTGGCTTATCCTGCACGGGCGTTACACTTGCGTCGCGCGCAACCCTAAATGCATGGAATGCGCGGTGCGCGCGCTTTGCCTTTATACGGAGAAAACGGCCGCGGCCGGGACTACAGCCCCAGCACGTCCGCCATCGAATAAAGCCCGGGCTTCTGCTTCGCCGCCCACAAAGCCGCGCGCAGCGCGCCGCGCGCGAAAACGCGGCGCGACGTCGCGCGGTGGCTGAGCTCCACGATCTCGCCGGGACCCGCGAACATCACCCGGTGAAACCCCACTTCGTCGCCGCCGCGCAAACTGACAAAGCCGATCTCGCCGACTTTACGCGCGCCGGTGGCCGATTTCCGGCTTTTCTTGGCGAGGTCGACGCCGCGGCCCGCGGCCGCGGCAGCGCCCAAGGCCAGCGCCGTGCCCGAAGGCGCGTCGATCTTGTGCCGGTGATGCATCTCCAGGATTTCGAGATCGTAATCCTCGCCCAGTTGCCCGGCCGCCTCTTTCACGAGCCGCAGCAATAGATTCACCCCGACGCTCATATTGGGCGCCCACACGATCGCGGCTTTTTTCGCGGCCTGTTTCAGCGCGTCCATCTGCTTGGCGTCGAGCCCGGTGGTGCCGATCACCAGCGCCTTGGCCGTCGCCGCGGCGATTTTGGCGTGGCCGGCCCCGGAAGCGGGCGTGGAGAAATCGATCACCACGTCGGAGGCGCGGAAGAGCGCCAGCGCGTCGCTTCCCGCCTTGAGCTTGAGCGATCCCACGCCGGCGAGCTCGCCCAGATCGCGGCCCAGATAGGGGCTGCCCGGCGCCTCAATGCCGCCCGCCAGGCGGCAGCCCTTGGTCTCGAGCGCCTCGAGCGCGACCATGCGCCCCATACGGCCGCCGCAGCCCGAAACCCCGATGCGAATATCGGCCATCGATCGATCTCCTAAGGCCAGAGGGTTAAAGGCCAGAGGTTCAAATGACAAGCGATTCAAGCAGATAGAGCAAGGTCGATTCGGCCTCGCACTTCCCTAAACCGCCGCTTTCGCCTACACCATCGGCCTGATGGCTTTGCTGCGCTCGGCCGCCACGGTTGGCGGCTACACCATGATGAGCCGTGTCCTGGGCTTCGTCCGCGACATGCTGACGGCGCAATATCTGGGCGCCGGGCCGGTGGCGGACGCGTTCTTCGTCGCTTTCCGCCTGCCCAATCTGTTCCGCAGCTTCTTCGCCGAGGGCGCGTTCAGCGCGGCCTTCGTGCCGCTCTTTGCCGGCGGCATGGCCCAGCACGGCAAGCTCCTGGCCAAGCGCTTCGCCGAGGACGCGCTCTCCTCGCTCACGGCGGTGCTGTTCGTGTTCCTGCTCATCTGCGAGGCCGCGGCGCCCGCGCTGATCCATCTGCTGGCGCCGGGCTTCGCCGAGGATCCGGCCAAGTTCCAGCTCACGGTCGAGCTCGCGCGCATCACCTTTCCCTATCTGCTGTTCATCTCCCTGGTGGCGCTCCAGGGCGGCATCCTCACCTCGGTCGAACGTTTCGCCGCGGTGGCGGCGACGCCGGTGCTCTTGAACCTGTTCATGATCGCCGTGCTGTTGGGGATAAGGCCGGTGAATGGCCAGGCCTTGAGCTGGGCGGTGACGGCGGCGGGTTTCGCGCAATTCGTCTGGCTTCTGGTCTCGTGCCATCGCGCCGGGCTGACGCTGCATTTCCCTCGCCCGCGCCTGACGCCCGAGGTGAAGCGGCTGGTACGGCTGATGATTCCCGGCGTGATCGGCGCCGGCGTCACGCAATTGAATCTGGTGGTCTCGACCGCCGTCGCCTCGCTGCTGCCTTCGGGCGCGGTCTCCTACCTTTATTACGCCGACCGGCTCAACCAATTGCCGCTGGCCGTGGTCGGCATCGCCGTCGGCACCGCGATCCTGCCGCCGCTGTCGCGCCAGTTGCGGTTGAAGGACGAGAAGGCCGCGATGACGACGCAGAATCGCGGTCTCGAACTGGCGTTGCTGCTCACGCTTCCGGCGGCGGTGGCGCTGGGCATGGCGGCCAAGCCCATCCTCCAGGTGCTGTTCCAGCGCGGCCAATTCGGGCCGGCCGAAACCGCCGCCACCGCGGCGGCGTTGACCGCCTATGCCGCGGGCCTGCCCGCCTTCGTGCTGGTGAAGGTGCTGGCGCCGGCTTTTTTCGCCCGCCAGGATACGGCGACGCCGGTGAAGGTGGCCCTCCTCGCCATGGCGACGAACCTCGCTCTGACCCTGATCCTGGGATTGGAGCTGCCCTTCGCCCAGACCGGCATCGCCTGCGCGACATCGGCGGCGGGTTGGGTCAACGCCTTGGCGCTGCTGTGGCTGTTGCACAAGCGCGCGCATTTCGCGCTCGACCGCCGCTCCCGGTCGCGCATTCCGCGCATCGTCGCGGCGAGCATCCTCATGGGCTTGGCGGTCTGGGCGCTCGGCCTTTTGATTGCGCCGTGGCTCGAAGCCGGATTGGTCCTGAGGCTCCTGGCCCTTTGTGTCCTGGTCGGCGGCGGGCTCGCCACTTTCGCGGCGCTGGCGCTTGTGCTCGGCGCCGCCGAATGGGGCGAAGTAAAACGCCGTCTCGGCCGCGCCTCTTGACCCTCCGGCCCCGGCGCGGCGATAAACGCGCATGAACCGCATCTTCTCGGGCGTGCAGCCCACCGGCAATCTGCATCTCGGCAATTACCTGGGCGCCATCCGCAACTGGGTGGGCTTGCAGAAGGATTTCGAATGCATCTTCTGCATCGTCGATCTGCACGCGTTGACGACGCCGCAGGACCCGAAGGAATTGACGGCGCAGACGCGCGAAGTGACCGCCGCCTATATCGCCTGCGGCATCGATCCCGAGCGTTGCATCATCTTCAACCAATCGGCGGTGCCGGCCCATGCCGAGCTCGCCTGGATTCTGGGCTGTCTCACGCCCCTGGGCTGGCTCAACCGCATGACCCAGTTCAAGGAAAAAGCGGGCAAGGAGCGCGAGGAAGCGGGGTTGGGACTTTACGCCTATCCGGTGCTGATGGCGGCCGACATCCTCATTTATAAGGCGACCCATGTGCCGGTGGGCGAGGACCAGAAGCAGCATCTGGAATTGGCGCGCGACATCGCCGGCGCCTTCAACCGGCGTTGCGGCGTCGAATTCTTCCCTTTGCCCGAGCCGCAAATCTTCGGCGCCGGCACAAGGGTTATGAGCCTGCGCGACGGCACCAAGAAGATGTCGAAATCCGACGCCTCGGATTACTCGCGCATCAATCTGACCGACGAATCCGCCGCGATCGCGCTCAAGATAAAAAAGGCCAAGACCGACCCGAAGCCGCTGCCGGCGACCGAGAAGGAATCCGAGGCGCGGCCCGAGGCCGACAATCTCCTCGGCATTTATGCCGCGCTTTCCGGATTGACGCGGGCGGAAGCGGTCGAGAAATTCGCCGGGCGGCAATTCTCCGCCTTCAAGGACGAGCTGGCGGAGGTGGCGGCCGATGTGCTGGGCAAGATCGGTTCCGAGATGCGAAGGCTTTTGGCCGATCCCGGTTATATCGACGGCGTCCTGAAACGCGGAGCCCAGCGCGCCAACGCCATGGCCGTGCCCAATCTGCGCGAGGTGTTCGACCTGATGGGGCTTCTAAGACCCTAGCGCCGCCGCGCCCACCGCCGCCACTTGGCCGTCCTGGGCCGAGGAAGCGCCCGAACAGCCGATCGCGCCCACCACCTTGCCGCCGACCGTCAGCGGCAATCCCCCTTCGATCGGCAACACGCCGGGAAGATTGGCGATGACCGGCCTTGTGGCGTAACTCTCTTCCCAGAACTTGGTCGGGCGCTTGAACAAAGCGGCGCAGCGCGCCTTGGCGACCGAAACCCGGACGCTCGCGAGCCCGGCTTCGTCCATGCGGGCGTAGCTCAAGAGATGGCCCGCCTCGTCGACGATGGCGATCGACAGGTTGAATTTCTGCTTTTTCGCCTCGGCCAGGCTCGCGTCCAGCACCTTGCGCGATCCTTCGAGCGAAAGGCTTTTCTTGTCGGTGGTATCGGCCATGCGTTCCTCCCGGTTTCGTGATTCGGGAAACGATCTTAGCCGCGGCGCGCCCGGACGCCCAGCGCGGCGAAAGCGCTTTGTTTTCCCGGATTCGCGGTTGTAGGCTTCCTCCCAGCCCCGCCAGAAGAAACTTCCTCCGGGACTCATGGACATTTATCTGCCGATCGCCGCGGTCTCGTTGAACGGTTTCGTTCTCCTGATCCTTGGGACGGCGGTGGGATTTCTCTCGGGCGTGTTCGGCATCGGCGGCGGGTTTTTGCTGACGCCCTTGCTGATCCTCGCCGGCGTGCCGCAAGCGGTGGCGGTCGCCACCTCGGCCAATCAGCTCGTCGGCGCCTCCGTCTCGGGGGCGCTGGCGCATTGGCGGCGCGGCAATGTCGATATCGCCATGGCGCTGGTGATGCTGGTGGGCGGCCTCGCCGGCTCGGTCTTCGGCGTGTCGGTGTTCGGGCTGCTGCTGCGTCTCGGCCAAGCCGATCTGGTGATCAGCCTCTCTTACGCCGTGCTGCTGGGCGGGCTTGGCATGCTGATGCTGGTCGAAAGCGCGCGCGCCATCCTGCACCGGCGCCGGAACGGCCCGGTCGAGCGCGAACTGCATCAACCAACTTGGATACATGGCCTGCCGTTCAAGATGCGCTTTCGCCGCTCCAAGCTCTATATCAGCATGCTGGTGCCGCTGGGGCTCGGCTTCCTGGTCGGCACGCTGTCGGCGATCATGGGCGTGGGCGGCGGCTTCATCATGGTGCCGGCGATGATCTATCTCCTCGGCATGCCGACCTCGATGGTGCCGGGAACCTCGCTGTTCCAGATCATCTTCGTCTCGGCCGCCGTCACCGTGCTGCAGGCGGTGGAAAACGGCACGGTCGATCTGGTGCTGGCGATGATCCTGCTCGCCGGCGGCGTGATCGGCGCCCAGCTCGGCAGCCGCTTCGGCGCCAAGCTGCGCGGCGAGCAATTGCGCGCCGCGCTCGCCCTCATCGTGCTGGCGGTGGCGGTGAAGCTGTTGGCCGACATGACGGTGACGCCCGCCCAGCTCTATACGCTCGAGGCGATCCCATGAGGGTGGGGATCGTGAAACAGCGGCTGCTCGCCATGGTCTTTTATTTCGCTTCGCTCTTCATGATTATGAGCGACGCGAGGGCCGACCAGCCGCTCTTGGCCGACCTCTCGAGCCATCTCATCGCCATCACCACCGGTTTCACCGGCGCCTCGGTGGTGCTGTTCGGCACGACCGACGGGCCGGGCGACGTGGTGATCGTGGTGCGCGGGCCCGAACGCGACATGGTGGTGCGGCACAAGAGCCGGTTCGCCGGCATCTGGATTAACACCCGCCAGGTGACATTTTCCGGCGCGCCGAGCTATTACGCCGCCTTCTCGAGCAAGCCGCTCGACGACATCGTGCCGCAGCCGGTGCAATCGCTGCACCAGATCGGCCTCGCCAATCTGCGCCTCCAGCCCAAATCGACCAGCCTCGGCGACGACGAGGTGGCGGATTTCCGCAACGCGCTGATCGACGACCAGCGTCAACAGGGCGTTTATGACGACGCTGTCGGCCGGATCAGCTTCCTCGGCGACCGGCTGTTCCGCGCGCAGATCGATTTTCCCTCCACCGTGCCGACCGGGACCTATTTCATCGAAGTGCTGCTGATCCGCGACGGCAGCGTGGTGACCGGCCAGACCACGCCGCTGGTGGTCTCGCAAGTCGGCGTCGATGCCGAGGTCGGCGAATTCGCCGAACACCGCGCGCTGATCTACGGCCTGATTGCCGTGGCCACGGCGGCGGTGGCAGGCTATATCGCCAGCCTGCCGTTCCGTAGTGCATGAGATCCCGCGACCGGAGGGATGGGCCATGACCGAAAAGAGCAAGGACACGAAAAGCAAAAGCGCCAAACATACCGCGCAGCAACGCATCTTCCTGGTCGTGGTCGACGAGAGCGAGGAGATGCGCGTGGCCTTGCGCTATGCCGCGCTCCGGGCGCGCCACACCGGCGGCCGCGTGGCGCTGCTCTTCGTGATCGAGCCGAGCGAGCTCAAGACCTGGGGCGCGATCGAGGATCTGCAGCGCCAGGAAAGCCGCGAGGCCGCCGAAACCTCGCTCGACAAGTTATCGAGCGAGATCAACGAGGTTTCGGGCAGCATGCCGATCGTCCATATCCGCGAGGGGCGGCGGAGCGACGAATTGCTGGCGCTGCTCGACGAGGAACCGAGCATCTCGGTGCTGGTGCTGGCGGCGGGCACCGGGCCGGAGGGGCCGGGGCCGCTGGTGACGACGCTGATCGGCAAGATGGCGGGCGCGGTGCATGTGCCGGTCACCGTGGTGCCGGGGAATTTGACCGAGGCGCAGCTGGCGGCGCTCGCTTAACCCTTTGTTCCATAACCCCAATCGCTTTGGGGTTGCGATGGAAGCCCGGCAAGCCCAAGTTATCAAGACGCGCCCTTCGTTAATGCTCCCATCCGGAGAACCTCCATGTTCATCGAGACCGAAACCACGCCCAACCCCGCCACGCTCAAATTCCTGCCCGGACGGGCGGTGATGAGCGCCGGCACCGCCGATTTCCGCGACGAGGCCCAAGCCGCGCGCTCGCCTTTGGCCAAGCGGCTCTTCGGCCTGCCGGGCGTGACCGGTGTTTTCCTGGGCGCGGATTTCGTCACCGTCGCCAAGGCGGACGCGACCGAGTGGTTCGAGCTGAAGCCGCGCGTGCTGGGCACGATCATGGAACATTTCACCTCGGGCGAACCGGCGGTGAGCGACTCCGCGCCCAAAGCGGCCGCCGAGGACGACGGCAACGAGGTGGTGGCGCAGATCAAGGAGCTGCTGGAGACCCGCGTGCGTCCGGCGGTGGCGCAGGATGGCGGCGACATCATTTTCGACCGCTACGCCGACGGCGTGGTCTATCTCCACATGCAGGGCTCGTGCTCGGGCTGTCCCAGCTCGACCGCGACCTTGAAGGCCGGCATCGAGAACATGCTGCGCCATTACGTTCCGGAAGTGACGGAAGTTCGCGCGGTTTAGTTTTTTCTTTTTTCCGCTCGCCCGCGCAGCCACTTTTTTATTCTAGGCCGCGCTCGCGGCCGCCCCGCCAACCCCGCTCGCGCGGCCTAGGAAGATTTCATCATCGGCACGGGCAGATCCTTGTCCGACAGCAGCGGATAGTTCTTGCTGTCGAAGAGTTGGTAGTGCCACCACTCGTTCTGGTAAAAATTCCAGCCCGCGGCGCTCATCAATCCCAACAGCAACAGGCGGTTCTTCTGCGCCGCTTCGGGAATATCCGTGTTGGCGTGATGCGACAAGGGCGTGAAGGCGTCGAAGCCCGTGCCCATATCCAGCTCGACTCCCCGGGAATCAATCAAAGTGAGATCGACCGCGACGCCCCGTGAGTGGGGCGAGCCCTTGCGCGGATCGGCCAGGAATTCGGGATCGGGTCGGAAATTCCACAACACCCATTGCGCCTCGCTCGGACGGAAGGCGTCGAAAATCTTGAGCCGGCATCCCAAGGGCTTGGCCAGGGCCACCGCGCGTTTCAAGGCGGCGGCCGCGTCGGGGTGGAGATAACAACCCGGCCGGGCATAGACCGGCTTTCCGGTGAAGTTGTTGGGCGTGGCATAGGCGATGTCGATATCGACATCGAAGCCACGGGGCGAAATCTCCTCGAGCGCCATGACCCCATTCTCGCAGCAGGCTATGATCGGCGCCATGGCGAAAGCGGCCCAAGCCTCCAAACCGGCCCCCAAGATTCTGGGCTTCGATTGCGCCGGGCGCGGCTGCGCCGCCGCGGTGCTGGCGGGAGACCGCGTCGCGGCGATGCGCGCGGAAAAGATGGAGCGCGGCCAAGCCGAGCGGCTGATGCCCTTGATCGCCGAGACCCTGAAAGAAGCCGGAACTCGTTCCCGCCGATCTCGATCTGATCGCGGTGACGACTGGACCGGGCGGGTTCACCGGCATTCGCATCGGCTTGGCGGCGGCGCGCGGCCTGGCGCTGGCGGCGGGAATTCCGGCGGTGGGCGTGTCGAATTTCGCGGCGGCCGTGGCGGCGGTGCCGCCCGCGTCACGCCGGGACCGCGCCTTGGTCGCCGCCATCGAATCGAAGCGCGAGGAATTCTATCTTCAGGTCTTCGCGCCGGGCATGGACAAAGGGGGCGAAGGCCTGCTGGTCCATCCGCGCGATCTCGGGGATTTCCTGCCCGCGGGCAAGCTGCTTTTGACCGGCGACGCGGCCTTGCGGTTGTTGCCCTGGCTCAAGGACCGGGATGCGTCGGTGGCGCCGGGATCGGGCCCGCCCGATCCGTCCGATGTCGCGCGGCTCGGCCTCGAGCTCTGGCAGAAGGGCGAAGCCCCGCCGCCGCGCCCGCTCTATCTGCGCGCGCCCGACACCAGCACGCCGCGCGCGCGGAAGACGTCCGGCCTGAAAGCCGGGGCATGAAACCCCCACCCCAAAGGGCGCGCGACGCCCTGCCCGGCGACGCCGAGGCGCTGGCGCTGCTCCATGCCCATGCCTTTCCCTTCGAGCCCTGGGACAGGAACTCGCTCTTGCGCCTGATCGCCTTGCCGGCGATGCGCGCGCGTGTGATCGAGGACGGCAAAGGCGCGAAGCTGGGATTTCTCTTGGCGCTGGTGGTGGGGGGCGAGGCCGAAATCCTGACTTTGTGCGTGGCGCCCACCGCCCGCCGCCAAGGCATTGCCCGCGCGCTCCTCGCCGATCTCGAATCCCTGGCCCGGGCCGCCAAATCCTCGCGCCTGGTGCTGGAAGTCGCGGCGGATAACGGCCCGGCGCTCCGGCTTTATGAAACCAGCGGATTCATCCCCATCGGGCGGCGCGCGGGATATTACCGCCGCGGCGATTGCGCCCCGGTCGACGCCGTCATGCTGGCGCAAGGCTTGTAAAGATTCTTGCCATTATAGTGCGAGAAATTGAAGGTTAAGCCGCAATATATATTGCGCAAACCAAGCAAAATACTTATATATCCCGGCGAAAGCCAAAGGAATCGCGCGTCATGACTGATAAAGCCGCCCCGAATAGCCTGCTCGAATTCACCACCGAAATCGTCGCCGCCCATGTCTCCAACAACAGCGTGGCGCCGGCCGATCTGCCGCAACTGATCGATCAGGTCTATCAATCGCTTGCCGGCATCGGCAAGGCGCCGGCGGGGGCCGCCGACCGGCCCCGCCCCGCGGTCAACATCAAGAAATCGATTCATCCCGATTACATCGTCTGTCTCGAAGACGGCAAGAAGCTGAAAATGCTGAAGCGCCACCTCAAGACCGCCTACAACATGACGCCCGAATCCTATCGCGAACGCTGGGGCCTGGCGGCGGACTATCCGATGGTGGCGCCCAATTACGCCCGCCAGCGTTCCAAGCTCGCCAAGGATATCGGCCTCGGCACGCGCGGCCGGACGGCCAAGGCCAGCTGACGAATCCTCCGCCCCATCGCCCGCCGCGTCACCCATTTGTCATGAATCCTCAGGCGCTTGGCCCCCGCGCCGGGCTATAGGCGGGATTCCGGCCATGGTCTATAATTGGGCCATGACGAAGACCGGCACCGGCGGCTGATCATGCCGTCCCGTCTCGAACAACTCTGCATCGACAAGGGTCTGAAGATGACCGAGCAACGCCGCGTCATCGCCCGGGTGCTGTCGGATTCCGCCGATCACCCCGATGTCGAGGCGGTGCATCGCCGCGCCTCCGCCGTCGATCCCAAGATCTCGATCGCCACGGTCTATCGCACCGTGCGGCTCTTCCAGGAGGCGAGCATCCTCGAACGCCACGATTTCGGCGACGGCCGCGCGCGCTACGAGGAGATGCCGAGCGAGCACCACGACCATTTGATCGATCTGCAAAGCGGGAAGGTGATCGAATTCAAGAACGAGGCGATCGAGAAGCTGCAGCGCGAAGTGGCCGCGAAGCTCGGCTACAAGCTGGTGGATCACCGCCTGGAATTGTTCGCCGTGCCGTCCGACAAATCCACCGTCAAGAAATGAGCGTCACTCGCGCATGACAAAACCCGCCTTCGCCCGCCGGTCCGAAACGCGCATCGTCGATGCGCGCTTCGGCGCGTTGCAGGTGAGGTTGGCCGAGACGACGGCCGACATCGAGGCGGCCCAGGCGTTGCGCTACCGCGTGTTCTATCAGGAGATGGGC
Source organism: uncultured Alphaproteobacteria bacterium (assembly GCA_963785735.1). Taxonomy (GTDB): domain Bacteria; phylum Pseudomonadota; class Alphaproteobacteria; order ATCC43930; family CGMCC-115725; genus REEB95. The sequence continues at coordinate 648,274 of CAWAWJ010000001.1, forward strand.
GCGCATCCGACCATCGAGATGGCGGTGGCGCGACGCGATTTCGACGATTTCGACGCCGTCTGCGATCATCTGCTGGTGATCGACCAGGCGAAAGGCGCGGGCGCGGATTCGGTGGTGGGAACCTACCGTCTGATCCGGCGTTCGGCCGCCTTGCGCCACGGGCGTTTCTACACCGCGAGCGAATACGACATTTCGCGGCTCGAAGCCTATCCGGGCGAGCTTCTGGAGCTGGGACGCTCCTGCGTCGAAGCCGCCTCGCGCAATCGCGCCACCATGCAGCTCTTGTGGCGCGGCATCGCGGCCTACGTCTTCCATCACGGCATCGAGCTGATGTTCGGCTGCGCCAGCCTGCCCGGCACCGACCCGGACGCCCTGGCCGTACCGCTCTCCTATCTCCATCACCATCATCTGGCGCCGGAAGCCTTGCGTCCGCGCGCCTTGCCCGAGCGCTTCATCGCGATGAACCGGCTCGCGCCGGAAGAAGCCGAGCCGGCCTTGGCGCTGCCGTCGTTGCCGCCGCTGATCAAGGGCTATCTGCGGCTGGGCGGCTTCGTCGGCGACGGCGCGGTAATCGATCATCAATTCAACACCACGGATGTGTGCGTTCTGGTAAAGACCGACCTGGTCACCGAGAAATATTATCGCCATTACGAGCGCCGCGTGGGCGCCGCCGCCGTCGCCTGATGGCGCCGTCCAGCACGCCGCTTCGCTTGTTCCGGATTCTGGCGTGGGTCGCGCTGACCTTCTCGCTGCTGCCGGCGCAAATCGTGCTGGTGCTGTTCCGCTGCCACCGCCTCGCCGCGCGCCTGCCGCGTTTCTATCACGGCCTGGTGTGCCGTATGCTGGGCATCGCCGTCGAACGCCAAGGCGTGCTTTACACGGGCGGCCCCACGCTCTTCGTCGCCAATCACAGCTCCTATCTCGATATTGAGATTCTGGGCGCGTCGCTCCCGGCCTTCTTCATCTCCAAATCCGATATCGCCTCCTGGCCGCTCTTCGGCTGGCTGGCGCGGCTGCAACGCACCGTGTTCATCGACCGCAAAATCCGCAGCGTGAGAGTCCAGCGCGATTCCATCGAGCGGCGGCTCGCGGCGGGCGACAGTCTGGTCCTCTTCCCCGAAGGCACCAGCGGCGACGGTTTGCACCTGCTGCCCTTCAAGAGCTCCCTCTTCGCCGCGGTGGAGGACGCCGCCCAGCGCCACGATGTCGCGGTGCAGCCGGTTTCGGTGGCTTATACGCGGCTTGACGGCATGCCGCTCGGGCGGTTCTATCGCCCCTTCTTTGCTTGGTACGGCGACATGGAATTGGCGCCGCATCTCTGGGCCGTGCTTGGCCTCGGCCGCCTGACGGCGGTGGTGACTTTCCATGCGCCGGTGCGCGCGCGTGATTTCGCCTCGCGCAAGGAATTGGCCGAATATTGCCGGCGCGTGGTGGCCTCGGGGCTCGAGGCGGCGTTGTCCGGGCGGGCGGCTGAAACGTCCCTGCAGCCGCCCGGCCATCGCGCGGCGGCGGAACAAGCGGCCCAATGAAGGAGCGATTTTGAAGAAGCTCTACGTCAAGACCTATGGCTGCCAGATGAATGTCTATGATTCCGCCCGCATGGCGGAATTGATGGCGCCCGAAGGCTACGAACATACCGCCACGCCCGAAGCGGCCGATCTGATCCTGCTCAACACCTGCCATATCCGCGAAAAGGCGGCGGAGAAGCTGTTCTCCGATCTGGGACGGCTGCCGGAGAAGGCGCGCCGGCATCGGCAAGGCGAAAAAACCATCGTCGCGGTAGCGGGCTGCGTCGCGCAGGCCGCAGGCGCGGAAATTTTGCGCCGATCGAAAAGCGTCGATATCGTGGTTGGGCCGCAGAGCTATCACCGCCTGCCCAGCCTGGTCGCGGCGGCATCCCGGGGCGAGCGCAAGGTCGAAACCGAATTCCCGGCCGAATCCAAATTCGATCATCTGCCCTCCCCGGGCCGGCAAAGCATCAGCGCCTTTCTCTCGGTGCAAGAGGGCTGCGACAAGTTCTGCAGCTTCTGCGTCGTGCCCTATACGCGGGGGGCGGAATTCTCGCGCCCGGCTTCTTCGGTGCTGGAGGAGGCAAAACGCTTGGTCGATCAAGGCGCGCGCGAAATCACGCTCCTCGGCCAGAACGTCAACGCCTATCATGGCGCCGGCTTGGACGGCGGCGAATGGGGGCTGGGGCGGCTCATCCGCGAACTCGCAAAAATCCCGGACTTGCTCCGGTTGCGCTACACCACCTCGCATCCGAAGGACATGGACGACGATCTCATCGCCGCGCACGGCGAGGAGGAAAAGCTCATGCCGCTTTTGCACCTGCCGGTGCAATCGGGCTCGGACCGCGTGCTTCAGGAAATGAACCGCCGCCACACCGCCGATGATTACCGCCGCACCGTCGCGCGGCTGCGCGCCGCCCGCGCTGACATGGCCTTCTCCTCGGATTTCATCGTCGGGTTTCCGGGCGAAAGCGCCGCGGATTTCGAAGCCTCGCTCGATCTCGTCCGAGAACTGGGATTCGCCCAGGCCTATTCGTTCAAATACAGCCCGCGCCCCGGCACCCCCGCCGCCACGCGCCAAGACCAGGTGCCGGAACACGTCAAGGACGAGCGCCTCGCCCGGCTGAAGGAATTGCTCGACGGGCAATTGCGGCGATTCAACCGGGGCTTTGTCGGCCGCACCTTGCCGGTGCTGTTCGAGAAACCCGGCCGCCACAAGGGCCAGCTCGCCGGCCGCAGCCCCTGGCTCCAGCCGGTCCATGCCGCGGCCGAACCCGCGCTGTTGGGCCGCGTCGCATCCATATCCGTCGCCGGACTCGAGCCCTACAGCCTCGCCGGAATCCTGGTCCAACCTCCGGGCAGGGAGCCATCCTTGTGACTCCGCGCGAGACCGCCGCCCATGCCCGCGAGGCGCATTCCCGCCTGCACATGGCGTTCGACGACAATTCCCTGCTGTCGCAACTCTTCGGCGAGGGCGACAAGCATCTCGAGCGCATCGAGCGCGCGCTCGGCGTGGCGCTCGCCTCGCGCGGCAACCGCGTGGCGATCTCGGGCCCCTCTTCCCGCGCCGATCTCGCCCGCGCCGCGCTCGCATCGCTCTATGAAAGATTGAAGCGCGGCCTGGAGGTCGACGCCCCGGCGGTCGACGCCGCCTTGCGCATGGCGCCGCATCGCGGCGGCGGTTCGGGCGAGGGTGAGGAAATCCGCACCCGCCGCCGGCGCATCACCCCGCGCGGGCCGGTGCAGGCGCAATACGTCAAGGCGCTGCGCAGCCACGACATGGTGTTCGGATTGGGGCCGGCCGGCACCGGCAAGACCTATCTCGCGGTCGCCATGGCCGTCGACATGCTGATGAGCGGCCAGGTCGAGCGCATCATCCTGTCGCGCCCGGCGGTCGAGGCCGGCGAGCGGCTGGGTTTTCTGCCCGGCGACTTGAAGGAGAAGGTCGATCCCTATCTGCGCCCGCTTTACGACGCGCTCCACGACATGCTCACCGGCGAGCAGGTGATGAAGCGGCTCGAATCGGGCGATATCGAGATCGCGCCCTTGGCCTTCATGCGCGGCCGTACGCTGACGAATGCCTATGTCATTCTCGACGAGGCGCAGAACACCACGCCGGTGCAGATGCAGATGTTCCTGACGCGGCTCGGCGAAAACGCGCGCATGGCCATCACCGGCGATCTCTCGCAGATCGACCTGCCCAAGGGCTCGCGCTCGGGCCTGACCGACGCGGTCGAGACGCTCGAAGGCGTCGAGGGGATATCCATGATCCGTTTCACCGAGGCCGACGTGGTGCGCCATCCGCTGGTGTCGCGCATCGTCGCCGCCTATGACCGCCGCGTGAAGACCGGCCCGGGGAAGGACCATGGCGGGCAAGGCTAAACCGCTCGAAATCGAGATCGACCTGGCGGATCCCTGCGCGCAATGGCGCAAGGCGTTGCCGGGGATCGACAAGCTCTGCCAGGACGCGGCGCTGGCGGCGCTCGCGGTCTGCGGCAAGGCGATCTCCGGCGTCAAAGCCGAATTGTCGCTGGTGCTGGCCGACGACGCCGCCTTGCGCGAGCTCAACCGGGAATTCCGCGGCCAGGACAAACCGACCAACGTGCTCTCGTTTCCGGCCGAGGAAAAACCCCAGCCCGGCGCGCCGATGGTGCTGCTGGGCGACGTGGTGCTGGCCTATGAGACGGTGGCGCGCGAAGCCCGCGCCCAGGGCAAGAGCCTGGCCGAGCACGCGGCGCACATGGTCGTCCACGGCGTGCTCCATCTCCTGGGCTTCGACCACGAGCGCGGCGGCAGCGAGGCCGAACGCATGGAAGCACTCGAGACCCAGATTCTGGCCAAGCTCGGCATTCCCAATCCCTACCGGATCCGGACCAAAACGCGTGGCTGACACGGCCTCCGCCGTCTTTCGCGGCGGCGGCGCCGTGGCGCCGTTGCAGCGTATGGCCTTGCGCGCCTTGGCGCTGGCCGGCTGGCGGCGCTATCTCTCGGCGTTTCTCCTCGGGGTTTTGGCCGCGGCGGCGCTGCCCCCGGTCGACATGACGCCCGTGCTGCTGATCTCCTTCGTGGGCCTCGCCTGGCTTGAAGACGGCAGCCATGACGGGCGCCAGGCCTTCGCGCTCGGCTGGAGCTTCGGCATGGGGTTTTTCATGGCCGGGCTCTATTGGATCGGCGTCGCGCTCACGGTCGATTGGCGGCAATTCTGGTGGCTGATGCCCTTTGCCGAACTGGGTTTTCCGGCATTGCTCGCTATCTTCACCGGCATTGCCTTGCTGGCGAGTGATTACGCCGCCCGCAAATTGCGCCTGTCGGGCACGGCGCGGGCCGTCATGCTCGCGCTCTGCTGGTCGGTTTTGGAATATGCGCGCGGCCATGTCCTGACCGGGTTTCCGTGGAACCTGATGGGCTATGCCTGGTCGGGCGGGTTTCCCGGCGGCATCGCGGTGTTGCAGACGGGATCGGTCTTCGGAATTTACGGGTTGAGCTTCCTGACCGTGTTGGCGGCCTGCCTGCCGGCGCGGCTCGGCGCGGCCGCGGGGATGCGGTTCTCGCCCGTGCTGGCGGCGCTGGTGATCGTCGCGGCGATGGCGGGTTTCGGCGCCTGGCGTCTCCATGAAAATCCGCGCCAGGACGTCGCGGGCGTGACCTTGCGCCTGGTCCAGCCCTCGATTCCGCAGACCCTGGTCAACGACCCGCAGGCGATGGTCGCCAATTTCCGCCGCACGCTCAGCCTCACTTTGTCGCCCGGATTCGACAAGGTCTCGGCGGTGATCTGGCCGGAGAATGGCGGCCCGCCCTTTCTCGACCGCGATGCCGATGCGCGCCTGGCTCTGGCCCGCGCGGCGCCGCCGGGGGGATTGGTGATCTCGGGCACCGTGCGCGCCAATCCGCCGCCGGAACCGATAACCCGGTTCTGGAACAGCCTGGCCGTGCTCGATTCGAAGGGCGATATCCTGGCGACATACGACAAGCATCATCTCGTGCCGTTCGGCGAATATGTTCCGTTGCGCGACGTGTTGCCGATCAACAAGATCACGCCCGGCACGGTCGATTTCTCCGCGGGATCCGGACCCGCGACGCTGAGCGTTCCCGGCATGCCCTCCTTCAGTCCGCTCATCTGCTACGAGGCGATCTTTCCCGAAACGGCGGTCGATCCCGCGCGCCGTCCCGCTTGGCTGCTCAACGTCACCAACGACGCCTGGTACGGATTCACTTCGGGGCCGATCCAGCATCTGGCGATCGCGCGGATGCGCGCCGTCGAGCAGGGCTTGGCCTTGGCGCGCGACGGCAATAACGGCGTCTCGGCGATGATCGATCCGCTCGGCCGGGTGGTGGCGCGGCTCGGTCTCGACGATGTCGGTGTTCTCGACGTGCCCTTGCCGCAAGCCCTGGCCCCCACGCCCTATGCCCGGTTCGGCGATCGCCTCTATTTGGCGCTCTTGCTCCTAGGGCTGGCAGCTGCCGCGCTGATTACACGTATTGAGAGAAGATCACGCCATATAAAGGGGAAACCAGGCTTATTGGAATAATTCCTGTTCGCTTCTCTCGTTGACCGCATACATTCGTATGAATACCTTGGCGTCCAAGAATGAAAGTTTTACGCGCCAGGAATTCATGAGCCCAACCACCGGCGGCCGGGATCGCCGCGGCAAGAGCGGAGGTCCCAATCCGATCGACGTGCATGTGGGCGCGCGGCTGCGGCTGCGCCGCACGCTTTTGGGCATGAGCCAGGAAAAGCTCGGCCACGCCATCGGCTTGACCTTCCAGCAGGTGCAGAAATACGAGCGCGGCGCCAACCGCGTCGGCGCCAGCCGGCTTTTCGATCTCGCGCGCGTGCTCGACGTGCCGGTGGTTTATTTCTTCGAGGAAATGCCCCCGGGCCTTGCCGGTTCGTTGGCCAAGGGCGAGCACAAGCCCAAGGGCATGACCGAACCGGCATCCGCCTACCAGGCCGAACCGATGATGAAACGCGAGACGCTTGAGCTGGTCCGGGCCTATCTTAAGATCGCCGACACGCAGCTGCGCCGCCGCGTTTTCGATCTGGCCAAGGCGATCGCCGGTATCTATTCCAAGGATTGAGCCGGCGCGGGATTCGCGGCTTCGGTTTCTTGCTAAGTTGCTTGACGGCGTAAGCCGGCGCCTGTCCCATCCCATCCATGACACCCAAAACCACCACCGCCGCTTCGCCGGACGCGAAACGCCGCCTCTATGGCCGCCGCCGCGGCCGCAAGCTGCGCGCGGGACGCCGCGCCCTGATGGACACCAAGCTGCCGCCGCTGCGCGTTGAGCTTCCGGCCGATGGCCCGGTCGATCCGCGCAAGCTTTTTTCGCCGCCCATCGAAGAGGTCTGGCTCGAGATAGGCTTCGGCGCCGGCGAGCATCTGGCGGCGCAAGCCGCTTCCCATCCCGGGATCGGGCTTATCGGCGCCGAGGTATTCGAGAACGGCATCGCCAAGCTTCTGGCGCAGATCGAAAGCCAAGGCCTCGGCAATATCCGGATCTTCGCCGATGACGCGCTCTTATTGCTCGATTTCCTGGCCGCCCGCACGCTCGGCCGCGTGTTCATCCTCTTTCCCGATCCCTGGCCCAAGGAACGCCACAAGAAGCGGCGCATTGTTTCACGGGAAACACTCGATAACCTGGCGCGCGCGATGCGGCCGGGGGCGGAGTTGCGGCTCGCCACCGACGATGACGATTACGCTTCGTGGATGGCGGAACAGCTGGGATCGCATGAAGGATTCGAGAATGTGGGTCATGGCGAAGGCGCCTGGGCCGCAAGGCCCCTGGACTGGCCGGCGACGCGCTATGAGCAAAAGGCGGTTTCGGGCGGCCCGGCGCGATTTTTCCTTTACCGGCGAATGGGTTAGGCTCCGCCCGGAAAATCTCCACCCCGCCTCGCCGCCCTTGCAGACGGGGGAAATTCCACTATATTCACGGCCAATAAGAAGAAGAGTCCCATAGCCCCGGTACATGTGAGCTTGAGATCGGGGAGGTTTCAACGGTGGGCCGGCGGCCCACTTTTTATTTGGGACTTCGGCACGCAGAACAGGAAGAAACAGGCATTGATCGACGCCAAGGGCATCGAAGCCTTGATCGTACCCTCGCTCGAGGCGTTGGGTTATCGCGTGCTGCGCGCGGTTTTCACCGGCGGCCGCACCCGCCCGACGCTTCAGGTGATGGCCGAACGCCGCGACGGCGGCGCCATGAAGGTGGAGGATTGCGAACTCATCAGCAATTCGGTCTCGGCGATTCTCGACGTCGCGGATCCCGTGCCGGGCTCCTACGTCCTGGAAGTGAGTTCGCCCGGCATCGACCGGCCGCTTCTTCGCCGCGAGGATTACGAGCGCTTCGCCGGCTTCGAAGCCAAGATCGAGCTCGCCCGTCCGCAGGAGGGCCGGCGCCGCTTCCGCGGCAAGCTTTTGGGCGTCGAAGGCGACGCCGCCAAGCTCAACACCGGGGAATCGACCGTGCTCTTGCCCTTGGCCGAGATCACCCGCGCCAAGCTCGTCCTGACCGATGAATTGATCGCGGCCACCGGGCCGCGCAGCTAAAGACAAGGAACCGAGGAATAGACTTATGGCCACGCAAACCGCCGCCAATTATCCCCGCCTGGAACTGCTCCAGGTCGCCGACACCGTCGCCCGCGACAAGGGCATCGACCGCGACGAGGTGTTGCAGGCGATGGAGCAGGCGATCCAGAAGGCCGGCCGTTCCAAATACGGCCAGGAATACGACATCCGCGCCGAGATCGACCGCAAAAGCGGCGAGATCAAGCTGATGCGTTTCCGCGAGGTGGCCGAGCCGGTGGTCAACGAGGCGACCCAGATCACGCTCGATGCGGCGAAGCAGATCAATCCCGAGGCCGAGGTCGGCGATTTCCTGACCGATCCTCTGCCCCCCATCGATTTCGGCCGCATCGCCGCGCAGACGGCGAAGCAGGTGATCGTGCAAAAGGTGCGCGACGCCGAGCGCCAGCGCCAGTTCAAGGAGTTCAAGGACCGCGTCGGCGAGATCGTCAACGGCTTGGTGAAGCGCGTCGAGTTCGGCAATGTCGTGGTCGATCTGGGCCGCGCCGAGGCGATCCTGCGCCGCGACGAGCTCTTGCCGCGCGAGAGCTTCCGCCAGGGCGAGCGCGTCCGCGCCTATATCTACGATGTCCGCCAGGAAGTGCGCGGGCCGCAGATATTCTTGTCCCGTACGCATCCCCAGTTCATGGCCAAGCTCTTCGCCCAGGAAGTGCCCGAAATCTATGACGGCATCATCGAGATCCGGGCGGTGGCGCGTGATCCGGGCTCCCGCGCCAAGATCGCCGTCATCTCGAACGACAGCGGCATCGATCCGGTCGGCGCCTGCGTCGGCATGCGCGGCTCGCGCGTCCAGGCGGTGGTGGCGGAGCTGCAAGGCGAGAAGATCGACATCATTCCCTGGTCGCAGGATCCGGCGACTTTCGTGGTGAACGCGCTCGCCCCGGCCGAAGTCGCCAAGGTGGTGATGGACGAGGAACAGCGGCGCATCGAGGTGGTGGTGCCCGACGATCAGCTCTCGCTCGCGATCGGCCGGCGCGGGCAGAACGTGCGGCTCGCCTCGCAGCTGACCGGTTGGGACATCGACATTCTCACCGAAGCCGAGGAGAGCGAGCGCCGGCAGGAGGAATTCCGCACCCGCTCCAAGCTGTTCATCGAGGCGCTCGACGTCGACGACGTCATCGCCCATCTGCTCGTCACCGAAGGCTTCACCTCGGTCGAGGACATCGCCTTCGTGCCCTTGACTGAGCTTTCGGGCATCGAGGGCTTCGAGGAAGACGTGGCCAAGGAACTGCAACAGCGCGCCCAGGCCTTCATCAAGGAGCGCGACGAGAAACATGAAAACCGGCGCAAGGAGTTGGGCGTGAGTGACGATATCGCACAAGTGGAGAATATGAGTCCGGCGCTTTTGGTCGCGCTCGGCGAGAAAGGCGTCAAGACGCTCGACGATCTGGCCGATCTCGCCGGCGACGAGCTGGTCGAGATCGCCCAAGGCGCGGGCATCAAGCTAGAGGCCGAGGAGGCGAACGCCATCATCATGAAGGCGCGCGCCCATTGGTTCCCCGAGGAAGAAAAACCGGCGGAAGACGCGGCGTCGCCGGCCGAGCCCAAGGCGGAGTAGCGCATTGATCGAAACCCTCGCCCAAATGGACGAGACTGGCGCGGCGCCCGACGGCGCCTTGCGAACCTGTCTGGTTTCGGGTGAGAGCCGCGACAAATCGGAATTGCTGCGCTTTGTCGTGGGGCCCTCGGGCGACATCGTGCCCGATATCGAAGGGCGCCTGCCGGGGCGGGGTTTGTGGTTGCTTCCCCGCCGCGATATAGTGGCGAAGGCCTTGGCCAAGCGCCTGTTCGCGCGCGCGGCGCGCAAACCCGTCGAGGTTCCCGCCGGTCTGGCCGACCGCGTCGAGGATTTGCTGGCGCGGCGTTGCGTCGATCTCATCGGCCTGGCGCGGCGCGCCGGCCAGGCGGTTACGGGCTTCGCCAAGGTCGAGGCGGCGCTCGACAAGGGCGAGGCTGCGGTGCTGGTCGAAGCGGCGGAGGGCGCGGCCGGCGGGCGCGGTAAGCTCAAGCGGCTGGCGCAGGGATTGCCGGTGATCGACGCGCTGACATCCGCCGAACTTGGCCGGGCCTTTGCCCGCGAGATGGCGGTGCATGCTTGCCTGTCGCGCGGCGGGCTGGCGAAGAAATTTCTGGCGGAGGCGGCGCGGCTTGCCGGTTTCCGCGAGGCGAAGGACGGAAGACAAGATTTGAGGATTCGGAACGAGCATGGCGGATAAAGGCGACGATAAGCGCCCCTTGAGTCTGGGCGGCCGCCCGGGCGGCAAGATCGAAGCCCGCAAGCCGATCGAGACCGGCTCGGTTCGGCAAAGCTTCCCGCATGGCCGCTCCAAGACCGTGCAGGTCGAGGTGCGCAAGAAGCGCGCCGGGCCAGGATCGGGTCCGAGCCTGAGCGAGGTCCAAGCTAAGCCGGCGCCCGCCAAATCCGCCAAGCCGGCGCCGGCAGCGCCCGCGCCGCCGCCCGCGCCGCGCCGCGGCGTCGTGTTGCCGCACGGCCTCACGCCCGAAGAAGCGGCGCGCCGCGCCCGCGCCTTGAAGGGCGCGATCAAGGCCGATGAGGAAGAACGCCGCCAAGCGACGCTCGAAGCCGACCGCCAGCGCCAGCAGGCGGCCGATCAGGCCGCGATCCGCAAGCCCGCGGCCGAGGCTCTGGCCGGCGACGCCGAAAGCCAGAAACGCACGGCCGACGCCGCGCAACGCGCCGCCGACAAGGCGGCAGAGGATTCGCGCCGCGAAGTCGCCGAACGCGCCGGCAAGGCGGCGGCGGCCAAGGTCGCGGCGCTCACCGCCGCCGGCAAGGTCAAGCCCGAGGAAGAAGAGGAAGAGGGCGGGCCCCGTCGCGGCCCCGGCGCGCCCAAGCGCCCGGTGCTGGCGCCGCGCCGCGACGAGCCGCGGCAACGCCGCGCCAAGCTCACCGTCACCCGCGCGCTCAACGAAGAGAACGAGGAACGCATCCGCAGCGAGGCGCGCGTCAAGCGCCAGCGCGAAAAACTGCGCCAGCAGACCGCGCAGGAGCCGCAGCCGCAGCTCAAGCAAGTGCGCGAGGTCGTGGTGCCCGAGGCGATCACGGTGCAGGAACTCGCCAACCGCATGGCCGAGCGCAGCGCCGACGTCATCAAGGCGCTGATGAAAATGGGCGTGATGGCGACGATCAATCAGAACGTCGACACCGACACCGCCGAATTGCTGGTCACCGAGTTCGGCCACAAGATCAAGCGCGTCGCGGAGGCCGATGTCGAGGAAGGGTTGAAGGGGGACGCCGATCCGCCGGAAAGCCTGAGGCCGCGCGCGCCGGTGGTGACCGTGATGGGCCATGTCGATCACGGCAAGACGTCGCTGTTGGACGCGCTCAGGTCGACCGACGTGGCGGCGGGCGAGGCCGGCGGCATCACTCAGCATATCGGCGCCTATCAGGTGAAGCTCAAGAACGGCCAGCAGATCACCTTCATCGACACGCCCGGCCATCAGGCCTTCACCGCGATGCGCGCGCGCGGCGCCCAGGTCACCGACATCGTCATCCTGGTGGTCGCCGCCGATGACGGCATCAAGGAGCAGACGATCGAGGCCATCCGCCACGCCAAGGAGGCCAAGGTTCCGATCATCGTCGCCATCAACAAGATCGACCTGCCCGGCGCCAAGCCCGACCGCGTGCGCCAGGAATTGTTGCAGCACGAGATCGTGCTCGAGGAGCTGGGCGGCGAGGTGCTCGACGTCGAGGTCTCGGCTACCAAGAAGACCAATCTGGAGAAACTCGAGGAATTGATCCTGCTCCAGGCCGAAATCCTCGATTTGAAGGCCAATCCGAGCCGTCCCGCCGAGGGCTCGGTGATCGAGGCAAGGCTCGAGCGCGGCCGCGGCCCGGTCGCCACCGTATTGATCAAGCGCGGCACCTTGAAGGTGGGCGACATCTTCGTTTCGGGCAGCGAATGGGGCCGGGTGCGGGCGCTGATCGACGACCGCGGCGAGAACGTCCAATCCGCCGGCCCGTCGATGCCGGTCGAGGTCTTGGGCCTCAACGGCACGCCGCTGGCGGGCGACGATTTCATCGTCGCCGAAAACGAAGCCAAAGCGCGCGACATCGCCGATTACCGCCAGCGCTTGCGCCGCGAGAAGGTCGCGACCGCCGGCGCGCGCGGCACGCTCGAACAGATGTTCACCCAGATCGCCGCCGGGTCCGCCAAGGAACTGGCGGTGGTGGTGAAGTCGGACGTGCAGGGCTCGCTCGAGGCGATCGTCGCCTCGCTCGAAGGGCTCGGGACATCCGAGGTCAAGGTGCGGATTTTGCACGCCGCGGTCGGCGGCATCAACGAGAGCGACATCATCCTGGCCAAGGCCTCGAACGCGGTTATCATCGGCTTCAACGTGCGCGCCAACCCGCAGGCGCGCGATCTCGCCAAGCGCGACGGCGTCGAGATCCGCTACTACTCCATCATCTATGAGGTGGTGGACGACATGAAGGGCGTGCTGACCGGCCTGCTGACGCCGACCAAGCGCGAGCGCTTCCTCGGCAACGCCGAAATTCGCGAGGTGTTCAACGTCACCAAGGTCGGCAAGGTGGCGGGCTGCATGGTCAAGGAAGGCTTGGTGCGGCGCGGCGCCAAGGTGCGCCTGTTGCGCGACAACGTCGTCATCCACGAGGGCAGCCTCAAGACCCTGAAGCGCTTCAAGGACGAGGTGCGCGAGGTGCGCGAAGGCACCGAATGCGGCATGGCTTTCGAGAATTACGACAATATCGAAAAAGGCGACACCATCGAGTGCTTCGAGGTCGAAGAGGTCGCCCGCGTCCTCTAGGGGATGCGCGGATTTTAGCCGGTGCCGGGATCGATGCCGAGACGAGGACATAGCGCGCCGGGTCCGCGCCCTTTGAGGGTGGGCGAGGAATTGCGCCACGCGTTGGCGCATATCTTCGAGCAGGGCAGGCTGCACGATCCGGCGCTCATGGGATTGGCCCTGACCGTGACCGAGGTGCGGGTTTCGCCCGATTTGAAGAACGCCACCGCCTATGTGATGCCGCTGGCCGGATCCCATGCCGGCGAGGCGATGGAAGCCTTGAAGCGCGCGAGCGGGTTTCTGCGCCGCGAATTGGCGCAGATGGTCGAGCTGCGCGTGGTGCCCACCATCGGCTTCGCGCTCGACACCTCCTTCGAGCATGCGAGCCGCATCGACGCGCTGTTGCACCGCCCCGAGGTCGCGCGCGATCTGGAGAAGCGGCCCACCGCAATAAAGACCGGAAAGAAAAAGGAATGAGCCGCCACGCCAAGGGCTCGCCGGTCCATGGCTGGATCGTGCTCGACAAGCCCTTGGGCCTCACCTCGGCGCGCGCCGTGGCCGCGGTCAAACGCATCCTCGGCGCGCAAAAGGCCGGCCATGCCGGAACGCTCGACCCGCTTGCGACAGGTGTTTTGCCCATCGCCCTGGGCGAGGCCACCAAGACCATGTCCTTCGCCTTGGGCGGTCCGAAGGCCTATCGGTTTACGCTCGCCTGGGGCGAGCAGCGAACGACCGACGATGCCGAGGGCGACGTCACCGCCACCAGCGCCGTGCGGCCCGCCCGCGCCCAAATCGAAGCCGCGCTGCCGCGTTTCACCGGCGCCCTGATGCAGACTCCGCCCGCCTTCTCGGCGCTCAAGGTGGGTGGCGCGCGCGCCTATGATCTGGCGCGCGGCGGCGCCGAGGTCGCGCTCAAGCCGCGCCCGGTTTCAATCCACGCTTTAACGTTGTTGGCGCTTCCCGATCCCGGTCACGCGCGCTTTGAAGCCCGGGTCGGTTCCGGCACCTATATAAGGGCGCTCGCCCGCGACCTCGGCCTGGCCCTCGGCACCCTTGCCTATGTCACTGAACTGCAACGCATTTCCGTCGGTTGCTTCACCCTCGACCGGGCGATTTCCCTGGCAGAACTCGAGGCCTTGGGGCATAGTGCGGCCACTTCCGGGCACCTGCTTCCGCTCGAGACGGCGCTGGACGACATCCCGGCGCTCGCCCTGACGGAATCCCAGGCGAAAGCCCTGCGTTGCGGCCAGGCCGTCACGCCGTTGCACCCACAGGATCGGGCGCGCATCGATCAAATCGGCGAAGGCGCCAGGATCTGTGCAACAAGCGGCGGCAAGCTGGTGGCGCTCGCCGAAGTCGCGTCCGGGGAAATCCGTCCCCTGCGCGTGATGAACGTCTAGCCTATAAGGAGCAAACGATGTCGATAGCGGTGACGCGCAAGGCGGAACTGATCGCCGAATATGCGCGTAAAGAGGGCGACACCGGCTCGCCCGAAGTCCAAGTGGCCATTCTGAGCGAACGCATCCAGAAGCTCTCCGAGCATCTGGCGACGCACACCAAGGACTTCCATTCCCGCCGGGGCCTGCTGGTCATGGTCGGCCAGCGGCGTTCGACGCTCGATTACCTGAAGCGCGTCGACGCCAAGCGCTACGAGGCGCTGATCGACCGCCTGGGGCTGCGCCGCTGATCCTGCCCCTTCCCGGCCGGCTCGAAAATCCGGCCTTGGCCCCGCAACCCCGAATCCGGGACGCCTTCGCCGCGCCCTTCGCGCGCGCGTCCCATGCAAGTTTCACCGAGAGAGAAGAGAGAGAGACGAGACATGTTCAATCTATTCCGCAAGGAAGTTAACTGGGGCGGCCGCCGCCTGGTGCTTGAAACCGGCCGCGTGGCGCGCCAGGCCGATGGCGCCGTGATGGCCACCTATGGTGAAACCACGGTGTTGTGCACCGCGGTCGGCGCCAAGCAGGCGAAGCCGGGACAGGATTTCTTCCCGCTCACCGTCAACTACCAGGAAAAGACCTTCGCCGCCGGCAAGATCCCGGGCGGTTTCTTCAAGCGCGAAGGCCGGCCTTCCGAGAAGGAGGTGCTGACCTCGCGGCTCATCGACCGCCCGATCCGGCCGCTGTTCGCGCCCGGTTTCCTCAACGAGACCCAGGTGGTCTGCACCGTGCTGTCGCACGATCTCGAGAACGATCCCGATATCGTGGCGCTGGTGGGCGCCTCGGCGGCGCTCACGCTTTCGGGCATCCCCTTCATGGGGCCGATCGCGGGCGCGCGCGTGGGCTATATCGACGGCCAGTACGTGCTCAATCCCAAGATCGACGATCTCAAGAACTCCGCGCTCGATTTGATCGTCGCCGGGACCCAGGAAGGCGTCCTGATGGTCGAATCCGAGGCGAAGGAATTATCCGAGGAAATCATGCTCGGCGCCGTCATGTTCGGCCATAAGGGCTTTCAGCCGGTGCTGGACGCCATCGTGCAATTGGCCGAATCCGCCGCCAAGGATCCCTGGAACATGCCTGACACCGAGGCGCAGAAGAAGCCCATCGAGCAGAAACTGCGCCAGGCGATTTCGGCCAATCTGGCGGCGGCCTATGCCGAGCGGCAGAAGCAGGCGCGCTCCACCATGCTGGACGAAGCCAAGGGCAAGATACCCGAACTCTTCGCGGATGAAGGCGAACGCACGCTCGCGGGCAAGCTCTTCAAATCGCTCGAAGCCGAAATCGTGCGCGGCGCCATCCTGAAGGGCCAGCCGCGCATCGACGGCCGCGACACCAAGACCATCCGGCCGATCTCGGTCGAGGTCGGCGTGTTGCCGCGCGCCCACGGCTCGGCGCTCTTCACCCGCGGCGAGACCCAGGCCTTGTCGGTCACCACGCTCGGCACCGGCGAGGACGAGCAGATCATCGACGCGCTTGAAGGCGAATTCCGCCAGAACTTCATGCTGCACTACAATTTCCCGCCCTATTCGACCGGTGAAGCCAAGCGCATGGGCTCGCCCGGAAGGCGCGAAATCGGCCACGGCAAACTCGCCTGGCGCGCGGTTCATCCGCTTCTGCCGGTGGGCGAGAATTTCCCCTACACCATCCGCGTCGTTTCCGAGATCACGGAATCGAACGGCTCCTCCTCAATGGCGACGGTGTGCGGCGCGTCCTTGTCGCTGATGGATGCGGGCGTGCCCCTGATCCGGCCGGTGGCCGGCATCGCCATGGGCCTCATCAAGGAGGACAAGGGCTTCGCCGTGTTGTCCGACATCCTCGGCGACGAGGATCATCTGGGCGACATGGATTTCAAGGTGGCCGGCACCGAAAAGGGCGTCACCGCTTTGCAAATGGACATCAAGATCACCTCGATCACCGAGGAGATCATGAAGATCGCGCTCAATCAGGCGCGCGAGGGGCGTCTCCATATCCTGGGCGAGATGTCGAAGGCGCTGGAGCATGCGCGCGAGGCGGTTTCCAACAACGCGCCGCGCATCACCGTCATCAACATCCCGAAGGACAAGATCCGCGAAGTGATCGGCTCGGGCGGCAAGGTGATCCGCGAGATCTGCGAAGTCACCGGCGCCAAGGTCGACATCGAGGATGACGGCACGATCAAGGTGGCGGCGGTCGACGCCAGCGCCTCCGAGGCCGCGATCAAATGGATCAAGGGCATCGTCGCCGAGCCGGAAGTCGGGCGTGATCTATTCCGGCAAGGTGGTGAAGACCATGGATTTCGGCGCCTTCGTCAATTTCCTCGGCGCCAAGGACGGTCTCGTCCATATCAGCGAACTCGCGCCGCAGCGCGTCGGCAAGACCACCGACGTCGTGAATGTAGGCGACGTGGTCAAGGTCAAGGTGCTGGGCTTCGATGATCGCGGCAAGGTCAAGCTGTCGATGAAGCAGGTCGACCAGGCGACCGGCGAGGACATCAGCGCCAAGCTGGCGGAAAGCCGCCGGCCGCGCGAAGAGGCCAAGGCGGGCGGTTGATATTTCCGCCTTCCGGGCTTACATGGTTTTGAGGGCCCGCGTCGGGCTCCGGAGGGGATAAGGCTTTGAAGGCGCTCAACGCCTTGGTGATGTCGGGTCGCGAAGTGCTGCCCTTGGTCGAGGGCGGCAAGGGCATCTCCATTTCCAACGGCGAAAGCTCGGGCGCTTGGGCCTTCAGCGGCGCGGTCGGAACCTTCTCCGGCGTCAACGCCGATTCGAAGGACGCGCAGGGCCGCAACATCGAGCAGGTCTATCACGGCAAGACGCGGCGCGAGCGCCACGAGGAGCTGATCCGCTATTCCATCGCCGGCGGCATCCACCAGGCCAAGGTCGCCTATGAGCGCGCCTCCGGCCATGGCCGCCTGCACATGAACATACTGTGGGAGATGGCGGCCGCCGAGGAAATCCTGAACGGCGTGCTGGAAGGCGCGCGCGGGCTCATCGGCGGCGTCACCTGCGGCGCCGGCATGCCCTATCGCATCGCCGAAATCTGCTCGCGCTATGGCGTCGATTATTATCCGATCATCTCCTCGGCACGCGCCTTCCGCGCGCTGTGGAAGCGCGCCTATCACAAATTCCGCGACTGGCTCGGCGCCGTGGTCTACGAGGACCCCTGGCTCGCCGGCGGCCATAACGGCATCACCAACAGCGAGAATCCCGAGCATCCCGAATCGCCCTATCCGCGCGTTTTGGAGCTTCGCAAGATGATGCGCGAATTCGGATTGGACGAAGTGCCGATCATCATGGCGGGCGGCGTGTGGTGTTTGCGCGAATGGGAGGATTGGATCGACAATCCCGAATTGGGCCCGATCGCCTTCCAATTCGGCACCAGGCCGCTCCTCACCAAGGAAAGCCCGATCTCGGATGCGTGGAAGCGCAAGCTTTTGACGCTCAAGGAAGGCGATGTTTTCCTCAACCGCTTCAGCCCGACCGGGTTCTATTCCTCGGCGGTGCGCAACCGGTTCATCAACGAGCTGCAGGAGCGCGCCGAGCACCAGGTGGCCTATTCGATCGAGCAGATGGGCGACCATCTGGCGCCCTTGGAAGTGGGCGCACGCAAACGCGTGGTCTATCTGACGCCGCATGACCGCGAGCGCGCCCTCATCTGGATCAACCAGGGCTTCACCGAGGCGCTCCGGACGCCGGATTCGACGCTGATCTTCGTCACCCGAGACAAGGCGATGGAAATCCGCAACGACCAGATCAACTGCATGGGCTGTCTCTCGGCCTGCCTGTTCTCCAACTGGGCGCAGAACGAGGAGGGCACCACCGGCAAGAAGGCCGACCCGCGGAGCTTCTGCATCCAGAAGACGCTGCAAAGCATCGCCCATAGCGACGATGTCGACTTCCAGCTCATGTTCTCGGGCCACAACGCCTTCCGTTTCGCCAGCGATCCGTTCTACGCCAACGGCTTCGTGCCCACGGTGCACGAGCTGGTCGAGCGCCTCAAAACCGGGGATTGAGGCGGTTTTCGCTTATGGGCCTTTATTTCCGCCCCTCGAATCCCCATACTGTTGATAGACCATGAACAGCCCGCGCCCCTTCGCCAACGCCCTCGAATTGCTCCGCGCCGCCGCTTTGCGGCCGACGCGCCAGCGCCTGGCCTTGGCGCGCCTCCTGTTCGAGCAAGGCGACCGGCACGTTGGGGCGGAAGAATTACACGGCGAGGCGCTGGCGGCCGATGTGCCGGTTTCGCTCGCCACGGTCTATAACACGCTCCATCAATTCGTGAGCGCGGGGCTGTTGCGCGAGGTGGTGATCAATTCCGGCCGCTCCTATTTCGACACCAATGTCAGCGACCACCACCATTTCTTCTACGAGGATTCGGGCCATCTGCTCGACATCCCGGGCGAGCGCATCAACGTGACCAATTTGCCGGCGCCCCCGGATGGGGCCTCGATCCGCCGCGTCGATGTCGTCATCCGCGTCGAGCACCCCCCGAAGCCGCCGGCAAGCCGTCGCTAATTGCCGAAGAATTGCCATGGCAAATGGCAATTTAGGTAACATATTAAAACTATTCTAATCTATTGACAGGGCCGTGCCCGAGGTTCATATAGGTCCTGTGACGCGCCATTCGTGGCGCGCGGTTCGATTTCATTCCCGAAAGAGGAGGACATGATGGCCCTGAAAGGCTCCAAGACCGAAAAGAATCTGAAGGACGCGTTCGCCGGCGAAAGCCAGGCGAATCGCCGCTATCTCTATTTCGCGCAGAAGGCCGATGTCGAGGGCTTCAACGACGTCTCCGCCGTCTTCCGCTCGACCGGCGAGGGCGAGACCGGCCATGCTCACGGCCATCTCGAATTCCTCGAGGAATCCGGCGACCCGGCGACCGGCCTGCCGATCGGCTCGACCTCGAACAACCTCAAGGCCGCGATCGCGGGCGAGACCCACGAATACACCGACATGTATCCGGGCATGGCCAAGACCGCGCGCCAGGAAGGCTTCACCGAGATCGCCGAATGGTTCGAGACCCTGGCCAAGGCCGAGAAATCCCATGCGGGGCGTTTCCAGAAGGCGCTCGACAGCATCGGCAAGTAATTCCGCGGCGCGGGGGCGTTTCGGCCCCCGCCCGTTTTTCTGTTTCTCTCTTCGTGATGTGAGGCTTCATGCGGGAAGGTGGTCTCGGGGCGCCGGTGCGCCATCCGATTGCCTGGCAGGATCCTGATTTCGCCGATCCGGCCAAGATCGAGGCCGAGCTGAAACGCGTCTTCGAGATCTGCCATGGCTGCCGGCGCTGCTTCAATCTGTGCGACAGCTTCCCGCGGCTGTTCGACCTGATCGACGCCGGATCGAGCGGCGAGATCGACGGCGTGGCGCCCTCGGATTACGGCAAGGTGGTCGAGGCCTGCACGCTCTGCGATCTGTGCTTCATGACCAAATGCCCCTATGTGCCGCCGCACGCCTTCAATATCGATTTTCCCCATCTCATGCTGCGCGCCCGGGCGTCCGGTATGGGCACCGAAGGGGAAAACGCGCTTGAGCGCCAGATGGTCGAAACCGACCGCAACGGCAGGCTCGGCGCCACATTCTCGCCTCTGGCCAATTGGGCGACCGACACCGAAAATCGCCTCACCCGCCCGGCGATGGAAAAGCTCGCCCATATCGACCGCCGCGCCGAATTGCCCAAATTCCACGGCAAAACCTTCGTCATGCGCGCCCGCGACGAAGCCGTCACGGTGAACCGCAAAGCTCCCGCTTTCGGCCGCAAGGCCGCGCTCTATGCGACATGCTTCGTCAATTACAGCAATCCGCGCATCGGCGAGGCGCTCCGCGCCGTGCTGGCCTTCAACGGGGTCGAAACCGAGGTGGCCTATCCCGGCTGTTGCGGCATGCCGCAATTCGAGCAGGGCGATCTCGCGCGCGTCGCCGGCAACGCCCGCAAGGTGGCGCAAGCGTTGAAGCCGCTCATCGAGCAGGGCTACGACATCGTGGCGCTGGTGCCGTCCTGCGCGCTGATGCTCAAATTCGAATGGCCGCTTCTCCTGCCCGGGGACGAAGACGTGAAGCGCCTCGCCCGCGCCACCTTCGACGTCAGCGAATATCTGGTCGATATAGCCAAGAAGGAAGGCCTCGCCCCCGGCCTGAAGCCGCTCGAAGGCGGCGTTTCGGTCCATCTCGCCTGCCATGCGCGGGCGCAGAACATGGGCCCGAAGGCGGCGGAAATGTTGCGGCTCTTGCCCCAGACCGAGATAACGGTAATCGAGCGCTGCTCCGGCCATGGCGGCTCCTGGGGCGTGAAAAAGGAGAATTTCGACATCGCCATCAAGCTCGGGCAGCCGGTGGCGCGCCAGGCGGCCAAAGCGGCCAAGCGCCATCTCGCCTCGGAATGCCCGCTGGCCGCGCTCCATATCAAGCAGGGCATGGAGATGCTGGGCGAGGAAGGCCACGCGCCGGCCGAAACCTATCACCCGGTCGAGCTGATGGCGCTGGCTTACGGGCTTCTACCGGAGAGCGCCTGATGGCCGAAACGACCAAATTCCGCGACCTGACCCGCGCCGACATCATGCCGATGGAGCGCTATGAGCGCGAACGGCGCGAACACCGCCAGCGCGTCTCTCAAATCAAGCGGAACCGCCGCATCGAGGTCGGTCCCCATGCCACGTTCTATTTCGAGAATTTCGACACCATGTGGCACCAGGTCCACGAGATGCTGGCGGTCGAACGCGGCGGCGAGGCGCAGATCGTGGACGAACTCGAAGCCTATAATCCGCTCATCCCCAAGGGCAATGAGCTGGTCGCGACGGTGATGTTCGAGATCGAGGATCCGGTACAGCGCGAGAAGCTGCTGCGCCAACTCGGCGGCGCCGAACACAAGATGTATCTCGCCTTCGCCGGCGAAAAAATCACCGGGCTCGCCGATCCGACGCGCGAGAACACCTCGCCCGAGGGAAAGGCCTCTTCGGTGCAATTCCTGCGCTTCCCGTTCACGGCCGCGCAGAAGGCGAAGTTCAAGACCCCGGGCGCGCGGGTTGTAGCCGGCATCGAGCACGCGAATTACGGCCATATGGCGGTGCTGCCCGAAGCGACGCGCCAGGCCCTCGCCGAAGACCTGTCCTAAACCCCGGCCTCAGGTAAAGGCGGCCCAGAGCAAGGCGCATCCGGCGACGAGCAGCATCGCATCGAGCACATGCTCGAACCGGTCCGTGCTCATGCGCAGCACCACCGCCTTGCCGGCGAAGGCGCCCGCCATCAGCGACGCGCCCGCGATCAACCCTTGCACAATGACGGTGAGCGGCAAAGCGCCGAAGGCGCGGAAGGTCGAGACCTTGGCGGCGTAGAGGACGAGCGAGCTCATCGCCTCGGTCGAGAGGAAAGCGCCCCGCGTGAGCCCGTAAGCGAGAAAGGCCGGGACGCTGAGCGGGCCGGTCGAAACCACGATGCCGGTTATGAATCCGATCGCGGCGCCGGCCAGCGCCAATTGCCAGAGGCGGATATGGAAGTCGCGGACCTTGAGCCAGCGCCGCGCCGGAATCGTCGCCAGGAAGAACGCGCCCAGCGCCACGTCGACCGCATGCGCCGGCAGCACCAGGAGCGTGCGCGCGCCCAGCGCCGCCGCGGGAATGCCGCCGGCGGAATAGGCGGCGAAGGCGCGCCAATCGACCTCGCGCCGCCACGCCATCACCTTCGCCAGATTGGACATGACGGCGGCGACCGCCATGATGGGCACCGCCTGCTTCGGCCCGAAGGCGTAGACCAGCACCGGCAACAGCATGATCGACGATCCCGTGCCGACCACGCCGCTTAAGAGCCCGGCGGCCAGCCCGACGCCGCACACCAAGAGATAGGAAAGCACGCCGTGGCTCACGGCGTCAGATGCATCAGCACGTAATAGATGACGTAAATCCAACTCAGAAAACCGTCGATCACCGACCAGATCACGCTGTGATTCGTGCTCCAGGACATGGCGATCGCCAGTGCGTTGCCGAAGGTGATGCCGTAATTGAGATAGTAATACATGGCCGGCCTCCTCGATGATGCCCCCTCGAATTCCGGGGCCGAGAATGATGGCGGGCCAATCTTGGCGTCAATAGGACGGGGCTATTGCACCACTTCGTCGGGGTAGACGCCCCAGACCTCGCTGCGGAGCAGCCAGCCCTTGATGTTCTGCTTCTCGGTCTCGATCTTGCACCAGGCATTGCTGCATTCCAGCAGCTGCGCCACCACGCCGGGCTCGAGCTTGGCCAAGGCGGGCGAATCCCGCGCCGGATCGCGATAGATGGTGCGGGTGTCGGCCTTGATGATGACGGTGCGGGCGGGCGAGATCATGCGCTCATGCACCCAGCCCACGCTCCCTTGCCAATCGCGGATCTTACGCCACACGTCGTATTGGCCGATGATTTCGACCGGCAACCCCTTGTGGTGATAGACGAATTGAATGGCGTATTTCGTGCCCGGCCCGGCGCGCAGATTGACCTCGCTGACGCGCAAACTCGCGAAATGCGATGCATAGGGCTTGTCGTCGGCGCGGGACAGGGACGGGGACGCGAACAGGAAAACGAGAAGCGCGATGAGCGCAAAAGGCGGGAGGCGGGACATGGATGCTTCGTGGAACACGGACTCTCCTCTAGCCCCGCCGGGGAATCGGGTCAAGCCCGACTCCGCCGAAGTTTAGGCTTTCGGCGTTCCACGCCGGGCGAGCGCTATCCCGCCGAAAATCGCCGCCATGGCGAGGATGAGCGGCAGGGTCAGGCGCTCGCCCAGGAACACCACCGAGATCAGCACCGAGAGCGGCGGCACCAGGAACTGGAACACGGCGACGCGCCGCACGCCCCCCTTCGCCAGCGCCCAGAACCAGGCGATGAAGGCGAGCAGCATCGGCCCATAGGCGAGCGTGACAAGGCTCGCCCAGACCCCCCAGCCGAAGCTCGCCCAGGGCACGGAGACCGCGCGCATCGCGGCAAAGGGCATCACCGCGAGCCCGGCCGCGCCCACGCACCACAAGGTCGCGTTCAAGGCCGAAATCCGCGCCGCGAGCCTCGCGCCAGCGATATAGGCGCTCGCCGACAGCGCCGAGGCGAGGAGGATCAAGAGATCGCCCGAAAGCGAGGACACGCGCTCGGGCCCACTGTCGCGGAACCACACCAGCACGCCCTCGCCGGCGAAAGCGAGCGCCGCGCCCAGCCACCAGAAACCGCCCGGACGGCGGCGCTCGACGATGGCGGCGGCAAGGCCGGTGAAGATCGGCATCGCCGCCTGAATAAGCGCGCCATGGGTGGCCGAGCTGCGCGCCTGGCCAAGCGTGAAGAGCAGCGGGAACGCGAGGAAGCTGCACGCGGACGCGACCGCCAGCAACAGCCATTCATGCGCGTCGCGCGGGCCCTTGAGCCGCAGGATCAGGATCAGCGGCACCGCCGCCAAGGCCGCCGGCGCGGGGCGCATGCCGAGCAGCACCGGGTCGAATTCCGGCGTGATCGCGCGGGTGAGCGGCGCGGTCAGGGCGAAGAGCACCACCGCCACCATGGCGGCGGCGAAAATCGCGCCCTGGCCCGGCGCCCCGGCGGGGGCGCTGGAATCTCCGGAATCTCTGGAATCTCCGGAATCTGAAGAGTCTTTCGGCGCCGAGCCGGGCGCTTTTCCGCCGTTATCCAAGGCCGCTCAGCCCCGCCCGCAGGTGGGGCAGTCGGGATCGCGCGGCAATTCGATCTTGTGAAAATTGGTGTTGAGCGAATCGTACATCAGCAACTGGCCGCTCAGGGATTGGCCGATGCCGAGTAGTTCCTTCAGTACCTCGACCGCCTGGAGCGTGCCCATGACGCCGGCCACCGCGCCCAATATGCCGGCGGTCTCGCAACGCGGCACCAGCTCGGGGGGCGGCGGCTCGCGGAAGAGACAGCGATAACAGGGATGGGGCGGGCCGAGATAGGCCTTGAAGGTGGAGAGTTGGCCGTCAAAGGGCGACAGCGCCGCGCCGATGAGCGTCTTCTTGAGGGCGTAGCACAGATCGTTCAAGAGATAGCGCGTGGCGAAATTGTCGCTGCCATCGGCCACCAGATCGTAGCGGCGGATGATCGAAGCCGCGTTGGTCTCGTTGAGACGGACCGCATGGGTTTCCACATGGACATCCGGATTGATCCGGGCGAGCGCGGCCTTGGCGCTTTGCGCCTTGTTGTCGCCGATGCGCGCCGTGTCATGCACGATCTGGCGCTGTAGGTTGGTCAGATCCACCTCGTCGTCATCGGCCACGCCAAGCGTGCCCACCCCGGCGGCGGCGAGATACATCAGCACGGGCGAGCCGAGCCCGCCCGCCCCCACCACCAGCACGCGCGATTGAAGGAGCCGCGCCTGGCCTTCCTCGCCGACCTGGTCGAGAATCAGATGCCGGGCGTAACGCCGGAACTGCTCCTCGGTCAGCGCGGAAGTGGCGGCCTCGGCCATTTAGAGGCCCTCGAACAAGGATGTCGAAAGATAACGCTCGGCGGTGTCGGGCAGGATCACGACGATCACCTTGCCCGCCATGTCCTTGCGCAACGCGATCTCGGCCGCCGCCGCGAGCGCCGCGCCCGCGGAAATCCCGGCCGCCACGCCTTCGAGCTTGGCGACTTCGCGCGACGTGCGGAACGCGGTCTCGTTGCCGATGCGGATGGTCTCGTCGATGAGCCTGGTGTCGAGAATGGCGGGGATGAATCCGGCGCCGATGCCCTGGATCTTGTGCGGGCCGGGCGGTCCGCCCGAGAGCACCGCCGAATCCTCGGGCTCGACCGCGATCATCCTGAGGCCGGGCTTGCGCGCCTTGAGCACCGATCCGATTCCGGTGAGTGTGCCGCCGGTGCCGACACCGCTCACCACCGCATCGACATTGCCGCCGGTGTCCTTCCAGATTTCCTCGGCGGTGGTGAGGCGATGGATCTCGGGATTGGCCGGGTTCTGGAATTGCTGGAGCATGTAGGCGTCGCCGAGCTGCTTCACCAGCGCCTCGGCGCGCGCGATCGCGCCCCGCATGCCCTGCGCCGCCGGGGTCAATTCCAGCTCGGCGCCGAGAATCTTCAGCATCCGCCTCCGCTCTTCCGACATGCTTTCCGGCATGGCGAGGATCAGGCGGTAGCCCTTGGCGGCCGCGACGAAGGCCAAGGCGATGCCGGTATTGCCCGAGGTGGGCTCGACCAGCACGGTCTTGTCCGGCTTGATCTTGCCCGCCTGCTCCGCCGCCTCGATCATGGCGAGCCCGATGCGATCCTTGACCGAGGAGAGCGGGTTGAAGAACTCGCATTTGCCCAGGATCTCGGCCTTGGCTTCGTGCGCGCGGGCGAAGCGCGCCAGGCGCACCAGGGGCGTGGCGCCGATGGTCTCGATGATGCTGTCATAGACCCGGCCGCGGAACTCGCCGGTCGCGCTCAGATGGGCCGGGGCGGTCTTGAACTTGGCTTCGGCCATGTCTTGTCCTCCTCCCAGATCGCGCCCGGACCGGTCTCAGATCGAGAAATCGATCTTGGCGCCGTATTCGCCCGGCACGCCGTCTTTGTGCGCGCGCAGGCAGAGATCCTCGATGGTGATGGCGTCGAGCCGCTTCATCACCTCGTCGTTCAATTCCTTCCACACCGGCCGCACCACGCGCTGGCCGAGCACGGCGCCGATATTTTCCTCGAGCGGATCGCCGGCGCCGTCGAGCTCGCGCACCACATGCACGATCTCGCCGAGCGTGATGCGGCGGCGCTCGCGCGCCAGGCGGTAGCCGCCGCGCGGGCCGCGCACCCCGGCCAGCACGCCCGCGCGCACCAGCTGTTGTAGCACCTGTTCCAGATAGCGCCGGGGAATCCCCTGGCGGCGGGTGATCTCGCCCGATTGCACCGGCAGATCGCCGGCGTTATAGGCGATGTCGAGCACCGCCTCGATGGCGAAAAGCAGTTTCTTGGTGAGCCTCACCATGACCGGGACATCCCGCGGCTATTCCGCCGCCTGGCGGTTGAGCGCCAGGGCGATGCGTTGCGCGAGCCTCTCGCTCACATCGCGTTTCGAAATCTTGCCCCAGGACTCGATGCCTGATTCGTCGATCAACTGGATCGCGTTGTCCTCGCCGCCGAAAGTGCCGGTTTCGGCCGAAACGTCATTGGCCAGCATCCAGTCGCAACCCTTCTTGAGGCGCTTTTCCTTGGCGTTGGCGATGAGATTTTCGGTCTCGGCGGCAAAACCCACCACCAGCTTGGGCCGCCGGTTGCCGGGCTTGGCCAAGGTCGCGAGGATGTCCGGATTTTCGACGAGCGCCAGAACCGGCGTGGCGCCCGGCTTTTTCTTGAGCTTCTGCGGGGTTTCCTCGGCGCGCCAATCGGCCACCGCCGCCGCGCACACCGCCACGTCGACCGGCAGCGCCGCGTCGCAAGCCGCCATCATTTCCCGCGCCGAGCGCACATGCACCACCTTCACCCCCGGCGGATCGGGCTCGCGCGTCGGGCCCGAAACCAGCACCGTGTCGGCGCCCAGCCGCGCCAGAGCGGCGGCGATGGCGTGGCCCTGCTTCCCCGAGGAGCGGTTGGCGATATAACGCACCGGGTCGATCGCCTCTTCCGTGGGTCCGCTGGTGACGAGAGCGCGGCGGCCCTTGAGCGCGGCATTGGCGAGGAAGAATTCCTCGGCGGCGTCGGATATCTCCACGGGCTCGGCCATGCGCCCCATGCCGCTTTCATTTTCGGCGAGCCGGCCCGAATTGGGGCCCACCCGTTTCATGCCGCGCTTTTCCAGGAGATCGACATTGGCGCGCGTCGCCTTGTTTTCCCACATGCGGGTGTTCATGGCGGGCGCGAACAGCACCGGCTTGTCCGTGGCCACGAGAATCGTCGAGGCGAGATCGTCCGCGAGCCCCGCCGCCATCTTGGCGATGAGATCGGCCGTCGCCGGGGCGACGATCAGAAGATCGGCCTCTTGCGACAAGCGCAGATGCCCCATCTCGTTTTCCTGGGTGAGCGAGAAGAGATCGCCATAGACGGTCTCGCCGCTCAGGGTCTGGGCCGATAAGGGCGTGATGAATTCTTGCGCGCCCGCCGTCAACACGCAGCGCACCGAGGCCCCGCGCTCTTTCAGGCGGCGTATGAGATCGAGGCTTTTATAGGCGGCTATGCCGCCGGCGACGATCAGCAGAATGCGGCGACCATGCAGCACGGAATTCAATCCTAAGTGGAGCCAGGGACAAATCCACTCTATAGGAGGTGTAATTCGCCGTCAAAGTCCAGTTCAGAGCCGCCAACCGGAATGAAGGGCGGCGATGCCGCCGGAAAGCGGCCGGACGCTGGTCTTTTCCAGTCCGGCCTGCTCCATCAAGGACAGGAGCTTGCGGCGGCTGGGGAAGCGGCGAATGCTTTCCACCAAATATTGATAAGCTTCGCGGTCCCCGGCCACCGCCGCGCCCAGCCGCGGCAGCACCTGAAAGGAATAGAGGTCGTAGGCGCGTTTGAGGAGCGGGGTTTCGACCTGGCTGAATTCGAGACAGAGAAAGCGGCCGCCGGGCTTCAACACCCGCCGCGCCTCGGCCAGCGCCCGGGGAATATCGGTGACGTTCCTGAGCCCGAAGGCGATGGTATAGGCATCGGCGCCGCCATCCGCGACCGGCAAGGCCTCGGCGGCGCCGCAGACCCAGTCTATCCCTTCCCCATCGCCCCGGTCGAAGGCGCGGTCGCGGCCCTGGCGCAACATGCTTTCATTGATGTCGCACAGAACGACGCCGGCGCCCGACCCGGCGCGGGCGAGGAAACGGCGCGCGATGTCGCCGGTGCCGCCGGCGACGTCGAGCAGGAGCTGGCCCGGGCGCGGATTGAGCGACGATATCAGCCGGGATTTCCACAAACGGTGGACGCCGCCCGACATCAGATCGTTCATCAGGTCGTAACGCGATGCCACGCGGTCGAACACGCCCTTGACCAGCCGCGTATGGTCGGCTGGCTTGACGCGGCGGAAGCCGAAATCCGTCTCGCTTGTGTCGGGTCTCGCCATCGGGGCACCATACGCGCCCGCCGCATTCCTTCCAAGGGACGCAAGCCCCGAAAACCATGCCCGAATTGCCCGAGGTCGAAACCATCGCGCGCGGATTGACGGCGCGGCTCCTGGGCAAAAAACTCTTGTCCTTCAAGCTCAACCGCCGCGATTTGCGCAATCTGGTTCCGCCGGGCCTGAAGGCGAAGCTCGAGGGCAGACGGATCATCGCCATCACCCGGCGCGCCAAATACATCCTCTTCCATCTCGAAGGCGGCGGGGTGCTGATCGCCCATCTCGGCATGTCGGGGCGGCTGGTGCTGGCGGAGGCGGAGAACGCGCCGCCGCCTTCGCTCCACGACCACGCCGTGCTGGGCTTCGAGGGGGGCGTGGAGCTGCGCCTCAACGACGCGCGGCGCTTCGGGCTGCTCGATTACGCGGCCGAGACCGATCTCGCCGCGCATAAGCTCTTCCGCCATCTGGGGCCGGAGCCGCTCGAGCCCGAATTCGACGGCGCCCTGTTGGCCGCTCTTCTCAAGGGCAAGAAGACCTCGATCAAGGCGGCGCTCTTGGATCAGCGCGTGGTCGCCGGGCTCGGCAACATCTATGTCTCGGAAAGTCTCTACGGGGCGGGGATTTCGCCGAAGCGTTTGGCTGGCACGGTCAAAGGCGACCGTGCGGGGAGCCTGGCGAACGCCATCCGCGACGTGCTGTCGCGCGCGATCGAAGCGGGCGGCTCCTCCTTGCGCGATTACGTGCAGGCCTCGGGCGAGCTCGGTTACTTCCAGCATCACTGGGCGGTTTACGGCAAGGAGGGCGAACCCTGCCCCAATTGCGATTGCCGTTCGGGCGTCCGGCGCATCGTCCAGGGCGGCCGCTCGACTTTTTACTGTGCCAAGCGGCAGCGCTAGGTCTAAGTTTCGCCGATGCGGCGCCTCGCCCTCCTCTTTTGCCTGTTGCTCGCGGCAGTTCTGTTGCCGGGCGCTCCGGCGCGGGCCGATGAATTCGTTCCTGGCACCGAGGATCTGCCGCTGATGCCCGGCCTCAATCCCGTCGCCGGCTCGTCGCTGGTGTTCGACAAGCCCGAGGGCCGCATCGTCGAGGCTCAGGCCAAGGGCAAGCTCGCGCGCGGCGACGTGACGCGCTTCTACGCCCAGACCCTGCCGCAGCTCGGCTGGAACGCCGCCGGCGCCAATCGCTGGCGGCGCGAGCATGAACGCCTCAAGCTCGATTACCGCGGCCCCGACGGCAATCTGACCGTGGGTTTCACCCTGTCGCCGCTGCCGCAATAACGCCAAATCCGGAGCAACGCCAATGAGCTACGAGAACATCCTGGTCGAAAGCCGCGGCGCGGTGGGGCTCGTGACATTGAACCGGCCCAAGGCCTTGAACGCGCTCTGCGACGCGCTGATCCGCGAGCTGGGCTTGGCGCTCGACGTCTTCGAGGCCGACGACAAGATCGGCGCCATCGTGCTCACCGGCAGCGACAAGGCCTTCGCCGCCGGCGCCGACATCAAGGAGATGCAGGGCCGCGATTACATGGACGTTTATTTGAGCGACTTCGTCAAAAGCTGGGAGCGCGTCACGCTCTGCCGCAAGCCGGTGATCGCCGCGGTGGCGGGCTTCGCCTTGGGCGGCGGCTGCGAGCTCGCCATGATGTGCGACACCATCATCGCCGCCGACAGCGCGAAATTCGGCCAGCCCGAGATCAATCTCGGCGTCATGCCCGGCGCTGGCGGCTCGCAGCGCATGACGCGCTTCATCGGCAAGGCCAAGGCGATGGACATGATCCTGACCGGGCGTTTGATGGACGCGGCCGAGGCCGAGCGTTCGGGCCTGGTTTCGCGCGTCGTTCCGGCGTCGCAGCTGATCGAGGAAACGGTGAAGATCGCGGCGCAGATCGCGGCGCTCTCGCGGCCATCGGTGCTGATGGCCAAGGAGTCGATCAACCGCGCCTATGAGACGACCCTCGCCGAGGGCGTGCGTTTCGAGCGCCGGCTGTTCCATTCGCTGTTCGCGACGTCGGACCAGAAAGAGGGCATGGCCGCCTTCGTCGAAAAACGCAAGCCCGTCTTCAAGAACCGTTGACGGCCGCAATCGTCATTAACTTGACGCGCATCATCGCCTGCGGCTATAAGCGCGGCTCCAATCCACAGGACGGCATCTGCCCCCGGCTATCGCGGATTTTCCATGGCGACGCATAAATCGGCTGAAAAGAGAATAAGACAAACGACGCGCCGCGTCGTCGTCAACCGCGCGCGCATGAACCGCATCCGCAGCACCGTGAAAGCGGTCGAGGTCGCGATCGCGGCCGGCGACAAGAAGAAAGCGCGCGCCGCGTTCGTTGCGGCGCAACCCGAGCTTCAACGCGGCGCCGCACGAGGCGTAGTGAATAAGAACATGGTCTCACGCAAGCTGTCGCGTCTCTCCGCGCGGATCAAGGCGTTGAAGGGCTAGACGCCCGTTACCAATTTGCCGCAAGAAAAAAATTTTTGCGTTCGCATTGCAGTTATGTTGCCTTTCGGTGTTAGCCTTCTGTAAAGTTTATATCTGCGCCGTCGAGATTGGTGCGAGACCTTGTTCCACCCAGTCTGGGGGATCGCGATGCCGGGCGTTCCGCGTGAAATGTACCGGCTAAGTTTCGGCGGCAGGGCAGCTTGTGCCAGGTTAGTTTCGCGTATCAACGACAGGTCGTTGTCTAAAGGCTAGTGCCGAAAGGAAATTAGAAGTTCTTTCGGCAAAGGGGCGCCCGCGCGCTGGTCGGGGTCCTGGGGGGCGAAGTGACGAGAGGAAATAAACGAGCGGCGCCGGTATTCGGCCAGGCGACGCGAAACGAGGAAGAGGCGCCCATCCCCGGACCATGCCGTCCGGAGCCCGGCGCGTGGAGCGCGTCGATTATGTCTAGAACCCGCGCGGCGCACGCATCCGGGCCTTCGATCAAGGCGCGCGCATGAACGAAACCACGGGACGCAAGGGCGATTTGCAATCCCAATGGGCGCGGGTGCGCGGAAGGCTGCGCGAGGAATTCGGCGACGCCGCCTACCGCTCCTGGCTCAAATCCATGACGCTCTATGGCGTCGACGAGGGCCGGGTGCGCATCGGCGTGCCCACCCGCTTCCTGCGCGATTGGGTGACCCAGCATTACGCCGACCGCATCCGGGCGCTGTGGAACGGCGAGAACGACGTCATTGTTTCGGTCGAAATCCTGGTCACCGGCAAGACCATGGCCCAGCCGGCGGATGCCGAGATGTCGGCTCCCCAGCCCCGGGAAGCGCCGGAAACGGCATCCGAGGAGAAAGACGTCAGCGCGCCCTTGGATCCGCGCTTCACCTTCGAGAATTTCGTCGTCGGCAAGCCCAACGAGTTCGCCCATGCCGCCGCCCGGCGGGTGGCCGAATCCCAGGTTGGTCCCAACCGCCACGTGCCGTTCAATCCGCTGTTTCTCTATGGCGGGGTCGGGCTGGGCAAGACCCATCTGATGCACGCCATCGCCTGGCATATCCGCACCCAGGATCCGACGCGCAAGGTGATCTATCTCTCGGCCGAAAAGTTCATGTACCAGTTCGTGCGCGCCATGCGCTTCAAGGACACCATGGCGTTCAAGGAGCAGTTCCGCTCGGTCGACGTGCTGATGATCGACGACGTCCAGTTCATCGGCGGCAAGGACGCGACCCAGGAAGAATTCTTCCACACCTTCAACGCGCTGGTGGATCAGAACCGGCAGATCATCATTTCCGCCGACAAATCGCCCTCCGATCTCGAAGGCATGGAGGAACGGGTGCAAGTTCGCGCCTCGGCTGGGGCCTGGTGGCCGATATCCACCCGACCACCTATGAATTGCGGCTCGGCATTCTCCAGGCCAAGGCGGACGCCACCAAATCCCAGGTGCCGGGCAAGGTGCTGGAATTCCTGGCGCACAAGATCACCTCCAATGTGCGCGAGCTCGAAGGCGCGCTGAACCGCATCGCCGCCCATGCCCAGCTGGTCGGCCGCAAGATCACGCTCGAAAGCGCCCAGGAGGTGCTGCACGACCTACTGCGCGCCAATGACCGCCGCATCACCATCGACGAGATCCAGAAGCGGGTCGCCGAGCATTACAACATCCGCCTCGCCGACATGCATTCCGCGCGCCGCGCCCGCGCCGTGGCGCGGCCGCGCCAGGTGGCGATGTATCTGTGCAAGCAGCTCACCCCCCGCTCGCTGCCCGGAGATCGGGCGCAAATTCGGCGGCCGCGACCACACCACGGTGATGCACGCGGTGAGGAAGATCGAGGAGCTGAAGGCCGCCGACCGGACATTGGCCGAGGACATCGAGCTCCTGAAGCGGATGCTCGAAACCTGAGCTTGCGCAAGGCCTTAGCCACCATCTAAACGATTGATTTAAATGGTAAAACCGGCGATTTGCACCGCCCGATTTGGTGTACCGGAACCGCCCGCTGTGATATAGTTTTTTCCCGTTGCGTGTGAGTCTTCCGGCGTTTCCGGGCGGTTCGCGTGTGGCGGGGTGCCGGCCCGAGGGGGCCACAACGCCGTCATAACCCGAGACCCACAAACTCATGAAACTGACCATTGAACGCGCCGCCCTGCTCCGGGCCCTGGGCCATGTGCAGAGCGTGGTCGAACGGCGCAACACCATCCCCATCCTCTCGAACGTGCTGTTGAAGGCCGAGGACGGCAAATTGTCGCTCTCCGCCACCGACATGGACCTCGAAATGGTCTCGTCCGTGCCGGCCCAGGGCGTCAAGACCGGCGGCACCACCGTGCCGGCGCACACGCTCTACGACATCGTGCGCAAACTGCCCGAGGGCGCGCAGGTGTCGCTCGAGGACGGCGACAAGGGCCAGATCGGCCTGCGCTCCGGCCGCTCGACCTTCACCCTTGCCTGCCTGCCGATCGCGGATTATCCGCAGATGGCGGGCGGCGATCTGGGCCACGGCTTCACGCTCTCGGCCGCCGACTTGAAGCGCCTCATAGACCGCACGCGCTTCGCCATCTCGACCGAGGAAACCCGCTATTACCTGAACGGGATCTATCTCCACGCCGCCAAGAGCGACGGTGTCGCCATGTTGCGCGCGGTCGCGACCGACGGCCACCGTTTGGCGCGCATGGAGCTGCCGATGCCCGACGGTGCTGCCGGCATGCCGGGCGTGATCGTGCCGCGCAAGGCCGTCAACGAGCTGCGCAAGCTCCTCGAGGAAATGGACCAGGCGGTGTCGGTCTCGCTTTCCGACACCAAGATCCGCTTCGCCTTCGGCCCCACGGTGCTGACCTCGAAGCTGATCGACGGCACCTTCCCCGATTACGACCGGGTCATTCCCACGGGCAATGACAAAACGCTCGACGTGCGGCGCAAGGAATTCGCCGAGGCGGTCGACCGCGTCTCCACCATCTCGAACGAGAAAAGCCGCGCCGTGAAGCTGGCGATCGAGCGCAACAGCCTGACGCTCTCCGCCACCAGCCCCGAAAACGGCACCGCCTCGGAGGAAATCGAGGTCGGTTACGCCGCTTCGCCCTTGGAGATCGGATTCAACTCCCGCTATCTCTTGGACATCGCCGAGCAGATCGAGGGCGAGAATGCGCGTTTCATGCTGGCCGACGCGGCATCTCCCACCGTGGTGCGCGACGCCGCCGATGGCAGCGCGCTCTACGTGCTCATGCCGATGCGCGTCTGACGGCGCGGTTCCGGTATCCCGTGCGGCAGGACGCCCTCGCCCCCCTCGTCATTCCGGCAAATGATGTGTCGCCCGTTCCCGTGGCGGTTTCCCGGCTGATGCTGACCGATTTCCGCGGCTATGCGCGCGCCCGGCTCGCGGTCGGCGCCATGCCCGTCGTGCTCTACGGCGCCAATGGCGCGGGCAAGACCAATCTGCTCGAGGCCTTGTCCTTCCTCGCGCCCGGACGGGGCCTGCGCCGCGCCAAGCTCAGCGAGATCGACCGCCGGGCCGGGTATTCGCGGCCCGATGAAACGGTCAGCCAGACCGGGCCCTGGGCCTTGGCCGCGGTGGTGGCGACGCCGTCGGGCGAGATCGAAATCGGCACCGGGCGCGACGATGCGAGCGAAAGCGGCGAGCGCCGCCATTTGCGCATCGACGGATCGCCGGCCAAGAGCCAGCAGGATCTGGCCGAGCGTTTCGGCCTCGCCTGGCTCACGCCGCAGATGGACCGCATTTTCATCGACGGCGCCTCGGCGCGCCGCCGTTTCCTCGACCGGCTCGTGACCGGATTCGATCCCGGCCATTGGGCGCGGCTCAACGCTTACGAGAAGGCGCTGCGCGAACGCGCGCGGCTGTTGCGCGACGGCGTTACGGATCCCGCCTGGCTTTCGGCGCTCGAAGACGCCATGGCCGAGAACGGCGCGGCTCTGGCGGCGGCGCGGATCGAGGCGGTGACGCGGCTCGACGCCGCCTGCCGCTCGGCCAAGGGTCCTTTCCCGCGCGCCGGGCTCGCGGTTTCGGGCGCGGTCGAAAGCTGGATCCAATCCATGCCGGCGCTGGCATCCGAGGAGGAATTCCGCCGCGCCTTGTGCTCCAACCGCCGCCTCGACGCCGAAAGCGGCGTCACCCAATGCGGCCCGCACCGCTCCGATCTGCTGGTGCGGCATCTCGAAACCGGAATTGAGGCGGGCTTCTGCTCGACCGGCGAGCAGAAGGCGCTGCTCATCGCCATCACCCTTGCCTATGCGCGCCTCGCGGCGGCGCGGCGGGGGCAAGCGCCCTTGCTGCTGCTGGACGAGATCACGGCGCATCTCGACGCCGAACGGCGCTCGGCCTTGTTCGCGGCCATTCTCGATCTCAAGGCCCAGGCCTGGCTCGCCGGCACCGATGCCGGTCTGTTCGAGGAGCTGCGCGGCAACGCGCAGTTCTTCGCCATTTCCAACGCCGCGATCGCGAACGGCTGAAATCCGGAAAAAACGGAAAATCGCTTATGAACAAACCGGCCAAACCGTCCAAGCCCGATCCCGCCCTGGCTTCGCAAGCGGCGGAGGAGAAAGAGGAATACAGCGCGCATTCGATCAAGGTGCTGCGCGGCCTCGATGCCGTCAGGAAGCGCCCGGGCATGTATATCGGCGACACCGATGACGGC
This sequence comes from uncultured Alphaproteobacteria bacterium, assembly GCA_963785735.1. GTDB lineage: Bacteria > Pseudomonadota > Alphaproteobacteria > ATCC43930 > CGMCC-115725 > REEB95. Next base: position 683,587 of record CAWAWJ010000001.1, read on the forward strand.
TCGGGCCTCCACCGCATGGTCTATGAGGTGGTGGATAATTCGATCGACGAGGCCCTGGCCGGCTTCTGCGACACGGTGCGCGTGACGCTCAACCCCGACGGCTCCGCCACCGTCACCGATAACGGCCGCGGAATTCCGGTTGACCTCCACAAGGAGGAAGGCGTCTCGGCGGCGCAGGTCATCATGACCCAGCTCCACGCCGGCGGAAAATTCGACCAGAATTCCTACAAGGTGTCGGGCGGCTTGCACGGCGTCGGCGTGTCGGTGGTGAACGCGCTCTCGGAAAAGCTCGATCTGCGCATCTGGCGGGGGGCCAAGGAATATTTCATGAGCTTCAAGAACGGCGACCCGGTCGCGCCCTTGAAGGAAACCGGCCCGGCCCCGATGGCCGAGCGCGCCAGTCCGACCGGCCCAAAACAGCAGCCAAAGACCGGCACGGAAGTGACCTTCTGGCCGTCGACCAAGACTTTCACCAAGACCGAATTCGATTTCGCGACCCTCGAACACCGCTTGCGCGAATTGGCGTTTCTCAATTCCGGCTTGACGCTCGATCTGACCGATGCGCGCGGGGTCGAACCCAAGACGGTGAAACTCCATTACGACGGCGGCCTCGAGGCCTTCGTCAAGTATCTCGACCGCTCGAAGCAGGTGCTGCACGGCGCGCCTATCGTCATGGCGGGCGAGCGCGACAAGATTTCCGTCGAAGTGGCGATGGAATGGACCGACAGCTACCACGAGACCATGTTGTGCTTCACCAACAACATCCCGCAACGCGACGGTGGCACGCATCTGGCCGGCTTCCGCGCCGCGCTTACCCGCACCGTCAACCACTATGCCGACGAGATCACGGCCAAGAAGGAGAAGATCGCGCTCACCGGCGAGGACATGCGCGAGGGGCTGACCTGCATCCTCTCGGTCAAGATGCCCGACCCGAAATTCTCCTCCCAGACCAAGGAAAAACTGGTTTCGTCGGAGACCCGGCCCGCGGTCGAAGGCATTGTCGCCGACAAGATGCGGCAATGGTTCGAGGAGCACCCCTCGGATGCCCGCCGCGTCGTCGGCAAGGTGATCGAGGCCGCCGCCGCGCGCGAGGCCGCGCGCAAGGCGCGGGAACTCACCCGCCGCAAGGGCGCGCTCGATCTCGCCAACCTTCCCGGCAAGCTCGCCGATTGCCAGGAGCGCGACCCGGCGCAGAGCGAGCTCTTCATCGTCGAGGGCGACAGCGCCGGCGGCTCGGCCAAGCAGGGCCGCAACCGCCGCTTCCAGGCGATATTGCCCTTGAAGGGCAAGATCCTGAACGTCGAGCGCGCGCGCTTCGACAAGATGCTGTCCTCGGCCGAGATAGGCACGCTCATCGCCGCCTTGGGCACCGGTATCGGCCCCGAGGAATTCGACGCCGCCAAGGCGCGCTATCACCGCATCATCATCATGACCGACGCCGATGTCGATGGCAGCCACATCCGCACGCTGTTGTTGACCTTCTTCTTCCGCCAGATGGGCGCGCTCATCGACAAGGGCTATCTCTACATCGCCCAGCCGCCGCTCTATCAGGTGAAGCGCGGCTCGGGCAAGGCGATCTACTTGAAGGACGACACCGCGCTCGAGGAATACCGGGTCTCATCCGGCATCAAGGACGCGGTCTTCCGCCAGCACGACAAGGTCGAGCGCGCGGGCAACGACCTGAAGGCGCTGGTCGAGCGCGCGCGCAACGTGCGGGGATTGCTCCAGCCGCTGATGCGGAAAGTCGGCAGCCTCGAAGTGGTGGAGCAGGCGGCCATCGCCGGTGTTCTCGATTCGGGTCTGCTCGACGATCCGAAAAAGGGGGCCGAAGCGGCGAAGTATCTCGCCACGCGTCTCGATTTGCTGGCCCCGCCCGACATGCGCGGCTGGAAGGGCGAACTGGTCGCGGGCGAAGGGCTGGTGCTGACGCGGCGGCGCCACGGCGTCACCGAGCGCCGCGTCTTGGACGCGGCCCTCCTGAAAAGCGCCGAGGCCCGCCGCCTCGACGAGCGGACCAAGGAATTGCAGGAGATCTATGGCAAGCCCGGCGCGCTCAAATCCAAGGACAAGGACGCCCCGGTCAACGGCCCGACCTCGCTGGTCGAGGCGGTCCTCGAGCTGGGCCCGAAACAGGGCGACATCCAGCGCTACAAAGGACTGGGAGAGATGAACCCCGAGCAGCTCTGGGAAACGACGCTCGACCCGGCGGTGCGCTCGCTGCTTCAGGTCAAGGTGCCCCATGCGGATCTGGCCGAGGAGATATTTTCCACATTGATGGGCGATCTGGTCGAACCGCGCCGCGACTTCATCCAGGCCAACGCTCTCTCCGTCGCCAATCTCGACGTTTAGCGATCTCGACCTTTAACCCGGACCGGGGCACAATCCGGCCCGGTTAAAACAAGACGGGTCAAAGGGGAGAGGCCGTATGACTGTTGCGCCCAAGGTGCCGCGCCGCAACGAGCCGGAAGGCATCGAACGTCCGCTGCCCAACGACAAGCCGGCGGGCGGCGATTCAGGCGTCTGGGGCAGCGACGCCGTGGCCGATCTGCTGCGCGCGCTCGACATCCCCTATGTGGCGCTCAACCCCGGCGCGAGCTATCGCGGCCTCCATGACAGCCTGGTCAACCGGCTCGGCAATGAGCGCCCGCAGATGCTCTTGTCGCTGCACGAGGAAAGCGCCGTCGCGATAGCCCATGGCTGGGCCAAGGTTACGGGCCATCCCATGGCGGCGATCGTCCATTCCAATGTCGGGCTGATGCACGCCACCATGGCGGTGTTCAACGCCTGGTGCGACCGCGTGCCGCTCTTGTTGCTGGGCGCCACCGGGCCGGTTGACGCCGCCAAGCGCCGGCCCTGGATCGACTGGATACACACCGCGAAAGACCAAGGCGCGCTCATCCGCCACTACATCAAATGGGACGACCAGCCGGCCTCGGTCGCGGCGGCTCAGGAATCGATTCTGCGCGCCTGGAAGATCATCCGGACCGCGCCGCGCGGCCCCGCCTATATCTGCCTCGATGCGGGCTTGCAGGAATCGAAACTCGACGCGGCGCCGCCCTTGCCCGATGTGACGCGCTTCCGCGCCCCCGAAGACGCCGCCCCCGACGCCGCCTTGGCCGCTTCGGCGGCGAAGCGTTTGCACGAGGCGCACCGGCCGGTGATCCTGATGGGACGGGTGTCGCGCAGCGAGCAAGGCTGGGCCGAGCGCGTCAAATTGGCCGAGACCCTGGGCGCGGTGGTGTTGACCGATCTGAAACAGGCGGGAGCCTTTCCTTCCGATCATCCGCTCCTGGGCGCCTCGCCCGCGACGTTTCCGGGCGTCGAGGCGGCGGCGCTATTGCGCGAGGCCGATTGCGTGCTGGCGCTCGACTGGATCGATCTGGCAGGATCTCTCAAGGCCGCCTGGCGCGGCGAGACCGCCAAATCCTTCGTCATCCACGCCACGCTCGACGAGCATCTGCACAATGGCTGGAGCATGGATCACCAGGGCCTGGCCCCGGTCGATCTCGCGCTCGCCTCGTCGCCGGAGCCCGCGGTGGCGGCGATCCTCGCTTCGCTCCAAACCCTGGGTCCGCGCAAGCATCCAGCCTGGCCGGGGCGCAAGCCGGCCGCGCCGCGCGAGCTTCCCGCGGTCGAAGGCCAGGGCGCGGTCACCGTGCCGCATCTGGCGGCTTCGTTGCGCGCGGCGGTGAAGGGGCGAAAATCCTCTCTGTTGCGCCATTCGCTTTCCTGGGCCGGGCATTTCTGGCCGGTCCATCACCCGCTCGATTTCCTCGGCGCCGACGGCGGCGGCGGGGTCGGCTCCGGCCCCGGCACCAGCGTCGGCTCGGCGCTCGCGCTCAAGGACAGCGGGAGGTTGCCGGTGGCGGTGCTGGGCGACGGCGATTTCCTGATGGGCGTCACGGCGCTCTGGACCGCGGTGCATTACCGCATTCCGCTCCTGATCCTCATCGCCAATAACCGCTCCTTCTACAACGACGAGGTGCATCAGGAGCGCGTGGCCAAGGAGCGCAACCGGCTGGTCGCCAATAAATGGATCGGCCAGCACATCGCCCACCCCGACATCGATCTGGCGGCGATGGCCAAGGCCCAGGGCGCGCAAGGCTTCGGCCCGGTGCGCGATTTGGGCGATCTGCCCGAGGCGATCCGGCAAGGGATCGCGGCGGTCGATGCCGGCGCCGTCGCGGTGGTCGATGTGCGCGTCGAGCCCGGCTATGACAGCGGCACCTCGGGCGCGATCTCCCGCGCCCCGGGGACGCGCTAAGTCCCGGCAGGGCTCATGGCCGATCCTGTCCTGGCCGTGGAAGGCGTCTCCAAGCGCTTCGCCACATCCGAAGGGCCGGTGCATGCGCTCGAGAACGTCTCCTTCGAGGTGCGCCGGGGCGAATTCGTCGCCGTCATCGGCCCGTCGGGCTGCGGCAAATCCACCCTCTTCAACATCATCGGGGGCCTGACCGGCGGCTATGACGGCCGCGTCATCGTTGACGGCCAAGCGGTCAAGGGGCCGCACCGCTCCATCGGCATGGTGTTCCAGGAGGAATCGACATTTCCCTGGCGCACGACTCTTGAAAACGTGGCCTTTCCCCTGGAAACCGCCGGCATGGCCAAGCCCGAACGCTTGAAGCGCGCGCGCGAGCTCGTCCGGCTGGTAGGCCTCGAAGGCTTCGAGAACCGCTATCCCTCGGAAATGTCGGGCGGCATGCGCCAGCGCAGTTCATTGGCCAGGACCCTGGCGTTTTCACCCAAAGTCCTGCTGATGGACGAGCCTTTCGCCTCGCTCGACGAGCAGACGCGGCTCCTGCTGGGCGACAAGATTCTCCAGATTCAGCAGCAGCTGAAACAAACCACGCTGCTCATCACCCACAACATCGCCGAAGCGGTGCAATTGTCCGACCGCGTGCTGGTGATGACCTTCCGCCCGGGGCGCATCAAGCGCGTGATCGAGATCGACTTGCCGCGCCCGCGCTCCTCTTCCATTCTCGGTTCGGAGGCCTTCGGCCGCTATGTCGCGAGCGTCTGGAAAGATTTGCGCGAAGAGGCTAGCATCGGCTTAAGCGAGGACGAGGCCGCCATCGGCCATCGGCCTTGAAACAGAGTAACGGCCGGAATCGCGGCCAAAGGGGAGGGTTTCGTCATGCGTAAGGTTTTCCTGTGCGCGCTCGCGCTGGTTGCGGCTTCGGCCTTTACACCGGGCGCCAGTGCCCAGTCCTTCAAGGTGGTGATTCCGCAAAAGGGCGCGTTCGATACCTCGCTCGTCGATTTCGGCGTTCGCCAGGGCTTCTTCAAGGAACAGGGCCTCGATATCGAGGAAATCTTCAGCCAGGGCGGCGCCAACACCGAGCAGGCGGTGATCTCGGGCAGCGCCGATTTCGCCATGGCCACCGGCACGCTCGGCATCATTTCCGCTTACGTCAAAGGCGCGCCGATCCGCGTCATCTCCGCCGAATCGACCGGCGCGCCCGACATCTTCTGGTACGCCAAAACCGGCGGCGGCATCAAAAGCCTGAAGGACGCGCATGGCAAGACCGTGGCCTTCTCAGCGCCGGGTTCGAGCACCAACCTCGTGCTGCTGGCGCTGCTCAAATTCAACAACGTGGCCGATGCCAAGCCCACCGCCACCGGCGGGCCGCCCGGCACGCTCACCCAGGTGATGTCTGGCCAGATTGACATCGGCTGGGGCGTGCCGCCCTTCGTCCTGAACGAGATCGCCAACAAGCAGGCCGTGGTCATCGCCCGCGGCAACGACGTGCCGGCGGTGCGCGACCAGACCATCCGGGTCAATATCGTCCGGCTCGATCTGTTGCAGCAAAACCGCGACGCGGTGATCCGCTTCGCCAAGGCCTATGACAAGGCGCGCAACTGGGCCTATTCCGACCCGAAGGCGATCGACTATTACGCCGAGGAGAACAAGATTCCGCGCGACCTCGCGGCCGGCGCGGTCAAGCATTACCACCCCAAGGCGCAGACCGAGCCCTATGCGATCAAGGGCTTGCAGCGCACGCTCGACGACGCGCTGGACGCCAAGCGCATCGACCATCCGATGAAGCCCGATGACGTCAAGGGGTTGTTCGACATCGTCTGGAAACCGGGCCAGCCCTAAGGCCGGGCCCGTGGGCCGGATTCTCGCTCCGGTTCTCGTTCTCGGCTGGGCGCTGGTTGGCCCGGCGCTTGGCGCGCTTCTCTTTGCTTCGCCCTTAACGGGCTACGCGGCCGAAACCATCCGGGTGGCGGTGCCGCAAAAGGGCAATTGGGACACCTCGATCGCGGAATGGGGCTCGCGCCAGGGCTTCTTCAAGGATCGGGGGCTCGATCTCGTCTTCACCTACACCGAGGGCGGCGCCACCACCGAACAGGCGGTGATCTCGGGCTCGGTCGATCTGGCGGTGGCCACCGGCACGCTCGGCATCATCTCGGCTTATGTGAAGGGCGCGCCCATCCGCATCATCGCCGCCGAGATGACCGGCGCCCCCGACATGTATTTCTACGCGCTCGCCGGCGGCGGCATCAAAAGCCTGGCCGACGCGCATGGCAAGACCATCGCCTACAGCAATCCGGGATCGAGCTCGAATCTGGTCACGCTGGCGCTCTTGAAACAGGCCGGCATCGCCGACGCCAAGCCCATCGCCGGCGGCGGCATCCAGGGGATTTTCACCCAAGTCATGTCGGGCCAGATCGATATCGGCCACGCCGTGCCGCCGATCGGACTCGCGGCGCTCGACGCGGGCAAGATCGTGGTGGTGGCGCGCGCCAATGACGTGGCGGCGTTGCGCGGCCAGACGGTGCGGGTCAATGTCGCCAATCTCGATTTCCTGCGCGCCCATCGTGACGCGGTGATCCGCTTCGCCAAGGCCTATGACAAATCGCTCAACTGGATCTTCGCCGATCCCCAGGCGATCGATTATTACGCCGCCGGCATGAACGTATCCCGCGATCTGGCGGTGGTAGCCTCGAAATACTACACCAAGGCGGCGGAACAGCCCTATGAAATCAAGGGCTTGCAGAAGACGCTCGACGACGCTTACGACGCCAAGCGCATCGATCGTCCGATGACGCCGGCGGACGTGAAGGGCCTGATCGACATCGTCTGGAAACCGGGCCCGTAATTCATGGCCGCAATCGAGGGCGCGCCGCCCCGTCTCGCGCAACGCGCTGCACCCCTCCTGGTCGGGTTTCTGGCGATCGCGCTGGCAATCGCGTTGTGGCAGGGGGCGGTCGAATGGGGCTATGTCAGTAAGTTCGTGGCGCCCGCGCCCTCCGACATCGCGCGCAGCTTCCCGCGGCTTTTCACCGAGGAAGGCCTCACCGGCCGTTTCTTCCAGACCTTCGCCGAAACTTTCCTCGCCGCCGGATTCGCCGTGGCGATCGGGGTGCCGCTGGGCTGGTGGCTCCACCGCAAGCCCTTGGCCGGTCTCGCCTATGAAGGCTGGATTGGCAGCTTCGCCGCGGCGCCTCTGGTCGTGGCTTATCCGCTTTTCCTCGTCCTCTTCGGGCGCAACGCCGGCACCATCGTGGTGATGAGCTGCCTCTCGGGCTTGCCGGCGATGGTGCTGAAGACCAAGGAGGGCCTCGACGGCACAAGGCGCGTGCTGGTGAATGTGGGGCTGAGCTTCGGCCTTGGGCCCGCGCCGCTGTTCTGGAAGATCATGCTGCCGGCGGCGATCCCCGCCATCGCCAACGGCGCGCGCCTCGCCCTGATCTTCGCGCTCATCAACGTGGTCGGGGTCGAATTCCTGATCAATTTCGGCGGCCTCGGCGAGTTGATCGACGATCTCGCCCAGCGCTGGGAATTGCCGTCGATGTTCGGTGCCATCCTGTTCGTGATCCTGACCAGCGTCGCCTTCTTCTGGGCGACCGGCAAGGCCGAGAAATGGTTCAGGCCCCATGGCTGAGCTTCAAGCGGCCTTGCCCCGGGCGGGGCGCGGTTCCTTTGGGCCGGTCATGCTCATCCGCGCCGCCACCGCGCTCCTGCTCTGGGCGCTGTGGGAGGGCGCGGCGCGCTCGGGATTGTTCTATGCGGGCGCGCTCCCGTCCTCCTTCAAGATCGCGCGCGCGGCGCTCGACCTCCTGGTTTTGCCGGCCTTCTACTACAATCTTGGCATGACATTTCTCGAAGTGGCGGCGGCGGTGGCGATCGGCGTCGCAAGCGGGGTTGCCGTGGGCCTCGCGCTGGGCGTCAGCCGCTTCGGGGCCAAGGCGTTCGAGCCTTATCTCCAATATCTCGCGCCCGCGCCCAAGATCATTTTCCTGCCGGTGTTCATGGTGATGTTCGGCGTCGGCGGCGGCTCGAAAATCGCCATCGGCGCGCTCTCCTGCTTTTTCCCGATGGCCTTGAGCGTGATCGCGGGGGTGCGCCAGGTCGATCCGGTGCTGTTGCGGGTCGGGCGCAGCTTCCAGCTCACGCTCGCCCAGACGCTCGCCAAGATCTATCTGCCGGCGCTGCTGCCGCCCATCGCCACCGGCTTGCGGCTCGGCCTCGGCGTCGCGATCATCGGCACGCTCCTGGGCGAGATCAAGATGTCGAATCGCGGCCTCGGATTCCTGATCATGCAGGATTACGGCCGGTTCGACATCGCCGAGATGTATGCCGTGCTGGCGATGGTGTTCGTGCTGGCGACGCTGGCCAACGGGCTGATCGCGCGCCTTTTCCGCGTCAAGGGCCGCTAAAACCGCTCAGCGGCGCCTCATTTGGCTTCGTTTTCAATCAATTATGTCTTTTTCTTGTCACTGGGCTGCGACGGCATGCCGCAACTTTTTGTTAAATCTCCTTTACCGCCACTTAACCCTGGCATGATTAAATCCTGAGCCGTGATCATTCGATCGACGGGCCGGCAGAAGCCGGCAGGAGTTCGGCTCATGCAAAGCGATTTTTTGAATGTCCTGGGTGCGCTGCTGATCGCCTGCGCGGTGTTGGCGAGCCATCCCATGAGCAACGCCGAATCCTCCCGCCTCGAGGACCGCCTCGCCGTCGGCTGGAACGACATGGCCTATCAGCAAGGCTGCGCCGATCTCGGCACCGGCGCCTGCTTCTTCCAGGCGCATTACCAGGCGCAGGCCAAGCCGCTTTAGGCTTTAGGCGTTTCCGCGCTGCTCGCGGAAAAAGTCGAGCTTTTCCTGGCAGACCCGATCCGAGAATCCGAACAGCACCGCGTCCTCCGACGCCTGGTGCTCGACGAAATGCCAGCTCGGCACGACGAAAATGTCATGCGGCTCCCAATCGAAGCTCTTTCCGCCGATGATGCTCGAGCCGCGCCCTTCGACCACGGTGAAGACGGTGCTGTCGGTCGAGCGATAGGGCCGGGTCTTCAGCTCCTTGGGCAGAAGCTGCATCCAGGTCGAGATCGTCGGCATCGCCCAGCCGCCGGTGGCCGGATTGACGTATTTCATCTTATAGCCGTGGAAGGGATCGGGTTTCTGGAAGCGGCGGAGCTTTTCCAGCGCCTCGCGCGTGCGCGCATAGGGATAATTGAAGATCGGCGAGGTCTGCGAGCCAAATTCCTGGTCCATCGGCAGCATGTTGGCGCCGAATTCGACGTCGGACGCGCCTTCGGGCCGCGTCACCGGATGGCTGCTCTCGGGATAGCCGTCGCGGAAGCTCGCATCCATCAGATTGATGATCGGCACGTCGAGTCCGTCGAGCCACACCATCGGGCCGTTTCCGTCATTGCCGTGATCGTGCCATGTCATTGACGGGGTGATGACGAAATCGCCCGGCAGCATGTAGGTCTTCTCGCCGGCGACGGCGGTATAGGCGTCCTTGCCCTCGATGACGAAGCGGAGCGCCGAGGCGGCATGGCGGTGCGCGGGCGCGACCTCGCCGGGCAGGATGATCTGCAAGCCGGCGAAGAGGCTGTGGGTGATGCGCGACTGGCTCGGCAAACCCGGGTTCTCGAGCATCATCACGCGGCGCTCGGCCTCGGCGGCGGTGATGATCTTGCACGCCTCCATCAGATAGGGGCGGACATCCTTGTATTTCCAGATCGTCGCCTTGACCGGCGACACCGGCTCGTCGGTGACGATCGCGCCCAAAACGCGCCACAGCGGCGCCAGGTTCTGCGTCACGGCGCGGCCGTAGAATTCCTGCCGGCCCTTTTCCGCCTCGCGGTTGACGGTGTGGGCCAATGCGCTCGTATCCATGATCGGCGTTCCTCTAATCCGGGGCTGTTCTCGCCTGATATTGGACTTTCGCCCCCGCTCATTCAAGACCCGCCACCGGCCCGCCAACCCTTGGCCAAGAGATTGAAAGCGCTTGGAAAAGCCGGTTTTGCACGACGCCGAAACCGCCCGCTGGGCCTGTCCCGGGATTGTTTTCTTGCCGGGATGGGGCCGCGTTGACAGAAAAGCGTTCTTGCCCAACACTCCCGCTCAAGCAAAGGGCCGCGGCCAATCGCGGTCCCATCGACAATCGCGGCCGCGAGGCCCGCACTTCCGGGAGGGGTTATGTCCAAGACCACACGCCGCTCAGTGCTCAAATATTCCGCGGCAACCGCCGCGCTCGCCGCGGCCGGGCCTCTTATGGGCTCACGCGCGTTCGCCCAGGCGATGTCTTCACCCATCCGCATCGGCGTACTCTATGATTTGAGCGGCCCCTTCACCGGCGCCGGCTCGGTGCCGGGCTCGATCGGGACCCAGATCGCCATCGATCTCGTCAACGAGAAGGGCGGCGTACTCAGCAAGTACAAGGTCGAGCCGGTCAAGGGCGATTCCCAAAGCAAGGCCGATGTCGCGCTCAACGAGGCCGAACGGCTCATCAGCGAGGAAAAGGTCGACACCATCCTCGGCATTTATTCCAGCGCCCATGCCGTGCCGCTGGCACAGAAGATGGAGCAGGCCAAGAAGATCCTGTGGATCACCATCGCGGTCGCGACCAACGTCCTCAAGGACAAGAACCTGACCTACACCTTTCGCGCGGGCGTGACCGCCGATCTTTACGGCGCCGCCGCGATCAAATTCCTCGATGAACACTCCAAGACCCAGCTCGGCATCGACCCCAAGAATTTGAAGGCGGTTATCATCCACGAAGACGGCCCCTATGGCTCCGACACGGCCGCTGCGGACGAGATCCACGCCAAGGAAGCCGGCATCCCGATCATCTTCGACGAGGCCTATTCCGCCACCACCTCGGATCTCTCGGCGCTCGTGACCAAGATCAAGCGCGCCAATGCCGACGTCATCCTGCACACCGGCTACAACCCCGACATCACGCTCTTCCTGCGCCAGGCGCGCGAGGGCGGGCTCAAATTCAAGATGCTGGTCGGCCACGGCGCGGGCTACAGCCAGCGCGACAAGCTGAAGGAAACCTTCGGCGCCGATCTCGACTATTTCGTCAATGTCGATCCGGTGGCGGCCCAGCTCCTGAAGCCCGGCACGCTCAAGCCCGAGCTTCAGAATCTGGTTTCGATCATGACCGACCGCTACCAGAAGGCGTCGGGCAACACCTCGATCCCGCCGCATGTCTCGATGGGCTTCAACCAGACCTGGATTTTCCTGCAAAACGTGCTGCCGGTGGCGATCACCAAATACGGCGGCACCAATCCATCGGCGATCCAGAAGGCGGCGCTCGAGGTCAACATCCCGGAAGGCGGCACCATCCAGGGCTACGGCGTCAAATTCGCCGCGCCCGGCACCGAGTTCTCGGGGCAGAACATGCGCGCCGCCGCTTGCGTCACCCAGTCCTTCGGCGACAGCGAAACCATCGTCTGGCCGGACAAGCTCAAGACCGCCGACGACGTGATGCCGCTGCCCAAATCGAATCCCTACGCGGCGTGACGCGGGTTCGATCGGTTGCTTAAGGTCGAGGGGCTGAGCAAGAGCTTCGGCGGCTTCCTGGCGGTGAACCGGGTTTCCTTCGAGGTGAAGCCGGGCGAGATCCTGGGTCTGATCGGCCCCAACGGCTCGGGCAAGAGCACGATCTTCAATCTGATCGCGGGTCTCTTGAAGCCCGATCACGGCTCCATAGCCTTCGAGGGCGGCGAAATCGGCGGCGCGCCCGCTTACCGCATCTGCCGCCTCGGCCTCGCCCGCACCTTCCAGATACCGCGCCCCTTCCGGCGGCTGTCGCTCCTCGAAAACGTGACCCTCGCGGCGTTTTACGGCGGGCGGGGCGCCATCGGCCGCGCGGAGGCCGCGGCGGCGGCGGCGTCCGCGCTCGATCTGGTGGGCCTGCCGAACCATCCGGGCGCCCAGATCGACGGGCTGGGTGCCGCGCAATTGAAGAAGCTCGAATTGGCGCGCGCGCTCGCAACCAAGCCCCGGCTGCTTCTGGCGGATGAGAGCCTGGGCGGGCTCGACCACGCCGAGATGGAACGCGCCGCCGACATGCTCGGGCGCATCCGGAAAGAGCTTGGCCTCACCATCATCTGGGTCGAGCACATCATGGGCGTGCTGATGCGGGTGGTCGACCGCGTCATCGTCTTGGACCATGGCGAGACGATCTTTGCCGGTCTGCCCAAGGACGCGGCCCGGGATATGCGTGTCGCCGAGGTCTATCTCGGCCGGAAAACATCGTGAGCGCGCTCTTGGCCTTGGACGGGGTGTCGGCGGGCTACGGCTCCTTCGCCGCGTTGTTCGATGTGTCGCTCAAGGTTGAAAGCGGCGAGGCGGTGGGCGTGGTCGGCCCCAACGGCGCCGGCAAGACGACCTTGATGCGCGTCATCTCCGGGCTGTTGCGGCTCTCCTCCGGCGGCTTCGCGCTCGAAGGCCGGCCCCTCCAGAACCTCCCCGCCTACCGCATCGTCGAGGCCGGCATCGCCCATGTGCCGGAAAACCGGCGGCTCTTCGGGCGTCTCACGGTCGAGGAGAATTTGCGCATGGGCGCGTTTTTGCCCGGATCGCGCAAGCATTTTTCCGAGCGGCTCGCCTGGGTTTACGAGCTTTTCCCCCGGCTCAAGGAACGCCGCTCCCAGCTGGCGGGCACCATGTCAGGGGGCGAGCAGCAAATGTGCGCCATCGGCCGCGCCCTCATGTCGAAGCCCAAGCTCTTGCTGATGGACGAGCCATCGGCGGGCCTCGCGCCCTTGGTGGTCGAACAGGTCTTCGAGCTGGTGAAGCGCATCCGCCGGGAAGGCTTCACGGTTTTGATCGTCGAGCAGAATGTCGGCCAGGTGCTGGAGGTGGTGGATCGCGCATATCTCCTCGAGACCGGGCGCATCAAGCTCGCGGGCCTCGCGGCCGAACTCAAGAACAACGATTTCATCCGCGCCTCTTATCTCGGGCTCTGAGCGGGCAGATGGACATCTATCTCCTCGAAGCGATCGTGAACGGGCTCCTCCTCGGGGGCGTGCTGGCGCTGTTGTCGCTCGGGCTCAATCTCATTTTCGGCGTCATCGACGTGGTGTGGATCGTCTATGCCGAGATCGTGATGAGCGCGATGTACGCGGTCTATTGGCTGCACAATTACTACGGCTGGCCGCTCTTCCTCGCCTTCGGTGCCGCCATCATGATCGCGGCGCTCATCGGCGTGCTGGTGCATGTGGTGGTGATCGAGCCGATTCTGGGCTCTGCGCCGATCAATCAATTGCTCGCGACCGGCGGCTTGCTGTTCTTCCTGCAATCGCTCGCGACGCTGCTTTTCGGCACCGAATACCGCAATCTCGGCGTGCGCCTGCCGGTCCTGGAGCTCGCCGGCATGTTCATCAGCTTCTCGCGGCTCATCGCCTTCGTCGTGGCGCTCTTTGGCGCCGTCATCCTGTATCTCTTTCTGGCGCGCACATATCTCGGCACCGCGATCCGCGCCATTTCGCAAGACCGCGAGATCATGGGGCTGATGGGCGTCAACGAGCGGCGCGTCTATGTCATCACCTCGGCGATCGGCGGCGGCTTGGCGGGGCTGGCCGCCTGCCTGTTGGTGCTGCAATACGACGTGCATCCCTTCATCGGCCTCACCTTCGGCCCGATCACCTTCATGATCTGCGTGCTGGGCGGGCTCGGCAGCATGATCGGCGGCTTCATCGCCGCCTTCATCATGAGCCAGATCATCGCCATCGGCGGCTTCTACTTCTCCTCCGAGGTGGCCGAGGTGATGGCCTTCGTCTTCTTCATCGTCATGATCCTGATCCGGCCGCAAGGGATCCTGGGCAAGAAATGAACGCGCAACGGCTCCTCTCTTATCTGCCGGCGGCCCTCGTCATGGCGCTGCCCTTCTTCCTGCCGAGCTATTACCAGCACCTGGCGGTGCAGATCGTGATCTGGAGCCTGGTCTACACATCCTGGTCGCTGATGGGCCGCTTTCGCCTCACCTCGCTCGGCCACGGCGCGTTTCTGGGCGTGGGCGCCTATGTGCCGACATTGCTGTGGAACAATTGGGGTGTTTCGCCCTGGCTCGGCATTCCCGCCGCCATGGCGCTGGCGGTGGGGCTCGCCATGGTGGTGGGCTATCCGAGCTTCCGCATGAAGGTGGTGGGGCATTATTTCGCGCTGGTGACCTTGGCTTTGGGCCAGGTGGTGCTGCTGGTGATCGTGGCGGCGCGCGACATCACCGGCGGCTCGCTCGGCATGACGCCGCGGATCGTCGGGCATTCCTGGTACGCGCTCCAGCTCCCCGACAAGACCGAATTCTACGCCGTGGCGCTCGCCGCCTGGCTCGTGGGCCTCGCGGTCTGGTTCCGGATCGATCGCGGCATGGAGCGCGCCGCGCTCGAGGCGATCGGCGAGGACGAGGAGGCGGCTGCCGCGGTCGGCATCGACGTGCTGCGCGAGAAGCTCAAGATCACCGCGCTCTCGACCGGCCTCACCGCCTTGGGCGGCGCGCTTTACGCCCAGTACCTCCTGTATCTCAATCCCGACATCATGTCGGGGGTGAATGTCTCGCTCCAGATCGTGTTCGCGGCCATATCCGGCGGCATGTATTCGGCGCTGGGGCCGACCGTGGGCGCCGTGTTCACAATCGGCCTCAACGAGTCCCTGCGCGTGCTGTTCGGGACCCATTTCATCGGCGCCGCCAACACCATCTATGGCGCGCTGTTGGTGGTGTTCATCATCTTCATGCCGCGCGGCATTGCCGGATTGTTCGAGAAATTGCGCGCCCGCGCCCAGGCGCCGCCTTCTCCGGGCGCGCCCAACGCGCAGCCGGCGGAATAGGCCCTAGCGCTTTTTCCCCTGTTCCAGGCGGTGGAACAGGATGGTGCAATTGTCGTCCTGGCTCCAGCCGTCGCGCGAAGCCTGGTCGTAGCAGTCGAGCGCGCGTTCCAAGACCGGCAGATTGACGCCTTCGCGCTTCGCCCAGGCGAGCATGATGGCGATGTCCTTCCTCACGCCGTCGATGGTGAAGCCCTGGGGCGGCTTCTTGCCGGTCTCGAGCGCCGCCACGATGGCCGGCCCGCGCACCTTGAGGCCGTTGATGCCGCCCGAGCTTTCGCCGAACACCTCCATCATCTTGGCGGGCGGAATGCCGAAACCGCGCGTCAAGGAAATCGCCTCGCCCAGCGCCTCCCAATAGATCGACAGCGGCAGATTGATGGCGAGCTTCATCGCCGATCCGGCGCCGTTCGGCCCCATATGATCGACCCGGCGGCAGACCAGGTCGAGCACCGGCTTGGCGCGGGCGAAATCAACCGCATCGCCCCCGGCCATGCCCAGAAGCTTGCCCTCGCGCGCCGGGCCCACCGTGCCCCCGACCGGGCATTCGAGAAGAGACGCGCCCTTCGCCTTGGCGGCTTTCGCCAGTTCCTGCGGCAAGGCGGGCGAGACCGTGCTCATTTCGACGAACAGTTTGCCCGTGATGCCGCCCGAGAAGAGACCGTCCTTCCCCTCATAAACCGCGCGCACGGCGGCGTCGTCGATCAATATGGAGAGGACGATGCCGGATTGGTCCGCGAGCTTGGCCGGGCTTGAAGCCCATATCGCGCCGCGCTCCAGAAGCGGCTTCGCCTTTTCGGCGCTGCGGTTCCAGATCACGGGCTTCTGGCCCTGGTCCAACAGCCGCGCCACCATCGCCGCGCCCATGCGCCCGATGCCGCAAAATCCGATTTGCATCGATCCCCTCCCTTGAACCGGTCTTGCCTAAAGGCAATCGGCGGAGGGGTCAAGCCGGCGTGGCGCCGCCGTGCGAAGCTAAATGAAAATAAACTAGGCGGCGGTGCGCGGCCGCGCCATGCGCAGGTTGCGCGCCAGCTGCGCGCCCTTGCCGTCCTTGAAGATGATCTCGGTGACGGTCAGCAGCGCCTGGAGCTGGAGGCTGAACAGCGAATAATTGGGCGTGGCGCGCATGGACTCGATCAGGGTTTGCGACGCATTGCCGATGCGCTGCGCCAGGTCGGAGGCGGCGTCGCGCGCCGCCGCGTCCACGCCGCAAGGCCCGCCCTGTTCCAGGAGCAGAGCCAGGAACCGCGCGCCCGCCGTCGCGGTCTCGGCCGATTCCGGGCCGGGCTGGCGTTCGGCGTCGAACACGACCGCCGCGACGCGGTCGAGGAAAGCGCGGTCGAAGGCGGCGGCGAGGCACTGGTGCGAATCCTTGATCGCCTCGGCCCCGGGCGCATCGGCGCGCAGGCTCAAATTCCCGTCGAGGCCCGCGGCCAAATCGAGATATTGCGCGGTCAAGGTCTGAAGCCGGCCCATGTCCCGGGCGAGATCCGGGCTCTTGGCGAGCTCGGTCATGTCGCGGCAAAGCCGCCGCAATTCCATCACCAGGCGCGATGCCACGGCGTCGAGTTCGGCATGGGGAGATCCCGGCTCGTTCGGCCGCCAGCTCAGGCCTCGGGCGATCGTCAGGATCTGCCACGGCCGCGCCAGGCGGTTCGTCAGCGCGAGCGCCATGTAACGCGCGTCGGCCCCGCATTTCTCGGCGAAGGTCAAATATTGGCCTTTCAGCATCGCCACGGTTTCGCTCGAAAGATCGTGGATGCGCTGGCCTTCCATCTGTCCCGCCTCGTCGAGGAGCGAGAAGGATATGGCGAGCCGCGATTTGAGCGCGGCGCTCATGGGCAGGATGCGGGCGATCTCGCGCAGATCGGCGATCAAGAGCGGGTTCTCGAACATCTGTTTGAGATTCTGGGGGCATTCGGCCCGGCCGAGCTCTTCCAACAACCGGCTGGTCCAGCCGATGGCCGCTTTTTGCAGCTCGATCGCGAGCTGGTCGGCGTCGTCGAATTCGCCGGTGCCGATGAGGGTCTTGAGCCGGCGCTCGTATTTCTCCATTTCGGCCCCGCACAGGGCCGTGACGCCGTTCCACCACGGCGCGACGATGGCGCGCGGGATCAGGCCCGGCATGCGCGGCTCGTCCGCGCGGTCGGAAAAGAATATCTCGAAGCCCTGGCAGGTGAGCCGGCACAAAGTCGGCACGCGCGGCGGAAAACTCTTGCGCGCGGGCAAGGGCGGCGTCTCGGCCGGGGCGGGGACGGATTCGTCGGTCATGGCCCGGCTATGCTGGCAAAGAATGGTTAATGCCGGATTTAAAAAACCCGGGCCTGGGTATATGACGCAACCCCCGATTGATCGGGATTCCGCCTTACCCGCGCCCGGCGCTGCTCCCGCCCGGCCCTGGCCCGGCCCTAGCCCCGGTTGAGCCGGTTGCTGACCAGATCCTTCACCACCCCCGGATCGGCCAGGGTCGAGGTGTCGCCGAGCTGCTCCGATTCATTGGAGGCGATCTTGCGCAGGATGCGGCGCATGATCTTGCCCGAGCGCGTCTTGGGCAGACCGGGCGCCCATTGAAGCATATCCGGTTGAGCAATAGGCCCGATCTGCTTCCGGACCCATTGCACCAGCTCTTTCCGCAATTCCTCCTGCGGCTCGTTGCCGAGCTTCAAGGTGACATAGGCGTAGATGCCCTGGCCCTTGATGTCGTGCGGAAAGCCCACCACCGCGGCCTCGGCCACCTTGGGGTGCGCCACCAGCGCGCTTTCGACCTCGGCCGTGCCGATGCGGTGGCCGGCCACGTTGATCACGTCGTCGACCCTTCCGGTGATCCAGTAATAGCCGTCCTCATCGCGCCGCGCGCCGTCGCCGGTGAAATACTTGCCCTTATAGGTCGAGAAATAAGTTTCGACGAAGCGCTTGTGGTCGCCATAGACGGTGCGCATCTGCCCCGGCCAGGAATCGAGGATGCAGAGATTGCCGGTGCAGGCGCCGTCGAGCACGGTGCCCTCCTGATCGACGATCGCCGGCCGCACGCCGAAAAAGGGCCTTGTCGCCGAGCCGGGCTTCAAGGGCGTGGCGCCCGGGAGCGGCGTGATGAGGATTCCGCCGGTTTCGGTCTGCCACCAGGTATCGACGATCGGCACGCGTCCGCCGCCCACCACGCGGTGATACCACAGCCACGCTTCGGGATTGATCGGCTCGCCCACCGAGCCCAAAAGCTTCAAGGACTTGCGCGAGGTCTTGGCGACCGGGCCGTCGCCTTCGCGCATCAGCGCGCGGATGGCGGTGGGCGCGGTGTAGAAGATGTTCACCTTGTGCTTGTCGATCACCTGCCAGAAGCGCGAGGCGTCGGGATAATTGGGCAGGCCCTCGAACATGAGCGTGGTGGCGCCGTTGGCCAAGGGCCCATAGACGATATAGCTGTGGCCGGTGACCCAGCCGACATCGGCCGTGCACCAATAGATGTCGCCGTCGTGGTAATCGAACACGTATTGGTGGGTCATCGAGGTGAAGACCATGTAGCCGCCGGTGGTGTGGAGCACGCCCTTGGGCTTTCCCGTCGAGCCCGAGGTATAGAGAATGAACAGCGGATCCTCGGCGCTCATTTCAGTTGGCGGGCAATCCTTCGCGGCCTTCGCCATTTCCTCGTGATACCAGCGGTCGCGCCCCGCTTCCCAGCCCACCTGGCCGCCGGTGCGCTTCACCACCAGCACGGCCTTCACTTCGGGGCATTGCTTTAAGGCCTCGTCGGTATTGGCCTTCAAGGGCACCTTGCGCCCGCCGCGCAGGCCTTCATCGGCGGTGATGATGACCGTCGAGCCGCAATCCTTGATGCGGCCGACCAGGCTTTCAGGCGAGAATCCCCCGAACACCACGGAATGAACGGCGCCGATCCGCGTGCAGGCGAGCATGGCGAAGGCCGCCTCGGGGATCATCGGCATGTAGATGGTGACGCGGTCGCCTTTCTTGACGCCGAGGCTTTTCAGAACATTGCCGAGCTTCGAGACGCTTTCATGCAGCTCGGCATAGCTCACTTGCCGGCTTTCCTTCGGATCGTCGCCCTCCCACAAGATCGCGGTCTGGCCGGCCCGGGTCTTCAGATGCCGGTCGATGCAATTGGCCGACGCGTTGAGCGTGCCGTCCTCGAACCATTTGATCGAGACGTTCCCCGAAAAGCTCGTGTTCTTGACCTTGGAAAAGGGCTTGATCCAGTCGATGCGCTTGGCGTGTTCGCCCCAGAACTTGTCCGGGTGCTTGATCGAGTCCTCGTACATCTTGAAATACTGGGCCTCGTTGACCCAGGCGCCTTGCGCCAATTCGCGCGGAATGGGGAAAAGCTGGTCGTCCGGCATCGAGGCACTCCCGTTCAATCTCTTGTTGCGGCTAATTTATGCGCCCTTGGCGGAGGGGACAAGCGGGGCGGATAGGGGCGAATAGGAGCGGTAATGGGCGGCAAACGCATCTGTCCCAACGCCGAAGGGGATTATGGGCTATCCTTGCGCCGCCATCACCGGGAACCCACAGGAGCGACCATGAAAAAAGCGCATCGCAAGGGCCAGCAAAGAAAGAAACGCCGCCAGCGGGAAGTGCAGAAGCGGCAAAGAGCGGCGTGGAAAGCCGGCAAAGCCTAGAGGCGTTTCACGCAAACGGCTCGGGCCGCTCCGGCGGCTTGGCGCCCGGCAGCAAGATCACCGCGAGCCCGGCCAGGATCAGCGCCATGCCGGCGTAACGCGCCGGGGGAAAGACCTCGCCGAAGAGCCAGGCCGAGGCGAGAATCCCGGTGCAGGGCGCCAGCAACGCGAAAGGCGCCACCGACCCGGCCTTGTAGCGCTGGAGCAGATGGCCCCAGGCGGCGAAACCGAAATTGGTGGTGAGGCTGCCGAGATAAACCACCGCCAAAAGGCTCGGCCAGGAGGCGTGGGCGAGCGCGGTCCAGATCGGCACCTTGTCGATAACGGCCGATATCGCCAGCGACGGCAAGGGCGGCACCAGGCTACACCAAACGAGTAGCGCGAAGATCGGCGCCTTGTCGGCGCGCTTCACCAGCACGTTGCCGATGGCCCAGGAGAAGGCGGCGGCGAGGCCCAGTCCCAACGCCGCCAGTTTCAAATCGCCGCCGGTGGTGAAGGCGATGAGCGCCAGCCCTGAAAACGCCACCGCCATGCCGGCGATCTGGCGGCGCGTCGGGTGGTCGCCCAGGAAAACCGCCGCCAAGAGCACGGTGAAGAACACCTGGATCTGCTGCGTCACCGAGGCGAGGCCGGGCGGCAATCCCGCCTCATAGGCGAAGAACATGAGCAAAAACTGGCCGGTGAAAAGCGTCAATCCGATCAGCACGATGTCGGTCCAGGGCACGCGCGGCCGGCGCACGAAGAAAATCGGCAACAGCGCCACGATGAAGCGCAACGCGGTCAGTTGCGGCGCCGAGAAATCCTGGAGGCCGAATTTGATCGCCGGGAAGGCGAAGCCCCACACCACCGAGGTCGCGACCGCGAGCGCCATGTCGCGGCCGCGCATCACGGCGGCGGGTCTGTGCCGGGGGCGGGGCAAGGTCAGTGGCGGAAATGCCGCATGGCGGTGAAGACCATGGCGATCCCCGCCTTGTCGGCGGCCTCGATCACCTCTTTGTCGCGCATGGAGCCGCCCGGCTGGATCGCCGCCGTGGCGCCGGCGGCGATCGCGGCTTCGAGCCCGTCGGCGAAGGGAAAAAAGGCGTCGGATGCCACCACCGAGCCCTTGAGCATATCGCCGCCTTTTTGCGCCGCGATCTTGACGCTGTCGACCCGGCTCATCTGGCCCGCGCCGATGCCCACGGTGGCGCCGCCCTTGGCGAAGACGATGGCGTTCGACTTGACGTGTTTCGCCACCGCGAAGGCGAACAGCATGTCGGATATCTCGGCCTGGCTGGGCGCGCGCTTGGTCACGGTTTTGAGCTGATTGGCCGAAACCCGGCCCGCGTCGCGGCTCTGCGCCAGATAGCCCCCGGCCAGCGACTTGATGGTCATGCCCGCGCCCGCCGGATCGGGCATCGCCCCAGCATCCAGCACCCGGAGCGCGGTTTTCTTCTTGAGAACCTCGAGCGCCGCGGGTTCCACATCGGGCGCGATCACCACTTCGAGGAACAGCTTCGATGCCGCCTCGGCCGTGGCCGCGTCCAAGGGCCGGTTCACCGCGACGATGCCGCCATAGGCGCTCACCGGGTCGCAGGCCAAGGCCTTGTCCCAGGCCTCGCGCAAGCTCCCCGCCACCGCCACGCCGCAGGGATTGGCGTGCTTGACGATGACCAGGGCCGGCCCGGAAAACTCCGCCGCCAGCTCATAGGCCGCGTCGGTGTCGTTGAGATTGTTGTAGGAAAGCTCCTTGCCTTGGAGCTGCTTTGCCGTCGCCACCCCCGGCCGGGCCTCGCCGCCCACGTAAAACGCCGCCTGCTGATGCGGGTTCTCGCCATAGCGCAGTCGCTCTTTCAGCGAGGCGGTTACTATGAGCGCCTCGGGAAATACCTCGCCCGCCTGGCGCTGAAACCACTGCGCCACCGCGCTGTCATAGGCCGCCACGCTGGCGAAGGCGGCGCGGGCAAGCCGCAAACGAAGATCGAGCGAGGTCGCTCCCTTGTGATCCGCCATCTCCTTCAAAATCATGCCGTAATCCGCCGGATCGGTCGCCACCGCCACGTCGGCGTGGTTCTTGGCGGATGCGCGGATCAGCGACGGCCCGCCGATGTCGATATTCTCGACGCATTCCTCGAAGGGCGCGCCCTTGGCCACGGTCGCGGCGAAGGGATAGAGATTCACCACCACCAGATCGATGGGATGGATGCCGTGCCGGGATATCGCGTCCATGTGCGATTTCTCGCCGCGCTTCGCCAGGATTCCGCCATGCACCGCCGGGTGCAGGGTCTTGACCCTGCCGTCGAGCATTTCGGGGAACTGGGTGACGGCGGAAACCTCTTCCACATCGAGGCCCGCTTCGGCCAGCGCCTTGGCCGTGCCGCCGGTCGAGATCAGCTTGACGCCATGGCGCGCAAGCGCCTGGGCAAAAGGTATGAGACCGCTCTTATCGGAAACCGAGATCAGCGCCCGCTTGACGGGACGGAGATTAACGTCAGGCATCGATGTCCTGCGAATCGAGAGCAGGGCCGGACCATAGAGCCGATAAGCCCGTCGATCAACCCGCTATTCCGCGCCCTTGCCCGTCGAGCGCCGCATGCCCCATTTGACCGAAACGCCACCCGGCCCGGCGAAACCGCTCAAAATCACCTGCTGGCCGCGGCGCAAAAATCCTGTCCCGAGATAGACGCTTTCGGCCAGATTGAGCGCCGCGCCCGAAGCCTTGAAACGCCACGAATCGCCGCCCGGCAGGCGGAGATCGACGCCCTCCCCCGAGGCATCGGCCGAGGCCTGGATTTCGGGATGCAGATGAAAGCGGATGGCGAAGCCCCTTCCCGGATTGTCCGGCCCGGCGGGCTCCAGCCGGTCCTCGCCGCGCAAATCCCCGCCATCGCCCGAAAGATAGATCTCGCGGCTGTGGCTCAGGCCGAACGCGGCGCGATAGCCGTCATGGCTCGCCCAGACATATTGCCCGCCATTCTCGGCGCTGCGCTTGGAGGCGGCGGCGAAAGATGGCCCCATGAAATGCCCGTCGGGGCCGATCTCGGCCGAACTCGTATCGGCGAGAATGAGCGTCGAATGCGCCGCGGTGGCGCGCATGGCGGCCCGCCAGCTATCCATCTCGGCGCGGTATTCGGCCCTCAGCCTCGCGCCGCAATTGACCAGGATGCGCTCGGCTCCGGCGCTCATCTCCAGCGCCAGCGATCCGGCATGGGCGTTGTCGTCCCAGGCGCGCGGCGGAATCGTTCCGCAATCGAGGATCACCAGGCTCTCCCCCGCCTGAAGCCGCTCATAGCCCATATAGGGCGCGCGCGGCGGCGGCTTGGCGCCGGATTGCGATCGCCGCAGGACGCGCTCGACCGCGGTGGCGTCACCTTCCGACGACCCGTTGAAGAGAGCGAGCTTGCCGTCGCCGTGGCGGAAGAAGCGCAGCAAGGGCGCCGCGCGGTCGATCGCCGAAAGCAGCGCCGCCGGAATTTCCGCGCTCGCCGCCTGGAGCGCGTCGCGCGCCTCGATCAGATAGGTCAACGCCGCCAGCACCGCGAAGGGCGAGCGCGAGGGATGCCCGCCATCGGGCAGAATTTGGATCTTGCATTCCCGCGCCAGGAATTCGCAGGCGCGCCCAAGCCGCCGCTTGTCCTCCACCGCCGCCGCTCCCGCCACCAGCCCGCGCAACGCGCGGAGCCGCGCCAGGCCCGATGCGTGCCTCCATACGCGGGCCAGATGCCGCATCTGCCGCGCCAGGCTTTGCAGCAGCGCCTGGCGCAAGGCCGCGTCGCCCGGGCCCGCGGCGAGGAATTCGTAGAACGCGATCCAGGCGTAAAGCCGGTCGCCGGTCACGTCCGGGCGCCACGCCACATCCTCGATGCGCTCGAAGCGTTTGAGCCAGTCGGCCGTCAGTTCGCGCGCCGCGCGTCCGCCATCCTCGCCCTCGGCCGCCGCGAGATCGGCCAGAAACAAAAAGCGGTGCGCGGATTCGTTCCACTGCGGCTTGGCGCCGATCCGGTCCCGGCCCCGTTCGGCGTCGCCGGGCCACGCCTCGGGAAGGCGCAAGCGCAAGGATGAAGGGGTCGGTCCCCAGAGCGCGAGGCTGTAAAGCGATGAGCGGTAAAGCCGGGCGCGGAGGGCCAAGTCTCACCCGCCCGCCCGCGGCGCCCCCTCGCCGCGCAATCGCTTGATATTCGCGGCGTATCCCCCCGCCGCGAATGTCGCCGAGCCCGCCACCAGCACGTCGGCCCCGGCCGCCACCGCCGCGCGCGCGGTCTCGAAATTGACGCCGCCATCGACTTCGAGATCGATCGGGCGCTTCAACGCGTCGATGCGCTTGCGCAACGCCTTGATCTTGTCGAGCGCGGCCGGGATGAAAGCCTGGCCGCCGAAGCCGGGATTGACGCTCATCACCAGCACCAGATCGAGCTCGCCCAGCACGGTATCCACCGCCTCGGCGGGCGTGGCCGGGTTGAGCGCGACGCCCACCTTCTTGCCGAGCGATTTGATCAGCTGCACGGTGCGGTGGAGATGCGGGCCCGCTTCGGGATGGACGGTGATGATGTCGGCCCCGGCCTTGGCGAATTCGGCGATGAAGGGATCGGTCGGCGAAATCATCAGATGCACGTCGAAAGGGAGCTTCGAATGCGGGCGCAGCGCCTTCACCACATCCGGGCCGATGGTGAGATTGGGCACGAAATGCCCGTCCATCACGTCGACATGGATGTAATCGGCGCCGGCCAGTGTCACGGCGGCCACTTCCTCGCCCAGCCTGGCGAAATCCGCCGACAGGATCGAGGGCGCGATGCGGGTCTTTTGCTGCATGACGACTTGGTAACAGCCCCGCGTCCGCGCCGCAAGACGGGTCAAATCAAGGGTTTCGCGCGAGTCGGACGGCGTAGAAACCGTCGAGCCCGCCCTCGTCATAGAGCTGGCAGGGCAGCGTCCTGAGATCGCCCAAGGGCGACAGGCATTGGGCAAGCCCGCCGATCTCGCGCGCTTCGATGGGGCGGCGCGAAACCGGCGCGCCCCCGGATAAAAGTTTCTCGATGCGCGCCGGCCCTTCTTCTGCTTCGAGCGAGCAGGTGCAATAGACCAGTAATCCGCCGGGCGCGAGGATTGAAACCGCATGGGCCAGAAGCCGGTCCTGAAGCTCGGCCATGCGTTTCACGTCCTCGGAATTTTTCAAATGCGGCACGTCGGGATTGCGGCGGATGGCGCCGGTGGCGGTGCAAGGTGCGTCGAGCAATACGAAACGCAAGGGCGAAGGCGGTTTCCAAAGCGTGGCGTCGGCCGTCACGCATTGGGCTTCGAGCCCGAGTCGCGCCAGGTTTTCGCGCACGCGTTTCAAGCGCTCGCCCGAACGGTCCACGGCGAAGACGCGGCCGCCCATCGCCGCGAGCTGCGCCGTCTTGCCGCCGGGTGCTGCGCAAAGATCGGCCACGCTCTTGCCCGCCAAATTCCCCAAGAGCCGCGCCGGCAACGCCGCCGCCGCGTCCTGCACCCACCACGCGCCTTCGCGATATCCCGGCAGGTCCTCGATCGCGCCGCCCGAAGCGCGGCGCAAGCTTCCGGTGGGGAGGATTTTGGCCTCGAGCTTTTCCGCCCACATCTCCGGATCGGATTTGACCGAAAGATCGAGCGGCGCCTCTTTCAGATGCGCTTGCGCGATCAGCCGCGCGGTTTCCTCGCCGTAGCTTTTGGTCCAGCTCGCCCAAAGCCAGGGCGGCGTGTTGAGGCGCGCCGCGTCTTGACGGGCGAGAATATCTTTTCCTTCGCGCGAGAGCCGCCGCAGCACCGCGTTGACCAGGCCCTTCAACGCCGGATGGCCGGCGGATTCGGTCAATTCCACCGATGTCGCCACCGCCGCATGAGGGGGCGTTTCGAGAAACAGCAATTGCGCCGCGCCCAAACGCAACACGTCGCGCACCGCCCCGGCGCGTTCGGGCAAGGGCTTCGCCATCAATTGCGCCAGCGCGCCGTCGATCTGGCCGAGGCGGCGCAACGCCGTCGCCGCCAGCATCCTGGCGAAAGCACGGTCGCGTGGCGCGAGATCGGCCATGGGCTTGTTCTCGGCCAAAGCCTGGTCGAGCGGAATTTTCCGCCCGGGCACGGCTTCGAGCAACGCCAACGCGCAGAAGCGGGCGGAAGGAGCTTCCGTCATGACAGGGAAGCCGGGTTTCGGTAGACTCGAATCATGGGCGATTATAGCGGCTGCGAGACCATCGTCACCGGCGGCACCGGCTCCCTGGGCCGCGCATTGGTGAAGGCGCTGCTCGATGCCGGGGCCACGTGCCGCGTGCCTTATATGCACGCCCAGGAGGCCGAAAGCTTTCCCTTCAAGGCCGATCCCCGGGTCAATCTCGTGGGCCCGCTCGATCTCGACGACGAAGCGGCGGTGGCCGGGCTTTATGCGGGGCCCAAAGCGCTCTGGGCCTCGATCCATCTGGCCGGCGGCTTCGCCATGAAGCCCGCCGCCCAAAGCGGCAAGGCGGATTTCCAAGCCATGACCGGGATGAACCTGCTCACCTGCCAGCTCTGTTGCGCCGCCGCGTTAAAGGCGATGAAGCGCGCGGGCAAGGGCGGGCGCATCGTCAATGTCGCGGCCCGGGCGGCGCTCGAGCCGCGTTCGGGCGCCGGCATGGCGGCCTATGCCGCTTCCAAGGCGGCGGTCGCGGCTTTCACCCAGGCGCTCGCCGCCGAGGTCGCCAGCGACGGCATCTGGGTCAACGCGGTCGCGCCCTCGATCATGGATACGCCCTCCAACCGCGCCTCCATGCCCAAGGCCGATTACGCGCTCTGGCCCAAGGTGGAAGAGGTCGCGGCGACCATCCTCTTCCTCGCCTCGCCCGGCAACCGCGTCACCAGCGGCGCGGTCGTGCCGGTCTACGGCAAGTCGTGAATCGGCCCCAAGCCTATTTGCCCAGCAGCCCTTCCTCTTTCAGCGTCTGCTGCACCTTGGGCCGCGCTTCCATCCGCGCCATGAAGGCCTTGACGTTGGCATAGGGCGAAAGATCGACCTTGGTGAAGCCCGACCAGCGCAGCACGGTGAAGGCGTAGCAATCGGCCGCGCCGAATTTGCCCAGGATGTACTCCTTGCCGGCCAGCTGCTTGTCGAGCAACGCGATCCGTTTCCCCAGCGTCTCGCGCACGGTGGTCTTGTAATCCTCGGCCACGGTCGGGCGGAAAAGCGGGCTATAGCCCTTGTGCAGCTCGCTGGTGATGAAGTTGAGCGTTTCCTGGGTGCGCACCCGTTCCATCGTGCCGGGCTTGGGCATGAGATTGCTCTCGGGCTTCTTGTCGCCGAGATATTGCAGAATGGCCGGCCCTTCGGTCAGGATCTGGCCGTCATCCAGCACCAGCGTCGGCACATAACCCTTGGGGTTGATCGAAAAGAGATCGCCGCCGGAGGCGGTCTTCTTGGATGCGAGATCGACCTTCTCGGTCTCGTAGGTGTAACCCGCCTCGTTCAAGAAGATGTGGGGCGAGAGCGAGCAGGCGCCGGGCGAAAAATAGAGCTTCATGGGAATGAGTCCTCCGGGGACCGGTTATGGGCGGGGTGAGAGGGCGGCACGCTATACCGGCGCGCGCTTGGACGCGACCCCCTTTTGGGCAAGGCGGGCTCACGAAAATGCGAGGCGGGATAAGGACTTGGCGGGGGCGCCCGCATTCACCCTTCGTCAAGCAGGGATTCGTACTCTATCCCCATGGTTTCAACCGAACACAATCCGGCCTCCGCCCGCGGCGGGCTCGCCGGCGCGATCCTTCTCCATCGCCGGCTGATCGAACCCGCTCTCGCCTTCCTGGCGGCGGCGGCGTTCTACGTCTCGCTCTATGGCGAGCTCCCTTATCACGACGTCTTCCGCTTCATCGCCCAGATCGACAGCGGCAAATATTTCTGGGACATGGGCCATGTCTGGCTCCAGCCGGTGACGCTGCTGTGGCACCGCTATCTGGGCTTCGGCGAATCGGCCGAACAAAGCCAGAAGCACATCAACACGGTTTTCGCCGCGGCGGGCGTGGCCGTGTTCTATGCGAGCCTGATGAAATTCGAAATCCCGTTGTGGCGGCGCGTTCTGGCCACGGCGCTGGTGGCGGCGAGCTGCAATATCCTGACGCTCGCCCCGACCGGCCACATGAAATTGCTGGCCTTCCCGTTTCTCACAGCCGGCTTTTATTACGCGGCTTCGTGGGAGCGCGGCGTCCGGAAATCCGATGGCGATCTCATCCGGTCCGGAATTTTCCTGGCATTGGCCGCCGCTTTCCATTCAAGCGTGCTGGCGGCGCCGCCTTTCGTGGCGCTGGTCATCCTGGCGGTCTCGTTGCGCCAAGGCCAGGGCTGGCTCAAGGGCATTGGGCGCGCGGCGCTGTTCGGCGCGGTCTGCGGGTTCTTGTTCCTGGCGCTTCTCGAAGCGGCGCGGCTCCTCTTCTTCGGCCAGTTCCTGGGTCTCGGCGATTTCGCGGCGACGGTGGGCGACAAGAACGATCTGCGCACCGGGTTCTTCTCCTGGGCCGACACAATCGGCCGGATGGTTTTCGGCACGGTCAATAATTTCATCGCGGCGCCCGATATGGGCCCGGTGCTGCGCGCCTGGATCGCGGGCCAGATCCCGTCGCTCAAGCCCTATGCCGGCGAACTCGTCGAACAGACCATTCCCTGGCTCGGCACGGCGGCGCTGCTGGCAGCCATATATCTGCGCGGGCTTTATCTGGGCTTGAAGGGCAAGCCTTTGCTCATGCCCCTGGCCTTCGTCGCGGGCGCGCTCGCCTGGAACGGCTTTTTCAACATCAACGAGCCCGAGCATTGGTTCCATCTGACCGTGCCGACGGTGGCGCTGTTCCTGTTCGTGTTTCCCGGGCGTTTCGGGGCGGCGGTTCTGCCGCTTTGGGCCGTGGCCACCATCGCGCTCAACCTCGCGCTTTGGGCCTTGCCCGAGGCGCGCTATCCCCTGAAGCAATACCAATCCGAGCTGCGCCAGGAATTCACGGATAAGGATTTGCTGCTCTATTTCACCACTTATGGCGGCGGCCCCAATCTGAGCTTCTTCGAGCTTTCGGTCCCGACCCTCGCCATCGACGATCTCTATGAGCAGAAACCCGACGCCCCCGCTTTCGAGGCCGCGGTCGAGGCCCGGACCCAGGCCGCCTTCGCGCGCGGCGGCCGCGTGGTGGTGTTCCAGGCGCTCGACCCCGAGAACTGGAACGCGCCCTGGATGATCCTGACCCGCGCCGGCATGCCGAAAGCCAAGCTCACGGGATTCTTCGAGGGTCATTACCGCGTCGAGAAGATGGGCGACATCGCCGAAATGAAGGCCTGGCAATTGCTGCCCAAGCCCTAGAGCCATAGACCAAAAGAAAGGGGCCGGTTTCCCGGCCCCTTTTTGGTTCGCGATTCCGCGCCGATTAGCTGCGGCGGTTGCCCATCAGCTGCATCAGCATCAGGAACAGGTTGATGAAATCGAGATAAAGCGCCAACGCGCCCATGATCGATTTCTTGCCGGCGATCTCGGTCGAGTCGCCGTCAAAATACATCTCCTTGATACGCTGCGTGTCCCAGGCGGTGAGGCCGGTGAAAACCAGGACACCGATAATGGAAATGGCGAAATAAATCGCCGGCGATTTGAGGAAGATGTTGACCACCATGGCGATGATGATGCCGATCAACCCCATCATCAGGAAATGACCCATGCCGGTCAGGTCTCGCTTGGTGGTGTAGCCCCACAGGCTCATCGCCAGGAACGTGGCGGAGGTGATGAAGAACACCTCGGCGATGCTGGCGCCGGTATAGACCAGAAAGATGCTCGACATCGATATGCCCATCACCCCGGCATAGCCCCAGAACGTGGCTTGCGAGGCGGCGAGGCTCATCTTCTGGATGCCGAAGCTCAGCACCAGCACGAAGGCGAGGGGCGCGAACACCGCCACCCAATAGAGCGGCGTGCCGTAGATCTGCTCGATCAGGCCGCTCGAATAGAAGACATAAGCGACGCCGCCGGTGAGCGCGAGCGCGCCCGTCATGTAGTTGTAGACGCGCAGCATGTAGCTGCGCAGGCCTTGGTCGATACCGACCTGCGGCAGCGCGCTGCGCGTGGTTGCGCGATTTCCCGAATCGAACGCCATGGTTGGAATCCTCTCTGAAGCCGATTGGCTTGAAACGGGATATTGGCACAGAATCGGGGCAATTCAACGGCGGCGTAAGTGCTTGAAGCCCCTATTCATTCCGCAGATATTGGGCCGCCTTGGACGAAAGTGCTCGCGCGGTGCCGAGCCAGCCTAAAACCAGGATCGCGAGATCCGACAACGCCAGGGTCGCCGCCACGGGTCCGGGCAGGAATTGCCAGGATGTGTGCATGATCCGCGTCAGCGTGACATAGGCCATAAGCGTGCCGATAACGCCCGCCAGCAAACCCGCCGCCAGGCCCAGAAGCCCGTATTCCCAAAGGAATCCTTCGCGCACGCTCCGGCGCTCCGCCCCCAGCACCTTGAGCAGCACCGCTTCGTAGATCCGCCGCTTGCGCCCGGATGCTATCGCGCCCGCCAGCACCAGCACGCCCGCGGCGATGGCGAGCGACGCCGCCGCGCTCATCGCCCGCGCGATGGCGTCGACGATGGCGCTCAATTGGGTCAGCACGTCGCGCACGGCGATGGCCGAGACATTGGGGAAACGGTCGGTGACGGCGGCTTCGAGCGCGGTTTCCCGTTCGGGCGCCGTCCGCGCGGTGGCGATGTCGGTTTCGGGCGCGCCGTCGAGCGAGCCGGGTGAGAGCACGATGGCGAAGTTCAATCCCAGCGAGGTCCAATCGATCTCGCGCAAGTTTGCGATTGTCGCGGTCAATTCGCGGCCGAGCACGTTGAGCGTCATGGTGTCGCCCGGTTTCAAATTCATGCCGCGCGCGAGATTGGCGTCGAGCGATAAAAGCGGCGCGCCCCGGTAATCGGCGGGCCACCATTGTCCTTCAACGATGCGCGAGCCCGCGGGCGGAAAAGCGGCATAGGTCAGGCCGCGCTCGCTCCTGACCGCCCATTCCGCCTCGGGCGCGATCCGCGCCTCCCCCACCGGCACGGCGTTGAGCTTGTCGATCCGGCCGCGCAGGCTCGGCACCAGCGCGATTTCCTCCACCCCCGGCATCGCGGCCAAAAGCTTGTTGAAATCGGCCACTTGGCTCGGCTGGATGTCGATGAAGAAGAAGGAGGGCGCCTGGCGCGGCAGGGTCTCGCCGATTTCATCCGCCACGTTGCCGCGCACCAGCACGATCGCCACCAGCACGGCGAGACCCAATCCCAGCGAGGCCACCACCCCGGAAGTGGGCGCGCCCGGGCGGCGCAAATTGGCGAGTGCCAAGCGCAAGCTCGCCCGGCGCGGGTGGAGTGTCCGCGCCAGGCCGATGAGCCCGCGCGCCAGCAGCCGGAACGCCAACAGCGCGCCCGCCGCGCCCAGCACGAACCACAAGGAGGTGACACGCTCGGGTGCCGTCAGCACCGCGAGCGCGGCGAGGCCCGCTCCCGAGAGCGCGATGGCGGCCAGGATCCAGGCTTGCGGCCTTTTATTCGGCTTCTCGACCAGCAAGCGGAACAGGCTTGCCGGGCGCGCGTCGCAGGCGATGCCCAAGGGCCAGAGCGCGAAAGCGAGGGTGGCGAGCAAGCCGTCGAAGGCCGCTATCGCCAAGGGCCGTCCGTAAATCCCGAGCTCCGGCCCGACCGGCAAGGAGGCCGGCAGGAAGGGTGCCACGAGGAAAGGCGAAGCCGCGCCCAGGACCAGGCCCAAGCCTATCCCCGCCGCCGCCAGCGCCAGGATTTGCAGGAGGTAACAGGCGAAAACCAGGCGGCGGCTCGCGCCCAGGCATTTGAGCGCGGCGATCGAAGGCAGTTTCTGGTTGAGATAGGCCGTCACCGCATTGCCGATGCCGACGCCGCCGACCAGCAGCGCGGTCAGCCCGACCAGGGTCAGGAACACGGTCAGCCGGTCGAGCAGCCTTTGCAGGCTCGGCGCGGCGTCGGCGAAGCCCCGGATGCGCCAGGCGGCGTCGGGCAGATCGGCCTTGGCGCGGGCGGCGAAAGCCGCCGCGTCCCCGCCCGGGGGCAATTTCACCCGGTAGCCATAGCCCAGCAGCGCGCCGGGCTGGATCAATCCGGTCGCGGGCAAAGCCGGCAGAGCGAGCGTCACCTTGGGGCCGAGATCGAAGGTGCCGCTCAGCGCATCGGGCTCATGCACCAGCACGGCGCGCAGCTCGAACACGCCCGCGCCGATGCGGATCAAATCGCCGGGCTTGAGGCCGAGTCTCTGGAAAAGCCCCGCCGCCGCCACCGCGCCCCAATGCCCGCCGCGGAAGGCGAGCGCCGCCTCGAGTTTCTGAGGCGGATATAGCGTTACCTCGCCGTAAAGCGGATAGGCCTCGTCCACCGCCTTCAATTGGATGAGGCTGCGCGCCCCGCCATCCGCATCCCTCGCCATGGCGCGCATGTCGGCCACCTCGGAAACCCTGCCGGCGCGGGCGAGATAGGCCTTCTCGGCCTCGCTCGCCGGGCGGTGGAATAGGTGAAAATCGGCATCGCCGCCCAAAAGCGTCCGGGAATCATTGCGCAAGCTGGCGTCGAGGGAGGCTGCAAGCGAGCCCACCCCGGCGATCGCCGCCACGCCCAGCGCCAGGCAGGCGATGAAGATGCGGAATCCGGCGAGCCCGCCGCGCAGCTCGCGCCGCGCCAGGCGCAGGGCGAGATTCACCGGCGTTTCCTTCCCGGGCGCCCGTCGGCCACGATGCGCCCATCCGCGAGCGACAAGACCCGGCGGCAGCGCCGCGTGAGCGCGCGGTCATGGGTTATGAGAAGCAGCGTGGTGCCGGTTTTGGCCGCGAGCGCGAAAAGCAAATCCATCACCTTGCGCCCGGTCTCGCCGTCGAGATTGCCGGTCGGCTCGTCGGCCAGGATCAGCCCGGGGCGGGACACGAAGGCCCGGGCGATGGCGACGCGCTGCTGCTCGCCGCCCGAAAGCTGCGCCGGGTAATGGCCCGCGCGCGCGGACAACCCCACGGCGCCGAGCGTCTTGCGCGCCTCGGCCAGGGCTTCCGCGCGCCCCGCCAGCTCCAGCGGCAAGGCCACGTTCTCGAGCGCGGTCATGGCCGGCATGAGGTGAAAGGACTGAAAGACGATGCCGATATGCTCGCGCCGCAGCCGCGCAAGCTCGTCCTCGCCCAGCCCCGCGAAATCGAATCCAGCCACATTGACCGATCCCGCGCTCGCCCGCTCCAGCCCGCCGATCACCATCATCAGCGTCGACTTGCCCGAGCCCGAGGGCCCGGTCAGCGCCACCGTCTCGCCCTTGCCGATTTTTAATGAAACCCCGCGCAGCACATTGACCGCGCCAGCATCACTCGCCAGAGTCAGGCGCACGCCGTCGAGCAGGATTACGGTTTCAGGGGCTTTAGGGGATTTTGGTTTCATGACGGGACGGGCATTTGGTGTTGGGAGGAGGATGCTTGTCAACGCCTTGGGGGCGTTGCTGGCCTTGTCGCTCTTGGCGCCTTATATCGCCTGGGCGCAAACCCCATCCGCCGCGCCCACATCGAATCTGGCGCCCCGCCGCCTGCTGGCCTTTGGCGACAGCCTCACCGCCGGCTATGGCTTGGCGCCCGAGGATTCGTTCCCGGTCAAGCTCGAGGCTCGGCTCCAAGCCGACGGCTTCAAGGTTACGGTCGCGAATGGCGGCTTTTCCGGCGACACCACCACGGGCGGCCTCGCGCGGGTCAAATGGGTGCTGGCGGATAAGCCGCAATATGCGCTGGTCGAATTCGGCGCCAATGACGCGCTTCGGGGCATCGATCCGCAATTGGCGCGGGCCAATCTGGTCAAGATACTCGACAGGATGAAATCAGCCGGCGTGCGCGTGCTCTTGATCGGCATGCGCGCCCCCGCCAATTGGGGGGCGGATTACGAGCGCGAATTCGATGCCATATATCCCGATCTCGCCAAGCAATACGGCGTGCCGCTTTATCCCTTCTTTCTCGAGGGCGTGGCGCTCGATCCGGCCCTGAACCAGGCCGACGGGCTCCATCCCAACGCCGGCGGCGTCGATATCATCGTCAAGCGCATCGCGCCGGGTGTGGAAAAGCTGCTCCGGACCAAGCCCGCCCGGCCGTAAGGGGGATTCCATGCTGCGCCTGTTCGTGGGCATAGCCCTGCCGCCGGAGCAGAAGCTCGCGCTGTCGCTGATAGCCGCCGGGCTGCCGGGGGCGAAATGGGTCGATCCCGGGAATTACCATCTGACGCTGCGCTTCATCGGCGAGGTCGGCGAAAGTTTGGCGGCCGACGCCGACGCGGCGCTCGCCGGCATCCGCGCCAGGCGGTTTACGCTGGCGCTCGCCGGGGTTGGGCATTTCGGCACGCGCATGCTGTGGGCCGGGATCGATAAGAACCCCGACCTGATGCAGCTCCAGGCCAAGATCGAAACCGCGCTCATCCATGCCGGGCTCGAACCCGAAGGGCGGCGCTACACGCCGCATGTCAGCCTGGCGCGGCTCAACGGCGCGCCCAATCCGAAGCTGACCGCGTATCTGGCCGCGCACGCGCTTTTCCGCGCCGAACCTTTTGCGGTCGATCGCTTCGCGCTGGTGGCGAGCTATCTCACCAAGGCCGGCCCGATCTACGAGGACCAGGCGGAATATGAATTAGGGGGATAGGCGGTGCGCTGAAAAAGTGATCGCGGCCGGGGCAACTGAGGGGGGATTGCCGCCGGCCGCGATCTTCGCGCGCGAGAGCTGTACTAAATACTGGAGCAAAGCGCCGCTGGAACCCGAGTTCCCCTAAACCCCGCCAGCGCCCCTCGAAACTCGCTTTTCAACGCGCCCACCCTAGGCGGGCGGCCTTAATCAAGAATGAAACCGCATGATTTTCCCGAAATAATCGCCGACAATTTTAGATGATTTGACGGGATATGCCGGGACGGTGCGTTACGGCGTAACGCCGAGGCGCTTCAAGTTATCCAACGCGGTCGTGTCGTTTGGGTCAGTTCCCAGTCTTACCGCCATGCGGTAATCGGCGATCGCCTGGTCGCGGAAGCCCTTCTTTTCATAAGCAAACCCGCGGTTATTATAAATATCGGAGTCGCTCGGCGTAATCGCAATCGCTTGCGTGTAATCGGAGATGGCCGAGTCGATCAGGTCTTTGTGACGGTAAGAGAGGCCGCGATTAAAATAGGCCGCTGCTAAATTTTTGCCGGTAACGCTTCCAGATAGGATCAGCGCGTTGCAGCCCTCAATGGTCTGATCGTCCGTGGTGTCCGCGCCAAAACACCAGTCGTGCTGCTGCTGCGTCTGCGCCAAGGCCGGCAGCGCCACGAGCGTCAACGCCAAGCCGATTAGAATTCCGCGCATGATCCCATCCCCCTGTTTGTGCAGCGAGGATAAGACGGGCTGGCGGCAAATGCACGTATTCGAACGTCGATTGCAAGCAGCCTAGCTTGTGCCGTGCTTGGCTCCAATCCCACCGGTAGCCGTCGCGACCGGATATTACAACCTTGCCGCGAATGCCTCGGCATTTGCCCGTGGCTTCACTCTCAATGAGCTACGACTCTTTGGTTTTGCTTCGCCCTAGCCGGTCTACGCGGCGGGAAATCTCTGCCGCATCACCCAGGGGCGGTTGTCCTCGCTGGGCTGGTAGAACACGTCGAACTCGCCGAAGGCCTGGGCCCAGTTCTCGGCCAAGGCGCGCACGCCATCCACCGCGAAACTGTCGAAGCCGGCGCGGCGCATGAACAGCAATTGATCGCGCAGCACGTTGCCGGTGGCCCTGAGTTCACCCTTATACCCGAGCCGCGCGCGCAACAGCCGCGCCTGGGAATAGGCCCGTCCGTCCTTGAAGTCCGGGAATTCCAGCGCGATCAGGGAAAAACGATGCGCCTCGCCGTTGAGCGCCACCGGGTTCGCGGTGTTGGGAAGGCGCAAGCCCAGCCGGGATCCTCCGCCCTTGAGCGCGTTGTGGTCCCGCTCCCAGCGCTTCAAGGAAACCGTGACCGCCTCGCCCTCGGGCGCGGCCTCGTCATCGGCCAGATGCCGCCATTCATCGGCGACCTCGTTTCCGCTCTTATCCAGCAGCATAAAGCGCGTCCTTGAACGGGGCCAAACCCACCCGGCGGTAGGTTTCGGGGAAACGCTCGTCGCCGTGGCGCAATTGCAGATAGG
Source organism: uncultured Alphaproteobacteria bacterium (assembly GCA_963785735.1). GTDB lineage: Bacteria > Pseudomonadota > Alphaproteobacteria > ATCC43930 > CGMCC-115725 > REEB95. Next base: position 719,426 of record CAWAWJ010000001.1, read on the forward strand.
CGTCGACCAGCCGGTCGACCGCTTGGGGCACGTCCTTCGCCGCCACCGCCGGGCCGGCCACGGCGCCGATGGCGGCGTGCTCGTCGTCGCTGCCGCCGATGGTGATCTGGTAGAACTCCTCGCCGTTCTTATCCAATCCCAGAATGCCGATATGGCCGACATGGTGGTGGCCGCAGGCGTTGATGCAGCCCGAAATCTTGATCGCGAGCTTGCCCACCGCCTCCTCGCGCGCGGCCAAACGCTCGCCCAGAACCTGGGCGATCGGGATGGAGCGCGCGGTGGCGAGGCCGCAATAATCGAGGCCGGGGCAGGCGATGATGTCGCTGGCAAGGCCGATATTGGCGCTGCCCAATCCGGCCTCAACGAGCCTGAGCCAGAGCCCGTGCAGCGCGGATTTTCGCACATGCGGCAGCACCAAGTTCTGCTCATGGGTGACGCGGATCTCGCCGAAGCTCAGTTCGTCGGCCAAGTCCGCGATCAATTCCATCTGGCTCGAACTGCAATCGCCCGGCGGGCGGCCCGGCGGCTTCAGCGAGATGGAAACGATGGCGTGGCCGGGCGCTTTATGCGTTTGGGTGTTGTTCTTGACCCAGCGCGCGAAGAGGGGCTCGGCGGAAACGAGGCGATCCAGGATGGCGCCGTCGCCCGATGCCTCCGCGTAAGGGGGCGGCGTAAATTGCGCGCGGATGGCGCTGACCGCCGCCTCCGGCAATTCGAGCTTGTCCTTGGTCATGGCCGCGAATTCGGCCTCGACTTCCGCGCGCATCTTCTCGATGCCGAGCGCATGCACCAGAATCTTGACCCGCGCCTTGAAGATGTTGTCGCGCCTGCCGTACTGGTTGTAGACGCGTAACGCCGCCTCGAGATAAGCGAGCAGATCCTGCCTCGGCAGGAATTCGCGCAACACCAATCCGAGATAAGGCGTGCGGCCGAGCCCGCCGCCGATCAGCACCTGGAACCCCACCTCGCCCTTCTCGTTGCGGCGGAGATAAAGGCCGAGATCGTGCATTTTCACGGCGGCGCGGTCGTGCTCTGGCGCGGACGAGACCGCGATCTTGAACTTCCTCGGCAGGAAGGAGAATTCCGGGTGCAGCGCCGACCATTGCCGGATGATCTCGCACCATGGGCGCGGGTCCTCGATCTCCTCCGCCGTCACGCCGGCGAAGGGGTCGGTGGTGATGTTGCGGAAGGAATTGCCGCTGGTTTGGATGCCGTGCATCTCGACCTTGGCCAGATCGCGGAGGAGGTCGGGCGTCTCCTCGAGCTTGATCCAGTTGTATTGGATGTTCTGCCTGGTGGTGAAATGGCCGTAGCCCTTGTCATAGCGCTTCGCCACATAAGCGAGCATGCGGAGCTGGTCCGCGCTGAGCGTGCCGTAGGGAATGGAGACCCGCAGCATATAGGCGTGGAGCTGGAGATAGAGCCCGTTCATCAGGCGCAACGGGCGGAACTCGTCCTCGGTCAGCTGGCCGGCAAGCCGCCGCGCCACTTGGCCGCGATATTGCGCCACGCGCTCGTCGAGAAACCGCCGGTCGAATTCGTCGTAACGGTACATCTCACCCGCTCCCGAACGGCGTGGTGGGCCCGGTGGCGCGGATTTTTTCCCGCAAGGTGACCGGAACGACGCGCGATCCCTGGCGCACCGCTTCGATCAGCTCCGCGCCCACCGCGGGCAAGGGCTTTTCGCCCTTTTGGGCCTCGGCCAGCAACGCGTCGGCCGATGCCGCCTCGACCAGAATCGCGTCGTCGACCGCGGGCGACCATCTCCCGGATCCGGCGAAATAGACCGGCACGCCATCCCTAAGGCGGTTGCCGGTCACCAGTTTTTGCGCGTTCTCGGCCATGGTTCCGCTGGGCAAGGCTATTTGGGTTGCGCCGTGGTGCGCAGATAGGGCTTCAGCTTCTTGAAGCCGGGGAAGAGCTTCGCCGCCTCGTCGTCGGAGACCGCGCCGGTGATGATCACGTCCTGGCCCTGCTTCCAGTTGACCGGGGTCGCGACGCGGTGCTTCGCCGTCAATTGCAGGGAATCGATCACGCGCAGCACCTCGTCGAAATTCCGCCCCGTGGTCATCGGATAGACCAGGATGAGCTTGATCTTCTTGTCCGGGCCGACGACGAAGACATTGCGCACCGTCAAATTGTCGGCCGGGGTGCGCTTCGAGGGATCGCCCGAAACCTCGGCGGCCAGCATGCCGTAGAGCTTCGAGACCTTGAAATCGCTGTCGCCGATGATCGGGTAATTGGGCGCGGTGCCCTGGGTCTCCTTGATGTCGGCGGCCCAGCGCGCATGGTCCGTCACCGGATCGACCGACAATCCGATGATCTTGACGTTGCGCTTGTCGAATTCGGGCTTGATCTTCGCCATGTAGCCGAGCTCGGTGGTGCAGACCGGCGTGAAATCCTTGGGGTGCGAGAACAGCACGCCCCAGGACGAGCCGAGCCAGTCGTGGAATTTGATCTTGCCTTGGCTGGTTTCGGCCTCGAAATCGGGGGCGATGTCGTTGATGCGGAGGGACATGGGGGCCTCTTCGGGTTTGTTTCGGGTGTTCAGGCTTGGCGGGCGGGCGGGGTATGGCCGGCGCCGGTTTCGGGCGCCAGCGGCGCGCGCTTGGCTTCGCCTTCGAAGCCCAGCCAATTCCAGCCGCGCATCCATTCGCCGGTGCGCGATGCGACGATGTCGGGTGCCACGCCCGCTTCCATCCAGCCGAGGCGCAAGCCGGAAATCTCTTCCAGCCGCCCGCGCCATTCCGGGCCGATCAGACGGCCGAGGTAATTGCGCAATTCAACCGCCAGTCCGGGCGCCTTGCCCGCCGTCGAGACCGCGATGGCGAGATCGCCCCGGCGCAATACCGCCGGCACATGAATATCGGTGACCCGTTTCGCGTCCTCGGCATGGACGATCTTGCCGGCTGCTTGCGCGCGTTTCGCCATCTCGTCGCGCCGGCCGGGCTCGAGACCGGCGATGAAGACAAGCTGCGCTTGCGCCAGCTCGGCATCCGAGGGGAGCCGCCGCGCCAGCCGCGCCCCGGCGGCGGCTTCGAGATCGCGTCCGGGCGCGGGCGAATAGACCGTGAGATCGCGCGCACCGGCTTCGTCCAAAAGCCGGAGACGGCGCAGGCCGGAATCGCCCTCGCCAATGAGGGCAAGGCGCAAACGCGCCAGATCGAGAACCAGCGGGAGCATCGGGATTACCTCGTCGCCTTGATGCCCTCTATATAGTACATTTCACGTACCAGTAGCAGTCAATATTATTGAATAACAATATTTTATTGTATAATATACCGAAGGCCATCGGAATAGGCGATTTTTCACGGGCTGCGAGGGGCGGTTACTGGGCCGGAGCGGGGGGCGTGGCTGGCGGGCGCAACGCGATACCCTGGCGCGCCATGTCGTCGACCACCTGCTTGGCCGGGGCATCGCCGGATTGCGCCAGTGCCGCGACGTCGCCGGCCAGCGAATTCACCTGGTCGCGCAGCTTGAGCACATCCGGCAACACCTGTTCCTGGTTTGCGTAGATCTGGGCCACGCTGCTGTGCTCGCGCCATAGCTGCACGAACTGGAACATCACGGCCAAGAAGAAGGCGAGCGCCAGCAGCGCGACCGCCGGCTCGATGCGCGGACCGCCATTATCGGGCCGTCCCAAATTCTCGCTCATTTGCCCCTCCCCGCCGGCGCCGGCATCGGCGCGGCTCCCGGCGCGGGCAAGCCATGCTTGGTCATCACGGCGATGAGCTGGGCGTCATGGCTGCTGGCGGCGGCGGCGGCCAGGCTATGCACCAGAACCTCGCCGATCCGCTGGAATTCGACCCGGTTGGAGATCAATTGCTGGCGCTGGGCGACCTCTTCCTGGGCTCTCTGGTTGAAGCCGTTGAAGACGGAGTTGGTCACCACCAGCACAAGCCCAAGCGCGGCCAAACCGGTCGCCGCCCAGCGCAATAAGCCGCTTTGCAATTGCAGGATCATCTTGATTCCCTAAAGCCCCTAAAACCCCATCCCGGCGCGCACCATACGCGAACCCGCGCGCGGTGACAAACGCCGCGAAGCCGGCAAAAATAATGGAGCCTGCGGGCTCCCTTGGCAGGGCGCCGCCGCCGGGATTAGCTTGGGGCCGGTTAACCAAATCCGGGCGGGAGACCTCCCATGCGCCATTGGCTGATGAAATCGGAGCCGTCCGCCTATTCCTGGGACGATCTGGTCCGCGACGGGCGGACGGCGTGGAGCGGCGTGCGTAATTACCAGGCGGCCAATAATTTGCGGGCGATGCAGGCCGGCGACCGCGCCTTTTTCTATCATTCGAATGAGGGGCTGGCGATCATGGGCGTGGTCGAGATCGTGCGCGCGGCATACCCCGATCCCTCGGACAAGGCGGGCCGCTTCGTCATGGTGGATGTGATGCCGGTCGCGGCGGTCAATCATCCCGTTACCTTGGCCGCGATCAAGGCCAATCCCCGGCTCAAATCGCTCGCGCTCTTACGCCAATCGCGCCTGTCGGTGTCGCCGGTCGAATCCGGCGAATGGGCGATCCTGGCCGGGATGGCGGGACTAAAGACCTGACATGGCCCGGCGCCTGTGCCGCGCGGACGAACTGGAAGACGGCGCCGCGCGCGGCTTTGTCTTCGGCGGCGGCACGGCCAGGATTTCGGTTTTCGTCCTGCGTCAGGGCGCCGATATCCGCGCCTATGTCAATGCCTGCCCGCATGAGGGCACGCCGCTCGAAATTTTTCCCGACCGGTTTTTCGATGCGCTGGGGCGGCATCTGATCTGCCGCACCCATGGCGCGCTGTTCCGCCCCGTGGACGGGTTCTGCGTCGCTGGACCCTGCGCCGGAAAAAGCCTCGCGCCCGCCTCCATCCATGTCGCGGATGGAACCGTCTGGCTCGCGGATCGGGACGATTAGATTAGAGGATCAGAGGACGCGGAAATTCAGGAACTGCCAGGGATCCTTGGCGATCGATCTCTTCGGGGAAGAGGCGGTTGCGGTCGACGAGCGGCGTCCAATCGCTGAACGCGCCCACCAGCTTGCCGAGATAGGGCTTGCAGATCGCGAGGATGCGCTCGAAATCCATCTCGTCCGGTTCGACGATGAAGGCGTTGGGATTTTCCATCGCCCAGATCGCCCCGGCCAGGCACGCCACCGTCACCTGCAAGGAGGTCGCGTTGTTGTGGGGCACGACGCGGCGCGCCTCGTCGATCGAAAGCCGCGAGCCGTACCAATAGGCGCCTTTCTTGTGTCCCATCAGCAGCACGCCCAGCTCGTCCATGCCGCCCGGCACGATGTCGTCCATGATGAGGCGCACGTTTTTCTGCGGGTACCAGTTTCTGCCCCACAGCTCATGCACCGACAGCACCGCGGCGTCGCAGGGGTGATAGACGTAATGCACGGTCGGGCGGTAGGCCGGCTTGCCGTTGGCGGCGACGGTGAAGTAGTCGGCGATCGATATCGCCTCGCTGTGGGTGACGAGGAAGCCGTGATAAGGCCCCTCATGCGGCGTCCAGGAGCGCATGCGCGTCGCCGCACCCGGCCGGGCCAGATATATGGCCGCGCCGCAGCCGAAATCATGCCGCCCGCCATCGGGCGGGAAATGCCGCTCATGGCTGCCCCAGCCGAGCTCGGCCGGCTGCATGCCCTCGGCGACGAAGCCCTCGATCGACCAGGTGTTGACGAATTCGCCCACCGCCTTGGGCTTGGCCGGAACCTGGGTGTCGCGCTCGGCGATATGGATGACCTTGACGCCGAGATTGCGCGCAAGCTCGGCCCATTCGGCGCGGTTTTTGGGCTTGGCGGCGTTGTGCTTGGTTTCGTCGGCGATGTTGAGCAGCGCCTCCTTGACGAAATGCGAGACCAGCCCCGGATTGGCGCCATGGGTCAAAACCGCGGTCGGGCCACCCTTGTACTTGTTCCTGAGCTGGAGCACGTCCTCGCGCAGCTTGTAGTTGGAGCGCGCCGAGGGTGACAGCTTCGGATCGGTGTAGTGGCCGGGCCAGGGCTCGATGCAGGTGTCGAGATAGAACGCGCCCTTGCGGCGGCATAGCTCGATCAGATCGATGCTCGAGACATTGACCGAGACGTTCATCAGGAAATCGCCGGCGCCCAGCATCGGCTCGAGCACGGTGAGATAATTCGCGCTCGTCAGCGGCGTCTTCACGAACTTGACGCCCATCTCCTTCGCCAAGGATCGGCCCGCGTCGTGCGCGGTGATGATGGTGATCTGACTCGGTTGCATGTCGATGTGGCGCAACAGCAAAGGCAGAACGCCTTGACCGATGCTGCCGAAGCCGACGATCACCATGCGGCCCGGAAAAACGATATGTTTTTTGTCGTGTAATGCCATGCGAATATTAAAAAGACGCAGAATGTCCTGCATTGTCAAGAGTAACGGCGCCGCGATGCGCCGCAATTCTTGACAAGCGCAAAATTTTTAGGGCGAAAAATCCGATTCGACTCGCCCCCGACTCGGGATGCGCGTGCGGCGATTGGTCCGCGTGCCGGTTTTGCTTCGCCGTGCTTGCGCGAATACTGTGGACAAAATTCGCGCGCGGAAATCCCGTCAAAAAAATTCGAGCCGGCGAGGGGACGCCGGCTCGAAACGTCGGGTCTTGATCGTCTGGCTTAGAGCGCCAGCATCTTTGTCTTATTCCGGTAGTGGTAAGCCGCGAAACCGAGCAGGGCGATGCCGAGGAGCGGCAGGCCCGCGGGTTCGGGGATCGAGGACGCCGCCGTGAAGACGGTGCCCGACAGCGCGATATTGTCGATGAAGACCGCGGTGCTGTCGGGGTTGTAGAGCTCGATACCGACCGTGTCGCCAGCAAGCGCGGTAGCCTGCGCGCCGCTGAGGGTGAAGGTATAAGTCTCGGCGGCGAAGGTGCCGGGTGTGATGGCCGCACCGAGGACAGTGCCCCCGGTTTCCAGATTAACGGGCAGGCCGGTGCCGAGAGCCAAGCCGCCATTCGCCAGAATCAGCGCCTCGCCGCCGGTGCCGAGGGTGGTGCCCAAGGCTGCGCCGAGCGACAGGTTCAAGGTGATGGTGCCGGCCGAGCCGCTGAAGGTCTGGCTGGTGTTCTGGGAAATGCTCGAAGGATTGCCGGCAGTGGCGCCCAAAGGCGTCAGCGTCCCGCCGATCGCGCCGACCTGGGGGGCCGACCAATTCGGGGTGGTGTTGAAATAGACGCCGGGGCTCGTGTAGTTGGGCGCGAGCGTGCCCGACGTGCCGGTCGTTCCGGCAAATCCGTTGATGGTCCAGCCCGGAACGGCGACCGTGCCGGTATTGGCGGTTATGTATTGGTCGCTGTCGGGCGCGAGACCGACGCCGGCGTCGAAATTGGGATTATTCAGATTAACCACCGTCGCCGCCGCATCGTGCGCGGACAGCGCCAAGCCGGCGGCAAGGCCGCCTGCGGCGATCATGGAACGAATCATCGTATTCATCGTGCTTCTCCTATCGACCCTGACGGACCCTGGGAATGGCGATCTGTTGGGAATCGCTTCTCGGGGTAGTGTTGGCAGGATATGTATCGACAAGTTTTGGTAAATACAAACAAGTATTATGATTAATTCTAAAATAATTGTCTGATTCTATTCAAGTTAACCTTAATGGAACGAGAGATATGGTTAACGCCATCTCTTGGCCGATACTGTCGGCCGTCCTGATCTCGTCCGGCGATTTATCCTGCCAGCGGACCGGAAGCCGCGCGCCCGACGCCGCACGAATCGCTTTGACCTGTTTCTGGCATACCAGATACCATGGAACGAAATCGGCCCCGTAAGAGGGCGGCGCGCCAAAAGGCGCCCCAAAGCGTGTGAGGGAGGAGTTTCCGATGGCGGTGTCGCGCCTCGCGGTGAAGCCGATCGGCATGCCGACGAGTTTCAAGAGCCAAGCTTATCACGCCCTCAAGGAGGCGATTATCGCCTTCAACATCTACGCCAATGACGAGGAAATCCGCCTCGACGAGCGCCGGCTGTCGCGCGACCTCGGCGTGTCGCGCACCCCCATCCGCGAGGCGATGTCGCTCCTCGAGCGCGAGGGCTTCGTCAAGACTTTGCCGCGCCGCGGCGTCATCGTACTGCGCAAGACCAAGCGCGAAATCGTCGAAATGATCCAGGTCTGGGCCGCGCTCGAAAGCCTGGCCGCCCGGCTGGTCACGCTCAACGCCTCGGATGCCGAGATAGCCTCCCTGCGCCGCCTGTTCGACGAGTTCCAGAATTCCGCGCCCGAGGGCCATCTCGACGAATATTCCGCCGCCAACATCGAATTCCACCAGGCGATTATCCGGCTTTCGGGCAGCCGCGCGCTCGCCGAGATGACCGAGAACCTGTTCATCCACATGCGCGCCATCCGCCAGGCCACCATCGGCCAGGACAATCGCGCCCGGCGCTCGATCGTCGATCACATGAACATCATCGAAGCGCTGGAGAAGCGCGACACCGAGCGCGCGGGCGCGCTCGCGTTGAAGCACACCCTCGATCTCGCCGATCACGTGGAGAAGCACGTCGATTACCTGGATTGAGCCGGGACGACGCGGAACCCAAAGACAGCAGGAGGAAAGGCCGTGGCCGAAGGAACCGCAAAAGTGGATGAGACGCAGGAGCTGACGGACGGCTTTCATCTGATGATCGACGCGCTCAAGCTCAACGGCCTCAACACGATCTACGGCGTGCCGGGCATTCCGATCACGGATTTCGGCCGCATGGCGCAGGCCGCGGGCATCCGCGTGCTCTCGTTCCGCCACGAGCAGAACGCCGGCTACGCGGCCGCGATATCCGGCTTCTTGACCAAGAAGCCCGGCGTTTGCCTCACCGTGTCGGCGCCCGGCTTCCTCAACGGGCTCACGGCGCTCGCCCATGCGACCACCAACTGTTTCCCGATGATCCAGATCTCGGGCTCGTCCGAGCGCGAGATCGTCGATCTGCAGCAGGGCGACTATGAAGAGATGGACCAGCTCGCCATCGCCAAGCCGCTCTGCAAGGCGGCGTTCCGCGTGCTGCATGCCGCCGATATCGGCATCGGCCTCGCCCGCGCGATCCGGGCCGCGGTCTCGGGGCGTCCGGGCGGCGTCTATCTCGATCTCCCGGCGAAGCTTTTCGGGCAGGTCATCGGCGCTGATGCCGGCAAGAAGTCGCTGGTCAAGGTCATCGACGCGGCGCCGGCGCAGATTCCGGCGCCCGCCGCGGTCAAACGCGCGCTCGACGTGCTCAAGAGCGCCAAGCGTCCGCTCATCATCCTCGGCAAGGGCGCGGCTTACGCGCAGGCCGACGATGCGATCCGCGCGCTCGTGGAAAAAAGCGGCGTGCCGTTCCTGCCGATGAGCATGGCCAAGGGCCTGCTGCCCGACACGCATCCGCAATGCGCGGGCGCCGCGCGCTCGACGGTGCTGAAGGATTCCGACGTGGTCATGCTGATCGGCGCGCGTCTCAACTGGCTCTTGTCGCACGGCAAGGGCAAGACCTGGGGCGAAGCGCCGAAGAAGTTCATCCAGGTCGACATCGAGCCCAAGGAGATGGACAGCAACGTCGAAATCGCCGCCCCGGTGGTCGGCGATATCGGCTCTTGCGTCGCATCCTTGCTCGAGGGCATGGGGGCCAGTTGGCCGGCCCCGCCGGCGGAGTGGACCGGGTCGGTATCCAAGAAGCGTGAAGAGAACGTCGCCAAGATGGCGCCGCGCCTGATGAACAACAACTCGCCGATGGATTATCATGGCGCGCTCGGCGTGCTGCGGACCATCGTCAAGGAGCGCCCCGACGCCATCCTGGTCAACGAGGGTGCCAACACGCTCGATCTCGCGCGCGGCGTCATCGACATGTACAAGCCGCGCAAGCGCCTGGATGTCGGCACCTGGGGCGTCATGGGCATCGGCATGGGCTATGCCATCGCCGCCGCGATCGAGACCGGCAAGCCGGTGCTGGCCGTCGAAGGCGACAGCGCCTTCGGCTTCTCCGGCATGGAGGTGGAGACGATCTGCCGCTACAAGCTGCCGGTCTGCGTCGTCATCTTCAACAATGAGGGCATCTATCGCGGCACCGACGTCAACTCGGCCGGTTCCGATCCCGCGACCACCGTGTTCGTCAAGGGCGCGCGCTACGACAAGATGATGGAGGGCTTCGGCGGCGTCGGAGTCAACGCGACCTCGCCCGACGAGTTGAAGCGCGCCGTGAACGCGGCGATGGACTCGGGCAAGCCGACCCTCATCAACGCGGTGATCGATCCGGCCGCCGGCAGCGAAAGCGGCCGCATCGGCAATCTCAACCCGCAAAGCGCGCTGAAGAAGAAGTAACCCCTTAAGACGTAGGCCGAGAAAGTAACAGGAGGAGACTATGGGCAAGGCATTGGAAGGCGTCCGCATTCTCGATTTCACCCATGTGCAATCGGGGCCGACCTGCACCCAGCTGCTGGCTTGGTTCGGCGCCGACTGCATCAAGGTCGAGCGTCCGGGCATCGGCGACATCACCCGCGGCCAGCTGCGCGACGTGCCGAACGCCGATAGCCTCTATTTCACCATGCTCAACCACAACAAGCGCTCGATCACCATCGACACCAAGCATCCCAAGGGCAAGGAGCTGCTCGAAGGCTTGATCAAGATCTGCGACGTGCTGGTGGAGAATTTCGGTCCCGGCGTTCTCGATCGCATGGGGTTCACCTGGGAACGGGTGCACGAAATCAATCCGCGCATCATCATGGCCTCGGTCAAGGGCTTCGGCCCCGGCCCCTATGAGGACTGCAAGGTCTACGAAAACGTGGCGCAATGCACCGGCGGCTCGGCTTCGACCACCGGCTTCCGCGACGGCCCGCCCCTGGTTACGGGCGCTCAAATAGGCGATTCCGGCACCGGGCTGCATCTGGCGCTCGGCATCGTCACCGCGCTTTATCAGCGCAACAAGACCGGCAAGGGCCAGCGCGTCAGCGCGGCGATGCAGGACGGCGTGCTCAATCTCTGCCGCGTCAAGCTGCGCGACCAGCAGCGCCTGAAGCACGGGCCGTTGAAGGAATACAGCCAATTCGGCGAAGGCGTCGAATTTGGCGAATCGGTGCCGCGCTCGGGCAATGATTCGGGCGGTGGCCAGCCGGGCTGGATTTTGAAATGCAAGGGCTGGGAGAAGGATCCCAACGCCTACATCTATTTCATTACCCAGGCGCCGGTGTGGGGGAAGATTTGCGAGGTGATCGGCAAGAAGGAATGGATCACCCATCCCGATTACGCCACGCCCGAGGCGCGGCTGCCGCGCCTCAAGGCGATCTTCGCCACCATCGAGGAATGGACCAAGACCAAGACCAAGTTCGAGGCCATGGACATCCTCAACGAATTCGACGTCCCCTGCGGCCCGATTCTGTCGATGAAGGAGCTCCTGGAGGAGCCGAGCCTCAGGAAAACCGGCACGGTGGTCGAGGTCGATCACCCGACCCGCGGCAAGTATCTGACGGTCGGCAATCCAATCAAGCTCAGCGACAGTCCGAGCGATGTGAAGCGCTCGCCGCTTCTGGGCGAACACACCGACGAGATTCTGCGCCAGGTGCTGGGCTACGACGACAAGAAGGTGCAGGAGTTCAAGAATTCCGGCGCGCTCGGCGGCACCAAGCCGATGGCGGCCGAATAGCGATCCGACAAACGCGGGGGAGAGGGTGATCATGAGTGCGAAGGATGCGAAAGCGGCGGTGAGCAAGATTCTGGGCCAAGCCAAGGCCCAGAAACGCACGTCGCTCACGGCGCCGGAAGGCAAGCTGATCTGCGACGCCTATGGGATATCGGTCCCGAAGGAAGGGCTTGCCAAGACCGCGGCCGAGGCGGCCAAGCTCGCGGGCAAGATCGGCTTCCCGGTGGTGTTGAAGATCGTCTCTCCCCAGATCCTGCACAAGACCGAGGCGGGCGGCGTCATCGTCGGCGTCAAGACCGCGCCCGAGGCGCAGAAGGGCTTCGCCACCATCGTCGCCAACGCCAAGAAATACGACAAGAAGGCCAAGATCGAGGGCGTGCAGGTGCAGCAGATGGTCGGCGGCGGCCACGAGGTCATCATCGGCGCGGTCACCGATCCGAGCTTCGGCAAGCTGGTCGCCTTCGGCATGGGCGGCGTGCTGGTCGAGGTGCTGAAGGACGTGACCTTCCGCCTGGCGCCGGTTACGCGCGCGGATGCGATGGGCATGATCGACGGCATCAAGGCCGCCGAGATATTGAAGGGCGTGCGCGGCGGCGAAGGCGTCAACCGCGCCGCGCTCGCCGAGCTGATCGAGAACGTCTCCAATCTTATCGCCGATTTCCCCGAAATCGCCGAGCTCGACCTGAACCCGGTTTTCGCCTCGAAGAAGGGGGCGGTCGCGGCCGATGTGCGCATATTGCTCGACTGGGCCAAGCCCGAGGAACGCTACCGGCCGTCGCAAAGCGAGATCGTCGCGCAGATGAGCCGCATCATGCACCCCAAGGCGGTCGCCGTGATCGGCGCCTCGGCCGAGGAAGGCAAGATCGGCAACTCGGTGATGAAGAACCTCATCAATGGCGGCTATCAGGGACAGATTCTGCCGATCCACCCGAGCGCCACCGAAATCATGGGCCGCAAGGTCTATAAGAGCGTCAAGGACGTGCCCGGCGCGATCGACGTCGCGGTGTTCTGCATCCCGGCCAAGTTCGTGGCCGGAGCCCTGATCGAGGTCGGCGAAAAGAAAATCACCGGCGCCGTGCTCATTCCCTCGGGCTTCGCCGAGACCGGCAATGTCGAGGGCCAGAAGGAAATCCAGGCGATCGGCCGCAAATACAACATCCGCCTGATGGGGCCGAATATCTACGGCTACTACTATACGCCGGAGAATCTCTGCGCCACCTTCTGCACGCCTTACGATTACAAGGGCGGCGCCGCGCTCAGCTCTCAATCGGGCGGCATCGGCATGGCGATCATCGGCTTCTCGCGCTCGGCCAAGATGGGCGTCTCGGCCATCGTCGGATTGGGCAACAAATCGGATCTCGATGAGGACGATCTGCTCACATTCTTCGAGCAGGATCCGAACACCAAGGTCGTCGCCATGCACCTTGAAGACCTGAAGGACGGCCGCTCCTTCGCCGAGGTGGCGAAGCGCGTTTCCAAGAAGAAACCGATCATCGTGCTGAAGGCGGGCCGCACCGCGGCCGGCGCCAAGGCGGCGGGCTCGCACACGGGCGCGCTCGCCGGCGACGACAAGATTTATGACGACGTGCTGCGCCAATCGGGCGTCATCCGCGCCCCGGGCCTGCGCGACATGCTCGATTACGCGCGAGGCCTACAGAAACTGCCCACGCCCAAGGGCGAGAACGTGGTCATCATAACCGGCGCGGGCGGCTCGGGCGTGCTTTTGTCCGACGCCTGCGTCGATAACGGCCTCAACCTGATGAAGATACCGCCCGATCTCGACGCCGCCTTCCGCAAATTCATCCCGCCTTTCGGTGCTGCGGGCAACCCGGTCGACATCACCGGCGGCGAGCCGCCCAAGACCTATCAGAACACCATCCGCTTGGGGCTCGAGGATCCGCGCATCCACGCGCTGATCCTGGGCTATTGGCACACCATCGTCACGCCGCCCATGGTCTTCTCCAAGCTCGTCATCGAGGTAGTCGACGAGTTCCGCGCCCGCGGCATCGAGAAGCCGATCGTCGCGTCTCTGGCGGGCGACGTGCAGGTCGAACAGGCGGCGGAGCAGCTCTACGATCACGGCATCCCGGCCTATGCCTACTCGACCGAAATTCCCGTGGCCGTGCTCGGCGCCAAGTATCGCTGGGCGCGCGGCGCGGGCCTGATAAAATAAGCCCGGCAAGACGTCACAAACAGCGGCGGCACGATGAACATTCATGAATACCAGGCCAAAAGCCTGTTGCAAAAATTCGGCGTGGCGGTCCCCAAGGGCGGCGTCGCCTATACCGCGCAAGAGGCGGAAAAGGTGGCACGCGGCTTGAAGGGCCCGGTCTATGTGGTGAAAGCGCAGATCCATGCCGGCGGCCGCGGCGCGGGCAAGTTCAAGGGCGACGACAAGGGCAAGGGCGGGGTGCGCCTCACCAAGTCGCCCGAGGAGGCCGGCAAAGAAGCCGGTGCCATGCTCGGTCATGTGCTGATCACCAAGCAGACCGGACCCAAGGGCCGCGAGGTGAAACGCATCTATGTCGAGGAAGGCTGCGACATCAAACGCGAGCTCTATCTCGGCATGCTGATCGACCGTAAAACCTCGCGCGTCACGGTGATGGCCTCGACCGAAGGGGGCATGGATATCGAGGACGTGGCACACAAGAACCCCGAGAAGATCATGCGCCTCGCCATCGACCCGGCCACCGGCATGGAGGGTTTCCACGCCAGGCGCCTGGCATTCGGGTTGAAGCTCGAAGGCAAGCAGGTCGGCTCCGCGGCCAAGTTCATGCTCGCCATGTACAAGGCCTTCGCCGAGCTCGACGCGTCCATCGTCGAGATCAACCCGTTGGTGGTGACCGGCTCGGGCGAGGTGCTGGCGCTCGACGCCAAGATGAATTTCGACGACAACGCGCTCTTCCGCCATCCCGACATCGAGGCGATGCGCGACGAGGCCGAGGAAGACCCGACCGAGCTCGAAGCCGCCAAGCACTCGCTCAACTACGTCAAGCTCGACGGCAATATCGGCTGCATGGTGAACGGCGCGGGATTGGCGATGGCGACCATGGACATCATCAAGCTCTATGGCGGCGAGCCCGCCAATTTTCTCGATGTCGGCGGCGGCGCCACCAAGGAACGGGTCTCCACCGCCTTCAAGCTCATCCTCGCCGATCCCCATGTCGAAGGCCTGCTCATCAACATCTTCGGCGGCATCATGCGCTGCGACGTCATCGCCGAGGGCGTGGTCGCGGCCGCGCGCGAGATCAGCCTGCAAGTGCCCTTGGTGGTGCGGCTCGAGGGCACCAACGTCAAGCTCGGCAAGAAAATCCTGTCCGAATCGGGCTTGCCCATCCTCGCCGCCGACGATCTCGCGGACGCCGCCGCCAAGGTGGTCAAGGCCGTGAAAGAGGCCGCCTGATGTCGGTATTGGTCGGCCGCGACACCAAAGTCATCTGCCAGGGCTTCACCGGCGCCCAAGGCACGTTCCATTCCGAGCAGGCGATCGCCTACGGCACCAAGATGGTGGGCGGCGTCACGCCCGGCAAAGGAGGATCGAAGCATCTCGACCTGCCGGTGTTCGATACGGTGCGGGACGCGATGGCCGCCACCGGCGCCAATGCCAGTGCGATCTATGTGCCGCCGCCTTTCGCCGCCGACGCCATCTTGGAGGCGATCGACGCCGAAATGCCGCTGGTCATCTGCATCACCGAGGGCATCCCGGTCCTCGACATGGTCGAGGTGAAGCGCGTGCTCCGGGGCTCCAAGACGCGCCTCATCGGCCCCAATTGCCCGGGCGTGATCACGCCGGGCCAATGCAAGATCGGCATCATGCCGGGCCATATCCACAAGCCGGGCGATATCGGCATCGTTTCGCGTTCTGGCACGCTCACCTACGAGGCGGTGGCGCAGACCACGGCGGCCGGGCTCGGGCAGACCACCTGCATCGGCATCGGCGGCGACCCGGTCAACGGCACCAATTTCATCGATTGCCTGGAGCTGTTCCTGGGCGATCCCGCCACCAAGGCGATCATCATGATCGGCGAGATCGGCGGCTCGGCCGAGGAAGAGGCCGCCGATTTCCTGAAGCACAGCAAGGCGAAGAAGCCGATGGTGGGCTTCATCGCCGGGGCCACCGCGCCGCCGGGCCGGCGCATGGGCCATGCCGGGGCGATCATTTCGGGCGGGGCGGGCACCGCCGCCCAAAAGAAAGAGGCGATGAAAAGCGCCGGCATATCGGTTACCGATTTGCCGGCGGCGTTGGGCAAGACCATGCTCGATCTCCTGAAGCAGGGCCGTTAGAGTCCGGGAGATCATGTCCGAAAACCCCAACCAGGTTCGCCGCGCCATCCACCCGGGATCGGGCCGTCGCGGCGGCCGCGATCTGCCCAAGGGCAGGCAGGTCGATCCGAAGGCGCTCGAGGAAGTGCGCGAGCTCTTGGGCCAAGGCGCGCGGCGGCCCGATCTGCTGATCGAATATCTCCATTTGATCCAGGACTATTACGGCTGCCTCCACGCCGGGCATCTGGTGGCGCTGGCCCAGGAGATGAAACTGGCGCTGGCCGAGGTCTATGAGGTGGCGTCTTTCTATGCCCATTTCGATATCGTGCTCGACGGCGAAACCCCGCCGCCGCCGCTGACCGTGAGGGTCTGCGACAGCCTCACCTGCGAATTGTTCGGCGCGCAGGCCTTGCTCAAGGAATTGCCGGGCAAGCTCGGGGCCCAGGTTCGCGTGGTGCGCGCACCCTGCATGGGCGGTTGTCACAACGCCCCGGTCGCGGCCATCGGCCACGCGCTGCATGAACACGCGACCCTCGACAGCATCGTGAAGCTGGTCAAGGAGCGCGCCGGCGGACCGGCCAAGCCCAAGACGCGAGCGGCCAAACCCGCCTCGCCGAGTTACCCCGGTTTCGAGGCCTATCGCGCTTCGGGCGGTTATAAGCTTTTGGAATCCTGTCTCTCGGGCCAGAAGCCGCTCGAGGAAATCCTGAAGACGCTCGAGGATGGCGGCTTGCGCGGCCTGGGCGGCGCCGGATTCCCCACCGGCCGCAAATGGCGCCTGGTGGGCGCCGAAAAAGCGCCGCGCCTCATGGCGGTCAACGCCGACGAAGGCGAGCCCGGCACCTTCAAGGACCGCATCTATCTCGAAACCGATCCGCACCGCATGCTCGAGGGCATGCTGATCGGCGCCTGGGCGGTGGACGCGGCCGAGATCTATATCTATCTGCGCGACGAATACGCGCAATGCCGCGATATCCTGATCAAGGAAATCGCGCTCCTGAATAAATCGGGTCTATCCAAGGGCCGCAAGATCCATTTGCGCCGCGGCGCCGGCGCCTATATCTGCGGCGAGGAATCGGCGATGCTGGAATCGATCGAGGGCAAGCGCGGATTGCCGCGCCACAAGCCGCCCTATCCGTCGCAGGTCGGCCTCTTCGGCCGCCCGACGCTCATCAACAACGTCGAGACGCTGTGGTGGGTCCGCGACGTGATCGAGAAGGGGCCGGCCTGGTTCTCTTCCCAGGGCCGCCGCGAGCGCAAGGGTCCGCGCAGCTTCTCGGTCTCCGGCCGGGTCAAGAAACCCGGCATGAAGGTCGCTCCCGCCGGCATCACCGTGCAGGAACTGATTGACGAATATTGCGGCGGCATGGCTGACGGCCATGTCTTCAAGGGCTATCTGCCGGGCGGCGCCTCGGGCGGAATCTTGCCCGCCTCCATGGCCGATTTGCCGCTGGATTTTGGCACTCTCGAAAGCCACGGCGCGCTTATCGGCTCGGCCGCGGTTGTGGTTTTGTCCGACAAGGACAACATGCGGGAGATGTCCCTCAACCTGCTCAAATTTTTTGCAGACGAGAGTTGCGGCCAATGCACGCCTTGCCGGGTGGGCACGGAAAAGGCCGTCCAGCTTCTGTCGCAGCCGAAATGGGACGGGCCCCTGATCGAGGAGCTGACCAAGGTCATGACCGATGCGTCGATTTGCGGCCTGGGACAAGCGGCCATGAATTCGGTTAAACTGGTCCTCAAGCATTTTCCGCAGGATGTGTCATGAGCGACGGCGCGGGCGTCATCGGCGACAGCGTCAAATTCTTCCTCGACGGCGAGGAGGTCGAGGCGCGGCCGGGTGAAACCATCTGGCAGGTGGCCAACCGCAAGGGCACCGAAATCCCGCATCTGTGCTATTCGCCCGCGCCCTTCTACCGGCCGGACGGCAATTGCCGCGCCTGCATGGTCGAGATCGAGGGGGAGCGCGTGCTGGCCGCCTCCTGCATCCGCAAGCCGAGCGCGGGCATGAAAGTGAAAAGCGCGTCGGACCGCGCCAAGTTCTCGCGCCAGATGGTGTTCGAACTCCTGGTCGCCGACCAGCCCAGCCGCGACGCTCATCCCGATCCCAATTCGCGCTTCTGGAAATGGGCCGACCGCGTCGGCGTGAGCCAGAGCCGCTTCCCGGGGATGCGCCACCCCGCGCCCGACCGCTCGCATCCGGCGATGGCGGTCCGGCTAGACGCCTGCATCGAATGTAATCTCTGCGTTCGCGCCTGCCGCGAGGTCCAGGTCAACGACGTCATCGGCATGGCCAAGCGCGGCCACGAGGCCAAGATCGTGTTCGACTTCGACGATCCGATGGGCGACAGCACCTGCGTTGCTTGCGGCGAATGCGTCCAGGCCTGCCCGACCGGCGCGCTGATGCCGGCTTCGGTCGAGAACGAACAGGGCGTACTGGCGAAGAAACCCGACCGCGAGGTCGAAAGCATCTGCCCCTATTGCGGCGTCGGCTGCCAGATCACCTACAAGATCAAGGACGACAAGCTGCTCTATGTCGACGGCCGCGACGGGCCCTCCAACCACGACCGGCTTTGCGTCAAGGGCCGCTTCGGCTTCGATTACGTGAGCCACCCCGACCGACTCTTGAAGCCGCTCATCCGCAAGGAAGGCGCTCCCAAGAGCGGCGATCTCGACATCGACCCGAAGAATCCCTGGACCCATTTCCGCGAAGCCACGTGGGAAGAGGCGCTCGACGCAGCCGCCAACGGATTGAAACGCGTCCACCAGGCCCATGGGCCCAAGGGCATCGCCGGCTTCGGTTCGGCCAAGGGCTCGAATGAAGAGGCCTATCTCTTCCAGAAGCTGATCCGCGCCGGTTTCGGCACCAACAACGTCGATCACTGCACGCGCCTCTGCCACGCCTCGTCGGTGGCGGGGCTGCTCGAAGGCATCGGCTCGGGCGCGGTGACCGCGCCCTTCACCGCCGCCAAGGACGCCGACCTCATCATCGTCATCGGCGCCAACCCGACCGAGAATCACCCGGTGGCGGCCACATTCCTCAAAAACGCGGCCAAGCGCGGCGCCACGCTCATCGTCATGGATCCGCGCGGCCAGGCCTTGAAGCGCCACGCCACCCACATGCTGCAATTCAATCCCGCCAAGGATGTGTGGCTGTTGTCGGCCATGATCAACGTCATCATCGCCGAGAGCCTCTACGACCAGCAATATGTCCAGGCGCATACCGAGGATTTCGAGAAGCTGAAGGAGAGCGTGAAGGACCGCACGCCCGAGAAAATGGCGCCGATCTGCGGCATCGACGCCGAGACCTTGAAGACCGTGGCACGGAAATACGCCCGCGCCGAGGCCGCCATCATCTTCTGGGGCATGGGCATCTCCCAGCACATTCACGGCACCGACAACACGCGCTGCCTGATCGCGCTGGCGCTCATCACCGGCCAGATCGGCCGGCCGGGCACCGGGCTCCATCCGCTGCGCGGCCAGAACAACGTCCAGGGCGCGTCGGATGTGGGGCTGATCCCGATGTTCTATCCCGATTACCAATCGGTCGAGGATCCGGAGCGTATCCAGTTCTACGAGAATCTGTGGGGCGCCAAGCTCGACCCGAAGCGCGGCCTCACCGTGGTCGAGATCATGACCGCGATCCACGAAGGCGTCATTCATGGCATGTACATCATGGGCGAGAACCCGGCCATGTCGGATCCCGACGTGCAGCACGCGCGCGACGCGCTCGCCAAGCTCGACCATCTGGTGGTGCAGGACCTGTTCTTGACCGAGACCGCGAAATACGCCGACGTGGTGCTGCCGGCCTCGGCCTGGCCCGAAAAAATTGGCACGGTCAGCAACACCAACCGCCAGGTGCAGATGGGCCGCAGGGCGCTGCCGCTGCCGGGCGAGGCGCGCGAGGATATCTGGATCATCCAGGAGATGGCGCGGCGCATCGGCCTCAAATGGAATTATCCCCATGTCAGCGACGTGTTCGCCGAGATGAAAAAGGCGATGCCGTCGCTCGACCACATCACCTGGGAAAGGCTTGAGCGCGAAAGTTCGGTCACATATCCCTGCTCCGCCGACGATCAGCCCGGCGACGAGATCGTGTTCGGCGACGGCTTCCCCACCAAGAGCGGGCGCGGGCGGCTGGTGCCGGTCGGGCTGGCGCTGCCGGCCGAGACGCCGGATGCGGAATACCCCCTGGTGCTTACGACCGGCCGCCAGCTTGAGCATTGGCACACCGGCGCCATGACCAGGCGGGCTTCGGTGCTGGACGCGCTCGAATCCGAGGCCCATGTCTCGATGTCGCCCGGCGATTTGAAGCGCATGGGCGTTTCGGCGGGCGGCATGATCCGGGTCGAGACCAGGCGCGGCGCGATCGAATTGAAGGCGCGGCCCGACAATGCGATCCCGCCCGGCATGGTGTTCATCCCGTTCTGCTATGCCGAGGCCGCGGCCAATATCCTCACCAACCCGCAGCTCGATCCCTTCGGCAAGATCCCCGAATTCAAATACTGCGCCGCGCGAGTCGAGAAGGTCTAACTAACCCGATCGGGCTCGTTTTCCCGCCGCGAGATAGCTCTCGCGCAGCGGCTTCAACACGACGAGCGCGGCCAAGGCGGCCAGCGCGTTGATCCCGACCGCGATGACGAAAGCCGCGTGCCAGCTTCCGGTGGCGGCCGAAACCATGCCGATGACGGGCACCAAGAGCGTCGCCGTGCCCTTGGCGGTATAGAGGAATCCGGCATTGGCGCCGGCGAATCGCGCGCCGAAAGCGTCGGCGTTGATCGCCGGGAACAGGCTGTAGATTTCGCCCCAGGTGAAATAGACGAGCGCGCTCAACAGCACGAAAACGCCCGGGTCGCGGCCGAAGAAGAACTGCGCGCCGATGCCGACGGCCTGGCAGCCAAAGGCCAGGGCCATGATGTTCTCGCGCCCCCAATGGTCCGACAGCCAGCCGAAGAAAGGCCGGGTCAGCCCGCTCAATACGCGGTCGATCGCCAGCGCGAAGCCCAGGGCCGGCACGATCATGCCGGCGAAGCCCACCGGCGCGCGGTCGATGCCGAAATCATAGGCGATCGCCGGCAGCTGCGCGATCGCGGCGAGGCCGGCCGCGCCCACCAGCGCGAACATCGCATACATCGCCCAGAACAAGGGCGTCCGCAGCATCTCGGCCGGCGTGGCGTCGCGCGAAGCCTGGGCGAGCCAGGGGCTGGGCTTCGCCGTGCCGCGGCGCGGCGCGGCGAAGAGCCAGCCCAGCAGCAGCACGATCACGCCCTGGCCCAGGCCGAAGCGCAGGAATGCCGTCTCATAGCCATAGGCCGCGATCATGCGCATGATCGGCAGCGCGGTCACGGCCACGCCCGCGCCATAACCCGCCGTGACCAATCCCGCGGCAAGCCCACGCCGGTCGGGAAACCATTTAAGCGCGTTGCCGAGGCAGGCGCCGTAGACCGATCCCGCGCCGACGCCGCCCAGCGCCGCCAAGGCGTAAAATAGTCCCAGCGAATCCGCCGCCGCGTTCGCCATCCAGGCGATACCCACCAGCACCCCGCCCGCGACCACCACCGGCCGCGGCCCGTAGCGGTCGGCGAGCCAGCCCGCCGCTGGCACGATCCAGGTCTCGGTCAGAACAAAAATGCCGAGCGCCAGATAGATGGCGGACCGGTCCCACTGGAACTTGTCGTGGATGGGCGCCACGAACAGCACCCAGCCATATTGCAGATTGGCGACGGTCACCATGCAGGCGACGCCGAGGGTGAGCTGGACCCAGCGATTGGCCGGGCCCGGGCGGCGCGTCCCGACGAAAGGCATTTCCTGTTCCCGCCACGCTATTTTTATTCTGGCCGTCCCCCCGCTTGGCAAGGCGAGGCGCTCTCATTGGACAAAGAAACCCGCCGGAAAGCAAGGCGCTACCCTGCAACAAATACCCGGGGCGCGTGCGTGGGGGTTTGCGAAAAAAATAGGCGGGGCCGAAGCCCCGCCCAATAATCGCTCAACCGTTTCAGCTGTTATTCGGCCGCGGCGGCGCGCATCCGCGCCGCGCTGCCGCCGATGAACCGCGCGCGCAGCGGCTTCAGCACGAACAGCGCCAGCGCCACCACCACGAAGTTCATGATGGCGGTGGCGATGAGCACGTCATACCAGCTGCCGGTTGCGCCCTTGATGACGTTCGCCAGCGGCACCAGGAACGCCGAGGTGCCCTTGGCGGTATAGAGAAACGCGGCGTTCACCGTCGCATATTTGGTGCCGAAGGTGTCGGTGCAGGTCGAGGGGAAGAGGCTGAAAATCTCGCCCCAGGTGAAGAAGATGAAGCCCGCGCAGATCATGAACGTCCACGGCGAGGTTCCGGCCGTCCCCAACAGCCAATAGGCGACGCCGCCCAAGCCGAAGGCGATCGCCATGGTGCTCTCGCGGCCGATCCGGTCGGAAACCCAGCCGAAGAACGGCCGCGCCAGCCCGTTCATCACGTTGTCCACCACCAGCGTCACGGTCAGGGTGGTGGCGCCTAGGAACAGGACCGCATCGGAGACGTTGTAATCCTTGGCGATCAGCGCGATCTGCGCCGTCGCCATCAGCCCGCTGGCCGAAACCAGGATGAACATGATGTAGAGCAGCCAAAAGATCGGCGAGACCAGCATCTTTCCGGGCGACAGGCTCTGCGCCGTTTGGATGACCTTGGCGACGGCGGCGCCGCGCATTTCGCCCACAGCCGGCTGCCGGAGCGCCCAGGCCAGTATGAAGACGATCGCGCCCTGGACGAGCCCGAACCAGAAAAATGCCGCCTGATAGCCGTTGGCGGCGATGACGGCGCGGATCGGAATGACGGTCAGTGCCGCGCCTGCGCCGAAGCCGGCCGCGGTCAATCCCACCGCGAGGCCGCGGCGGTCCGGAAACCACTTCACCGCGCTGCCGACGCAGGTCGCGTAAACCGCGCCGCCGCCGGCGCCGGTCAAGGCCGCGCCCACATAAAGCGCCTCAAGCGAGGTCGCTTGCGAATTGAGGATCCAGCCGACGGCGACCAGGATGCCGCCCGCGGCGACGACGATTTTCGGTCCGCGTGTCGGGCCGAGCAGATCGACGATCCAGCCCTCGACCGGCGTCAGCCAGGTCTCGAGCGCGATGAAGATGCTGAAGGCGAGCTGAATGTCGGTGACCGACCAGCCCTGCGCCTTGCTCATCGGCGCGACAAACAATGTCCAGCCGTATTGCAGATTGGCGATCATCACCATGCAGATGATGCCGGCGATGAGTTGCCACCAACGATGGGGCGCGACCGCGCCCATGCTCTTGTCCGCCATTTCCATCCCCTTGGGTGGGCCTTGTAGGAGCCCGCCAGTTGTTTGCCGTATCCTGCGCTTGAGCCGCGCTTTTCCTGGCCCATTCAACAGTGCGAAGCGGGCGATGGCAAGCGTCGATTTGCCCACCGGCTCTACCATAAGCCATTGACTTTGCTTATATTTTAACCACCTCGCGCGAGCTTATCGGGGACTAATGTGACGGCAATCATGCTACGGCCGAATCCCGTTCGGCCCGGCTGCCCGGTCCGGGCATATCGCCGTCACACGCGACTCGGCCGCCACCGCGACTCGGGAAAACCCGGAATCCCCTTTAAATATGCGGGTTTCATTGGACCGGCGGTCTGCCTTCGCGTATGAGGGCGTTGTTGCATGACGGCGGAATCGGGCGCGGCGTTCCCGGTCATCTCTGTTTCAGGCGAGGCCGGGTTCGTCACGACACGATTTGCAAGCCGTCCGCATCCACGGGGGAACACGGCACTGCAAAGAGAGAGAGAAGGAAAACGAACATGAGCAAGCAAGTTCTCATCGATGCGTTGAAAGCAATCGGTCTCCGGGCCGTCGATGCCAATCAGGCGGTCGATACGGTCACCGAAACCATCGCCGGCGAATTGCGCAAGGGCGAGCGGTTCAGCATTCCGGGCTTCGGCACTTTCGCCGTGAGCAATCGCGCGGCGCGCATGGGCCGCAATCCGCGCACCGGCGCGGAGATCAAGATCCAGGCGAGCAAGGGCGTGCGCTTCAAGGCGGGCGCCAAGCTCAAGGGCTCGCTCTAAACCCGGCCGGTTTCGTTCCTATTGCGCGACGCCGGAAGCGGCTTGAACGCCGCGCCCGGCGCCGCGGCGTTTTGGGGGCTTAAGCCCGCTTGGGCTTGATCGCCACCATATCGACCAGCGCCGACATGCCGTGATGCCCGCCGCCCTCGTGGATTTCGGAATCGTGCTCTTCGAGATGGAGAAGTTCGAAACCGGCGAAGGCGCGGCGCAGCATGGCGGCGGTATAGAGATGGTCGATCTGCTTCGGCCCGCCGGTGCCGTAGCGGAGCTGTTCCGGCCGGTAGCCCTGGAGAATCAGCACCCCGCCGGGTTTTAAGCACTCGCAAATGCGGCAGAAGATGGTGTCGCGCAGACCGGCGCCGGCAAATTGACAGAAAATGGCGGCCACCAAATCGAAAAGGCCGCTGCCCCAATCCCAGGTCGCGAGGTCGGCGCATTCGGTCGCGAGCTTGACGCCTTCGCGCGCCGCCAGGCTCTTCGCCTTTTCGAGCGCGATGGGCGAGAAATCGACCGACAGCACGTCGAGCCCCTGGCGCGCCAGAAAAACCCCGTTGCGCCCTTCGCCGTCGGCGATGGACAGGGCCTTCCATCCCGGTTTCAGGCGGCGGGATTGGGATGCGAGGAAGGCGTTGGGCTCTACGCCGAAGATGTAATCCGCCTGGGCGTAACGCGTGTTCCAGCGATCCCGCGCCTCTTCTTCCTTCATGGCGGTCCTCCCCCGTCCTTGGCGCCCCCGCCCAGAGCCAAATTTTTCACGTAAAACAAGGGGATCGGGCCTTTCTCTTTCGCCTATAATTAAGCAATCGGGAGGACTATCTTGGGCGAAAGTTACGGTATTGCCGGTGTTTTCGCATGAGTCATCGCACAAGGCGGAAAGCGCCGGCCGGAAGCCCGGAATCGTTCAGCCTGACAGCGGCCTTTTACCCTATCGCTCCGCGCCCCGCGGGGTGAACCGGGCGAGAGCATAGGAGGAAACAGGACCGGCATCGATCCGGCCGGGCGTGTAACCACCCGGCGGCTTCAGCATCGGATCGCATCCAGGGATCGGCCCTCGGCTCCATAGCAGATGAACGGAATTATCGAGAAAATACGCGCCGGCCTGAAGCGGCTGGAGTTCAAGCGGCGGATCGAGAAGCTCGATCTCGATCGCCGGGAATTCCAGCGCCGCTACAACCTGACCAATCGCCGCGCCGGCATCATCGCGGTGATCGTGGTGGCGCTCGTCGCGTTGTTCGTCTGGTGGCATCACACCCCGAAGAGCAGCGCGCGCGGGCAAGCGCCGCTGCCGGTGGTCGCGGCGCCAGCCGTCACGGGCGACATTGCCATCACTTACACCGCGCTCGGCACGGTGACGCCGCTCGCCTCGGTGACGGTCCAGAGCCAGATCAGCGGCTATCTCGCCTCGGTCGCGTTCCAGGAGGGACAGGACGTGAAGGTCGGCGATGTCCTGGCCCAGATCGATCCGCGGCCCTATCAGGCGGCGCTCGACCAGGCCCAGGGACAATTGGCGCGCGATCAGGCGCAGCTCGAAGGGGCGCGCATCGATCTCCAGCGCTACGCCACGCTGGTGAAACAGGACTCGATCGCCAAGCAGACCTATGACGACCAGGTCGCAACCGTCCACCAGCTCGAAGGCACGGTGCAGCTCGATCAGGGCGCGGTCGATACCGCGCGCCTCAACCTGGCTTATTGCCGGATCGTCGCGCCGGCCGCGGGCAGGCTCGGCTTGCGCCAGGTCGATGCCGGCAATTACGTCACCCCGGCTCTCGCCACCGGCATCGTGCTGATCAACCAGATGCAGCCGATTTCGGTGCTGTTCTCGCTGCCGGAAGACGATCTGCTGCCGATCCTGAAGCGCACCCATGCCGGCGCGATTCTGCCCGCCGCCGCCTTCGACCGCACCGGCGTGACCAAGCTCGAGGACGGGACCCTTGCCACGGTCGACAACACCATCAGCACCACGACCGGCACCTTCCAGTTGCGCGCCAGCTTCGTCAATGCGGACGAGATGCTCTACCCCAACCAGTTCGTCAATATTCAGCTCACCGTCGACACCCTCAAGAACGCCGTCGTCATCCCGTCATCGGCGGTCCAGCGGGGCTCGCCGGGCACCTTCGTCTATCGGGTGCAGGCCGACAACACCGTGACGATCGCAAAGGTCGTGCTGGGCCCGAGCCAGGGCGAAAGCCAGGCGATCGCCTCCGGCCTCAGCGTGGGCGATCTGGTGGTGACGGACGGCGCCGACAAGCTCAAGAACGGCGCCAAGGTTTCGCTGCCGGCCGCCGCGCCGCGACCGTGCCGGCGCCCGCGACCGTGCCGGCGCCCGCGACCACGCCGCCGCCGGACCAGACGCCGCCCCCGCCGGCTGGCGACAACACCCAGCCGCCCGCCGGTACGGCTCCCATCCATCTGATCCCGCCCAATTCCGTCCCGGTCAATCTGATCCCGCCCAATTCGGGCCCGGTCGAGTTGGTGCCGCCCAATCCCGCGAACCCGGCCAATCCGGCCCCAACCGGTCCGGCGGATAATCCGCCGCAACACCACCATCACCAACAGAACGGCCAGAACGGGCAGCAAGGCGGCGGAGATGGCCAGTGAGCGCGCCTACCCGCATCGACGCCTGAGGCCGGCGGCATGAGCCCCTCTCGCCTCTTCATTCTCCGCCCGGTCGCGACCTCGCTGCTGATGGTGGCGATCATGCTCAGCGGCATGGTCGCCTTCCAGTTCCTGCCCTTGTCGGCGCTGCCCGAGGTCGATTACCCGACCATCCAGGTGCAGACCTTCTATCCCGGCGCCTCGCCCGACGTGATGACCTCCTCGGTCACGGCGCCCTTGGAAGTGCAGTTCGGCCAGATGCCGAACCTCAACCAGATGTCGTCCACGAGTTCGGCCGGCGCCTCGGTCATCACCCTGCAATTCGGATTGAACATCAGCCTCGACATCGCCGAGCAAGAGGTTCAGGCGGCGATCAACGCGGCCGGGAATTTGCTGCCTTCCGACCTGCCGGCGCCGCCGATCTACGCCAAGGTCAACCCCGCCGACGCGCCGATCCTGACGCTGGCGCTCACCTCCTCCACCATGCCCTTGCCGCAGGTCGAGGATCTGGCCAATACCCGGCTCGCGCAGAAGATCTCGCAGCTCCCGGGCGTGGGCCTCGTCAGCATCGCCGGCGGGCAGGTGCCGGCGGTGCGCATCCAGGCCGATCTGCGCGCGCTCTCGGCCTACGGCCTCAACATCGACGATCTCCGGACCACTATCAGCAACGCCACCGTCGACACGCCCAAGGGCAATTTCGACGGGCCGACACGCTCCTACACCATCAACGCCAACGACCAGCTCCAGAACATCAACGACTATCTCGGCGTCGTGGTCGCCTACAAAAACGGCGCGCCGGTTCATCTGGGCGATGTCGCCTCGGTCGTCAATTCCTCCGAGAACGACAAGCTCGGCGCCTGGATGAACATGACGCCGGCCGTGATCGTCAACATCCAGCGCCAGCCCGGCGCCAATGTCATCGCCGTGGCCGACGGCATCAAGAACCTGCTGCCGCAATTGCAGACCTCGCTGCCGGCGTCGATCGACGTCAATGTCCTGACCGACCGCACGGTCACCATCCGCGCCTCGGTCCACGACGTCGAGTTCGAGCTCATTCTGGCGGTGGTGCTGGTGGTGCTGGTGATCTTCGTCTTCCTGCGCAACGCGCGCGCCACCATCATCCCGAGCCTGTCGGTGCCGCTGTCGCTGGTCGGCACCTTCGGCGCCATGTATCTCTTGGGCTTCAGCCTCGACAATTTGTCGCTGATGGCGTTGACCATCGCCTCGGGCTTCGTCATCGACGACGCCATCGTCATGATCGAAAACATTTCGCGCTATATCGAGATGGGCGATCCGCCCCTGAAGGCCGCGCTCAAAGGCTCGGCGCAGGTGGGGTTCACGATTATCTCGCTCACCATCTCGCTCATCGCCGTGCTCATTCCCCTCTTGTTCATGGGCGACGTGGTGGGGCGCCTGTTCCGGGAATTCGCGCTGACGCTGGCGGTCACCATCCTGATCTCGGCGGCGGTATCCTTGACCCTGGTGCCGATGGCCTGCGCCAAGCTGCTGCGCGAGAAGGGCGCCCAGACGGAAAACAAATTCCAGGCCTGGAACCGCGAGAAATTCGACCAGCTCATCCACCACTACGGCCGCGGACTCAATTGGGTGCTCGACCGCCAGCCGCTGGTGTTGGCGGTCGCGGTCGCGACGCTGGTGCTGACCGTGATCCTCTATGTCGTCATCCCGAAAGGGTTTTTCCCGGTCCAGGACACCGGGCTCGTCCAGGGCATTTCCCAGGCCTCGGAATCAGTGTCCTACGCCGCCATGGCCGAGCGCCAGCAGGGCCTGGCTTCCGCCATCCTCAAGGACCCCAATGTGGTGAGCCTCTCTTCCTTCATCGGCGTCGACGGCACCAACACCACGCTCAACAGCGGCCGGTTCCTCATCAACCTGAAGCCGCCCGACAACCGCGGCGAGGACGTGACCTCGGTCATCGCCGATCTCGAGCGCGAGACCGCCTCCATTCCCGGCGTCTCGCTTTACCTGCAACCGGTGCAGGATTTGACCATCGACACCACCATCAGCCGGTCGCAATACCAATTCGTGCTCGAAGACGCCAATCCGGACGAGCTCGCAAGCTGGACGCCGAAACTGGTCGACCGGATGAGCCAGGCGCCCCAATTCGCCAATGTGGTGAGCGACCAGGCGGATCAGGGTCTGTCGGCCTATATCACCATCGACCGCGACACCGCCGGCCGTTTCGGCATCACCCCGGCCACCATCGACAACGCGCTCTACGACGCCTTCGGCCAGCGCATCGTCGCGACCATCTTCACCCAGTCGAACCAGTATCGCGTCATTCTCGAAGCGGATAAGGACCTGCAAAAATCGCTCGATTCCTTCTCCTCGATCTACCTGCCCTCCTCGGGCGGCGGACAGGTGCCCTTGAATTCCATGGCCACGGCCTCGGTCCAGACGGCGCCCTTGCAGATCGACCATCTGGGCCAGTTCCCCGCCTATTCCGTCTCCTTCGATCTGGCGTCCAACTATTCGCTCGGCGAAGGCGTCGACGCCATCCGCCAAATCGAGCAGCAGATGGGCATGCCGCGGGGCGTCATCACGGTTTTCCAGGGCTCGGCCTTGGCCTTCCAGTCTTCGCTCGGCAACGAGATCTGGCTCATCCTGGCGGCGGTGGTCACGGTCTATATCGTGCTGGGCGTGCTCTATGAGAGCTTCATCCACCCGGTCACCATTCTCTCGACATTGCCTTCGGCCGGCATCGGCGCGCTCTTGGCGCTGATTCTGGTGCGCGACGATCTCACCGTCATCGCCATCATCGGCATCATCCTGCTGATCGGCATCGTCAAGAAAAACGCGATCATGATGATCGACTTCGCGCTCGACGCCGAGCGGAACGAGGGCAAGTCGCCGCGCGACGCGATCTACCAGGCGAGCCTGCTGCGCTTCCGCCCGATCCTGATGACCACCATGGCGGCGATACTGGGCGCATTGCCGCTGATGCTGGGATCCGGCACCGGCTCGGAGCTGCGCCATCCGCTGGGCTTGACCATCGTCGGCGGCTTGATCGTGAGCCAGATGCTCACGCTCTTCACCACGCCGGTGATCTATCTCACCTTCGACCGCTGGGCGATCCATCTGCGCAACCGCTATGGCGGGCTCGTCAACGAATCGGCCGAGGAGGGGGAGCCCACGCTGTGAACCCCTCCGAAATCTTCATCCGCCGGCCGGTCGCAACCACGCTCTTGACCCTCGGCGTGGCGCTGGCCGGAGGCCTGGCGTTTTTCCTGCTGCCGGTTTCGCCCTTGCCGCAGGTCGATTTTCCCACCATCTCGGTGCGCGCGACCCTGCCGGGCGCCAGCCCCGAGGTGGTGGCGACCAGCGTGGCGACGCCCTTGGAGCGCCATCTCGGGCAAATCGCCGACGTGACCGAGATGACCTCGTCGAGTTCGGTCGGCTCGACCCGCATCACGCTGCAATTCGGCCTCGACCGCGATATCGACGGCGCGGCGCGCGACGTGGAGGCGGCGATCAACGCGGCGCGCGCCGATCTGCCCTCGAGCCTCCGGCAGAATCCGACCTACCGCAAGGTCAACCCGGCCGACGCGCCGATCATGATCCTGGCGCTCACCTCCGACACGCTCACCCGCGGCCAGATGTACGACGCCGCCACCACCATCATCGAGCAGAAGCTGTCCCAGGTCGACGGCGTCGGCGAGGTCGATGTCGGCGGCTCGGCGCTGCCCGCGGTCCGGGCCGAGCTCAACCCCAACGCGCTCAGCAAATACGGCATCGGGCTCGAGGATGTGCGCGCCGCGCTCGCCTCCGCCAACGCCCACAGCCCCAAGGGCGCGATCGAGCAAGCCGGCAAGCGTTACCAGATCTACGCCAACGACAACGCCTCGACTGCCGCCCAATTCGCGAACCTGATCGTCGCTTACCGCAGCCACGCCGCGGTGCGGCTCTCCGACGTGGCCCAGGTCAGCGATTCGGTCGAGAACATCCGCAATGCCGGCCTCGCCAACGGCAAGCCCGCGGTGCTGGTGATCATCTACCGCCAGCCCGGCGCCAACATCATCAGCACGGTGGACCGGGTGCGCGCGCAGATCCCGTTCCTCGAGGCCGAAATTCCCGCCGGCATCGACATCACGCAGGCGATGGATCAATCGGTCACCATCCGCGCCTCGCTCAAGGACGTCGAAATAACGCTGCTGATCTCGGTCATGCTCGTCATCATGGTGGTGTTCCTGTTTTTGCGCAGCCCCCGCGCCACGCTCATTCCGGCGGTGGCGGTGCCGGTGTCGCTGATCGGCACCTTCGGCGTCATGTATCTCTTGGGCTTCAGCCTCGACAACCTCTCGCTCATGGCGCTCACCGTGGCGACCGGATTCGTGGTCGACGACGCCATCGTCGTGCTCGAGAACACCACGCGCCATCTCGAAGCCGGCATGCCCCGCTTGCAAGCGGCGCTCCTGGGCGCGCGCGAGGTGGGCTTCACCGTCCTCTCCATGAGCCTGTCGCTGGTGGCCGTGTTCACGCCCATCCTGCTGATGGGCGGCATCATCGGCCGCCTGTTCCGCGAATTCGCGATGACGCTGTCGGTCGCGATCCTGGTCTCGCTGCTGGTGTCGCTCACGACCACGCCGATGATGTGCGCCTATCTCCTGCGCCGCGAACGCGCCGGAAAAGACGCGCCCCGGCCCGGCGTCCTCGCGCGCATCACCGGGGTGAGCGAGCGCGTCTTCGAGCGGGCGCGGGGGGGATATGCGAAGAGCCTCACATGGTCGCTGAAGCGCGCGCCGTTGGTGCTGGCCATCCTGGCCGCAACGCTCTGCCTCAACGTCTTTCTCTTCTACATCGTGCCCAAGGGCTTTTTCCCGCAGCAGGATACGGGCCGGCTCACCGGCAACATCCAGGCCGACCAGAGCATCTCCTTCCAGCTCATGTCCCAGAAACTCACCCAGTTCATCAACATCGTCCACGACGACAAGGCGGTCGCGAGCGTGGTGGGCTTCACCGGCGGCGGCCAGACCAATGGCGGCTTCGTGTTCGCCTCGCTGAAGCCCATTGGCGAGCGTTCCTCGGTGACCGATGTGATCACGCGGCTCCGGCGCGAGATGGCGGTGGTGCCGGGCGCGACGCTGTTCTTCCAGGCGGTGCAGGACATCCGCGTCGGCGGCCGGCAATCGAACGCGCAATACCAATACACGCTGCAAGGCGACGATCTGGACGAACTCAACGAATGGGGACCCAAGATCGCGGCCGCGCTGCAAAAGCTTCCCGAGATGACCGACGTCAATTCCGACCAGCAGAACAAGGGCCTCGAAACCGATCTGCAGATCGACCGCTCAACGGCGGCGCGGCTCGGGCTGACCGTGAGCGCGATCGACAACACGCTCTACGACGCCTTCGGCCAGCGCCAGGTCTCGACCATCTACAATCCCTTGAACCAATATCACGTCATCATGGAGGTCGCGCCCGAGTTCTGGCAAAGCCCCGATACGCTGAAGCAGCTCTACGTCTCCACGTCCGGGGGCGCCGTGGGCGGCACGCAATCGACCAACGCCGTGGCCGGCACGGTGGCGCAGAAAGGGCAAACCTCTTCGGCGTCGAGTGTCGCCGCCGACGCGGCGCGCAACCTGGCGACCAATTCCATCGCCAACTCGACCCATGGCAGCACCTCGACCGGCAGCGCGGTCGCGACATCCGCCGAGACCATGGTGCCGCTGGCGGCGTTTTCGAGCTATGGCCCCGGCACCACGCCGCTCGCGGTCAATCACCAGGGCCTGTCGGTAGCATCCACCATCTCCTTCAACCTGGCGCCGGGCAAGTCGCTGAGCGATGCCACCAGCGCCATCGCCGATGTGATGCGCAATCTCGGCGTGCCGGCCGACATCCATGGCAGCTTCCAAGGCACCGCCGGTGCCTATCAGGCCTCGCTCGCCAACGAGCCGATCCTGATCCTGGCGGCGCTGGCGGCGGTCTATATCGTGCTGGGCGTTCTCTATGAAAGCTATGTCCATCCCGTCACCATCCTGTCGACCTTGCCGTCGGCGGGGGTCGGAGCGGTGCTGGCGCTGCTGCTGTTCCAGACCGAGTTCAGCATCATCGCGCTCATCGGCGTCATCCTGCTGATCGGCATCGTCAAGAAGAACGCCATCATGATGATCGATTTCGCGCTCGACGCCGAGCGCACGCAGAATCTTTCCTCCCATGACGCGATCTACCAGGCCTGCCTGATGCGCTTCCGCCCGATCATGATGACCACTATGGCGGCGATGCTGGGCGCCATTCCGCTGGCGATCGGCTTCGGCGAGGGCAGCGAGCTGCGCCGGCCACTCGGCATCGCGATCGTCGGCGGCCTGCTGGTGAGCCAGGCGCTGACGCTCTATACCACGCCGGTGATCTATCTCTATCTCGACCGCTTCCGTCTGTGGAGCCAGGCGCGCTGGGGCAAGTACGATCCGCTCGCGGCCGAGCCCGAACCGGCGCCGGGGGAATGACATGATTTCGCCCCGCGCCAAAATCCTCGCCTTCCTGGCCGCCACCATGCTGGCCGCTTGCTCGGTCGGGCCCGATTACAAGAAACCGCCGGCCGAAACGCCCGAATCTTTCAAAGAGCTCGGCGACTGGAAACCGGCCGAGCCCGCGGCGCCGGCTTCGGGCCAGCCCTGGTGGTCGGTCTATAACGACCCGGTGCTGGACGGCCTCGAAAAGCAGGTCGATGTCTCGAACCAGAATCTGAAGGCCTCCGAAGCGGCTTATCGCCAGTCGGTGGCGCTGGTGGGCGAGGCGCGCGCGGCCTATTTCCCCTCGATCGGCATCGATCCCTCGGCGACGCGCTCGCGCACTCCCGCCGGATCCTCCGGCTCGGGCGGCGGCGGCAACGGCGCCAAAATCGGCAACCAGTTCAGCCTGCCGGTCGATGCCTCCTGGGTGATCGACATCTGGGGCCAGGTGCGCCGCCAGGTCGAAAGCGCGCGCGCCACGGCCCAGGCCTCGGCCGCCACGCTTGCCGCACTCCGGCTCTCCGAACAGGCGACGCTGGCGCAGGATTATTTCCAGCTCCGCGTCGATGACGAGCTGAAGCGGCTCCTCGACGACACGGCCAAGGGTTATGCGCGGACGCTCCAGATCACCGAGAACCGCTACCAAGTGGGCGTGTCGGCGCGCTCCGACGTGGCCCAGGCCCAGGCGCAGCTCGACAATACCCGCTCCCAGGCGCTGGCGATCGAGGTGCCGCGCGCCCAGCTCGAACACGCGATCGCCGTGCTGGTGGGGAAGCCGCCCTCGGAATTCGAGCTGGCGGCCTCGCCCACGCCTTACGCCCTCCATGTGCCGGTGGCGCCCGCGGGCGTGCCCTCGGCGCTCCTCGAGCGCAACCCGACCGTGGCTTCGGCCGAGCGCGGCGTGGCCGCGGCCAACGCTCAGATCGGCGTCGCCATCGCGGGATATTTCCCGACCCTCACCCTGACCGGCTCCTACGGCTTTTCGAGCTCGATGCTCGACACGCTGATGAAAAGCTCGAACCTCGCCTGGACCATCGGGCCGCAGATCAATTTCAACGTGTTCAATGGCGGCCTGACCACGGCGCAGGTCGAAGCCGCGCGCGCCGGCTACGACCAGACCGTCGCCGTTTACCGCCAGGCCGTGCTCGCCTCGTTCCAGGGCGTCGAGGACAATCTCGCCGCGCTCCGGATTCTCGAACAACAGGCCAAGGTGGAGGACAGCGCGGTCGCCGCCGCGCAACTGGCCGAGAAGCTGATCCTGAACCAGTATCTCGCCGGCAATGTGGATTTCACCACCGTGGTGACGGCCCAGGCGACATCGCTTGCCGACCAGCAATCCGCTTATGGCGTAACGCAAAGCCGGCTCAACGCCAGCGTGCTGCTGATCGAGACCCTGGGCGGCGGCTGGGACGCCTCGCAAATTCCCGGCGCTTCGCTGCCGCTGCTGGAGCCGCCGGCGGAAGTGCCCGACATGCCTGGAACCAACCCCCATCCCGGCACGGGCGCGCCGTGACCGGGCCCGGAATCCCCATAGACGAGGAAGCGGTCGAGGAACAGTTCATCCGCTCGACCGGTCCGGGCGGGCAGAACGTCAACAAGGTCGAAAGCGCGGTGCAGCTGCGCTACGACCTCAACAAGGCGCGCTTTCTCGACAAATCCTCGCGCCGGCGCCTCAAGGCCCTGGCCGGGCGCAAGCTCAGCCGCGACGGCGTGCTGATGATCACCGCGCACCGCTTCCGCTCGCAGGAACGCAACCGCGAGGATGCGCGGTCGCGGCTCTTGGAATTGCTCACCCAAGCGGCGCGCGCGCCGAAGCCCCGCCGCGCCACCCGGCCTTCCCGCACGTCGCGCGAGAAACGCCTTACGGCCAAACATGCGCGCGGTCGCATCAAGCATCTCCGCCGCGGCCCGGACGAGGATTAGGGGCGCCCCCGGCTTCTTGGCCTTCTCGCGATTCCATTCCCGCTGGTGTATTCTCGCCCTCATGGCATCACCCGCCGATTGGGAAACGCCGCCGCAAGCGCGGCCCAAGCCCGAGGATTACGATTTCAACCTCGAGCGCTCGCTCGCCTCGGTGCTGGGGGTGCAGGCCTCCGTGCCCGAGGACGCCTTCACCGCCGGCACGCTCGGCACCGAGCGCGCGGGGAACGGCGTCGTCATCCGCGCCGACGGCATCGTTCTCACCATCGGCTATCTCGTCACCGAGGCCGAAACCATCTGGCTCAACACCCATGACGGAAGGGCATTGCCGGGTCACGCGCTCGCCTATGACCAGGAAACCGGCTTCGGCCTGGTGCAGGCGCTGGGCAAGCTCAATCTGCCGGCCTTGCCCTTGGGCGAATCCTCAGCCGCGCGCATCGGCGACAAGGTGGTGGTGGCGGGATCGGGCGGGCGGCAACGCTCGGTCGCGGCGCATATCGCGGCCAAGCAGGAATTCGCGGGATATTGGGAATATCTCCTCGAAGAGGCGCTCTTCACCGCGCCCGCGCATCCCAATTGGGGCGGCACCGCGGTCATCGACAAGGCGGGCAAGCTCATCGGCATCGGCTCGCTCCACTTGCAGCAGGCGCGCGACAACGCGCCGCCCGAGCATCTCAACATGGTGGTGCCGGTCGATCTCCTGAAGCCGGTCTATGACGATCTCCTCACCATCGGCCGGCAGAACAAGCCGCCGCGGCCCTGGCTCGGGCTTTACGCCACCGAGATCGACGGCAAGGTGGTGGTGGCGGGCATGGCCAGCAAGGCGCCGGCGCGCCAGGCCAATATCCACACCGGCGACATCGTCCTGTCATTGGCCGGCAAGGAGATCGGCGATCTCGGCACGCTCTACCGCTCGATCTGGGCGCTCGGGCCCGCCGGGGTCGAGGTGCCGATGGTGGTGTTCCGTGACGGCCGCACCATGACCATGACTCTCCGCTCCGCCGACCGCGCCAGTTTCCTCAAAAAGGCGCGGCTGCAATAAGCCGTTGTTTCAACGATCGAAGAGGGGAATACCGATGATGCTCGTGGGCGCGGCCTGGCTGTCGTATTGGATCTTTTTCCTGATCGTGATGGCGATCCTGTTCGTGCCGGTGGTGAAGATTTTGCGGCGCACGGGACATAGCGGCTGGTGGGTGCTGCTCTATTTCGTCCCCATCGCCAACATCATCGGCTTGTGGGTGTTCGCCTTCGCGCATTGGCCGGCGCTCGATCGCGGCCACGAAACCTGAACCGGGCCTCAGGCCGCGCGCAGCGATTCCATCACCGGGCGCATCGCCGGAAGCTGCTCCAGCCGGGTCTCGATCTCGGCGCGCTGCTGGGCCGAGAGCGGCGCGTTGGGCGGCAGGATGTTGCGCCATTCGTCATTGCCGGAAATGAGCGCCATGGTCTCTTTGAGCGCCGCCACCAGCGGATAATCCTGGAATAGCACCCGCGCCGCCGCGAGCGTCTTTTGCAAGCTGTCGGCTTCGGGCTTCTGCCAGGACCGGAAGACGGCTTGCGCCAAGGGCGCGGTGACATTGACCGAGGCCGAGATGGTGCCGACGCCGCCCGCGCGCAAATTATTGAGCAGATATTGCTCGCTGCCCGAGAATACGCCGAATCCCGGCAACGCCTTCAAGAGCGTTTCCGAATAGGCCCAATCGCCGCCGCTGTCCTTCAAGCCGGCGATCACGTCGCCGTAACGCTTCTTCAGCCGCTCGATCAGCGGGAGAGTGATCGGCACCGCCGAAAGCTGCGGGAAATGATAAAGGTAAAGCCGCAACCGCGCATCGCCCACGCGTTCGATCACCTCGGAGAAGAAGCCGTAAAGCCCGTCCTCGCCCGGCGATTTGTAATAGAAGGGCGGCAGGATCAGCGCGCCCGCGGCGCCCATGCGCAGGATCTCGCGCGTCAGATGCACCGCGTCGGCCAGCGCGCAGGCACCCGAGCCGATGATGCATTTCCCCGCCGGCAGCGCCAATTCCACCGTCTCGATGATTTTCAAACGCTGCCCGAGCGACAGCGAATTCGCCTCGCCGGTCGTGCCCAAGGGCGCGAGCCCGTCGCAGCCATTGGCCAGCAGCCAGCGCGCATGCGCGACAAAGCCCTTGAGATCGGGCTCGAGGTCGCGGGTCAGGGGCGTCAGGACCGCGGCGAACACGCCGCGCGGGCCGGAAGAGGGGGCCATTTCACTCTCCTTCGGGCCTATCTTATCCTATGCTCGGGGCCATGAGGAAATACCCGTGAAAAGCCGTTGGTTGGACGAAGAAGCCAAGAGCCTGGTTTCGCGCTACGCCCAGCAGGGGGTGAACGCGGACCTCGCCTTGCGCGTCTATACCTCGCGGCTTTTGGGCCGGGAGCCGAAGCTGGTGCTTCATGGCGGCGGCAACACCTCGGTCAAGACGCGGATGGCCGATCTCCTGGGCGAGGAAACCGAGGTGCTCTGCGTCAAGGGCAGCGGCTGGGACATGGCCGAGATCGAGCCCGCCGGGCTGCCGGCGGTGCGGTTGGCGCCGCTGTTGCGGATGAAAGCGCGCAGCCGGCTTTCCGACGAGGACATGGTGCGGGTGCAACGCGCCAATCTTTTGGATCCCGCCGCGCCCAATCCCTCGGTCGAGACTTTGCTGCATGCCTTCCTGCCGGGGAAATTCATCGACCACACCCATGCCACGCCGGTGTTGAGTCTCGCCGACCAGCCCGAGGGCGAGAAGCTCTGCCGCGAGGTTTACGGATCGCGGCTCGGCGTGGTGCCTTACATCATGCCGGGCTTCGATCTCGCCAAGAAAGCGGCGCGGGTGTTCGAATCCGATCCCAAAGTCGAGGGGCTGGTGCTGCTGAAACACGGCATCTTCACCTTCGGCGAAACCGCGCGCGAGGCCTATGAGCGCATGATCGCCGCCGTCACCGCCGCCGAAGAGCGTCTGGCGCGCGGCCGGCGCAATCTCTTCCCTGCCGTGGTTCTGCCCCGGCGCTTGGCGCCCGTATCCGAGATCGCGCCCATCCTGCGGGGCGCTTGCGGCTTCAAGGACGAGAAGATCGAGGGCGCGTGGCGGCGCCTCGTGCTCGAATTCCGCGCGGGTCCGGCGGTATTGAACTACGTCAACGGCAAGGAGCTGTCGCGTTATTCCCAATTGGGCGTGGTGACGCCCGACCACACCATCCGCACCAAGAACCTGCCGCTGCTGCTGTCCGCGCCCGACGCCGCCAACATGGCGCAATTCCGCAAGGACACGATGGAGGCGGCCAAGGGCTTCATCGACCGCTACAAGGCCTATTTCACCCGCTACAACGCCCGCTCCGAACCCAAGAAACGCGCGCTCGATCCGCTGCCGCGCGT
Organism: uncultured Alphaproteobacteria bacterium; assembly: GCA_963785735.1. Lineage (GTDB taxonomy): Bacteria > Pseudomonadota > Alphaproteobacteria > ATCC43930 > CGMCC-115725 > REEB95. Next base: position 757,696 of record CAWAWJ010000001.1, read on the forward strand.
GGTGCTGGTGCCGGGGGTGGGGCTCTTCGGCTTGGGGCGCAGCAAGAAGGACGCGCGCATCGCCGCCGACATCGCCGAAAACGCGATATCGGTCATCACCGACGCCGAAGCGGTGGGGCGGTTCGAATCCCTGCCGGAAAAAGATTTGTTCGAGATGGAATACTGGTCCTTGGAACAGGCGAAGCTCGGCAAGGAACCGGAAAAGCCGCTCCAGGGCCAGGTGGCGCTGATCACGGGCGCGGCCGGGGCGATCGGCGCCGCGATAGCGCGCGCCTTCAAGGCGGCCGGGGCGGAGCTCGCGTTGTTGGACAAGGATTCGGCGGCGGCCGAGAAACTCGCCCGGTCGCTGGGCGCGCTGGCGGTTTCGTGCGACGTGACCGACGACCAATCGGTGCGCGACGCCTTCGCCAAGACGGTGGAATATTTCGGCGGCGTCGACATCGCGGTTTCCAACGCCGGCGCCGCCTGGCAAGGGGCGATCGGCGAGGTCGAGGACAAGGTTTTGCGCCAGAGCTTCGAGCTCAATTTCTTCGCCCATCAGCGCGTGGCGCAGGCAGCGGTCAGGATCATGCGCGCGCAAGGCATGGGCGGCTGTCTCTTGTTCAACGTCTCCAAACAGGCGGTCAATCCCGGCGCCGAATTCGGACCTTACGGCCTGCCCAAGGCGGCGACGTTGTTGCTGATGCGCCAATACGCGCTCGAATACGGCAAGGACGGCATCCGCGCCAACGGCGTCAACGCCGACCGCATCCGCGGCGGGCTTTTGACCAAGGATATGATCGCGTCCCGCGCCAAGGCGCGGGGCCTCGCCGAGGCCGATTACATGCGCGGCAATCTTCTGGGCCGCGAGGTTTCGCCCGAGGACGTGGCGGCGGCTTTTCTCTATCACGCGGCCGCGCTCAAAACGACCGGCGACATCACCACCGTGGACGGTGGGAATATAGCGGCGGCGCTTCGCTGATTGGTTTGGGCGCTTCGCGCCCGGGGCGGCGACATCACCACCGTGGACGGTGGGAATATAGCGGCGGCGCTTCGCTAAAGAGACCGTCGGAATCCCTTACAGCGCGCCGTAAAATTTACCACGCCCAAAACCAAGCCCTTGAAACATAAGCTGTTTTTGAAACGGCACGGCGCTTGCTCTTACCTTGTCAGGAAACGATTTCCGCCGGCACCCGGCTCTTCTCGCGGCCCGGGCGGACGGGATTGTTTCCCCAAAGTTTGGAGGCCCGTGGACGGAAAGCCGGCGCCCATTAAGAGGCGCCGCTTTCTTTTTCGGGCCTGATGTAAAATATCCCCCAATGCGCGCCGCCCTCAAATCCTCGCCCGGCAGTCTCGAAACGCTCTTGGCGGAGGTCCGCGCCTGCCGGCTTTGCGAGAAGCATCTGCCCTTGGGCCCGCGCCCGGTGGTGCGGATAACAGGCTCGGCGCGGATACTCATCTTGAGCCAGGCGCCCGGCACGCGCGTCCACGAAACCGGGTTGACCTTCAACGACCGCAGCGGCGACCGCTTGCGGGAATGGCTCGGCATGGACCGCGAGACCTTCTATGACGAAACCCGCGTCGCGGTGCTCGGCATGGGTTTCTGTTATCCCGGGCGGGACGCGAAAGGCGGCGATCTGCCGCCGCGGCCCGAATGCGCGCCCTTGTGGCATCCCCGCTTGCTGGCGGAAATGCCAAAGGCCGAGCTCACTTTACTGGTGGGATCCTATGCCATCGATTATTACCTGCCGGAATCGCGATATCCCAGCATGACCGAGACCGTGCGTCACTGGCGCGATTACGGGCCGCGCATCTGGCCGCTGCCGCATCCTTCCTGGCGCACCACGGCCTGGGAGCGGAAGAACCCGTGGTTCAAGCGCCGGCTCTTGCCTGAATTGCGCCGCCGCGTCGCCGCCCTGCTCTAGGGATTTTTCGCGGTCACGATCCAGATCGCCGAGCCGAGCGCCACCGCGTTGCCCTTGGCATAAGGCACGAGCGCCGCGCGCGCCGCCGCCGCGACTTTTGCCCGGGTCGCGGCGCTCACATTCGCGACCGCGCGGCTCGCCGGGCCGATTTCGAGCATGTTCGCGACCGCCGCGTCGAGCCCGCCGCCCGCCGCGATATCGAAGGTCAAGTCGTGCGGCGTCAGCGCGATTTCGGCGAATCCGGCGCCGCCGAGAATGCGCTGGACGCGCGCCGGGTCGGCGAACGCGAACGGGCTCGGGTCCTCGGGCCCGAGCTTGGGCGGGCGCGGCACATGGGCATAGATCGCTTCGACCGGCACCATCGCCCAGGGATTGTCCTTGGGCGCGCGGAAGCACGAGAACGCCATCCGCCCGCCGGGCTTCAAGGCCTTGCGCAGATTGGCGAAGGCGCGCGCCGGATCGTCGAAGAACATCACGCCGTGGCGCGAGCACAGCAGATCGAAATCGGACTTGGCGAAAACATGGGTGGTGGCGTCGGCCTCGACGAATTCCGCCCTGGCGCCGGGCGGGGCGAGGCGGCGGGCGAGACCCAGCATCGCCGCCGAGACGTCGATCCCAAGCACGAAGCCAGCCTGGCCCACCTGCTTCGCCAAGGCCAGTGCCGTCCCGCCGCAGCCGCAACCGACATCCACGGCGCGTTCGCCCGGCTTCGCCGCCGCGGCGGCGAGCAGGACGGCGGTGACGGGCGAAAACAGGCTCTCGGTGAAGCTGTTGTGGCGCGTCCAGTTCTCGCCGCCGCGCCCGGCCCAATATTCCTTGTCCGGCTTTTCGGGCTTGTCGGTCTCGCTCATTGTCCCTCCGTTTCGATGCGTTCCATGTCGGCGTCGGAAAAGCCGAAATGATGGCCGATCTCGTGGACCAGCACGTGGCGCACCACGCGGTAAAGATCATCGCCGGTCTCGCACCAATAGTCGAGAATCGGCCTGCGGTAGAGGAAGATCATGTCGATATTCGGCCGGGGGTCGCTGACGCTTTTGCGCGGCAGCCCGATCCCGCGATAAAGGCCCAGGAGATCGAAGGGGCTGTCGAGCCCCATCTCTTTCCCGGTATCCTCGTCGGGGAAATCATCGACCCGGATCACCACCGCGCCCAAATGCCGCCGCAATTTGGCGGGTATGGTCTCGAGCGCGCGGTTGGCCAGGGTCTCGATATCGGCGAGCGTGGGCGCGGCGCTCCCGGTTTTGGCGGGATCACTCATGGGAGGCAATGCATGATCGAGAAACTGAAAGGGCGGGAGCGGGCGCAAGCGCTCCGCAAGCTCCGGGCTTGGGCCAAGGTCCGGGGCCGCGACGCCATTTCGCGGAAATTCACGTTCAAGAATTTCAACCAGGCCTGGAGGTTCATGAGCCGCGTCGCACTCCTGGCCAAGAAAATGGACCACCATCCTGAATGGTTCAACGTCTACAACAAGGTCGAAATCACGCTCTCGACCCATGACGCGGGCGGGCTCTCCGCACGCGATATAAAACTGGCCCAAGCGATCGACAAATTGGCCTAGGCCCGCAATTCCGGCCGGTCGCGGAAGAAGTCGAGCGCCTCGGGATTGGCCAGCGCCTCGCGGTTCTTCACCGGGCGTCCATGCACCACCTCGCGCACGGCGAGCTCGACGATCTTGCCGCTTTTGGTGCGCGGGATGTCGCCCACCTGCACCGTCCTTGCCGGCACGTGGCGCGGGCTGGCATTGGCGCGGATTTTCTTGTTGATGCGGGCGATCAATCCATCGTCCAGCTTCGCGCCTTCGCGAAGCTTCACAAAAAGCACCACCCGCACGTCGCTCAGCCAATCCTGGGCGATCACCAGCGATTCCAGCACCTCGGGGATCTGCTCGACCTGGCGGTAGATTTCGGCGGTGCCGATGCGCACGCCGCCGGGGTTCAACACCGCGTCGGAACGGCCATAGATGACGAAGCCGCCATGCGCGCGTGCGCGCGGCGTAATCGCCGTGGCACCAGATATTGGGGAAGCGGTCGAAATAGGCGGCGCGGTATTTCTTCTCATCCGGATCGTTCCAGAATCCCAACGGCATGGAGGGGAAGGGCTTGGTGCAGACGAGCTCGCCCTTCTCGTCGTCGGCGGCGCGGCTGCCGTCGTCGTCGGAAAATATCCACGTCCATGCCCAGCACCGGCACCGCGCATTCGCCGCGCCAGGCCGGGCCCGCGGGATTGCCCATGACGAAACAACCCATGATGTCGGTGCCGCCCGAGATCGAGGCGAGGCAGAGATCGTGCTTGATGGCGCGATAGACGTAATCGAAGCCCTCGGGCGAAAGCGGCGAGCCGGTCGAGGTCAAGAGCCGCACCGTGTCGAGCTTGTGGGTTTCCATCGGCTCGAGCCCGGCCTTGAGGCAGGAATCGATGTATTTGGCCGAGGTGCCGAAATGGGTCATGCGCTCCTGCGTCGGCGTAATCGAACAGCACCTTGCCCGAGGGATAAAAGGGCGAGCCGTCGTAAAGCAGAAGGGTCGCTCCGGCGGAAAGTCCCGAGGCGAGCCAGTTCCACATCATCCAGCCGCAGGTGGTGAAATAGAACAGCCTGTCGCCTGGCTTCAGGTCGCAATGGAATTGCTGCTCGACGATGTGTTTCAAAAGCGTGCCGCCGGCGCCGTGGATGATGCATTTCGGCACGCCGGTGGTGCCCGAGGAATACATCACGTAAAGCGGGTGGCCGAAAGGCAGCCGGATGAATTCGATCTCGCTTGGCCTATAAGGTGCCAGATATTCGGCCAAATGCCGGGCTATCGGCAGGCCTTGGAGCGAGGAATCCTCGCCGGTATAGGGCACCACCACGATGCGTTTGAGCGAGGGCAGCGCCGCCGCGATCTCGCGCGTCTTGTCGAGGCAGTCGAAGGATTTGCCGCCGTAGTAATAGCCCTCCGCCACCAAAAGCAGCTTGGGTTCGATCTGCCCGAAGCGGTCGAGCACGCCCTTGACGCCGAAATCGGGCGAGCAGGAAGACCACACCGCGCCGATGGACGAAGCCGCCAGCATGCCGATCACCGCCTCGGGCATGTTGGGGAGGTACCCCGCGACGCGGTCGCCCGGGCCGATGCCGTCGGCTTTCATCGCCTGGCTCAACAACGACACCTGGTCGTAAAGCTGGTTCCAGGACAGCCGCCGCTTCACCTTGTCCTCGCCGCGGAACACCAGCGCGTCGGTGGCGTCGCGCTTGCACAAAAGGTTCTCGGCGAAATTGAGCCTGGCGTCGGGAAAGAATTGCGCGCCCGGCATTTTGCCGCCGTCGCGCAGCACCGTCTTTCCCCGCGTCTCGGCGATCACCCCGCCCCAATCCCACACCGAGCGCCAGAATTCCTCGGGCGCCTCGACCGACCAGCGGTGAAGCGTCTCCATGCCGGAAAAATTCTTGTTCCAGCTTTTGCCGGCCTCGGCCATGAAGCGCGCCATATTGGTGCCCGCCGCCCGCTCGGGCGTCGGCCGCCACAGCGGCTGATCGCGCACGCCGTCCATTGCCCGTTTTCCTCCCGGAAGGACTTTAGCGCTTCCCCGCAATCGCGGCCAAGGCCGCGTTCACCGTCTTGCGCTCGGCCGCGTCCTCCGGCATCTCCCGGAGGAGGCGGTTCCAATCCTGCCGCGCCTCGTCGTAACGGCCATGCTGCGCCGCGTCATAGCCCAGATACCACAACACCAGCGGCTGGTCCGGATCCGCGAGCCCGATGCTCTTCAAGAGCGCCAGGACCCGGTCGGAAAGCGGCTCTTCGGGCTGGCGGTCGGCGAGCAGCGCCTCGGCCTCGGCGAGCGCGATGGATTGATCCTCGGGGCGGAGATTGCGGGCATGCTCATAGGCGTCGGCCGCCTTGCCCTCGTCGCCCATCGCCGCATAGGCGCGGCCGAGCATGGCCCAGCCATCGGCATCGTCGGGATTGGCCTCGAGCCGGGCCGAAAGGCCGTCGATCGCATCCTGGGCCGAAACATTCGGCGTCCCGCCCGAAGCGCGGCCGGCGAAAGGCAGATCGGGCAGGCCCGGCATGCCGGTTTCGAAATAGAGCGCGAAGGCGCCGAGGGCCACGCCCAAGGCAAGCAACGCGGCCAGGCGCTTGCGCGGCGGGCTCGGCTCGGCCGCGTCGCCGGCGAAGCCCGAAGCCAGAATGCGGCGCTCGATTTCGAGCCGGGCGGATGCCGCCTCGCCGGGTTCGATCAAGCCGCGCTTGAGGCTGCGCCCGATCCCGTCGAGCCGGTCGCGATAGATCGCGAGGTCGGGCCGCGCCCGGTTCCGCGCCGGCCGCGCCTCGCTCAAAAGCGGCGACAGCACCACCGCCAGCGCCGCCGCCGTCGCAACCGCCGCGATCAGGGCGACGATCATCCCGCGCCCTCCTTGAGAATATCGGCCAGGCGTTTCTGCTCGGCCGCGCTCAACGGCAGGCCCGGCTCAAGGGCGGCGCCCGGGCGCGCAACCCAATCCGCCCAGCGTCTGTCTGAAAGGCTTACCGCGCCGCCTAGCGCCATGATGACGATCCCGATCCCGATGAAGGGGATGAGCGGGCGCCAAACCGCCGCGACGGTCCAGCCGCCTTGTCCGTCGGGATCGCCCAGGACCAGATAAATATCGGCCAGGAAACCGGCGCGGGTTGCGGGCCTGGCGACGGTCTCCTGCTGCAACGGAAAGAACCGCCGCTCGGGCGCCATTTCCGCCGCCACCCGTCCATTCTTGAACAAAGCGAACTCCGCCGCCTCGGCGGTGTAATTCTCGCCCTCATGCCGGCCAATGCCGTCGAAGCGCAGGCTATAACCGGCAAGCGGTATTTCCTGACCCAAATGCAAGATCGCGCTGTTCCCGGCCTCGAAACCGATGCCCGATATTCCAGCAAGCGTCATGGCCAGACCGAAATGCGCGAGACTCATCCCATAAGAGGCGCGCCTCTCATTGAGCGCGCGCCGCCAGGTTTCGGCCATGGGCGCGCGGAAAAGCCGCAAACGGCCGGCCAATTCAACCAGCGCCCCCATGCCGATCCAGGCGGCGAGGCCGAGCAACGCCAGCATCGGCCCGCCCGAGGTCAGAAAAAACGCGGCCAGCATCGCCAGGATCGCAAACGCCGCTTCCGCCCATTGCCGCTGCAACGCGCCCAGCATAGCGCCGCGTCTCCAGGCCGATAGTACGCGTGAGATTGGCGCGAACAATCCTCCGGGTTCCAGGCGTGGCGCGCGCCAGGCGTAAAGCGCGAGTGAGCCGCCGATGGCGATCGACAGGAGAAGCAGGATGAACACGCCGCGTTTGGGGTCGAGCGCGAAGGCGTGGACCGAGGTCAACACGCCGGAGCGCACCAGGAACGTGCCGACGAGGGAGAGCGAGAAGGTCAGAATCGCCAGCAGCACCGCCCAGCTCTTGAGCGTGTCGCGGCGCTCGACCACGATCGCCGAATGGATGAGCGCGGTCGAGGCGAGCCAGGGCATGAGCGAGGCGTTCTCGACCGGGTCCCAGAACCACCAGCCCCCCCAGCCGAGCGTGTAATAGGCCCACCAGCTGCCCATCGATATCCCCAGGGTCAGGCAACACCAGGAGGCCAAGGTCCAGGGCCTGACCCAGCGCGCCCAGGCCGCGTCCACCCGGCCCTCGATCAATGCCGCCACGGCGAAGGAAAAGCTCACCGCGTTCCCGACATAGCCCAGATAAAGGAAAGGCGGATGGAAGGCCAAGCCCGGGTCTTGCAGAATCGGATTGAGGCCCTGGCCGTTCTCCGGCGGGTTGACGAGCCGCAGGAAGGGGTTCGAGGTCAACAGGATGAACAGCAGAAACCCCACCCCGATCAATCCCATCACCCCGATCACCCGGGCGCAAAGCCGCGGCGGCATCGCATCCCCGAACCAGCTCACCGCCGCCCCGTAAAGCGACAGGATCAGAACCCACAGCACCATCGACCCTTCGTGATTGCCCCAGACGCCGGTAAGCTTGTAGAGCCAGGGCAAATCCGAATGGCTATGCGCCGCGGCCAGGGCGACCGAAAAATCCGAGATGAGAAAAGCGCGGGTGAGAGCCGCGAAGGCGATTCCGGCCAGCGGCAAAAGCGCGAGCGCCGCGAGCCGCCCGGCCGTCATCAGCCCCCAATGGTTTTGGGCCGCGCCGGCGAGCGACAATCCCGCCTGCAACAGCGCGATGAAAAGAGCGAGAACCAGGGCGAAATGGCCCAGTTCAATAATCATTGGGCTCGATGATCACGGGTTCTTGCCCGGCGCCGGCGCGGGCATTGCCGCGCCCTCCTGCCAGCGCCCGGCGCGCTTCAACGCGTCCACCACCTCGGGCGGCATGTAGCGCTCGTCGTGCTTCGCCAGCACGGCCGTCGCGCGGAAATCGCCATTGGCCTGCAAGCGGCCCTCGACCACCACGCCCTGGCCTTCGCGGAAGAGATCGGGCAAATCGCCGCCATAAACCACCGGCACCGATTTCCTGCCGTCGGTGACGCTGAAATCGATCGTCCTGCCGTCGCCCTCGCGCTTGACGCTGCCGTTCTCGACCAGGCCGCCCAAGCGCAACAGGCGTCCCGATTCGACACCCTTGGCGTAAAGATCGGACGGGCTGTAGAAAAAAACCAGATTGTCCCTGAGCGCCGACAATGTGAGCCAGCTCGCCAGGCCCAGCAGCGCGAGCCCCGCCACCACGAAAATCAGCCGCTTGCGCTTGCGCGTCATCATCGGGCGCGCGCCCTTCCGCGCCGCGGGCTTTTCTTCTCCCGCGCGGCGAGGTCGCGTTTCACGCGCCGGTAAGAAGCGAGGCTCCAGACGGCGAGAATCAGCAGCACCGCCGCCGCCACCCCGTAAGCCGGCCAGACGAAACGGGCATAGCCGCCCATGGCGAGGAAAGCCTGGCCATTCATCCCGGATTCCCGAAGGCGAGCGCGCGCAACCGGGCTTCCATCAGCGCCGACCGCATGCGGATCAACAGCAGCGCGGCGAAGAAAAACAGGAACCCCGCCGCCATCACGAAAAGCGGCCACAGCATCGAGGCGGCGATGGTCGGCCCGCCCAAACGGAACACGCTCGCCGGCTGGTGCAACGTGTTCCACCAATCGACCGAGAATTTGATGATCGGCAGATTAACGACGCCCACCAGCGCCAGGATCGCCGCCGCCCGGGTGCCGCGCGATTTGTCGTCGAAGGCGTGTTCGAGCGCGATGAATCCGAGATAAAGGAAAAACAGCACCAGCACCGAGGTGAGCCGCGCATCCCACACCCACCAGGTGCCCCACATCGGCTCGCCCCAGAGCGAACCGCTGACGAGGCAGATGAGCGTGAACCCCGCGCCCAGGGGCGCCGCGGCTTCGGCCGCGATATGCGCCAGCGGATGGCGCCAGATCAACCCCACGGCGCTCCCCGCCGCCACCACCGCATAAACCAGGCTCGCCATCCAGGCCGCCGGCACATGCACATACATGATGCGCACCGCCTCGCCCTGCTGGTAATCGGGCGGCGCCACGAACAGCGCCAGATAGAGTCCAAGGCCGAGGCCGAGCGCCGCCGCAGCCGCGCACCAGGGCAGGAGCGCCGCCGAAAGTTTCAGGAATTGAGTCGGGTTGGCGAGCCGGGCCATGAGGGGGTTCTATCGCATGAGGCGGGACGGGGCCATGGATCATTCCATCGCCAAACGCAACGCCGCCGCCGCCGCCCAGGGCGCCAAGGCCAGCGCCGCGGCGAGCCCCGCCGCCAGCAGCAGCAACGGAGGCTGAGGATTGAAACCCAGGGACGCCGCCTCGGAAGCGGCGACGCCGAAGATCAGCACCGGGATGTAAAGCGGCAGGACCAGGAGCGAGAGCAGCACCCCGCCGCGCCGCGCGCCCAAGGCGAGCGCCGCCCCGACCGATCCGATGAGACTCAAAACCGGCGTGCCGAGCAGCATGGCCAGCACCAGCGAAATCATTCCCGCCGAATCAAAGTGCAGCACCAGCGCCAGGACCGGCGCGGCCAATGTCAAGACCAGCCCGGTCGAAAGCCAATGCGCCAGGCATTTCGCCAGCACCTGAAGCTCGAGCGGCAAGGGCATCAGCGCCAGCGCCTCCAGACTGCCGTCCTCCCAATCCGGCTGGAACAGGCGTTCGAGCGACAAGAGCGCGGCCAGCAACGCCGCCACCCACAACACGCCGGCGGATATGCGCGCCAGCAATTCGGGCTCGGGCCCGACGCCGAGCGGGAACAGGATCACGGCGAGCGCGAAGAACGCGGCCACGTTGAGCCAATCGCCGCCCTGGCGGAAAGCGAGCCGGAGGTCGCGCCCGACCAGTGCCGCGAATTGGCTCATGCCGCCCTCCGCGGCGCGAAAGCGGCGAGCGACAGGCTCGCCGCCCTGGGCAAAGGCAGCCGCGCGTGGGTGGCGACGACGACGCAACCGCCGCGCTTGCGGTGCGCGGATATCGCGGCGAGCAGATCCTCGAGCGCGGCCCGGTCGAGCCCGGTCGAAGGCTCGTCGAGCAGCCAGAGCGGCGCCTGCGTCGCTAAAAGCCGCGCCAGCGCCAGCCGCCGCTTCTCGCCGGCGGAAAGATAACGGCACGGCCAATCGGCGCGTTCGCTCAGACGGAACGCCTTGAGCGCGGATTCCGCTTTCGGCCGCGCTCCCCCTTGCATCGCCGTCCAGAAATCGAGGTTTTCGCGCGCGGTCAAGGCGGGCTTCAGCGCGTCCTGGTGGCCGATGAAATGAAGCCCGGCGCGGTGCGCCGCCGGGTCGAGCGCGATGGGCGATCCCTGGCGGAGGATTTGGCCTGTCTGCGGCGGCGAAAGCCCGGCGAGCAAACGCAACAGGCTGGTCTTGCCGCTGCCATTGGGCCCGGTCAGAAGCAGGCATCCGCCGCGATCGAGGCTGAACGTCAATCCGCGGAACACCAGCCGCCCGCCGCGTTGGCAGGCAAGGTCCTGGCATGACAGGAATTTCCGGGAAAAGCGGGGCATCGGCCGCGATATTGCCACGGGCGGCGCCGCGAGGCGGGCAAAAAGAGACGGCCTCGGTGGGGGAAATACCGAGGCCGTCGATTTAGGAGCGGCCGGGGGGCGACCGCTTCATGGAGATGGAGACAAGCCAAAAGCCTAATGTCTCTCACCGGGTGCCATCAAAGCCCCCGAATGCGTCCCCATTGGGAAAGGATTGTGGCGAAAAGGTGATATTTTGCCCGGCGGAATCGCGCGAAACCGGCTTTCCGGGCCGGTTTCCCCCGCTTCGGGCCGATTCCGCCTCCGGCTTGATCTGCGGCCCGGGAAGGGTAGGGTAGCAAGCATCAACCGCAAGGCGCCGCCGCCCGCGCCCCAGAACAGGGAGACGAGATCCGTGTCCGTTACCGGCCAAGATTCGCTCAAAACCCGCCGCAGCCTCGATGTCGGCGGCAAGACCTATGATTATTTCAGCCTCGATGCGGCGGCCAAGGCGGCCGGCCTGGGCGACATTTCGCGCCTGCCCTTTTCCCTCAAGGTGCTTTTGGAAAACCTGGTGCGGCTCGAAAACGGCCGCACCGTCACGGTCGAGGACATCAAGGCGGTCTCCGCCTGGCTCCAGGCCAAGACCTCGCAACGCGAGATCGCGTTTCGCCCCGCCCGCGTGCTGATGCAGGATCTGACCGGCGTGCCGGCGGTGGTCGATCTGGCGGCGATGCGCGAGGCGATGGCGCGGCTGGGCGGCGACCCCAAGCGCATCAATCCGCTCTCGCCGGTCGATCTGGTGATCGACCATTCGGTCATGGTCGACAATTTCGGCACGGCCGCTTCCTTCGGCCAGAACGTCAAGGTCGAGTTCGAGCGCAACGGCGAGCGCTACGCCTTCCTGCGCTGGGGCCAGCCGCGCCTTCGACAATTTCCGCGTCGTGCCGCCGGGCACCGGCATCTGCCACCAGGTCAATCTCGAATATCTCGCCCGCGTCGTCTGGACCACCGAGGAGAAGGGCCGCACCGTCGCCTATCCCGACACGCTGGTCGGCACCGACAGCCACACCACCATGATCAACGGGCTGTCGGTCCTGGGCTGGGGCGTCGGCGGCATCGAGGCCGAGGCGGCGATGCTGGGCCAGCCGATCTCCATGCTGCTGCCCGAGGTGGTGGGATTCCGCCTGCGCGGCAATTTGCGCGAAGGCGCCACCGCCACCGATCTGGTGCTGACCGTGACCCAGATGCTGCGCAAGAAGGGCGTGGTCGGCCGTTTCGTCGAATTCTTCGGGCCGGGCATAGCCGCGCTGGCGCTCGCCGACCGCGCCACCATCGGCAACATGGCGCCGGAATACGGCGCGACCTGCGGCTTCTTCCCGGTCGACGCCGAGACCTTGAAATATCTCCGGCTTTCGGGCCGCGACGAGCAGCAGATCAACCTGGTCGAGGCCTATGCCAAGGCGCAAGGGCTGTGGCACGATTCCTCGTCGCCCGATCCGGTGTTCACCGACACGCTCGATCTCGATCTGGCCTCGGTCGAGCCCTCGCTCGCCGGCCCGCGCCGGCCGCAGGACCGGGTCGCCCTGTCGGGCGTCGCGTCCTCCTTCAAGACCGAGCTGCCGAAGCTCGCTTCCTCCCGCGACAAGGCCAAGACCGGCGGCCCGGTCAAGGTCGCGGACGCCAATTATTCGGTGAAGGACGGCGACGTGGTGATCGCCGCCATCACCTCTTGCACCAACACCTCCAATCCGAGCGTCATGCTCGGCGCCGGGCTTCTGGCGCGCAACGCCTTGAAGCGCGGCCTGAAGGTGAAACCCTGGGTCAAGACCTCGCTCGCGCCGGGGAGCCAGGTGGTGACGGATTACTACGCCGCCTCGGGCTTGCAGAAGGATTTGGACGCGCTCGGATTCAACCTGGTGGGCTATGGCTGCACCACCTGCATCGGCAATTCTGGGCCGCTGCCGGAAAAAATCTCCCAGGCGGTGGACGAAGGCGATCTGGTGGTCTCGGCGGTGCTGTCGGGCAACCGTAATTTCGAGGGCCGCATCAGCCCGCAGGTGCGCGCCAATTACCTCGCCTCGCCGCCCTTGGTGGTGGCCTATGCGCTGGCGGGCTCGATCGCGATCGACATCACCAAGGACCCGCTCGGCCAGGACGATTCGGGCAAGCCCGTCTATCTCAAGGACATCTGGCCGTCGAACCAGGAGGTCAACGACACCGTCGCCAAGACCGTGAACGCGCAAATGTTCCGCAAGCGCTACGCCAACGTGTTCGAGGGGCCGGAGGAATGGAAGAAGGTGAAGACGCTCGAGGGCGTCACCTTCGGCTGGAACCCGGGTTCGACATATCTGGCCTACCCGCCCTATTTCGACAACATGCCCAAGACCCCGGCGCCGCTTTCGGATATCGCGAAGGCCCGGGTGCTGGCGATGCTGGGTGACAGCATCACCACCGACCACATTTCGCCCGCGGGCTCGATCAAGAAGGAAAGCCCCGCCGGCCAGTATCTCCTGGAGCACCAGGTGCGCCCCTCTGATTTCAATTCCTACGGCGCGCGGCGCGGCCATCACGAGGTGATGATGCGCGGCACCTTCGCCAATATCCGCATCCGCAACGAGATGACGCCCGGGGTCGAGGGCGGCGTCACCAGGCACATGCCCGAGGGATCGGTCATGCCGATCTACGACGCCGCCATGCGCTACCAGAAGGAAGGCGTGCCCCTGGTCGTCATCGCCGGCAAGGAATACGGCTCGGGCTCGTCGCGCGACTGGGCGGCCAAGGGGACAAGACTTCTGGGCGTGAAGGCGGTGATCGTCGAGACCTTCGAGCGCATCCACCGCTCGAATCTGATCGGCATGGGCGTGCTGCCGCTGCAATTCAAGCCGGGCACCGATCGCAAGACCCTGAAGCTCGACGGCAGCGAGCTCTTCGACATCGCCGGGATCGCTTCAGGCCTGAAGCCGCGCGCCGAGCTCACCGCCACGATCATCCGATCGTCCGGCAAGAGCGAGACCGTGCCCTTGCTCTGCCGCATCGACACGGTGGACGAGCTCGAATATTTCCGCCACGGCGGCATCCTGCAATACGTGCTCCGGCACATGATGCAGGGCTAGCTTTCAGCTTCCGGCCGTCAGCTCTCGGCCGATAGCTGAAAGCTGGCGGCTATTTCAGCGGCGAGAAGCCCGCCGGGTTCAGGATTTTCGATTCCTGCGACACGATCATGCCCGGCGTCGCGTTCTTGAGATACTCATGCCAGGCGGGGTCCTTGCCCATGGCGGCGCGTTTCTGCTCGCGCTCGGCCAGGGAATTATAGGTCCAGACATGGACCACCTGGTTCAAGGGACCGATCTCGGTCGAGCCCATGAAGATCAGCTTGCCGAGCATGCGGAGTTGCACCGGCAGCCCGTGCTTCTCGTAATAGTCGAGCCAGGCGCCGGTCTTGCCGGGGTGCATGGCGTAGGTGCGAATTTCGACGATCATCCGGTTTCCTCCCTTGGCGGAACGGCTTTTGGCGGGCCGATGCCGGTGATCCTCGCCCCCGGCGGTTTCCCCGGTCAAGCCCGGTCGCGCGCATCACCCCAACGTGAAGCCGATTGAGTGGCGGAAATTGGGCATCTCGCCGATGATGCGGCATGAAAACCCGTTTCCCCGCTTTGGCCCTCTTTGCCGTGCCCGGCGCGCTTGTCATGGGCGCCCTGGTTTTGGGCGCGAATGGGATTGCCATCCGCGCCGCCGAGACGCCGATGGCAAAGGCGCCGGTGGTAGTCGAGCTCTTCACCTCCCAAGGTTGCAACACCTGCCCCCCGGCCGATGAATTCCTGGGCGAACTGGCCAAGCGCCCCGACGTGCTCGCCCTCGCCTTCCATGTCGATTACTGGAACTACATCGGCTGGGCCGATCCCTACGCCAAGCCCTGGTCCACCGCCCGCCAGCGCGATTACCAGCAGAGTCTCCATCTGCGCTACGTCTACACGCCCCAGATGGTGGTGAACGGCGCCGCCCAGGGCGTCGGCTCGGACAGGAGCGAGATCGAATCTCTGATCGATGCGGCGCAGGCGAAACCCATGCCGCATCCCTCCTTGGCGCTGCATTGGCTTCCAACCGGCGCGCTGGCGATCGATGTGGGCGAGGGCGCGTCGCCGCCCGCCGTCCCCGCCGCCATCTGGCTCATCGGATTCGACCGGAGCCACACCACCCCGGTGCTGCGTGGCGAGAACGAGGGCAAGACCCTGACCGAATACCAGACGGTGCGCAGCTACCGCCGAATCGGCGCCTGGGCCGGCTGGTCGATGGAGCTGGTCGTGCCGCCGGACGAGGCCAAGGCGCTGGGCGAGGGCGGCGTCGCCGTGCTGCTCCAGGCCCAGGGCACCGGGCCGATCCTGACCGCCGCGCGCATATCCATGCCGGGCGGCTGAGGCCGGGGCCCGGGCGGATTCGGCTTCGCGCTTGCCTTTCCCTTCGGGAAAACCGATGCTGAAGGGCATGGGAATGGTCTCCCGTACCTCGCGTCTCTGGGCCGTCTTGGGCCCGACCAATACCGGCAAGACCCACCTCGCCATCGAGCGCATGCTCGGCCATCGGAGCGGCATGATCGGCTTCCCGCTGCGCCTCTTGGCGCGCGAGAATTACGACCGCATCGTGGCGTTGAAGGGTGCCCGGTCCGTCGCCCTCATCACCGGCGAGGAAAAGATCGTCCCGCCCAACCCCTCCTATTACGTCTGCACCGTCGAATCGATGCCCTTGGACCGCCCGGTCGATTTCCTGGCGGTGGACGAGATCCAGCTTTGCGGCGATGCCGAGCGCGGCCACGTCTTCACCGACCGGCTGCTCCATGCGCGGGGCTTGCACGAAACCATGCTGCTCGGCTCCGACACCATCCGCCCGCTGTTGCGGCGTCTTGTTCCGGAAGCCGAGATTTCCTCGCGCCCGCGCTTTTCGACGCTGCGCTATGCCGGGCCGAAGAAGCTCACCCGCCTGCCGCCGCGGAGCGCCATCGTCGCCTTCGCCGTGTCCGACGTCTTCGCCTTGGCCGAGGCGATGCGCCGCCGCCAGGGCGGCACCGCGGTGGTGATGGGCGCGCTCAGCCCGCGCGCGCGCAACGCCCAGGTGGGGCTGTTCCAATCGGGCGAGGTCGATTATCTGGTGGCGACCGACGCCATCGGCATGGGCCTCAACATGGATCTGGACCATGTCGCCTTCGCGCGGCTCGTCAAGTTCGACGGCTTCGCGCCCCGCCGCCTCGCCCCCGCGGAAATCGCGCAGATCGCCGGCCGCGCCGGGCGGCATATGAGCGACGGCAGCTTCGGCGTCACCGACGAGATATCGGAACTCGCGCCCGAAACCGTCGACGCGGTGGAAAATCACCGCTTCGATCCGCTGCGCCGGCTCTTCTGGCGCAACGCCCGGCTCGATTACCGCTCGGTGGGCGGCCTCATCGCCTCGCTCGAAACCCGGCCTCATGTCCAGGGTCTGGCGGCGGCGCGGCCGGCCGACGATCTCGTAGCACTTCGCGCTCTGGCGCAGATGTCCGAGATATCCGCCCGCGCCAAAAGCCCGGCCTCGGTGCGGCTCTTGTGGGAGGTCTGCCAGATCCCGGATTTCCGCAAGGTGATGAGCGACAATCATGCGCGGCTCCTGGCGCAGATCTACCGGCATCTGGCGGGGACGGCGGGCCGCCTCCCGGCCGATTACGTCGCGGGGCAGGTCAGCCGCCTCGACCGGCTCGACGGCGACATCGACACGCTGATGACGCGCATATCGCATATCCGCACCTGGACCTACATCACCCATCGCGGGGACTGGCTTAGCGACGCGCCCGCTTGGCAGGAGGCAGCCCGCGCCATCGAGGACAAGCTCTCCGACGCGCTCCATGACCGCATCACCCAGCGCTTTGTCGACAAGCGCTCGGCCATGCTGGTGCGCAAGCTCGCTTCGCCCGGCGATCTCCTGGCCTCGGTGAGCGCTTCGGGCGAGGTCAAGGTCGAGGGTCATTACGTAGGCCGCCTCGAAGGCTTCCGCTTCCATCCCGATCTGGCCTCTTCGGGCGAGGCATCCAAGACCCTGCTCACCGCCGCGCAGCGCGTGTTGCGCGGCGAGATCGCGCGGCGGGTCGGGTTCCTGGAACGCGCGGATGATGCGGAATTCGATCTCACTCCCGCCGGCGCCATATCCTGGCGCGGCGGTCCCGTGGGCAGGCTCGCCGCGGGCGCCGGGATTCTGGCGCCGAAGGTGGAGGCCAATCCCAGCGATTTCTTCGCGGGCGACCAGCGCGAGGCCGTGCGCAAGCGCCTCTCGGCCTTCATCGAATCGTATTTGCGCCGCTCCCTGGCGCCGCTCTTCCAGGCGCGCGAGGCGCCGCTGGGGGGAGCCGCGCGCGGTCTCGCCTTTCAATTGGGCGAGGCCTTGGGATCGCTTCCGGCCGCGCCCGCCTCGCCGCTCGTCGCCTCGCTCGCCTCCTCCGACCGCAAGCGGCTTTCGCTCTTGGGCGTGCGCTTCGGCGTGGAATCGATTTACATCGAGCCGCTGTTGAAGCCCGATGCCGTCCGCTTGCGCGGGCTGCTCTGGGCGCTCCATGCCGGCCGGCCCATCCCCCTTCCGCCCACGGGCACGGCGCAAGCGCGCGATTCCGCGATATCCGATTCGACCTATGAAGCGATGGGCTATCGCGTTTTGGGCAACCGCGTGTTGCGCCTCGACCGGGTCGAGCGCCTGGCCGCGCGCGTCCGCGCGCTTTCGCGGCAGGGCGACTTCAAGGCCTCGCCCGAATTGGCCCAGCTCGCCGGCTGCGCTAGCGCGGATTTGCCTCCCATGCTCGCCGCTTTGGGTTATCGCTCCGCCAATCCGGGCGGGGAGGGAATCGTTTTCCGCGTCCGTGCCCCCGCCCGGCGGCAAGGCGGCGCGAGACAAAAACCGGCGGAAAGCGGCGGCCCCTTTGCCAAGCTCAAGGAGCTGACCCTGGCGCGATGAGCGAGCCAACCCTTCGCCTCGACAAGTTCCTCTTTCACACGCGCCTCGCGCGCACGCGTTCCTTGGCGGCGCGGCTTTGCAGCGGCGGCAAGGTCGCCATCGGCGGCGCCCTGGCGCTCAAGCCCCATCATCCGGTGCGGGTGGGCGACCGGCTCACGCTCGAGCGCGGGCTCCTGTTGCGCCGCCTCGTCATCCGCGCGCTGCCGCAAAAGCGCGGCGGCTTCGCCGAGGCGCGGCTTTGCTATGACGAGATCGCGCCGCCCTCGCCGGTTCCGGCCGAGGCCTGGATTCCGCTGCTCGACGAGGAAATGCCCGAGACCGCCTGATCTCTCACGCGTCGCATTTCCGGTAGGCGCCGATGTCGAGATGCAGGTGGTTCTCATGCGCGCTGTTGGTCTTGGGCGTCAGCACCATGCTGAACAAGCCGCAGGCGCCCCGCGCCACCGCGCGCAGGAAATCGCGCTTCGGCCCGGCCGGGCCCCAATCCCGCTTGACCGAAATCACCGTGCCGTCGGCGAGCTTGAATCCGGCCACGTCGATGGCGTTGCCCTTGGCGTGTTCGCTCCACTCGCCGCCCGGGCGGCCGCGGCAGGAATAGGTCCCGAAATGGATGATCTCGCGGACGCCCTGGTGGAAATGGGCCTGCGCCTCGGGCGCCACCACCTCGCGCGCGAATTTCTCGATCTTGAGCGCGAGGTCGCACCCCATCAGCGCCGGGCGCGATAGGGCCACGCCCACCGCGCTCACGCGCACCGAATCGTAAACCGGGCAAGGCCCCTCGGGCGCCGCCTCCTTCACGTAGCGGACGTGGAACTGGTCGAGCTGGGCGAGGCAGATTTCGGGCGACAGTTTGGGCGGCGGGCGCGGCGGCGTGTAATGCGAGCCGCAAGCGGCCAGCGCCGGCATCAGGGTGAGAAGCAAGGCCGCGCGACTCGGGATTCGCATCCGCATCATTCCTCACAGAATCAGTTGGATTCCGCGCCCGCAACCCAAATCTTGCGCGTCTTGCCTTGGCGGGGGCGGCTGGGCCAAGGTGCCGCCCCATGAAGGACAGCGATCTCCGCGAGGCGTTCCGGGGCAAGCGCGCGCTTGTCGCCGGGGGCCTGGGTTTCATCGGCTCGAGCCTGGCGCGCCGCCTGGCCGGCCTCGGCGCGGAGGTCTTGGCGGTCGATGCGCTGCTGCCCGGCCAGGGCGGCAACCGCTTCAACCTGGCGGAGGCGGAGGGCAAAAATCTCGCGGCCGAGATCCTCGATCTGCGCGCGGGCCCGCTCGACCGCCTGGTCCAGGGCCGCGATTTTCTCTTCAACCTGGCGGGACAGCAGAGCCATCAGGGCTCGATGGAGGCGCCGCTCGATGATTTGGATCTCAACTGCCGCGTGGCGCTGTCGCTGCTCGAAGCCTGCCGCCGCGCGGCGCCCGGCGTCACCGCGGTTTACACCTCGACCCGCCAGGTCTATGGCAAGCCGCGCTCGCTGCCGGTGGATGAAAGCCATCCGCTCGCCCCGGTCGACGTGAACGGCATCCACAAGCTCGCGGGCGAGACCTATCACCTGCTTTATCACCGGCTCTACGGCATCAAATCGGCGGTGCTGCGCCTCACCAACACCTATGGCCCGCGCATGCGCGTCAAGGATGCGCGCCAGACCTTCATCGGGCTGTGGCTGCGCCGTCTGGTCGAGGGCCAGCCATTCGAGGTCTGGGAAGGCGCGCAGCTCCGCGATTTCACCTATGTCGACGACGCGGTCGAGGCCTTGCTGTTGGCGGCCTGCGAGCCCAAGGCGCAAGGCCACGCCTTCAATCTCGGCGCCGATCGCGCGGTGTCGCTCAAGGATTTGGCCGATAAACTGGTCGCGGTCTTCGGCGGCGGCTCCTATGCGCTCAAGGCATTCCCGCCCGAACGCAAGCGCATCGACATCGGCGATTACCAGGCCGACGACCGGCGCTTCCGGCAAGCCACCGGCTGGGAGCCCCGCGTCTCCCTCGAGGAGGGGCTGAAGCGCAGCCTCGATTATTACCGCGCGAACCTGGCGCATTATCTGTGAGCGATTCATGACGGGAAAAACCCCGGCCGAGATTCCCCCCAAAATCCCGCAAGCCGATCCGCGCGCCTCTTATCGGGCCCGCCGCGCAGCATTCGGCCGCGCGATATCCCGCGTCTTGAAGGGCGGCCGCTATATCCTGGGCGCGGAGGTCGCGGGCTTCGAGCGCGAATTCGCGTCCTATATCGGCCAAGCCCACGGCATCGGCGTCGCCTCGGGCACCGATGCGCTGGTGCTGGGCTTGAAGGCGCTCGATCTGCCGCCGGGCTCCTATGTCGCAACCGTGTCGCATACCGCGGTCGCCACGGTGGCGGCGATCGAGCTCGCGGGCTTGAAACCGCTGCTGCTCGATATCGAGCGCGATTGCATGACGCTCGATCCGAACGCGCTTTCCCGCGCCCTCGAAAAGCCGCCGGGGAAAATCTCCGCGGTTATCCCGGTCCATCTCTACGGCCAGGCGGCCGATCTCGGCGCTCTCCTGCCTCTGGCGCGCCGGCACGGCCTCAAACTGATCGAGGATTGCGCCCAATCCCACGGCGCGGTTCTCGGGGGAAAGCGTCTCGGCGCCGTCGGCGATCTTTCCTGCTTCAGCTTTTACCCCACCAAGAATCTCGGCGCCTTCGGCGATGGCGGCGCGGTGCTGACCGGCGATCCCGCCCTGGCCGCGCGCCTCAAGGCTTTGCGCGAATATGGCTGGGGCGCGCGGTATGTGAGCGAAACGCCGGGCATGAATTCGCGCCTCGACGAGCTCCAGGCGGCGGTGTTGCGGGTGAAGTTGAAATATCTCGACCGCGACAACCGGCGCCGCGCGTCGATCGCCTTGGCCTACGACCGGGGCCTGAAAGGCACGGGCCTGGTGCTGCCGGCGCGCCGCGCCAACGCAACCCATGTCTTCCACCAATATGTGGTGCGCAGCCCGAAGCGCGATGCCTTGCGGGCGGCGCTCGAAAAACAGGGCATCGCCACCGGCATCCATTATCCGGTGCCGGTCCATCTCCAAGGGGCCTATCGCGGGCGGGTGGCGCTCGATCCGGCGGGCTTGCGTGAAACCGAACGCGCCTCGCGCGAGGTGTTGAGCCTGCCCATCTTCCCCGAACTCGGCGCGAAATCGGCGGCGCGCGTCATCGCGGCGATCCGCCAGTCGCTTTAGGGGGCGCCCCGGCCGCCGAGCAGGCGGTCGAATTCCCGCTTGGAAACGCCGTAGCACTCGCAGGAGCGGCGCACCAGGCCGCTTCGGTCGAGGATCGTGACATGGCCGCGGTTGTAGCGGATGAGGCCGGCCTGTTGCAGGCCGCCCGCCGCGCCCGAAACGCCGGTGCGCTGCACCCCCAGCATCATGGCCAGGAATTCCTGGGTGAGCAGGAACTCGTCCGATTCCATCCGGTCATGCGTCATCAGCATCCAGCGGGCGCAGCGCTGCTGGATGGAATGAAAGTGGTTGCACGCGGCCGATTGCGCGACCTGGTTGAAGAAGGCGTGGGCGTAGCGCAGCATCACCGCGCGCATCGAGGCGCTGCGCGCCAGTTCATTCTCGAACCGCTTCGCCTTCATCCTGAGCCCGGCGCCGGGAACCTGGACGTAAACGCTGGTGGGCGCCGTGTCGTCGCCGAACAGCAGAGGCAGCCCCACCACGCCCTCGTTGCCGATGGTTCCGACCTCGGCCGCCTGGCCGTTCGCCATGGTGTTCACCAGCGAGCCGACGCCGGTCTCGATGAAATAGACGAATTCGGCGGTTTTCCGCGCGCGGTAAAGCGACTTCCGGTACCCCAGCGGAATCCGGTGAAGATGCGGGCGAAGCCGCGCGTAATCCCCCGATGTCAGCAAACCGAGCAACCGGTTGGCGGGCGGCTTCACGCTCTTGCGGCGGGCCTTCATCTCGCTGCTCCTCTTGGCCGCGCCCGAACGCTTTGCGCGCGGCCTTGAACGGCGTCCGCCGTCCCGGCGGCACGGCCCTTGTCGTTCAAGAAATGGAATCGATAAGGCACGACCGCTCTCCACCGTCATTCGAGCGGGAGCGCGCGCAACCTCTCTTGGAGGGGGCAGGCGTTGTCTCTCAGCCGTCGGCGCCCAAAGGGTCGATACCGGCGATGCCAAAACCCTATACCCCGTCTATGTCGGGTACCTAACATAATCGCCGGCGGCTCCAACCGCGCGGCCCGGGCGGCTTTGGCGGGATAGCCCCCAATGTCCGGTTTAAGTCAAAAGCGGGTATTTCCCGATGTCGGCGTCTTGGCCGGGCCGATGCGGCAGCGCCGCGCCCGCCCGGATCGAGGCGCTGGCGCCGGCCTTAAACCCACGAATCCCATTCGTGTTCGATCTCTTCTTGCTTGCAGAAGGCGCGGAACTCATCGACCGCTTTGTCCCTGCCGGCGTATTTTTCCCGCAGCAGGGCGAATGCCAGCTTGGGGAGCGCCGAGGCGGGAACGTCGATCCAGAACTCGTAATCGCTGTCGCCCCATATCTCCTCGACGATCTTGCCCATGTCTTGGGTGTCTAATTTGACCGCGCCATCGGCGCCGACGGACAGGCGAACCGAGCGGAAATTATCGCCCTCCCGGCGATAGAGCTCGGTTGAATGGGTTTCCGTCATCCTTTGCCTCCCGAAACCTCGCCGATCTTGCTTTACGAATCCGCGCCCTAGCCGAGCCGGTGCAGCAGCGCCACGCCCGCCAGGATGAGCGCGATGGCGCCAACCTTGCCCGGCGTCAGCGATTCGTCCCAGGCGAAATGCGCCACCACCGCCACCACCACATAGCTCACCGCCACCGAGGGATAGGCCACCGAGACCGGAATCTTGCGGATGGCGATGAGATAGAAAAAGGCGGCGCAGCCGTAAAACCCCACGCCCAAGATGGTGTAGATGCTGAGAAGCTGGGCCAGGAGATCGGCCGATCCCTGCACGCCGCTTTTGAGCAGCAACTGGCCGCAAACCGCGATCAGGATGCCGCCGAACAGCGCGGCGTAATAAGGCAGCAAAACCGGCATTACACGCTCCTGACGATTCCGGGCCGCGCCGCGCGCTCGGCGGCCTCGTTGCGGGTCACGTCGCGCACCACCGCTTGCGGCTTGCGGTTGACGGTCAGATAGAGCCTTCCGAGATACTCGCCGATCAATCCCAGGATCAGCAGCTGCACGCCCGAGAGCAGCATCACCGCCACGGTGAGCGAGGCCCAGCCGGGCGGCGTCTGTTCGAGGAAGATCGCGTCCACCGCGGCCCAGGCGGCGCCGATCACGCCCAGGATGCTCAAGGTGAAACCGGCGAATGTGGCGAGCCGCAGCGGCATGACCGAGAAATTGACGAACATGTTGAGCCAGAGCCGCACCAGCCGGCGCAGATTGTAGTTGCTGCTGCCATGCGCGCGCGCCAGATGCTCGACTTCGAGGCTGTCGATGCGCTGCGTCACCTGCAACAAGAGCCCGTCGATATAGGGGAAGGGCCCTTCATAGGCGACCGCCTGGCTTACGGCGAAGGCGCTGATGCAGCGGAAGCTCGAAAGATAAAGCCCCTTGGGCTTGTCGAGCACGTAATCGGCGACCCGGTTGGTGAAGCGGCTGCCGAGATTGCGCCAGCCGGCATGCTGTTTCTCGATCGGCTTGGCATAGACCACGTCGGAGCCTGTCGCCTGGGCGTGGCGCAACAACCGCAGCACCTCGCCCGGCGGGTTTTGCAGATCGTCGTCCATGGTGATGACATGCGATCCGCGCGCCTGGCGCAACCCCGCCATCACCGCGTTGTGCTCGCCGTAATTGCGCGCGAGGTCCACCAACGTGACCGGTATGCGGGTGCGGCGAATCAACGCGCGGCAGACCTCGAGGCTGTCATCCGGGCTGTTGTCGTTGACCAGCACGATCTCATGCCCGCCCGGAACCTCGAGCCCGGCGAGGGCGTTCACGAGATCGCCGACGCTCCGGGCGCCGTTATAGACCGGGATGACGATGCTGAGCGCGAAACTGGTCATGGCCTCACTCCGGCCGCCAGAATCGAGCCGCCGAAGGGAAGACGCAAGCCCCATGCGAGGAGAAGGGCGAGAAGCCGCGACTCGGTCGCCGCCACCCCATAAAGGAGCCATTCCAGCGGCGCCGGCAGCAAGGCCACGTCGCTTGCGGCGTCCGATGAGCCGAGCTTGCGCCGCGCCACCATCAGGGGAAAGAGCAGGGTGTTCCAATAGGTGGTCCGGATGCGGGCGAAACCGGCTTCCGCCATGAGCGCGGCCACCTCGGCGCTGGCGTAGCGCCGGACATTGCCGACGGCGCGGTCATGCGCCGAGAAGAGCCAGCGATAGGCCGGCAGGTTCAAAACCAATACCCCGCCGGGCTTGAGGCAGCGGCGCATTTCCAAGAGCGCCTTGTGCTGGTCGACGCCGCCATGGCACAGCACGTCGGCGCTGAACACGGCATCGAAGGCGCCGTCGGCGAAGGGCAGCGCCGCGATCGAGCCTTGCGCGGCCGTGGCGCCCTTGCCCCGCGCGCGCGTGCAGGCGAAAAAATCTCGGTCCATGCCGGCGCAAAACAGGGCCGGCCGCGATTCCCCGAGCCGCGCCAGAAACCCGCCGGTGCCGCAACCGGCGTCGAGGATGCGTTGGCCTGCACCCTTGCCACTCCGTCGCCACGCCTCGATCAGATTCCGGTGCAGCGCCCGGAACCACCACATCCGTTCTTCCGCTTCGTCCAGGCGCTCATATTCGCCGCGTTCCAAGGCGTGTCCCCGGCCTCAGCCGCCGACGGCGATGGCGCCGCGCCGCGCCTGCGCCAAAACGGCGCGGCGGTCGAGCACCACCGACAACAGCGTGCCCATGCGCTCGACGCGGTAGATTTCCTTGCCGGTCACGGTCTTGTTGCATTCGTCCTTGGTGAAGGCGATGACGAATTGCGCGTTGTCGCGGTCGGCGGTGAAGATGAAATTGGGCGGGAAGTAATAGGCGGCGGAAACCGGCGGGCCGCAGGCGAACACCGTGAAATCGTGATCCATGAAATCGGCGCCATATTCCTGGCGCAGGTAATTCTCCAGCGCCTGCGCGTCCTCGGCGTAGGAATTGGCCCAGTAATCGAGCTTGAACAGCCCCTCGGCGCCATGCGTGCCGCCGATGAAGGCGTTGTAATAGACGTATTCGTCGGGGTGCAGCATGGCCATGACCGAGACATGGATCAGGCCGTAAAGCGCCAAGGCGCCATAGGCGGCGCGGCGGTAGCGCCATTGCGCGAGATATCCGAGCGCGATATCGGCGACAATCGCCGCCGCCGCCGCGATCAGCGGCAGCACGAAGATGAAATGCCGCATGCCGTCGAACAGCACCGCCTTGATCGCCACCGCATAGGCGATGGGGAAGACAATGGCGAAGCCGAGGACGCCATAGCCGATGATCCGGTCGCGCCCCACGCCGCGCCACCCTTCGCGCTTCAAGCCGAAATAGGCCGCCACCGGCGCCGCCGCCAGCAGGATCAGCACCAGCTCGGGCAGCGCGAGCAGGATATAGGTCGGCAGATATTCCCAGGGCAGGTCGCCCGCCGGCACGTATTCGCCGGCGAACAATGTCCGGAAGGGGAAGATCTCATGCGAGAAATAAATGAGCGCCTTGACCGGGTTGACGAAGGGCGAGGCTTGCGCCCAGGGCCAGAACAGCAGCATCACCGGATAGGCCACGACCGCCACCGGCGCCAGCACCCGCCAGAAACAAATCCAGCTATCGGCCAGCGCGCCCTTGAGGCTCTTGCTCTCGCCGAACCGCCAGGCCACGAACAGCGCCAGCGCCAGCCCCACATAGAACAGGATCAGCAGCCCGCCGACCCGCACCGCCAGCGCCAGCCCGGTGGCCAGGCCCAGCTTCGCCACCAGACGCCAATCGGGCCGGGGCAAGCCGGGCAGCAGCCGCACCAGGTAATAGAGCGACCATGCCATGCCGACGGCGAAGGGCGCGTCCTTGGGGTTGTTGAACATCTGGCCGTAGAAATTGGGCGTGAGCGTCAGGAACAGCGCCGCGAAAAATCCGGCGCGCGGGCCGGCGAGCGCCCGGCCGAGCTTCCAGGTTCCGGCGATGCCGAGGAGGCCGATGAGGGCGTCGAACAGATGCCTTGTCTCGTAAGTGCCGAAAGGCGAGACGCGGTTCAACGCCGCCGCGGTCATGTCGAAACCGGCGCCGTAATTGAAGAGATCGAGATAATGCAGGCTCGACCGGTCCCGGAAAAAGGTCAGGTAAAAATTGAGCACCGCCTCGCCGTACCAGTTATGCACGTCCTCGTCCCAGGTGACGCCGTAATCGGTGAAGGTCGCCAGGATCAGCACGAACACGACGAAGAACAGCGCCAGCGCCAGCTGATCCCAGCCGGGCCGCCAGAAGGCGGGGCCCGGCGCCGCGTTCGCGTCCTCGATGTCCCGTCCGCCGCTCATAATCCGATTCCGGCCAGCATGGGGGGCAGCACCTGGGATGACGCGAAATATTGGGAAGCCAGATCGCGCGCGGCCCTGGCGTGACGCTTGTAATCGGCGTTGACGGCCTCGATCGCCGCGAGCGCGCCCGCTTCGTCGGAATACTGGAACAGGCCTTCGCCCACCGGATAGAAGCGCGAAAAGCCCGTATCCATGGTCACAACCGGCCTTCCCGAGGCGAGATAGCAGACGCTGCGGTCGCTGAACCAGCCGCTCCGGGGCCGCACATAGATGTCCTTGGCGACCGTGAACTCGCCGCGCGAGGCGCGGATGAAATCGCCATAGGCGTCGATTGTGAGCGACACGTCGCGCGCGTCGATCACCCGCCAGCCCTTGGCTTTGATGGAGGATTCGGCCTCCGGGGGCGCGGAGTTGAGCGCGACGGTGAAGCCCTGGGAGGACTTTCCCGGCAGGTCGAGAAACTTGAGGAAGTTGGTGTGCTTCGACCAGACATAGCGCTCGCCCTGGAAGTCGATGTTCTTGCCCTTGTTCTCCCAGGTGGCGATGGTGGAGAAATTCGCGCCGCCCGTCTCGTCGGCCGGCCAAAGCTCGAGCACCACCGGCGGGCGCGTCTTCTGCCAGGGAATGCCGCAAAGCGGCACGATCCAGCCCGGGCCGCCCACATTCTCGCCATAGGTGAAGAAATGGGTGTGGGCGTCGAGATAGGCGCGCGCGGCGGGATCGGCCTCGGCGTATTTGATCTGCTCATAGACCGGATCGGTGTCCACCATCACGCGGCGCGGGCACGTCATGTGATGATCGCGCAGCCTGGTCGCGCCGCAGAGATTGAAGAGCGCGTCGGCGCTTTTGAAGAGCCCGGCCACGCCCTCGCGCGAGAGGCCGTGATAGCGGTCCTCGATCGCGTCCCAATAGGCCCAGCGGTGCCCGAGGCCGAAGCGCTCCATGAGATTTTTCAGATAGGCGATGTTGGGCGCGTTGTCGTTGGTGACGCTGTTGAGCCGGGGATCGTAGGGATTGGCGCCGTGATCCTCGACATACCAGGTCTCGAGCCCGAGGCGCTCGAAGCCCAGCAGATAA
Source organism: uncultured Alphaproteobacteria bacterium (assembly GCA_963785735.1). Taxonomy (GTDB): domain Bacteria; phylum Pseudomonadota; class Alphaproteobacteria; order ATCC43930; family CGMCC-115725; genus REEB95. Next base: position 784,974 of record CAWAWJ010000001.1, read on the forward strand.
TGCAGCGCCTGCCAGGCGATGCCGGCCAGCGGCATCTGACCCGCGAAATGCAGCACCACCACCCGCCCGCGCGACGCCATGCCCGAACTTCTCCGGCCCGATTTGCGGCCGACAATAGCAGAGCTCCCGGCCCGCCGCGCCCTTTGCCGCCCTCCCGGCCCGGACTCCGCAAGCACCCTGGGCCGGCCCGCGCCCTTTGCCGTTCTCCCTGCCTAACTCCGCAGCCCCCCGGGCCGGCCGCGCCCTTTGCCGTTCTCCCCCGGCCCGACTCCGCAATCACCCCCGGGCCGGCCGCACCCTTTGCCGTCCTTCCCAGCCCGACTCCGCGAGCACCCCCGGGCCGGCCTCGCCCTTTTTGCCGTTCTCCCGGCCTAACTCCGCAAGGCTGCCGGGGTTCGCCCCGCCCTTTGCCGTCCTTTTGCCCCTCGCCCCCGGCAGCCCTCGCCACCCTTGCCCTTCACGCCAAGCTTATATATTATCAATATTGATAATATATATTGCCATACCTCGATAAACGAAACGAGGAATAGGGAAAACCCGAGTTTTTGGGCCGGAGGTCCAAGGCGCGCATGGCGGAACGGGGCGGTTACCTAAGCGCGGCCAACGCCGCCCGCGCGCTCGGCATCACCCGCGCCACGCTCTACGCCTATGTGAGCCGGGGCCTCATCCGCTCGGAGCGCAGCCAGGGTCGCTCGCGGCGCTATCACGCGAGCGACGTCGACTCCTTGAAGCGCGGCGGCGAAAGCGCCGCGCGCCCGGACGTCGAAACCGCCATCACGCTCGCGCTCGAAGGCCGGCTCTATTACCGCGGCCGCGACGCCTGCCAGCTTGCCCGCGATCTCTCGGTGCGCGAAGCCGCCGCCCTCATCTGGCAGGCGGACCCGGTCGCGTGTTTCGCCGCCGGCAATCTGCCCGATCCCATCGAAAATCATTCCAGCCTGCTGGAAGCCCTCGGCCCCTTGCCGCCAGCGGCGCGGGCCTTGGCGCTGTTGCAGGCGGCGGTGGCGGCGGAGCCGCCCGCCGAAGAGAATTCGGCCGAATTCTTCGGCCATGCCGGGGCGCGGCTGTTGCGCTTTCTCGCCGCATCCATGGCCGGGGTCGCGCTCTCGGCGCGGCCAGTCGAGGCGGTGCTGGCCGAAGCCTGGGGTATGGGCAAGGACCGGCGCCCGCTCCTGCGCTCCTGCCTGATTCTCGCCGCCGATGCCGGCATCGATGGCGCGAGCCTGGCCGCGCGGCTGGCGGCCGCCTCGGGCGCGACGCCATGGCGGGCGGTCGCATGCGGCCTCTCGGCGCTGACATCCGGCGGAATAAGTCCAGCCCCCGACCGTTTATTCTTGGACCGTTTGTTTACCGGACCCGATCCGCGCGGCAGCCTGTTGCTGGAGATGCTGGGGGCGGGCTCGGCAGAAGCGCCCCCCTTGGAAAGAGCGCTCGACCGTATCGAGGCAGAGTTGGAGTTGCCGCGAGGCGCCGCCGGGGCGCTCCGAGTATTGGGGAGATCCATCGGCCTCATGGCGCATGTCGCCGAGGAAAATCTGGCCCTGCGCCACCCGCGGCCCCGCGGCTCTTACGTCGGACCGGCGCCGGCGACGGCAGGGCCGGGATAAAATCCATAATCCGCCTAGGCCCCGCCGGCGAAGCCGGCAAAACAATAAACAATAGAGCAACCAAACCAGCCGGGATAAAATCCATAATCCGCCTAGGGTTGCACCGTCCCAAACCGCATGCTACCAGCCTCACGAAATCATCCGCCGGAACCAGCGAGTTGAGCCCATGACCTATGTCGTGACCGAAGCCTGCATCAAGTGCAAATATCTCGATTGCGTCGAAGTTTGCCCGGTCGATTGCTTCTACGAGGGCGAGAACATGCTAGTGATCCACCCCGATGAATGCATCGATTGCGGGGTGTGCGAGCCCGAATGCCCGGTCGAGGCGATCGTGCCCGACAGCGATCCGCAGGCCGAGAAATGGCTCGAAGTGAACACGCAATATTCCAAGACCTGGCCGGTCATCACCCGCAAGGGCCCGCCTCCGGCCGATGCCGACAGCTTCAAGGACGTTCCCGATAAGTTTGCCAAGTTCTTCAGCCCCAACCCGGGCAAACGCTAGCGTAGGCCCGTTAAGGGCGAAGCCAAGCCAGGCATCCTGATTCGAGGCTGAAATCCACGTTAATTCTGGGACTTACGGGGTGGTCTGCATCCGTTGCATAGCTCCCGGACTGGCTTTTCCCGGTCTTTTGTGTTATTTATGACAATAGACGCGCAAACCGGCGCGTCTTCCCCGGCGTAAGGCTACGGCATCCGCAACCTGTTTCGCGGCCGGGGCGTTCTCGGGTCATTAATGGACAATCCGCGGGTTTCTTTCCTTGCGTAAGAAAGAAGAGAAAATCATGACCGAGAAGCTCGGCTTCCACACCGGCGATTTCGTCGTCTACCCAACTCACGGCGTGGGCAAGATTCTCGGCATCGAGGACCAGGAAATCGCGGGCTACCAGCTCAACGTCTTCGTCGTCCATTTCGACAAGGATCGCATGACGTTGCGCGTGCCGGTGGGCAAGGCCAAGAATTCGGGCCTGCGCCGCCTCTCCACCCGCAAGGAAATGGACGTGGCGCTTGCCAAGCTCAAAGGCCGCTCGCGCGCCAAGCGCACCATGTGGAGCCGTCGCGCCCAGGAATACGAGGCCAAGATCAATTCCGGCGATCCCGGCTCGATCGCCGAGGTGGTGCGCGACCTCTACCGCAATGTCGGCCAGCCCGAGCAGTCCTATAGCGAGCGCCAGATCTATCAGGCGGCGCTCGACCGGCTGGTGCGCGAATTCGCCGCCGTCGAGAATATCGACGAGGCTTCCGCCGTGAAGCGCGTCGAGGGCATGCTGCGCGCGGCCTAATCTTTTTATTGTCGGCCGTAGAAAAAGAAGGCCCGGGATATCACCCGGGCCTTTTGTTTTAGTCGAGTTGGCTCAGGCGTCTAGTCGTCGGCGCCCATGCGCTTGCCGCCCACCTCGTCCCAGATGCGGGTGTCGCTGGTGGTGTTCGGGATGGCCGTGACGCTCACCACCACACCGAGGGCCGCGACGCCCATCGGATAGAGCAAGCCCACCAACGGCCCGATCACGCCCACGAGGGGGAGCGATACCGCCGCCAGCGAGGTTGCCGCGAGCGAAGCGCCCATGGCCGGCACCAGGCCGCCGAACACGCCGTTGCCGACGTGATAGGGCAGCGACATCGAGCTGTAGCGGATCTTGGCCGGAAAGAACTCGACCAGGAAGGCCGCGATCGGCCCGTACACCATGGTGACCAGGATGACCATGTAGAAGACCAACGCGGTGAGCATGACCGGGTTGTCCTTGTTGGCCAACATGGTCTCGAACACCGGGATGTAGCTAACCACGGCAAGCGCGAAGCCCGTGGTCATGATCCATTTGCGCCCGATCTTGTCCGACAGCCAGCCGAAGAAGATGAACCCCGACGAACCGAGGATCAACGCCACCATCAGAATGAGATAAGCGGTGACGAAGGGAACCTTCAGCACAGCGGTGAGATAGAACAGAGCGTAGAATTGCCCCGTGTACCAGACCACGCCTTCGGGCGCCGTGGCGCCGAACAGCGCGATCAGCATCTTGCCCACGTTCCGGCCGCTCGAATAGGTGTCCTTGACCGGGTTGTGCGAGGCCTTGCCCTGCGACTTCAACTGGGCGTAAAGCGGCGATTCCTGGAGCTTCAGCCGGATGTAGCCGGAGAGCACGACCAGCACCGCCGACAAGAGGAACGGGAAGCGCCAGCCATAAGCAGCGAAATTGTCCGTGCCCATGCTGAGCCGGAAGGCCAGGATCACGAGCAGCGCCAGCACGATGCCCATGGTCGCGGTGGTTTGGATCCAGCTGGTGTAGAAGCCGCGCCGTCCGTCGGGCGCGTGCTCGGCGATGTATGTCGCAGCACCGCCATACTCACCACCCAGAGCCAGGCCCTGCACCACGCGGCAGGCAACCAGCAGCACCGGAGCCAACGCGCCGATGGTGGCGTATTCCGGCAGGCAGCCCACCAGGAACGTGGCCAAGCCCATCAAGGCGAGGGTCAGCATGAAGGTGAATTTGCGGCCGATCAAATCGCCCAGATGGCCGAAGAAGATGGCGCCGAAGGGCCGGACCAGGAATCCGGTCCAGAACACGAAGAGGCTGGCGATGAACGCGATGTTGGGATTGAGATCCGGCGAGAAGAAATGCGCGCCGAAGAACGCCGCGAGCACGCCGTAGAGATAGAAGTCGTACCACTCGATCAGCGTGCCGACCGAGGAAGCCGCGATGATGAAGGGCAGGCTTTGCTGCCCGGCCTTGCGGCCCATCGTTGATGCGGAAACGGACATTGACGTTACCCCCTGGTTGTTGAACGGCTCTTGGCGGCCATGAGCATTTGCGGGCGTTTTGCGACAGGCAAAACCGCGATGCCGATTGGCCAAACCTTAACGCGAACATTAGCCGGGCGCAACGGACGGTTCCGGAAAGCCCCACAAAACACACGGATTTGCCTGTTTTTTCAACATCTAGCGTTGTGCGCCGCAATATCCCCAAGAGCTTCCGAGCGTGGAATGGCCTTAAGTCCCAGGGCCTTGCTATATAGGGCGCTCTCAAGTCCCCGTAGCTCAGCTGGATAGAGCATCGGTTTCCTAAACCGGGGGTCGCGTGTTCGAGTCACGCCGGGGACACCAGCTTAAATGCTTCGACGAATGTCTCCGTGCTGAAAGTTAGGAGAACGACATGGACAAGAAATTGGCGAGGCAGATGGCGTCCGCGGCTCTTCTCTTGAGAAGCTAATTCCAGAACTGACGGCGCATTGCGCGCCCGATGAACGGAAGGCATATATCAAACGAATCGCATTCGTCATGGGAACGGTACACGAGAGAATTCTCACGCCGTTGTTCGCCAACCATCCCGACCTCAAGGAAGAGATCGAGCAGAACGTTAAAACGCGCGGAACCTTCTTCTAATCGGATAATCGGACGCCACCATCGCGTAGCCCCTAAACCCCGCCCCAAACCTCGCGCGCGACCTCGACCACCAGTTTGAGCTTCGCGATCTCGTCGGCAAGCGAAAGCTTGTTGCCGCGCTCGCCGCTGGCGAAGCCGCATTGCGGCGAGAGTGCCAACTGGTCAAGCGGTGCAAAGGTTGCCGCCTGGTCGATGCGGCGCTTCAGGGCATCCTTGGATTCGAGCTTGCCGGTCTTGCTGGTCACCAACCCCAGCACCGCAACCTTGCCCTTGGGCAGGAAACGCAGCGGCTCGAAGCCCCCGGCGCGGTCGCTGTCATATTCGAGGAAATATCCCGAAACATTGATGGCGTTGAACAGCACCTCGGCCACCGGCTCGTAACCGCCCTCGGCCATCCAGGCGCTTTCGAGATTGCCGCGGCAGAGATGCATTGAGACCGCCATGTCCTTGGGCCGTGACTTGATCGAATCGTTGATGAGTTTGGCGTAGGTCGCCGGAAGCGTGTCGGGGTTCTCGCCCAACGCCTTCACCTGTTCGCGCAATTTGGGGTCGCACAGATAGGCGAAATTGACCTCGTCGATCTGGAGATAACGGCAGCCGGCATCCGCCAGGTCCTTGATCTCTTCGTCATAAACCCGGGCGAGATCGGCATAGAAGCCATCGAGCGTGGGATAGGCCTGTTTGTCGATGGCGTCCCGCCCGCCGCGGAAATGCACGATCGAGGGCGAGGGGATGGTGAGCTTGGGCGCAACCTTGGATATCGACTTCAAAAACTTGAAAGGCTCGACGAAGATAGGCCTGGGCCGCCCGAGCTTGCCGGTCACCGCCAGCGCCGAGGGCGTGCGCTGGGTCGCGCCCGCCTCACTGTGGAACGTGGCCGTCACCTTGCCTTGCACCGATTTGACATTGGCGAAAGAGGTCAAAAAATCCATGTGCCACAAGGTGCGGCGGAATTCGCCGTCGGTCGCCGCCCTCAAGCCGAGATCTTCCTGGAGCTTCACCACATCCCGGATGGCCTCATCCTCGACTTCCTTCAATTGTTCCGGGGCGATTGCACCGCGTTTTCTCTTCTCGCGCGCTTCCAAAAGCTTAGCCGGGCGCAACAGGCTGCCGACATGGTCGGCGCGGAAGGGCGGAGTCGGGCGTGCGGCCATGGCAAGTCCTCGGAGACGGTTGACAGCAAGGGACCGAGCTAGGATGGTTGCCCTTAATAAAGGTAATAAAGGGAGGAAACCAAGATGCAAACCACAATCCGGCCGCGCGTGCTTTGGGTTCTCGCGTTTTCGCTGCTGTTGGCGCTGGGCTCTCCGGCCCGCGCCGCCGACACCTACGACATCAATGTCATCGTACCGATGACCGGCGGGGCCTCGTTCGTGGGCCTCGGCCAAAAGGACTCGCTCGAGGCGCTGGCCGCCGAAGTCAACAAGACCGGCGGCATCCACGGCAAGCAACTCCATTTCATTTTCTATGACGACCAGACCAGCCCGCAAGTGGCGGTGCAGCTCGCTACCGACGTGCTGGGCGGCCAGCCCGCCCCGTCGGTGATCATGGGCTCGAGCCTGGTGGGCATGTGCCTCGCCATAGCGCCCCTGGTGGCCAACGGACCGGTGCAGTACTGCCTCTCGCCCGCGATCCATCCCAAGGCGGGCGGCTATGTGTTCTCGTCCGGCGCTTCCTCGATCGACCAGGTCGCGGCGGTGATGCGCTATTACCGGATGAAGGGCTGGACCAAGCTCGGGACGCTGATGACCACCGACGCCAGTGGCCAGGACGGCGACCACTCGGTCGACATCATTCTCGATTACCCCGAAAACAAGGGCGTGATGCAAAAGGTGATCGCGGAGCATTTCAACCCAACTGACGTTTCGGTGGCGGCGCAGATCGCCAACATCAAGGCCTCGGGGGCGCAGGCGATCATCGCTTGGACCACCGGCCAGCCGGCGGCGACCGTGTTCAAGGGCATGGTGCAGGGCGGGCTCGATGTGCCGGTGGCGCCGACCAGCGGCAACCAGACTTTCGCCGCCATGGCGCAATGGACCGATTTTCTGCCGAAGCAGCTGATCTTGGCTTCGGCGCTTTATCCCGAGCATGAGGGGCTGTTGACGCTCGACCCGCGCGTCGAGAAGAAGCAGCATGAGATGTACGCCACCTTGAAGGAACACAATCTGCGCGCCGACAACCAGGTGGCGACGTCCTGGGATGCCGGATTGATCGTGGTCGCGGGCCTCAAGAAGCTAGGGCCTAACGCGACCGCGGCGCAGTTGCGCGACTTCATCGCCAATCTGAAGGACTTCGCCGGGGTGAACGGCGTCTACGACTTCATCAAATACCCCGAGCGCGGCCTCGGTCCCGACGGGGCGACCGTCACGACCTACGATCCGGCGACCAAGAGCTGGAAGTGGCTTTCGAAGCCGGGCGGCACGCCGCTGAAATAACGCCGAAGGGTTGAATGAAAGGGCGGCGCGTTCGGCGCCGCCCTTTTCGTTAGGCCCCGCCCCAGACCTCGCGCGCGGTCTCGACGATGAGTTCGAGCTTGCGCTTCTCATCGTCGATCGTGACCTCGTTCCCTTCGACGGTCGAGGAGAAGCCGCATTGCGGCCCGAGCGCCAATTGGTCCAAGGGCACGAACTTCGAAGCCTGCTCGATGCGCCGTTTCAGCTCGTCCTTGCTTTCGAGTTTCGGGAGCTTGGTGGTGACCAGGCCCAGCACGATGACCTTGCCTTTGGGCACGAAACGCAACGGCTCGAATCCGCCCGAGCGCTCGTCGTCCCATTCCATGAAATATCCGGTAATGGCGAGTTCGTTGAACAAGGCCTCGGCCACCGGCTCATAGCCGCCTTCGGCGACCCACGCGCTCTTGAAATTGCCGCGGCAGATATGCATGCAGAAAGTCATGTCCTTGGGCATGCCGGATATGGCGGCGTTGATGAGCTTGGCGTAGGTGTGCGGCAGCTGGTTCGGATCCTCGCCGATGCCCTTCACCTGCTCGCGCAATTTGGGATCGCACAGATAGGCGAAGTTCACTTCGTCGATCTGGAGATAGCGGCAGCCCGCATCCGCCATGTCCTTGATTTCCTCGTTATAGACCCGCGCCAGATCGGCGTAGAACTGGGCGATGTCGGGATAGGCCTTGGAATCGATCGCCTTGCGTCCGCCGCGGAAATGCATGGTCGAGGGGGAGGGGATGGTGATCTTGGGCATCGCCTTGGCGATCGATTTCAGGAACTTGAAATGATCGACGAAGATCGGCTTGGGGCGGGCGAGTGGGCCATCGACGCGGATGCCGGGCGGCTTGAATTCGACGTCGCCCTTGTGGGTGTGGAACTTCACGCCCACCGAGGGCGGCACGATAGTGACGTTCGAGAATTGCTCGAGGAAATCCAGATGCCAATAGGCGCGGCGGAATTCGCCGTCGGTCACGTCCTTGAGACCGATCGATTCCTGGAGCTTCACCACCTCGCGGATCGCTTCGTCCTCGATCGCTTTGAGCTGAGCCGGATTGATCTCGTTGCGCTTTTTCTTCTCGCGCGCGTCGAGCAGCTTTTTGGGGCGCAACAGGCTCCCGACGTGATCGGCGCGAAACGGCGGCGTGATTCGGGCGGCCATGCTGAATTCCTCCCTTTGGTTTCTTGATCGTGGCTGTTAAAACGGCGGGCCGGAGTGTCGTCACCGGCCCATATTTCGTCAAGGGACAGTCTGGCAAGTCGGGGGCCCGGCAAGCCTATAACAGGGCCGTGGGCAGCCGCCCACAACCGGCGGGAAGGCCAGGGGGAGGAAACCATGCCGTTCATTCGCGCCGGCGCCTTATCCGTCCATTACCAGATCGAGGGCGATCCGGCTTTGCCGGTGGTGATGCTGTCCAATTCGCTCGGCACCAATCTCCATCTCTGGGACGCTCAAATGCCCGCGCTGCTGCCCAAATTCCGCGTGCTGCGCTACGACATGCGCGGCCACGGCCTGACCGATCTTCCCACGGGCGAGGCCTATACCATGGACGAGTTGGCGGATGACGCGCTCGCGCTTCTGGACGCGCTCAAGCTCGGCCGTGTGCATTTCTGCGGGTTGTCGATCGGCGGCATGATCGGGCAGAAGCTCGGCGCCAAGGCGGGCAAGCGGTTTCTCTCGCTCACCTTGTGCAACACCGCCATGGTCATCGCCACCTTCCAGATCTGGCAGGACCGCCTCGCCTCGGTGCGCCAGGGCGGCATGGCGGCCATCGTCGAATCGGTGTTGCAGCGCTGGTTCACCGCGGATTTTCACCAGACCCATCCCGAGACGATAGCGGGCTATCGCAACATCTTGCTGCGCACTCCGGCAGCCGGCTATATCGGCTGCTCGCTCGCAATCCGCGACGCCGATCTCACTTCCGACGCCGCCCGAATCGCCTGCCCCACGCTGGTGGTGGTGGGCGAAAGCGACATGGCGACGCCGCCCGAAACCGGCCGGGCGCTCGCACAAACCGTCAAGGGCGCGAAACTGGTCGCGCTGAAGAACGCCTGCCACATATCGGCGGTGGAGCAGCCGGCGGCGTTGAACGCGGCGCTTTTGGGTTTTCTGGCGTAAGACGTCGCGCATAAGCCGGCGCGTCAAATAAAAGGACGGCCCCGTTGAAGGGGCCGCCCAAATTACGATCCAACAGGAGAAACAGGGAAGCTTTTAGAAACCGGCCGGATTAGCCGATCTTGCGCTTGATCCAGGCCGCGGCGCCCGGGATCGCGATGCCCAACAGGGCGAGGGTCGAAGGTTCCGGCGTCAGGGACACGGCCTGCGCCGCGAAAGCGGGCGCGGCCACAAGCACGAAGACGGCGGCGGCGAAGCCAATGCGCGCGGATTGGCGAAAGAACATTTTTTCACTCCTTTGATGCGGGGCGCGGTTCATGCTTGTCCCCATCGCCCCAAATGCCAGCGGCGGGCCAGGCCAAGGCCCGCGAATACGCCGCCCAGGAGGGCAAGCGTGCCGGGCTCGCTGATATTGGTTTGCGTCACGGGCTCGATCTCGGCCGATAAATCGATGGTGCAGTAACCGCACGCCGCGCCGCCGGGGAGGCCCGCGGCGTCGTCCGCCCAGATCCAATCGGCGCCGGCGCCGATGCCGGCGATGGTGCCCCACGGGCCCACGCCATTGGCGCCGAAGCTTGCCACGGCGCCGGTCGGCTGGACCCAGCCTTGCGGCAGGGCGGCATTGTAGTTGGCGTCGTTGTAGATGCCCCGCCAGTTCGTCGTATTGGTGAGCAGGGTCTGCGCGCCGTTGGCGAACTGGAAGCCGGCGCCGCTGAGCGAGAAGCTGCCGATGACTCCGCCCGGGCCGCCATAGTTGATGGCTTCGATCTGAATGTAATTGATGACGCCCGGCGTGAGCAGGGTGGGTGAGATGCTGAATGCCGTCGACCAGTTATTGCCCGAAGCGACGAGCGTGCCGAGCGTGGCGTCGCTGGTGCTGACATAGACGTAAAAGGCGTTGTCGGCAGTGAGGTCGCCGCTGATTATCGTGGCGTCGGCGGCGCGCGGCGCCGCGAGCACAGCCATCGCCGCCAGAAAGATGGCGGCAAGCCCCGGAACCGGAAATTTCTTCATGATCGAAAACGGCGTTGCTGTTTTTGGATCATGGCCGGGAGTTTGCGGTATTTCGCGAAACATACAAGTAATATCGTATAAATTCCAAGTCAAACTTAAGCATAATTACTCTATAATCAAGCTAAGATTAAATAAGATTTTTTAACATTTGATCAGGATGCAATGAATCCAGTCTATTCCAGATTATTCATTTGGTAAAGATTTGTTATACTTACCCGACTGAAACCATGATTGTCGGGAGGGGTTCATGTCGGCTTATTGGGTAGCGCGTTCGCGCATCGTCGATCCGGTCGAATACAAAAAATACACCGACCGCGTGCCCGCCATCGTGGCGAAACACAAGGGCAAAGTGCTGGCGCGCGGCGGCCGTTACCAGATCATGGAAGGGCCGCAGAAATTCCATCGCTTCATCGTGATCGAATTCCCAAGCCTCGAAGCCGGCGTCGCCTGTTTCCAGTCGAAGGAATACCAGGAGGCGGCCGCCTTCCGCCGGAGCGGGGCGGGCGAGGTCGAGAACGTGATCGTGGAAGGCGGGGACGCGACCCCGATCTAACGTTTTGACCTTCTACGAAGATGGCGCCGTGGCGCTTTGTCCCGCATATGGCCCGCGACCAGCTTTGCCGCGGGCGAGCGGTAATGGTGCAGATAGAGAATGACGATGACGCCGAGCGTTGCCAGCATGAACCAGCCGGGCCCGAGGAACCACGCCAGCAGGGCGATGGCGAAATAATAAGTTTGTATCCCGCCGTTGTAACTGGAGATAGCATAGGACAGTAGCGCCTCGAGTTCGCGCGCGGCCGTGGCGTGCCGGGCGCGTTCCGCCGCCTGGGGCGCCGCGCCGATCAGCGCGCCGTAATAGCTGAACTGCCTGAGCGCCCAGGTGAAGCGGAAGAACGCCACGGCGAACACGCCCAGCAGCGCCAGCAGCTTGAACTCGAACAGCGCCTCGCTCATCGGCGCGGCGAAGCGCAAGCCCGCCACCACGCCATAGGCGCGATCGATGCCGCCTATCACGCCGACCACGCCGGCGATCACCAGCATCGTCGTCGAGGCGAAGAACGAAATGCTGTTGACCGTATGGCCGACCAGCGTCGCGTCGGCGATGCGGATGTCGCGCCGCAACATCTCGCGCATCCATTCGAAGCGCACCCGCTGCATGCCGAGATGGATGGCGTTACGGTTGGGAAAGAGCCGCGTCGTCGCATAGTCATAGCCGAGCCAGGCGAGCAGGAACCACAGCAGCGCCGCCCAGTCATATGGGCCCAGATCGATAGACATGGCCTAGAGGCTTACCAGCTGCCGATCGGAAAGGAGAACACCAGCAGGATATTTTCCTCGCCGGGATTCTTGCTGCTGAAGCCGGCGTTGGAGATGTGATCGAAGGCGATGCCGATGCGCGAATCGTCGTGGAAGCGGTAATCGAAACGCGCGCCGGTCTTGAACTCGAAGGCCTCGCCCAGATTCTTGCCGTTGCCCTGGTGGTAATAGCCCACCGAGGCGTTGGGCACGATCACGAAATGGTCGCCGATATGCAAATCGAGGTTGAATCCGGCATAAGCGAATCCCGCCTTCCGGTTGGTGGCGAAGACGCCCATCATCGGGTGGACGAAATAATAGCCATGGGCGAAATCGTATTCGGCGCGGCCTTCCCAGGCCTTGTGGTTGTGGAGGAAGTCGTACATGCCGCCGCTGACCGCCAGCAGGCCGGGATCGTTTCCGGTGAGATTTTGGAGCCAATCGGCGCGGGCGGCGGTTGAGCCGAGGCACAAGCCCGCGCACAGGATCGCGCTTCGCGCGATTCGTCTGGTCCAATTCCCCGGCATAAGCGGCAACCCCCCAGTCACACGCAGTTCGGGCCATCTTAAGGCCTGGCCCCGTTCTGGCAAGGGTGGTCTGGCGAAGGTTTTGCGGGTCTAGATCCGGCGCTTCATGCGCTCGGTCGCCGCCACCAGCTCGGCGCGGATGCCCGGCTCCATGGCCGAATGGCCGGCATCGGGCACGATCACGTAATGCGCCTCGGGCCAGGCGTGGTGGAGCGCGTCGGCCGAGGCGATCGGGCACACCATGTCGTAGCGCCCCTGGACAATCACTCCCGGCAGGGCGCGGATGCGGGCGATATGCGCGAGCAGATCCTGCTTCGGCCCGATCACGTTGCGGCGGAAGTAATGCGCCTCGATCCGCGCCAGGCCCAAAGCCATGCGGTCCTCGCCGAAGGCCGCGACCGTGTCCGGGCTCGGCAGCAATGTGGAGCACACGCCTTCATAGGTGCTCCAGGCGCGCGCCGCCGGCAGATGCACCGCGGGATTGGGGTTTTCCAGCCGCTTCGAATAGGCCGCGAGCAGGTCGTTGCGCTCGGCCTCGGGCACGAAGCCCGAAAAGGCCCGCCAGGCCTCGGGGAAGACCATGCGCATGCCGTAGAGGAACCAGTCGATCTCGCTCTGGCGGCAGAGGAAAATGCCGCGCAGCACCAGGCCGAGGCAACGTTCGGGAAAGGCCTCGGCATAGGCCAACGCCAATGTCGAACCCCAGGAGCCGCCAAACACCAGCCAGCGCTGGATGCCGAGATGGACCCGCAGCCGCTCGATATCGGCGATCAGATGGGGCAGGTCGTTGTCCTTGGTCTCGCCCAAAGGTGTCGAGCGCCCGGCACCCCTCTGGTCGAACACGACGATGCGGTAGAAATGCGGATCGAAGAAGCGGCGGTGGGTTGGGGTGGCGCCGGCGCCCGGGCCGCCATGGAGAAACACCGCCGGCATGCCCGCCGGATTGCCCGATTGCTCCCAATACATGCCGTGCAGCCGGTCGAGCGCGAGCGCGCCGCTTTGATAGGGCTCGATGGGCGGGAACAGATCCTGGCGGCCGAGGCGCGGATGGTCGGGCATGACCCAGCCAGTCTAATTGCCGGCGCGAAGAAAGGGCAATAAGACTCAATATTTTGCTGGGTTTTCACGGCCTGAGCCGCGCGAAAACCCAGCGGGGTGCAACCTTTCATTAACCATCTTGGCCCTTAACTGCCGCGATGGCGCATATCGCTTCCTTCGTCCTGCCCAAGAGCCGTTTCGGCGTCTCGCTGCCGCTTTGCGTCGGGCTCGTGGCCTTCGTCACGGTGCTGGCCTCGGGCCCCGGCCTGCTGGGCGATCCCGACACCTATTGGCACATTGTAACCGGGCGCTGGATCATCGCCCATCACGCCATCCCGCATATCGACTTGTTTTCCAATTCGCTGGCGGGCGCGCCCTGGGTTGCGCAGGAATGGCTGGCGGAAATCATCTTCGCGCCGCTCTATGACGGTTTCGGCTGGAACGGGCCGATGCTGGTCACGGCGCTCGCCTTCGCCGCGACACTCGCCATCCTCACCCGCGCGCTGCTGCGCTATCTCGAGCCGGTTCACGCGCTGGCCGGCATGGCGACGTCCTGGGGCCTGGCGCTGCCGCATCTGCTGGCGCGCCCGCATGTGCTGACGCTGCCGGTTCTGGTGCTGTGGTTCGCCGCGCTCGCCGCCGCGCGTTCCGAAAACCGCTCGCCGCCGCTCTGGCTCGCGGGCTTGATGACGCTCTGGGCCAATCTCCATGGCGGCTATGTATTGGGCCTGGTATTCGCGGCGCTCTTTGCTGGCGAGGCTTTGCTCGCCGCGTCCAGCCGGCGCGCGCGCGGTGCGGTCATCCGCCAATGGGCGCCGTTTTTGGCGCTCACCCTCGCCGCGTCGCTCATCACGCCCAACGGGATCGACGGGGCGCTCTTCCCGTGGAAATTGATGCAGATGAAATTCGCGCTCTCGGTGCTGATCGAATGGCAAAGCCCGAATTTCCAAAGCGTCCAGCTGCTCGAAATCTGGCTGATGCTGGCGCTGTTCACCTGCCTGTCGTTGGGCGTCAAGTTGCCTTGGACCCGCGTTGCCATGCTGCTGCTGCTCCTGCATATGAGCCTCGCGCATCAGCGCCATGCCGAAATCCTCGGACTCGTGGCGCCGCTTCTGGTCGCCGAATCAATCGCCAAGCAATTGCGCCGCGCGCGCCTGGCCTCCGCCTCCAATCTCGACGATATTTTCGCCGGTCTTTCCGGCCGGCCGAGTCTCGCCGGGCTCCTGGGCGCGCTCTTTATCTTTGCCGGTTTGAGCGCGGTTTATGTGGCACACCCCATCACCCGCGAGCCTGACAGCTATACACCCGCGGCGGCGCTCCAGGCGGCCGAAGACGCGCATGTCAACGGCCCGGTGATGAATGATTACGGCTTCGGCGGCTATCTCATTTTCCAGGGTGTCGCGCCCTTCGTGGACGGCCGCGCCGATCTCTATGGCGACGATTTCCTGAAGCGTTATGTCGAAGCGACGCGCGGCGTGACCGGCGATCTGCCGAAGATGCTCGACCGATATCACACCGGCTGGACGCTCTTCGCCGCCAACACCACGGCGGTGACGCTGATGGACCATCTGCCCGGTTGGCGCCGGCTATACGCCGACGAGACCGCCGTAGTCCATGTGCGGGATAAGAAACAAAAGCTCTAGCGCTTCCCTTTGAGCTCGGCGCGCAACAGCGCCGCGCCCGCGACCAGCGCTTTGAGCTTGTCGCGCGCGAGCTTGCGGTCCATCGGCGCCATACCGCAATTGGTGCATGGGAAAAGCTTCTCCGGCGCGACATAGGACAACGCAGTCTTGAGAACACCCGCCACCTGCTCGGGCGTCTCGGCTCGGTCATTGGCGACGTCGATCGCGCCCAGCAGAACGTCCTTGCCCTTGAGCAGGCCCAACAGCCGCACCGGCACCTTCGAGTTGATGCATTCGAGCGAGACCTGATTGATCTTGCTTTTGGCCAGCACCGGAAAGACCTTCTCGTATTGCCGCCATTCCGCGCCCAGCGAGGATTTCCAGTCGATATTCGCCTTGATGCCGTAGCCGTAGCAGATGTGCACGACGGTGGCGCATTTGAGCCCTTGCGCCGCGCGTTCCAGCGCCGCCACGCCCCAATCGCTCACCTCATCCATGTAGACGTTGAAGGCGGGCTCGTCGAACTGAATCACGTCGCAGCCCAGCGCTTCGAGCTCGCGCGCCTCCTCGTTGAGGAGTTCGGCGAAGCGCATCGCCATCTTGACGCGGTCGCCGTAAAACCGGTCGGCGATGGTGTCGATGATGGTCATCGGCCCGGGCAAGGTGAATTTGAGCCGGCGCTTGGTGTGGGCGCGCGATATCCGCGCCTCGGTCGCATGCACGCTGCCTTTGCGCGTGAGCGCGCCGGTGACGGTCGGGACTTCGGCCTCGTAGCGGTTGTTGCGGATGCCCATCTTGACCCGCGTGGCGAAATCGATGCCGGCGAGGTTTTCCAGGAAGCCGTGGACGAAATGCTGGCGCGACATCTCGCCGTCGCTGACGATGTCGATGCCGATATCCTCCTGCTCTTTGAGCGCCAGGATGGTGGCGTCGCGCTTGGCCTCGGCGAGGGCCGCGCCCTCGGCCGCCCAGGGCGCCCACAGCATCTTGGGTTTGGCGAGCCAGGTGGGCTTGGGCAGGCTGCCGGCGATGGTCGTTTCGAGCATTCGTTTTTCCTCCCCGAACCGCCTTCTACACGCGGGCGATGAAACGCGCCATGGCTTCAAGCGTGGATTTCTCCTGGTCGCGATGGGGCGAGTGCCCACTTTGAGCCAGCACCAGGCGCTCGAACGGGCCTTTCACCCGCCTTTCGATGGCGTCGAGTTGCTTGAGCGTGCCGTATTGGTCGTCCACGCCCTGGATCGCCAGGACCGGGCAGGCTATCCCGGGCAGGAATTCCTCGATGTTCCATTGGCGGAATTCGGGCGACAGCCAGACATTGTTCCAGCCGCGGAACACGGCGTCGGCGTCGTCGTGATACCGGCTGAGCCGGCGGCGCAATTCGCCCCGGTCGAATTCTGTCTTAGCCTCGGCGATTCCGGCGATCGAAATGCCCTCGACGAAGACATGCGGCGCTTCGAGCGCCAGCGCCCGCACTTTCCATTTGCCCGCGCCGGCATGGATGAGCGCGATCGAGCCGCCGTCGCTGTGGCCGACCAGGATGGGATCGGCGATGCCGAGCGCGTCGCGCAACGCCGGCAGATCTTCGAGCGCCTCGCGGTGCATGTAGTCGATCGGGCGAGGAATCATCATCGGCGCCGAATTGCCGTAGCCCCAGCGCGAATAGGTCACCGTGCGGGCACCCGTGGCGGCGGCGAGCTTCTCCGGGAAATCGCGCCACATCGAAAGCGATCCGAGCCCCTCATGCAGCACGATCAATTCGGGCCCGCCCGGGCGCGTCGGCGGCAAGTCCTGGTATTCGATGCGGTGGCCGGCGAGATTGACGAAGGGCATGGATCGCTCACACGCCCAAATGGCGGTGCAGGGCCGCGCGCTTTTTCGCCAGATCCTTGGCGCCGCCTTCCAGCACCACGCGGCCCTTGACCAGCACGACGCAACGGTCGGAAAGCGCGCTCACCGCGGCGAAATTCTTGTCGACGATGACGCAGGCGATGCCGCCCTGGCGCAACTTGCGGAGGATCGCCCAGATTTCCCGGGTGAGCGCCGGCGACAGGCCTTCGGTCGCCTCGTCGAGGATGATCAGCGCGGGATTGGCCATGAGCGCGCGGCCGATGGTCAGCATCTGCTGCTCGCCGCCGGACAAGAGCGATCCCGGCAGATCGAGCCGGCGCTTGAGGCGCGGAAAGGTTTCGAGCACGCGGCCCAAATCCCACCCTGCCCGGGCTTTGAGCCCTCCGCCCGGCGCTTGCCTGGCCGCCAGAATCAGGTGCTCCTTCACCGACAGAGTGGGGAAAATGCCACGCCCCTCGGGCACGAAGGCGATCCCCTGGCGCGCGATCCGGTAAGGCTTGGCGCCGGTCATGTCGCTGCCCCGGATGCGGACATGGCCCCGGCGCGGCGGCGTCAGCCCCAAAAGCGCGCGCAGCAGCGTGGTCTTGCCCATGCCGTTGCGGCCGAGTAGGCCCACGGTCTCGCCCGCGCGCACGCTGAAATCGACGCCGTGCAGGATATGGCTTTCGCCGTAGAAGACATGAAGGCCTTTTGCCTCGATCAACGGCGCCGCTTTCATGCCCGGCCTCCGAGATAGGCCTTGCGTACCGCGCGGCTCTTGCGGATCGCGCCGGGCTTGCCGGTTTCGAGCACCTTGCCCTCAACCATCACGGTGAGCCGGTCGGCGATGCTGAACACCGCGTCCATGTCGTGCTCGATCAAGAGAATGGCGTGGTCCTTGGCGAGGCGTTTTATGAGTCTGGTCATGCGCCGCGATTCCGCGGCCCCCATGCCGGAAAGCGGCTCGTCCAGGAGCAGCACCTTGGGCGCGATCGCGAGCGTCATGGCGATTTCAAGCTGGCGCTGCTCGCCATGGGAAAGCTGGCCGGCGGCGCGCCCGCCCATGCCCAATCCGACCAGGCGCAGCGCGCGCATCGCTTGCGCCTCGAGATCGCGCCCGGTACGGACCGGGCGCAAGGCCTGCCAGAAGCCGCCTTGCCGCGCCTGCGCCGCCAAGCGGCAATTCTCGAAGGCCGAAAATCCGGCGAAGATGTTGACACGCTGATAGCTGCGCGCGATGCCGAGCCGCGCGATGCGCGCGGGCGGCAGACCGGCGATCTCCCGCGCCTCGAACATCACGCTGCCGGCGCTGAGTTTGAGTTCCCCCGAAATCAGATTGACCAGCGTGGTCTTGCCCGCGCCATTGGGGCCGATCACGGCGTGGATGCGGTTGGGTGCGAGATCGAGCGACACGCCATCGACCGCAGTCAGGCCGCCGAAGCGCCGCGCCAGGCCGCGCGCGGCCAGAACCGGCTCAACCATGGGGACCCTCCGCCCGCCGCGCCAGCCCGCTCAAGCCGCGCGGCAGAAACAGCACCGCCAGGATGATGAAAATTCCCAACGGCAAAAGCCAATGTTTGGTCGCGTCGGAGAGCGTGTCCTGCAACAGCACCAGGACGAAAGCGCCGACAATCGGGCCGTAGAGCGTGCCCATGCCGCCCAGGATCACCATCATCAGCGCGAGACCCGAAAGCCGCCAGCCGAAGAGATCGGGATTGACGAAGCCGTATTGCGCGGCGTCGAGATATCCGGCTAGCCCCGCCAGCGATCCGGCCAGCGCGAAGGCGGCGAGCTTGTAGCCGAAGGTCGAATATCCCAGCGAGCGCATGCGCGTCTCGTTGCTCTTGATGCCGAGCAAGGCCCGGCCGAACAGCGTCAGGGTAACCCCGCGCAGCAGCAGATAGGTTCCCGCCATCGCGGCGAGCGCGAGATAATAGAAATGCGCCACGCCGTCCAGATCGAACAGGAAGGCCGCGGGCTTCACATAGACATAGACGCCGTCCGAACCGCCGAAGAATTTCGAGCCGGTGGCGAAATAGAAGAACATCTGCGCGAAGGCCAGCGTCACCATGATGAAATAGACGCCGGAGGAGCGTAGCACCAAGAGCCCGATCGCCATCGCCGCCAGCGCCGCCGCCGCCATCGCCGCCGGCAGAGTGAGCCAGAAATTGGCGGCGGCATATTGCGGCGAGAGCCACCACAGCATATAGGCGCCGATGCCGTAAAAGGCGGCGTGGCCGAAGCTCACCAGCCCGGCATAACCCACCAGCAGATCGAGGCTCATGGCGAAGACCGCCATGATCATGATCTTGGCGAAAAGCTGGAGGTAGAATTTGGCCCCGAGCAGCGGAAAGAGCGCCAGCGCGATGAGGGCCAGCGCCAGGAGCAAGGGTTCGACGTAAGCGCGGGGCTTCATCGCACGGCATTCCTGCCGAAGAGGCCGGCCGGACGCCACAGCAGCACCGC
Organism: uncultured Alphaproteobacteria bacterium; assembly: GCA_963785735.1. Lineage (GTDB taxonomy): Bacteria > Pseudomonadota > Alphaproteobacteria > ATCC43930 > CGMCC-115725 > REEB95. Next base: position 804,310 of record CAWAWJ010000001.1, read on the forward strand.
CGCCATCAGCACATAGACCGTCATGCCGGCGAGTTCGGGCGCGAAGACCTGGCCGAAGGTGTCGGCGAGCCCGATCAGCAGCGAGCCCAGGAACGCGCCCTTGATCGAGCCGATACCGCCGATCACCACCACGACGAAGGAGATGATCAGGATCTGGTTGCCCATGCCGGGAAAGACCGAGGCCACCGGCGCCGCGATCATGCCGGCGAAAGCGGCCAAGGCCACGCCCAGCGCGAACACCGCGCGATAGACCCAGGCGATGTCGATGCCGAGCGACTGCACCATCTCGCGATTGGCCGATCCGGCGCGGATCGCCATGCCGAGCCGGGTCTTCTGGATCACGAGCCATAGGCCCCCTGCGATCGCTAGGCACATCACGGACATAAAGAGGCGATAAGCGGGGTAGCTCAGCGCGCCCTTCAAATGGATCGAGAAATCGAGGAAACGCGGCACGGCCACGCCATGCACGTCGTCGCCGAAGACCAGGCTGCGAACCTCCTCCAGCGCCAGGATGAGGCCGTAGGTCAACAGCACCTGATAGAGATGGTCGCGCGCGTAAAGCGGGCGGAACAGCAGCGCCTCGAGCAAAAGACCGAAAACGATGGCGAGCGGCACCGCCAGCAGGATGGCGATAAAGAGATTACCGGTGAGTTGGGCCAGCGCGAAGGCGAGATAAGCCCCCAGCATATAGAAGCTGCCATGGGCCAAATTGATCACGCCCATGATGCCGAAGACCAGGGTAAGCCCGCTCGCCACCAGGAAGAGCAACAGCCCTTCCTGGACGCCGTTCAGGATCTGGATGAGAAAGAAGACGGCGCTGTCGGACATCGGCAATCAGCTATCAGCCCAAACGGGAAAATGCAAAGGACCGAAAGCCGATCGCCGTTATCCGTCCGCCTCACGCCATCTTGCAGCCATTGGCCGGGTCGGCCAAATCCTTGACCGCGATGCGCACGAACAGGTTCTGATTCCCCGTCGCCCGTCGCAGATAAATATTCTGGATGGGGTTATGCGCCTTGGAGAGGGTGAACCGGCCGCGCGGGCTGTGGAACACCGTTTTCTCCATCGCGCCCACCAGCGCCGCGCGCGCCTTGATGTCGCCCTTCACCGCCGCCAGGCCCGAGATCAGCAGCGTGCCGGTGTCATAGCCTTGCACCGCATAGACGTCGGCGTCGCGCCCGGTCGCTTTCTTGAAGGCCTCGCGGAAGGACTTGTCCTTGGCGAAAGGCAGCCCGTCGGCGTAATGCAGCGTCGTTTCCAGTCCTTGCGCGGAATCGCCCTGGGCCTCGAGCGTGCCGTCGGTGAGGAATCCCGGCCCGACCAGCGGGAACGAGCTCTTGAGCCCCGCCCCGGCATAGTCCTTGACGAATTTGACCGCGCCGCCGCCCGCGAAGAAGGCATAGACCACGTCGGGCTTGGCCGCCGCGATCTCGGTCAGCAAGGGCTGAAACTCGACGGTGGGGAAGGGCAGGAACAATTCCTTGATGGTCTTGCCGCCGCCTTCGGTGAAGCCCTGGGTGAAGCCGTCGGTCGATTCCTTGCCCGCCGCGTAATCCCACGAGATAACCGCCGCGGTCTTGCGCCCTTCGGCCGCCGCCACCTTGCCCATGGCATAGGCGGGCTGCCAGTTCGAGAACGAGGTGCGGAAGATGTTGGGCGCGCACAATGCGCCGGTGGCGGCGCCGACGCCGCCATTGGGGATGATCAGCATGGTGTCGGTGTCACGCGCCACCTTGACCATCGCCATCACCACGCCCGAATGCACCGTGCCGATCATGAAATCGGCCTTGTCGCCGGTCACCAGCTTGTTGGCGTTGTCGGCGCCCTTGGCCGGATCGGATTCGTCGTCGAGCGTGACGTACTCGACCGCGCGGCCTCCGAGCTTGCCGCCCTTCTCATTGATGGCCAAACGCAGCGCGTCGTCGATGTTCTTGCCGAGCGCGGCATAGGTCCCGGTATAGGGCAGCATGAGACCGAGCCGCAGCTTGGCCTGCTGGCCGAGGGCAAAACGCGCCGGCATGAATGTCGATGCCGCCGCCACGCTTGCGCCCGCCGCCAGTCCTTGCAACACGCGCCGCCGGCTGGCGGTCTTGGTTTCGATGGTCATGGTGTCCGTCCCCTGTTGATGGTTCAGTTTCGCTTGCGTCGACGCAGTTTGAAACGCTGGATCTTGCCGGTTGCGGTCTTGGGCAATTCGCCCACGAATTCGATCCAGCGCGGAAATTTATAGGGCGCGAGGCGTTCCTTCACATGCTCCTGGAGCGCCGAGGCCAGATCGGCCGAGCCCGCCTTGCCCGGCTTTAGCACGACGAAGGCCTTGGGCTTGACGAGATTCTGCTCGTCCTCATGGCCCACCACCGCCGCTTCCAGCACGTCCGGGTGGGTGGCGAGCGCGCCCTCGACCTCGAAGGGCGAGACATAGATGCCGCCGACCTTGAGCATGTCGTCGGTACGGCCGCAATAGGTGTAATAGCCCTTGGCGTCGCGCGTGTATTTGTCGCCGCTGCGCGTCCATGCCCCGAGGAAAGTGTCGCGGCTCTTCTCGCGGTTGTTCCAATAGCAGGCGGCGCTGGTCGGGCCCGATACCTGGAGCTCGCCGATCTCGCCATCCTTCACCGGCTTGCCTTCTTCGTCGAGGAGCCGCAGCTCGTAACCAGGCACCGGTTTGCCGGTCGACCCGTACCGCACCTCGCCCGGGCGGCTCGAGAGGAAAATATGCAGCATCTCGGTCGAGCCGAGGCCGTCGAGGATTTCCACGTCAAAGTGCTTGGTCCAGCGCTTGCCGATATCCTCGGGCAAGGCCTCGCCGGCGGAGACGCAAATCCTGAGCGCGGTCTCCGCGCGCTTGGGCAGATCGGGGCTCGCCAGCATGGCGGCGTAAAGCGTCGGCACGCCATAAAAGATGGTCGGCCGTTTTTCCTTCAGGATGCGGGATACCGAGGCCGGCGCGGGCCGCTCCGCCATCAGCAGCGATGTGGCGCCCACGGTCAGCGGGAACGTCAGCGCGTTGCCGAGCCCATAGGCGAAGAACAGCTTTGCCGCCGAAAACACCAGATCGCTTTCGTGGATGCCGAGCACTGGCTTGGCGTAAAGCTCGGCGGAAAGGATCAGATGCGAGTGGAGATGCACCGCGCCCTTGGGCGCGCCGGTCGAGCCCGAGGAATAAAGCCAGAAACAGGCATCGTCGCTGGTGGTGGCGGCTGCCTTCGCCTTGGGCTCCGCCTCGGTCAGGAGTTGGGAAAAATGGAGGCGGCCCGCCGGGGCCTTCGCGCCCGACACGATCACATGTTTCAATTCGGGCTGGCTGGCGAGCACCGGCGCCAGCTTGTCGTGGAGCGCGTCGGAAACGATCAGCGCCTTGGCCCGGCTGTCGCGCAGCATGAAGTCGTAATCGGCGGTTGTCAGCAGCGTGTTGACCGGCACCGGCACGATTCCGGCCTTAATCGCGCCCAGGAACGCGACCGGGAAATCGACGGTGTCGAGAAGACAGAGCAGTACGCGGCTTTCGGGCTCGATGCCGAGCTTCCGGAGCGCATTGGCGGCGCGGTCGACGCGCTCGGCCAATTGGGCGTAGCTCAAGCTTTCGCGGTCGTCGATGAAGGCGGGTTTCCGCCCGCGGCCGGCCTTGAGATGCCGCTCGACCAGATCGACCGCGGCGTTGTAATCGCGCGGGATCGAGATATGCGGCTTGGCCGTGGCATGGCCATCGGCGGACAAGGCGGCCTCCCCTGGAAACACCCCCGTTGCGGGGCTTTTTCGTGCTTGGCCGTGATGTTTGGCGAGGGATCGGGCGGCGTCAAGCCTTAAGCGGGGCATGGGCATTTCGGCCCTTTTATTTGCTTCGCCCTTATCGGGCCACGCGCCGCGGCTTCAAGGCGAGGGCGCGCTTTTCCACCAGATGCCAGGAGAGAAATGCCAAGGCCGCCGCCGCCGGCAGCGAGATCGCGAACACCTTGCCCCAGTAGGCTTGCCCGCCCGAAAGCCGCACCACCATCTGTTCGACCGGCCAGCCATAAATATAGAGCCCGTAGGAAAGATCGCCCCAGGCGGCGGCCCTCACCAAAGGCAGGCGTTTTTCCAGCGCCAGATAGATCACCAGATATCCCCCGAAGATCGGGAAGAGCAGCACGAAGCAATGCAGGGCCGCGCTCGCGATCAGCCCGGCGGCGGCAAGGAGCGCGAAATCGGCGCGGAAAATGCCGCTGTCCTTGAGGCGGTAAAGCGCCATGCCGGCGGCGAAGAAGGGCAGGAGCCAGCCCGCGCTCGGCCACACGCCGTCGATCGAGGTGGTGTCGAACAACACGCATACCAAGCCCACGGCCATGAGCAGCGCGATCGCCGGCAAGCGGATAAGCCGCGCCATCCCCATCGCGCAGACCATGAGATACATCAGGATTTCGCAGGGCAGCGTCCAGAGCGGCCCGTCCACCACCGATCCGGCGGCGAAGCCGCTGAACCGCACACCCGGCAGCGAATTCTGGTCGGCATCCATCAGCAGGTTCCAGGCGATATAACGCCAAGTGTCGGGGTGGCGGAAATAATCGCTCACGGGCAGGGATGTCACGAACGGCCCCAGCACCAGCGCCGAAAGCAACAGGCAGACGATGAACCCGGGATAGATTCGAAGCGCGCGCTTCATGAGGAACCGCGGCGCCGAGGATGTCGCTTCGAAGCTCATGGTGACGAGAAAACCGCTGATGACGAAGAACACGAACACGCCGACGATGCCCAGAATGGCCTGGCCGCCGGTCGCCCTCATCAGCGGCTCGATGTCTTGCCGTCCCTCGCCCAAGAGGAAGGCGTGAGAGAAGATCACCGACACCGCCGCCAGCAGGCGCAACAGATCGAAATTGTTTGCCCGGCCCATCTTCCGCCCAGAATGGGGCCGGCCCGCGATCTGTCAACCATCTCCGGTATTAGATAGCGAACGCACCTAACCGGGATTTCCTGGGATTATCCGGGATTAAACGGGACAGGTGGGAATGCCTTAATACCCTGGAGATCAGGGTAGGCGTCATCCCTGAGCCGTCCTATCCTCGCTGCATAGGCATGGGAGGGAGTATGAGCCGCCGTCGTAAGCCGCCGCCGCGCCCGCAATCTCTCGCAATCTTGCTTACGGTACTGGTGATAATAGGAATCTTGAATCTGTTCGGGGTTTTTAACAGGACCCCGCACCACATCCAGCCATTCAGTACTATCAAAAACTAATAGGTGCGTTTGCTACCTAATACCGACCATCTCCGGTATTTAACGATAATTGGCGCTTGCATTAACCAGGGCCGATTGCCGATCATGCCGCCTCGCCGGGGCAGAAGAAAAAGATGCGCCGCCCCGCGCCTCTAAAAACCGCATCGACGCCTCCGCCAGCCCGCGCGTCCTCCACGCGCCGGGGAATCTTTTTTGTTTTTGGCGGGAGAAGCGCGATGGGCTGGATTTTCGAAACCTTGGGCGACACGTCGATGCTGCTGACGCGCGCCGGCGTGCCGATGCTGGCCGTGGATCCGTGGCTTTCCGGATCGGCGTGTTTTGGCAGCTGGGGGCGCGAACGCGATCTGGCGCCAGCCACGGTGAAAAGCGTGTTGCGCGCGCCTTACGTCTTCCTATCGCGCGGCGTCGATGGCCGCGCCCATCTGCCCTCGCTGCGGGCGATCGGCGCCGGCTGCGACATTCTGTTGCCTGAAAATTTCGATCCCGCTGCCCGCGCGCGGCTCTCGGCCGAGGGCTTCGCCGCCAGGAGCCTGGCCCCCAAAATCTGGGTCGAGATCGCCCGGGGCCTCAAATTGATGTGCGTCGAATCCGATTACGGCGCGGTTCTGGCGGTCGACGCCGGCGGCTTGCTGATCATCGTCAAGAACGACTCGCCCTTCGGCGGCGCGGAGCGGTTCTTGCGCCGGCTGGCGCGGCGATACCAACGCTCCTGCCTCTTGGCCTTGCCGGAACCCGCTTTCGGCCCCGACAAAAGCCGCGCGGTGCGGGAACTCGGATCACTCTGCGACCGTCTCGGCGTGACGCATTACGCGGCATCCGAGCCGCATATCCATGCGCGCGAGGACTCACGCTGGGCCGATGCCGGGCGCGTGACCTGGAACGATGTCGCCTCGCATTGGAGCGCCCAGGCCAAGCCGATCGAACCCTATGCCCGGATCGCGCTCGCCATGGCGGCCTCGGCCGCCTCGCCTTGCTTCGTCGCGGCTTCGGCGGAAGCCTTGCCGCAGGGCACGGGCAATGATGACTGGTCCGACCGGCTTTCGGCGGCGGAATGGTTCCGGCTCGATTGCTTCGTCAAGTGCGCCAAGCCTTTCCGCCGCGGCCTCGATTTCGTCGCCTTCAATGTCGGCGGCGAGACCCGCCGGATTCCGGTCCGCGCGCGCGAGCCGAAGCGCCCGCTCGCCCGCCAGCGCGGCCTGGTATTCTCGGCGCCGCGCCAATCGCTCGTCGAGGCGGTGACATCGCACCGCTTCGGCGAATTGCTCGACGCTAATTTCGTCAAGCTCGAGCTGGCCAATCTCGCGGATTATCCACTCGGCGGTTTCCGCCGCGCCGCGCCCGGCACGGCAAACGCCGCGTCTTTCCGCGGCCAGGCCCCTATGCCGGCTGCTTGACCCGAATTCTCCGGCGGCGGAGTATGACCCCCAGCGCTTAAAAACAGGGCCTTGCGGGGAGAGACGCGCCTGATCGCCTTCGACACCGATCCCGGACGCTATCGCCATTGGAAACTCTCGGCCGAGGGGCCGGTGGCCACGTTGAAGCTCGACGTCGCCGAGGATGGCGGAATCGTTCCCGGCTACAAGCTCAAGCTCAACTCCTACGATCTCGGCGTCGATATCGAGTTGGCCGACGCGTTGAATCGCGTCCGCTTCGAGCATCCCGCGGTGCGCGTCGTCGTGCTCACCAGCGCCAAGGAGCGGCTCTTCAGCGCCGGCGCCAATATCTACATGCTGGGGTCCTCGTCGCACGCCTTAAAGGTCAATTTCTGCAAATTCACCAACGAGACGCGCAACGGCATGGAGGATTCGAGCCGGCATGACGGCTTGAAATTCCTGGCAGCGGTCAACGGCACCTGCGCCGGCGGCGGCTATGAGCTGGCGCTCGCCTGCGACCAGATCGTGATGATCGACGACCGCTCCTCGACCGTGAGCCTGCCCGAAGTGCCCTTGCTCGGCGTGTTGCCGGGCACGGGCGGGCTGTCGCGCCTGACCGACAAGCGCAAGGTGCGCCGCGATCTGGCCGATCTCTTCTGCACCACATCCGAGGGCGTGCGGGCCGCCCGCGCCAAGGAATGGAATCTGATCGACGCCGCCGCGCCGCCGCAGAAATTCGCCGAACTGGTGAGCGACCGCGCGCGAGATCTCGCCAAGACCAGCGGCCGGCCTGAAAGCGCCAAGGGCGTTTCCTTGCCTCCGCTGGCGCGCGCAATCGACGACCAAGGCTACCGCTATCCCCATGTCACCGTGACTATCGACCGCCCGGCGCGTTTGGCGACGCTCACGGTCATGGGGCCGGATAAGGCGCCGCGCGGCCTCGACGAGATTCTGGCCCAGGGCGCTTCGTGGTGGCCCTTGGCCCTGGCGCGCGAATTGGACGACGCGATCCTGATGTTGCGGCTCAACGAGACCGCGATCGGTACACTCATCCTCAAGACCAGCGGCGAGCCCGAGACCGCGCTGGCGAGCGACGCGCTGATGCTGAAAGAGCGCGGCCACTGGCTCGTGCGCGAAACCATCGGCTATCTGCGCCGCACGCTGCAACGCCTCGACGTTTCCTCCAAGAGCCTGATCGCGCTGATCGAGCGCGGTTCGTGCTTCGCCGGCACGTTATTCGAACTCGCGCTTGCCGCCGACCGCTCCTACATGCTCGATCTGGGATCGGGCAACAATGAATCGCCGCGCGTGATTCTGGGCGAGGCGAATGCCGGGCTCTATCCGATGGTGAATAATCTGTCCCGGCTCGAAACCCGCTTCTGCGGAGCACCCGCGCCGGTCGCATCGGCGCTCAATCATAAGGGCGCGGCGCTCGACGCCGCAGCCGCGCGTGATCTTGGCCTCGTCACCGCCGCACCCGACGCGCTCGATTGGGAAGAGGAAATCCGGCTCGCGCTCGAGGAGCGCGCGTCGCTCTCGCCCGACGCGCTCACCGCGCTCGAAGCCAATCTGCGCTTCGCCGGGCCGGAAACCATGGAGACGCGCATCTTCGGCCGGCTTTCGGCTTGGCAGAACTGGATCTTCAACCGGCCCAACGCCACTGGCGCGGAAGGCGCCTTGAAGCGCTTCGGCACCGGGCAAAAGCCGCGCTTCGACTGGGACCGGGTTTAGGAGACGCCATGGCGATCGACTATCAGGCACGCATCCCCAACAACGTCGATCTCGGCGCCAACGCCACGCTGCAGCGCGCGCTCGAGCATTGGCAGCCCAAATTTCTCGATTGGTGGCGCGAGATGGGCCCGTCCGATTTCCGCGAGGCCGGGGTCTATCTGCGTACCGCCACCTCGGTCGACGCCAAGGGCTGGGCGAGCTGGGGCGAGGTGAAGATGCCGGATTACCGCTGGGGCATTTTCCTCACCGAACCCGAAGCCGGCCGCCGCATCGGCTTCGGCGATGAGATGGCCCGGCCCGTCTGGCAGCAGGTTCCGGGCGAGCACCGCGCCACGCTGCGCCGGCTGATCGTGACCCAGGGCGACACCGAGCCCGCCTCGGTCGAGCAGCAGCGGCTCCTCGGCCACACCGCGCCCTCGCTTTATGATTTGCGCAGCCTGTTCCAGGTCAATGTCGAGGAAGGCCGCCATCTCTGGGCCATGGTCTATCTGCTGCACGCCTATTTTGGCCGCGACGGCCGCGAGGAGGCGGAGGAATTGCTCTCGCGCCATTCGGGCGACGCCGACCGGCCGCGCATCCTGTCCACCTTCAACGAGCCGATCGAGGATTGGCTGTCCTTCTTCATGTTCACCTATTTCACCGACCGCGACGGCAAGTTCCAGCTCATGAGCCTGGCCGAAAGCGGTTTCGATCCGCTGGCGCGCACCTGCCGCTTCATGCTGATGGAAGAGGCGCATCACATGATGGTGGGCGTCAACGGCATCAGCCGCATCGTCGCGCGCACGCTCGCGGTGATGAAGGATTTGAAGCGCGACGAGCCCGAGAAAGTGCGAGCGGCGGGCGCCATCGATCTGCCCACCATCCAGCGTTATCTCAATTTCTGGTTCAGCTCCTCGCTCGATCTCTTCGGCGCGGAGATTTCCACCAACGCCGCCGCCTATTTCGCATCGGGCATCAAGGGCCGGCCCGATGAAGGCCGGTACGAGGATCACCGTTGCACCGAAGGCGCGCTCGACGTGGCGATGCCGGGCGGGGTCGAACAGGTGCCGCTCCGCAACGCCATGAACGAGGTGATGCGCCTTTCCTATGCCCGCGATTGCGAAGTCGGCGTGCGGCGCTGGAACAAGATGATCGAGGAGGCCGGGTTCTCCTTCCGCCTCGCCTTGCCGAACCCGCGTTTCCACCGCAGTCTCGGCGCCTGGGCGGGAATTACGGTCGACCCGATTGGCAAGGTGATCGACCGGGCGGCGTGGGAGGTGGGGCGGGATTCCTGGGTCCCGTCCTCCTCCGACAAGGAATTCGTCAAGAGCCTGATGAAGGCCGAAACCGCGCCCGGCAAGATGGCGGGCTGGATCGCGGCGCCGGATCGCGGCGTAAACAAGCTGCCGCTCGAATACGACTATGTCCGCCTGGGCTGATCCCGCCCGGGCCGATGCCGTCAAGAAACCGTTAACCATCGCCCGGCTTCTTTAAGCTCCGTTCACGATTGCCGGGCCAATATCACGGCATGAAATCCCCGCCCGGCTTGAAGACCTATTTCCTGCTGCTGCTGTTAGCGAGCCTGGCACCGGTTTTGGGCGGCGTGGCGGTGGTTTACGCCGTCGCAACCGCCGGGCTGGATCTGGCCTATGCGGGCATCGGCCTGGCATCCGCCTTCGCGCTGGGCGTCGGCTGCTGGTTCTGGCTCACGCACCGCTTCGAGCACGCGCTGCAAGACCTGATCGAGGCCGCCAAGACGCTGGGCGATCCCCGCCATCCGATGAATTTCGATGCGCCGGTCCAGGAACTGGCGGCGCTCGGCCAGGCGCTCGCCGACGTCTCGCATCAATTCACCGAGGAGCGCGCGCGGCGCAACGCCGCCGAGGGCGCGCAGAAGCAGAGCCAATCCATCCTCGCCGACGTGCAGCGAGTCGCCTCGATCGCCAGCTGGGAATGGGACATCGCCACCGGCGGCATTCTCTGGTCGGACGACATGTTCCGGCTGTTCCGTCTCACGCCCGAGAACGGCATCGCCTCGCGCGCACGCCTCATTTCACTCATCCATTCGCACGACCGCGCCCGGGCCGCCGCCTGGCTCGCCTCGCTGACGCGCGAGGACATCCATCAGCCGATCGAGTTCCAGATTTTGCGCGCCGACGGCGAAAGCCGCATCCTGCGTTGCGAAAGCCGGCAGGTGCATGATGAGAGCGGCAATCTCCTGAAGATCGTCGGCACCATGCGCGACATCACCGATTTGAAACGGCTCGAGGCGCGGCTCGCCGAGAATGCGGGTGAGCCGCCTGCGCCGGAGGAAACGGTCGAGGTGGCTTCGCTGGTTGGAACGGCGGTCTATCTGGCTGAACCGCTGGCGGCCCAGGCCGGCGTCACGATCGACGCCGCGGTGGCAAGCGATGCCGGCGAGATCAAATGCTCCGAACGCGCGCTCAAGGAAATCCTGCTGCGGCTGGTCAATCACGCCATCGCGCGCTCGCACCAGGGCGGCCAGGTGACGGTCCGCGCCGAGCTTGGCCCGGAGGGCGGCCTGACCGTCGAGATTGGCGATTCCGGCCCGCCGCCCGATTCGGACGAGACCGGCAAGAACGGCGCTTTCGCCATGGTCCGGGTGCTGATCGAGGCCCAGGGCGGCTCCTTCCGCCTCGCGCCCTCGCCCGAGAACGGCCTCATCGCCAGCCTCCATCTTCCGGCCGAACGAGTCTTCAGCAAGGTCGCCTAGCCGACCGCAGGCAACCGCGGAGCCGCGGAAATTTCATTCGCGATAATTTTCAAAAAATTTTAGCAAAATTCGAATCGAATGTGAATCGATAACAATTGAAATTAAACATGTTTCTTCGCGATGCTCTATGCGTTGCCAATTCGCGCCGGGACAATCCTGTCCCGGAAACATTGGTGCATAGGTGGCCCATGGCCTTCGACCAATTCGGTTCATTCGGTTCGGCACAGCCGCGACGGCGCTCGGTTTCGAACAGCGTCAGCAAGTTTTACAAATTAACCGTCTCGCCGATCCTCGAAGGAGCTAAGTCCTTGAAAAGCAAAGGCTGGTCCCGCCTTTGCAAAGTCACCCAGGCACAACGATTTCCGCAAGAGGAACCCAAAATGCGCAAGCTCGCTCTCACCGCCACCGCACTTCTTCTCACGCCACTGTTGTGGGCGTCTCCGGCGCAAGCAACCTTGATCTCGATCGGCCTGGAAGAGAATGGCGGCCCCATCTCGACCGTCGCGACCGACGGGGGCACCGGAACCGTCGCGTTCAGCGGCGCCTTCGGGACTTACACCGCCGACAACATCAGTGTCAGCGGCGCTCCGGCCATAGCCCAGCCGCAACTCCTGACGAATTCGCTCAACATCGGGGCCGGCGCCGGTTCCAACGTGCTCACCGTCTATGTGACGGAACAGGGTCTCAGTTCCCCGACCGGGGTCAGCTCGTTCCTCAGCTCGTTTACGTCCAACCTGCTCAACGGAATAGGCACGACGGTCGAAGAGCAAACTCTCATCAACACCAGCAACGGGCTGTACACCGGAACGCAGCTGGCGTCGGCGAATTTCGCGTCTATCGGGACGTCAGTCTCGCTCAACAACACGCCATCTCTAGCTGGACCCTATTCGGAGACCGCCGTCTATACGATCACCACGACCGGCGCCGGCAACGTGAACGACACGATCAACATCACCGCGAACATGCAGTCGGTGCCCGAGCCCGCGTCGCTTGGACTCCTCGGCATGGGGCTGCTCGGAATGGCCTTGATGCGGCGCCGCCGGTCCTCGCTGTTCCACAGCGAAACCGGGCTCGGCACGGCGCTTCCGGGCTGATTTTCCTCGCGCGGTTACTTCTGGAAGACGGGTTCATTCCGGAAGGGCGAGGCGGCGGCCAGTTATCAATGGCCGCTTCCTCGCCCTTTCCATGCCCGCTGTAAAATAATACGCGCAGACCGGCCTAATCCGGCTGCCATTCCGCCCGGACAGCGGGATCGGTTTCATGGCCGAGATGATGGCCGCGCGCGGCGGCGAAACCGGGCCGATCGAGCCGCTTCAGCGCCCACGCCGCCATGGCGCGCACCAAAGGCGAGGGATCGGCGAGATTGCCCCGAGCCGCCCGCGCCAAGCCGGGCTCACCGCTATTGCCGATGGCGATCAGCACGTTCCTCAAGAACCGGTCGCGGCCGATGCGCTTCACCGGCGAGGCCGAGAACAAGGCGCGGAATTGCCCGTCATTGAACCCGGCAAGATTGGCGAGCGCGGGTGCCTCCAAGCCCGGCCGGGTCTTGAACGAGGCCTCGCGGGTCGCTTGCGCGAATTTGTTCCACGGGCACACCGCCAAGCAATCATCGCAACCATAGATGCGGTTGCCCATCAGCGGCCTGAGTTCGGCGTCGATATGCCCTTTGTGCTCAATGGTGAGATAGGAGATGCAGCGCCGCGCCTCGAGCTTGTAGGGCGCGGGGAAAGCCTTGGTCGGGCAGACATCGAGGCAGGCGCGGCATTCGCCGCAATGATCGGTTTCGGCCGCGTCCGCGGGCAGCTCGATGCTCAGATAAATCTCGCCCAGGAAAAGCCACGAGCCCCAATCGCGCGACACCAGATTGGTGTGCTTGCCTTGCCAGCCGATGCCGGCCTTCTGCCCGAGCGGCTTTTCCATCACCGGCGCGGTGTCGACGAACACCTTGAGCGGGCATGGCGCGCGGGATGTTATTTTCTGCGCGAGAATCTTGAGCCGGCCCTTGATGAGGTCGTGATAATCGCGGCCGCGCGCATAGACCGAGACATAGCCCTGCTCGCGCTCGGCCAAGAGCGGCAGCGGATCGCCGTCCGGCCCGTAATTCATGCCCAGCACGACCACGCTTTTGGCTTCGGGCCATAACTCCCGCGGATCGCTCCGGGAAGAAGCGCGTTCGGCGAGCCAGCCCATGTCGCCGTGATAGCCCTTGGCCAGGAAATCGGCGAGGCCGGCGCGGGCATTTTCCGCCAACTGGGGCGCGGCGAACCCCACCGCGTCGAAGCCCAGGGCCAGCGCCTCGCCGCGGATGAAAGATTTGAGCGCGGCGCTATCGTCCACGGTAGGGAGATACCCCCTGATCGGGCAGCCACAAATCCTTGGGCGCCGGTCCCGTCTGCCAGAATATGTCGATCGGCATGCCGCCGCGCGGATACCAATAGCCGCCGATGCGCAGATATTTGGGCTTGATCGCCTCGATCACGCGCTGCGCGATCATCAGCGTGCAATCCTCGTGAAAGGCGCCGTGGTTGCGGAACGAGCCCAGGAACAGCTTCAGCGACTTGCTCTCGACGATGTATTTCCCCGGCACGTAGTCGATGACGAAATGGGCGAAATCGGGCTGGCCGGTGACCGGGCAAAGCGACGTGAATTCCGGCGCGGTGAAACGGACAAGATAAGCCGATCCTGGATGCGGATTGGCCGCGCGCTCCAGCACCGCCTCATCGGGGGATGCTGGGAGCGGGGCGTGCCGCCCGAGCAGTTTCAAATCGCGGTATTTGTTCTTGGCCATAAGCTCACCCAGCAGGCCTGTCGCCGCGCGCCTGGTCGCGGGCGACATCGGCCGCGAAATCCGCCAAACGCCCGGCCGCGACCGCGCCGCGCAAGCCCTCCATCAAGCCGCCATAGTAGCGGAGATTGTGCTCGGTCAACAGCATGCCGCCCAGGATCTCGCCCGAACGCGCGAGGTGATGGAGATAGGCGCGGCTGTAGCGCGCGCAGACCGGGCAGGGGCAGGTTTCGTCCAAGGGCCGGGGGTCGTCCAAATGCCGCGCATTACGCAGGTTCACCGCGCCGAAAGACGTGAAGGCTTGCGCGGTCCGGCCCGAGCGCGTCGGCAACACGCAATCGAACAGATCGATGCCGCGCCTGACAGCTTCGACGATGTCCTCCGGCCGGCCCACGCCCATGAGATAGCGCGGCCGGTCTTTGGGCAGTGCCGGCACGGTTTCGTCCAAAACCTTGAGCATGGCCTCTTGCCCTTCGCCCACGGCAAGCCCGCCCAGCGCGTAACCGTCGAAGCCGATTTGGGTGATGGCCTGGGCGGAGGCGAGCCGCAATCCGGGATAGACCCCACCCTGGCCGATGCCGAAGAGCCCATAGCCCGGCTTGTCCTGGAAGGCGCGCTTGGAGCGCTCGGCCCAGCGCATCGAGAGTTCCATCGACGCCCCGGCCTCTTTCTCGGTGGCGGGAAAAGGCGTGCATTCGTCGAACGCCATGGAAATATCGGCGTCCAGCAGCCGCTCGATTTCGATCGCGCGCTCGGGCGTCAAGAGATGCTTGTCGCCGTCGAGATGCGAGCGGAAGGCCACGCCCTCTTCCGAAATCTTCCGGAGCTTCGCCAGCGACATCACCTGGAAACCGCCCGAATCGGTGAGGATCGGCCCCTGCCAGTTCATGAATTTGTGCAGGCCGCCGAGCGAAGCCACGCGTTCGGCGCCGGGCCTCAGCATCAGGTGATAGGTGTTGGCGAGAATCATGGCGAAGCCCGCCGAAGCCACGTCCTCGGGCCGCATCGCCTTGACCGTGGCGGATGTCCCGACCGGCATGAAGGCGGGCGTGTCCACATTCCCATGCGCGGTTTCGATTCGCCCGCGCCGGGCCTTGCCGTCCTCTTTGATGAGCGCGAAGCTTAGGCTCATGCCGCTCGCTCCGGATAAAGCAGACAGGCATCGCCATAGGAGAAGAAGCGATAGCGCTTCTCCACCGCATGGGCATAGGCCTCTTTCATACGCGCGAGGCCGGCGAAGGCCGAGACCAGCATGAACAATGTGGAACGCGGCAAATGAAAATTGGTCAGCAGCAGATCGGCCGCGCGGAAGCGATAACCGGGGGTGATGAAGAGGCTGGTTTCACCGGCGAAGGGCTTGATCTTCCCATCCTCGCCGGCGGCGCTTTCGAGGAGCCGCATGCTGGTTGTGCCGATAGCCACCACGCGCCCGCCCGCCTGGCGCGCGGCGTTGATGCGCGACGCCGCCTCGGCCGAAACGAATCCGGTCTCGGCGTGCATGCGGTGATCCTTGGTATCGGCCGCTTTCACAGGCAGGAACGTACCCGCGCCGACGTGCAAGGTCACGGGCTCAAGCCCAATCCCGGCCCGGTCGAGCGCCTGGAGCAGGCCATCCGTGAAATGCAGCCCGGCGGTGGGCGTCGCCACCGCGCCGTCGTTTTGCGCGAAAATGGTCTGGTAATCCGCGCGGTCGCGGGTCTCGCCGCCGGGCTTGCGCTTGATATAGGGCGGCAGCGGCATGACGCCATGGGCTTCGAGCGCGCGTTTTAGATCCTCGCCTTGCCGGGAAAATTCCAGGCTCACATCGCCCTCGGGAAACTTCGCCGCGACATTGGCGCCAAAATCCGCCGCGAATACGATGACGTCGCCCGGCTTCAAGCGTTTCGCGCCCTTGACGAAGGCGCGCCAGCGTCCCGGTCCTTCGGCGCGGTGCAACGTCGCCTCGATCGCGGCGTTGCCGCGCTTGCCGTAAAGCCGGGCCGGGATGACGCGGGTGTCGTTCACCACCAGCACATCGCCGCGCCGCAGAATTTTTGGCAGCTCGGTCATGCGTCGGTCTTCCAATCTTCCGGCGACGGCTAAAAGCCGGCAAGCGTCGCGCGGCGCGATGGGATGTGCCGCGATCAAGCCGCGCGGCAGGGGAAAATCGAAATTGTCGACGCGCATGGTCTGCGGCCGGCTGCGCGCCGGCTTCAGTCCTTGAGCGGCGGAAGCGGCGTTTCGCCTTCGGGGATCGGCGTGCGGTCGGTGTTGAGCGTCAGCCCGATCATGCCGTAATAGCCGACGCAGACGGTGAGATCGATCACGCCTTCCTCGCCGAAGCGCCGCAAGGCCTTCGCGAAGAGTTCGTCGCTCACGCCCCTGGTCTTCAGGAGCGCGCTCGCATAGTCGTAAACCAGCGTCTCGTCCCCGGACATCCCCGGGGGCCGCTCGCCTTGCGCGATCGCGGCGCAGGTCGCGGGGGCGAGCCCGGCTTCGATCGCGAATTTTCGGTGGACGTGGAATTCGAATTGCGCGTCCCAATGACGCGCCGTCACCAATATCGCCAGCTCCTTGAGCGGCTTCGGCAGCTTGGTCTCGAAGCGGAAATAGAGTCCGAGCTTCTGCACGCGGTCGGCCAGTTCGGGACTCCTGAGCAAGGGCACAAACGGTCCGCGCAAAGTCTTGCGCGGGCCTTCCAGAATCGCGGCCGCCACGCGGGCTTGAGCCGGGGTCATCTCGCTCTCGGAGAGAGGCTTGAAGCGCGCTCCGCTCATGGCCGGGACCGGTCTGGAGATGCGGGCTTCACGCCCCGTGATTGTCGCCGGAAGGCGGCTTGACCTGTTGCGGCGGTTTGGTCTCGGCCGAGTCGTCTTCCTTCATGCCGGATTTGAATGCCTTGATGCCCTTGGCGAAGTCGCCCATGACTCGGGGCAGCTTGCCGGCTCCGAATAGAAGGACGACGATTGCCAGCACCACCAGCCAATGCACCAAGCTGAATGAACCCATGGTATGACCTCGAAAGCGATGTTCCGTTGACGCGGCGCGCCCGATTCGAACTCCAGAGAGCACAGACCTAGCCTCGGCATGTCAAGCGAAAATCAACCCCCGGCACAAGCCAAGTCCGATCCCGCAACCGCGCTTGCGCCGGAATCCGCGCCCTCGCCGCCATCCGGGCCGGCGCGCGAGACGCCGGTGCGCCGGGCCTGGACGAGGGCGGCGAGGGCGCAAAGCCTGCGCCGTTACCTTGTGGCGGCGCTGGCGGTGGCGGCGCTGGCAGGTTCCGCGATCGTCTGGTTTGACCGCGCGCCTAATCCGGTTCCCGGCCCGGCGCCCGAAGCGCCACCGCCGGGTAACGCCGCCGCGCCGGCCCTGACGCCGCCGCCGCCGGACGCGCTGCGCCTGCCGCAAGCGGGGGGTGCTGATGCCCTCATCCTCGCGCCCCAGCCCGGCTTGGCCCTCGACACCCCGACCATCGCGATGTCGCCGCCGCCACCACCGGCCCCGGGCGGTTCGCCCGCCAATCCCACGCCCGACTTGCCGACGGTGACCGTGGCGCC
Source organism: uncultured Alphaproteobacteria bacterium (assembly GCA_963785735.1). GTDB lineage: Bacteria > Pseudomonadota > Alphaproteobacteria > ATCC43930 > CGMCC-115725 > REEB95. The sequence continues at coordinate 821,659 of CAWAWJ010000001.1, forward strand.
CTATGCCTTCCATCCCGTGCCCGACGAATCCCAGACGCGCTCGATCGGTCCGATCACGCTCAGCGATCGCCTCGGCAATCCCGTGCGGGTGCGGCCCAACGCATCGCCGCCGCCGAGCTACGTGCCCTCGGTCGGACCGTCCGGCCAATCGCCCCGCGCACCGTCCAATGCCGCCAAGCCCGCGCCCGCCAAAGTCGCCGCGCTGCCGCCCTTGCCGCCGCAGCGTTCGGCCGGGCCGCTCGCGCCGCTGGTGGCCAATCCGCCGGTGTTCAGCGGGCGCGCCCGCGCGCTCGGCGGCGTCGGCATCGAGGTCGCGGGGCTCAAGGTGCGGCTCTTCGGCGTGCGTCCGCCCGAAGTTCAGGACCGCTGCGCCGACGCCCAGGGCAAGCCGCTATCCTGCGACGCCGCGGTGCTGGCGGCGATGCAGCAACGCCTCGCGGGCCATTCGATCGTCGCCTGCCGCGTGCCCTCCGGGCAGATCGGCGATCCCGGCGCCATCTGCCTCGACGAGGAGGGCACCGATCTCGGACGCTATCTGGTGATCCAGGGCTATGCCTTGGCTGATGTCAGCCAGAGCTACGATTATCTGCCGGCCGAAGGCGCCGCCCGAACGGCGAAGCGCGGACTCTGGCGTTACCGCTGAGCCCGCGCTTCGTTCAGCCCCCCGTTTTCTGATTTAGGCCGCGCTCGTCCCGCGGGCCTTGGGCTGCACATAGGCCATCGCCGCGTGCTCGGCGCAGTAAGGCTTGCCCGCCATCGGCCGCTTGCCGCAGAAAGCAAAGTCTTTATCGCCGGGATGCCCGGTCGGCCAGGAGCAGACGCCGCTCGGTGCGGTGGCCGCCACCGGACGACGCACCGGCGGCCGCTTCAGTGGCGAAGGCCGCGGCGTCAGCGCCAGGCGATGCGCCTTGCCGACCACCGCGTTCTTGCTGATGCCGAGGCGGCGGCCGATTTCCGCCGTCGAGTGACCCTCGTCCCAAAGCTTGGACAGGTTTTGGATAAGCTCGGGCGTCCAGATGGATTCCATGTGCGATCCCCTGCCGTATTGTTGTTGTCGCGCGCGCCCTTAGCCGAAGTTCTTCTTGGCCTGGCCGGCGGCCCAGGGCTGGGCGCCGCCCGTTGCCGGTTGCCGCACCGGCGGCCGCTTCAGCGGCGAAGGCCGCGGCGTCAGCGCCAGGCGATGCGCCTTGCCGACCACCGCGTTCTTGCTGATGCCGAGGCGGCGGCCGATTTCCGCCGTCGAGTGACCCTCGTCCCAAAGCTTGGACAGGTTTTGGATAAGCTCGGGCGTCCAGATGGATTCCATGTGCGATCCCCGCCATATATTGTGGTTGTGTCCTTAATCTGACACTAAATACGGTAACACGCAGCCAAACCCGGTCAATCCCTAGGAGTCGGATATCCACAGGAATCGTGTCCATTGGATGTCACCGGTGGATAGATTGACCCTCCCGGACCCGGAATAGAGACGGCACCGCCCGATGCTCGCCCTCATCGCCACGCTCGCCATCCAGGCGCTCGCCACCATGACGGTGCTGACGCCGCCGGTCTTCGTCGGATTGGCCGCGCCCGATATCGGCGTCGGCACCAACGCCATCGGTGTCTTCACCGCCGTGATCTATGCCGCCGCCTGCTTCGCCGCCGCCGGCGCGGGCGGGCCGGTGCGCCGTTACGGCGCCATCCGCGTGAGCCAGGCCGGGCTGGTCATCGGCGGCCTCGGTCTCGTATGCTTGACGACGGCGTGGCTGCCGCTGGTCGTGCTGGGGGCGGGTTTCATCGGCATCGGCTACGGCCCGATGACGCCGGCCTCCTCGCACATCCTCATCCGCCAGACGCCGCCGCAACGCCGCGCCCTCATCTTCTCGATCAAGCAGACCGGCGTGCCGCTCGGCGGCGCGCTCGCCGGGCTGGTGGTGCCGCCGCTGACGCTGGCTTTCGGCTGGAAGGGCGCGGCCTTGGCGGTGGCGGCGGCGAGTCTCGCCCTGGCCGTGGCCTCCGAACCCTTGCACAAAAGCCTCGATGACGACGCCGATCCGGCGGCGCCCACAACCGGCGGCGGCGTGTTCGCGGCCTTGAAGCTGGTCTTCGGCATTCCGGCGTTACGGCGCCTGTCGCTCGCCTCGCTCGCCTATTCGGCGATGCAGCTTTGCGTCAGCGCCTTTATCGTCGCCTTCCTGACCGAGCGGGTCGGCATCGGCCTGGTGACGGCCGGGCTGATCATGGCGGTGGCGCAGGCGGCGGGGATGGCGGGGCGGGTATTGTGGGGCTGGCTGTCCGACCGTCTGCTGACGCCGAACCGGGCCTTGAGCCTGTTGGGATTGTCGATCGCCGCGACCGGCGCGGCGCTGGCGATGGTGACGCCTTCCTGGCCGGTCGCCTTGGTGGGGCTGGTCGCGGCCCTATTGGGCTCGGTGGCGCTGGGCTGGAACGGCGTGTTCCTGGCCGAGGTGGCGCGGCTGGCGCCGCCGGGCGCGGCCGGCAGCGCCACCGGCGGGGCGCTGGCCTTCACCTTCGTCGGCGCGCTTCTGGGTCCGCCGCTCTTCGGCTTGATGATCGACCTGACCGACAGCTATCGCGTGGCATTTTTTGTGGCGGCGGCTTTCGCCGCGCTGTCGGGCTTGGCAATCATGCGGCGGCCGGCCGGTTAGGCGAGAAGCTCGGTCGCCACGGAGCGGCAAAACAAAAGATCAGCGAGGACTTTAAGCCAGCAACTCGATGGCGGCCGCTTCGCGGCCCCGTCTCGCTTGCGAGACCGTCATCCGCACCGGCTGGCCGGGCTCGAGCATCTCGATGCCGCAGCGCCGGAGCGCCGTGATGTGGACGAAAATATCCTTGCCGCCGTCATTGGGCAGGATGAATCCGAATCCCCGCGCCGGGTCGTACCATTTGACCACGCCGTCGATGCTTTCGGCCGGGCCTGGCTGCATGTCGTTGCCGCCGCCATAGCCGCCACCGCCGCCATAACCGTCGCCGCCGTCGCGCCCGCGATAGCCGCCACGGTCGCCTATGCGATCCCGGGGCGCGCGCGGCGTCGCGGTCGAGGTATCGAGGTCGAGCACCTGAACCGCGGCGCGGCCTTTCGGCCCCTGCACCCATTCGAAGGTGACGCTGGCGCCGTCGGGCGCCTCGCCGAAGCCCGAACGTTCGAGCACGGCCAAAGGCAGGAAAACGTCGCCGGCGCCGTCATCCGGCACGATGAAGCCGAAACCCTTGCTGCGGTTGAACCACTTAATTTTGCCGGACAGCCGAGCGGCCTCGCCCTGTTGCGGTGCAAATGCATTCATGATGTCACCATCGAAAGACCCCCTGCATCCTCCCGCCGGGCCTCATAACGGCCCTCCCCAGGGAAGGAGAATGCTCGCCGCCCGGGGGTTTTCCCCCTGCCGGGCCGCGTTTAATAAGGTTATTTCCCCCTGGGTTTGCTGGCAAACAGTAAATAATTGACCGCCAATCCGCCGCCCAGCCGCCAGGAACCGTTCCTTGCGTCGAAGGACAGGCCCTCGGCCCCGCCTATATCCAGGCCGTTTTCCCGCAATCCCGCCGCCAGCTCCGAGGGCCGCACGAACTTGCTCCAATGATGCGTGCCGCGCGGGACCCAGCGCAGGACGTATTCGGCGCCGATTATGGCGAAGAGGAAGGCCTGGGGCGTCCGGTTGATGGTCGAGGCGACGAGCGCGCCGCCCGGCCGCACCAGCGCCGCGGCGGTTTTGAGAAACAGCCCGATATCGGCGACATGCTCGACCACTTCGAGCGCCAGCACGGCGTCGAATTTGAGCCGCCGCCTCGCCAGATCCTCGGATGCTTCCGCGCGGTAATCGATCTCGAGCCCCGCTTCCTTGGCGTGGCCGCGCGCCACCGATATCGCGGTGCGGTCGGCGTCGATGCCGGTGACGGCGAAGCCGAGCCTGGCGAGCGGCTCGGCGACGATGCCGCCGCCGCAGCCGATATCGAGCAGCGATAACCCGGCGAAGGGCCGCGGCTTCTTGATGTCGCGCCCAAATCGCGCCGCGAGATTGTCGCGGATGAATTGAAGCCGAGCCGGGTTGAGGCGGTGGAGCGGGCGGAATTCGCCTTCGGGGTCCCACCAGTTCGACGCCACCTTGCCGAAGCTCGCGATTTCGGCGGGGTCGATGGTGCTGGGCTTGGCGGCGGCGCGCGAAGGCGCCGTTTTCATCCGCCGCATTTCTGCAGCCACTTGGTCGCCTCGCCTTTCGTCTTTTCCACGCCGCCGCTCACCGAAACCCTTCCGTCCCCGGTCTTGACCTCGAAGAAGCGGAAACGGTTTCCGTCCTTGAGCACCACGTTGTTCATGACGATTGTCGATGACTGGCCGCCGAAATTTTCCGTGACGGTGAGGGTGAGGGCGATCTGCCCGCCCGACAGCGCGCGGACGTTGCTGATGAATCCTGCGCCCACCGGGCCTTGCGCGCCGCTTTCGATGTATTGCGGGGGCTGGTCGCCGGGCGCGGCGAAGGTCACATGGGGGTTGTCGTCGCCGAGCGGCTTCTGGCAATCGATCGCCCATTCGCCGGCCAAGCCAAGCTGGGTCAAGGCCGCGCTATCGGGGTTGGCGGCGGCCAAACCGACCGCCAAGACCGCCACCGGGACCGCCAAACCTGCTCCGCTCATGCCTTCCCCACTTTGGCTCCGCTCCGGGCCGCCGTTCTTGCCTCGCCATCAGGGGGGAGAGTATGTATACGCGCCCTTTCCCCGGCAACTAGAGCCGGGGATGGCCGGCCCACCCTCGTCTTAATCATTGGATATTAGGCGGCGCAGGTTCGATAGATGGCGCGCATTGTACAGAAATTCGGCGGCACTTCGGTCGCCGGCATCGACCGGATCCGCAGCGTGGCGTTGCGCGTCAAGCGCGAGGTCGATCGCGGCAACCAGGTGGCGGTGGTGGTTTCGGCCATGGCCGGGACCACCAATCAGCTGGTCGGCTGGTCGGCCGAGGCGGCGGTGGCGAAGCCGTCTTCCGACGAGTCCGACTCCGCCCATCAGCTTCCGGGCGCCGGATTGGGACTCGAGGACGGCCGCGAATATGACGTGGTGGTGGCCGCGGGCGAGCAGGTGACCGCCGGCCTTCTGGCGCTCGCCCTGCAGGCGCTCGGCCTCAAGGCGCGCTCCTGGCTCGGCTGGCAGGTGCCGGTCAAAACCGACGCGGTTCACGGCAAGGCGCGGATTCTCGACATTCCGGTCCGGGATATCGCCGAAGGCATGAGCCGGGGCGAGGTCGCGGTGCTGGCCGGATTCCAAGGCATCGGCCCCGACGGCCGCATCACCACGCTGGGACGGGGCGGCTCCGACACGTCTGCCGTGGCCTTGGCCGCGGCGCTCGAGGCCGAGCGCTGCGACATCTTCACCGACGTCGATGGGGTCTACACCACCGATCCGCGCATCGTTGCGAAGGCGAGGAAGCTCGATAAGAATAACCTACGAGGAGATGCTCGAATTGCGCCAGCCAGGGCGCCAAGGTGCTGCAAACGCGCTCGGTCGAATTGGCGATGAACCGCCGCGTACGCGTGCAGGTTCTGTCGAGCTACGAGGACGTTCCGGGTACACTGGTGGTTGACGAGGACGAGATCGTGGAAAAACAAGTAGTGAGCGGCATCGCCTATAGCCGCGACGACGCCAAGGTGACGCTGGTCGCGGTGCCCGACCGGCCGGGCGTGGCCGCGTCCATCTTCGGCCCCTTGGCCGACGTCTGCGGTCAATGTCGACATGATCGTGCAGAACATTTCCGAGGACGGAAAGACCACCGACCTGACCTTCACCGTCGCCAAATCCGACCTGGCGCGCACGGTGAAGGCGCTCGAGGCGCAGAAGAAGACGCTCGGCTACGCCGCGCTCAAGCCCGATCCGAACGTCGTCAAGATCTCGGTCATCGGCGTCGGCATGCGCAGCCATGCCGGCGTGGCGCAGAAGATGTTCTCGACGCTGGCGCGAAAAGGCATCAACATCCAGGTGATCTCGACCTCCGAGATCAAGGTGAGCGTGCTGGTCGCCGAGGAATACACCGAGCTGGCGGTGCGCGCGCTGCATACCGCCTATGGGCTCGATGCCGGATGAAAGCAAAATCCGCATGAGCGCGGGAACCACCGGCCCGGGGCGGCGCTGGCTCGACCGGCTATGGGCGCGCGGGCGCGATTTCCTCGGCACCGAGCTCGCCATCATGGGCGGGGCCATGACCTGGGTGTCGGAGCGCCATCTGGTCGCCGCCATCTCCAACGGCGGCGGCTTCGGCGTCATCGCCTGTGGCTCGATGACGGCGAAGCTGTTGGACGCCGAGATCGCAGCCACGAAGGGGCTCACCAAGAAGCCCTTCGGCGTCAATCTGATCACGCTCCACCCCGATCTGATCGAGCTGGTCGACGTCTGCACCAAGCACCGGGTCGGCCATGTGGTGCTGGCGGGCGCGTTGCCGCCGCCGGAGGCGGCCGCGCGTATCAAGCAATCGGGGGCGAAGCTCATCTGCTTCGCCCCGGCGCTGGCGATCGCCAAGAAACTGATCCGCATGGGCGCCGACGCCATCGTCATCGAGGGCATGGAGGCGGGCGGGCATATCGGCCCGGTTTCGACCGGCGTCTTGGCGCAGGAGATTCTGCCCAATGTCACGGAAGTGCCGGTCTTCGTAGCCGGCGGCATCGGCCACGGCACGCCATCGCCTCTTATCTGGAAATGGGCGCGTCGGGGGTGCAGCTCGGCACGCGCTTCGTCTGCGCGCACGAATCGATCGCGCACCCCAAATTCAAGCAGGCCTTCATCCGCGCTTCCTCGCGCGACGCGGTGCCCTCGGTGCAGCTCGATACGCGCCTGCCGGTGATCCCGGTGCGCGCGCTCGCCAATGCCGGGACCCATCAATTCGCGGATTTGCAGCGCGCCGTCATCGACCGCGTTAACCGGAACGAGCTTTCCCAGAAGGACGCGCAGCTCGAAATCGAGCATTTCTGGGCGGGCGCGTTGCGCCGCGCGGTGATCGAGGGCGACGTCGAGACCGGCTCGGTCATGGCCGGGCAAAGCGTCGGGCTGGTTAAGCGCGAGCAATCGACGAAGGACATTCTCGACGAGCTGGTGGCGCAGGCCTGCGAGGCGCTCGAATCGCGCGCTTCGGCCTCGCTCGACCGCGCGCCCGAGGGCAAGCTCGGCGCCGGGCTCAGGACCCGGGCGGGGGCGTGATGGAACCCGGCGCGGCGGCCACGGGCTCCCGCCGCGTGCTACGCCGACTCCGCGACGTGATGGCGGGCTCGGGCACGGCGCAGGAGCGGCTCAACACCATCGTCAAGATCATCGCCGCCGACATGGTGGCCGAGGTCTGCTCCTGTTACGTCATGCGCGCGGGCGAGGTACTGGAGCTCTTCGCCACCGAAGGCCTGCGGCCTGAAGCCGTGCATCGCACCCGGCTCAGGGTGGGCGAGGGCTTGGTCGGCGTGATTGCCGCGACAGCCCGGCCGCTCGCGCTCGCCGACGCGCAATCCCATCCCGATTTCGCCTACCGGCCAGAAACCGGCGAGGAAATCTACCATTCGCTGATGGGCGTGCCGATTTTGCGCGGCGGCCATGTGCTGGGCGTGCTCGTCGTCCAAAACCGCACGCTCCGGAATTATACCGAGGACGAGATCGAGGTGTTGCAGACCATCGCCATGGTGCTGGCGGAACTCGCCGCCTCGGGCGATCTGGTAAATCCGCTCGAGCGCCAGCACGGCGAGGGCAACGTGACATTGCCGGTGCGGCTCGACGGCATCAAGCTCAACCCCGGCCTGGATATGGGCCAGGCGGTGCTGCATCAGCCGCGCATCGTCATCAGCCGGGTGGTGGCGGAGGACAGCGCCGCCGAGTTGGAGCGCCTCAGTGCCGCGGTGGCGGCGATGCAGAACGCGATCGACGAATTGCTTGAGAAAAGCGGCATGCCCTCGGGCGGCGAGCACCAGGACGTGCTCGAGACCTACCGCATGTTCGCCGCCGACCGCGGCTGGCTCGCGCGCATCACCGACGCGGTCAAGGGCGGCCTCACCGCCGAGGCGGCGGTGCAGAAGGTGCAGAACGATTCGCGGGTGCGGCTCTCCCAGGCGACCGATCCCTATTTGCGCGAGCGGCTGTCTGATCTCGACGATCTCGGCAACCGGCTGCAATGGCATCTGAGCGGCGAGGCGGCGGGCGCGGCCATGACCGAACTGCCGGAGTACTACGTGCTGATAGCCCGCAACATGGGGCCGGCCGAGCTCCTGGATTACGAGCGCAAGGGCCTCAGGGGCCTGGTGCTGGAGGAGGGGTCGCCAGGCGCCCATGTCGTGGTGGTGGCGCGCGCGCTCGACATTCCCGTGGTCGGCCGGGTCAAGGACGTGCTCGCCAAGGTCGAAGCCGGCGACCTAGTGGTGATCGACGGCGACGAGGCGGTGGTGCTGTTGCGGCCGGGCGAGGATCTGCAACAGGCGGCGATGGCGCGCATCCGCATCCGCCAAGGCCAGCGCCAGCGTTACGCCGCGCTCAAGGATCTACCGGCCGAGACCAAGGACGGCGCGCGCATCGAATTGAACCTCAATGCCGGCCTGCTGATCGACCTGCCTTATCTCGACGAGACCAACGCCGCCGGAATCGGCTTATTCCGTACGGAATTACTCTTCATGCTGCGCGAGGAATTTCCCACCGTGGCGCAGCAGGCGGTGCTCTACCGCCGAGTCATCGAACTGGCGGGCGACCGCCCGGTCACTTTCCGCAGCCTCGATGTCGGCGGCGACAAGCTGCTGCCCTATATGGAGGACGTGGCGGAGGAGAATCCGGCCATGGGCTGGCGTGCCATCCGCCTGGCGCTCGACCGGCCGGCGCTGCTGCGCCAGCAGCTGCGCGCCTTCATCCGCGCCACGGCGGGGAAGCGCCTCCGCGTCATGTTTCCGATGGTGGCGGAGCTCCGCGAATTCATGGCCGCGCGCGAGCTCCTCGAATTGGAACTCGACCGGGTGAAGAAACGCGACGGGCAATTGCCGGTCTCGGTCGAGGCGGGCGCCATGCTCGAAGTGCCGGCGCTGCTCTGGCAATTGCCCGAGCTTATGGCGCGGGTCGATTTCATCTCGGTCGGCACCAACGATCTGATGCAGTTCCTGTTCGCCGCCGACCGCGGCAATGCCCGCCTCGCCGACCGCTACGACCCGCTCTCGCCGCCCCATCTGCGCGTGCTGGCGCAGATATCCCAGGCCTGCGCCGGCGCGGGCAAGCCCTTCGCGCTGTGCGGCGAAATGGCCGGCGACACGCTCGGCGCCATGGCGCTGATCGGACTGGGCTACCGCAATCTCTCCATGGCGCCCACCTCGCTCGGGCCGGTCAAGGCGATGATCCGCAGCCTCGATCTCGCCAGCCTCAAGGAGTTCCTGGCCGCCCAAGCCGGCGCGGGCCAGGAAGGCATGGGTTTGCGCGCCGGATCGGGGTCGTTGCGCGACCGGCTGCGCGATTTCGCGCGCGACCACGGCGTCGTGGTCTAAAACGGGCCCTATCGGCGGTTGCGACTCGGCCCGGCGATTGATACCTTGGGCGGCACCGGATGAAGGCATAGAGCGCCGGCGTTCCCCGTCGGGGGCGATCGACCGCGCGCGATCCGGTCCGAGAGGCTGATGGCATCGAATTCGGATGGACCGAAGCCGCCTGAAGGCGAAACCGCGGCGGCGCTCCCGCCGGCGGAAGAGGCGCCGCGCCCCAAGCACACCATCGGCGCGCTGTTGCGCGAGACGCGCGAGAATTACGGCGGCGACATCGAACGCATCGCCACCGCCTTGCGCATCCGTCCCGCCTATTTGACCGCGCTCGAGGAAGGGCGTTACGACCGCCTGCCGGCGCCGGTCTACGCGCTGGGTTTCGTGCGCGCCTATGCCATCCATATGGGGCTCGACGGCGAAGAGGCGGTGCGCCGCTTCAAGCAAGAGGCGAACGGGCTCGAGATTTCGCGCGATCTGATCTTCCCGATCCCGCTCGCCGATAACAGCGTCCCTCGCAAGCCGATCCTGATCGCGGGCCTGTTGCTGCTGATCGTCGCCTATGCGGTCTGGTACTATTTTTCCTCCGGTAGCAGCAGCCGCCCCGAACGGGTGAGCGAGGTGCCGTCCGATCTGATGACGCAAGCGCCCGGCGCCGCCAATCCGCCCGCGCCCGCGGTTTCGCCGCCCGAGGCCTCGGCTTCGATGTCGCCGGCGTCCAAGCCCTTGCTCCAGGCGCCACCGCCGGTCGCGGCACCCGCCGCCGCGTTGCCCGCGCCGGTTGCGTCCGCGCCCCCGCAGCAAGCGGCGCCGCCGCCCGCCACTTTGCCGCCTGCAAACGCTTCCCCCGCCGCGTCCGATGATTCCAATCACGTCTTCGGCCTCGCCGGCTTGCCGGTGCGCATCGTCATCCACGCCAAATCCGACAGTTGGCTGCAAGTGCGCGACCGCGACCAGTCGCTGCTGTTCCAGCGGCTGATGAAGCCCGAGGACATCTATCGCGTGCCCGACCGGGCGGGCCTCTCCTTCATGACCGGCAACGCCTCGGCGCTCGACGTTACCGTCGACGGCAATCCGGCGCCGCCGCTTTCCGGCACGGTGCGGCACGATATCCTGCTCGATCCCACCAAGCTGATGGCGGGAACCGCGGTGGTGGATTGAGGGCCACGCCAAGGCGGGGAAGGCCGTACTTTTTCCTGCCACAAAAACGCGCTAAAACGCGCTATAACATCCCTAGCCGCCGGGCGCGGAGACCGGAAAACCCTTGATAATCCGGGGCTTTCCGATTTCGCCCGGCGCCTGAAACGAGGTCTTTGACGATGAGCGTGCGCCCCTATCGCGATATCAACCGCCGCAAGAGCCGGCAGATCCATGTCGGCTCCGTGCCGGTGGGCGGCGACGCGCCGATCACCGTGCAGTCGATGACCAACACCCTGACCCATGACGTCAAGGCGACGGTGGAACAGATCCAGGGTCTCGAGCGCGCCGGCGCCGACATCGTGCGTGTCTCCTGCCCGGACGAGGAATCCTCGGCCGCGCTCAAGGACATCGTGCGCCAGGTGAAGGTGCCAATCGTCGCGGACATCCATTTTCACTACAAACGCGCGATCGAGGCGGCCAAGAACGGCGCCGCCTGCTTGCGCATCAATCCCGGCAATATCGGCTCGGCCGAGCGCGTGAAAGAAGTGGTCAAGGCCGCCAAGGATCACGGTTGCTCGATGCGCATCGGCGTCAATGCCGGTTCGCTCGAAAAGGATCTGCTCGAGCGATACGGCGAGCCTTGTCCCGAAGCCATGGTCGAAAGCGCGCTGACCCACGCCAAGATTCTCGAGGACAACGACTTCTTCGAATTCAAGATTTCGTGCAAGGCCTCGGACGTGTTCCTGGCCGTCGCGGCCTATCAACAGCTCTCCGAGGCCTGCGACTATCCGCTCCATCTCGGCATCACCGAAGCGGGCGGCATGCTGACCGGCACGACCAAATCCGCCATCGGCATGGGCTCGCTGCTCTGGGCCGGCATCGGCGACACCATCCGCGTCTCGCTTTCGGCCGAGCCGGTCGAGGAGATCAAGATCGGCTACGAGATCTTGAAGGCGCTGGGCCTGCGCCGCCGCGGCGTCACCGTCATCTCGTGCCCCTCCTGCGCGCGGCAGAATTTCCAGGTCATCAAGACGGTCGAGGTGCTGGAACAGCGCCTGGCGCATATCACCACGCCGATGACGCTGTCGGTCATCGGCTGCGTCGTCAACGGCCCGGGCGAGGCGCGCGAGACCGATATCGGCTTCACCGGCGGCGGCAACAACACCCACCAAGTCTATGTCGCCGGCTTGCCCGATCACCGCCTCAAGGACCAGAACATCGTCGATCACCTGGTCGCGATGGTCGAGAAGAAGGCGGCCGAGATCGAGGCCAAGAAAAAGGCGGACGAGATAGCCGAGGCCGCCGCCTCTTGAGCGAAAGGCTCCAGCCGGTCCGCGGTACCCAGGATCTCCTGCCCGCGGCGATGCGGCGTTTCCGCGCCGTGACCGAAACCGCGCGGACGGTATCCGAGCGCTTCGGCTACGAGGAAATCGCCACCCCGATCTTCGAATTCTCCGAGGTGTTTTCCCGGCCGATCGGCGAGACCACCGACATCGTCATGAAGGAGATGTATTCCTTCACCGACAAGAGCGGCGAAAACCTGTCGCTGCGCCCGGAAAACACCGCCGGGGTGGTGCGCGCGGTGATGACCAACGGCCTGACGCAAAGCCTGCCGCTACGGCTTTTCTACCAGGGCCCGATGTTCCGCTACGAGCGGCCGCAAAAGGGCCGCTTCCGCCAGTTCCACCAGATCGGCATCGAGTTGATCGGCGTCAAGGAGCCGCAAGGCGATGTCGAGGCCATATCGCTGGGCGCGGAAATCCTGGATGCGCTGGGCGTCTTGAAGCGCACGGTGCTGGAATTGAACACGCTCGGCGATGGCGAGAGCCGCGCGGCCTATCGCGGCGCGCTAGTGAAATTTTACAAGGACCATCACGCCAAGCTTTCCGAGGATAGCCGGCATCGGCTCGAGCGCAATCCATTGCGCATCCTCAATTCCAAGGACGAAGGCGACAAACGCATCAATGCGAGCGCGCCGCCTTTCCCCGGGTTCCTCACCCCGGCTTCGCGCGATTTCTATGCCGATGTGAAACGCGGCCTCGACAATCTGGGCATTTCCTACAAGGAGAATCCGCGTCTGGTGCGCGGTCTCGATTATTATTGCCACACCGCTTTCGAATTCACGACCGAGGATCTCGGCTCGCAAGGCGCGGTGCTGGCGGGCGGGCGTTATGACGGGCTCATGGGTGTGATGGGCGGGCCGGAAACCCCGGGCGTCGGCTGGGCCGGCGGCATCGAGCGCCTGGCGCTGATGATCGCCGAGCCGCCTTCGGGCCCGCGGCCGGTCGCGCTCATACCCATTGGCGCCGAAGGTGAAACCCTCGCCCTCAAACTGGCGCAAGAGTTGCGCCGCGCCGGCTTCGCCGTCGAACTCGCTTATTCCGGCAATCTCAAGAAACGGCTGCAACGCGCCGTCAAGGCGAATGCGCGCGCCGCCGTCATTCTCGGCGAGGACGAGTTGAAACGCGGCGTCGCCGCGATCCGCGATCTCGACGGCGAAAGCCAGACCGAGACGCCGCTCGCGGCTTTGAAAGACAGGCTCGCCGCCTTCCGGAGCTGATATTGAGCGACAATCCCGCCTTCGACGCAAAGCTCAACCGGCTGGTGGCGCGCCATGCCGAGCTGTCGACTCTCATGTCCGATCCGGTGCGCTCGAGCGAATTCGTCAAGCTCGCCAAGGAATACAGCGATCTGACGCCCATCGTCGAAGGCATCAACAATCTCCGCCAGACCCAGGCCGAACAGGCCGAGCTCGAAGCCCTCGCCAAGGGCGAGGACGCCGAGATGCGCAAGCTCGCCGAAATCGAGATCGACGCCGTGCGCAAACGCCTGTTGGCGCTCGACGAAGGGGTCAAGACCCTGCTTCTGCCCAAGGACGAGGCCGACGAGAAAAACGCCATCCTCGAGGTTCGCGCCGGCACCGGCGGCGAGGAGGCGGCCTTGTTCGCGGCCGCGCTCTTCCGCATGTATCAGCGCTACGCCGCGCTCAAGAACTGGCGCTTCGAGGTGATCGAGATATCGGAAACCGGCCTCGGCGGCTACAAGGAGGCGATTGCCGAAATCGCCGGCCGCAACGTGTTCCAGCGGCTCAAATTCGAATCCGGCGTCCACCGCGTGCAACGCGTGCCGGAAACCGAGGGCTCGGGCCGCATCCACACCTCGGCCGCGACCGTCGCCGTTTTGCCCGAGGCCGAGGAAGTCGACATCAAGATCGAGGACAAGGATCTGCGCATCGACGTGTTCCGCTCCTCGGGTCCGGGCGGCCAATCGGTCAACACCACCGACAGCGCGGTCAGGATCACCCATATCCCGACCGGCGTCGTCGTCCAGCAGCAGGACGAGAAATCACAGCACAAGAACAAGGCCAAGGCGATGAAGGTGCTGCGCGCCCGGCTCTACGACCGCGAGCGCCAGGCGAAAGAGGCGGCGCGCGCCGCCTCGCGCAAAAGCCAGATCGGAACCGGTGACCGCTCCGAGCGAATCCGGACCTATAACTTTCCCCAAGGCCGCGTCTCCGACCACCGCATCAACATGACGCTCTACAAGATCGAGAAGGTGATGGACGGCGAGGCGCTCGACGAATTCATCGACGCGCTCCTGTCCGAGGACCGCGCCGCCAAGCTGGCCGAGGCCGAATGAGCGAAGCGGCCGGAACTCGACATGATGGGTGAAGCCGCGCGGGCTTTGAAACGCGCCGGCATCGACAGCCCGAGCCGGGAAGCCCGGCTGCTGTTGGAGCTGGCCGAAGGCGATCCCGATCGCTTCGCGGATTACGTCCGACGCCGATCCTCCCACGAGCCTTATTCGCGCATCCGCTGCAAGCGCGAATTCTGGAGTCTCGATCTTGCTCTCTCGCCCGAGACGCTCGATCCGCGCCCGGATTCGGAAACGCTGATCGATGCCGCGCTCGATTGCTTTCCCGGCCGCAAGGCCCCCTTGCGCGTCATTGATTTCGGCACCGGCAGCGGCGCGCTGCTCCTGGCGTTGCTCACCGAGTTTCCCAAGGCTACCGGCACCGGCATCGATATTCTACCGGGCGCGGTTGAAACCGCGCGCAAGAATGCCGCAAGCCTGGGTCTCTCCGAGCGCGCGGAATTCGTTGTGGGGGACTGGTCGAAAAAGAATTTGAAACCCGCCGATGTCGTGCTCGCCAATCCGCCCTATATACCCTCGGGCGAGATCGATTCGCTTCAACCGGAGGTCGCGCGCTTCGATCCGCGCGCGGCGCTCGATGGCGGCGTCGACGGTTTCGCTTGTTATCGCGCCTTGGCGCCGGCCATCCGCCGCAGCCTGAAACGCGGCGGCGCGGCGTTTCTGGAACTGGGCCAGGGCCAGGCGAGACCGGTCGCCGCGATCATGGAACAAGCCGGGCTCAAATGCGCGGGAACAAGGCAGGACCTGGCGCGAATCGAGCGCTGCCTTGTCTTCCGTCAAGCGAATTAAGCCTTTCGCCGCGCGAAATTAACGAAAAAAACTGGTTGGCACGGAACCCCATCCCGTCTAGGGTGAATTCGCCAGAAGCCAGAGAGCCAAGTGCTCCAGGCCCTAAAGGGCAAAACAGATCCCCTATCCGTTATCAACCGTCCGGTCAGTCGGAACGGAATTGTGAATCAGATTCGGGGACAGAACCAACAAACCACGCAGAGTCAAAGATGAGTAACAATTACCAAGGAAACATGAGAGGCCCCGGCCAGAAAAACCGCGGCCGCGGCGGCCGCCCCAACAACATGATGGGCGGCGGCAACCCCAACAACAACAACCGCCCGCGTCCGCCGAACCGCATGCAGAATTTCGATTCGAGCGGGCCGAGCGTGAAGATCCGCGGCAACGCCTATCAGGTGTTCGAGCGTTACATCGCCATGGCGCGCGAGGCGTCGTCCTCGGGCGACCGCGTCGCCGCCGAAAACCTCTATCAGCACGCCGAGCATTATTACCGCATCATGCAGGCGAATGGCGAAGGCCAGCAGAACCAGATGGGCGGCCAAGGCCGTCCGATGACGCCGGCGGATACCGAGATGAATCCCGGTGAGATGGACCATGACGGCCAGCAACAGCCGCCGATGCCGACTCAGCCGCCGCAACAGTACAATCCGCAAGCCCAGCCGCCGCAGAACGGCCCGCAGCACAATTCGCAGCCGCATAACCCGCAGCATTACCAGCCGCCGCAGCCGCCGCGCCAATCCTCGCAGCCCTATCACCAGCCGCCGCCGCAACCCCAGCCGCAGCCGGTGGTTCAATCCCAGCCGCAACCGCAGCCGGAACAACCCCAGCCGCCCGCGCCTGGACCCGAGACCCCGCAGGGGTCGTGAACCGGACATAGGCCCGGTCCCTAAACGCCGCCCCCTTGGCGAAGCGGGC
Source organism: uncultured Alphaproteobacteria bacterium (assembly GCA_963785735.1). Taxonomy (GTDB): domain Bacteria; phylum Pseudomonadota; class Alphaproteobacteria; order ATCC43930; family CGMCC-115725; genus REEB95. The sequence goes on from CAWAWJ010000001.1 coordinate 837,618, forward strand.
CCGCGACCCCATATCTGAACCCGGAAGACAGGTTCCGCCGCTTCCAAGAAGGGCGGGCTTGCCGGTTCATCGTTAGGGGGTCCCATGGACTTCGAGAAATATACGGAGCGCTCCAAAGGCTTCGTCCAGTCGGCGCAAACGCTCGCCCAGCGTTCGGGCCACCAACAGCTCACGCCCGAGCATCTCCTCAAGGTGCTGCTCGACGACAAGGAAGGCCTCGCGGCCAATCTCATCCGCGCTTCGGGCGGCGATCCCGCTCGCGCCTTGGCATCGACCGAAGCCGCGCTCGACAAGCTCCCGCGCGTCGAAGGCAAGGGCTCGGGCCAGGTTTTCCTTTCCACCGAAACCGCGCGGCTTTTCGAGCAGGCGGAAAAGCTCGCCGACAAATCGGGCGACAGCTTCGTCACCGCCGAAAGGCTGCTCTTGGCGCTGGCGCTCGACCAAAACAGCGCCGCCGGAAAAGCGCTCAAAGAGGCCGGCATCAACGCGCAAAAACTCAACGAAGCGATCGAGACCGTGCGCAAGGGCCGCAAGGCCGACTCGGCATCCGCCGAGCAGGGTTATGACGCGCTCAAGAAATACGCCCGCGACCTGACCGAGGCGGCGCGCGAAGGCAAGCTCGACCCGGTCATCGGCCGCGACGAGGAAATCCGCCGCACCATCCAGGTGCTCTCGCGCCGCACCAAGAACAACCCGGTGCTGATCGGCGAACCCGGCGTGGGCAAGACCGCGATCGTCGAAGGCTTGGCGCTGCGCATCGTCCAGGGTGACGTGCCCGAAAGCCTGAAGGAAAAGCGCTTGCTGGCGCTCGACCTGGGCGCGCTCATCGCCGGCGCCAAGTTCCGCGGCGAATTCGAGGAACGCTTGAAGGCCGTGCTGGCCGAGATCACGGCGAGCGCGGGTGAAATTATTGTTTTTATCGATGAACTTCACACGCTCGTTGGCGCGGGCAAGGCGGAAGGCGCGATGGACGCCTCCAACATGCTGAAGCCCGCTCTGGCACGGGGCGAGCTCCATTGCGTCGGCGCCACGACGCTCGACGAATACCGGAAACATATCGAAAAAGACGCCGCCTTGGCGCGGCGCTTCCAGCCGGTCTTCGTCACCGAGCCCTCGGTCGAGGACACGATCTCGATCCTGCGCGGCATCAAGGAGAAATACGAACTCCATCACGGCGTGCGCGTGACCGACGCCGCCATCGTCGCCGCCGCCACGCTCTCGAACCGCTACATCACCGACCGGTTTTTGCCCGACAAGGCGATCGACCTGATGGACGAGGCGGCGTCGCGTTTGCGCATGGAAGCGGAATCGAAGCCCGAGGCGATCGACGAATTGGACCGCCGCATCCTCCAGCTCAAGATCGAGCGCGAGGCCTTGAAGAAGGAAAAAGACACCGCCTCCAAGGACCGGCTGAAGAAACTCGAGGCCGAGTTGAAGGATTTGGAAAAGCAATCGGCTGATTTGACCGCGCGCTGGCGCGCCGAAAAAGACAAGATGGCGGGCGCCCAGAAATTGAAGGAACAGCTCGACCGCGCCCGCGTCGAATTGGAACAGGCGCAGCGCAAGGGCGATTTTACCCGCGCCGGGGAACTTACTTACGCCACCATTCCCGAGCTCGAAAAGAAATTGAAATCGGCCGAGGGCGAAAGCGCCGGCCGCATGATCGAGGAAGCGGTCACGGCCCAGCACATCGCGGCCGTTGTGTCGCGCTGGACCGGCATACCGGTTGACCGCATGCTCGAAGGCCAGCGCGAGAAATTGCTGCGCATGGAAAAGGAATTGGGCCGCAGGGTCGTAGGCCAGGAAGAGGCGGTGGTCGCCGTTTCGAACGCCATCCGCCGCGCGCGGGCGGGCCTGCAGGACCCCAACCGGCCGATCGGCTCGTTCCTGTTCCTGGGGCCCACGGGCGTCGGCAAGACCGAGCTTGCCAAGGCCCTGGCCGAATTCCTGTTCGACGACGACTCCGCCATGTTGCGCATCGACATGTCGGAATACATGGAAAAGCACGCGGTCGCGCGGCTCATCGGCGCGCCGCCGGGCTATGTGGGATACGAGGAAGGCGGCGGCTTGACCGAAGCGGTGCGCCGCCGGCCCTATCAGGTGATCCTGTTCGACGAGATCGAAAAGGCGCATCCCGACGTGTTCAACGTGCTCTTGCAGGTGCTCGACGACGGGCGCTTGACCGATGGGCAGGGCCGCACGGTCGATTTCCGCAACGCGCTCATCATCCTCACGTCCAATTTGGGCAGCGAGTACCTCGCCAATCTGCCCGACGGCAAGGAAACCGCATCGGTGCGGGACCAGGTGATGGAATTGGTGCGCGCGGCTTTCCGGCCCGAGTTCTTGAACCGGCTCGACGAGATATTGCTTTTCCGGCGGCTTTCACGATCCGACATGGAAGGGATCGTGACGATCCAGTTGAAGGGTCTCGAAAAGCTTCTGGCCGAGCGCAAGATCGCGGTCGAGCTCGACCCGAAGGCGCGGGCCTGGCTTGCGCAAGCGGGCTACGACCCGGTCTATGGCGCGCGGCCCTTGAAGCGGGTCATCCAGCGCGAGCTGCAAAACCCCTTGGCCGAGAAGATATTGAAGGGCGAGATTTCCGAGGGCGAGACCGTCAAGGTCACCGCCACCGGCAACGACAAGCTCGCCATCTCGGCGGCCAAGAGATCGCCGGGCAAGGCGCCTTCCCAGGCGGCGGAGTAAGCACGGCTATCGACTCACACGATCCGCCAGAAGCTGAGCATGGCTTCAACCGACGATATCTCCCCGGCTTGAGGCGGGCTCGACTTGATGCGTTCAATCGGGTTCTCCCGGTAAAAATCGTAGATGAACTTCAGCGCGTGTTTTTCGGCGTCGCTTAATTTGGCGCTTCCGGGTTCGGTGCTTGTCCGATGGCGGTGATCCAAGGCTAGAAGTATTTGGAGAATATCCGGGGGCAAGGGTGCAACCGAATAAATGCGGCACGGAGCGCCATCCGAATCCGCCAGCCCGGTGGTCCGGTCGAATTCAAACATCACGTCGCTCATGAAAAGCCGTTGAGCGCCGATGGTCGTTTCGCTGATTGTCCTCGCCTGGCAAAGCAGGCTGGCGCCGGTTGTGCTTTGTTCAAGGAAGATATCGCCGACGGCGATATTTCGGATCTCGGTTATGCCGTCGGGCATGATCTCATTTGCCGCTCAAATCGGGTTTGCCGGGTAATATTCGTCTATGTAGAGAATGGCATCTATTTCGGCCTCGCTTAATTTGCTCCGTTCCGGGTCGGTGCTCGTTCGATATCGGTGATCCAAGCCCAGGAATATGTCATGAATCTCCGGTGGGAGCGGCGCGACCGAATTGATTGTGCATGGGACGCGGCGACGAGCCGATTGCCCCACGCCGGTATTCCGGTCGAATGCGAGGTCGTCTTGCGTGGTAATCCTTCTCGCCTGAATGGTTGTGTCACTGACCGCCGTTGCCAGACAAATCATACTCGCGCCGTTGGGACTTTCGGCATGAAAAATATCCCCGATCTTTATATTTCGAATCAACGTTTCGCGGTTAGGCATAATTTTCTGCTCCCAATTTACTCCCCATCTATGATGTAGCGTTTTAGAATCCTTGTTCTTACGTTGCTTGGCTTGTTCTCCAATTTCAATTCCTTGATGGCACAATCCCAACACAGGTCTTTGCCATTTGCGTGGTACATTGGGGTAGCCCCGTAACTGCCACCACTTTGGCAAGAACCTTGGCATTCTGCCGCGACCTCGACACCAATCGTCCATTCCCCGCCATCCGGGTTTCCCGCTGGCACCCGGGGTTCGTCCTCCCAGGCGTCGCCGTATTTCCTCAAATTCTCCGCGCGGGAAAGTTTCGCCATGCCGTCCGGCGGGATCTCCGGAAATCCCAGCAGCACGGCGTGAATGCAGGCGCGTGCGCTCTCGCCGGAAGCCAGCAATTCCACCACGCGGGCCAAGCCGTGGCACCAGCGCTCGATAACCCGGTCCGGCACCGGTCCACAGGCCAGGCGAAGCAGCTGCACCATGTCTTCGGGCGGGCGTAAACGATAACGCCGGCGTCCGGCTCCGTCACGAACCGCCCCTTGGCGAGTATCACCGGCCCCAATGCCAAGCCATCCTCGTCGCAGGTAAGCCCTGGATTCCCGCGATTTACGAGGCTGTAGGTTTGTATGAGTGGCCCGCCCATATAAAACTCTCTTTAACGTAATATGCGTACAATATGTTCCTATTATGTTCTAATGGCAAGTTGCCAAGAAGCACTGCCAAAATTCCCGTTCTATAAGGGGAAAAAGCTGCGGCGGATTAAGAAAGCTCGGCCGCCCAATCGTGGGTTTCGGCCACGGTCTTGAGCTTTTGCAGGAACGAGGCCGAATAGGCGCCGTCCACCGCGCGGTGGTCGAAGCTCTGGCCGAGCACGGCCACGGGCCGCGCCTCGATCCTGTCGGCCCCGTTGCCCTCGATCACCACCGGCTTCTTGCGCACCGCGTCGAAGGACAACACCGCCGCTTGCGGCGAATTGATGATCGGCATGGTGAAAAGCGTGCCGAAGCTGCCGTTGTTGGTGATGGTATAGGTGCCGCCCGAAATGTCGGCGGGGGCGAGTTTTCCCGTCCGCGCCTTTTCCACCTGGCGCGCTATCGCCTTGGCGAGGCCGCCCGCATTCATCTCGTCGGCGTGCAGCACCACCGGCACCACCAGCCCGTCATGCCCCAGATCGGCGGCGATGCCGAGATGCACGTCGCCATGGAGGATCAGCCGGTCATGGTCGAAGCTCGCGTTGAGCCGCGGGAAATCGGCGAGCGCGATGCACACGGCGCGGGCGACGAAAGGCAGGTATGTCAACGCGATACCGTGGCGCTTGGCGAACTCGTCCTTGGCCTTTTGCCGCGCTGCAACGATGCCCGAGAAATCCACTTCCACCGCCTGGAAGGCATGCGGGATGGTGCGCCAGGCCTCGGCCAGATGGGATGCGGTGAGCGCGCGGATGTTGTTCAGATTCTCGATGCTGTCGCCCTCGCGCAGGACGATGGGTGTGCGCGGCGATGTCCGTTCCACCCGGGCGGGCGCGGCTTTGATGTCGGAAGCGGCGATGCGCCAGCCGCCGCGCAAACGCACCGATTGGACGATGGAGGCGAGATCGGCGCCCGATTCTTTGATGAGCCTGCGGGCAAGCGGCGTCACCTTGAGCCCGTCCAAGGACACGGGCGGCAATTCGAAGCTGATGGGCGTGCGCACTTCTTCGAAAGGCTTCATCACGAAGGGGGCGGCCTTGGATGACGGGGCGGGAGCCTGGACCAGCGTGGGACTTGTTGATTTTGCTCGCGGCGCAGGCGCCGCTTCGCGGGGCGCTTGAATGGGCGCCGGGGCGGGGGCAGTAGCAGTGGGCTTGGCCCCCGCTTCGCCCAGCACGGCGACCACGGTTCCCACGGGCACGGTTTGCCCGGCGGCGACGCGGATTTCGTTGAGCACGCCGCTTTCGGTCGCCTGCACCTCCATCGAAACCTTGTCGGTTTCGATAAGGAACAGATTGTCGCCAGCCGCGACCTTGTCGCCCACCGCCTTGAACCAGGAGGCGACCTTGCCTTCGGCGACGGTTTCGCCCAATTGCGGCATGATGACGTTCATCGCTCGGGTCCGGCCCTACCAGCTCACCGAAATATATTGGGTCTCGAGGAATTCCATCATGCCCTCATGCGCGCCTTCGCGGCCGATGCCCGATTGCTTGGCGCCTCCGAACGGCGCCGCCGGATCGGAAACCACGCCGCGATTGAGTCCAACCATGCCGGCATCGAGCCGCTCGGAGAGGCGCAAACCCTTCGCCAGATCCTTGGTATAGAGATAGGAGACGAGTCCGAATTCGGTGTCGTTGGCCTTGCGGATGGCCTCGTCTTCGTCGCGGAATTTCTGGATCGGCGCCACCGGGCCGAAAATCTCTTCCTTCAGGCATTGCGCGTTGTCGGGCACGTCGATTAGCACGGTCGGCGGATAGAAATAGCCGGTGCGGTTCAAACGAACGCCGCCGATGACCGCCTTGGCGCCCTTGTTGAGCGCGTCCTCGACCAGGCTCACCACCTTGTCGCGGCCGGCTTCGTTGACGAGCGGCCCCACCGCCACGCCCTCTTCGAGGCCGTTCCCCACCTTCAGCGCCTTCATCTTGGCGGCGAATTTATCGACGAAGGCGTCATGCACCTTCTCGTGGACATAGAAGCGGTTGGCGGCGGTGCAGGCCTCGCCCATGTTGCGCATCTTGGCGATCATGGCGCCTTCCACCGCGGCGTCGATATCGGCGTCCTCGCAGACGATGAAGGGCGCGTTGCCGCCCAGTTCCATCGCCGGCCGCACCACCATGTCGGCGGCCTCGTGGAGGAGCTTGCGCCCGACCTCGGTCGAGCCGGTGAAGGAGATGACGCGCACCCGCGGGTCCTTCAGCATCGCGCCCACCACCGCGCCCGATCTGCGCGAGGGCAGGATATTGACCACGCCCGGCGGGACGCCCGCCTCTTGGAAAAGCTCGGCGAGCGCCAGCATGGTGAGCGGCGTCTCCGAAGCGGGTTTCAGCACCATGGAGCAGCCTGCGGCCAAGGCGGGCGCGATCTTGCGTGTGCCCATGGCGGCGGGGAAATTCCACGGCGTCACCAGCACGGCGATGCCGGCGGGCTTGTGTTGCACCAGAATCCGCGCGCCGGTCGAGGGCGCGCGCGAGACCTCGCCGATGTTCCTCGGGGCTTCCTCGGCGTACCAGCGGAAGAACTCGGCGGCATAAGTGGCTTCCGCCCTGGAATCCGGCAACGCCTTGCCGTTTTCGAGCGTCATCAGCCGGGCGAAGAATTCCTTCCTCGCGGTGAAAAGCTCGAAGCATTTGCGCAACACCTCGCCGCGGTCGCGCGGGCTGGTGGCACCCCAGGACGCGAACGCCTTGCCCGCCGCGTCGATGGCGTCCTTGGCGTCCTCGACCGTGCCGTCGGCCACGTTGCAGAGCGCCTGCTCGGTCGCGGGATTGAGCACCGGAAATGTCCCGCCGCCCGTGGCGTCGCGGAACTTGCCGTTGATGTAGAGCCCGGTCGGCACTTCGATGTCGGGCGCGTCCTTGAGCTTGATCTTTCCGGTGGCCATGAAATCACCCGTTGAGGCAGCGGCGGATCTTGTCGGCGATGCGCGGCGCCGAGGGGAGCGCCAAATCCTCGAGATTATCCGCTGCCGGCAGCGGAATATGCGGCGTGGTGATGCGCACCACGGGACCGTCGAGATCGTAGAACGATTCATCGGCGGCGATGGAGGCGATCTCCGCGCCCCAGCCGCAAAGCCGCGGATTCTCCTCGACCGTGAAAAGCCGCCCGGTGCGCGCGACCGAGCCCAAGATGGTCTGGAGATCCAAGGGCACCAGCGAGCGCACGTCGATCACTTCGATGTCGATGCCGTGCTCGCGCGACAACGCCTCGGCCGCCAAAAGCGCGCGCGGCACCATCAGGGCCAACGCCAACAGCGTCGCGTCCTTGCCGGGGCGCAGGATCTTGGCGGTGCCGAGCTGATCGACGATCTCGCCGTCCGGTACCTCGCCCTTGGCGGCGTAAAGCGATTTATGCTCGAAGAAGATCACCGGGTTCGGATCCCTGACCGCCGCCGCGAACAACCCGATCACGTCCACCGGGCTCGACGGCGCCACCACCTTCAAGCCCGGGATCATCATCGCCCAGTTCTCGACGCTCTGGCTGTGCTGCGCCCCGAAGCGCGAGCCCGCGCCGTTGCCGGTGCGCACCACCAGCGGGCATTTCAACTGGCCGTTGCTCATATAGCGCGATTTGGGGAATTCGTTGGCGATGTAGTCGAAGCAGACGGCGAGGAAATCCGAGAACATGATCTCGGCGATGGGCTTCAAGCCGGTCATGGCCGCGCCCATGGCCGCGCCCAAGATCGCCTGCTCGGAGATGGGCGTGTCGCGCACCCGCTTGGGTCCGAATTTTTCGAGCAAGCCCACCGTCGCCTTGAACACGCCGCCCGCGCCGGCCACGTCCTCGCCCAGGAACACCACGTCGGAGTCGCGTTCCATTTCCTGCGCGATGCCGCGCGCCACCGCCTCCCGGTAGGTCAGTTCCGCCACGCCCAGCCTCCATCGGCATAGACATCGGTTGTTAAGATGCTCTCAGGCGGCGGGGGCGCTGCCTTGCAGGCCTCGGTCGCGGCGTTGAGCTTGCGCTTGGAATCCTCCTCGATGCGCTTCAACGCGGATTCGGATATCCCGAATTCGGCGAGGCGCTGGCGGTAGAGCTTGATCGGGTCGCGTTCCTTCCATTTTTCCAGCTCGCCCTCGGGCCGGTACTTGGCCGGGTCGGCGCGGCTATGGCCGCTATAGCGGTAGGTCATGCATTCGATCAACGACGGCCCGTCGCCCGCCCGCGCCTTGGCATAAGCGGCGAGCGCCGAGCGATAGACCGCGTCGGCGTCGTTGCCGTCGACCACGATCCGCTCCAAGCCATAGGCCGAGGCGCGGTCGGCCGCCGGATGCTGGATCTGCGCCGGGATCACGTCCTTGATCGCGGTGTATTCCATATAGAGGTTGTTCTCGCACACGAAGATCACCGGCAGCTTCCACACCGCGGCGAAATTCACCGCCTCGTGGAAGGCGCCGATATTGGTGGTGCCGTCGCCGAAGAAACAGACCGAGACGTCCTTGTCGCCCTTGTATTGCGCGCGCCAGGCGGCGCCGCAGGCGATCGGCAGATGCGCGCCGATGATGGCGTAGGAACCCATCACGCCGTGCTCGACCGAGGTCAAATGCATCGAGCCGCCCTTGCCGCGCATCAAGCCGTTGTCGCGCTGCATCAGCTCGCCCAGTACCTGCTCCATCGGCACGCCGCGCGCCAAGGTATGAGCATGACCCCTATAAGTACAGAAGCTGAGATCGCCTTTTTCCATGGCGGCGGCGAAACCGGCGGCCACCGCCTCTTGCCCGAGCGAGAGATGGCTGGTGCCCTTGACCAGGCCTTGCAGGAACAAATCATAGGCGCGCTGCTCGCAATCGCGGATCTCGATCTGGAGGCGATAGAGCTCGAGGCGTTTCGCCTCGTCGAGCGCGTCGTTGCGCAAATTGGCGGCTGGCTTCAATTGCGGATTGGTCTTCAAGGTGCTGGTCCTGGCTCTAACGGGAGCGGGAATGGCCTAAACATGCGTCGGCGCGAGGGCCTAAGTCAACGGCGCGCCTTGCCACGGGAACCGGCCTAAAAGACGGGCAGGAAAGGAAAAGCGGGCTAAAGCACCGGGAGTTTGGCGTCGTCGGCGGGCAGCCGGATGGTGATGGCCGTGCCCGTGCCGGGGGCGCTGTCGATGGTCATCGACCCGCCATGGAGCTTCACCAGCCGCTGGCAGATCGCGAGCCCCAGCCCGGTGCCCTCGTATTGGCGGTCGAGCTTGCTGTCGGCCTGGTAGAACGGCTCGCCGACATGGGCCATATCCTCGGCGCTCATGCCGATGCCGGTGTCGCGCACTTCGAGCAGAGCCTGGCCGCCCGCGGCGGCGCAGGACAGGGTGACGCTGCCGCCCGGGGGCGTGAATTTGATGGCGTTGCCGGCGAGATTAATCAGCACCTGACGCAGCCGGCGCTCGTCGCCCGGACACGGCACCGGGACTCCGGGGATTTTTTCGATAAGCGCGACGCCCGCTATCTTGGCTTGGTTCTCGAGAAGCCGGATCACGCCGCCGGTCAGGACGGCGAGATCGACGGTTTCGATGTCGAGAGCGAGGCTGCCGGATTCCGCCTTGACGAAATCGAGGATGTCGTTGATCACCGCCAGCAGGTGCTGGCCGCTCGCATGGATGTTGCCGGCGTAATCGCGATAGGCCGGGACGCCGACCTTGCCCATCGATTCCTTGTGGATGATCTCGGCGAAACCCATCACCGCGTTCAAGGGCGTGCGCAATTCGTGGCTCATGGTGGCGAGGAAATCGGTCTTGGCGCGGCTCGCCGTCTCGGCCGCTTCCTTGGCGGCGCGCAACTCTTCCTCGCGCCGCTTGCGCAAGGTGATGTCCTCGACCGTGCCCTCGTAATAGAGCAGCCGGCCGGTGCTGGTGCGCACTTCGCGGCAGGTCTCGGTGATCCAGATCACCGCGCCGTCGCGGCGGTGGACCGCCGATTCGAACTCCAGCACCATGCCCTTCTCGCGCATGATGCGCACGAATTCGTCGCGCCGCTTCGGGTCGACGTAAAGCTGGCCGCCGATGTCGGTGAGCCGCGACAACAGCTGCTCCGGGCCGTCATAGCCGTAGATGCGCGCCAGCGCCGGATTGGCGGTGAGATAGCGGCCGTCCGGCGTCGTCTGGAAAATGCCCCAGGCGCAATGCTCGAAGATGTCGCGGTAGAGATGCGCGGCCTCGCTGACGGCGCGTTCGTTCGCCGCCTGCTCGGTCACGTCCTGAACGGTGCCGCAGATGCGCGCCAGCGCGCCGTTGCGCGCGGTCCTGAGCGCGCTGCGCCCGTAGAACATGCGCAGATTGCCGTCGGGCCGCACCACGCGGAAGAAGCAGCCCTGGGCGGGCGGGCGCATGGCGGCGTTGCGCGCCAGCCAGTCCTCGACCTTGGCCCGGTCGTCGGGATGGACCATGTCGGCGATCCAGGCGAGCTCGGGCTCGTCCTCGGCCGTCCAGCCGAAGATGCGCCGCATCTCCGCCGACATCGCCGTGGTGCCGGTGGCGAGGTCGAGCTCCCAGCTGCCGAGCTGGGCCACCGCCTGGGCATCGACCAGATGCACCTCGTTGCGGATGCCGGGCTTCTCGCCATGCTGCGTCACCAGGATGCGCACATGGGATTCCGGATCGCGCGAAACGGCGGACGAGCGGGGCAGCGGCCGGCGGCGCGGGGTGGGCTTCATAGGCATGGGGTCGAGTTAACCGGAAAGGCGCTAAAAAGACGCTAAACGGCATTGCCCAAAAACTGGGCGCTTTCCCCGCGCCGCTGTCTCGCCCGGGCGCGGTTAGCGGGCTTTAACCAAGGACATCCCGAGACCCGCCGCTGGCGCCGCCAACTCGATCCATGAAGCCCGTACATCCCGGCAAGCGCGCCCGCCGCGCGCCGGCCTGCGCTGATCTGGCTCACCGCCCTTGCGCGGTTAATCAAGTATTCCCGCGGCTCCCCGGGCATTCTAGACCAAGGCAGGAGTGCTGACTTAACCTTGACACCCCGCCCCCCTGCCGCGATGCTGAAGCGATAGGAAACATCGCGCACCGCCTTCGGGCGGCAAGCCAAGGGATTTCCCGGCCCGGTCGGGGGCGCGACCCGGGGGTGATCGGGCGGGCGGAGGTTGGAGTGGATTCGTACGGACGGCCCGCGCGGCAGGGGCTTTACGACCCGGCGAACGAGCATGACGCCTGCGGCGTCGGCTTCATCGCGCAGATCAAGAACCGCAAAAGTCACGACATCGTGGCGAACGGCATCCGCATTCTCCACAACCTCGCGCATCGCGGCGCGGTGGGCGCCGATCCACTCGCCGGCGATGGCGCCGGTATCCTGATCCAGCTTCCCGACAAGCTGTTCCGCGAGGAAGCGAAGCGGCTCGGCTTCGAGCTGCCCGCGACCGGCCATTATGGCGTGGGCATGACGTTCCTGCCGCGCCATGACGGCACCCGCCGTTTATGCGAGGACACCATCGCGCGGCTCATTGCTTCGGAAGGCCAGACCCTGCTCGGCTGGCGCGACGTGCCGGTGGACAGCTCGGTCCTGGGCGAGAGCATCAAGCCGATCGAGCCGGTGATCCGTCAGTTCTTCATCGCGCGAGGTTCCAATTGCGCCGACGCCGACGCCTTCGAGCGCAAGCTCTATGTGATCCGCAAGCAGTCGCATTTGGAGTTGCGCGCCAAGAAGCCGCCCGAAATCGGCGCCTTCTATATATCCGGCGTTTCGAGCCGCACCATCATCTACAAGGGCATGGTGATTCCCGAGCGCCTGACGCTCTATTACAGGGATCTGAAGGACGAGCGCACCGAATCGGCCCTGGCGCTGGTCCATGCGCGTTTTTCCACCAACACCTTCGCGTCCTGGGAATTGGCGCATCCCTTCCGTTATCTCGCGCATAACGGCGAGATCAACACGCTCCGCGGCAACATCAACTGGATGATGGCGCGGCGCCATTCCATGACCTCGAAGCTGCTGGGCGCCGATCTGGAAAAGCTCTGGCCGCTTATAGGGGATGGAAACTCCGATTCGGCGACGCTCGATAATTGCCTCGAGCTGCTGATCGCCGGGGGCTATCCGCTCATCCACGCGCTGATGATGATGATTCCCGAGGCCTGGGCCGACAATCCGCTGATGGATAAGGACCGCCGCGCCTTCTACGAATATCACGCCGCGCTGATGGAGCCCTGGGATGGCCCGGCCGCGCTCGCCTTCACCGACGGCCGCCAGATCGGCGCCACGCTCGACCGCAACGGCCTCAGGCCCGCGCGCTTCATCGTCACATCCGACGATCTCGTCGTGATGGCGTCGGAGGCCGGCGTCTTGGACGTGCCGGAGGAACGCATCGTCCGCAAATGGCGGCTCGAGCCCGGCAAGATGCTGTTGGTCGATTTGGAGAAGGGCAAGATCATCGACGACGCCGAGCTTAAATCCGAGATCGCGCGCGCCAAGCCCTATCAGAAATGGCTCGACCAGACCCAGATCCGGCTCGACGCGCTGCCGGCCGAGGTGGCGCCGCTGCCGCCGCCCCATCCGGTGCTGCTCGACCGCCAGCAGGCCTTCGGCTACACCCAGGAGGACATCAAGTTCTTCCTGAAGCCGATGGCGCTGACCGGCCAGGATTCGGTCGGCTCAATGGGCCGCGACACGCCGCTCGCCGTGCTCTCCGACCGGCCGAAGATGCTGGTGGATTATTTCCAGCAGCGTTTCGCCCAGGTGACCAACCCGCCGATCGATTCCATTCGCGAAGAGTTGGTCATGTCCTTGGTGTCCCTGGTTGGGCCGCGGCCGAACCTCTTGGATCTTGAAACCGGCGGCAAGCATATCCGCCTCGAGTTGCACCAGCCGATCCTGACCAACACCGATCTCGAGAAGATCAACCGCATCGAGGACAACAGCAACGGCGCCTTCAAGAGCTTTACCCTCTCGATCTGCTATCCCGCGGTCGATGGCGCGGCGGGCATGGAAGCGGCGCTCGCCCGCATCTGCGAGCGCGCCAAGCAGGCGGTGACCGGGGGCTGCAACATCATCGTGCTGTCCGACCGCGGTGTTGATGCCGAGCATATCGCCGTGCCCTCGCTTTTGGCGGTGGCGGCGGTGCACCATCATTTGATCCGCGACGGCCTGCGCACCGAGGTCGGGCTGGTGGTCGAGACCGGCGAGGCGCGTCAGCTCCACGATTTCTGCCTGCTGGCGAGCTACGGCGCCGAGGCGATCAATCCCTATCTCGCGCTCGATTCGATCTCGGCCTTGAAACACGAACTCGGCAGCGCGCTCACCACCGAGGCCGAAGCGCACAAGCACTACATCAAGGCGATCGCCAAGGGCATCCTCAAGGTCATGTCCAAGATGGGCATCTGCACCTTCCAGTCCTATTGCGGCGCGCAGATCTTCGACGCGGTCGGCCTCAACAGCGATTTCCTCGACAAGTATTTCACCGGCACGGTCTCGCCGGTCGAGGGCATCGGTTTGAAGGAGATCGCCGAAGAGACGGTGCGGCGCCACCGCGAGGCCTTCGGCGATTCGCCGCTCTACCAGAACGCGCTCGATCCCGGCGGCGAGATTCTCTACCGGGTGCGCGGCGAGCGCCACGTCTGGACCGCGGATACCGTCGGGCTGTTGCAGCACGCGGTCCGCGGCAACAACTACCGCAAATACCAGGAATATGCGCGCCGCGCCGGCGACCAGGAGGACGGGCTCGTCTCGCTGCGCGGGTTGCTGGATTTCAACGTCAACGGTTCGGCCGTGCCGATCGAGGAGGTCGAGCCCGCCGCCAACATCATGAAGCGGTTTTCGACCGGCGCCATGTCCTTCGGCTCGATCTCGTGGGAGGCGCACACCACCCTCGCCATCGCCATGAACCGCATCGGCGGCCGCTCCAACACCGGCGAGGGCGGCGAGGATCCGCGGCGCTACAAGCCGCTTGAGAACGGCGATTCCATGCGCTCGGCCATCAAGCAGGTGGCCTCGGGCCGCTTCGGCGTCAACGCGGAATATCTCGTCAACGGCGACGTGCTCCAGATCAAGATGGCGCAAGGCGCCAAGCCGGGCGAGGGCGGCCAGTTGCCGGGCCACAAGGTCGATGACTGGATCGCGCGCACGCGCCATTCGCTTCCCGGCGTCGGATTGATCTCGCCGCCGCCGCATCACGACATCTACTCGATCGAGGATTTGGCGCAGCTCATCCACGATTTGAAGAACGTCAATCCCAAGGCCTGGATTTCGGTGAAGCTGGTGGCCGAGATCGGCGTCGGCACCATCGCCGCCGGGGTCGCCAAGGCCTATGCCGACCATGTCACCATCGCCGGCCAGGAAGGCGGCACCGGCGCCAGCCCGCTCACTTCGATCCAGCATGCGGGCGAGCCCTGGGAAATCGGATTGGCTGAAACCCATCAGACGCTGGTGCTGAACGGCTTGCGCGGGCGCATCGCGGTCCAGGTCGATGGCGGCTTGCGCACCGGGCGCGACGTGGTCGTGGGCGCGCTGTTGGGTGCCGATGAATTCGGCTTCGCCACCGCGGCGCTCATCGCCGAGGGCTGTGTGATGATGCGCAAATGCCACCTCAACACCTGCCCGGTCGGGGTCGCGACCCAGGACAAGGAGCTCCGCAACCGCTTCACCGGCAAGCCCGAGGACGTCATTACCTATTTCAAATTCGTCGCCGAGGAGACGCGCGAGCTGATGGCGAAGTTGGGATTCCGGACTTTCAATGAAATGATCGGCCGTTCCGACAAGCTGGTGATGCGCCGCGGCTCCAACCATCCCAAGGCGGGACAGATCAAGCTCGACCGCGTGCTGCACCGGCCCAAGGTGGCCCCGGGCACCAAGACCTTCCGCTGCGAGGACCAGAACCACCGGCTCGAAAAAGCGCTCGACCACCAGCTCATCGCCCAGGCGAAACCGGCGCTGGAGAACGGAAAGCGCGTCAAGATCGAGATACCCGTGCGCAACGTCAACCGCACCGTCGGCGCCATGCTGTCGGGCGAGGTGGCGCGGCGTTACGGCGACGCGGGATTGCCCGACGCCACCATCGACGTGCGCCTCAAGGGCACCGGCGGCCAGACCTTCGGCGGCTTCCTGGCGCGCGGGATATCCTTCACGCTCGAGGGCGCTGCCAACGACTATGTCGGCAAGGGGCTCTCGGGCGGGCGGGTGGTGATCTATCCCCCGGCCAAGAGCAAGTTGAAGCGCGAGCACAGCATCATCGTCGGCAACACCGTGCTCTACGGCGCGATTTCGGGCGAATGCTATTTCAGCGGCGTCGCCGGCGAGCGCTTCGCGGTCAGGAATTCGGGCGCGGTGGCGGTAGTCGAGGGCGCCGGCGCTCATGCCTGCGAATACATGACCGGCGGCATCGTCGCGGTGCTGGGCGAGGCGGGTCCGAATTTCGCCGCCGGCATGAGTGGCGGTGTTGCCTATGTCTATGACGAACGCGGCGATTTCGCCGCGCGCTGCAACACCGGCATGGTCATGCTCGAGGAACTCTCCGGCGAGGACGGCCCGGTCGATGCCGACGCGCCGATCGGTTTCGCCTACAGCCTGCGCGAAAACGACGTCAAGCTGCTGCGCCGGTTGATCGAGCGTCACGCCCGGCTGACCCAAAGCCCGCGCGCCCGCGCCATCCTCGAATCCTGGGAGACCTCGCGCGCCCGCTTCGTCAAGGTGATGCCGGTCGAATACCGCCGCGCGCTCGAAAAGATGGACAAGGCGAAAGCAGGCTCGGGCGCGAAAATGGACGTCGCGGTGGGCGCCTAGCCTCGATGGGAAAGCCGACCGGGTTCCTGGAGTTCGGGCGCCACGACCGCGACTACGCCCCGGTCGAGGAACGCGTCAAGCATTGGCGCGAATTCACCGAAGCGCTGCCCGCCGAGGAACTGAAGCGCCAGGGCGGGCGCTGCATGGATTGCGGCACGCCCTATTGTCACCCCGCCTGCCCGGTCAACAACGTTATCCCGGATTGGAACGATCTGGTGTTCGAGGGCGATTTCCGCACCGCGCTCGACGTGCTGCACTCGACCAACAATTTTCCCGACGTCACCGGCCGCATCTGCCCCGCGCCCTGCGAGGCCGCCTGCACCCTCAATTTGATCGAGGAGCCGGTGACCATCAAGACCATCGAGCACGCCATCGTCGAGCGCGGCTGGGACCAGGGCTGGATCGAGCCCCGGCCGGCGAAGCACCGCACCGGCAAGCGCGTCGCCGTGGTGGGATCGGGCCCGGCCGGGCTCGCCTGCGCCCAGCAATTGGCGCGCGCCGGGCACGAGGTTTCGGTCTACGAGAAAGCGCCGCGCATCGGCGGGCTGTTGCGCTACGGCATTCCCGATTTCAAGATGGAGAAGCACGTCATCGATCGCCGCGTGGCGCAGATGCTGGCCGAGGGCGTGATCTTCCACGTCAATTCCCATGTCGGCCACAACGTGCCCACCGAGAAGCTGATGAAGCGCCACGACGCCGTGGTGCTGGCGATCGGGGCGGAACAGCCACGCGACCTGAATGTCCCGGGCCGCGATTTGAAGGGCATCCACTTCGCCATGGATTTCCTGCCGCAGCAGAATCGACGCGTCGCCGGCGACAAGGTCGAGGGCGCGGATATTTTAGCCTCGGACAAGGACGTGCTGGTGATCGGCGGCGGTGACACCGGCTCGGACTGCATCGGCACCTCGATCCGTCAGGGCGCGCGCTCCGTCACCCAGATCGAAATCCTGAGTCAGCCGCCCGAGCACGAAGACAAGCTTCTGACCTGGCCCGATTGGCCGATGAAGCTCCGCACGTCTTCCTCGCAGGAGGAGGGGGTGGAGCGCGACTGGTCGGTGGCGACCAAGGGCTTCGCCGGCGAGGGCGGCCGGGTCGCCGGGCTCGACGCCGTGCGTGTCGACTGGAAGACCGGACCCGAAGGCAAGATACAGATGGTCGAGCAGCCGGATAGCCGCTTCACCATCAAGGCCGATCTGGTGCTGCTCTGCATGGGCTTTCTGTCGCCGGTGAAGCCGGGGGCGGTCGAGGCGCTCGGCCTGGAATTGGACCCGCGCGGCAATCTCAAGGCCAATGACCGCGACTACCGCGGCTCGATCGACAAGGTCTTCGCCTGCGGCGATGCGCGGCGCGGCCAGTCGCTGGTGGTGTGGGCGATCCGCGAGGGCCGCCAATGCGCCCGCGGCGTCGACGAATTCCTGATGGGCAAGTCCGAGTTGCCGCGCTAGCGCAGGAAATCGCGCAAGATTTTCCGGAACGAATCCGGTTGCTCCAGGATCGAGCAATGCCGCGCCGGCCCGAGCCATTGAAGCCGCGCGCCCGCGATGGCGGATTCGAACCAGCGCGCCGCATCGAGAAAGCTCGGAATGTCCTGCTCGCCGCAAATCACCATTGTGGGCGCTTTTATCCGGGCCGAACTCGCGCGCAAATCGGCCTCGGCCAGCGCCTCGCAGGCGAGCGCATAAGCTTCGCCCGGGCAGGTCTCGAAACAACCGCGCACGTATCGCACCGCTTCCGGGTCGCGCGCCAAAAATTCCTTGGTGAACCAGATGTCGAGGAGCCCGGGGATGAGCGCGCGCACGCCGTCCTTTCGCGCCTGGGCCGCGCGTATGGCCCACATGCCGCGCATCTCGTCGGTGTAACGCGGCGTGGTGTCGATCAGGACCAGCTTCCCGGTCTTGTCCGGATAACGCGCGGCGAAATCCTGCGCCACCAGCCCACCGAGCGAAATCCCCGCCACCGCGGCGCGGGATATCCCTTCGCGCGCCAAAATCCCCGCGAGCTGGTCCGCGAGCTCGCCGATGCCATAACGCCTGCTTGGCGACGGGCTCGTACCATGGCCGGGGAAGTCATAAGCGATCAGGGTGAAGTCGCGCTCAAGCCCCGCAGCCGCCATGTCCCACAGCCGGTGATCGACCCCCAGGCAATGCAGCAGCACGAGCGCCTCGCCCTGGCCGCGCCGGTGGAGTTTCACCCCGTCCGTTTTAAGCGCCAACGCCATCCGTCCCCCATCGCCACCCTAGGCCGGGCCCATCCTAGGCGGGCCATTGAAAATCCGCTCCCGGGCCGCTATTTTGTAAGCATGCTTATGAATTACCGGATTGGGGGGCCTCCAATCGGGGCGCTGCTGGCCGCGGCTTTGCTCGCTTCTTGCAGCGTCGGCCCCGATTTCACGCCTCCCAAGGATCCGGCGCAGACCGCCTATGATTCGGCGGGTGCGCCCAAGCTCGAACCGGTCGCGGGCGAGGCCGCGCAAAGCCTGGCGGTCGGCGAGAAGATTTCGGGCGATTGGTGGAATCTCTACCATTCGCCGGGCATCGACAAATTGCTCAAGGACGCGATCGCGGGCAACAAGAACCTCGAAGCGGCGCGCGCCCATCTCGCGGCCTCGGAAGAGGCGGCCAATGCCGCGCGCGGCGGACTCTATCCGCAGCTCGACGCGGCCGCCTCGGCGACACGCGAGCGCATCAGCTACGCCGCCTTCGGCCTCAACATGCCATCGAAGGAATTCAACGTGCTTTCGGTCGGGCCGACGGTGAGCTATTCGCTCGATCTCTTCGGCAAGACCCGCCGCCTGATCGAGCAGCAAGAGGCGCTGGCCGAGCGCCAGCGCTATGAGCTCGACGCGGTCTATCTCGCGCTGACCGGCAACGCCGTGAGCCAAGCGCTGACCATCGCCTCGCTCCAGGCCCAGCTCAAGGCCGTCAACGACATCATCGCCGAGGATCGCGATCTCCTGGCGATGATCGGGAAACAGGTCGCGGCCGGCGCGGCCTCCAATCTCGATCTCGAAAGCGCCAAGAGCCAATTGGCGTCCGACCGCGTCCTGCTGCCGCCGCTGCAACAGCAAGCGAATGTCGCGCGCCACGCGCTCGCGCTATTGGTCGGCCAGGCGCCCGCCGATTTCACGGCGCCCGATTTCACCCTCGATTCCCTTGTGCTGCCGAAGGATCTTCCGGTCAGCCTGCCCTCGGCGCTGGTGCATCAGCGCCCCGACATTCTCTCCGCGGAATCCGAGCTGCACGCCGCCTCGGCCGCGGTGGGCGTGGCCACATCCCAGCTCTATCCCGACATCAATCTCACCGCCGCGATTTCGCAGACCGCGCTCACCGCCGGCATGCTCGGCGCAGCGGCGAGCAATGTATGGAACATCGGCGCCGGCATCGCCTTGCCGCTCTTCCACGGCGGAGCGCTCCAGGCGCAGAAGCGCGAGGCCGAGGACGAATTCACCGCATCCGCCGCGAATTACCAGCAAACCGTGCTCGCCGCCTTTGCCCAGGTGGCCGACGTGCTCGACGCGCTCCAAGGCGACGCCGATCTCCTGGGCGCGCAAAGGGCCGCGCTCCAATCCGCCCAATCCTCGCTCGCTCTGACGCGGAAATCCTATATCGCCGGCGATGTGGCGTTGATCCAGGTGCTTGACGCCGAACGGCTCGAGCGGCGGGCGCGGCTGGGCTATGTCCGATCCCAGGCACAGCGCTATCTCGACACCGCGCAGCTCTTTCTTGCCATGGGTGGCGGCTGGTGGGATCATCCGGAGTTGGCATCGCCGGGCAAGGAATCAGCCTCCGCCCCGCCCCCATAACCGGAGTTCAATGACCAAAACCCGCGCGGCCGGATGGCTCCTCGCTTGCGCATGGCTTGGCGTTTTCCCCGCCCGGGCCCAGGAATTGTTCCCTCAAGGGCAGATCGTCCAGGCGCCGGTCCCGCCCGCCGGCATGGCGGGCGGCGAGGCCGCCGGAGCCGGCGCGCTGTCCTTCATCGAAGAGAACGATTCGCTTTTCTCCAAAAGCGACAAGCATTACACCCAGGGCGCCCGCGCCGATTATCTGTCGGCGCCGCTTTCCGCAGGCTGGCGCTCCGACGTATTCGATTTCCTCGGGCCGCTTTTTCCGAATACGGCCGATCAACAGCGCCGCTTCGATTTGATCGCGCTCGGCCAGAGCATTTACACGCCGGCGAACCTCAAATTGAATCCGCCAAGCGCGGCCGACCGGCCCTATGCTGGCTGGCTTTATACCGGCGGCGAGCTTCTCCAGGAGAATAACGGCGAAAGCCTGACCGGCTTCGAGGTGCTCATGGGCGTAGTCGGGCCGGCGGCGCTGGGCCGGCAGGTCCAGAACGATTGGCACCAATTCGTCATCGGCATCCCGGGCGGCGCCGGCTGGAACAACCAGCTCAAGAACGAGCCGGGCATCGCGCTCTCCTACGACAAGCACTGGCGGCTCGACATAATCAGGCTCGGAAGCTTCGGCGTCGATTTCGTGCCCGAGGCCGATGTCACCGCCGGCAACGTGTTCACCTACGGTGCCGCCGGCGGCATCATTCGCATCGGCAATAATCTCGACACCGATTACGGGCCGCCGCGCATCCGGCCGGGTCCCTCGGGCACGGATTGGGTCGATGCGCGCCGGCGCAACGGCAGTTTCGGCTATTATTTCTTCGCCGGCGGCGAGGGGCGGGCGGTGGCGCGGAATATTTTCCTCGACGGCAACACCTTCGCGAACAGCCGCAGCGTCAACAAGAAGCCGTTGGTTGGCGATCTGACTGCCGGCGTCGAGATGTTCTGGAAGGACGACGTCCGAATCGATCTGGGCTTGCTCAGCCGAACCAAGGAATTCTACGGCCAGCAGGGCCAGGACAGTTACGCCGGCTTTCGCTTCACCTTCCGGCTCTAGCGCCGTCACGAAACTGACCCGTTAGGGGGATTATTCTCGCGGCTCTTTCCACGGGAGGATAAGCATGCGGCAGATACTGGCTACGCTGATTCTGATTTCCGGCCTGGCGTCCGCTTCCGCCTCGGCCGAGACCCGCAACCTCATCCTGTTCGTGCCCGACGGATTGCGTGCGCAGATGGTGACGCCGGAGACCGCGCCCGCCATGGCGGCGATCCGCGACCAGGGCGTCAATTTCCTGAATCCCCACGCCATGTTCCCCACCTTCACCATGCCCAACGCCTCGGCCATGGCGACCGGCCATTATCTGGGCGACACCGGCGTGTTCGGTAACACGCTCTATGCGGGCTACGGGGTCGCTCCCGCGAATGGCAGCGTCACCCCCTTCATCGAGAACGACGCCGTGCTGGTCGATGTCGACGAGCATTACCAGGGCAACATGCTGGACGAGGACGCGATCCTCGGCTTGGCGCGGCAGGCGGGATTCAGCACCGCCGCCATCGGCAAGGTTGGCCCGGCGCTGGTCTTCGATCACCAGGACCACAGCGGCGCGCCCACCATCGTCATCGACGACGCCACCGGCTCGCCTTCCGGCATTCCGCTCTCGGACGAGATCGCGGCTTCGTTGCAAAAGGCCGGTCTGCCGCTGACGGCGCCGCCGCGCGGCGAAAACGCCAAGACCGGCGATCTCAACAATCCGGGCACGCTCGCCGCCAACACCGTGCAGCAGGATTATTTCGCCGACACCGCCGTCAAGGCGGTGCTGCCGCTGTTCAAGGCGCGGGGTAAGCCCTTCGTGCTGGTGTTCTGGTCGCGCGATCCCGACGGGACCCAGCACAACCAGGGCGACAGCCTCGGCCAATTCACCCCCGGCATCGACGGGCCGACCTCGCTCGCGGCGATCAAGAACGCCGACAACGATCTCGCCCGGCTCGAAGCCGCGCTGGCCGAGCTCGGTTTGGCCGGTTCCACCGACATCGTGGTGAGCGCCGATCACGGCTTCTCCACCATCTCGAAGGAAAGCAAGACCAGCCCGGCAGCGCGCGGCCAATATAGCGACGTGCCCGCGGGCCATCTGCCCGCGGGCTTCGTCGCGATCGACATCGCCCGGGCGCTGAAGCTGCCGCTGTTCGACCCGGGCGCCCAGGGCGCGGCGGTCGATGCCAATCACCACCCCAAGTCGGGGAACGGCCTGATCGGCCATGACCCCGCCAAGCCCGATGTGGTGGTCGCGGCCAATGGCGGCTCGGATCTGGTCTATCTGCCGGGCCATGACAGGCGCCTGGCCGCGCGCGTCATCGCGGCGTTGTTGGCGCAGGATTACGTTAGCGGGCTTTTTGTCGATGATTCCCTGGGCCGTTTCCCCGGCACGCTGCCCCTGAGCGCGGTCAATCTCAAGGGCGCGGCGGTGACGCCGGCGCCGGCGATCTTCATCAGCTTCCGCAGTTTCGACACCGGCTGCCCCCGGCCGGCGACCTGCGCCGTCGAGGTGGCCGACACGCCCTTGCAGCAGGGCCAGGGCATGCATGGGAGCTTCAGCCGTGCCGACACCATGAATTTCATGGCGGCGATCGGTCCCGATTTCAAATCGGCTTTTGTCGATAAAGCGCCGGTGAGCAATGCCGATATCGGCAAGACGCTGGCGAACATTCTCGGCCTCAAGCCGCAGGACAGGGGCAAGCTCGTGGGCCGGGTGATGGCCGAGGCGCTGCCCGGCGGCTTGATGCCACACGCCGCCGCAAGGACGGTGGTTTCGGCCCCCGGCGCGGGCGGCCTCAAGACCGTGCTGGTCGAGCAGATGGTGGGCTCGACCCTCTATTTCGACGCCGCCGGCTTCGCCGGTCGGGCCGTTGGGCTCAACCCGTCCAGCACCCATACGGCCGCCGCGCAATAGCCGTGCCGCCGGGCTCAACTACCTGCCCAACGCCCATACCGCCGCCGCGCAATAGAAAAACAGCCCGCCAATCGGGCATCGCCGTCATGCGCGCGCGGGTATAGAATTTCATCCGCGCGGCGGGCTATATCGCCCCTTCGCATCAGCAAGGGGTGACCCGTCATGGCCGATACCATAAAAGTTCTGGGGATTTGCGGCTCGTTGCGCCAGGCGTCCTATAACCGCATGGCGCTCAAGGCGGCGGGGGAGAACCTGCCCCCAGGCATGACGCTCGAAATCTTCGACAAGGTGGCGGAGATCCCGCCCTATAACGAGGACGTCAAGGCCAAGGGTTTCCCGCCCGCGGTGACCGAGCTGCGCGCCAAAATCAAGACGGCGGACGCGCTGCTCCTCGTCACGCCGGAATATAATTATTCCATGTCGGGCGTGATGAAGAACATGATCGATTGGGCCTCGCGCCCGCCCGAGCAGCCCTTCGAGGGCAAGCCAGTGGCGATCATGGGCGCCAGCATGGGCGTGCACGGCACCTCGCGCGCGCAATATCACCTGCGCCAGACCATGATCTTTCTCAACATGCTGCCGCTCAACAAGCCCGAGGTTATGATCCCTCAGGCGCAGACCAAATTCGACGCGCAGGGCAATCTCACCGACGCTGTGACCAAGCAATTCATCGCCGATCTGATGCTGGCGCTCGCGGCCTGGACCAAAAGACTGAAGGGCTGAAACCCGAGTCCCGCGCCGCAAGGCGCCGCGCGCCCAGAATAAAAACCCCCGCGGCTGAGCGGGGGCTGGATGGATGATCGGGACTATCGCTAGGGCAGCGCTTCGGGATCGGGTGGCGGTTCGTCCGGCAAACGCGGCTTTTTCGCGGGCACCGGCGGCGGTTGCAGCCGCCGCGCGATTTCCTCTTCCTCTAAAAACACGCCGGCGGGGCCGGTGATCTGGAAGACGATGAAGCCGAGCTTCAGCAGATGCCGGGCGCGTTCGACAGCCGCGGCCTGGGATTTCTCGACCGCCTGGCTCCAATTGCCCGAGGGCGGCCGGCGCGTTTCCCAAAATATCACCCAACGCTCGCCGGTGTCGTATTCCGGGGCGGCTTTGAACGAGGTGCGGTTATAGGCCATGGTTTCCCCGGGGTTTAAAGCGGCGCCTTGCGGCGCGGGGCGGGCGCGGCTTCCGTCGCCGCCTTGCGTTCGGCCTCTTCTTTCGCGAGGCGCAAGCCCCGCAAACGCGCGACTTTCACCGCCTCTTCCTGGCGTTCCTTGTCGCGGGCCTTCAGGACTTCCTCGCCCTTCTTCTTTTCCTTGCCCCACAAGGCCTGCGCGCGCGAGCGCGCCGCCGCGTCCCGCTCCGTGTTTCTCATGAACAAACTCCTTCCGACCGGACGGTCACGGCGCCCGCGCCGCCCGCGCCGATCATGCGCAACACCCGCGGGCGCAACACGCCCGGGTCGTATCCGGCGGCGTTGCACGCGGCCTGGAAATCCGCGTCGTTGCGGACGAACCAGCTGCGCGCGTCCTGCCGTATCTGCTCGCGCTGGGGCAGGCTCGAAACCGTCGCCACGTCGTCCATCGCGTCGGCGAGCGCGCGGCTGATGACGGCGCACCACAGCTGCCGCTCCGGCGACTCGTGGAGGACTTGCTCGCTCCGACCGATATATTCAACCGCGACGGCCTGCATCGCCGAACTCCAGGCTAGTAACCCTCGCGCTCCATGCGCTTGCGCATCGTTTTGCGGTGACGCCGCACGGCCTCGGCCTTCTCGCGCACCCGGCGCTCGGACGGTTTCTCGTAGGTGCGCCGCCGCTTCATTTCGCGGAACACGCCTTCGCGCTGCATCTTCTTCTTGAGGACGCGCAGCGCCTGGCCGACGTCGTTATCCCTGACGAGTACTTGCAAGTCCGATCTCCTCGATTACCGCCGGCGCTTGAAGGGCCGCGTGCCCATGGAGGGCATGGCCCGTTCGTCCTTGTGGCGGAAATTAATGCGCCCCTTGGTGAGGTCGTAAGGCGTCAATTCGACGGTGACCCGGTCGCCCGCCAGCATGCGGATGCGCGCCTTGCGCATCTTGCCCGAGGCATAGGCGAGAATCTCGTGCTCATTGTCGAGGCGGACGCGGAACCGCGTGTCGGGCAAAAGCTCGAGCACCGTGCCGTCGACCTCGATCAAGGCCTCTTTGGTCATGGCGAATCGAATCTCCAAGACAGGCCGCAAGGGGGACGCCGAAACGTCCCCCCGCGAAACTTCTTCAAACGCTATTGACCCGGACCGAGAGGCCCGGGCGTGTCGATCCGGGCGAGGCCGCCCGGATTTCGTTGTTAGACGAGCTTGAGGTTGGCCGCCGAGGTCTTGCCTTGCTGGCCTTGCTCGAGGTCGAAGCTGACCTTCTGGCCCTCGTTCAAACTGCCGATGCCGGCGCGTTCGACCGCAGAAATATGGACAAAGACGTCCTTGCCGCCGCTCTCGGGCTGGATGAAACCGAAACCCTTCTGGGCGTTAAACCACTTAACAGTGCCGATAGCCATTGCTTGAGATCTCCGAAAAAGCACCGTCCCGCACGATCGCGCGACGGATCAGTTGTCGATGGGAACGGGGTGCAAGATCGGATTCACCTGGGGGTATGATCCATGGGCGATCCAAAAGCAGGCCGGACCCGGCCTAAACTGTGGAGATAATCTATCGGATTATCCATGAAAGGGCAAGGCTGCCCAAAAAGCCGCCTGGGGCAACGAAAAAGCCTCGCTCAGGCGAGCCGGGCTTCTCCATTCATTTCAGATGAAACGGCGGTCGGGCCTTGGCGCCGGCCTTCGCGTCCATGACGTGGTCGAATTGCCGCTCCTCGATTCGCAGCCAAGTCTGGTTACTTAGGAATTAATCCAGGCGTTGCAACGAGTTTATTATGCTTTTTGTTCCGATTGCGGCACGTGCGGCCCTTTATTGGGTGTATCATGCGAAAAGTTAAACTCGTCCGATACGTGATTGGACTACCCCCTTTTTCCGCCGCCGCTTTTCCCCGATGCGAAGGAGAGTCGCATGAAACGCCTGCTCCTTGCCGCAGCGCAAGGCGATGCCGATGCCCAGTTCAATCTCGGCGTCATGTACGACAACCGCATCGACGATCACAACAACGCCGTCCGTCCCACCGACGACAACGGCTATGACATCGACAGCAACCGCGCCGAAGCCATGAAGTGGCTCTTATGCGCCGCCGAGCAAGGGATGGCGCGCGCCCAGACCAGGCTGGCCGAGCTTTACGCCGAAGGCCCGGACGCGGCGCTCCACTATATCAAGGCGTGCCAGTGGTTCATCCTGGCGAAGACCAGTCTCAACGGCTTTCATTTCGAGCGCGCGCAGGCGGGCTATGACCGGGTTTGCGCGCTGATGACGCCGGCCCAGATCGCGGCCGCCGCCGCGCGCGCCAAAATCTGGCAACGAAAGCAGCGGCAGGTTGCGGCCCGCGCGGCGGCGAAAATCCTCGAGGACGAGGCCCATAAAACCCGGCGGCGCGGGACCCATTCCCCGGCGCTCGCCACCCGCGGCTCGTAACGCCGCAACGCAATCGACGGATCACGGATATTATTATGGCCAACACGCGCAAGGGCGTAAAACAACTGAAACATTTCCAGCCGAGCGATTTCGGCCACGCGGCGCATCAGGCGCAAGCGCCGCACGGCCACGCGCCTGACGCCGCCCGTCACGGCAAGGAAGAGGTCCAGCGTGGCGGCGCGCAAGCGGGCCGCTTCGCCGACCGGGCGCCGAAGGGCCCCCGCAAAGGTCAGTAGATCGGGCAAGGCTCGGGCCGCGCGCCAGCCCGCAAATCCTTGATGCCGATTATTGGAGCGGGTGAAGGGAATCGAACCCTCGTCGTAAGCTTGGGAATCGAATTTGAGGGTTTTGATATCATTCGGATTTTTCGATTCTCGTAACTATTCCAGTTTCTTAGACGTTCTGAGCGATTCCAGAAAATTCCCTGAAATTCCGAACGAGTGTGCCAAATTGTGCCAAGGATATTCCTGCGTCGAGCAAGTTGCTTCTCCTTATGATACTACCGAACGCGAGGCTTATTGCTTAACACTCGACGGTAGAAGCCACGTAATCCAATGGACGCTTACAAGGTCATACATAGCTGCAATCGCCAAAATAGCGAGAGCAATCGGTAGAATTCCATCTAGGCCGAGATTACGAGTTGCATACATCAATTTTACTGATGTCATCCAAGGCAAAAGGAAAAATCGGTATCGCCTCACATCTCGTCGATAATCTTTCAAGTGTTTGATTGTGATCTTAATTGGCGCTTCATATACTTCTCGATAGGACGCCGGTTTGAGAGCGTTGCCGCCGCCGATATTACGGCTTCCAATATTGAGAATGGATTGGGGTGTGCCGAGTCTGAGAGCCGCTTCATCAATATCAAAATTTTTCCTCTCACATTGTTCTAGAAGACGATCCATAGAGCCAGGACTAAGGCCGCTCAAATAATATGGGTCTGATAAACATTCGATGACTTCTTGGTTTAACAGTTGGACGCAACGGGTACGGAAGGATGAAATCCGATTGTCAAACCTTTGCCTCACATTCTGTTGATGTGGCGTCTCTTCAATATTCCATATATCGATTAGATAATAGAAGAGAAACGTCAAGCCGAAGTAGGACGCGCCGCATAGCAGCAAAAAGGCAAAAGCGCCCCTATCAAATCGGATATTCAATCCAGCGATGGGAATGTTCTCGATTGTGATATTGAAAGCTTTATATGTGATCGCAAGAATTGAAACGGCCAAAAGATTTCTTTTAGCATTCCGTGTTGATGGTGATAGCGGATCAATGGACATTTCAATGTTCATGATAATGGGGAGTTACGATCTCGTTAGATACTAATTCCATATTTTACCCAGATATTTGGATCGTGTGTGTCTTCGTGCCGTATAAACCACTTTGGCAAAGTTCTTTCTGTGATTCTTCGGGTCATTAAAGTGAATCCGACCTTTATCCGTCAAAATGACCCAATCCATCTTTATCTGAATTGATATCGCTTCCTTGATCCGAGAAAACTCAGGCGCATAATGTGGCATGTGATTGGGACAGCTTAACAAGACGAGCTTATTTAGCTCGGCCCCCAGTTGGGTTGCTTCCATCGCGACGTTTCCCCCATGGCTATGTGCAATCACATCGGCTCCATGAAATCCCCGGTTTTTTAGCCAATCACGTAGTTCCATAGCGGCAAGTGTACGCGCCTGGTCATTGTAGCCACCCGACCATGCATATGCATCCGGCTTCGAATACAAATTTGGACGATGATTTGTTTTGATGTATGTGTGGAAATTGCTGCCCGGTTTCCACCATGTTGGGAAGCTGGTGCCAACACGACCGAAAAAAGTCCCATGGACAAGTAGTGATGTCGTTTGTGAAACACCACCGCTTGGAGATTGTGGCTGAGTGGGAAGCAGTGGAGGAAGACGGCGGGAATATGGATAGGCAAAGCGAGATAAAGCTGTTTCCGCCAAAGCTTGAACGATCTCGGTTTGTGCATCTCTTTCAAATCTTAATAATGCTCTTACTCCAATGCTGACGTTCTTAAAGATGTCAATGAACGAAATTGCTGCCGCCGCGCGAATGCGTTCCTGCGGATGACCTAATCCTAGGAGAATTAAATTACCGATATTTTCTAAGCTAGGGTTTTTATAGAGCTGCTGCCCAATTTCAGCAAGGAAGGCCCGTCTACGCTCATAGTCTCGAAAATCAATTTCGTCTGCATCGGTGATTCTTAAATCAAACCGCCTAGAAAACCGTTGCACGAATTCTTCCGTATCCAGCCTCCCCATCTCCTTGACTTCTGGGAGTGGGAATTCATCCCGAAAGCTATGTAAATCAGTTTGCACGAGTTCCAAGTCCGCTCGCGCTAATGTACCCAATACTAAAAGAACGGTTGTCTGAGAATCAATGTCACGCTCACTATCAGCCATAAATGCTTCATGTGGTGACTGCGGATACTCGATATCATCGATTGCCATGGAGATTCCCCCTGTCAGAAAGCTAACTGCATTGATTAAAGCGTACCAGGAGCTACTACGGAGAATGCTATGACGGACGAGACAAATGCCGAGCCAGAGATACGAGGCACAGAACAACATCCGATTCGCGTACAGATTCCAGTGTTCCCGATTAACGCCGTTGAATTCTTTTGTGTTTTCTCACGATTCGAATTCGCACTTAAGAAAGGAGGCTTTATTCGGGGAAATCCGGGCCAACCAGCTTGGCCAGATTGGCATGCATTTTCAAGGTTGCCTGAAATACAATGTCTTTTTGCGGAACTTTCTAGGCGACCTCGTGTCCGCTACATAATTGAGAATCCTCCCAAGACTCAGATAGTTAGAGAACACGATGGAAGATCATACGTAGAGTGGGAAGCACAGGTCGGCCGTGTGGAAAATATCGAGATGCTAATCGACGCAGCCAGACAAACGAGAAATAATCTCTTTCACGGTGGTAAAACTGCGATAGAGCCCGTTGAACGCGCAGAGCGAAATGCAATGCTAATTGACGCAGCTAATGAGGTTTTACAAACACTGTTAATGGCGAATGATGCGGTAAGAGCAATTTTCTTGCAGGAATATGACGACTAATGCATTCAAACCTAGACCGTGAATATTCCAACCTCGTTTTCCATAATTCTAAACCAGTTTTGGGGCAGGACTAGTCTATGACGGAATCTTTTGATATGCGCAAAACCGCATTACGGCAGGCCCAAAAATACGCATTTCAAATTATGGGCGCTTTGGTTGTTACTGCTTTTCTCGCTCGCTGGTCGAGTTCAGAACCGATTGAATGGATACGTTACGGGATGATGGCTCCGGCCGGTGTTTGCGCGGTATTTGGACCGATTGCGTTTGAGGAAGGTTTGCGATTGTTTCTTGTTGTGAGGAATATCGACCACCAGTACATCAATCCCAACGATAATAAATTCAGTGGATGGAAAAGTATGGTTGTTCGCGTCATAGGGCTCTTTCTGATTGTCGCATTCATTCTCGTAGTGGTCGTAATTTAGCGTAAAATTTCTTAAGTCGAGATCGAAATCTGCTCATAACTGATTGGAAGAGGAAACTGCTCGTTGAGCCGTCTGAGATATTCTTTTGCGTTGCGATCTAGAGGGCCTTCCCCGACAACAACTAGTTTTGAGGCTTTTGGAGCGCCCGGCCAAAGGGAATATTCCAACAACTGTCCAACCGCTTCGCGGATACATCCCCGCGCGGATGAGCTGGTCTTTATTTCGTAAATCCAAAGGCCATCGCTGGTACGAACCACAACATCCATAATGCCGCCCGCCGCATTCGAATTCTCAGCGCCCACATTCTTTTCACCATAGCGTGCGGAGAGACGACGATGGAGTTCGACCTGAATAGTGTTGTGTCGCAGTGTAACGTCGAGTTGCCGCTTAGTTATTGATGCGGTGGTCCAGTTTGATCGCACAGAACATCCCGGATGAAACTCGAACTTCACATTCTTCTGCACATCGACGGGCTGCGCTCCATTTCCGCCTTCGGTGTATTCGTAAAGCGGCAGCAGCCGGTCGAAGACAGCAAGGATGTCGTCGTAGTCAGGCGAAGCAATTGGTTGACGCTTTCCGAGAAAAATGAAGGTGTGGGGTACAGCCAGTTCTTCGGGGATAGGGCCCGCCGGATAATCGGTGCTTCTCGTTTCCTGCCAATGCCACATCCGCAAGTCTGCATAGCGATCAGGATATAGCCGAAGAAACTCGTTAAATCGAGACAGCTTAGGCAACAGCGGTTCTATCGATGGCAGATTTCGGCCTCGTTCTAGTGAAAAAGCGACGCCATATCTCAGTTCGTCAGAACTCCACGCCAATGTTGAACTGAAGTTCCGTTCTTCCTCCAAAATGAAAAGCATAATTCTTATCTTTTCCGGGAAAAATCGTGCGTGGGTCAAATATTTTTTTCGTCACCCGCTGGCGACCAGTGAGAGAACTCCTGATGTCTTGAAGATTGCCGATACGAAAACTGGTCGCCTTATTATTTAGCTCGTTAGCTACTGAGGCGATAAAGTCTTTTGACACAGGCATTGGGCACCTCGATTTTGCCAAATTCTTGTTGTTGCGGTTCGAACTCGTCGCATATCCTCTTGCGTAATTCGCCACTCGATTCTCATATTCGCTACCCTCTCTCAATATTCTAGTGCGATAAACTAGCTCATAATTAAACAACCTACCCAAAGCTTAAGCATAGCGATGCGCTTTCACGACTCAGGCCCAGATATCCCCGAAGACCTTATCCGCGCGCAGCTCGCCGGCGAGGTTGTTTTCGTAGTTGGTGCCGGCGTGTCACAACGAGTCGGACTTCCACTCTTCGACGGCTTGGTTTCGAGCGTATACACACGATTGGGCCAAGGGCATCCGGGAACGCCAGAGTCGCTTTCCGACGCAGCAGAAACACAGGCATGGGTAAAAAAGGAATGGGATCGCACGCTCGGCTTGCTCGAACGGCGGCTGGTTTATCAAAACCCTAAGCGGCCAGAGATTGACAATCCTGTTCGCGCCGCTGTCGCCGATATCCTAAAGCCACCTCAACAGAGCCTCGATCCGCACAGCAACATTTTGGACCTGTCACGAGACGCTCATGGGCGACCACGTGTAGTAACCACCAATTTTGATACGTTATTGGAGCGGGCGTGGAAGAGTAAATCAGATAGGTTGGTAGGCAGCTTTTCTGGCCCAGGATTCCCCGCCATAGGCTCTCCAGAATTTCATGGGATTCTTCATCTCCATGGCCGACTTGCTGATGCTGAGTTAAATCTTGAACCAACAGAGCTTGTCTTAAGCAGCGCTGATTTCGGAGAAGCATATCTTCGCTCAGGATGGGCTTCTCGCTTCGTTTATGATCTCCTGCGCCGCTACACGTTAGTTTTCGTTGGCTATGCGGCCGATGACCCGCCCATGCGATATATGCTTGAGGCGACCGAAGCGGGTCGGTTGAGATTTCCGGACCTCAGGCATGCATACGCCTTTGTAGAAGTTTCTGATGGCGATACAGGGAAGGCTCGTGAACTCTGGAAGGCTAAGGGACTTGATCCGATAACCTTCAGCAACTCTGACCATTCGTTTGATCATCTCTATCAAACCATAGAGACATGGGCCGAATGTAGCCGCGACCCGGCTGCTTGGGCCGAGGAAGAAATTAAACGTCTCGTTACACGTCCCTGGTCAGAAACCGATAAGGACACACAGGCAAAGGTCAGGTTTCTTGTTGAGACCATGGCAAGCTCAAGCGTGTTATCCCAACATGCCATTGCGCCGGATTGGATAAATTGCCTGATTAAGACCGAACCCTATCCCATGCTCCAAGATTGGGACGGGATCACTTGGTTGGATGGCAGACTCAATGATCCCGAGGCGGCGCGTTGGGCTCTGAAGGCAGATGGGCCAATCAAGACGACATTAGCGGGCGCGGTGGGTTTGCTTCTTTCAACAAAAGAACAGCCGAAGGAACCGCTAGCACACTTTTGGCGGCTCTATGCACTTGAGTCCGAGGATCGTCCTAGCCGTCGAGCGGGTATCGATTGGATGAATGTCCAAAAGATTCTCAAGCACGATAGAGCAGATTATCTTGTAGTCAATGCTATCACTGACATCGTGCGACCGCGTTTGCGTCTTGAGTCGCCTTGGAATTTTCCGAACGTCGAAAAGCCAAAGTCTGATACGGCAGAACTGCAACTAAACGATTTATGCCGGGTGGAATTTCACTGCGAAGAGTGGCCGAAATATACTGAAATCCTTAATGTATGGCCGACTGATGTTGAATCGGAGCGCCGGCTTTTGGAATCTTTGGGTCGTGCTTTTGCAGCCGCTTATGAGTTGGCATTTGAATCTGGACTGATTGGTAAGGACCGCGACTGGACCTCTCGCGAAGTTCAATTAGTACATGCCCCAGCGGAAGCCGATCTGAAACCGATTATCTCGGATCCTCGATACAATAAAGCGAATTGGAAACCCACTTATCAAGACGATTATGATCATTCATTCGTTCCGATCATTAGACTCATGAGCGGTTTGTGGCGACGGTTGGCCGACCGTGATGGCAATCATGCCAAAGCAATTGCTAGGACATGGATGGAGCACGAAGCCCTGTTATTTCGGCGGCTCGGCTATTGGGCCGCGACAATCTCAGAACACGGCCCCATGGTTGAGGCAGCTACTGTTTTAGCTGGTCTGACAGCTGAAACATTTTGGCTTCGCGAAATTACCCCAGAATCCGCCAGCTTCTGGTGTACGCGGTGGAATACTCTTCCACCGGACGCGCGTAACGCGATTGAAACGCTGATAACAAATGGACCGAATCCTGATTGGTTCTGGTTTGCCTCCGCGCCGGAAGATAAGCGTCAAGCTGCCGATCAACGACGCCATCGGGAACTTCTTAGAATCGCTACTGCCGGGGGAAAACTTTCATCCGGTTCAGCCCAACTGCTTGAAGAGATGAGGAGCCGTTATGAAAAACTCCCATCTCAGGTTGGCCTCCTAGAAGGACTCTATCATGTTTCGTGGTCTGGATGGGGAGGGAGTGGAGATGTGTCCCTAGTAGAAAAAGTGCCGAGCGATGAAATCCTTCAGCGGGTGGAAGCGATAGAGAAATCAGATAATTTCAATCAGGGCGACCTATGGGAGAATCTCTGTCGAACCAATCCCCAGCTCGCATTCGCAGCATTGAACCAAGCAGCCTCGACCAAGAACTGGCCTGCCAGTCGTTGGCAAGAATTTTTGAGCTTCATGTTCGTCGATCCCAAAAATGAGATTAATAAACCGAACCAGAAAGAGGTTGCTAGAGCAGTTTTGGGTTTGCCAGACGATGTGATCGTAGACATTCTTCCTACGGCAACATCATGGCTTGTTTCGCTTACGCGAGCATCCGCTGACGAGGAATTGCGTTCAATATTGTTGGAAATTTGGGACCGTTTTTTTACGGCCGCACAACAAGAAGATAAAAAAGAGGTGGGCCAGCCGAGTAATATGGATGTAATGCATGAAAGTTTGAGTCACCCAATTGGGCAACTTACAGAGGTACTGATAAATCTACAGAGCAATTCAAAAAATACCGAAGGCGGTGGCCTCTCTCAGGACCTTGAACCCCGTTTCGGGGCATTAATAAAACTGCCAGAGCCTAAAAGAGTTCTGGCGCTCGCCCGGTTGGTTAGGCTGCTCGAATTCTTTAGTTGGCTCACTCCACAATGGACCGAACAGAATCTTTTTCCTCAACTTGATCGTGATGGTCCAGAGGCGCGCGCACTTCTCCAGACGCTCATGAAATACGGTCAATATGCTCGGGTTGAAATCTTTAATCGACTAAAGCCACGCATTGCCGCTGCGATTATTGATCCCGTATCGGAGGATGCCTTAAAGGGCTTGGCTGATTTTGTGACCTGGGCAGCAATTCAACGCATTGCCGGCAATGCCCAAGTCAATTTAACGGAGCTTGAAGCACGTCAGTTATTGACGCGATCGTCTTCGAAGGCGCTGCGTTCAGTCGCCTGGAGCCTATGGCGTGCCTTGGCGAGTGAAAAAGTTGAAGACCGATCCAATTATTGGACTCGGTATATCGAACCTTTCTTCGCAAATGTTTGGCCTAACGATGTAGCAGCTCGGGATAAGGATACCACCGAAATGCTAATCAAGATTCCCGCAAACGCTGGCGACTCTCTGCCCAAGGTTGCCGAGATTATCTTGAGACTCATTGTGCCTATCAAAGAATACGCTATCCGACACGGCCTCGATATTTACGATCATCCGGAGATTGTAGCTCGTTTTCCGCGTGAAATTCTTGAGCTCGCTAGCGCCGTGATTAATTTAGAGGCTGCCATTCCATACGATCTAAAGGAATTTCTTGAGCAACTGGTCGGTGTAGCGCCTGAACTCAAGAACGATGCACGCTACCAAAGACTGAATAGTGCCTTGCGCCGCCGTTGATGGCTATTTCGATGCCACATTGCGCAGTCGATTAGGAGCCAGCTCTGGGCGAAGAGTATCTACATTTCAACGCATGAGGATATGCCATGAGGAGCAACCCGTACGGTGTCCCATATATAAAAGGTGCTCGTTTTGAAAAAGGAATTGTCTACTATTGGCTTCCCCCGAAAAAGTTGATACAGGCAAAAATTTATCATCAAAAAACGCTCGGTACTGATTTTGCCTCAGCGGCTGCCCAGGCAAAAGAATTAAACAGAAAACTTGAAGCTTATCGCCGCAAAGTGAATGGACCGCCAAAACCAAAACTAAGGATGATCAAGCCAATGACTGCCGGTTATCTCGTGCGGCTGTTCGAAGCGTCTCCCAAATTCGCGCAATATGTACCGAGAAGCCAAAAAGATTACTCGGACCAATATCGCAATTCGGAGATAGAAAAATACGACGGTAAAACGATGTTCGGTCATATGAGGCTCGAAAAGATTACGCGACAATTTGCCTACAGTATTTACGAACAGTGCGTTGTGAATCATGGACCAGATTCCGCCAGTAAAACGATAGATGCGTGGCGGGCGGCATTTAAGTATGGGGGCCTCAAAATTCCTGAGATAGCCTCTAATCCGTTCACTCAGCTTGGCATACACAGAACGCCGTCGCGGCGGCAACGGTGGACCGATCAGCAGCTAACTTCGTTCATCAAAAAGGCCGATGAAATAGGCCATCCGGAGGTCGGGCGGCTCGCCCTTATGTGCATGGAATTGATGCAGCGGCCGGGAGACATGCTGAACCTGACCTGGGGCGCATACCGGGAGGATAAAGGCGTCTGGTATATCTATCAGAGCAAGCGGGGGGTTGAGGTATGGGTACCTCCGACGAAGCGCCTCAAGACAGCTCTGAAAGCTGCCAGGCTGCTGGCACAGAAGAAAAGCGGGGGAGATATATCCGATAAATTCATCTGCCCCACAGTGACCGGCAAACGATACGACCGACACGATTTCAATAAAAAAGTACGCCTGATTCGTAGGGCGGTGGGCATTCCCGAAGATATTCAGATACGTGATCTGCGCCGTACGGCTGCCACGGAAGGGGCTTCGGCCGGTGCCACACCCTCGGAGATGATGGCCGCAGGCGGATGGCAGAACTTTTCCTCTATCCGCCCATATCTTGTCCACACGCCCGAGCAGGCTGCCGCGTTTCAGGCCAAGCGCGAAGCCTATCGAGCTCGTCATCGAGCTCGGTCAGCTAATTAGGGATAACAGGGCGTCCACGTAAGATCGATCTTTGACATAGTAGGAAGTGCTTCGATCATTTTCGCCGAACTACTCACTCTTTCGCCTTCATCATTTTAATTCAGATATAGATTCTGAAATCCTTTCTCGAAATTCGGCCGGAAATCGCTCGTTTTTGATCGTCCAAGACCTGAATCAAGAATTTCGGGTAATGGAGGGGTAAAAGGGGCGATTTTCCCGGGGTCTTTTCGGCGGAGCGACGAGTGAAGAAGACGAAGATAGGAGAACGCCAGAGGTCGAAGCTCGCATGAAGGAGGCGAGGAAGGAAATATTCAAACTTCGCATGGAGGAGAGGAAGAACAACCCCGGTGCGCCGGCCTGGCGGGGGAAGCGGCACCGGGAACAGCGTGTGACGGGCCATGGCGGCAGGCACGGCATGACCATGATCTTCTTCAATTTCGCCGTCCGGCGGCTCGCCTGGGAGGATTACAAGAAAGTCGGGGTCGCGATGATCTGCCGGGATGCCGGCAGTACGCCCTATACCTTCTATCGAGCGGTTCCCGAGCAAACTGGCCTTCGAATACGCCCTGGTGCTTGTGGCCTTTCGGGAGATGACCAGGACTTTCAACCGGGCGATGGACCCTGAAGCCTGGAAAGATGCGACTCCTCAGGCGATTGTCCACCGGCTGGTGGATGAGGTTATCGCCAGTACCATGAGCGTCTCCACCATAGGCGTAACCCAATTGGCCATTCGAATTGCCATGAGCAAGCCCGCTGGGGCGGAACCCTATTTTGAATTCAGGGAAGCGGTCATTCAGCGGGCCGTCGAATTGCTCTCCCCCAAGCTCGAAATCCCAAATGCCAGGGAAACCGTCCGAAATGCAATTCAAATGCTTTTGGCGACGGCGACGGACGAGGCCTGGCGGCACGGAATACCGTTCAAAACCGCGCGAAAACAGGAACTCGCCGGAATATACGACAATCTGGTGCTCCGATGCCTCGGCCTTCCCCCTGATCGGCGCAACACCAAGGAAAGCGGCGCAATCGAAAGCCGGGGGACAGAATTCCCCAAACATCCGCAAGCCAACCAGCGCGACACCAAGGGATATTATCGGCTTCAGGCACCCGCAAACCGGCTTCCCCGAACATCTACGAGCCTTTTACGGGCTCTCAAAGCGATGGCTCTGGATATACGAAAAGACCGTGAATTCTCCCAAAAGCCGGAATTCGAATTGGATTACCCAATGGAACCGAGAGACGCGGAAATTCTGTAACAGTGGCCAAGGAATTTCAAAACCGGGAAGCCGGAGAAACCGCGAAAACGCGTATACAGAATGATATGATGCCGAAAATGGGGTTCAAATTTTATATCATGGAAACCGACCCATGAAATCTTTGGTGATAATATCGACCGTCGCGTTTTTGACGTTAGGAAAATGGAGGCTATAAATGAGAACCCTTGATTACGCCCTTCATCTCATCTGGCGCATCGGATTTTTCCCGTTCGCCATGCTGGGGCTTTTTATTGTGGCCGGATTCCAGGGCGCTTTGTCGATCTTTGGCGTCGGCTTGATCTTATTCGTCCTTCGGTTTGTGCCGTCACCTTGACGCGCGCCCGAGCTGATACCGGCGATTATAAAGACCCTTGGGATATTGCCACGGCTGCTTACGATGATGAATTCCTTGCAGTGCTGAAACAGGAATTCGAATTTGATTCGCTCGAACCAAAAAGAACGCAATCGATACGGTATATTGGTAGACAATATATTCTTGGCCGGCGTATGGAAGATGACCAAGAATTCTATAAACGCTCACAAGCCGAATATCGAAATCTCCTAAAAGAAACCGACCATTTCCTCGAATTGCTGAAAAAAAGTTACAACAATCATTATTTCTACAACATCGCGACTGAAATGCTGACGCTCGCGCGTGGCATGAATTTGCCAGAACCCCAAAGTGATTTTCCGGATTTGACCGAGCATCAGAGGGAAGTTGAGTCGCATTACCGGGAATTAGTGCGTTTAACGGAATTGCTGAAGGTTGCTGCCGATCATGGAATGAAATTCGCGAAAAGAGAAGTACGGTCGGGGCCAAAGATGAATTTTGGCCTGGAATTACTGGTAAGAAAGGCCGCCGATATCTGGATTGGCGAATTGAAACGGAGATTTACCATCGATTATCACCAAGGCTCCGGATTAACCCCGGCGTTTGAATTCGTTCGGGCCCTCGTAAAGCCGCTAGATGACGTGCCGGATGACAGGATCATCACGGCAATGCGCACCGAAATTAAAGAGCGGGGTAAATTGAATATTTCTTCCTAATTGGCTAATTCGCTGAATTATGCGTTCTACCTAATCAAAAATCATGGGTGTTTGTTGATAGTCAAACTGAAATAGCCGAGTTTTTGGCAACACATCATCGCCGCTGGCGGTAACTTTCACCGGTCCATATTCCAAGGCTGATTTATCAGCCAGCATTCCCGCTTGTTTGATTGGAATTGGCCAGCGAATAATCGGTGCCAACTCTGAGCATCCAGGTTTCAGGTCGCATGTTGTCTTTTTGATTTTGTCAAAAATCGTATCCATCGGTCTTATCGGAAGCTGTTGCCCGATATGTTCAACTGTAACCGAGACATTTCTAATTGTTTTGCTGGAACAGTTTTTAACCTCCACACGATATTCCCAGAATATACCTGGTTTCTTATTCCCGGCTGCATCCCTCGGCGATTCTGTTGACCAAAAGCGCTTTGCGGGGTTCGTCGAATTAAAAATTATTTCTAGCGGTGAGGCAGAATCATTGGAGCTAGGTAACTCCTCGAAATGATCCGGACGTTGGCCCAACCTCCAATATGTAATGCGAGGCTTGTTTCTATCACGCAGTCGTCGCCAAAGAGATTTCGGCGGCCAAATTTCACGTACTTTCTTTTTATTGAGCATGAGATGCGTATAGCCGGGGCTGGCCGGCTTCCGAGGTATATGGAATGTTTGTGAAGCACTCCCGGTAGCAGAGAAACAAGCCAAAAAATCGAGCTGCATGTTGTCCCAATATGATGTTGGGATTTCTCTCATTGAATGTTCAAATTGATTTGGCATGGATGTGTCTATCTCTCGCCGACCCCAAATTCGTAATTCCCCGCTTATTAGCTTCTCGTTCACTTTCGCGCGCGCGTCGCCATGCTCGACGCCAATTTCGGAAGCGAGTTGCCCTTTTCCGGGGCCAAATTCCAATATTTTTGGTGGCGCGGGTTGTTTCAGTTTCGCCGTTGAATCATTGACGATGTAATCAATGGCATCGGAGATCGGCATATCAGCCTGTTCTTGCGTGGCGCCAATGTCATGCTTCACCGACGTTTTTAGAGCGAGCCACAATCCCCAAAAAGAGATGCCAACAATTAAACCAGGCACCACAAAACTGGAGACGGTCGTAATCACGTCCGCCTCCCTGATGTGCCGTGTCGTTTCGAGATATTGGATGAACCAATCCCATAGAAAATGGTCGAATGCCCATTTAAGGACGCCGTATATGACGAGGACGAAAAACCAGGAAATAGCCCTACGCATGACCACGATCTTGAAGCATTTATCCGATCATTTCGAGAACATCGTGTTCTTTTCTCACAGAATTGATCTGGTATGTAACGAGTTCGATTTATGTGAGTTGGAACGGCTCCCGAACATTCACAGAATCATCAGCCGTCAGCGCCAATAAATAACGACAACCAATAAAGCTGCATGCGGTCACGAAGCCGGGCATTTTCTAGGACGAATTCTGAACTCGATCCGGCTGTATCAGCCCATGCGGGAAATCGCTCATCTGATTCGAGTCCCTGAAGCGGCGCGTATTACCGGGCTGCCGTCATCACTGCTCCGTAAATCGTTCATGTCCGAAAGCAAGCGACCGCCGAATATCCCGTCGCCTCCGCCGCACAAGCGAATCGGTCGGGCCGTCTACATAATTGCCGACCAGCTACCCGCTTGGATCGAAGGTTTGGGTAGATCGGCAGAGACGATGATGCCGGAGGGGCTGGGAAGGCGGCGGCAGGGCCGGCCTACGGTCGCGGAACGAATAGCGCTTCGTAAGCCTGAAACGATATAGACCCCCTCCGAGCTTAATGTATTGTAAAAAGCACTACATTGTGATATGGCTTATCGGCTTTTAAGGAGACTCGAAATGGCAAGCCGCACGAAGAAAAAAGAGCATCCGCTGTCAATGCGGTTGCCCGAAACTGACATCGCGATCATAGACCGCGCTGCCGATTTGCGCGGCCGGTCGCGCACGGATTTCGTGCGTGATGCGGCGGTGCGAGCGGCCGAGGAAATCGTGATGGAAAACGCGCTCATCCGCATGAGTCCAAAGGGTTTCAGCGCCTTCATGGCGGCAATCGGTGCGCCGGCAACGGCCGTTCCCGAGTTGGTCGAAGTGCTTAAGCGCAAGTCTCCGTGGGAGACGAGCCGCAGGAGCGGCTGACGGCCAGTCTTGGCACTCTCGCTCCCCGAACCTCTTAGCGCCCGCCACGACGTTTCCCAATTTTCTTGCGGCAAGTCGGCGCTCGATACTTGGCTCAAGACCAGGGCGCTTTCGAACCAGGATAAGGGCTTCACGGTCGTCATGGTGGTCCACGATGGCGGGCGCGTGGTTGGCTATTACGGGCTAGC
The DNA here is from genome assembly GCA_963785735.1 of uncultured Alphaproteobacteria bacterium. GTDB lineage: Bacteria > Pseudomonadota > Alphaproteobacteria > ATCC43930 > CGMCC-115725 > REEB95. The sequence goes on from CAWAWJ010000001.1 coordinate 878,161, forward strand.
CCCGACCGCCGTTGTGCCTTCCGTCATGCCGCGACCACTCAGGACCGGGCAGCCGCCGAACCCTGTTCCTTGTCTGCTGATTGGACAACTCGCCACGGACAAGGCCTGGACCGGGCGAGGAATCGCAAGCGGCCTTCTCCAGCACGCGCTTATACGGTGCGTTGCCGGTGCCCGATTGATTGGAGGTCGCGCGCTCGTCGTCAATGCACTCGACAATGAGGCCGCCAATTTCTGGCAGCGGCGCGGGTTTCTACCGTCCAAGGACGATCCACTAACCCTCTTTCGATCTATCCCTGACATTGCCGCTTCGCTCAAAGCGGCCGGGATAGAGATTGCGAGCCAAGAATAGGATTAAAGGGGGAAGGGAAAGGTCTCTATAGGTGCCACATTTATGCCGTGTCGTTTTAACGCGTGATTGAATGAAACGGCGGCCCATTCCCATTTCATACGAGCGCGCCCAGGTGGTAAATCATTCAGCCTTGTAGTGATCCAAGCTTTGTACTGTTCGAAAGCACCTTCAATACGTCCATGAATTTCAGTTCCCCTAATGTAGTCAGGAAACATCGTGTCCGCGATGAGTAACTCTCCATCATCTCTGCACATATTGCTGCCCGCAAGGTTGGATATTTTCCATCGAGCAGCCGCATCATGTGTCAGCACTACGCGAGGATGATCCGCTGATTTCTCGGCGTTAAAAGCCGAGATATAGCCGGTTCCAAAGATGTTACGGTCGTCATGCCAAACAGGTCCTACTCCAATACCACCGCGAAGCAAGTACCCCATTTCAAAAAGCTTATGAGCAATCTCAATGGTCTTCGCCACGATTATGCCCAGCCCGTTAAAATTTTGGTGGTTTAATGGCACAGACAAAATGATGCTGTCAGATATGAAGATATATCGTGGTTTCACTTCATCTGGCACGGACGATGCTAAGCGTTCATTGTCAAAACGCACATGGGAATCCAGGACAGTCCTTAGTCCAAATAGGTCGGTGAGTTTAGATGAAATCTCTTTCCGCCTCCTTCGTCAGATCGCTAAACCCAAGGATGTCGAGAAAAGCAACTGCCCTTTGCTCGAAAACAGATTGTGATTTCGGCGCCATTCGACCCTCCTGGATTCCGCGCCACTTTGCTCTGTGTCGAAAAATGTATTTCCATAAATTACAGCACATTCAATCTTCCGCCCGGCAGTCTCGCGCCAAGCTTATCAGCCCGCAAATGCGTGTAGCGCGTTAGCATGGCCGGCGTGAGATGGCCCGAGATGGCCATGATTTCATTGTCTCGAAAATCAGTCAGCTCGAACAAGCGCGAAATTCCCTCGTGTCTCAGGTCGTGCCAGCGTAGATTGGGGAAGCCTTCTCCGATTGCGTCATGGAAGGCATGGATAATTCCGCGCCCCGTATCCACGGGAAGTACGGCTTGAGATTGAATTTCCTCCTTCGTTCCCTTGGGCCGCAGAGATTTGAATGCGATAATGGCGCGCTTGGAAAGTGGCACTCGGCGGGGCCTGTCGTTTTTGGTTCTCGGCAAATCGATGTGCGGATATTGGCCGGTCAGATTCACACGGTCCCAAGTGAGGCCGGCGAGTTCGCTCTGACGAACGCATGTTTCTATCGCAATGATGATCGCCGCCTTGAGCCAGGGGCGGGATTTCTCGGCGGCTTCCAGGAGCCGCTTTTCCTCATTTTCGGCCAAGCGACGGTTGCGGCCCTCGGGCTTGCCAGGTCGAACGCCCGGCTTCACCGGGTTATCAACGGGAACCCTATGCGCTCGCGCCCAGGTCTGGATCAGCTTCGACAATGCATTGAGCCGGTGAATGGCAGTGTGTGGTCCGCCATCGGCGGCGGGGCCGCATAGCTCGCCATCCTCGGCATTGGCCTCGTCCAAGACTTCGCGCCGCCATTCGATCAGGTCCCAATCATGGATCGAAACCAGCGACCAAGAACCGAATTTGCTCGATTTCCAATAGTTGAGTTTTGAGGTCATGTTTTTCGCATTGGGGCCATTGCCGGCCAGATTGTTTTCGATCATCCAATCGCAGGCCTGCGCGAGCGTCGTGCCGCGTGCGATTTTCTGGTCAACGAAATCTTCGCCGGTAACTTTACCTTCGATGATCCGCTGCCATTCGCGCGCGGCGCTCATCGTCTCGAATGTCCTGGTTTGATAGACGCCGTTGCGCCTCACCTGGACGCGAAATTGATGCTGTCCGCGCACCTGTATCGTAGAAGGCATTTCACAACCCCTTGAAAATACGAGGGGTTCATTGTGCCAAATTGTGCCAAAAAAGGCTAGTTAAGAGATGGCAGACTTACTAAGTCATTGAAAAAGCTTGGAGCGGGTGAAGGGAATCGAACCCTCGTCGTAAGCTTGGGAAGCTTCTGCTCTACCATTGAGCTACACCCGCGCACCCCGATACTACGCATTAAAGCCGGGGCGGGGCCCGGGTTCAAGAGATAGCGGGTTTCCCGCGCTCAGGCCTTCTTGGCCTGGTTGCCACGCTTTTTCAAAAGTGCGTCGAGGCGCGGATAGACCCGCCGCGCATTGCCCTCGAAAATCTTGTGGCGGCTTTCGGCGCTCAAATCCTTGAGCTGGTCGATATAGCGCTTGGTGTCGTCGAAATAATGGCCGGTTTCCGGGTCGATGCCCTTGACCGCCCCCACCATTTCCGAGGCGAACAGGATGTTGCCGGGCGCTATCACCTTGGCCAGAAGTTCCATCCCCGGCAGGTGATAAACGCAGGTGTCGAAAAACACGTTCTTCATCAGATGCTCGGCGAGGAGCGGCTTTTTCATGTCCTGCGCCAGGCCCCGGTAACGCCCCCAATGGAACGGCACCGCGCCGCCGCCATGCGGGATGACGAATTTGAGCGCCGGGAAATCCTTGAACAGATTGCCCTGGAGCAGCTGCATGAAGGCGGTGGTGTCGCCGTTGATGTAATGCGCGCCGGTGGCGTGGAAATTCGGGTTGCAGGACGACGACACATGGATCATCGCCGGCACTTCGAGCTCGCAGAGCTTTTCATAGATCGGGTACCAGTATTTGTCGGTGAGCGGCGGGTCCTTCCACCAGCCGCCCGACGGGTCGGGATTGAGGTTGACCCCGACGAATCCCAATTTGGTCACGATGCGTTCGAGCTCGGGAATGCAGTTCTTGGGCGCAACACCCGGGAATTGCGGCAACTGGCCCACGGCGGCGAAATTATCGGGCAGCAACGCGCAGATGCGGTGGATGAGGTCGTTCGAGATCGTGGTCCATTGCTGGCTCACCGCCTCGGTGCCCACATGATGCGCCATGCCCGAGGCGCGCGGCGAGAAGATGGTCAAATCGCTGCCGCGCTCCTTCTGGAATTTGAGCTGCGGCTCGACGCTTTTGACCAGCATCTCGTCGGTTATGCCGAGATCGGTCGAACTGGGCCGGCGCGCGGGGTCGGCCAGCCCGGCCAATTGCTTGTCGCGGAACGACTGGAGCGCTTGCGGCTCGGTCGTGTAATGGCCGTGGATGTCGATGATCATGGAATGCTGGCGCTCAGGCGTGGGCGCGGCGTTGCGGGTCGATGATGCCTTCGAGCTTGCCCAGCACCCTCATGCAGGGCAGCAGCTGGGCGAGGCTCCCATTGGGCTCGCGCTTTTCCTTGATGGCGGCCACGAATTCGCGGTCCTCGAGCTCGATTCCGTCCATCGACACGTCCACCTTGGAGACGTCGATCTTGTTGTCCTTGCCGTCGCTCAAATCGTCGTAGAACGCCTTATAGGTGCCGTTGTCGCAGATATAGCGGAAGAACGAGCCGAGCGGCCCGTCATTGTTGAACGACAGCGACAGCGTCAAAATCGCGCCCGAGGGCGCCTTGGCGACGATGCCCATATCCATGGCGATGCCGAGCTGCGGATGGATCGGCCCTTGCACCGCCGAACAATCGGAAATTGTCTCGCCGGTCTGGTACTGGAACAGATCGATCGTGTGCGCGGCGTGGTGCCAGAGCAGATGGTCGGTCCAGCTGCGCGCATTCCCGGCGGCATTGATGTTTTTGCGGCGGAAGAAATAGGTCTGCACGTCCATCTGCTGGATCTTGAGCTCGCCTTTCTTGATCCGCTTATGCACCCATTGGTGGCTCGGATTGAAGCGGCGGACATGGCCGCCCATGGCGATGACGCCGGTTTCCTTCGCGATCTTCACCAGGTTTTCGGCGTCGGCGACGCTGTCGGTCACCGGAATTTCGATCAGCACGGGCTTTCCCGCGCGCATCACCTGCTCGCTTTGGCGGAAATGCATCTTGGTCGGCGTCGTCAAGATCACCGCATCGGCGCGCTTGATGCCTTCGCTCAAATCGCCGGTGTAGTGGGGGATGTTGTATTTCTTGGCCACCTCGGATGTGGAATCCTGATTGCCGCCCACCAGCGAGGATATCTCGACGCCGGGGATGCGCTGCAACGCGGCGAGATGCTTTTGGCCGAAGGCGCCTTGTCCGGCGACGCAGATTTTCATGATGCGCTCCTGCGCGCCGGCGCCCGCATGCGGGCGGCCGCGCGCCGGGTTTTCGCCTTGCCCGCCGCGCGCTTGCGGTTCGCCAGAATGATGTGCCCGACCGCGGTGTTCGACGCCGGCACGGTATAGAAGCGATAGACCTCGTCGACCTTGTCATCGAGCGCGCCGCGCATGATAAGCCACATTACCAACTCGATCGCCTCGGCGCCAGCCTCGCGCATGTATTCGAGATGCGGAATCCGGGTGAGCCCGGCCGGGTTCCTGGTCAGGCGATCGAGAAAATTCTTGTCCCATTTGCTGTTGATCAATCCGGCGCGCGGGCCGCTGATCTGGTGCGACATGCCGCCGGTGCCGAAGATCACCAGTTTGAGGTCTTTCGGATAGGACTCCACCGCCTTGCGGATGGCCTTGCCCAACATGTAACAGCGATGCCCGGTCGGCGGCGGATACATCACCACGTTGACGGCGAGCGGCACGATCTTGAACGGCCATTGCTCGCTTGGGGTCTTCTTGCCGCACAGGAGGTTGAGCGGCACGGTGAGCCCGTGATCGATCTCCATCTTGTTGACGATGGTGAGGTCGAATTCGTCGAGGATGACCGATTGGGCGATATGGACGGCGAGATCGGGATCGCCCTTCGCGACCGGCACCGGCCGCGGGCCCCAGCCTTCGTCGGCGGGCGGGAATTCCGTGGCGCAGCCGAGCGCGAAGGTCGGGATAAAATCCGGGGAGAAGGCCGAGGCGTGGTCGTTATAGACGACGATCGCCACATCCGGCCTGGTTTCGGCGAGCCATTGCTTGGAGCGCTCGAAGCCCGAGAATACGCGCTTCCAATAGGGCTCCCCGGTTTTGCCGTTGTCGAGCGCCGCGCCAATGGCGGGGACGTGGGAACAACCGATGCCGGCGACGATTCGAGCCACGATCTATTTCCGCTTCCGGGCGGGGGTTTTGGCCTTCTTGTCCTGGCCCGAAATCGAACGGTTGCCTTCGACCGAACGTCCGCCCGCCAGCATCATGGCGGCGTAGTCCGCTTGCGTCGATCCGGTCATCAGCGCGGCCAAATGCTGGAAGGAATGGCCGTCGGTGGCGCCGAGCTTCGCGGTGAAATAGATGTTGCCGCCGAGTTCCAGCATTCGGTTGTAGTTACGCGTGAGGATCGCCTGTTCCTGCTCGGGGCTCATGTTGAATTGCTTCAGGTAGCCCGCCTCGTCGGCCTTGAACGCCTTGCGGTTCGATTCCTTCATCAGGGTCATGCAGAAGGCGTTGATCGGATAGCCTTCGCGGCAGCGCTCCGCGTCGAACACGAATGTGCCGGGAATGTCGTCGTAATCGTGTTGTTCGCGCGCCATCTCTGCTCTCCCGGGCCGCATTTAAGCCGGGAGCGGGGCCGAGTTCAAGTCACGGGCCCGGAATTGAACCGCAAGGAGCGGAGTGTGGGGGCCAGGCGGGCCTGGTCAAATACCGCTTGCGGCCCGGGCTTTGCCGTGCCGCAATCGAGGAGAGAGCCCATGACCCTGGCCGCGATCAAACCCCGGGCCCCCGCCCGGCCAATCCAGCCGCCGGCCCGGCCCGCCACCCGTCCTTACGCGAGCCCGTCGCAACGCTGGCAAGCGGTGACCCGGCGCGACAAGCGCGCCGACGGCGCCTTCTATTATTCGGTCGCGACCACCGGCATCTATTGCCGCCCGTCCTGCGCCTCGCGCCATGCTTTGCGCCGGAATGTGCGCTTCCATGAGAGTCCGGCCGAGGCCGAGGCGGCGGGCTTCCGTCCCTGCAAGCGCTGCCGGCCCAATGGTGCCGCACCCGAAATAATCCGGGCGGGGCTGGTGGCGGGGGCCTGCCGCGCCATCGAATTGGCCGATCCCGAGAACCCGCCCGATCTCGCTTCCCTGGCGAAGGAAGCGGGCTTGAGCCGCTTTCATTTCCACCGCCTGTTCAAATCGGTTTTGGGCTGCACGCCGCGGGACTATGCCGCCGGGTTGCGCGCGCGCCGCCTGCGCAACGGCCTCACGCGAAGCCGCAGCGTGACCGAGGCGTTTTACGGCGCCGGATTCAATTCAAGCGGCCGGTTCTACGCCCAATCCCAGGATCTCCTCGGCATGGCGCCGCGCGACTTCCGCGACGGCGGCAAGGGCGCCGCCATCCGCTTCGCCATCGGACGCTGTTCGCTCGGATCCATCCTGGTGGCGTCGACGGCAAAGGGCGTGTGCGCCATTTCGCTGGGCGACGATCCGGGAAAACTCGCGCGCGCGCTTCAAGACCGCTTCCCCAATGCCGATCTCGCCGGCGGCGACGCGGATTTCGCGCGCCTTGTCGCGGCGGCGGTGAAACTGGTCGAGGCGCCCGGAACGGGATTCGATCTGCCGCTCGATCTGCGCGGCACGGCGTTCGAGCTGCGCGTCTGGCGGGCGTTGCGCCGCATCCCGCCGGGCGAGACCGCGAGCTATGCCGAGATCGCGCGGCGCATCGGCAAGCCCAAATCGGCGCGCGCCGTGGCCCGGGCCTGCGCCGCCAACCATCTCGCCGTCGCCATTCCCTGTCACCGCGTGGTGCGGAAAAGCGGCGATCTCGCGGGCTATCGCTGGGGTGTCGCCCGTAAACGGGTGCTGCTCGCCCGCGAGCGTCTCTGATGCTATAAGCCGGTCCCAGACCCAGGATCAGGAAGGGCGAGGCGCCCATGCAGGGACCGGTCAAGATCGACGAAAGCGTCAGCGCCACCGGGCAGATTACGCCCGAAGACGTGGCGGAAATCGCCCAGGCGGGTTTCGCCACCATCATCAACAACCGCCCCGACGGCGAGGAGCCGGGCCAGCCCACCAAGGCGGCGGTCGAGGCCGAGGCGAAGAAACTCGGGCTCGAATACCGCTACATCCCGGTCACCACCTCCACCATCACCTATAAGGACGTGGCCGCCCTCCACAACGCGCTGCTGCGGGGGGCGAAGCCCACGCTCATCCATTGCCGCTCGGGCGCGCGCTCCTACGTTTTGTGGGCGCTGACGCGGGTGTTCTTCGACGGCGAAAGCCCGTTGATGCTGGCGGCCGACGCCGCCAAGAAAGGCTACGATCTGCGCGCGCTGCCGGGGCTGGTGGAAAAACTCCAGGCCGAGAAAGACAAGGGCTAGCTCGCGACCGAGCTTGGAGAGTTTGCCATGCGATACGTGCCGCCGCTTTTGCTGTTGTTGCTCGCCGCCACGGGCGCTTACGCCCAAACGCCGCAAATCGACCGCATCGACGTGGTCGAATACGGCATCTACACCAACACCATAGAAAACAAACAAGCGAACCAGAACAGTCCGACAGGTCAAATAAATGAGTACGCCAATATCCGGCTCGCGGCGACCACCCATACAATTCCGGCACAGTTGGGGGTGACCTTCGGCGAGGGTTTTACTGTAATTGGCACACCTAACGGCGCGAGAGTGCCGCTTCACGTGGTAGTTATTTTCCCGCCCTCGGGTCTGAGAAATCCTGCCATGCAACAACCATCTGCCCATGACGAGTGGGATCAGAATGCCTCCATCGGAGAGAGATCGCACGATTTCTATACCTTTGAAAACGGTTGGGAAGTTGTGCCTGGCGTTTGGACGATGCAAATCTGGTATCAAGGCCGCAAGCTGGCCGAACAGAGCTTCACCGTCGTAAGGCAGTAAGGCGCGCGCCCTAGCCGCGCCAGCGCAACAACCGGCGTTCGAGCCAGCCGGTCAAGCTGAAGATCAGCAGCACGAAGCCCATGATGATCACGATCAGCGCGATCATCAGCGCCGAGTTGTAGTTGCTCTGGGCGAAGGACAGGAGATAGCCCAGGCCCTTGGTCGAGGCCACGAACTCGCCAACCACCGCGCCGGTGAAGGCGAAACCCACCGCCACTTTGAGATTGCCCAAAACCCAGGCGGTCACCGAAGGCAGATACACCTCGCGCAAGAGATCGCGCCAGCCGCCGCCGAGCGTCGTCACCCGTTCGACCAGCCTCCGGTCGACGCCGCGTATGCCGGTGAAGACGGTGAAGAACACCAGCACCGACACCAGGATCACGGCCAACGCCACCTTGGAGCCGAGCCCGATGCCGAACCAGATGACGAAAAGCGGCGCCAGCACCACGCGCGGCACCGCGTTCAAGCCGATCATCACCGGCTCCAACAGCTCGCCGAGAAAGGGCGTCAAGGCCGCCGCCACGCCCAAGGCCGAGCCGATCCCGAGCCCGATGACGAGCCCGCCCAACGCCGCCGAGAATGTCGCAATCAGATGCGGCCAGATCGTGCCGCCAACGAAAAGCTCGATCAGCACCGCCGCCACGGAAGAGGGCGCCGGCATGTAAAGCGGGTTCAAATGCCCGGCCGCCGCCGCCCATTGCCACAGAGCGACGATCGCGGCCAATCCCCCCGCCTGGCGCAGCAGCACCGGGAGCCGCTTGTTCATGCCGCCCGTCCCCCGACCTCGCGCGACAAATCCGCCCACAGCCGCGCCAAGAGCGGCGCGAAATCCGGGTGCGTGCGCACGGTCATGGGGTCGCGCGGCCGGGGCAGGGTCACGTCATAACGCCCGGCGATCTGGGCGCGCGGCCCGTGCGACAAAAGATAAATCGTGTCCGACAGCGCCAGCGCCTCTTCGAGGTCGTGCGTCACCAGCAGCACCGAAATGCCGCGCTGCTCGACGAGCCGCACCAGATCGCCGGTGACGCGCGCGCGCACGATGGCGTCGAGCGAGGCGAAAGGCTCGTCCATCAGCAGCAATTTGGGCTCGCGCGCCAGAACCTGGGCGAGCGCCACGCGCTTTCTCTGCCCGCCCGAAAGCTGGCGCGGCCAGCGTTCGCTCAAGCCATAGAGCCCGAGCCTGGTGAGCCATTGCCGCGCCGAAGCCAAGGCCGAACCCTGGTCCACGCCTTTGAGCCGCAGCCCCAGCGCCACGTTCTGCTCGGCGTCGCGCCAGGGCAAGAGCGCGTCGTCCTGGAACAGGATTCCGATCTCGCCCGCGTCGAAATCGCCGGTCACGTTTCCCGCCAAGGGCTTCTCCAAGCCGATGACCGCGCGCAACAGGCTCGATTTGCCCGAGCCCGAAGGCCCGACCAGACTCACGAATTTTCCGGTGGGCACGTCGAGGCTGACGCCTTCGAGCACCGGCGTCGTGCCATAGGACAACGCCAGCTCCTTGACGCGCAGCAAGGGTCTCAGCCCCCGGCGATCGAGGTGTCGTAGAGGCCCGAGGGATCGGCGTTGGGCGGGATGAGCCCCGCCACCTTGAGCGAGGCCGCGACCCGGCCCGCCGCGGCGAGGTCGATCTTGACCGAAGCCGGATAGAGCGAGGCGCGGTAGCGCGCCAATATGTCGCGCATCTGGCCGGTATCGGCGCCGGCGGTCATCTCCGGCGGCAGGGATTTCACCAGATCGTCGGGCGAGAGCGTCTGCACCGATCCCAGCGCGTTCTGCAAGGCGCGGGCGAGCGCCTTCATCTCCTCGCGTCGCACCGGAATCTCGGGCGTGCGAACGGCCACGCCCATGAATTCGTAATTGCCGCCGAGATATTTGCGCGCGTCGGCCGAATCCATGGCGTTCACCAGCACGCGCCCGCCCGATTGGACGATGAGCGTCAAGGCCGGCTCCTGCACCAGCCCGGCATCGACCGCGCCCTGGCGCAACGCCTCGAGCAGATTGGGGCCCAATGTCGCGAACTGCACCTTGCTGGTGTCGACGCCCGCCTGCTTCAGGAGATAGAGCGCGAGCGCGTGATCGGCATTGCCCAATCCCGACACGCCCACCGTCTTGCCGGCGAGGTCCTTGAGCGTCGTGATCTGCGCCGCCATTTTCGGCGCCACGGCGAGGGCGAAGAGCGGCAGCTTGCCGGTCGAGAGAAAGCGTCTTATCGGCGCGCCCTTATTGTAGGCTTCGAGCGCCACGTCCAAGGCGGTGCCGCCGTAATCGACCGCGCCGCCGACCAAGGCCTCCATCGCGGCGCCGCCGCCCCGCGCATAGACCAGTTCGAGATCGAGCCCTTCCTTTTCATAAAAGCCCTGCGACTTGGCGACGGTGTAGGGAATGATGCAGAGAAGCTGGCTGCAAAAGGCGAGCTTCAGGCTCTTGCCTTGGGCGCGGGCAACGATTGCCGGCGCGGCCAACGCGCCCGATGCCAGCGCCGCGGCGCCTTTCAGCACCGCGCGGCGGCGCACGTTCTTGGCGGGTTTCAGGGTCTGGTCGGGATCGCAGCAGCTCATCGATAGCCCCTAAGAAATCCTGGGTCGAATCCAACAACAGTTTGCACAGAGTTGAAGTTAAGTAAATTACCTTGGTTGCCCGTGAATTAAGGCCCATCCCAATCGGGGCCCCAGCCGGCGGGATCGACCACCCGGCCGGTGCCGCGCTTGGCGTCGATCGCCGCGCGCTCCTCGGGTGAAAGAGTGAAATCGAACACGGCGAGATTGGCGGCGAGATGTTCCTTGCCCGCCGATTTCGGAATGGCGGCGACGTTCTTCTGGTCCAACAGCCAGCGCAACGCCACCTGGCTTGCGCTTTTGCCGTGGCGCCGTCCGATCTCGGCCAGATCCTTGTCGCGCGCCACCCGCCCGCGCGCCAGCGGCGAATATGCCGTCAGCATCAGCCCGTGTTTTTTCAATTCCGCCATCACCGGGCGTTGCGACAGATAAGGGTGATATTCCACCTGGTTGCCGATGATGTCGGCGCGGTTTTTCCCGACGGTCTCTTCCAGCAGCGCCACGGTAAAGTTGCTGACGCCGATGAAGCGGGTCTTGCCTTGGGCGCGGGCGGCGGCGAATTCCGCCAGCGTTTCGGCCAAGGGCTCGCTCCGGCTCGGCCAATGAATGAGCAGCAGATCGACGTAATCGGTGCCGAGCCGCTTCAGGCTCTCCACCACGCCGCGCCGCACCTCAACGGCGCGCAAATTGCCCGCCGGGATTTTGGTGGTGAGGAAAATCTCAGGCCGGCTTACCCCCGATTGCTTGATGGCGGCGCCCACCTCGTCCTCGTTGCCGTAGATTTGCGCGGTGTCGATATGGCGGTAGCCCAACTCAAGCGCGTCCTTGACCGCCTCGAAACAGCCGCGCCCGGAAAGCGCCCAGGTGCCGAGGCCCAGCGCCGGGAGCTTGGCGTCCTTGACGGTGATGAATTCCATGCCGCCCCATCCTGACCAAATCCCATCCTGCTCAAAGTATTGAAAAAGAAAAGAGATTTTATAATTCCATTGCCGCCTCCTTCCGCATGCCCGATGATGGCCCGAAGCCAAAAGTCAACCATGTCCGCGCATCGCGCTCTTCGCCTGCTCTTTGTGCTGCTCCTCGTCGCGGCGGGGCCGCTCCACGCCTTCGGCCAAGCCGAAGCGCCGATCCCGCCCGCATCCAACCCGCCTCCGGCCGCGCCCGCGCCCAATTCGATCGCGGGGCTCCTGGCGGGATCGGGCGATCTGGTTCTGGCGGGGCGCAAGCTCGACCGCGCGCAGCTTACGGCGATTTACCAGAAAAACGATTTCCGCCCGCTCTGGAACGATCAGCGCCGCGCCGAACTCGCCGCCGCCCTGGCCGAAGCGCCCTCGCACGGGCTCGATCCCGGCGCCTTCGCGCTCCCCGCGACCGATTATGCGCGCGCCGATATTCTGCAAACCGACGCCTTTTTGCGCTACGCCAATGCCCTCGCGCGCGGCCGGGTTTCGCCCGCCGATTTCGAAACCGATTGGGCGATGCCGCAACCCGCTTTCGACGGGGCGGCGTCCCTCTCGCGTGCCTTGGCCGACGGCGTCCCGGCCGCGCTCGCCGCGCTCGCGCCAAACGATGCCGATTACGCCCATCTCCGCCAGGCCTATGCCCGCTACAAGGCCTATGCCAGTTCTCAAGCCTGGCGGCCGATGAACCCGGCCTTGCCCTTGAAGCCGGGCGATACCGGCGGCGACGTGGCCCTTTTGCGCCACCGCCTGCTGGCCGAGAATTATATCGATCCCGGCAATCCCGATTACGACACGCTCTATGACGACGATCTGCAAGCGGCGGTGACGCGCTTCCAGCAAAGCCACGGCCTGCCGCCCGACGGCGCGGTGGGCCGCGCCACGCTCACCGCGCTCAATGTTTCGCCGGGCGAACGCTTGCGCGAAATCCGGCTCAATCTCGAACGACGCCGTTCCATGCCGCGCGAGGCGCCGCCCAGCCGGGTCGAGGTCAATATCCCCGATGCCAGCGTCGTGTTCTATCAGGAGGGCCAAGAGCCGCTCGCCATGCGCGCGGTGGTGGGCGTGCCCGACCGGCCGACGCCGGTCTTGAAGACCCGCATGACCGCGGTGACGCTGAACCCGCCCTGGAACGTGCCGAGCTCGATCATCGTCGCCGAAATCCGTCCGGCGCTGAAGAAGGACCCGCATTATCTCGAGCGCAACGACTACGCCTATATCGACGTGCCCGGCGGCAAGCAGCTGATCCAGCTGCCCGGCCCCAAGAACGCGCTGGGCAAGATCAAGTTCGAGATGCCGAACGCGCTCGACATCTATCTCCACGATACGCCCTCGGGCGGACTCTTCGCGCGGGTGCGGCGCGCCTGGAGCCATGGCTGCGTGCGGCTCGGCAATCCGCGCGAGCTGGCGCGGCGCGTGCTGGCGGCGGCGAACTGGACGATGGAGACGATCGACGCAGGCATCGCGAGCGGCAAGACCCAGACCGTCGCCCTGCCGCGCGCCATCCCGGTCTATATGTTCTATTGGACCGCCTTCGTCGGCCCGGACAGTACCGTCGAATTCCGCGACGACCTCTATGGCCGCGACCGGCGCCTCAACCAGGCGCTGGTGAAACGCGACCTATCCGAGCAATTGGCGCCGGCCGCGCGCATGGCGGCGGCGCCGGGGAAGAGTTGATAACCACTCCAAACCCTATTGTCCCGCGCCGCGCTTTGACGGAAGATCGTACCCGTTAAGAGCGCGCAAAAGCCGCGCCCGTGTCAGGATCGGTGTCGGGTCGGGGTGGTCGGGGGGATGGCGGAAACTCTGCGCAACCGGGGGCGGCGGCATTTCATGAGCCTCGCCGCGGGAACGGCGGCGGCGCTGGTGGTGGCGCCCGCCGTGGCGACGCCGCGTTTCGAAACCCGCCGCGCGTTGGCATTCGACAATCTCCACACCGGCGAGAAGCTCTCGCTCGTCTATTGGACCGAAAGCGGCTACGAGCCCGAGGCGCTCCAGCGCATCGATTGGCTGTTGCGCGATTTCCGCACCGGCACGACCCATCCCATCGATCCCCGCCTGCTCGATCTCCTGGCCGCGCTCAACCGCCGGCTCGACACGCACGAACCCTATCTCGTCTATTCCGGCTACCGCTCACCGGAAACCAACGCCATGCTGGCCGAGGAAAGCGAGGGCGTGGCCAAGAACAGCCTCCATCTCCAGGGCATGGCGGTCGATCTGCGCGTGCCCGGGCGGCGCTTGGGCCTGTTGCGCCGCGCGGCCTTGTCGCTCAAGGGTGGTGGCGTCGGCTATTATCCGCGATCGAACTTCGTCCATCTCGACGTGGGGCCGGTGCGGCACTGGTAAGCGCATATCCCTTCGTGTAAGGGATTGGCCGCCTTATGACCGACCGATCGATTCCTTCCGCCACGCCGCCCGCGCCGAGCCTGCGCGAGATTTACTTGAGCTTCGTGCTGGTCTCGGTGATGGGTTTCGGCGGCGTTTTGCCCTGGGCGCGGCGCATGATCGTCGAGCGCCGCCGCTGGCTCACCGAATCCGAGTTCCTCGATCTCCTGGCGTTGTGCCAGTTCCTGCCCGGCCCCAATATATGCAATCTCTCGATCGCGCTGGGCGCGCGCTTCCGCGGCGTCAAGGGTTCGGCCGTGGCCTTTCTCGGCATCACCGGCCTGCCTTTCATCATCGTGATATTCCTGGGCGCGCTCTATGAGGGCTATGGCGACAATCCCGCCGTGACCGGCGCTCTGCTGGGCATCTCGGCCTCGGCCGCGGGCATGGTGCTCGCCATGGCGGCGAAGCTCGCCAAGCCCTTGCTGATGCGCCGCCCGGGCGAGGCGCTCCCCATGATGATCCTGGTCTTCGCCGCCATCGCGCTCTTGGGCTTGCCCTTGCTCTGGGTGCTGGCGGGCGCGATCCCGCTCGGCATCGCCGTGTCCTGGTGGCGGCGCGGATGAAAGGCCAAAAATGAAAGGGCCAAGCCAGCTGGGCGCGCTCGCGCTCTCCTTCCTCACCGTCTCGCTCTTGGCCTTCGGCGGCGCCAACGCGGTCATCCCGGAAATGCACCGCCAGGCGGTGGATGTCGCGCATTGGATGACCGGCGAGCAATTCGTCTCGCTCTACGCGCTGGCGCAAGCGGCGCCCGGCCCCAATGTCATGGTGGTGACGCTGATCGGCTGGCATGTCGCCGGGCTCTTGGGCGCGCTGGTGGCGACGGCGGCGATGATGGGCCCGTCGGTGGCGCTGACCTTCATTTGCTACCGGCTCTGGGCCCATTTCCGCAACCGGCCCTGGCTCGAAGCCATCCAGAACGGGTTGACGCCGGTCACGGTCGGGCTCGTCTCATCGAGCGCCTTCATCCTGGCCAAGACCTCGGATCACGGGATGCTGGCCTATATCCTCACCGCCTTCACGGCGGCGCTCACGTATTGGACCGGGCTCAACCCGCTTTTCGTCTTCGCCGTGGCGGCGTGTCTCGGGGGCTTCGGGCTGCTTTAGGCCGCGGCCGCGCCGCTTCCGGCGAGAGACGCTAGCAGGTGATGAATGAACAGAGCTGGGCCTTCAATTGCATCAGCTCGCCCTTGTTCTGTTTCAGCTCCTGCAGCTCGGGCAGGTATTGCTTCAATTCCTGGCGCTCGGACGCGGTGGGCGCCCTGCCGGAGGAATATTCGCGCAGCAATCCGGACGCCTGGGCGGATAGGAGGTTGAGCGTTCCGGGCGACATGTTCTGGATCATCCCTTCATAACGGGCGAGTTCTTGCGGCAGCGCGCTGGGCGCGGGCGCGGCTTGCCAATCCGCCAGGCAGGGCGCGGCGCCGCCGATCAAAAGGAGCGGCACCGCCAGCATCAGCCTGAAATCCGAGAATCGCATGATTTTTTCTTCCCGCCCGAGAATTGCGCGCAGCCTCGCGGCGGGTCAATCGCTATCTATGGTTAAATCCCGGAAATTTTTCGTTTACGCGCCGGTTAAGGGGCGCGGGCGGCTCGCCGATGTTTCGCCTTGGATCAAAACCCTTGCCGGTCGGGCGCGCGGGACTTAAGGAAAAGGGCCTTGGGAGGGACGGGCGAGAATGAACGGGGGGAAGAAACTCAAAGTCGCCGGCGTCGCCGGCAGTCTGCGTCAGGGCTCGTTCAACCGCGCCTGCCTCAAGGCGGCGATCGAGCTCCAGCCCGCCGATCTCGACATCGAGATAATAGAGCTGGGCCAATTGCCGCTCTATAACGACGACATCCGGGTCGAGGGCTATCCGCCGCCCGTCCACGCCTACCGGGAAAAGATCCGCGCGGCGGACGGTATCCTGTTCGCCACGCCCGAATTCAACTATTCGGTTTCGGCGCCGCTCAAGAACGCGATCGATTGGGGCTCGCGCATTCCCGATCCGCCCTATGCGGGAAAACCGGCGGCGATGATCAGCGCCTCGGTCGCGCCCTTGGGCGGGGTGCGCGCGCAATATCATCTGCGCCACATGTGCGTCTCGCTCAACTGCTTCGTCATGAATACGCCGCAGATCTATGTCGGCGACGCGGCGAAGAAATTCGATTCGAGCCTCAAGCTGACCGATGCGGCTTTGCGCGCCGAGCTCGCCAAGTTCCTGGCCGCGTTCCGGGACCATATCCTGCGTCTCCAGCGCTAAGCGTCCCGAACCCGGTGCCGGCGTGACGCCTTTCCTCCTGTTCCTCTGCTCGCTCGCCCTTCTGGCCGGGAGTTCGGTCAAGGGCGTGGTCGGCATCGGCATGCCGCTGGTGGCGGTGCCGCTTTTGACCTTGCTGGTCAATCTCAAGACCGCGGTGGCGCTCACCACGGCGCCGGTCACCGCCGCCAATCTGGTGCAGAGCTTTCAGGGCGGCCTGTTCATGCCCATGCTGCGGCGTTTCTGGACCCTGCTGTTGCCGCTCCTGGTCACCATCCTGTTTTCCGCGCGGCTCTTGGTGGTGGTGCCGGAACGGGTGCTCGATCTCATCATCGGCCTGGCGGTGATCGCGTTTCCGGTCTTCATCAGCCTGCGCCCGGCGGTCCGCCTGCCGCCGCGCCATGAATTCTGGCTCAACCCGCTGGTGGGCGTGGCGAGCGGCTTTCTGGGCGGCATCTCCACCTTCTACGGCCCGCCGCTCATGCTCTATGTCTTCGGCATGCGCCTCACCAAGGAGGAATTCATTCCCGCCATCTCGCTCATGTACACGGTGGCGGGGGTGGGCTTGCTGCTGGGGCTGTGGCTGATGGGGGTGGCGAGCCACGCCGAGCTGGGGTTGTCGGTCTTGATGCTGATCCCGACCGGCATCGGCATGTGGCTCGGTCGCTTTGTCCGCGTGCAGCTGAGCGAGCGCAATTTCCAGCGCCTGCTGCTCTGCGTCTATATCGTCACCGGATTGACCTTCCTGGCGAATGCGGCGCTGCGCTTCTAGCGCGGCGCGCTTAACCATGTTTTCCCCCGGCATATCGCCGCAGGCGCGAAATTCCTTCACACAATTCCCTCGATCGCCGCTATGATGCATGCAAATAAAAACAGAGAAGCATCGCCGGTTGCCGATGGCGATCGGGCACCCGAGCCTTTTGGGCGGGGTCTTCTTCTCCACCGCCAGAAGGCGGGCGCCAAACGGCAAAGCCGCAAATCCGGGGAAATGGGATGACGCGTTCGATTGCGCGGGGCCGATACGCGCCGCGGAACGGTTATGGCCGTTTCGCGCGCGCCGGAGAGTTGGAGAGAAGAGAGGTTTTGGTTTTGCGTTCCTTGAAATCCGCGAACGGGCCGCCCCATCCGTTCGATTGCCATGTCGGCCGCCGCATCCGGCTGCGCCGCGCCCAATTGGGATTGAGCCAGGGCGATCTCGGCGCGCGCATCGGCGTGTCCTTCCAGGCGGTGCAGAAATACGAATCGGGATCGATCCGCATCTCCGCGAGCCGGCTTTACGAAGTGTCGCGGGCGCTCGAGGCCGCGCCCGGCTTTTTCTTCGCGGAATATCCCGGCGGCGAGGCGCATGACGAGGGTGCCGAGGAAGCGAAGGCGGCGCTCGACCGGCGCGAGACCCTGTCGCTGGTGCGCGGATATTACGGCATCCGCGACAAGGATCTCCAGGCCGAGATATTGCGGCTGATCGCGCGGCTCGGAAGCCGCGAAGGGGCGCCGGAGAACTCCTGAGCCGCCCTTAGCCTCAAGCCTTGCTTCGGGGCGGGGCTCCTGCTTTAAGATGCGCCCGACATGGCGCCCAAGCACAACCCGCTCAATCTCAATCCGCTCCAGCTCAAAACCCTGACCCTGCTTCAGGCGCTGGCGCGCATTCCCGAAAACAGCCGTCCCGAGGGGGGCGACGGCGATCTTCTGGTCGGCAGCACGCCCGCGCCGCATGGCGATCATTTCCATCTGGGCGGCGCGGTGGTGATGACCAAGGACGCGACCGGCCTCCAAAACCGCGCGGTGTGGGTGGCGCTCGAGCGCAAGGGGCTGATCAAGGCGACGCATTTCCCCCAGGCCGTCATCATGACCAAGGCCGGCCTCGCCTATGACACCAGCCAGATGGCCTCGATCCTGCACGGCGCCGCCGGCCACTAGACCGCGATCGCCTCAGGCCGGTTCGTGAACAAGGCGCAATAGCGGCAACGCCAAAAGCAGTCCTACGCCTTGCGCGAGCATGAAACCCGGCGCATCGGCCAACCGGATGCCGGCGAAGGTATCGGTCAGCGAACGGGCGAGCGTTACGGCGGGATTGGCGAACGAGGTCGAGGACGTGAACCAGTAAGCGCCGGTGATGTACGCCGCGACGGCCAATGCCGTCACTGGCGGCGGGGACTTGCGGCATCCCCAAATCACCGCCAGCAAGCCGAATGTGGCGACGATCTCGCCGAGCCATTGTCCGGGTCCGGTTCTGACGCGGTGGCTCAATTGAATGACCGGCAGTTCGAACATCAGATGCGCGATAAAGACGCCGGCGATGGCGCCCGCGAACTGCGCGGCGATATAGGCCATCGCGACGCGCCAGCGAAGGCCGCCGGTCAGCGCCGCCGCCAGCGTCACGGCCGGGTTCATATGGGCGCCGGAATGCGGGCCGAAAGCCAGGATCAAGGCCAGCAGCCCCATGCCGGTCGCGATCGCATTCGCCAGCAGCGCAACCGCCACGTTCCCGCCGCTCAATCGCTCGGCCATGATGCCCGAGCCCACAATGGCGATGAGGAGAAACCCGGTGGCGACGCCTTCGAAAGCGGCAAGCCGCAGAACCGGAAAATCGCGCCGCGGAACTTCAGACCGGGTAGTGATTTTCAGATTGGCGGTCACGATGCGGCGTCTTCGGCCGTGTCGGGACGAATGCGCCCGATCCGGTCGGTCTCGCGCTTCAAGGCGAGCCGGTCCAGCTTGTCGAAGGGCAGCGCCAGGAACAGCTTGATGCGCGCGTCGAGGCGGTTATAGGCATCGCGGAAAGCCGCGATTTTCTGCGCTTCGGTTCCTTCGGCGGCGGCCGGATCGGGCACGCCCCAATGGGCGGTTATCGGCTGTCCCGGCCAGATGGGGCAGGTCTCGGCCGCCGCCTGGTCGCACACCGTGAAGACGAAATCCATCTGCGGCGCTTCGGGCTTGGCGAACTCGTTCCAGCTCTTGGATCGCAATCCTTCGGTCGGCAGGCGCATGGAACGCAGCAGGCCGAGCGTCAGCTTATGGACATCGCCCTTGGGCTGGCTTCCCGCGCTATAGGCGCGGAAGCGGCCCTTGCCCCAATGGTTGAGCAAGACCTCGCCGAGGATGCTGCGCGCGGAGTTTCCAGTGCACAGGAAGAGGACGTTGAGGATACGGGTCATGCCGAGCGCCGTTGCGGGCGCGCGGGTTTGGCGGCGAGCGCGGGCTTGCAGGCGGGCGCGCAGGAATCCTTGTCCCCGCCGCAACAATTTTCGGTGAGATAGGACACCAGCCCGTTCATCGCCGCGAAATCCGTGGCGTAGAAAAGCTGGCGGCCGAGGCGGCGCTGGGTGACGAGGCCGGCATGCAGCAATTGCTGGAGGTGAAAGGTGAGGGAGGAAGGCGGCACGCCGATCCGGTCCGCGATCTCCCCGGCCGAAAGCCCATCGGGTCCGCGCTGCACCAGCATGCGGTACACCGCCAGCCGATGCTCATGGGCAATCGCATTGAGCGCCGCCACCGCCTTGTCCGCTTTCATTCCCGCCTCCAATGTTACGACTTTACTCGTAATATCGTATGAAGGGGGCGCCGTGTCAATCCTGTTTTTAGGGAAGCCGAAGGGGACTCAACTCCGGCCTAGTCCAATGGGGGTTTCGGCTTCACCAGCGGAACTGGGCCATGGCCGCGGCCGGCGCGAGCCCCGCCGCCGCGGCCGCCCTTTCGATGCGCGCCGGATTGAGCGCCCCTTTCGCGCCCCCCGGCGCCGCGCCGAATTCGCGCGCGCGGATGCCGAACTCCTCGGCATGGATGCCGCTCGCCACCAGCACGCTGTCGATTCCCGCCACCTTGGCGCCGGCGATGTCGGTGCGCAAAGAGTCGCCCACCGCCAGGATGCGCTTGCGGTCCGCGATGCCGAGGAGATCGAAACAGGTCTCATAGACCGAGAGATAGGGCTTCCCGTGCCAGCGCACCCGCCCGCCGATCTGCTCGTAATACTCCGCCATCGCCCCGGCGCAGATGCTGCGCCGCCCCTGATGCATCACCACCAGATCGGCATTGGCGCAGACCATGGGCAGATCGCGCTGGCGGGCGGCTTTCAATATGGGCTCGAAGGGCGCCAAGCTTTCCTCCCAATCCGCCGGGCCCACCGCCAGAACGAATTCCGCCCGCGCCATGTCCTCCACCCGCTCCAGATCGAGTCCAACCATCAAGGGATCGTCGCGCGGAGGCCCGATGAAATAGCAGCGCCGCCCGAGCGATCGAAAAAACGGATCGTCGCGGTTCGCCAGATGCCGCCACGCCTCCTCGCCCGAGGAATGGATTCCGCCGTAGAGATCGCGCGGAATGCCGATCTCGGCCACGCGCTTTGCCACCATCTCCGCCCGGCGCGGCGCATTGGACAGCACCACCGTTCGCTTGCCCGCCGATTTGAGCCGGGTCAGCGCATCGATCGTGCCGGGAAAAGGGCGGCTTCCGTCATGGAGCACGCCCCAGAGATCGAGGATGAAGCCGTCATAATTGCCTGCGACCTCGCCCAGGCCCGAAATGATCCGCAAGCTCATGATTTATCCGCGCCCACCGCCTCGGCCGCGTGTTTGAACCCGTCGCGCTTCAACAATTCCGCGAGTTCGCTTTTGATGCGCGCGACGAGGCCCAGCCCTTCATAGGTCAAGGCGGTGTAAAGCTGCACCAGGCTCGCCCCGGCGCGGATCTTGGCATAGGCATCGTCTCCCGAGGAAATCCCGCCGACGCCCACCAAGGGGATACGCCCGCCGGTCAGTTGCCGCATCTCGGCCAAGAGCGCGGTCGAGGGCGCGAGCAGCGGCTGGCCGCTCAAGCCGCCCGCCTCGCGCGCGAATTTACTTTTCAATTCCGCGGGTCTCGCCACCGTAGTGTTGGCGATGATGAGCCCGTCGATGGCGGAT
This sequence comes from uncultured Alphaproteobacteria bacterium, assembly GCA_963785735.1. Lineage (GTDB taxonomy): Bacteria > Pseudomonadota > Alphaproteobacteria > ATCC43930 > CGMCC-115725 > REEB95. The sequence goes on from CAWAWJ010000001.1 coordinate 899,328, forward strand.
TCGAGCGCCGCCTCGGCGATGCCTTCGCGCTCTTGGGGCGTCAGATCGGGCGCGATCTTCAACAAGAGCGGCGGCGGGCGTTTCGGCGCCGCCTTGGCGCGGGCGGCTTTGAGCCGGGCGATCAGCGCCACCAGCAAATCCTTTCTTTGCAACGCGCGCAGTCCCGGCGTGTTGGGCGAGGAGACGTTGACCGTCAAATAATCGGCCAAGGGCGCCAAGCGCGCAACCCCGGCCACGTAATCCGCCGCCGCGTCCTGGCTGTCGCGGTTCCGGCCGATATTGGCGCCGGTGATTCCGGCTTGGCCTTTTCGCGCTTCGAGCCGCGCCGCCACGGCGTCCAAACCTTCGCTATTAAATCCCAGGCGGTTGATGACCGCGCGGTCCTCTTTGAGGCGGAACACGCGCGGCTTGGGATTGCCCGCCTGATGGCGCGGCGTCACCGTGCCGATTTCGACAAAACCGAAACCGAGCCCCAGCATCGCATCCGGAACCTCGGCATGCTTGTCGAAACCCGCGGCCAGCCCGACCGGATTGGGAAAGCTCATTCCCCAAAGCTTCGTCTGAAGGCTTCGCGGGTCGGGCGCGGGCGCGCGCGCGCCCATGAGACGCAAGGCGAGAATGCTCGCGCGATGCGCCGTCTCGGGCGGCAGCGCTTGGAGCAAGGGAAGCGCCAGATCGGGCAGGGAGGTCATGAGCGGCGGCACGCTAAGCAATATTGGCTTGCGCCACAAGGGCGGTTTACGCCTCTCTCCTCGTCACCCTCGTTTTCGCGGGAATGACGGTGAGCTGGTTATTGCGGCGGCGGCTCGCCGCCATTCCCGCCGAAAAGCGACTTGAGCGGCCCCATGTAATCGGGGTGGAAGGCGAGATCGTCCCACGGGCCGTCGATGTCCACCGGCACGGCCAATCCGATCACCTTGGGCGTGAGACGGTAGACGACGCGCCGGCGCGGCAAATCCACCGTGCCCGCGCCAATGACCGGCAGATCGGCGGAGGTGAGCTTCAAATCCTTGCTCGTCAGCACGCCGTTGGTGATGACAAAGCTCGCGTCGAACCGGTCGAACTCGGTCTTGTCGCCGCCGCCGGCGAGGCCGAACGTCAGAATCTTGGTCGCGGTGTGGACGGTGTCGAGAATCTCGACGCCCTCTATCGCGCCCCGGTCGAGATGGACCGATCCCTTGCCGGTGAGCGAGGATGCGATGTCGCGCTGGCTGCGCCCGTGACCCGCCACTTCCATGTCGAGGCTCGCCGGGCCCGACAGCACGGTGATCCCGCCCGCGTCCTTGAGCAGCAAGAGCAGATTCACGTTCCGGAGATCGAACTGCTCCGAAATCGCCGGCACGCGGCCCGATCCGTCGATCGCCACCTTGCCTTCGCCCGCGCCGCCGTAAAGCGCGAGCCTGGTCAGGGACGCGGTCAAGAGCCCGTCCTTCAATTGAAGATTGAGCGCGCTCTCGCCCACGGAAATATTGTGATAGCGGATCGAGCCGGTGCCGAGCTCGAAATACACGTCCGCCAATTTCATCAGCGACAAATCGATGGGCGCGTCGCTCCAATCCTGGCCGGCTCGGGGGAGTCGCTGCCCGCCGTCGCGGCCTGTGGCGCCGCCTCGTTGCCGGCCGGCCCGAGATAGGGATTAAGGTCGAGATCCTTCAGCACCAGGCTGCCGCGCACGTCGGGCCGGGCGCCCGCATTGTCATAGGTGATTTGACCCGCGCCCTTGATCGCGTCGAGATCGACCTCCGCCTTGCCGAAACTATAGGTGTCGCCCGCGACGTCGAGCGTGCCCTTGATCGAAAACCGTCCGAGCCCGGTGCCCTGTCCGTTGATGGGAATGCCGCTCCATTTGGCGAAGCCGCGCAAGGAGGGGACGATCAGGCTCACGTCGCCCGACAATTTGGGCTCGGGCTCGCCCACGCCCGAACCCGAGAAATCGAAATGCACCGGGTTCGAGGTGATGTGGAGCTCGATCCCGCTCGGGCTGCCGCCCTCGAAGGCGCCGGGCCGCGAAATCGCGTAATCGAAATAGACCGTCTCGTGGTTCCAGGTCGCGTTGCCGTCGGCGGTCAAGGGCCGGTCGAGCCCTTCCATGGCGAATTTCACGTCGATATCGGAGGCGTTCCATTCCTGTCCGCTGCGCGCGTCGTAATAGCTCACGCTGCCGTTCTTGATCTCGAAACCGGTCAGATGGAACCGGTTCAAGAGCGCGATCAGATCGCCGATATCGTGGTTGGCGGGCGCGGCTTTTCCGGGCCCGGGGGATGGCGGCTTCTCGCCCACGCCCAGCTGCCAATTGGGCCGCCCTTTCTTGTCGACCTCGAGCGCGATTTCCGGTTGGTCGAGCACGAAGCCGGTGATCTCGATCCGGCCTTCGAGCAGCGGCTTGAGCCTGATCTTGATGTCGAGCGATTTGAGCGTGGCCATGCGCGACGCGACCCCGTCCGTGGCGTTGGCGAAGGACACGTCCTCGGCCGAGAGCGCCAGATCGGGCAGGAGATGGAAAGTGATCGGCCCGTCGATGCGGAATTCACGGCCCGTCGCGTTCTCGACAAGCGCGATCACCTGCGCGCGGTAAACGTTGCCTGAGATGAAGAACGGGATGGCGACCGCCACGGCCAGCAGCGCCGCCGCCAGGCCAAGCAAGGCTGCCACCCCAATGAGCAGCTTTCTCGTCATGGGCTCGATGCTAGGCGAAAAACCCGCCCGGCGACAGATGGCGCGACAGATGGGGCGGCGGATGCGGCATGGGAAACGAAAAGGGAGGCAAGCCCGCGGCCGCCTCCCTGTCCGTCCGGTTTATCGGCGGGTTTACTGGATCGTGATCTCGGCCACGCGGTTGCGGGGCTCGCGCATGCCGTCGGCGGTCGGAACCGGCGGCTCGCGCTCGCCGACCCAACGTTCGTCGATGCGGCTGTTGGCGATGCCGTCCTTCTGCAGCTCGGCGCGGACCGCGTCGGAGCGGCGATGCGACAAGCCCATATTGTAGCCGTCGGTGCCGGAACGGTCGGCCTTGCCGATCAGCAGCACATGCGCGCCGGGTTCGCCATTGGCCGTGTTGGCGGCCTGTTGCACGATCTGCACCGCCGTGGGCGTGAGCGTCGACATGTCGAACTCGAAATAGACATTGGCTGCCGAGGCGACCGCCACCGGCGCTCCGCCGAGCATGGCCATCAGGTCGTTATGGCACCGCCCGTTCATGCCCAATTCGAGGTTCCACTCGGTGTGCTCGACCCAGCAATCGAACATCACCTGGGCGTGCGCGGCCTGGTCGGGATTGCTCGCGCGGTTGGCGTCGAGATAGCTCATCAGCCGCCCGCGGGTGCCGCTGATGATGTTGCGGTAGCCGGCCGGCAGGTTGGTGACGTCGTTCTGCACGTCCCACGGCGTCGCGATCGCCCAGTTGGCGTCGTTCTCGGGCGGCACGCGCTTGCCGGCGTCGGCGGCGAGGCCCTTGCGCGCGAAATAATCGGCGTCGGCCATCTGCCTCTGGTTGTTGAGGAGCGAATTGGAGAATTCGGCGTAATGCTTGCCCAAATCCTGGTCGAACGGGCTCACGCCCGGGCTCGCTTGCGCCGCCTGGTCCTTCGGCACGCTCATCGACGATTCGATGTAGTTGCCGCGTAAACCGGGATTGTAGGACCAATTGGAACAGCCGGCCATCATAAGACCGGCGGTCATTACCATCCCATAACGGCAGGCGAATTTGCGGGCGCGGCTCATGATTGTATCCTTGTTTCGGGGTTTCTGGATTCGAGGCGTTGACGGAATTCGCGGGAATTCGCGGGCCTGGGCCGCGAGCCTTTCGGGCCCGCGGCTCATGCCCGGACGGATTTAGCGGATGTGGATATTGATGCCGGGCAAGTAAACGCCCGGGCCGTATACGACCGGCGGCGGCGCGTAATAAGGCGCGTAGACCACCGGGGGTGCGGCGTAATAGCCGCCGCCCCAGCAACAATCGCCGTGGCCGCGGTCGTATCCGCGGCGATCGTCGCCGTGGTGATAGTCGGCGCTGGCCGGCACGGCGAAGGCGCCGAGCGCGATGAGCGCGGAAAAGGCGAGCCCTGCCGCGAGCTTCGCCGGCAGGCGGCGTTTCGATGTGGTGTCGTTGATGCGGGTCATTGCGACCTCCTCTGATAGGCGAAAATGATCGAGGCCGCGGTATGCGCGGCGCCGACCGGATTAGCTGTGCGACTTGGCGTGGTTGCGGCCGAAGCTCTGGAACACCTGGTCGGCGAGCTTCTGCTGCCCCGCGGGCATCGCGTTGTAGAGCGTGGTGAAGGACGAAATCAGGTTCTTCAGTCCGGCCACATGCGCCTGGGCGAATTTCTCGTAGGTCGCCAGATCGTCCACGGCGGTCATGTTTTGCGGCGGAGTCGTGTGGGTCGACGCGACCAGCTGGTCCATGGCGGCGGCGTTTTCGCGCATCGCCTGGGCCACGTTGTTCCAATTCGCGTCCTCGTCGGGGGTGATCATCAACTGCTTGTGCAGGGCGGATATCCGCGTCTCGACGTTCTCGCCCTGGCTCTGGGCGGGGGCCGTGGCGGTCTGGTGCTGCGGCATGGTGGATTGGCTGAGCTGCATCGGCGCGCCGGCGCTGTCGGCGCGGGCGGCGTTGAGCGGGCTCATCAGCATGGTGGTGCCGAGCAAGGTCGCGATGGCGGCCGAGCGCAGCAAGGTGGAGGATTGGGCAAGACGGGTGAAGGATGACATGGCGGTTCCTCTTTCTGGAGTGTGGCGGCGCGGCGCCGCTTGTGAATGGCAAAATGGCTAAGACCCGCACCCTATGGCCCTTCACCGGCCCCGTCAGGCATCGGAATCTACTCAGGGGCGGGGGCGGCGGCGGATGGCAACCAAGGCGAATTGAGGCGAAAAGCCGGAGAAGCTGGAGCCGGGAAAGGGGCGCGGCCCCGCGAAACCGGAGCCGGCGCTAGCTCTTGAGCGCGTCCTTCAATCCGCCGATGGCGTTTTGCACCTTGCCCGCAACCTTGTCGGCGCGGCCGTCGGATTGGAGCTTGGTGGAGCATATGGCCTTGCCCACCGCCAGCTTGGCCGAGCCCTTGATCTGTTTCGCCGATCCCGCGATCCGGTCCTTGTCCATGGGGGTTCAGCCGCCCACGCCGCGGAAGCCGCCGGCGAGCCACACGACCAGCAACACCACGACGACCAGGCCGAGCCCGCCGCCGAAGGCGTGGGGATAGCCGCCGCCGTAGTAATAGCCGCCGCCGCCGCCGAGCAGCAGGAAGATGACGACGATCATCAGAATGAGGCCGATGGACATGGGAGCACGCTCCTGAGTTGACGCGAGGATTCGATGGGTCAGCCGGGACCCTATCGGCAGGGGTTGTGGCGCGTCAGGCTCGGAATCTACTCAGCCGGGATGCTTCTCGCGGGCGCCGCGGGTAGGGGGAAATGGGCGAGGGATAGCGCCGGTCTGACTAAAATCCAAGTTCGCTATGCGAGCCGAGGCGCACCAGTTCAAGGCTTGCGGCGTCCGGCTTTCGATAGATGAGAATCAAATCGGGCCGAACGTGGCAGTCCCGATGATCGGCCCATTCCCCGGCCAATCGGTGATCCCAATACCGGCGCGGCAGGGGCGCGTCGGTCGCGAGCAGATTCACGGCCGCCATCAGCGCCGCGTCGAGCGTTCCGCCCCGTTGCCCCGATTTCTCCCGCTTGTAGTCTTTTTTGAAACGACGGGTGTATTTAATCGTTCTCATTGAGATGCGCGAGCAGCCTGGCGGGCTTGCCCACCCTGACGAGTTTGCCGCGCCGCGCGGCCTTCATCGCCTTGATCGTCTCATTATTCGGCGCCAGCGGCTCGAACGGTAGCGCCTTTTCCGCCACCACGCGCATCATCATCATGCGGAAGGCGTCGGACACCGTCAGGCCCATCGCCCCCAGCACGGCGGCGGCCTCCGCCTTGATGCGCTCGTTGATCCGCGCGCGGACGATCGAATTCGCTGCCATGTCGATTTTCCTCCTGGGCTACAATGTAGCCCAACAAGGGCCGGATTCCAAGCCCCGTTCCATTCCATGAATCGGGGCCGAAGGCCGCCGTGCGGCCTTTAAAAATGCCCCGCCTGCCGCATCGACCGCGCCACCACGGCCAGCACCGCCGCGATCAACACCAGCGCCATCACAACTCGGCCGAGATATTTTTTCATGGTGGGTGAGAGGGTAGGGGAAAAGGAGGAATGGGAAGGGTGTGGTCTCAGGCCGCGCGCCGCACTCTTTTCGCGGGCCTGGGTTTGGCGAGCTTATAGGGCCGCACGAGGGCGCTCGCCGGGATTTTCCATTCGTCCACGAGCGACCAAATCATCGACAGCGTGAGGCGGCGTTTCCGGCTCAGTATCTCGGATACGCGCCCGGAAGAACCGGCGATCCTCTCAAGGTCTTTCCGGGTGCGGCCCGAATTCTCCATGTGCGCCTTGATCGCGTCGATGGGATCGAGAGCATCGTCGTCCCATCGCGCGCGCTCGTATCCATCCACCAGAGTCATGAGCAGATCGAGACGATCGCCTTCGGCGGTGCCGGGGGCGGAGCCCCACAGGCGCTCGATCTCTTTCAGCGCCGCCTGATGGCCGGCGCTATTGCGGATGGGGCGAACGGTATCGGTCATGTCGAACGGCTACTTTCTTCCGAAGAGATTGACGGTGAGCGCATCGATGGCGTCATAGGCGGCATGAGTCCCGATGAACTTGACGAATGCCGCCTGGCGCGGGAAATCGAACGCGACGATGGCGCGATAGGCGTTTCCCTTCACCTTGAACACGACGCGCTCGGCGTTGAGCGGCGTGGCCGAAGGGTAGCCGTCGAGTATGTCCGCCATCTTGGTCCATCGCGCCGCTCGCAAAGTTCCGTTCAATTCACGGACGGCGTTGTCCGCATGCGCATGCTTTTTGCCGAAGCCGAGAAGCGTGTTGCTGTTGAAAACTCTCACGAATCATGACTCCTGTTCCCTGTCCGGGGCTCGTGGGCGGGCGCCGCCCACAATTCCGGATCCACAGTTTCAAATTCAACGGCCGTGTTGCGCCGGCCCGGCGCTCGCGGCAAGTCCGACCATGCCACCTCCCATCATGGGAGGCAAGCCTTTTCTCCCGATTTGGGAGGATTTATTCAGGCGAGTTCGTCATCCATGATTGCCATTGGTTTAGTGGCTGCCTGCCGCATCGACCGCGCCACCACGGCCATGACATCCGCGATCAACACCAGCGCCATCACGACTCGGCCGAGATATTTTTTCATATCGCCCGGGAGGGTGGGGAAAAATGTGGGAGGGGGGGAGAGTGGCTATCACTCTACGCCAAACTTCAATTTGTAGAGTTTTTTAAGAACGCCTTCGACCACTTCCCTGAAGTCCTGGAGTTGATCGTCACTAATTCCTACGGTTGCTCTCTCATGGACAAACGAACATCTAAGATTGTAATAGTGATCGATCTTCGACCAGGTATCTTTACTGATCGTCACATAATTTTTCATTTCACTGTGAACGGAATGTCTGGTGCCGAATATTGAGAGAAGCTTTGATTTGCTGTAGTACTTCCCAGATTCATTGACCAGATAATCCTTAAAAGCAATTTCAAGCGTGCTATCGAGTACGATCAGCGCGATTCTATTTTTTTGTTCAAGTTGCTGCTTCGAAATAAGATCGGCGGCAATGACTCCCTCATAAAGTCCTTTGGTCCAGGGCTTCTGCTTTGCAAGTCGTCGGTTCTGTTGTGCAATCACATCACCATATCTCAGTCGGGACTTTGGAAGTGGTGGAAGAAATGATTTCTGGACCGTCGGAAAATCATCAACTGCGATTTCTTTGATGGTCCCAGTTTTAAATTTGAATACTTTGTCCGGCCAGTCGCCCATCCAAATACGTGAGAGCGATGCATAATCTTTAACGACTTGCACCAACCAACCGTGCAGAGCCTGAAAAACTTCATGCTTCTCGCTAATGTCAGATTTACTGCTGTTCCATGGCATAGACCTAGCATCGCCATTTAAGAAGACCAGCACTTTAGTAAGTGAGACCTTGGGATGAGGTAGCCCAGCGAGACCCTTCGTAAATCCCACCTCGAACGTTTTTAATGCACGAGCAATCAATCTATCGTTGCAATAAAAATAGACACCATATTCACCAGATGCAGGACTTGATTCATTGCTTAAACCTGCAAGAACTTCGACCCTTATGGCACGATCATCCTCAGCTTTAAGTGTGCCAGTATATCTATGTGGTGGATATTTGGGAGGATAAGCCCAGTTATCAAAAAACTGCGGTACAATAGTCTGGTCATTCAATTTAAGTTTCACTCGTTGGTTCTTAAGAAATTTAGCGTACGTTGCGCTCAGGTGTTCTCTAACCTGAGAAATAGCATCATCTGTGATTGGGATACGAAGTTTTTGGAGTTCTACTATCGTGGTTCCCGCATCAATTTTATCAGTTTCGTAAAGAGGTAATTTCCAGTAATCATCTTTAAGCCACTCATCATCAAATTCAACTTGGTAGGTTTTCCCATTCGAATATCGAGTTTTTATTTTTATATCCTGAGATAACGCAACGACTGCGCGTTTTGTTCCTACACCAAAAATCCCGATGGTTTCGTCCGTTGGGCTCGTGCCAGTTTGTCCGGGTCCAACTATGTATCGTAATTCCGGTTTATCTAGCCCACCGGCGTTGTCTTCAACCGTGATTATTTGCTGTCTCTTATCGAGGGCAATTTTAATAAGAATATCTTTTGCCTTCCGACCCCTTACCCATACATCGAGTCCATTATCGACAAGCTCACAAATTGACCGCCTTAAATCGTAATCGGCAATGATCGAGAGGAAGAGTCTCTTTGATGGAGTCGCGTCCAAGACGTCTATTTTATTTTTCATAACAAACTTAGCCCCCCGAGTATTGGCCCTATTCCATGTTCATTCACACAAAATGTCTTAGCGGCAAGAAATGAAACCAAACCTGACTCAAGATTTAACGCCTAAAGAAACCTCTCAGGAATAATAGCCGTCAGTGTGAACTAAGGGAATGAACTCGATTTCCGCCGAATGGTTGCCCAAGGCAAATCCATTTAACTACCCCAAAACAAAAAGCCCCGCGATTTCTCGCGGGGCTTTGCCGTTCAGTGTCGGTGTAGGGCCGGGATTTAGAAATCCATCCCGCCCATGCCGCCGCCGTGATCGTGGCCGCCCATGGGGGGCGACTTCTTCTCCGGCTTCTCGGCCACCATGGCTTCCGTCGTGACCAGCAATCCGGCAACCGAAGCCGCGGATTGCAAGGCCATGCGAACAACCTTGGTCGGGTCGATGATGCCGGACTTGATCATGTCGACATACTCGTTGCTTTGGGCGTCGAAGCCGAAGCTGTGATTGCCCTTGTCCAAGAGCCTGCCGATCACCACCGAGCCGTCCATGCCGGCGTTCTCGGCGATAAGCCGGGCCGGAACCTGGATGGCGCGGCGAACGATGTCGATGCCCACCTTCTCGTCGTCGTTGTCGTGCTTCACTTTCTTGAGCGAGTCGGTGGCGTAGAGGAGCGCCACGCCGCCGCCGGCGACAATGCCCTCTTCCACCGCCGCGCGGGTGGCGTGCATCGCGTCGTCAACCCGGTCCTTGCGCTCCTTCACCTCGACCTCGGTCGCACCGCCGACGCGGAGCACCGCAACGCCGCCCGCCAGCTTGGCGAGACGCTCTTGCAGCTTCTCCTTGTCGTAGTCCGAGGTGGTTTCCTCGATCTGCGCCTTGATCTGGCCGACGCGGGCCTGGATGTCGGCCTTCTTGCCGGCGCCGTCGATGATGGTGGTGTTTTCCTTGTCGATGCGCACCCGCTTCGCCTTGCCCAGCATGTCGAGGGTCACGTTCTCAAGCTTGATGCCGAGATCCTCGGAGATGAGCTGGCCCGATGTGAGGATGGCGATATCCTCGAGCATCGCCTTGCGGCGATCGCCGAAGCCCGGCGCCTTCACCGCCGCCACCTTGAGCCCGCCGCGGAGCTTGTTGACGACGAGTGTCGCAAGCGCTTCGCCCTCGACGTCCTCGGCGATGATCAAGCAGCGGACGGCCCGATTGCACCACCGCTTCGAGCACCGGCAGCATGGCCTGGAGCCCCGAGAGCTTCTTCTCGAACAGCAGGATGTAGGGGTCGTCCAGTTCCGCCAGCATCTTCTCGGCGTTGGTCACGAAATAGGGCGAGATATAGCCGCGGTCGAATTGCATGCCCTCGACCACGTCCAATTCGGTCTCCAAGCTCTTCGATTCCTCGACCGTGATGACGCCCTCATTGCCGACCTTCTTCATCGCCTCGGCGATCTTCTTGCCGATCTCGGTTTCGCCATTGGCCGAAATCGTGCCGATCTGCTCGATCTCGTCATTGGTCGAAACCTTCTTCGAGCGGCGCTTGATGTCCTCGACCACGGCCTCGACCGCCTTGTCGATGCCGCGCTTCAGGTCCATCGGGTTCAGGCCTGCCGCAACCGCCTTGACGCCCTCGCGCACGATCGCCTGGGCCAGAACGGTGGCGGTGGTGGTGCCGTCGCCCGCCTGGTCGTTGGTCTTGCTGGCGACTTCGCGGATCATCTGCGCGCCCATGTTCTCGAACTTGTCGGCGAGCTCGATTTCCTTCGCCACGGTCACGCCGTCCTTGGTGATGCGGGGCGCGCCGAACGACTTGTCGAGCACGACGTTGCGGCCCTTGGGGCCGAGCGTCACCTTGACCGCGTTGGCCAGGATGTCGACGCCGCGCATCAACCGTTCGCGCGCGTCGCCGTGGAATTTCACTTCTTTGGCAGCCATTGGGATGTCTCTCTCTCGAATGATTTAGCTTCGGGTTAAGTCAAAGTCAGGGTTAGACGAGGCAAAATCGAAGCAGGGCCGAGGCAGGGGCAAGGCGCGGCGAGATCCCTTGAGGTAAGGGCCAAGCCGGGCGAGGTCCTTGGCCTTAGGCCGCCTTGCGTTTGCCGGCCGTGGCGCCCTCGATGATGCCGAGAATGTCGGATTCCTTGGCGATGACGAGCTCTTCGCCGTCAACCTTCACCTCGGTGCCCGACCATTTGCCGAACAGCACGCGGTCGCCCGCCTTGACGTCGAGCGGGTGGAGCTTGCCATTCTCGTCGCGCGCGCCCGGGCCGACGGCGACGACGACGCCTTCCATCGGCTTTTCCTTGGCGGTGTCCGGAATGATGATTCCGCCCGCGGTCTTCTCTTCCGAGTCGAGGCGGCGGATCAGCACGCGGTCCTGCAACGGCCTGAATTTCATGGGGTATTTCCTCCTGATGGGTCGGTCTGAAATGGGCCGGGCCGCAAAGCGCGCCCGCGTTGTCGCGTTGGCACTCGGGCCCGGTGAGTGCCAGAGAGATAGTTTCCCCGCACCCGATAGTCAAGCCGGGACGCCGTCGATTTTCGCGTTTTTCCCGATTTTGGCAGCACTCCCGGCGGCTCGCTGCTAAACCATTGTTCCGGCTTGCTTTTTTCTTGCCCTCGGATGCACGCCCGATTCAAACTTAGGAACTATTAAATCGGGGGCCGCCATGCCGGAGCTTCGGACCCAATTGCAGGGCTACCGCCTGACCACGGCGGAGATCCTCTATCACCTGCCCGACCATCCCCATCTGCTGCAAAGCTTCATCTGGCAGCAGCTCGATCTGGCGCCGCGATATCCGGAACTCCGCCGCTTCCTCGATTTCTGGGCGCATAACCTCGACGGCAAGCTGCATTCGGTCAATGTCGCCCAGGCGAAACTGATCAATCCCGCGCGCTGGCGCCACGCCGCGGTCTCGCTCAGCCTGCACTAGAGGCTTGCCTCGATTGCCCGGGCGGGGGAGTCTCCGCCCGTGTCCGGCCCTTTTCCGCATTCCCGCGCGATCGCGCTCTGGCTTTTCGCCTGCGCCGCCATGGTGTTCGTCATGGTGGCGCTGGGCGGCGTCACGCGGCTCACCGAATCCGGGCTTTCGATCACCTCCTGGCAATTGGTATCGGGCGTGCTGCCGCCCTTGAGCGAAGCGGAATGGCAGAGCGCCTTCGCCGCTTATAAGGCGATCCCGCAATACCAGGCGATCCATGCCGGCATGAGCCTGGCCGACTTCAAGACGATCTATTTCTGGGAATGGCTTCACCGCCTGTGGGGCCGGCTGATCGGCCTCGTGTTCCTGTTGCCCTTCCTCTATTTCCTCTCGCGGCGGCAAATCCCGCGCGCTTTGGCGCCCAAGCTCGCCGGGCTTTTCGCGCTGGGGGCGCTGCAAGGCGCGCTCGGCTGGTGGATGGTGGCGAGCGGGCTCGAAGACCGCATCGAGGTAAGCCAATACCGCCTCGCCGCCCATCTCTCCGCCGCCATCATCATCTATCTCGCCATCCTGTGGGTGGCGCTCGATCTGATCCGGCATCGGGAAAAATCTATTGCGCCTTGCCTGAAACACGGCGCCGGCCTGGTGTTGCTGCTGGCCTTCCTCACCTTGGCCGCCGGCGCTTTTGTCGCGGGCTTGCGCGCGGGGCTCATCGACAACACCTTTCCGCTGATGGACGGACATTGGATCCCGCCCGCCTGGGACAATCTGTCGCCCTGGTGGCGGAACCCGTTCGAGAATCCCGAGGCGGCGCAATTCGACCACCGGCTTTTGGCGGCGCTTACCTGGCTTGCCTCGCTCGCGCTGTTCCTCGCCTCGTTCAAATACCGATCGCGCGTGCCGCGCATCGCCATGGGCGCGATGCACGCCCTCTTCGGCCTCGCCACCTTGCAGGCGGGCTTAGGCATTGCCGCGCTGCTGCTGGCCGTGCCCTTGGCCTTGGCGCTGGCGCATCAGCTCGGCGCGACCTTGGTCCTGACCGCCGCCTTGGTCGCCCGCCATGTCCTTGGCGGAACTCGAAAAACACCCCCAGCCGGGCTATGATCGGCGCATGGCCGAGTTTCCGCGCAAGACCCTGAAGGATTGGGCCGGTCTGGCCGCCAAGGAGCTGGGCGGCAAGCCCGCCGACACGCTCGCCTGGCGGACGCCCGAGGGGATATCGGTCAAGCCGCTCTATACCGCGGCAGACCTCGAAAAGCTTGAAGGCCTCGGGACCCTGCCGGGCTTCCCGCCCTATACGCGCGGCGTGCGCGCCACGCTTTACGCCAACCGGCCCTGGACCATTCGGCAATATGCGGGATTTTCGACCGCCGAGGAATCAAACCGCTTCTATCGCGAGAATTTGGCCGGAGGCCAGAAGGGGCTTTCGGTCGCCTTCGATCTCGCGACCCACCGCGGCTATGACAGCGACCATCCGCGCGTCGTGGGCGACGTGGGCAAGGCCGGCGTCGCCATCGATTCGGTCGAGGACATGAAAATCCTGTTCGACGGCATACCCTTGGACCGCATGTCCGTCTCCATGACCATGAACGGCGCGGTGCTGCCGGTGCTGGCGGGGTTCATCGTCGCCGCCGAGGAGCAGGGTGTTGCGCAGGACAAGCTCTCCGGCACCATCCAGAACGACATCCTGAAAGAGTTCATGGTGCGCAACACCTATATCTACCCGCCCGGTCCCTCGATGCGCATCGTCGCCGACATCATCGAGCACACGGCGAAGCACATGCCGAAATTCAATTCGATCTCGATTTCGGGCTATCACATGCAGGAAGCCGGGGCGACGGCGGTGCAGGAGCTGGCCTTCACCCTCGCCGACGGGCTCGAATATGCGCGCGCGGCCTTGTCCAAGGGCCTCAAGATCGACGACTTCGCGCCGCGGCTTTCCTTCTTCTTCTGCATCGGCATGAATTTTTTCATGGAGGTGGCGAAGCTGCGCGCGGCGCGCCTGCTCTGGGCCAGGCTGGTGCAGGAGAAATTTAGCCCTAAGAATCCGGCGAGCCTGCAACTTCGCACCCATTGCCAGACTTCGGGCGTGAGCCTGACCGAGCAGGACCCGCTCAACAACATCATCCGCACCACCATCGAGGCGATGGCGTCGGTGCTGGGCGGGACCCAATCGCTGCACACCAATTCCTTCGACGAGGCGATGGCGCTGCCGACGCCCGCCTCGGCGCGCATCGCGCGTAACACCCAATTGATCCTCGCCGAAGAGGCGGGCCTGACCCACGTGGTCGATCCGCTGGGCGGCAGCTATTACGTCGAAAGCCTGACCCATTCCGTGGCCTCGGCCGCGCTCGACTTGATCGAGGAGGTCGAGGCCATGGGCGGCATGACCAAGGCGGTCGAAAGCGGCTTGCCCAAGCTCAAGATCGAGGAAGCCGCCGCCCGCCGGCAAGCGCGCATCGACCGGGGCGAGGAGGTCATCGTCGGCGTCAACAAATACCGCGTCAATCAGGGCCAGGAGACCGAGGTCGATCTGCTCAATGTGGACAATTCCAAGGTGCGGATGCAGCAGATCGCGCGACTTGAGAAGATCCGAAAGAATCGCGACAACGCCAAGGTGAAGCAGGCGCTTGACGATCTGTCCGAATGCGCCCGGTCGGAGAAAGGCAATCTCCTCGAGCTCGCCATCAAGGCGGCGCGCGCCCGCGCCAGCGTCGGCGAGATTTCGGACGCGCTCGAACGCGTCTTCACCCGCCACCGCGCCGTCATCCGTTCGGTCTCGGGCGTCTATGGCGCGCAGAACGAAGGCGATGAAGGCTTCGCCCGGGTTCGCGAGGAGGTCGAGGCGCTTTCCCGCGAGGAAGGCCGCCGCCCGCGTCTGCTGGTGGTGAAACTGGGCCAGGATGGCCATGACCGCGGCGCCCATGTGATCGCCTCGGCCTTCGGCGATCTGGGCTTCGCCGTCGATACCGGCCCCTTGTTCCAGACGCCCGAGGAGGCGGCGAAACAGGCGATCGAAACCAAGGTTGACGTGATCGGCGTCTCGTCCCAGGCGGCGGGGCACCGCACCTTGGTTCCCACGCTGCTCGCCGCGCTCAAATCGGGCGGTGGCGGCAATATCCTGGTGGTGTGCGGCGGCGTCATACCGCCGCAGGACTACGCTTTCCTTCAGGAGGCCGGCGTCGCCGCGATCTACGGGCCCGGCACCAATATTCCGGTGGCGGCGAGCGAGGTTCTCCACCTCATCGCCAAGAAACGCATGGCTGCCTAGGAGCGCACAAGGCTCGCATCGCGGCCTCCGCCGCGCTATCTAAAGAGCCTTCATGGGCATTCTCTTCTTCATCGTCTTCATCGATCTGGTCGGCTTCGGGGTGGTGATCCCGCTGCTGCCCTATTACGCGCTCGATTTCCACGCCTCGCCCTTCGCCATCACCTCGATGATGTCGTGCTATTCGCTGGGCCAGTTCTTCTCCTCGCCCTTGCTCGGCCGCCTCTCCGACCGGATCGGCCGCAAGCCGGTGATCCTGGCGAGCCTCGTTTGCTCCATCGGCTCTTATGTATGGCTGGGGTTCGCCAGCGCGTTGTGGATGCTGTTCGCGGCGCGGCTTCTGGCCGGGGCGGGGGCGGGCAACATCGCCGCGGCGCAAGCCTATGTCACCGACGTAACCCCGCCCGAGGGCCGCGCCAAGGGCATGGGCATGATCGGCGCCGCCTTGGGTTTGGGCTTTACCGTCGGGCCGGCGCTAGGCGGGCTTGCCGCCGGCGGCGGCGCGCATCTGGAATATCCCGCCTTTCTCGCGGCGGCGCTTTCCGCTTGCGCGTTTCTCCTCACCTGGCTGCGGCTCAAGGAAAGCCTGATCCGCGCCGAACGCCCCGACATCGTCGCCGGGCGGATATCCGCCGCCAAATCGGCCTGGCGCCGGCCGCGGCTGCGCCTTTTGATCCTGGTGGTGTTCGTCGCCATCTGCGCCTTCGCTGGCATGGAAACAACCTTCGCGCTTTGGGCGCATGAAGGCTTCGGCTGGGGGCCGACCCAGATCGGCTGGATCTTCTTCTATGTCGGCGTGCTGCTGGTGGCGATCCAGGGCGGGCTAATCGGAAGGCTGACCAAGATTTTCGGCGAGGACAAGCTGTTCATCGCCGGCGCCGCGATCATCGCCGCGGGGCTGATCGCCATTCCCTTCGCCACCGTTCTCTGGGGTGTGCTCTCGGCCACGGCGTTGCTCGCCATCGGCATGGGTCTGCTCAGTCCTTCGATGAACAGCCTGGTTTCGCAAGAAGCAGGCGCGGAGGAACGCGGCAACATATTGGGCCTGTCGCAATCGGCGCAAAGCCTGGCGCGCATCGTCGGCCCGGCGGTGGCGGGCCTCGCCTATGGCGAGCTCGGCCGCGACGCGCCCTATGTATTGAGCGCGCTGGTCATGGCCGGGGTGGCGTGGTTTTCGCTGCGCCTGTTGCGGGGGCGGGAATGAAAGGCATCCGTCCGCCGGGCTCGCTCAGCAACAAGGCCTCGGAAGTGGGCATCCGTTCGGAATTGCGGGCGGTGTCATCCGTGCTGCCCTATCTCTGGCCGCGCGAGGAACGCGGCTTGCGGCTGCGCGTTCTGCTGGCAATCGCCTGCCTGATCCTGGCCAAGGGCGTCACCGTCGCCGTGCCGCTCCTTTACAAGGGCGCGGTCGACAAGCTCGCGCCGGGCGCGGGCGCGCTGGTGGTGGTGCCGACCATGCTGATCGTGGCCTATGGCGGCGCGCGGCTGGGAGCGCAGCTCTTCAACGAGCTGCGGGATTCGGTCTTCGCCAAGGTCGAGCAGCGCGCCATCCGCAACATCGCGCTTACCACCTTCCGTCATCTCCATGGGCTCTCCTTGCGCTTTCATTTGGAGCGCCAGACCGGCGGCCTGTCCCGCGCGATCGAGCGCGGCGTGCGCGGCATGGAATTCCTGCTCTCCTATCTGCTGTTCAGTCTGGTGCCCACCGTGTTCGAAATCCTGCTGGTCTGCGGCATTCTGTGGGGCTTCTTCGAGGCCAGCCTGGCGATCGCGATCCTGGTTACCGTGGTGGTCTATGTCGCCTTCACCTTCGCCATCACCGATTGGCGCATCAAGTTCCGCCGCGAGATGAACGAGCGCGACAGCGAGGCCAACACCAAGGCGATCGACAGCCTGCTCAATTTCGAGACGGTGAAATACTTCGCCAACGAAGAGCATGAGGCGCGGCGCTTCGATGTGGCGCTCCAGGGCTATGAGCGCGCCGCGGTGAAAAGCCAGACCACGCTGTCGATGCTCAATATCGGCCAGGGCGTCATTATTTCCATCGGGTTGGTCGGCGTGATGTGGCTCGCGGCGCAAGGCGTGGCGCAGGGCCGCATGACCGTCGGCTCTTTCGTGCTGGTCAATACCTATCTGGTGCAGCTCTACACGCCGTTGAACACGCTCGGCATGGTCTATCGCAATATCAAACAATCGCTGACCGATCTCGAATCCATGATCCGGCTTTTGGGCGTGACCGCCGAGGTGACCGACAAGCCGGACGCGCCCGCCTTGGCCGCCAGCAAGGGCGAGGTCGTGTTCGACCGCGTCTCCTTCGCCTATGATCCGCGCCGGCCGATCTTGGAGAACGTCTCCTTCCGCCTCCAGCCCGGCGGCACGCTGGCCATTGTCGGGCCCTCGGGCGCGGGCAAGTCGACCATCGCGCGGCTCTTGTTCCGTTTCTACGACGTCGGCCAGGGCGCGATCCGCATCGACGGCCAGGATATCCGCGACGTGACCCAGTCGAGCCTGCGCCGCGCCATCGGCGTGGTGCCGCAGGACACCGTCCTGTTCAATGATTCAATTTATTACAACATCAGCTACGGCAGGCCCGGAGCATCTCGCGCGGAGGTCGAACACGCCGCCAATCTCGCCCGCATCCATGATTTCGTTTCGGCTTTGCCCGACGGCTATAAGAGCCAGGTCGGCGAGCGCGGCCTGAAGCTCTCCGGCGGCGAAAAGCAGCGCGTCGCCATCGCCCGGGTGATCCTCAAGGGTCCGCGCATTCTGGTGTTTGACGAAGCGACCTCGGCGCTCGACACCAAGACCGAGCGCGAAATCCAGGCGAGCCTTGAGGAAG
Source organism: uncultured Alphaproteobacteria bacterium (assembly GCA_963785735.1). GTDB lineage: Bacteria > Pseudomonadota > Alphaproteobacteria > ATCC43930 > CGMCC-115725 > REEB95. The sequence goes on from CAWAWJ010000001.1 coordinate 917,200, forward strand.
TCTCGGCGCACCGCACCACGCTGATCGTCGCTCACCGGCTTTCGACCGTGATTCACGCCGACGAAATCCTGGTGCTCGACCAGGGCCGCGTGGTCGAGCGCGGCGACCATGCCGGGCTGCTCGCCAAGAACGGGGTCTATGCCGCCATGTGGCAGCGCCAGCAGGAGGCCGAGCGCGCCGCCCAGCTCGCCGCCGTCGCCGAAGTGGCGGAATAGGCCAGCCTTCATACACAGGCCGGATGCTGTATAATAAGCGGATAGGCGGGAAGAGCGTGCCATGAGCGATGCCGTCGATGCCCTGATCCTCGATCTCCTCGAATTCGTGGCGAATGCCGAGCGCGGCTATGCCGAGGTGATGGAAGCTTGGCGCACCTCCTGCCCCCGGCTTCCGGTTTGGGAGGATGCGGTCGATCGCGGCCTGATCGCGCGGGCGAATGCGAAGGGGCGATCCATTGTCACGGTCACGCAAGCCGGCCTCGCGTTGCTTTATTCGCGGCGGCGGCTGTCTCGCGATTCCGGAGAGGCCGCCGAGGTGGCGGAATAGGCCGGTTTGCGCGCCCCGGCTTGACGGCCAATGCCGCTTGCCGTAGAAATCCGGCCTTCCGCGGGGCTTGTCCCCGCCTTTTCTATCCAAGGATTGTCCTATGTCGCGACGGTGCGATATCACCGGCAAGGGCGTGTTGGTCGGCAACAATGTGAGCCACGCCAACAACAAGACCAAACGCCGCTTTCTGCCCAATCTCCAGGTCACCTCGATGCTGTCCGACGCGCTCGGCCAGGCGGTGCGCCTGAAGCTGTCGGCCAGCGCCATCCGCACCATCGAGATCAATGGCGGTCTCGACGCCTATCTGCTTTCCGTCTCCGATGGGCGCCTGCCCACCGAAGCGCGCCGCCTCAAGCGCCGCATCGTCAAGGCGCAGGCGCGCAAGGACGCGGCAACCGCCTGACCCCGCTCCGCCGGCCGGCCGGCGCGCGCGCCCGAAGTGGGTTGCAGTCGCGGGGCGGGTCCACCATTATCCCGCCTGCTTTTGCCCAGAAGGCGGCTTAAAAAAACAGGGAGCTTCGACCGTGAGTCTGCGCGATTACGTTTTCACCAGCGAATCCGTTTCCGAGGGACATCCGGACAAGGTGTCCGACCGCATCTCCGACGCCGTGGTCGATGCATTCCTCACCGCCGATCCGATGTCGCGCGTCGCCTGCGAGACGCTGTGCACGACGAACCGGGTGGTGATGGCGGGCGAAGTTCGCGGACCCAAATCCGTCACCAAGGAAAAGCTGATCGAGATCGCGCGCGCGGCCATCAAGGACATCGGCTACGAGCAGGAAGGCTTCCATTGGAAGAAGGCGCATGTCGAGTGCATCGTCCATGAGCAATCCGCCGATATCGCCCAGGGCGTCGACAGCGCCGGCAACAAGGACGAAGGCGCGGGCGACCAGGGCATCATGTTCGGCTATGCCTGCACCGAGACGCCGGAGTTGATGCCGGCGCCGCTCTATTACGCTCACGCCATCTTGAAATCGATGGCCGAGGCGCGCCATTCCGGCGCGACGCCCGATTTCGGCCCCGACGCCAAGAGCCAGATCACGCTCGAATACAGGAACGGCAAGCCGGTGCGCGCCACCTCCGTGGTTGTGTCGACCCAGCATAGCGAAAAGGTCGACCAGGACCAGGTGCGCGAAATCGTGCGCCCACATGTGCTCGAAGTGCTGCCCAAGGGCTGGATGTGCGGCGAGGAGCATTTCTACGTGAACCCGACCGGGCGCTTCGTCATCGGCGGGCCGGACGGCGATTGCGGCCTGACCGGCCGCAAGATCATCGTCGACACCTATGGCGGCGCCGCGCCGCATGGCGGCGGCGCCTTCTCGGGCAAGGACCCGACGAAGGTCGACCGTTCGGCGGCCTATGCCGCGCGCTATCTCGCCAAGAACGTGGTGGCGGCGGGATTGGCCGAGCGCTGCACCATCCAGCTCTCCTACGCCATCGGCGTGGCCAAGCCCTTGTCGGTCTATATCGACACCGCCGGCACCGGCAAGGTGAGCGAGGACAAGCTCGCCAAGGTGCTGCAGGAGATGATGGATCTTTCTCCGCGCGGCATCCGCACCCATCTGAAGCTCAACCGGCCGATCTATGCGCGCACCTCGTCCTACGGCCATTTCGGCCGCCCGCCGGACGCCGATGGCGGCTTCTCCTGGGAGAAGACCGATCTCGCCGACCAGCTCAAGCGCGCGTTCTAATTCCAAGGATTTTCAATTCATGACCGCCGACTACAAAGTCAAAGACATGGCGCTTGCCGATTTCGGCCGGCGCGAAATCGCCATCGCCGAGATCGAAATGCCGGGATTGATGGCGACGCGCGCCGAATACGGCAAGAAGAAGCCGTTGAAGGGCGCGCGCATCGCGGGCTCCTTGCACATGACCATCCAGACGGCGGTGCTGATCGAGACCCTCAAGGAATTGGGCGCCGATATCCGCTGGGCGTCGTGCAACATCTATTCGACCCAGGATCACGCCGCCGCCGCGATCGCGGCGGCGGGCATTCCGGTCTTCGCCTATAAGGGCGAATCGCTGGTCGAATACTGGGACTACACCCACAAGATTTTCGAATGGGCCGATGGCGGCGCGCCCAACATGATTCTGGACGATGGCGGCGACGCGACATTGCTGGTGCATCTCGGCATGCAGGCCGAGAAGGACGCGAAAGTCCTGGCCAAGCCCGGCAGCGAAGAGGAAGAGGTCCTATTCGCCGCGATCAAGGCGCGTCTCAAGTCGAAGCCCGGCTTTTATTCCAAGCTGGGCGCGTCGATCAAGGGCGTGTCCGAGGAAACCACCACCGGCGTCCATCGCCTCTATCTCATGGAAAAGGAAGGCCGGCTGCTCTTCCCCGCCATCAACGTGAACGACAGCGTCACCAAGTCGAAATTCGACAATCTCTATGGCTGCCGCGAAAGCCTGGTCGACGGCATCCGCCGCGCCACCGACGTGATGATGGCCGGCAAGGTCGCGGTGGTGGCCGGTTTCGGCGACGTCGGCAAGGGCTCGGCCGCGAGCTTGCGCAACGCCGGCGCGCGTGTGCTGGTGACCGAGATCGATCCGATCTGCGCCTTGCAGGCGGCTATGGAAGGCTATCAGGTGGTGACCATGGACGAGGCGGCGGCGTCGGCCGACATCTTCGTCACCGCCACCGGAAACATTGACGTCATCACCATCGACCATATGCGCAAGATGAAAGACCGCGCCATCGTCTGCAACATTGGGCACTTTGATAATGAAATCCAAGTCGCCGCGTTGAAGAATCTCAAATGGCACAACGTCAAGCCGCAGGTCGACGAGATCGAATTCGCCGACGGCAAGCGGATATTGCTGCTGGCCGAGGGGAGGCTCGTCAATCTCGGCTGCGCCATGGGCCATCCGAGCTTCGTCATGAGCGCCTCCTTCACCAACCAGACGCTGGCCCAGATCGAGCTTTGGACCAACCAGGGCAAGTACCAGAAGAAGGTCTATACCCTGCCGAAACACCTCGACGAGAAGGTGGCGGCGTTGCATCTGGCCAAGGTCGGCGCCCATCTGACCAAGCTTTCGCCCAAGCAGTCGGAATATCTCGGCATCAAGGAAGCCGGGCCGTTCAAGGCCGATACCTACAGGTACTAGGCGATCCGCGACGAGGCGACCGGCCGGCGCCGCTTGTCGCGGCGCGGTATTACGCATTGATCTAGCTCAATGAGCGCGCGGGCCACGACTCGTTAGGCTCCATTCCCGGCCGTGTTATAATCGCCGCGGGCGTTTTTCCATGGGCCGGCCGCGGGGGAATTCATGCGTTTCCGCACCGAGATTGCCGCCGCTCTCGCCGCCAAGACGCTGGCGCTCGTGTTCCTCTATGCGCTGTTCTTTTCGCCCTCCCACCAGCCGCCGGTCGGCGGCCCATCGGTCGCGGCGCATCTCGCCGGAGAGACGCCCGGAGACATGCGATGATCGATCCGCACGCCGTCGATCTGTCGCGCCTGCAATTCGGATTGACCGCGCTTTATCATTTCCTGTTCGTGCCGCTGACGCTCGGTCTTTCCGTGCTGCTCGCCATCATGGAGAGCGTCTATGTCATGACCGGCCGCGCCATCTGGCGCGCGATGACGCGCTATTGGGGCCTGCTCTTCGGCATCAATTTCGCCATGGGCGTCGCCACCGGCATCACCATGGAATTCCAGTTCGGCACCAACTGGGCCTATTACTCCTACTACGTGGGCGACATCTTCGGCGCGCCGCTGGCGCTCGAAGGGCTGATGGCGTTCTTCCTCGAGGCGACATTCGTCGGCTTGTTCTTCTTCGGCTGGGACCGGCTATCACGGGTTGGGCATTTGACCGTGACCTGCCTCCTGGCGCTCGGCACCAATCTCTCGGCGCTATGGATCCTGATCGCCAATGGCTGGATGCAGCATCCGGTGGGCGCGGCGTTCAATCCGCAATCCATGCGGATGGAGCTGACCTCGTTCTACGACGTGATCTTCAACCCGGTGGCGCAGGATAAATTCGTCCACACCGTCAGCGCGGGTTACGTCACCGGCTCGATGTTCGTGCTGTCGATAAGCGCCTGGTTCCTGCTCCGGGGCCGCAACCGCGAATTCGCCAAGCGCTCGATGACGGTGGCGGCCAGCTTCGGCCTGGCCGCGGCGCTTTCGGTCGTGGTGCTGGGCGACGAGAGCGGCTACACCGCCTCGGCCAACCAGAAGATGAAGATCGCCGCCATCGAGGCGATGTGGGAAACCGAGTCGCCGCCGGCGAGCTTCACCGTCTTCGGTTTCCCCGATCTCCAGGAGCGCAAGACGCTCTACGCGATCCGCCTGCCCTGGCTGATGGGGCTGATCGCCACCCGTTCGCTCGACCAGCCGGTGCCGGGGATCGGGAACCTGGTGGCCGACAACGCCCAGCGCATCCAAAGCGGCATGCTGGCCTATGCCGCGCTCAACCGGCTGCGCGCCAATCCCAAGGACGCCGCCGCGCAAACCCAGCTCAACGCCCATGCCGGCGATCTGGGCTATGGGCTTTTATTGAAGCGCTACACCGACAAGGTGATCGATGCGAGCCCGGCCCAAATCCAGCAGGCGGCCTGGGACACCGTGCCGGGCGTGCTGCCGCTGTTCTGGTCCTTCCGCTTCATGGTTGGTCTGGGCTTCTATTTCATCGCTCTCTTTGCATTGTCGTTCTGGCTTTCGGCCAAGCGGCAGCTCGACCGCCATCGGGCCTATCTGCGCCTGGTGCTGTGCTCGCTGCCGCTTCCCTGGGTCGCGGCGGAATTGGGCTGGTTCGTCGCCGAATACGGCCGCCAGCCCTGGACCATCGACGGCGTGTTGCCGACATATCTTTCGGTCTCGTCGATCTCGGCCGGCACCGTCGCCGCGAGCCTCATAGGCTTCGTGCTGTTCTACAGCGCGCTCGCAGTCGTCGAGCTTTATCTCATGGTCAAATACATCCGCCTCGGGCCCGAAGGCTCGGGCGTCAACGGGTAAGGGGCGGCCATGCTGCCATTCCTCGATTACGAGATTTTGCGCGTCGTCTGGTGGGGGCTCCTGGGCGTGCTGCTGATGGGCTTCGCGGCGATGGACGGTTTCGATCTCGGCGTCGGCATGTGGCTGCCTTTCCTCGCCAAGACCGATTCCGAGCGGCGCATGATCATCAACAGCGTCGGTCCGGTCTGGGAAGGCAACCAGGTCTGGCTCATCCTCGGCGCAGGATCCATCTTCGCCGCCTGGCCGCTGGTCTATGCAGTGGCATTTTCGGGATTCTACCTCGCCATGTTCCTGGTGCTGTGTTCGCTGATCCTGCGCCCGGTCGGCTTTAAGTATCGTAGCAAGCTCAAAAGCCCGCGCTGGCGCGAGACCTGGGACTGGCTCTTATTCGCGGGCGGCCTTTTGCCGGCGCTGGTTTTCGGCGTGGCGGTGGGCAACGCGCTCCTGGGCGCGCCCTTCCGCTTCGACGCCGATCTGCGCATGAGCTATGAAGGCAATCTACTGGGATTGTTTCAGCCCTTCGCGCTACTGACGGGATTGACTTCGGTCGCGATGCTGGCGATGCACGGCGCCTCTTATCTCGCCGCCAAGACGGGTGCGCCGGTGGCTTCGCGCGCGCGGCGTGCTGCAACGCTGGCGGCGGCGGCGTTCATCCTGCTATTCGCCGCGGGCGGATTCTGGACGGCGCATCTCGACGGCTACCGCATCGCCGGAACGATGGCGCATGACGCGGCCTCCAACCCGCTGCACAAGCAGGCCTTGCGCCAGGCCGGGGTGTGGCTTGCGAATTATTCGGCGATGCCCTGGACCATGATCGCGCCGGCGTTGGGCTTGGGGGGTGCGGCGCTGATGGCGCTGGCGCTGCGCCTGCGCCGTGACAATCTGGCCGTGCTGTTGAGCGGGGCTTCGGTCATGGGCGTGGTCGCGACGGCGGGGCTGAGCATGTTCCCCTTCATCCTGCCATCCTCGCTTGATCCTTCCATGAGCCTTACCGTGTGGGATGCGTCGTCGAGCCGCGGGACCTTGGCGCTCATGCTGGTGGCGATGGTGGTGTGCCTGCCGGTCATCCTGGCCTATACCGCCTTCGTCTATCGCGTGCTTCGCGGCCGCGTCACGGCGGGGCGGGTCGAAGCCGACCCCCAGAGCTACTGAGGAGACGCAAGCATGTGGTATTTCAGCTGGATTCTGGGCCTGGGCCTGGCTTGCGCCTTCGCCATTCTCAACGCCATGTGGCTCGAGATTCGCGACGACGATTCCCGCCGCAGCTAGGAAAAAATCCGGCCGGTTTCCGCGCGGAAGGCTTGCTATTGCCGCGCGCTTATTGCCCTAATTTCTCACGATGCCGTCGATATCGCCCGTGGCCGACGAGACTCCCGCTCCGGCCGACACCAAGCTCCTGATCCCCTATGGGGTGGCTACGCTCGCGCTCGCGGGCGCGGCGAATGAGGGTGTGCCTTCGGTTGCGATCGGCCGCGCCCAGCGCATGCCGCTCCGGCTGTGGCACGGGCCCTATCCCTTTGCCGAGCCGCCCGATTTGAGCCGCCTCAAGGGCACGGCCGAGCGGCTGGCGTTCATCAAGGAGCATTTGAAATCGCTGTGCGGCCTCTGGGCCAAGCCGCCGCTCGATTTTCTCGAAGCCTATTTCCGCTGGATCGATTCAAACCTGGAGACGAACCGGACCGAGCTCGATGCGCTCGCAACCAAGGGCGGCGGGCTGTTCCAGCCGCGCGACTGGAGCTTCGCCGCCTTCCGGCCCTTGCCCCTGGCGCATCTCCCCATCGCCGCGGACGGGACCGTGCGGACCGATTTCGCCTTCTGGACCGGCGACAAGCTGGCCGCCATCGAGCTGGTGGGGGAAGGAACCCAACGCCGTCAACGGCGCGAGGAACTCGACGCCTTGCGCCAGGCGGGGGTCGAGCTGGCCGAGATTCCGGTCGCACGGCTCGGCGGCGACATCGCGGCGCTCCTGCCTCAATCCTTCGCGCGGTTCTGGGACGGCATCGAATTGCCCAAGAGCCCGTTCGGCCCGGCGGCGCTCGCCGAGATTCAGCCCGCGCCCGCGCCTTCGCCTTAGGGCGCGCGGCTAAAGATCGGCTTCCAGCACGTAAAGGCCGCCGGTAAAGCGGTCGGCGGCATAGACGATTTCGTTCTCGTCGACATAGACGTCGTTGATCTGGACCGCGCCGGCCTGATTGCCTTTCGGACTCTCGGGCACGAAATAAGCGATCTCCTTGGGCTGAAACGGATCGCTGATGTCGTGCACGCGCACGCCGCCGTTGAAATAGGTCCCGAAGATCAGCGTATCGGAGCGGAAGGCCGGGCCGGGGCGGTTCTCGTGCATGTTGTGCGCGCCGTAACGCCCGCCGTAACGCTGCTGCTCCATCGGCGGCAGCGGCAAGGTCGCGATCGGCACCAGATTGTCCTCGCGCCGCATGTCCAATATCCACACCAGCTTGGGCCAGTCGGCGCCCTTGTCGCGCACGCATTCGTCGCTGACGATCAGCAAGCCGCGGTCGAATAGCGGCATGGCGGTGTGGGTAAAGCCGGGGAAGGGCGGGTGCGGGTTCCAATGCCCGACCGGCTTGGGGTTCGCCATGTCGGCGATATCGAGGATCCAGGCGCCGCCGTCGATACAGCCGAGATAGGCGCGGCCGGGCCGGGCGGGATAGATGTTGGTGTTGTGGACGCGATGGCCGGAATCGAATTTGGGATGGCGCGGGGGCGGCGGAGCGGCGTCGCCCTGGCGCGTGCCGGGAATCCACCAGCGGCCCGCCTCGCGCGGCTTGGCCGGGTCCTTGACGTCGATGATTCGGTAGAACTGGTCATCGAGCGGATTGACCGGATTGAAATCGGCTGCGCCGCTGGAGCAGTGGATGTATTGCCCGTCGACGAACCAGAGCTGATGCGCGCCGCGCGAATGCGGGCCGGAACAATCGAACAAGGCGATCGATTTTGGCGTCTCGGGCTTGGAGATGTCGAACAGCTCGACCCCGGCAGGGCTCAGGCCCGGCTTCGCCGTCTGGTAGGCGACCGCCATGATGTCGCCGCAGACCTCGAGCGAATTGGAGCGCACCTGCTTGTGCGGCAGATCGGTCTGGACGATCACCTTCGGGCTTTTGGGGTTGGTCACGTCGACGCCGGTGAAATTCTTGGGCGCCGATTCATGCGCCAGCCACAGGATGCGCCGCTTGCCCTTGGCGAGTTGCAGGCTCATGCCCTCGCCGATGCCGCCGAAACCGGCGAGTTCGTCATGGGCGAGCAATTTCATCTTCAGGGCTTGGTCGGGCATGGCGCGTCCGCTTTGGTTTCGGCCGTGGGGCGTCTTTGTTAACGGTTCGGCCGCATCGCCGCAAGCGGCCCGAGCCCGATCGTCCCGCTATTTGCCGTCGATGCGCAGCTTGGCTTCCTTGATCAGCGAAAGATCCACATAGGCCGGCGCAAGCTGCACCTCCGTCGGGATGACGCCGAGCTTTACCGAATCATCGATCTCGTCCTGCGCCGCCTTCATGTTGGGCATGCTATCGGGCGAGCGGTAGAAATCCGCATGGGTGAAGGCGTAGGCCAGATCCTCGGGCTTCTGCTTGGTGACGTCGGCGGCGATGGCGAGCGCTTCGGCGCGATTCTTGGGGTCGAGGAACCAGCGTATGCCGCGGATGTGATCCTCGAAGAAATCGACCAGAACCGGGCGGTGCGTCTTGATGAAATCCTCCGTCATCGCCCACAGCACGGTCTGCGACGGTCCCACCGATTGGCCCATGGTGAAGAGCGTACGGTATTTGCCTGCCGTGGCGAGTTGATGTTCAAACTGGGGCATGACGGCGATCAAATCGACCTTGTTGTCCGCAATCATCGGCAGCATGTTGGCGAAATTCGATTCGACCGTGGTGAAATCGCTGTCCTGGATGCCGTGTTTGCGGAACATGACGCGCATGGCGGCGTCGCTGGCCGAACCGATGGCGTTGGTGGCGATGCGCTTGCCCTTCACGTCGTTGATGGTTTTGATCGGGCCGTCCTTGAGGACCATATAGGGCTGATCGAAATAGCCGGGCCGGCCGGTCTGGATGACGTCGGACACGACGCGCACGTCGAGATGCGCGTTGGTGATGGCGAGCGCCAGCGAGGAGGGTGCGAAGGCAGCGATCTCGAGCTCGCCGACGGCCATGGCCTGGATTTGTGGCGTGGAGCCAGCGAAGCGCACCCCCTCGGCGATGTAGCTCTTGCCCTGATGCGGCATCACTTCGGGGTGCTTCTGCGCCAACTCGTCCAAAAGCGGCGCCAGATGTCCCGGCGCCTGCGCCCAGCCGACGCGAATCTTGACCGGCTCGTCGGCCTTCGCCGCCGGCGACGCCGCGCACAGAAGCGCGATCAACACCGCCGCAACCGCGCCATACAGGATGCGAAACATCAACCCCTCCCTCCGGTTTTTCTTTTGTGCGCCGCGCCTTGGCCGCGCGGGCCTTGCCGCGATCTTAGCAGAGGGGCTAGCCTTGCCTACGCCAAATTTCGCCGGGCTTTTATCGAGGAGCGCTCCGATGCCGCCACTAGCGGCCACCCCGCCGGTTCCGGCGTCCCTCTTCACCGGCTTCCTCGGCAGCGGCAAGACCACGCTGTTGAACGCGCTGCTCTCCCATCCCGGGATGAGGGAGACGGCGGTCATCGTCAACGAGTTCGGCGAGATCGGCCTCGACCACCTGCTGATCGAAAGCGCCTTCGAAGACGCGGTGCTGCTCAAAAGCGGCTGCATCTGCTGCACCGTGCGCGGCGATCTGGTCGACACCATCGAGACGCTGGCATCGCGCCGCGAGCGGGGCGAGATTCCGCCCTTCAAGCGCGTCGCCATCGAGACCACGGGCTTGGCCGATCCGGCGCCGATTCTGGCCACGCTGATGGAAGACGAGCGGCTGAAGCCCTTGGTCGGTCTGGACCGGGTCATCGCCACCGTCGATGCGGCGAACGCGCTATCGCAGCTCGATACGCATTATGAATCGGCGAAGCAGGCGGCGCTGGCCGATTTTCTGGTCTTGACCAAGACCGATCTGGTCCCGCCCGAAACCCGCGCCCGGGTCGAGGCGCGGCTCAAATCCTTCAATCCCTGGGCACCGGTGCTGATCGCCGTCAATGGGCGGATCGCGCCGGCGGCGCTGTTCGGCGATGCCCCCGCCTCCGCATCATTGGAAACCCGGTTCGCGGCGGCATCCCGCCTCGACCCTCACGATCACGGTCCCGATGCGGGCGCGGCGCATTTGGCCGCGGCGCATGGCATCGCCAGCTTCACGCTGACGCATGACGCGCCGGTTGCCTGGGCCGATCTCCGCGCCTGGCTCGAAGCGCTGGCCTCGCTCAAGGGCCCCGATCTGCTGCGCATGAAGGGGCTGGTCAATGTCAGCGGCTGCGCCGGACCGGTGGCGATCAGCGGCGTGCAGCACCTGTTCCATCCGCCGGTGGAGCTCAAGGCGTGGCCCGATGCCGACCGGCGCACGCGCATCGTGTTCATCACCCACGATATCCCGCGCGAAGCCGTGGCGCGCTCTTTCGCCGCCGCCCTGGGAGCGAAGGCGAAAGGCGGCTAGGCCAATTCTTTTGGACCAGAAGCGGCTTCCGCCCCCGGCTTGGCCGCTTTATGGTGGGCGGCGCGAACGGGGGGAGAATGCCGATGGCCGGTCAACCGGCGGCGGGAGACATGGCGGAGCGCTTCCAGGCGCTGCACGAATTCGTCCGCGCGGCGCGCAACGCGGTCTCGAACAATTATTGGGATTATTTGACCGGCGCCGCCGAGACCGAGACCACCTTGAAGCGCAACCGCCTGGCGCTCGATTCGCTGGGATTCCGCCCGCGCGTGCTGCGCGACGTGTCGGCGATCGACGCGACATCGACCCTGTTCGGCAAGAAAACCCGCCTGCCGGTGGTGCTGGCACCGATCGGCTCGATCGAGAACCTTAATCCGGGCGGTACCGCCGCGGTGGCCAAGGCGGCCGCATCCTTCGGCGTGCCGCTGTTCGTGAGCTCGGTCGCCCAGCCCGGGCTTGAAGCCACGGCCGAAGCCGCGCCCGATTCTCGCCGCATCTATCAGCTCTATGTGCGCGGCGATGATGCCTGGATCGATGATTACGCGCGCCGCGCCGCGGCTTCGGGTTACGAGGCTTTTTGCTTCACCGTCGACACCGCGATGTATGGGCGGCGCGAGCGCGACATCGCCAAGCGCTATGTCGTCAGCGGACGGCGCCAGGTGGTGGCGGAGATGGAGCGCCACCAGGCGGCTTTCGGCTGGGACCGGCTCCGGCGTTTCAAGGACAAGCACGAGCTGCCGATCATCCTCAAGGGCGTCGTCAATGCCGAGGACGCCGAACTCGCCTGTGAGATGGGTGTCGCCTGCGTTTACGTCTCGAACCACGGCGGACGCCAGCTCGACCACGGCCGCGGCACCATGGAGGCCCTGCCCGAGGTGGTGGCGGCGGTGAAGCGCCGCGTTCCGGTCATCGTCGATGGCGGCTTCTGCCGCGGCAGCGACATCGTCAAGGCGCTGGCGCTGGGCGCCGACGCGGTCGGCATCGGCCGGCTTTATTGCTACGGCCTGGCGGCGGCGGGCGAGGCGGGGGTGGCGCGGCTGCTGGAACTGCTCGAGATCGAGATTCGCATGTGCCTCGGCCTGTTGGGAGCCAAGGATTATGCCGCGCTCGACCGCGCCATGGTGTGTCCGGCCGCGCCCGTCGGCGCTCCTCATGTGCTGAGCGCCTTTCCGCTGCTCGATCTCTCGCATCCTGGGTATTGAGGGAGCGGTTACTGAGAGCGCCGCCTGCGGCGGATTCCGTCGGCGGCGCTTACGCCATGCCGCGCCCATTCGTCAGATCTTCCGACGTTTTATTAATATTAACCATAGGTATCTGACAACTCATTAATATAGTCAAAGTCATTAACTATATAGTTCAAGTCATTAACTCTATTCTTCTTGTATTCGATTATGTTTTGACTTAAGTAAAACGTGGTTAATCGAGGATCACGTCGATGATGAGACATTCGCCTAGCATCGGTTTCGGCTGTTCCGTGCTGCTGATCGCGTTGAGCGCGATCCCCGGCGCGGCGGTTTCGCTGTTCCTGGTGGTTTCGCTCAATCCGCTGGTCGAGCTGTTCCCGGCGAATTCGGGCGCGTGGGGCATCGCCCTGGGCATCGCCGTCATGTGGGGCCTGGTGGTGGCGGCGACCATCGCGGTCTATGCCTTCGGCAGCGTACGCCGCGCCCGCCGCGCGGTGGCGGATGAGGGCGTGGACACCGATTGGGAGGATCAGCGGCGCTATGTTCCGCTCGCCGGATCGCGTGCCCTGAGGGCCCAGCCTTATCCGGCCTATATCCGCCCCGAATTCCAACATGAATTCCAGGATGAATCGCGGGATGCGGATTATGAGACCGGCGCCGAACTCGATTACCGGCTGCGCCGGATGGAAGCGATGATGGCGTCGAATTTGCGTCCGGTTGATTACGGCATGGCCGGCCAAGCCCGGATCCTGCGCGCCGCGCCGCCCCCCCTGACCGGCGCAAACCTGCGCCGGTCCACGGGAGCTTCCGGCGCAAACCTGCGCCAATCGGCCGCGCCCGCCGGATCTTACCGCCAGCCGCGCCGGATCGCGTCCCGTTAGTTTATTCCGGCCTCTTCGCTTAGAACGGCCAGCCGATCCGGATATGCTGGATGGCGCCGCGGTCGTCGGCCGCGCCATTGGCCTCGCCATGGGCGCCGCCGCAACCGGCGAGGCACAGCAAGATCAGGGGCAACGCCAAGGCCAAAGCCAAAGCCGTGGTTCGGGCCCTGTGCGCCAAGCGGTTTTGATTCTGGTCTTCGATCATCAATCCGGCCTTCGCATCCGGCGGCGGTCTTCGCGCTCAATCTAGCACCGGCATTCTAAGCGCCTCAAGGCCGCGCCGCCGGCGACGGCGCTCAGCCGACGCCGCGCCAGGCCGATTCCGGCGCGTCATCCTGTCCGTCCATCGCGACGGGCAAGGTGATGGTGATGGTGGTGCCGACATTGAGCGCGCTCTTAATCTCAAAATGCCCGCCATGCAGCTCGATCAGGCTCTTCGACAGCGGCAATCCCAATCCCGTGCCCTCATGCGCGCGCGTCATGGCGTTCGAAATCTGGCCAAAGGGCTCGAGCGCCCGGGGAATATCCTTCTCCGCCATGCCGATGCCGGTATCGGTAACCGTGATCATGACCGCGCCTTCCCAGACGCTGGCCGCGATCGACACCTTGCCGCCGCTCGGCGTGAACTTGATGGCGTTGGACAAGAGGTTGAGCACCACCTGGCGCAGCCGGGTGAGGTCGGCGTGGACCGGCGGGATGTTCGGGCCGATACGGCAGCTCAGCGTTATGCCCGCGGCTGCGGCCTGGGGTTCCATCAGCCGCGCCGATTCCTCGATGATCGTGTCCAGCGGCACGACCTCGAGATGCAGTTCGGTCTTGCCCGACTGCAATTTGGCGATATCCAGGATGTCGTTGATGATGACGAGCAAATGCTCGCCGCTGCGCCGGATCAGCGTGGCATATTCGCGATAGCGCGCGGGTTGCGGACCGAAAATTCCCTGCTCGATGATCTGCGAGAAACCGATAACCGCGTTCAAGGGCGTCCGCAGCTCGTGGCTCATGGTGGCGAGGAACGAGCTCTTGGTCCGGTCGGTGCGCTCGGCCGTCTCGCGCGCCTGGCGCTCGGCCTGCTCGCTCCTCCGGAGCGCGTTCTCCTGCTGCTTCATCTGGGTGATGTCGGTGTGGAAGCAGACCATGCCGCCTTCCCTTGTCCTGCGCTCGCGCGTCAGCACCCAGCGGCCGCCTATGAGCTGCTGCACGATCTCGCCCGTGGCATCCCGGTGCGCCTGAAGGCGGTGATCGACGATCTGCTGCATGATGTCGGAGTCCGCGGCCTCGTCATAACCGCCGTAAGCGGCCATGGCGCGGATCAGAGTCTCGAACCGCACGCCGGGGACCAGTAGCGGCTGGAGCGAGTCCGGATAGAAATCGATATAATACTGGTTGCACAACACCATCCGGTCGTCGCAATCGAACAGCGCCAAGGCTCCGGGAGCGGCTTCAATGGCGCTCTGCAACCGGTTCTCCGCGGTGGTCCGGGCGCGCGCTTCCCTGGCGAGGGTGCGGGCGAGCCAGAGCGCGACCAGCGTTATCAGCGCCATCAGCGGCAGGTCGATGGCGAGGAAGTCGAGGAAAACCGGCGATGACAGAGCCGGCGTCCCGGTCACGACCAGTCGCAGCGGGAAACCGCCGACGTCGCGGTTGGTGACGATATCGTCCGCCTTCCCCTTGAGGAAATCGGCGACCTGCGCGTTGTCGCCGAAAGAGGCGGCTTGCGGCGCGTTACCCGCCAGGATCAGGCCGTTGTTGCGCACCAGAAACTCCGCCGCGACCGAATCCGAAGCGCGCAGGGCGTAGAATCCCGAGAAATAGGAAGGCTCGATCAACGCGACGGCGACCCCCACCAACGCGCCTTTGTTGTCGTGGATGACCCGGCTCATGCTGAAATTCGGGCCTTGATCGGCCGCGCGCGTGACAAGATCGCCGATGAACATGCCCTGCTCGGGGTGCTCGATCTGCGCGATGAAATAGGGCTTGTCGGCGATATTCCGTCCGTCGGCGGGATACTGCCTGGAATCGAGAATCAGCTTGCCGGTCTTGTCGGCGACGAAGATCTGACGGACCTGCGGCAGCCGCATGCTTTCCCCGCCGATCATCGCCTGATCGAGGAGCGTCGGCTGGCCGCGCGCGACGTCACCTTCCAGCCTGGCGGCTATGGCTTCGAGTGTTAAATCGACGGCGGTGAAGGTGTGACTCGCCTGTTCCGCCAGAAGCGTTGCCGTGGCCTCGCGCGTTTCGCGCTCATGCGAAGCGTTGCCGCGGTAGAAATGGAAGATTAACAGCGCGTTCAAGGCGTGCAGGATGACGAGCAGGGCGATCGTCACCGGCAGTATGCTGAGCGAAAGCGAACGCTGGCGCATCGGCGCGATGATGTCGCGCAATCCCGTCGCCGCTTCAGGGTGTTTTCCGAACAACCGCAACTTTCGCTCGCAGTCTTGAATGTGTTGGCCCGAATTCTCCGGCGCTCCCGAAACCCCCGAAGCACCTGAGATAAGAGAAGATTTTAGGCCTGTCGCATTATCGACACGTTAACCCCCGGCGATCCCAACGCCGGTCGCCTCCGGCAGGACTTGGCGTTATGGTTGCGAAATCCTTAAGAGGCCGAAACCGTGAAATCCGAAGAAACGCGCGAAGCCGATCCGGCGTGCCGCCTGGGCCCCAATGAAGGGCTGATCGGCCGCAAGGGCGGCCGTCTCTTGCTCGACACGCCGGCGCTGGTGCTCGATCTCGACGCGCTGGAGCGCAACATCGCGGCGATGGCGTCTCATGCCAAAGCCACCGGGGTCGCACTCCGGCCTCACGCCAAGACCCACAAATCCGCCGAAATCGCGCGGCGCCAGGTGGAAGCGGGATCCATCGGCATCTCCTGCGCGACGCTGGGCGAGGCCGAGGTGATGGTGGCAGCCGGCTTGCCCGGGGTGCACATCACCTCGCCCATGGTGACCGAGCCCAAGATCGCGCGGCTGATGGCGCTCAACCGGCAGGCTCATCGGGGCCTGAGCGTGGCGGTCGATCATCCGGATAATCTGCGCGCGCTTGCCGCCGCGGCCTCGTCGTCGGGCAAGCGCCTGGCGGTGATGGTGGATTTTTCCGCCGGCCATAACCGCACCGGCTGCGCCACGACGGCGGACGCGCTGTCCCTGGCGCGCGCCGTGCGCGCATCCCCCGGCATCGAGCTCGCTGGCCTCCAATCCTATTCCGGCCATCTCCAGCACATCGCCACGCGCGCCGAACGCCGCGCCCGCGCGCTCGCCCAAGCCGGCATCCTGCGCGACATCATCCGCGCGCTCGACCAAGATGGCATCGCCTTGCCCGTGGTTTCGGGCGGCGGCACCGGCACCTTCGATCTCGATCCCGAGGCGCGCGTGTTCACCGAATTACAGGTCGGCTCCTATGTCTTCATGGACGTCGATTATCTCCGCGCCATGAAGGACGGGCGCAACGCGCCGCCCTTTGAAACGTCGCTCTTTGTCCAGGCGGCGGTGGTGAGCGTCAACGCCCGGGATTACGTCACCATCGATGCCGGGCTCAAAAGCTTCGCCACCGACGGGCCTTTGCCCGAGCCGGCCTTGGACGCGCCGCCGGGGAGCCGCTACGAATTCTTCGGCGACGAGCATGGAAGAATGTTCGTGCCCGAAGGCAGCCAGCGGCCGGCCTTGGGCGCGCGCGTCGAATGCGTCACGCCGCATTGCGACCCGACCGTCAATCTGCACGATTTTTATCACGTGGTGCGCGGCGACACCCTGGTCGATATCTGGCCCGTGGACGCCCGCGGCAAACGCTAGGCTATTTCGCGGCGATGGCCTCGACCTCGACCAGCCATTCCGGCTTCACCAGCCCCGCCACCACCATCATGGTCGAGGCGGGCCGCGCCGCCCCCAGCATGCGGGTGCGCACCTCGCCATAGCCGGGGATGTTCTCGTGCTTGGTGATGTAGTGATTCACCTTCACTAGGTTTTCGGCCCCCATGCCGGCGGATTCGAGCACGTTGAGGATGTTCTGCCAGACCTGTTCCGCCTGCGCCTTGATGCCTTGCGGCGTTGAGCCGTCCGCCGCCACCGGCACTTGGCCCGCGACGAAGAGCAGGCGCTGGCCCGCGGGAATCTCGACGCCGAGGCTGTAGGGTCCGCTGGGCTGGGACGATTTGGCCGGGTTGTGGATTTTCATGTTGTCTCCCTTGGTTACTTGGCGCGCAGGAAATCGAAATCGCAGCCCTGATCGGCTTGCAGCACATGCTCGTGATAGAGCCTGGCATAACCCCGCGCGGGTTTCGGCGCCGCGGTGACGGGCCGCTTGGTGAGCTCGGCCGGATCGACCAGCAGATCGAGCTTGCGCTCTTTGACGCTCAACCGGATGCGGTCGCCGGTCCTGACCCGCGCCAGCGGCCCGCCGCTCGCCGCGTCGGGCGCGACATGCAACACCACCGTGCCGTAAGCCGTGCCGCTCATGCGCGCATCCGAAATCCGCACCATGTCCTTGATGCCCGCGCGGCCGAGCTTGGCCGGTATCGGCAGCGAGCCCGCCTCGGGCATGCAAGAGGGGCTCAAGGGCCCGGCATGTTGCATCACCAGGAAATCGTCCGCCGTCACATCGAGTTTCGGATCGTCGATGCGCTTGGCCACGTCTTCGGGCGAGGAAAACACCACGGCGCGGCCCTCGCGCTCGAAGAGCTTCGCATCCGCGGCGGCGCGTTTCAGAATCGCGCCCTTGGGGGCGAGGCTGCCGAACAAGGCCACCAAGCCGCCTTGCGGCTGCAAAGGCCGGGTGAAGGGCCGGATCACGGCGGAATCGGCGAAAGCGTGTTTTTCCGCCTCGATCCGCTGGCCGATTGTCTCGCCGGTCACGGTCTGGCAATCGAGATGCAAGAGCGGTTTCAATTCACGCAATACGGCGCCGACGCCGCCGGCGGCGTGGAAATCCTCCATGTAATGCTGGCCGGTGGGTTTCAAATCCACCAGCACCGGCGTCGAATCGGAAAGTTCATTGAGGCGTTTCAGCGAGACCTCGAGACCGAGCCGTCCGGCGATCGCCGCCAGATGCAGCACGGCATTGGTCGAGCCGCTGATGGCGAGCAGCACGCGCAGCGCGTTGTCGATCGATTGCTGAGTAATGATCTGCGCGGGCCGGCGCTTCTCCCGCATGAGCTTTACCGCCGCCATGCCGGTGGCCTCGGCGGCGCGCAGCCGGTCGGCATGAACCGCCGGGATCGCCGCCGAACCGGGCAGCATCATGCCCAATGTCTCCGAGATCGCCGCCATGGTGCTGGCCGTGCCCATGACGGCGCAGGTGCCCGCTGTGGTGGCGAGGTTGTTCTCGACCTCGTCGATTTCCTGTTGGTCGATCTCGCCGGCGCGGAAGCGCGCCCAGAAGCGCCGGCAATCGGTGCAGGCGCCGATGCGCTCGCCGCGATGCCGCCCGGTCATCATCGGCCCCACCACCAGCTGAATCGCCGGGACATCGGCCGAGATCGCGCCCATCAGCTGGGCCGGCACGGTCTTGTCGCAGCCGCCGATCAGCACCACCCCGTCCATCGGCTGGGCACGGATCATCTCCTCGGTGTCCATCGCCATCAGGTTGCGCAGATAAAGGCTGGTCGGGTTGAGATAGACCTCGCCCAGCGAGATGGTGGGGAAGACCAGCGGCAGCGCGCCCGCGGCGATCACGCCGCGCGACGTCGCCTCGATCAATTCGGGCACCAGGCGGTGGCAATTATTGAAGCCGCTGGCGGTGTTGGCGATGCCGATCACCGGCCGGTCGAGCAATGCCCGCGAATAGCCCATGGCGCGCGCATAGGAGCGCCTCAGGTAAAGCGCGTAATCCGGATCGCCGTATTGGGTGAGTCCGCCCGCGATGCCCCTGGCGCCGTCTTTTTTTGGGCCTGTTTTGGGATCGGCCATCATCCTCCCCGGTAAACCAGGGCTCACTCAAGCCGTGGGTGGGCCGGTCTGTCAATCGGAAGGCGTGGCTCAAGCGGGAGGCTTGGGCGCCCGCCCGCCCGGCGATATACTCAATCGAGGGGAGAGTGGGCCGCGATGAAGACGATCCTAGCGGTGGTCGGCGACGGCAATGCCGGTCCGGTGCTCGAAACCGCCGTGCTGGCGGGCAAACGCTTTGGCAGCCGGATCACCGGCCTCAACGCCTTGGCCAGCGAATACGCCGTGGTGTTCGGCGGCGAGATGGGCTTCTCGATCTCCTCCGAGGTCGACCGCACCCTCGAACGCGAAGGCCATGACCGCCGCGAACAGGCGCATACCCTGTTCGACGCGGTGATGCGCCGGCACGGGATCGGCGCGGACGCGAGCGAGGGCGCGGGCATGAGCGCCGAATGGCGCGAGGAAAGCGGCCGGCAGAACGCGGTGGTGGGATCGATCGGCCGCGTCTTCGATTTGATCGTGGTAGAACACCCCGACAAGCCGGCCTCCTTCGCCGAGGCGACGCTCGAAGACGCCCTGTTCGAAAGCGGCCGGCCGGTGCTGATGGCGCCGGCGGCGGCGCCCTCCAGCATCGGCGAGCGCGTGCTGATCGCCTGGAATGGCTCGACCGAAACCGCGCGCACCATTGCTTTCGCCATGCCGTTCCTGAAGCGCGCGAAACAGGTGGCGGTGGTGAGCGTCGAGGGCGCCTGGACGCCCGGCCCGTCGAGTGCCGATCTCGCCAAGAGTTCTCAAGGCGCATGGCATCGACGCGACGGCGCGCCACATCCCGGCCGGAAACCGCCAGCCGGGCGACGTCTTCCTCGCCGAGGCCAAGGCGATGTCGGCCGATCTCCTGGTCAAAGGGGCCTATACCCAAAGCCGCCTTAGGCAGATGATCTTCGGCGGTGCCACCAGGCTGATCATCGCCGGCGCGGATATGCCGGTCCTGCTCGCCCATTAAGGGTGTTACTTAAGGATATCCGGGGCCGCTCTGGCGCCGAAACGCCAATCCTTAATCATTTTCTAAATTCCAGCCTCTAGGCTGGGCCCCTTATCCGGTGGTTTGGCCGGTGCCCAGGGGTATTCATGGACGACAGCGGTTACGGGGTGGAACGGCGTTTCCGCGATCTGGTCGAGATCGCCGGCGATTTCGCCTGGGAGATCGATGCGTCATCGCGCTTCGTCTTCGCCGCGCCGCGCCTGGTGTTCGGCTGGCCCGCGGAAAACCTGCTCGGCAAGACGGTGGCCGAATTCCTCGCCGACCCGGTCCAGGCCAAGCACTTTGCCGCGACCGAGCCGGCCACGGCCGCTGAAATCCGCTTTCGCGCCGCCGATGGCGGCACCATCCTGCTTTCGCTCGCGGCGCGGCCGGTCTTCGGCCCGGCCGGAGTGTGGAGCGGCGCGCGCGGCATCGGCCGCGTCCACGGCGTTCAGGGCCTGACTCAGGCCGACATGCATATCCGCGAAGGCCTTGCCGGCCATGTGGTGCGCGCGGTGCGCGACGAATCCCAGCCCGAAAGCGCGCTCAACGCCGCGCTCACCGCGCTCGGCCTCGCCGTCGGATCATCGGGCGGCGCCATCCTGCGCGCGGGCGGCGATCCGCCGCTGCGGACATCCATCGCCTGGGGCGCCAAGCCGCCGCCCGCCGGGCTGGCGATGATTCGTAACGCCATCAAGGACAAGGATTCGGCGTCGGTTTTGGCGCCCGCCTGCCAGCTCGCGGCCCACGCCGTGCATTACCGCCGCGAGATCAAGGGCGCGGTTCTGCTGTGGCGGCGCGCCGAGGAGCGGCCCTTCGGCGCTTTCGACCGCACGCTCCTGGGCGACGTCGCCGACCATCTCGGCATCGTCATCGCGCAAATCGAGGCGCGCGAGCGCATCACCACATTGTCGCGCACCGACCCGCTCACCACGCTTACCAACCGCGACGCCTTCTTCGACGAATTCGCCCGCCGCCTGTTGCGGCTCGATCGCGGCACGCAATCGGCCGTGCTGCTCTACATCGACGTGCTCAATCTGAAGCTGGTCAATGACCGGCTCGGGCCTTCGGCGGGCGACGAGGCGCTGGTGACGCTCGCCGGGATCTTGCGCGACAATACCCGCGCCGGCGATTTGATCGCACGTTACGGCGGCAGCCAGTTCGTGTTGTGGATCGAGGGCATCAACGAGCTGGGCGCAAGGCGCCGGGTTCTCGCCATCGAGAACGGCGTGCGCCGCCTGGCCGCGCTCACCGGATCGCCGGAACAGCCGCTCGGCGTCGTGGTCGGCCTCGCCGCCTTCGACCCGCTGCGGCCGGAGACCCCGGTGCAGCTGGTGTCCCGGTCCGCCGCCGATGCCGCGGATAAAATCAAGGCGGACAAAAACAAGCCGGGAAGCCAGCCGGTGTTCGCCTCCCGGTCCGCTTAAGTATCAGAGTATCAGCGCGTTTCCCCGGCGGCGGGAGCTTCCATCGGCTTCAATATATCGGCAAGCCCGTCGCCGCGCGGCGCGCGGGCGAAGCAGCTGCGCGTGCCGGTGTGGCAAGCGGGCCCGGTCTGGTCGACCAGCAGCAACAGCGCGTCGCCGTCGCAATCGACCCGCAATTCCACCAGGCGCTGCACATGGCCCGAGCTTTCGCCCTTGCGCCAGAGCGTCTTGCGCGAGCGTGACCAGTAGCAGACGCGGCCGGTCTTGAGCGTCTCCGCCACCGAATCGCGGTTCATCCAGGCCAGCATCAGCGTCTCGCCGCTGTCATGCTGCTGCGCCACCGCGGGGATGAGACCGTCGCGGTCGAAGCGCAACGCCGCCAATGTCGCCGCCGCGGCATTAGCTGAAACGCGCCCGCTGGTGCTGGATTCCGTCATGAGGCCTGCTCCCGTCCGATTCGAGCCGGCATTTTATATCAGCTGCGCCAGCGCAGCACCCTGTCCTTGACCGGGTTGACGAAGGCGCGATTCTCGGCGCGGGCGCGGAGATATTCGGCCTTGAGCCGGTAATACCAGCGCGCCTGGGCGTCTGCGTCGTTGATCAGCAACAATGGCGGGTCATGGCGCAGCCCCTTCTGCTGCATCACCATGATCGCCCGGTCTTGATTGAGGAAGGAGCGCACGAAAGGCCGCAGCAAAGGCGCCAGAATCCCGAGCCAGGGCAGATCCCAATAGATCGCATGATTAACCTCGGCCTCGGTCTCGCTGAGCGGCGTCACCGCGGTGAGGTTGACGACGAAACGCCTGCCGATGCGGATATGCTCGATGCGCGTCGAAGGCAGGCGAAAGGTGATTTCGGTCTCGGACTTGCCGCCGAGCAGGCGGTAGGCTTTGGAATTCGACGAGGGCGGATGGCGCAGCATGGTGAAACCATAAGGGCTCGCCGCGAAGGCCTTGGATTTCTCGTGGATCGAATGCCGCGAACGCCACCACCAGGCGCGGTGCACGAAGGGGCCGTGTGCCGGGTCCATCAGTCCGACCACGGCGTGGTCGATCGCCGCCGGCACGCGGACGCTTTCGAACAGATTGGGACGGCGTTCGCCGATCTCCGGAATCTCGGGCGGCGCGGGCGCGGATGCGGGATCCTTGCCGAAAAACACCCAGATATTTCCCTGAACCTCGCGCGCCGGATACGCGGCGACGCGGATCTTGGATATATCGAAATCCTGGTCTTGGTAAAGCGAAGGAATGGCGGTACAGCGCCCATCCGCGCCGAAGCGCCAGCCGTGATAGCAGCATTCGACCTCGCTGCCGTCGAATTCTCCGTAGGAAAGCGGAATGCCGCGATGCGGGCAGATATCCTTTAAGGCGAAGACCGCGCCGGCACGTGTGCGCCCGAGCAGCAGCGGCTCGCCCAACAGAGTCTTGGCCCGCATCCTGCCGGGCGCGAGAAACGCGCCCGGCAGGGCGAAGTACCACATCTCGCGCAAAGGCGCGGGGCCGTTCTCTTCCACCGAGTTTCTCCGCGATCAGCCGGTTGAAAAAAGAGTAGCCGCCGCGCCGCAAGCAGGGAAGGGCTCTGCGGCTCTTGTGCCGTTGCGAAAGAATATGCCGGTGAAACCCCGTTTCTGCTCTCAATCGGTGTAATTGCTTGCCGTTAGCCCCTTCGCCGGTTAAGGTGCGCCGCACAAAAACCGGCAAATCGAGGTTGATGATGGACGATGTTCGGCAATCCGTGGCGCCCCGCCAGGGCTACGCGCTCGAGGATATCGTCGTCGGCATGACGGCTTCCTATTTCCACACCCTGACCGAGGCCGATGTGGTTGAATTCGCCGACCTGACCGGCGATCATAATCCGCTTCATCTCGACGAGGCCTTCGCCAAGAAGACCCGGTTCAAGGGCCGCATCGCCCACGGCATGCTGACCGCCAGTTTCCTCTCGACCGTGGTCGCCATCATGCCTGGCCCGGGCACGATCTATCTCAGCCAAAGCCTGTCCTTCCGCGCCCCGGTGCGCATCGGCGACACGGTCGAGGCCCAGGTCACGGTGGCGGAGATCGATGCTCCCCATAAGCGCGTCCGGCTCAAGACCGTGTGCCGCGTCGGCGACATGGTGGTGATTGACGGCGAGGCGCTGGTGCTGGTGCCGAGTCGGGCGGCCTCTTAGCCCACCCTATCCGGCGGCGTAAGGCCGCTATATCTTCCGCCTGGAATCTCGATTTGGCTTCGCACCCCGGGTGCTTCGCGTGCGCATTTTTCGACATGACAAGGCCGAGGGTCCCGACCGCGGAGCAGCCGTGGCCATCGGCAATTTCGACGGCGTCCATCCGGGCCATCAGGCGGTGATATCCGAGGCCATCGGCATCGCCCGCGGCCTCCATCTTCCCCATGCCGTGCTCACCTTCGAGCCCCATCCCTATGGCGTGTTCAAGCCGGACGCGCCGCCTTTCCGCCTGACGCCTTTCCGCGCCAAGGCGCGGCAGATCGAGACGCTCGGCGTCGATCTGCTCTTCGCCATCCATTTCGATCTCGATTTCGCCAGGCGCGAGCCCGAAGACTTCGTCGACCGGGTGCTGATCGAAGGGCTGGGCGCGCGCCATGTCGTGGTGGGCTACGATTTCGTCTTCGGCCGCAAGCGGCGCGGCAATTCCGGGCTGCTCAAGGAGCTCGGCGCCCGCAAGGGCTTCGAGGTGAGCGTGGTCGAGGCGATCGCCAATCCCGGCGGCGCGGTTTATTCCTCGACTCGCATCCGCGAGCTGTTGACGAACGCCAAGCCGCGCGAGGCCGCGGATCTGCTCGGCCGTTTCTGGGAGATCGAGGGGCGGGTCGAGCGCGGCGAGGGCCATGCCCGCTTCCTGGGCGTGCCCACCGCCAATCTGGCCTTGGCCGAATATCTCCGGCCCGCCGCCGGGATTTATGCCGTCTATGCCGGGATCGAGGCCGGGGGGCAAACCGATTGGCACGAGGGCGTGGCCTATCTCGGCCGCCGCGCGACGCTGGGCGAAGGCGAATTGCGGCTCGAGGCCCATCTGTTCGATTTCTCGGGCGACTTGCTCGGCCGCCATCTGCGCGTGGCCTTGGTCGACTATCTGCGTCCGGACGTGGTCTTCGAGGGCGTCGACGCCCTCAAGGCGCAGCTCGCCCGCGACCTCGCCGATGCCCGCGCGGCCTTGGCCGGCGCCGGCCCGCCCCACGGTTGACGGCTCATCCTCATCTCCCTATGACCAAGCCCATGAACGAGAAAGCCGATCCTGATTCGGGCAAGGATTACCGCCCGAGCGTCTTTCTGCCCGACACGGCTTTCCCGATGCGCGGCGAGTTGCCCAAGCGCGAACCCGAGATGCTCGCGCGCTGGGCGAAGCTCGGGCTCTGGCAAAAACAGCGCGCGGCGGCCAATGGCCGCGAGAAATACGTGCTCCATGACGGGCCGCCTTACGCCAACGGCAATCTCCATATCGGCCACGCGCTCAACAAGATCCTGAAGGACATCATCAACCGCGCCCAGCAGATGAGCGGCAAGGACGCGGTCTATGTGCCGGGCTGGGACTGTCACGGTCTGCCGATCGAATGGAAGATCGAGGAGGAATACCGATCCCGGAAGAAATCCAAGGACGACATTCCGATCGTCGAGTTTCGCAAGGAATGCCGCGATTTCGCGCGCCACTGGATCGGCGTGCAGAAGGCCGAGTTCGAGCGCCTGGGCGTCGGCGGCGATTGGGACCATGCCTACACCACCATGGAATTTCCGGCCGAGGCGCAGATCGCGCGCGAGATCGGCAAGTTTCTGATGAACGGCTCGCTCTATCGCGGCTCGAAGCCGGTGATGTGGTCGGTGGTGGAGCAGACCGCGCTGGCCGAGGCCGAGATCGAATACCACGATCACGTCTCGACCCAGGTGTGGGTTAAGTTTCCGGTGGCGAAGCCGGCCAACCGCGAGATCGCCAATAGCTCGATCCTGATCTGGACCACTACGCCCTGGACCCTGCCGGGCAACCGCGCCATCGCCTATGGCGAGGCGATGAACTACCTCGTCCTGCTGGTGAGTCATGCGGGCCCGAACAGCCTGGCGCGGCCGGGCGAGCGGCTGGTGGTGGCGGAATCACGCTGGGCGGCGCTCGAAAAGGAACTCGATTTCAAGGCCGACATGGTCATGGTGCTGAAAGGCGCGCAGCTCGCCGGCACGATCTGCCGCCATCCCTTGCACGGAAGGGGCTATGATTTCGATGTGCCGCTGCTTGCCGGCGGCTTCGTCACCGAGGAAGACGGCACCGGCTTCGTTCACATGGCGCCCGGCCACGGCGCCGACGATTTCGAACTCTGCACCCGCCACGGCATCAAAGTGCCGGAGACGGTGGCGGGCGACGGCGCCTATTACCCGTCGGTGCCGCTCTTCGCGGGAAAGCGCGTCTACAAGCCCAATGGCAAGGAAGGCGACGCCAACCAGGCGGTGATCGCCGCCATCCAGGAAGCGGGCGCGCTTTTTGGCGAAGCCAAGCTTACCCATTCCTACCCCCATTCCTGGCGTTCCAAGGCGCCGCTGATCTTCCGCGCCACGCCGCAATGGTTCATCAGCATGGAGAAGACCGGGCTGCGCGCGACCGCGCTGAAGGCGATCGAAGCAACCCGCTGGATTCCGCCCCAGGGCAAGAACCGCATCCGCGCCATGATCGAAACCCGGCCCGATTGGTGCATCTCGCGCCAGCGCGCCTGGGGCGTGCCCATCGCCGTCTTCGTCGAGAAGAAAACCGGCGAGGTGTTGCGCGACCAGGAAGTGGTCGACCGCATCGCGGCGGCTTTTGAAAAAGAGGGTTCGGATGCCTGGTTCACCCGCGACCCGGCCGAATTCCTCGGGCCCAAGCGCAAGGTGGCGGATTACGAGCAGGTGAAGGACATCGTCGATGTCTGGTTCGATTCCGGCTCGACCCACGCCTTCGTGCTGGAGACGCGCAAGGATCTCAAATGGCCGGCCTCGCTTTATCTCGAAGGTTCGGACCAGCATCGCGGCTGGTTCCATTCCTCGCTCTTGGAATCCTGCGGCACCCGCGGGCGAGCGCCTTACGAGGCGGTGCTGACCCATGGTTTCGTGCTTGACGAGCAGGGACGCAAAATGTCCAAGTCGCTCGGCAACGTCACATCGCCCCAGGAGGTGGTGAGCAAAAGCGGCGCCGACATATTGCGGCTCTGGGTGGTTGCCGCCGATTACGCCGAGGATTTGCGCATCGGTCCCGAAATCCTGAAACAGCAGAGCGAGATCTACCGCAGGCTCCGCAACACGCTGCGCTATCTCCTGGGCGCGCTGAAGGATTACGCCGACCAGGAAAAGATCGAACGCAAGCAGATGCCGGAACTCGAACGCTGGGTGTTGCACCGTCTGTGGCAACTCGACGCCGTGGTGCGGTCCTCGGTCGAGGCCTACGACTTCCACACCATGTTCACCGAATTGCATAATTTTTGCGCGGTCGATCTCTCAGCCTTTTATTTCGACGTGCGCAAGGATTCACTCTATTGCGATCCGGCGAGCGATGTGAAACGCCGCGCCGCGCGCGCCTGCCTCGACCGGGTGTTCGATTGCCTGGCCAAGTGGCTCGCTCCGGTGCTGTGCTTCACCGCCGAGGAAGCCTGGCTCAGCCGCCACGGCGACGCCGAATCCGCGAGCGTCCATTTGCAGCTTTATCCCGACATACCGGCGGATTGGCGCGACGATGCCCTGGGCGAGAAATGGGGCAAAATCCGCGAATTACGCCGAGTCGTCACCGGCGCCATCGAATTGGAGCGTGCGCAAAAGCGCATCGGCTCGAGCCTTCAGGCCGCGGTCACGGTTTACGCCACGCCCCGGCATGAAACGGGCTTCGAACGGGTCGATCTGCCCGAAATTTTCATCACCTCCGCCGCCGCTTTCGCGCAAGGTGGCGCGCCGTCCGGCGCCTTCACCTTGCCCGACATGCCGGGGGTGAGCGTCGCTATCGGCCCGGCGGCGGGCGAAAAATGCGCGCGCTGCTGGAAGGTGCTGCCCGAGGTGGGTTCGGTCAAAACCCATCCCGATCTTTGCCGCCGCTGCGCCGGGGCGGTGGATTTGGTTTCAAAGGGCAAGGCATAGACATGCGCGGCGGTCTCACCCTGGCGGTCGCGGCCGCGGCGTTCGATCAGCTGACAAAATTCTGGGTGCTGGGATTCTTCGCCGCACACCCGGGCGAAAACGCCGTCGAAATGCTGCCGTTCTTCAATCTGGTGCTGGCCTGGAACCGCGGCGTCAGCTTCGGCCTGTTCAATTCGGGGGATGCAAGCGGCACGCTGCTCTTCGCCGGTCTGGCCGCCCTCATCGTCGCGGCGCTGCTGTGGTGGCTGAAGCGGGCCCAAGGGGGATGGCTCGGCTTGGCCATCGGCCTCGTCATCGGCGGCGCGCTGGGTAACATTATTGACAGGATATTCCGCGGCGCGGTGGTGGATTTCCTCGATTTTCACTTGGGCGCCTGGCACTGGTTCGCCTTCAATGTGGCGGATACGGCCATCACCCTCGGCGTTATTTTCATCGCGCTCGATGGATTGCTTGGCGAAAGGCACCGAGCCGGGTTAAAATGAAAGCAAGAGAGAGAAGCGTTTAGGGCGGTTTATTAACGTGGTTTTCCGGTCTGCCATCCCCTCGGTTGTGATTGTCGCGTGCGCCTGCCTGTTGCTGGCCGGCTGCGGCGGCACCTGGACCGACGTCAAGCGCGGCCTCGGCATGGAGAAGGTCGTCCCCGACGAATTCGCCGTCACCGCCTCGGCGCCGCTCGCGATCCCGCCCGATTACACTCTACGCCCGCCGCGTCCGGGCGCGGCGCCGACCCAGGAACTGGCGCCGGTCGAGCAGGCACGCCAAACCGTGTTCCGCGCCAGCGACACGCAACTCACCACGCTGGAGCCGGCCTCGAGCGACCGCAGCGAAGGCGAGGGCGCGTTGCTGAAGCAGGCGGGCGCCGAGAACGCGCCCAAAAACATCCGCGAAATCGTCGCCAACGATTCGTCGGTGGTACCCGACAAGTCCGGCTTCGCCGACAAGCTGCTGTTCTGGCGCGCGGCGCCGCCGAGCCTGCCGCCCGGCGATCAGATAATCGATCCCAGCAGCGAAGCCGAGCGGCTGCGCAACTCCGCCGCGAGCCAGACGGCGGCCAACACGCCCGGCGCCGCCGCCACGCCGCCGCGATCGGCCGCCAACACGCCGGTCATTGAGCGCACCAAGTCCAAGGGCTTTTTCGACTGGCTGTTCTGAGTCCGCGCCTTCCCCCGCGCGCTTCCTGATGGCTTTGCGCGAAGCTGAAAATGCAGTAGCGTCCGGCGCATTGCTGGTGGAACGTGATTCTGCCCGGCGCGCGTGGGGACGATGCACTACCGTCACGATATAACGGGTTGCCTGGCCGAGGGGGTTGGCAACCGCGGTCTGACCGCGGCCGAGCTCGAAGCCGCGCTGGATCGCGCGGCGCCGTCGCTGGCCCGGCTCGCCGCGCTCGCGCGCGCGGGGAAGACGCCGTTCCTCGCCTTGCCGTCGCGTCGGGACGATCTGAAGGCGTTGAAACGCCTAGCCGGGGAATTCCGCCGCTTCAAGGACGTGATCGTGCTCGGCACCGGCGGCTCGAGCCTCGGCGGCCAGGCATTGGCGGCGCTCGCCCGCCCGCGCCAGGGTCCGCCTCTCCATTTCATGGACAATATCGATCCGGCGAGCTTCAAGGATCTGTTCGGGTCCTTGAAGCCGGCCAAGACCGGATTGATCGCCGTCTCCAAATCGGGCGGCACGGCGGAAACCCTGACCCAGCTTTTCGCCTGTCTCGATTGGCTTGGGCCCGCGAACGCCAGGCACGCCGTGGTCATCACCGAGCCGGGAAAAAATCCGCTGCGGCTTCTGGCCGCGCGCGCGAAGTTGCGCGCGCTCGACCACGATCCCGGTCTCGGCGGACGGTTCTCGGTTCTGTCCAATGTCGGGCTATTGCCGGCGTTGATCGCGGGGCTCGACGCCGCCGCGATCCGCGAGGGAGCGGCCGAGACGCTGAGCCAAGCGCTCGCATCCAAGGATGCGCGCCAATCTCCCCCCGCCTTGGGCGCGGCGGTGTCGGTCGCGCTGGCCGAGCGGCGCGGCATAACGGCGACGGTGATGATGCCTTATGCCGACCGGTTGAGGCATTTCAGCCTGTGGTTCCGCCAGCTCTGGGCCGAAAGCCTGGGCAAGGACGGCAAGGGTACGACGCCGATTGGCGCGCTTGGCACGGTCGATCAGCACAGCCAGCTCCAGCTCTATCTCGGCGGGCCGTCCGACAAGATGTTCACCCTCATCATGCTGGCCCAGGCGGGGCAGGGGCCGGTCCTGCCCATGAGCCTCTCCAAGGACAAGGATCTGGCCTATCTCGCCGGAAAACGCATGGGCGATCTGCTCGACGCCGAGCAGCGTGCGACATCCGCCACGCTCATCCGCAACGGCAGGCCGACGCGGGTTTTCCATCTCGACCGACTCGACGAGAAGAGCCTCGGCGCGCTGTTGATGCATTTCATGCTGGAAACCGTGATCGCCGCCGGACTCTTGGGCGTCAACGCCTTCGATCAGCCGGCGGTGGAGGAAGGCAAGCGACTCGCGCGCCAGCACCTTGGCGAGATGGGGCGGCCCAAGGCACAATAGGCCATGGCCCTCCGCCTGCTGCCGCCCGTCATCGTCAACCGCATCGCCGCCGGCGAAGTGATCGAGCGCCCGGCCGCGGCGGTGAAGGAGTTGGTCGAGAACGCGATCGATGCCGGGGCCAAGCGCATCGACGTGACCTTGCGCGACGGCGGATCGAGCCTGATCCTGGTGGTGGATGACGGCGAGGGCATGAGCGCCGAGGAGCTTTCGCTCGCGGTCGAGCGCCATGCGACCTCCAAGCTGCCGGACGACGATCTCCTGCGCATCAAGACCCTGGGCTTCCGTGGCGAGGCGTTGCCGTCGATCGGCGCGGTCAGCCGTCTTTCCATCGCCAGCCGCAAGCGGGGCGCGGCCTCGGCTTTTTCCATCGCGGTCGAGGGCGGCGCCAAAAGCGAGGTCCAGCCCGCCTCGCATCCCCCGGGCACGCGGGTCGAGGTGCGCGAGCTGTTCTACGCCACCCCGGCGCGGCTCAAATTCCTGAAATCGCCGCGCGCCGAGCGCGACGCCGCGGTCGATGCGGTCGAGCGCCTGGCCATGGCCTATCCGCAAATCGCCTTCACCGTCACCGGCGATGAAGAAAGGACCATGTTGCGCCTCAATCCGGCCCAGGATCTTTTAAAGCCCGATCTGGCCGGGGCGGGTCTCGCCGAGACACGGAAAACCCGGCTCGGCGCGCTGTTGGGCCGCGACTTCGCCGATAACGCGCTCGCCATCGAATCCTCGCGCGAGGGGTTCAAGCTTACGGGCTTGGCCGGGCTCCCGACGCTCAACCGCGCGACATCGAAGGACCAGTATCTCTTCGTCAATGGCAGGCCGGTGCGCGACAAGCTCTTAGCCGGCGCGGTCCGCGGCGCTTATCAGGATTTCCTGGCGCGCGACCGCCATCCCATGGTGGTGCTGTTCCTCGATTGTCCGGAAGACCAAGTGGACGTGAACGTCCACCCCGCCAAGGCCGAGGTGCGCTTCCGCGACGCCAATCTGGTGCGGGGCTTGATCGTGGGCTCGCTGCGCCATGCCTTGGCGGCAGCCGGCCACCGCGCTTCCACCACCGTGGCCGAGGCCGCGCTCGGCGCTTTCCAGCCGGTGCATTGGAGCCCGCGCGGCGGTGCCGCGCCAGCGCTGGCGCCGGGCTTTGCCGAGGAAGCGGCTTCCTATCAGGCGCCCTTGCCCCAGGCGGCGCCGGCCGCGCGCGCGGTCCAGAATCTCGATTCCCAGGCCTATCCGCTGGGCGCCGCCTGCGCCCAATTGCACGAGACCTATATCGTGGCCCAGACCGCCGACGGCATCGTCATCGTCGACCAGCACGCGGCGCATGAACGCCTGGTCTATGAGCGCATGAAACGCGAAATCGAATCGCACGGCGTCCGGCGCCAGATATTGCTTTTGCCCGAAGTGGTGGAGCTCGATGAATCCTCGGCCGCGCGGCTCTCATCGCGCGCCAAGGAGCTTACCGAACTCGGGCTGGTGATCGAGACTTTCGGCGCGGGCGCCATCGTCGTGCGCGAAGTTCCGGCGCTCTTGGGCGAGATCGACATTCAAGGCTTGATCCGCGACCTCGCCGACGAGCTGGCCGAATTGGGCGACGTGCTGTCCTTGAAGGAACAGCTCGAAGAGGTGTGCGGCACGCTCGCCTGCCACGGCAGCGTGCGCGCCGGGCGGCGGCTCAACCAGGCCGAAATGGATGCGCTGCTGCGCGAGATGGAGGTGACGCCCCATTCCGGCCAGTGCAATCACGGCCGCCCGACCTATGTCGAGCTGCGCCTGGCCGACATCGAAAAGCTGTTCGGCCGGCGCTGACCTCCGCCATGAACGAACTCAACCCCGCCGCCGCCCTGGTGCTGTTCTCGGGCGGCCAGGATTCGTCGACCTGCCTCGCCTGGGCGCTCGAGCGTTATAGCCGGGTCGAGACCGTGGGTTTCAGCTACGGCCAGCGTCACGCCACCGAGCTCGAGATGCGCGAACCCATCCGCCGCGGGCTCGCGGGCTTGAAGCCGGAATGGGGCAAGCGCCTCGGCCCCGACCGGGTGATCGATCTCGGCGTGCTGGGCGATGTCAGCGTCAGCGCACTCACGTCCGATCTGCTCTTAACCAAGCGGCCCGACGGCCTGCCCGCGACATTCGTGCCCGGGCGCAATCTCGTGTTCTTCACTTTCGCCGCCATCGTCGCCGAACAGCGCGGCCTGAAGCACGTTATCGGCGGTATGTGCGAGACCGATTATTCGGGATATCCCGATTGCCGCGACGACACCATCAAGGCGCTTCAGGCCGCGATCAATCTCGGCATGAATGCCCGGCTCGCGATCGAGACCCCGCTGATGTGGATCGACAAGGCCGCCACCTGGCGCCTGGCCGAGGAATTGGGCGGGGCCGCGCTCATCGATCTCATCCGCGACGAGACCGTGAGCTGCTATCTGGGTGACCGCGAGCATCGCCACGATTGGGGTTTCGGCTGCGCTGCTTGCGACGCCTGCAAGCTGCGTGCCCGCGGCTGGGATGTCTATGCCGCGTCCCGCAAAACGGCACCCCGCCTCGCCACCGGGGGCAAGACGTGAAACAACTCGCCGTCCTGCCGGTGGGGTTGTTCAGCGCGGTGATGGGACTTTCGGGCCTGTGCCTCGCTTGGCGTTTGGCGCATGACTTGTTCGGCGCGCCATCCTGGATCGGCGAGGGGATCGGCGCGATCGCGGTCTTGGCCTTCCTCGCCATTGCCTTGGCTTTTCTGGTCAAACTCGCGCGTTACCCGTCGCGGGTATCGGCCGAATGGAACCATCCGGTGATCGGGCCGCTTTTTGCGACCTTGTTCATCTCCTTCCTGCTGTTGGCGCGGGTGATCCTGCCCTATGCCGAGCTTCTGGCCGAGATCACCTGGACCATCGGCGCGGTGACGACTGCTTGCTTCACCGCCATCTCGGTCTATCGCTGGCTCGACCGCAAAATCGAGATCGATCACGCCTCGCCGAGCTGGTTCGTGCCGGTGGTGGGCGACCTCAACATCCCCTCGGCCGGGATGTTCGAGAGCCACGCCTCGGTCCATGAATTCTACATGCTCTGCGTCGCGGTCGGTCTGTTCTTCGCCATCGTGCTGTTCACGCTGATCTTCGCGCGCCTCGTCTTCCGCGCGCCCTTGCCCCATGCGTTGCAGCCGACCCTTGCGATATTGGTCGCGCCCTTCGGCGTCGGGTTCCTGGGCTACACCAGGACCATCGGCGGCATTGATCTGCTCGCCACCCTGCTGTTCTATTTGGGCGTGTTCATGCTGATCGTGCTGGCGCCTTTGCTGATCCGCCAGGCGCTGAAGCGTCCCTTCTACGTCTCGTGGTGGGCGATCGGCTTTCCGTTTTCCGCGCTCGCGGCCTCGGGCATGCAATACGCGCTCACGCTCCGCGACCGCTTTTCCTTCTGGCTCGGCGTCGCGGTGTTGGTTTCGGTGACGCTGGCGATCGCCTGGGTGCTGGCCGAAAGCGTGATCCGCTTGGCGCGCGGCGATTTGCTCGCGCCCGACATCGAAGCCGCCCTCAAGGCCGAAGCCAAGCGTTAACGGGCGTAGCGCAGGAACAGGAGCTTGGCCGCGCCATAGCGGCGCTCGTCCAAGAGCTCGAATCCCTCGGGCACGACGAAGCCCCGCTTGGACGAAATCTCGGCCACGGCCAGGCATGAGGGCGCGAACCATCCGGCCTGGGCCAGCGCGGCGAGCGCCGCCCCGGTCACGTCCTCGCCATAAGGCGGATCGAGAAAGGCCAGTGTCGCGGGCGCGGTGGCGCGCGGCGGCTTCAACGCATCGGCCGTCAGCACCGAAGCCGCGGATTTGACGCCCATGGATTCGATATTGGCGGTGAGATGCACGCGCGCCATCCGGTCCTTTTCCATGAAAGTCGCGTAACGCGCGCCGCGCGACAGCGATTCCAACCCCAAGGCGCCGGTGCCGGCGAAGGCGTCGAGCACGGTCGCGTCCTCATAGACCGGCCGCGCCGCGAATTTCCCATGCGCCAGGATGTTGAACAAAGCCTCGCGCGCCCGCGCCCCGGTCGGGCGGATGGCGGCACCATCCGGGGCCACGAGCCGCTTGCCGCGATATCGTCCGGCGATGATGCGCATGGGCGCGGGTTCAGCCGCGCGCGGCGGCGATGAAGGCGGAAAAGATGCGTCGGTCGCCTTCGCTCAGCAGATATTCGGGATGCCACTGCACGCCGAGGCAGAAGCGCCGCTTCGGGTCCTCGATGCCCTCGATCACGCCGTCCGGCGCCACCGCGTCGACCATCAGCCCGGGCGCCACGTCCTTCACCGCCTGGTGATGCGCGGAGTTGACCTCAAGCGAAAGCGCCCCGGTGATGCGGTGGAGCAGCGTGTTCTTGGAAATCGCCACGCTGTGGCCGGGCTGGGTGCGCGGCGTCGGCTGCTCGTGTTCGAGCGCGCCTTTGACCTCGTCCGGAATGTGCTGAATCAGCGTGCCGCCCAGCGCCACGTTCAGCAGCTGCTCGCCGCCGCAAATGCCCAAGACCGGCTTGTTGGCCTTGAGCGCGTCCTTGCAGATGGCGAGCTCGAATTCGGTGCGGCGATCCTTGGTCGAGACGCTTTCATGCTTGGTCTTGGCGCCGAAGAGCTTCGGGTCGACGTCGAAGGCGCCGCCGGTGACGATAAGCCCGCTCAACAGCGCCAGGTAATCGCCGGCGCGCGCCGGCTCATGCGGCAACAGCACGGGCAAGCCGCCCGCCGCCACGACCGCGGCGCAGTAATTCTCCCGGAGCGCGTACCAGGGATGGGTCTTGGAATATCCCCCCGGCGGTTCGTGATCGAGGGTGAGGCCGATGACCGGTTGTGCCATGCTGGCAATCTATGACCATGCTCGCGTCGCCGCAATCTCCCATGAGTCTCGCCTTGGCCGAGGCCGAAATCGCCGCCGCTGCGGGCGAGGTGCCGGTGGGCGTGGTGCTGGTCGATGCCAAGGGCCGGCTGCTCGCCAAATCGCATAACCGGGTTGAGGCCTTGTCCGATCCCACTGCCCATGCCGAGATTCTCGTCTTGCGCGAAGGTGCGCGGGTGCGGGGATTGCCGCGCCTGGAAGATTGCGATCTCTATGTCACGCTCGAGCCCTGCGCGATGTGCGCGGCGGCGATCTCCTTGGCGCGCATCCGCCGGCTCTATTTCGGCGCCTATGACCCGAAGATGGGCGCGGTCGAGCACGGGCCAAAATTCTTTCGGCAATCCACCTGCCACCACCGGCCGGAGGTGTATGGCGGGATTGAGGAAAAACGGGCGGCCGAATTACTGCGGGATTTTTTCGCCCGACGGCGCTGAGGCCCGCCGGCGGCCGATGGCGCGATAGCCGATATCGCGGCGGCAGAAGCCCTGCGGCCAGTCGATCTTGTCGACCACGGCATAGGCGCGCTTCTGCGCCTCGCGCACGCTCTTGCCGCGCGCCACCACGTTGAGGATGCGCCCTCCGTCGGCGACCAGCTTCTCGCCGACGCGCTTGGTGCCGGCGTGGAAAATCTTCACCGCCGGATCGGCCGAGGCCGCGGCCTCGAGATTGCGGATCTCGGTGCCCTTCACCGTGGCGCCGGGATAGCCCTTGGCCGCCATCACCACGCACAACGCCGCCTCGTCGCGCCAGCGCAGGTCGAAATCCTCGAGCTCGCCGTCGCGCGCCGCGATCAGCGCCGGCAGCAGATCGCTCTTGAGCCGCATCAGCAGCACCTGGCATTCCGGGTCGCCGAAGCGGCAATTATATTCGATCAGTTGCGGCCCCTGCTTGGTCAGGAACAGCCCGGCATAGAGCACGCCCTTGTAGGGCCTGCCCTCGTCGCGCATGGCGTGGATGGTGGGCAGGATGATCTTTTCCATCACCGTGACTTCGAGCTCGGGATTCATCGCCGGCGCCGGCGAATAGGCGCCCATGCCGCCGGTATTGGGGCCGGTGTCGCCGTCGCCGACGCGTTTGTGGTCCTGCGCCGTGGCCAAGGCAACGGCGTGCTTGCCGTCGACCAGCGCGAAGAAACTGATCTCCTCGCCTTCGAGGCAATCTTCCAGCACCACCTCGGTCCCGGCGGCGCCGAATTTCTTGGCGATCATGATGGCGTCGATCGCGGATAGGGCCTGGCGCGTGGTCGCGGCCACGGTCACGCCCTTGCCGGCCGCCAGGCCGTCGGCTTTCACCACAATCGGCGCCTTGTGTTTCCGGACATAGTCCTTGGCGGCGGCCGCGTCGGTGAAGCGCTTATAGGCCGGGGTCGGGATGTTGTATTTGGCGCAAAGATCCTTGGTGAAGCCCTTGGAGCCTTCGAGCGCGGCGGCCTTCGCGGTCGGCCCGAAGGCGGCGATCCCGGCGGCTTCGAGCCGGTCGACCAGCCCGCCGACCAGCGGCGTTTCGGGGCCGATCACGACGAAGTCGATCTTCTCTTTCTTGCACAGCTTCAAGATGCCGTCATTGTCGGTGGCGGCGATATCGACGCAGGCCGCCTCGTCGGCGATGCCGGGATTGCCGGGGGCGCAGAACAGCGCGTCGCACAAGGGCGAGGAGGAAATCGCCCAGCACAGCGCATGTTCGCGCCCGCCCGAACCGACGACCAGAACCCGCAAAACCAACCCCTCCCGCCGGGCTCGATTCCCGGCGTTTTCCCTTGATCCGCGCTCTTGTATCATAGCCCGCGATGCCCGAAAGCCATCTGCCCGCCGACTCGAAGCGCCCGAATCTGCCGGAATACTCGGTTTCCGAGCTTTCCCAAGCGGTTAAGCGCCAGATTGAGTCGGATTTCGGCCATGTGCGGGTGCGCGGCGAGGTCTCGGGCTTCAAGCGCCACACATCGGGCCATTGTTATCTGTCCTTGAAGGATGCGGATGCGGTGCTCGACGCCGTGATCTGGCGGCCGCTCGCCCAGCGCCTGACGCTCAAGCCCGAGGACGGCATGGAGGTGGTGTGCACCGGGCGGATGACGACTTATGCCGGCCGGTCCAAATACCAGCTCGTCATCGAGGCGGTGGAGCTGGCGGGCATCGGCGCGCTGTTGAAGCTCTTGGAGGAGCGGCGCAAGAAGCTCGCGGCCGAAGGTCTGTTCGACGAGAGCCGCAAGCGGCCCTTGCCCTATCTGCCCGAGGTGATCGGCGTTGTCACCTCGCCCACCGGCGCGGTGATCCGCGACATTTTGCACCGCCTCGCCGACCGTTTCCCGCGCCGCGTGCTGGTCTGGCCGGTGCCGGTGCAGGGCGAAAACGCAGCGGCGGAAATCGCGGCGGCGATCACGGGCTTCAACGCGCTTGCGCCTGGCGGCGCCGTGCCGCGTCCTGATCTGCTGATCGTGGCTCGCGGCGGCGGCAGCTTGGAAGATTTGATGGCCTTCAACGAAGAGATCGTAGTGCGCGCCGTAGCCGCCTCGGCAATCCCGCTCATCTCGGCGGTCGGCCACGAGACCGACACCACGCTGATCGATTTCGCCTCCGATCGGCGCGCGCCCACGCCAACGGCCGCCGCCGAAATGGCGGTGCCGGTTCGGCTCGATCTGGTGGCCTCGGTGCAATCCCACGTGTTGCGTCTGGCCAACGCGCTCGCGCGCTTCCTCGAAGAGCGGCGCGTGCGCGTCACCGGGCTCGGGCGCGGCTTGCCGGATCCGCGCTCGCTTTTGGAAAACGCGCAGCAACG
This sequence comes from uncultured Alphaproteobacteria bacterium, assembly GCA_963785735.1. Lineage (GTDB taxonomy): Bacteria > Pseudomonadota > Alphaproteobacteria > ATCC43930 > CGMCC-115725 > REEB95. Next base: position 954,927 of record CAWAWJ010000001.1, read on the forward strand.
CCTCGATGATCGCGCCGAGCGCCTGGCCTTGGGATTGGTCCAACTCCTGCGGCTCGGCCGCGAACGGCTCGGCCATCTGCCCGAGCGCTTGAGCCAGGGCTTCGCCCGGTTCCTCGAGCAACGCCTATTGCGGCTCGAAACCCTGGCGGGCAGGCTCGAAAGCCACCGCCTGTCGCATGACAACATCCTGAAGCGCGGCTATGCGTTGGCGCGCGATGCGGCGGGCGCGGTGGTGATCTCGGCCAAGGCGATCCTGCCAGGATCCGAACTCGCGCTCGAATTCCACGACGGGCGGGTCGCGGTCCGGGCCGAGGGTGGCGCACATAAACCCGCCAAGAAGCCGGGTTCCAAACCGGATCAGGGCAGCCTGTTGTGAGAAAATTTCTTTCGGCGCTTTCCGCCATCCTTTTGCTCGGCTCCCCGGCCTTGGCCGGTTCGCTCAGCCTCGACGGCCCGCTTGAGCAGGGCGGCTTGGTTCACGGCAAGACCGATCCTGGCGCCAGGGTGAGCCTTGACGGCAAACCGGTGCGGGTCGCGCCCGACGGCAATTTCATCATTGGCTTCGGCCGCGACGCGCCCGGCCAAGCGGCGCTCGACGTGGTCTATCGCGACGGGACCACGGAGCACCGCGCCCTATCCGTCGCGGCGCGGCAATACGATACCCGCAACATCACCGGCCTGCCGGAGGATCAGGTTTCCCCAGGCCCCGATCTGCTCGAACGCATCAAGCGCGAAAACGGCGAGGCTGCGGCGGCGCGCGCCATCGACAGCAACCTGCTCTTCTTCGAGACAAGTTTCATCTGGCCGGTGACCGGGCCGATCAGCGGTGTCTATGGCAGCCAGACCATCCTCAATGGCGAGCCTCGCGCGCCGCATATGGGCGTCGATATCGCCGCGCCCCCCGGCACGCCGATCAAGGCGCCGGCCGCGGGCGTCGTGACGTTGGCCGAAAAGGGTTTCTTCATGACCGGCGGCACGGTGATGATCGACCACGGCTATGGGCTATCGACGGTCTATTTCCACATGTCGCGGCTCGAGGTGAAGCTCGGCCAGAAAGTCGCGCAAGGCCAGGTGATCGGCCTGGTGGGATCGACTGGCCGCGCCACCGGCCCGCATCTCCATTGGGGCTTGAACTGGTATCAGCTGCGGCTCGACCCGGCGCTGGTGGTGGGGCCGATGCCCGCCGCTAGTCCCGACAACGGCGCTCAACCGCTGCATTGACCCTGATCACCGGCGAGTCCCGCCGCGTCTCAGGACATCGTCGAGGAGGTGGTCGAGCGCCTGCTCTTCGCGCCATTCCACATTGACCGGAAAGGATTCGACCCGCACGCGCCATGCCGGAGGCAGCCTGACCCAGTCCTTTTCTGTGGTCAGCAGGGGCGCGCCCGCCGCCCGCGCCTGCACCATCAGCGCCAACAACTCGGTTTCGCGGTAAGGGTGATGGTCGGCGAATTCATGGCGGGTGAGAATGCGCGCGCCGGCTTCCTCGGCGCTGCGGAAGAATTTCCCCGGATGTCCGATCCCGGCGAAGGCGACGAAAGACCGGCCGGCGAATTTACCGGGCTCGGCCGGCATAAGGCGCGCATGCAGCACGGTCTTGCCGGCGAGGCGGGAGGCGATTCCGGCCCGATCCTCGCCCATCACCACCACCGCGTCGGCGCGGGCAAGTCCGCGCGCGGCATCCTCGCGCAACGGCCCGGAAGGAAATACTTTTCCGTTGCCCAGTCCGTAATCGCCGTCGATCACCAAGAGCGAGCAGGTCTTGGCCAAGGACGGATTCTGCAAGCCGTCATCCATCAGAATTATTTCCGCGCCGGCAGCGATCGCTTGGTGCGCGCCGGCAACGCGGTCGGCCGAAACCCAGCACGGCGTGGCATGCGCCAGCAGCAGCGGCTCGTCGCCCACCTCGCGCGCCTCATGGCGCTGGGGATCGACCCGAAGCGGGCCGCGCGCCCGCCCGCCATAACCCCGGCTCAGGATCTGGACCTTGACGCCGCGCGCGGCGAGTTTCTTCGCCAGGGACAAAACCACAGGTGTCTTGCCGGCGCCCCCCAGAGCGAGATTGCCGACGCAGATAACCGGCACGCCGGCTTGCGCGGGATGCACGCGGGCGAAACGCGCCGCCACCGCCGCATCATAAAGCGCGGCCAGCGGCGACAGCAGCTTGGATGCGGTGCCGTCGCGCCGCCAGAATTCAGGCGCGCGCAGCGGCATGAGGCGAAAGCCGGTCGAGCCAGGGCGCGATGCGCTCCAGCACGGCGTCGAGCACGGCGCGATTGTCGGCGGCGATGCCGGCCGCCGCCGCCGCGCGCGCCGCGCGCTCCACCGGGTCGTCGAGCAGGCGGCCCACCGCCTTGCCGAGATCCTTGGCGTTGCCGACCACGATGGTGGCCTTGGCGCGCGCCAGCGTTTCGGTCACGGCGGCGCAATTGCTCATATCGGGGCCGTGCAGGATGGCGCAATCGAGGAGCGCCGCTTCCATCGGGTTATGCCCGCCCTTTTGCGCGAGCGAACCGCCGATGAAGGCGATGCCGGCCAGGCGGTAGAACAATCCCATCTCGCCCAGCGTGTCGGCGAGATAGATGTCGGTCGCGGGCTCGATCCGCTCGTTGCGTGCCCGTTGCGCCACGCGCAGGCCGGACGCGCGTAAACCGGCCGCGATCTCGTCGCCGCGCGCCGGATGGCGCGGCGCGATGATGGTGAGCAAGCCGGGATGCTTGCCAGCGAGGTCGTCATGCGCGCGCGCCGCCGCTTCTTCCTCGCCTTCATGAGTCGAGGCGGCGAGCCAGAGCGGCCGTCCAGCGCAGGAAGCCGCCAGCCGCGCCAGTTCGCCCTGATCGGCGGGCAGCGGCGCCGCCGCCGCCTTGAGATTGCCGACGGTCGAGGCCGCCGACGCCCCGAGCCGCGCCAGGCGCTGCGCCTGCACCGCGTCCTGCGCCAGGCAGAGATCGAAATTGGCCAAGAGCGGGCCGATCAGCCCCGGCACCCGCCGCCAGCCGCGGAAGGACCGGAGCGACATGCGCCCGTTCAACAGCAGCAGCGGAATGCCGTTGCGGCAGGTCTCGGAGATCAGATTGGGCCAGAGCTCGGATTCGACCCACAACGCCAGATCGGGCCGCCAATGGCCGAGGAAGCGGCGCACATAGGCGACGCGGTCGACCGGCACGTATTGATGCCAGGCGCGGCCGGGCGGCAGCCGCGTCGCCAAAAGCCGCGCCGAGGTGACGGTGCCGGTGGTGACCAGCACCGAGAGATTGGGCCGCTCGACCAGCAGCCGGTCGATCAGCGAGAGCATCGACACCGCCTCGCCGATACTGGCGGCATGCACCCAGATGAGCTTGCCCGGCGGCCGCGGATGCGAGGCGTGGCCCTGGCGTTCGGCGAAGCGCTCGCGGTCTTCCTTGCCGCGCTCCATGCGGCAGGAGAGGTAAAGCGCGATCAGCGGCCCGAGCGCGGTTGTGGCGCCGCGGTAAAGCGACAAAAGCCGGTTCATCCGTGCTCGCCGGCCTCGGGGTGGGGGGAGTCGCGGCGGACGCGGCGCATCGCCTTGCGGCCCATGGTGCCGGGCGAGAGGCGGCCATGGCCCATGAGCCGGTCGGCCTCGGAGGTGAGCGCGTTCAAGCGCTCCTCGATCAGGACGCGGTAATGCTCCATGCCGGTCGCGTCGAGATCGGCCGGCACCGCAATCGCCTCGCCCCAGAGAAAGACACCGCGCGAGAACGGGAAGGGCAGATGGAAACGGTCCCAGCTGTCGAGGTTGCGCCGCCAGGCGGTGGCATAGGTAAGCGGGATCACCGGCGCACCCGAAAGCCTTGCCACCGCGACGATGCCGGACGTGGCGCGCATCGCCGGCCCGTCCGGCCCGTCCGGGGTGATGCCGACGCAATCGCCCGATTTGAGCTGCCGCACCATGTTGCGGAGCGCGACATGGCCGCCCTCGGTCGAGGAGCCGGCGATCGAATCGATGCCGAAATGCCGCACCGCGTCGGCGATGATGCGGCCGTCGCGGTGGCCGGAGATGAGCATGTGGATGGCTTGGCGCTTGTTCCAGGCGCAGGGCATCATCAAGAGGCGGCCGTGCCAGAAGGCGAGGATGAAGGGGCGCTGGGCCGCGTGGAACGCCGCCGGGATCGACGCGCCTTCGGTCGACCATATTCCGGTCCAGCGCACCAGGCGGATATAGAGCGCGACCAGCGCGCACAGAAAACGCCGAGCCCCGTCCGAGCGCAGCAGCCCTTTCAGCGAGCCCCTCTCAAACATGGACGCCCTCGCGGCGCGGCGACGGCAGCGAGGCGTGGACGGTCGCGGACGCGGCTTTGGGGGACGAGGCTTCGAAGCTCAAAACGGCGGATTCCCTTTGGTTTGTCGGGGATTTAGCGCGCGATCATATCACGGCGTCCGAAGAACGTCCCGAGTGTTAGCCGAGGCATCGGGGCGTTTGCAAGGTTCTAGGCTGGAAAACGGCGGGCTGTGCCCCGGTCCGGCTCAAGCTCCGGCTACGGTCATGCCTTCGACCAGCAGCGTCGGCGCGTCAATACCGGTCCTGAATTCGAGGTCGCTCGCCGGGCGCAGATTGAGGAACATGTCCTTTAAATTCCCGGCCACCGTCACCTCATGCACCGGATAGCTGAGCCGGCCGCGCTCGATCCAGAAACCGGCGGCGCCGCGGCTGTAATCGCCGGTGATGCCGTTGACCCCCATGCCCATGAGCTCGGTCACGTAAAATCCGTTTTCGATCTCGGCGATGAGTTCCTGCGCCGTCACCTCGCCGGGGGCAAGATAGAGATTGGACGGGCCAGGACCGGGCGGGCCCGACGGGCCGCGATGGGCGTGGCCGGTGGTGTGAAGTTTCAGCTGGTGGGCGGTTGCGCAATCGAGGAACCAGGTCTGGAGCACGCCGTCCTCGACGATGATGCGCTTGCGGTTTGCCACGCCCTCGGCGTCGAAGGGCACCGAACGGTGGCCGCGTTTGACATGCGGATCGTCGATCACGGCCAATCCGGCGGGCAGGATGCGGCTCCCAAGCTTGTCCTTTAGGAAACTGGTGCCGCGCGCGATGGCCGCGCCGTTGATGGCGCCGGAAAGATGCCGCAGCAGAGAGCTCGAAACCCGCGGATCGTAGACCACCGGGACCCTCGCGGTGGCCACCTTGCGCGCCTTCAACCGTGCCACCGCGCGCTCGCCCGCCTTGCGGCCGATTTCCGCCGGACTCTTCAAATCGGCGGCGTGCACCGCCGAATCCCAATCGTCGTCGCGTTCCATGCTTGCCCCTTCACCCGCCAGCACCGCGACGGCGATGCTGTGGCCGGTGCCGGCGTATTTCCCGCTGAAGCCGTTGGAGGCGACGATCGCCATCTCGGCGCGGGTCCAGCTCGCCTGCGCGCCTTCCGAATTGGTGACGCCGACAATCGCGCGCGCGGAATCCTCGGCTTCGGAAGCCCGCCGCACCAGAATTTCGGGCGCGGGCTCGATGGGGTCGACCATGTCGAGCGCGGGGAAATTTTTGGCGAGCTCGGCCGAATCGGCCAGGCCGCAATAAGGATCCTCGGGCACCGCCTTCGCCATCTCGATCGCGCGCGGGATCAAATCGTGCTCGTGATTGGCGGCGCGGTCGTTGGAGGAGACGATCGCCTGGCGCTTGCCGATGATGACGCGCAAGCCCAGATCGAAGCCCTCGGCGCGTTCGAGTTTCTCGATCACGCCCAGGCGCTGGCTGTGCGACAGCGCGATACCCTCGATCAGCACGGCGTCGGCCTGGTCGGCGCCGGCGCGCCGGGCGCGGCTGACGAGGTCGCCCAGGACGGACAGGGCATCGGGAGCTTTGGACATGAAATCCGGGAAAAGGCGGCGGGACCCCCATCATAGGGGGTGGAGCGGGGCGCCTTCCAGGGTCATTCGGGCGCGAGCCGCAATATCAAAGTCTCGCGGCTGGTCTGGTCTTCCAACTCCAGGGATGTCGGCACGTCGTAACGGGCGACGGGTTCGAGACCGCTCTTCGGCAGATAGGCCCTGCCGGGATCGCCCAGCAGCACCAGTGCGTCCTTTCCCGCCAAAAGCCGCAACCAGGGAATGAGCTTCCCGGCCAAGGGCCGTTCATAACACATGTCGCCCGCCAGCGCGGCCTGCCAGTCTCCGGGCTCGCGCGCCAGCAGATCGGCGGTCTCGATGACAAGCGACACGCCGTTCAAGTCCGCATTCATGGCAATGGCGGCGCAGGCGAAGGCATCGGGTTCGGCGGCCGTGACGTGTCCGCCCGCTATCGCGGCGGCGATCGCGACCAGCCCGCATCCGGCGCCGATATCGAGCACGCTCTTCCCCGCCACAAGCCCAGGATGGTCGAGGATGTGGCGCGCCAGCGCCTGGCCGCCCGGCCAGGCGAAGGCCCAATAGGGCGGCGGCAATTGGGATTGCTCCAGCACCGTCTCGGTCGCTTGCCACAGGGGAGTTACCTCGGTGGCGAGGAAAAGCTTGATCTCGGGACAAAGCGGCGGCGACGCCACCGCCGTATTGGCGCGTATGAAGGCCTGGTGATCCTTAAAGGACATGCGCGGCGGTTATCCCCGCCAGCAACAGCCAGCCCACCGCGCGGTTCGATTTGAACTTGGCGAGGCAATCGCCGCTCTCATCGAGCGCGACCGCGCCCGCCTGCCAGGCCATCTGCGCCGCCGCCAAGCCGAGCGCGAACCAGAACCAGGGCCCGAGCCCGGCCGCATAGCCCGCGCCCGCCCATAAGCCCGCCGCCGCGGCATAGAAGACGAACAGGAATGGCCGCGTATTTTCTCCGAGCGCCAAGGCGGAGGATTTCACGCCGATCAGCGCGTCGTCCTCCTTGTCCTGATGCGCATAGATGGTGTCGTAGCCCAGCGTCCAGGCAATGCCGCCAGCATAAAGCAGATAAGCGGGCCAGCCGAGCACGCCGCTCGCCGCGGCAAAACCCATCAACGCGCCCCAATTGAAATTCAAGCCCAGGAAAAATTGCGGCCAATATGTCACTCGCTTCATGAAAGGGTATGTGGCGATCAGCAGCAGCACGGTGAATCCCAAATCGATCGCCAGCCGGTTGAGGCAGAGCAGCACCAAGGCGCCCACCGCCAGCTCGCAAGCCATGAACAAGGCCGCCTGGCGGACAGAAACCTGACCGCTCGGGATCGGCCTTGCGCGGGTGCGCTCGACGCGCGCATCGAAATCGCGGTCGGCGATGTCGTTGAAGGTGCAGCCGGCGCCGCGCATGGCGACCGCGCCGGCGGCGAAGAGGATCATGAGTTTCCAATCGGGCCAGCCACCGGCCGCGAGCGCGATTCCCCACCAGCCGGGGAAGAGCAAAAGCCAGGTGCCGATCGGCCGGTCGAGCCGCGCGAGGCGCAGATAAGGCCGCCAATGCCGCGGCGCGAGCCGGTCGACCCAATCGCCGCTCGGGATGTCGGTCATAACGGCGCATCTTGCCCTTGCTTCTGCCGCCCGGGAAGTGTGGCAATATCGGCCCATGGCCTATCAGCCGGTCACCCGCCTCTTCGTCGAGGCCAGCCTGGGCGAGGGCGGCTCGCTCGGCCTCCCCGCGCCCCAGGCGCATTACCTGAAATCGGTGCTGCGCCTCGGCAAGGGCGACGAACTCGCCCTTTTCAACGGCCGCGACGGCGAATATGGCGCGCGCATAGCCGGGCAGGGGCGCGGCTGGTGTTCGCTCGACATCCTGGCCCAGCGCAAGAAGCAACGCGATGAAGGCGATCTGTGGCTGGTCTTCGCGCCGATCAAGCGCGCGCGGCTCGATTTTCTGGCCGAGAAATCGTGCGAGCTGGGCGTCTCCGAAATCCATCCGGTGATGACCGCGCGCACCATGGTGGCGCGCGTCAACGCCGAGCGTTTGCGCGCCAACGCCATCGAGGCCGCCGAGCAGAGCGAGCGGCTTTCCGTGCCGGTTGTGCATGAGCCGGTCACGCTCGCCGGGCTCCTCAAATCCTGGCCGCCTGCGCGCAAGCTCATCCTGTGCGATGAAAGCGGCACCGCCCCGCCCTTGGCTCAGGCCTTGAAGGGCATGAGCCCCGCGCCCAGCGCAATCCTGACCGGCCCGGAAGGCGGTTTCGCCGATTCCGAACTTGACGATCTGCGCAAACTCCCCTTTGTATGCCCGGTCGGCCTGGGGCCACGGGTGCTGCGCGCCGACACCGCGGCGCTTGCCGCGCTGGCGGCGTTCCAGGCTCTGGCCGGGGATTGGTCCCGCAACATTCCGCGCTAATTTCACGCAACAGAGACAGAATCGCCTTCATGTCCGCTCCTTCGCATTCCGGCGGCGCGCCGATCACCGACAAGCGCCAGCTGATCGACTATCTGGCCGCGGGCTGCAAGCCGCCGGCCGAATGGCGCATCGGTACCGAGCACGAGAAATTCGTCTTCCGCCGCACGGATCTGCGCCGCCCGCCTTATGAGGGCCCCGGCGGCATCGAGGCGCTGCTGAAAGGGCTGATGCGCTTCGGTTGGGACGGCGTGTTCGACGCCGACAAGCTGGTCGGGCTCGCGCAGAACGGCGCCGGCATCTCGCTCGAGCCCGGCGGGCAGTTCGAGCTGTCGGGCGCGCCCTTGAAGACCTTGCACGAGACCTGCGCCGAGTTGCATTTGCATCTGCGCCAGGTGCGCGAGGTCGCGGAGGAACTCGATCTCGGCATGCTCGGCATGGGCTTCGATCCGCAATGGCGGCGCGCGGACGTGCCGTTGATGCCGAAACGGCGCTACGCCATCATGCGCGACTACATGCCGAAGAAGGGCAAGCTCGGGCTCGACATGATGCTGCGCACCTGCACCGTGCAGGTGAATCTCGATTTCGCTTCCGAGGCCGACATGGTGGCAAAATTCCGTGTCGGGCTGGCCTTGCAGCCTTTCGCAACCGCGCTCTTCGCCGCCTCGCCCTTCACCGAGGGCAAGCCCAACGGGTTCCTGAGCTATCGCAGCCAGATCTGGACCGACACCGATCCCGACCGGTGCGGGATATTGCCCTTCGTGTTCGAGCCCGGCATGGGCTTCGAGCGCTATGTCGACTACATGCTCGACGTGCCGATGTATTTCGTCTACCGCGACGGCAACTACATCGACGTCGCCGGGCAAAGCTTCCGCGATTTCATGAGGGGCAAACTGCCGGGCATGCCGGGCGCGACCCCGGTGATGAGCGATTGGGCCGATCACCTGACCACGGCTTTCCCCGAGGTCCGCCTGAAACAGTTCCTGGAAATGCGCGGCGCCGATGGCGGGCCGTGGCGGCGTCTCTGCGCGCTGCCGGCGTTCTGGACCGGGTTGCTCTACGATCGCGGGGCGCTCGACCAGGCGTCGCGGCTCGTCGCCGATTGGACCCACGCGGATCACGCGGCGCTTCGCCGCGACGTGCCGAAGCAGGGCCTCGCGACCAAGTTCCGCGGCCGGGCCTTGAAGGACTGGGCGCTCGATATCCTCAACATCGCGGGCGTGGGGTTGAAGGCGCGCGCGCAACTCGATTCGACGCGCGACGATGAAAGCATCTTCCTCGACACGCTCATCGAAAGCGCCGAATCGGGGCTCACGCCGGCCGAGCGGCTGCTGGCGGAATATCGCGGCCGCTGGGGGGCCAAGATCGCCCCGCTCTACCAGGAACAGGCTTATTGAGAAGGACGACCCCATGGCGGCCCCTGTCGTTCTGATCACCGGCGCGCTCACCGGCATCGGCCGCGCCACCGCTCTGGCCTTCGCCGCCAAGGGCGCGCGGATCGTCGTCTCCGGCCGCCGCGACGAAGCGGGCAACACGCTGGTGAAGGAATTGCGCGCGCTCGGCGTGGAAGCCGAATTCGTTCGCGCCGATGTTCGCCATGAAGACGAGGTGCGAAGTCTGGTCGATCAAACCGTCAAACGGTTCGGCCGCCTGGACGTGGCGGTTAACAACGCCGGCACCGAAGGCCAGACCGGTCCGGTGACGGCGCAGAATGCAGAAAGCTACGCCGCGACCTTTGATACCAACGTGCTCGGCACGCTCTTGAGCATGAAACATGAGCTGCGCGTGATGCAGCCCCAGGGGAGCGGCTGCATCGTCAACCTGTCCTCGACCATGGGCCACCGCGGCGCGCCGGGCGCGTCTCTCTACACCGCCAGCAAACACGCGGTCGAAGGTCTGACGAAATCGGCGGCGCTCGAAGCGGTGGGGTTTGGCGTCCGCGTCAATGCGGTCGCCCCGGGCCCGGTCGAGACCGCGTTGCTGAACCGGTTCGCCGGCAACGCCGACCGGAAGGCGGGCGTGATCGCCGGCGTGCCGATGAAGCGCCTCGGCGCGCCCGAAGAGATCGCCCAGGCCATCCTGTTTCTCGCCTCGGACGAGGCGGCTTTCATCACCGGCCAGATCCTCGACGTTAACGGTGGCAAAACCGCCCTGTGAACGCCGGCTACTGCGTCGCCGCCGCGTTGCCGCCGAGCGCGGCTTCTCTCCAGGCGCGCGGATCGGCCGAGCCTTTCTCTGGCGTCTCCCCCGAGAGCGACATCCAGCGCGCGCGGAACCAGCTTCGCGCCGAGATCTCGAACTTGACGCGCTTCGGATCGGGCGGCCCGGCCAAGCCCAAGGCCTGCCAGGGAATCACGGTCTCGGCGACGATGCGCGGCTGGTCGGCGCCGAAATAAAGCGTCGCCGATCCCGGCACCGGCGGGCAGGAAGTTTCGTGATGCGTCACCGCCGCGCCCGCGCAGAGCAGCGGCGCCATCGGCGGGTAGTCGCGGGTCTTGCCCTTGGGCGGGATGAAATAAAGCGTGAAGCGTTTCGGCCCGGCCCCGGCGTCCATGTCGAGCTCGATGCGATAGGCCTCGCTCAAGGGGAAGGCACCCTCATAGCCCAGGATTTCGGTGTCGTAATAATCCTGGCCTATTGATGCCAAAGCGATCCCTTGGTCGCTCCAGGCGAGATAAGCTTCGCCGAAACCCACGTCGCCCTTGGCCGCGCGCAAGGGTGGCAGCAGCGATTGCGATTTGGGCCAGTCGATCAGCGAGGCGTGATCCAGGTTGATCGTGGCCTTCGGAATCACGATGCGCGCGCGATCCTGGCGCGGCATGGTCCGGGCCTCGCGGTGGATTCCGGGCAAAGCGCGATTGGCCAGGCCCAGCGATGCGGTCAATTCCTCATAGGGGCGATTTTCGATGTCCACGAGCCCGAAATTGTAATCCTCGCTGTCCTGACGCCCGCCCACCGGATAATCGTAATACTGGAACCAATGCACCCCGAGCACCTCGGGGATGGCGGCGAAATTCCGGGCGGCTTCGGCGGCGCCCGATGCGCGCTCGGCCTGGGTGTTCACCGTCATGAGATGGCCGTTGTTGCGGTTGCCGGTGCGGTTCTGATGCGCGGCATAAAACCATTCCGAGATCAGCACCGGCTTGGCGCCGGTCAATGCGCGCAAGCCGTCGAAGTAATAGGGCGCGACCCAGCCCTCGGGGCTGTCGACATTGTAATTGCTCGATATGACGTCGACATAAGGCGCCTCGGCGCTGATCGCCGCCGGGTCGTAATAGATGGGGAGGCGGTCGCCCAAATAAAGCGCGCCGGGATCGGCCGCATGAATGGCGTGGGCCGAGAGCGCGTAATAATGTTCGGCGACGATATGGGTCCATAGAGCGATGAATTTCGCGCCCTGGCCGCCGGGCCTGAGCTTGGCGGTCACCTGACTCGCGAGCAGCCCGTTCCAGGAATTGACCTCGGGCGGCGGCACGAAATCCTCGGCAAATCGCCGCCAATCCTCGCGGTAGTAATCGCGCAGCGTTTTCACCAGACGCTGCTTGGTGAAATTCTCGGCGGGCTTCCGGAAATAGAAGGTGAAGAGCGCGCCGTCCCACCACCCCACCTCGTTGTCGGAGAAATAACCGATGCGATAGGGGTTGGCGCGGTAAGGCGCGGTCAGCTCGCGCGCCTTATCGTCCATGATCTGGCCCATGTCCGGCCGGAACGGATCGAACCAGTGGAATTTGGCGTTGCGCCCCAATTCGAGATTGATCACGCCCGGCATCCGCAATTCCTGCGGCGGCAGCGACCAGGAGCCGGCGGTGTTGAACGCCCATTGCGCCATCCGCGCCCTGGTCTCGCCGATCCACTCCGCGAGCGAGGCGTTGTAGCGGCGCCAGTCGTAACGCGGCCGGTCGAGCAAGGCGACGGAATTGCCGGAATCGAGCACGTTGACGCCGATCGAGAATAATTTCGCGCCGCAGGGATCGGCCAGCCAGGCCTCGCCCGTATTGTCTTTTTCCGCGCGCCAGCGCGCATTGGGCGCGTCGCCGAGGCCGCAAGCGGCGGAAAGTGTGGTGGAACAGAGGACTATTAAAAGACCGGCCGCAAGCGCGCGGACCCGGCAGAGGCAGCTCATGAACCCGTGCCGCCCACCGTGAGGCCATCCATGCGCAAGGTCGGCTGCCCGACGCCGACCGGCACGCCCTGGCCATCCTTGCCGCAGGTGCCAACGCCGTCATCGAGCTTCAGATCGTTGCCGATCATGGAAATCTTGGTGAGCGCGTCGGGCCCGTTGCCGATGAGAGACGCGCCCTTGACCGCATTCCCCACCTTGCCGTCCTCGATCAGATAGGCCTCGGAGGCCGAGAACACGAATTTGCCGCTGGTGATGTCGACCTGGCCGCCGCCGAAATTCACCGCGTAGAGCCCGCGCTTCACCGAGCGGATGATCTCCTGCGGGTCGTGCGATCCGGCCAGCATGTAGGTATTGGTCATGCGCGGCATCGGCGCATGGGCGTAGCTCTCCCGCCGGCCGTTGCCTGTCGGCCGCATGCCCATCAGCCGGGCGTTCAAGCGGTCCTGCATGTAGCCTTTCAGGATTCCGTCCTCGATCAGCGTCGTATAAGAACTGGGCGTGCCCTCGTCGTCGACGGTGAGCGAGCCGCGCTTGTCCTTGAGCGTGCCGTCATCGACCACGGTGACGCCGGGCGCCGCCACGCGTTGGCCGATCAAGCCGGTGAAGGCCGAGGTTTTCTTGCGGTTGAAATCGCCTTCGAGTCCGTGGCCGACCGCCTCGTGCAGCATGACGCCGGGCCAGCCCGGCCCCAAGACCACCGTCATCTCGCCCGCCGGCGCAGGCACCGAGCCGAGATTAACGAGCGCCTGGCGCAACGCCTCGTCGACCTGTTTCTTCCACTGCGCGGGGTCGAGATAGAGCTCATAGGCGATGCGCCCGCCCGCGCCCGCGCCGCCCGCTTCCATGCGGCCGTTCTCCTCGACCACGACTCCGACATTGAGGCGGACCAGCGGCCTTATGTCGGCCGTGCGCGCGCCGGAGGATCGGATGATCTCGACCGCGCGCCATTCACCCGACAGCGAGGCCATCACCTGCCGGACTCGGCTGTCCTTGGAACGGGCATAGGCGTCGATCTCCATCAGCAACTTGGCCTTGGCCGGGAAATCGACCTGGGAAAGCGGATTGGCGTCAGTATAGAGCGAGCGGTTGGTGCCTTGCGGCGGTTCCGCCACCACGCCGCTTTGGCCGTGGGCAACCGCGCGCACTGTCGCCGCGGCGCGCTTGATCGCCGCCTCGGACAGCTCCGAGGCATGGGCATAGCCCGCCGATTCGCCCGAGAGCGCGCGCAGGCCGAAACCCTGCGACTGGTCGAAGGCGGCGCTCTTGATGCGCCCGTCATCGAGCGACAGCGCTTCGGACTGGCTCCATTCCAGGAACAGTTCGCCATCGTCCATGCCGGAAAGCGCCTCGGCCACGATCTTGTCCACCCGCGCCCGGTCCATGCCGGTTTGGGTGAAGAACAACGCCTCGGTGCGGGCTAGATCGGCCATGAGACTCCTGTGGATAAATCCTTCTTGCCAGAAAGAGACATAGGGTGCCAGGGCCTCGTCCGCCAGCGCCGAAACGGCGGGTTCGCCGCGACATCCGGCCGCCTTGGTTTATGCGGCATAAAGTCGCAATGTTGCGATTGGCTTCGCCGCCCTTCGGGCGGTATCTAAGGTGCCGTACTATGTCGAATCCGGCCCGCGCGCCGGCACGAGGGGAGAGGCATGGCAGGTTTTCTGGTCGAATGCATGAAGCGCCATTGGCGCCGGGCGCGCGGCGCCGCTTCCATGCTGTGGGCGCCGCTGCTGCTGGTTTCCGCCCGCGCCTTCGCCGAGGAGCCGCATGACTGGCAGCTCGGCTGGCAGGATCCCGCCTCGCCGGTTGCCTCGCACATCGCCACGCTCCACTACGAGGTCTTTATCATCATCACGCTGATCACGGTCTTCGTGCTCGGCCTTTTGCTCTACGTCATTATCCGCTTCAACGCCAAGCGCCACCCGGTGCCGACCAAGACCACGCACAACACCGTGCTCGAGGTGCTGTGGACGGTGGTGCCGGTGCTGATCCTGGTGACGATCGCGATCCCGTCCTTCAAGCTGCTCTATTACATGGACAAGAATCCGCACGCGACGATGACGATCAAGATCACCGGGCATCAGTGGTATTGGAGCTACGAATATCCCGACCAAGGCGATTTCTCCTTCAACAGCAACATCCTCGACGACGAGACCACCAAGAAGGAAGGCAAGCCGCGCCTGCTGGCGGTCGACAATCCGGTCGTGGTTCCGGTCGGCACCGTGGTGCGCGTCCTGATCACCGGCACCGACGTGATCCACAGCTGGTTTGTCCCCTCGGTCGGGGTGCAGGAATACGCCGTCGAGGGCCGAATCAACGAGGCGTGGCTGCAGATCGACCGGCCCGGAATCTTCTACGGCCAATGCAATCAGATCTGCGGCATCAACCATCCCTTCATGCCGATCGAAATCCACGCGGTTTCCGCCGAAGACTTCGCCAAATGGGTGGATGGAGCCAAGAAGCAGTTTGGCCAAAACAACGGCGGCGCACGGCAATTCGCCGCCGGCGCGGCGCAATAGGCAATTCGCGAGGAACGGCACATGGCTACCGGAAAAAGCGCGGCCCATCACGGACACGACGAGGCCCATGACGATCACTATCCGAGCTTCGCCTCGCGTTGGCTCTATTCGACCAATCACAAGGATATCGGCACGCTCTATCTCATCTTCGCCATCAGCGCCGGACTGATCGGCGGCGCGTTCTCGATCATCATGCGCCTCAATCTGATGGTGCCGGGCGATCCGCTGTTCCACGACAACCACCAGCTCTACAACGTCATCATCACCGCGCACGGCCTCATCATGGTGTTCTTCCTGGTGATGCCGGCGCTGATCGGCGGCTTCGGCAACTGGTTCGTGCCGCTGATGATCGGCTCGCCCGACATGGCCTTTCCGCGCATGAACAACATCAGCTTCTGGCTGCTGGTGCCTTCGTTCCTGCTGTTGGTGAGCTCGACCATGGTCGGCGATCCCGCCGGGGCGGGCGTCGGCTGGACGATCTATCCGCCGCTGTCGTCCAAGATCGGCCATCCCGGGCCGGCGGTCGATATGGCGATCTTCTCGCTGCACTTGGCCGGTGCCTCGTCGATCATGGGCGCGATCAATTTCATCACCACCATCTTCAACATGCGCGCGCCCGGCATGACGCTGCACAAGATGCCGCTCTTCGTCTGGTCGATCCTGGTGACCGCCTTCCTGCTGCTGCTGTCGCTGCCGGTGCTGGCGGGCGCCATCACCATGCTGCTGACCGACCGCAATTTCGGGACGACATTCTTCGATCCCGCCGGCGGCGGGGATCCGCTGCTGTTCCTGCACCTGTTCTGGTTTTTCGGCCACCCCGAGGTCTACATCATGATCCTGCCGGCCTTCGGCATCGTCAGCCAGGTGATCTCGACCTTCTCCAAGAAGCCGATCTTCGGCTATCTCGGCATGGCCTATGCGATGGTGTCGATCGGTGTCATCGGCTTCGTGGTGTGGGCGCATCACATGTTCACCACCGGCATCAGCGTCGATACCCAGGCCTATTTCACCGCCGCAACCATGGTCATCGCCGTGCCCACCGGCATCAAGATATTCTCCTGGATCGCGACCATGTGGGAGGGCGCGATCGAGTTCAAGACGCCGATGCTGTGGGCGGTCGGATTCCTGTTCCTGTTCACGGTGGGCGGCGTCACCGGCGTGGTGCTGGCCAATGCCGGCGTCGACCGGCCGCTGCACAACACCTATTACGTGGTGGCGCATTTCCACTACGTGCTGTCCTTGGGCGCGGTGTTCGGCCTGTTCGCGGGATTCTATTACTGGATCGGCAAGATGAGCGGCCGGCAATACAACGAGACCTTCGGCAAGATCCATTTCTGGACCACCTTCATCGGCGTCAACGTGACGTTCTTCCCGATGCATTTCCTCGGATTGGCCGGCATGCCGCGGCGCATCAGCGATTACCCGGACGCGTTCGCCGGTTGGAACATGGTGGCCTCGCTCGGCTCCTTCCTTTCCTTCGCCTCGACCCTGTTCTTCGTCTTCATCATCTTCCACACGCTGTTCGCGGGCCGCAAGGTGGGCGCGAATTACTGGGGCGAGGGGGCGACGACGCTGGAGTGGACGGTGTCTTCGCCGCCGCCTTTCCATTCCTATGACGAGCTGCCACACATCGCTTCCGGCCCGGGCCACTGAGCCGGGGATCGATCGCAAGTGAGCCAGGTCACCTCCGCCGAACTCGCCCGCAGGGATGAGGCCGCTTTCGGCCCGGCCGTCGGCGATTACGTCGAGCTCCTGAAGCCGCGGGTGATGTCGCTGGTGGTGTTCACCGGCTTCGTCGGGCTTTATCTCGCGCCCGGCCATCTGCATCCGCTGCTGGCGGCGGTGGCGGTACTGTGTATCGCCGTGGGCGCGGGCGCGGCGGGCGCCATCAACATGTGGTATGAGCGCGACATCGACGCGTTGATGGAGCGTACGCGCAACCGGCCGCTGCCGGCGGGGCGCATGGCACCGGGCGAGGCGCTGGGCTTTGGCTGCGTGCTGGCCGGCGCCTCCGTGATGGTGATGGGGCTCGCGCTCAACTGGGCGGCGGCGAGCGCTTCTGGCGCTGACCATCGGCTTCTACGTCTTCGTCTACACCATTGGATTGAAACGCCGCACGCCGCAGAACATCGTCATCGGCGGCGCATCCGGCGCCTTCCCGCCGCTGATCGGCTGGGCGGCGACGACCGGCGATGTGGGCCTGCCGGCGCTCGCCTTGTTCGCGCTCATCTTCTTCTGGACGCCGCCGCATTTCTGGGCGCTGTCGCTCTACCGCGCCGGTGATTATGCCCGCGCCGGCGTGCCGATGCTGCCGGTAGTCGCGGGTCCGCGCGAAACCAAGAAGCAGATGCTGCTCTATACCCTGGTGCTGTGGCCGGTGGCGGTGGCGCCTGCCTTGCTGCATGTGACGGGCTGGGTTTACGGCATCGCGGCCTTGGCGCTCTCGGCGCTGTTCACGCTTTTGGCCTGCCGCGTCCTCGCCGGCACGGGCACGCGCCAGGCCCGGCAGATGTTCGGCTTCTCGATCCTTTATCTCTTCCTTTTGTTCCTGCTCATGGCGCTCGACCGCGCGCCGGGCCTCGTCTCGGCCCTTGCTCCGGGTTTCGGCGCATGATGGTAATGCCCCTCATGAACGAACGGGAAAAGCGCATCCGCGCCAAGAACCGCGCGCTACTGGCGGCGCTGTTGGGCGTGGTGCTGATGTTCTATCTGATCGCGCTCGCCCGCATGGGGAATTGGTGATGAACGCCTCCGGCAAAAAGCGGCTGACGCTGGGCGGGTTGCTGCTGGTGCTGGGCTGCATGATCGGCCTGGTGGCGGCCTCGGTGCCGCTCTACCGCCTGTTTTGCGCCGCCACCGGCTATAACGGCACCACCCAGCGCGCCTCATCCGCGCCCGCCAACGATATAGCCGACCGCATCATCACCGTGCGGTTTGACACCACCACCTCGCCCGAGCTCGATTGGGACTTCCACCCCGAGATGATCTCGGTCCAGGTCCATCCCGGCGAGACCAAGACCGTGGCCTATCGCGCGGTGAATCGCTCGGCCGCGCCACTCACCGGCACCGCCACCTTCAACGTCACCCCATCCAAGGCCGGGATTTATTTCGACAAGCTGCAATGCTTCTGTTTCACCAAGCAGCGCTTGGGTCCGGGCGAGGGCAAGGATTTGACCGTGACCTTCTTCGTCGATCCCGACATCGTCAAGGACGCCGATGACCGCGACGTCGACACCATCACCTTGAGCTACACCATGTTCCGCGCCGCGGACCAGAGCATCCCCGGCCCCTCGGCTTCGGCCGAGCCGGTTTCACCGAACAGCTTGCGCTAAGCGAGAGAGATCATGAGCAGCAGCCCCGCCGCACACAAACACCCCTACCACCTGGTCGATCCCAGCCCGTGGCCGATCATCGGCGGCGCCGTCGCCGGCCTGCTGACCGGCGGCGCGGTGTGGTGGATGCATGGCGGCCCGCCCTGGGTGATGATCGCGGGCGTGCTTGGCGTGCTCGGCGTGATGTTTGTGTGGTGGCGCGACGTCGTACTGGAAGGCGAGTACGGCGGCTATCACAATCCGGTGGTGCAGATCGGGCTGCGCTTCGGCATGGCGCTGTTCATCGCCTCCGAAGTGATGTTCTTCTCCGCTTTCTTCTGGGCGTTCTTCACCTCGTCGCTCTATCCGGTCGGCGGCGTCTGGCCGCCGGTGGGCATCCGTCCCTTCGATCCCTGGGAAGTGCCGTTCCTCAACACGCTCGTCCTGCTGCTCTCGGGCACCACCGTGACCTGGGCGCATCACGCGCTTTTGGAAAACGACCGCAAGAATTTGGTGCGCGGACTCTCGGTCACGGTGCTCTTGGGCCTCACCTTCACCTCGCTTCAGGCCTTCGAGTACAGCCACGCCGCCTTCGGTTTCAAGGACGGGATCTATCCCTCGACCTTCTTCATGGCGACCGGATTCCACGGCGCGCATGTCATCATCGGCACCATCTTCCTTGCCGTCTGCCTCTACCGCTCGATCATCGGGCATTTCACGCCTGAGCATCATTTCGGGCTCGAGGCGGCGGCGTGGTATTGGCACTTCGTCGACGTGGTGTGGCTGTTCCTGTTCACCTGCATCTACTGGTGGGGATCGGGCGGCGCGCTCGCTGGCGGTTGACCGTCGCGCGTGGCCGGGCGTGATGCGCGCCGGCGAGTATCCTCCGGTTTCATTCCTGCTCGCGGCGTTGGCCTGCCGCTGCCCGCGTTGCGGCCGGGGCCGGCTCTTCGGCGGGTTGCTGAAAGTGGCGCCGGTCTGTCCGGTCTGCGGGCTTGATCTCGCTTCCGAGGATGCGGGCGATGGGCCGGCGGTGTTCGTCGTGTTCATCCTTGGCGCCTTGGTCGTCGCCGGCGCCATCCTGGTCGAGATTCTGTTTTCTCCGCCGCTATGGGTGCAGCTCGCGCTGTGGACGCCGCTGACCCTGGGCGGATCCATCCTGCTGCTCCGGCCGTTGAAGGCGGGTCTGATCGCGCTGCAATACCGCCACCGCGCCTTGGGCCGGGACGCGAATCCGTGAAGCGTCCGATCTTCTGGCCCTCATTCTGGGCGGCGCTGGCTTTCCTGCTGCTGCTGGGGCTGGGCTTCTGGCAGATCGAACGGCTCGGCTGGAAAGAAGCGCTCATCGCCCAGCGCAATGCCGCGCTCGAGGACGCGCCGGTGGCGCCGCCGGAGAATCTGGAAGACGCGCGCGCGCTCGAATTCCATCCCGTCCATGTCTCGGGCCGGTTTCTCAACGACGACGAGATGCCGGTCGCGGCCATTTCCAAGCGCGGCGAAGCGGGATTTCACATCCTCACCCCCTTCTTGCTCGAAAACGGCGAATTCCTGTTGATCGACCGCGGCTTCGTGCCGGTGAACCGCAAATCGCCCGACACCCGCAAAGCCGGGTTGATCGCGGGCGAGACCACGGTTACCGGATTGTTGCGCGTGCCGGAACAGCCCGGTCCGTTCGTGCCCGCGAACGATCCGGCGCATAACACCTGGTACGATGTCGACCTCTCCGCCATGGCCAAGGCGCAGGGGATCGAAAACGTGCTGCCCTTCTATCTCGACGCCGACGCGACGCCGGTGCCGGGGGGATATCCCGTGGGTGCGCAGACCGAGACCGATTTGCCCAACAACCACCTGCAATACGCCATCACCTGGTTCGCCCTGGCGGCGGGGCTGGTCGGTGTCTATATCCTGTTCGTGATACGTCGTTTCAAGGAACACCCGTGACCGCGACCAACGATCCCTATCGCGACCTGGAATCCCGCTTCCGCCGCCTCGGCCTTCTGCAAGAGGCCTCGGGGTTCTTGAGCTGGGACACCGACACCATGATGCCCGAAGGGGGGGCATCCTCGCGCGCCGAACAGCAGGCGGCGCTCGACGTGGTCTGCCACGAGCTGCTGACCGGCCCCGAGCTGCCCGATCTCTTCGCCGCGGCCGAATCCGAAACCGGGCTCGATCCCTGGCAAAGCGCCAATCTGCGCGAAATGCGCCGTGAATGGCTGCATGCGATTTCGGTGCCGTCCGACCTGGTCGAAGCGTCCTCGCGCGCCTGCTCGGCATGCGAGATGGCCTGGCGCAAGGCGCGGGCGGCGAATGATTTCAAATCGGTGCGGCCCTTGTTGCAAACCGTGCTCGATTTGACCCGCCAGATCGGCCAGGCCAAGGCCGCCAAATTGGGCGTGTCGCCCTATGAGGCGCTGTTGGACCAGTTCGAGCCCGGCGGCCGCGTCGCGCATATCGATCCCCTCTTCGCCAGGCTTTCCGAAATTCTCCCGGGCTTGATCGAGGACGCGCTCGCGTTCCAGGCGAAACGCCCGGCGCCGCAACGCCCATCCGGGCCGTTCCCGGTCGAAGCGCAACGCCAGGCCGGCTACACGCTGATGGAAAAGCTGGGATTCGATTTCGCCCATGGCAGGCTCGATGTCAGCCAGCATCCTTTCTCCGGCGGCACGCCCGATGATGCGCGCATCACCACGCGCTACGATGAAGGTGATTTCGCCCGTTCGCTGATGGGCGTGCTGCACGAAACCGGCCACGCGCTTTACACCCGCGGCCTGCCCGCCGCCTGGCGCCATCAGCCGGTGGGCGAGGCGCGCGGCATGAGCATCCATGAAAGCCAGTCGCTGCTGATGGAGATGCAGCTCTGTCGCTCGCGTGAATTCCTGGCCTTCGCCGCGCCCGTCCTGCGCCGCTGCTTCGGGGGATCGGGCCCGTCCTGGGAAGCAGAAAATCTCTACCGCCTCGGCACGCGGGTCGAGCGCAGTTTCATCCGCGTCGACGCCGACGAGGTGACATATCCCGCGCATGTGATTTTGCGTTACCGGCTGGAGCGCGCCATGATCGCGGGCGATCTGGACTTGAAGGATTTGCCGGAAGCGTGGAACGACGGCATGAAAAAACTTCTGGGCGTGGCGCCACTCGACGACCGCCAGGGCTGCCTCCAGGACATCCATTGGTATGATGGCGGCTTCGGTTATTTCCCGACCTACACGCTCGGCGCCATGACCGCGGCGCAGCTCTTCGACGCGGCCAAGCGCGACGCTTCCGTCACCCAAGGCATATCCCGGGGCGATTTCGCGCCGCTGCTCGCCTGGCTGCGCCGGCACGTGCACGGGCTCGGCTCGAGCCTGTTCACATCCGACATCATCACCCGTGCCACCGGCAAACCGCTCGGTACCGAGGTGTTCGAGCGCCACTTGCGCACGCGCTATCTCGCGGCATAGTGTCGGCCCGACTCCCGCCCGATTCCCGGATCACCATGCGCTATATCAGCACCCGCGACGGCCGGTCTCCGGCCGAGGCGCGACCGTTTGACGACATATTGCTGGCCGGGCTCGCGCCCGATGGCGGGCTCTATGTGCCTGAAAAATGGCCCTTATTCGACGCGAATGCGCTTCGCACGCTCAAAGGCAAGAGCTACGCCGAAGTAGCATTTGCGGTCACATCGCCCTTTCTCGGCGACGCGATAAGCCCATCCTCTTGGCGCGCCATCATCGACCGGGCCTATCGGGGCTTCGACGATCCGGATGTGGCGCCGCTCCGGCAACTCGCGCCCGATCTCTATTTGCTCGAACTCTTCCACGGGCCGACGCTCGCCTTCAAGGATTACGCGCTGCAACTGATCGGGCCGCTCTTCGACGCCGTGCTCAAGCGCAAAAAACAGCGCGTCACCATTATCGGCGCCACTTCGGGCGATACCGGCTCGGCGGCGATCGATGCCTGCCGCGACCGCGAGGCGATCGACCTTTTCATGCTTTATCCCGCCGGGCGCATTTCCGAGGTGCAGCGCCGCCAGATGACCACGGTCCAATCGCCCAATGTCCATGCCGTCGCCATCGACGGCACGTTCGACGATTGCCAGGATCTGGTGAAGGCGATGTTCGCCGATAAAAAGTTCCGCGAAAATTTCCATCTCTCGGCGGTGAATTCAATAAACTGGGCGCGCATCATGGCGCAGATCGTCTATTACATCGCGGCGGGCGTGGCACTGGGCGCGCCGGAAAAGAAAATCGCCTTCGCGGTGCCGACCGGAAATTTCGGCAATGTCTATGCCGCCCATGCCGCGCGGTGCATGGGCCTGCCGGTCTCGCGGCTGATCGTTGCCACCAACCGCAACGACATCCTGGCGCGGTTCTTCAACCAGGGCGACATGTCCATCGGCCGCGTGGAGCCGACCATCTCGCCGAGCATGGACATCCAGGTTTCGAGCAATTTCGAACGGCTTTATTTCGAGCTCGCGGGCCGCGATGGCAGCGCGGTGGCTGCCGCCTTCGCCGAATTCCGCAAATCCGGCAAGCTGCCCATCGCTAAGCCGCAATGGGAAAAGGCCCGCGCGCTGTTCTCCGCTTATCGCGTTGACGAGGACCAGACGAGCGCCGCCATGAAAGCGGTTTACGGCGAGACCGGCCGGTTGATCGATCCGCACAGCGCCGTGGCGCTGGCAGCCGCCCAAGCGGCGCGCGGCGACGTTCCGGGGCCGATGGTGGTGGTGTCGACCGCGCATCCGGCCAAGTTCCCCGAGGCGGTCGCAAGCGCGACCGGCATCAGGCCCGAGGCGCTGCCGCGCTTGGCCAAGATTTTGAAACTGCCGGAGCGGCTGGAAAAACTTCCCAACCGGCTTGGGCCGGTCGAGGATTTCATCGCGTCGCGCGCGCGACTCGGAGCCAAGCCATGAGCGTCCGGCTTTCCCGCCTGTCGAACGGCATGCGCGTCCTGACCGATCGCATGGATTCGGTCGAGACCGTCTCGATCGGCGTCTGGGTCGATGTCGGGACCCGCCACGAGCCCAAGCAAATCAACGGCGTCGCGCATCTGCTGGAACACATGGCCTTCAAGGGCACGGAACGGCGCTCGGCGCTCGAAATCGCGTCGGAGGTCGAGGATGTGGGCGGGCATTTGAACGCCTATACCTCGCGCGAGCACACTGCCTATTACGCCAAGGTCCTGAAGCCGGATACCGTCCTCGCGGTCGATATCCTGGCCGATATCCTCCAGCACTCGGTGTTTGACGCGGCCGAGTTGGAGCGCGAGCGCGCGGTGATCCTCCAGGAGATCGGTCAGGCGCAGGACACGCCCGACGACATCATCTTCGACTTTTTTCAGGAACGCGCTTACCCCGATCAGCCGATGGGCCGCCCGGTGCTGGGCCGGGCCGAGATCATCCGCGGCATCGCCCGCGAAACCGTGGCGCATTATCTAAAAGAGAATTACGCCGCTCCCGGCATGCTGCTGGTGGCGGCGGGGAATTGTGACCACGATGCTCTCGTGGCCTTGGCCGAAAAACAATTCGCCGGTTTGCCGCGCCAAAGCCAGGCGGCCAGCGCGCCCGCGCATTATGAAGGCGGTGATCACCGCGAGACGCGCGAATTGGAACAGGCGCATATCGTGCTGGGCTTTCCCGGTTTCGCCGCCTCCGATCCCGATTATCCCGCCGCCTCGGTGGTGTCGGCGGCGCTGGGCGGTGGCATGTCCTCGCGCCTCTTCCAGGAGATCCGCGAGAAACGCGGCCTGGTCTATTCGATCTACAGCTTCGCCCAGGGCTACAGCGACGGCGGCATTTTCGGCGTCTATGCCGGCACCGGCGAGAAAGAGGCGGCGGAGCTCTTGCCGGTGCTGTGCGAGGAATTCCGCAAGCTCAAACACGGCTTCAAGCCCGAGGAACTGGCCCGCGCCCGCGCCCAGCTCAAATCCGGATTGTTGATGTCGCTCGAAGCGACTTCGGCTCGGGTCGAGCAGCATGCGAACCACATGCTCACCTTCGGCCGGCCTTTCGATTCAAACGAGCTCATCCGGCGCATCGACGCGGTGGACGACGCGGCGGTCGCGCGCGTGACGGCGCGCCTCGCCAGCGCCCGGCCGACCTTCGCCGCGCTCGGTCCGATCAACCGGGTTGAGAGCTATGAACGCCTCGCCGAACGCCTGGGCGCGTGAGGGGAGAGCCGCCATGTCCTTCGCATTCACCGGCTTGGCGAGATTGTTGGGATTCGCGCCGCCACCCTTCCGCACAATCGGGAATCGCACATTGCTGCGTTCGCCCGAGCGCGGCGATTTCCCGGCCTGGACTTCCTTGCGCGCCGAATCGAGGAACTTCCTGGTGCCGTTCGAGCCGAGCTGGCCCTCCGACGCGCTGTCGCGCGCGGGCTACCGCCGGCGGCTCCGGCGCTACGCGCAGGATTGGCACGGCGATCTGGGCTACAGCTTTCTTCTGTTCCGCCGCGAGGACAACGCGCTGTTGGGTGGCGTCAGCCTGAGCAATGTGCGCCGCGGCGTCGCCGAAAGCGCCAGCCTCGGCTATTGGATCGGCGAGCGCTTCGCGCGCCAGGGCTATATGACCGAAGGCCTGCGCCTCACGCTCGGCTTCGCCTTCGACCGCCTGCGGCTCTATCGCGTCGAGGCGGCGTGTTTGCCGCACAACACGGCGAGCCGGAAGCTGCTGCTCAAAAGCGGCTTCCGCGAGGAGGGCTATGCCCGCCAATATCTGTCGATCAACGGCCTCTGGCAGGACCATGTGCTGTTCGGGCTGCTGCGCGAGGACTGGGTCAAAAGCGGCGCGGACGCCCCCAAGGCCCAACGATGAAGTCAGGCGCGGCCGGATTCGCCCGACAGCGACAGGAGATCGACGCCGAGCTTGGAGAGGGCCAGCTGCCATTTCCCGGCCTGGTCCGCGCCGAACACGATGTCCTCGTCGGGATCGACGCTGAGCCAGCCATTGGCCTGCAATTCGGCGTCGAGCTGGCCGGGGCCCCAGCCTGCATAGCCCAGCGCCAAGAGGCTCTTTTTTGGGCCGCCGCCCTTGCCGATGGCGCGCAGGATTTCGAGCGTGGCGGTGAGCGCGACATTGCCGCCCACCACCAGCGTGCCGTCCTCGACGTAATCGGCGGAATGCAGTACGAAGCCGCGCCCGGCCTCGACCGGGCCCCCGAAATGGATTTGCTTGCCGCTTTCCGAGCCGGCGCTCTCGATGCCGAGCTGCTTCATGAGAGTGGGCCAGGTGACCTCGTCCAGGAGCTTGTTGACCACCAGCCCCATCGCGCCGTCGGCGTTGTGCGCGCAGAGGAAGACCACCGCGCGCGTGAAACGCGGGTCCTGCATCTGCGGCATCGCGACCAAGAGATGGCCGGCCAACGAGGTCATGAAACGCTCCTTCTCCCCCGGGAGATTAGCGCCGCGCCCGGCGCTGGCAAACTGGGAAAAAGAATTATGGCGGTGCTTCTTGGCATTTTTATGTTGGTGGGATTCTCCCCGGCCTGGGCGCAAGGCACGGCTTCGCCCTGGTTTTCGACCGATGAAGGCCGCGTGCGGCTTATTGCCGCTTCGCCCGATCTGGGCGCGGGCGAGAGCGTCCAACTCGGCCTGCAATTCGAGTTGGCGCCCCATTGGAAGATCTATTGGCGCTCGCCGGGCGATGCGGGCTATCCGCCGCGCCTCGATTGGACGGGCTCGAAGAATCTCGCCGCCGCCGACATAGCCTGGCCGGCGCCGCAGCGTTTCTCGGTACTGGGGCTGGAGACCATGGGCTATACCGACGCGGTGGTGTTGCCCATCACCGCGCGGCTCATTGAAAAGGGCCGCGCGCTGTCGCTTGACGCCACGCTCGACTATCTCACCTGCAACGACATCTGCATTCCTTACGAGACCAAGCTCAAACTCAACCTGCCGGCGGGCGGGCAGGGTTACGCTGCGCTCATCGCGCAATACCAAGCGCAGGTGCCGGGCAACGGCGACGCGGGGGGGCTGAAGCTGCTCGGCGCCACGGTCGAAACCGGCGCGCGGCCGGACTTGCTGCTGCGCCTGTCCAGCGCCAAGCCCTTGATCCAGCCCGACGCCTTCATCGAGGGCACGCGCGACGTGGCCTTCGCCGCGCCGGTGATGCAACATAGCGATGAGCCGGGTGAAACAGTGCTGCGCCTTCCCGCCGAAGGCCAAAGCCGGGATATCGCCGCGCTCGCGGAAAAGAGCCTGACCATCACCCTGGTCGACGGATCGCGCGCGATGGAAGGGGCGGTGACGCCGACGCTCGCCCCCGCACCTTCGGCCAATCTCGACACCTGGCTCGCCATGCTGGCGCTGGCGCTGGCCGGCGGGCTGATCCTCAATTTCATGCCCTGCGTGCTGCCGGTACTGGCGCTGAAACTCCTGGCGGCGGTGGCGCATCACGAGCAAGGGACACGCGGCGTGCGCGTCGGCTTTCTCGCCAGTGCCGCCGGCATTGTCGCGGCGTTTCTGGGCTTGGCGATTTTCGCCCTGGGCTTGCGCCTGGCCGGTCTCTATGCCGGCTGGGGGCTGCAATTCCAGTCGCCGCTATTCCTCGGAATCATGATCGCGCTGCTGTTGGTCTTCGCCGCCAATCTCTGGGGCCTTTATCAAATTCCGCTGCCGGGGCTCGTTGCGCGCTATGCCGAACGCCGGGCCGTGCTCGGCAGCTTCGGCGCCGGGGTGCTGGCGACGTTGCTGGCGACGCCTTGTACCGCGCCGCTGCTCGGCACCGCTTTGGGCTTCGCGCTCGCTTCCGGCCCGGCGGAGATCCTGGCGGTCTTCACGGTGATGGGGTTTGGCCTGGCGTTGCCCTATCTGGCGGTGGCGGCGTTGCCCGGTTTGGCGCTCATGCTGCCGCGGCCGGGCGCGTGGATGCTGGAATTGAAACGCGTTCTGGCCGTGGCCCTGGTGCTGAGCGCCGCCTGGCTCGGCTGGGTGCTGGCCGGCGAACTCGGGCCGCCGCCTGCCGCGCAGGCCTCGGATTTCTGGCGGCCTTTCGACGCCGCCCAGATTCCTGGGCTGGTGCGCGACGGACATGTGGTGTTCGTCGACGTCACCGCCGATTGGTGCCTCACCTGCAAGGTGAATGAACGGCTGGTGCTCGATCAAGATTCGGTGAGGCAGGCGCTGACAGCGCGGAACCTGGTCGCGATGCGCGCCGATTGGACGCGGCCCGATCCCGCCATCGCGCGGTACTTGCGGGAATTCGGCCGCTACGGCATTCCGTTCAACGCGGTCTATGGGCCGGGCTTGGCTCAGGGCGAGGCGCTGCCGGAAATCCTGACGGCGGATAGGGTCTTGTCCGCTCTTGCTCAAGCAGATGGCGGCCAAGCGGGCGGCGCGCCAGGGCGATAACCCAAGGCGATTATTGCCCATTGGAATCTGGCCGGGACGCGGGCTATCTTGGCGCCATCCGGGACAACAATACCAAGGGGAAGCTCATGGCGATCAAGGTTGGCGACAAGATTCCTTCGGTCAAGCTCAAGCACATGACCGCGGACGGCATCAAGGACATCACCACGGACGAGCTCTTCAAAGGCAAGAAGGTGGTGCTGTTCGCGCTGCCCGGCGCCTTCACCCCCACCTGCTCGGCCAAGCATCTGCCGGGCTTCGTCGAGAAGAACGCGGCGGTCAAGGCCAAGGGCGTCGACACCATCGCCTGCCTCTCGGTCAACGACGCCTTCGTCATGGGCGCCTGGGGCAAGGACCAGAACGCCGCCGACAAGGTGCTGATGCTGGCCGACGGCAGCGGCGACTTCACCAAGGCGGTCGGGCTCGAGCTCGATCTCACCGCCAACGGCATGGGCGTGCGCTCCAAGCGCTACGCCATGGTGGTGGATAATGGCGTGGTCAAGACCCTGAACGTCGAAGCGCCGGGCGCCTTCGAGGTGTCGAGCGCCGACGCGGTCCTGAAGGCGCTCTAGGCGAGGTTTTTTCGCTAGCGGTTTTCCCCTCGCCCGGTTTCGATCGCGGCGCGCGCCAGCGCGTCGGCGCGCTCGTTTTCGGCGTGTCCGGCATGGCCGCGGACCCAGCGCCAGGCGACTTGGTGGCGGACGAGGGCTGCTTCGAGTCTTTGCCACAGATCCTGGTTCTTCACCGGCTTTTTGTCGGCGGTCTTCCAGCCGCGCTTCTTCCAGGATTTGAGCCACAGCGTGATGCCGTCATGGAGATAGCGGCTGTCGGTGTGGATTTCGGCGCGCGATCCCCGCGACAGGCTTTCGAGTGCGGCGATCGCCGCCATCATCTCCATGCGGTTGTTGGTGGTTTCGGGCTCGAAGCCGGACAATTCTTTCTCTTGGCCGTTCCAGCGCAACACCGCGCCCCAGCCGCCGGGGCCCGGATTGCCGCTACAGGCGCCGTCGGTGAAGATCTCAACCGTCCCGCCCTCGTCCTTAGAAGCCATAGGCTTTCGCGTCCGAAATGCCGCGATGGAAGCGCAGCTTCTGCAGATATTCGAGCGGGTCCTTGGGTTTGACCAGCGCGCCTTCGGTGTGGTTGAGCCGGTCGTAGAGTCGCGTCAACAGGAACCGCAACGCGCCGCCGCGCGCCAGCACCGGGAGATGCGCGATCTCGTCCGGCGACAGCGCGCGCTTGGCGCGGTATTGCGCCAGCATCGCCCGCGCCTTGGTGACGTTGAAGCTGCCATCCGATTCAAAACACCAGGCGTTCAGGCAGATCGCTAGATCGTAGGCGAAGAAATCGGTGCAGGCGAAATAGAAGTCGATAATCCCGGAAACGGTTTCGCCCCGGAAGAACACGTTGTCGGGGAAGAGGTCGGCGTGAATGACGCCCTGGGGTAGGCTCTTGGGCCAAAGTCGTTTCAGTTCCTCGATCTCGCGCTTCAATTCCTCCGCCAGCCCGGCCTTGACCGTGTCGGCGCGCGGTGCGCAGGCGCGATAAAGCCCTTCCCAGCCCGCGAGCGACAGATTGTTGACCCGGCTTTGCGCGAATCCCGTGACCGCCACGTGCAGCCGAGCCAGCGCGCCGCCCGTCCCGGCGCAGTGGAAGGGATGGATGCGCCGCGGCCACAGCCCGTCGAGAAAACTTACAATCGCCGCCGGCTTGCCGCAGAGCCGGCGCAAGGCGTTGCCGTCCTTGCCGTGGATCGGGGTCGGGCAGGCGATGCCTTGCGCCGCCAGATGCTCCATCAGCGCCAGGAAAAACGGTAAATCGGCGGGCTCCACCCGCTTTTCATAGATGGTCAGAATGTAGGCGGCCGATTCGGTGCGCAGCAGGTAGTTGGAATTCTCGACGCCCTCGGCGATGCCCTTGCAGGACACCACCTCGCCGATGGCATAGCCGGCGATGAAAGCCTTGAGTTCCTCGTCGGGGACATCGGTGTAGACGGCCATGGGGGAGCTTGTGCCGCCTTGCTGCGTCGAATAGAGTGCGGGCCGGTTTTATTCCGGGCTGCGGGCACGTTAATACAGGCCGAACCCTTAAGGAAAGAGAGATGATCGGATCGCAGCTTCCGGGCCCGGTGTCCCGTTTTTCCGGCCGCATGGCCGCCTTCGCGCTGGCGGCGCTGCTGGCCGGCTGCTTCGGCGGTGGCCCGGCCGAGGAACTCACCTGCCCCGCCGCGGGGCCCGCGCCCGATCTTGACGCGGTCGCGATATTCCCGCCGGGCGCGCCCGCCGACGCCGCCAACATCCAGGCCGCCGGCAAGATCTTCTCCGTCAGCCGCCAATGCGAGAAGGAGAAGGGCGGCATCCTCATCAACGCCGTCATCTCCATCAACGCGGTGCGGCTGGCGCCGCAGGTGCAGCGCGCCGAATACGTCTATTTCGTCGCCGTGGTCGACAGCGCGCGCAACATCCTCAACGAGCAGCGCTTCACCCTCGGCGCCCAATTCTCCAGCCAGGATTTCCGCCAATATGTCGAGCAGATCAGCGTGCATCTGCCGCTCGCGCATGTCTCGTCCGGCGACGGCTATGCCATCATCGTCGGCTTCCAGCTCACGTCCGATCAGCTCGATTTCAACCGCACCCATAAACAGCAATCGTGAACGGCGCCGGCTTCCATAAGCCGGCCCGATGCCGGTGAAGGACGAGCCGCTCCGCGGCGCACCGCGTTTCCCGGTTCTGCGCGGGGCGCGGGCCGAGCGCGCGCGCCAGGCGCTGCGCGCCACCCGCACCGATCCCTACCACGCGCTCTTGACCGCCGGCTGGGCCGCCTTCTTCGGGTTGCTGGGGGCGGCTTACGTCGTTTTCAATCTGGTGTTCGCTTTTCTCTACCGGCTCCAGGACGGCAGCATCTTCAACGCCAAGCAGGGCTCCTTCGCCGACGCGTTCTTCTTCAGCGTCCAGACCATGGCGACCATCGGCTATGGCGACATGCATCCGGCCACGCTCTACGCCAATATTCTGGTGACGGTCGAGGTTCTGTTCGGCTTGGCCGGCTTCGCGCTTGCCACCGGCCTCATCTTCGCGCGCTTCTCGCGCCCGACCGCGCGCATCATGTTCAGCCGCAACGCCGTGGTCACGGCCTATGACGGCCAGAGGATGCTGATGTTCCGCGCCGCCAACCAGCGCCGCAACCGGATACTCGAGGCACAATCGAGCCTGATGCTGGTGCGGAACGAATGGACCAAGGAAGGCACGGTGATGCGGCGATTCTACGAGCTCAAGGTGACGCGCTCGCACAATCCGACCTTCGCCTTGACCTGGACGGTGATGCATCCGATCGACGATCAAAGTCCCTTGAAGGACATGACGGCGGAATCCTTGAAGGAGCAGGAGGCGGAAATCGTCGCCACGCTGTTCGGCGTGGATGAAAGCTTCTCGCAGACGATTCACGCCCGCTACGGCTATCCCGCCGACCACATCCGCTGGGGCTGGCGTTTCGCCGACATCATCGGGCGGACGCCGGAAGGGCGGCTCACCATCGATTACGAAAAATTCCACGACATGGAAAAAGAAAAAGAGGGCGGTTGAGCCGCCCCCTTCTCTCCGTCGATGCGGAATCGGACTTACATCTTCGGCGCGATCTGGCCGCGGAGTTCACCCGCCTTGTTGGCGGCGGTGTGGATGTTGATGTAGGTCTTGCCCGAGCTCAGATCGCTGATCTGGGCGTCGGTCAGAACCGCCGAGCCGGTCATCGGGCTCGCGCTCACGGTCAGGGGCACTTCCACGCCGGCATTGGCTCCCATCGCCGCCGGGCCGTGGATATGCGCCGCCACCGCGTCGCCGGTCAAACCGCTATAGGTGACGGTCCAGGTCAGCGTCTTGGTCTTGGAGTCGAGTTTGAAATCAGCCGAACCCTTGGCGGCGCCCATGACCGGCGGCACTTCCTGCGCGCCCGAGAGCGAGGCGTGGAACGACGTGGCCATGCTCGGCGCGGCGGGTGCGGCCGGCATGGTGGGCGACGAGCCGTATTGCGCATCGGCGCCGAACGCAAAGCCCGTGGCGAGCAGTACGCCCGCCGCCAAACGAAGTAAATTTTTGATCATAAATCCTCCCCTGGGAAAGCGGCACTCTCGACCGCCATGTCCTCTTATCACGGCTCCATGACGCGATGGGGACACAGGATCGTGAGCGCCGACTTCCCGATGTTGCGCGTTATACGCCGCTTACATCCCGTAGGGCGCGAGCTGGCCGCGAATCTCGCCGGCCTTGTTCTTCTCCGTGTGGATGTTGATGTAGGCATTGCCCGCCATCAGAATTGCGATCTGCGGATCGGTCAGATAGGTCGAGCCGGCCATCGGATTGCTGCCGACTTTGAAAGGCACCATCACGCCGGCATTAGATCCTGGCGCCGCGGGTCCATGGATATGCGCGGCCACCGGCGGTCCCGACAGGCCGGTATAAGACAGGCTCCAGGTGATCATATGGGTCGCCATATCGAGCTTGACGTCGGCCTGCGCGCTGCCCTTGCCCGGCACCGGCGGAACTTCTTGCGCGCCCGATAGGGTCGCGTGAAACGATTTGACGCCGCTGACCTGGACGCAGCTCGCGAGCGCGAGGCCGCCGGCCAGCAAGACGCAGGCGATGAACGGTTGGTAACGCATCGAAATCCCCTCCCTTTTGAGAAAACGGCCACACGCCGCAAGAGCCCTTATCATAGCCCCTGGGCGCGGCCAGCGCACATGATTGTGACCGTTCGGCGTCACCGCCGGCAAGACGCAAGAGAAGGCCTTCGCCGCCCGCAAAGCGCGGGAGGCCGCCGGTTTTCCGGAAGGCGCCGCTCAGGCCCGGCTTATTTTCCGACCGGCTGAATCTGGCCGCGAATCTCGCCGCCCTTGTTCTGCGCCGTATGGACGTTGATGTAGTACTTGCCCGCCATCAGATCGGCCATCTGCTGCGGGATGAGCACCGCCGAGCCGGTAATCGGAGCCTCGCCCACCTTGAAGGGAATCAACACGCCGGCATTGGCGCCCGGCATGGCCGGTCCATGGATATGGGCGGCGACCGGCGGACTCGACAGGTTCTTGATCACCAGCTTCCAGGTGAGGACGTCGGTCGCCGTGTCGAGCGTGAGGTCGGCCACGCCGGTGGCGCTGGTCTTCACCGACGGAACCTCTTGCAGGCCCGTCAAATTCGCATGGAACGTCTTGACGCCGCCGGGTTGCATGCAACCCGCGAGCGCGAAACCGCCGGCCAGCAGGACACCGGCGAAGAATGACTGATACCGCATTGAACCCCCCTCATTGACGATAAACGGCCAAACGCCGCATGAATTATTTAGCACAGCCTTCCGGCGCGTCCAGCCTCATGATTGTGACCGTTCCGTGTCGCCGTCCGTGCGCGGAAGAGCCTTGGCCACGCCCCGGAGGGCGGCAGAGCTTAGATTGACAAACGGGGGTGCGCCGATTTTATTGCAGTTCATGGGCGCGCGATTCAACACCGGAATCTGGGCCGGGTTCCTGGCCGTGGCTATCCTGGCTTCATCGGCGGGCGCCGCCGAGGAGAAACGTCTCAACATCTGCAACTGGTCGGACTATATCGCCGAAAACACCGTGCCGGATTTCGAGAAGGCCACCGGCATCAAGGTCAATTACGACGTCTATGACAGCAACGAGGTGCTGGAGGCGAAGCTCCTGGCCGGCCATTCCGGCTATGATCTGGTGGTGCCCTCGGCCATGCCCTATCTGGCGCGCCAGATCCAGGCCGGCATCTATCTCAAGCTCGACAAGTCGCAACTCAAGAACTACGCCAATCTCGATTCGCAGATTCTGGCCGCAGCATCCAATGCCGATCCGGGCAATCAATACGGCGTGCCCTACATGTGGGGCACCGACGGGCTCGGCTATAACCGGGCCAAGGTCAAGGCGGCGCTGGGTGCCACCGCTCCGGTCGATAGCTGGAAGCTGCTCTTCGATCCGGCCAACGCCAAGAAGCTCCAATCCTGCGGCATCGTGCTTTTGGACAGCGCGCAGGACGTGTTCCCGGCGGCGCTCGTTTATCTCGGGCGCGATCCGTTGAGCCGCGACCCGGCCGATCTCGACGCCGCCGCCAAGGCGGTGGACGCCATCCGTCCCTATGTGCGCAAGTTCAATTCCTCGGAATACATCAACGATCTCGCCAATGGCGATATCTGCCTGGCCTTGGGATATTCGGGCGACGTGGTGCAGGCGAAGGCACGCGCGACGGAGGCGAAAAACGGCGTCGACATCGCCTATGCCATCCCCAAGGAAGGGGCGATGCTGTGGATCGACACGATGGCGATACCCAAGGACGCGCCGCATCCTGGCAACGCGCTCGCCTTCATCGACGACGTGCTGCGGCCGGAAACCGCGGCCGCGATCAGCAACGCGGTCGCCTACGCCAATCCCAATCTCAAGGCGACTTCGCTGGTCGACCCGAAGCTGCGCAACGATCCCGGGATCTACCCGCCGGCGAGCGTGCGGGCGCGGCTCTTCTTCGACAAGCCGGCGACGCCCGATTACGAGCGCGCGCGCACCCGCGCCTGGACCCGGGTCAAGACGGGTGGCTAGCGGCTCCGCGGCGCGCCCGCCGCATCTCGCCATCGACCATGTCGTGAAACGCTTTCCCGGGAGCGCCCATGCTGCGGTCGGCGGCGTTTCGCTGACCGTCGAAAAGGGCGAATTCTTCGCGCTCTTGGGTCCCTCGGGCTGCGGCAAGACCACGCTGCTGCGGATGCTGGCCGGATTCGAAACGCCGGACGAAGGCCGGATATTGATCGACGGGGCGGACATGGCGGGGGTGCCGCCTTACGACCGTCCGGTCAACATGATGTTCCAGTCCTACGCCCTCTTTCCGCATATGAGCGTGGCGGAAAATGTCGGCTTCGGCCTGAAACAGGAGAAACTACCTCGCGCCGACATCGAGGCGCGCGTCGCGGCGATGCTCGATCTGGTCAAGCTTACGCCCCATGCCGGGCGCAAGCCGGCGCAGTTGTCGGGCGGGGAGAGACAGCGCGTGGCGCTGGCGCGCGCGCTGGTGAAGGAGCCGAAGCTTCTGCTGCTGGACGAGCCGCTGGCCGCCTTGGACAGGAAACTCAGGGAGGAAACCCGCTTCGAGCTGGTGCGCATCCAGCAACGCGTCGGCATCACCTTCCTGGTGGTGACGCATGACCAGGAAGAAGCCTTGAGCATGGCGCAGCGCGTCGCGGTGATGAATGCGGGGCTGATCGCGCAACTTGGCTCGCCGCGCGAAGTTTACGAGCATCCGCAAAGCCGCTTCGTCGCCGAATTCATCGGCGGCGTGAACCTGTTCGCCGGTTGCGTCGTCGGCCATGACGGACGGATGCTGACGGTGTCCTGCGCCGAGGCCGAGGCGATGTTCGCGGTGGAACACGCGGAAAGCCTGGCCGCCGGGATGGAGGTGACGCTGGCGCTCAGGCCCGAGAAGATCGAGGTTTCGATGCAGATGCGGCCGGAACTGCCAAACCGGCTTTCGGGCCTGGTGCGGGCGTTGGCGTTTCGCGGCGAGGCCTCGAGCTGCGAGGTTGAATTGCCGGGCGGCAAGATGCTGCGCGTGACCTTGCCCAATGCCGCGCGCGCGGCGCCCGGCCTCAAAGCCGGCGATGCGGTGTGGCTCGGCTTTTCATCCAACGCATCCGTGGTGCTGATCTCATGAGCCCGCAAACGGCCGCAACCGAACGCCGCTGGGCGGTGCTGGCGCTGCCCTATGCCTGGCTGGCGCTGTTCTTCCTGGTGCCCTTCGCCATCGTCTTCAAGATCAGCCTGGCCGCGCAGACCATCGGCATTCCGCCTTACACCCCGCTCCTGGTGCAGGATCAAAGCGGCTGGCATATCCAGGCGAGCGCCGCCAATTACGCCTTTCTGCTGAGCGACAGCCTCTATGCGCGGGCATATTTGAACGCGCTCAAATTCACCGCCATCGCGACATTGATCTGTCTCTTGGTGGGATATCCCATGGCCTATGCCATCGCCCGCGCGCCCGGGGCGTGGCGCGCGCGGCTGTTGCTGCTGGTGGTGCTGCCCTTCTGGACCAGCTTTTTGATCCGCGTCTATGCCTGGATCGGGCTCCTCAAGGAGAACGGCCTCGTCAACAACGCGCTCTTGACCCTGGGCCTCATCCACGAGCCGCTGCCGCTCATCAACAACGCTTTCTCGGTGCAGACCGGGCTGGTCTATTCCTATCTGCCCTACATGATCCTGCCGCTCTATGCGAGCTTGGAAAAGCTCGACTGGAATCTCCTGGAGGCGGCGTCCGATCTGGGCGCCCGGCCGTGGCGCGCCTTCCTGAGCGTGACCCTGCCGCTGTCGCTGCCCGGCATTGCCGCCGGGGCGCTGCTGGTGTCCATCCCGATGGTTGGCGAGTTCGTCATTCCCGATCTTTTGGGTGGGCCCGGCAATCTCATGATCGGCAAGGTGCTATGGGACGAATTCTTCACGAACCATGACTGGCCGGTGGCGGCGTCGGTGGCGGTGGCGATGCTGGCGCTGCTGCTCTGGCCGATGGGAAAAATCCGCCGCCTGTTGGCCAAGGGGGCGGCATGACCAAGCGCCTGCCGCCTTTCCTGCTGGTGATGCTGGGCCTGGGCTATCTGTTCCTCTACGGGCCGATCGTCTCGGTGGTGGTCTATTCCTTCAACGCCTCGCGCCTCGTCACGGTCTGGGCCGGGTTCTCGACCCGCTGGTACGGCGAATTGCTGCACAACGAGCAGATCAAGGCGGCGGCGCTCACCAGCCTTTCGATCGCGCTCATGGCGGCGACCGGCGCGCTCATTCTCGGCACGCTCGCGGGCTACGCGCTGACGCGCTTCACCCGCTTCCGCGGCCGCGCGCTTTTCGCCGTGCTCACCACTTCGCCCCTGGTCATGCCCGAGGTCATCACCGGGCTTTCGCTGCTGCTGCTGTTCGTGGCGCTGGAGCGCGCCATCGGCTGGCCCGAGGGGCGCGGCGTCCTCACCATCACCCTCGCCCACATCACGCTGGGAATGTCCTATGTCGCGATCGTGGTCGCGGCGCGGCTCGAAAGCTTCGACATCGCGCTCGAAGAGGCGGCGCTCGATTTGGGCGCGCGGCCGTTCAAGGTGTTCGCCGTCATCACCTTGCCGCTGATCGCGCCGGCCTTGGCCGCGGGCTGGCTGCTCGCCTTCACCCTGTCGCTCGACGATCTGGTCATCGCCAGCTTCACCACCGGCCCGGCGGCGACCACATTGCCGATGGTGATCTTCTCCAGCGTGCGCATGGGGCTCTCGCCCCAGATCAACGCGCTCGCGACCCTGATCCTGCTGCTGGTGGCGGTGGCGGTGATCGCCGCGGGCCATCTGATGAAGCCCCGGGCGTGATAGCCAGGAGGTCACGCCCCATAATTAAGATTCCTAGGAATCGTAGCTGACGACCGACGTGAAGGGCACGTCGAGCCGCTTGCGGCCGCTGAGGAAGGCGAGCTCGATGATGCAGGCCGCGGCCACGACGTCGCCGCCCACCTGGCGGCAGAGCTTGATCGCGGCTTCCAGCGTGCCGCCGGTGGCGAGCAGATCGTCCAGCACCACGACGCGGCTTCCCGGTTTGATCGCGTCGGCCTGGATTTCGATGGTGTCGTTGCCGTATTCGAGCTCATAGGTGAAGCGGATGGTGGCGCCGGGCAGCTTGCCCTTCTTGCGCACCATGACGAAGCCGCAGCCGAGTTCGAGCGCGAGAGGCGCCGCCACCAGAAATCCGCGGGATTCGATGCCGACCAGCAAATCCGGCTTGCGCGGTTTGAGGGATATCGCAAGCTGGCGCATGGTTTCCTTCCAGGCCCCGGCATGCGCCAGCAGCGTCGATATGTCGTAGAACAGGATGCCCTTCTTCGGGAAATCCGGCACGCCGCGAATGTGCTTCTTGAGATCCATGTCCCCCACGCCCCCCGCGATCGAACCCGCCACAGTTTAACCGGAATTCCGCCCCCGGCGGCAAGAAGCGCGACTGCCTAATTCGTTTGCAGCGCGGCCGGGCCGTCCGGAACCGGTAGGCCATTGTCGCGCATGCAGGCGCGCCGGTAATTCTCGCGCCGCGTATTGCCTTCGGGCGTGTAGTCGGGGAATTTCTTGAAGGCGGTGCGCGTGCAGATATCGGCCAAGTGCCATTTCTGCTCGCTCTCCTGTTCCTGCGAGCCGCCGGCATGGGCCTCCAGAGGCGCCAAGGCCCACAGCGCGGCGCAGAGCGCAAAAACCGCGGCGCCGGGGAAATTCCGCCGCCGCGCCGCCGCGCCGGCAAGGCCCTTCGGCAGGGAGGCCAATAGATAAAGCAGGATGGGCGCGGTGATCAGCAGGACCGACTTGGCCTGTTCGCGCCGCAACAGGATTTGCGCTTCGCCCGCCGCCTCGGCCAGGCAGGTCTGTGCCGCCGGGCCGACGCGCTGGGTGCAGGAATCGTTGACATAATCCTCGACCGACGTGACCCGCCCGTCGATGCGCAAGCCGTCGCCGAAATCCGGATAGATCCGCCAGGTCATGGCGATCACCCAAACCGTGGCCAGCAGGAGAAAATAGCGCGACAGCCGCATGGCGGAATGCAACGCCAAGACGCCCGGTCTTGTCAATGAAGCCTTGGGGGATTTTTCATGAAATTCACGCAATCGCCGCGGCGCGGCGCACGCTCCAGATCATCGAGCTCTTGAGCAGATAGTCTTTCTGCTGCTTGGGGTCGGATGCTATGCGCCGCAATTCGCCGAGCCGCTCGGCGCGCAAGGTGGGGTCGCGCTCCTCCAGGAGCTGCTTGTTGCGGATCGATTGCGCCTGCACGAATTCGACATTGGCGGCGCGGCGCTGGCGGACGTAAAGATCGAGCACGGTATCCGGCGTTTCGCCGCGCCACGCCCCCGCCAGTTTCGGCGCCAGGTTGAAGGCGGCGTGCAACGCGCCGTTGAGGCCGAGCGCGCCCAGCGGGTTGTTGAGATGCGCCGCATCGCCCACCAGCAGGAACCGGCCTTGTCGGAAATCGCTCGCCACCCGCTGATGCACGCGATAAGTCGATTTATGGACGACGCCGTAGGGCCGGTTCCAAGGCAGGAAATTCTGCAAAGCGCGTTCGACGAAACCGGCGTCGAGCACCTCTTCCTCGGGCACCTCGGCATCGGTCGGGAACAGCACGCGCCACAGCCCGGGCGGCCCCTCATGCGGCATCTTGAAAATCGCCGACCAATCGGCTGGATCGGAGACATAGGCGTTCATGGTGAAGCCCTCGGGCGCCAGATCGCGGTCGATGCCGACCACCAGGAAGCGCTCGGGCCAGGTGAAGCCCTCGAAGGCGACGTTCATGCTGTGGCGCACCGCGCTCTTCCCGCCATCGGCGCCGACGAGATAACTGCCGCGCAGGGTTTGGATTCCGCCCGGGGTCTCGACCCGGGCATTCACCCCGTCCGCGTCCTGGGTTGCGTCGAGAAAGCGGTGGGCGAAACGCACCTTGCCGCCGAGCCCCTCGAAACGCTTCAGCAGGAGCGGCGTCAGCTTGAATTGCTCGCAATGGAAACGGAACGGGTAGGGGGTCACGTCGGCAATGAGCGACAAATCCCATTCGATGATCACGCCTTCCTTGCGGCCGCGGATCTGCCAGCGCGGCACGCGATAGCCGAGCGTAAGGAATTCCTGGCCGACACCGATGGTGTCGAGCATCTCGATGGTCGGCGGATGGAAGCTGCCGGCGCGCAGATCGCGCGGCAGTTTGGGCTCGGCTTCGAGTACCGTCACGTCCACGTGTTTGAGCGCGAGCTGAGTCGCCACCGCCAGCCCGGCCGGTCCGCCGCCGACGATTAGGACGGGATCGCGCGCAGCCATTCCGATTTTTGCTCCCCCGAGCGCGATCACCCTTGGCGATCACGCACCAACATTTGTTTGCCGGGCAATTTCATCGGCTTGAATGGAATCGCCCAATTCCATTCAAGCCGATATTGCTCGGGGAGGATCAGACTAGCCCGCGCGTCCCTCTGTCAACGCGATTTGACGGCGCAAGGCGATTTTGCTCCACCGGGGGGCTATACACCGCCCGGTTGTTACATCGGCGGCTTGACGCCGTTCTTTTCGGCGGTGACGCGGGCGGCGGTCAGGCTGCCGTCCTGGTATTTTTGCGCGACGACGAAGACCACCTTGCCCTTTTTCAGGAGGCTCGAATCCCCCGGCACATAGCCCACCACCGGCACCTTGGGCCCGACGATGACGTCCGAGGATTGGCCCTTATAGGTCACGGTCAGCACCCGTCCGCCGCCCGCCACATTGGTCACCTTGCCCACCGTGGCGTTGGTCATCAGGCTGTTGGGGTAGCGGTCCCAGGGGAATTGGCCTTCGCCGGTGCCGCGCATGTTCTCGGGGAAGATATGCACTTCGACCGCGCGCAGCTTGCCGTCCGCGCCCTTGATCGAGGTCGAGGCGATGTAATCGCCGGGCTTGATGCTGGCGAGCGGCCGCTTCACCACGGCAAGGACGGTGTAATTGGAGGCGAGCGCGATGGTGGCTTTGCCGCCGTCATGCGTCTTCACCATCAGGGTCTGCTGGTTGAGGCTGTCGACCGTGCCGCGGATGCGCACCGGGGTCGGCCCGGGCGCGGGTGTGGGCGCCTGCTGCATGCAGGCGGGCAGGACCACGGCGGCCATGAGCGCCGCGATCAAAAAAGCGTGTCTACGCATCGATTTCGCTCCTCCTTGAAGAACCGTTGTTTTGGCGCCCCCATGGCGCGGAATTGTGGCTTCTACCATGCCCCGGGCGGGCCTGCCTATCACAGCCGCTTGATTGGAAATCTACGAGAACAGATTGGGAAAAATGGGTGGCGCCGCGGCGCGGCGCAGCCTGCCATAGGAGCGGATGCTGAACGGGATCGAGCCGATATAGAGCGCGCCCACGATCAGCAGCGTGATCCAAGGCTCGGTGGTGAGGAAGGCCGCCATCGCGGCGAGCAGCAGGAGCATCGGCAGCACCCATTCGCGCCTGATGCGGAAGCTCTTGAAGGAATATGTCGGCACGCGGCTCACCATCAGCGCCGCTACCAGCGCCAGCGCGACGCCGTTCAAAACCGGCGAGCGGAAGAAATCGGCGTCGGTCTCGAAATTCAAGAACATCGGCAGCATCACTAGCCCGGCGGCGGCCGGCGCCGGCACGCCGGTGAAGTAATTGGTGGCGTAGGAGGGCAGATCCGAGCCGAGCTGGGTGTTGAAGCGCGCGAGGCGCAGCGCGCAGCACACCGTGAACAGCAGCGCCAGCGCCCAGCCGATGCCGTGCAGCCCGTCCATGGTCCAGACGTAGAGCAAGGTCGCCGGCGCCACGCCGAAGCTGACGAAATCCGACAGCGAATCGAGCTCGGCGCCGAAGGTCGAGGTGCCCTTCAACAGCCGGGCGATGCGCCCGTCGATGCCGTCGAGCACGCCGGCGAAGATGACCGATGCCGCGGCGGGCTCGAAGCGGTCGAGCAGCGCGAGGCGGATCGCGGTCATGCCGGCGCACAGCGCCAGCAGCGTCAGGATATTCGGGATCAGCCGGTTGAGCGAGAACCCGGCGATCGGCTTGACGCGCAACCGGCGCGGTCGTCTCAGCGCCATGTCAGTGCACCACGCCCGAACGCGCGGCTTCGCGGGCGTTGAGATCGGCGAGCACGGTCTCGCCGCCGATCATGCGCTGCCCCATCACCGCGAAATGCGCGGCATCGAGCGGCAGATAGAGCTCGGCCCGGCTGCCGAAGCGGATCAGGCCGAAACGCTGGCCCGCCGCCACGTCTTGTCCCTCGAGCAAATTGCACACGATGCGCCGCGCGACGAGACCGGCGACCTGCACCACGGCGATGTCGTTCTCCGCCGTCCGGAGGCGGATCGCCATGCGCTCGTTCTCGGCCGAGGCCTTGTCGAGGCTGGCGTTCAAGAACTTCCCTTGCCGGTAGGCGAGCTTCGTGACCTTGCCCCCGGCCGGGCTGCGGTTGATGTGCACGTCCAGGAGCGAGAGGAAAATGCCGATGCGCCGCATGGGGGCGTTTCCCATCTCCAACTCGGCGGGCGGCGGCAACTCGTCGATTGTCACCACTGTGCCGTCGGCCGGCGCCAGCACCAGCCCGGCGCGTTGCGGGCTCACCCGCCACGGATCGCGGAAGAAGGCGGCGCACCACAGCGTGAGCGCCAGCCCGATCCAGCCCAGCGGCCAGAAGAGCCAGAACAGGATCAGCATCACCACCGCGAAGCCGGCGATGAAACGCCAGCCATCCGGGTGGATGGGTGGAAAAATGCGGCGCCACATGGGGGTGGAAAGTCCTCCTCCGGGGCCGGGAAATTAGCCGAAAAGACGCCTCCCGCCCACCCCTAAGAGGCCGGGCCCGGCCGCGGCATCGCCAGTGGGTTACCGGCCCTCGCGTCTCCAGGCGAGAACAAGGAATCCGAGCGCGAGGATAAGCGCCGGCGCCCCCGGCAAAAGCGGCGTCTCGGCGACGCCAGTCACCACGTAATCCTCGTTGGATCGCAAGCCCAGCCAGTCCGAACCGGCGGCCGACCGTCCGGGCTCGACGCGGCGGATTCCGGGCATCCCTTCCGATCCGAGCCAGAACACGCCGCCGCCCGATGATGCGACGTCGGCCGCGACCTTCGCGTCGGTGACGCGCACATCGGACATCTCGATCGGGTTGAGCGATCCGGCCGCGGCGAGCGCGGTGCGGTCGCCGTCGACGACGCGGTATAGCCCGCTTTCCGTCACCGGCAGGCTCGCGGTGCTGCGCCCGCCGGTTTGGGGCGTAAGCGTTACGGTCTGGCTCTGGCCGCCGGGGCCGGTCACCTCGACCGGATTGTCACCGGCTTCGAGCGATTGACGGGTGATGTCGAGCCGGTTCCCCGCGACATCGGCGCGCAGATCGTTTTCCTCGAGATCGGGCTCCTTCATCAGCCAATAGACGATGCGGCGCAACAACTCGGCCTGCGGGCCGCCGCCCTCATAGCCGCGCGTCCACAGCCACATTTCATCCGACAACAGCTGGGCGACGCGCCCCTTGCCGACGCGGTCGAGCACCAAAAGCGGATGGCCGTTATAGCCGGTCATGATGGTCGAGCCCCGATGCGGCAAGGCGTCGACGTCGCGGAACCAGCGGCCCCATTTGGGCGCGGCCTTGGGGTCGTCGGGCAATCCCGGCAGATCCTCGGTCACCGGATGGCGCCTTCCGAGCGCGTTCACATCCGGCACGAAACCCGCCTCGAACACGTTGCCGGTGGGTTCGGCCGGCAAGACCGCGCCCAAGGGCGTGCGGTAGAGGCTCAAGGGCGTGCCGAAGGCCGGGCCCGAATCCTCCAAGAGCGCGCCACCGTTGCGCACGTAATTGGCGATGTTCTCGAGATAGACCATGGGCAGCACGCTGCGCTGGCGGTAGCGGTCGAAGATGATGAGATCGAAATCGTCGATCTTGACGTCGAACAGATCCCGGATCGGGAAGGCGATCAGCGACAGCTCGCGTATGGGCGTGCCGTCCTGCTTTTCCGGCGGGCGCAGGATGGTGAAATGGATGAGATCGACCGACGGATCGGATTTGAGGATGTTGCGCCAGGTGCGCTCGCCCGCATGGGGCTCGCCCGAAACCAGCAGCACCTTGAGCCGGTCGCGTACGCCGTTGATGACGAAGGCGGCGCGGTTGTTGTCGAGCGTCAATTCATGCGGGCCCGGCTCGACCGAAATCTCGATCACGTTCGGCCCGCCATGGTCGATGACGACCGAAATCGACAAATCCTGGCCGATGGCGACGCTGTGGATCACCGGCAGCCCGCCATCCTTGCGGATGGTGAGCTGCGCCGCGCCGCCGGTCTTTCCGGTATCGGGCAAATCCTCCACCTTGAGCTTGAGCGCCACCTCCTTGCCCACGAGGCCGAATTTGGGCGCGTCCTCGATTTCGAGGCGGCGGTCGGCCTCGCCCGGCTTGCCCACCAGAAAAACATGAAGCGGCGCGCCCAAATCCATCTGCACGGGCGCCGGCATGTCGTGAATCTCGCCGTCGGAAATCATCACCGCGCCGGCGATGCGCTGGCGCGGCACGTCGGCGAGGCCGCGGGCGAGTGCGGTGTAAAGCTGCGTGCCCTGGTCGGCGGCCGATATGTCGCCGCCGGGATCGCCGGCGTGGATTTCGCGCAGCTCGAGAT
Source organism: uncultured Alphaproteobacteria bacterium (assembly GCA_963785735.1). Taxonomy (GTDB): domain Bacteria; phylum Pseudomonadota; class Alphaproteobacteria; order ATCC43930; family CGMCC-115725; genus REEB95. The sequence goes on from CAWAWJ010000001.1 coordinate 998,579, forward strand.
CGGGAAAGCGCGCGAGTTGGGCGGACAATTCCTTGAGCGCGTCCACCGCGATTTGCCGGCGGTCGCCGATGCGCATGCTCGGCGATTCATCTATTACCACCGCGGCGACGTCGCGCTGGACCTCGCGCTTCTGCTCGACCAGCGACGGGCCGGCGGCGATGAGCGCCAAGGCGGTGCAGGCCAAGAGCCGCCAGGCCGCGCCGCGCGCCCGCCGCCAGGCGCCGAATCCCAACAGCACGGCCGCCGCGAGCGCGAAAGCGGATATCGCCCACCACGGCAAAAGCGGCGAGAAACCCAGGCTCCAGCCGCTCATTGTCCGAGCCTTTCCAGGATCGCCGGCACATGCACTTGGTCGGTCTTGTAATTGCCGGTGAGCGCGTACATCACCAGATTGACGCCAAAGCGATAGGCCATCTCGCGCTGTTCCTCGCCGCCCGGCACCGCCGCATAAAGCGGGTGGTTCTTGGCGTCCACCGCCCAGGCGCCGGCCCATTCATTGCCGCCGGCGATGACGCTGGCGACGCCGTCATTGACCCCGCCCTGGGTCGGCTCGAGCCACAGCGTTCCGCCGGCCCAGCGCCCGGGGAAATCCTCCATCAGATAGAACGATTTGGTGAGGACGTGATCCGGCGGCACGGGAATGAGCGGCGGCACCTCGATCCCGGATGTCAGGCGCTTCAGCTGGTTCTCCGCCTGCGCCGCGGAAACGGCATTGCCAGATCCGGAGTCGCGGGTGTCGAACAGGATGGTGCCGCCGCTGGCGAGATAGCGTTGCAGCTTGGAAGCGGCATTGGCCGAGGGGACATGCTCGCCCTCGGCCACCGGCCAATAGAGCAGCGGGAAGAAGATCAGCTCGTCCTTCTCGACATCGACGCCCATCGGCTCGGCCGCCTCGACCGAGGTGCGCTGGTTGAGGATGAGCGACAGCCCGGCCAGGCCCTGGCGCGATTCCGCGTCCACGTCGGGTAGGCCGGTCACCACATAGGCGAGATGGAATTCGCTCGCCGCCTTGATGGCGAAATCGTCCGGGCCGGCAGCGCGCGCCGGATGAATGGTCGGGATCAGCAGCAGCAGCAACGCCGCGCCACGCCGCATCGCCGGCAAAAGGCCGCGCAGCGCCAAGCCTGCGGCGAGATCGATCAGCAGCAGCAGGAAGGCCAGCGCCAAAAGCGGCGGGCGGAAATCGAACTCGGCCGAGGAACGCGCGTATGTTTCACGGGAAACACCCGGCAGCTCGGGCAAGGGTGCGAAGCCTTTGACTGCGGGGGCGAGGTTCAGCGCGCGGCGGGAATCGGCGCCGCCATAGAAACCCGGCGGGTGGCGCTGCGACGCCAGGGTCTTGGCGAATTCACCTTGCGCCACGATCTCGGCCGAGGCGGGCGCTGCTTGCAGCCGCCCGAAGCCGTCCAGCAGCTCGACCGGCGGCAGGGGCTTGTCCGTCTCGCCCGAAACCCCCTGGCTTTGCCCTACCACGCGCCGCAGCATCTCCACCATCAGCCCGGAGATGGCGAGGTTCGACCATTCCGGATCGGCCGTGGTGTGGACCAAGACCAGCCAGCCCTTGCCGCGCTTCTCGGCGGTGACAAGCGGCGTGCCGTCCTGCAACCGGGCCCAGGTCTTGGACGCCAGATCGAGCGTCGGCTCGGCCAGCACTTGGCGCGACACCGTGACGTCGGGCGGGATATCGAGCCCAGCAAAGGGGCTGTCGGCGGAAAACGGTGCCAGATGCAGCGGCTGTTCCCAGGATAGCGCGCCGCCGAGCGTGCGCCCGCCGCGCCGCAAGGTGACCGGCAGCAACCCGTCATCGTCCTGCTCGGCTAAGAGTGGCCCGGCGAAGCGCAGCACCGTGCCGCCCTGGCCGAGCCATTGCGTCACGGCGGCTTTGTCCGCGTCGCCCAACGCCGCGCCGTCGGGCAATGCCAGCACGGCGATGCCGCCTTGCAGCAGAGATCCGACATCGCTCTCGCGCACCTCGCTGAAAGGCGACAGCGCCTTGTCGAGATAATAGGCGCCGCTCAACAGTGGCTGGGCATTGGCGCTTGGTGCCAGAATCCCAACCGGCCGGCGCTTCCAGCGCTCGTCCAGCAGCAACACCGCGCCGGAAGAGGATTCGCCCTCGATGGCAATGGAAGTGGCGCGGTTCCGGAGTTCGGACGGCATGTCGAGCCGCGCCAGCGCTTGAGTCTCGCCCGCCGGGATATCAACCTTGGCGCGCGCCAGCAGCCTGCCATCTTCGCCCAAGGCGCGGACAAACAGCGTTTCGGGCAGCGTCGGATCGGCGCGCGCGATAGTCGCGGTCAGATCCTTGTCGTCGGGGCTGGTAGGGGCGAGCAAGCGCGGAAGATCGTTGCCGCTTTCGCTCCGCACGCGCACGGGCCCGAATTTCTTTAAGCCTTCGGCGAAATCCGCCGCGTCGCCATTATCGATGCCGTCGGAAAGCCAGATTATATCCGCCACGCCGGACGGATTGAGCCGCTTCAACCGCGCCAGCGCCGCCAGTCGGTCCTCGGGCCAGGGCCTGGGATGAAGCGCTTCCGCCGCGGCATGGGCGTCTTCTGGCCGCAGCAGCGACAGATCGGGCGGCGCGCCCGATCCCGGCGCCGGCGCGGTATCGAGCAGCACGATGTCGTTGCCCTCGCGCCGCGCCCGGTCGATCCGTTCGTCGAGCGAAGCGCGGATATCGTCCCAATGCCGCGCCGCGCTCCAGCCGTCATCGACCGCGATCACCAGCGTGCCGCCGCCGGAAAGTGGCGCCCGTGGATTGAGCAGCGGCTGGGCCAGCGCCAGGATGACGCAAGCCGCCAACATCAGACGCAGCAGCAGAAGCCAAAGCGGCGTCTTGGCCGGGGTCTCTTGCGCCGGATCGAGGCCTTGCAGCAGGCGCAGTGCCGGGAAGAACACGCGCCGGGGCGCGGGCGGGGTCACGCGCAACAGCCACCACAGCGCCGGCAACGCCGCCAGGCCGAGGAGCAGCCAAGGCGCGGCGAAGGCGAGGGGGCCGAGGCTCAGCATGAACTAGTCTCCGGCCAAGGCGCGATAAAGTGCGAGCAGCGCCAATTGCGGCGATTGATCGGTGCGGTGAACGCCGAAACTCCAGCCGGCGAGCCGCGTCAACGCCGCCAGCCCGGCGCGGTGGCGCGCCAGCTTCTCGATATAGGCGGCGCGGATCGCCTCGACCCGGCCGATCAGCAGCGGGCTTTCCCGCTCCAGCCCTTCGAAGCGCACGCGCCCGGCGAAGGGCAGGTTCTCTTCCGCCGGATCGAGGATTTGCAGCACATGACCTTTCAGCCCGGCATCGGCGAAGCGCAGCACGCGTTCATGGATGATGTTGAGCGGCGCGAGGAAATCGCCCATCAGCACCATATGGGCGTGACGCGGCAGATTCTCGAAGCCGGGCAGATCCTCCGCCGATTTGCCGCCGCCGCGTTCGAGCAGCAACGCCAGGCGGTCGAGTGCGAAGCGGCCATGGCCGGGCGCGAGGCCCGAGCCCAACAGGGTCACGCGTTCGCCGCCGCGCACCAGCAACGCCGCCAGCGCCAGCGTCAGCAGATCGGCGCGTGCGCGTTTGCTGGGCCAATCTTGCGTCGAGGCGTAATCCATCGAGGCGGAGGAATCGCACCACAGGAAAACGCTTTGCGCCGCCTCCCATTCGGTCTCGCGCACGTAAAGCCGGTCCGATTTGGCGCTGACGCGCCAATCGACGCGGCCAGCATGCTCGCCCGGCTCGTAAGGGCGGAATTGCCAGAAGGTTTCGCCCTGGCCGGTGCGTCGCCTGCCATGGGTCCCTTGCGCCACCGTGGCCGCCACCCGCGTGGCCTCGATCAGCAGCGGCGGCAGCGCCGATGCGGCGGCTTCGGCCCGGTGGCGCAGCGCGGCGGGCCCATCCTTAAGTCGGGGGGCCATCACAACAGCGGCGCCACGAGCCGGTCGATCACCTGCGCCATGCCGATGCCGTCGGCGCGCGCAGCGAAGGTCAGCGCCATGCGGTGGCGCAACACCGGATGGGCGAGCGCCACCACGTCGTCGACCGAGGGCGCGAGCCGCCCGTCCAAAAGCGCGCGGGCGCGCGAGGCCAGCATCAAGGCCTGGCTGGCGCGCGGCCCCGGGCCCCAGGCGATATCCTTGCGCGCCTCGTCGGGCTTGTCGCCGGGCCGCCCCGAACGCACCAGTTTTAGGATCGCCTCGACCACGCTTTCGCCCACCGGCACGCGCCGCACCAAACGCTGCGCCGCCAGCAGCTCGGGTCCGGTCAGCACCGGCCCGGCGCTGTCCTCGGCAATGCCGGTGGTCGCGAGCAGCATCTGCCGCTCGGATTCCAAATCGGGATAGCCGACGTCGATCTGCAACAGGAAACGGTCGAGCTGCGCCTCGGGTAGCGGATATGTGCCTTCCTGTTCGAGCGGGTTCTGGGTCGCCAGCACGTGGAAGGGCTTCGGGAGCGGGTGATACTGGCCCGCGACCGAGACGCGGCCTTCCTGCATCGCCTGGAGCAGCGCCGATTGGGTGCGCGGGCTGGCGCGGTTGATCTCATCCGCCATCAGCAGTTGGCAGAACACCGGCCCGGGAATGAACCGGAAGCCGCGCCGTCCGGTGTCGCTTTCCTCCAGCACTTCCGAACCGAGAATGTCCGCCGGCATGAGATCGGGCGTGCATTGGATGCGCTTGTCGTCGAGCCCGAGCACGGTGCCGAGCGTCTCGACCAGCCGCGTCTTGGCGAGGCCCGGGACCCCAATCAGGAGGGCATGCCCTCCCGCAAGGAGCGTGATCAGGGCTTGATCCACCACCGCGCCCTGGCCGAAGATGACCCGGCCGATGCGTTGGCGCACCGCCGCGAGGCGCGCGCCCAGCGCCTCGATCTCGGCGACCGCGGCGGGCTCGTCCGCGCTCGCGGGTTTGGCGATCGGACTTTCGCTGCTCATCGGTCGGGCTCCTCCAACAAGACCCGGAGAGGGACGCACATGGACAACGGCAACAAGGCGCAAGCCGAACTCGCGCGCCTGGCCGCATCCGCTTCCCTTCCCGCCGCCGGCGCCAAAACCGCGCCGCGCGATTGCGGGCATTTCGACATCCGCATTGCCCGTGATGGTAGCTGGTTCTATCGCGGCTCTTCAATAAATCGCATGGCCCTGGTGCGGCTTTTCGCGGGCGTGCTGGAACGCGACGAAGCGGGCCAATACTGGCTTTCGACCCCGGCCGAGCGCGGCCGGGTGACGGTCGAGGACGCGCCTTTCCTGGCGGTTGCGCTCGAGGCCCTAAACCCCGGAACGCCGCTTCAGGCGCTAAGCTTCCGCACCAATCTTGACCAAACCGTGACGCTCGACGCCGGCCATCCGTTGCGCGTGACGCCGGATAAAGTGACGGGTGGGCCTATCCCCTATATCCTGGTGCGAAACCGGCTTGAGGCCCGCTTGGCCCGGCCGGTGGTCTATGAATTGGTCGAATTAGGACGAGAGGAGAGGGTCGGCGACACGACTCTGTTCGGGGTATGGAGCAAGGGCAAATTCTTTCCGCTGGGCAGTCTCGGTCCGAATCTTTGACCGCTTCGGGGTTGCGCGCGCGTTTCACCGCGCACCAACCCGGCATCCGTTCCTTCGACAGCGAGCGGGTGCGCGGCGACCATCTGCTCGATCCCAACGTCAAATTGCCGCCGGGGCTGACGCCGGCGGCGGTGCTGGTGCCGCTGGTCGAGCGCGCATCGGGTTTTCAAGTGCTGCTGACGCAGCGGACCGACAATCTCTCCGCCCATGCCGGACAGATCTCGCTGCCCGGCGGCCGGGTCGAGCCGGGCGACAAGGACGCGGTCCAGGCCGCCTTGCGCGAAACTGCGGAGGAGATCGGCTTGGCGCATTCGCGCATCGAGGTGATCGGGCGGCTCGACACCTATATCACCGGCACCGGCTACGAGATCGTGCCGGTGGCCGGGCTGGTGGTGGCACCCTTCTCCCTGCGTCTCGATCCCCAGGAGGTGACCGAGGCCTTCGAGGTGCCCCTATCCTTCATCCTCGACCGCGCCAATCACAAGCGCGAAACCCGCCAGCTCAAGAACGGCATGCGTAGCTTCTTCGTGCTGCCTTACCAGAATCGCTACATATGGGGCGCCACCGCCGGAATCCTGGTGAATCTGGCCGAGGTGCTGAGCCCTGTGAAATCACCTTCATGATCCGGGTCGCACTCACCGTGCTACTGCCGCTGCTGGCGCCGACCGCGCTCTATTTCCTGTGGTACTACGCCTTCGGCCGCAAGGAAGAGACCGGAAGCGCGAGCCGGCCCTGGACCTGGCTGGTGCTCGCGGGTCTCGCCGCCGCGGCGATCGTGCTGTTCACCGTCGGCATCGACGCCGGCGGCAATCCCTCCGGCCAATACGTGCCGCCCCATGTCGAGGGGGGATCCGTGGTGCCGGGGCAGGTGGTGCCGCCGACGGGGCAACGCTGATGGCGGAAATTTCCCCGCATTTGAAGCCGCAGGCCTGGATGAAGGAGGCCTCGTGCCGCGCCGTGATGAGGGCGCTGACGGCCAAGGGCGGCGCGGCGCGTTTCGTCGGCGGCGTGGTGCGCGACGCGCTCTTGAAGCGCCCGGTCAAGGACATCGACATCGCCACGCCGCTGCTGCCCGCCGAGGTGATGAAACGGCTCAAAGCGGCCAAGCTCAAGGCGATTCCGACCGGCCTCCATCACGGCACGGTGACGGCGGTGGCGGGCAAGCGCCATTACGAAATCACCACACTGCGCCGCGACGTCAAGACCTATGGCCGCCATGCCGACGTCGAATTCGCCGCCGATTGGGCGGAGGACGCGGTGCGCCGCGACTTCACCATGAACGCGCTCTTCCTCGACGCCGAGGGAAGGGTGTTCGATTACGTCGCGGGCTTGCCCGATCTCAAGACGGGGCGGGTGCGTTTCGTCGGCGACCCGGCGACGCGCATCCGCGAGGACGTGCTGCGGCTCCTGCGCTTCTACCGCTTCTTCGCGCATTATGGCAAAACCGCGCCCGACGGGCCGGCTCGCCTCGCCTGCCGTACCCTCGCTTATCTCCTGTCCAATCTTTCGGGCGAGCGCATCGCCAACGAGACGCTGCGGCTGCTCTCGGCGCGCGACCCGTTGCCGGCCTTGCAGTTCATGCAGGAGGACGGGGTGCTCTCGGCCTTCCTGCCCGAAGCCTCGGGGCTGGAGCGGCTCCGGAACCTGGTCGCGCTCGAACCCCCGTCCAAATCCGGACCCGATCCGCTGCGCCGCCTCGCCGCGCTGATCGACCGCGACGCCGATCTGGTTGCTTCGCGACTAAAGCTTTCCAACACCCAACGCGGTCGGTTGGCCGAACTCACGGCCGCCCCGCCCTTGGATATTTCCGCCGCCGCGCCCGCGCAACGCCGCGCGCTCTATCGTCTGGGCCGCGAGGTTTATGGCGACCGCGCCTTGCTCGCGGCGGCGGCGGCGAATGATGAAAAGCGCCTGAAGCCGTTGTTGGCTTTGGCCAAGAAATGGAAGCCGGTCGAGTTTCCGCTCAAGGGCCGCGATCTGACCAAGCTCGGCATGAAGCCGGGGCCGGAGCTTGGGCAATTGCTCCACGCGCTTGCCGCCTGGTGGGAAGCGGGCGACTTCAAGGCCAAGCAGAAGGATTGCCTCGCCGAAGCCAAGCGCCGGATCGCCCGGCATGGCTAGGCGCGTCCGGGCGGAGCGCTCTTCGCCTCTGGAGATTCTGGCGATATTCCTGAAGCTCGGCCTCACCTCCTTCGGCGGGCCGGTGGCGCATCTGGGCTATTACCGCGCCGAATTCGTGGACAAGCGCAAATGGCTCGACGCGGCGGGCTATGCCGATCTGGTGGCGCTGTGCCAATTCCTGCCCGGCCCGTCCTCGAGCGAATTCGGCATCGCCGTTGGCCTGCTGCGCGCGGGATTACTGGGCGCGCTCGCCGCCTGGATCGGCTTCACCTTGCCCTCGGCGCTGCTTATGGCCGGGTTCGGCTATGGCATGGCGAGTTTGGGCGATCTCGCCCATGCGCCGTGGCTGCACGGCTTGAAGCTGGTCGCTTTCGCGGTGGTGGCGCAGGCGGTGTGGGCGATGGCGCGCGCGCTCGCGCCCGACGCGCAACGCGCGCTGCTGGCGCTGGCGGCGGCGATTCTGGTTTTGTCGGTGCCGTCGATCTGGGGCCAATTGGGCGCGATCGGCCTCGGCGCGCTGATCGGCTGGCGATTCCTGCCGGGCGAAGCGCGCCACGCGGCAAAACATATCAAACCGCCGGTTTCGCGCGGCGTGTCGGTTGGCGCGTTGGTCGTCTTCGCGGCATTGCTCGCGCTCTTGCCGCTGGCGGCGTCCCAGGGCGGCACTGGCTGGCAGCTTTTCGACGGCTTCTACCGTTCGGGCGCGCTGGTATTCGGCGGCGGCCATGTGCTGCTGCCGCTCCTGGACGCGGTGGTGGTACCGCGCGGTTGGGTCGGGCAAAACGAATTTCTCGCCGGTTACGGCGCGGCCCAGGCGCTGCCCGGGCCGATTTTCGCCTTTTCGGCGTATCTCGGCGTGGTGATGGGGCCCGCGCCCGGCGGCTGGCAGGCGGCGTGCCTCGCCCTCGTCGCGATCTTCCTGCCCGGCTTTCTGCTGGTGGTGGGCACGCTGCCGTTCTGGAGCGAGTTGCGCTCCAACCAAGCCGCGCAATCCACGCTCAAGGGCGTCAACGCCGCAGTGGTCGGGCTGCTGCTGGCGGCGCTCTACAACCCGATCTTCGTCAACGCCGTGTTCGACGCGCGCGACTTCGCCTTCGCGCTCGGCGCCTTCGCGCTGCTGCAATTCGCGCGCGTGCCGCCCTGGGCGGTCGTGATTCTGGGCGCGCTCGCAGCCGAGGCGCTAGCGCGGCTCTAAGGCCACAGCACCGCCGGCGGTAGCGACATCAAGATCGCCTCGACATTGCCGCCGGTCTTCAATCCAAACAGCGTGCCGCGGTCGTAAAGCAGATTGAACTCGACATAACGGCCGCGCTTCACCAATTGCTCGCGGCGCTGCTCCTGGGTCCAGGGGCGCAGCATGTTGCGGCGCACGAGGCGCGGATATATGCGCGAAAACGCCTCGCCTACGTCGCGGGTGAAGGTGAAATCGTCGTCCCATTCGCCGCTGTTGAAATCGTCGTAGAAGATGCCGCCGACGCCGCGCGGCTCATTGCGGTGCTTCAGGAAAAAATACTCGTCGCACCATTTTTTGAAGCGTGGGTAATAGCCCGGATCGTGCGCGGCGCAGGCGGCTTCGAGCGCCTGGTGGAAATCGCGTGTGTCGGCTTCCTCAGGAAAGATCGGCGTCAAATCCGATCCGCCGCCGAACCACCATTTGGTGGTGCGCAGATGCCGCGTGTTCATATGCGCGGCCGGCACCAAGGGCGAGCGCGGATGCGCCACCAGCGAGATGCCGCTCGCCCAGAAACGCGGGTCTTGCGCCGCGCCCGGGATCTGGCCGCGGAATTCGGGCGAGAATTCGCCCCACACCGTCGAGACGTTGACGCCGACCTTCTCGAACACGCAGCCATGCATGAGCGACATCTCGCCGCCGCCGCCGCCCTCGCGCCGCCACGCCTTGCGCTCGAAGCGCCCAGCCGGGCCTTCGGCGGGCCGCGCCGCGGCGTATTCATCCTCGATGCTTTCGAACACGGCGCAGACACGGTCGCGCAGCTCGGCGAACCAGGCCGCGGCCAGGGCCTTTTGCACCTCGGCGTCTTCCGCTTCGCTCATCTTTCGTCCCTGGCCCCGTCCTCCGGCAACAAGCCGGTCTGGCGCAACGCCTCGCCCAAAGCCAACGCCGCCGCCAGCGCGACATTGAACGAGCGCAGCCCCGGGCGCATCGGGATCAGCACGCGCTCGTCGGCGGCCTCGGCCACCTCCGGCGGCACGCCCGCCGATTCGCGGCCCAGCAGCAGCGTATCTCCCGCCGCGAAGGCGAAGCGATGATAGGGGAGACGCGCCTTGGTCGAAAGCAGCACCAGCCTGCCGGCCCGCTTCGTTCCGATATAGGCGTTCCAGGAGCTGTGGCGGGTGATCTCGGCCCGGCCCAGATAATCCATCGCCGCGCGTTTCAACCGCCGGTCGTCGAGCACGAATCCGCAAGGCTCGATGATGTCCACCCCCACGCCCAAACAGGCGGCGAGGCGCAGAATCGATCCGGCGTTTTGCGGGATGTCGGGCTGGTAGAGGGCGAGGCGCATGGTGGAGAAGCTTGTGGATAGTTTCGGCCCTTGTCCAGCCCGCGCCGGATCAGCCGCTCGGGCCCTGGATTTGCGCCCGCGATGCGGCAGGATGTCGCATAGAAGTGTTCGTTCAACCGTATAGCTTCGCGACAACCCTTTAAGACGGGGCGGGGGAAAAGGGAGCTTCATGACGGAATCGGCGCATTCGCAAACGGCAAGCGCACATCCCGAGGGGGGCACGCGGCGCGATTTCCTGGTGATCGCGGCCAATGCGCTGATGGGCGTGGGCGCGGCCTGCGCCGCCTGGCCGCTCATCAAGAGCATGAATCCGGCGCAGGACGTGTTGGCCGCCGGCGCGCCGATCGACATCGACATCTCCAGCATCCAGCCCGGCCAGCAGATCGTGGTGCTGTGGCGCTCGCGTCCGGTCTTCATCGTCAGCCGCAACCCGGACGAATTGACGAAGCTGCAATCCGCCCAGGATGTGAGCCTGTTGCGCGATCCGGATTCGAACGAGCTCCAGCAGCCGCCTTACGCCAAGAACTGGCACCGCTCGATCAAGCCGGAATTCCTGGTGCTGGTAGGCATCTGCACCCATTTGGGCTGCATCCCCAGCTTCACGCCGGCCGCGGGCGGCGCGCTCGGCGCCAACTGGCCGGGGGGATATTTCTGCCCGTGCCACGGCTCGCGCTACGACCTCGCCGGACGCGTCTTCAGCGGCGTGCCCGCGCCCTACAATCTGCCGGTGCCGCCTTATCATTTCGTCAGCGACAAGGTCGTGCGCATCGGCGAGAACCCGCCCGATTCCACCTTCGACTTCGCCTCGATCGAGCAGATCTAGAACGGCGCAATCATGGCCTTGCCGCAGAATAAAATCTTGCGCTGGATCGATCACCGCCTGCCGGTGTTCACCTTCCTCGATCACGAACTCAATCAATATCCGACGCCGAAGAATTTGAACTACTGGTGGAATTTCGGCTCGCTCGCCGGGGTCATGCTGGTGATCATGATCGTCACCGGCATTTTCCTGGCGATGAACTACACGCCGAACACCGCCGATGGCGTTCGACTCGGTCGAGCGCATCATGCGCGACGTGAATTACGGCTGGCTGATGCGCTACATCCACATGAACGGCGCGTCGTTGTTCTTCATCGTCGTCTACATCCACATCTTCCGCGGGCTCTATTACGGCTCCTACAAGGCGCCGCGCGAGCTGCTGTGGATGCTGGGCGTGGTGATCCTGCTGCTGATGATGGCGACGGCGTTCATGGGCTATGTGCTGCCCTGGGGCCAGATGAGCTTCTGGGGCGCGACCGTCATCACCAATTTGTTCTCGGCGTTTCCCGGCGTGGGCAACGAGATCGTCACCTGGCTGTGGGGCGGCTTCGCGGTCGACAACCCGACGCTGAACCGCTTCTTCGCGCTGCACTATCTGCTGCCGTTCGTGATCGTCGGCGTGGTGGTGCTGCACGTGATCGCGCTGCATCAGCACGGCTCGAACAACCCGCTGGGCATCGATCGGAAGGGGCCGCAGGACACGATGCCGTTCCACCCCTATTACACGATCAAGGACATGTTCGGCCTGGGCGTGTTCCTGCTGATCTTCGCGCTGTTCGTGTTCTTTTCCCCAATCTGCTGGGCGATCCGGACAACTACATCCCCGCCAATCCGCTGCAGACCCCGCCCGAGATCGTGCCGGAATGGTACCTCCTGCCCTTCTACGCCATCCTGCGCTCGGTCCCGATCAAGCTCTTGGGCGTCTGCGTCATGTTCGGCTCGATCCTGGTGCTGTTCGTCGTGCCCTGGCTCGACACCTCGCCGGTGCGCAGCTCGTATTTCCGCCCGGTCTATAAATGGGTGTTCTGGATTCTGGTGATCGACTGCTTCGTGCTGGGCTGGGTCGGCGCGCACCGGCCCGAAGGCTGGTTCGTCGTCATCGGGCGCATCGGCACCTTCTACTACTTCCTCCATTTCCTGGTGCTGCTGCCGGTCCTCGGCTGGCTCGAGGTGCCCCTGCCGCTGCCGCCCAGCATCTCGAGCCCGGTCTTGAAGAAGGGCGGCGGGCGCTCGGCCGCGGCGAGGCAAAAGCCATGACGCGGCTTGCGATGGCGCTGACGGGGCTGCTTGTTTTGGGCGCGGGCCAATTCTCCGCCGCTTGGGCGCAAGAGGCCGACAATCCGCCCATGCCAAAGATCGAATGGTCCTTCAAGGGCCCATTCGGCACGTTCGACCGGGCCGCGTTGCAGCGCGGCTTCCAGGTCTATAACGAGGTCTGCTCGGCCTGCCATTCGATGAACCTCATGTCCTACCGCGATCTCGAGGGGCCGACCGGGCTCGGCTACAGCGCGGACGAGGTCAAGGCGATCGCGGCGACCAAGCAGGTGACCGACGGGCCCAACGACCAGGGCCAGATGTTCCAGCGCCCGGGCCAGCCCGCGGATCATTTCGTGGCGCCCTTCCCCAACGAAAAGGCGGCGCGCTTCGCCAATAACGGCGCGCTGCCGCCCGATCTCTCGGTCATCGTCAAGGCGCGTGCCGGCGGCCCCGATTACGTCCACGCCATCCTGACCGGATTCCGCGACGCGCCCGCCAGCGTGCAAATGGCGGCGGGCATGAACTACAACATGTATTTCGCCGGCCACCAGATCGCCATGCCGCCGCCGCTCACGGACAACCGCGTCACCTTCGCCGACGGCACGCCGGCGACCATCGACCAGGAGGCGCAGGACGTGGCGACCTTCCTCACCTGGGCGTCGGAGCCCACCATGGAAGAGCGCAAGCGGACCGGCGCCAAGGTGATGATCTTCCTCGGGGTGCTGGCCGTCGTGCTCTATGGCGCCAAGCGCCGCGTCTGGTCGAGCCTGCACGGCAAGGACGGCTACGACTCTTAAGTCTTCCGTCAGTCCAACCCCGCCCAGCCCGCCGATTCCTGTTGCCGGTTCGGGGTTGCGCTGCTTGACTGGCGCCCGCAACGGGGGAAGACCGGCGTGGTTTCGCGAATCATCGGCATCATCGGCGGCAGCGGCCTCTACCAGATCGAGGGGCTGACGGATGTCGCCTGGAAACGCGTTGAATCGCCTTTCGGCCGGCCCTCGGACGAGCTGTGCTTCGGCAAGCTCGGCGGGACCCAGGTGGTGTTCCTGCCGCGCCACGGCCGCGGCCATGTCATCCCGCCGAGCGAAATCAATTTCCGTGCCAATATCGACGCGTTGAAGCGCGCGGGCGTGACCGACATTATTTCGCTCTCGGCGGTGGGATCGTTCCGGCTGGAATTGCCGCCCGGCACCTTCGTGCTGGTCGACCAGTTCATCGACCGCAGCTTCGCCCGGGTGAAGAGCTTCTTCGGCACCGGCTGCGTCGCTCATGTGTCGATGGCGCATCCGGTATGCGGGCGTCTCGGCCATCACCTCGCCAAGGTGGCCGAAACCGCCGGCGCCGACATCAAGCGCCGCGGGACATATCTGGTGATGGAAGGCCCGCAATTTTCCACCTTGGCCGAGAGCAATCTCTACCGCCAATGGGGCTGCGACGTCATCGGCATGACCAACATGCCCGAGGCCAAGCTCGCCCGCGAGGCCGAGATTTGCTACGCCACCGTGGCCATGGTCACCGATTACGATTGCTGGCATCCCGACCACGACCACGTCACGGTCGAGATGATCGTCAAGGTGCTGACGCAGAACGCCGGAAAGGCCAAGGCGTTGGTGAAGCAAGTGGTGCCGCTGATCGCCGGCGATGCGGGCGCCTGCCCGCAGGGTTGCGGCCACGCGCTCGACACCGCCATCATCACCGATTCCGCCAAGCGCGATCCCGCCCTGCTGAAAAAGCTCGACGCGGTGGCGGGCCGCGTCCTCAACAAGACATAGACAAGTGAAAGTCGGCGGCCAGGCGATGCGCACCATCTGGCTCGAGCCGGATGGGTCAAGCATTGGGATCATCGACCAGACTTTGCTGCCCTTTGAATTGAAGAAACGCCGTCTCGGCAATCTGGACGAAGCCGCGCATGCCATCCGCGCCATGCTGGTGCGCGGCGCACCGCTTATTGGCGCAACAGCAGCCTATGGCATGGCGCTGGCGATGCGCGAGGACGCCTCGGATGTTTCGCTCGACCGCGCGGCGAAGACGCTGCTCGCCACGCGGCCGACCGCTGTCAATCTGCGCTGGGCGGTCGAAGATTTGCGCGCGCTTCTGAAGCCCTTGCCGCAATCGGGCCGCGCCGCCGCCGCCTATGCCCGCGCCGGCCAGATTTGCGAGGAGGACGTGGCCATCAACCGCGCCATCGCAGCCGCTGGGCTGCCGCTCATCGAGAAGGCTTGGGAAAAAAAAGGCAAGAAGGGGCATGTGGAAATCCTGACCCATTGCAACGCCGGCTGGCTCGCCGCGGTCGATTGGGGCACGGCGCTGGCGCCGATCTATCTCGCCTTCGACCAGGGCATTCCGGTCCATGTCTGGGTCGACGAGACCCGCCCGCGCAACCAGGGCGCCAGCCTCACCGCCTGGGAGCTCGGCAGCCACGGCGTGAAACATACCGTCATCGCCGACAATGCCGGGGGCCATCTGATGCAGCAGGGCAGGGTCGATCTCTGCATTGTCGGCACCGACCGCACCACGGCGTCGGGCGACGTCGCCAACAAGATCGGCACTTATCTGAAGGCCTTGGCCGCCTTCGACAACAAGGTGCCGTTCTACGTGGCGCTGCCATCGCCCTCGATCGACTGGTCGATTTCCGACGGGCGGAAAATACCCATCGAGGAGCGCGACCCGAGCGAACTCGCTGAGATTTCGGGCAAGCTTCCGGGCGGCGGATTGGCGCGGCTGCGGGTGATCCCCGAGGGGAGCCCGGCCGCCAATCCCGCTTTCGACGTGACGCCGTCGCGGCTCGTCACCGGCCTCATCACCGAGCGCGGAATCTGCGCCGCCTCGCGCGAAGGCTTGCTCGGCCTCTTCCCGGAACGCCGCGCGGCGGAGTAACCCCCGCCTACCCGATATGGCTCTTCAGGAACGCGGTGGTGCGTTCGAGCGCGAGCTTGCTCGCGGCGGCGTCGAAGGCCGGGCGCTCGTCGCAGGAAAAACCGTGGCCGGCGCTGTAGACATAGATCGGCAAGCCCGGCTGGGCCTGCTTGATCTTCTCCACATCGGTCATCGGGATCGACTGGTCCTTGTCGCCGAAGTGCAGGATCAGCGGCACGCGCGGCTTCTCGCCCGCATGGGCGGCGATCATGCCGCCGTAATAACCCACCGCCGCGGTCACGCCCGAAAGCCGCGTGGTGGAGAAAAAGGCGATTGAGCCGCCCCAGCAATAGCCCACCACCGCCACCTTGCCGAATTGCTTGGCGTAGTCGATCGCCGCCTGGGTGTCGGCGAGGGTGTCCTTCTCCGCGATCTTGGGGCGAAGCGCGCGGCCTTCCTCGACGCTCTTGGGGTCGTAGCCCAATTCGATGCCCGGCTTGATGCGGTCGAACAGCGCCGGCGCCACCGCGGCATAGCCCATCGCCGCGAAACGGTCGGTCACCGCCTTGATGTGGTGGTTGACGCCGAAAATCTCCTGGATGACGACGATGGCGCCCTTGGGCGTGGCATTCGGTTTGGCCAAATAAGCGCCGAGCTTGAAGCCGTCCTTGGCGGTCAGCGAAATCATCTCACCCATGAAATTCCTCCTCGTTGGTATCGGTTGTTATCGGTCGGTTTTGGCCGGCGGCGATATTAGGGAAGGGCGGCGGCGAATTCCAGAGCCAGGACTAAAGATTGAAGCGCACATGCAGGATATCGCCGTCCTGCACGGTGTAGTCGGCGCCTTCGAGCCGCATCTTGCCCGCCTCCTTGGCCTGGGTCTCGCCGCCCGAGGCGAGGTAATCGGCGTAGGAAATCACCTCGGCGCGGATGAAGCCCTTCTCGAAATCGCTGTGGATGGCGCCCGCCGCCTGCGGCGCCTTGGCCCCCTGGCGCACGGTCCAGGCATGGGCCTCCTTGGGGCCGATGGTGAAAAACGTCACCAGCTCGAGGAGCCGGTAGCCGGCGCGGATGATGCGTGCGAGCCCGGTCTCCTTGAGGCCCAAACTCGCCAGGAATTCGCGCCGCTCGGCCTCGAGCGCCAATTGCGCCACTTCGGATTCGATCGCGGCCGAAATCACCACGCATTGCGCGCCTTGTCGCTTGGCGTATTCCGCCGCGCGCGCGGACTGGGCGTTGCCCCTGGCCGCCGCGCCTTCCTCGACATTGCAGACGAACAACACCGGTTTCGCCGTCAGCAATTGCATATCCTTGAGGATGGGCTGTGCCTCGCGCGGCAATGAAACGGTTCGCGCGGGCTTCCCCGCCTTGAGCGCCGCCAGGATGGGCTCGATCACATCGAGCTGGGCCTTCGCCTCCTTGTCGGCGCCCTTGGCCTTTTTCTCGGCGGCGGCGCGGCGCTTTTCCAGGCTTTCCAAATCGGCCAGCATCAATTCGGTCTCGACGGTTTCGGCGTCGCGTACCGGATCGATCGAGCCTTCGACATGGGTGACGTTGCCGTCCTCGAAGCAGCGCAGCACCTGGGCGATGGCGTCGACCGCGCGGATATGGCCGAGGAACTGGTTGCCCAGGCCTTCGCCCTTGCTGGCGCCGCGCACCAGCCCGGCGATGTCGACGAATTCCAGCTGCGTCGGCACGATCTTCACCGAATGGGCGAGCTTCGCCAACGCGTCGAGCCGCTCGTCGGGCACCGCCACCCGGCCGATATTGGGCTCGATGGTGCAGAAGGGATAATTCGCCGCCTCGGCCGCCTGGGTCGCGGTGAGCGCGTTGAACAGCGTCGACTTGCCCACATTGGGGAGTCCGACAATGCCGCAATTGAATCCCATGGCTAATCTTGAACCGGCGGGGGGTTCTTGGGATTGGGATGGAGGGTCGCCGCCACCTTGGTGGCGAAACCGTTGGCGTCGTCGGATACCAGCAGCGGGAAGGCCGCGGTCATCGCCGCGATCAGCGGGTCGAGCCATTCCAGCTCATCATCCTCGAAATTCTGCAACACATAGGGCTCGACCAATTCGCGCGCCCCGGGGTGGCCGATGCCGACGCGCACGCGCCAGTAATTGTTGCCGATGGCGTCGTCGATCGAGCGCAACCCGTTATGCCCGGCATTGCCGCCGCCGAGCTTGACCCGGAGCTTGCCGGGATCGAGATCGATGTCGTCGTGGAACACGGCGATCTGCTCGGGCGCGAGCTTGTAGAGCCGCGAAGCCGCACCCACCGCGTCGCCCGAAAGATTCATGAAGGTCTGCGGCTTCAAAAGATATGTGCGCTCGCCCGCGGCCGCGCTTTCGGCCAGCTCGCCCTGGAACTTGGCGCGCCAGGGCCGGAAGCCGGGGCTTTTCTGAATCGAATCGAGCGCCATGAATCCCAGATTGTGGCGGGTACGCTCGTAGCGGGCCCCGGGATTGCCGAGCCCGACCAGAAGCCGCATCGGACGGCCCGGCTACTTCTTGGGAGCCGCGCCGCCCGCCGGCGCCTTGGGGGCCGCCGCGGCCTTCGCGTCGCCCTTGGGAGCCGCGCCCGCGGCGCCGCCGGCGGCGGGTTTGCCCGCCGCACTCGCCGCACCCGGCGCCGCACCCGCGCCCGGCGCCGCGCCCGGGGTGGCGCCCGCCGGCGCCGCACCCGCTTCGCCCTCGCCTTCGGCGCCGGCTTCGGCCGCCGCCGCTGCCGCCGCCACGGCCGCTGCCGCCGCTGCCGCCGCTGCCGCCGCCTCTTCGCGCACCGCGGTCGGCGAGGCGATCGAGGCGATGGTGAAGTCGCGGCCGATGACCGGCCGCGTGCCCTCGGGCAGCTTCACCTTGCTGATATGCACGCTGTCGCCGATCTCCATGTCGTCGAGCGCGATGGTGATGTGTTCGGGAATGGCGTCGACCGGGCAGAGCAGGTCGATCGCGTGGCGCACCACGTTGAGGATGCCGCCGCGCTTGATGCCGGGCGAATTCTCCGCGTTGATGAAGCGGACCGGCACGGCAACCGTCACCCTGGTGCCGGCGCCCACGCGCATGAAATCGACATGCACCGGCCGGTCGGTTACCGGGTCGAGCTGGACCTCGCGCGGAAGCGCGCGATGCTTGGATCCGCTGAGTTCGACCTCGATCAGGCGGGCGAAGAAGCCCGGCTTGACCAGTTCGCGCGTCAATTCGCGCGGATCGACCGCGATCAGCGTGGGCTTCAGGCCTTCGCCGTAAAGCACGCCGGGCACGAGTCCGGCGCGGCGCGTGGCGCGGGCGGGTCCGCGTCCGGCGCCGTCGCGCGGCTTGACGCTCAAGGTGATCGTGGCGGCCATGGTCCTAACTCCTTCAGGCGAACAGACTCGAAACCGAACGTTCCTCGCTGATGCGTTTGATCGCTTCGGCCATCAGCGGGGCGATGGTCAAGCGGCGGATGTTGCGTGCAACCCGCACCGCCTCGGTGGCGGCGATGCTGTCGGTGGTGACGAGCGCTTCCATCGGCGAGGCGGTGACCCGCGCCACCGCGCCGCCGGACAATACCCCATGGGTGACATAGGCGGCCACCGTCTTGGCGCCGCGCTCGATCAGCGCCTCGGCGGCGTTGCACAGCGTGCCGGCGCTGTCGACGATGTCATCGACCAGGATGCAGCGGCGGCCCTGCACGTCGCCGATGACGTTCATGACTTCGGATACGCCGGCGCGCTCGCGGCGCTTGTCGATGATGGCGAGATCGGCGTCGAGCCGCCGCGCCACCGCGCGGGCGCGCAACACGCCGCCCACGTCGGGCGAGACGATGACCAGCTCCTTGGCGTCATAGCGTTCCTTGATGTCCTGGATGAACACCGGGGCGGCGAATAGGTTGTCGGTCGGGATGTCGAAGAAGCCCTGGATCTGGCCGGCGTGGAGATCGAGGGTGAGAACGCGGTCGGCGCCGGCGGCGGTGATCATGTTGGCGACCAGCTTGGCCGAGATCGGCGTGCGCGGGCCGGATTTGCGGTCCTGTCGGGCATAGCCGTAATAGGGGATGACGGCGGTGGAGCGCCGCGCCGAGCCGCGCTTCAGCGCGTCGAGCGTCACCAGCAATTCCATCAGGTTGTCGTTGGCCGGATAAGAGGTCGGCTGCACCACGAACACGTCCTCGCCGCGCACGTTCTCGTTGATCTCGACGAACACTTCCAGATCGGAGAAACGGCGCACGCTGGCGTCGGTCAGCGGCGTCTTGAGATAGGCCGAAATAGCCTCGGCCAGCGGGCGGTTGCTGTTGCAAGCGAGAATTTTCATATATGTGTCGCCGTCCGTGGCCTTGCGCCCGGATGGGCCGCCCGCGCTCCGCGCCGATGGGCCAAAGCGGGCGCGAATGTAACAAAGGGTTCTTGGGCTGTAAACGCCCTTCTGCCGCCGAAGGAGCGGAAAAATCCCCGCTTGGCGAAGGGCTTAGATGGGCTTAGGAGGCGCCGCCGGGCGCATTCCCGGCCTGTTCGATGAGCTGGCGGACGCCGGGGGCGGCGGCGGCGGTGACGGCAAAGGCGATGTCGCCCCAGAAGCGATCGAGGCTGCCGGCCGGCACCGCGTTCTCCTGGTTGACGCGCCCGACCTCGCTGCCGTCGGGGCGCAACAGCGCCCAGCTCACCTTGACCTTCTGGTTTGGGCCTGAGGGGGCCAACACTTCGACCGAGCCCGAGAGGGTGTAATCGGGTTTTCCGCCCGGATCGGCGAGCTCGACATGGACGCGCCCCAGCGCCGCGCCCATGGCGCGGACGAGTGCCACATCGCCGTCGCCCGGCGCGCCGCTCACGGAACCGAGCGCCACCACCGGGTTCACATTGCCCTGCGGCAGCGGCGCGTCGCTTTCGATCAGCTTGGCGAGGGCGGGTGCTGCGGGATTCGCCAAGGCGCGGGCGATGTCATCGCCGCCCCGGGCCCAGGACGCCTCGCTCGCCGTGGTGTTGCTTTCGGCGCCGCCGAGCCTGCGGCCGTTGGCGTCGGCCAGGGTCCAGGTGATGAAGATGGCATCGCCGCCGTCGCCGGCGGCGAGCGTGGTGACGGTGGAGGAGAGGCGGAAGCTGCGCTGGTTCGAGGCGCTGGTGCTCGCCAGCACGTCGGCTTGTTGCAACGCATCGGCCATGGCCTGGGCGATGTCGGTCGCGGCCGGCGACGGCGCGCCCGAAACCGCCAGCACCAATATCCCGGCGCTGTCGGGGGGCGTGAGGGTGGGCGTCGCCAGATTGGCGTGGCTCACGGGCGACGATCGTCCGTCGCCCTGGCAGGCGGCGAGGGCGAGGACGAACAGGACAGCGGCGACTCGGAGACGGGGCATGATGCGGCGCGCATCATATTCGCTGCGCCGTTGCAAAGCTATCCGCGCCGTTCTTTCAGGGCGCGAGCGCGATGGCCGAAAGTCCGAGGCCGTGGCCCTTCTCGCCCTTGAGGCAAGCGCGGCGGTAGGAGAAAAACCGCGCCGCTTCGGCCGCCGTGTCGGCGCCCGAAATCTCCACGCGCTTCAAGCCCAAGGCCTTGAGCCGTTTTTCGGCGTAGCCCGGCAGGTCGAACAGGAAATGCCCGGCCTTCGGCGACGGCGCGAAGAACACGGCGTTGGCCGGATCCTGCGCCAGGAAGGGCGCGGGGAATTCCGGCCCGACCTCGTAGGAGGATTTTCCGATGCACGGGCCGATGGCGGCGCAAATGCGCGGCGCCGAGGCGCCCAGATCCTCCATCGCCGCCACCGCCGATTCGATCACGCCCTTGAGCGCGCCACGCCAGCCAGCATGGGCCGCGCCGATGATCCGCGCCTCGGGATCGGCGAACAGGATCGGCGCGCAATCGGCGGATAATATGCCGAGCGCCAGGCCGCGCTCGCGCGTCACCAGCGCGTCGGCGCGCGGCGCCTGGTCCTCTTGCCAGGGTTTTTCCACCACCACGGTCTCGGTGCCGTGCACTTGCTTGGATGTCACGAGCGCCGCCGGGACAAGGCGCAGCGACTTCATGGCGCGGGCGCGGTTTTCGGCCACATGCGCGGTCTCGTCCTTCGAGCCGAAGCCACAATTGAGCGAGGCGTAAAGCCCGGCGCTCACACCCCCCTCGCGGGTGAAGAAGCCGTGGCGGATGCCGGGCAGCGACAGCGAGGAAAGCTCGATCATGATTCAAATCCCGCGGGCGCGGGCAAATCGGGATGCGTCAGCGCCAGCGCCTTGAACAAACTGCCCATTTGCGAAGGATCGATCAAGCGGCGGCAGGCGGCTTCGATCGCGGCGGCTTCCTGGGCGGGTTTGCCGGCGCCGAGCTTCCGCGCGCGCTCCGCCAAGCCCAGCGCCGAAAGGAAATCGCTCTGATTGACCGGCCCCCAAACGCGCGCCCCGGCTTGCGTGGCGGCTTCGGCCAGCGCCGCGAAATCGACATGGGCGGTGAGATCGGCGCTTCCCGGCTCCTTGAGCGGGTCGAAACGCCGGTGCTTCGATACCGCCTGGAAGCTGTCGCCCGGCGCGCCCGGGAAATAACCGTAATCGATCAGCAGCGCGGCCCCGCCCTCGTCCTTCAGCCGTCCGCCCAGGGCGCGGGCGATCTCCCGGGCTTCCGGGCAAATTTCAACAACGCTGCCTTCCGGCCAATCGGGAAAGGAATAGGGGGCGCGGACGGGATCGGGTTCGAAGGCAAGATCGCCCGCCGCGTCGAGGCCAATGCGGCGCTCGAACCAGCCGGTCTTCCGGCGCTCGAATTGCCTGATGGGCAGGGCGTCGAGAAATTCGTTGGCGATGAGCAGCAGCGGGCCCGGCGGCAATTGGTCCGCGGGCTCATGCCAGGCGGCGCCTTCTCCGGCGAGCTTCTTTTCCTGGATGGCGCGCAGACTCGGCGAGCGCTCGACCAGATGCAATTGGATGGCGCGGCGGAACGCGGGAATCACGCGCGCCGCGCGCAGGAAATCCGCCATCAGCGTGCCGTTGCCGGGGCCGAGCTCGCACACCAGCACCGGATCGGGCGCGCCCATCTTCCGCCAGAGATCGGCGCACCAGAGGCCGATCAATTCGCCGAAGACCTGGCTCACCTCGGGCGAGGTGATGAAATCGCCCTTGGCGCCGATGGGTTCGCGCGTAGCGTAATAGCCCAACCGTTTGTCCCAGAGCGCCGCTTCCATGTACTCGGCCAGGCTCAACGGCCCGGTCTCGCGGATGCGGCGCGCGAGTTGGTCGCGGAGATCGCCCGCGCCGCTCACGGCCCCTGCTTATTAACGAGCGGCGGCTTTACCCGCGCCCGCCATATCAACCAGGCTCCGATCAGGATCAGGGGCAATGAGAGCAGTTGTCCCATGGTCGCGCCGCCGATCAGAAAACCGAGATTGGCGTCGGGCTGGCGGAAGAACTCGACGGTGATGCGCGCCAGGCCATAGCCCAGCAGGAAAGCGCCGGCGAGCGTGCCCGGGCGCCGCCGCGCGCCGCATTTCATCAGGGCGAGGAGAATGAGGAACAGCACCAAGCCTTCGAGGAAGGATTCGTAAAGCTGGCTCGGATGGCGCGGCTCCGGCCCGCCGGTCGGGAACACCATGGCCCAAGGCACGTCGGTGACGCGGCCCCACAGTTCGCCATTGATGAAATTGGCGATGCGGCCGAAGAACAGCCCGATCGGCGCGCAGCAGGCGATGATGTCGGCGAAGCCCAGGGTGTTGATCTTGCGCTGGCGGCAAAACAGCACGAGCGCCGTCAGCACGCCCAGCGTGCCGCCGTGGAACGACATGCCGCCATGCCACAGCGCGACGATCTGGTCCGGGTTCGCCAGGTAATAATTAGGCTTGTAGAACAGCACATAGCCCGCGCGCCCGCCCAGGATGACGCCGAGCGTGGCCCAGGTGAGGAAATCGTCGATCTGCGCGCGGGTGGCGATTTCGGGCGGCCGCGCGGCGATCCACAGGCAATAACGCCAGCCGATCAGCAGCCCGGCGATATAGGCGAGCGCGTACCAGCGGATGACCAGCGGGCCGAAGCCGATCAGCACCGGATCGATGGCGGGGTAGGGGATGGCCAGCACGGGGGCGGGGACCGCTTACGGGTTACGAATCATTTATAGGGATCCGGGCCGGCGAGATAGGTCTGGACGTACTGCTTCACCCCGGCCTCGAGCGATGTGGCCGGCCGGTCATAACCCGCCGCGACAAGCCGCGCCATTTTGGCCTCGGTGAAATACTGGTACTTGTCGCGGATTTCGAGCGGCGTATCGACAAAGTCGATCTTGGGCTCCTTGCCGAGCGCGCGGAAAACCGCGCTGGCCAGATCGGCGAAGCTGCGCGCCTTGCCGCTGCCGGAATTATAAATGCCGTTGACGCCCGGATGGTCGTAAAGCCACAGCATCATGGCGACGCAATCGTCCACATAGACGAAATCGCGCTTCTGTCCCCCGTCGGGATAGGTCGGGTTGTGCGACTTGAAGAGCCGCGCCGGCTCGCCCGCCACGGCGCGCGGGAAGATATGCGCCACCACGCTCTTCATCGCGCCCTTGTGGTATTCGTTGGGCCCATAGACGTTGAAGAATTTGAGCCCGGCCCATTGCTTCGGCCGCGGCGCGTTGGAGGCGCTGAGCCGCGCGACCCGGCGGTCGAACATGTGCTTCGACCAGCCATAGGCGTTCAAGGGCCTGAGTTTGGCGAGCGCCACCGGCGCATTGTCGTCGTCGAAGCCGGCGCTGCCGTCGCCATAGGTCGCCGCCGAGGAGGCGTAGATCAGCCGCGCCTGATGGGCGGTGCACCAATCCCAGAGGCGCTGCGACAAGGTGTAGTTCGAAGCCACGACCAGATCGACGTCGCGCTCGGTGGTCGCCGAGATCGCGCCCATGTGGAAGACGGTGTCGATCTTGCCGGCATTGGCGTCGAGAAACGCGAACAGCCCCTGGGGCGGGACGATCCCCGCCAGTTCGCGCTTCGACAGATTGCGCCACTTGTCGCCGTCGCCGAGGATGTCGCAGACCACGATATCGCCCGCGCCCCGCGCCTCGAGCGCCGCGACCAGGTTCGAGCCGATGAATCCGGCGCCGCCGGTGACCAGGATCATGGCCGGTGTTATAGGCGCTGGGCTTCCATGCTCACAAGATGCTAGGTTTCGGCCATGCAAAGCGAGAACCGCCTGCTCGAGGATTTGGCCCGCGTGGCGCAGGGCGCGGCCGGCGCCTTCGCCGGGATGCGCGAGGAGCTGGAAGCGCGACTGAAAGACCATGCCGAGCGGCTCTTGTCGCGCATGCATCTGGTGCGGCGCGAGGAATTCGACGCCGTCCAGGCCATGGCCGCCAAGGCGCGCCGGGCGCAGGAGGCTTTGGAGGCCCGGGTATCGGCGCTCGAAGCCCGGCTCGGCCTCAAAGCCGGGAAGAAAAAGGCCGCCCATAAGGCCAAGGCGAAGCCGCGCGACGCGGCCGAGCCGCCCAAATCCATCCCCTGATTCCTCCCCTGATTCCGCGTTTTGTGACGCATTCGAGGCTTGCCTCGGCTCGAAAGGCTTTGGCAGATTACCGCTAGTGGTGGAGCGGGGTTGTGCCTACTACATCTGCGAATCCCCGCTTTTCCGGCCTAGAACAGGCCCTTCGAAGGGCGCCGCCAAGGAGATTCGGATTGACCGCGCTGTCGATCGAAACCCGCACCGTCCCCGTCAACCCGATCGATCTGGTCGAGGAGATCGTCCAGTCCAATTCCTGGCCGCATGACCGCGCCAGCGACGAGGAACTGGTGGTCGAGGTGGCCGGGCGCTGGTGCGCCTACCGCCTGCAATTCGTGTGGGAGCGCGCGGTCAACGCGCTGCAATTCTCCTGCGCCTTCGAGATGCGGGTGCCGCGCGTGCGCCGCATCGCGATCAACGAGCTCTTGGCCGCGGTCAATGAGCGGCTGTGGATCGGGCATTTCGACGTCGCCGACGACCAGTCGCCGTCCTTCCGCCAGGGCGTGCTGTTGCGCGGGGCGCAAGGCGCCTGCGTCGAGCAGATCGAGGATCTGGTCGACATCTCGCTCACCGAATGCGAGCGCTTCTATCCCGCCTTCCAGCTCGTGGTCTGGGGCGGCAAGCCGGCCAAAGAGGCGATCGCCTCGGCGATGATCGATCCGATCGGCGAGGCGTGACCAAGACCAGGCCCGGGCATTCGCGTAAGCCGCCGGCGCCCATCCTGCTGGTCGGTTGCGGCAAGATGGGCAGCGCGCTGCTCGCGGGCTGGAAGGCGAATCGCATCCCCGGCTCTTTTCACGTGGTCGAGCCCAAGCCTTTTCGGCGCATCAAGGGCGCGCATTATTACGCGGCCCCGGAAAAACTCCCCGCGCGCCTGGTCCCCGCGGCGGTGGTGCTGGCGGTGAAGCCGCAGATCTTCGACCAAGTGCTGCCCTATTACCGGCGCTTCGCGTCGTCGGGATCGGTGACGCTGTCGATCGCCGCTGGCAAGACCGTCGCCTCGATCGCGCGCGGCCTCGGTCCCGGGGCCGCCATCGTGCGCGCCATGCCCAACACCCCGGCTGCGATCGGCCGCGGCATGGCGGTGGCCTGCGCCGGGCCCGGGGTGAAGCCGGCGGCGCGCGCGCTCTGCGGCAGGCTGCTGGCGGCGGTGGGCGCGGTCGCCTGGGTCGAGGACGAGGCTTTGCTCGATCCGGTGACCGCGGTTTCGGGAAGCGGCCCGGCCTATGTGTTCCTGCTGATCGAGGCTCTGGCCAAGGCGGGGGTGGAGCAGGGCCTGCCGCCCGAGCTTGCCGAAAAGCTCGCGCGCGTCACCGTCTCCGGCTCGGGCGAGCTGGCGCGGCTCTCATCCGAAAGCGCCGCCACTTTGCGCGATTCCGTCACCAGCCCGGGCGGCACCACCCGCGCCGCGCTCGACGTGTTGATGGCGCCCGACGGGCTCGAAGCCTTGCTCAAACGCGCGGTGGCGGCGGCCACCAAGCGCTCGCGCGAATTGGCCGGCTAGGCGGAGTTGAGTGTTTTGGCGTAAAGCGCCGAGTCGTGCGATAATCCTTCCCATGCCGGTCCGGAAGAAAAAGGCCCGTTCCGCCCGCAGCAGCGGCGATCCCAAAGCCCGCGTAGTCATGGCGGCCTTGAAGCTGGCCGCCTCCAAGGGCTGGCGGCGCGTCTCCTTGGCGGAAATCGCCGCCGAGGCGCGGCTGCCGCTCGCCCAGCTTCACGCGCTTTATCGCGGCAAGCCGATGATCCTCGGCGCCTGCTTGCGGTTTTTCGATCAGGCCGCTCTCAATGGCCCCAAGCCCGGCGTCAAGGACAGCAAGCGCGACGCCCTCTTCGACGTGCTGATGCGGCGCTTCGACGCGCTGAAGCCCCACCGCCAAGCGGTCGCATCCATGCTCCAGGGCAGCATCGGCGATCCGGCCGCGCTGTTGGGCTTCAAGCGGCTTTTGGTGTCGATGGGCTGGATGCTCGAAGCCGCCGGGGTGTCGAGCGCGGGCCTTCCCGGCCAGGCGCGGCGCAAGATTCTGGCCCTGGTCTATATCTCCGTTCTCATTGCGTTCCTAAACGACAAGAGCGACGATCTGGCCAAGACCATGGCCACGCTCGACCGCCGGCTGACGCTCGCTCAAGCCTGGTTGGGCCTCTAGCCGCCTGAGACTCGGCCCGGAAACAGGCCTTTTCCAGCTTCGGGTAATATTATTGCATTGCGATAATTTTATGGGATGGCCCTTTAAAATGGCTTGACGGGGTTGGGTCAGCGGCCCATATTCACCATTGTGCAGTGCAACATAAACACCGCGAACCCTTAAGCGAAGACGCGTATCCCTCTCTATCTCTTCTCTCTAGCCAAAGGACCAATCCCATGGACGGACGATTCAATTTTCTCGACACCGACTTCAGCAAGGCGTTTGCCGGCTTTACCTTGCCCGGCTTCGATGCCGAATCCGTGCTCACCAGCCAGCGCAAGAATGTCGAAGCGCTGACTCAGGCCAACCAGCTCGCCGCCGAAGGGCTGCAGACGGTTGCCAAGCGCCAGGTCGAGATCGCCAAGGAAGCGATCGAAGAGGCCTCGACGCTGATGCGCGACATCACCCAGCCGACGGCTCCCGAGGACCGCGTCGCCAAGAGCGCCGAGCTCCTCAAGCAGACTTTCGAGAAGGGCCTCGCCAATGCGCGCGAGCTCGCTCTCACCCTCGCCAAGGCTCAGACCGAGGCGTTCGACGTGATCACCAAGCGCGTCGCCGAGGGTCTCGAGGAAATCCGCGACACCGCCAAGAGCCGCGCCGCGAAGTAACCCTCGTCATCGTTTAGTTCGTGGAGCGGGGCCGCCCTTCGGGGCGGCCCTGTTCGTTTAGACCTTCAGGGCTAGACCGTTAGCGTCAGGCCGTCGCGCGCGGTCTCGATCTTGACCTCAGCGAGCTTCGCCAGCATGTCCGGGTTCATGTGGGTCAGGATGACGCGCTTGGCGCCCATCCCCGGCAATTTCTCCATCAGCGGCAGATAGGCCAAATGGCCTTTGACCGGCTTTTCATAAGAGCTGCATTCGCAGATGAAGAGATCGGATCCGCGCGCGGCATTGGCCAGATCCTCGCTCCAGGCGGTGTCGCCGGAATAGGTGACGATCTTGCCGTCGCATTCGAAGCGCAGCGAGAAGCACGGGTTCTCCCCGGCCGAATGCGCGGCGGGGAAGGGCGTGACGGCGAAGCCCGTGCCCTGGTGGCGTTGTCCCGCCGCAAGCTCGCGTGTCTCGACGGCGAATTTGAGCGCCGCCGATGACGAGCCGGGAAAGAGCGCTTCCCGCAACGCCTGAAGCCGCCCGGGAAATCCTTCCGGCCCCCAGATGAAGAAGGGCTTGGTGCGCTTGCTCATCAACTGCGCGTCGAGCAGCAGAAAGGGCAAGCCGCCGAAATGGTCGCCATGCAGATGGGTCAGCGCCACGCCGTCGATCGTGTTGAGATCGACTCCGGCGTGTTTCAGCGCCACCAGCGTGCTGGCGCCGCAATCGATCAGAAACCGCGCCGCCACGCCCGCGACCAGGAAACAGGTGTTAAACCGCCCGCCGCTGCCGAAGGCGTCGCCGCTGCCGATGAAGGTCACGTCCATGAGGGAAGTCCGGGCATGAAGCGGCTTCGCCCGGTTCCTATTTTGGCAAACGCAGCCGGGCGCGCAACCCGCCCTGGGGCGAATCCTCGAGCACGATGTCGCCGCCATGGCCGCGCGCCACGTCGCGGGCGATGGCCAGGCCCAGCCCGGTGCCGCCGGTCTCGGGATTGCGCGACGGCTCGATCCGGAAGAAGGGGCGGAACACGTTCTCGCGCTCGGCGGGCGGTATGCCCGGTCCGTCGTCGTCGACCAGCACCTCGACCGCGTTCCGGCCTTCGACCACCGTCACCCAGACATGCTTGCCGTAGCGCCGCGCATTGGCGATCAGATTGCCGAGGCAGCGCCGCATGGCATCGGGGCGCAGCGGCAACTCGCAGCTCCCGGGCAGCGCCAGCAGCACCGGCGACCCCGCCCTTCCCATGGCGTTGACGGTGTCGTTTACCAGTACGGCGAGGTCGATCGGCCGCGTCTCCTCGCTGCCCTCGCCGCGGGCGAAATCGATATAGCCCTGCACCATGCGTTCCATGGTAGCCAGATCGGCCTTGAGTTCGGCGGATCTGGCGTCGTTCTTCTGCAATTCGAGCGCGAGCCGCATGCGCGTCAGCGGCGTGCGCAGATCATGCGACACCCCGGCCAGCATCTCGGTGCGCTGGGTGATCTGGCGCTGGATGCGCTCGCGCATCTTGAGGAAGGCGGCGCCGGTCTGGCGCACCTCGGTGGCGCCCTCGAGCTTGAAATGGGGCACGTCGCGGCCCTTGCCGAAATCGTCCACCGCGGATGCCAACCGCCTCAATGAACGCACTTGGTTGCGCATGAACAAGGCGGCCACGCCCATCAGCACCAGGGAGGAGCCCACCATCCACATCATGAAGATGTAGGTCGTGGGCGTGAACAGGCGCTTCTTCGGCACCGCCACTTCCATCACGCCGTCGCCGGTCTGGATCGAGACCAGGAAATCGCGCGGGTCGAAATCGCCGTCGATCTGGAACGGCAATCCCAGGCGTTGCGAGATCGCGTCGGCGAGATATTCGTCCATCCGTCCGGCGGTCGCGCGCCGCATGCCCTTGGGCAGGATCTCGCCCGGGCGGAAGCCGTAATAGATCTCGGTGTCGGCGAGCGCGCGGTCGAACACGGTCTGGCGCTCGGTCTGGTTGTCGGCAATGGCCAGCGAATCGAGGGCAAGCGCGATATCGCCCGCGACCGAGCCGGAGAGCCGCCGCGCCACCGTGTCCCAATGCCGGTCGTAGAACACCCAGGTGGCGATGATCTGGGCCAGCACCAGCGGCATCACCAGGATCAGCAGCGAACGGCCGTAAAGCGAGCGCGGCAGTATGCGCTTGAACCAGCGACGGTGCGTGTCGGCGCCCGCCACGCGCGGCATGGCGCCCGTTCCCGCCAGATCGGCGAAGAGCGGCGGCCGGTCGGGCCCGTGTTCAATCCGGCTTGAGGACATAGCCCGTGCCTCGGACCGTTTGCAGATAACGCGGAAACTTGGGATCGCGCTCGATCTTGCGCCTGAGCCGCGTCATCTGCACGTCGACATTGCGCAGATTGCCGCTGAACTGCGCGGCGTTCGCCAGATCCTCGCGCGACATCGCCTCGTTCGGGCGCACCGCCAGCGTCGTCAACAGCGCCTGCTCGGCGCTGGTGAGCTTGACCGGGGCCGCGCCGCGGTAAAGCTCGCCGCGCTTCAAGTCGAACCGGCAGGAGCCGAGCCGCAACTCGCCCGTCTTCTCCGGCATCGCCGCGGCGCGCTGGAGCACGTTCTTGACCCGCAACACCAGCTCGCGCGGCTCGAACGGCTTCACCAGGTAATCGTCGGCGCCGCGTTCGAGCCCGTTGATGCGGTCCTCGATCTCGGCCCGGGCGGTGAGGAGCAAAATCGGAATCCGGCTGGTTTCGCGCAAGGCTCGCGTCAGGGTGAAACCGTCCTCGCCCGGCATCATCACGTCGAGGATCAGCAAATCGAAATTGAGGCCGCGGATCTTGGCGCGCGCTTCGGCGGCGTCGCCCGCGGTGGTGACACGGAAGCCCTGATCGACCAGATAACGGCGCAGCAAATCCCGGAGCCGCGCGTCGTCGTCGACGACCAGCAGATGGGGTTCGTCCGAGCGGCTTCTGGGTTCAGCGCGAGCCGTCATGAGCGCGCGTCATGCCGCGCAGGCTGCACGCCGCGCTCGAACCGCCGGCGGTCCTCCTCGGCCCCGATGATGCCGGTCATCACCTTGCGGAAGCCCTCGGCCGCCTGGGCGCCCGCTTCCCGGTAAGCCTTGGCGATGCGCTGGCGTTGCATCTCCGACAATTCCCGCTCGAGCGCGGTGCCCTTCTCGGTCAATTCCAACAGCCGCTGGCGGCGGTCGCTGCGGCCGGGTTTCTGCAGAATAAAACCCTGTCTGACAAGCTGGCCCAGCACGCGCGACAGGCTCTGCTTGGTGATGCGCAGAATGCCCAGCAGCTCGCTCACGCTCATATGCGGGTGGCGGCCGACGAAATAGATCACGCGGTGATGCGCCCGGCCGAAACCGTAGCGCGCCAGCATGGCGTCGCTCTCGGCGGTGAAATCGCGATAGGCGAAAAAGAGCAGCTCGATGCCCTGGCGCAATTCCTCCTCGCGGAGGAAGGGTGGGTTGGTGGCGGATTTTATGTCAGCCATGTTGACTAATTTACGCGGAAACCGTTATATCGGGAAGCGCCTTCGGCCATAATCGCACAAAATCGCGCATGCCGGTGAAGGCGCGCGAAGAGAATTGAGGAAACTCCGGGAAACCCATGGCTGGCAGCCTCATCCCCTATGACGACCGCGACGGCTCGATCTGGCTCGACGGCAAATTCGTGCCCTGGCGCGAGGCCAAGATTCACGTCCTGACCCATGCGCTGCATTACGCCAGCGCGGTGTTCGAGGGCGAACGCGTCTATGACGGCCGCATCTTCAAGCTCAAGGAGCATTCGCAGCGCCTCATCGACAGCGGCCACATCCTGGGCTTCGAAATTCCCTGGACTCTCGAGCAGATCATGGCCGCCTCGAACGAGGCCGTGCGCGCCAATAACATCAAAAGCGGCTATGTCCGCCCCATCGCCTGGCGCGGGCCGGAGCAGATGGGCGTCTCCGCGCAACAGACCAAGATTCACATGGCGATCGCGGTGTGGGATTGGGGCGCTTATTTCGCGCCCGAGGCGCGGTTGAAGGGCATCCGCATGGCTTGGGCCAAGTGGTCGCGGCCCGCGCCCAACACCGCGCCGACCAAGGCCAAGGCGACCGGGCTTTACATGATCTGCACGCTCTCGAAACACGCGGCCGAGGCCGAGGGCTACGAGGACGCGCTGATGCTCGATTGGCGCGGCCGCTTGGCCGAGGCCACCGGCGCCAACATCTTCCTCGCCATCGACGGCGAGCTGCACACGCCGACGCCCGATTGTTTCTTGGACGGCATCACGCGGCGCCATGTGATCGGATTGGCCAAGGCGCGCCAGATCAAGGTGATCGAGCGCGCGATCATGCCCGAGGAACTGGCCAAGGCGCAGGAAGTGTTCTTGACCGGCTCGGCGGCCGAGATCACGCCGGTGCGCGAGATCGGCGAGTACAAATTCACCCCCGGCGCCATCACCAAGGCGTTGATCGAGGATTTCGACCGCTCGGTGCGTGCCCCCGAAAAGGCGACGGCCGCCTAGCTCTTCACCCAGCGCTTCGCCGCCTGGTCGTCGCTCGTCTGGGCTTCGACCCAGCGCTCGCCCTGCGCGGTTTCCTCGAGCTTCCAGAACGGCGCCTTGGTCTTCAGATAATCGACCAGGAACTCGTTGGCGGCGAAGGCGTCTGCGCGGTGGGACGCGGCGGTCACGACCAGCACGATGCGCTCGCCCGGCAGCAATTTGCCGTAGCGGTGGACGATGAGCGAGGCTTCGAGCTTCCAGCGTTTATTGGCCTCTTGTTCGATCGCGGCCAATTCCTGTTCGGTCATGCCGGGATAATGTTCGAGGGTCATCGACCGGACCCCGCCGCCGCCGCGAACATTGCCGATGAAGCTCACCACCCCGCCGATGGCGGTCTTGCCGCGCGTGAGCTGCTCAATCTCGCGGCCCACGTTGAAATCCTCGCGCTGCACCCGGATCATGGTTTCCTTAACCGCCGGTCACGGGTGGGAAGATGGCGATCTCGTCGCCGGGCTTGACTGCGAAATCCCAGCCCACCGAACGCCGGTTGACCGCGACCCGTAGGGCCCGCCGGTCCTTCAAGGCCTCGGCGAAGCCGGGGCCCCTGGTCTTGAGATAATCGACCAGCGCTCCGGCCGTGGCCACGCCCGCGGGCAGATCGAGCGTTTCCTCGGCCTTGCCGATCTTGGTCTTGAGCCAGGCGAAATAGAGCATTTTCATGGTTCGTTTTCCCTGGTGCCACAGCTACGCTTTCGCGTCCGCGGTTTCAACTGCCTTGCGCCGAGCGGTTGCGGCTTACATATTCCAGCCGGAACCCGGCGCTTGGGAACGCGAGCCGGAAAAAGGGGAACCCGCCATGACGCTCAATCGGATATTGCCCGTCATCGTCCTATGCGGTGCGTTCGCCGCTACCGCCGCGGCCGCGACGATCGACGCCAATATCGGCACAACCCCGGTCCGGCTGGTCACGCCGGTCGATTTTTGCCAGGTGCAGCGTTCGGATCCGGGCGAGGCCAAGCTGCTCGATACCGTTTCCGCGGCCATTCCCAATATTTTGCTGGCGATGTCGGTCGATTGCCGGCAGCTCGCCGCTTGGCATGCCGGAAAACCGCCGGGGCTTCAGGACATCTCCCAGTATCAAATTCCCAAAAATCCGGTGGCTACGCTGGTATCCGGCGATCCGCGGGCCTGGATCGCGGCGCAATGCGCCGATCTGCGCACGCATGGCGCCCAGTATTTCGCCGAAGAAACCCCGGCGTCGAAAAAGCGCGTCGAAGACGCGATCAAGGGCATGCAGTATCACGGCGTGGTCGATCTCGGCGTGCTGCGTCAGGACGATGCGGCCTGCTATTACGGCGCCGTGCAGAATTACACGACCGCGGAGGGCCGGAACGTGAACCAACTCGTCGTCGCCGCCGTCGCCGTCATCAAGGGCCGCTCGGTCATCCATTACATGTTCACGCCCTATGCCGGGACGGCGAGCATCACGTCCACGCTTGACCGCGACGCCGCGACCATTGCGGATTTGATGGCCAACAACCGGTGAGAGTCCGGGAGCGGGCGTTCAGGCGATCACCTCGCTGAAGGGCAGGAAATCGACCGGCGAGCCCGCCTCGACATGCGACACGCCTTCGCCGATCTGCACCAGCCCGTCCGATTCCACCATCGAGGTCAATATGCCGGCGCCGTCGCGCGGGAATTTCTCCGCCACCCAGCCGCCGTCGCCGCCGCGCTTCAGCCGCGCCCGCAGATATTCGGTGCGGCTGCCCTTCTTCTCATAGGCGAAACCCGAGGATACCCGGTAAAGCCGTGGCGGCGAATCCTCCGCGCCCGACAGCAGCAAGATCAACGGCCGCGCCAGCAGCAGGAAACACACCATCACCGCCACCGGATTGCCCGGCAGGCCCATGAACGGCACGGTCCCCAATTGCCCCATCGCCACCGGCCGCCCCGGCTTGATGGCGAGCCGCCAGAAGTGGAGTTTCCCCAGCGCCTCGACCGCCGCCTTGACATGGTCCTCCTCGCCGGTCGACATGCCGCCCGAGGTCAGCACCAGATCGTGATTCTTGGCGGCCTTGGCGAGCGCGTCGCGCACCGAAGCGAGGTTGTCCGGCAATATGCCGAGATCGGTCACGTCGCAGGAGAGCGTCTCCAAGAGCGCGCGCAGCGTGTAGCGGTTGGAATCGAAAATCGCGCCGTCGGGCAATTCGGCGCCGGGCTCGCGCACCTCGTCGCCGGTCGAAAACACGGCCACGCGCAGCTTGCGCATCACCGTCAATTCCGTGAGCCCAAGCGAGGCCGCAAGCCCGATCTCCTGCGGCCTGAGCCGCCGTCCTGGCGCCAGCACGGTATCGCCCTTCTTCACGTCCTCGCCGGCGAAACGCCGGTTCGACCCGCGCTTGATCCCCGGCGGCAAGATCGCCTTACCGTCCTCGACCCGGCAATCCTCCTGCATCAGCACGGTATCGGCGCCGTCGGGCATTTGCGCGCCGGTGAAGACGCGGATGGCCTCGCCGCGCGCCACCGCCCGCCCCAGCGGATGGCCGGCCGCCGCCCGGCCGCCGATCGGCAGCACGGTGGGCTCGCCCGGCTTCAGATCGGCGAAGTTGACCGCGTAACCGTCCACCGCCGTGTTGTCGTGTGGCGGCACATTCCGGGTCGCGACGACGGGCGCCGCCAGCACGCGCCCGCGCGCCAAGGCCAGCTTCACGGTCTCGGTGCCGGTGACGGCGTGGAGATGGCTCTTCAGGATTTGCATCGCCTCGGCGGCCGACATGAGCGGCCCGCCGAAGGCGAAGCAGTCATCGCTGAGCTGCGCCATGGAGTGTTTTTTCGATGCCGCACCGGGCGATGATGAAACGGGCGATCCCGGCGATATCGTCGAGCTGGAATTGCGGGAGATCGACGCCAGGGACCCTCATGTCGCTCGCCAGCGCGACGATGCTCTTGTCGTCGCGGTACAAAAGCGGCTTCTCCACCGCCGCGCGGTAAATCTCGAGCTTCGGGATATCCTCGCCCTTGAAGCCCTCGACCAGCACCAGATCGACCGGGGTCATGTGCTTCAAGAGCTGGTCGAGCCCCGGCTCGCGCGATCCCCGGTGCTCATGCATCAGCGCCCAGCGCTTGGCTGAGGCCACCATCACCTCGGCCGCGCCCTCCTGGCGGTGGCGCCAGGAATCCTTGCCGGGCTGATCGACGTCGAAATCGTGATGCGCGTGCTTGACGGTCGAGACCGACAGGCCCTGGGCGATCAATTCCGGCAAGAGCCGCGTCAGCAGCGTGGTCTTGCCGCTGCCGCTCCAGCCGGCGAGGCCGAAGACCCGCATGCGTGTCACGCCGCGTTGCCGGAATTCGCCGTCTTGATCGACGGCGTTTTCGGATCCGGGCGGTTGAGGTGGATGAGCCCGGCATGGAGATAATCGTAGCCGGTCTTGACCGTGAACGCCGCCGCGCACCACAGCATCACCTCGCCGATGATCCGCACCGGCAGCCAGCCCGGCCCGGCGTCGCCCACCAGCAGCACGCCGATCGCCAGCATCTGAACGAAGGTCTTCCACTTGGCGAGGCGCGAGACCTCCATGCGCACCCGCATATGCGCCAGATGCTCGCGCAGGCCCGAGACCAGGATCTCGCGCATCAGGATCACCAGCGCGGCCGGCACGGCGAAAGCCGAGAAGCGGTCGAACACCGCCAGCATGAATAATGTCGTCGCGACCAAAAGCTTGTCGGCGATCGGGTCGAGAAACCGGCCCAGTTCCGATTGCTGGCTCCAGGCGCGGGCCACCTTGCCGTCGAGCCAGTCGGTCAGCCCGGCCAATGAAAAGATCACGCAGCCGAGCCAGGGCCCGAGCGGCGGCGCCAGGTAGAAAGTCACGATCACCAGCGGTATCGCGGCGATGCGCGACAGGGTAAGTAGATTGGGCAGCGTGGTCAGCATGTCATCCGGCTCCGGCGGCGGCGATGGCCCCCGGCCCCCCGGACATCCGGGGGTCGGGGCCGAGTTTAGCCCTCCGCATGGAAATGGTCATAAATCTTTTTTGCGACGATTTTGCTGATGCCCTGGACGCGCTCGAGATCGGGCAGGCCGGCCGCCGCCACCGCGCGGGCCGAGCCGAAATGGTGGAGCAGCGCCTTCTTGCGCAAGGCCCCGATGCCGGCGATCTCGTCCAAGGGCGAGGCCCCGATGGCCTTGACGCGCTTAGCGCGGTGGGCGCCGATGACGAAACGGTGGGCCTCGTCCCGGAGCCGTTGGAGGAAATAGAGCACCGGGTCCTTGGCTTCGAGCGACAGTGGCGGCTTGCCCTCCTGGAAAAACCGCTCGCGCCCGGCATTGCGGTCCGGGCCCTTGGCGACCGCGACCAAGGGCACGTCCCCGACGCCGAGATCGGCCAGCGCCTGGCGCGCGGCGTTCAACTGGCCCAGGCCGCCGTCGATCAGCACCAGATCGGGGAAGCCCTCGCGCTCCGGGCTTTCCTTCAAGGCGCGGGCGAAGCGGCGGCCCAGCACCTCGCGCATCATGGCGTAATCGTCGCCTGGCGCGATCTTCTCCTTGATGGTGAATTTTCGGTAGGCGTTCTTCACGAACCCTTCCGGACCGGCGACGATCATCGCGCCCACGGCAAACGCGCCCTGGATGTGGCTGTTGTCATAGACCTCGATGCGCTGCGGCGCGCCGTCGAGGCCGAAGGCGCGGCCCACGCCTTCGAGGAGCTTCTGTTGCGCCGAGCTTTCGGCGAGCCTCCGGCCCAAGGCCTCGCGCGCATTCATCAACGCCGCCTCGACCAGCTTGCGCTTGCCGCCGCGTGTCGGCGCCAGGATTTCCACTTTGTGCCCGGCGCGCGAGGCGAGCGCCTCGGCCAGCAGATCCCGCTCAACGGGTGCGTGGCTCGCCAGGATCAAGGGTGGCGCCGGCTTGTTGTCGTAGAACTGGCCGAGGAAGGCGCCCATCACCTCCGCCGGTTCAAGATGCCTGGCGTGGCTCGGGAAATAGGCGCGGTTGCCCCAGTTCTGGCCGCCGCGGAAGAAGAACACCTGGACCGAGGAATTGCCGCCAGCTTGATGCAAGGCGACCACGTCGGCATCGCCCAGCCCTTCGAGATTGACGTCCTGGCGGCCCTGGACCTGGGTCAGCGCGCGGATGCGGTCGCGGATGGCGGCCGCGCCCTCGTATTCGCGGCTGTCGGACAGTTCCTGCATCTGCTTGGCGAGGCGCTTTTGCACCTGCTGGCTGCTGCCGGAGAGGAATTCCCGCGCCTCCGCGACCAGCTTGGCGTAACCCGCTTGGCCGATGCGGCCGGTGCAAGGCGCGCTGCAGCGCTTGATCTGGTAGAGCAGGCAGGGGCGGGTGCGGCTCGCGAACACGCCGTCGGTGCAGGAGCGCAAGAGGAATGCCCTTTGCAAGGCAATGAGCGTGCGGTTGACCGCGCCGGCCGAGGCGAAGGGCCCGAAATACTCGCCCTCCTTGCCCCGCGCCCCGCGATGCTTGGCCAGTTGAGGGAAATCATGCCCGCCGCTCAGCTGGATATAGGGAAACGACTTGTCGTCGCGCAGCAGCACGTTGAAGCGCGGCATCAGGCGCTTGATCAGATTGCATTCGAGCAGCAGCGCCTCGACCTCGGTATGGGTGACGATGATCTCGAGGCTGCTGGTTTCCGCCACCATGCGCTTCAGCCGGTGCGGCAGGCCGGCAAGGTGGGTGTAATTGGCGACGCGGTTCTTGAGATTGGCCGCCTTGCCGATGTAAAGCGCGTCGCCCTTGCGGTCGAGCATGCGGTAGACGCCCGGATGGGTGGGCATGGTCTTGAGCGCGGTACGGATGACCGCGACACCGCGCGTCAAACCGCCGCCGGCGGGCGCCGGATCATGGGAAAAGGACTCTTCCCCCTCGTTTACCGGGCTCTCTTTATCGTCGTTCATCGCATGACTGGTCCGGATCGAGGCATCGTGCTGATGGTTTTCTGGGCAAGAACGAGTTTTGCCAATTCCGCGCGCATCTTGTCATACTCGTCTCTGGGCGATATCCACGGAAGCTGTGGATAAACTGGTATATAAGCCGCCTCGCGCGGGGCATCATCGAACCAAATCACGGCTTTCACCGCTTTGCCCAAAAACCCGGCTGGTACACGAGTGGTTTGATTCTCCACGCTCTTTTGTCTGTGCAGTGTAAACCCAGCTTAACACTACGGAAACAAAGCGGTTTTTGCCGCCAAGGCGCCGCCTTCGACTCCCCCTGTTGACAACTCGGGCCACCCGGGCCGGAAGCGGCGATAAAACCCGGAAAATTTCCCCGCGCGTCAAGAACTTAGCCGGAAGGCTTTATCGACCCGAGATTCACGCGCGGCTTTTTCTACTCGCCCGCTACTGGCACGGGCCTTTTAATTTTGCCCGCTATTCGCTCGGTGGCGGCTCGCGGCTGGTCTGCGTCCAGCCCAGATGCTGCCCGCCGTCGAGCGCGATCATCTGCCCGGTCATGGCGGGGGCCGAGAGGATGAATTTCACCGCTGCCGCGATCTCCTCGGGTGAGGTGCCGCGCCCCAAGGGCATGGCTTCGATCTGGCGGCGGAATTGTTCCGCGCTTTGGCGCGGGCTCGGCAGGGTTGGGCCGGGACCCACCGCGTTGACGCGGATGCGCGGCGCCAGCGCCAGCGCCAGGGTCCGGGTCAGGGTCCACAACCCCGCCTTGGCGAGGGTGTAGGAGGTGAAATGCGGGGTCAAATTCCACACCCGCTCGTCGAGGATGTTGACTATTGCACCCTCGGCTTCGGCTGGAAGCGAGCGGGCGAAGCCCTGCATCAGCACGAAGGGCGCGCGCAGATTGGTCTCCATATGGAGGTCCCAGCTTTCGCGGGTCGCGGTCAGCGCCTCGTCGCGCTCGAACAGCGAGGCGTTGTTGACGAGGCAGCCCAAGGGCCCGACCGACTTCTCGGCGCGGGCGATCAAGGCCGCCACCTGGTCTTCGCGCGTCAGATCGGCTTCGAGCGCCGCCGCGCGCCGTCCCTTGGCCTTCAACGAGGCCACGACTTCATCGGCCTCCTTGCGCGAGGCGTGGAAATGCACCGCCACGTCCCAGCCCGCATCGCCCAGCATCAAGGATATGGCGCGTCCGATGCGCTTGGAGCCGCCGGTGACCAGCGCGCCCTTCGGCGTTTTGCTTGCGGCGGTCATATCCGGCGCTCGCGGTCGCGCTTGCGGCGCGCGGCATTGGCCTTGGCCATCGCCTTGGCCGAGGTTCCGGCCCGCCCGCCTTGCGAGCGCCCGCGCGGCCGGGGCACGTTCAAGGGCGACAGGCCGAGATCGAGCTCTTCCAGCCGCTTGATCTCGTCGCGGAGCCGCGCCGCCTCCTCGAATTCGAGATTGGAGGCCGCTTCCTGCATGCGCTTTTCCATATCTTCCAGCACCGCCTTCAGATTATGGCCCTGGTAATGGGACGATTCCGTGCCGGTGCCGACCTGGACATGGTCGCGCTCATAAACGCTTTCGAGGATGTCGGAAATCGCGCGCTTGACGCTTTCGGGGGTGATGCCGTTGGCGGCGTTATAGGCCTGCTGTTTCTCGCGCCGGCGGTTGGTCTCCTCGATCGCGGCCTTCATGCTGTCGGTGACGCGGTCGGCATAGAGGATGGCGCGGCCTTCGACATGGCGCGCCGCGCGGCCGATGGTCTGGATGAGCGCGGTGCGCGAGCGCAGATAGCCTTCCTTGTCGGCGTCGAGGATCGCCACCAGCGCGCATTCCGGGATGTCGAGCCCTTCGCGCAGGAGGTTGATCCCCACCAGCACGTCGAACACGCCCAGGCGCAGATCGCGGATGATCTCGATGCGCTCCAGCGTCTCCACATCCGAATGCATGTAACGCACGCGGATGCCGTTCTCGTGGAAATATTCGGTCAGCGCCTCGGCCATTTTT
Organism: uncultured Alphaproteobacteria bacterium; assembly: GCA_963785735.1. Classification (GTDB taxonomy): domain Bacteria; phylum Pseudomonadota; class Alphaproteobacteria; order ATCC43930; family CGMCC-115725; genus REEB95. The sequence goes on from CAWAWJ010000001.1 coordinate 1,038,260, forward strand.
TTGGTGAGCGTCGTCACCAGCACGCGCTGGCCCTTCTTGGCGGTCTCGCGGCATTCGGCCATGAGGTCGTCGACCTGGGTCTCGACCGGCCTGATCACCGGCACGGGGTCGATCAATCCGGTCGGGCGCACCACTTGTTCGACGAACACGCCCTGGGTGCGGCCCAATTCCCACGGGCCGGGCGTCGCCGAGACGCACACGGTCTGGCCGCGCATCGCGTCCCATTCCTCGAATTTCAAGGGCCGGTTGTCGAGGCAGGAGGGCAGGCGGAAACCATATTCCGACAGGGTCGATTTCCGCGCGAAGTCGCCTTTGTACATGCCGCCCAACTGCGGCACGGTGACGTGGCTTTCATCGACGAAGACCAGGCAATCCTCGGGAATGTATTCGAACAGCGTCGGCGGCGGCTCGCCCGGGGCGCGGCCGGTCAAGTAGCGCGAATAATTCTCGATCCCGGCGCAGCTCCCGGTCGCCGCCAGCATCTCGAGATCGAAGGTGGTGCGCTGCTCCAGCCGTTCGGCCTCGAGCAGCTTGCCCTGGCCGCGGAATTCCTCGAGCCGGATTTTCAAATCGGCCTTGATCTGGCCGATCGCCTGATAGAGCGTCGGCTTGGGCGTGACGTAATGGCTGTTGGGATAGATCTTGATCGCTTCGAGCTGGGTCGTCTTCTCGCCGGTCAGGGGGTCGAATTCATGAATTGATTCGATCTCCTCGCCGAAGAGCGAGAGCCGCCAGGCGCGGTCCTCGTAATGGGCCGGGAAGATCTCGACTGTGTCGCCGCGCACGCGGAAGGAGCCGCGCTCGAAATTCATGTCGTTGCGCCGGTATTGCAGCTCGACCAGCTTGGCCAAGAGATCGCCGCGGTAGAAGCGCTCGCCCTTGGCGAGGGTGAAGGTCATCTCGGAATAGGTCTCGACCGAGCCGATGCCGTAGATGCAGGAAACCGAGGCGACGATCACCGTGTCGCGCCGCTCCAATATGGCGCGGGTGGCCGAATGGCGCATGCGGTCGATCTGTTCGTTGATGGAAGATTCTTTCTCGATGAAGGTATCGGTGCGCGGCACATAGGCTTCGGGCTGGTAGTAGTCGTAATAGGAGACGAAATACTCGACCGCGTTCTCCGGAAAGAAGCTCTTCATCTCGCCGTAAAGCTGCGCCGCCAGCGTCTTGTTGGGGGCGAGGATGAGCGCCGGGCGCTGGGTCGCCGCGATCACATGCGCCATGGTGAAGGTCTTGCCCGAGCCGGTGACGCCGAGCAGCACCTGTTCGTTGGCACCCTGGGTGATGCCCTCGACCAGCGCCGAAATCGCCTGGGGCTGGTCGCCGGCGGGCTGGAAATCGGAATGGATGGCGAAGCGCCGGCCCTGGTCGGCCAGCGGCCTTGCTGCGGCGAGAATCGGAGCGGAGGACATGGCCCTTAAGATAAGGGCTTGCCCCCGGTGTTGCTAGGCCGCCCGGATCAGGCTCGTCAGATTGGGCCAGCCGAGCCGGGCGAGCGCCTCATGGAGCGCCACCAGCCCCGCGAGCCAAGCGGCGTCGAGCAAGGCGAGATCGAGCACCAGACCGGGCGCGAAATTGGCGCTCTCGCCGGTGAAGAGGCTCGGGATCAGGAGCGCCAGCTCATAAACCGCGAAAGCGGCCGCGAAGGCGAGCAGCAGACGCTGCCAGCGTTGAATGTGATGGAGCCGCGCCACCACCAAACCCGCCGCGCCCGCCGCCAGCAACGCCGCCGCCAGGATCGCCACGCCCCACATCAGGGTCGCGGCGTCGTGCGGGTAATCGAGGAAGGCGTAACCCACCGCCTGGTTCGCCGCCCAGATCAGCGCCATGGTCCCGAGCGCCGCGCGCGGCCGCTGCGTCTCGGCGGCGAAGGCGGCAAAAGCGGCAAAGGGCGTGATGCAGGCAAAGGCAAGGCTGCCGCCCACCGCCGCAACCGCCAGCAGCACGGGCCAAAGCCGGTCGGCCCATTGCCGATGGGGGCTTTGGCGGGAAGTCGATTGTGCCGAAACGCTCATGGAAACCCTCGCAATCTTGGCTGCACAGTAGAGAAGAACCGGGCGCCGATCAATTCGCGCCTGACACCCCGCCCCAGCTCACCCGTATCCCGCCGAACACGCTGAAACCCGGCTGAAGGAAGCCGAACGGGTCCTGGTAGCGCCGATCGAGCAGATTGTTGATGCTGGCGAAGAAGGTGGCGTTGCCGTTGACGCGGTATTCGGCGGCGAGATTGACCACCGTGTAGGGCGCCGCCTGCTCCGTGAAGAGCGTCTGGCTGTCGCGCGCCGAATCGAGCCAGGTGCCGACATAAAGGATCTCGCCGGTCAGGGTGAGCGGCGTCCAGGGCGTCCAGCTCGCATCGAGGCTCGCCTTGTTCTTCGGGCGGCGCAGCAATTCCGAGCCGGTCAAGTCGTTGCGCGCGACGGTATAGGTGTAGTCGGCGCGCAGATTGACGGTGGGCAGCGGCTTCACCGCGACGAAGGCCTCGGCGCCATAGGTCGTCGCCTGGTTCACGTTGATGTTGGCGTAGGGGAAAACCGGCGCGAAGGAGATCAGGTCCTTGATGCTGTCGTGGAAATATGTGGCGCCGAAGCTCGCCCGCTTGCCGAACAAGGGCTGCTCGAAACCGGCGTCATAGCCGCGGCTGGTCTCGGGCTGGAGCGCCGGGTTGGCGGACGGCGCCACGTAAAGCTGGGTCAGGGTGGGCGCCTTGAAGCCGGTGCCATAGCTCGCCTTCAGCTGCGTGTCGGTCACCGGCGTGAAATAGGAAGACGCCAGCCGCCAGGTCGTGGTCTTGCCGAAGCTGCTATTGTCGTCCTCGCGCACCGAAGCGGTGCCGTAAAGCCGGGAGAGAATGACCGTGTGCAGCTCGGCGAAGCCCGCGCGGTTGCGCACCTCCGGGGTGATGCCGAGATTGGCGAGCCGGTCGGTCTGGTCCTCGAGCCCCAAGACGACGGTGCGTTCGTTGCCTAGATGCAAGGTGCCTTGCCAGTTGAACTTGGTGCGGCCGCCGGAAAATGTGGAAGGCACGTTGTTGGGATCGATGTCGGTGTTGCTGCGGTTGAAATGGATATAGCTGACGCCGAACTTGTTTTCGACCGTATCGTCGAACGACAACAGCCTGGCTTCGCCGCGGGTGAAAAAATCATGCACCCAGGTGGGCGACTGGCTCGCCTCCGGCACGCCGGTGAAGGGTGCCACCGAATAGGTGTCGGTGGTGTTGCGGGCGAGCGAATCGATGTAGCGCGCGACCAGGCTGACGCTCAGATTGTCGGTCAGATCGGCGCCCATTTTGCCCGACAGGGTCTTGTTGCTGGAGAAATCGTTGTTGTTGGCCTGGCCCGGCGGCACCAGATCGCCCGGCGTCACCGGCAGATCGGTGGTGCGCAGATGGACGACATTGAAATCGTAATTGGCGCGACCGAGGCTGCCGCTCACCCCCGCCGCCTGGTTGAAGGTCCCGAAGGAACCGCCCTCGGCCATGGCGTTCGCCAGCATCGGGCCGGAGCCCTGCTTGGTGGTGATGTTGATGACTCCGCCGATCGCGTCCGAGCCGTACAACCCGCTTTGCGGCCCGCGCAGCACCTCGATCTGCTGGATGTCCCAGGTCGGGATCTGGCTGAAATCGAACGAGCCGTCGGGCGTGCTCGGGTCGTTCACCGCGATGCCGTCGATCAGTACCTTGGTTTCGTTGGAATTGGCGCCGCGGATGAAGACCGAAGTTTGGCCGTCGCCGGTCTGCGCCAGGTTGAGCCCCGGAACGTCCCGGAGCGCGTCGGGCAATGTCCGTTCCTGCTTGCGGTCGATGTCGGAGGATGTGATGACGGTGATCGAGCTGCCGATCTGATCGACCGGCACTGGGAACAGGGTCGGGCTCACCACGATCGGCGTCATGGTGCCGAAGGCGGAACTATCCTGCGCCCAAGCGGGATCGGCGCCGAGCAGGAACAGGATCAAGACGGCGCAAAGCCGCCAAACGAAAATAGGATTCGGGGAGATCGGGTTCTGGAACATGAGCTTCACTCGCGGTGCTGTGACACGTCACCGCGAACTGAAGTCCGCCCGGATTTACGGCGCCCGGGACAATCTTCTCATCGGAACACCCCGCCCGACGCGCTCGCACGTGACCACGGCCGGTGGCAGGTCTCCTGGCTCGCGGGTCGGTGCTTGGACCGGTCTTCCCAAGGGCTTTTGCCCTCAGTGACTTAATCTGGTCCGCGCTCGCCGCTTACAGTTGCGGGGGCAGCCGCGGCATTGCGCGAAGGGCCTAATGAAAGCCAAACGCGCGCACCGCATTCCCTTTTGATCCCCTCTCGGGAACCACCGTCCTTACCTTCGGCGATAGACGGGATTTGAGTCAAGCGCCGCGCTTTGGCCTGCCCGGCCTCGGCGCTGCTTGCGCCCCATATTGCGGTGCATTAAAAGAAACGCGCCCGAACAGGAACGTGGACCATGTCGCTCATCGCCGAACGTCTGAAACGGATCAAGCCGTCGCCGACCATCGCGGTGACCGACAAGGCACGCAAGCTCAAGGCGGAAGGGCGCGACATCATCTCTCTTGGCGCTGGCGAGCCCGATTTCGACACGCCCGCCAACATCAAGGAAGCGGCCAAGCGCGCCATCGACAAGGGCGACACCAAATACACCCAGGTCGACGGCACCGCCGCGCTGAAACAGGCGATCTGCGCCAAGTTCAAGCGCGAGAACGGACTCGACTACACCCAAGACCAGATCAGCGTCGGCGCCGGCGGCAAGCAGGTGCTGTTCAACGCGCTTTTGGCCACGGTCGGCCCGGGCGACGAGGTGATCGTGCCGGCTCCCTATTGGGTGTCCTACACCGACATCGTCGAGCTGGCGGAAGGGAAGCCGGTGGCGGTGGTGGGGTCGGAAAATAACGGCTTCAAGATCAGGGCCGAGGAGCTCGAGGCGGCGATCACGCCCCGAACCAAATGGTTCGTGCTCAACTCGCCCTGCAACCCGACGGGCGCCACATACAGCGCCAAGGAGCTGAAGGCCCTGACCGATGTTCTGGTGCGGCACCCGCATGTCTGGGTGCTGACCGACGACATCTACGAGCATCTGTTCTACGGCGATTTCGAATTCGCCACGATCTGCGCGGTCGAGCCCAAGCTCTATCCCCGCACGCTCACCTTGAACGGGGTCAGCAAGACCTATGCCATGACCGGCTGGCGCTTGGGCTATGGCGGCGGCCCGAAGGAATTGATCGGGGCGATGGCGGCGCTGCAATCGCAATCGACCACCAACCCGAGCTCGATCAGCCAGGCCGCGGCGGTCGAGGCCTTGAACGGCACGCAGGATTTCGTGCCCAAGAACCTCGCCACGTTCAAGGCGCGGCGCGACCTGGTGGTGGCGGGGTTGAACCGCTGCAAGGGCCTGCGCTGTCCCGTGCCCGATGGCGCGTTCTACGTCTATCCCTCTTGCGCCGGCGCCATCGGCAAGAAGACGCCGCAGGGCAAGGCGATAGCGACCGACGGCGACTTCGTCGATTACCTTCTCGAAGCCGAGGGCGTCGCCGTGGTGCCGGGCGCGGCCTTCGGGCTTTCGCCCTACTTCCGGCTCTCCTACGCCGCCTCGAACGCGGCGCTGGCGGAGGCGTTGAAGCGCATCGAGCGCGCCTGCGCCGCGCTGCAATAGTCCCTCTCCGCAAGGCGCCGGTTTTCGATTAGACTGGCCGGCAAGGCGAGGGGAGATCGGGCCCATGAAACTCAACGCCGCCCAGATCGCGGAATTCGAGGAACAAGGCTATCTGTTCCTGCCGAAGGTTTTTTCGGCCGAGGAAATGGCGCTCATCCATGAGGAGCTGCCCGGCATCTTCGCGCAAAAGCGCCCCGAGGTGATCCGCGAAAAGGGCTCCGCTTCGCCGCGCAGCGCCTTCTACGTCCAGACCTGGAACCCGGTGTTCGAGATATTGGCGCGCCATCCGCGCCTGGTCGAGCCGGGCGTGCGGCTCTTGGGCTCGGATCACCTCTACATGCATCAGTTCAAGATCAACGCCAAGGCGGCGTTCGACGGCGCGGTGTGGCAATGGCACCAGGACTACGCCACCTGGTTCAACGACGACGACATGCCAGCGCCGCGCGCCATGAACATCGCGCTCTTCATCGCCGAGGCGAACGAGTTCAACGGCCCGCTCATGTTCATCCCGAAGAGCCACCGTTTGGGGCGGCTCCCGGCCGGGCACGACGTCACCACCACCAGCTATCCGCTCTGGACCTGCGACAACGACACCATTTCGCGGCTCGTGGCCGAGGGCGGCATCGTCGCGCCGCAAGGCCCGCCGGGCTCGATCCTGCTGTTCCACGGCAATCTGGTCCACGCCTCGGGCTCCAACCTCACGCCCTGGTCGCGCTGGATTCTCTATCTCTCGCTCAACCGTTGCGACAACGCCATCAGGCGCCTGAAGCGCCCGACCTGGATCGCCAATCACGATTTCACGCCGATTGACATGCTGGGCGACGATTGCCTTTCCGATTACGCGCGCCGCAAGCGCAGCGCGGCCGAGTAGGGCCCAGGGAACAAAAATGAACCTCCACGCGCTGCTGCTGCAACGCGCCGAAGCGGGCAAGCCCTTGCGCGTCGGGCTGATCGGCGCCGGGAAATTCGGCGCCATGTTCCTCTCGCAAGCGCGGCGCATGCCCGGCATTCATATCCTGGGCATTGCTGATCTCGCGCCGCAACGCGCGCGCGACGCGCTCGCCCTGGTCGGCTGGCCCGGTGAATCCTACGCCGCGAAATCGCTCGATGATGCTCTGTCCCGGGGCTCGACCTTCATCGGCGACGATGCGCAGGATCTCATCCGCCATCCCGCCCTCGATGTGGTGATCGACGCCACCGGCAATCCGCCCGCCGGCATAACCCACGCCCGGGCCGCGATAGCCCAGGGCAAGCACATCGTCATGGTCAATGTCGAGGCCGACGCGCTCGCGGGTCCCCTCTTGGCGCGCGAGGCGCGGAAGGCGGGCGTCGTTTACAGCCTCGCCTATGGCGATCAGCCGGCGCTCATTGCCGAGCAGGTCGATTGGGCGCGCGCCTGCGGCTTCGAAGTGGTGGCCGCCGGCAAGGGCACCAAATATCTGCCCGAATACCACGCCTCCACGCCCGACACGGTCTGGCCCTATTACGGCCTTTCCGCGGATGTGGCGCGCATCGGCGGCATGAACCCGCAGATGTTCAACTCCTTCCTCGACGGCACCAAATCGGCGATCGAGATGGCGGCGGTGGCGAACGCCACCGGCCTGACGCCCGCGCCGGGCGGATTGGAATTTCCGCCTTGCGGCGTCGATGATTTGCCTTCGGTGCTCAAGCCCGCATCGAATGGCGGCAAGCTTCACCACAAAGGCCAGGTCGAGGTGGTGTCCTCGCTCCAGCGCGACGGCAAGCCCGTATCGCGCGATCTGCGCTGGGGCGTCTATGTCGTGTTCGAGGCGCCGTCCGATTACGTGCGGCGCTGCTTCGCCGAATACGGGCTCAAGACCGATGCCTCGGGCCGCTACGCCGCGCTCTACAAGCCCTATCATTTGATCGGGCTCGAGCTCGGCATTTCGGTGGCGAGCGTGGGCTTGCGCCACGAGCCGACCGGCTCGCCTTTATCCTTCCACGCCGACGCAATAGCGGTGGCGAAGCGCGACTTGAAACCGGGCGAAATGCTCGACGGCGAGGGGGGCTTTACCGTCTGGGGCCGCCTCATGCCCGCCTCCGATAGCCTCGCCTTGGGCGGGCTGCCGATCGGCCTCGCGCATCATGTGAAGCTCAAGCACGCGGTCAAGAAGGGCGCGGCCCTGCGCTGGGCCGATGTCGATGTGGACGAGGCTGGCGGGGCGGTGCGCGCGCGGCGCGACATGGAAGAAGCCTTCCGGCCGGCCGCGTCCAGCCGCCCGGCGGCGGAATAGTTCCGCCCGATGGCGCGGAAAGCCCGGCCGCAAGCGGCGTTGCCGCCGCCGCCTTCGATCGCAGAGGCGCGGAAGCGCCGCCGCCCCTTGCGCGACGTCAACAAAGAGGTCCACAAGCACATCACCCCGCTCGACAAATTGGCGGTGTGGATCACCACCCGCGTCGGCACGATGGGATTTTTTCTCGCCATCCTTGCTTGGACCGTCCTCTGGCTCGGGTGGAATCTGCTCGCGCCGGAATCGCTCCAATTCGATCCGCCGACGGCCTTCGTGTTCTGGCTCTTCATCTCCAACGTGATCCAGCTTCTGCTGATGCCGCTCATCATGGTGGGGCAGAACGTCCTGGGCCGCCACGCTGAAACGCGGGCCGATCACGATCTCCAGGTGAATGTCCGGGCCGAGGAGGAGATCGAGGTTATCCTGCGCCATCTCGAATATCAGAACGCCATCCTGCTCGCCATGATGGAAAAACTGGGCGTCAGGCTGGGAAAGTCCTTGCGCCGGACCAAGCCGCGATAGGGCCCCGGCCGGGCCCGCGCTGAAGCCGCGCCATGGCTTAAATCGGGTTTAGACCCTCGCAGTAGCGTGACTTGAAGTGAGCCCGGCTTCGGTCTATCGCTGGCGCGTCCATTCAAGGAGAGCCTCATGCTGGTCAGATCGAAACGCGGCTGGGAAATGCCCGAGCGCCAAGCCACCCCCGAATCGCTGTTCCTGCGGCGGCGCGAGCTGGTGAGGGCCATGGGCCTGGGCGCGATCTTGGCCGCGGCTCCGGCGCTCTCCTCGCGCGCTTTCGCCGCCGATCCGCCGCCGGCCGATCCGTCGGCTGGGCTTTATCCGGTCAAGCGCAATCCCAAATACACGCTCGACCGGCCGATCACCGACGAGAAGCTTTCGACCACCTATAACAACTTCTACGAATACACCACCGACAAGGACGTCTACCAATATTCCGACAAGCTGAAAGTCAGGCCCTGGACCGTGACCATCGACGGCATGGTGGAAAAACCGATCACCATCGACATCGACGATCTCCTGAAAAAGATGCCCTTGGAGGAGCGGCTCTACCGTCACCGCTGCGTCGAGGCCTGGTCGATGGCGGTGCCGTGGAGCGGCTTTCCCTTGAAATCCCTGGTCGCCATGGCCAAGCCCGCGAGCGGCGCGAAATATCTGCGCATGGAAACCTTCATGGATCCGAAGATGGCGCCGGGCCAGAACATGTTCATGTATCCCTGGCCTTATGTCGAAGGCGTGACCATGGAAGAGGCCAATAACGAATTGGCATTCCTGGTCACCGGCATGTACGGCCATCCGGTGCCGAAGCAGGACGGCGCACCGCTGCGCCTGGCGCTGCCGTGGAAATACGGCTTTAAATCGGTCAAGTCGATCGTCAAGTTCAGCTTCACCGACAAGCGTCCGGTGACGTTCTGGGAAGACCTGCAATCGAGCGAGTACGGCTTCTGGGCCAACGTCAATCCCGACGTGCCGCATCCGCGCTGGAGCCAGGCGACCGAGCGCGTGCTCGGCGACGGCCGCGTGCCGACGCAGATCTGGAACGGCTATGGCGAGTATGTCGCCCATCTCTATGACGGGCTGAAGAGCGAACGCTTGTTCGCGTGAGGGAGTCCGGCGGCGCAGGCCGCCAAAAGAAGAATGGGGCGCGTTCTGCGCCCCGTCTCCAGGATCAGATGACGTTGAACAGGTAGAGCAGGATCGCTACCGGGACAGGAATCCTCAGTAGCCAGAGGAAAAGCGAAATCACGGTATACCTCCGTTGTTGTTCGCCGGGAGAAACGCCCCCGGCGTTTGGCGCCGCTGGGCGCAAGGCCGGCAAGATTCCTGACCGGCGTTGCGCGGATAGCCTTCGGTTCCGGCGCGATTCTCGCTGAGAACACCCCGATTCGCGATTTTTGCCCGTTTTGGCGGGTTTTGGGCCCCCGGTCCATAAAGCCAGTGGCCGAAATTAACGATTTGCCGTTTGTACCTATGTTCTTGTTCTAAAATAGTAAATTTATACCTGAGGGTATTGTTATAACCCATTGTCCTAAATAAGACTCTTGCGTTTTGAAAAAGCCCAACTCTATACTCCGCCCATCTACCCGGGTCAGGAGGGGAGTCATGAATCGTATTGCCGTTTTGTGTGTTGCCGGTGGATTTCTGTTGGCCGCTTGCGGCTCGACACCGGGAGACCGCGCCATCACCGGCGGGGGCATCGGCATGGGCATTGGCGCGCTGGCGGGGCTGCCTTTCGGCTTCCCGGTCACCGGCGCGCTGTTCGGCGGCGCGCTCGGCGCCACCGCGGGCGCCTTGAGCGATCCCTCGCAGATCTATCTCGGTAAGCCGGTCTGGCGTTAGCCGGATCATCGCGTTACCCATCTTCGTTTCAAGCGGCGGCGAGCGCGTTCATGGCGCTCGCCGCTTCGTTTAGGTCGCCATAGGTGAAGCGGTAACAGCCGCTCTTGGCGAAGATTCCGGCCAGGAGCTCGAAACCCGCTTCGCCGTGCAGGCTGTAATTCATCGAATTATGCGCGATCTCGACGAGCCCCGCCGGCCGCGAGAAATTATCGAGCCGCGCCGGCGCGTCCTGGCGCCATTGCGGGAAGACGATCCAGCCGGGAGGCGCGGATTCGTCGATGCGCGCCAGGCTCGCCTCGGGCGCGCGCATCAAGGCGACCGTGCCCTTGACCGTGTCATGCGCCGGCGCGCTGAATACGGCGCTGGGCGCGAAGCGGCGTATCAAATCGATCGACTGATTCTTGAGATTGACCGGCCGGGCGAGCGGCACCACCTTGCCGTCATGGCGCCGGATGAGCGCGAGCTCGTCCGACAACAGCCGCCAGCCGCGATGGATCAAGCCGGCGGTGAGCGTGCTCTTGCCCGCGCCCGGCGCGCCCGGCAGGATCGCGACCCGGCCGTTCTTCTCCACCGCCGCGGCGTGGACGATGAGATAATTATGCGCCAGCCCGGCGATGGCGTAGTTCAATCCCCACTCGACCAGGGGCAGCGCCTGGTCCACCGGCAGCGGCTTGAAGTGCTCCTGGCCGTCGATTAGGAACCGCGCCTGGGGCCGGAGATGGCGGCGCATTCCCTTGCCCGGCAGAAGCTGGACGTGGAAATCGGCGAAGTCGGATCGGGGCGCGAAGAAATTGGCCGGATAAAGGCGGCGCAGTTCCTCCACCACCTTGTCGAAGGGCGTGGTGAGGGCGGCGGTGAAGGGGCCGAGGCGGAGAAATACCGTCTGTTCGCGCATGGCTCAGGCCGCCCGCTCGATGAGATCGAGGCGGCGCAACAGATCGAGCGTGCGCGCGATCGCGTCTCCCGGCGCTTTCCCGGAGGTGAGCTCGACACCGGTTTCGGCCGCGCGCGCCACGTCCGTTTCGCTCGCCGGGCTCCGGCTCAAAAATCCAAAAACCCAAGCCGCGAAATCGGCCAGATGATGGGTGTCGCCGCTGCGCCCGTTATAGATCACGGCCTCGTCCTCCCACAGCCGCCAGCGCGCCTCGCCCGCTACGCGCCAAACCGCGTCCGCGTCGCCATGGGATTGCGGGCAAGTTCCGGGCGCGGTCATGTGTTGATGTTGTAGATCGAGAGCTGGGAGGTCACGGCGTCGAGCAGGCCTTGCGCCTGGGTCTGGCTCGTGGGGGTTTGGGACCAGACCGACGCGATCAGGGTCTGCACCTGCGACGAGGTCTTGGGATAATTATTGGGCGAGAAGCAGGAGGCGTTGAGGGCGCTGGCGGCGCACTGGGCGCCGAACTGGCTCGCATTGAGGGTGACGGTGGAGCCGCCGATCTTGCAGCTCACGGTGAGCGAGCCTTCGAGCGCGGCCAGCAGCGATTGCGTGCCGCAGGTCCAGGTGGCGTTGACCGGGCCCGGGCAGGCCGAAGTGAAAAGCATCGAGGGCGAATAGCCGGTGCGCGACCAGAGCTGGTTGGTGCCGGCGAGCTGCACCCAGGTACCGGGCGTCATGCCGCAATTCGTGCCCGCGGGCAGGGGGTGCGAGAGATTGCCGGAAAGCGCGTTCGAAACCGAGCATTCGCCCATGGCCAGAGCGGGCTTGCTGGCGAGCGTCACGGCGATGGGAATGCCGCCCAGGATCAGGCGCCGCCCCGGCAGGGCCAGGGTCTCGCGCTTGGCGCTATCCCGCCCGTTCCCCCCGTTCGGTTTAGCCCGGTTCTCTTCCATCGCTCCTCGTCCGCGCGGTTTTTCGTTAAGCCGCTGGGGCAAAAGCGATTAAATCCGAAACCCAATAAAGGACCGTAAAGCAAATTCGGCATTTGGTAATAATTGTTGAGAGAAAGGATAGGATGCTTAAGCGCGCTTAAGCATAAAGGCGCCCGGTCCCGCGGGACGGATTTCCTAGAGCGGACGGATGCGGTTGCGCCGCGCCTTCATCGGGTCGAAGAGCACGACATTGCCGCCATAGCGGGGTGACGCGGCGGCTTCGCGCAACGGCACAACCCGGTTTTCTGGCCGGCTTTTGGGACGGTTTTCCAGCCGGGGCGCGGGGCGCGCGGGCCTGCTCTCATTGGCGGCTTCCAGCGCGCGGTCGGCGCGCCGCGCCTTGATGCGGACGGCGCGGTAATAGCGGTAATCGGGATCGGTTTCCTCCGCCTGGCGCACCCATTGGACGATGGCGAATAATCCCAAGAAAGCCGCGATCAATCCCGCCCCGCCCAGGCCAAGCGCCACCGGCCGGGCGGCATAGGACAGCGCCATGAAGGTGGCCACGCCGGCCGAGATCACGGCGATCGAACACACCGTCATGGCGAGGGTGGCGGGCCAGCGATCGTGCATAGGTTGATTTCCCGGGCGGCAGAACGGAAAAATTAATCTTCGTTAACCGTAATCGCCCGGCGGGGGCGCTGTCGAGTGCCGGTGTTTTTTACAGGTGTCGGATTCCCCGCGGGAAGCCCCGCCGGTTCCGCGCCGCGACATGCACCGGATCCATGCCGGTCCTCACGATTGCGGGCGCGGCCGAGGTCGAGGCGAGAAACCTGATGGGGGCTCCTGGCGGCCAGACGCCCGTCCATCCCGGTTTTGGGCGTCCGCGTCCTCGCCGCCGTTCTTGGTCTCGATTTAACTTATATGCTTGACCCGGATTGCAACCCAACCATCCGATGGGGATCGGCCGGCGCTAAAACAACCGGCGGAGGGAAAGGTGCCCTTATGAGAGACAATATTTTGATACCCCAAATAGCCGTGATCTTGATCATGGGGTTTGTCACCTACGTCGCGCTGCAGCTCGCGGCGATCGGGGTGGAAGCACCTTATCTTCTGTACTTGCTGGCGGTGGCGTTCTGCTACCTGGTCGGCAGCATCGCCACGGCAGTTTCGGCGGTGCTAATCGGCGGCGTGTCGACATGGTATTTCTTCATTCCGCCGGCATGGTCCTTCAATATACCGAGCCTAAAATACAACATCACCTTGCTGCTCTTCGTCAGCGTGGCAATTATCATGTGCGCCATAATCTACGATCTGAGCGGTCAGATCGAGGAACTGACCGAGGAAAACAAACAGCTAAGCGCCAAGTACAGACAGGTGAGCGCCAGGGCCGGGCAAGACCCCGGCCAGCGGTAGGGTTGGAGCAACGCGACCTCGCCGCCGTTCTTGGTCTCGCCGACCTTGCGCAACAGGAAATCGCGGAACACGGCGATCGAACACGCCGTCACGGCGAGATTGGGGTCTGCGTGTCCATCCGCGTGCTGGAGACAACGCTCAGATGCGTCCGCTTTCGGCATAGGGCGCCTGAGCGAATGTGACGCCGGCGGCGCGGAGCCGCGCTTTGCCGCGGACGGTCAGATCGGTGATCATCGCGAACTGGTCGCGGCTGTCGATCACATAGGCCTTGATCTTGTAGCGCGTGCCCCAAGGCGCTTCGGCGGCTACCACCGTCACCGACGTTTCCGGTTTCTTGTAGGAACTGGTCTCTCCGGTTTCGATCAGGGTTTGGCGCACGGCGGCGCCGTCGTGATTGGCATCGAGATAGAAATTCGTCACGCAAAGCAGACTTCGCTGGCCGCCGCTGGCGTTGAATATGCTGGCCGACCAGATCCGGGCGTGAGGGATGATGACCTCGGTGTCGTCGGCCGTGACGATATGCACCGCCCTGATGTCGATGGCCTTCACTTCGCCATATGCGCCGTCCACCTCGATCCAGTCGCCCGGCTGGTAGGTGTTCTCGAGGATGGTCACGACGCCCGCGATCATGCAGCTCGCGTAATCCTTGAGCGCGAAGGCGAGCGCCAGGCCCACGGTCGCGACCAGGGCCACGACGTTCTCGAAGCTGGGCTCGATCAGAATCGGAACGACGATGGCGATGCTGGTGATCCAGATCAACAGCCGGACGATGGGTGCCAGCCGCAGGATCACCAGGCGCCGGCGCGAAGGTGCGCTCTCGGCGGCATAGCGCACGATCCAGTGCACCGCCAGGATGAGCAGACGGGCGGCGACCAGAACGGCAAGCACGAGAAGAACGTGGGTCCAACTCAGCTCCCGCAGGAAACCCAGCTGTTGAGCGGGTTCATTCATGGCATTGTCTCTATCTTCGCGCGGAATGGTTTTGGCGCTGGTGTCTCGGTCAAGGCGTCGCGAACCTTATTCCCTGTGCCCCGTTTCATGTCGATCTATTGGGATATCGGGACGGTATCTGAAGATACCGCCGATCGGTCGCCGTCTCTCGAAAGAGCGCAAGATTATACGCCCGACATGTAGCGACTCTCGATCGTGCGCGGCATCGTCTCGCGCATGGAAACAAAACCCATCTTGCGAAAGTCATCGCGCGCGCCCGTCGCACTGGTTCTGGGCGCGCTGCTGCTCACCGCCTGCGCTGGCGCGGGCGACATGCCGCCCACCGACATCGGCGTCACGCCGATGGGCGGTTCCGCGGTCACCGACAACAACACGCCCTATTCGCGTTGTCTCGCCGGCCTGAAGACGGCCGCCGGCGGCCGCCTGCCGCTCATCGCCGTGGGCGAGGTCGCGGACAAGACCGGCCAGATCAATTACAACGAGAACGGCCACGCGCTGAGCCAGGGCGTCTCCGAAATGACGATGAGCGCCCTGTTCAAGACCGGCAAGGCCGATCTGGTCGAGCGCTTCGATCTGCGCGTCACCAGCGCGTCGCTCCGCCTCCAGCGCGGCAGGCTGGCGTCGCAGAGCATCCCCAAGGCGGCGATCAAGCATCCCGATTTCATCGTTCTCGGCGCGCTGACCGAACTCAACTACAACATCCTGAGCGGCGGCGGCGGTCTCTGGGTGGCGGGCGGCGGCGGCGGCGCGCGCACGGTTGTGGTCAATGTCGCGCTCGATCTGCGTCTGGTCAAGGCGCCGACGCTTGAGGTCGCCTACGTCACCAGCCTGCAGAAACAGATTCGCGGATTTGAGGTCGAGGCCAACGTCTTCCGCTTCTTCGGCACGACCCTCGTGGAGTTCGAGGCGGGCATGACCCGCAACGAGCCGAATTCAGCTCGGTATCCGGTCCATCGTCGAGATGGCCGTCTATCAGTTGATGACCGACTACTTCGGCCTGCCCGAGGCGCCGGAATGCGCCCTCTCGGCCGGCCATTACAATCCCCAACCCAAGGAGAATCTCTGATGCGTAAGGTACCGATGATTTCGCGCGCGGCCATGGCGGCCATCGCGCTCGCCCTCGCCGTTCCGGCCGTTCCGGCCGTGGCGTTCGACAATACCGACTGGAACTGGACCAACACCCAGACCGACGACGCCTCGCGTACGGCCAAATCGTGGCTCTGGGCCTTCCCCGACGGCCAAACCACCGTCGAGGAGCACCAGACCAATTACGGCTCGGTCGGCGCCGATGCCAGCGTCGATACCCAGATCGGGACCGACCCCACGATGACCAGCCTGCCCGCGATCCAGGGCACCGCCGGCGCCTACGGCAACGTCCTGACCATCGACAGCGACGTGCCGATTTCGGCCGACGTGACCCAGACCAGCGCCGGCGCTTTCGATCCGGCGGCGGCCTCCGCGGCCGATCTGTCGGGCACCGTCGATACCGCGGTTGCCGGCGAAACCGCCTACGATCCGGCGGCGGATGCCCGCTCCGGCGCGTTGCTGCCGCACCAGACCACCGCGACCGCAACCGCCCTGGGCATCAACCAGTCGACCATCGACATCGAGGCCCGCGCCATCAGCAATTCCTCCGCGATGACGCTGAATTCGGCCCCGGCCGGCGACGCCGCTCTCGGCGGCGACGGCGGCGCTACGCTCGACAGTGGCAACGCGGCGCTCTATCCGCGCTCGACCAATGCCCTGCTGAGCGCCGACGTAAACCAGTTCTCCTACGGCGACACCACCGCCACTGCGAACTCTACGCAGGTTCTGGAGAATATGGGCGCGCTCGGCGAGATGCCGCAACCGGTCAACAAGGTCGGCGCGACCGCGATCGGCAATTTGTCGACCTACGGCGTGCAGTTCAACGGGCCGACGACGCCGTAAGGCGGCGAAGGCGGGCGAAGCGCGCGGCGGAGACCCCCTTCCGCCGCGCGTCGTCTCCTCAAGCGGAGCAGAAAGTATAAACCCATGCATTATCTCAAATTCGCTCTCGGCGTCGGCATCGCCGCCGCCGTGGCCTTGGACGCGCTCATCGGCGCGCCCGTCCTGGCCAAGGACGTACTCGGCTCCAAGCCGTGGGATTTCGAGCAGCGCGGCACCATCGCCGCGACCACCAAGGCGATGTCGATCTGGCGCACCGAGAATGCCGGCGGCGCGGCGAGCGGCGGCGGCGCGGGTGGCGCGGATTCGGGTCTTGGCGGTTCGGGCGGCGGCGGCGGAACCGCCATCGCCAATTACAGCGACATCGACATCATCTTCGGCGAAAATTCGCAGGGCCAGGTCATGATCAATACCGACCAGGACAGCACCGGGGATCAGACCAGCGAGACCGTCGGCGTCACCAATTACACCGACACGGTGAACATGAACGCGGGCGGCGCGCCGTCCGGGCCGTGATGGATGGCCCGGGCCGGCCGCGCCTTCGTTAAGGTTAACGCGTCGCCGCGCAAAATCTTCACGAAAACTTATTCCTTTGGCGTTCTCCTGCGCGTCAAAGGAGATTTTCCCATGTCCGATACCACGCGAAGCGCTCCGGTCCCGGCCGGCGCGCGCCGTTCCGGCGTGTTGCTGGTCTGCCCGTTTCAATTGCTGCGCGCGGCGATTGCCGGCTTGCTCCAGGACACGAAGTTCGAGGTTACGGCCGCGGTCGCGTCGCTGGACGAAGCCGCCGAGATCGCGCGCGGCTCCGCATCGGTCGATCTTGTCCTCATCTGCGCCTGCGAGGCGGATGCGGACGAGTTCCAGTTCATCCGTACCCTGCGCAAGGCGCGGCCCGCCGCGCACGCCGTCATGCTGGCGATGCAATTCGAGGCGGATCATCTGGCCCAATGCCTCGATGCCGGCATCGACGGATTCCTGCTCGTCGATCTCTCGGTGGCCGCCTTCCACCATTCGCTCGAACTCGTCGCCGCGGGCGAAACGGTGTTTCCGACCCGGCTCGCCGCCGACATCATGAACGGCGGCATCGCCCGCGAGAGCGGTTCGGTCAAGACCGCGTCGGTGGCCGGGCGCGAGCGCGAATTGCTCGATTGTCTTGTTGCCGGCGAGAGCAACAAGGGCATCGCCCGCCGCTTCGACCTGGCCGAGACCACGATCAAGATGCATCTGCGCCAGCTTTATCAGCGCATCGGCGTCACCAACCGCACCCAGGCCGCGATCTGGGCGCTCAGCAGCGCGGCCCGCGATCGGGCCGCATAAGCATAATTCGATAGGGCGCAGAGACCGCCAGCCTCTTCACTGACCGGGTCTTGAAGCGGAGGTTCCACGGCTGCGGCCGGACGCCCGCTAGCCGCCGTTCTTGGTCTCGCCGACCTTGCGCAACAGGAAATCGCGGAACACGGCGATGCGCTTCGAGGTGCGCAGCTCCTCGGGATAGACGAAATAGGCCTCGGCCTCGGCCGGCTGCATGTCGGGCAGCACGCGCACCAGATCCTGGGTCTCCACCTGCATGAAATCGGGGATGGCGGCGATGCCGATGCCGCTCTGCACCGCCTTGCACATGGCGTAGATGTTGTTGACCGCGAGCACCGGCTTGCGTTCATGCCCGGCCTGCGCCCCCGCCTCGAGCACCCAGTTGACGTTGCGCGTCGCCGAGCGGGTTTCAAGGGCGTAGACGATGAGCCGGTGCTTGTCCAAATCCTCGGGCTTGTGAGGCGTGCCGTGCTTTTTCAGGTACTCCTTCGAGGCATAGGCCGGATAGCGGATGGTCATGAGATGGCGCTGCACCAGATCGGGCTGGCGCGGCGGCGACATGCGGATCGCCACGTCGGCCTCGCGCATCGACAGATCGAGCTCGTCGTCGTCCACCACCAGGCTGACCTCGATCTCGGGATGGAGGTCGAGGAATTCGCGCATGCGCGGCGTGAGCCATGCCGAGCCGAAGGCCACGGTGGTGGTGACCTTGAGCGGCCCGCGCGGCCGGTCCTTCGATTCCGTCAGCATCGCCTCGGTCATGGCGAGCTTGGCGAACACCTCGCGCGCGGTGCGGTAGAGGAGATCGCCCTGCTCGGTCAGGATCAAGCCCCTGGCGTGGCGGTGGAACAGCGGCGCGTTGAGGCTTTCCTCGAGCGCGCTGATCTGCCGGCTGACGGCGGATTGGCTGAGATTGAGCGCCTCGCCGGCATGGGTGAAGCTGCCGGCCTCGGCGACGGCGTGGAAAACCCGCAGCTTGTCCCAATCCATCGTTTTATTCCGCGGCGCGCCGGGCGGCCGCTTCCTGGCTCGCGAGGAACTTCTCGGCTTCGAGCGCCGCCATGCAGCCCATGCCGGCGGCGGTCACCGCCTGGCGGAAAATCTTGTCCTTGACGTCGCCGGCGGCGAACACGCCGGGGATGTCGGTCGCCGTCGAATCCGGCCTGGTGACGAGATAGCCCGCTTCATCCATCTTCAACTGGTCCTTGAACAATCCGGTGACCGGATCGTGGCCGATCGCCACGAACACGCCGTCGCATTTGAGCGTGCTTGCCTCGCCGGTGTGGAGATTCATGATCCGCACGCCGGTGACATGGGGCGGCTGGCCTTCGCCCAAAATCTCGTCGGCCACGCTGTCCAGGACGAGCTTGATCTTGGGATTGTCGAACAGCCGCGCCTGCAGAATCTTCTCGGCGCGAAGCTCGTCCCGGCGGTGGATCAGCGTCACCTTGCTGGCGTGATGGGTGAGGTAGAGCGCCTCCTCGACCGCGGTGTTGCCGCCGCCGATCACCGCCACCTCTTTTCCGCGGAAGAAGAATCCGTCGCAGGTGGCGCAGGCCGAAACGCCGAAGCCGCGGAACTGGGTCTCGCCCTTGATCCCGAGCCAGCGCGCCTCGGCGCCGGTGCAGATGGCGATGCTGTCGGCGAGATATTCGTCGCCCGAATCGCCGAGGCAGAGGAAAGGCCGCTTCGAGAGATCGGCCTTCACGATCATGTCGAGGATGATCTGGGTGCCGACATGCTCGGCCTGGGCCTTCATCTGGTCCATCAGCCACGGGCCCTGCACCGTTTCGGCGAAGCCCGGATAATTCTCGACATCGGTGGTGATGGTGAGCTGGCCGCCCGGGGTCATGCCTTGCACCAGGATGGGCTTCATGGCGGCGCGCGCGGCATAGATCGCGGCGGTGTATCCCGCCGGCCCGGCGCCGATGATCAGGAACTTGGTCGAGTGGCGTTGAGCCATTTTAGAAACCGAACATGTGGTCGAAACTGAAGCCGCCGTCGCGCCGCAGCAAGCCATGATAGCCGAAAAGCCGGCAGGTCAAATCGCGAATGATGATATAGGCGCCGCCGCCGGCCCGGTCCCGCGTCTTGGAGTCGAAGAGCTCGTGGTAGCGGAAGAGATGCGAGCCCGAGCAGGGAATCGCAATTCGGCTGCGCGCCACCTCCGCGCCCGCGGCGTCGTGCAGTTCCAAATAGGTGGCGCTCTCGCCGTGCCACGGTGTCGAGGCGGGATAGATCAGATGGCAGAGCGTGTCCAAAGGCTGCGGGCCCGAGGCGCAGGAAAAGCCGGGTCGAAAGCCCGGGCGGCCGGCCGGCATAGGATTGCGGCTCGCCCTTATAGGTGAGCACGGTGTTGAAGACATGGGCGCCGAAGCTCGTTTCGGCGGCGTGGCCGCTCTTGCGGTCCTCGTAGCGGAAGAGCGCGTGCAGCCAGCCATCGGCCTCGCCGCCCGCGCTGAAATCATAGACCAGCTCCATATGGCCGTAATCGCCGTCAAGCCGCGCGCCGTTGAGCAGATCGTCGACATCGACCGCGACCGAGTCCTTCCGCGCCTGGTTGCCGAAACGGTGCCGCGCGGTCTCGCGCCCCGACCGGTCATAAACCGCCAAGGAGACGGGGAGGGAGGTTTGCGCCGTGGACATCGGCGTCGGCAGCGCGATCGAGCGCCAGATCGCGCGCGGCAGCACCGGCGCCGGCAGGAGATAACCCTTGCCCAGCAGATTCCCGAGCTCGGCGATCTTGGGATCGGGCTTCAGATCCTCGCGCTCGACGTTCACATGGGCGATGCGCGTGCGCCCGCCCTGTTTCACCTCGTAGCGCGGCCGCACCATGTATTTGCCGGAATGGATTTCGATCTGCTGCGGCCAGGAGGATTTGGGCAAGAGGCTCGCCACGTCGAGCGCGTGGCTGGCGAAAGGCGCGATCGCTTCCCCCAGATAAACGGTCTTGTCACCGCCCATCGGATTGAGCCCCACCGAACCCGGCGGGATGGCGCACGGCATCGAATTCTGCACCCACAGGGTCACGGCCTCGCCCGGCTTCGGCGCGGGCAGCCCGGCATAAAGATCGGAGGGCCAGGAATTGGCGTCATGGGTGCAGGAAAGGCTCGGCTCCTTGCCTTCCTCGCCGAACACGTCGAGCGCGTATTTCACCACGTCATGTCCCGCCACCCCCACCGCGTGGACAAAGAGCTGGCCGGTGAACTCGCCGAGGCCGAATTTCCTGGCCACATCGCGGCTGTCGATCGCGTAGGAACCGGCTCCGGCGGGCAGGGTCTCCTGCCACTGCGCCAATGCTTGGCCCGCCTCGCCAAAGAGCTTGAGCCACAGTTTCACCTCGCGCGCGCCATAGCCCGACCAGTAATTGGCGCTCGCAAGCCGGGTTGAAAGCCCCTTGGCTTCGCGGAAGAACACGAAATTGGTGGCGAAGTTGATCGGGTCGAGATAATGCCGCCGGTTGGTCAGGAGTTCGTCGGGCAGGCGCATCGCGTCGAGGCTTTCGATCCGCGCGCCCGGCGGCAGCAAATGGCGGATTTGCGCGATGAGCCGCTGGGATTCGAAGGCGGCGACGAACACGGTCGCGGCGCCGCTCTCTTTCAGCGCCGTCACCGGCTGGGCGGTTTCGCCCAGCACCTTGGCCCCGATCGCGGTCACGTCCTGCACGAACAATCCGGCGAGCTTCAGCTTGGAGAAATCGTAAAGTTGGGCGAGCGCCCCGGCCCAGCCCTCGGGGTCGTACACCGCCACAGGGCCGCTCCCGAGGCGGGCGATCAGCGCCGCCGCCGCCGGCGCCGCCACGGGATGCGTCACCGCCTTGAAAAAGGCGTTGCCGCCGCGCGCGTTGCTGAAGGTCTCGATCTTGAGTTGCATGAAAGGCCGTCCCGCCAATCACTTAGCAAGCGATGGGCCCGATTGCTACCCCTTTGCCGCCGCGCCTATGCGGGTTAGTCTCGCCGCCCTATGGCGTCGGGCGGCGGAAAAACGGTGGGTGCGGCGGAGGATCAACGCCAATGGCGCAACGCGCTGTTCGGCGTCTTCGCCATAACCCTGGCGCGGCTGTTCTGGCTCACCTGGGGCCGCAGCGATCTTTATCCCGACGAGGCGCAATACTGGCTGTGGTCGCTCCACCCGGCCTGGGGCTATTACTCGAAGCCGCCGCTGGTGGCGTGGCTGATCGCGCTCACGACATCCGCCTTCGGCGACGGCGAGGCGGCGATCCGGCTTTCGGCGCCGCTCCTCCATTTCGCCACGGCGCTGGCGGTCTTCCACATCGCCAAGCGGCTTTACGATTCGCGCGCCGGATTCTGGTCGGCGCTCGCCTATGCCACGCTGCCCGGGGTTTCGGTTTCGGCGGCGCTCATCTCGACCGACGCGCCGCTGCTCCTGGCCTGGGCGCTGGCGCTTTACGCCTTCATCCGCGCGCGCGAACCGGGCGGCGAGGCCTGGTGGTATGCCGTTGGCGCGGCCGCGGGCGTGGGGTTGCTCGCGAAATACGCCATGGCCTATTGGCTCTTTTCGGCGCTGCTCTATCTTCTCCTCTTCCGCGACGAGCGCCGCCATCTGAAGGGCTTGGTCCGGGCGGCAATCCTGGCGCTCCTCATCTACGCGCCGAACTTCGTCTGGAATCTCGGCCACGGCTTCGTCTCCTACCGCCACACCCAGGAGAACGCGGTCTCGCACGGGGCGCTCATCAACCCGGCGAACTTCGCCGGATTCTTCCTCTCGCAATTCGGCGTGTTCGGGCCGGTGTTTTTCGCGAGCCTGCTGCTGATCGTCTTCACCGCGCGGAAATCCTTGGCGCCCCGTCCGGCGGCGCTGCTGGCGGTTTTCGCGCTCCCCACGCTCGCCATGATGCTGGTGGTGAGTTTCATCTCCCACGCCCAGCCCAATTGGTCGGCGCCGGCCTATGTCTCGGCGGCGGTGCTGGTGACGTCGTGGCTCTTGCGGCGAGGATTCCGCGCGGCGCTCATCGCCTCGATCGCGCTCGATCTCGCGGCGGCGGTATTCGCGTTCTCGGCCCGGGATGCCGCCCTGGCATTAGGCTACGATCTCCCGGGGCGTTACGATCCGCTGCACCGGTTGCGCGGCTGGTCCACCTTGGGATTGGCCGTGAGCCAGCTCTTGGAGCAGCATCCGGGCGCGCTCCTCTTGTCCGACGAGCGCGAGGATCTGGCGATCCTCACTTATTATGTTTTTCCCCATCCCTTCGGCGCGCTCAAATGGAACGGCGAAAGCGGCCGGATCAACGACCAGTTCGATCTCGAATCCGATCCCGCCTCTTATGTCGGCAAGGATTTCCTGCTGGTGAGCCGCCATCCCGAGAACATCCAGCGCATCATCGACCGCTTCGACGGCGCCGGGCCGGTCGACCACATCACCGTGCCCTTGGGCGGCGGCGAGGCGCGGATTTATATCGTGCGGTTTTTGCAGGGCTTCCGGGGCTACCGCTAAGCCAGCTAATTTTTCCCTCCCCCTCAAGGGGGGAGGTGGAGTCGTCCGGTTCTATCGCCGCCGCTTCGCCGTTTTACGCCCCGCGCTTTGTTCCGGGCTACCGCTAAGCACGATCCCCTGATAGCGGAACACGGCGTAAAGCGCCCAGGATGTGACGAGCCCGATATAGAATCCCCCGATCACGTCGCTCAGATGATGTTCGTCGAGCCCGATCCGGCTGGCGCCGATCAAGAGCGCGCAGAATATCCAGGCCCACCGCCCGCGCGGATAGATCACGCACAGCGCGAAAGCCAGCGCCGCCGCCGTCACCGCATGGCCCGAGGGAAAGGACCAGTAATCGGCGCGCGGCCCCCAGAAAATGAAACCATGCGGCCCGCCGTTGAGTTCCAGCCGGGGCCGCACCCGCCCCGCCACCGGCTTGATGAGGTCGGCGATCGCGCCCGACACCGCGACCGCGAGGAAAACATAGGTCGCGCGCCAGGCGTGGAAAGCATATCGCCCGCGCTCTTTCGCCTTGGCCGCGAAACCCGCCGCCGCATGCAGGCCCATCGCCGCCACGCCCGAAATAATCAGATAGGCGGTCGAGACGCCGAAGGCGGTGACGAATTTCCAGCTATGCCGCGCCCAGGGGCTGGGATCGCGCGTGATGAATCGCACCAGCGGCGCGTCGAGGAAGGCGGCGGCATAGGCGAAAACCAGCGCCGCGCCCAGGCTCAGCCACAGGAAACGCTTCAATCCCGGCGGCGGTTTTTTCAGCGCCGCCCATGCCGCGCCGAACCCGTCCCAGGCGATGAGCAGCCGGTAAAGCGCCCAGCTTATGCCGAAGACCAGAAACCCCGACGTCACCACGTCGGACAGGAAATGCCCGCCCTGGGCGATGCGCATCAATCCCAGGAACCCGCCCAATCCCAAGGCGCCCGCCATGGTCCAGCGCCGGGCCTTCCGCTTGCGCACCAGGAACGCCGCCGCCGCCAGGGAGAACCCGACCGAAGGATCGCCCGCCGGGAAAGAGCAATGGCCGGTGCATTGGTCGCTCGGAATCCAGGCCGGGCTGAATGCTCTGTCGCCGCCGAATTGAATCACCTGGTCCGGCCGCGCGCGGCCCCAGTGGTCCTTGAGCACGGTATTGACGATGAGGCCGGGCCCCAGCGCCAGCGCCAGCAGCAGGTAAATTCCCGCCCGCCGCCGCCCCGGCACGAAGATCAGCGCGGCATATACCGCCGCCAGCAGCGCCGTGACATAAGGCACGGCCAGGCGCGGCAGCGTGAAGATCGGCCAATGCGTCGGATAAAATCCCGCGCCGGGACGGTAGAACAGCCCGCTCGTCCAGAGATCGATGCCGGGAAACAGCACCAGCATGCCCATCGCCACGGTGAAGATTACGGCGAAGATGAGGATGCGCTTTGCGGTCATTTTCCCCGCGCCGCCCTGTGGGGAACCTTGCGCACGGCGTAACGCCGGCGGATTTCCTCGGCCGCCCGCATCGTGTCGTTGGGTGGCGTGTATTGCCAGCGCTCGATCGCGCCGCGGAAGGGGCGGGTAGCGCCGGCGTCGCGCAGCGCCTGGTGGAAGCGCGAGAATTTGGCCGAGCCGCCTTCAAGCTCGAACACATGCACCGGCTTGCCGGTGAAGGCCGCTTCGCTCACCATCGACACCGAATCCGATGTGACGATGATGACGTCGGCCAAGGCCAGCAATCCGAAATAGGGGTTCTCGCCCTTTCCGTCCCAGATATAAGCGCCCAAGGGCTCGAGCCGCTCGCGCAACGTCTTGGTGGCAGAAGCACCGGTGCGCCGCGACACCGTGATGGCGAGGCCAAATCCGCGCTGCGCCAATCCGGCGAGCTGGCCCGCCAGCACGTCGAGCCGCGCCTTGCTCAGCCTGTAAACGCGGTTGTCGCCGCCGATCAGCACCGCCGCCAGCGGCCGCGGCAATTTCTCGAATTGGGTGGCGAAGCGGCGCGCGCCCTCGGCGAGCTTTTCCGGCGTCACGCGATGCACCGCGCCCAGGGTCTTGAAGACGTTCGCGCCCTTCATCGGGTCGTGGCTCGGCGCCACCACCAGATCGGCGTGGCGGCGGGCGAAGCGCGGATCCTGGATCTGCACCCAGAATATCCGCCCGCCGCTCGCGCGCTTGGCGGCGAGCGCCGGCGCCACCGTCATGTTGCCGCAGGAAACGATCACATCGGGCCAGGGGGACTCAAAACGGTCGCCCGCGGGGTCGAGCGCCGAAAACGGGTTGAGCCAGAATTGCGAGCTCAGATACCGCCAGGGGCTTCGGATCTTCAGCACCTTCTCGGTGAAGGGCCAGCCCAGCGCCTCGACCAGCCCCAGAACCTGGCTCGCCATGCCGATCTTGCCGTCATGGACCGCCCAAACATTGGGCTGCCTCTGGGCCGCTTCGTCCGCCATTGAAATACCTCGATAGACCTCGCGCCGCCTCGATAGAACCTCGTTTTGCCTCGGCCCCGCCTCGATGGCACCTCGGTTCCGCCTCGGCGAGGCTGCCGCCCGGCCCGGCCCCGGCTTGCAATATTATTACCGTATACTACCATGCGCGGCAGCCGGTCGCGCCAAAACGGCACATAAGTTGCCGAACGCGCCGGGTCGCAAGACATAACATTTCCGGCACAAACGGGACGGCGAGGGATGCGGCGCATCAAGCTCGACAAGGTGGACCGGCAAATCCTGAAGGATCTCCAGGAAGACGGCCGCATGACCAATGTCGAGCTGGCGCACCGCGCCGGCATTTCGGCGCCGCCTTGCCTGCGGCGTGTGCGCGCGCTCGAAGAGGCGGGGTTCATCAGGGGCTACCACGCCGAGGTCAACCCCGAGGCGCTGGGTTTCGGCATCACCGTCTTCGCGCAAGTGGGCTTGAAGAGCCAGGCGGAGGCCGATCTCAAATCCTTCGAGGCGCTCGTTTCGGAATGGGGCGAGGTGCGCGAGGTGCACATGCTCGCGGGCGAGACCGATTTCCTTTTGAAGATCGTGGCGGCGGATTGGGACGCCTATCAGAAATTCCTCACCAGCCGTTTGACGCCCGCGCCCAATGTGGCGCATGTGAAATCCTCGCTCGCCATCCGCACCGCCAAATACGCGCCCGGCGTGCCGATCGAGACCGGGGAGAAGGAGTAGGGGGCGGGCTACCTATCCTCTTTACGCGGCTCGCGCTCTTGAGGGTGTATCAGGGTCGACCGCGATATTGATATGTCGATAAGACACCGTGCCCTCGATTTGGTCCCTCGGCGCAATGGACCTGTTTCTCGGTAACGACGATGGCGTATCTGTAGCTAGTTAGCTCGATGCTTCCGAGAACCCCAGCAGAATAGTTTTTCATCTGCGAACGAGCTTGAGCGAACTGTTTATCCGCCTCACTCTGGCTCGCAGCTTTTTTCCATTCTGTAAGCACAATCCCGTCAGCGTAACGCTGTTCATCGATTCCAGCAGGATGATCTTCGAAAATAAGGTCCGTTCGCGCCCCTGCTGCATCAACTTTGAACGCCCAAATGCCATGCTGTAGCAGGTGGACCGCACCCATTTTCTCACACGATATTTCTCCGGATGTATAGGCTGCTTGCCACTTCTTCCGAAAATCTGCATCAACAACGATGAGTCGTTGCAGATGAACAAATGCGCGCTCTGAACGAACTCGAATAACTTGCTGTGTGTCGGCTAGCATGAAGGACATTTCTGATTCAAACATCAGAAGTTCCGTAAGAAATCGCCAGACACGGCCCAGGATTAAGTCTGCGTTGCCATCCGAGTCCTTAATAAACGTTGATGTATCCGAAACAAATTTAGACGCTATCTTTGCCGCCTCGATTGGAAGTGTCGGTTCTTTGGAAAACGCCTGAATGGATGAGTGAACCTTCTCGCCGCTTGTTCTAAGAAGTTTCGCTATCCCGTACACGTCGTCCACGGGAGCCTTGGCTCTGTGATCTGCTGCTTTGACCAATCCCGATATTCGGGCAGATAGAGCCTTCCATTGATCAATATAAGAACTCATCGTTCATCCATCACCTATCGCGCTGACGGGATCAGAATTAGGCAAGCAAACCAGCCTCGCCCCCGCCTCTACTTAAACTGCACCTTGACGACCTCGAAGCTGCGCGCGCCGCCGCGCGGCGTGGTCACTTCCACCGAATCCGAAATACTCTTGCCGATGAGCGCGCGCGCCAGGGGCGAGGTCACCGAAAGCCGCCCCTTGCCGATATCGGCCTCGTCCTCGCCCACGATCTGATAGACCATCTTCTCGTCGGTCTCCTCGTCGGCCAACGTCACCGTCGCGCCGAACTTCACCACCTTGCCCGAAAGCTTGGAGACGTCGATCACCTCGGCCCGCGCGATCTTGTCCTCGAGTTCTATAACTCGTCCCTCAATAAATCCCTGGCGCTCGCGCGCGGCGGCGTATTCGGCGTTCTCGGCGATGTCGCCGTGTTCGCGCGCCTCGGAAATGGCGCGGATGATGGCCGGCCGGTCCACGGATTTGAGCCGTTTCAGCTCTTCCTGGAGCCGGCTATAGCCGTCATTGGTCATTGGCAGTTTGGCCATGTTTTTGGGCCTTCTTAGCGCCTTCGAGTCGGGCTGTTTGCGAAAAAACCGAGCGCCCCCAAAGCCTTACGGCCGGAGACGCTCAATACGATCCCTCAAAATAGGATTGAAGCGAGGCGACTTCAAGCCCGCCGCTTTTGAGGGCCGAAATGGCCTCAACCGAGGCCCGGGCGCCCGCCACGGTGGTGTAATACGGGATCGAATTGGCAAGCGCCGTGCGCCGGAGCGTGAAACTGTCGGCGATTTCGCGCGCGCCCTCGGTGGTGTTGAACACCAGCTGCACCTCGCCCGAAAGCATGCGGTCGACGATGTGGGGGCGGCCCTCCAGCACCTTGTTCACCGCCTCGACCGCGAGCCCGGCCTCAGCCAGCGCCGCCGCCGTGCCGCGCGTCGCCATCAGAGCGAACCCCATTTCCAGAAGCCGCCGGCAAGGCGCGATCATGGCCTTCTTGTCGCGGTTCCTGACCGAGACGAAGACATTCCCTTTGAGCGGCAGCGACACGCCGCTCCCCAATTGCGACTTGGCGAAGGCGCGGCCGAAATCGGCGTCGAGCCCCATCACCTCGCCGGTCGATTTCATCTCCGGCCCCAGGATGAGATCGACCCCGGGAAAGCGCGCGAACGGAAAGACCGCCTCTTTCACGGCGATATGCGCGCGTTTGGCGCGCGGCTTCAAATCGAAGCTCGCGAGCTTTTCGCCCGCCATCACCCGCGCCGCGATCTTGGCGATGGGGATGCCGGTCGCCTTCGCGACAAAGGGCGCGGTGCGCGAGGCGCGCGGATTGACCTCCAGCACATAGACCTTCTTGTCCTTCACCGCGAATTGCACGTTCATGAGGCCAACCACCTTGAGCGCGCGGGCCAAGGCCGTGGTTTGCTTCTCGATCTCCTTTACCGTCGCCGGAGGGAGAGAGTAAGGGGGGAGCGAGCAGGCGCTGTCGCCCGAATGTATGCCCGCCTCTTCAATGTGCTCCATGATGCCGGCGATGAAGACTTGGCGGCCGTCGGCGAGCGCGTCCACGTCCACCTCGATCGCGTCCTGGAGATAGCGGTCGATCAGCACCGGGTTCTTGCCCGAGACCTTGACCGCTTGCGTGACGTAGCGCTTCAGGCCGGCGTCGTCATGGACGATCTCCATGGCGCGGCCGCCGAGCACGTAGGAAGGCCTGAGGACGATGGGATAGCCGATGCGCGATGCTATCTCCTCCGCCTCCTTGGCCGAGGTCGCGGTGCCGTTTTCGGGCTGGAGCAGCTTCAACTGATGGATCAGCTGCTGGAAACGGCGGCGGTCCTCGGCCAGATCGATCGCGTCGGGCGAGGTGCCGAGAATCGGGATTTTGGCGTCTTCCAGCGCCTGGGCGAGCTTCAAGGGGGTCTGGCCGCCGAGCTGCACGATCACGCCTTTCAGCTTGCCTCGGCTTTCCTCGACCCGCACGATCTCGATCACGTCCTCGGCCGTCAGCGGCTCGAAATAGAGGCGGTCCGAGGTGTCGTAATCGGTCGACACCGTCTCGGGATTGCAATTCACCATAATGGTCTCGATCCCGGCCTCTTTCAGCGCATAAGCCGCATGAACGCAGCAGTAATCGAACTCGATGCCCTGGCCGATGCGGTTCGGGCCGCCGCCCAATATCACCACCTTGTCGCGCGTCGAAGGATCGGCTTCGCATTCGGGCGCGCCCGAATCCCGGCTTTCATAGGTGGAATACATATAGGGCGTGGCCGAGGGAAACTCGGCGGCGCAAGTGTCGATGCGCTTGAACACCGGGTGGACGCCCAATTTCGCGCGCCGCGCCGCCACTTCGGCCTCGTCGAGGTTGCCCAGTTCCGCCAGCCGCGCGTCGGAAAAGCCCAGGCCCTTGAGCCGCGCCAGCCCGCTTGCGTCCTTGGGCAGCCCGTCCTTTTTCACTCGCGCCTCGGCCGCCACCACCTTGGCTACTTCTTCAAGGAACCAGGGATCGTATTTGCAGGCGGCGTGGATTTCCGCGGTCGATAGCCCAGCCCTATAGGCCTGGGCGATGGTCAAAAGCCGGTCGGGCTTGGGCTTGGTCAATTCGATGCGCCACGCCTCCTTGTCGCCCGCCGCCGCGCCGGGGATTTCCGTCTCGTTGAATCCCGTAAGGCCGGTCTCCATCGACCGCAGCGCCTTCTGCACCGCCTCGGCGAAACTCCGCCCGATCGCCATGGCCTCGCCGACCGATTTCATCGAGGTGGTGAGGATGGGCTCGGCGCTGGGGAATTTCTCGAAGGTGAAGCGCGGCATCTTGACCACCACGTAATCGATGGTCGGCTCGAAGCTCGCCGGCGTGGTGCGGGTGATCTCGTTCTTGAGCTCGTCCAGCGTATAGCCCACCGCCAGCTTGGCCGCGATCTTGGCGATGGGGAACCCGGTCGCCTTCGATGCCAATGCCGAAGACCGCGACACCCGCGGATTCATTTCAATAATAACGAGTCTTCCATCCGCCGGATTGACCGCGAACTGCACATTCGAGCCGCCGGTGTCGACGCCGATCTCGCGCAGCACCGCGATCGAGGCGTTGCGCATGATCTGGTATTCCTTGTCGGTGAGCGTCAGCGCCGGCGCCACGGTGACGCTGTCGCCCGTGTGCACGCCCATCGGATCGACATTCTCGATCGAGCAGATGATGATGCAGTTGTCGGCCTTGTCGCGCACCACCTCCATCTCGAATTCCTTCCAGCCAAGCACCGATTCCTCGACCAAAATCTGATGCGCGGGCGAAGCGGCAAGGCCGTATTTGACCACGTCCTCGAATTCCTGCGCGTTATAGGCGATGCCGCCGCCGGTGCCGCCGAGCGTGAAGGACGGGCGGATGATGGCCGGCAGACCCACCGCCGGCAGCGCGGCCCGCGCCTCCTCGATGGAATTGGCGATGCGGCTCTTGGGCGATTGCAGCCCGATGCGGTCCATGGCCTCGCGGAAAAGCTGGCGATCCTCGGCCTTGGCTATCGCGGTCTCGTTGGCTCCGATCAATTCGACCCCGTAGCGCTTCAACGCGCCGCTCTTGGCGAGCGCCATCGCGGTGTTGAGCGCGGTCTGCCCGCCCATGGTCGGGAGCAGCGCGTCGGGCTTTTCCTTGGCGATAATCTGCTCGACTGTCGCCGGCGTGATCGGCTCGATATAAGTCGCATCGGCCAGGCCGGGGTCGGTCATGATCGTGGCCGGGTTCGAATTGACCAGCACGATGCGGTAGCCCTCTTCCTTGAGGGCCTTGCAGGCCTGGGCGCCCGAATAATCGAATTCGCAGCCCTGGCCGATGACGATCGGCCCGGCGCCGATGATAAGGATGCTTTTGATGTCGGCGCGCTTCGGCATCAGCGCATCCTTTCCATCAGCTTGACGAAGCGCTCGAACAGATAGCGGCTGTCCTGCGGCCCGGGGCTCGCTTCGGGATGGTATTGCACCGAGAAGACCGGCCTGTCCTTGAGCCGCAAGCCTTCGTTGGAACCGTCAAACAGCGAGACATGCGTCACCTCGGCCTCTTTGGGCAGAGTCTCGGGCAGCACGCAGAAGCCGTGATTCTGGCTCGTGATCTCGACCTTGCCGGTCGCCAGGTCTTTCACCGGATGATTGGCGCCGCGATGGCCGATCTCCATCTTCTTGGTTTTGCCGCCGAGCGCCAGTGCCAAAAGCTGATGGCCGAGGCAGATGCCGAAAACCGGCTTGCCGGTCTTGATCAAATCCCGGATCACGGGCACGGCGTATTCGCCGGTCGCCGCCGGGTCGCCCGGCCCGTTGGAGAGGAAAATCCCGTCGGGCTTATGGCGCAAAATCTCCTCGGATGTCGCGGTCGCCGGTACCACGGTGACGGCGCAGCCCGCGCTTGCCAGCATGCGCAGGATGTTGCGCTTGGCGCCGTAATCGACCGCCACCACCTTGAAGCGCGGCTGGCCGAGCTTGGCGTAGCCCTGGCCCAGGCTCCAGTCCGCTTCGTCCCATTGATAGCTCTGGCGGCACGAAACCTCTTTCGCCAGATCCATGCCTTCGAGGCCGGGCCAGTCGCGCGCCAGTTTCAACAGCGCGTCGAGATCGAATTTTCCGGCGGCGTTGAAGCACAGCGCGCCATTGGGCGCGCCGCCGTCGCGGATGCGGCGGGTGAGCTTGCGCGTATCGACGCCGGCCATGCCGGTGAGGTTCATTTTCTTGAGCCAGGCGTCGAGCCCCTGCGCCGCGCGCCAATTGGAAGGGAGGGTGATGTCCTCGCGCAGCACCAGCCCGCGCGCCGCCGGGGTCACGGTCTCGATGTCCTCGGCATTGGCGCCCACATTGCCGATATGCGGGAAGGTGAAGGTGATGATCTGCCCGGCATAGGAAGGATCGGTCAGGATCTCCTGATACCCGGTCATCGAGGTATTGAAGCAGATTTCGCCGACCCGTGTGCCTTCCGCCCCCACGCCGCTCCCCCAAAAAACGCTGCCATCGGCCAGAACCAAAACGGCGGTCGATCCGGCGGGGCGCGCGTTGGGGGTTGGCGCGGCATTCATGCGGCGGGGGCCTCGTTTCCAGAGTCGCGGGGCCGCTCGCGTCAAAACGCGCCGCGGGAGGCGATCCGGCGGCGCGGCAAAACAGCGATCGGACTTGAAGACATTGAGATAGACCGGGCATAGGATGCCGTCAAGCCGCTCAACTCCGGGCGGCTTGCGGGAGGCTCCATGCTGCGCGAACAATTCACCGAAGCGTTGAAACAGGCGATGAAGGACAAGGACGCGCTTGCCCTCTCCACGGTGCGACTCGTGTTGGCGCGGCTCAAGGAGAAGGATATCGAGGCGCGGCCCAAGGCGGACCAGATCGACGAACCAGCGATCCAGCAGATGCTGCTGCAGATGATCAAGCAGCGCCGCGAATCGATTGAGCTTTACGACAAGGGCAACCGGCCCGAGCTCTCCGCCAAGGAAAAGGGCGAAATCGCCATCATCGAGCGTTTTCTCCCCAAGCAAATGTCGGCCGCCGACATGGAAAAGGCGATCAAGGAGACGATCGCATCGACCGGCGCCGCCAGCGTCAAGGACATGGGGCGCGTGATGGCGGCGCTGAAGGAGAAATATTCGGGCCAGCTCGACCCCGGCCAGGCCAGCCAGACGGTGAAGAAGCTCTTATCGGCGTGAGTAAAAAAGACCGGGCGGGCTGACGCCGGCTTGGGTTACAATCCTCTCACGGAACCAGGCTAGAGGGACATGGCCTTTCCACCCCGCTTCCTCGATGAGTTGCGCGAGCGCGTGTCGCTCGCCGAGATCGTCGGCCGCCGCGTCAAGCTCACGCGGCGGGGCCGCGAATATATCGGCCTGTGCCCGTTCCACAACGAAAAGACCCCGTCCTTCAGCGTGGTCGAGGATAAGGGTTTCTATCATTGCTTCGGTTGCGGCGCGCATGGCGACGTCATCGGCTTCGTCATGCAGACCGAAAGCCAAACCTTCCCCGAGGCGGTGGAGCAGCTCGCGCGCAAGGCCGGGCTGCCGGTGCCGCAATCGACGCCGGAAGAACGCCAGCGCGCCGAGCGCGCCCAGACCCTGCAAGGCGCGCTCGAAGCGGCCTGCGTTTTCTTCGAGGCGCAGCTGCGCGAGCCGATTGGGGCCCGGGCGCGGGAATATCTCATCAAGCGCGGCCTCGACGAATCCGCGTGGAAGCGTTTCCGCTTGGGTTACGCGCCGGAGAGCCGCGAGGCGTTGAAACGCGCGCTCGGGCCGAAATTCCCCGAGGCGTTGCTGCTCGAAGCCGGGCTCACCCGCAAGCCCGAGGATGGCGGCGAAGCCTTCGATTATTTTCGCAACCGTGTCATATTTCCAATAGGCGACCGGCGCGGCGCCATCATCGCCTTCGGCGCCCGCGCGCTCGACAACGACACCCAGCCAAAATATTTGAACTCGCCCGACACGCCGCTTTTCGCAAAGGGCCGCGTGCTCTACGGCCTCGCCTCGGCCCGCGCCGCCGCCGCGCGCGAGCCTTCGGCCATCGTCGCCGAAGGTTACATGGACGTGATCGCGCTGCGCCGCGCCGGCTTCCATACGGCGGTCGCGCCCTTGGGCACGGCGCTCACCGAAACCCAGATCGAGGAGCTGTGGAAGCTCAGCCCCGAACCGGTGCTGTGTTTCGACGGCGACAGCGCCGGGCAACGCGCGGCCTCGCGCGCGCTCGAACGCGCCTTGCCGCTCTTGAAGCCGGGATTCTCGCTACGCTTTGCCACCTTGCCGGTGGGCGAGGATCCCGACACGCTCATTGCTCGCCAGGGCGTGGAAGCGATGCGCGCGGTGCTCGACCAGGCCCGGCCCTTGGCCGAGGTGTTGTGGACGATCGAAACATCCCATCCGCTCAAGACGCCGGAGCAACGCGCCGCGCTGGAGCAGCGGCTCGAGGCCCAGACCCGCCGCATCGCCGACCGTCCGGTGCAGGAGCATTACCGCAATTTCTTCCGCGCCCGCCTGGCCGAGACCTTTAATGCCGGCGCGCGGGCCCCGGGCCGGCTCGGCTGGGGCCGATTCGCCCCCTGGAAGGTCGGCCCGATTCGCCGCCCGGGCCGGGGTGGCCGGCCCTTGCGCCCCGGCGCGGCCTATCCGGCCCATGAGCCCCCGCCCGAGGGCGATCCCGGCCTGTTGCAGCGCCGCGCCCAGGAAGTGCTGCTGGCGCTGCTTTTGAACCACCCCTTCCTGCTGGCCGAGGTGGGCGAGGAACTGGCCCAATTCGAGCTGCCCGACCGCGCCCTTGACAGGCTTTGCCGCGAGATTTTAAGACTGCACAGCCTTCACCCTGACCTTGACGCGGCGGCCCTGAAGCTCCACCTATCGAACAGCGGATTCGGCCCGGATGTGGCTGGGATTCTGACTTCCCAGGTCTTGAACCACGCGGGGTTCGCGCGGCCCGGGGCGGATGCCGAGGACGTCAGGTTGGGGTGGAGCCATACCAAGGCACGGTTGCAGGAGCGGCGGCTGTTGTCGACGCAGATATCGGAAGCGGAGCGCCAGGCGGCGGACGGGACCGACGAGACTTGGTCGCGCCTTCAACCCTTGCTGCAAAGCAAGGCCGAGGATGACGGCGCGGCGGGTGGGGGAATGGATTGACGGCCCAGCTACGGCGCGGGCAAGACTGACAGCGAACGGGAACGCCGCGCGCACCATGCGCCGTCGCGCCCGTTCTTTGATTCTATAGGCGGCCCGTCGGGCCCGAGTGAAAGCAGGATAGACATGGCGAGCAAATCCACCGCGAAGGACGAAGCCCCCGAGGCGCGCGAAGAGGCGGCCGAGACGTCGCCGCTCGACACCACCACGGCCGCGATCAAGAAGATGGTCGCCAAGGGCAAGGAGCGCGGCTACGTCACCTATGACGAGATCAACGCGGCGCTGCCGCCCGAGAAGGTGTCGTCCGAGCAGATCGAAGACACCATGACCATGCTGTCCGAGCTCGGCGTCAACATCGTCGAGAACGAAGAAGGCGAGGAGCCCGCCGCCAAGGAAGGCGAAGAGGAAGAAGCCGAGGCCAAGACCGGCGGCAATCTCGACGACGAGGATATCGGCCGCACCGACGATCCGGTGCGCATGTATCTGCGCGAGATGGGCTCGGTCGAATTGCTGTCGCGCGAGGGCGAAATCGCCATCGCCAAGCGCATCGAGGCCGGCCGCGAGATGATGATCGGCGGCTTGTGCGAAAGCCCGCTCACCATGCGCGCGCTCATCGCCTGGCGCGACGCGCTGATGGAAGGCAAGATGCTGCTGCGCGACGTGGTCGATCTCGATGCGACATATGGCAGCAATTTCGACGAGGAAGCCGCCGAGGCCGAAGCCGCCGAGGAAGAGGAAGGCAAGCCCGCCGAGAAGGAAGGCGAAGAGGCTGAGGAGGGCGCCGCGAAGCCCGCCGAAGGCGCGCCCGAGGCCGAAGGCGAGGGCGACGGCGAGGAGGGCTCGATCTCGCTCGCGGCGATGGAAGAGGAATTGAAGCCCGGCGTCTTGAAGAATCTCGACGAGATCGCCGGCCTCTATAAGAAGCTGCACAAGATGCAGGAAAGCAGGCTCTCGGTCCTGAAAGAGGGCGACGAGATCGGCAAGCCGGCCGAGAAGCGCTACGACAAGCTCCGGGCTGAGATGGTCGAGGCGATGAACAACGTCCATCTCAACAACGCCCGCATCGAATATCTGGTCGAGCAGCTTTATTCGCTGAACCGCCGGTTGCTGGCCGCGGACGGCAAGCTGTTGCGGCTCGCGGAACATGCCGGCGTCAAGCGCCAGGATTTCATCAGCCAGCACATGGGCCAGGAATTGCAGCCCGATTGGGTTTCGCGCGTGCGCCGGCTCCACGGCAAGGGCTGGACCTCGCTCATTTCCAAGCACGGTCCCGATGTGAAGGCCTTGCGCACAGAGATAGCATCGACCTCGGCCGAGGCCGGCGTGCCGCCGGTCGAATTCCGCCGCATCGTCTCGACCGTGCAACGCGGCGAGCGCGAGGCGTCCCGCGCCAAGAAGGAAATGGTCGAGGCCAATCTCCGCCTCGTCATTTCCATCGCCAAGAAATACACCAATCGCGGCCTGCAATTCCTCGATTTGATCCAGGAAGGCAATATCGGGCTGATGAAGGCGGTCGATAAGTTCGAATACCGCCGCGGCTACAAATTTTCGACCTACGCCACCTGGTGGATACGCCAGGCGATCACCCGCTCCATCGCCGACCAGGCGCGCACCATCCGCATCCCGGTGCACATGATCGAGACCATCAACAAGCTGGTGCGCACCTCGCGCCAGATGCTGCACGAGATCGGCCGCGAGCCCGCGCCCGAGGAGCTGGCCGAGAAGCTCGGCATGCCCCTGGAAAAGGTGCGGAAAGTGCTGAAGATCGCCAAGGAGCCGATCAGCCTCGAAACGCCGATCGGCGACGAGGAAGACAGCCATCTCGGCGATTTCATCGAGGACAAGAACGCGGTGCTGCCGCTCGACGCGGCGATCCACGGAAACTTGCGCGAAACCACCACGCGGGTGCTGGCCTCGCTCACGCCCCGCGAGGAACGCGTGCTGCGCATGCGCTTCGGCATCGGCATGAACACCGACCACACGCTCGAGGAGGTCGGCCAGCAATTCTCGGTGACCCGCGAGCGCATCCGCCAGATCGAAGCCAAGGCGCTCCGGAAGCTCAAGCACCCCTCGCGCTCGCGCAAGCTCAGAAGCTTCCTCGACACCTGAGTCTCGATAGAGGGTGACGCGGCCCGGGCTCCCGCCTTAGATTGGCGCGGGCCCGTAGTTCAGTTGGTTAGAACACGCCGCTCATAACGGTGTAGTCGCAGGTTCGAGTCCTGCCGGGCCCACCATCTTTCAACCCGGACCCAACGGGAAGGCGGGCGAAATAGCCTCACGCGGCGTTTCGCACCTTGCGGCTGGCAAGGGCCAGACTAGTTTAAGAACGGATTGATCCGAGTAACTTTACGGTTATCACACGATGCCTGACGGTTCCGCCACGGCCCATCTCTATCTTCCGAAGCTGGTTACGACATTTATCGAGGGCTACAGCTTCGATTATTTTCGTAAGGACATCCTGGCCGCGCTCACGGTCGCAATCGTGGCCTTGCCGCTTTCGATGGCGATCGCGGTTGCCTCCGGGGTTTCGCCCGCGCGCGGCCTTTATGCCTCCATCGTCGGCGGCGTGCTGGTGTCGGCGCTGGGCGGAAGCCGGTTTCAGATCGGCGGCCCGGCCGGCGCGTTCATCGTGCTGGTGTCGGCCACGGTCGTGAAGTTTGGCATCGAGGGACTGTTGCTCACGGTGCTGCTTTCGGGGCTGATGCTGACGCTTCTCGGCCTGCTGAGATTGGGCTCGTTGATCCGCCATGTCCCGCACGCCGTCACCGTCGGCTTCACCTGCGGGATTGCCGTCACCATCCTGGCAAGCCAGCTCAGGGATCTCGGAGGACTTAAGCTTGCGGGGGCCGAGCCCGGCCCGCTGGTTCCCAAGCTGGTGGCGCTGGCCCACGCTGTTCCCACGCTCACGCCGGCGGCGCTGGGAATTGGGGTGGCGTCGGCGGCGTTGATCTTCCTCCTGAAACGCCTCCGGCCGGCGTGGCCGGGCATGTTGATCGCCGTGACGGCCGCCGCCATCGCCGCGGCATTGCTGCATTTGCCGGTGGATACCATCGGCAGCCAGTTCGGCGAACTGCCGCACGGACTGCCGGTGCCGCGATTGCCGGAGATCACGTTTCATCTTTTGTGGCAAATCCTGCCGGCGGCGCTCTCCTTCACGCTTCTCGGCGGCGTGGAGAGCCTGCTTTCGGCCAAGGTCGCCGACAGCATGACCGGCCGGAAGCATCGCTCGAACATGGAATTGATCGCGCAAGGCATTGCCAACGTCGTCTCGGCCCTGTTCGGCGGCATCAGCGTGACGGGAACGATTGCGCGCACCGCAACCAATATCCGGGCCGGGGCGCGCAGCCCGATGTCCGGCATTATGCACGCCGGATTCATATTGCTGTTCATGCTAGTCGCGGCGCCGTTGGCCAAATTCGTGCCGCTCTCCGCGCTGGCGGGGATACTTGTCGTGGTCTGCTGGGACATGGCGGAGAAGGGCGAATTCCGGCGCCTGCTTGGAGAAAGGCGCGGCGCCGCGGTGCTCATCGCAACCTTTGCGCTCACCCTGCTCATCAACCTGACGGCCGGCATCGTGACGGGCTGCGCGTTGGCCGCCTTGTTCGCCGCTTTCAAGCGCGGCGTTCCCGAGGAAGGCGCGTGAACGCGCCGGCGCGGTTCTAGCGGTTCGGGCTTTTTACGCCGCGGATTACCGGGCCCACCATTTCCACCGTCAGCCGTTCTCCTTATAGGGCTTCGACAGATACGCCGCGGCGAGGCTGCAAGCGGCGGCGAGCATCAGCCATACCCCCGCCATGGCCCGGTCCCCGCTCTCATGGATGAGCAGGGCCGCCATGGCCGGGGTGAAGCCGCCGACCACCGTCGCCATGCTATAGGCGAAGGAGAATCCCGAGGTTCGCACATGCGCGGGGATGACCTCGGTCAGATACACCACCATGGCGCCGTTATAGATGCCGTAGAGCGTCGAGAGCCACAGCTCGACCACCATCAGCCGGGCAAAGGACGGCTCCGATACGAGCCAGTGAAGGGCCGGATAGGCCGTCAGCAGCATCAGCGCCGTGCACGCATAGAGGATGGGCTTGCGGCCGATGCGGTCGGAGATGGCGCCACCCACCGGCAGCCAGAACAGGTTCGACAAGCCGACGCAGAGCGTCACGATCAAGCTGTCGTTTCTGGTCAGCTTCAGCACCTCGCGGCCGAAGGTGGGCGTGAAGGCGGTGATGAAATAGAACGACACCGTCGTCATAAGGACCAGCATCATGCCGAGCAGCACGATCCGCCAATGGCCCGCGACCGAGCGGAAGATTTCCCCAGCCCTCGGATGATGCTTGAGCGCGAGGAAGGCCTCGGTCTCTTTGAGCGTGCTGCGGATGACGAAGATGAACGGGATGATCATGCAGCCGACGATGAAGGGGATGCGCCAGCCCCAGGCGTCGAGCTGCTCCGGCGTCAAATATGTGGCCAGCGCCACGCCCAGGAGCGCGATGAAGATCACCGCCACTTGCTGGCTGGCGGATTGCCAGGCGACGTAGAAACCCTTGTGGCCGGGCGTCGCCATCTCGGAGAGATAGACCGAGACGCCGCCGACCTCGACCCCGGCCGAGAAGCCTTGCAGCAGCCGCCCGGCGACGATCAGCAGCGGCGCGAGCAGGCCGATGGCCTGATAGCCCGGCACCGCCGCCATGCTCAGCGTGCCGACCGACATCAGCGACAGGGTCAGCAGCAAGCCCTTGCGCCGTCCGTGATGGTCGAGATAGGCGCCCAGCACGATCGCGCCCAAGGGCCGGATCAGGAACCCCACGCCGAAGGTGGTCAGCGACAGCATCAGCGAGGCGAATTCATTGTCTTGCGGGAAGAAGGTGTGGCCGATCGCGGTCGCGTAATAGGCGAAGACGAAGAAATCGTACATTTCGAGAAAATTGCCGCTGACGACGCGGAACACCGTGCGCGGCTTGGAATGGCGGTCTCGCAGCATGTTTCTCTCCCCCTCTGGCGCCGGCGCTATCGCCGGCCGCGTTTCTTTTATGGGCGTTTCTTCAGGCGCTCATCATTTGCGTGACGAACTTGGTGTTGAAATAGCTCTCGATCGCTTCCAGCCCGCCCTCGGAGCCATAGCCCGAATCCTTGATCCCGCCGAACGGCACTTCGGGCAGCGCCAGCCCGTGATGGTTGATCGACACCATGCCGCTTTCGATGGATTGGCCCAGCGCCGCGGCGGTCTTTTGCGAGCGGGTATAGGCGTAAGCGGCCAGGCCATAGGGCAGGCGGTTGGCCTCGGCCATGGCGGCGTCGAAATCCTTGAAGGAAGCGATGGGAGCGATGGGCCCGAACGGCTCGTCGTTCATGATCTTGCTATCGAGAGATACGTCGGTCAGAACGGTGGGCTCGAAGAAAAAACCCTTATTGCCGATGCGCTTGCCGCCGGTCTGGAGCTTCGCGCCCTTTGACGTCGCATCCGCGACAAACCGTTCCATCGCCTCGACCCGGCGGCCATTGGCCAGCGGTCCCATGCGGGTGTCCGGGTCCAGCCCGTCGCCGACCTTCAGCGCCTTGGCCGCGGCGGTGAATTTCTCGACAAAAGGCGCATAGAGTTTTTCCTGCACCAGAAACCGCGTCGGCGAGACGCAAACCTGGCCGGCGTTGCGGAACTTGTTGGCCGAGAGAATCTTCACCGCCGCGTCGAGATCGGCGTCGTCGAACACGATGGCGGGGGCGTGGCCGCCCAGCTCCATGGTCACGCGCTTCATGTGTTGGCCCGCGAGCGCGGCCAGTTGCTTGCCCACCGCGGTCGAGCCGGTGAAGGAGATTTTGCGGATCGCCGGATGCGGAATGAGGTATTCCGAGATTTCCGCCGGCACGCCGAAGACGAGATTGAGCACGCCCGCCGGCAACCCGGCCTCGGCATAGGCCTGCACGAGGCTCGCGCAACTGCCCGGCGTCTCTTCCGGCCCTTTTAGGATCACCGAACAGCCGGCGGCGATCGCGGCCGAGATCTTGCGCACCGCCTGGTTGATGGGGAAATTCCACGGCGTGAAAGCGGCCGCCGGCCCGACCGGCTCCTTGATGACGAGCTGATAGACGCCTTCGGTGCGCGCCGGGATGACCCGGCCATAGGCGCGGCGGCCTTCCTCGGCGAACCAGTCGATGATGTCGGCGCCGAGCAGGATCTCGCCCTTGGCCTCGGCCAAGGGCTTGCCCTGTTCCATCGTCATGGTCTTGGCGATGTCGTCGGCGCGGCCGCGCAGGATATCGGCCGCCTTGCGCATCAGCTTGTAACGGTCATA
Source organism: uncultured Alphaproteobacteria bacterium (assembly GCA_963785735.1). Classification (GTDB taxonomy): domain Bacteria; phylum Pseudomonadota; class Alphaproteobacteria; order ATCC43930; family CGMCC-115725; genus REEB95. The sequence goes on from CAWAWJ010000001.1 coordinate 1,079,288, forward strand.
GGCGGAAACTTTGCGCCAGGCCTTGAAGCCCTTCTCGGCGGCATTGATCGCGCGGTCGAGATCGGCGCGGGAAGCCACCGGCACGCTGCCGATGGCCTCGCCGGTGGCCGGGTTCAGCACGGGCTGGCTCTTGCCGCCCGCGCTCTTGCACCAGCCGCCATCGACGTAAAGCGAGACTTCGGGATAGCCGGGCGTCATGGGCAATTCCTCCGCTGATCTTCTTTCCCTTGGTCCTAACAAAATCGGCGGGGTTGCGCCACCTTGCCGGTCCGGGCGGTTGCCTTGCGCCCTCCCCATGGGCTAGACCTTGCCACCTTTCCCGCCTCAGGACGCCCGCATGCCCGCCTACCAATACATCCATGTCATGAAAGGCCTCGGCAAGACTTATCCCGGCGGGCGCGAGGTGCTGAAGGATATTTGGCTCAGCTTTCTGCCCGGCGCCAAGATCGGCGTGCTGGGCGCCAACGGCGCCGGCAAATCGACGCTCTTGAAAATCATGGCCGGGATCGAGAAGGATTTCTCCGGCGAGGCCTGGTCCGCCGATGGCGTCAAGGTGGGCTATCTGCCGCAAGAGCCGGCGCTCGACCCGAAGAAAACCGTCGCCGGCAACGTCATGGAAGGGCTGGGCGAGATCAAGGCCCTGCTCGACCGCTTCGAGGATGTCAGCACCAAGCTCGGCGAAAGCCTGTCCGACGACGACATGAACAAGCTCTTGGCCGAGCAGGGCGAGTTGCAGGAAAAGATCGACGCCGCCAATGGCTGGGAATTGGAGCGCACCATCGAGATCGCGATGGACGCGCTCAGGTGCCCGCCCGGCGATACCGAGGTTGCGAAGCTCTCGGGCGGCGAGCGCCGGCGCGTGGCGCTGTGCCGCCTGCTGCTGCAAAAGCCCGATCTGCTGCTCTTGGACGAGCCGACCAACCATCTGGACGCCGAATCGGTGGCTTGGCTTCAGCGTTTTCTCGCCGAATATCCCGGCACCGTCGTCACCGTCACCCATGACCGTTATTTCCTCGACGAGGTGGCGGGGTGGATTCTGGAACTCGACCGCGGCCAGGGCATTCCCTATGAGGGCAATTATTCCGGCTGGCTCGAGCAGAAGCAGAAGCGCCTCGAACAGGAAGGCAAGCAGGAACAGGCGCGCCAGCGCACGCTCCAGCGCGAGCTCGAATGGGTCAAGCAAAGCCCGCGCGCGCGCCAGGCCAAGAGCAAGGCGCGCCTCACCGCCTATGAAAGCCTGGTGTCGCAAAGCCGCGAGAAGGCGCCCGAAACGGCGCAGATCGTGCTGCCGCCCGGCCCGCGTCTGGGCGATACGGTCATCACCGCCGAGCGTCTCGGCAAGGCCTATGGCGCGACGCTGCTGATCGAGGATCTGTCCTTCAAGCTGCCGCCGGGCGGCATCGTCGGCATCATCGGCCCCAACGGCGCCGGCAAGACCACGCTCTTCCGCATGATCGTGGGCCAGGAAAAGCCTGACCGGGGCGCGATCGGCCTCGGCGACACGGTGAAGCTCGGTTATGTCGACCAGAGCCGCGACACGCTCGACGCCAATAAGAGCGTGTTCGAGGAAATCTCGGGCGGTCTCGACGAGATCGATCTGGGGCGGCGCAAGATGCCGGCCCGCGCCTATTGCGCCCTCTTTAATTTCCGCGGCCCCGACCAGCAGAAGAAGACCGGCCAGTTGTCGGGCGGCGAGCGCAACCGCGTGCACATCGCCAAGATGCTGAAAACCGGCGCCAATGTGCTGCTGCTGGACGAGCCGACCAACGATCTCGACGTCGACACGCTGCGGGCGCTGGAAGAGGCGTTGCTGGAATATCCCGGCTGCGCCGTGGTCATCAGCCACGACCGCTGGTTTCTCGACCGCATCGCCACCCACATCATCGCCTTCGAGGGCATGAGCCAGGTGACCTGGTTCGAGGGCAATTACGCCGAATACGAGGCGGACCGCAAGAAGCGCCTCGGCGCCGCCGCCGATCAGCCGCACCGCATCCGTTACAAGCCACTCACGCGGACCTGAAAGAGTCCGCGTGAAAAATCAAAGGACCGCGGACCTGAAAGAGTCCGCGTGAAATAAATGGTTCGCGCGCCTGAAGGCGCGCGCTAATGCGATTTGGGGTCGCTGCCCGCGGTATCGACCGCGCCGCTGTCGAGCTTGTCCTTCAGCGCCTGGTTGAGGCTGGCGACCGAGCCGCCATTGCGCTGGATGACCGCGGAGAATTCCTCGCGCTCGGTCAGCGCCATGCTCACGCCCTCGACCTCGACATCGACCACCTTGAAGCTGTCCGCCCCCTTGTTGACGTGCCAATCGACGGTGGCGGGCGGGGAACCGTCGGGGTGGACGAGCTGAACTCGAGACGACGAAGCTCACGTCGCTTTCCGGGCGCGATCCCATCACCTTGATGTTCTCGCCGCCGTAATCCTTGAAGCGCTGCGAATATGTCCGCACCACCCATTGCTCGAACAGGCTGTTGAAGGCGTTGCGGTCGTCGTCGCTAGCCGTGGCCCAGTAGCGGCCGAGCACGAAGCGCGCGATTTTCGGAATGTCGAAATTCTTGTGCAGCATCACGCTGAATTGCTGCTGGCGGGCGGCATCCGCCATCTGCTTGTTGCGCAGGATGGCGAGCGCCTGCTGGATCATGCCGTCGACAAAAGCCGCCGGGTCGGTGGAGGGCGCCGCCTTGGCCTGGGCAAAGCCGGGCGTAATCGGGAAAACGGCCAGCCAGAAGGCGAAAGCGGCGGCCGGCGCCAGGAACGAGCGTCGAGTAAACATGAAAATCCCGTGGCCTCTGTGTGTTAACGGTTTCGGGGGCATGATGAGAGCGTGCGAGCGGGCGAGAATAGGGCGGCCCCCATGTCACCGACAAGTCTCGACTGCGTTGGCCGCGCCCGAGGGATCGCGGGCCCCGTACTTATCCTCAGAAGCGACAAAAGAGCCATGAATTAACCATGTGGGCCTCCGCCCATTTTCTCATATCTTAGAAGGGTATAAAGCGATATTTTGTCACGGTAACGTGAAAGCGGGCGAGTGGGAGAGGCGGCCATGGATAGGGTGGTTGCGGCGTTGGACTTCGCCGCGGGAGCGTTGTCGCCGTGAAATCCTCGGCCTTGCTGGCATCCGATCCGCTCGGCGAGTCGGGATCGCGCCCGCCCCGGGTCTCCTTCGAATTCTTTCCGCCCAAGACGCCGGAGATGGAGACCAGGCTGTGGCAGACGGTGAAGCGCATCGAGCCCTTGGCGCCGCGCTTCGTCTCCGTCACCTACGGCGCCGGCGGCTCGACCCGCACGCGTACCCACGCCACCGTGCTGCGCATCCGCAGCGATACCGGCCTCGAGCCGGCCGCGCATCTCACCTGCGTCGGGGCGCCACGCGAGGAGATCGACAATGTCGCGCGGCTCTACTGGGATTCCGGCATCAGGCACGTGGTGGCGATCCGGGGCGACGTACCGCAGAACCAGGGACGCTACATCCCGCATGAGCATGGCTACGCCTACGCCGCCGATCTGGTGGCGGGTTTGCGGCGCATCGCCGATTTCGAGATCAGCGTCGCCGCATATCCCGAAACCCACCCCGAGGCCAAGAGCCCCGAGGCCGATCTCGACAATCTGAAGCGCAAGATCGACGCCGGCGCCGGCCGCGCCATCACCCAGTTCTTCTTCGAGGCCGAAACCTATCTGCGCTTCGTCGAGCGCGCCCGCTCGCGGGGCATCAAGGTGCCCATCGTCCCCGGCATTCTGCCGGTGACGAATTTTGCCCAGGTCAAGAAATTCGCCCAGGCCTGCGGCGCGGCGGTGCCACCCTGGATGGCCGGCATGTTCGACGGGCTCGACGACGATCCCGACACCCGCCGGCTGGTGGCGGCCTCGATCGCCGCCGAGCAATGCCGGATTCTACAGGCGCATGGCATCGAGGATTTCCATTTCTACACCCTCAACCGCGCCGATTTGATCGTCGCCATCTGCCACATGATCGGCGTGCGCGGTCCCGTCCCGGTGCCTTCCTCCAAGACGGTGGGGTAGAAGGGTGGCGCATATCCTCGATGTATTGCGCGATCGTGTCCTGTTGTGCGACGGCGCCATGGGCACCGCGGTGCACGGCCATGCGCTCGACCTCGAACGCGATTACCGCGGCCGCGAGAACTGCATCGAGGTGTTGAACCAGACCCGCCCCGAAATCATCCGCGGCATCCATCTGGGGCATCTCCGCGCCGGCGCCGACGCGGTCCAGACCAACAGCTTCGGCGGCTCGCCCATCACGCTCGCCGAATTCGACCTCGCCGACGAGGCTCATGACATCAACCGCCGCGCCGGCGAAATCGCGCGCGAGGCGGCGGTCGAGGCGGCCAAAGCCGACGGCCGGGTCCGCTTCGTCATCGGCTCGGTCGGGCCGGGAACCCGGCTCCCCTCGCTCGGCCATATCGCCTATCAGACGCTCGAGGACGCGCTCCAAATCCAATGCGCGGGGCTGGCGGCGGGCGGCGTCGACGCCATCCTGATCGAGACCTGCCAGGATCCGTTGCAGATCAAGGCGGCGGTCAATGCCGCCAAGCGCGCGGCCCTGGGCTCCGGCCGCGAGATCCCGGTCTTCGTGCAGGTGACGGTCGAGACCACCGGCACGCTGCTGGTGGGATCGGACATCGCCGCCGCCGCGACCGTGGTGCATGCGCTCGACGTTCCGCTGATCGGCCTCAATTGCGGCACCGGCCCGCGCGAGATGGCGGATCACCTCAAATACCTGTCCGAGAACTGGCCTGGCCTGATCTCGGTGCAGCCCAATGCAGGATTACCCGAGCTGCTTGATGGCCACACTCATTATCCGCTGGAAGCCGCAGAAATGGCGCCGTGGATCGAGCGCTTCGTGCGCGAGGACGGGGTCAATCTGGTGGGCGGCTGCTGCGGCACCGAGGTGAGCCACATCGCGGCGATCGACGCCATGCTGCGGGGATTGGCCGAGGACGGCCACCGGCCCCGGCCCAAGAAGCGCCGGCCCCTCTGGGTCCCGTCGCTCGCCTCGCTCTACGGCCAGGTCGGCCTCCGCCAGGAAAACGCTTATCTCTCGATCGGCGAGCGCTGCAACGCCAACGGCTCGCGCCGCTTCCGCGAATTCCAGGAACGCGAGGATTGGAACGGCGCGGTGGAAATGGCGCGCGACCAGGTGAAGGAAGGCTCGCACGCTCTCGATCTCTGCACCGCCTTCGTCGGCCGCGACGAGGTGAAGGACATGAGCGCGGCGATCACCCGCATATCCGGGGCGGTGACCGCGCCGCTCGTCGTGGATTCGACCGAATTGCGCGTGCTCGAAGCCGCGTTGAAGCTCTATGGCGGCAAGCCGGTGATCAATTCGATCAATCTGGAGGACGGCGAGGAGGCCCTGGAAAAGCGCGTGGCGCTCGCCAAGCGCTTCGGCGCCGCCTGCATCGCCCTCACCATCGACGAACAGGGCATGGCCAAGGATTCGCCGCGCAAGCTCGCCTTGGCCCAGCGCATCTTCGATCTCGCCTGCAACAAGCACGGCCTGCCCCCTTCGGATTTGTTGTTCGATCCGCTGACCTTCACCATCTGCACCGGCAATGACGATGACCGGAGGCTCGGCCTCGAAACCCTCGACGCGATATCGGCGATAGCCAAGGCCCTGCCGGAATGCCAGATCGTGCTCGGGCTTTCCAACATCTCCTTTGGTCTCGCGCCGGCGGCGCGTGGCGTCCTCAATTCGGTCTTCCTCGACGAAGCGCTGAAGCGCGGCATGACCGGCGCCATCCTGCACGTCTCCAAGATATTGCCGCTCCATAAGATTCCCGAGGCCGAGGTCAAGGCGGCGCTCGATCTGATCCATGACCGCCGCCGTCCCGGCTTCGATCCGCTCCAGGCCTATATCGCGCTCTTCCAGGACCGGCTCGAACACAAGCCGGAAAAGCGCGCGCGCCCGGAATCGGCCGAGGAACGCCTCAAGCTGCGCATCGTCGACGGCGACCGCAACGGCCTCGAGGAGGATCTCAAGACCGCGCTCGAAACCCACAAGCCGCTTGCCATCATCAACGACATTCTGCTGGAAGGCATGCGGGTGGTGGGCGATCTGTTCGGGGCGGGAAAACTGCAACTGCCCTTCGTGCTGCAATCGGCCGAAACCATGAAGGCGGCGGTGGCCTATCTCGAGCCCTTCATGGAGCGCACATCCGACAACCACCAGAAGGGCACCATCGTGCTCGCCACGGTGAAGGGCGACGTGCACGACATCGGCAAGAACCTGGTCGACATCCTGCTCACCAACAACGGCTACCGGGTGGTCAATCTCGGCATCAAGCAGCCGCTGTCCTCGATCCTCGACGCCGCCGCCTCGGCCAACGCCCACTGCGTCGGCATGTCGGGCTTGCTGGTCAAATCCACCGTGGTGATGCGCGAGAACCTCGAGGAAATGAGCCGGCGCGGCATCGGCTTGCCGGTGATCCTGGGCGGCGCCGCGCTGACGCGCCGCTATGTCGAGGAGGATTGCACCAAGGCCTACGCCACCGGCAGCGTCGCCTATGCGCGCGACGCCTTCGAGGGGCTGGCGCTGATGGAGAAGGTGGTCGACGGCTCCTTCGCGGGGTTCATCGCCACGTCGCGCGAGCAGACCAAGAACAAGCCCAAGAACCGCCGGCGCGAGCTGGGCAAGGCGGCCGATGCGCGCCCGCTCCGGCCGGTCGATGTCGAGGAAATCCGCCTGCGCCGCGCCGAGCTGACGCGCGGCGTGCCGGTGCCCGAGCCGCCCTTCTGGGGGCCGCGCGTCATCGCCCGTGTGCCGTCGAAGACCATCGCACCCTATCTGAACGAGCGCATGCTCTATCAATTCCACTGGGGCTTCCGCAAGGAAGGCCGCTCGCTCGAGGAATTCAAAATCTGGGCGAAGCAGGAATTGCGCCCGACGCTCTTGAAGCTCCTGGCCGAGACCGCGAAGGAGAACATCTTCCTGCCGCAGGCGGCCTATGGCTATTGGCGCTGCGCCGCCGAGAACAACGACGTGATCCTGTTCGACGAGGACGGCAAACGCGAGCTCACGCGCTTCTCGTTTCCGCGCCAGGCCAAGGATGGGGGCCTGTGCATCGCCGATTTCTTCCGCGACGTGAGCGACAACACCCGCGACGTGATCGCGCTCCAGGTGGTGACGGTCGGCCCGCGCGCCTCCGAGGTGGCGCGGCAATGGTTCGCCGACAACCGCTACAAGGATTACCTCTATCTGCACGGGCTTTCGGTCGAGATGGCCGAGGCCTTCGCCGAATATCTGCACCAGCGCATCCGCGCCGAGCTCGGATTCACCGCCTTCGAGCCGCGCGATCTCGAAGGCCTGCTGCACCAGCAATACCGTGGCAGCCGCTATTCCTTCGGCTATCCCGCCTGCCCCGATCTGGCGCAGCAGCGCCAAATGCTCGACTTGCTCCGCGCCAAGGAAATCGGCGTGACCTTGACCGAGGAAGACCAGCTCGATCCCGAGCAATCGACCTCGGCCATCGTCGTCACCCACCCGCAGGCGAAATACTTCTCGGTCTAGGCTCTCAGGACAAAACGCCGGTCGAGGCCAGCCAGATCACGGCGAAGAGCAGCGACAAGAGCGTGAAGGGCACGCCAGCCCGGGCGTATTCGGCGTAGCTCAGATTGACGCCCATCGCCTGGGCGCGCTCGGCCACGATCAGATTGGCGACCGAGCCCCACAGCAGCAAGCCGCCCGACAGCGAGGACAAAAGCGCCAGCGCATAAAGCGCGCCCGAAGGCGGGAACGGCCAGATCTGCAACAGGAAGATCACCCAGGGCACGTTGCCGATGAGGTTGCTCATCAGCAGCGTCAGCGGCGTCAGCACCAGAAGCCGGCCGGGCGTGCCCAACGCGGAAAGCAACGACCAAGGCAGCCCGGTATTGGCCAACGCGCCGGTGACCGCGAAGAGGCACACGAACAACAGCAGCAGCGGCCAATCCACCGAGGAGATCATGGCGCGGCTGGTGAATTTGCGGTTGGACAAGAGCAGCGCCGCGATCACCAACGCGCCGATCTCGCGCGGCAGCGGCGTCAGGAACAAGACCAGCAGCAATCCCATCGCGATCAGGCCCTTGATGGTCTGGTTGCGGTCATGCGCGTGGCGCGGCATTTCAGCGGCGCCGGTTCCGGCCAGGCTCGGCGACGCTTCGATGCGGTCGCGCCACAGATACCACACCACGCCGAACACCGAAGCCAGCCCCACCAGCGCCGGAACCAGGCAGACGCCGAGGAAGCTGTAGAAATTGAGATTGCCGGTCTGGCCGATCAGGATGTTCTGCGGATTGCCGATCAGCGTGGCCGATGAGCCGGCGTTGCTCGCTCCCACCAGTGCGATCAGGAAAGGCCGCGGGTCGAGCCCGCGGGTTTGCGCGCCCGTGACCAGCAGCGGCGCCATGGCGAAGACCACGAGATCGTTGGCGAGAAACGCCGAAAGCGCGCCGCACACCGCCACGGTCAGCGCCAGCAGCGCCGTCGGACTCTGGGTCTTGTCCAGCATCCAGTCGCAGCAGATTTCGAAGAACCCGCTGGCCACGAACTGGGCGGAAATGATCATCAGCGCGAACAAGAGCGCGATGGTAGGCATGTCGATGCTGGCGCCGAGGTCGTCGAGCGTCGCTTGGCCGCTGGCGAGCAGCGCGATCACGCCCAAGAGGGCGATGCCGGTGCGGTCGACCGACAGCCAGGGGAGCCGCCCCACGGCCATGCCGACATAGACGGCAAGACAAACGATCGTGATGATCGTGGCGTGCATGGGGCGCTAGCGCGGCGCCTTCAGCTTGAAATAGGCGAACGCCACCATGCGCAACAGCAGCAGCCCGTGGCGGAAGCGCGAGATCTGGGTCGTGCCGTAACTGCGCGCGGCATAGCGGATCGGCACCTCGATGATCTTGAGCGAAAGCTTGCTCGCGCCGAAGATCAGATCGAAATCGCCGAATGGATCGAATTCGCCGAAATAGCCGCGCCCCTCGGCGATGCGCCGGTAATGCCGCGCCGTCAGCGCCTTGGTGCCGCAGAGCGTGTCGGTGAAGCGCTGGTTCAAGAGCCAGGAAAAGAGGAAGGAGAAGATATGGTTGGCGATCCGGTTCAAAAGCCGCATCGCGTCCTGCTCCAGCGGATAAACGAGCCGGGTGCCGTTGACGAACTCGCCCTTGCCCGAAGCGAGCGCCTGGTGGAATTTCGGCAGCTCCTCGGGCGGCATGGTCATGTCGGCGTCGAGGATGAAAAGCGCCTCGCCCCGGGCATTGGTGAAGCCCTTCCTGACCGCGTCGCCCTTGCCCTTGCCGTCCTGGCGCAAGCGCTTGATGTCGCGTTGCGGGTTCGCCGTTATGACGCGCTCGATCTCTTCCCAGGTGCCATCCTTGCTGCCGCCCTCGACGAAGATGATTTCGAGATCGCGGCAGAATTGAGGGACGCGCGCGACGATATCGCCGATATTGCCGCGCTCGTTGCGGCACGGCACCACCACCGAAGCCGAAAGCCCGCTTTCGGCGGCTTCGCGCATCGGCCGCGCCACCAGATAATTGCGCAAGCACAGCCGGCGGATGAGCGGCAATGTCGCTATGAAACGGTTGACCAGAGGCCCGATGCCGAAAAGGTGCTTCGGCAGAAGCTGGCGCCATTCCTCGCGCACCGGCTGGTAATCGGCCAGCATCAGGAGATTGGCGATGTCGGCGGGCCTAAGCCAGTTCATCAGCGGCTCGGGCATGCGCGCTTCAAGCCGCTCGGCCAGGCGCAAAGCCGGCTCCCACAGGTAATTGTGATAGGCGATCACCATCCTGGTGTCGCGGTGGCACAGGCGGTGGAGGCTTGCCAGCGTCGCCTGGCAATCGTCCAGCATGCCGATGGTGTCGGCCATGACGATGACGTCGAAGGGGCCGCCGAGATTGGCGACGAAAGCCTCGTCCTCGATGTCGCCTTCGGCGAATTCCAGCTCGGGGTGCGCCGCGCGCGCCACATCGATCATGCGCGAAGACAGATCGACGCCCAGCCCATGTGCCGGCTTCAGCGCGGCCAGCAACGCGCCGCTGCCGCAGCCGATCTCCAGGACATTCAAGCCCTCGGGAATGAGGAACCGCAGGAAGCGCTGGTCGTCCTCGTGGAAATAGCGGTTCTTGGCGATGAATTCGTCGCGCCGCGGCGCCCAGCGGTCATAGAGTGAGCGCAGCTTGGTCTTGCGGGCGGAAAGCGGCCGCGAAGCTTCGGTGGAATTGCTGGATTCGGGCATCGGTGTTATGGGCCGAGATATACGCGGAATCGCACTTCCTTGGCCAGATGGCACTGTCCTCATGCTATAGAGGCGCGACCATGCCAGAGGCCGAATCGAAGGCGCTTTCACCCGCCGCGCCCCCCTATCTCGCTCAATTGAACGCGGCACAGCGCCAGGCGGTCGACGCCATCGACGGCCCGGTGCTGGTGCTGGCCGGCGCCGGCACCGGCAAGACCCGGGTGCTCACCACGCGACTCGCACATATCCTTGCGAGTCGCAAGGCCTGGCCGTCGCAGATCCTGGCCGTCACCTTCACCAACAAGGCGGCCTTCGAGATGCGCGAGCGGCTCGAACGCATGATCGGCCAGGCCTCCGAGGGCCTGTGGCTCGGCACCTTCCATTCCGTCGCCGCGCGCATTCTGCGCCGCCACGCCGAGGCGGTGGGCTTGAAGCCCAATTTCACCATTCTCGACAGCGACGACCAGCTGCGTCTTGTTAAACAGATTGCCGCATCCGAGGGCGTGGACGACAAGCGCTGGCCGGCGCGCGCGATATTGGCGGTGATCGAGCGCTGGAAGGATCGGGGCCTCACCCCCGACAAGGTCTCGGGCGCCGAAGCGGGCGATCTCGCCGAAGGCCGCATGGAAAAGCTCTACCGGCTTTACCAGGAGCGGCTCCAGACCGTGAACGCCGCCGATTTCGGCGATCTCCTGCTGCACAACCTCACCATCTTCCAGTCCCGGCCCGAGATCCTGGCCGATTACCAGGAACGCTTCCGCTACATTTTGGTCGATGAATACCAGGACACCAATGTCGCGCAATATCTCTGGCTGCGGCTCTTGGCGCAGAAGCACAAGAATCTGTGCTGCGTCGGCGACGACGACCAGTCGATCTATTCCTGGCGCGGCGCCGAGATCGGCAACATCCTGCGCTTCGAAAAGGATTTTCCCGGCGCACGGATCGTGCGCCTCGAACAGAATTACCGCTCGACGCCGCATATCCTCGCTGCCGCCTCGGCCCTCATCGCCCGCAACGAGGGCCGGCTGGGCAAGACGCTGTGGACCGAAGCCAACGAAGGCGAGCGCGTGTTGTTGCGCGGCGTCTGGGACGGCGAGGAAGAGGCGCGCTGGGTCGGCGAGGAGATCGAATCGTTCCAGCGCAAGGGCGAAAGCCTGTCGCAGATGGCGATTCTCGTCCGCGCCGGCTTCCAGACCCGCGAATTCGAGGAACGTTTTATCAAATTGGGTCTGCCCTACCGCGTCATCGGCGGCCCGCGCTTCTACGAGCGCCAGGAAATCCGCGACGCGCTCGCTTATCTGCGCATCATCCACCAGCCGGGCGACGATCTCGCCTTCGAGCGCATCATCAACACGCCGCGCCGCGGCATCGGCACCCAAAGCCTGCAATCGATCCACCAATTGGCCCGCGCCGGGCGAATGCCGCTTGCCGAGGCCGCGCACCGGCTGATCGAGACCGACGAGTTGAAACCCGCCGCGCGCAAGGCGATCGGCGGGTTCCTTCAGGACATCGCGCGCTGGCGCGGCCAGGCGCAAACCGCCTCGCATGTCGATCTGGCGCAAACCGTGCTCGACGAATCGGGCTATACCGCGATGTGGCAAGCCGACAAATCGGCCGACGCGCCGGGCCGGCTCGAGAACCTGAAGGAGCTGGTCGCGGCCTTGGCCGAGTTCGAGACCCTCGAGGGGTTCCTCGACCATGTCAGCCTGGTGATGGAGAACACCGCCCAGAAAGGCGGCGAGATGGCCAATCTGATGACGCTGCACGGCGCCAAGGGGCTCGAATTCGACATCGTGTTCCTGCCGGGCTGGGAGGAGGGGTTGTTTCCGAACCAGCGTTCGCTCGACGAGCACGGCCAGAAGGGGCTGGAGGAAGAGCGCCGCCTCGCCTATGTCGGCCTCACCCGCGCGCGCCGCCGCGCCTTCATCTCCTTCGCCGTCAACCGCCGCATCCACGGCCAGTGGCAGACCACCATGCCCTCGCGTTTCATCGCCGAGCTGCCCGAGGCGCATGTGGAAAGCCAGAGCGAGCCGGGATTGTTCCCGCGCGCTCCGGCCGCCAAGGGGTCGGCGCATGACGAGGAACCGGATGACGGCGATTGGAAGCCCACGCAACTGTTGCGCCGCCGGCCCGAAGCGGCGCGGCTGGCGATGGCCGGGCGCGGATCGCCCGATGCCGGCGCGCGTTCCCCCGGCGGACTCGGCCCGGGCGACCGCATCTTCCACAAGAAATTCGGCTATGGCGTGGTGCGCGCCACCGATGGCGGCAAGCTGTCGATCGCCTTCGACAAGGCGGGCGACAAGATGGTGATCGAAAGCTTCGTGGAGAAGGCGTGACGCCGGATTTGTGGAAGATCGTCGCTGACGCGCCCGACGCCGATTCGGCCGAAGCGGTGATCGCCGCGCTCGACAACACGGGCGGCGCGGTCAGCGCTTTTGAATCCGCCCCCGGCGGTTCCTGGCGCATCGACGCGCTCACGATGGCCACGCCCGACCGGGGGCTAATCGAGGCGCGGCTGGCCTTGGCCTGGAGCGGGCATTCGGGATCGCCGCCTTCATTGGCCTTCGCGCGCGTCAAGCAGCAGGATTGGCTCAAGGCCAATCAGGCGAGTTTCCCGCCCATCCGGGCCGGCCGGTTTTTCATCCACGGCTCGTATTTCAAGGGCCCGGCGCCGAGCGGCAGCGTGGCGCTCAAAATCGACGCCGCCACCGCTTTCGGCACCGGCGAGCATGGCTCGACCCAGGGCTGTCTTTGGGCGCTCGATTATCTGGCGCGGCGGTTTAATCCCCGGCGCGTGCTCGACATGGGCACCGGCACCGGCGTGCTGGCGCTGGCTTCGGCCAGGCTTTGGCGCCGCCCGGTCGCGGCTTTCGACATCGACGCCGAAGCGGTTCGGGTATCCGCCTTGAACGCCCGGGTCAATGGCGTGGCGGGTTTGGTCAAGGCCCGGCGCGCCCAAGGTTATCGCAGCCGCGATCTCTGGCGTTTGGCGCCTTACGATCTGGTCCTGGCCAATATCCTGGCGCGGCCGCTGGCAAAAATGGCGCGCGATCTTTCCCGCGCGCTTTCGCCCCGGGGCGTCGCCGTGCTGGCCGGGCTTCTGCCCCGGCAGGAATCCCTGGTGCTATCCGCCCACCGCGCCCAGGGTCTCGATCTGGCGGCGCGGCTCGATGTTTCCGGCTGGCGCACCCTCGTTCTGTCGCGCGCGCCTATGGGTTCCTTCAACCATCCAATCAACTTCGATAACGGGAAGCCATGACCCTCATTCAAGCGCTGATCACCGCCATCATCCAGGGCGTCACCGAGCTTTTTCCGGTGTCGAGCCTGGGCCACGCCGTCGTGCTGCCGAGCCTATTCGGCTGGAGCATCGACCAGCATTCGCCCCAATTCCTGCCTTTCCTAGTGGTGCTGCATCTGGGCACGGCGGCGGCGCTGCTCCTTTATTTCTGGCGCGACTGGACCGGGCTGGCGATGGCGGCTTTGTTCATCGGCCCGCGCGAAGAGCGCCGGGCCCGCCAGCTTCTGCTGGTCCAGATCGTCGTCGCCACCATTCCGGCGGTGATCCTGGGCTTCGCGCTCGAAAAATTCTTCCGGGCCCTGTTCGGCTCGCCGGTGGCGGCGGCGGGGTTCCTGGTGCTGAACGGCTTCCTGCTGTTCTTCGGCGAGCGCATGCGGCGACAAGGCGGCCACCGCCGGCTCGATTCCATGCGCTGGCTCGACGCACTGGCGATCGGCCTCTGGCAAGCGGCCGCGCTCATCCCCGGCATCTCGCGTTCGGGCGCGACCATGGTGGGCGGGCTGTTGCGGGGATTCCACCACGAAGACGCGGCGCATTTCTCGTTCCTGATCGCGACGCCGGTGATCCTCGGCGCCACCGTGCTGGAAGTGCCGCATTTGCTGCATGAGGGGGGCAGCTTCGGCCCGGTGGCCTGGCTCGCGGGACTGGTGGCGGGCATCACCGCCTGGCTCAGCATCGCCTTCCTGATGCGCTACTTCAAACGCCACGATTTCGAGGCGCTCGATCCCTTCGCCTGGTATTGCTGGACCTTCGGCGCGATCGCGCTCGGGCTGCTGCTGTTCGTGCTCTAGCTTAGAGCCCCGAGCGCAAGCGAGACTTTTTTAGTTAAACCACGTGGTCGGGCTCGAGCGCGCATTCTTGCGCGCCGGTCTCGACCTGGAACGTGGCGTGGCCGATGGCGAAACGCTCGTCGAGCTCGGCCGAGAACCGCGCCAAGGCTGAATCGCCGGGATGGCCCGCGGGCATGACCAGGTGCGCGGTGAGCGCGGTTTCGGTCGTGCTCATCGGCCAGATATGCAGGTCATGCACCGCCGTCACGCCGTGGAAGCGCTTCAGGTGATCGCGCACCTCGCGCGGGTCAATGCCGTGCGGCACGGCGTCGAGCGCCATGTCGAGCGCGCGGCGGAGCAGGCTCCAGGTACCGACGACGATGATGGCGGAGACCGCCAGGCTCGCCGCCGGGTCGAGCCACAGCCAGCCGGTGGCGAGGATCAACGCGCCCGAAACCGCCACGCCCAAGCTCACCCCGGCGTCGCCCAGGGCATGGGCCATGGCGCTCGCCACGTTCAGATCCTTGTGCTCGCCGCGGAAGAGGATTAGCGCGGTCAAGCCGTTGATCGCGACGCCCAGCGACGCGACCCAGATCACGATCATGCCGGCGACGGGTTGGGGCGCGATCAGCCGCTGCACCGCCTCGATCCCGATCGCGCCCACCGCGATCAGCAGGATGATCGAATTGAGCAAGGCCGCGAGGATGGAAGAGCCGCCGAGGCCGTAGGTGAAACGGCCGGTCGGCTCGCGCCGGCCGAGCCGGTAGGCGCCCCAGGCTGCCGCGAGCCCCAACATGTCGCCGAAATTATGCCCGGCATCGGCCAGGAGCGCCATGGAATGGCCGATCAGGCCGAAGGCGAGTTCCACCAGCACGAAGGCGCAATTGAGCGCGAGCGCGAGAGCGAAGACGAGTCCCTGGCCCGCATGACCATGGCCCGCCGAGGCGTGGCGGTGATGCGGGTGGTGATGGCCGTGGGGGCCGTGATCGTGATCGGCATGCATCGCCCTCAGTTTGCGCCAAAAGCGGGCGCAAATCGAGGGCGTGCCGGTTACGGGGCCCTCAATCGACTCCGGCTAAGCCCGGAGCCGAGGGAGCTTAGTGCGCGTGAGAGTGGCGGTTGGCCTTGGTCCAGCTCGGCACGCGCGAGGCGCGCGGCTGGCTCAGGACATAGGGGATTTCCGACCGGGTGATGCCGATATCGGCGAGCGAGCGGTCGTCGAGCTGAGCGAGCTCGGCATAGGCCTGCTGCCGGCGGCGCCACTCGGCGAAGATCTGGCCGAGGCGATCGAGCGCGCGGATCAGAAGGGTCGTCATGGTCGTTTTTCCTTGTTCACAAACGTTATACTGCACCGCACAAAACATATTCCTAATTACCTCATGTTGCAGTGGCGAATAAATCAGGACTGGCATACCAGAAGCGCATGTCATCGTGCATGCTTATGTAACATCGTTATATCAACGTCTTAGTTCGAACATATTAACAGTAATTAACCTGTTGGTCTGCGTCTTAGCGCCGCAGGGCCGCGTTGAACGCGTTAAAAAGGAACCGATGCGGGCGAAAGCAGGCACCTAGCTGCGCTTGATCATATCGAGGATGGTCTGGGTGTCGGCGGCGACGATGGGTGTGCTGAGCGATTTGATCATGTCGGGTGGTAGCTGCGCGATGACCGAAGCGTTGCCGACGGCGCATCCCCCGCCCGGCCAATAAAGCACGGTGGAGGTTTGCCGAAGGATATCGAGCAATCCTTGCCATAGTTCAGGACTCGCAGCTGGCCGGTTGACGTTGCAATCTCCAATCTCGCTGTCGTCGTCTATGTAGAGATAAGATCGGCCGCCATTCGGAAAACTGAGAACCCAGCAGCCATCGCGGCGTTCGGCAACATATTGACCGAGAGCTTTTTCAACGATGTTCTGTGGGAACGTCGAGGGCTTTCCGTTTTGAAAACATCCCAGAAAAAGGTCGAAGCTCATTGATCGTTATTTCCCTGAGGCAAAAATAAATCTTATGGGGTTCCGAGGTGGCGTGTAGATAACAATGATATTTTTTAATTGGAGCCGATTCATTAGCTGTGCTATTGCGGTTGCAACTTGTGGATCGGCAACATGCCATTCTACCGTTCTTTGTCCGGCCGCGATTGATTGATCTGTAGCCTGTTTTTCGAGGCGTCGGAGACCTGTATACCAACTTGCCATTCGCCCAATTCGGTCAAGAAATTCTCATATCCCAATCCCTTTGCCTCAAGCATCGTGCTGTCACTTTCGCGGCAGCCATCGAAACTAACGCCGTTTAAATTGACTGCCAAGCCAGGTGGCAAGCCAGATATTTGTTGTTGATAATCTAGCGTCCGCTCCGATCGTCCTTCAATTATTTCCGGGCTTGGATCCGGACAGAGCTTCGGCTGGTCTTGGTCAGTATCGGTTTGCGCCTGGGCGGCGGTTCCGGAGCGGTCACGGCTATCGGTGCTTGAGGCGTATTCCGGCAACCAATCCGGATCGAGGGCGAGGCTGCCATCGAGATTGCGGCCAATGGTCCTGCCATCCTCGTCGCGGAAGATTCCATCGCCCACGGATCGGCCGTGGAATATTGGATTGGAATCGCCGCCGACATCCTGGATCAAATCGAGAATGCCGGTGCCTTGGTCGTAATGATAGGAAATATCCGGTCGGCCGGGCAACGTACCGGTGGAGATGAGGCTGCTGTTGGTGGGAATGAAGAGCGTGCCGAAAAACGCGGCAGGCGCTTCGAAGCCGAAACCAAGGGACCGCAGAGCGGACAGAACCGTCGGGCCTACATCGCCGAAGATATCGGCGGCTACTGAGGTGGCCGCTGCCGCGCCACCGCCCTCGCTGGTCCAGAGGCCATGGTCGTCGCGCGGCTCATCCGGGTTGTATTCTTTCGTCAGCGCGGCGGCGAGGGCAAGGCGCCGCAAGTTCGGGTCGCCGAGTTCGGCGAGAGGAATTACAAAGCCTCGACACCGCGCCTTCGCGATATCGCTCTTGAGGAAATATGCGCCTCTACCGTCGAATGCGGCGCGCAGCAGCCGCGCCGCCTCCTTGCCAAGCCCGGCGTAGACATAGCCGCAAGGCGTGCGCTGTACGAAGACGCGATCCGGCGCGAGCATGCCGCGCGATGTGTCGATGGTGATGGGGTGCTTATGTTGGCGCTTTGGCGCAGACATGGACTTCATGAAATCCCATTTCAAGTTTGTATTATAGAACAAATAGAGAACATAATCAACCGATAAATCAGAGCTACCGAGAGCTACAGAACGCTTCGTCTTCAAGCTTTGCTATTCTCCCGCTCATGGAAGGACATCAAGGCGGCAGCGCGGAAAAGCTGGCGCGGTTGCGCGTGGAGCTCACGCGCCACGGCGCGCAAGGCTTCATCGTGCCGCGCTCCGACGAACATCAGGGCGAATACGTGCCGCCATCGGCCGATCGCCTCGCCTGGCTCACGGGCTTCACCGGCTCGGCGGGCCTGGCCGTGGTGCTGCCCTCGAGCGCCGCTCTGTTCGTCGATGGGCGCTACACGCTCCAGGCCAGGGCGCAGGTTGAATCCCAGCTCTACACGCAGCGCCATCTGGTCGATGAACCGGCCAGCGATTACATCGCCAAGCATCTGAAGCCCGGCGAGGTGCTGGGCTACGATCCCTGGCTTTTGACGCCGGGCGAGGTCGAGCGCTACCGCGCCGCTTGCGACCAGGCCGGCGGCAAGCTCAAGGCCCTCGCCGCCAACCCGCTCGACGCGATCTGGCAGGATCGCCCGAAGCCGCCCGCTTCGCCGGCGGTGCCGCACCCAATCGAATTTTCCGGCAAATCCTCCGGCGACAAGCGCCGCGATCTCGCGCGGAAACTCGCCGAGGCCAAAGCCGATGCCGCAATACTGACCGCGCCCGATTCAATCGGCTGGCTCTTGAACATGCGCGGCGGCGATTTGACCTACACGCCGGTCGCCTTGTGCTTCGCCATTTTCCATGCCGACGCCTCGGCCGATCTCTTCATCGACAAGCGCAAGGTTTCAAGCGCGCTCGAAAACCATCTCGGAAAAGATGTGCGCCTCGCTGCGCCCGGCGATCTCGGCGCGGCGCTCGCCAAACTGGGCGCGGCGAAGAAACGCGTCCTGGCCGATCCAGGAACTTGCGCCGCCTGGATTTTCGACCGTTTGACCGAAACGGGCGCCACCATCCTCCGCGCGCCCGATCCCTGTCTCTTGCCCAAGGCGTGCAAGAACCCGGTCGAGCTCGAAGGCGCCCGCGCGGCCCACCGGCGCGACGGCGCGGCGCTGACCCGCTTCCTCGCCTGGCTGTCGGCGGCGGCCTCGAAGGGCGGCGTCAAGGAAATCGCCGCTTCCGACAAGCTCGAGGAATTCCGGCGCGACGGCGAACACTTCAAGGGCCTGAGCTTTCCCACCATTTCGGGCGCGGGGCCGAACGGCGCCATCGTCCATTACCGGGCCGCGCCTTCGACCGAACGCGTCCTCGAGAACGGCAATCTCTATCTGGTCGATTCCGGCGCGCAATATCTGGACGGCACCACCGACGTCACCCGCACGGTGGCGATCGGCAAGCCCAGCGCCGAGATGCGCGACCGCTTCACCCGGGTGCTGAAGGGCCATATCGCCTTGGCATCCTGCCGCTTCCCGCACGGCACCACCGGCTCGCAGCTCGACGCGCTGGCGCGCCGGCCGCTCTGGGAGGCCGGGCTCGACTACGACCACGGCACCGGCCACGGCGTCGGCTCCTATCTCGGCGTGCATGAAGGGCCGCAGCGCATCTCCAAGACCGGCAACGCCCAGGCGCTGCTGCCCGGCATGATCGTCTCGAACGAGCCCGGCTATTACAAGACCGGCGCCTATGGCATCCGCATCGAGAACCTGGTGGTGGTGACCGCGCTGGGCGAGGGGGCCGAGGGAGCCAGAAGATGCTGGGCTTCGAGACCCTGACCCTCGCGCCCATCGACCTCGCTCTGGTCGAGCCCGCTCTGCTCGACGCCGACGAGACGCGCTGGCTCGACGCCTATCACGCCAGGCTGCGCAAGGAATTGGGCCCGCTGCTCGACGCCCCGGCCCGCGCCTGGCTCGAGCGCGCCACCCGGCCGCTATCGGGCGGCTGAGGTTTATGGCACTATGGGGATAAGAGCTTCGGGAGTTCGGGCGCCATGATTCATCTGCACGATATCCGCTATGTCCGTTTGGGCACGCGCGATCTGGACGCCGCCGTCCAATTCGCGACCAAGATCGTCGGGCTGGAATTGGCGGCCAAGGACGGGAAATGGGCCTATTTCAAGAGCGACCGGGTCAAGACCCGCGGCGACACGCGCGACCACACGTTGGCATATTTCGAGGGCGACCCCGCCGAGCACGTCATTGGATTCGAATTGAAACACCCGGATGATTTCGACCGGGTGGGATCCCAGCTCGATAACGCCAATTTCCCGGCGCGCCTCGGGACCAAGGAGGAATGCGAGCAGCGCCGGGTCAAGGCCTTCATCGCGACCCAAGACCCCACCGGCAACAAGATCGAGATTCTGGCGCGGCCGTTCTTTTCGGGCGTGCGCTATTTCCCCGGCCGCGACGCGGGCATCACCCATTTCAGCCATATCGGCCTCAACACCACCAACCCGCAGCGCGACGAGAAATTCTGGACCACGGTGTTCAACGCGCGCGTTTCCGACTGGCTCGGCGACACGCCGCTTTTCCGCATCGCCACCGCGCACCACTCAGTCGTGCTCTTCCCAACCACGCAGCCGGGGGTGCAGCACATCAACCACCAGGTCGAGGACATCGACGACGTGATGCGCTCCTGGTATTTCCTCAAGGAGCGCAACGTGCCGATCGTTTTCGGCCCGGGCCGCCACCCGCTTTCGGGCGCGATGATGGTCTATTTCGAAGGGCCGGACGGCATGGTGTTCGAATACTCGGTGGGCGTGAAGCACATCATGCCCGAGGACGAGGCCACATACCGCCCGCGCCAGTTCGGCTTCGAGCGCTACGCCCTCGACATGTGGGGCTCGCTCCCCACCCATTCGGGCTTCGCCGAGAAAAAGCCCGAAAAGGAAAAGATGCGCGTGGTGGTGTAAGCGCGCCTCACCCCCGCGCCAGTTTCAGCCACTCCGCTTCACTCAGAATCTTGACGCCCAACTCCTTGGCCTTCTTGGCTTTGGAGCCGGCATCTTCGCCGATCACCACGTAATCGGTCTTGGCCGAGACGCTGGAGGCGACGAGGCCGCCCAGGGCCTCGGCCCGCGCCTTGGCTTCGGACCGGCTCATGCCTTCAAGCGTGCCGGTGAACACGATGCTCTTGCCGGCAAGCGGCGAATTGCCGGCTGCGGGCGCCGCGAAATCGGCCACGCGCATCGCACGTTCCAACTCGTCCAGCACCTTCTGGTTATGTTTCTCCGCGAAAAAGCCGACGATGTCAGCGGCGGTGTCCTCGCCGATATTCTGGATGTCGTTCAATTCGCGCCAGGCCTCGCCCGCTTTGTCCTTCGCCGCGCTCATCGCCTTGCGCCAGGCCTTGAACGAGCGGTAATGCCGCGCCAAGAGCTTGGCGGTCGCTTCGCCCACCTGGGGAATCCCGAGCGCGTAGATGAACCGGTCGAGCGCGATGTCGCGCCGCGCATCGAT
The DNA here is from genome assembly GCA_963785735.1 of uncultured Alphaproteobacteria bacterium. Lineage (GTDB taxonomy): Bacteria > Pseudomonadota > Alphaproteobacteria > ATCC43930 > CGMCC-115725 > REEB95. The sequence goes on from CAWAWJ010000001.1 coordinate 1,100,215, forward strand.
CGCGGCGACGAGCTTCTTCGCGCTCAATTCTCCCCAACCTTCCCGTTTCTCAATCTGCTCCGGCTTCAGGCGGAAAATATCGGCCGGGTTCTTGATCAGCTTGTCCTGCCAGAATTCGGTGATGTGCTTGTCGCCCATGCCCTCGATGTCGAGCGCGTTGCGGGAAACGAAATGCCGCAGCCTTTCCACCGCTTGGGCCGGGCAGGCGATATTGGTGCAACGCCACGCCGCCTCGCCTTCCTCGCGCACCGCCGGGCTGCCGCATTCCGGGCATTGATGCGGGAATTTGAAGGGGTGGGAATTCCGGGGCCGGCGTTCCTTCACCACCTCCACCACCTGGGGGATGACGTCGCCGGCGCGCTGGATGATGACGGTGTCGCCTTCGCGGATGTCCTTGCGCGCGATCTCGTCCTCGTTGTGGAGCGTGGCGTGGCTCACCACCACGCCGCCCACGGTGATCGGCTCCAGATCGGCCACCGGCGTCAGCGTGCCGCGCCGTCCCACCTGGATGCGAATTTTCTTCAAGACGGTCTGCGCCCGCTCGGCCGGGAATTTATGCGCGATCGCCCAGCGCGGCGCGCGGCTGACGAAGCCGAGCCGCTCCTCCAGATCGAGATCGTTGATCTTGTAAACGACGCCGTCGATGTCATAGGGCAGGCCGGACCGCTTGGCCGCCATATTTTTATGGAATTCCAAGAGTGCGTCGACGCCGCGGCACAGCTTCGAATGCGGATCGACCGCGAAGCCCCAGGATTTGAGGTGCTTCAACGCCTCCTCATGCGTCTTGGCGAAGGGCTGGTCGGTCTCGCCCCAGGCATAGGCGAAGAATTTCAACGGGCGCTTGGCGGTGATCGAGGAATCCAATTGCCGCAGCGACCCGGCGGCGGCGTTGCGGGGATTGGCGAAGACCGGCTCGCCTTCCTTTTCCCGCTCCTTGTTGAGCGCGAAAAACCCCGGATGCTCCATATAGACCTCGCCGCGCACCTCGATGATGCCGGGCCAGCCCTTGCCGTGCAGTTCCTTGGGCACGCTCGCGAGCGTCTTGATATTGGCGGTTATATCCTCGCCGGTGACGCCGTCGCCGCGCGTCGCCCCCAGCACAAGCTTGCCTTTCTCGTAGCGGATCGAGGCCGAGAGCCCGTCGATCTTGGGCTCGGCCATGACCGCGATACTGTCGGGCTCGACGCGCTTTACGTCCTCGGGCGCGCGGAAGAAATTGCGCACCCCCTTGAAGAACTCGCGCACGTCCTCGTCGCCGAAGGCGTTGTCGAGCGAGAGCATGGCATGCGGGTGCCTGACCTTGGCGAAGCCCGTCGCCGGCGCCGCGCCCACGCGCTTTGAGGGGCTGTCGGCGCGCACCAATCCGGGGAAACGTTTCTCGATCTCGCTATTGCGCCGCCGCAGATCGTCATAGCCGGCGTCGGCGATCTTGGGCGCATCTTTCTGGTAATAGAGATTGTCGTGATAGGCGATTTCCTGGGCCAGGCGTTTCAGCTCCGCCTTCGCTTGGGCCTCGGTCAGTTGCTCGACGGCGTCTTTTCCCCGGGAATCCCGGCTCACGCCTCGGCTCCGGCCATGAGCGAGGCCGCCGCCGCGCGCGCCTCGGCGGTGATGGCGGCGCCCGACAGCATGCGGGCGATCTCTTCCCGGCGGGCGTCATCCGAAAGCTCCTCGACCTTGGTCAAAGTCTTTTGCGCCGCCTGGCTTTTTTCGACGCGCCAGTGATGCGAGCCGCGCGCCGCCACCTGGGGCGAATGCGTCACCACCAGCACCTGCAAATCCCGCCCCAGGCGGTGAAGCCGCTCGCCCACCGCCGCCGCGGCGGCGCCGCCGATGCCGCTATCCACCTCGTCGAAGACCAGCGTCGGCACCGGCGAGGTCTCGGCCAGCACCACCTTCAAGGCCAGCATGAAGCGCGAAAGCTCTCCGCCCGAGGCGATTTTGGCCAAGGGGCCGGCCGGCGCGCCGGGATTGGTCGCCACTTCAAAATGCACGCGCTCGCGGCCGAACGCGCCCCAATCGGGCTCGCCGAGCGCGGTGAGCACCGAGGCGAAGCGTGCCTTGTCGAGCTTCAAGGGCTTTAGTTCCTTGGTCACAGCCTGGTCGAGCGACGAGGCCGCCTTGCGGCGCTGGGCCGAAACCTTGTCGGCCGCCGCCATATAAACCTTGCGCGCCTCGGCCGCTTCGCGTGAAAGTTTTTCCACCGAATCGCCGCCATCCTCGAGCGCCGCCACCTTGGACGATATTTCGGCGCGCAGGCCGGCAAGGCCGTCGACCGGCACCTTGTGCTTGCGGGCAAGATCCCGGAGCGCGAACAGCCGCTCCTCGATCTTCTCGGCGCTTTTGGGCGCGTTGCCCAGATCGCGCAAGGCCGCTTCGATCTCGGCTATGGCCTCGCGCGTCTCGACCGAGGCCCGCTCCAGCGCGCCGAGCGCCGCATCGAGCCGCCCGCCCGCCTTGTCCTTGAGCCGTTCGAGATGCCGCGCCGCCGCGTTGAGCGCGCGCTCCCCGCCGCGCTCGCCCGAAAGCTCCCCGAGCGCGCCCTCCAAGCCCTCGGTCAGCCGCTCGCGGTTCATCAGCAAGGCGCGTTCCTCGGCCAGGGTGTTTTCCTCCCCCGGCTTGGGTTCGAGCGCGTCGAGCTCCTTCAACGCGTGGCGCAGGAATTCCTCCTCGGCGCGGGCGCGGGAAAGATTTTCGGCCGCTTGCGCATGCGCCGCGAGCCTGTCGCGCCAGGAATTCCAAGAGGCGGCCAGGGCCGCCAGATCGGATGCCGCCACGCCATAGGCGTCGAGCGCCTGGCGGTGGGTCGCGGGATCGAGCAAGCCGCGTTGGGCGAATTGCGCCTCGATCTCGACCAGCGCCTCGCCGGCCTGGCGCAACAGGCCGATGCTGACCGGCGCGTCGTCGATGAAGGCGCGGCTGCGGCCGCCACTATCCACCACGCGGCGCAGCACCAGGCTGTCGCCCTTTGCTTCGATGCCCGCCTGGGACAAGAGATCGCGCGCCGGATGGTTGCGCGGGAGCGCGAATTCGGCGCTCACCACCGCCTGCTCGGCGCCGTGGCGCACCAGCCCCGATTCAGCGCGCACGCCCAAAGCCAGGCCCAAGGCATCGAGCAGGATCGACTTGCCCGCGCCGGTCTCGCCGGTGAGCACGCACAGCCCCGCCCGGAACGACAAATCGAGCTTGTCGATCAGCACCACGTCGCGGATGGAAAGTCCGAGCAGCATCGGCGCGATGATAGCCGCGCCGCCCGCCCCAGGCCAGCCTCGGCACCGGCCCCCGCCTCGGCGGATTCGGGCCGCGCTAGAAGATCGAGCCGAAGACTCGGCTGAACCAGCCCGGCTGCTCAGCCCCGGGTTGCCCGGGGCCGGGCGCCACCGCCTGCTGGGCCTTCTGCCCGGTCACCAGCACATAGGTCGCTTCGTACCAGGAGCTGCCGGGATAATTGTAGCCCAGCACCGCGGCGGTCTTTTGCGCCTCGTCCTTGAGGCCGAGCGCGAGATAGCACTCGGTCAGCCGCTCCAGCGCCTCGGGCACATGGGTGGTGGTCTGATACTGGTCGACCACGACCTTGAAGCGGTTGACGGCGGAGAGATATGTCCCGCGGCTCTCATACCAGCGGCCGATCGTCATTTCCTTGCCGGCGAGATGGTCGCGCGCCAGGTCGATTTTGAGATGCGCGTCGCGCGCGTAGCGCGAATCGGGAAAGCGCCGGATCACTTCGTTGAGCGCGGCCAGGGCCTGCGCGGTCGTCTTCTGGTCGCGGCCGACATCCTCGATCTGGATGTAGTAGTCGAGCGCCTTCAGGTAATAGGCGTAAGCGACGTCGCGGTGGCCGGGATGGAGCTGGATGAAGCGGTCGGCGGCGATGACCGATTCATCGTATTTGTTGCCCTGGTAGAGCGCATAGGCGGACATGAGCTGCGCCTTGGTCGCCCAGACGGAATAGGGGTGCTGGCGCTCGACCTCGTCGAAGGAAGCCGACGCTTTTTTGAAATCGCCGCTGGCCATCTGATCCATGGCGGTGTTGTAGAGCTCCTCGACCGGACGCTCGACATAGCTGTCCTTGGACTTGCTGCCGCCGCACGATGCCAGCAGGCACAGGGCGGCTACCGCGGCGAAGCGCAGCGCCGGCCGGGACATGGAATGGAAACCGAGGGATTGCACGGCTGCTCTTATAGCATGGGGCAAGCCACGCCAACAACGCGGCGGAAGGCGGGAAAAGATGAAAATTCCGAAGGATTCAGCCGAGTCGCGAACTCAGGCGACGGCGACCTCGGGCACGGCTTCGGCCCCGGCGCCGGCATAGCACCAGGCCGTGGCGTCGGCGAACAGGGCCGCCAGAAGCTGGCGGTTCAGCGCATGGCCGGAGCGCACGCCGCGGAACTGGCCCAGCATCGGGCAGCCGGCGAGATAAAGGTCGCCCAGCGCATCGAGCATCTTGTGGCGCACGAACTCGTCGTCGTAGCGCAGGCCTTCCTGGTTCAGCACGCGGTCGCCGGCGATGACCACGGCGTTGTCGAGCGAGCCGCCGCGCGCCAAGCCGGCGTCGCGCATCGCCTTGACCTCGTGCAGGAAGCCGAAGGTGCGCGCCGGGCCGAGATCGTGCTTGAAGCTCTCGGGGCAGGGGGCGAGCGACAATTCCTGGCGCGTGATGGCGCTGGCATGGAAATCGATGGCGAAGCTGACCGAGAAACCGTCGTCCGGCACCAGCGCCGCCGATTTGCCGTGAGATCCGACGCTGACCGGCTTCAACACCTTGATGACGCGGCGCGGCGCGTCTTGCTCGACCAGACCGGCGCATTCGATCAAAAAGACGAAGGGCGCGGCGCTGCCGTCCATGGCTGGAACTTCCGGCCCGTTCAGCTCGACCACGACATTGTCGATCTCGAGCCCGGCGAAGGCCGCCATCAGATGCTCGACGGTGGCGATCGAGACGCCCTTGCCGTTGGCGAGCGTGGTGCAGAGCGTGGATTCGACGACGTTGCGCCACGAGGCTTCGATCTCGACGCCGTTCATGTCGCTGCGGCGGAAACGGATGCCGGTATTGGGCGCGGCCGGGTGGAGGGTCATCTCGATATGCGCGCCGCAATGCAGCCCGATGCCACGGCAGTGGATCGGCGCTTTCAAGGTTTTTTGCGCGACGGATACCAAGTTACTACTCATGCCCCCCACAACTTCCCCTTATGAACCGCACCTTAACGAGGCGCGGTTGCATCGCACAAATCACTCTTTATTTCAGATTGTTATCGGAATTCCCGAGGGATTCCAGGCGGCTAAGCCGAAATCCCGGGCCGCTTGCAGCGGGGGTCTTGCCAATATCCGCTTAGCCCCACCGGAGCGTTTCGGGAATGGCCGGGAAACGCGGCTATTCGGCGGGGGTGTAGGGAAGCAGCGTCCGCCCGTGGATGCGTCCGGCCAGCGCATGAATATTCATCGCCGCGCGGCGCAACAGGCGGCGAAATTCGCCGAGGCGGTGTTCGGTGAGCAGCGCCAGCAGCGGCATCACGGCCAGTAGCAGGGCCAAAATCGAAAGCGGCCGCCACCACCCGTCCCACCGGCCGTAAAGCGACATCAGCAGGATCAGCACCGGCATGTGGAAGAGATAGAGCGTGAGCGTGCAGGAAGCGGCCGCGGCGCAAAGCCGCTTGAGCGGCATCAGCAGCCGTCCGGCCATCGCGATGCCCGGAAGCGCGATGAAATTGGCGGCGACGATCGCGGTCAAAATGTAATCGCCGGCGAAGCTGTTCGAGCCGCCCAGCCTCACCATTATCAGCGGCCAGGCCTCTTCCATGCGGTCGCGGATCATGAATTGGATGTTGAGCCGCCAGAACAGCACATAGGCGATGAGGCTGGCGGCGAACAACGCAACCGAGGCGCGGGGCGAGAGTGCGATGCGCCGGCGGTAAATGAAAACGCCGGCAAGCCAGCACGGCATCAGCAGCATCAGCTTCGGCCCTGCGATGAGGCAGAGCAGAATCGTGGCCGGGATGCGTTTGCGGCCGGCGAGAAAGAACGCGGCGCCGAAAATCGCGTAATACCACGCCTCGTAATTGAGCGACCAATAGGGCGGGTCGGCGGGCGCCACCGCGTCGAGAAACCAATTCTGGCCCGCGAACACCAGATTGGCCAGCGCCGAGGACAGCGGCGCGGCGTTAACGGCATAGGGAATGGCCACGCCCGCATGCGGTACCGCGCAGACTTCGACCAGCAGGCCGAAGATCAGCGCCGGAATGCCCACCGACCACAAACGCGAAGCGCGGTTGAGCGCGTAGGCGCCCAGATCGCGGTCCTTGGTTTCGGCGACATGGGCGATGACATAACCCGACATGACGAAGAACACGATCACCGCGTGATGCGCCGGGAAAATCAGCGATGCCTTATAGAACGTATTCTCGCAGGCATGGGCCAACAGCACGATCAGCGCGCAGCCGAACCGGAGCAAGTTGAAATAGACCGAGAGCGTCGGCGGCAAATCCTGGGTGCGGTTGATGGTCATGCCTCGCGCCGGTTTTTAAATTCGACCCAACTTGTATTGATCGGATAAATGCATGGTCAGGCTTCCCATCCCCGCGAAGATTTGTCCGGGCTTTTCCACGGTATGTTTTTGAGAGTATTTGCGAGTAATATAAAAATCAATTCTAAGTATATGGTTAAAACCAATAGTTATGGTTAAATTGCCGGTGGCGGCGCCGCGGCCGTGACCGCCCCGTCGATGCCGGGCCCGGGAAAAGTTTTCCGATGTCCGCTTTGTGCCAGAAGCGCACATTGTGAAAATGATGAATGCCATGGAATAGGGCCGGCTTGAAGCGGCGTATCGGGAATTTGGCGGCGAATTGAGCGATGCGCTTGACTTGGCCGATTGCCCGGCAAGCTTCTTGAATTCGCTCGATTACTTATCGTTTTCTTCATGCCAAGCGGCTCACAGTGCAGTCGAACAGCCATGCCCAATGCCCTCAACATCAACCTGCGCCGGCGGGCGAAAGCCCTCAAATTCAGGATCGAGGCAATCGCCGCCGTCATGATCCTCGTCATGTGGATGGCGGTCGGGGTCTCGATTTATTATTCCCGAGAGACAGCGCTCGCGGATATGCAGGCCAACGCCGCTAATCTCGCCTTCGCCTTCGACGACGAGGTCAAGCATACGCTTGATATGATTTCCACGAGCATGAACGCCGTCGCCAACCGCATGCGTGCGAAGGGGGCGAACATGAATATCTATGAGTGGTCGCGCGAAATCCCGATTATGACAGGACCCGTTATGGAGAGCGGCATCATCACGCCCAGCGGCGTGCTCATCTCCAGTACGGAGTCACGAAGCCAGAAGCCCATCGACATGAGCGACCGCGATTATTTCCGCATCCAGCTCGACGGCAAGTTCAAGGGCCTGTTCATCGGAGCGCCAATAAACAGCCGTATCACCCATAAGATATTGATTCCGATTTCCGAGCGCGTCGAGACCAAGGACGGACGCTTTGTCGGCGTGTTGGTTGCCGTGCTTTCGCCCACCCAGCTGACGACGCTCTATAAATCCATCAATCTGGGCGAATCGGGCATCATCTCGCTGGTCAGTTTGGACAAGATCGTTCTTGCCCGCTTCGGCAAGAATAGCCCGGATGGCATGGACGGCATCGGCCAGTCGACCGGAAACCGCGTTCCGATTTTAGCCGCGGCAAACGGGCCGCGCTTCTATACCAGCACCAGCGCGATCGATCGCATCACCCGTCTATACAGTTTTCTTCGCGTTGCGGACTACCCGCTCGTTGTTGCCGTCGGGCTGAGTTACGACGAAGGGCTGGCGGCATGGCGGACGAACGCCAAGACGATCTTAGTCCTGACCGCCGCCGCCACTCTTTTGCTGGGCGGACTCACTTTGTACCTCACGCGCGAGATCGACCGCCGAAAAATGCGGGACATCGAACTCGCGGACGAACGAACCAAACTGCAAGCGGCCAATACCGGGCTTCAGGCGGCCAACACCGAATTGACGGCGAACAAGGAGCGCGCCGAGAAAGCCGAGAACCTGCTGGCCGAGGCGGTCGATTGCATTACCGAGGCCTTTGTCGTTTACGACAAGGACGACCGCTTTGTTCTCTGCAACGAAGCCTTCAAGCGGCTATTTCCGCGATCCATCCAACATATGGTCTCCGGAATACCCTTCGAGCAGGGGCTGCGCCACAGCGTGGCGAGCGGTGAAGTTAAGGATGCGGTTGGCCGCGAAGAACAATGGCTTGCACAACGTATCCATTGGCATCAACAGGCAAGCGGCATGGTGCAACAGAACTTGTCCGACGGACGGCATATCATGGTCGTGGATCGCCGCATGAAATCCGGCGGGATCGCCGGACTTCGCGTCGACGTCACCGATCTGGTGCAGACCAAGGAAGCCTTGCAGAAAGCCCTGACCGAGGCCAAGGCGGTCAACCAGGCGAAGACGCAATTCCTCGCCAATATGAGCCACGAGTTGCGCACGCCACTCAATGCCGTCATCGGCTTTTCGGAAATAATCAGTAATCAGACCCTCGGACCGGCTGGGGTTCCGGCTTATGCCGAATACGCCAAGGACATTCATGACTCGGGCGAACATCTGCTCGAAATCATCAACAACGTGCTCGACGCATCGCGCATCGAAGTCGGCAAACTCAATCCAGAGGAAGAGACGGTGGAGATCGGCGAACTCGTGCAAAGCGCCATAAATATGGTTCGCATCCAAGCGGCCAAGAAATCGATCGCGATCGAAACACGCCTGCCCGAAGCGCCAGATGGTTTGCGCGCCGACTCGCTTAGGCTGCGGCAGATCCTGATCAACCTCCTGGCCAACTCGGTTAAGTTCACGCCCGAAGGCGGCCGCGTCACCCTGTCCTTCGAGGCATCGCCCGTCGCCGCCGTCTTCGCCGTGAGCGATACCGGCATCGGCATGTCGCCCGACGAGATCGCGGTGGCAACCGAGCCGTTCCGGCAAATTGAGAACACCCTGGTCAAGCGCCATGAGGGTGTTGGTCTCGGTCTTTCGCTCGCCAAGCATATGACGGAAATGCATGGCGGCACGCTTGAGATCGAAAGCGAAAAAGGCGTCGGCACCACCGTGCGCGTGGTTCTTCCGGCCGCGCGCATTCTGCGCGCACCCAAGGCCTCCGCCGCGGCCTGAACATCCTTGCATAAGCCCACCCATGAGGCTGCTCGCCCATGTCCGCTTTGGGTCAAAGCGGACATAACGGCATGACATCGGAATCTCCGGTTTACCCCGGGCAGCGGACATCGATGGGCGGCGCCTCCACCGCTGCCCACACGAACGCGATGCGCTCGCCGAGATTGCCGCCGCAAATGCGTTTCACATAGGTAGAATCCGAAGGTACTTTTCCTTCCCGCCGCATGCCTAACATGCGAAATGACATTTCTTCCCGTTATCGTCAGCGCCTTCTTCCCCATTGCCTTTGTCATTCTGCTCGGCGTCCTGGCCGGGCGCGCCGGAATCATGAAGCCGGGGGCCAGCGTGGTGCTTTCCATTCTGGTGCTGGACTTCTGCCTCCCGGCCGAGCTGTTCGAACTCGATGGCCACGACAACGTTGAACGATCTGCCGGGTTGGCGGTTTTTCGTTGGCATCGCCGCCGGGCTCGCGGGAATCTTCCTGCTAACCCTGCTCGCGGCATTGACGGTTTTTCGCAAGCGGCTGAATGAGGGCGGATTGCAGGCGCTCAATGCAAGCTTCCCCAACATCGCCTTCATCGGCATTCCAATCGTGCTTGCGGTGGTCGGCAAATCCGGGGTGGTTTTCGCCGTCATCGCCATCGTCATCTCCAGCTTGCTCTTGCCGCCCGTCGCGTTGACATTGTTGGCGGCGGGGAGCCGGGAGGAGCGAGGCAACAAGGGCTTGGTCCTGCTGGCCCATTCGATCTGGGGTTCGTTGCGGCAATCGGTCGTCTGGGCGCCCATTCTGGGCGTGGCGTTCGCGCTGACGGGGCTGCATTTGCCGGCGGTCGCGCAATCCTCCTTTACCTTGATCGGCGAGGCGACAACCGGCGTGGCGCTGTTCGCGCTCGGACTGTTGTTGAGCGGACAGAAACTGCGGCTCGGCGCCGCCGCGATCTGCAACGCAGGGGTGAAAATCATAGCCCAGCCGCTGGCCATGTGGCTGATTGCCCTGGCTTTGGGAATGAGCGGCGAGCCGATGCGCGTGATGATCCTGTGCGGCGCGCTGCCGACCGCGCCGATGACCGCCATGTTTGCGATCAAATTCAAAGTGGGAACCGAGGAGACCGACGAAACGATCCTGCTCAGCACCGTGTTCTCGCTCGTGACCGTCGGGGTTGTGATCGCCCTGACCTCATAGCCTTAGATACTTTGTTAAAACAAAAGGAGGATGTCCCTCCCAAAACAGGAGAGTCTTATGTTAAATCACGTCGAACCGATTGCCGCCCAGCCCATCGAACCGTTTTCCACCGAACACGAATCGTTCAAGTCCACGAAGCCGGAAACCCTCGGCCGGTTTGTCGGCAAGCACTTCATCTACACCTATGAGAACGGCTGGCACTACGAGACTTATATCAGGTCCGCTTACAGCGCCGATTTCCGCATCCATAGCGGGTTGCTAACCGGCCGCTGGGTCACGGACACGAAAGTCCATCTGGTGCGGATCACCGACGATATCTGCAAAATGTCCTGGTGCGAGCCGACGGGCACATGCGTGAGCTTGCTGTTTAATCTTGGCAACCGGCGCATGCATGGCACGATATTCTTTCCGCAATGGATCGCAAAGAACCCGAAAGAAGCGATTGTGCACGAGAACGAGCATGACGCGGAAATGCAGGCTTTCAGGAACGCCGGCCCGACCTATCCAACCATGGTAATCGACGAATTCGCCGATATCAGCTTCATGGAGGATTGCGGCACCGAAAACAACAAGGTGATCGCCTGTTCCTCGACCGAATTGCCGAAAGGCTACGCTTCGCGGAAAAACTGATATTGCGGTCGGAAAACGGGACTGCGCCCGGCTAAAAACAACTCTCTAACCAACCGCTTGCCGCGGGACCATGCTCGGGTCCCGCGGCTGCGGATGACATCACGGCGACTCTCGGGCCGTTCGCCCAGCCCTCGACGCCGCCTTAGTTGGCCTGCCGGCGCAGAAAGGCCGGGATCTCCAGCAGGTCTTCTTCCTTGGCGCGGGCGGGGCGTTCCGGCCGTGCCGTTGGTTGCGGCGCCGGTTCCGCCGGCGGCTCCACCGGCCTTACATCGATGGCGGGGGTCTCGTCCTGTTGATGGATGAGACGGCCCGCATTGGTCACGCGCTCGAACAGGCTCGGCGTCCTCGCCTTCGCCTTTGCCGTTTGCCTGCCGCCATTCTCCATCGCCGCCTCGGCGAAGGGGTTGGGCGCGACCGCCGGCTTGGCCGAAACCGCCGGCCGCACCGTCACCGGTTCGACCGCGCGCTTGGCCGCGAAGCCGCCGCGGCCCAGCGCCTGGGCCTCGATCGCCTCGATGCGCGGCGCCGCCGCCATGGCCGGGACCGGGGCCGGCGGCAACGCCGGCTCGATCTCGGCTTCGGGCATTGCCATCGCCGCCGCCGGAGCCGGCGCCATGACCGGCCTCGCGACGGGCGCTAGCCTGCTCGCCGCCGCCGGAGCCGCCTTGTGCATCTGCTCGAGCGGCTTCGGATGCGCCATCTGGTCGACGTCGATGCCGGTGGCGACGACCGAGATGCGCATCTTTCCGGCCAGCTTCTCGTCGAAGGTCGAGCCGAAGATGATGTTGGCTTCGGGATCGACCTCCTCGCGGATGCGGTTGGCCGCTTCGTCGACCTCGTAGAGGGTCATGTCGGAGCCGCCGGTGATGTTGATCAACACCCCGCGCGCGCCCTTGATCGCCACGTCCTCCAAGAGCGGGTTCGAGATCGCCGCTTCCGCCGCGTCGATCGCGCGGCGGTCGCCTTCGGCCTCGCCCGTGCCCATCATCGCCTTGCCCATCTCGCTCATCACCGCGCGGATATCCGCGAAGTCGAGGTTGATGAGGCCGGGCATGACCATGAGATCGGTCACGCCGCGCACCCCGGCATGGAGCACGTCGTCGGCCATCTTGAAGGCGTCGGCGAAGGTCGTGCGCTCGTTCGCCACCCGGAACAGATTCTGGTTCGGGATGATAAGCAGCGTATCGACGTATTTCGCCAGCTCCTCGATGCCTTTCTCCGCCGTCTTCATGCGGTGGGCGCCCTCGAAGTGGAAGGGCTTGGTGACGACGCCCACCGTCAGGATGCCGGCCTCGCGGGCGGCCCGGGCGATGACCGGTGCGGCGCCGGTGCCGGTGCCGCCGCCCATGCCGGCGGTGATGAACACCATGTTGGAGCCTTCGAGCGCCATCATGATCTCGTCGAGGGCTTCCTCGGCGGCGATCTGCCCGACATCGGGCCGCGAGCCGGCGCCGAGGCCGCGCGTCACGGTGATGCCGAGCTGGATGCGGTGCTCGACCAGCGAATGCTTCATCGCCTGCGCGTCGGTGTTGGCGACGATGAACTCGCAGCCGATCAGGTTGGAGCGGATCATGTTGCTGACGGCATTGCCGCCGGCGCCGCCGACGCCGATGACGGTGAGCCGCGGTTTCAATTCCAGCTCTTCGCTGGGTATTTTGAGATTGAGAGTCATGCTTTCCCTCCTAGGAAAATCGCCGCTGATGTCAGACCGGCTGCTTCGCCGGCCTCGGAACCGCCGCTCCGCCTGGCGAAAGGCGAAGAGACGGGTATGCGTTCAAATGTTTTCACGAACCCAACTCCCGATGCGGCCGAAGAGGCCGCTTGGCTCCTCCGCGCGCGCGCTTCCCCGCTTGGCGGGTTCGGCGCGCTCGGCGAGCGCGAAATGGATCATTCCGGCCGTGGTGGCGAAGGCGGGGCCCCCGGTCGCCTCGGCCAGGCCCTCGACGCGCAACGGGCGGCCGATGCGGATCTGCTTCTCCAGCACGTGGCCCGCCAATTCGCGCGCGCCCGGCAGCTGGCAGGCGCCCCCGGTGAGCACCACGCGGCGCCCGGCCGTCTGGCCGAAGCCCGAGGCCGCGAGCCGGTCGCGCACCAGCTCGAAGGTCTCCTCGATGCGCGGCGCGATGATCCCGACCAGGATCGATTTCGGCACGTGGTTGGCGTTGCCTTCGTCTTCCTCGCCCACCAGCGGCACGGTGATGGTCTCGCGCTCGTCGGCGGAGGACGGGATGGCGTTGCCGTAAAGCGCCTTCATGCGCTCGGCATGGGCGATCGGGGTGGAGAGGCCCCGGGCGATGTCGTGGGTGACGTGGGAGCCGCCGACCGGCACGCTGTCGGCGAAGACCAGATTGCCGTCGAGGAACACGGCGATGGTGGTGGTGCCGCCGCCCATGTCGATGACGGTGACGCCCAATTCGCTTTCGTCCTCGACCAGGCAGGCGAGGCCCGAGGCGTAAGGGCTCGCCACCAGCGCCGCGATCTCGAGCCGGCAGCGCCCGAGCGTGTTGGCGAGGTCGCGGACCTTGGCGGATTCGGCGCTCACCACGTGCATGTTGACCGCGAGCTTGTGGCCGTACATGCCGCGCGGGTCGCGGATCGGGCGGCTGCCGTCGATCGAGAACCCGGCCGGCACGGAATGGATCACCGTGCGCTCGTGCTGCTCCTTGACGCGGAAGCCCTGTTCGAGCACGCGCTTCATGTTGCGGTCGCTGATCTCGCGGCCGCTCAGGCCGATCTCGGTCCTGGTCATGCGCGAGGCGCCGAATCCCCCCGAGAGATTCACCACCACCTCGGACAATTGCTCGCCCGCCATCTGCTCGGCGGCGTGGACGGTGGTCAGGATCGCCTGGCTCGCCGCCTCGATATCGGTGACGATGCCGTGCTTGATGCCGCGCGAAACCTGGTGGCCGATGCCGACGATGTGCGGGTTCTTGTCCTCGACGCGCGCGATCAGGCAGCACATCTTGGTCGAGCCGATGTCGAGTACGCCGATGACGCCGCCGCGGGCGCGGGGGTTGTGCTTCTTCATGTGCTCTTGTCCCTGGGCGCGGATTTGGCCCCGGGCGCGGGCAATTCCTTCAGCACCACGCGGTCCGGCAGGCGCAAATCGACCGCCGCGATATTGCGCTCGAGCACGCGCTCCGAGGCTTCGAGCGCGGCGAGGCGATGCCACGCCGCCTCCGCGCCGGTCTCGGGCAAGGCCGCCTCGACGCCGTTGTCGAAGCGCAGGGTCCAGCGCCGCTGCCCGAGCCGCACGGCGGCCCGCACCCGCGCCGCCAAACCGGGCTCGGTCTTGAGCAGGTCGATGAGCGGCACGGCGTAGCCGGGCGCGTCGTCGCCCACCAGCACGATCAGCGGGCCGTAGGATTGGAGATCGCCGACCGGGATCACCATGCCGTCGCGGTCGATCAGCATCAGTGTGCCGTTCCGCTGCCAGAAGGCGAAAGGCCGGCGTTCCTCGATCTTGATGTGGAGCGTGTCGGGCATGCGCCGCTCGATCTCGGCCGAGCGCACCCAGGTGAGCGTCTCGAGCCGCGCCCGCGCCGCCGCCAGATCGATGTCCAGCATCGGCATGCCTTGCGCCACGCCGAGCGCGGCCAGGATCGAGTCCTTGCTCTGGCGCTCGCGGCCCTCGACCTCGACCTTGTCGAGCGCGAGCCCATTCTCGGCGCCGATGCCGTGAATCTTTGCATCGAGGCGCGCCGACAAAGGCGCCAAGGCGCCCGCATGCCAGAGCCAGAAGAGGGCGCCGCACAAGGCGCAGAAGGCGAGACCCGAAGCGGCGAGCGCCGCCCGGCGCAATGCCGCGCGTCCCTGGATCAGCCGGCAATTCAGAAATCGCATGCGGCGTTCTCCACCATCCATTGCACCAGGGCCGGGAAGGGGATCCCGGCGTGGCGCGCGATATCCGGCACCAGCGAGGTGGGCGTCATGCCCGGCTGGGTGTTCACCTCCAAGAGCACGATTCGCCCCGGCTCGCCCTCGGTGTCGTCGTAGCGCAAATCGGAACGGCTCACGCCGCGGCAGCCCAGCGCCTTGTGCGCGGCGAGCGCGATCGACAGCGCCTCGGCATAGGCCTTGGCGTGGATCGGCGCCGGCATCAGATGATCGGAGCCGCCCGGCGCGTATTTGGCGTCGTAATCGTAGAAACCCTTGGCCGGGCGGATTTCGAGCGCGCCCAGCGCCTTGTCGCCCATCACCGCCACGGTGATCTCGCGCCCCGGAACGTAGGCCTCGACCAGCGCGCGCTCGCCATGGGCCCAGCCCTTCGCCTCTTGCGCCCAGGCCTTGTCGCCCGCATGCACGATGCGCACGCCGACGCTCGAGCCCTCATTGACCGGTTTCACCACATAGGGCCGTGCCATCACGTCGCCCGCCGCCAATTCGGCGCGCGACACCACCTTGCCCTCGGCCAGCGGTAATCCTGCGGCGGCGAAAACGCTGCGCGCCATCGGCTTGTCCATCGCCACGGCCGAGGCCAGCACGCCCGAATGGGTATAGGGCACGCGCAGGAATTCGAGCACGCCCTGCACCGTGCCGTCCTCGCCGCCGCGGCCGTGCAGCGCGTTGAACACCACCTCGGGGCGCGGGGTGAGCGCCGCGACCATCGCGCCCAGATCGCGCGTCACGTCCACCTCGCGCACGTAATATCCCAACTCCTGGAGCGCCTTGGCGCATTCGCGCCCGCTCACCAGCGAGACCTCGCGCTCGGCGGTCCAGCCGCCCATCAGCACGGCGATGTGGCGGCTCATGGCGAAGACTCCTTGGCCAGGGGCACGCCGATGCGCTTGATTTCCCAGTCGAGGGCGATGCCGCTCTTCTCGAGCACGCGCCGGCGCACCTCTTCGCCCAACGCCTCGATGTCGGCCGCGCTCGCCTCGCCGGTATTGATGAGGAAATTCGCGTGCTTCGATGAAACCTGCGCGCCGCCATGCTTCAATCCCCGGCAGCCGGCCTTGTCGATCAGCTGCCAGGCCTTGAACCCCGGCGGGTTGGCGAAGGTCGAGCCGCCGGTGCGGGCGCGGATCGGCTGGCTTTCCTCGCGCGCGGCCTGGATCGCCGCCATGCGCGCGCCGATGGCCTTGGGCTCGTCGCGCTTTCCCTTGAAGCGGGCGGAGACGAACACCCAATCCTCGGCCACGCCGCAATGGCGGTAGGACAGGTCCATCTCGGCCGGGGTCAGTTCGCGGAGCTTGCCCTTGGCGTCGAGCGCGGTGGCCGAAACCAGCGCGTCCTTGAACTCGGCTCCATAGGCGCCGGCATTCATGCGCAAGCCGCCGCCGATGGTGCCGGGAATGCCGGAGAGGAATTCGAGCCCCGATATTCCGGCGGCGCAGGCGCTGAGCGCCACGTTCAAATCGAGCGCGCCCGCCCCGGCGGAAATCTCATCGCCCTGGGCCTGGATATCGACGAAGCCCCGCCCGAGCCGCACCACCACGCCCTTCACGCCGCCGTCGCGGATCAGAAGGTTCGAGGCGACGCCGATCACCGTCACCTTCACGTCCTTGGGCTTCTGCGCCAGGAACTGGGCGAGGTCCTCTAAATCCATGGGCCGGAACATCACCTCGGCCGGGCCGCCGACCCTGAACCATGTCAATTGGGCCAAGGGCGCGTTCTCGGTCAGCCTGCCGCGCAGCTTCGGCAGGCGCTCGATCAGGCTTTTCGGGGCGGTGGGGGTGCGCTTCGCCGCCATCATTTGCGCTTCCTCTGCGGCGCGAGCGCCGCAAGCTCGCCCGGCAGCGCATTGGCCCAGTTGGTGATCGATCCCGCGCCCAGGCACACCACCAGATCGCCCGGCTTGGCCAGACCCTGGATCATGCCGGCGAGCTTCTCCGGGCCTTCAAGCGGCAGCACGTTGCGATGCCCGCGCGCCCGCATGCCCTCGACCAGCGCGTCGCGGCTCACGCCCTCGATGGGATTCTCGCCGGCGGCGTAGATGTCGGCCACCAGCACGGTGTCGGCGTCGTTGAAGCAGGTGCAGAATTCCTCGAACAGATGCTTGACGCGGCTGTAGCGGTGGGGCTGCACCACGGCGATGACGCTGCCCGAAGTGGCGCCCCGCGCCGCCTTCAACACCGCGGCGATCTCGACCGGGTGGTGGCCGTAATCGTCGATCACGGTGACGCCGTTCGCTTCGCCGGTCTTGGTGAAACGCCGCTTCACGCCCTTGAATTCGCCGAGCGCCGCGCGCACCACGTCGTCGCCCAATCCCATCTCGTCCGCCACCGCCACCGCGGCGAGCGAGTTCTGCACGTTATGCGCGCCGAACATCGGCAGGCTCAGCCCCTTGATGGTGCGCGTCGTGTTCTCCTGCCGGTCGGCGATCGTCACGTCGTAGCGCGCGCCTTGCGGCCCCAATTCGATCTCGACCGCGCGGATGTCGGCCTGGGGCGACAATCCGTAGGTGACGATGCGTTTTTCGCCGAGCTTCGAAATCATGCCCTGCACCACCGGATGGTCGATGCACAGCACGGACAGGCCGTAGAACGGGATGTTGGCGACGAAGCTCTCGAAGCCCTGATGCAGCGCCTCGACCGAGCCGTAATGGTCCAAATGCTCGGGATCGATGTTGGTTACGACCGCGATGGTCGAAGGCAGCTTGACGAAAGTCCCGTCGCTCTCGTCGGCCTCGACCACCATCCAGTCGCCCGCGCCCAGCCGCGCATTGGTGCCATAGGCGTTGATGATGCCGCCATTGATCACCGTCGGGTCGAGCCCGGCGGTTTCCAGAAGCGCGCCGATCATTGACGTGGTGGTGGTCTTGCCGTGGGTCCCGGCGACCGCGATCGCCCATTTGAGCCGCATCAGCTCGCCCAGCATCTCGGCCCGGCGCACCACCGGGATGAGCCGCGCCCGCGCCTCGACCACTTCGGGGTTGTCGGGCTTCACCGCCGAGGACACGACCACCACCTTGGCCTTGCCCAGGTTTTCGGCGCGGTGGCCGATCTCGACATGAATGCCGATGGCGCGCAGCCGCTTCACATTGGCGTTGTCGGCGGCGTCGCTGCCCTGCACCTCATAGCCGAGGTTCTTCAGGATTTCGGCGATGCCGCTCATGCCGATGCCGCCGATGCCGGCGAAATGGATGATGCCGATGTCGCGGGGCAACGCCCTCATGGCTTGCCCCCGGAGGCCGTGGCGGCGGTTTCCAGCACCAGATCGGCCAGCCGCCGCGCCGCGTCGGGCCTGCCGTGGCGGTGGGCCGAGGAGGCGGCGGCTTCGAGGAGATCGGTCTGGGTGAAAAGTTTTCCCAAAAGCTGCGCCAGCGCCGGTGGGGTGAAATCGCGCTCGGACAGGACCCAGGCGGCGCCTACCTGTTTCATGGCCCCGGCGTTGGCGCTCTGATGGTCGTCGGCCGCGAGGCGGAACGGCACCAGGATCGAAGGCCGGCCCACGGCGCAAATCTCCGCCACCGAGGAAGCGCCGGCGCGCGAGATCACCAGCTG
The DNA here is from genome assembly GCA_963785735.1 of uncultured Alphaproteobacteria bacterium. Taxonomy (GTDB): domain Bacteria; phylum Pseudomonadota; class Alphaproteobacteria; order ATCC43930; family CGMCC-115725; genus REEB95. Next base: position 1,118,624 of record CAWAWJ010000001.1, read on the forward strand.
CGCGCGCGCGAGCCGCGCCGGAATGTCGGAAAAGAACGCCGCTGTCTCGGCCTTGATGCCGTTGACGCGATGCGCCGCGCGCACCGCCTCGATGTCTTCGGGCCGCGCCTGCTGGGCAAGATTGATCCGCGCGCGTAGATTCGCCGGGAGCAGCGCCAGCGCCGCCGGCACCACCGCGCTCAGGATATGCGCGCCCTGGCTGCCGCCCATCACCAGCAATTCGATCGGGCCGGTTTCGGGCGCTTTATAGGGCGTGTTGCGGATGGCGGCGATGGCCGCGCGCACCGGATTGCCGGTTTCGACCGCCCGCGCGGCTTGCGCCGCGTCGAGCCCGTCCACTTGCGCGAAGGATGTCGCGATGCGCCGGGCGCGCGGCGCGAGCCAGCGATTGGCCCGGCCGAGCCGCGCGTTTTGCTCATGGATAAGCGTGGGAAAACCGATGCGCGAGGCCGCCAGCATGGTCGGCACCGAGGGATAACCCCCGAAACCCACCGCCGCGTCGGGCGCCAACGCGCGCAAAAGCTTGCGCGCGGCGATGACGCCCAGCGCGATCTCGGCCGCGGCGGCGATCTTGCTCGCCAACGACGCGCCCGGCCTCCCGGCGCGAATGCGGTGCAGATCGACCCCCGGCAAGCGCCCGCCGAAGGCTTGGCCGCGCCGGTCTGTCACCAGCGCCACTTTGAGGCCGCGGCCGAGCAATTCGCCCGCCAGCGCCTCGGCCGGGAAGATATGGCCGCCGGTGCCGCCGGCGGCGAGCACGATCAGGCCGCTCATAGGTCTTCTCCGCCGAAACGCCGCCGCGTCAGCGCGAGCGCCATGCCCATGCCGAGGCCGAGCGCCAAGAGCGACGATCCGCCATAGGAGATGAAGGGCAGGGTCATGCCCTTGGTCGGCATCAGATGGAGCGCCGACGCCATGTTGATGACCGCCTGCAAGCCGAACTGCACGAAGAGGCCGGTGGCGGCGATGACGATGAAGAGATTGTTCTCCTGCAACAGCCGCGAGAACCCGCGCAGCACGATGAAGGCGAAGAGCCCGACGATGACCAGACAGGCGATCAGGCCCAACTCCTCGCCCGCCACGGCGAAGACGAAATCGGCATGGGCGTCGGGCAGCGTGTCCTTGACCGTGCCCTCGCCGGGGCCGCGGCCCCACAGGCCCCCGTTCATGAACGCGTCCATCGAGCGGTCGATCTGGTAGCTGTCGCCATTGGCCGGATCGAGGAAGCGGTCGATGCGGCTCTGCACATGAGGCAGGGTGAAATAGGCCGCGATCAGGCCCAACCCCCCGGTGCCGAGGCAGGCCGCCGCCCAGGCGAGACGCAGCCCCGCCAGGAAGAACTGGGTGAACCACACCGCCGAAACGACGAAACCCATGCCGAAATCGGGCTGGCGCATGAGCAGGAACAGCACCAGCAGGAAAAGTCCGACGGCGATGGGCTGGCCCGGGAAATCGGGCGTCTCGCGCGACTTGGCGAAGAGCCAGGCCGAGAGCACGGCAAAGCACGGCTTGGCGAATTCCGAGGGCTGCAACGAAAACCACGGCAGCTCGATCCAGCGCCGCGCGCCCTTGATCTCGACGCCGATGAACATGGTCGCGATCATCAACGCCACCGCGAGCGCGAAACCGGCGATGGCGATGCGGCGCACGTTGCGCGGCGTTTGCAGCGAGACCGCGAACATCACCGCCAGCGCCGCCGGCAGCACCGCGAAATAGCGTTTCACGAAATGCAGATGATCGGCGCCGATGCGCTCGGCGACCGAGGGGCTGGCCGCCATCACCAACAGCGAGCCGAACCCCGCCAGCCCGATCAAGGCCAGCAACGTCCAGCGGTCCACCGACCACCACCATTGCGCCACCGCGCTTTTGTCGGTGCGGGCGAAATTCACGCGCGCCTCCCGGGGAGTTTTTCCACCAAGGCGCGGAAGCGCTCGCCGCGTTCCTCGAAATCCTTGAACTGGTCGAAGGAGGCGCAAGCGGGCGAGAGCAGAACCACGGCGCCCCGCTTGCCGTCCTTGAGCGCGGCTTGGCGCGCGGCTTCGACCGCCTTGTCGAGCGTGCCGGAAATCTCGTAGGGGACGCGGCCATCGAGCGTCTTGGCGAAATCCTTCGCGGCTTCGCCGATAAGAAAGGCCTTGCGGATGCGCGGGAAAAGCGGCGCCAATCCGCCGATGCCGTCCTCTTTCGGCTGGCCGCCGGCGATCCAGTAAATATTGCCGTAACAGGCGAGCGCTTTTTCCGCCGCGTCGGCGTTGGTCGCCTTGCTGTCATTGACGTAACGGACGCCGTCGATCTCGGCGATCTGCTCCTGGCGGTGCGCGAGGCCGGGAAAGCTCTTGATGCCCGCGATCGCCGCCGCGGATTCGAGTCCGAGGGCGCGGGCGGCCGCATAAGAGGCCGCCGCGTTCTGGCCGTTATGCTTTCCGGGCAGGCGCGGGGTTTCGGCGAGGTCGAGCACCGTCTTGGCCTGGCCGTCGAGATCGTCGATCAGCTTGCCGTCCAGCACATAGACGCCGCCCGGGGCCGATGTCTCGGCCGAGATCGGCACCGTCTTCTGCCGTCCGGCGGATTTGAGCGCCACAAAAATGCCGCGGCAGATTTCGTCATCGACGCCGATGATGGCGCTCGCCTTGGAGGTCTGGTTGCGGAAGACGCGCTTCTTCGCTTCGACATAGCCCGCCATGCCGCCATGGCGGCCGAGATGGTCGGGCGTGACGTTGAGCAACACCGCCACGTCGAGCGCCAGGCTGCTGGTGAGTTCGAGCTGATAGGAGCTCAACTCCAAGACGTAGATTCCGTTCTGCCCGAGCGCTTCGAGCAGCAAAGCGGGGAATCCCAAATTGCCGCCTACGGCGACATCGCGCCCGGCCTGTTTCAGGATATGGGCGATGAGCGCGGTGGTGGTCGATTTGCCGTTGGTGCCGGTGATGCCGGCGAAGCGCGCGGTCTTGCAGGCAAGCGCCAAAAGCTCGATGTCGCCGATGATCGGCACGCCCGCCTGTTTCGCGAGTTCGGCGACCGGATGCGGCTTCGGGAAGCTGTGCGGAATGCCGGGCGACAGCACCAGCGCCTTGGCGCCCTTGAGGCCGTGCTTCGCAAGATCGGTCAAGGCGAGCCCGGCGCTTTCCGCCGCCTTGCGCTTGTCCGCCGCGTCGTCCCAGGCCAGCACGCGCGCGCCGCCCTGTTTCAGCGCCTGGGCCGCCGCCAGGCCCGAACGCGCCAAGCCGAACACGGCCACGGTCTCGTTGCGGAAATTGGGGACCGGGATCATCGCCTCACCTCAATTTCAGCGTGGTGAGGCCGGCGATCGCGAGGATCGAGGCGATGATCCAGAAGCGGATAACGATGGTCGGCTCCTTCCAGCCCTTCTGCTCGAAATGGTGGTGGAGCGGGGCCATGCGGAAGACGCGCTTGCCGGTCAATTTGAAGCTCGCCACCTGCACGATCACCGACACGGTTTCGAGCACGAACAGCCCGCCGATGATCGCCAGCACCAGCTCGTTCTTGGTGACGACGCTGACGATGCCGAGCGCCGCGCCGATCGAGAGCGAGCCGGTGTCGCCCATGAACACCATGGCCGGCGGCGCGTTGAACCACAGGAAGCCCAAAGCCGCGCCCACCATCGCCGCGCAGAACACCGACAACTCGCCCGCCCCGGTGACGTGCTGGATTTGCAGGTAATTGGCGAAGACCAGATTGCCGACCAGATAGGAGATCAGCACGAAGCATCCGGCCGCGATCATCGCCGGCACGATGGCGAGCCCGTCGAGCCCGTCGGTCAGGTTCACCGCGTTGGCGGAGCCGGTGACGACGAAGGCCGCGAACACGGCGAAGAACCAGCCGAGATCGGGCAGCACGGTTTTGAGGAACGGCACCGTCAGCGAGGTGCCGAGCGGGCGGTGCGTCAGCATTATCACCGCGATCACGCCCGCGAGCGCGATGGCGAATTCGATCAGAAGCCGCAAGCGGCCCGGTATGCCCTTGGAGGAGCGCCTGGTGAGCTTGCGGTAATCGTCGACGAAGCCGACCGCGCCAAAGCCAACCGTTACAAAGAGCGTCACCCAGATATAGCCGTTCTTGAGATCGGCCCAGAGCAATGTCGAGCCGGTCACCGCCAGCAGGATCAGGAACCCGCCCATGGTGGGCGTTCCGGCCTTGGTGAGGAGATGGCCCGCCGGCCCGTCGAGGCGGATCGGCTGGCCGCCTCGCTGCTTCACCTTGAGCCAGTTGATGATCCACGGGCCGCAGATGAAGCTGATGACCAGCGCCGTCACCACCGCGCCGCCCGTGCGGAAGGTGATGTAGCGGAACAGGTTGAAGAGCGTGAATTGATCGGCCAAGGGCGCGAGGAGCTGGAACAGCATGGGTTACTCCTTCGCCGCCGCGGGGGATGCCAGGGAAGCCGCCACTTCGAACATGCGGCTGCCATGCGAGCCCTTGACCAGAACCACGTCGCCCGGCTTGAGCAGCGATGCCACCGTCTTCGCCATCTCGGCGGCGGTCGCGGCGTGGAAGCCGCGGCGCTTGGCCGGCAGCGCGCGGTCGAGCGCGCCCATCTCGGGGCCGGATGTCAAAACCAGATCGATATCCGCGCCGTTGAGCAATTCGGCGAGATCGGCATGGAGCTTCGCCGACTGGCCGCCCAGCTCCAGCATGTCGCCCAGAAGAGCGACGCGCCGCCCGCCGTTTTGTGGCTTCATCGCCGCCAGCACCTCGATCGCCGCGCGCATCGAGGCCGGGCTGGCGTTGTAGCTCTCGTCGATCAGCACCGCCTCGCCGCCCGGCAGCGCGATCTTGGCGCGCCTGCCGCGTCCCGCCATGGGCTCGAGCGTCGCCATCGCCGAGGCCGCCATAACGGCGTCGCCGCCCGCCGCCTTGACCGCCGCCAATACCGCGAGGCTGTTCATCACCCAATGGCGGCCGGGCAGCGCCACCGAATACTCGAACACCTCGCCCATCACCGAAACCGTGACGGCGCTGGCGCAGCCATGGAGTTCGCATTCGACCAGCCGCACCGAGGAATCTTCATGCGCGCCGAAGGAGACGATGCGTGGAACCCCGGCCGCCTCGGCCCGCGCGGCGAGGCGCTCGTAATAGGGATTGTCGCGGTTGAGGATGGCGGATCCCCGCCCGCCCATGCCGTTGAAGATTTCGGCCTTGGCGTCGGCGATCGCCTCGACCGAGGGGAAGAATCCCAGATGCGCCGGCTCGACCGTGGTGATGAGCGCGACGTCGGGCCGGACCATCCGCGTCAGCGCGTCGATCTCGCCTGCATGGTTCATGCCCATCTCGAACACGCCGTATCTGGCGTCGCGCGGCAAGCGCGCGAGCGACAGCGGCACGCCCCACTGGTTGTTGAGGCTCCCCTGCGAGGCGACGGTCGGGCCCTGGCGTTCGAGCGCGTGGCGCAAGGCTTCCTTGACGCCGGTCTTGCCGACGCTGCCGGTGACGCCGATGATTGTGGCCTGGCAACGCGCGCGGGCGGCGCGGCCCAGATCCTCGAGCGCCTTCTGGGTGTCGGCGACCACCAGCAGCGCCGCGTCCGGGGGAACCGACTTCACGCTACGGCTCACCGTGGCGGCGGATGCCCCCTTGCCGAATGCGTCGGCGACGTGGTCATGGCCGTCGGATTTGAGGCCCTGGATCGCCACGAACAGATCGCCGCGCGCGAGCGAGCGGCTGTCGATCGAGACGCCCGAGGCGTTCCACTCGCGGCTGTTGCGGCCGGACGTGGCGGATGCCGCCTCGGCGGAGGTCCAGAGCGCGCTCAAACGCCGCCTCCCGCCAGGGATGCGATGGCGGCCTGGGCCTCGTCCTTGTCCGAGAAGGGCAGGGTTTTGGATCCGACGATCTGCCCGGTTTCATGGCCCTTGCCGGCGATCAGCAGCAGATCGCCCTTCCGCAGCAGCGATGCGGCCGTATGGATGGCCTCGCGGCGGTCGGCGATCTCGCGCGCCTTGGGGCAGGCGGCCAGGATGGCGCGGCGGATTTCCGCGGGGTTTTCGCTCCGGGGATTGTCGTCGGTGACGAAGACCAGATCGGCCAGACGCTGGGCGATGGCGCCCATCATGGGCCGCTTGCCCCGGTCGCGGTCGCCGCCGCAGCCGAACACCAGCACCAGCCGGCCGGGGGCATGGGGGCGCAAGGCCTTCAACGCGGTTTCGAGCGCGTCGGGGCTGTGGGCGTAATCGACGATCACCTTGGCGCCCGAGGCATGGGCGGCCACGGCCTCGATTCTTCCCGGCGCGCCTCGGAGCTGCCTCAACGCGCCTAGCCCCGCCTCGGCCTTTACCCCGGTCGCGAGCGCCAAACCCAAGGCGCACAACGCATTCATCGCCTGGAAGCCTCCCAATAGAGGCAGGTCGAGTTCGTGCCTTTGCCCCGCCAAGCCGATCTCGATCCCGAGCCCGGAAGCCTTGGGTTCGGCCCGGATGAGCCGCAATTCGGCCCGCTCCGCCCGGCCATAAGTCACGGTCTTGATCCCGCGGCCCCGGCAAAGCGCGGCTAACTCAACGCCTTCCCGCTGGTCGATATTGACCACGGCGCCGCCGTCCGGGGGCAAGAGCTCGGTAAAGAGCCGCGTCTTGGCGGCGAAATAGGCCGCCATGTCCGGGTGATAATCGAGATGGTCGCGGGTCAGATTGGTGAAGCCGGCGGCCGCCAGAGTGACGCCGTCGAGGCGGAACTGGTCGAGGCCGTGGCTCGAAGCTTCGAGCGCCAGATGATCGACGCCCAGCCGCGCCAATTCCCGCAATTCCTTGTGCAGCTCGACCGGATCAGGTGTGGTGAGGCTGCCGGGTTTTTCGATCCCCGGACCGACGATCCCGGTGGTGCCGAGGCTCGCCGATTTGAGGCCGGCGCTTTGCCAGATCTGGCGCAGGAATGCCGCGACCGAGGTCTTGCCGTTGGTGCCGGTGACGGCGGCGACGGTCGCGGGCTGAGGCGCGTAATAAAGCGCCGCCATCAGGGCAAGAGCGCGGCGCGGATTGGCGTCGACGATCACCGGCACCGGCAGCTCGACCGGCCGGTCGGCCAGCACGGCGCCGGCCCCGCGCTTCAGCGCGTCGTCGAGAAAACGCCGCCCGTCGGCGCTCCGGCCGGAGAGGGCGGCGAACAGGTAACCGGGCTGCACCGCGCGCGAGTCAGAAGTCAAACCGAGGATATCGGGGTCCCCCCGTGGCGCGATGTGACCCTGGCCCAAGGCGCCGCGCATGAGATCAGTTAGCCGCAAGTGTCCGTCCCTGTGGGGGCAAGCCGACCACCAGAGAACGGCGAATTTCGGGCGAATTTTCGTCGACAGGTTGGATTCCGACGAGCGGCGCCATGCGCTCGACGATGCGCCGCACCGCCGGCGCCGCCGTCAGGCCGCCGGTGGCGCCGCCGGCCTTGGCGCCGATATGCGGCTCGTCCAGGAGCGCCAGCACCAGGTAACGCGGATCGTTGATCGGAAAGATTCCGAGGAAGGACGACACCAGGGCGTGGCGGGCATAGCCGCCATTCTCCACTTTCTCGGCGGTGCCGGTCTTGCCGCCGACCAGATATCCCGGTGCGTCGGCGAGCTTGCCGGTGCCCTGTTCGACCACCAAGCGCAAGAGCTTGCGCATCAGGACCGAGGTCGCGGGCGACATCACCCGCTGGCCCTGGGGCGCCGGCCCGTCCGGCCGCTTGAGGATGGTGGCGGAATAGAGGATGCCGCCATTGGCCACCGCGCTCGCGGCACTCGCCACCTGCAAGGGGCTGACCGATATGCCATGGCCGAAGGCGATGGTCATGGTGTTGATCGGCCGCCACGGATGCGGCACCAGCGGCGATCCCACCTCCGGCAGCTCGAAGCCGGGCTGGCGCAGCAATCCCAGGCGGTCGAGGAAATCGCGCTGGCGGTCGGTGCCGGCGTCGGCGGCCATGCGCGCCTCGCCGATATTCGAGGAATACATGAAGATTTCGGGGAGGGTGAGCCAGCGCTTCTGCGGATCGTCGTCGTGGATGGTGTAGCCCGCGACTTCGAGCGGCTTGGTCGCGTCGTAACGGCTGGCGAAGGTGCTGACGCCGTCATCGAGCGCCATGGCGGTGTTGAAAATCTTGAACAGCGAGCCGACCTCATAGATGCCGAGCGTGGCGCGGTCGAACAGATCCCCGGGTTTGGCGCCGCCGGGATTGTTAGGGTCGAAATCGGGCAGCGAGACCAGCGCCAGCACCTCGCCGGTGCGCACGTCCATGATGATGCCGGCGCCGCCGAGCGCGTTGAGATCGGCGACCTGGCGGGCGAGCTCGCTCTTGAGGATGTATTGCAGCCGCACGTCGATCGACAATTGCACCGGCCCGTCGCCGTTCTTCAGGCTGTCGTCGAATCCCCGCTCGATGCCGGCGAGCCCGGTATTGTCGAGCCCGGCGAAGCCCAGCACATGGGCAGCGAGGCTGCCCTTGGGGTAAACCCGCTTGCCCTCGGTCTGAAATTCGAGGCCGGGGATGCCGAGCTGGATTACCGCCATCTTCTGCTGCGGCGAAAGTTGGCGCGCCAGCCAGACGAAGCCCTTGTCGGAGGAAAGCCGGGCGTAAAGCTCGTTGGCATTGGTCTCGGGCAGCACGGATGCCAATTGCGCCGCGGCATTGCGCTTATCCTGCACCTGCTTCGGCACGGCGAAGAGCGAGGAGGTGTCGAGGGTGGTGGCGAGCAGCACGCCGTTGCGGTCGACGATGTCGCCGCGCGCGGCATAGCTCGGGCCTGCCTGGCGGGCATGGGCCGTGCGCACATCGCCGCTCTTGAAGCCCGCCACCTCGATGAGCCTTCCGGCGATCACCGCGAAGGCCAGCAGGAACAGCGCGCCGGCGATCAGCAGCCTGGTGTGGCTGAGTTCGAGCGCCTCTTTCGCCGGGCCTTCGGGCGCGGCGGTGACGGCGCGGCCGGGGCGGAAATGGCGCGGCCGGCACGGATTGTCATGGGCGAAAATGTGCCGGGGGTTCATTGGGCCGCCTTGGCGAGCATCGGTGCGGCGCCCGGCCGGAACGGGATGTGGTCGATGCCGCCGATCTGCGCCGTGCCTACCGGCGACAGATGAAGGAAGGTCTTGTTGAGGCGGTCGAGCCGCTGCGGATCGGAGAGCAGGCTCCACTCCGCGTTGAGGACGCGGCTTTCCTCGCGCGCGGCGGTGACGTCGTGGTTCAGCTGCGCCAGCCGGTCCTCGAGCCGGCTCACCTCGTATTTGACCTGGAACATGGCATAGCCGGCGATCATCACCGCCAGCGTCCACAGGATGGTGGCGAGCCGGATCATGCCGCGATCTCCCCGGAAGCGGGCCAAGCGGGCGCCGCCGTCCGCTCGGCGACGCGCAGCCGGGCCGAGCGCGCGCGGGGGTTGGCCGCGATCTCGGCCGCTTGGGGGGTGATGGGCTTGCGCGCGATCAGGCGGAAGCTCGGCTCGCGATGTTGCGTGGCGGGCAAATGGCGCGAGGCGTGCGGGCTTTCGCCCGAGCGCGCGCGCAGGAAGGTCTTGACGCTCCGGTCCTCGAGCGAATGGAACGAGATGACGGCCAGACGGCCCTTGGGCGCCAGCAGGCGTTCTGCGGCATGGAGGCCGCGCTCGAGTTCGCCCAATTCGTCGTTCACGGCGATGCGCAACGCCTGGAAGGTGCGGGTGGCGGCGTCGATGCCGCCCGCTTCGGGCACGGCGCGGCGCACCAGCTCGGCCAGTTCCAATGTCCGGGAGATCGGCGCATGCGCGCGCGCGGCCAAAATGGCGCCGGCGACACGCCGGGCGAAACGCTCCTCGCCATAGTCGCGGATGATGCGGGTGAGCTCGGCCTCTGGCAGATTATTCACCAGCTCGGCGGCGCTGTCGCCCTGGCTCTCCATGCGCATGTCGAGCGGCCCGTCGGCGCGGAAGGAAAATCCCCGCGCGGCCTGGTCGATCTGCATCGAGGACACGCCGAGATCGAAGGCCACCCCGGTCACCGCATCAATGCCGAGCGGTCTCAGATGTTGCTCCATCTCGGAAAAGCGTCCCTCGATCAGGATCAGCCGGTCGCGGAAAATCCGCGCGAGATCCGCACCCTGCTTGACCGCTTCGGGGTCGCGATCGAAGGCGACGACGCGGCAGCTTGCCGCTTCCAGCAAAGCGCGGCTGTAGCCGCCGGCCCCGAAAGTGCCGTCGAGATAAAGCGCGCCGTCGCGCGGGTTCAGCGCCGCAATCGCCTCGCCCAGCAGCACGGGGAGGTGCCCAGAAGAATTTTGGACGCCATGGTTCATTTCGTCTCACGCGGCGGCAGGGTCAGGCCGCGCTCGCGGATGCGCGCGCGCATCTCTTCATGGTGGCGCTTGAAGCTGCCGCCTTCCCAGATCTGGAAGGTCGGACCGCCGCCGACGAAAGTGGCGTTGGAGCTTATGCCCGCATGCTTGGCGAGATCGGCGGGCAGCATGATGCGGCCCTGGCCGTCGAAAGTGAGCTGGCGCATATCGGCCAGCAATGTCGCGAGCGCCTCGCGCTCCTCCGACAGCTCGGGCAGGCTGTCGAGGCGTTGGCTCATCTCTGTGATGCGGTCGAGACCGGCGGCTTCGATAGCGGGCAGCTTGACGGCGCGGTAGGCGACGATGCCGGCGGGGCTCGCTTCCGCCAGCGCGGCGCGGAAAGCAGCCGGAACCGAGACGCGTCCCTTGCGGTCGACCTTGTTGAGATATGTCGAAAGAAAAATCGCCAAAGCCTGCTCCCGAAACGCGCCCCCCGCGCCATCTCCGGCGCCGGCGTCCCGGAGATGCCTGCCCGATGGGCGCTCGGCTGCTCTTTATGGGACTAAATGGGATAACATGGGATTTAATGGGCAGTCAACCTTTTCCACAATAAATCCGTGGGTTAGAGGGTATTTTGGGATCGAAATACCAAAATTTTAAGCAATCGACTTGGCCCCAATGGCTAGTGTCTTGGGACATTCAACGAATACTGTAGCTTGTCTATGGAAACATTTGAGGAACAAGGAGAAAATAGTGCCAGACGGCCTGTAAGCCGGGTTCTGTCCCCGCTTGCGCGGGTGATGACCATTCCTCTGGGACGCCCGTTACCGGACGCCTCGCGCGACCGACCCGGACGGCGGCGGCGGAAACTCGCCCGGCTCCTCGCGCCAGAGGCGCTCGGAACCTGCCGTCCCTACTTGGTCTTGCTCCCGGTGGGGTTTGCCCTGCCACCGCCGTTACCGGCGGCGCGGTGCGCTCTTACCGCACCATTTCACCCTTGCCGCCCGCCCCGGTGACGGGGAAGGTTTGGCGGTATGTTTCTGTGGCACTGTCCCTGGGGTCGCCCCCGCCGGACGTTATCCGGCACCGTGTTTCCGTGGAGCCCGGACTTTCCTCCCCCCGAATGAACGGAGGGCGGCCATCCGGCCGTCTGGCGGGGACATAAGATGGCGAAGCGCCGCTTAAGTCAAACCGCGTCTGCGGTGCGCGCAATGATAGCGGCGCGGCGCATGGTCTCCTCGTCGGGCGCGCCGTCGCAATGCTCGGGACGGAAATGGAGCTGGAAGGCGCGCACCGTCTCGGCGAAGGAGTCATCGGGCACGTCGGGCTCGGGGCAGGCATAGCCGAAGGCGATGAGGTTGCGCCGTAGCTCGGTCACGCCGCCCTTGGGCGTGAGCGTCCCGGCGCCGAAATCGGGCCATAGCCCGACCCCCGCCTTGGCCAGGCGTCGCCAGTCGAACAGCTCGCCCGGATCGTCCTTGCGCCCCGGCGCCACGTCGGAATGGCCGAGCACGTGGCGCGCCGGAATCTGGTGGTGCTTGAGAATGTCGAGGCCGAGTTCCTCCAGGGCCGCCATCTGCTTTTCCGGAAACGGGCGGTAGCCCCATTCATGGCCGGGATTGACCAGTTCGATGCCGATCGACGCGCCGTTGATATCGGCCCGGCCGCGCCAGCTCGACACCCCGGCATGCCAGGCGCGTTTATCCTCGGCCACCAGGCGGAAGACATCGCCATCCTCGTCGATCAGGTAATGGGCGCTGACCCGGGATTCGGGCACGGTCAGCCGCGCCAGCGCTTCCTCGGCGTTCTTCATGCCGGTGTAATGCAGGATCAGCATGTCCACCCCGCCAGTGCGGGCGTCGAAATTGGGCGAGGGGCGATGCTTGAGTCGCATGGGAGGCCGCGCCGAGCCTAACGGAAAGGCAATCGCCCGGCCAATGGTGTAATGGGCCGAGCCCCGGCCTTGCGCGGCATCGCGCGGCCTGATTTGATCGGTTCCAGGGAGAAGTCCATGACCTTCACGCTCGGCTGGGTTCTGTTCGTCCTCGGCACCGCCGCCATCGCGGGCTGCATCTTCGCCATAACGGTGCGCGGCGATCACGCGCCCGGCGATCATGATTCCGGCGATCACGGCCACGGCTCGCATTAGATGGGCCATTAGACGGGGGCGCTAATCGGCCATGGCGGGCTGGCAGTTCTGGATCGACCGCGGCGGCACCTTCACCGACGTGGTGGCGCGCCGCCCCGATGGCGCGCTCCTCACCCGCAAGCTGCTCTCGGAGGATCCCAACCGCGCCGGCGACGCCGCCATATCCTGCATCCGCGATTTGCTGGGCCTGAAGCGAAGCGATCCCTTGCCCGCGCGCGACATTGACGCGGTCAAGATGGGCACCACCGTCGCCACCAACGCGCTTCTGGAACGCAAGGGCGAGCGCACCGTGCTGGTCATCACCAAGGGCTTCGGCGACGCGCTGCGCATCGGCTACCAGAACCGGCCCAAGCTGTTCGAGCGGCATATCATCCTGCCCGATCTGGTCTATGAGCGCGTGGTCGAGGTCGATGAGCGCTTGACCGCGGAGGGCGAGGCGCTGCGCGCGCCCGACGAAAAGCGCGTCCTGGCCGATCTCAAAGCCGCTTTCGTGGCGGGTTGCCGCAGCGCTGCCGTGGTGTTCATGCATGGCTACCGCCATCCGGCGCATGAGAAGCGGGTGGCCGAACTCGCGCGCCAGGCGGGCTTCACCCAGGTCTCGGTCAGCCATGAAGTGAGCCCGTTGATGAAACTCGTCAGCCGCGGTGACACCACCGTGGTCGATGCCTATCTCTCGCCCATCCTGCGCCGTTATGTCGATCGCGTGGCGGCGGAATTGGGCGGCGTCGAGCTTTATTTCATGCAGTCGAATGGCGGGCTGGTCGATGCCCGCCGCTTCCAGGGCAAGGACGCGATCCTCTCGGGTCCTGCGGGCGGCATCGTCGGCGCGGCGCGTTCGGCCGCCATGGGTGGCTTCGGCAAGATCATCGCCTTCGACATGGGCGGCACCTCGACCGACGTGTCGCATTACGCCGGCGAATACGAGCGCAGCTTCGAGACCCAAGTCGCGGGCGTGCGGTTGCGCGCGCCGATGATGCACATCAACACCGTGGCGGCGGGCGGCGGCTCGATCTGTTCCTTCGACGGCGCGCGCTATCGCGTGGGTCCCGCTTCGGCGGGTGCGGTACCGGGGCCGGCCTGCTATCGCCGCGGCGGGCCGCTCACCGTCACCGATTGCAACCTCATGCTCGGCAAGATCGCGCCCGAATTCTTTCCGCATGTGTTCGGGCCCAAGGGCGACGAACCGCTCGACCGCGCTGTCGTCGAAAAGAAATTCGCCGAGCTCGCCGCCGAAATCCAACGAGCGACCGGTGACAAGCGTTCGCCGTGCGAAGTGGCCGAAGGTTTCATCCACATCGCGGTCGAGAACATGGCCAATGCGATAAAACAGATCTCGATCGAGCGCGGCTATGACGTGACCGAATACACGCTGTGCTGTTTTGGCGGCGCCGGCGGCCAGCATGCCTGCCTGATAGCCGACACGCTCGGCATGAAGCGCGTCTATATCCATCCGCTGGCGGGGGTGCTGTCGGCCTATGGCATGGGGCTGGCCGATCTGCGCGCCATCAAGGAACGGGCGGTCGAGGCCCGGCTGGAGAAATCGCTGCTGCCAAAACTCGACGCGGTCTTCAAGACGCTCGCGGACGATGCCACCGCCGAGATGCGCGCCCAGGGCGTGGCGATCGGGGATATCGCCATGCTCAAGAAGGCGCTCATAAAATACGACGGCACCGACGTGCCGCTGGCTGTCGATTATGGCGATCTGCCGACGCTCGAGGCCAATTTCTCGGTGGCGCACAGGCAGCGCTATGGTTTCATCGCGCCGGAAGAAACCCTCATCGTCGAATCGCTCAGCGTCGAGGCGGTGGGCGCGGCGGGCGTAGCCGAGGATCCGGTCTATCCGGAGGAAAAGAACGCGCTTCCGCCCAAGCCGGTCGATCAGGTCGCGCTTTTCGCCGCCGGAACCGAGCATCGCGCGCCGGTCTATGACCGCGCCGCGCTCAAATCCGGCCAAACGGTCGCGGGTCCGGCTGTCATTGTCGAAGACACGGCGACAACGGTCGTCGAGCCGGGCTGGCGCGCGACGCTCGATCGCCGCCACTATCTGGTGCTGGAACGCATCGTGCCGCGGCCCCGGCGCCACGCCGCCGGCACCGCTGTCGATCCGGTGATGCTCGAAGTGTTCAACAATCTCTTCATGGCGATTGCCGAGCAGATGGGCGTGGCGCTCCAGAACACCGCCTATTCGGTCAACATCAAGGAGCGGCTCGATTTTTCCTGCGCCCTGTTCGACCGCCAGGGCTCGCTCATCGCCAACGCGCCGCATATCCCGGTGCATCTGGGCTCGATGGGCGAAAGCGTCTGGACCGTGATCCGCTCGCGCGGCCGGAATCCTTCGGGTCACTGGGCCGACGGGCGCGGCATGAAGTCGGGCGACGTCTATGTGCTGAATGCGCCCTATAACGGCGGGACCCATCTGCCCGACATCACCGTCATCACTCCGGTCTTCGCCGAGGACGACAAGGCGGGCACTGGCGCGGTGCTGTTCTACGTCGCCTCGCGCGGCCACCACGCCGATATCGGCGGCATCACCCCGGGCTCGATGCCGCCGTTCAGCAAGACTATCGAGGAGGAAGGCGTGCTGATCGACGACTTTCTCCTGGTCGATGCCGGGCGCTTCCGCGAGGCCGAGACCGTGGCGTTGCTCAAGAGCGGGAAATATCCGGCGCGCAACCCGGCGCAGAACATCGCCGACCTCAAGGCGCAGATCGCGGCGAGCGAGAAGGGCGTGCAGGAACTGCATCGCATGGTGCGGCATTTCGGCCGCGAGACGGTCGTGGCCTATATGCGCCATGTGCAGGACAATGCCGAGGAAACGGTGCGGCACGTCCTGGGCGTGCTGAACGACGGCAGTTTCGCCTACGAGACCGACGGCGGCGCGGTGATCCAGGTCAAGGTTTCGATCGACCGCCGGGCCAGGCGCGCGGTAATCGATTTCACCGGCACCAGCGCGCAGCTCCCGAGCAATTTCAACGCGCCCTCGGCGGTTTGCATGGCGGCGGTGCTCTATGTCTTCCGTACCCTCATCGACGATGAAATCCCCTTGAACGGCGGCTGCCTCAAGCCGCTCGAGGTGATCATTCCATCGGGTTCCATGCTGAAGCCGCGCTATCCGGCGGCGGTGGTGGCGGGCAATGTCGAGACCTCGCAATGTGTCACCGACGCGCTGTACGGCGCGCTCGGCTCCATGGCGGCGGCGCAGGGGACGATGAACAACTTCACCTTCGGCAATGCGCGCTACCAATATTACGAGACCATCTGCGGCGGCTCGGGCGCGGGTCCGGGCTTCGACGGCACGGCCGCCGTCCACACGCATATGACCAATACCCGTCTCACCGATCCCGAGGTGCTGGAATGGCGTTTCCCGGTTCTGGTCGAAAGCTTTGCCGTAAGGCGCGGCTCGGGCGGAAAGGGCAAATGGCATGGCGGCGATGGCGCGTCGCGGCGGATCAAATTCCGCGAAGCCATGACCGCCGCGATCCTGGCCGACCGCCGCCGCGTGCCGCCCTACGGGCTCATGGGAGGCGAGCCGGGCGCGCTCGGGCGCAATTGGGTGGAACGCAGTGACGGCACGATCGTCGAATTCGGCGGGACCCAGGTGATCGAGCTCGGCGCGGGCGATGTGTTCGTGATCAAGACGCCGGGCGGCGGTGGCTACGGTAAGGCCTGAGGCAATAGGCCCTAATCGACCGCGATCGCGACCGCCTTGTGCCGCGCGCTGGTGGCGAGATAGACGCCGAATAGCACCACGGCTATCCCGGCCAGGTGATAGGGGTGCAACTCTTCGCCGAGGAAGATCACCGCCAACACTGTGGCGAAGGCGGGCAGCAGATGGGTGGTGAAGCCGGCGCGGTTCGCCCCCACCAGCTCGACGCCGCGATTCCAGCAGATATAAGCCAGGAACGAGGCGAAAACGCCGATATAAAGTACAGCCGCGAATCTCAGCGGGCTCCAGCGCGGCGTTTCGAAGAAGACGGCCTCGGCCAGCGCGGCCGGCGCGACCATCGCCAGCCCGGCGATGTTCATGGCGAAGAGCAGCCCCAGCGTGTCGAGCGACTTCGGCACGCGGCGCAGCAGCACGCAATAAAGCCCCCAGGCGGGCATGGCGGTGACGATGATCAGGTCGCCGATGTTGAAGCGCAGATGCAGCAGCTGATCGAATTCGCCGCGCGTGATGATGACGACGATGCCGCAGAACGAAATCAGCATGCCGATGAGCTGGCGAGGGCTGACCCGGTCGCCATCGACCAGCCAGGCGATGGCGATGATGAACATCGGCGCCACCGAATTCATCAGCACCGCGTTGATCGTGCCGGTGTAGCGCAAGCCAGTATAGATCGCGACCTGGAAGAATCCCACGCCGAGAAACCCCAGCGCGGCGATCAGCCGCCAATGGCGCTTCAGGATCGCGATTTTGCCCTTGAGCCGCGGGATGGCGAGCGGCGCCAGGCACAAGGCGGAGATCGCCCAGCGCCCGAAGGTGAGCGCCACCGGCGGTATGTCGCTGCGCACGGCGCGTCCCAGCACCCAATTGCCCGACCAGATCAGCATGCACAGGGTCAGGAGCAGATAGGGATAAAGCGCCTCGAATCGGCTGGCATTCTTGGCTGGAATCGGAATCTCCCCGGAAAAGCGAGGTGAGCTTGTCGGCCTCGCGCGGCGGCGTCAATCGCGGCATGATCGGCCCCCTGTAAAAAGCGACCGTAAAAGGCGGGGCAAAAGAGCGGATCATGGCCGACAGGGTCGAATGCGTGGTGGCGGGGGCGGGGATCATCGGCCTCGCGGTCGCCCGCGCTCTGGCGCTCCAGGGTCGCGAGGTGCTGGTGCTGGAGCAGGAGCGCGTCATCGGCGCGCACACCTCCTCGCGCAACAGCGAAGTGATCCATGCCGGGCTCTATTACCCAAAGAACAGCCTCAAGGCACGATTCTGCGTCGAGGGCAAAAAGCGGCTTTACGCTTATTGCGCCGAGCGTGGAATAGCCGCCAGGCGCATCGGCAAGCTGGTGGTGGCGGCGGATGAGCGTGAAGCGGCGTCGCTCGCGGGGCTCATGGCGAAGGCCGCCGCCAACGGCGTCGGCGATCTCGAGTTATTGGAGGGTTCGACGGCGCGCGCACTCGAACCCGGGCTTTCCTGCGCCGCAGCGTTTCATTCGCCTTCGACCGGCATCATCGACAGCCACGCGCTGATGTTAGGCTATCAAGGCGATGCCGAGAATGCCGGCGCCCGGCTGGCGTTGCGCGCCGAGCTCCTGGGCGGGCGCGCGACCTCGTCGGGTTTCAATCTCGAGGTGGGCGGCGATGGCAAAACCGCGCTCGAATGCAAGATCCTGGTCAATGCCGCCGGGCTTTACGCGCCATCCCTGGCGCGGCGCCTCAAGGGCGTCCCGCCCGGCTCCATCCCGCGCGATTATTATTGCCGCGGCGTCTATTTCACGCTCTCGGGCAGGGCGCCCTTCAAGCGGCTGATCTATCCGGTGCCGGAACATGCCGGGCTGGGCGTCCATTACACCGCCGATCTCGGCGGCCAGGGTAAGTTCGGCCCCGACACCGAATGGATTTCCGGCATCGAATACACCGTCGATCCGAAACGCGGCGATCTGTTCTACGCCGCCATCCGCAAATACTGGCCGGCCTTGAAGGACGGCGCGCTCCAGCCGGGCTATGCCGGCATAAGGCCGAAAATCAGCGGCCCCGCCGAACCCGCCGCCGATTTCCTCATCCATGGGCCGAAGGATCACGGTGTGCCCGGGCTCGTGAATCTTTACGGGATCGAGTCTCCGGGACTCACGTCTTCGCTGCCGCTCGCGGATTACGCCGTTTCGCTGCTTTAGGAATTGTCCTCCGGCCCTTCCTCGACCATCACCGAAATGGCGATGCGGCCGGATGCCGAGAAGATCAGCGTCAGCGGGAAAGCGTCGTCGATGGCGAGCGGCTTCTTCAAGCCGTGCAGCGCGATATAGCGCCCGCCCGGGCGCAGCGCCAAGGGCCGCTTCGGGCGCAGATCGTAATATTCGAGCGCGTCGCCGCCGGCGTCGCGAAAGATCACCTGGGTGGCGATCGGGGTCGAGGCGGCAATCAGCCGGTCGGGCTTGTCGCCAGTGTCATAGAGCGCCATGAACAAGGCCGCTGCTTCGGTGACGGTGGGCTTGGCCCAAGGGTGCCCGATTTCGATCGGCCCGAGCACGTAGGAATGCGCCAGCGCGATGCGTGGCCACAACGGCGCAAGCAGCAACGGCAGTGGAGCCAGCAGGAGGGAACGGCGTTTCATCGTACGGGGCAAGCGGCCCCTTCCAATCCTAATGCAGCGTTTCGGGCAACGCCGCTATCGCCTGGTCGAGCAGCGCGCTGCGGCTTTTGGCGTCGAGGTCGCGGGCCAGGATGCGGCGCACTGCCGCCACCGCCACCTCCACCGCCTGATTGCGCACTTCGGTCACCGCCTTGGCTTCGTCGAGCGCGATGCGCTCGATCGCCATGCGCTGGCGCCGGTCGAGCGCCGCCGCCAAATCGAGCCGCGCCTGGGCGACGAAACGTTCGGCCTCGGCGCGGGCCTGCGACAGGATCGCCTCGGATTCCTTGAGCGCGTCGCGTTGTTTCAGCTGGTATTGGGCTAGGCTCTTCTGCGCTTCTTCGGCCAGGCGCTGGGCTTCGTCGAGCTCGGATTTGATCTTGGCCGAACGCTGGTCGAGCGCGCCCAGGGCGGCACCCCGCGCCTTGTAGACCAGGAACGAAATCGCGATCACGAAGGCGACCAGCACCCAGAATTCGCCCTCGCGGGCGAGATCGAACAGCCATTCCATCACGCGCGCTCCTTGAGCACGGCGTCGACCGCTTCCGCCACATGAGAGGTGACGGCTTCGCTTCCGGAAAGCTTGACCGAAGCCGCGCGCGCGACCTCGACCGCGAGATCGCGCAAGCCCCCGAGCGCCTTGGTCTTGGCGGCCTCGATGCGTTTCTCGGCCGCGGTGCTTTCGATATGGAGCTGTTCGGCGAGCTTCTTTTGCTGCGCCGCCGCCTCGGCGCTCAATCGGTTGGCGGTTTCGCGCAGCATCGTTTGCGCCTTGGCGCGCGCCTCGGCCAGCGCCTTCTCATAGGCGGCGATCACCGCCTCGGCCTCGGCCTTCATCCGTTGTGCCTTGTCGAGATCGTCCGCTATGCGGGCGCGGCGCTTTTCGATGATTCCGCCCAGACGCGGCAGCCCGGAATAGGCCATCACCAGGTAGAGCGCCGCGAAGGTGATGGCCAGCCAGACCAGCTGGGTCGGAAAGCTGGCGAGGTCGAGTTGCGGCATCGGACCTTAGAACACGAACAGGATGAGGAAGGCGATGGCGAGGCCGAACAGCCCGGTCGCCTCGGCGAGCGCGAAGCCGAGGAAGGCGAAGGGCGTCACCTGCGCCGCCGGGTTGCGGGCGAGTGCGGTGATGAGCGCCGAGAACACGTTGCCGATGCCGATGCCGGCGCCGACGAGCGCGATGCAGGCAAGGCCGGCGCCGATCATTTTTGCGGAAGCGAGATCCATAATGATGTCCCCTGGATGTGAAAGTTTCAGTGAAGGTGAATGGCGTCGTTCAGATAGAGGCAGGTGAGGATGGTGAAGACATAGGCCTGCAACACCGCCACCAGCAATTCGAGGAAGATGAGCAGCACGTCGACGCCCAGCGGAATGATCCCGAGGAGGCCGATGGCAGCGACGAAACCGCCGAAGATCGCCAGCATGGTGTGGCCGGCGAGCATGTTGGCGAAGAGCCGGATGGAGAGCGTGAAGGGCCGGATGAAATACGACAGCACCTCGATCGGCACCAGCAGCAGGAGCAGCACCTTCGGCACGCCGTGCGGCACGAACAGCGACAGGAAATGGAAACCGTGGCGCACGATGCCGATGATGGTGACGCCGATGAACACCAGCGCCGCCAGCGCGAAGGTGACGATGATATGGCTGGTGAAGGTGAAGCCGTAGGGGATGAGCCCGAGCACGTTGCCGAACAGGATGAACATGAACAGGGTGAACACGAAGGGGAAATATTGCTGGCCCTCCCTGCCCACCGTCTCGTCGATCATGTTGGCGATGAATTCATAAGCCATCTCGCCGAGCGACTGCCAGCGGCCCGGCACCATCTCCGCCTTGCGCGAGCCCAGGATGACCAGCGCCGAAATGAGCACCGCCGCCGCCGTCATGAACAGCGCCGAATTGGTGAAGGAGGCGTCGACGCCGCCGATATGCAGCGGATAGATCGGCTCGATCTTGAACTGGTCCAGCGGGTGAAGCTCTATCGCCACGTCAATCCTCGTCCTCGTAGTCCCACGCCGTTTTGTTCTCCGGCATTCCCCGCCGCACGCCCATCGCCGAGCCCATGCCCCTCACCGCGCGATAGACGTTCCACATCCCGGCGCCGATGCCGAGGAAGAAGAACACCACCATCAACAACGGCTTGGTGCCGAACCAGTTGTCGAGCGCCCAGCCGATACCGACCGCCACCACCACCGCCACCACCAGCTCGACCCCGATGCGCAGGCCCTGGCCGAGCGCGTTCTGGGTGTCGCCGATTCCATTCCCGTCTCGCGGCGCATCGCGTTTCATCTCGCCACGCGCCTTATCGAGCCGGTCGCCCAGTTCCTTGAGGCTCGCGCGCGGATCGCCTTCGCCCATCGGCCAACCACCCGTAAAGCCTGGATAAATCCTCGCCCGCGCGCGCCGCGAAGCGGCGGCCAGACGCGCGCAACTTCTAAGAGGCGGGGGCGGGGGTGTCAAGGCAACAGCTTATCCGTGCGGCGTTTTGCCGGGGCGGCTCAGGCGGTCTGGCGCAGCTCCTCGACGCGCTGGAGATCGACCGAAACCAATTGTGACACGCCCTGCTCGCCCATGGTGACGCCATAGAGCCGGTCGACACGCGCCATGGTCAGGCGGTGATGGGTGATGACCAGGAACCGGGTCTCGGCGCTCTCGGCGATTTCGGCTACCAGGCGGCAAAAGCGGTCCACATTCGCGTCGTCCAGGGGCGCATCCACCTCGTCGAGCACGCAGATCGGGGCAGGATTGGTCAAAAAGACGGCGAAGAGCAACGCCAAGGCGGTCAGCGCCTGCTCGCCGCCCGACAGGAGCGACAGAGACTGCAATTTCTTGCCGGGCGGGCTCGCCATGATCTCGAGGCCGGCCTCGAGCGGGTCCTGTTCGTCGCCCTGGTCGAGTGTCAGATGCGCGCGCCCGCCGCCGAATAGGCGCACGAACAGCTTGCTGAAATGCTCGTTGACCTTGGCGAAGGCGGCCAGCAGCCGCTCGCGGCCTTCGCGGTTCAAGGCCGTGATGCCCTGGCGCAGCCGCGCGATCGCGCCGGTCAAATCCTCGCGCTCGCGCTTCAGGCCGGTGAGCTTCTCCTCGACCTCGATCGCTTCCGCCTCGGCGACCAGATTGACCGGGCCCATGTTGTCGCGCTCGCGCACTAGCCGCTCGAGCCGGGCGGTGGCGCTGGCCATGTCCGGCAATTCCTCGTCGGGCTCGATTTCGGCCGCCGCCAGCGTCTCCTCGGGCTTGATCTGGAGTTTCTCGGATATGGCCTGCGCCACGTTGTCGCGCGCGAGCACCGCCTGGTCGCGCTGCCCTTCGGCGCGCACGCGCGCCTCGCGCGCCTCGCCGGCCAGAGTCTCGGCGGCGCGGGCGGCCTTGTCCGCTTCGGCGAGATTGGTCTCGCCCGCCGCCAGGTCGTCCGCGGTCTGGTTCCGCTTGATCGTCGATCGCTCGATGATTTCGGCGAGTTGCTCGCGCTCATGAGCGATTTCGGCCGGCCGCTTGACCAGCGCCTCTATTTCGGCGAGCAGCTCGTTGCGGCGCGTCTCGAGCGTCTGGCGCTGGCGCGCGGCGGCCTCGGCGCGCTGCGACCACGAGCCGAATTCGACGCCGATGGCCGCCAGTCTTTGCGTCCGGGTCTCGGCCTCGCGCAGCAGCCGGTCATGCTCGCCCTGTTGCGCCTGCTGAACGGCGCGGCGCTCGGAGAGATTGGAGCGCATCGTCTGCGCGGTCTCGCGCGCCAGCGCCGGATCGGGCAGTTTGGCGAGTTCGGCGCGGCAGGTTTCGATCTCGGTTTCGGTCTCGGCCAGATCGAGCCTCAGGCGCTGCGCCGCCTCTTCATGCGCGGCGCGGCGCGACACCACGGCGGCGGCGGCGAGCGATTTCTCGGCTTCCTGGGCGCGGGCATTGGCGAGCTCGTCCATGGCTTCGCGCGCGGCCTGGCGCGCGGCGCGGTCGCCTTCGGCACGGTCGCGGGTCTGGCGCTGGGTTTCGTCCAGCAGAGACCGGTGCATCGCCGCCTCGGCTTCGGCGCCGGCCAGCTCGCGCTCGACGACGGCGAGGCGGCGTCGCTGTTCCAGCCTTTGGGTCGGGGCATCGGGCGCGCCCGGCGCGCGGCGGAAACCGTCCCAGCGCCATAGACCGCCCTCGCGGCTGACGAGGCGCTGGCCGGGACGCAGATTCGATTGCAGCCGGTTTCCATCGGCGGCTTTTTCGACCACGCCGATCTGATGCAGGCGGCGGGCGAGCGCGGCGGGGGCGGTGACGAATTTCGCCAGCGGCTCTACGCCGCCGGGCAATCCGGGCGCGTCGGTGTAATCGGCGAGCGCGAACCAGTGGCTCGGGGCGCTTTCGTCGACGGGCGCGGTCAAATCCTCGCCCAGAGCCGCGCCCAACGCCGCCTCGTAGCCATGCGAGACCTGCAACGCGTCGATGATCGGCGGCCAGCGCCCCTCGGCTGGCCCAGCGAGCATCTTCTGCAGCGCCTCGCCCTCAGCCCTGAGCTTGGCACGGCGCATCTCGGCGTCTTCGAGCGGCGCGCGCGCCTGATTCTCGGCGGCGCGCGCCTCGGCCAAGGCCCGTTCCGCCGTCGCCACCGCCTCGCGGCTCTGGTCGGCGGCGTCCTCGGCGGCGCGCAGCGCGGCCGCGATCTCGGGGCTGACGGCCGAGGATGCCGCCTCGGTCTCGAGTGCGGCGCGCTGGCGGGCGAGTTCGCCCTCGCGTTCCTTGAGCCGGAGCAGGCGTTCGGAGGATTCGCTGACGCGGCTGGTGAGCGTGGTGCGCCGCGCCTCGTCGGACGCCACGCGTTCGGTCAACTGGGTCAATTCGGCGTCGAGCGCGGCCACGTCCCCGGCGACGCGGGTGAGCTCCTCGGCGGCGCGCAGCTGCGCCGCCTGTTCCTGTTCCTGCGCCGCGCGCAGGGAAACACGTTCTTCTTCGAGGCGCGCGAGCGCCGTCTTGGCGTCGGCGGCGAGCTCGTCCTCGCGCTTCAAATCCGCCGCCAGCTGTTCGAGCCTGGCCTCGGCCGCTTGGCGCGAGGCGGTGAGGCGGCGCTCCTCTTCTTCCAGTCCCTGGCGCGCCAGAGTCAGCCGCTGCAATTCCGCCGCGGCCACGGCTTCGGCCTGGCGCAGCGCCGGCAGCAATCCCGAGACCGCCTCGCGACTCCGCTCGGCCACCGACGCGGATGTGGCGCGCTCGGCCACCACGCGTTCGGCGGCGCGCAGGCGCTCTTCGGCGGCGGTCAATTCAGCCGAGGCCGCCACCCAGCGCAGATGCTGCACCGCCGCCTCGGCGCGGCGGATATGGTCGCTCAAGCGGCGGTAGCGCGCGGCCTGGCGCGCCTGCTTCTTGAGGCTTTCGAGCTGGGCCTCGAGCGTTTGCAGTACGTCGTCGAGCCGGGCCAGATTGGTCTCGGCGCCTTTGAGGCGCAGCTCGGCCTCGTGGCGGCGCGAATGCAATCCCGAGATGCCGGCGGCTTCTTCCAGCAAGCCACGGCGGTCCGCCGGCCGCGCCGTGATGATGGCGCCGACCCGCCCCTGACTGATCATGCCGCTCGAATGCGCGCCGGTCGCCACGTCGGCGAACAGCAGCTGCACGTCGCGCGCACGCGATTCGCGCCCGTTGATGCGGAAATCAGAGCCGACGCCGCGCTCGATGCGCCGCCCGATCTGGATCTCCTCGAATTCGCCGTAAGGCTGCGGAGCGTCGTGTTTGGTGTTGTCGAGATGGAGCATCACCTCGGCGACGTTGCGCGCGGGGCGCGACGAGGTGCCGGCGAAGATGACGTCGTCCATCTCGCCGCCGCGCAAGCGCTTGGCCGAGGTCTCGCCCATCACCCAGCGTAGCGCCTCGACCAGGTTCGATTTGCCGCAGCCATTGGGGCCGACGATTCCGGTCAGCCCAGCCTCGATCACGAGCTCGGTCGGTTCGACGAAGGACTTGAAGCCGCTGAGACGGAGTTTTGAAAAATGCACGGGTGCCGCGTTTCGCTTAGCTGTGGGACAGGAGAGCGCCGAACCACTGCCGGATCCGGTCGATCGTCCCCTGATCCGCGGCGGCTAAGGCGGTGCCGCCGGCCGCAGCGCTGCTTGAGAAAGATTTGACGAAATCCGAATAGGACAAATCGCCCACCACCTTCTTGCCGTTGACGAAGAAGGTGGGCGTTGAATTGACGCCGTAGCTTTTCTGCGCGTCGTACTCCGCGGCGAGAATGGCGTCGCTCAGTTTCTTGTTGCCGGCGCAGGTGTCGAAATCCGCCTGGCTCATGCCGGCGATCTTGGCCAGTTTCGCCAGCGCTCTCTTGTAGTCGCTGGAAGTGGCCCAATCGCGCTGGTTCGCGAACACCGCGTCGATGAAGCCGGGATAGCGCTGGGGCGGCATGCAGCGCGCCACAGCCGCCGCGAACAACGCCTCCTGATCGAGCGGAAAGTCGCGATAGACCAGCTTGGCCTTGCCAGTGTCGATCCAGTCCTTCTTCACCTGGGGCAGTGTCTCCTGGTTGAAGGCGGCGCAATGCGGACAGGTGAGCGAGAAGAATTCGAAGATGACGATGGGCGCATCGGCTTTGCCCAGCACCCGGTCGTCGGGTTGGAGTTGCGGCACGTCGGCGGCCCGGGCCGGGCCGGATGCAAATGCGGCCCAACCCAAGGCGGCGGCGATCAGCCAGATCTTGCGCATGCGATACTCTGTCCGTTTCAGGTTGGGGGGATGCTAGGGCGAGACTTCCAGCAATTCAAGCGGAGCGCCGGGCGACTCGCCGCTCAGGATTTGCCCGAGCGCGTGTTCGGTGCGGAACCGATCACGGCCTCGCCCAGAGACCGCAACGCATCGCGCAAGCCGGGATCCTCGATGCCGGCGAGGCGGCGGTCGAGCGCCCGGCGCTCGGTCTCGCCCAATGCCCGGAGCGCGGGCGGCGGCGCGGGGCCGCGCGGCAGCGGCCCCTGCGTCAGCGCCAGCCGCGCCACCGCGCGATAGCCGAAAAAGGCGTTGATGCGCTCGAGAATTTGCGGCTCGCGGTGCTGCGCTTCGAGCGCAAAACCGGGCTCGATCCGGAGCCGCAAGGTGCCGTCGCGCCTGCCGCCGCGCGCGAAGGAAATCCGCTCCGGCGCCATATGCCGGGCCAATTCCTCGCCGATTACCGCCGGCCATTGGGCGATGAGCTGGGCTTCGGAAAAGCCGTGCTTGCCCAGCACCGGGGCAGCGACGCGCGGCAGCGTCGCGGCCAGAGCACGCATGCCGCCATATCGCTTGTTTTCCGGTCCGTCTTTCACCGGCCTGTCGTTCATGGTGGGCCGCCTCCTGGCCTCGCGGCTGGGTGCATGGCATAGGATAGGCCGTGGCCAAGCCCCCGTCGATTCCCGCATCCAAGCTGCCAGCGCGATTGCTCGCCTGGTACGACCGCCACCGCCGCGCGTTGCCTTGGCGCGCCAAGCCCGGCGCGATGCAAGACCCCTACCGCGTCTGGCTGTCCGAGATCATGTTGCAGCAGACGACCGTTGCAACGGTTGGTCCTTATTTCCTGCGCTTCCTCAAGCGCTGGCCCGATGTGCGGTCGCTGGCGCGGGCGCCCTTGGACGACGTGCTCCATGCCTGGCAGGGGCTGGGCTATTACGCGCGGGCGCGCAATCTCCACGCCTGCGCCCGCGAGGTGGTTGCGCGGCTGCAGGGGCGTTTCCCCGAGGACGAGGCGGATCTCCGCGCTCTTCCCGGCATCGGCGCTTATACCGCGGCGGCCATAGCCGCCATCGCCTTCAATCGCCCGGCCTCGGCGCTCGACGGCAATGGCGAGCGCGTCATCGCCCGGCTCTTCGCGGTGAAGACGCCGCTTCCCGCCGCCAAGCCCGAATTGCGCCGCCTGGCCGCGAATCTGATTCCGGCATCACGGCCGGGCGATTACGCCCAGGCGCTGATGGATCTGGGCGCGGCCATCTGCACGCCGTTGAAACCCAAATGCGCGTTCTGCCCCTGGCGGGAATCCTGCCGCGCGCGGCGCAAAGGCATCGCCGAAAGCCTGCCGGCCCGGATGCCGAAGAAACCCAAGCCCCGGCGGTTTGGCGTGGCCTTCTGGGCGGTCCGGCCCGACGGCGCGGTGTTGCTTCGCCGCCGGCCGGAAAAAGGCTTGCTCGGCGGCATGATGGAAGTGCCATCGACGCCCTGGCGATCCCACCCCTGGGGCGAGCAAGAGGCGGCCAAATCCGCGCCCTGCCGAGCGCGCTGGATGCTCCTGCCGGGCGCGGTGCGCCACGGCTTCACGCATTTCGATCTCGATCTCACGGTCATGGCGGGCGCGGTGAAGGCTCGCGCCAAACTCGGCGGAAAATGGGTTTTACCCGGCCGGATCAAGGATCAAGCGCTGCCGAGCTTGATGAAGAAGGTGATCGCGCATGCCCGCAATAACGGGCAGGAGTGACTAGGCGTGCTTGGCGGTCACGTGCCGGACGCAGGCGACGCCGATGCTCGGGAACTTTGATTCCAGCGTGCCAGCGAAATCACCGCCCGAAATTTGCCCGGTGAGGGTGCTTTCGCCGCTGGTCGACGGGTTGCCGTAGGTGGCCTTGAGGCTGCCATCGGCCGCGACGGCGCCCTGGATTCCGATGGTCGCGAGGGCAAGCGCGATGGAGCCAGAGATCGCATTGTTGGAAATCTGCATCTGAACCTTGCCGCCCATGCAATGCGACCCGGTGCCTTGGACCTCGCCGCTCCAATTGCCGTCATAAGGGCCGGCGGCGAAGGATACGCTGGAGGTCAGGAACAGTCCCAAGGTCAAGACGAAGAGCAACCGCATGGCTCACCTCGTTTCGGCGCGGAATTTCTGCCGCAGCACGTCGATCGAGATCAGCTTGCCGCCGAAATCGACATGCCAGAAGGCCCAGCCATTGCAGGCCGGCGCGCCTTGCAGCTCGGCCCCCACCTGGTGGATCGAGCCCTTGGTCTCGGCCGAGATCACGCTGCCATCGGCGCGCACCTTGGCGGTCCAGCGCCGCGAGGCGTCGCACAGCACCGCGCCCGGCTTCAGCAATCCGGCCTCGACCAGCGCGCCGAAGGGCACGCGCTTCTCTTGGCGCTTTTCCTGGGTCGCGGCGAAGTCTTCGGGCGAGGCGGGCTCGACCGCTTCGATCCGGGCGCGCGCGATCTTGGCGTAGTCCTTTTCGCGCTCGATGCCGATGAAGCGGCGCCCCAGACGCTTTGCCACGGCGCCGGTGGTGCCAGTGCCCAGGAACGGGTCGAGCACCAGATCGCCCGGCTTGGTCGTGGCCAGCAGCAGGCGGTGCAGCAGCGCCTCGGGCTTCTGCGTCGGGTGCGCTTTCTTGCCGTCTTCCTGCTTCAGCCGCTCTTGTCCGGTGCAGAGCGGAAAGAGCCAGTCGCTGCGCATCTGCACGTCGTCGTTGAGCGATTTCATCGCCTGGTAGTTGAAGGTGTATTTGCTCATCCGCGACTTGGCGCACCACAACAGCGTCTCATGCGCGTTGGTGAAACGTCGGCCGCGGAAATTCGGCATCGGGTTGCTCTTGCGCCAAACGATGTCGTTGAGGATCCAGAAACCCAGATCCTGGATGATCGATCCGAGGCGATAGATGTTGTGATAGGAGCCGATCACCCAGAGCGTGCCGTCGGGCTTCAAGAGCCGCCGCGCGCCTGCGAGCCAGTCGTGGCTGAAACGGTCGTAGGCGCCGAAATCGGCGAATTTGTCCCACTCGTCGTCGACCGCATCGACCCGGCTGTTATCGGGACGGTGGAGATCGCCGTTCAGTTGCAGGTTATAGGGCGGATCAGCGAAGACCAGATCGACCGCGCCCTCGGGCAGCCGCGCCATGGTGGCGATGCAGTCGCCGGTGAGCACCTCGCCCAACAGCCCGTCCGCCGCTTCCCCCGAATCTCGCATTGCTCCCCGCCTCGGCGCGCAATCCCCGCGCCGGCCCGAATCGCTTACCCCCAATCGCGGAGTTATGCGCCCGCGCGACTCGAGAGGTCAATAGCTTTGTGGATTCAGATGGTTAAGCGGTTTTCCTGGAGTCAAAACCGAGAATAAGCTGAACCGGGCCGAAGGAACGGCGGTGATGCGGGGTCAGCCCCAGCGCTACCAGGGCTTCGCGGTGCTCCGCCGTGGGGTAGCCCATATTGTGTTCCCAGCCATAGCCCGGATAGCGCAGCGCCAAAGCCCGCATCAGCCTGTCGCGCGTCACCTTGGCGATGATCGAAGCGGCGGCGATCGACAGCGACAGCCCGTCGCCGCCCACCACCGCCCGCGTGGCGCAAGGGATCTGCGGGGTCCGGTTGCCGTCGATCAGCGCCGATAGCGGGCATTGTGGTAAGGCGGCGAAGGCCCGGCGCATGGCGAGGAGCGAGGCCTGGAGAATGTTGACGCGGTCGATTTCGGCGACGCTGGCCGCGCCCACGCCGATCGCGGCGCAATCCCACAGGCGCCTGGCGAATTCCTCGCGCGCTTCGGGCGAAAGCTTCTTGGAGTCGTCGATGCCCCGGCGCAAACCGGGTGAAAGCCGCCGTTGGTCGAGCACCACCGCCGCCGCCACCACCGGCCCGGCCAAGGGTCCCCGCCCGGCCTCGTCGATGCCGCAGACCGGTCCCCGGCAGGTGCGCTCGAAAGCGAAATCCGGCATGACGCCAGCAGACACGACTCTCGTGAGTCGTGGCAAGCGCCAATGACTCTCAAATGACTCCCGTGAGTCACGGCAGCGCGAGCGGGCCCAATTCAGCCGAAGAGGCGGAGCTGTCTTTCCTCGCGCGCCGGCGGCGAGAACCTCGTGGTGTCGAGCCGCCACAGCCGGCCGCGATTGAGGTTGA
This sequence comes from uncultured Alphaproteobacteria bacterium, assembly GCA_963785735.1. Taxonomy (GTDB): domain Bacteria; phylum Pseudomonadota; class Alphaproteobacteria; order ATCC43930; family CGMCC-115725; genus REEB95. The sequence continues at coordinate 1,148,074 of CAWAWJ010000001.1, forward strand.
GCTTCAAGCGCCGCGTGGCGGTTTCAAAACGGATGCGCAGCATTTCGGCATAAGGGCCGGTACCGCGCATGCGTGTGCCCCATTGCGGATCATAATCCTTGCCGTTGTGGCTCTGGCGCACCAGCGACATGACATGCTTTGCCTTGCCGGGCGCGTGGATGTCGAGCCACTCCTTGAAGAGCGGCGCCACTTCGAGCGGCAGCTTCAACATGGTGTAGCCCGCGCTTTGCGCCCCGGCGGCCGCGCCGCGCTCGAGGATGGCTTCGAGCTCGGCGTCGTTCAGGGCCGGGATCATCGGCGCCGCCATCACCGCGACCGGAATGCCGGCGGCGGAGAGCGCCGCGATCGTTTCCAAGCGTCTTTCGGGCGTTGCGGCACGGGGTTCCAAGGTTCGCGCGAGCTTGCGGTCGAGCGTCGTCACCGACAGCGCCACCGCGGCCAGACGCTCCTTCGCCATCTCGGCCAGGATGTCGATGTCGCGCTGGACCAGCGCCGATTTGGTGACGATGGTGACGGGGTGGCGTGCATCGCGCAGCACCTCGAGAATGCCGCGCATGATCTGGAATTTGCGCTCGGCTGGCTGGTAAGGATCGGTGTTGGTGCCGAGCGCGATCGGCGCGCAGACATAGCCCGGTTTGGCGAGTTCGGCCTTGAGCAGCCGCGCCGCCTCGGGTTTCACCAGGATGCGGGTTTCGAAATCGAGCCCGGGCGACAAGCCCAGATAGGCGTGGGAGGGCCGCGCGAAGCAGTAGATGCAGCCATGCTCGCAGCCGCGATAGGGGTTGATCGAGCGGTCGAAGGGGATGTCGGGGGAATCGTTGCGCGCGATAATGGTCTTGGTGGCGTCGGTGGTATAGCGCGTGTCGCGCCGCGGCAGCTCCTCGTCGGCCGAGCCCCAGCCATCGTCGATGGCGGCGCGCTGTTCTGCCTCGAAGCGGCCTGAGAGATTACTCGCCGCACCTCGGCCTTTCTGGGTCAGCGGCTGCACCAAGTTTTGCACGATCGCGGTGTCGTCGGTTTCCCTATCCATAGCCGGTATCATGCGCCAGCCATGTGAACAAATCAAGAACAAGATTCCGCCATATTTCTTGGCAGGTATCAGCGCGCGGCGGTGATGTGTTCCTTCAGCCGGGGCATCAGCTCGACCAAGTTGCAAGGGCGGTGGCGGTTGTCGAGCTGAGGCGCGATGAGCTCCCAGCCGTCGCGGCAGGCGCCGGGCGAGCCGGGCAGGGCGAAGAGATAGGTGCCGCCGGCCACGCCGGCGGTGGCGCGGCTCTGGATGGTCGAGGTGCCGATCTTCTGATAGCTCACCATGCGGAACAGCTCGCCGAAACCGGCGATCTCCTTCTCATAAACCGCGTGGAAGGCCTCGGGCGTCACGTCGCGGCCGGTGACGCCGGTGCCGCCGGTTGAAATGACGACATCGATGGCGGGGTCGGCGATCCAGGCCTTGAGCTGGGCGATGATCGCGCCTTGGTCGTCCTTGACGATGCGCTTCGCCGCGAGCTTGTGGCCCGCCCCGGTCAGCAGCTCGGCCAGGGTCTTGCCGGATTTATCGTCGCTCTCGGTCCGAGTGTCGGAAACCGTCAGAACCGCGATATTGACGGGCAGGAAGGGGCGGGTCTGGTCAGTTGTTTTCGGCGGCTCAGTTTTCGGCGACATGGCGACCGTCCGGCTCGGTTGAGTCGAGAGCGGTATAGGTCGGCCATTGGCCCGCGGCAAGCGCGTCGAGATCGGGGGTCGGCTGGTTCAGCCGCTGGCGGTAGATCCAGTAATTGGTCAGCACCCGCTCGGTGAAAATGCGGGATTCGCCCGCGGGAATGCTTTCGAGGAACAGCAGCGGGTCGGCGTTGTATCCCGTCTGCATCGATTTCCAATGCTCAAGCGCGCCAGGCCCAGCGTTATAGGCCATGGCGAACATCATGAGGTTGTTGCGCTCGTCATGGAGCAGGCCCTGGATGTATTCCTGCGCCAGCGTCAAATTGATCTCGGGATCGGCCAATTCCTCGTGGCGCATGCGCCGGTCGATGGCATTGAGTGTCTCGCCGGTCTGCGCGGCCATCAGCTTCGCCGTCGCCGGCATCAGCTGCATCAGGCCGAGGGCGCCTGCCGAACTCACCACATGCGGCGCGAACAGCGATTCCTGGCGCATCACGCCGAACAGTAGCGCGCGGTCCACGGTGAAGCCGCCATGCGGCGTCCAGCGCGGCACCGGGTAGAGCGCGTGGTCGTGATTTTGGCCGTCGCGGCCGGTCAGAATGGATGCGAGCTGGAGGCTCAGGCTCGGCAGATTGGCGCGGTCGGACAAGGCCGCCACCGCGCGCAGCAAACTGGTCGAGCCGCCGGCCGCCAGCAGGCGCAACTCCTTGTCGGCGGCGGCGTGGTCGCCGACCTCGAGCAGCGCCAGCGCGCGCCGTCCGGCCGGCATGCCCTTGATCAGCTGGGCGTCGAGATCGGTGAAGGGCTCGGTGTCGAAGTTGAAGTAATTGTCCACGCCCAGAATCCTCCGGGCGAGAAGTCCGTAAAAGGTGTGCGGGCGCTGGGCGGCGATGCCGAGCCAATAGGCGACATGGTCCGGCCGCTTGCTCTTGAGCTCGACGCGCGCCGCCCAGAACGCTGCCGCCGAGATGGTCCAAGCCGATTGGCCCTTGGTCTTGGTCAGGGACTGGAAATGCTTGCCAGCCTCTTCGAACTTGCCGGCGCGCCAGGCAGCGAGCCCGGCCTGCCACTGCGCGGCGGGTGATTCGATGCCGCCCTCGGTGCTGCGAGGGGTGAAGTCGCTTTCGCCGCTGGCCTGGGCGACCAGGGTAGAGGTTTCGGGCTTTTTGAGAGGCGCGGCCCCGGCGGGCTGGCGCTGCAGGGCCAGGCTGTAGATGGTCTTGGCCTCGGGCTGGTCGCCATAGATATCCAGCCAATTGACCAGTTCCTGATAGCTGGCCCGGTATTTGGGGTGGAGATAGCGCTCGGACAGGACATGGCCCATCAGCAGCGGATCCTTCAGACCCTTGATCTCACGGTCGGCCGCCACCCATTGGCCGCTTGCCTGCAGCAGCAGAATCAACCGATAGCGTTCCGCATCGGCCGCGCTGAGCACGGTCGGCAGGTCCGCCTCGCGGCGGAGGTCTAGCCCTGGTATGAGCGCCGCCGTCGCGGTCAGAAAATCCGCGGCGGTAGCCTTTAGGGTGCCGAACAAGGACGCGGCGAGAAAGGTAATAACGAATACTTTCGCCCAAGTCTTGTTCGGCCGGACTCGGTATATCCAGCCATTCATGAGGACGCCTTAAACTATCTGAGAGTCGCTTGGCAAGATAAAACTCCAAGCTGAGTATCGTTAAATTGTGCCCTGTTTATGGGCTTTCAAGGGGATGCTGTGTGCAGTCACAATGTTACTGCAATTCCGCCATTTTTGACTGAATCGATAGCAGGTCTCGCCACGATTCGACTTTATTAGCCGGGGCACGCAAAAGGAAGGACGGGTGGTAAATAGCAATGGCTGGCAGGGTTTGGGGCAGGCCGCTAACCGCCAGTTCGAACCAGCGGCCCCGGAGCCGGGTTATGCCCTCGCTCCGTCCCAGCAGGGTGGAAGTGGCCGTTCCCCCGCATAAAACCACGAGTTTTGGCCTTGCCAGGGCGATATGCCGCCAGACGAAGGGCAGGCAAAGGGCGGTCTCCTCGGCAGTCGGCTTGCGATTCCCCGGCGGGCGCCAGAATAGGACGTTGCTGATATAGGCGTTCTTGCTGCGCTCGACGCCGATGGCGGCAAACATGCGGTCGAGCAGCTGGCCGCTCCGGCCGACAAAGGGCTTACCGATTCGGTCCTCATCCGCCCCGGGCGCCTCACCGATCAGCATAAGCGGCGCGTCTGGATTGCCGTCGGCGAAGACGGTATGCGTCGCCGTCCTGCGGAGAGAACATCCATCGAACAATTCAACGATAGCGCGAAGTTCGGCCAAATTCCCCGCCGAGTCGGCAAGCTGCTTGGCCGAGGCCAAAAGCGCGCTTTGCGGGGGTGGTGGCTTTGAGTCCTGCCGCGATTCTGCTTGAGGTCGCGATGCTGCTTGTTGCCGCGATGCTGCTTGTTGCCGTTCCGCGGCGGGAGTGGGAGCGGGTTTTACGAACCGGTCGCGCGGGCTTTGGCCGATCGCCTCGTCGGCGCCCATCGCCAATTGCCACTCAAGCAGCAACGCGGCTTCGGAACGAGTCTGCATCGCGCCAGCCTATCATCCACTATAGTGCCGCGCCATGCAGCGCGAGCGCATGACCTATGACGTCGTCATCATCGGCGCGGGCCCGTCGGGACTCGCGGCGGCGATCCGCCTGAAGCAGCTCGCGGCGCAAGCATCCATCGAAGTCTCCGTTTGTGTGGTCGAAAAGGGCGCGGAGGTGGGCGCGCATATCCTGTCGGGCGCGGTGTTCGAGCCGCGCGTGCTCGGCGAATTGTTTCCCGATTGGCGCCAACGCGGCGCGCCTCTGAATACCTCGGCGGAAGCGGACCGATTTCTCCTGCTCACCAGGCGCTTTGCGCTTCCCCTGCCGGTGCCGCAGCAAATGAGGAATCACGGTAATTACATCATCAGCCTCGGCAATCTCTGCCGCTGGCTCGGGCGCGAGGCCGAGGCGCTCGGCGTCGAGATCTATCCTGGCTTTGCGGCGGCTGAAATTCTTTATGACGAAAACGGCCGTGTCGCGGGCGTCGCCACCGGCGCCATGGGCATGGGCAAGGACGGCAAGGAGACGACGAATTTCCAGCCCGGCGTCGAGCTGCGCGCGAAGGAGACGCTGTTCGCCGAAGGCTGCCGCGGCTCGCTGACCAAGCTTCTCGAGGCGCGCTTCAATTTGCGCCGGGACTGCGATCCGCAAAGCTACGGTCTCGGCATCAAGGAGCTGTGGGAGATCGAACCCGCCCAGCATCGTGCGGGTCTTGCCATCCACACCATCGGCTGGCCGCTCGACCGCCATACCTATGGCGGCTCTTTCCTCTATCATTTCGACAAGAATTTTCTCGCCGCCGGCTTCGTGGTCGGGCTTGATTACACCAATCCCTATCTCTCGCCCTTCGAGGAATTCCAACGCTTCAAGACGCACCCTTCCATTCGCGGCGTGTTCGAGGGAGGCAGGCGCATCGCCTATGGCGCGCGCGCCTTGAACGAGGGCGGGTTTCAATCGATTCCGGCGCTGAGTTTCCCCGGTGGGCTGCTGATCGGCGACGCTGCGGGGTTCCTCAACGTGCCCAAGATCAAGGGCAGCCACACGGCGATGAAATCGGGCATGGTCGCGGCCGAAACCGTGTTCAAGCGGCTCGCCGGCGATGTCCATGCCGATTACCGCGGCGCGCTCGCGGAATCCTGGGTCTGGCCCGAGCTTTACGCCGCGCGCAATATCCGCCCCGCCTTCCGGCGAGGCTTGTGGGCGGGCCTCATCTATGCCGGCATCGACACCTATCTCTTGCGCGGCCGCGCGCCCTGGACTTTCCGCCAGCAGGCCGATTTCGAGCATCTCGACCGCGCCAGCCGCGCGCGGCCGATCGCCTATCCCAAGCCCGACGGCAAGATCTCCTTTGACCGCCTGTCCTCGGTGTTTCTATCCGGCGTCGCCCACGAGGAGAACCAGCCCGCGCATCTTCGGCTTAAAAACCCGGATGCCGCGATTGCGGTCAATTACGCGCTTTATGCCGCGCCCGAGACGCGCTATTGCCCGGCTGGAGTGTATGAAATTTTAACCGGTCAAACCGGCCAGCCCCGCCTCCAGATCAACGCCGCCAATTGCATCCACTGCAAGAGCTGCGACATCAAGGACCCGACCCAGAATATCGATTGGACGGTGCCGGAGGGTGGTGGCGGCCCCAATTATCCGAACATGTGAGCGCCGGGCCGGTGTATGTATTGGCCTGAGATGACGAAAACGAAACCAATCAAGACATGGGTTGTCGCGGGCTGTGGCGTCGCATTGATCGGCGCCGGGCTCCTTGCGCTGGTGTTGTACAAGACCGGCGCGCGGCAATCCGCGCCGGCCAACCTTGAGCCGGTCGCCCTCGACAGCGCGCTCGGCGGCTATCTCGCCGCCCGCCACGCGCAACAGGAACACGACTACGCCGATGCCTCGACCTTCGTCGACCGCTCGCTCGCCGACGACCCCGGCAATTACGACCTGTTGCGCCGCGGCTTCGTCCTGCGCCTGTCCGAGGGCCGGGTCGGGGACGCGGTCGATCTCGCCCGCCGCATCGTCGCGCATGACGGCGCTGGCGGCCTCGCCGGGCTGGTGCTGCTGGAGCAGGCGATCAAGACCGGCGATTTCGACGGTGCCGCGAAAATCGCGGCGGCGATCCCGCGCGAGGGCGCGCAACGCTATTCCGTGCCGTTGTTGCTCGCCTGGATCGACGCGGCGCGCGGCCAGGGCGGCAAGGTGGCGAATGACATCGCCGGCGCGGGCGATACGCTCGGCCTGGGGCCGCTGAAGGAGATTCACGGCACGCTGATCGCCGACCTTGCGGATAAGGCCAATCAGGCAAATGCCGGTTACAAGAAGATCATCGCCGCGGAAAATCCGCCCAGCCTGCGCGTGGTGCAACTCGCCGGGAATTTCTACGAGCGTCACAACCAGCCGGCGGATGCGCGCGTGCTTTATGAAAGCGTGGCGGCGATCGACGATTCCGAAATCGCCGCCTCCGGGCTCGACCGAGTCCGCAAATCGATCGTCCCGCCGCGCGCGGTGGCAAATCCGGCCGACGGCGCCGCCGAGGTGCTGTTCGATCTCGCCAGCCTGCTCAATCAGCGCGACACGATGGATGCCGCACTGATCTATGGGCGTCTCGCGCTCGATCTCAAACCCGATTTCGCGCTGGCCGCACTTCTGCTCGGCGAGATCCGCGCGCGGCAGGACCGCGACGCCGACGCGCTGGCGATCTACCGCGGCATCAGCAAGGATTCGCCCTTCTACTGGACGGCGCAATTGCGCATGGCGTTGGTGCTTGACGCGCTCGACCGCGAGTCCGAAGCCCGGTCGCAGCTCGAGACCATGGCGGCGGCTCGCCCAGACCGCGCCGAGCCACTGATCGAGCTGGGCGATATCGAGCGCGGCCACAGCAATTTCGACGCTGCGGCATCCGCCTATGACCGCGGCCTGGCGCGCATTCCCGATCCGTCGCCGCAGCAATGGAACATATTTTACAGCCGCGGCGTCGCCTATGAACGCTCCAACCAGTGGCCGAAGGCCGAGGCCGATTTCAAGCGCGCGCTCGAATTGCAGCCCGACCAGCCGCTGGTGCTCAATTATCTGGGTTATACCTGGATCGATAAGGGCGAGAATCTCGACCAAGGCGTGCGTATGATCCAGCGCGCGGTCGAACTCCGGCCGAGCGACGGTTACATTGTCGACAGCCTGGGCTGGGCCTATTTCAAGCTCGGCGATTTTCCGCGCGCGACCCAGATGCTGGAAAAGGCGATCGAACTCCTGCCCGAGGATCCGACCATCAACGATCATCTCGGCGATGCCTATTGGCAGGACGGTCGGCGCATCGAGGCGCGTTATCAATGGCGCCGCGCCTTGCAATTCAAACCCGAGGCGGATGAAGTGAAGAAGATCGAGGGCAAGCTCGACCGCGGGCTGAGCAATACCGGCGGCGGTTGACGCATCCCTTGCTCGCGCCGGCCAAACTCAATCTCTATCTCCACGTCGTCGGGCGGCGCGCGGACGGCTATCATTTGCTCGACAGCCTGGTGGCCTTCGCCGATATCGGCGACCGGTTGACGGTTTATTCCGCGCCGCAATTGATGCTCGAACTTTCTGGGCCCTTCGCCCGCGATCTCGGCGGCGATCTCAAGGGCAATCTGGTCTGGCGCGCGGCGGAGTTGCTCGCGCGGCATCTTGGACGCGTACCGTCGGTGCGGATTCATCTGGAAAAGAATCTTCCGGTCGCCTCGGGCATCGGCGGCGGCTCGAGCGATGCGGCGGTGACGCTCAAGGCGCTCGACGCCTTGTGGCAAGGCGGGCTCGGCCGGTCCGGTCTGGTATCCCTGGCGCGCGGGCTCGGTGCCGACGTGCCGGTCTGTCTCGCGGGCAAGACCTCCTGGTTGGGCGGCATCGGCGAAGAAGTGGCACCGGCGCCCAAACTGCCGCCGGTCTGGCTGGTGCTGGTCAATCCCGGCAAGGCGCTGCCCACGGCCGATGTCTTCAAGGCGCGGCGCGGGCCTTATGCGGCGCCCGCGCGCTTCATCCGCGCACCGGCGAGCGTGACAGATCTGGCCGATCTTCTCAAATCGTGCGGCAACGGTCTGACCGATGCGGCGCTCGGCTTGGTGCCGGAGATCGGCGCGGCGCTCGATCTGCTCGAAGTCTGTCCGGGCGCGCTGATCGCGCGCATGAGCGGCAGCGGCGCCACCTGCTTTGCGCTCTTCGCCACGCGCGCCAACGCCCGTATGGCGGCGCGGCGGCTCAAATCGCAAAAACCTGGCTGGTGGGTGGCGAGCGGGCGGCTGCTCTAGCCGTCGGCGCTCAAGGCTTGGCGGCGTTGGCCTTCTGGTCGACCGTGGCCGGCGCGGCGCCAGTCTGGATGGTCTTCTGCAATTCCGTCGCGCGATCCTGGGCTTTCTGCAACTCGGCGGGAGGAAGACTGCTCGCCAGATGATCGCGGCGCTGGGCCGCGCCCTGGTCGCCATGCGCCGCCGCGGCGGCGTACCAGGCATAGGCTTCGGTTGAGGATTGCGGCACGCCTTCGCCGCGCTCATAAAGCAAGCCCAGATTGAATTGGGCATTGACCACGCCGGCCGAAGCGGCGCGGCGGAACCAGCGCGCCGCTTCCTGGATGTCCTGCTGCACGCCGGCGCCGTTGGAATAGGCCACGCCGAGATTGAAGGCGGCGTTGGCGTTACCCTGCGCCGCGGCCTTCTGATACCACTTCACCGACTGCGCCGGATCTTTCGGCACGCCCATGCCTTCGCTGTACATCACGGCGACGTTGTATTGCGCCTCGGCGACACCGCCATCGGCCGCCGCCTGGAACAGCTGCGCGGCGTGGCCATAATCCTGCTTCACGCCTTGGCCCAGCGCATAGAGCACGCCGAGCCGGTATTCGGCCACCGGGTCGTTGGTCTTGACGCGCTCCTGGAGCCACGCGGCGAGTTGGGCCGGATCTTGCGGCGCGTCGCCGGGGACGGGCTTCTTCGCGGTGGCGGGAGTGGTTGCGGCGGGCGGCTTCGCCGCCGCCACCTTGCGTTGCGGCAGCGGCTCGGTAACCGCGGGGGGCGCCTGATTAGGCTTGCTCGTCGTGTCGGCCACGGCTGGTGACTGTGGTGGCGAAGTCGCGGGCTGGTTATAGGCGACCGGCGGCGGCATCGGCGGCGCAACGCCGACGGAAGGCGGCGTCATCGTCGGTGTCACGGCGGGCGCGGTATAGGCAGTCGGCGGCGGCGTGTAAGGAGCCGCGGCGGGAGCCGGCAGCGCTGTCTGGGCGGCGGCCTGGTCCGGCGGCGTCATCTGCACCGCCGGCGGTAGCGCCGGGGATTGATCCGCCGCCGGCGATACTGGCTGCGGCGCCAGCATCGGCGAGGGCGGCGGAGTTATCGTGCTGGAATCGCTGTTGAGGGCGGTCTGGTCCTGCGGCTCGGACGACCCCGCCATCATCGACATGATGCGCTGCGCGCCGAGCGCGCCGAGCGACACGGCCATCGCGACGGCGACGGCGATCATCAGCGGCTTGCGCGAACGCTTGGCGCGCAACGGCCGGGTAAGTTCGAGCGGCCCGTCGAAATCCGATTCAGATTCCTCTTCGGGTGCGGTGCCGCTCTTGAAGGAGGGCCAAGGCGCCGGGGCGTCCCGCCGTGGCGCGGGAGAGAAATCGGGCTCGCCGTCATCCTCGTATGCCGGATGCGGTTCCGGGGCGACGCGGCGCGGTTTATGGCGCGGCATCTCGTCGGGCTCGTTGCCATAAGGCTCCTGGGCTTGCTCCTCGGACCAGCCTGGTTTCGGCAGTGCCGCGCCCGCCGCCCGCCGGCGACGCTGTGACGCGTGATCGAGAATAGTGCCGTGCGAATCCGCCACGCCCGCCTCGAGCGGAACGGCGGCCGGATTCGGCTGCGCTTCCGGCCGCGGCGCGGCCGGCTGGCGCGGCGCGCGCGCCACGGCGATCAGCTCGGCGAGCGATTGGTCGATGCCGTTGCCGTTATGCTGCGGCGCCGGGTTGAAGCCGTTGTGCGGCGGCCTCATCGGCGGTGCCGGCTGCGGCGCTTGGAAGGCGGCGGGATAGGCCCGGCGGATGGCGCGTTCGATCCATTGCTCGACCGGTACGCCGGCCCGGTTCGCGGCGCGCTCGGCGAGCTGGCGGAGATTGGCGTCGATCTCGATGCCTTGCCAGGAGCTCATCAGCGGCGCTCCATGCCGGGCAGCGAGGCGATGCGGCGCAGCGCCTCGTCGACCCCGGCTTGCTCGGCCAGCATCTGCTCGGCGGCGCGTTCCGGATCCGGCATGTCGAGCAGCGCATAGGCGTGATTGCGGGTAAGGCGGCCGGAAGACACCAGTTCCTTCAGCTTCGGCGGCAGGCCCATCAGCCGCAGGGTGCGGACGATATGAGCGATGTCGCAGCCGGTCGCGGCCGAGACGTCGCGCGGATCGAGCGAGAATTCGGTCATCAGCCGCAGATAGGCCCGCGCCTCGTCGATCGGCGATAAATCGCCCGCGGCCAGATTTTCGGTGAGCGAGGCGAGCACCGCCTCGGGGTCGGCGAGGGTGGTCACAACCGCAGCGATCTGCGTCAGGCCGAGACGCCGCGCGGCGCGCCAGCGGCGCCGACCGGCGATGATCTCATAGCGGCCTTCCTCGCCCGGCTTGCGCCGCACCAGAATCGGCTGGCGTATGCCTTCGCGGGCGATCGACGCCACCAGCGCCTCGGGCGCATCGCTCTCGCCGTGACGCGTGCCGATCGTACCGAGGTCGAACACCGCGGGCGGTAGGATAAGGGTGGCGGCGTCGTAAGCCGGCGCGCTTTGCGCGGGCGCATAGGGTGCTGCTTGCGGCGCGGGCCGCAGCGGAATCGGAGTTGCGGCCGGACGCGGCATTTGTTCGATGCCGCTCCGCGGCGAGGCCGCGCGAGTCATCGGCGGCATGACGGGAGCGGGTGCGGCAACGGGACGCGGCATAGGCTGGGGTTCGGGCGCGAGCATCACGCCTTCGGTGGCGGCGGTCTCGACGATCATCCGGCCCAACCATTGCGACAGTGGCAGGCCGGCGCCCTGCGCGGCGGACTGGGCCGCATCGCGCGCGATGGCAGAAACTCGATCGAGTTGCCACAGCCCCGCCATCAGGTTATCCCTCCGAACCCGCTAACCTCGTATTAGTTCGACTATAAGACATATTAATGGTTAATGCTTCGTTATCAAAACACCATATAAGTCCTGGCTTGCATTGACGATTCGTTAAGATCGGGCCTAAGGTAACGGTCGTAACAAAGGGGGCATCCTCTGGGTCGAATCGAAGAAGCCGCCAAGCGACTCGAGCAAGCGGTAGCACGACTCGAAGCCGCCACGCGCAGCCTGTCCGGCAAGCAAGCCGCTAGCCCGGCGCGGGCGGCCGCGGCGCCCGAGTCGGAAGCCGATGTCGCCGGCCGGCTCGATGCCGTGATCAGCCGTCTCGATCGCGTATTGGAGGGCTGATGCCGCAAGTCACCATCGCCATCAATGGACGTTCCTATGCCATCGCCTGCGATCCGGGCGAGGAGGAGCGCATCCGCCAATTGGCGCGCATGATCGACGCCAAGGTGGTGGGCTTCGCCAAAGACGCCCCCCAAGCCGGCGAGGCGCGCCTCTTGGTGCTGGCCTCGCTGCTGCTGGCCGACGAACTCGCTGAAACCAAGGAAACGCTGCGCCGCAACCGCGAGCGCGGCGGACAGTCCCCCAATGGCGACGAGGCTGCCCTGGCCTCGGGCATCGACCGGCTGGCAAGCCGCATCGAGACGGTTGCGGCGCGGCTCGAAGCGTCACACATATAAGCGTGTTATAATAAGGGTAAGAGGATGGGGCTGCGCGGTGCGTTAGGCCGCAAGAACCCCGGGGCCGATATGTAACTCTAGGGGACTGTCCCTACCGGGACCTTGGTCTCGGCATATGGTTCCCACCTGCGTAAGCGGGCCACGAGGGTTAAGCCATGCCGACGGCCGTCGCGGCTCCATCCTTTCCTTTCTGAATTTCCGCTTCCTCCATTGCTCGAAGGTTGCGCGCGGCATGAACGGGGCTGACGACATCGGCAAGTTGAAAGCCGCCTTGCGCGCCGCGGCGCGCGAACGTCGCGCCATGTTCTTCCGCGTCAACGGCGCCGCGGTGGCGAAGAAGCTGTGCGAATTCATGCCCGAGCTCTATCTGCCGCATAACGCGGTGATTGCGGGTTATGTCCAACGCGGCAGCGAACTCGATCCGCTGCCCGCGCTCACGTATCTCGCCGGACGCGGCCACAGCTTGGCGCTGCCGGCGGCGGTGGCCAAGGACCAGAATCTGGTATTCCGCGCCTGGAAGCTGGGTGATCCGCTCGCGCCCGACGCCATCGGCAATTCCGCGCCCTTGCCGTCTTCGCCCGCGGTCGTGCCATCCGTGCTGTTTCTGTCCGTGACCGCCTTTGACGCGCAGGGGCGCCGGCTCGGCAGCGGGTTCAATCTCTTCGGTCCCACCATCGCGGATATGCGTGCGCAAGGCGCGTTGCAGGTTATTGGCTTGGGCTTCTCCATTCAGGAGGAGCGCGCCGTGCCGTTCGAGCCCGGTGACGTCATGCTTGATGGCGTCGTCACCGAGCGCGGCGTGGTATGGTTCCGCGACAAGAAATCCTGAGGGACTGCCGATGCGGTTTATGTTGCTGGGTGACGTGATAGGCAGGGCGGGACGCGATGCGGTGGTGCGCGAATTGCCGCGGCTCAGGAGCGAACTGGGGCTCGATTTTACCGCCGTCAACGGCGAAAACGCGGCGCATGGCTTCGGCATCACGCCGCAAATCTGCGCTGAGCTTTACGCCGCTGGCGCCGACGTCATCACCACCGGTAACCATGTCTGGGACCGCAAGGAAATCATTCCCTATATCGGCGGCGACCCGCGCTTGCTGCGTCCGCTGAATTTCCCGCCTAGCACGCCGGGCAAGGGCGCGGGCGTGTTCGCGCTCAAGGACGGCCGCAAGCTGGTGGTGGCGAACGCCATGGCGCGGCTTTTCATGGATACGCTGGACGATCCCTTCGCAGCGGTGGGGGCGCTCTTGGACGAGCATCCCTTGGGCAAGGGAACATCCATCCTGCTCGATTTCCACGGCGAGGCCAGTTCGGAAAAGACGGCGATGGGCTATTTCTGCGACGGTCGCGCCTCCGCCGTGCTCGGGACCCACTGCCACGTGCCCTGCGCCGATCACCGACTCCTGCCCAAGGGCACGGCCTATGCGACCGATGTCGGCATGTGCGGCGATTACGATTCGGTGATTGGCATGCAAGCGGAAAGCGCAGTCGCTCGTTTCGTCAAGAAGATGCCGGGCGAGCGGCTGCTGCCAGCCGAGGGCCCGGCAACGCTGTGCGGCATGCTGGTCGAGACCGACGATGCCACCGGCTTGGCATTGCGAATCGCACCGCTGCGCCTCGGCGGGCGGCTCGACGCGGCTTGGCCTAGCGAACGGATTCCGGCAAGGGCTGTAACCACCGCGCCGTAATACTGCCATATTGCGCGGCTAGGTAGCCTTCGGGGGAGTCGAAGGGCGAATGGCCGTTGATTTAGCCGATATGCTATGGTCTCGGGCCGCGAACACATGGCTTAGCAAACGACCATGGCTGGACATTCCCAATTCAAGAACATCATGCATCGCAAGGGCGCGCAGGACAAAAAGCGCGCCAAGGTGTTCACCAAGATCATCCGTGAGCTCACCACGGCCGCCCGTGCGGGATTGCCCGATCCGGCGGCCAATCCGCGCCTCCGGGCCGCAATCATGATGGCCAAGGAGGCCAACATGCCGCGCGACACCATCGAGCGCGCGATCAAGCGCGGCGCCGGCGGCGCCGATACCGAGAATTATGACGAGGTGCGCTACGAAGGCTATGGGCCGGGCGGAGTCGCGGTCATCGTCGAGGCGCTGACGGACAACCGCAATCGCACCGCCAGCGAAATCCGCGCCGCCTTCGCCAAGGCCGGCGGCAATCTCGGCGAAAGCAACAGCGTGAGTTTCCTGTTCGACCGGGTCGGGCAGGTGGTCTATCCGGCATCCTCGGTCAAGGCCGAGGCTCTGTTCGAGGCCGCAGTCGAGGCCGGCGCCGAGGACATCGAGACCCTGGGCGGCGAACAGGTGGTGAGCTGTTTGCCCGAATCGCTCAATGCGGTGCGTGACGCGCTCGAAGCGCGCTTTGGTCCAGCGCAATCCGCCAAGCTGGTATGGAAGCCCAAGGCGCAGTCGCCCATAGGCAATGACGACGCCGAGGCTCTGTTCAAACTCCTGGAGACCCTGGAGGATAGCGACGACGTGCAGAACATATTCGCCAATTTCGAGGTGGCCGACGACGTCCTAGCGCGGTTGAGCGCTTGAGCCCGCCGGCCGTGCCTCATTCGGGAAACGCCATGCGCCTCATCGGACTCGATCCAGGCCTGAACCGCACCGGCTGGGGCGTGATAGACGCCGAGGGCAATCGGCTGCGCTACGTCGCCTGCGGCCTGATTGCCGTGCCCGAAAAGGGCTCGCTCGGCCTGCGGCTGGCCAGCCTCTTCCGCGCCCTGAACGGCGTGCTCGACCGCTTCGAGCCCGATCAGGCGGCGGTGGAGGAAAGCTTCGTCAACCGGAACCCGGCCTCGACGCTGAAGCTGGGCATGGCGCGCGGCGTAGTGCTGCTGGCGCCAGCTGCGCGCGGATTGCCCGTGTTCGAATACGCCGCCAATCTCATCAAGAAATCGGTCACCGGCGCCGGCCATGCGGAAAAGCGCCAGGTCGAAGCCATGGTGCGCCGGCTGCTGCCGGGTGCCGCGGCGGACACATCTGACGCCGCCGACGCGCTGGCTTGCGCCATCTGCCATGCCCACCATGTAGCCACCAGCCGCGCCTTGGAGAGCGTCGCGCGATGATCGCCCTTCTGGCCGGCATCGTCGATCAAACGGGCGCCGACAGCCTGGTACTGGACGTCAATGGCGTGGGCTATCTCGTTTTCTGCTCCAAGCGCACGCTCGCGCGCATCCCCGGCCATGGCGAGCCGCTCAAGCTCCTGATCGAAACTCATGTGCGCGAGGACCACATCCATCTCTACGGCTTCGTCGAGGAAGCCGAGCGTTCCTGGTTCCGGTTGTTGTTGACGGTGCAGGGTGTGGGCGCGCGCACCGCGCTGGCGATCCTCGGTACGCTCGCGCCCGATCATCTCGCCAACGCCATCCTGGCGCAGGACAAGGCGGCGGTTACCCGCGCCGACGGCGTCGGCCCCAAGCTCGCTTCCCGCATCCTGGTCGAGCTGAAGGACAAGGCAGTGGGATTGGCGCCAGTGCTGACGCTCACAGAATTGCCCGGCGGCGCCACCTCCGACGCGGTCTCGGCGCTGGTCAATCTGGGCTATCAGCGCGGCGACGCCTATGGCGTGATCGCCGAACTCGCACGCAAGCTAGGCCCCGAGGCGCGGCTTGATGCGCTCATCAAAGCCGGGCTGAAGGAGCTTGGGCGATGAACGCGCCGCGCATCCTGTCCGCCGAGCGCCGCCCCGAAGACGCCGAACTCTCGCTGCGTCCGTCCACCCTCAAGGAATTCGTCGGCCAGCAGACCCTGCGCGACAATCTCGGCGTCTTCGTCAAGGCGGCGCGGGCGCGCAACGAGGCGCTCGATCACGTGCTGCTGTCGGGACCGCCGGGATTGGGCAAGACCACGCTCGCCCAGATCATCGCGCGCGAGATGGGCGCGGGCTTCCGCGCCACCTCGGGCCCGGTGATCCAGCGCGCCGGCGATCTGGCGGCGATCCTCACGAACCTCGAAGCGCGCGACGTCCTGTTCATCGACGAGATCCACCGCCTCGCCCCAGCGGTCGAGGAGATTCTCTATCCGGCGATGGAAGATTTCGAACTCGATTTGATGATCGGCGAAGGCCCGGCGGCACGCTCGGTCAGGATCGATCTGCCCGCTTTCACCCTCATTGGTGCGACGACCCGTTCCGGTCTCATCACCCGGCCGCTGCGCGAGCGCTTCGGTATTCCCTTGCGGCTCCAGTTCTACGAAACATCCGAGTTGAAGGAGATCGTGGTGCGCGGCGCCCGTGTCCTCGGCATGGAACTTGACGGCGAGGGGGCGGGCGAAATCGCGCGGCGTTCGCGCGGCACGCCGCGGGTGGCTTCGCGGCTGTTGCGCCGGGTACGCGATTTCGCCGCGGTGGCGGGGACGAAGCGGGTCGATGCGCGCGCCGCTGACGAGGCCTTGAAGCGGCTCGAGGTCGACGGCCAGGGCCTCGACGCCATGGACCGTCGCTATCTCCTGTGCATCGCCAAGCATTACGGCGGCGGGCCGGTCGGCGCTGAAACCGTGGCATCCGCCTTGGGCGAGGAGCGCGACGTGATCGAGGACGTGATCGAGCCCTATCTCGTCCAGCAAGGCCTGGTCCAGCGTACGCCGCGCGGCCGGATGTTGAGCGATGCTGGATTCCTTTATCTCGGCCTCACGGTGGCGCGGCCCAAAGGCGCGCAACTTGACCTGCTCGCCGCCAAGGACGCGGAGGAGGAGCCGGAATGACTCTCCCGCGCGAAGGCCGCCGCGAGGGCGGCATCCATCTCTATCCGGTCCATGTCTATTACGAGGATACCGATGCCGGCGGCGTGGTCTATTACGCCAATTATCTTAAATTCGCCGAACGCGGCCGCAGCGAGGCGATCCGCGCGCTCGGGGGGCCGTCGCATGAAATCTTGCGCGAGGAAGCGGGCGTGACGCTGGCGGTGCACAAGCTCGCCGCCGATTATCTGTCGCCGGCGCGGCTCGACGACGATCTGGTCGTGCGCACACAGGTGGCATCGGTCATGGGCGCGTCCATGCATCTTGAACAGGAGATCTGGCGCGATATGACACGCCTCTTCGCCATGACCTGCACCATCGTCTGCATCAGCCGCAACGGGCGGCCGGCGCGCCTGCCGCCCATTCTCGCGCAAGCGCTCGCCAAGGCCGTCCCCGCAACCCTCCGGGCCGCCCTGCGGTCTGGAATTTCTTCCCCCAAGCTCCCCCAAAAACCTCGAAGGTGATGAAAGCCCATGCAAGGTAATGCCGCCGACAACGCCGTGAACGCCATCGCCAGCCCGACGACGCCCGTCGATGCCATGGCGCTGGGCGGTTCCGTGCCCCACGATCTGTCGATCGTCTCGCTGTTCCTCCAGGCGGACACGATCGTCAAGCTCGTTCTCCTGCTGCTGCTGGTCTGCTCGTTCTGGTCCTGGGCGGTGATCTTCGACAAGATCAGCAAGCTGCGCCGCCTCCACCGCGACGCCGGGCGTTTTGAGGAAAGCTTCTGGTCGGGCGGTTCGCTCGATCAGCTCTACGATCACGTCGGCGAACGGCCGGCAGATCCGATGTCGGCGGTGTTCGCCGCGGCGATGCGCGAATGGCGGCGCAGCGTGGCCAAGGGCTTGATCGACAGCACCAGCATGCGCGCCAATCTGAAGGACCGCGTCGAGCGCGTGATGCAGATCACCCTCGGGCGCGAGATGGACCGGCTCGAGCGGTTCATGCCGTTTCTCGCCACCGTCGGCTCGACCGCGCCCTTCGTCGGGCTATTCGGCACGGTGTGGGGCATCATGGCGAGCTTCCAGTCGATCGCCGCGGTCAAGAACACCAGCCTCGCCGTGGTCGCTCCCGGAATCGCCGAAGCCCTTTTCGCCACGGCACTCGGGCTCGTTGCGGCCATTCCCGCGGTCGTCGCCTACAACAAGTTCTCGACCGATTTCGGCCGTTATGCCAGCCGGCTCTCGGCCTTCGCCACCGAATTCAGCGCCATACTTTCGCGACAATTGGATGAGAAATCCTAGGATCTGAGCCATGGCCATCATGCTGCCCAATTCCCGCGACGCCGGTTTCGGCCGGCCCGGCCAACGCCGCCTCATGAGCGAGATCAACGTCACACCCATGGTCGACGTCATGCTGGTTCTGCTCGTCATCTTCATGGTGACGGCGCCGCTCTTGACCGTCGGCGTGCCGGTCGATTTGCCGCAGACCAAGGCGCCCGCCATCAACGAACCAAAGGAGCCGCTGGTCATCTCGATCAACGCCAAGGGCGAGGTGTATTTGCAGAACTCCATGATCGATGCCAACGATCTGGCCGCGCGCCTCACCGCCATCACCAGCAACAATCCCGACGCCGCGATCTATGTTCGTGGCGACCGCGCCATCGATTACGGCCGCGTCCTCGAGATCATGGGCATCGTCAGCGCGGCCGGATTCACCAAGGTGTCGCTGATTGCCGAACTGCCGAAAAGCGACAAGGCAACATCGCGTTGACGTCATGCCGGAGCGGCGCGATTTCATTTATTCGGCAACCCTGCACCTGTTGGTGATGCTGAGCTTTCTCGTGACATTACCTTCGATGTTCCGCCACCCCATCGATGAGGAGCCGCCAATCGTCGTCCAGCTGGTTAATCTCGGGCCAAAGACGATGGCGACACAGCGCAATCTTACTCCGCCGGTCGAGAACAAGCCGGTCGACGTGCCCACGCCGGCGCAAAAACAGCCGACGCCGCCAACTCCACCCGTGGCCAAGGTCGAACCGCCCCCGCCGCCCGTGCCCAAGCCGGCCGAAGTGAAGCTGCCCGAGCCCAAACCCGCGTTGGTCAAGCCCGAGGACAAACCGCAGCCGCCCCAGGATCTGCCGAAACAGAAGCAGCAGGATATTGCCTTCGACGCGCTCCTCAAGAATCTCGCCGCCAAGAAATTGCCGCAACAGACCGCCCAGCAGGCCAACACCAAGCCGCAACAATCCTCGCAACCCATTGCGCCGCTGGGCTCGCAGCTTTCGGTGAGCGAGCTCGATCTGGTGCGCCAGCAGATCGAGCAATGCTGGAACGTGCCCGCCGGCGCGCGCGATGCGCAGAACCTGACACCCGAATTCCGCGTCATCATGAATCCCGATGGCACGGTACGCTCGGCGCAGCAGCTCAACCCCGAGCGCAACAGCGATCCTTTCTTCCAGGCTGCCGCCGACAGCGCGCGCCGTGCCCTCTTCAACCCGCAATGCCAACCGCTGAAGCTGCCGCTCGACAAGTACGATCAGTGGCAGACCTTCACCATCACCTTCAATCCTAAGGACATTACATGATCCGACGTTCGGTCTTATCCCGGGGCTCGTGCGCCCTTCTGCTGTTGTTGGCTCTGCTGGCCGTGCCCGGACATGCCCGTGCCGAACTGCATATCGACATCACCCGCGGCAAGGTCGAGCCCATGCCGATCGCCATCCCGGTCTTTGGTTCGCAGGACAGCCAGACCGCGCAGAACGCCGCTGACATAACCCAGGTGCTGTCGGCCGATCTCGAACGCTCGGGTCTGTTCAAGCCGGTCGATGCGAACGCCTATATCGACCGCGATCCCTCGTCCCATATCCCGCCGCGCTACGGCGATTGGCGCACCATCAACGTGCAGGCGCTCGTCACCGGCACCGTGTCGGCGGATGCCGATGGCAAACTGCAGATCGAATTCCGACTGTGGGACGTTTATGCCGAGCAGCAGTTGACCGGCCTGCGCTACACCACGACCCAAGCGAATTGGCGGCGCATCGCTCACATCATCGCCGATGCCGTCTATAAGCGCATCACCGGCGAGGACGGTTATTTCGACACGCGCATCGTCTACATCGCCGAAAGCGGTCCGCTCGACCGCCGCGTCAAGCGGCTCGCGATCATGGATCAAGATGGCGCCAATCATAAATACCTGACCGACGGAAAAGCGCTGGTGCTGACGCCGCGCTTCTCGCCATCGACTCAGGAGATCACCTACTTCTCCTATGCGCGCGGCACGCCGCGCGTCTATCTCTTCAACATCGACACCGGCCAGCAGGAGGTGCTGGGCGATTTCCCGGGCATGACCTTCGCGCCGCGCTTCTCGCCCGACGGCAACAAGGTGGTCATGAGCATCGCCGTCGGCGGCGCGAGCGTCATCTACAACCTCGATCTGCGCACGCATCGCGCGACGCAATTGACTGATACGCAAGCGATCGACACCTCGCCGTGCTATTCGCCCGACGGCTCGCAGATCGTCTTCAATTCCGATCGCGGCGGCTCGCAGCAACTCTACGTCATGAATGCGGACGGCAGCAGCATCAAACGCATCAGCTTCGGTTCGGGACGTTACGGCACGCCGGTATGGTCGCCGCGCGGCGATCTCATCGCCTTCACCAAGATCGACAACGGACAATTCTACATCGGCGTGATGCATCCCGACGGTTCGGGTGAACGCCTTTTGACCAACGGCTTCCTGGTCGAGGGGCCGACCTGGGCGCCCAATGGCCGCGTGCTCATGTATTTCCGCCAGACGCCGGCTTCGGATCGCAGCGGCCATGGCGCCACCAGCAAGCTCTATTCCATCGATCTCACCGGCTACAACGAGCGCGAAATAGTTACACCCGGAGAGGCCTCGGACCCGGCTTGGTCCCCCTTGATTCCGTAATTAACCGGAGGCTATAGTCCCGGCCAGTTCGCTGCGCCATGGGCCGCATTACAGACAATTCAGGTTATGGTGGAAGCGTTCCATTGGGCACCGCCATCTAATCAGCCGCAACGATCCAGGCCCGGATTTTAAATCAAAGGGAGTGCAAGATGAATTTGAGATCATTGACGATGGTTGGGGCGATGCTGTTGCTTGCCGCCTGCGCCACCGGTCAAAGCTCGTCGACCACGAGCGGCAATGCCGCGCCGGGATCGCGCGAGGACTTCGTCCAGAACGTCGGCGATCGCGTCTTCTTCGACTTCGACAAGTCGGACATCAAGCCGGAAGGTCAGCAGACGCTGCAGCGTCAGGCCACCTGGCTCAAGAAATACGCCAGCGTGAAGGTCACGGTCGAAGGCCACTGCGACGACCGTGGCACGCGCGAATACAACCTCGCGCTCGGCAATCGCCGCGCCAACGCGGTGAAACGCGCGCTGGTCGCACTCGGCATCAACTCCGGCCGCATCACCACCATCAGCTACGGCAAGGAACGCCCGGCGGTGGTCGGCGACAACGAGGCTGCCTGGGCGCAAAACCGTCGCGGCGTGACGGTCATCAACTAACGGGCCTTTCGGGGTCCGCGAGGCCGGGTTCGCGAGAGCAGCGGACCGGGCCCGAGCAAATGGGCGGCGCCTGTCTTCCGCTGGCGGCATTCGTGGCGCCGGCGGCAAGGACAGGCGCCCTTATTTTGCCCCAATGCCGCGTTAGGTGACGCGGGATGTGAGCGGGGGCTGAAGGACATACGATGCGACGCGCGGCCATTGCCTTGTCACTCGCGGGGATCTTGCTGGCGTTGCCCGTGCGCGCGCAGGACGGCGGCCGCGGCGGCAATTCCGCTCCCGGCGCCTCGGCGCTCGGCACCGATGTGCGGCTCGACCAACTCGAGGATCAGCAACGGCAGCTCATCGGCCAGATCGAGCAGTTACAAAACGCCCTCGGTCAACTCAACGGCCGGCTCGACAAACTGTCGAGTGACGTCGATCTACGCTTGAACGCGCTGGAGCATCCTCCCGCTCCGCCGCCGGCCGTCCCCACTGCCGCGGCTCCCGCCACGCCAGCGCTCGCGACACCCGCTCCGCCCAAGGGCGCGTCCGGCGCCAATCCGCCGCCTCCCCCGCCCAAGCCTGGCGCGATGGGCACCGGCAATGGTGTTCTCGGCACGCTACCGGCGAGCGAAGCGCCGGGCGGGGCCAATGCCGCGACCACAGTCACCTCCGGCGTCGCCAATCCGCCCTCAGCCACGCCCGCGACGCCGCAGGATCAATACAATTACGCCTTCGGCCTGTTGCAGCGCGCCGATTATCCCAATGCTGAGACCGCGCTGCGCGCCTTCGTGAAGCAATTTCCCAAGGATCCGCTCGCCGGCAACGCGCAATACTGGCTGGGCGAAACCTATTACGTGCGCAAGGATTGGAACGACGCCGCCATCGCCTTCGCCGAGGGCTACCAGAAATATCCCAAAAGCAGCAAGGCGATGGATGATCTCCTGAAACTCGGCATGTCGCTTGCCCAGCTCGGCCAGAAACCAAATGCCTGCGCCGCCTATGCGCGCCTCGACCATGACTTTCCGACCGCGCCCGCGCCGATCAAGGAGCGCGCGGCGGACGAGAAGAAAAAGGCTGGCTGTTAGCGTCATGGATGACGGCACGGGAGCTCGCACAGCAACCCCGCTCGACCAGGCCGAATTCTCCACGCTGATGACGGGTTTCGCGCCGTTCGAAAGCCGGCCGCTCCTCGCCGTCGCCTGTTCAGGCGGCGCCGACAGCATGGCGCTGACGCTGCTGGCCGATCGCTGGGCGCGCGGACAGGGCGGTTCCGTCACCGCGCTTATTGTCGATCACGCTCTCAGGCCCGAATCCGCGCGCGAGGCGGCTCAGGCCGCAAGCTGGCTCAAAGTGCGCGGCATCGCGCATCAAATCCTGAAACGCGAAGGCGAAGTGCCTGCGGGCGATGTCGAGGCCTTTGCGCGCGAAGTGCGATACCGGCTTTTCGAATCCTGGTGCGGAAAGAACGGCGTACTTCATCTGCTGGCGGCGCATCACCGCGACGATCAGGCCGAGACCTTCCTGTTGCGCCTGGCGCGCGGCAGCGGCCTCGACGGGCTTGCCGGTATGGCGCCCGAAAGCGCGCGGCGGAATTTCCGCCTGTTGCGCCCGCTGCTCGCGGTGCCGCGGGCGCGGCTCAAGGCGACGCTGGCCGAATTCGGACAGGACTTCATCGAGGATCCGATGAATCGTGATTCGACCTATGCGCGCGCCCGGATTCGCGCCGCGCGTGATACGCTGGCGGTGGAAGGGCTGACGCCCGAACGCCTCGCCGCCACGGCCGCGCATCTCGCCCGCGCCCGGGCGGCGCTCGAAACCCTGGTGGCGGATTGCCTTGCACGATCGGTGGCGCTCGATCCGCGGGGTTTTGCCTGGCTCGACGGTGCGGGCTTGCGCTCCGCCCCCGAGGAGGCGGGCTTGCGCGCGCTGGCCGCCCTCATTACCTGCATCGGCGGATGCCAATTCCCGCCCCGGCTCGAACGGCTGGAGCGACTCTATAGCGAATTACCAGACGGCCTCGCCGGCGGCCGCACCTTGGGCGGCTGCTCGCTGGTTCCCAAACCGGTCAAGGAGGAGGGGCGCATCCTGGTCTGCCGCGAAGTGGCGGCCCTGGCCCCCCCGCAAGACGCGCCCCCGGGCATGGGCAGCTATTGGGACGGACGGTTTCTCCTGACCATGCCCCCGGACGCGCCGGCGGGGATGAGGCTCGGCGGCATCGGCGCCGAGGGGGCGGCGGCGCTTTCCGGCCTGGGCTTCGATTCCGGCCTGCCGGCTTTGGTGCGCGCGGGCCTGCCGGCGCTGTTCGACCGCCAGGGCCTGGCGGCGGCGCCGCTGCTCTTATGGCGGCGGGAAAACGTTAACGCGGCATCGCTGGCGCGCCCTGAAATTGTCGTTTTCCGCCCCTTAAATGCGCTGTCACGCTTGGGTTTAAGAGTTGTTTAAGCACGAAGTCTTCTTATGTAGTAATGTGGAGCGGCATTGCGGGAGGGGCCGTTACGTCCCTCGCGCCCCTTGGAAATAGGGTCGTCCGGCTCGGCATGGAAAGGCCAGCACCGTGAATAATTTCGGCAAGAACCTCGCCCTCTGGATCATCATCGGCCTGTTGCTGGTCGCGCTCTTCAACCTGTTCCAGAGTTCGACCAACCACACGCCGCAAAACAGCTTGGCCTATTCCGAATTCGTCGCCGACGTGGCCAAAGGCCAGGTTCGCGAGGTCACCATTCAGGGCGGCGGCCAGGGCGGCACCGTCAACGGCAAGTTCACCGATGGTCGCGCCTTTTCCACCTACGTTCCGAACGATCCGAACCTGGTCGGGCGGTTGCTCGACAAGGGTGTGACCATTCACGCCGCGCCCAACGACGACAGCATGCCCTCGCTCTTTGGCATCTTGATCTCCTGGTTCCCGATGCTGCTGTTGATCGGCGTGTGGATTTTCTTCATGCGCCAGATGCAGGGCGGCGGTGGCCGCGCCATGGGCTTCGGCAAGAGCCGCGCGCGGCTGCTCACCGAGAAAGTGGGCCGCATCACCTTCGACGACGTGGCGGGCATCGACGAGGCCAAAAACGAGCTCGAGGAGATCGTCGAGTATCTGAAGGACCCGCAAAAATTCCAGCGCCTCGGCGGCAAGATTCCGAAGGGCGTCTTGCTGGTCGGCCCCCCTGGCACCGGTAAAACGCTCTTGGCCCGTGCCATCGCCGGCGAGGCCAATGTGCCGTTCTTCACCATTTCTGGCTCCGATTTCGTCGAGATGTTCGTCGGCGTCGGCGCCTCGCGCGTGCGCGACATGTTCGAGCAGGGCAAGAAGAACGCGCCCTGCATCATCTTCATCGACGAGATCGACGCCGTCGGCCGTCATCGCGGCGCGGGCCTCGGCGGCGGCAATGACGAGCGCGAACAGACCCTCAACCAGTTGCTGGTTGAGATGGACGGCTTCGAGGCCAATGAAGGCGTAATCCTGATCGCCGCCACCAACCGTCCCGACGTGCTCGATCCCGCGCTGCTGCGCCCCGGCCGCTTCGACCGGCAAGTTGTGGTGCCAAATCCTGATGTCGTTGGCCGCGAGAAGATTCTCAAAGTGCATATGCGCAAGGTGCCGCTGGCCTCCGACGTCGATCCGCGCATCATCGCGCGCGGCACGCCCGGATTCTCCGGCGCCGATCTCGCCAATCTGGTCAACGAAGCGGCGCTGATGGCGGCGCGCAAGGGCAAGCGCTCGGTCACCATGGCCGAGTTCGAGCAGGCCAAGGACAAGGTCATGATGGGCGCCGAGCGCCGCTCCATGGTCATGACCGAAGACGAAAAAAAGCTGACCGCCTATCACGAAGGCGGCCACGCGCTAGTCATGCTCTATGTCCCCGGACACGAACCGTTGCACAAGGTCACCATTATCCCGCGCGGCCGTGCGCTGGGCGTCACCATGTTCCTGCCCGAACGCGACAAGTACAGCCAGTCGCGCATGGAATTGAACGCCATGATGGCGAGCCTGTTCGGCGGCCGCATCGCCGAGGAGATGATCTTCGGCCCCGACAAGGTCACCACCGGCGCCTCCGACGACATCCGCCGCGCCACCAATCTGGCGCGTCGCATGGTCACGGAATTCGGCTTTAGCGACAAGCTGGGGCCCCTGCGCTACAGCGAGAACGAGGAAGAGGTCTTCCTCGGCCACTCCGTCACGCAGCGCAAGAACGTCTCCGACGCGACCGCCAAGGTGATCGACGACGAGATCCGCCGCATCGTCGAGGAAGGCGAGGAAACGGCGCGCAAGATTCTGGTCGCGCATGTCGACGAGCTGCATCTCCTGGCCAAGGGGCTTTTGGAATTTGAAACCCTCTCGGTCGACGAAATCCGGCGCATCATCCGCGGCGAGAAGATCGTGCGCGACACCGGCGGAGCGGTCGAGCCGCCGCCCGCATCCGCGCCGGGAAGGCGTCCCTCCGTGCCGCCGGCCGGCAGCGGCAAGCCCTCCGGCCTTGAGCCGGAGCCGCAGCCGGGCAACTAAAACCCGCGACCGGGGGACAGATTCTTGAAATCCGCCAAGACGCGCACGCTGTTCGGTACCGACGGCATTCGCGGCATCGCCAATGCCGAGCCGATGACCGCCGACACCGCCTTGAAGGTGGCGATGGCGGCGGGATTGGTCTTGAAGCGTGGCGAGCACCGGCATCTGGTCGTGATCGGCAAGGACACGCGGCTCTCGGGATATCTGATCGAGCCCGCCTTGACCGCCGGATTCATTGCGATGGGCATGGACGTGGTGCTGGTGGGACCGATGCCCACCCCGGCCATCGCCATGCTGACGCGGAGCTTGCGCGCGGATCTCGGCGTCATGATTTCGGCCTCGCACAACCCCTATCAGGATAACGGCATCAAGCTGTTCGGCCCCGACGGCTTCAAGCTGTCGGATGCAATCGAGACACAGATCGAATCGGCCTTCGACCGCGCGGCCTCCGAACGCGCCACGGCCAATCAACTCGGCCGCGCCAGGCGGCTCGACGACGCCGGCGGGCGCTATATCGAATTCGTCAAGAACACCTTCCCCAAGGGCTTGCGCCTCGAAGGACTCAAGGTCGTAGTCGATTGCGCCAACGGCGCCGCCTACAAGGTCGCGCCCACCGTGCTGTGGGAATTGGGCGCCGAGGTCGTGCCCATGGGCGTCGCGCCCGACGGCACCAATATCAATCGCAATTGCGGCACGCTTTCCACGCAAACCATGCAGCGCGCGGTCATCGATAGCCGCGCCCATCTGGGTCTCGCGCTCGACGGCGACGCCGACCGGCTGGTGGTGGCGGACGAGAAAGGCCGATTACTCGACGGCGACCAGCTGATGGCGCTGATCGCGACAAGATGGCGGAAGTCCGGACGCTTGGCGGCTTCTGGAATTGTTTCCACCGTCATGTCCAATCTGGGCTTCGAGCGCTATCTCGCCGGCATCGGCGTCAAGGTCGCGCGCACCCAAGTGGGCGACCGCTACGTGGTCGAGGAGATGCGCCGGTTGGGCTGTAATCTCGGTGGCGAACAATCGGGCCACATCATCCTGGGCGACCATTCCACTACTGGGGACGGCCTCATCGTCGCGTTGCAGGTTCTGGCCGTCATCGTCGAGACCGGCGCGCAGGCCAGCCAAGTGTGTAATGTCTTCGAGCCGGTGCCGCAATTGCTGCGCAACGTGCGCGTCAACGGCGGCGCGGCGCTCGAATCCAAAGATATTCTCGCCGCCATCAGCGCCGGGCAAAGCCGCCTCGGTTCCAAGGGGCGCTTGCTGGTGCGCAAATCCGGGACCGAGCCGCTCATTCGCATCATGGCCGAGGGCGAGGACAAATCGCTCGTGACCTCCGTGGTCGAGGAAATCGCCGCGGCACTGGCGGCGGCGGGACACGCGGAGGAAAGCGCGGCCGAATGATCGGCCGCGTGCTGATCATCGCCGGCTCGGATTCGGGCGGCGGCGCGGGCATCCAAGCGGATATCAAGACGGTGACAGCGCTGGGCGGTTACGCCGCGGCGGCGATCACTGCGCTCACGGCGCAAAACACGCGCGGCGTATTTGGTGTTCTTCCCGTCGGTCCCGATTTCGTGCGCCGCCAGATCGAGGCGGTGCTGTCCGACATAGGATCCGATTGCATCAAGACCGGCATGCTGGTCGACGCATCGGTGGTCGAGGCGGTGGCCGGCGCGCTCGACGGCTTCTTTGCCTTGGCGCCGAAGACGCCGCTGGTCGTCGATCCGGTGATCCTGTCCACCAGCGGCGCGGTGCTGCTCGACGAGCCGGGGATGGAACGCCTGAAGCGCCGGTTGATCGCGCGGGCATCCGTGGTCACGCCCAATCTGCCTGAAGCCGCCGTGCTGACCGGCCTCACCGTGGAAAATCTCGACGGCATGAAACGCGCCGTCGATGCGCTGTTGAAACTTGGCGCCAGGGCGGTGGTGGTGAAGGGCGGGCATTTGAAGGGCAATTCGCTGCTCGACCTGGTGGCGACGCCCAAGGAAAGCTTCGTGTTGAAGGCCAAGCGGATCAAGACAAACTCGACCCACGGCACCGGTTGTGCCTATGCCTCGGCCATCGCTTGCGGATTGGCGCAAGGGATGAATCTTAAGCCCGCGGTCGAACGCGCCCATGCCTATGTCCAGGCCGCCATCCGCAACGCCCCCGGATTGGGCCAGGGCAATGGGCCGATCGGCCAGCCGATTTCAACCGCTGCCAAGAAAGACACCCATGCAAGCCGACATCCGTTACGCCGTCGAGCCCGCCCTCGCCGTCGGTGAGTTCATCGACCTGCTTCGCCGCTCGACCCTGGCCGAGCGCCGGCCGGTTGACGACATCGGCCGCATCGCGCGCATGCTGGCTGAGGCCGACATCGTTCTCTGCGCCCGCGACCGCGCCGGCAAACTCGTCGGCGTGTCGCGCGCGATCACCGATTTTTCCTATTGCTGCTATCTCTCCGATCTCGCGGTCGACGCCACGCGGCAGCGTGGCGGCATCGGCCGGGAACTCATCCGCCGGACACATGAGCAGGCGGGCGGGGAGACCATGCTGATCTTGCTCGCGGCGCCCAAGGCGCTCGATTACTACCCGCATATCGGCATGGATCACTGCGAGCGCGCCTTTACCCTAGCCCGGCGGCGCTAAATCTAAAAAACATAGCTGCCATTCCGGCCTAAGGGCTTGCGCGGTTGCATGGGCCCGCTAGATTGGCGCGGCGTCAAAGGGGAGGGGATATGGCCAAGACGTACGACATCGCTGTGATCGCTGGCGACGGTATCGGCCGCGAGGTGGTGCCGGAAGGCATCAAGGTGCTGGAGGCGGCGGCGCGCCGCTTCGGCTTTTCCTTCAAATGGCGCGAATTCGACTGGAGCTGCGAGCGTTTCGCCAAGACCGGCCGCATGATGCCGGAGGACGGGCTCGCCCAGCTGCGCCAGCGCGACGGCATTTTCCTCGGCGCGGTGGGTTTTCCCGGTGTGCCGGACCATGTCTCGCTCTGGGGCCTACTTATCCCGATTCGCCGCGAATTCCGCCAATACGTCAATCTGCGGCCGATAAAGCTTCTGGCCGGGGTGGACTCTCCGTTGAAGGATCGTAAACCCGGCGAGATCGATTTCTATGTCGTGCGCGAGAACGTCGAAGGCGAATATTCCGCCATCGGCGGAAGACTCTATGCCGGCACCGACCAAGAGATGGCGATGCAGGAGACCATCTTCACCCGCAAGGGCACCGACCGCATCATGCGCTACGCCTTCGAACTGGCGATGAAGCCCGGGCGCAGGAAGCATGTGACCTCGGCCACCAAGTCGAACGGCATCGTCCACACCATGCCCTATTGGGACGAACGCTTCGCCGTTGTTTCCAAGGATTACCCGCAGGTCAAGACCGACCAGTACCACATCGATATCCTCACCGCGCATTTCGTCCGCCATCCCGACTGGTTCGACGTGGTGGTGGGCTCGAATCTGTTCGGCGATATCCTGTCGGATCTGGGCCCCGCCGTGGTGGGGTCGATCGGCATCGCGCCCGGTGCCAACATCAATCCCGAGCGTGAATTTCCCTCGATGTTCGAGCCGGTGCATGGCTCGGCGCCCGACATCGCGGGCAAGGGCATCGCCAACCCTATCGGCCAGATATGGACGGCGGCGATGATGCTCGCACACTTTGGTGAAACCGCTGCCGCCGCAGCGGTGGAGGGCGCGATAGCCCGCGTGCTGGCGGACAAGGGCGGTCCGCGCACCGCCGATATAGGCGGCAAGGCTTCGACCCGCGAGGTTGGCGCGGCCATCGTCGCGGCGTTGGGGTAATCCGTCGATGAAGGATCTCTATCTCGATGATTTCAAGCCGGGCGACACATTCACCACCGGCAAGGCGACGATTTCGGAACAGCAGATCGTCGAATTCGCCAAGCAATATGATCCGCAAGCCTTCCACATCGATCCCGTTGCCGCCAAGGATTCGATATTCGGGGGTCTCATCGCCTCGGGTTTTCAGACGCTTGCCCTGGGCTTCCGCCTGATCTGGGATAGCGGCGTCTTGAAGGCTTCCAGCATGGGCTCGCCCGGCTTCGATGAGTTGCGCTGGTTGAAGCCGGTGCGGCCAGGCGACACGCTCACTGTCGCCATGGAAGTGAAGGAAGTCCGCCCATCGCAATCCAAGCCCGACCGCGGCATCATGCGGGCGTCCTACCGCTACCAGAATCAGAAGGGCGAGGATGTGCTTACCTTCACTTCCATGCACCTCTTGAAGCGGCGGCCCTAGGTCTAAGCCCCGCGTCCCCTTGTCGCGTCTGCCCTGCACGCTTGGTGGTTGACGCGCCGCCCGGTTCTCCATAATTTCCTCGGCGGGACACGCCCCCCCAACGGGGCGCATCTATTCTGCAAGGAATAGCGCCATGAAGCCGAATCTCCGGCCCGCTAACCCGTCATTTTCATCCGGCCCCTGCGCCAAGCATCCTGGTTGGAGCCTGGATGGGTTGAAAAATGCCCTGTTAGGCCGCTCGCACCGCGCCAAGCCCGGCCGCGCCAAGCTCAAAGAAGTGGTCGATCGGTCGCGCGCGATCCTCGGCATCCCCAACAACTATCGCGTCGCCATCGTCCCCGCCTCGGATACGGGCGCAGTCGAGATGGCGCTGTGGTCGCTCTTGGGCGCGCGCGGCTGCGATGTGCTGGCCTGGGAGGTGTTCGGCGAAGGCTGGGTGACCGACATCGAGAAACAATTGAAGCTCAAGGATTTGCGCGTTTTCCGCGCGCCCTATGGCGAGATACCCGATCTCACTCAGGTCGATTGGAACCGCGACGTGGTCTTCCCCTGGAACGGCACCACTTCGGGCGCGCGCGTGCCCAACGGCGACTGGATCAAACCGGACCGCCAGGGCCTGGCCATTTGCGACGCCACCTCGGCGGTCTTCGCCATGGAGTTGCCCTGGTCCAAGCTCGATGTCGTCACCTGGTCCTGGCAGAAGGTGCTGGGCGGCGAGGCGGCGCATGGCATGTTGGTACTCAGCCCCCGCGCGGTCGAAAGGCTGGAGAGCTACAAACCGGCGTGGCCCTTGCCCAAGATCTTCCGTTTGACCTCCAAGGGCAAATTCGCCGAGGGGATATTCCAAGAGGAAACCATTAACACGCCTTCCATGCTGGCGGTCGAAGACGCGATCGACGGCCTCAAATGGGCGGAATCCGTTGGCGGTCTCGCTGGCTTGCGGGCGCGCAGCGAGACCAATCTTGCGGCCATAACCAAATGGGTCGCGCGCACCCCCTGGATCGCCTTCCTGGTGGCCGATCCGAAACTCCGCTCCTCCACCTCGGTTTGTCTCAAATTGGCCGATGAGTGGTTTTTACGCTTGTCGCCCGAGGCGCAGCGCGCCCAGGTAAAGCGGCTTGAGGCGCTCTTGGATGCCGAGGGTGTGGCCTATGACATCGCCGGTCACCGCGATGCGCCGCCTGGCTTGCGCATCTGGTGCGGCTCGACGGTCGAGACCCGCGATGTCGAGGCGCTGCTGCCCTGGCTCGATTGGGCTTTCGCCGAAATTCGCCGCGCCGCCGCGGCCTGAGCATCGCCATGCCCAGAGTTTTGATTTCCGACGAGCTGAGCCCACGCGCGGTCGCCATTTTCAAGGAACGCGGCGTCGAAACCGTTGTCAACACCAAGCTTTCGCCCGACGAACTCAAGAAGATCATCGGCGAGTTCGATGGCCTGGCCGTGCGCTCCGCCACCAAGGTGACCAAGCCGGTGCTGGACGCCGCCAAGAAGCTCAAGGTGATCGGCCGCGCCGGCATCGGCGTCGACAACATCGACGTTCCCGCCGCCACGCAACGCGGCATCGTCGTGATGAACACGCCCTTCGGCAATTCGATCACCACGGCGGAGCACGCCATCGCCTTGATGATGGCGCTGGCGCGCCAATTGCCCGCCGCCGACCGCTCGACCCAGGCCGGTAAATGGGAGAAGACGCGCTTCATGGGCGTCGAGTTGACGGGCAAGGTGCTGGGCGTGATCGGCTGCGGCAATGTCGGCTCGATCGTCGCCGACCGCGGCTTAGGCCTGAAGATGAAGGTCGTGGCCTATGACCCGTTCCTGTCGCCCGAACGCGCGGTCCAGCTCGGTGTGGAGAAGGTCGAGCTCGACGCGTTGCTGGCGCGCGCCGATTTCATCACCCTCCACACGCCCATGACCGAGGCGACCAAGGGCATCATCGACGCCAAGGCGTTGGCCAAGACCAAGAAGGGCGTGCGCATCATCAATTGCGCGCGCGGCGGGCTTATCGTCGAGGCGGACCTCAAGGCGGCGCTCGACTCAGGGCAGGTCGCGGGCGCGGCGCTCGACGTGTTCCCGGTCGAGCCGGCCAAGGAGAACGCGCTTTTCGGCAACGACAATGTCATCGCCACGCCGCATCTGGGCGCCTCGACCAACGAGGCGCAGGAGAACGTGGCGCTCCAAGTCGCCGAGCAGATGGCGGATTTCCTCATGACCGGCGCCGTCGTCAACGCGCTCAACATGCCCTCGCTTTCGGCCGAGGAAGCCAAACGACTCAAGCCCTATATGAAGCTCGCCGAGCAATTGGGCTCCTTCGCCGGCCAGCTCACATTGTCCGGGCTGAAGAACATATCCCTCGAATACGAGGGCGCCGCCGCCGAGCTCAACATCAAGCCGCTGACCGCGATCACGCTTACCGCCCTCTTGGGCCCGCAACTCGACGCGGTCAACATGGTCAACGCGCCGATCCTGTGCAAGGAACGTGGCATCGCCGTCTTGGAAACCCGCAGCACCGAGCCCTCGGCTTTCCAGACGTTGATCCGCGTCACCGTCAAGGGCGAGAACGGCGCGCGCAGCGTCGCCGGAACCCTCTTCGGCGGAGACCGGCCGCGCATCGTCGACATCGAGGGCATATCGCTCGAGGCCGAGTTGGGGCCGCACATGCTGTTCGTGCGCAACCGCGACAAGCCGGGCTTCATCGGCAATCTTGGCCGCAGCCTGGGCGAGGCCGGCGTCAACATCGCGACCTTCCATCTCGGCCGCGCGGGCCCGGGCCAGGACGCCATCTGCCTGGTGCAGATCGACCAGCCCCTGGGCGAAGTGCTTCTGGCCAAGGTGCGCGGTATCGCCAACGTAGTCCAGGCGGTTGAGCTGCATTTCTGATTCTGTCTTTTCCGTGATCATTCCCGGCGATTACAAAAATTTAAGCCAGCGCGTTTTCCGGCTTTTTGCCACATCCGCCGCCTATATCGGATAGGCGCCCGGGCATTTCGCCTGGGCCATGTCACGGAGACATCCCATGACTGGGCTTTATCGATACGGCAAGGTTGTAGCGGCCGCGGCGCTGCTGGCGATTCTCGCCGGCTGCGTGGTCGTGCCGGTGGGCGGTTATTACGGGCCGCATCCGCATTACTACGGCGGTGGCGGCTACTACTACCGTTAACGACGACTCCTCGTTGAACGGGGTTGATTAGCCCGGCGGCAACAGGGTTTTGTTGCCGCCGCCGTGCAAAACGGCTATTCCGGCCCCCATGAATGAATCGCTGCACAAGGCGCTGCTGCCCGAAGGCCTGCGCGACCTGCTGCCGCCCGATGCCGGCATCGAGGCCGAGGTGGCGGCGCGGTTGATGGCGGTGCTCACGAGCCACGGCTATGAGCGGGTCAAGCCGCCCTTGGCCGAGTTCGAGGAGAATCTGCTCTCAGGCGCCGGATCGGCCATGGCGCCGGACACCTTCCGCCTGATGGATCCGGTGTCGGGCCGCATGATCGGCCTGCGCGCCGACATGACGCCGCAAGTGGCGCGTATCGCCGCCACCAGGCTCAAGAAATCGGCCCGGCCATTGCGCCTGTGCTATGCCGGCCAGGTGTTGCGCGTGCGCGGCAGCCAGCTCCGCCCAGAGCGCCAGGTGGGGCAGGTGGGCGCGGAGTTGATCGGCACGGATTCGGTATCCGCCGATGTCGAGGCGATCGCGGTCGCGGCCGAGGCGCTGGCCTCGCTCGGCATCATCGGCCTGACGGTCGATCTGACCTTGCCCACCCTGGTGCCGGCGGTATGCAACGCCTTCAAACTCGACGTCGAGGCGGCGCTGGCGGTGCGCCGCGCGCTCGACCACAAGGACGCGGCCGCGCTCAAAGCGGCTTCGGGCAAGGCGGGCTCCCTGCTGGGCGATCTCTTGAAGGCGGCGGGGGAGGGCGCCAAGGCGCAAAAGGCGCTGGCGGCGCTCGACCTGCCGAAGGATGCGGCGGCGGAACGCGCGCGGCTGGGTGAGGTGGTGGTGCGGCTCAAATCCGCCGTGCCCGGCCTCGGCTTCACCATCGATCCGGTCGAGAATCGCGGCTTCGAATATCACACCGGCATCAGCTTCAGCTTCTTCGCGCAGGATGTGCGCGGCGAATTGGGCCGCGGTGGGCGTTACCGCACCGATAGCGGGCCGGAGAAGAACGGGGCCGAGGATGCCACCGGCTTCACGCTTTACACCGATACCGTGCTTCAGGCCGTGCCCGGCACCGTGCCGGCGAAGCGCGTCTATGTGCCGGAAGGGGCCGATCCCGCCATTGCGCGCCGCCTGCGCGAGCAAGGCTGGATCACCGTGGCCGCGCTCGGCTCCGGCATGGACTCGCGCCAAGAGGCCAAGCGGCTCGATTGCGGCCATTTGCTCGAAAACGGCAAGCCGATAGCCTTAAGCTGAGAATCCGGGGACAATCTTTTCATGGCGAATGTCGCGGTGATCGGCGCCCAATGGGGCGACGAGGGCAAGGGGAAGATCGTCGATTGGCTGAGCGAGCGCGCCGACGTGGTGGTGCGCTTCCAGGGCGGCCACAATGCCGGCCATACCCTGGTCATCGGCAATGTCGAATACCGCCTGAGCCTTCTGCCCTCGGGCGTGGTGCGCCCGGGCAAGCTCTCGATCATCGGCAATGGCGTGGTGGTCGATCCCTGGGCGCTGATCAAGGAGATCGAGACGATCAAGTCGAAGGGCGTCACTGTCACGCCCGCGAGCTTGCGCGTCGCCGATAACGTGACCTTGATCCTGCCTTCGCATGCCGCCATCGACCGTGCGCGGGAAGAGGCGCGTGGCGCGGCCAAGCTCGGCACCACCGGCCGCGGCATCGGGCCGGCCTATGAGGACAAGGTCGGCCGCCGCGCGCTGCGCCTGTGCGATTTGGCCGATGCGGCTTCGCTTCCGGCCAAGCTCGACGCCTTGCTGCTGCATCACAACGCGCTGTTGCGTGGATTGGGCGCGGCCGAAATCGAGGTGGCGCCGCTGCTCAAATCGCTCCGGGACATCGCGCCCAAGGTGCTGCCCTATGCCGACCAGGTGTGGGAGATTCTCGACAAGAAACGCCGGGCCAAGAAACGCATTCTGTTCGAGGGCGCGCAGGGCGTGATGCTCGACGTCGATCACGGGACATATCCCTACGTCACCTCCTCGCACACCCATCCCGGCCAGGCCGCCTCGGGCTCGGGCCTCGGCACCGGCGCGGTGGGCTACGTGCTCGGCATCACCAAGGCCTACACCACGCGGGTCGGCAGCGGCCCGTTCCCGACCGAATTGACCGACAAGACCGGCCAGACGCTGGGCGAGCGCGGCAAGGAATTCGGCGTCGTCACCGGCCGCAAACGCCGCTGCGGCTGGTTCGACGCGGTGATGGTGCGCCAGGCGGTGAAGATCGCTGGCATCGCCGGCATCGCGCTCACCAAAATCGACGTGCTCGACGCCTTCCCCGAGATCAAGCTTTGCGTGGGCTACCGTCTCAGGGGCAAGACCATCCCGTATCTCCCGGCGGGGGCAGAAGAGCAGGCGGCGGTCGAGCCGGTCTACGAAACCATGAAGGGCTGGAACGAAACGACGCGCGGCGTGCGCGATTGGGCCAAGCTGCCGGCGCTCGCGGTCAAATATATCCGGCGCATTGAAGAGTTGATCGAGGCTCCTGTCGCGATGCTGTCCACCAGCCCCGAACGCGACGACACCGTTCTGCTGCGCGACCCATTCAAGGATTAAACGACTTTCGCCGGTCGTTTGTGGCGGTTGCCCGATATATAGCTCTCGATAACGCCGCTCAGTTCGTCGAGTTGCTCGGAAAAGAAATGATCGGCGCCCGCGATGACTCGGTAGGTGACGGCGATGTCGCGCTGGCCTTGCAGCCGCCCGGCCAACGCCTTCACCCCTTCGGGCGGAACGATCTGGTCCTGGTCGCCTTGCACGATCAATCCCGAAGCCGGCAGCCGCGGCAACGCGCTGAAATCCGCCAGGTTCACCGGCGGTGCCACGGCGACGAAGCCGCCGATTTCCGGCCGCCGCGCCAAAAGCTGCATGGCGATCCAGGCGCCGAAGGAAAAGCCGCCGATCCAAAAGCTCTCGGCCTCGGGGTTGGCGGCCTGGAGCCAGTCGAGCGCCGCCGCGGCGTCGGCCAACTCACCCTCGCCGCCGCCCCATGCGCCCTGGCTCTTGCCGACGCCGCGGAAATTGAAGCGCAAGGCGGCAAAGCCGCTGCGCGAAAAAGCGTGGAACAGGGTATAGACCACCTTGTTGTTCATGGTGCCGCCATGCTGCGGATGGGGGTGCAGCAGCAGCGCCGCCGATGCGTGCTTGTCCTTGGCCGGCTGATAGCGGGCTTCGAGCCGCCCGGCCGGACCGATCAGGCTTAACTCAGGCATCGCCGCCCTTTACCCATCCCAGCGCGCGCACCATATCCCACTCAGTAACTCGGGTATTGAGCCGGGAAACCCCAGAAAACTCAGTAAACCATGGTTATCCTGGCCCGATATACTTGATCGTCTTACTAGGGCTCGGCTATAGTCCCGGCCCCTTTGGCGGCGCCCCATCCTAGCAAACGGACCCCCTGATGTTGAAGCACCTGCAAGACGATATCAGCCATGTGTTGAAGCTGGACCCCGCCGCCCGTTCGCAACTCGAGGTGCTGCTGTGCTACCCCGGCATTCATGCCGTGCTCTATCACCGCGCCGCGCATTGGCTGTGGAACCACGGCCGCATGCTGCTGGCGCGTTTCGTCTCGCATCTCGGGCGTTTTTTCACCGGCATCGAGATTCATCCCGCCGCCCAGATCGGCAACCGCTTGTTCATCGACCATGGCGGCGGCGTGGTGATTGGTGAAACCACGATCATCGGCGACGATGTGACGCTCTACCAGGGCGTGACCTTGGGCGGCACTACCCTCAACCGCGGCGCCAAGCGCCATCCCACGCTCGAGGACGGTGTCATCATCGGCGCCGGCGCCAAGATTCTCGGTAACTTCACCGTCGGCAAGGACGCGCGCGTTGGCGCCAACGCTGTCGTGTTGCACGCGGTTCCCGCCGGTGCCTCGGTCGCCGGCATTCCAGCCAAGGAACTCGGCGCCAAGCTCGAAGCGCCCAAGAACTTTCTGCCTTACGGCACGCCTTGCGAGGATCTGCCCGATCCGATCGCGCGTTGCGTCGCGAGCCTGATGGACGAGGTCGCAACGCTCAAGACGCGCCTCGCCGAACTCGAATCGAAGAAGCCAACAACCGGAGCAGAAGTGCTGCCTTTCGCCGAAGGCGAGACGCCGCCGCGCGGCCAGCGCCGCAAGCTCTGACGGGAGACAGCCATGCGATTGAGCACCAAGGGACGTTACGCGGTGATGGCGCTGGTCGACATCGCCAAATACGGCAAGGGCGAACCGATCTCGCTGGCCGATATCGCCGAGCGCCAAGTGATCTCGTTGTCATATCTGGAGCAGCTTTTCGCCAAGCTGCGCGGCGCCGATCTGGTCAAGAGCGTGCGCGGCCCGGGGGGCGGCTATCTCTTGTCGCACGGCGCGGGATTCACGCGCATTTCCGACATCATCCTGGCGGTGGACGAGCCGATCCGCGCCACGCGCTGCACCCCCGCCGCGCCGATGAGTTGCGGCGGCAACAACACCCGCTGCCTCACCCACGATCTGTGGGAGGAACTCGGCAACCAGATACACCTCTATTTGAGTTCGGTGACGCTGGCGGATGTGTGCGAGAATCGCATCTTGGGCAGCAGCGGCGCGCTGCACCGCAACCGCATCGACCGGCCCGCCGCCCCGGCCGACGCCGCGCAATGATTGGGGTTTTCGGCCCCGTGACGCAAAATCCGGCCTATCTCGACTGGAACGCGACGGCGCCCTTGCGGCCCGAGGCGCGGGCGGCGGCGGACGAGGTATTGGCGCATTCCGGCAATCCTTCCTCGGTCCACCTCGCCGGGCGCGAGGCGAAGCGGTTCCTCGACCAGGCGCGCTCCCGGGTAGCAGGCTTGGCCGGAGTCGCTCCCGAGCAGGTGGTGTTCACGTCGGGCGGCACCGAGGCCAACGCCCTGGCGCTCGCCGGTTTCCCCGGCCGCAGGCCGATCGTCTCGTCCATTGAACATGATTCGGTGCTGGCCAACGCGCCCGAAGCATCGCGCATTCGCGTGACGCGCGACGGCGTGGCCGATCTGGCATCTCTCGAAGCTCTGCTCGCCCAGGACAGGCGCCCGGCGCTGGTTTCGCTCATGCTCGCCAATAACGAGACCGGCATCGTCCAGCCCGTGGCCGAAGCCGCGAAACGCGCCCATGCGCATAACGCGCTCTTCCATTGCGACGCCGTCCAGGCGGCGGGCAAGCAGCCGCTCGATTTCCGGGCGCTCGGTTGCGATCTCATGACCCTCTCGGCGCATAAGCTCGGCGGGCCCATGGGCGTGGGCGCGCTGATCCTCGCGCCGGGCTTGGATATGGCGTCGCTCTATCGCGGCGGCGGGCAGGAGCGCGGACGCCGCGCTGGCACCGAGAACCTGCCCGGCATAGCGGGCTTCGGCGCCGCCTGCGCCGCTTCCATCGCCGGTCTTGCCGATTATCGCCGCGTCGCCAGCTTGCGCGACCTTGCCCAGGCCCGGCTCGAGGCAATCGCGCCCGACGCGGTGGTGTTCGGCGCGGACGCCGCGCGCCTTTCCAACACGCTTTGCATCGCCATGCCCGGCGTGCCGGCCTCGACCCAGGTGATGGCGCTCGACCTGGCCGGGGTGATGGTCTCCGCCGGTTCGGCCTGTTCCTCGGGCAAGGTCAAGCGCAGCCATGTGCTCGAAGCCATGGGTGCCCCCGAAACCCTGTCCGAATGCGCCATCCGTATCTCGCTGGGCTGGAGCACCACCGAATCCCAAATCACCCGCCTGGCCGAGGCCTGGGGCGCGCTTTACGCCCGGTGCCGCGCGAGCGCCGCATGAACGACAAGCCCATCTATCTCGATTATCAGGCGACGACGCCTTGCGATCCGCGCGTGGTCGAGGCGATGCTGCCCTTCTTCACCGAGAAATTCGGCAATCCGCATTCGCTCACCCACGCCTATGGGCGCGAGGCCGAGGAGGCCGTGGAACAAGCGCGCGCCCAACTGGCCGAGCTCATCGGGGCGGAGCCGCGCGAAATCATCTTCACCTCGGGCGCGACCGAATCGAACAACATGGCGGTGAAGGGTGCGGCGCATTTCCACCGCCAATTCGGCAAGGACCATATCGTGACCCTCGCGACCGAGCATAAATGCGTGCTCGAAAGCGCGCGGTCGCTGGAGGCGGAAGGCTTCCGCGTAACCTATGCGCCGGTCGGGCGCGACGGGCTCATCGATTTGGGCCGGCTCGAAGCGGCGATTTCGGACAAGACCTCCATCGTCTCGGTTATGGCGGCCCATAACGAGATCGGCGTGATCCAGCCCTTGAAGGAAATCGCCGCGCTGGCGCACGCCAAGGGCGCGCTCTTCCATTCCGACGCGGCGCAAGCGGTGGGCAAGATTGCGCTCAGCGTCGATGATATTGGCGCCGATCTGCTCTCGATCTCCGGCCACAAAATCTACGGCCCCAAGGGCGTCGGCGCGCTTTACCTGCGCCGCCGCCCGCGCGCCCGCATCACGCCCTTGATCGACGGCGGCGGGCAGGAACGCGCCATGCGCTCAGGCACGCTTCCCGTGCCGCAAATCGCCGGGCTGGGCCGCGCCGCCGAAATCGCCAAGGCCGAGATGCAGACCGAGGCGCAAAGGCTGCTGGCCTTGCGCGCCCGGCTACTCAACGGCTTCAAGACCCGTTTCCCGGCTCTGGTGCTGAACGGCCACGCGGAAAAGCGGCTTCCCGGCAATCTCAATCTGAGCTTCCCCGGCTTCAAGGCGGTCGATCTGATCGCCGCCTGTCCGGGCCTGGCGCTTTCGACCGGCTCGGCTTGCACCGCGGCCGAGGTCGAGCCTTCCTATGTGCTGAAGGCCTTGGGCCTGGGCGAGGCGATCGCCGGGTCTTCGCTGCGAATCGGGATCGGCCGCTTCACCACCGCCACCGAGATCGACCGCGCCATCGAGGCCCTGGCCGGAGCCCTCAACCGGCTCGGTTCCGCCCCGGGCCAAGGCCCGGGGGTGACAAGCGCCTCCGGCGGGACTACATAAGGGTTAGGAGTTTTCCCATGGCGTTACGGCAGGCGATGACGGTGACGGAAGCGGCGGCGGGCCGCATCCAGGCGCTGTTGCAAAAGCGCGGCAAGCCCTCGGCAGGGATCAGAATTGGGGTGCGTTCGCGCGGCTGTTCGGGCCTGACCTATACCCTCGAATACGCCGACGAGAAGAGCCGGCTGGACGAGGTGGTGCAGGACAAGGGCGTCACCATCCTGATCGACCCCAAGGCCAGCATGTTCATCATCGGCACCGAGATGGACTATGTCGAGGACAAGCTCCAATCGGGCTTCACCTTCCGCAATCCCAACGAAAAGGGCCGTTGCGGCTGCGGCGAATCCTTCCACGTCTGAACAATTCCGGTCCC
This sequence comes from uncultured Alphaproteobacteria bacterium, assembly GCA_963785735.1. GTDB lineage: Bacteria > Pseudomonadota > Alphaproteobacteria > ATCC43930 > CGMCC-115725 > REEB95. The sequence goes on from CAWAWJ010000001.1 coordinate 1,188,477, forward strand.
GGCGATGAAGCTGTTCCAGATCGAGGAGCCCGAAGGCGGGTTCCAGACGGCCGAAGGCCCCGGCGCCGCGGTCGGCATCGATCTTAGCTCCGGCGGCTCGGCGGTGGCGGTGGCGCTCGGGGGCAATGCCGAGATCCTGCCCGATGGCGATGGGCAGCGGCGGCTCGAGCCCGAAGGCGTGTTCGGCCCCGGCGGGTCGTTCAACGCCAAGAATCTCACGGCTCATCTCCTGGCCTTGCGCGCGCGGGCGGAAAAGCAACTGGCCCGGCCGGTGACCCATGCGGTGATCGCATCGCCCCGCCTCGACGCCGATGCCCACGCCGCCATCGTCAAGGCGGCCGCCGCCGCTTCCATCGAGCTTTTGGCGCTTTACACCCGCGACGAGGCGGTTGGCTTCGCCAAGGGCGAAATCTCGGCCGACGCCGCCTGCCTGGGCGCCGCGATCCGCGCCGAGGAAGAAGCGCCGGCGGCGTGATTATTCGTCATGGCCGGGTTTATCCCGGCCATCCACGAATTCTTTGGGGCTTCAAGACGTGGATGCCCGGAACAAGTCCGGGCATGACGGCGGAACAAGCCCGGCCATGACGGCGGAACAAGATCAATGACCTTCCCGCGCCGGGGCTGATATAACGGGCGCGGTTTTGAAACGGGTAGAGTTGGCAAGATTGGCTATGGGTTGAATGATGCCGAAAATGACGTTCATCCAGCGCGACGGTTCGCGCAAGGAAGTCGATGCGCCGATCGGCCTGTCGGTGCTCGAAATCGCGCACCGCAACGACGTCGACATCGAGGGCGCGTGCGAAGGCTCGCTCGCCTGCTCGACCTGCCATGTCATCGTCGAGCCCGATTGGGTCGAATTGCTGAAGGACGCGACCGAGGACGAGGAGGACATGCTCGATCTGGCCTTCGGCCTGACCAAGACCTCGCGCTTGGGTTGCCAGATCGTCATCACCGAGGAGCTCGACGGGCTCACCGTCCGCCTGCCCAGCGCCACGCGCAACATGATGGGAAGCTGAACCCCATGGACGGCGCCCGCTCCCCGTCCCGTACGCGCGTGGTGGTCGCCATGTCGGGGGGCGTGGACAGCTCGACCGTGGCGGCGCTTTTGGCCGAGCAAGGCCATGAGGTGATCGGCGTCACGCTCCAGCTTTACGATCACGGGGCGGCTTCGGGCAAGAAGGGCGCGTGCTGCGCCGGCCAGGACATCCACGACGCCGCCCGCGTGGCCGAGAAGATCGGCATTCCCCATTACGTGCTCGATTACGAGAAGAAGTTCCGTTCTGACGTGATCGACGATTTCGCCGACGGGTATGTGCGCGGCGAAACCCCGGTGCCCTGCATCCGCTGCAACGAGACGGTGAAGTTCCGCGACCTGCTTTCCGTGGCGCGCGATCTGGGCGCGCAATCGCTTGCCACCGGCCATTACGCGCGGCGGGTTGAGGGCAGGGACGGGCCGGAACTGCACCGCGCGGCCGATACGGGGCGCGACCAGAGCTATTTCCTCTACCGCACCACGCGCGAGCAATTGGGTTTCCTGCGCTTTCCCTTGGGCGATCTCGCCAAGGACCAGACCCGCGATCTGGCGGGCCGCTTCGATCTGCCGGTGGCGCAAAAGCCCGACAGCCAGGATATCTGTTTCGTGCCCTCGGGCTCCTATGGCGATCTGGTGGCGAAGCTGCGCCCCGAAGCGTCGCTTCCGGGCGAGATCGTGGATGAGGCGGGCAAGGTGCTGGGCCGCCATGAAGGCGTGATCCATTTCACCGTGGGGCAGCGGAAGGGGCTGGGCGTGGCCGGGCCCGAGCCGCTTTACGTGCTCAAGATCGAGCCCCAGACCCGCCGCGTGGTGGCGGGGCCGCATGCGGCCTTGGGCGCGCGGCGCGTTTCATTGGGGGGCATCAATTGGATTGGCCCCATGCCGCCGGTGGAAGGTTTCAAGGCCTTGGTCAAGCTGCGCTCGGCCCAGGCTCCGCTTCCGGCCAGGGTTTCGCTCGACGGCAAGGGCGGCGGCGAGGTGGTGCTCGACGAGCCCGCTTTCGGCGTAGCGCCCGGCCAGGCTTGCGTCGCCTATGACGGCGACCGGCTTTTGGGCGGCGGGTGGATCAAGCGCGCCTAAGCCACCTCGCTTATCCGGGCTTGACCTCGGCCAATGCTTGCGCGAAGCGCCGGGCCCAGTTTTCCTGGCCGGCGGTCTCGGCCACCTCGTCCTGGCGGAACTCAACCTGGAGATAGGGAAAATTCCGCCGCATCGCGTGATGGGGAATGCTGAAATCGACCGCCGGATCGAGTGCGTAAGGCTGGTTGTCCCCCACCATCGCGTCGCCCGGGCGCCGCAAGGATGCCAGCATGGGCTCGGTCCAGCTTCGGTCGCGATGACTCGAAAGCGCGATTTTCCACGGGCGAAGAAATCCGGCCATGCTCGCGGCCATCGAATGGATCGACAGCACCATGGGGGCAACGCCCGAGGCGGCGCGGGCGGTCAGGACCGCATCCACGGCTTCGTGATACGGGGTGAACCAGCGCCCGATGCGCGCTTTCCGCGCATCCGCGCTCAAGCCGCGATTGCCGGGGATCGGGGTGCCGTCGCTGATCTCGGGAATAAGCTCGCGGGATTCGAGCTGGCGATTGCAATCGATCACCAGCCGGGAGGTCGCGCATAATATCGCCGGCGCGTCGAGCAAATCCGACAGGATCGCGGTAATGCCGCCCGCGCCGATATCCCAGGCGATGTGGCGCGCCAGTTCCGCCGGGGGCAGGCCGAGCCGGTTCAATCCGGCGGGCACATGGTTGCTGGCATGATCGCAGAAGAGAACGAAGCCTCCCCGTCCTTCGGGCCGCAACAGGGTGAAGGCCTGCTCACCCACTCTCTTCGGTCACGCTCACGCTGACCTCCATGTCGCGAAAGGACGAGAGATAGCCGATGAAGCTGCCCCAGAGCGGCAAAGCCTGGGCGGGGTCCCAGGCGACCGCGACGCGGATGAGATTGCGGTTGCCGACGACGCTGTTGGTCGGATCGAAATCGACCCAGCCGGCGCCTGGCAGATAGACCTGCATCCAGGCATGGGTGTTGCCGCCGCCGACGCTGCCGTCGTCGGGCACGAAGATGTAGCCGCTGACGAAGCGGGCGGCCAAGCCCAGCGACCGCACTCCCTCCATCATCAGCAACGCGAAATCCCGGCAGCTTCCCCGCCCGCACGCCAGCGTCTCGCCCGGGCTGCGCACGCCTTTTTCGGTCCGGCGTTCATAGGCGAACAGTTTCCTGATGCCGAGGGTCACGCGCCGCAGCAGCTCCATGGTGTCGGTCGTGCTCCCCGGGTCCAGGAACTGCCTGATCCAGGAATCGACTTCCGGGGCAGGATGATGGCGCTTCAAGGCTTCGCCGAGATTCGACAATTCATCGCCGGAATAGGCGAAGGGATAGGTTTTCGCGCGCAATTCGAGCGCGTAATCGGGCAGCAAAACCTCTTGATGCTCGATGCTCAAGCTGCTCTCGAAGCGAAGCTCGGCGGCCATTTCATCGAAGGTCGCGATCGCCACCGAATTGTCGAATACGTCGTGCAGCCAGCACAGGGCGGAAGGTTCGGGCCGAATCTCCAACCCCGTCTTGAGCAGGCGGAGATCGTGACTCTCGCGCGGACGAAACATCATGCGATGCTCGCCGAACGCGACCGGTTCCGAATAGCGATATGTCGTGACGTGACGCACGACCAGGCGCCGCATGCTCATGCGGGAATAACCGAGGGCGGCGCCTCGGCCGTCGCTTCGTCGGTCCAGACCGTGAATTTCCGGAGCGTGTTCGGGCCGAAGGTCATCGCGATGGCGACATCGGCGGCGTCGCGGCCGCGCGCGATCAGCACCCTGCCGATGCGCGGCATGTTGTTCCGGGCGTCGAAAACATACCAATGGCCGCCGATATAGGCCTCGAACCAGGCGGCGAAATCCATCACGCCGTAGGGCGGCGGCATGCCGAAATCGCCGAGATAGCCGGTGCAGTAGCGCGCCGGGATGTTCATGCAGCGGCAGAAGGCTATCGCCAGATGCGCGAAATCGCGGCAAACCCCGGCGCGTTCGTCATAGGCCTCCCGCGCGGTCTTGGTCTTGCGCGCGTGTTTATAGCCGAACACGATATGCCGGTGGACGAAATCGCAGATCGCCTGGACGCGCGCCCATCCCGGCGGCGTGTGGTTGAACAGCGAATAGGCGATTTCATTCAGCAGATCGGTATCGCAATAGCGCGTCGGCAGCAGAAACATCAGGCATTCGTCGGGCAAATCCTCCATCGCATGCTGCCGCGCGCCGGGGACGACCACGTCCGGAAGGCCGGTGTCGTTCACCACGCCGTTGGCGGAAAGCCGCAATCTGCCTTGCGGGGCGACGATGCGGCTGCACCAATTGCCGAACGTGTCGCGATAAGGCGTGATCGCCACGGGCGGGTCGGCGATCATATGGTCGGGGACGATGAGGTCGGATGCGCGGGTGAAATGGACGTTGAGCATCAAGATCATCGGCGTCGGCTGAGGACATTCATAGATCAACTCGTAGCCGACATGGATGCGCACGGATTTTCTTTCTTGGTGCGCCGGATCGGAGATCGATCCGCGCGCCACCGAGGCTAGCATAGAACGGATATCCCGCGCGGCTCAGGAAATTCGTCGGCGCAAGCCCCGGAACGTCCGTCCGATGGGTAAAAAAGCAGCACCCTGCCGCGCTTTCGCTAGGCCTGCCGCCCGCCCGGCCTTCCCCGATATTCCGCCGCCACCCGTTGGCCGGTCCTAGGGTTTCCCCGCGCCGCGTTTCTTGCCGCCGGCTTCGGGAAAAATCCACATGGCGATGACGAAGAACACCGCGATGATGAGGACGAAGCGGTCATAGCCGGGCTGGATCGGCGAGCCACTCCAGAAAGCGAGCCCGGCCGCGATCAGCAGCACGGCGATGGAAACGGCCGCTTTCACGTCGGTCGGCATGTCACCTCCGGAGCAGGGCCGGCGCCGGGACGTTCAATAGGCGCCCACCGGATCGGCCGCCGCCCGGTCGGGCGGGTTCGGTTGCGCCCGCAAATTCGACTTGAGATGGCGCGTGCCGTAGCCGTTGAAGAGATGGCCCAAAAGCCCGCGATCCAGATCCGAGGTGCCGAAGAACCAGTCGGCGATCGGGAAGGTCAGGTTCATGTTCACCTCCATCATCAGCCGCGCATTGTGATGGGCGGTGTGATGGCGGCGCAGCGTGTTGACCAGCGGGCAATGCGCGACGAACCGGCTTTCATCGACGTGACAGCAGAAATGCATGAACTCGTAAACGAGGTACATGCCCGTGGTCGTGCCCATGAAGAGCCAGCCCACATTGGGCGAGAACGCGATGCCGAGCATTGCCGCGATCGGAATCGACATGATCGTGAAAACCACCAGCGCATAAGGCGGAAAAACGGTGACGCGCCAATCCTTCTGGTCGCGGAAGCGCATCTCTTGGTCGCTGAAGAACTGGTGGTGGTTGAGCGTGTGGCGCTCATAAACCGCCCGCAGGCCCTTGATGTTGACCGGGCGATGCATGACGTATTTATGCACCGCCCATTCGAACACGTTGGTGAAGGCGAAGGTGAGCGGCACCGTCAGCCATTCGAGCGCACTGACGTCGTGGATGTGGCCGGCATAGACGACGAACAAGGCCGCGCCCATCGCATAGATGAGGACGATGTGGAAATAGCCGTTGTACCAGCCGACGATCCGGGAGCGGTATTCCCGCCGGAACTCGATTTGCCGCTGCGTCATCATGGCCCCAATTCCTCCGATGCGCCCGATTCACCCGGCCGGGCTTTTGGCCAGTCTATCACCGCTCCCCGATATCGCGCAAAGCCGCGTCTATCTCGGCGCCGCCGAGCTTCCAGTCGTTATCGAGATTCGCCACGATTTTGCGCATGAACGGTTCGGAAAGGCGCAGCGCCTTTTCCGCGTCGCCCAGGTAATCGGCCAGGATGGCGAGCGCGAGCTGCCGCGGGCTGTCGCCTTCATAGCTCCACTCGAAGCCGAAGCGGGTGAATTTCCTGACCGCGTAATGCTCGTCGAGCCGCGCGCCATCCGCCGTCACGATCAGGCCGTCGATGGTGCGTTTCCCCTCATAAATCTTCATGGCCGTCCCTCAAGCCGCGCCGCGATCGAACGTCACCACCGTGCGGATGACGTCGCCGCGCTTCAAGGCGGCGAACCCGTCATTGATCTCGTCGAGGCCGATCCGCCGGCTGACATAAGGATCGAGCTGGAGCCGGCCGTCGAGATACATCCGCGCGAGTTCGGGAAAGTCGACAGCCGGGCGGGCGCCGCCATAGCTCGAACGGGTGATGCGCTTTTCCCCCATCAACGCGCCCCAGCGGAAGGCGACGTCGTCGCCGAGCTTCACCTTGCCGAGCCAGACCACCTGGCCGCCGGGACGGACAAGCTCGACGGACAGGCGGAACGCCGATTCGTTGCCGGCGGCCTCGATCACCACATCGGCACCGCGCCCGCCGGTCATTCGCTTCAACGCCCCCATTGCGTCGCCGCGCGAGGGGTCGATGCCATCGCTGGCGCCGAGCCGCTTCGCGAGTTCGAGCTTCGCCGGAGCGCGGTCGAGCGCGATCACCCTTCCGGCGCCGGCGATCCGCGCGCCCTGCACCGCGCTCAGGCCGACGCCGCCGCAGCCGATCACCGCGACCGTATCGCCGGGCGCGATTTTCGCCACCTTGAGCGCGGCACCGACGCCCGTCATCACGCCGCAGCCGATGAGGCAGGCGCGATCGAACGGCATGTCGCGGCCGATCTTGATCGCGCTTTGCGCCGGCACGATGGCGTATTCGGCAAATGATGCTAGGAAGAACATGTGATGAAGCGCCGCGCCATTGAGGGACAAACGCGGCGCGCCGTCGAACGGCAGCGCGCGCGGGCCCATTTCGAGATAGGTCTCGCACAGGATCGGCTGGTCTTGCGCGCAATAGAAACACCGCCCGCAATGCGGATTCCACGACAGGACGACGCGGTCGCCGGGCGCGAGCCCGGTCACACCGGGGCCCACCGCCTCGACCGTGCCCGCCGCCTCGTGGCCGAGAACGATCGGCAGCGGATAGGCGAGCTGGCCTTCCAGGGCTTCGAGATCGGTGTGGCAGAGGCTGGTCGCGCCGATCCGCACCACCACGTCGTCCGCCGCGCGCGGCGCCGCCTCGACCGTTTCGATCGCCAGGGGCTGCCCGACCCGATGCAGAACCGCCGCCTTGAACTTCATGGCACAGGGGTCCTTGGCTTTCTTCGCGGAGCCGATGAAAAGTGACCTGCCCGGCATTTGAACGCATAAGGCCGGATGGCGCAACAGGAAGGGGGTGCTTTCTTGGCTTCGCACGACGCCTCGAGCCTGGAAGGATCGACCCTCGTCCGTGCTACGCTTCTCTAGACTTGCCGGGAAAGCCTCGGCCCGCGATACTCCGCCGCCATGAAAGACAAAGTCAAAAAAGTCGTGCTCGCCTATTCGGGCGGCCTCGATACCTCGGTCATCCTGCGCTGGCTGCAGGAAACCTATGGCTGCGAGGTCGTGACCTTCACCGCCGATATCGGCCAGGGCGGGGAGATCGAACCGGCGCGGGAAAAGGCCAAGCTTCTGGGCGTGAAGCAGATTTTCGTCGAGGATCTGCGCGAGGAATTCGTGCGCGATTTCGTCTTCCCCATGTTCCGGGCGAACGCGCTTTACGAGGGCCAATACCTGCTCGGCACCTCGATCGCCCGGCCGCTGATCGCCAAACGGCAGATCGAGATCGCCGAGAAGGTGGGCGCCGACGCGGTGGCGCATGGCGCGACCGGCAAGGGCAACGACCAGGTGCGCTTCGAGATCGCCTATTACGCGCTGAAGCCCGACATCACGGTGGTAGCACCCTGGCGGGAATGGAAACTCGATTCGCGCAAGGCGCTCATCGATTACGCCGAAAAGCACCAGATCCCGGTGGCGAAGGACAAGCGCGGCGAAGCGCCGTTCTCGACCGACGCAAACCTGCTGCACATCTCGGCCGAGGGCAAGGCGCTGGAAGACCCCTGGCACGAGCCCGAGGAATTCATCTACAGCCGGACGGTCGCGCCCGAGAAAGCGCCCGACAAGCCGGAATACGTCGAGATCGAGTTCGCGAAAGGCGACGCAATCGCGGTGGACGGCAAGAAGCTCTCGCCGGCGGCGCTATTGACCCGGCTCAATGAGTTGGGTGGCAAGCACGGCATCGGCCGGCTCGACCTGGTCGAGAACCGGTTCGTCGGCATGAAGTCGCGCGGGGTTTACGAAACGCCGGGCGGCACCGTCCTCCACGCGGCGCATCGGGGCATCGAAAGCCTGACGCTCGACCGGGGGGCGGCGCATTTGAAGGACGAGCTCATGCCGCGCTACGCCGAGCTCATCTATAACGGCTTCTGGTTTTCGCCCGAGCGGGCGATGCTCCAGGCCGCGATCGACCAGAGCCAGGAGAATGTCGAGGGCATCGTGCGCCTGAAGCTCTATAAGGGCGGGTGCCGTGTGGTGGGGCGGAAATCGCCCAAGAGCCTCTACAGCCTCGCCCATGTGACCTTCGAGGCGGACAAGGTTTACGACCAGCGCGACGCCGAGGGCTTCATCAAGCTCACCGCGTTGCGGCTCAGGCTCGCGGCCAGGCTGCGCAAGCCCAAGAAATAAACGGCCAATAGCGCGCCGGCTCTGAATTAAAGCGCGGGCTCGGGCAGGCCGCGCCGCCGGCAGGATGCGAGCAGCGTATTGCGCAAGAGACAGGCGATGGTCATGGGGCCGACGCCGCCCGGCACCGGCGTGATCGCGCCCGCCACCTGGCTTGCCTCGGCGAAGGCGACGTCGCCGACGAGCCTGTCCTTGGCCCCGGGCATGGCGACGCGGTTGATGCCGACATCGATCACGGTGGCACCCGGCTTGATCCAGCTTCCCTTGACCATCCCGGGCTTGCCCAAAGCGGCCACCAGGATATCGGCCTGGCGCGCGAGCGCGGGGAGGTCGCGGCTCTTGGAATGGGCGATGGTGACGGTGCAGTTCTCGGCCAGCAACAGCGCCGCCAGCGGCTTGCCGACGATGTTGGAGCGGCCGAGCACCACGGCATTCGATCCCGCGAGATCGCCCAGCGTCCGGCGCAGCAGCAATAGACAGCCATAGGGCGTGCAGGGCACCAGGGCATTGCCGCCGCTCCACAGCCTGCCGACATTCGCGGGATGAAAACCGTCCACGTCTTTTGACGGGTCGAGAGAGTCGATCACGTGTTGCGGGTCGATCTGCTTCGGCAGCGGCATTTGCACCAGGATGCCGTCGACATCGGGATCGGCGTTGAGCCGCGCCACCAGCTTGAGCAATTCGGTCTCGCCGGTGGCGGCGGGTAAGCGGTGCTCGAAGCTCTTCAAGCCCGCCTCGAGCGACGCCTCGCCCTTGCTTTTGACATAGACTTCGCTCGCCGGATCCTCGCCCACCAGCACCGCGGCCAGGCCGGGCTGGAAGCCGTGCCGGGCCTTGAGCGCGGCGGCGGCCTGGGCGACGTGCTGGCGCAATTCCGCCGCCAGCGCCTTGCCGTCGATCAGCCGCGCATTCGCCATGGCGGCAGCCCCTTCTCGATGCGGGGGAAGGGCAGGGCCATCGCGCCGGTCAGGACCGTGTCAGGAGATAGAACTCGAGCTGGCGCAGCTCCATGGTGATGAACCACAGGATGACGAGCAGGATCACCGGCGAGATATCGACCCCGCCGAAATTGGGCAGCATGCGCTGAATCGGCGCCAGCGCCGGCTCGGTCAGGCGGTAGAGGATATCTACCGCCCGCGCCACGCCGCGGTTATGGGTGTTGATGACGCCGAAGGCGATGAGCCAGCTTGCCACCGCGGACAGGATGACCACCCACCAATAGATGTTGATGAGGACGATCGCGACTTCGATCACCGGCACCAGGAAATTGCTCATGGGACGCTCACTTCTCCGCTGGGCGATGGCCAGACCCTAGCCCCGCGGCCTGGGCGGCGCAAGATTGGGCGGGGCGGCCCGGAATCTTTGACAGATCGCGGGGCATCGCCACATAGTCCGCGCCACCGCGGGCGGGGCAGTAGCTCAGTTGGGAGAGCGCGACGTTCGCAATGTCGAGGTCGGGAGTTCGATCCTCCCCTGCTCCACCATTTCTTCGCCGGTTTTCCTCTTGTCCCGTCAATCGAACAGGGCGCGCATGAGGTGCAGCCCGGCATAGAGCGCCGCGATCGAAACCGCGACCGAGGCCAGTATATAGGCGCCCGCCGCGACGTATTCGCCGCGATTGACCAGAGTCACCACGTCCAGGGAAAAGGTCGAGAAGGTGGTGTAGCCACCGCAGATTCCGACCACCAGAAACACCCGGGTCGAGGGAGCGGCGTCCCAGCGCAACGCGAAGCTCTCGGCCAATACGCCGATGAGGAACGACCCGGTGACGTTGATGACGAGCGTCGCCCATGGGAAGCCCATCCCCAATATCCGGCCAACATGAACGCCCAGGAAATAGCGCGCGACCGAACCGAGCGCGCCGCCGGCAGCGACCCAAAGATACGTCATGCCAAGACCTCCCCGGAAAAATCGGCCCGCCCCGAAATCAACCGGCACGAAAAAACCCGCCGGCGGCGGGTTTCGGACGCACCCCCGCCGCAAGAACCCGCGGTAGGAGTCATCAGCCCGGACCCTTTCGGTCGCCGGGCGGTTTCGGGGAACTCCATCCCCATCATTCACGGTGATGTATAGAGCAATCTTCCCGCCGGTTCAATCGGATGCGGCGATTTATCCGGCTGTCCTTGAATAGGCGGTTGATTTAGCGTTAACAATTCCTTGGCGGCGCGGTACGGCGCCCGCCGCTTGACGCGGGCCCCCGCGAAGGTGGGTAATGGCGCTGCGTCCGGGATGAAGTTCCGTGCCGGGAGAGCAGGCGAGGGGTTGCAGGAGACCATGTACTCGGAAATCACGCGTTCGATCAAAGTCATCGTCAAGCCGTACTATCTCGACGACCAGTCCTCGCCCACCGACAACCACTTCGTCTGGGCGTATCACGTCCGCATCGAGAACCACGGGCCCGAGACGGTGCAGCTGCGCCGGCGTCACTGGCGCATCACCGACGGCATGGGGCGCCAGCAGGATGTGCGCGGTCCCGGCGTCGTCGGCGAGCAGCCGGTGCTGGCGCCGGGCGAATCCTTCGAATACACCAGCGGCACGCCCTTGAGCACGCCGTCGGGCATCATGACCGGCAGCTATGAGATGGAGACCAAGGGCGGCGAAAGCTTCGCGGTCGTCATCCCGGCCTTCTCGCTCGACAGCCCGCATCAACCGGTCAGGCTCAATTGACATCCGTCCTTCGCTAAGCCATATACCAGGAACAATTCCATGCAGCTCAAGTCCAAGAACCCCGCGAAAATCGCCGTCCTCCGCACCCGCCCCTCGCGCGAGGCGGCCGAGGCGGCGGTGCGCGTCTTGATCGAATGGGCGGGCGACGATCCGAAGCGCGAAGGCTTGAAGAACACCCCCGGCCGGGTCACGCGCGCCTTCGAGGAGTATTTCTCAGGCTACGATACCGACCCGATCGAGCTTTTGGGCCGCACCTTCAAGGAGACCGACGGCTACGACGAGATGGTGGTGTTGAAGGACATCCGTTTCGAGAGCCATTGCGAGCATCACATGGCGCCGATCATCGGCAAGGCGCATATCGCCTATCTGCCGGAGAAACGGGTCATCGGAATTTCAAAACTGGCCCGGCTGGTCGAGGTCTTCGCCCGGCGCCTCCAGATTCAGGAGAAGATGACGGCGCAGATCGCCAACACGCTCGACGATGTGCTGAAGCCCAAGGGCGTGGCGGTGGTGATCGAGGCGGCGCACCAATGCATGACGACGCGCGGCGTGCACAAGGCGGGGGTGGCGATGGTGACCTCGCGCATGCTCGGCGCTTTCCGCGACGATCCTTCGACAAGGCGCGAATTCCTCGCCATCATCGGTCAGCCGGCGGGCGGCAATATCACGAACGTTTGAATGCGAAGCCGGGCCCTTGGGGCCGGGGCCTCAGGGGACCAGATAGGCGCCGAAATTCTGGCGGATCTCGGCTTCCATCTGCCGGTCGAAATCCGTCATCGTCGTCTTGAGCATGTCGTACCAGATCTGATCGCGCTTGTTCGGCGAGGTGTCGTCGGTGATGCTTTGCGAGCGCGTGGCGGTGACGCTGACCGAGCGCACGACCAGCCCCTTGGCGTCGATCAGATCGAGCTTGGCGACCAGCGTCATGTCGTAACGCTCGGATTCCTGCGTGGTGAAGGTGGTGGCGAAGAAGCCGGTCTTGCGCGGCAGATCGACCTCGACCACGCTGGCGTCGAGGATGGTGAACACCGCCTGGGAGGCGCTTCCGGCCGGCGCCAGCCGGTCATGCGCCCAGCTTTCAAGCGCGTGCAGCGGCGTCACCGGAAAGAGATAATCCACATTTGGCGTTTTCCCCGCCGGCGCGAACTCCTCATGCAGATCGACCGAGGAGGCGTCGAGCTTCAAGGCCGGCTGGCTGTTGAACCGGATATCGGCGAATTGCGGCGCGGAGGGCGCCGAGGAGCAGGCCGAAAGCAATCCGAGGGCGAGGCAAGCGGCGAGGCCCAGGCGCGAAAGCGGATGCGGGTTCATGATTCCGGCCAATCCTTTTTGTAATTGGGCCTTTGCTGGGCAGGCGAGGGCCGAGATTTGCACGTGGAATGAGTCTTTTTCAAGACGATTTGCCGGATAACCTTAACGCGGCGATTCTTAACGCGGCGGTTCTCAAGACGACGCGAGGGCGGCGATCTCCTCTTCCGCGAAGACATAGGTGGCGCTGCAGAATTCGCAGGTAACCTCGATCCTGCCCTCGACCTTGAGGTCCTCGACTTCGCGGGACCCAAGCGCCTTGAGCATGGTTTCAACCCGGCCGCGCGAGCAGCGGCAGTTGGCCTTCAAACCATGCGGCTTGTAGACGCGCACGCCGTCCTCGTGGAACAGGCGGAAGAGCAGATCCTCGGGGGCCATATCCGGGTCGAGCAATTCGCCGGCGGTGCTGGTGCTCATCAGGATCACGGCGCGCCGCCAGCCGTCATCCTCGGCCTCACGCGATGCCTCGCCGCCTTCCGCCTTGGGCAGGCGCTCGATCATCATCGCGCCGGCGCGCCACGTCTTGCCGCCCGCTTGATTGGCCCGGCGCTCCACCGCAACCTTGATCCCGGCCTCGACCTGCTCGCTCTGGCGGAAATAATGGTGGACGCATTCGGCCAAGCTCGCGCCTTCGAGCGCGACGATGCCCTGATAGCGCTCGGTATGCTCGCCCTGGTCGACGGTGAGCGCCAGATAACCCGCGCCCAAAAGCCGCGGCACCGAGGAAGCGGCATCCTCGCCAAGCCGGGCAAGCCTGGCGGAATCAAACTGCGCGTAGCCGCGGATGGCGCCGGACGTGGTCACGTCGGCGACCATCATCCGGATCGGCCCGTCGCCCTTGGTCTGGAGCGTGAACACGCCCTCGTATTTGAGCGCGCCCGACAACGCCACCGCCAGCGCGATCGCCTCGCCCAGCATCGCCGCGACAGGTCCGGGATAATCGTGCCGGGTCAAGACGGCGTCGAGCGCGGGCCCGAGCCGCACCAGCCGCCCGCGCAGGCGGAAAGGGTCGATCTGGAACGGCCGGACGATGTCGTCGGGAATGGATTCGGGCATGACGCTTAGATGGGATCAGCCGAGGCACCAGGCAAGGATGCCCTTCTGCACATGCATGCGGTTCTCGGCCTCGTCCCACACCGCCGATTGCGGCCCGTCGATGACCCCGGGCGAAACCTCCTCGCCGCGCTTGGCGGGCAGGCAGTGCATGAAAATGGCGTCGCGCTTGGCGCGGCCCATCAACGCCTCGTTGACCTGATAGGGCCTGAGCAGCGCGCGGCGCTCATCCTTGTCCTTCTCCTTGCCCATCGACAGCCAGGTGTCGGTGACGACGCAATCGGCGCCCGCGACCGCGATCCCGGGATCGGATGTGACGCTGAGCTTGGCGCCTTCGCCCTGGGCCCAGGCCATGTCCTTGGCCGAAGGCGCGAACCGGTCCGGGCAGGCGATGCGCAACTCGAAGCCGAAGCGGGCGGCGGCGTGGATCCAGCTGGTCAGCACGTTGTTGCCGTCGCCGCTCCAGGCGACGATCTTGCCCTTGGCCGGGCCCTTCGCCTCCTCGAGCGTCATCACGTCGGCCAGCACCTGGCAGGGATGGCTGCGGTCGGTGAGCCCGTTGATGACCGGCACGGTGGCATGCTGCGCCAGTTCATCGAGCTTGGCGGGGCTGTCGGTGCGCATCACGATGGCGTCGACATAGCGCGACAGAACGCGCGCGGTGTCGGCCGTGGTCTCGCCGCGCGAGAGCTGGCTATCGGCCGCGGTCAGGGTCACGACGTCGCCGCCCAATTGCTTCATCGCCACCTCGAAACTGAGCCGGGTGCGGGTCGAGGGCTTCTCGAAGATCATCGCCAGCATCTTGCCCTGGACCGGCTTTCCCTTGTCGCGCCCGGCCTTGAAGGCCACGGCGCGGTCGAGCATGCGCCGGAGTTCGGATGCCGCGACGCGGTCGAGATCGAGGAAATGCCGGGGAGCGTTGGGCGCGGGTTTGATCATGGCCGCCATGCCTTGGCCACGGAATCGACGATCCCCGCCGCCTCCTCGACGTGGCTTTCCTCGATGATCAGTGGCGGCAGCAGCCGCACCACGTTCTCGCCCGCGGCCACGGTCAGGAGCCCGGCCTGGCGCAAGCGATCCACCATGTCGGTGTTGACGACCGCGCATTTGAATCCGGTCAGCAGGCCCTGGCCGCGCGCCTCGATGAAAATCCCGGGATGGGATTTGGCGAGGCCGTCGAGCCGCTTGCGCAAGCCCGCGGCGACGCGCTCGACCCGGGGGAAAAAGCCCGGTTCCTGCATGATCGTCAGCGCTTCGTTGGCCACCGCCATGGCCAGCGGATTGCCGCCAAATGTGGAGCCGTGCGAGCCCGCGCTCATGCCCTTGGCGGCTTTTTCGGTGGCGAGACAGGCGCCCACCGGGAATCCCCCCGCCAGTCCCTTGGCCAGCGCCATCACGTCGGGTCTGACGCCCACCCATTCATGGGCGAAGAGCCTGCCGGTGCGCCCCATGCCGGTCTGCACCTCGTCGAACACCAGCATCAGGCCGAACTCGTCGCACATTTCCCGCAAGCCCTTGAGGTATCCTTCCGGGGCCACGGTCAAGCCGCCTTCGCCCTGCACCGGCTCGACGATGATTCCGGCGGTCTCGGGCCCGACCTTGGCGCGCATCTCGTTGAGATTGCCGTAGGCGACGTGGTCGAAGCCCGGCGCCGGGGGGCCGAATCCCTTCAAATATTTCTCGTTGCCGGCGGCGGCCAGGGTCGCCAGCGTGCGGCCGTGGAACGAGCCGGAACAGGCGATCAGCCGGTAGCGCTCGGGATGCCCGTTCTCGAAGTGATATTTGCGCGCCACCTTGATGGCGCATTCCATCGCCTCGGCGCCCGAGTTGCAAAAGAATACGGTGTCGGCGAAGGAGGCTTCGACCAGGCGCTGCGCCATGCGTTTCTGCGCTTCGATCTGGAACAAATTGGAGCAGTGCCAGAGCTTTTGCGCCTGGGTGTTGAGCGCCGCGATCAAGCGCGGGTGTGCATGACCGAGAGAGGTGACGGCGACGCCGCTCGCAAAATCGAGATATTTGCGGCCGCCGGTTGCAAAAAGATAGGCGCCTTCGCCGCGCTCGAACGTCAGTTCGTTCCGCGCATAAGTCGGCATGACGGCTGGAATCACGGGAAACTCTCCTCGGCGATGAAGACGATGGGAAAACGTCAGATGCTGCGGCGCCTTAGCGTCGTCGCAGCCGCAACCTTTCCCGCCGTTCCCCGGCGTGCTTGGCCTTAATGCCAGACGCACGTTTCATCGCTTGATCTCCGCGTTCCGGACATGACGCCCGGACGAAGCGGGGCAGTATGGTGATGGGCTAAGCCCTTGTCAACGCCGGGAGAATCAGACCGCTCTGGCGAGCGCCGCCGCGCGGCGGCGATTTGCGGCGCGGGCACGGGATGGTGTCTTGCCCAGCACCTTGCCATGAAAGCGGGATAACGCGCGATGATGTTCGTGCGCCCTTGCCGATTTTTCCTTGAGAGGCGGCGAAGTTTGCTAAGTTCGCGCGCAGATGAACGTATCCGCCGGCGATCCCGTCCAGATTCTCGACAAGATCCTCGCCTCGATCGCCGATCCCATCATCAAGCAAGCCGGGCTTTACTGGCGCGGCAAGGTCAAGGCCGGCCGGCTGCCGGCGCGCAGCGATATCGATCCGCTCGAGATACCGTCGCTGCTGCCTCATATCGTCTTGTGGAACGTCGAGCACTCGCCCTTGCGGTTTCGCGGGCGGCTGGTCGGTTCTCATATCGTCGAAATGTCCGGACGGGACGCCACCGGCCGTTATGTCGACTTCGTCGACGATCATGGCGTGGTCGAGGCCGAATACCGCGCCGTAGCCGCATCCGGCCTGCCGCGCTACCAGGAGCGCCGCGCGCATTGGCCCAATCACGATCACAAATATTACGCCCGGCTGCTTCTGCCGCTGGCGCAGGACGGGCGCCAGGTCGACATGCTGTTCGGCGCCATCAACACCATCGCCAGCCTGGCCGGAGAGCGCTGATCCCGCGCCGGCCGATCCGCCCGTGCCGTTCAGGCCTTGAGCTTGTAGCCGCTCGCGAACATGGCATGACACAGCAATAGCAACCCGGCATTGATCGCCACCATGACAACGGCGCCCAAAAGCAGGGAGCCGTCGGCATGGCCGGTGAAGCCATAGCGGAATCCGTCGATCATGTAGAAAAACGGATTGCACAGCGCCACGATGCGGAATTTCTCCGGCAAGGAATCGACCGAATAGAAGGTGCCGGAGAGGAACGCCAGCGGCGTCACCACGAAATTGGTCACCGCCGCGATATGATCGAACTTGTCGGCCCAGATGCCGCCGATCAATCCCAGCACCGACAACAGCAGCGACGCCGCCACGGCGTGGAACAGCACCAGCGGCAGGCTATGGATATGCACCGGCACGAATGCCGCCATCACGGCTGTCACGACGGCGCCCACCACCAATCCGCGCGTCACGCCGCCCAGCGCGAAGCCCCAGACCAGCTCGCCCGGGCTCAAGGGCGGCATCAGCACGTCGACGATGTTGCCCTGCATCTTGGCGATCATCAGCGAGGACGAGGTGTTGGCGAAGGCGTTCTGCGCCATCGCCATCATCACCAGGCCCGGAGCCAGGAATTCGAGATAGGGAATGCCGTCGACCATGCGCTGCTGCCCGCCCAGCGCCAGCACGAATACCGCCAGGAACAGCAGCGTCGTCACCACCGGCGCCACCACCGTCTGCATCCCGACCTTGACGAAGCGGCGCACCTCGCGCGCGTAAAGGGTCCAAAGCCCGAGCCAATTGACCGCGCCGATGCGGCGCGGACGAGGATCGCCTTTCTCCGTCATGGTGTAGTCTTGCGTCATGGGTGCCGAGCTTAGGCCCAAGGGGGCCGCCGGGGAAGCCCAGGCGAGCGGTTTAGGAGCGTTGGCGCATGGCTGAATCGCGAACGGCCCGGGCGGGCAAAACGCCGCGCAAGATCACGGCGCAAAGGCTGGAGAACATGGCGCTCCATTATCTCGGCCGCTATGCCAGCTCGAGCGCCAATCTGCGGCGCGTGCTGATGCGCAAGGTGGCGCGCGCGGCTTCGGCGCATGAGTCCGACCCGGCGGAGGACGCGAAGCTGGTCGAAGACCTCATCGCCCGTTATCTGCGCTCTGGCCTCATCGACGACCGCGCCTATGCCGCGCAAAAGGCGACGAGCCTGCAACGCCGCGGCGCCTCTCGCTTCGGCATCAAGGGCAAGCTGCGGCAGAAAGGCGTCGCGGGCGCGCTCATCGACGACGCGCTACAGGGCCTGGAAGAACAGGGCTCCACCGCCAGCGAGTTGGCATCGGCTTGCGCGCTTGCGCGCCGCCGGCGTCTCGGGCCCTACCGCGAGAAGAGCAAGCGCCAGGATATGCGCGACAAGGATCTGGCCGCTCTGTCCCGCGCCGGATTCAGCTTCGAGGTGGCGCGCCGCGTGCTGGCGGCGCCCGATATCGCGGCAATCGAGAAACTCGCGAAGGGGCCGGCCGAGGAATAGGCCGGATTACTTCTTCTGGGGCTGGGATTCGTCCGGCAGCTCGACCGGCGCCAGCAAATCGCTGCGCATGGCGATGTGGTTCTTGTCGAAGGCCTGCTTGACCCGGCGGTTGAATTCGCGCCCGGTGGTGAGATGCTTGGTGCGCTGGGTCTTCAGCCGGACCTGGATGATATAGGCGCCTATCTCGAAGCGATCGAGGCCCAGGATTTCCAGCGGCGCCAGGATGACGTTCTTGTAGGCCGGCTCCTGGCGCATCTCTTCGGCCACCTCTTTCAGCAGCTCGATCGCCCGGTTGCTGTCCTCGTGATAGGAAACGCTGATCTCGGCGACGTAGTAGGACACGTCCTTCGACAGATTGGTGATGACATGGGCCTCGCTGAACGGCACGGTCATGAGCCCGCCATGCGGCGTGAGCAGCTTGATGGTGCGGAGCTTGATCGCCTCGACCGTGCCTTCGCGGCCGTTGCCGACATCGATGTAGTCGCCCACCGCGATGGTGTCGTCAATCAAGACCGCGATGCTGGTCATGATGTCCTTGATGATCGCTTGCGATCCGAGCCCGGCGACCAGGCCGAACACGCCCGCGCCGGCCAAGAGCGGCCCGAGGCTGATCCCGAGCGCGTCGAGCACCACGAAACCCAGCACGACGCCGAGGATCACCATCACCACCAGGCGCAGGAAGGGGTGGAAGGTCTGGGCGCGGGCGCGCTTGCGGCTGTCGTTCTCGAGCTGTTGCATATGGCGCTCGAGCATCGAAACGAACAGCTCCCAGGCCACCAGCGCCACGACCAGCGCCACCACCACGCTCATCAGGCTGCCGGCGGCGCGGCTCGACGCGGTCGCCTGGAGCCAAGCGAAGGCATCGACGCCCCAGGCCTGGAGCAGCGCGATCGCGGCGACGAGGTAGACCGCGACCGAAACGGCCAAAGTGAGCGCCGGGATATAGCGGTTGGTGCGCGCTTCCAGCGTCGGGAAGCGCGTCTTCATGTCCGCCGGGATGGCGAATCCCCGCCGCACCGCGCGATGGATGAACTGCACCGCAATCGCCGCCGCCAGCACCAGCACCACGCTCACCACGGTCGAGCGCAGCAGGAACATGACCCCGCCCTCGATGTGCAGCGTGAAAATGCCGAAGGTACCGAAGATGTAGACCAGGGCCAGGATGTGCCACACCTCGGCCAGGCGGGAGCGGAAGAGTTTCCAGCCCGGGCTTCTCCGGGATTCTTCCGCGGGATCGCCGCGCAGCCAATCCGCCACCATCTTGCGGTTCTGCAGCACGAAGACGACGGCGAGCACGCCCAGCACCAGCACCACGATGCGCAACAGCATGGTGTAGATCGCGCTCGGCGCGCTGAGCCACCACGCGCAGGAGGCGGCCGCGAGGCCGTAGACCGTCCAATTGGTGAAGCGCCGCGCCCAGATGTAGAGGTAGTTGCGCGTCTCCTCGCCGAGCGGATAAAGCGCTAGCGCGCTCGGCGACAGCAGCGGCACGCGCGCCACCGTGACGATGATACGCGACCACAGATAGGCGCCGATCAGCGTCTTGGCCACCTGGTCGGTGGCGAAATTCGGCTCGGTCAGCGGCAGTACGATGAAGGCCACAGCGGCGAAGGCCACGATCGGCAGCGCCTCGATGACCGCGCCCGCCGCCAGGTACATGATCTGTTGCGCCGCTTCTTCGCCGCGCGCGTTGAGCCGCCGCGTCGGGACGCGCAGCAGGAACCAGGCGAGCCAATCGGCCAAGATCCCCAGGCCGAATACGATGGCGAGTTCCTTGGCCACGTTGATCCAGCGTTCGCGCGCGCCGCTGTCCTCGGCCTGATTGCGGAAATAGCCGATGAGACGCGGCGCATCGACCACGACCTGCGCCGCCTCGAGAATCTCGCCGGCCAGGCCCTTGGCCTCGTCGCTCACGCCGCCGAAGAACGCCTTCAGTCCCGACGGGCTCTGTTTCTGTTCGATCGCGTTCTGGGCGGCGATCAGCGCCTGGAGTTCTCCGATCAGGCGCTGCCGCTCGGCGGGGATTTGGATGGTGTCGAGCAGTTGCTGCAACTGGTCGGCCGAGACCGCCGGGGACGCTGGGGCCGGCGGGCCTTGCGCCGGTTTTTCGGCCGCGGGCGCCTGGGCCGGTGGGGCTTGCGCCGGTTCCGGGGCCTGCGCGCGCGCCAGTTCTCCGGCCAGGAGCGGCGACAATGCGAGGATCAACGCCAGCGCGCGGCAGGTGTTCGATCGGGCGGTCATGCGGGCGAGATTAGCCGGACGCCGCCCCGCCGCCAATCACGATAGAATCGCCGCCAAGCGTAACAATGAAACAGCCAGCAACGCCACGCCCGAAACCATCAGCACCGCGCCCGAGACGCGGCTGAGCCAGGTGAGGCCGAAGCGGCGCAGCGCCTTCACCGCAAAACACAATCCCACCCAACATAAAAGCGAGCCGAGGAACACGCCGGCCACCAAAACGGCGATGCCGGCATATCCGGAAGCCGCGCCGATGCCGATCTGCGAGAAGATCGCGGCGAAGGCGAGGATGGTGATCGGGTTGGCGAGGGTGAGCGCGAAGGTTGAACCGAAGGCATAGGCCATACGCTCGCTCGCCAGTCTCTCGGGCCGATAGGTCCCGATCGTGACCAGAGCCTTGCAGCCGGCGGCGAACAAAAACATCCCGCCGGCGGCGCCGAGCCAGTCGCGTTCCAGCAACAGGCTGTCGCGGACGATGGTGAGCCCGAAACCGGCGACGACCCCGTAGAACGAATCGGCGAGCGCCGCGCCCAGGCCCGAGATCAGCCCATAGGCCACGCCTTCGAACAGTGTGCGCCGCAAGCACAAAACTCCCACCGGCCCCACCGGCAGGGAGACGATGATTCCGGCGGCGATTCCCTTGAGCAACGCGTCGAGCAGCATGGCGGGGATATTAGTCAATCCTGGCTGCGCCCGCCGCTGCCTTCGGCTAATCTCAACGGATGGACCCCGACAAGGAAAAGCGGCTGTTCGAGCTGCGTCGCAAGCTGGTCGAAAGCAAGGAGCGTTGGGCGAAGGAAGGCCGTCTCCTCACCGGCCATGCCGCCGACCCCGCAATTGGCCGCCTGCCGCCCGGCCAGAAACAGGTCAAGGACTGGCCGGTGCTCGACCTCGGCAACCGGCCCGGCGTGTCCTTGGAAAGCTGGCGGCTCAAAGTGGACGGCTTGGTCGCGCAGCCCTTCGAATGGAGCTGGAAGGAATTCCAGGACCAGCCGAAATTCCAATCGACCTCCGACATCCATTGCGTCACCGCCTGGTCGCGCTTCGACAATCACTGGGAAGGGGTGAGCGCCAAGCACATTCTGGCTCTGGCCAAGCCCTTGCCCGAGGCGCGCTTCGTCGTCTTCCACGGCTTCGACGGTTACACCACCAATTTGCCGCTCGCGGATTTCGACGCCGACGACGCGCTGGTGGCCTATTCCTGGGAAGGCAAGCCGTTGCCGCGCGAGCATGGCGGCCCGGCGCGGGTGGTGGTGCCCAAACTCTATTTCTGGAAAAGCGCCAAATGGGTCAACCGCGTCGAGCTGATCGCATCCGACCAGCCGGGCTTCTGGGAGAAGCGGGGCTATCACGACCACGGTGACCCGTGGACGGAAGAGCGTTACGGCTGAAGCCCGGAAATCCGCGCTTCTACAAAAAACAGCGAAACCGGTGTTAGACACTGATTAATGGCAGCAGAAGTTGCGAGTTCGCCGTTGACAAGGCGGTTGGCGCAATCGAAGCTGCTTTCAACGAAACGTCATAAATCAGGGGGCCCGCCGATGCGCGTCGGCGGTTCTAAATTTAGCCATTACGTTCTGCCAGTCGTCGGCCGTTTCCGGGAGACCGGGAACGGGATACGCGGCCTCGAATTTACGGGAAGCGCCCATGGCCAAGACCGACTACGCGCGATTGAACCAATCGCTGACCGATCTGCTCAGTCTCGGCGTGCCGCCTATCGCCATCACCTTTTTGGATTCGCCGCCATCCTCCATGCCGCGTCCCGCCGGATCCATGCCCGCGCCCACGCCAGATGGAAGGACCGGCGCCGTCGCCGCCGGCTGCGTGTTCTGGATGATGGCGGTGGAGAAAAGTTTCGTCACGGTGGCCGCCGATCACGCCAATTGCAGCGTCGGCAGCGTCACCCACGGCTTCAAGACCCTGGCCGAGGTGGCCAAGGCAGCCGACGTCGCGGCGCTCGTCGAAAGCAATTGGGTTTCGCCCGAGGCCATGCGCGGCATAACCGCGGTGACCAAGAAGCCGGGCGCCATCGCCTACGGGCCGCTGGGCAAGACCACGCTCGATCCCGACGTCGTGTTCCTGCGGATCAACGGCAAGCAGCTCATGCTGCTGCACGACGCTTGCCCCGATCTGCGCTTCGAGGGCAAGCCGCAATGCCACATCATCGCCATCGCCAAGGAAAAGGGCGATCTGGCGGTGTCGAGCGGCTGCATGCTGAGCCGCGTGCGCACCGGCATGTCGAACAACGAGGTGACCTTCGCGCTTCCCGGCCACCGCCTGGCCGAGCTGATCGAACGGCTCAAGGCGGCGCAGGCCGCCGACATGCGGGTCGCGTCCTATGCCGGCCAGGACGCCAAGCGCTTCCAGTCCTGAGATTCTAGGGATTACAACGATTTAAGTTGTCCGCGCGGTCGATGGCCGGGCTTGATTTCGCCCGCCGGATGATTGCAGATGGCGCGCGCGAGAACGCGCCGGAAACGATAAGGCGCGTGCGATAAACTGGGGTGGAAACGGCTGTCATGGACGTGATGATCGAAGCGCGCGGCCTGAGCCGGCGGTTCGGCCCGATTGTGGCGGTGGATGGCGTCTCCTTCGCCGTCGGGCGCGGCGAGGTGCTGGGCTTCCTCGGCCCCAACGGCGCCGGCAAATCCACCACCATGAAGATGATTACGGGATTCCTCGCGCCCACATCCGGCACGGCCTTGGTCTGCGGCGCCGACATTCTCGGCGCACCGGTCGCGGCCAAGCGCCATCTGGGCTATCTGCCGGAAGGCGCGCCGGCCTATCCCGACATGACCCCCAAAAGCTTCCTGCGTTTCATCGCGGCGATCCGCGGCTTCGATGGCGCCGAGGCGAAAAAGCGCATCGCGCTCGCGGTCGAGCGGCTGGCGCTTGAAAACGTGCTGGAGCAGCCGATCGACACGCTCTCCAAGGGGTTCAAGCGCCGCGTCGGATTGGCCCAGGCGCTGCTGCACGATCCCGAGGTTCTGATCCTCGACGAGCCGACCGACGGTCTCGATCCCAACCAGAAACGCGAGGTGCGCGCGCTCATCGCCGATCTCGCGCCGCAAAAGGCGATCGTGATCTCGACCCATCTTTTGGAAGAGGTCGACGCGGTCTGCACCCGCGCCATCGTCATCGCCTCGGGGAAAATCCTGGCCGACGCGACACCGCTCGATCTCGCTTCGCGCTCGCGTCACCACAACGCGGTGCGGATTTCTCTCGCCGGATCCGTGCGCGACGCGGCGCTGTCGCTGCAACGCCTGCCCGGCGTGGCTTCGGTCGAGGAGACGGCGGAGGCGGATGGCGCCGCGTTGCTGGTCTTCCCGCGCGAGGGAAGGGCGATCGTGGGCGAGGTCACCGATCTGGTGCGCACCGCCGGCTGGCCGATCCGGACCTTGCGCGTCGAGCGCGGCCGGCTCGACGACGTATTCCGTTCCATCACCGGCGGCTGAGGCGAGATGCGCGGGACGCTGGTCATCTTCCGCCGCGAGCTTGCGAGCTATTTCGCGACACCCTTGGCCTATGTGTTCATCGTCATCTTCCTGGTCATGGCGGGGGCGACCACCTTCTTCATCGGCAATTTCTTCGATCGCGGCCAGGCCGATCTCCAGCCCTTTTTCGCCTATCATCCCTGGCTCTATCTGGTGCTGATCCCGGCCTTGTCGATGCGGCTCTGGGCCGAGGAGCGCAAGAGCGGCACCATCGAATTGTTTTTGACCTTGCCGATTTCGGTGTGGGAAGCGGTGCTCGGCAAGTTCCTGGCGGCCTGGACCTTCACCGGCATCGCGCTGGCGCTCACATTTCCGTTCTGGATCACGGTCAATGTGCTGGGGGTTCCGGATAACGGCGTGATCCTGGCGAGCTATCTCGGCAGCTTCCTCATGGCCGGCGCGTTTCTGGCCCTGGGCGCGGCGCTGTCGGCGCTGACCAAGAGCCAGGTGATCGCCTTCGTCATGACAGCGGCCGCGTGCTTCGTCTTCACCGTGACCGGCTTGCCCACGCTGCTGGGATTCCTCGCCGGCTGGGTTTCGCCCGCCCTGCTCGACACGGCGCAAGGCTTCAGTTTCCTCGGCCATTTCAACGCCATCCTGCGCGGCGTCATCCAACTCGACGACGCGGTGTTCTTCGTCTCCGCGATTGTGCTGTTCCTCTGCGCCAACGCGATCATCGTCGAACTCAAGAAGGCGGATTGAGGCGATGACGATGCGCCTGTCCTTGCCGCGATCACGCAACGCCACGGCGCTTCTGGCCCTGGGCGCGGCCGTGGTGCTGTTCGTCTCGTTGAACGTCATCGCCCAGAATTGGCTTGCCTCGGTCCGGCTCGATCTGACCCAGGGCGGGCTTTACACCCTGTCGTCCGGCACGCGCGCGACGCTCGCCAAGATCGAGGAGCCGATTACGCTGCGCTTCTATTACTCGCCGCAGCTCGGCCAGGAGATTCCGTCCTATGGCGTCTATGCCGACAGGGTGCGCGAGATGCTCAAATCTTATGCCGCCCGCGCCGGCGGCAAGATCCAGCTCGAGCTGCTCGATCCCGAGCCGTTCTCGCCGACCGAGGACCGCGCGGTGGCCTTCGGGCTCCAGGGCGTGCCGCTCGACCAAAGCGGCGAGCAGGTCTATTTCGGCCTGGCCGGCACCAATTCGACCGACGACCAGGAGATCGTTTCCTTCTTCCAGCCCGAGCGCGAACGCTTCCTCGAATACGATCTGACCAAGCTCATCCACACCCTCGCCGATCCCACCAAGACCGTGGTAGGGCTCGCGACCGAGCTGCCGATGGAAGGCGACCTGATGGCGGCGATGCAGGGCCGGCCGCTGGTGCCCTATGTCGTGCTCGACCAGATGCGCCAGCTTTATGATGTGCGTCTCATCGGCACCGGTTTCGACGCCGTGCCCGCCGACGTCAATGTGCTGATGCTGGTCCAGCCGCAGAACCTCGCCCCCAAGACGCTCTACGCCATCGACCAGTACATGATGAAGGGCGGCCATGCCCTGGTCTTCGTCGATCCGGCTTCGGAGACCCAGGCGCTCCATCCGAGCCAGCTCAATCCGCCGGGCCAACCCATGGACAGCGATCTCGCGCCGCTGTTCAAGGCCTGGGGATTGGAAATGGAGCCGAAGCTGGTCGCCGGCGACCGCCAGGCGGCGATGAAGGTGAATGCCGGGACCGCGAGCAGCGTCCAGGCGGTCGATTACGTCGCCTGGCTCGCGCTCAAGGCGGCCAATCTCAACCGCGACGATCTCATCACCGCCGATCTGTCGCAGATCAACATGGCCACGGCCGGAATTCTTAAACCGCTGCCCGGCGCCAAGACCGATTTCTCGCCGCTGATTTCGACCTCGACGGATTCAATGGAAATTCCAGTGGAGAAGGTCGAGGCGCCGCTGCCCGATCTCGCCGGGCTCTTAAGCGGTTTCAAGCCCAGCGGGGAGAAGCTGGTTCTGGCCGCGCATGTCACCGGCCCGGCCGACACCGCTTTCCCCGATGGGCCCCCCGCGGCCCCCGCAGCGGGGCCGCAAAAGAATGGATCGCCGGATAAGGCAAAAAAAGACGCGCCGCCCCCGGCGCCCCAGATCAAGACCGCGGCGCAGCCGCTCGATGTCGTGGTGGTGGCCGATACCGACCTGCTCGACGACCGTTTCTGGGTCGATGTGCAGGATTTCTTCGGCCAGCGCGTCGCCGTGGCCAACGCCAACAACGGCGATCTCGTCACCAACGCCATCGACGTGCTGTCGGGCGGCGCCGATCTGGTGGGCTTGCGCTCGCGCGGCTCCTCGGCGCGGCCCTTCGATCTGGTGCAGGATATCCAGCGCCAAGCCGATGCGCGCTACCAGGCAAGCGAGAAGTCGCTCGAGGATCAGCTCAAGGACACCCAGCGGAAGCTCAAGGATCTGCGCGAATCGGCCGACAAGCCGGGCGCCCAGCCCGACGCGGCGCAAGCGGCGGCGATCGACAATTTCCGCGATCAGCTGCTCGCCACCAGGCGCCAGCTGCGCGCGGTGCAGCTGGCCGAGCGCCAGGATTTGAATTTCCTCAAGGGCCTGCTCGAATTCTTCGATATCGCCTTCATCCCGATCCTGGTGGCGGTGGCCGCCGCCATCATCTTCCTGCTCCGGCTGCGGCGCCGCGCGCGGGCCTCGCGCACCGTTTGAGGAGGGCGGCGCCATGCAGAGAAAATTCCTGATCGCGCTTCTCGCCGTCACGGCGGTGGCGGCGATTCTGGCGGTGGTGTCCTCGCTCGGCGGCGGGCCCAATTCCAATCCGCAAATCGGCCGGCCGGTCTTGGCCGGTCTCGCGCCCCGTCTCGCCGAGGCAAGCCAGGTGACGCTGGTCCATGGCGAGGCGAAGACCACGCTTTCGCGCAGCGGCGACCACTGGGTGGTGGCGGAGCGCGGCGATTACCCTGCCGACGCGCAGAAGCTGCGCCAGCTGCTGCTGGGCCTGGCCGGGCTCACCTATATCGAGCCCAAGACCAAGGAAGCGAAGAATTATCCGAAGCTCCAGGTTGAGGATGCCGGGGCCAAGGATTCGCAATCGACGCTGATTTCGGTGCCCGGGGATCAGGGCGCGTTGCTGGGCGAAATCATCGCCGGCAAGCGCGTGACCGACGCGCTGGGCGGCGGCGATGACGGCGTCTATGTGAGAAAGCCCGGCGCCGCGCAGTCCTGGCTGGCGCGCGGCACGCTCGATCTGTCCGACACGCCGGGCTGGCTCGATCCCGCGCTGCTCGATCTGCCGGGGGCGGGGGTGAAAGAGGCGCTGCTCGCATCGCCCGACGGATCCCGGCTCACCATCGCGCGAAACCAGCCCGCGGATAAATTCCGTCTTGCCGAGTTGCCCAAGGACAAGAAGCTTCGTGGCGACGACGCGCTCGACGCCATTGCCGGCGCGCTCGCCGGCTTGAAATTGAGCGACGTCAGACAAGCCGCCGATTTCGCCTGGCCCAAGACCGGGGTGAGCCGCGCTCAATTCACCTTCTTCAACGGGCTGGTGGTGAGCATCGAGATCGTGGATCTGGACAAGACCAGCTGGGCGCGTTTCACCGCCACGGGGTCGGGCGAATTCTCGGCCCCGGCGCGGGCATTGAACGCGCGCGTCGCAGGCTGGGTCTATGCGCTGCCCGCCTTCAAGGCCAATCTCCTCAAGGCCCGGCTCGCCGATTTGCTGGCGCCCGCCAAATCCTCCTGAGGGTCCAATCCCCGTGAGCAGCGATCCCGCCTCGCCCTGCATCCGGCTCTGCCTGTTCGACCCGGCGAGCGGGCTGTGCCGCGGCTGCCGCCGGTCGATCGAGGAGATATCCGCCTGGCCGACGCTTGACGGCGCGGCCAAACGCCGGATTCTTGCCGATTTGCCGCGCCGAACCGTCATGCCCGTGGCTCGCCCCAGCCCTGCGTGAGCCGGGTCGCCTTTTGGCGGCGCGCTCCTTATATAAGGTTCGAGAGAGGAACCCATGCGCGATCAAACGAAGACCCTGCGGCCCGTGGCAAGGCTGGTGCGCGGCATGCCGGCCAATGACGGCGACGGCGTCAAGCTGACGCGTGTCATCGGCGGCCCCGGCCTGCCCGAGCTCGATCCTTTCCTGCTGCTCGACGAGATACGCTCGGATTCCGGCGCTGATTACGCCGGCGGTTTTCCCGAGCATCCGCATCGCGGCTTCGAGACCGTGACCTATGTCCTCGCCGGGCGCATGCGCCACGGCGACAACAAGGGGAATAAGGGCCTGCTGGTGCCGGGCTCGGTGCAATGGATGACCGCCGGCCGCGGCATCGTCCATTCCGAAATGCCGGAGCAAGAGGACGGGCTGATGTGGGGCTTCCAGCTCTGGGTCAATCTGCCGGCGAAACACAAGATGATGGCGCCGCGTTATCAGGACATCGATCCCGCGCGCATTCCCGAAACCGTCTTGCCGGGCGGCGTGAAGCTGCGCGTGCTCGCCGGGTCCGTGGGCAAGACCAAGGGACCGGTCGAGGGCATCGTCACCGAGCCGCTGCTGCTCGACGTAACGCTGCCGGGAGGAGCCGCCGCCGATATTGACCTGCCGGCGGGCCACAACGTCTTCGCCTATGTCTTCGATGGCAATGCCGCGCTCGGGGAGCCGCCGCAACGCGTCGAGCGCGGCCAGATCGCCGTGTTCGGCCCGGGCGAAGCGGTCCGACTCGCGGGCGGGCCCGGGCGCGTGCTGCTGGCGGCGGGGCATCCGCTGAACGAGCCGGTGGCGCGCTATGGCCCCTTCGTCATGAACACGCCGGATGAAATCCGCCAGGCGATCACCGACTACCAATCGGGCCGATTTTAAGGGTAATCTCTATAGGGGGCGGCTCGCTTGCGAAGGCGGGCCGCAGGGGAGAAGCCGATGGGACGAATAGCCTCGATCGCATTGATGTTCCTGGCCCCGCTGCTGGTTTTGGCCTGCAACGGGCCGGGGCAATGGAACAAGGATGGCGCGACGCCCGCCATGGCGGCGGCGGACCTCGCCGATTGCAACAGCTTCGCCCAATCGGCTTCGCGCACCGACGCCAATATCAACCAGGATATTTTATCGGCGCGCGGCAAGGATTGGCAGGATACCGGCGCGCTGGCGACCATCCGCGACACGTACCAGGCGCGCAACCAGGATCAGTCGCAAGGCATCATCTTCCGCTGCATGGTCGGCAAGGGCTACGCCCCGGGCTGAGCGCGCGCGGGTTAAGTGGGCTTCAGCGCCTTTGCGTCGAGGCCGCCGGTTTTCCGGACTTGCCGTCAATCGAACTCGGCCCGTAGCAATGCTCGGGTCCGGGGAAGCGGTGCTGCCGCACCTCCTCGGCATAAGACGCCGCCGCCGCGGATACCAGGGGACCGAGTTCGGCATAGCGCTTGACGAAGCGCGGCGATTGCATGCCGGACAATCCCAGCAGATCCTCGGTGACCAGAATCTGCCCGTCGCAGGCGGGCGAGGCGCCGATGCCGATGGTGGGAACGTGAACGGCTTCGGTGGCGCGGCGCGCCACCGGCTCGCTGGTGCCTTCGATGACGATGGCGAAGCAGCCGGCCTGGGCCGCCGCGCGCGCATCGGCCATCACCCGCGCGGCCTCAGCCTCGCTGCGGCCCTGCGCGCGGAAGCCGCCGATGACGTTGACCGATTGCGGCTGCAAGCCGATATGGCCCAGCACCGGAATGCCGCGCTCGACCAGAAAGCGCACCGTCTCGGCCATCGCCTCGCCGCCTTCAAGCTTGACGCCGGCGGCGCCGGTTTCGGCCATGATGCGCGCGGCGCCGTGGAACGCCTGGGCGGGGCTTTCCTGATAGCTGCCGAATGGCATGTCGACGATGACGCAGGCGCGCTTCGCCCCACGCACCACCGCCGCGCCATGCGCGATCATCATCTCGAGCGTCACTGGCAGCGTGCTTTCGAAGCCGTAGATCACCATGCCGAGCGAATCCCCGACCAGCAGCAGATCGGCGATCGGGTCCAAGAGCCGCGCCATCGGCGTGCTGTAAGCGGTGAGGCACACGACCGGCTCGCCCCCCTTGCGGCGCGCGATGTCGAGGGGCGTCAGTTTCTTGAGGGAGGGGGTGGCGGTCATGGGGTGGCTTTCATCCGAGCGGTTCAAGCGGCGCATTTTATGCCCGAACCCGCCGCGAAAACGACATAAAAGCCCATGCATGGCGCGGCCTTAACCCATGGCGGGCTTGTCAATCGCCGCCGGGGGGCTTAAGTCATCGTCTTAACAAGCGGATTTCCGGAGCGGTTTGATGACTTACAGGGTCGCGGTGGTGGGCGCCACCGGCAATGTCGGCCGCGAGATGCTGAGCATCCTCGCCGAACGCCAATTCCCCGTGTCCAAGGTCCATGCCGTCGCCTCCGAGCGTTCGGCCGGGGCCGAGGTGTCCTTCGGCGAGAATTCGGTTCTCAAGGTCGAGGACCTCGACAAGTTCGACTTCAAGGGCGTCGATCTCGCGCTGTTCTCGCCCGGCGCCAAGGTGTCGGCGGTGCACGCGCCGCGCGCCGCCAAGGCCGGAGCGGTCGTCATCGACAACACCTCGCAATTCCGCATGGACAAGGACGTGCCGTTGGTGGTGCCCGAGGTCAATCCCGAGGCGATCGCGCAATACCAGAAGCGCGGCATCATCGCCAATCCCAATTGCTCGACCATCCAGCTGGTGGTGGCGTTGAAGCCGTTGCACGATCTCGCGCGCATCAAGCGCGTGGTGGTGGCGACGTATCAGTCGGTGTCGGGCGCCGGCCGCGAGGCGATGGACGAGCTCTTCAGCCAGACGCGCGGCGTCTTCGTCAACGATCCGATCCGCAAGGAACAGTTCACCAAGCAGATCGCCTTCAACGTCATTCCCCATATCGACGTGTTCGTCGATGGCGGCGATACGAAGGAGGAATGGAAGATGGCGGGCGAGACGCGCAAGATACTCGGCATGGATATCGCGCTCACCGCCACCTGCGTGCGCGTGCCGGTGTTCATCGGCCACGCCGAGGCGGTCAATGTCGAGTTCGAGAAGCCCCTGGACGAGGCCCAGGCCCGGAGCGCGCTCAAGAAGGCGCCGGGCGTTATCGTCGTCGACCATCGCGCCGACGAGGGCTATGTCACCCCGGCCGAGACGGCGGGCGAGGACGCGGTTTATGTGAGCCGCATCCGCAAGGATCCGACGGTGCCGCACGGCCTCAATCTGTGGGTGGTGGCCGACAATCTGCGCAAGGGCGCGGCCTTGAACGCGGTGCAGATCGCCGAGGTGCTGGTGCGCGATTATCTGAAATCGGCGGCCAAGGCACCCGCCCGCGCGCTCTGATCCTGGCCGCTTGAAAGCCTTGGGCGCGCGTCCCCGCCGCAGCGTGCTGTTCGTGCCGGGCTCGAACGCCCGCGCGCTGGAAAAAGCGCGTGGCCTGCCGGCCGACGCGCTGATCTTCGATCTCGAGGATTCGGTGGCGCCCGGCGCCAAGGACGAGGCGCGCAAATCCATGGCGGCGGCGGTAGCGAAAGGCGGTTTTGGCGGGCGCGAGCTGATTCTGCGCGCGAACGGGCTCGACACGTCCTGGGCCGAGGACGATCTCAAGGCGGCGGCGCAGATGGGAATCGACGCCGTGCTGCTGCCCAAGGTCGAAAGCGCGAACGATCCGCGCCGCGCCGAGGCGCTGCTCATTTCAGCGGGCGCGCCCAAGGATCTCGGACTCTGGTGCATGATGGAGACTTCTCGCGCCATGCTGCACGCCGAGGCGATCGCCTCCGCGACGCCGCGGTTGAAGGCGCTGGTCATGGGCACCGCCGATCTGTCGAAGGAACTCCATGCCGAGGAAACACCCTCGCGCGAGCCGATGGTGACGGCGCTTGGCCTTGTCGTGCTGGCGGCGCGCGCTTACGGCTTGGCTCTGCTCGACGGCGTCTATTTCGATCTCGAGAACGCCGATGGATTTGAGCGGGAATGCCGCCAGGGCCGGGCCTTGGGCTTCGACGGCAAGACGCTGATCCACCCCAAGACCATATCCTGCGCCAACGCCGTGTTCTCGCCGACATCCGCCGAACTCGACCGCGCGCGGCGCGTGATCGCGGCGCATGAGGCGGCCTTGGCCAAGGGCCAGGGCGTCGCGGTGCTCGATGGCAGGCTGGTCGAGCGTCTCCATGTCGAGGCAGCGCGCCGCGTTCTCGACCTGGCTTCCGCCATAGCATCACGCGAACAGAGGCTTGGCCGCGACACTTGACCTATACGATATTTACGGACATGGGCTTTCCGGTGTGGCGTTGACTAAAGGGCGGTGGGCGGTCTAAACCAAGCCCCTCGATCGCGTTTCCAGGTCCTAAGGTCCTTCGGATGACGCCTGTTGAACGGCCGCTTTCTCCTCACCTGCAAATCTACAAGCCGCAGCTGACAACTCTTCTATCGATCATGCATCGCATGACCGGCTTGGCGTTGAGTGTCGGCACTTTGTTCCTGGTTTGGTTTCTGGCCGCGGCCTCCTGGTCTGACGGCGCCTTCGCCCTGGCCCAGGGCTTCTGGGGCTCCTGGTTCGGCGAGCTCTGCCTCTTCGGCTGGAGTGTCTGCCTCTTCTATCATCTATTGAACGGCATCCGGCATCTCGCCTGGGACGCGGGCTTGGGCTTCGAGCTGAAGACGGTCTACCTCACCGGCTGGACGGTGGTGGCCGGCAGCCTCTTGCTCACTCTCGCCGCCTGGATTCTGGGTTTCCATCTGCGGGGGATGCTGTGAGCGGCGCCAGCGTCCATCATTGGCGCAACCAGCGGCTTTCGGCGCTGGCGCTGATTCCGCTGGTGCTGTGGTTCGTCGCCTCGATGATCGCGCATCTGGGCGATGGCCGCGCCGAGTTCGTTTCCTGGCTGTCGCATCCGGCGCCGGGCCTGCTGATGGCGGCGCTCGTCCTTGCCGTGCTCTATCACATGGCGGTGGGCGTGCGCGAAGTGATACTGGATTACGTCCATGCCGCCCGTCTCCAATGCGCGGCGGTGGCGGCGGTCTATCTCGGTTCCCTGGCACTGGCGGTTATCGCGCTCTTAGCGCTCGCCAAGATCGGGTTCGGGGCCTGAGCATGGCGGCCTACCCCATCACCGATCATGTTTACGACGTCGTCGTCGTCGGCGCCGGCGGCGCGGGCTTGCGCGCGACATTGGGCATGAGCGCCGCCGGCTTCAAGACCGCCTGCATCACCAAGGTATTCCCGACCCGCAGTCACACCGTGGCGGCGCAGGGCGGCATCGGCGCCGCGCTCGGCAACATGGGCGAGGACGATTGGCGCTGGCACATGTACGACACGGTCAAGGGCGCCGACTGGCTCGGCGACCAGGACGCGATCGAATACATGTGCCGCGAGGCGATTCCGGCGGTGATCGAGCTCGAACACATGGGCGTGCCGTTCTCGCGCACCGAGACCGGCAAGATCTATCAGCGGCCTTTCGGCGGACATACGCTCAATTACGGCAGGGAGATCGCGCATCGCTCGGCCTCGGCCGCCGACCGCACCGGCCACGCCATCCTGCATACGCTCTACCAGCAATGCTTGAAGCATCAATCCGAGTTCTTCATCGAATATTTCGTGCTCGATTTGCTGATGGACGGCGAGACCTGCCGCGGCGTGCTCGCCTGGTGTCTCGAGGACGGCTCGATCCACCGCTTCCGCGCGCAGACGGTGGTGATCGCCACCGGCGGCTACGGCCGCACCTATTTCTCCTGTACCTCGGCGCATATCTGCACCGGCGACGGCAACGCCATGG
Source organism: uncultured Alphaproteobacteria bacterium (assembly GCA_963785735.1). Taxonomy (GTDB): domain Bacteria; phylum Pseudomonadota; class Alphaproteobacteria; order ATCC43930; family CGMCC-115725; genus REEB95. The sequence continues at coordinate 1,222,114 of CAWAWJ010000001.1, forward strand.
TGCTGCGCGCCGGGCTCCCGTTGCAGGACATGGAGTTCATCCAGTTCCATCCCACCGGCATCTACGGCGCCGGCTGCCTCATCACCGAGGCGGTGCGCGGCGAAGGGGGCTATCTCACCAATTCCGAGGGCGAACGCTTCATGGAGCGCTATGCGCCGCACGCCAAGGATCTGGCTTCGCGCGACGTGGTCAGCCGCGCCATGACCATCGAGATGCGCGAGGGCAGGGGTTGCGGGCCGAAGAAGGATCATTTGCTGCTCCATCTCGAACATCTCGATCCCAAGGTGGTGCATGAGCGCCTGCCCGGCATTTCGGAAACCGCCCGGATCTTCTCCGGCGTCAACGTCAACCGCGAGCCGATCCCGGTGCTGCCGACGGTGCATTACAACATGGGCGGCATCCCGACCAACATCCACGGCGAGGCGCTGGCGCCTACATCGGACGATCCCGACCGCGTCGCGCCCGGGCTGATGGCGATCGGCGAGGCGGCGTGCGTTTCGGTTCACGGGGCCAATCGCCTCGGCACCAATTCGCTCCTGGACATCATCGTCTTCGGCCGGGCCTGCGCGCTCCGCGCCCAGGAAAAATTGAAACCAGGGATCGCGCAGAAGCCGTTGCCGCCATCGGCCGAGGAGAAATCGCTGGCGCGCTTTGACCGCATGCGCAACGCCAAGGGCCGGCTCAAGAGCGGCGAAATCCGCGCCTCCATGCAGCACACGATGCAGCAATATTGCGCCGTGTTCCGCGACGCCAAGACGCTCCAGGCAGGTGTCTCCAAGATGGCGGATGTCGCGGCTTCGATGCGCGAGATCGCGGTTTCCGACCGTTCGCTGATCTGGAACAGCGATCTGGTCGAGGCCCTCGAACTCGATAATTTGGTGGCGCAGTCGGTGGTGGCGCTCGATGCCGCCTTGAACCGCACCGAAAGCCGCGGCGCCCATGCGCGCGAGGACTACCCCAGGCGCGACGACCAGAATTGGATGAAGCACACCCTGTCCTGGGCCGACGAGCGCGGCAAGACCAGGCTGGGGTACCGCCCGGTGCATAATTTCACGCTGTCGAACGACGTTCAGCCCTTCCCGCCCAAAGAACGGGTCTACTGAGGAGCCGCGCATGGCCGAATTTACCCTTCCCGCCAATTCCAAGGTTGGCACCGGCAAGAGCTTCCCGGCGCCCAAGGGCGCCAAGCGCGTCAAGACCTTCAGGATCTACCGCTGGAATCCCGAGGACGGCGAGAATCCGCGGATGGACAGCTATACCATCGATCTCGACCAGACCGCGCCGATGGTTCTCGACGCGCTCATCAAGATCAAGGGCGAGGTCGACACCACGCTCACCTTCCGGCGTTCCTGCCGCGAGGGCATCTGCGGTTCCTGCGCCATGAACATCGGCGGCACCAACACGCTCGCCTGCCTCAAATACATCGACGACGTGCCGGACGACGTCGCGATCTATCCGCTGCCGCATCTGCCGGTGATCAAGGACCTGGTGCCGGACATCAGCCACATCTACGCGCAATACGCCTCGGTCCAGCCCTGGCTCCAGAACGATAAGGAGCCGCCCAAGGATAGCGAGCGGCTGCAATCGGTCGAAGAGCGCGCGAAGCTCGACGGCTTGTGGGAGTGCATTCTCTGTTTCTGCTGCTCGACCGCTTGCCCGAGCTATTGGTGGAACCCCGAAAAGTATCTCGGCCCCGCCGTGCTGCTTCAATCCTATCGCTGGCTCGCCGACAGCCGCGACGGCAAGAGCAAGGAGCGCCTCGACGCGCTCGACGATCCCTTCAAGCTCTATCGCTGCCACACCATCATGAATTGCACCAACACCTGCCCCAAGGGCCTTAACCCGGGCAAGGCGATCGGCGCGATCAAGCAGATGATGGTGACGAAGAGTTAGGATCGTAAGGCGTCTCGAAATCGATCGTGCCGTCGATGCTTCGGGAGAGCCCGATCTCCGGCAGGCTCAGCGTCATCTTGGCCGCAAGCCGGGTTTTGCCCTTGAGCTTGCCCGCGGATTCCGCCGCGCGCATCGCGTTCTCGATCTCGCGCTGCGAGGTGACCCCGACGGTCTTGAGGAATTTGCGGATTTCGATGTTCAGGCGATCTTCGTTCATCGCAACCTCCCTGGCTTGTCTTATGCGCCGAGTTTATCCCCGATTTTGCATCGCGGCGCGAAATTCGCTATGACAGCGCGTTCCATGCCGCCCTCGCCCCCCGCCTCGCCGCGACGCGCCCCACGAGATTCCGGGGCCCTTGCCATCGTGGCCGGTCCCGAGATGCTTTACCGCGCACGCGTCGATTCGGGCGAGCTGGTGCCGGATGAAGCGCAAAAGGATGCCGCGGCGAAGCTCCAGGCGCTGTGGCAAAGCCTGAAGCGGTACAAATCCGATAACGCCCGCGGCTGGTGGGCCCGGCTCACCGGCGAGACGCCCCGCGGACTCTATATCTACGGCAAGGTCGGCCGCGGCAAATCCATGCTGATGGACATGTTCTTCGCTTCGGTCGCGTTCTCGCGCAAGCGGCGCGTCCATTTCTACGCCTTCATGCTTGAAGTGCATGACCGCATCCATGCGCGGCGCGAAGAGAAGGGCGATCCGATACGGCCGGTGGCGGCGGAGATCGCGCAAGAGGCGGCGCTGCTGTGTTTCGACGAGTTCGACGTCGACGACATCGCCGACGCCATGATCCTGGGGCGGCTCTTTGAAGCGTTATTTGACGCGGGCGTGGTGGTGGTGGCGACGTCGAACCGCGCGCCCGATGCGCTTTACGAGGGCGGCTTGCAGCGCGAGCGGTTTCTGCCCTTCATCGATCTCTTCAAACGCAGGCTCGATATCCTCGAACTCGACGGCCAACGCGACTACCGCATGGTCCGGCTTTCCGGCCGACAGGTCTATTTCACCCCGGCCGATGACAACGCTTATCGCGCGCTCGAAAACATCTTCGCCGAGCTCACCGACAACGCCTCGGCCGGACCCGCCAGGCTCGAACTGCGCGGGCGTTTTGTCACCGTGCCGCGCGCGGCGGGCGGCGTCGCCTGGTTCGGTTTCGAGGAATTGTGCGGAGAGCCGCTCGGCGCGGCCGATTACCTGGCCTTGGCCCAACGCTACCGCACCTTCATCGTCGAGGGCATTCCGCGCCTCGGTCCCGAGAACCGCGACCGGGCCCGGCGTTTCAACATCTTCATCGACACGCTTTACGAGGCGCATGGGCGGCTGGTGGCCTCGGCCGCGGCGCCCCCGGCTGAGCTTTATATCGAGGGCGACGGCTCGTTCGAATTCCAGCGCACCGTCTCGCGCCTCAATGAAATGCAAAGCGCCGACTATATCGCGGGGTGACTTGAAGTTCGGGGCTTGAAGCCGGGCAGGAAACGCGCTAAGACCCGCGCCTCATTTCCGATAAGAGGTTCCGTATGGCACGCAAGAAGATCGCGCTGGTGGGGGCCGGCCAGATCGGGGGCACGCTCGCGCTGCTCGCCGGGTTGAAGAATCTGGGCGACGTGGTCATGTGCGACATCGTCGAGGGCGTGCCGCAAGGCAAATCGCTCGATCTGGCCGAGGCGACGCCGGTCGAAGGCTTCGATGCCCGTTATATGGGCAGCAACGATTACGCCGCCATCGCCGGCGCCGACGTGGTGATCGTCACCGCCGGGGTGCCGCGCAAGCCGGGCATGAGCCGCGACGATCTGATCGGCATCAACGCCAAGGTGATGGCCCAGGTGGGCGCCGCGATCAAGGCCAACGCCCCCAACGCCTTCGTCATCTGCATCACCAATCCCTTGGACGTGATGGTCTGGGTGCTGCGCGAGGCCTGCGGATTGCCGCAATCCCGCGTCGTCGGCATGGCGGGCGTACTCGACAGCGCGCGTTTCCGCTATTTCCTCGCCGAGGAATTCAAAGTCTCGGTCGAGGACGTGACCGCCTTCGTCCTCGGCGGCCATGGCGACAGCATGGTGCCGCTGATCCGCTATTCGGCCGTGGCCGGGATTCCGCTGCTCGACCTCGTCAAGATGGGCTGGACCACCAAGGAGCGACTCGACAAGATCGTGCAACGCACCCGCGACGGCGGCGGCGAGATCGTCAATCTGCTCAAGACCGGCTCGGCCTTCTACGCGCCCGCCTCATCGGCGATCGCCATGGCCGAAGCCTATTTGCGCGACAGGAAGCGCGTGCTGCCCTGCGCCGCTTGGCTCACCGGCCAATACGGCGTCAAGGATCTCTATGTCGGCGTGCCGGTGGTGATGGGCGAGAAAGGCGTCGAGCGCATCGTCGAAATCGCGCTCGATCCCGAGGAGAAGGCCGCCTTCGACAAATCGGTCGCCGCCGTCCGGGGGCTGCTCGACGCCACCAAGAAGCTCCTCGCCGGGGCCAAGACCTAGGGCTGGTTTGCACGGGTTTTGCATGGTCAAAAACCGTTAGGACTCCGCCGGGAGTATGGCAGCCATGTCACAATTCAGGGCTAGGTTTCGGGCGACCGGGACCCAATGTGTAAGATGGACCCGGGCGCCTTTTAGGGTCAGGGACCAAGAAAACCGATATGCCGCGACTCGATAAAAACACCTTCCTCACCGGCACCAACGCCGCCTTCATCGCCGAGCTTTACGCCCGCTATCTCGACGACCCGCAATCGGTCGATGCGAGCTGGCGGGGATTCTTCGCCGAGTTGGGCGAGGAGCCCAAGGCTTTCCTGCGCGATCGGGAGGGACCCGCCTGGGGCGGGAAGCGCGGCCAGATCATCGAAGAAGGAAACGGCGCGGCGGTTCCGGCAACGGGCAACGCCAATGGCCACGCCGCACTCGCCGAGTTGCCGCAGGATGCGCGCCTGGCGACGCTCGATGCCATTCACGCCTTGCAGTTGATCCGCGCCTATCGCGTGCGCGGCCACCTGATCGCCGATCTCGATCCCTTGGGTCTCGAGCGGCGCACCTCGCATCCCGATCTCGATCCCGCGACCTACGGTTTCACCGCGGCCGATTACGACCGGCCGATCTTCGTCAACAATACGCTTGGCTTCACCACGGCGACGCTCAAGGAGATCATCGGCGCGCTCAAGGCGACATATTGCGGCCATGTCGGCGTCGAATACATGCACATCCAGGAACTCGAACAGCGCCAATGGATACAGGCGCGCATCGAGGTGCCGCGCAACCAGACCGATTTCACCGAGCGCGGCAAGCGCGCCATCCTCGAACGCCTGACCGAAGCCGAGCTGCTCGAGCGGTTCCTCGACAAGCGCTACACCGGCACCAAGCGCTTCGGCCTCGAAGGCGGCGAGTCATTGATTCCGGCGCTGGAGCAGGTCTTGAAGCGCGGCGGCCAGCTCGGCATGAAGGAGCTGGTGATCGGCATGCCGCATCGCGGCCGCCTCAACGTCCTCACCAACATGATGGGCAAGCCGTTCAAGGCGCTGTTCTCCGAATTCCAGGGCAACGCCGCCAATCCCGAGGACGTGCAGGGATCGGGCGACGTGAAATACCATCTCGGCACTTCGTCCGACCGCGACTTCGACGGCACCGTCGTGCATTTGTCGCTCACCGCCAATCCGTCGCATCTGGAGGCGGTCAATCCCGTGGCGCTCGGCAAGGTGCGCGCCAAGCAGCTTCTGCGCGGCGACACCGAGCGCGATCAGGTGATCGGGCTCTTGATGCATGGCGACGCCGCGTTTGCCGGCCAAGGCCCGGTGGCCGAGACGCTCGAGCTTTCCGAGCTCAAGGGTTACCGCACCGGCGGCACCATCCATTTCATCGTGAACAACCAGATTGGGTTCACGACCAGCCCGGCCTATGCCCGCTCCGGCCCTTATCCGTCCGATGTCGCCAAGATCGTCCAGGCGCCGATCTTCCACGTGAATGGCGACGATCCCGAGGCGGTGGTGCATGTCGCGCGCATCGCCACCGAATTCCGCCACCGCTTCAAGAAGGACGCGGTGGTCGATATCTTCTGTTACCGCCGCCACGGCCATAATGAGACCGACGAACCGGCCTTCACCCAGCCGCTGATGTACAAGGCGATCGCGTCGCATCCGACGACGCGCGAGATTTATGCCAAGCGTCTGGCCGCCGAAGGCCTCATCAGCGCCGAGGAATCCGAGAAGATCGCGCAGGATTTCTTGAAGCGGCTCGACGACGATTTCGAGGCGGCCAAGAGCTATCGCCCCAACAAGGCCGATTGGCTCGAAGGCGTGTGGAAGGGCTTCGCCGTCGCCTCGGGCGAGGACCGGCGCGGCACCACCGCGGTGGAATTGCCGCTGTTGAAAGAAGTGGGCGCGGCGTTAACCCGCGTGCCCCAGGGCTTCAACGTCAACCGCAAGATCGTCCGGCAATTGGACGCCAAGCGCGAGACCATCGAGAAGGGCGAGGGCATCGACTGGACGACGGCCGAGGCGCTGGCTTTTGGCACGCTCCTGGCCGAGGGCGCTTGCGTGCGCCTCTCGGGGCAGGATTCCGGCCGCGGCACCTTCTCGCAGCGCCATGCCGTTCTGTTCGACCAGGAGACCGAGGAGCGCTATATCCCCTTGAACCACATCCGCGGCGGCCAGGCGCAATTCGAGGTGATCGACAGCCCCTTGTCGGAAGCCGCGGTGCTGGGATTCGAATACGGCTACAGCCTGGCCGATCCACGCTCGCTCGTTTTGTGGGAGGCCCAGTTCGGCGATTTCGCCAACGGCGCCCAGGTCATCATCGACCAGTTCATCGCCTCGGGCGAGGCCAAGTGGCTGCGCATGTCGGGCCTGGTGCTGTTGCTGCCGCATGGCTATGAGGGCCAGGGACCGGAGCATTCATCGGCGCGGCTCGAGCGTTTCCTCCAGCTCTGCGGCCAGGACAATCTCCAAGTGTGCAACCTGACCTCGGCGGCGAATTATTTTCACGTTCTGCGCCGCCAGGTGCGGCGTGATTTCCGCAAGCCGCTGGTGATCATGACGCCCAAGTCGCTCTTGAGAAGTCCCGAGGTGGCGTCCGCCCTGACCGAGATGGGGCCGGGCACGTCCTTCCACCGCGTGATCGGCGAAGTGGATAAGCTCGACGACGCCAAGGTCCGCCGCGTGTTGCTGTGCAGCGGCAAGGTCTATTTCGACCTGCTGCATGCGCGGCGCGAGCGGAAAATCGACGACATCGCCATCCTGCGCGTCGAGCAGCTCTATCCCTTCCCGGCCAAGACCTTCGTCGAGCAGGCCTTGCGCTACAAGAACGCCGAGTTCGTCTGGGTGCAGGAGGAGCCGGAGAATATGGGCGCCTGGTCCTTCATCGACCGCCGCCTGGAAAAGGCGCTGGCCGCGCTCGATCTCAAGGCCAAGCGCGCGCGTTATGTCGGCCGGCCCGAGGCGGCGGCCACCGCCACCGGCCTGGCTAAGCGCCATGCCGTGGAACAGGCGCGGCTGGTGGACGAAGCCTTGGCTTCAGCTTAAATAGGGACGGGAAGAGGACCATGGCCACCGACATCATCGTTCCGCCCTTGGGCGAATCCGTCACCGAGGCCACCGTCGCGCGCTGGCTCAAAAGCCAGGGCGATGCGGTGGCGGTCGACGATCCGCTGGTCGAACTCGAAACCGACAAGGTGACGCTTGAAGTGAACGCCCCGGCGGCGGGCACGCTCGCCGAAATCCTGGTGCCCAAGGACGGCAATGTCTCGGTCGGCGGCGTCCTGGGCCGCATATCCGACGGTGCGAGCAAACCAGCCGCAAGGCCGGCATCCGCGCCGAAACTTGTCGCTTCGGCGCCCAAACCGGCTCCGGCGCCCGCGGCGAAAGCGGCCGCGCCCCCCGCGGCGAACGTCACGAATACCAAAGAATCCGCCGATGCCGTTTCGCGTTCCGGCCCGGCGGTACGGCGCCTGGTTCAGGAGAGCGGCCTCGATCCGGCGCGTGTCGCGCCCTCGGGCAAGGACGGGCGCCTCACCAAGGGCGACGTTCTGACCGCGCTCGAAAAACCGCCCGCGCCCGCCGCCCCCCGCGAACTCGGCGCCCGGGAAGAGCGCGTGCGCATGACCCGGCTTCGGCGCCGGATCGCCGAGCGCCTCAAGGAGGCGCAGAACACCGCGGCCATGCTCACCACCTTCAACGAAGCGGACATGACCGAGGTGATAAATCTCCGCGAACGCTACCGCGCCGAATTCGAGAAGAAACACGGCGTGCGTCTGGGCTTCATGTCGTTTTTCGTCAAGGCCTGTATCGTCGCCTTGAAGGAAATTCCCGCGGCCAATGGCGAGATCGACGGCGACGAAATCATCTACAAGAATCATTACGACATCGGCGTGGCGGTCGGCACCGAGCAAGGGTTGGTGGTGCCGGTGCTGCGCGACGCCGACCGGCTCGACTTCGCCGACATCGAGAAACAAGTCGCCGATCTGGGCCACCGCGCGCGTGACGGAAAATTGAAGCTCGAAGAGCTGTCGGGCGGCACCTTCACCATCACCAATGGCGGGGTCTACGGCTCGCTCATGTCGACGCCGATCCTCAACCCGCCGCAATCCGCCATTCTCGGCATGCACAAGATCCAGAAGCGGCCGGTCGTGGTGGGCGACCAGATCGTCGCCCGGCCGATGATGTATCTGGCGCTGAGCTACGATCACCGCCTGGTCGATGGGCGCGAGGCGGTCACATTCCTGGTGCGCGTCAAGGAATGCATCGAGGATCCCGAACGCTTGCTGTTCGGCGTCTGAGCGATGGCCGACGGCTTCGACGTCATCGTCATCGGCGCGGGGCCGGGCGGTTATGTGGCCGCCATCCGCGCGGCGCAGCTCGGCATGAGCATCGCTTGCGTCGATAAACGCGACACGCCGGGCGGCACCTGCCTCAATATAGGCTGCATTCCTTCGAAGGCGCTGCTCCAGTCCTCGGAAAAATACGAGGAGGCGCGACATGCGCTGGGCCAGCACGGCATCAAGGTTTCGGGGGTCGCGCTCGATCTGCCCGCCATGCTGGCGCGCAAGGACAAGGTGGTGGCCGAGAACACCAAGGGCGTCGAATTCCTGTTCCGCAAGAACAAGGTCGAATACGTCAAGGGCACGGCCAAGCTGACCGCGCCCGGCCAGGTTGATGTCGCGCTCAACGCCGGCGGCAGCCGCGCGCTCTCGGCCAAGAAGGCGATCATCATCGCCACCGGCTCGGAAAGCGCCGATCTGCCGGGCATCAAGATCGACGAGAAGCGCATCGTCTCCTCGACCGGCGCGCTGGCGCTCCCGTCCGTGCCGGAAAGCCTGGTGGTGGTGGGCGGCGGCTATATCGGCCTCGAAATGGGCTCGGTGTGGCGGCGCTTGGGATCGAAGGTCACGGTGGTCGAGTTTCTCGACCACATCACTCCCGGCATGGATGGCGAGCTCTCCGCCGCCTTGCAGCGCTCGCTGGAAAAGCAGGGCTTCGTCTTCCGCCTCGGCACCAAGGTGGTCGAGGCCAAGCCCGGCAATGACGGCGTCAAGCTGGCGCTCGAGCCGGCCAAGGGCGGCAAGCGCGAGGAATTGAAGGCCGATGTGGTTCTGGTCTCGGTCGGGCGCCGGCCCTTCACCAACGGCCTCGGCCTGGAATCGCTGAAAGTGCAGCTTGACGAGAAAGGCCGCATCAAGACCGACGCGTTTTTTGCCACCAATGTCCCCGGCGTCTACGCCATCGGCGACGCGATATCCGGCCCGATGCTGGCGCATAAGGCGTCGGAGGAGGGCGTGGTGCTGGCCGAGCGTCTCGCCGGATACAAGCCCGGGCTCGATTACGATTGCATCCCGGCGGTGATCTATACCTGGCCCGAAGTGGCGGCGGTGGGCAAAACCGAGGAGCAGCTCAAGCAGGCGGGGATATCCTACAAGTCGGGCAAGTTCCCGTTCTCGGCCAATGCCCGCGCCCGCGCCAACGCCTTCACCGAGGGCTTCGTCAAGATTCTGGCCGAGGCCAAGAGCGACCGGGTTCTCGGCGTGCACATCATCGGCGGCGACGCCGGCACCATCATCGCCGAAGCCGCGGTGGCGATGGAATTCGGCGCCAGCGCCGAGGATATCGCCCGCACCGTCCACGCCCACCCCACCTTGAACGAGGCGGTGAAAGAAGCCGCGCTGGCGGTCGAAGGCCACCCGATCCATATTTAGGCCCATGTCCAGGATCGGGCGCGAGCCGTCTCCGGCCGCGCTTATTGCCATATTGCTTGCGACTTCGGTGCTGGGCATGCTCGGCACGTCGAGCTTCGCCGCGTTGCTGCCGGAGTTTCAGAGGCTTTGGAGCCTCGACAACACCGAAGCCGGCTGGATCAGCAGCCTCTATTTGGCGGGCTATGTCGCGGCGGTGCCGCTGCTGGTGGGCTCCACCGACCACACCGATCCGCGCAAGATTTATCTCTTTTCGCTCGTCACCGGCCTCGCCGCCTCGGCCGGTTATGCGCTGTTCGCGCAGGGCTTCTGGTCGGCGGCCCTGTTCCGTTTCATCGCAGGATTCGGGCTTGCCGGCACCTACATGCCGGGGCTGAAACTGCTGACGGATCGCGTGCCGGGGCCGCGCCAGAACCGTTACGTCGCCTATTACACCTCCGGGTTCAGCCTGGGCACCGCCATCTCTTATGCCTATACCGGCGAAATGGCGGATTGGCTCGGTTGGGGCGCCGTGTTCTGGGGCGCGGCCGCGGGGTCGGCGTTGTCCTTCGTGGCGATTTATTTCCTGGTGCCGCCCTTGGCACCCAGCGCGGCGCAGACGGAAGGACGGGGACGCCGCTTCGATTTTCGCCCGGTATTCAAGAACCGCGCCGCCATGGCCTTTATCCTGGGTTATGCCGGCCACATCTTCGAGCTCTTCGCTGTGCGCGCCTGGATGGTGGCCTATCTGATCTATGCCGAGCATTTGCGCGGCGGTTCGGGTGACGGCACGCTGGCGAACTGGATTGCCACCGCTGCGGCTGTGATCGGCACGCTGGCCAGCATCTACGGCGCCGAAGTGGCGGTGCGCGCCGACCGGCGCCGGATGATCGGCCGGGTGATGGTGCTCTCCTTCCTCGCTTCCATTGCCGCCGGTTTCAGCGCCGGCCTGCCGGTCTGGGTGGTGGCGGCGCTATGCTGCCTCTACAACATGTTCATCATGGGCGATTCCGCGGCGCTCACCAACGGCGCGGTGGTGAGTTCGCTTCCCGGCCAGCGCGGCGTGACCTTGGCGGTCCACTCGCTGATCGGTTTCGCCGGCGGCGTGGCCGGGCCGCTGGCCGTGGGCGTGGTGCTGGACGCCGCCGGGGGCGGGGCCAATCATTTCGCCTGGGGCCTGGGCTTCGTCACCATGGGGCTGGGCTCGTTGACGGCGCTCCTCGCCATCCGCAAGCTCTAGCTCTTGGCGCGTGGATGCGATTTATCGTACACGGCTAACAGACGGGTTGCGTCGAGCGCGGTGTAGCGCTGCGTGGTCGAAAGACTCGCATGGCCGAGCAATTCCTGGATGGCGCGCAGATCGGCGCCGCCCGCCAAGAGATGGGTGGCGAAGCTGTGGCGCAACGCATGGGGCGAGGCGTGCTCGGGCAAGCCCAGCCCGGCGCGGAGCTTCGCCATGGTTCCTTGCACCAGGCGCGGGTTGAGCACGGCACCCCTCGCTCCGACGAAGAGCGGGTCGTCCGGTCCGAGTTCGAGCGGGCAGGATGCCAGATAATCCTTCACCGCCTCCGCCACCGCCGGCAGCACCGGCACGAGGCGGGTCTTGTTTCCCTTGCCAGTGATGCGCAGCATGCCCCCCGGCTCCGGCGACTCGGATCGCGTCAACGACAGCGCTTCGGATAGCCTGAGCCCGCAACCGTAAAGCAGCATCATGATGGCGAGATCGCGCTTGCCCATCCACGGCTTGGCTTCGAGCGAGGATATTCGCGCCAGCGCCTCCCCAGTCTCGCGTTCGGTCAAGGCCTTGGGCACCGGCTTGCCGAGCTTGGGGCTTCTGACCGAGGCGAGCGCCGCGTTGGATAAAATCTTGCGCTTGGCGAGGAAGCGGAAGAATCCGCGCAACACCGACAGCTTGCGCGCGGAGGTGCTGTGCTTGCGGCCCTCGCGCGCGCCCTTCGCGAGATAGGCCCTGAAATCGGCCGGCGCCAGCGTTTCCAGTTTTTCTAAGCTCGCCACGCCGCCGAGATGGCCGGTCAGGAATTCGAGGAAACCGGCGAGATCGCGGCCATAAGCGGCAAGGGTGTGGGGCGATGAGCGTTTCTCATGCGTGAGCCAGGCTTGCCAGGCGGAAATCGCCTCGACCAATTCCTGCGATGCCGCGAAACGATGGAGCGGCGTCGGATCGGGACGGAAGGACTGGGCTTGTTTGCGGCCGGGCTTCACGCCGGCAGGTCGAGCCATGCGGCGATGGTGATGCCGAGCGAACGGGCGAGGAAGCCAAGCAATTCGGTGCCCTGGCCGGGGTGGAAGCGGCCCGGCTTGCGCGTGCCGATGCACAACAGCCCGGCTGGCCCCGCGCGGCTGACCGATAGGCGCAGCAAAGCCGCCGAGCGCACCAGATCGGCGCCCCCGCCGAACAGCGCGGGATCGCCCGGCGCGTCGGAAAACAGCACCACGTCGCGCTCCGGCCCCAGCACCCGGTCGACCGTGCCGGTTGCGAGTATTTGCACGCCTTGATGCGCCAGGCGGTGCTTGGCGCCATTGCCCTCGACGCCGATCGTGACCACGTCCGCATCGAGCAGCATGGCGAGATCGGTGGTGACGATCTGAATCAACTGCTCGAAGCTCGACGCCGAGAGCAGGGTCAGGACCGCGGTATGGACGCGGGTCTGGCTGGCGAGATTGGCCCTGGTCGTGCCGATCAGCGAACGTTGCTGGCCCTTGAGCTTGACGATGTCGTCGCGCTGGCGCTTCAGCATGAATTGCTGCATGTCGACCACGCCTTCGCCGCGCGTCGCCGCCGGCGGCGTCAGCAGGTCGAGTATCTCGGGATGCTGGACGAAGAAATCCGGATTGCGGCGCAGGAAGGCGATCACCTCGGTGGCGGCGGCGGAACGCTCGACCGTCACCGGCGATGCGGCGGCGGTTTGTTTATCCTTGGTGCGGTCCATTGTCCGGCCCCCGCCTATTCGGCCGCCGCGGCGGGTTTTTTATTCTCGCCCAGGATCGACTGGCCGGTCTTGGCCCAATCGGCGAGGAAAGCCGCCAGCCCCTTGTCGGTCAGGGGGTGGAGGAAGAGCTGGCGCAGCACCGCGGGCGGAATGGTGCCGACATGGGCGCCGAGCTTCGCCGCCTGGACCACGTGCATCGGCTGGCGGATCGAGGCCACCAGCACCTGGGTCTTGAATTCGGGATAGTTGCGGTAGATCTGGACGATGTCGGCGATCAGCGCCATGCCGTCTTCGCCGATATCGTCGAGCCGGCCGACGAAGGGCGAGACGAATGTCGCGCCGGCCTTGGCGGCGAGAATCGCCTGCGCCGCCGAGAAGCACAGCGTGACGTTGACCATGGTGCCTTCGGCGGCGAGCGCCTTGCAGGTCTTGAGTCCGTCCTTGGTCAGCGGCACTTTCACGGTTACGTTCTTGGCGAGCTTCGCCAGCTTGCGGCCCTCGGCCAGCATGGTGGGGTGATCGGTCGCGGCCACTTCGGCGCTCACCGGGCCGGGCACCACGGCGCAGATCTCGCGCACCACGTCGAGGAAATTGCGCCCCGATTTTGCGATCAGCGTCGGGTTGGTGGTGACGCCGTCGACCAGCCCGGTCGCGGCCAGGTCGCGAATCTCGGCGATATCGGCGGTGTCGATGAAAAACTTCATGCGCGTCACCCTTTGGTCCAGAGTGTAGCCCATGCCCGACCGTGATTCCAGTTCCGAAGCCCTATCCTTGGGGCGCGTGAGCGTGCTGTTGCCGTTGCCGCTCGCCGGAGCCTATGATTACCGCACGCCCGACGGCGTCGCTCTCGCGCCCGGCGATTTCGTGCGCGTGCCCTTGGGGCGGCGCACGCTGATTGGCGTGGTCTGGGGCGAGGATTCGGGCGATGTGGCCGAGGCCAAGCTCAAAGCGGTGGCCGAGCGTCTGCCCGCGCCGCCCTTGCGCCCCGAGCTCCGCCGATTCGTCGATTGGGTGGCGCAATATAATCTCGCTCCGCCCGGCGCCGTGCTCAAGATGGCGATGAGCGTGCCCGAGGCGTTGCATCCGCCGCGCGCCATTCCCGCCTATGCAATGAGCCCGGCGGGCGCGCGCGCCCTGGCCGCCGAGACCGAGTCGCTGACCCCGGCGCGCCGCCGCGTGCTGAAGGCGCTGGAAGGCGGTCCGGCCGCGACACTAGCCGATCTCGCCCGGCGGGCATCCTGCGGCTCAAGCGTGGTGAAGGGCCTGGCCAAGCTGGGATTTCTCGAAGAAGTTGATCTGCCGCCGTTTCTGCCGCCTCAGCCCGATTGGAAACTGGCCGGCCCACCCTTGTCGATGGCCCAGGCGCTGGCGGCCAAGGATCTCTCCGCCAAGGCGGCGCAGGGGGGATATTCCGTGACGCTCTTGGACGGCGTCACCGGCTCGGGCAAGACCGAGGTTTATTTCGACGCCATTGCCGCGGCGCTCAAGGCGGGCAAGCAGGCGCTGGTGCTGCTGCCCGAGATTTCGCTTTCGGCGCAGCTGCTGGCGCGCTTTGCCGAGCGCTTCGGCGCGGCCCCGGCCGAATGGCACTCCGATCTGGGTAATGCCGCGCGCCGCGCGACCTGGCGCCAAGTCGCCGAGGGCCAGGCGCGGGTGGTGGTGGGCGCTCGCTCGGCGCTGTTCCTGCCCTTCCGCGAATTGGGCCTGATCGTGGTGGACGAGGAACATGAAACCTCCTTCAAGCAGGAGGAAGGCGTGATCTATCACGCCCGCGACATGGCGGTGGTGCGCGCGTCGCTCGCCCAGATTCCGATCGTCCTGGTCTCGGCCACGCCGTCGCTTGAAACAACGGTCAATGTCGAACAGGGGCGTTATGCGCGGCTCCATCTGCCGGCGCGGCACGGCATCGCGCAATTGCCCGAGATTCGCGTGATCGATCTGCGCCAGGAGAAACCCGAGCGCCAGCGCTTTCTGTCGCCGCCTTTGGTGCGCGCGCTCGAGGACACGCTCAAGGCGGGCGAGCAGGCGATGCTGTTCCTGAACCGGCGCGGCTATGCGCCGCTGACGCTCTGCCGCGAATGCGGCTTTCGGTTGCAATGTCCCAACTGCACCGCCTGGCTGATCGAGCACCGCTCGCACGGAAGGCTGCTGTGCCATCACTGCGGCTATACCGCGCCGCCGCCGGCGCATTGTCCGCAATGCAACGCCGCCGGCAGCTTCGCTCCCTGCGGTCCGGGGGTCGAGCGCCTGGCCGAGGAAGTGGCATTGCGTTTCCCGGCGGCAAGGTTGCAGGTGATGGCGAGCGACACGCTATCCGGTCCGCGCGCCATGGAGGAATTGCTCGAACGCGTCGAGCGCCGCGAGATCGATGTGCTGATCGGTACGCAGGTCATGGCCAAGGGCCATCATTTCCCGATGCTCACCCTGGTCGGCGTGGTCGATGCCGACCTGGGATTGGCCGGCGGCGATCTGCGCGCGACCGAGCGAACCTATCAGCTGCTCCACCAGGTGGCGGGGAGGGCTGGCCGCGCCGAGCGCCCGGGCCGGGTCTATCTCCAGACCTTCATGCCCGAGCACCCGGTGATGGCGGCGCTGGTGAGCGACGACCGCGACCGTTTTCTCGCCGCCGAGGCCCAATCGCGCCGCGCGGGCGGCTGGCCGCCCTTCGGCCGCCTGGCCGCGATCATCCTGTCGGGCCCCGATGGCCCCGCCGCCGATCGCGCCGCGCGCGATTTCGCGAAGGCGGCGCCGCATCTCGATGGCGTCGAGGTGTTGGGACCCGCGCCCGCGCCCTTGGAGCGGTTGCGCGGCCGGCACCGGCGGCGCTTTCTGGTCAAGGCGCCGCGTAACGCCAATCTCCAGGCGGTGCTGCGCGACTGGCTGGCGCGGGCCAAGCCGCCCGCCGCCATCCGCGTCCAGGTGGACGTCGATCCTTACAGCTTCGTGTGATCTAAGCCGCTGTATTGTTGCGGCATTTTGCCCAGGCAGCCGGGTTGCATGGGTCATATCCCTATGTTAGAACCGGCCCGCTTTCCGGCGGGGTCGTCCACGGGGCTTTCGGACGGCGGCAACGCGCCGGGAAGCGCATCGCGGGTGGGGCTGTCCAGGGCGGTCTCGCCTCTGGCCAATAGGGAACTAAGTTCAAGTGGCATCTGAATCGGCAGGCGTTTCCGGACTGGCGGAGCGTTACGCGGCGGCGCTGTTCGATCTCGCCGACGAACGCAAGGCGCTCGACGAGGTCGCGGGCGATCTTAAGGCGCTGCGCGGGCTCATCACCGAAAGCGCAGATTTGCGGCGCACGATCCGCAGCCCGGTGCTGGCGCGCGGCGAGCAGGCCAAGGCGGTGAATGCTCTTGCGGAGCGCGCCGGGTTCAAGGAATTGACGCGCAATTTTCTGGGGTTGCTCGCGCGCAACCGCCGCCTGTTCGAGCTCCCCGGAATGATCGAAGGTTTTCTCGGCATCCTGGCGGCGCGGCGCGGCGAGGTGACGGCACAGGTGATCTCGGCGCAGGAATTATCCGAGGCGCAGCGCAAGGCGATCGACGAGCGCCTCAGGAAGGCGGTCGGCGGCAAGGTGGCGATCGATCTCAAGATCGACCCCGGCCTCTTGGGCGGCTTGGTGATCAAGGTGGGCTCGCGCATGGTCGATGCGTCGCTCAAGAGCAAGCTCCGGCGGTTGGAGCTGGCGATGAAAGGGGTTGGTTGATATGGAAATCCGCGCGGCCGAAATCTCCGCCATTCTGAAGAAGCAGATATCCCAATTCGGCACCGAGGCGGACGTGGCCGAGGTCGGTCAAGTGCTGTCGGTGGGCGACGGCATCGCCCGCGTTTACGGCCTCGACAAGGTGCAGGCCGGCGAGCTGGTCGAGTTCCCGAACGGCGTCAAGGGCATGGCCCTCAACCTCGAGACCGACAATGTCGGCGTCGTCATCTTCGGCGACGACACGGGCATCGGCGAAGGCGACACCGTGAAGCGCACCGGCGCCATCGTCGACGTGCCGGTGGGCAGGGGCCTCCTCGGCCGCGTGGTCGACGCGCTGGGCAATCCGATCGACGGCAAGGGGCCGCTCAAGGACGTGAAGCGCACCCGCGTCGAGGTCAAGGCGCCGGGCATCATTCCGCGCCGCTCGGTGCACGAGCCGGTGCAGACCGGACTCAAGGCCATCGACGCGCTGGTGCCGGTCGGCCGCGGCCAGCGCGAGCTGATCATCGGCGACCGCCAGACCGGCAAGACCGCGGTCGCGATCGACACCTTCCTCAATCAGAAGGCGATCAATGCCGGCGGCGACGAGGGCAAGAAGCTCTATTGCGTCTATGTCGCGGTGGGCCAGAAGCGCTCGACCGTGGCGCAGATCGTCAAGACGCTCGCCGATTACGGCGCGCTCGACTATTCGATCGTGGTGGCCGCCACCGCCTCCGAGCCCGCGCCGCTCCAGTTCCTGGCGCCTTACACCGGCTGCGCCATGGGCGAGTATTTCCGCGACAACGGCATGCACGCCGTCATCGTCTATGACGATCTCTCCAAGCAGGCGGTGGCCTATCGCCAGATGTCGCTGTTGCTGCGCCGCCCGCCCGGGCGCGAGGCCTATCCCGGCGACGTGTTCTACCTGCATTCGCGCCTGTTGGAGCGCGCCGCCAAGATGAACGCCGACCACGGCTCGGGTTCGCTGACCGCGCTGCCGGTGATCGAGACCCAGGCCGGCGACGTCTCGGCCTATATCCCGACCAACGTCATCTCCATCACCGACGGCCAGATCTTCCTCGAAACCGAGTTGTTCTATCGCGGCATAAGGCCGGCGATCAATGTCGGCTTGAGCGTCAGCCGCGTCGGCTCGGCGGCGCAGATTAAGGCGATGAAGCAGGTCGCCGGCAAGATCAAGCTTGAATTGGCCCAGTACCGGGAAATGGCGTCCTTCGCCCAATTCGCCTCGGACCTCGATCCCGCGACCCAACGTTTATTGGCAAGAGGCGCGCGCTTGACCGAGCTCCTCAAGCAGCCGCAATTCAAGCCCATGCCGGTCGAGGAACAGGTGGTCTCGATCTTCGCCGGCACAAGGGGCTATCTCGACAAGGTCGAGATAGCCGCCGTCACCCGTTTCGAAACCCTGATGCTGAGCGACATCAAGGCCAAGGCGCCGAAGATTCTCCAGTCCATTCGCGACAAGCGGGAATTGGCCGCCGACACCGAAAAGGAATTGTCGGCCTTCCTCGACGCTTTCGCCAAGAGCTTCGCCTGAGTCCATGGCGAGCCTCAAGGAACTCCGCGTCCGCATCCGCTCCGTCCGCTCGACGCAGAAGATAACTTCGGCGATGAAGATGGTGGCGGCCTCGCGCTTGCGCCGCGCGCAGGAAGCGGCGATCGCGGCGCGGCCTTATGCCGTGCGCATGGAACGCATGCTCAGCTCGCTCGCGGCCAATCTCAAGGGCATGCCCAACGCGCCGCGCCTGCTGGCGGGATCCGGCAAGGATGCGGTGCATTTGCTGGTGGTCGCGACCTCGGATCGGGGCCTGGCCGGCGGCTTCAACGCCACCATCCTGCGCGAGGCGCGCCGCGCGTTGCGCGAGCTGGAACGCGCCGGAAAACAGGTGAAGATTCTCACCATCGGCCGCAAGGGGCGCGACGCGCTGAAGCGCGACAACGCCAAGCTCATCGTCGAGAGCCTGACCGAGGTGGGCCGGCCGCGGCTCACCTTCGCCGCCGCTGAGGACATAGCGGCGCGCGTGATCGCCCGCTTCGAGGCCGGCGAATTCGACGCCTGCACCATCGTTTTCAACCGCTTCAAGTCGGCCATCAGCCAGATCGTCACCCGCCAGCAGCTCATCCCCTTCGCCCTTCCCGAGAGCAAGGACAAGCCCGATGCCGCCAAGGTCGGAATCTATGAATTCGAGCCGGAGGAAGAGGAAATCCTGGCCGCGCTGCTGCCGCGCAATCTGGGCGTGAAAATTTTCACCGCGCTTTTGGAGAACGCGGCCTCCGAGCAAGGCGCGCGCATGACGGCGATGGACAACGCCACGCGCAACGCCGGCGAGATGATCGACCGGCTGAACATGACCTACAACCGCCAGCGCCAGGCCTACATTACCAAGGAATTGATCGAGATCATTTCGGGCGCCGAGGCGCTTTAGAGGGAATCCACCATGGCCAAGAACAATGTCGGCTCCATCTCCCAGGTCATCGGCGCGGTCGTCGACGTCAAATTCGACGCCGACCTGCCCTCGATCCTGAACGCGCTGCACGTGCAGAACCAGGGCAAGACCCTGGTGCTCGAAGTGGCGCAGCATCTGGGCGAGAACACGGTGCGTACCATCGCCATGGACACGACCGACGGCTTGGTGCGCGGCATGGAAGCGGTCGATACCGGCGCGGCCATTCGCGTGCCGGTCGGGCCCGAAACCCTGGGCCGCATCCTCAACGTCGTCGGCGAGCCGGTGGACGAACGCGGGCCCATCAAGACCAAGCTCATGATGCCGATTCACCGGGCGGCGCCGGAATTCATCGACCAGTCGACCGAGGCCGAGATTCTGGTCACCGGCATCAAGGTGGTCGATCTGCTGGCGCCCTATGCGCGCGGCGGCAAGATCGGCCTGTTCGGCGGCGCCGGCGTCGGCAAGACCGTCATCATCATGGAGCTCATCAACAACATCGCCAAGGCGCATGGCGGCTATTCGGTCTTCGCCGGCGTCGGCGAGCGCACGCGCGAGGGAAACGACCTCTATCACGAAATGATGGAATCGGGCGTCATCAAGGTCGACGGGCCGGGCTCGAAGGCGGCGCTGGTCTACGGCCAGATGAACGAGCCGCCGGGGGCGCGCGCACGGGTGGGTCTGACCGGGCTGACGCTGGCGGAATATTTCCGCGACGAGGAAGGTCAGGACGTGTTGTTCTTCGTCGATAACATCTTCCGTTTCACCCAGGCGGGCTCCGAGGTCTCGGCGCTCTTGGGCCGCATTCCCTCGGCGGTCGGTTACCAGCCCACCTTGGCCACGGATATGGGCGCGCTCCAGGAACGCATCACCACCACCAAGAAGGGCTCGATCACCTCGGTCCAGGCGATCTACGTGCCCGCCGACGATTTGACCGATCCCGCGCCGGCGACCTCCTTCGCGCATCTCGATGCCACGACCGTGCTGTCGCGCCAGATCGCCGAGCTCGGGATTTATCCGGCGGTCGATCCGTTGGATTCGACCTCGCGCATGCTCGATCCGCGCGTGGTGGGCGAGGAGCATTACAAGGTGGCGCGCGACGTGCAGCGCGTGTTGCAGACCTACAAGTCGCTCCAGGACATCATCGCCATCCTGGGCATGGACGAGTTGTCGGAAGAGGACCGGCTCACCGTCGCCCGGGCGCGCAAGATCCAGCGCTTCTTGAGTCAGCCCTTCCACGTCGCCGAGATTTTCACCGGCACGCCGGGCGTGTTCGTCAAGCTCGAGGACACGATCAAGGCCTTCAAGGCGATCGTCGCCGGCGATTATGACGATCTGCCGGAAAGCGCCTTCTACATGGTCGGCACCATCGAAGAGGCGGTGGAGAAGGCGAAGAAGATGGCGGCGGAGGCAGCGTAAGGCGCGATGGCCGACAAGGTAAAATTCGAACTGGTCTCGCCGGAAAAGCTGCTGCTCTCCGAGGATGTCGCCATGGTGGTGGTGCCGGGGACCGAGGGCAATTTCGGCGTGCTGCCGGGCCACGCGCTGCTCATCTCCACGGTGCGTCCGGGCGTCATCGACGTCTACGGCCAGGACCAGCGCGCGGTGACGCAGCGCCTGTTCGTCTCGGGCGGCTTCGCCGAGGTTTCGCCCGAGCGCTGCACCGTGCTGGCCGACGAGGCCATGCCGGTGGGCGAGATCAATCGCACCGCGGTTGAGGGCGAGGCGAAGGCGCTCGAAAGCGAAATCGCCGGCTTGAAGGACCGGGCGGCCCGGGCGTCGGCCGAGGAGAAGCCCGAACTGGCCGCTCATCTCGGCGCGGCCGAACGGCGCCTGGCCGCATCCCGCGCCAAGCTCGACGCGCTCAAGGCCCTCGCGCACTAGGCGCGTTTTCGTTTCAAACCCGGCCTATCCCTGCGGTCGATGGTTAATTTATACTGCCGCCGCTATGGATCACTGGAAACTCACCGACATCCCCTGGAAGAAATTCGAGCCCGGCAAGGTCGACCCCGAGCTTTTGCGGCTCGTCAAGGCGGCGAGCCTGGTCGAGCAGAACGGCGCCGACTACAGCCAATATCTGAACCGCGTCTTCGCGGGGGATACCGAGTTCCAGGCGGCCGCCCGGCTTTGGGGCGCGGAAGAAATCCAGCACGGCCAGGCGCTCGGCCGCTGGGCCGAGCTGGCCGATCCCGGTTTCAACCACCAGGCGGCTTGCGCGCGCTTCAGCGAGGGTTATCACGTGCCCCTGCACCCGCAAGGTTCGGTGCGCGGCTCGCGTTCGGGCGAGCTGATCGCGCGCTGCATGGTCGAGACCGGCACCAGTTCCTATTACACCGCGCTGGCCGAGGCGGCGCAGGAGCCGGTGCTGAAGGAAATCTGCCGACACATCGCCGCCGACGAACTGCGTCATTACAAGCTGTTCTACACCCACTTGAAACGCTATCTCGAGATCGAGAAGCCCAAGCTGTGGCAGCGATTGCTGATCGCGCTCATCCGCATCGCCGAATCCGAGGATGACGAGCTGGCTTTCGCCTATCACGTCGCCAATGAGCGTGAGGACGCGGTCTATTACCGCCGCCGAGCGGTCCATTCCTATCTGCGGCGCGCCTATGCGGTCTATCGCCGTCCCCATGTCGAGCGCGGCATGGCCATGATCTTCAAGGCGGTGGGATTGAAGCCCAACGGCCGGCTCGAAGGCCTCGCCGCCCGCATCGCCTGGTGGACGATGAGGCTCCGCGCTTTCGCGCTCGAACAGGGCGGCCTTATCCCGCCGCGCGGCTACCGGACAGAAATGGCGCGAATTCCGCCAACAGGTCGCGGTAGAGCGATCGCTTGAAATCGACCGCGAGGGCGGGAAGCTCCACGGCATTGACCCATTTCCAGGCGTCGAATTCCGGGATATGCGCGTCGAGGTCGATATCGTCCTCGCTGCCGGTGAAGCGCATGGCGAACCATTTCTGCGCCTGGCCCTTGAAACGCCCGCCCCACAGGCTCCCCTGCAAGTCCGGCGGAAAATCATAGACGTGCCAATTGGGGCTCTCGGCCAAAAGCTGCGCCTGGTTGGTGCCGATCTCTTCTTTCAATTCCCGCCGCGCCGCCTCGAGCGGGTTCTCGCCCTTGTCGATTCCGCCTTGCGGCATCTGCCACGCATCGCGCGTCCCGATGCGCCGGGCGACGAAGACGAGTCCGCTCTTGTCGAGCAACATCACCCCGGTGCCGGGCCGGTAACCGGCCGGCGGGCCATCTCTCACTCCGCCGCCTTGGTCTGGCCGAACAACGTCACGCCGCGCAGCATGTCGACCGCGCGGGCGAGCTGATAATCGTTGGCCGAGCCGAAGGTGTTGGGGTTGGCGCTGTCGTCGGGCGCGGCGCTGTCGTTATCCGACGGCTGGGCCGGAGACGGCGACGAACTCGCCGCGCCCGGATCGGTGTTCTTGAGCGCGCCTTTCAAATCGGCCTCATGGGTGGTTTGGCCGGTGGCGATTTTTTCGATCTTGGCCGGTTCGACCGTGATGTCGGGATCGATGCCCTTGGCCTGGATCGAGCGCCCCGAAGGCGTGTAATAGCGCGCCGTGGTGAGGCGGATGGCGCCGTGGCCGGGCAGCTGGATGATGGTCTGCACCGAGCCTTTGCCGAAGGAACTGGTGCCCAGCAGAACGGCGCGGTGATGGTCCTGGAGTGCCCCGGCCACGATCTCCGACGCCGATGCGGAACCGCCGTTGATGAGAACGATCATCGGCAGGCCCTTGGTGAGGTCGCCGCCGGCCTTGGCGTCGAAACGTTGCGCGTCCTCGGGATGGCGGCCGCGGGTGGAAACGATCTCGCCCTTGTCGAGGAAGTCGTTCGACACCGCGATCGCTTGGTCGAGCAAGCCGCCCGGGTTATTCCGGAGGTCGAGCACGATTCCGGCGAGCTTGTCGCCCGCCTTGGCCTTGAGCGATTTCATCGCCGCATGGACACCGCTATCGGCCTGCTCGTTGAAGCTGGTGATGCGGATATAGCCGATGTCGTTGCCGACGAGCTGCGACTTGACCGACTGGACCTTGATGATCGCGCGCTTGAGCGTCAGGTTGAAGGGCTGCGCATTGCCGCGCCGGATCACCAGCTTGATGTCGCTGTTCACCGGCCCGCGCATCTTCTCGACCGCGTCGTTGAGGCTCATGCCGGAAACCGGCTCGCCGTCGATGGTGACGATCAAATCGCCGGGCTTGAGCCCGGCCTTGGCGGCAGGCGTGTCGTCGATGGGCGAGACCACCTTCACCAGCCCGTTTTCCATCGTCACCTCGATGCCCAGGCCGCCGAATTCGCCCTGCACCTGCACCTGCATGTCACCGAAGCTCTTGGGATTCATGTAGCTCGAATGCGGATCGAGCGCGCTCAACATGCCGTTGATCGCCGCTTCGATCAGTTGCTGATCGGTCACCGGCTCGACGTAATCGGAGCGCACGCGCTCAAACACCTCGCCGAAAAGATCGAGCTGCTTGTAGGTCTCGGAATTGGCGGCGGGAGCCTGGGTCTGCGGCGGGTCGGCGGCGCGGGCCTGAAGCGGGAGCAGCCAGAGGAGGGTGGCGGCCAAGGCCGCTGCAACACGGAAACGCATTATCCATTTACCTTTTCATCGCGGATTGCCAGCCACGGCAACGGGTTGATCGGTTGGCCGTCGTGTCGAAGCTCGAGATAGAGGCGGGGTTTTGAACTGCCTTGCGACATGACGCCCACCGGCTCGCCGGCCACCAGCCACTGACCGACGCTTTCATCGACCCGGTCGAGGCCCGCCAGAAGCGAATGATACCCGTCGCCATGACCTATGATCAATATTTGCCCGTAGCCCTTGAACGGTCCGGCGAACAGCACCTTGCCGTCGAACGGGGCCACCACTTGCGCGCCGGGGCGGGTTTCGAAGGTCAGGCCCTTGCTGGCGGCCGTACCCGCTTGCATTACATCGCCGAAATGCACGACCAGGGTTCCGGTCGCCGGCACCGCCATATGCCCCATGGCCTGGGAAATGGGCCTTATGTCGCGCGGCCGCGACGGGTCCGGGGCCGCGGGCGGCGGCGCGTTCATCGCCAGGTTCTGGGCCGGGTTGTGAACCGGGGCATCGCCGGCTTCCGGGCGGGAGGCGTTGCGGGCGGATTGCGCATCGCGCGCCGCGCGCTCGTCTTCGAGCCGGACGATCAAATCTTTGAGATCGGTTGCCTTGGCCGCCAAGGCGGCCTGGCGCCTGCCGCTTTCCATGGCGCCCTGGCGGGCTTGGGCCAGCAGCGCCTGCTTCTGGGCGATCAGGCCGGCGATCTGATTGTGCTCATGCGCCAGTCCTGCCTGCTCGGCGCGCTCGCGTTCCTCGGTCGACGAGATCTCGGCGCGCAACGCCCGGAGCGAGGATATCTGGGAGCCCAAATCGCGGGCGCGCTGCTCCAAGGGCGGCAAGGCGCGGCCCATCAGGATTCCGCCCCGGACCGAATTGACCGGCGTGTCGGGCGAGAAGGCCAGCGCCTCGGGCGGATCGCGGGCCAGCAACGCCAGCGCCATCAGCAGCTTTGCCTCGTCGGCACGGCGTTGGCCGAGCTCGCGCGCCTTGCGTTTTTCATCGATGCCGAGCAAGACGAGCCGCGCATCGAGATCGTCGAGCGCGGCTTCGTGTGCCTGCGCCGCCGCCGCCGCCTTGACCTCATTGTCGCGCAACGCCTGCAACTCGGAGGACAGCGAATCGGCCTGCTTGGCCAGTTCCTGCTGTTTCTGGCGGCTCCGCTCGAGCTGCTGTTCGACGTCTTGCAGCTTCTTCTGCGGCGAATCTTGGGCAAGGGCCGGCGGCAGGCAGAAGAGCCCCGCCAGCAGCAGGACGGGAAATGTCAGGCGCAGTTCAGGCCGGGGCACGCGCGGCGGCGCGGAGCAGGGCCTGGCCGGTCATGGCCTTGGGCTGCGGCAATCCCAGCAGCGCCAGGAGCGTCGGCGCGATGTCGGCGAGTTTGCCGTCGCGTAAGCCGGCAATGCCGGCGGGCGGGTTGATCAGCAGCAACGGCACCGGATTGGTGGTGTGCGCGGTGTGCGGCTGGCCGGTCGCGGTGTCGCGCATCATCTCGACATTGCCGTGATCGGCGGTGACGAGCAGGCAGCCGCCGGCGCGGGTCACCGCCTCGGCCAGCCGCCCGAGGCAATGGTCGACCGTCTCCACCGCCTTGACGGCGGCGGCGAAGTCGCCGGTATGCCCAACCATGTCGGCATTGGCGTAATTGACCACGATGACGTCGAAGCTTCCCTTGCCGATCGCCTCGATCAGCCTGTCGGTCACCTCGGGCGCCGACATTTCGGGCTTCACGTCATAGGTCGCGACCTTGGGCGAGGGGACGAGAACCCGGCTTTCGCCCGGGAATTCGGTTTCGCGCCCGCCGTTGAAGAAGTAGGTGACATGGGCGAATTTTTCGGTCTCGGCGATGCGCAGTTGTTTCAGTCCCGCTCTTGAAACGATTTCCCCGAAGGTGTCGGCGAGGTCCTCGGGCGGGAACAGCGTCTTAAGAAAGGGATTGAGCGCGTCCGAATAATCCGTCAATCCCAGCGATGCTGAGAATTTCACAACATGCGCACGCTTGAATCCTGAAAATCTCGGATCGAGCAGGGCCGCCAGAAGCTGGCGCACGCGGTCGGCACGGAAATTGGCGCAGAGCAGGCCGTCGCCATCCTGTATCCCGGCATAATCGCCGATGACGGTGGGCAGCACGAATTCGTCGCTCTTGCCTTGGGCGTAGGATTGCTCGACCGCGTCCTTGGCGCTGACCGCCTTCTCGCCTTCACCCGCGGCTAGGCAGCGATAGGCTTTTTCCAGGCGATCCCAGCGCTTGTCGCGGTCCATGGCGTAATAGCGGCCGATGACGGTGGCGATCGCGACGTCCTTGACGCCTTTGACGGCGGCCTCGAACGCGGCGAGGCAGGACAAGGCGCTTTTGGGCGGGGTGTCGCGGCCATCGAGGAAGGCATGAACTTTCACCTCGATCCCGGCTTCGGCCAAGAGTCTCGCCAGCGCGGCGATATGCGCCTGGTGCGAATGCACGCCACCCGGCGACATCAGGCCCACGAGATGGGCCGCGCCGCCGCTCTTCTTCAGGCCGGCGATGAAATCCTTGAGCGCGGGGTTCTTGGCGAGCTCGCCCGATTTGATCGCCGCGTCGATGCGCGGCAGATCCTGCATCACCACCCGGCCGGCGCCGATATTGGTGTGGCCGACCTCGGAATTGCCCATCTGGTGATCGGGCAATCCGACAAAATGCTCGCTCGCCTGCATGTGCGAATGCGGTGCCTGGGCGATGAACTTGTCCCAGTTCGGCGTCTTGGCGGCGCGGATGGCGTTATCGGCGCTCTCGGCGCGCTCGCCCCAGCCGTCGAGGATGCAAAGCACGACCGGGCGCGGGCGATTCGAGGCTGTCATGGGCTTTATATAAAGGATGGGCCGGGCGAAGGGTAGGGGAGCGGCTGGTTATTCCCTCCGGCGGGGCGCAGCCCCGTCACTCTCTATGATAGGGGTGGCCCGCCAGCAGGGTTTCGGCGCGGTAGATTTGCTCCAGCAGCATGCCGCGCGCGAGAAAATGCGGCCAGGTGGCGGGCCCCAGCGACAAAACCAGGCCTACGCGTTTTTTGACGCCGTCGCTCAAGCCCTCGGCGCCGCCGATGAGAAAGGCCAGATCGCGCGCGCCGTTATCGCGCCAGCGGCCGAGCAGCCGGGAAAATTCCAGGCTTGAGAACGCCTTGCCGCGCTCGTCCAAGGCCACAATGACCGCGTCTTTGGGGCAGGCTTCGAGCAGCAAGTCCCCCTCGTGCCGCCTCAATTCGGGCGGGGGCAGCTTGCGTTTCGAGGCGATTTCGCTGATTTGAAGCGGCCAAGCGATGCGCCCGGCATAGAATTGCTCGAGGTTTTTCAGAGGTCCCGCCTTGAGCTTGCCGATGGCGACGAGGTGAATACGCACGAAACCTCAGCGTCCCGAGGCGGCGGGATCGGCGAAATCCTCGCCCCACATCTTCTCGAGGTTGTAGCGCCCGCGGCTTTCGGGCCGGAAGAGATGGACGACGACGTCGCCCGCGTCGATCAGCACCCAATCGCTGTGCGGCAGCCCCTCGGCCGAGGCGCGGTGCCGCCCCCGCGTCCCCACCGCCGCGAGCAGCCGGTCGGCCAAGGCCGCGATCTGGCGCTGCGAGCGCCCGCTCGCCACCAGCATGTAATCGGCGATGCTCGACTTGCCGCGCAGATCGATCACCACCGGCGACTCGGCCTGGCCGTCCTCGAGGGTTTGTTCGATGAGCTTCAGCAGCGCCAGCACCGGGCCGGAATCCGGCCTTGGCCTTGCGGTGGGAGATTTCGATTTGGCGGGACGAGGTTTCTTAACCTTGACGGATTTGCTACGCGGTATGGCGCTCACCTTTTCTTTTTCCCGGATTTCTTCACGGTCTTCTTCACGGTCTTCTTCGCGGATTTCTTAGGGCCGGACTTGGTCGCTTTCTTTGCCTTTTTCTTACGCTTTGGCTTAGGCGGTTTCTTGGCCGCCGGCTTCTTGCCCCCCGATTTCTTATTGAGCCCGCGCAGCTCGGTGGCCGAGCTCGAATCGTATTTGGCCCAGAGGAAGACCCAGGCCGGCGGCTTCATCCGCGCCAGGCCCCGCGCCTTCGCCTTGTCGAGCCGCGCATGGGCGAAGCGCTTGGCGGCAAGCTCGGCCAAGGCGGCGCGGCAATAGCCGGGCCGCGCCAGCACCGCGATCGGCAATGTGGCGTAGATGTCGCGCCAATGCCCCCAATGCCTGATCTGCGCCAGATTGTCGGCGCCCATCAGCCAGACGAAACGCGTGCGCGGGAAAATGGCCGCAAGCGCGTTCACCGTGTCGCTGGTGAAATGCGTGCCGAGCCGGGTTTCGAGATCGAGCACGCGGATGCGCGGATGCTTGGCGAAAGCGGCCGCTGCCTTGAGCCGAAGCCCAAAGGGCGCCATGCCGGTTTCCGGCTTCAACGGGTTCTGCTCGGCCACCAGCCACCACACCTCGTCGAGCTTGAGGCGCTTCAACGCCTCGATGCTGACATGGCGGTGGCCCTCATGGGCGGGGTTGAAGGAGCCGCCCAAAAGCCCGACGGCGCGGGCGGGCGGCTTGCCGATGCGAAGCGCGCGTGGAGTCAGGGGCGCACCTGGCCGTCGCCGCGCACGACATATTTGAAGCTGGTCAGTTGCTCCGCGCCCACGGGCCCGCGCGGCGGCAGGCGCCCGGTCGAAATGCCGATTTCGGCGCCCATGCCGAACTCGCCGCCATCGGCGAACTGGGTCGAGGCGTTCAAGAGCACGATGGCGCTGTCCACGTTCTCCAGGAACCGCTCGGCCACCGCCTTGTCCTCGGTCACGATCGCGTCGGTGTGATGCGAGCCGTAATGGTTGATGTGGCGGATGGCCTCGTCCACGCCGTCCACGATTTTCACCGCCAGGATGGCGTCGAGATATTCGGTGAACCAGTCCTTTTCGGTAGCCTGCTTGGCCTCCTTGTCGAGCGCGCGCACGGCCTCGTCGCCCCTGATCTCGCAACCCGCCTTGTGCAAATCCGCCAGGATGGGCGGCAACATTGTCTTGACGACCGCGCGATCGACCAGCAGCGTCTCGGCCGCGCCGCACACGCCGGTGCGCCGCATCTTGGCGTTCAATGCGATCTTCCGCGCCTTTTCCGCATCGGCCTGGGCGTGGATATAGACATGGCACATGCCTTCCAGATGCGCGATCACCGGCATGCGGCTTTCGCGCTGCACCCGCTCGATCAGCGAGCGCCCGCCGCGCGGCACGATCACGTCGATGAAATCGCTCGAAAGCATCAGGCCCACCGCGGCGCGGTCGGTGGTGGGGACGAGCTGCACCGCCGCCTTGGGCAAGCCCGCTTCTTCGAGCCCGGCTTCGATACAGGAAACGATCGCCTGCGAGGAATGAAAGCTTTCCGAGCCGCCGCGCAAAATGGCGGCGTTGCCGGAGCGGATGCAGAGGCCCCCGGCGTCGGATGTGACGTTCGGGCGCGATTCATAGACGATGCCGATGACGCCGAGCGGCACGCGCACGCGAGAAATCGACAGGCCGTTCGGGCGTTTCCATTCGGCCAGCACCGTGCCGACCGGGTCGGGCAGAGCGCGATACGTCCTCGAGCCCCTTGGCCATGGCTTCGACGCGGTCTTGGTCCAGCATCAGCCGGTCGGTCAAGGCGGGGGAGAGTTTCGCCTCCTTGGCGCCGGCGAGATCGCGCCGGTTGGCGGCGAGGATGGCCTTGCCTTGCCGGCGGAGAGCGGCCCCGGCGTGTTTCAAGGCCTCGGTGCGTTGTCCCGGCTTGGCGCGGGCGAGTTCGGCCGAAGCCGCGCGCGCCCCTTGGCAGAGGGCGCGCATCTGGGCTTCGAGCCCGGCTTCCGCCTTGCTCGCCGCCACTTTCATGTCAGCACCAGATCGTCGCGATGGATCATCTCGTCGCGGCCACGGTAGCCGAGGATGGCCTCGATTTCACCGCTTTTATGCCCGGCGATGGATTTCGCGTCCTCGCTCGAATAGGCCGAAAGGCCGCGCGCCAGCTCCTTG
This sequence comes from uncultured Alphaproteobacteria bacterium, assembly GCA_963785735.1. GTDB lineage: Bacteria > Pseudomonadota > Alphaproteobacteria > ATCC43930 > CGMCC-115725 > REEB95. The sequence continues at coordinate 1,251,818 of CAWAWJ010000001.1, forward strand.
CCGTCCTTCGACCGCACCGCCACCGCGTCGCCGCGCTGGAAGCTACCCTCGACCGACAAGACCCCGGCGGGCAGCAGGCTGGTGCCGCGCTTCAAGGCGGCGGCCGCGCCCGCGTCCACCACCAGCGCGCCCGAGAGCTTGACCGCGCCCGCGATCCAGCGCTTGCGCGCGGTCAGCGGATTGGCCGAGGGGATGAACCAGGTGGCGCGCGCGCCTCGATCGATGGCGGCGAGGGAATGGAGATCCTCGCCCTTGGCGATGACCATGCGGCAGCCGGCGGCAAGCGCGATGCGCGCCGCGGCGAGTTTCGTGACCATGCCGCCCGAGCTCGATCCCGGCGGCGCGTGGCCGGCCATGGCTTCGATCTCGGGCGTCAACTCGCGGATTTCGGGAATATGCGTGGCCTTGGGGTCGCGGCGCGGATCGGCGGTATAAAGCCCGTCGATGTCGGAAAGCAGCACCAGCGTGTCGGCGCTGATCATCTGCGCGACGCGGGCGGCGAGCCGGTCGTTGTCGCCAAAGCGTATTTCCGCCGTGGCCACGGTGTCGTTCTCGTTGATGACCGGCAGGGCTTTGAGCTTCAGCAATTCCTCGATGGTGGCGCGGGCGTTCAGATGCCGGCGGCGCTCCTCGGTGTCGTCGGGGGTGAGCAGGATCTGCGCCACGGTGACCCCAAAGCGCGCGGCCACATCCTGATAGGCATGGGCGAGGCGCAGCTGCCCAGCCGAGGCGGCGGCCTGTTTTTCCTCGAGCTTCAGCGGGCCCGAGGCCAGGCCCAAGGGACGCCGCCCCACCGCCACCGCGCCCGAGGTGACGATCAGCACCTCCTGGCCGAGCGACCGGCACTGGACGACATCTTCAATGAGCGCTTCGAGCCAGGGGCGGTTGATTTCGCCGGTCGCTTCATCGACCAGCAAGGCCGAGCCTATTTTTACGATCAGCCGGCGGGAGGCGGCGACTTTCTCGCTCATGACGCCGCCCGGGTTTTGACGGTTGCGCGGGCGGCGGAAAGCCCCTCCGCCTTGCGCGCCTTGCGGATGATTTTGAGCACCGCCGCCATGGCTTCTTTCACGCCTTCGCCCGAGACGCCCGACATCACCATGACGGTGCCGGCGCCGGCGCGTTTCAACGCGGCGCGTTTTTGCGCCATCTCCTTCTTGTCGACCGCGTCCGATTTGTTGAGCGCGACGATTTCGGGTTTCTTGGTGAGGCCCGCGCCATAGGCCTTCAATTCGCCGCGGATGGTTTTCCACGCGCCCGTCACGTCCTCCAAGGTCGCGTCGATCAGATGCAGGATCACGGCGCAGCGTTCGACATGGCCCAGGAAACGGTGGCCGAGGCCCACGCCCTCGCTCGCGCCCTCGATGAGGCCCGGCAGATCGGCCAGCACGAATTCCTCGTCGCGGGACCGAACCACGCCCAATTGCGGTTTGAGCGTGGTGAAGGGATAGCCCGCGATCTTGGGCTTGGCTTTGGAGGTCGCGGCCAGAAGCGTCGATTTCCCGGCATTGGGCAATCCCACCAGCCCGGCATCGGCGATGAGCTTCAGGCGCAGCCAGACCCAGCGCTCGGCCCCGGGCCAGCCCTTGCCGTAACGGCGGGGCGAGCGGTTGGTGGCGCTTTTGTAATGGGTGTTGCCGAAGCCGCCATCGCCGCCCTTCAGAAACACATGACGCTCGCCGGGTTTCCGCAAATCCATCAGCACGGTCTCGTTGTCCTCGTCGAGTATCTCGGTGCCCGCCGGCACGCGCAGAACGATCGATTCGCCGTCGGCGCCGGAGCGGTTGGCGCCCGCGCCGGGCCGGCCGCTTTGCGCCTTGAAATGCTGCTGGTAGCGGTAATCGATGAGGGTGTTGAGATTGGCGACGCATTCGATCACCACGTCGCCGCCGCGCCCGCCATTGCCGCCGTCGGGCCCGCCATATTCGATGAATTTCTCGCGGCGAAAGCTCGCCGTGCCCGGCCCGCCATGGCCGCTTTTGACGAAGATCTTGGCTTGATCGAGGAATTTCATGGCCGGATGCCTTGGCCGAGAGAGGGGACACGAAAAAGGGGGAATGCAGACATTCCCCCTTCGCGTGTCACGCCTTGGTCTCGCGCGCCTGGGGGTTAATCCGCGGCTTCCGGCGGAGCGGGCGAAACGGAGACATAAGTGCGGCCGCCGCTGGTGGTGTGGAATTGCACCGCGCCCTCGGCCAAGGCGAAGAGGGTGTGGTCGCGCCCGATGCCGACATTGCGGCCGGGATGGAATTTGGTGCCGCGCTGGCGCACCAGGATGTTGCCGGGCACCACGGCTTCGCCGCCGCCGCGCTTGAGGCCTAGACGGCGCCCTTGCGAATCGCGCCCGTTGCGCGAAGAGCCGCCTGCTTTCTTATGCGCCATCGCTCAATCCCCTTGGTTCAACCGGCGCGGATGCCGGTGATGCGCAGCACGGTCAGCGCCTGGCGGTGGCCGCGCTTGCGGCGGTAATTGTGGCGGCGCTTTTTCTTGAAGATGATGACCTTGTCGTCGAGCTTCTGTTCCAGCACTTGCGCCGTGACCGAGGCGCCCTTGATGAGCGGTAGGCCCGCCTTGGCCTCTTTGCCCTCGTCGCCGACCATCAGCACTTCCTCGAGCGTGACCGACGAGCCCGGCTCGGCCGCGAGCTTCTCGACGAAGATCACGTCGTCCTTGGCGACTCGATATTGTTTTCCGCCGGTGCGGATGACAGCGTACATGGGTCGGGCCCTGGCCTGGAAAATCGAACGGACGGCCTCGTGCCGTCCGTGGGCTGCGACTATAGCCGCAAAGCACGGCCTGTCAACGGTTTTGCGCCCCAAACGGGCGGTTTATCGAGGGATTGCCGGGGGTTAGGCGGGTTGCGGGCGGGACGGCGCTTGCGCTAGGCTCCGCGCCCCTGAGACGCGGGCCAGACACGGAGAGGTGCCAGAGCGGTCGATCGGGGCGGTCTCGAAAACCGTTGTACCCTCACGGGTACCGTGGGTTCGAATCCCACCCTCTCCGCCATATTTTTTTACTTCTAAATAAGTTGATGCTTAGACGACACCATGAGCTATCGCCAAAGGCGAAAATGGCTTCAACAGCCTGCTAGTACCGGAGGTTCCTTATGAACCAGACACTTCGGCCTCAACCTCTATTGTCGGAGGTGTTGCCCGGTGCACTGACGCTGGGCCTGATTTTGTATGTTATTGCCGTGAAGGATACTGCCCTAGTAGATCGGGCGCTGCAATTGGACGCAGCACAATCGACAATAGCAGCGGGCGCATTCCTCCTGGGCTCTTGGATGGTTGGTACGTTCTTAGATTCAGTGCGCAATCTCCTTGAGCACCGTTGGGACCATCTATACGGCCCGCTTTACTGGAATTTTTTCTTCTACGGGGCGCGGGATAAAGTTGCTCAGTTAGATGAACATTATTTCGCATACTATACAGCGAAGGCAAACTACGTAATTGGACTGTTGGCGTGGCTACTCTTTTTTTGCGGGCTCTCGTTTTTGGGTCTGCTTTGCGCCGCCATCGTCAGCGGCATCCTTATCGCAGGGGTCTGCTTGGTCGATGCCTTTCTGTTGAGAAAAGAGATCAAAACGCTCCTTCAATACCCCACGGGTCAACCCCATACCCAGCTCGCTCATACCGGTGTCTACACTAGGTTGGCACCGTCACCGACATTTCCAGGAATCGGCGTCTTCGCGATCCGGGATATTCCTGCGGGGAGAAATGTTTTCGCTGGGGACGACAACGAAATGAGGGAGATCGATAGTAATGATCTCAAAAATCTCGAACCTGAGATAACGAGGTTGTACTGCGATTTCTGCGTGTTTAAAGACGGAAAGATCAGAGGGCCGACGAACTTTAACAATCTGACGGTAGGTTGGTATCTTAACCACTCACCCAAGCCGAATGTTCGATGCGACGAGGAATACGACTTCATTTCGTTGCGCGAAATCAAGAAAGGTGAGGAGCTAACCGTAGACTATTCGAAGTATGACGATCGCCCGCCCCCTGGTAGTAAAAAAAGACGCAAGTGATCCCAATTGACTTGGTCAAGCAAGCGTCGTCCTCCGTTCACACCAGCTTGCCAATTCGGGCTTCGAGCGGGCTCCAGGCCTGGTTGCCGTAAGTCCCTTTCCGAGCCGCGCGTCGGCCAAGGCTCGCTTGCGGACCGCAAGCGCATCCGTCTATCTGGTACTCCAATCAGCCCGTCGCGGCGTTTCAATTCCCGCGCTCGGCGCCCAGGATCTCGATGGCATCGAAATTTCATCGCGGCGCGGTTGCCTATACGCAAAAGGGGCAGCGCTACATCGTCGACGATGTCGAGGAGGGTGTCGTCTATTGCTCCACCGAGAGCGGCGCCGAAACCGAATTTTCGGAAGCGAGCCTGCTGACCGAAACGGAATGGGCGGCCCGGCTCGACAGCAAAAAAGGCTTGATCTACGCCCGGCTGAAACAGGGCCGGCTCTATACCATGCCCCCGGCCAAGGTCGATCGCGCGGCCGCGGAACAGATGCTTGCGAAAGTCGAGCGGCTGAAGTCCGGGATGCTCGATTTCACGGCTTTTACCGTGGCATCGCGGACCCTGGCCGAGACCGGCGATGCGGACCAGGCGGCCGAGCTGTCGATTGTCCAATGCCGCGCGATATTCGATGCGGCGAAACCCGAGCTTCGCGCCAGCTTGCTGGCCGCAATCATCGACGCGCCGGTGGCGGCGCTGGTCGGCGCCGGAAGGCTGGGGGACAACCTCATGCGCGCGATGCTCGACAAGGGCATGGCCGAACACGCCGACGCCTTCGAGAAATTCAGCGAACGCCGGCGCGATTAGGGCGGCGGATTGTTCGATCCGGCAATACCCGGAAGGCGCCCGAATAGGGAAAGTGCAGAGATTTCGCGGCTTCCTGCAAAGCCGGGGCGCGCGGGCGCCCTCATAACGGTCTTTTACAATTCACGGTCCGGTGGGATACTAGGCGCATCCTATGATCCACCCACGCAGGCGGGGGCGCCTCGGCCTTTCCGCTCCCTTTGGTTTTGGGGTGTTATGTCCGACGAAACTTCCCGATCCGAGCAGGAACTCGCGCTTTCGAGCCTGATCATCACCACCCTCAATCTGGAAATGCAGCCTTCGGACATCGATCCCGAGGCGCCGCTTTTCGGCGAGGGGCTGGGCTTGGATTCGATCGACATTCTCGAAATCGCGCTCGCCATCTCCAAGACCTACGGCATCAAGCTGCGCTCGGACGACAAGAGCAACGAGCGCATCTTCAATTCCCTGCGCAGCCTGAACCGTCACATCTGGCAAAACCGGCCGAAGTGAAAACGCCGATGCGCGCTCCGTTGCGGATCCTGGGTTATGCCGTGCTGGCCGCATGCCCGATCGTAACCCACACGCTGCTGGCGCTGGGCTATCCGGCCCGCGTGGTGGCGTTTGTCTATGCGGGCCAAGTGATCGTGCTGGGCGCGGTGCTGACCGCGCGCGCCGCCTATGTTCACAAATGGTGGCTTTTGGGCGCGGGCGCGGCCGCGTTTCTGGCCGTGGCGTGGTTCGCCGGGCGTTACAGCTTTTTCGCCGCCGCGGGCATTCCCTATGCCGCGGCCTATGTGACGCTGCTGGCGATTTTCGGCGCGTCGCTTTTGCCCGGGCGCGAGCCGGTCATCACCGCGCTGTCGCGCCGGATTCATGGCGGGGTCATGCGCCCCGACGTGGCGGCCTATACGCGGGGCGTGACCGTCGCCTGGTGCTGTTTCTTCGCGGGGCAGCTGATCGTGTCGCTGTCGCTGTTCTTGTTCGCGAGCGAGGTCGCCTGGTCGTTCTATGTCAACGTGCTCGATCTGCCCCTGATCGGCGCGATGTTCGGGACCGAATATCTCTACCGCCTGACGCATGTGAAAAATTGGCCGCATTCGACGGTGGCGCAGGTGATACAGGCGTTTTCCCGGCGCGACGCCGATCCGGCGAAGCATCCGAAACCCGCCGGTTTAGCGTCATGAGCGATTTCCCGTTCCTGCGCCATGAGGGACCCGATTCGGTGCTGGCCTACCGGGGAAACCGGCCGGTGAGGGTACGCGAATTCTGCGCCGAGATCGCGGCCTTGGCCCGGGCGCTGCCGGCGCGGGCGTTTGTCGTCAATCTCTGCGCCGACCGTTATCGCTTCGCGGCGGCGTTCGGCGCGGCCCTCTCGCGCGGCCAGGTGAGCCTCATGCTGCCGAACAAGACGCCGGCCTTGCTCGCGCAAATCGCTAGCCAATACCCGGATGTCTATGCGCTGACCGATACGGATTTCACATCATCCGACATTCCGGTGGTGGCATATCCGGAGAGCTTGCCCGCTTCGGGGGCTTCGCCCGGGGTTCCGGTTTTCCCGGCGGATCAACTGGCGGCTTACGTCTTCACCTCGGGCTCGACCGGCGCGCCGGTGCCGAACGCCAAGTTCTGGGGCAATTTGGCGAAAAGCGCGCGCGCGGCGGGAACGGCGCTCGGCGTCGAAGCCCTGCCCGGCGCGGTGCTGGTCGGCACGGTGCCGCCGCAACACATGTACGGATTCGAATCGACGGTGTTGCTGGCCTTGCAGCACGGCCTCGCGCTTTACGCCGGGCAGCCTTTCTATCCCGCCGATATCCACGCCTGCCTCGAAGGCTTGCCGCCGCCGCGCATGCTGGTGACGACGCCGGTTCATCTGCGCGCCTTGCTGGCGGACGAGACCGCGCATGCCTCGGCGGAATTCCTGCTTTGCGCGACCGCGCCCTTGGTGCCGCAGCTCGCGGCCGAGGCCGAGGCGCGGTTCGGCGTGCCGCTTTACGAGATTTATGGCTGCTCCGAAGCCGGGCAGGTGGCCCAGCGCCGCACCACCGAAAGCGCGGAATGGCGCTGCTTCCAGGGCGTCGCCTTGCGCCAGGACGAAACCGGCACCTGGGCGAGCGGCGTGTTCATCCCGGCGGAAGTTCCGCTCAACGACGTGATCGAGCTGCGCGGCCCCGGCCGGTTCCTGTTGCACGGCCGGACATCGGATCTGGTCAATGTCGCGGGCAAGCGCACCTCGCTCGCCCATCTCAACTATCATCTGAATTCGATCGCGGGCGTGCGCGACGGCGTGTTCGTGGCGCCGCCCGACGACCAGGGCGCGGTTTCGCGGCTGATGGCCTTCGTCGTCGCGCCCGGGCTGAAACTCGATCATATCGCCCGCGAATTGCGCCGCCGCATCGACGCGGCCTTCATGCCGCGCCCGTTGCGCCTGGTCCAATCCCTGCCGCGGAATTCCACCGGCAAGCTGCCGCAGGAGGCCATCGACAAACTGGCCGCCGAATACGCGGAACGCTAATTTCCCGCCCGTGTCTCATTCCGCCGAACTCATTTTCGCCGCCGACCATCCCGCCGCCCAAGGCCATTTCCCGGGCAACCCGGTCATTCCCGGCGCGGTGCTGCTCGACGAAGTGCTGAGCGCGATATGCCTGCGGACGAAAAGCGCGGCGGACGGTTTCGAAATCCTGTCGGTCAAGTTCCTGCTGCCGGTGCGGCCGGGCTCGCGGCTGACGCTCAGCTGGGAGGACGGCGTTTCGGGCCAGATCAAGTTCCAATGCCTGCTGGCGCCGGACCAGACCGCGCTTTCCGGCACGCTCCGCCTGGGCCAAGCGCAACGGTGAGCAACCGGCGGCAAACCCGGCCCGAATGGATGACGCGGCAAGAGCGCAGCGCCGCCATCCTCATCAAGCTCCTGGTCTGGATCGCATTGCGGCTCGGCCGCGGACCGGCGCGGCTGCTGCTTTATCCGATCTGCCTCTATTACCTGGCATTCGCGGCCGCGCCCCGCCGCGCCTCGCGGGATTACCTGGCGCGGGTGCTCGGCCGAAGGCCAAGCTTCGCGGATTCATTCCGCCATTACCACGCCTTCGCCGCCTGCGCGCTCGACCGGATTTTTCTCTTGAACGACCAGGCGGAGATTTTCGATCTGCGCATCGAGGGCGAGGAATTCGCCGATGAATCTGCCGCGCGCGGCGAAGGCTGTTTGCTGGTGGGCGCGCATCTCGGCAGCTTCGAGGTGTTGCGCCGGTTGAGCGAGCGCAGGCCCGCGCTGCGCGTCGTTCTGGTCATGTATGAGGAGAATGCGCGCAAGATCAACGCGGCGCTCGACGCCATCAACCCGTTGCACAATGTCGAGATCATTCCCCTGGGCCGGCCCGATTCCATGCTGAAAGTGGAGGAGACGCTGGCGCGCGGCGGCTTTGTCGGCATGCTGGCGGACCGGAGCCTGGGCGATGAAGGCCAGGCGCGCATCCCCTTCCTCGGCGATCCTGCGGCCTTTCCGACCGGCCCGTTCCAGATCGCGGCGTTGCTGCGCCGCCCGATCGTGCTGATGTTCGCGCTTTACCGGGGCGGCAAAAGCTACGACGTCCATTTCGAGCGGCTCGCCGATTGGGCCGGGGTGACGGCGGGATCGCGCGGCGAGGCCGCGCGCCAGGCCTTGGAACTTTACGTGAAACGGCTCGAGCATTATTGCCGCGCGGCGCCCTATAACTGGTTCAATTTCTATGACTTCTGGAAATAGGCGGATGCCCGCGCGGCGCGCCGTTTTCATCCTGGCCTGGCTTTGCGCGGCCGCGTTTTGGGCCGCGCCCGCGCGCGCCGATAACACCGTCGAGCACCCGGGCCCCGCCGCCGGGCTGCAACGGATCATGCTCGGCCTCCAATCGGTTTCGCAGTCGCGGGCGAAATTCACCGAGCGCAAATATCTCCATATGCTCAACCAGCCGCTCGAATCCTCGGGCACGCTCATCTATGTCGCACCCGACCATCTCGAGAAAAACACCGAACGTCCCAAGCCCGAAAGCCTGGTGGTCGACGGCGGCACTCTCACCGTCACCGGCGGCCCCGACGGCCAAAGCCGCAGCCTCGCCTTGCCCGATTATCCCGAGCTCGGCGCCATCGTCGAAAGCATCCGCGCGACCTTGGCGGGGGATAGCGCAAGCCTGAACCGGTTCTACGCGGTGACATCTGCAAGGCGGGCTTCCGGCTTGGACCCTGGTGCTCGAGCCGCGCGATCCCAAGGTTCTGGCGATGGTGAGCTCGATCCGCATCAGCGGACATAACAGCCGGATCCAGAATATTGAAACCTTCGAGGCCGGCGGCGACCGCTCGGTCATGACCGTGCTGCCGGGAAGCCCATGAGCGCGCGGCATCTTTGGCGCATCGGGCTTTGGCTTGCCGGGGTGGCGGCCTGCGTTGTCATCGTCGCCACGGCCCGGTTCAGCGCCGATCTTTCGACATTCCTGCCGCGCTCGCCCTCGGCGGCGCAGGAGATTCTGGTGCAGCAATTGCGCGACGGCGTGGTGTCGCGCCTGATCCTGGTCGGCATCGAGGACGCGCCGCCCGACGTGCTGGCGCCGCTCAGCAAGAGCATGGCCGCGCAATTGCGGGCATCTCCCGATTTCGTCTCGGTCAATAACGGCGACGATCAGGGCCTGGCGAAGGACCGCGATTTTCTGTGGCGCAACCGCTATGTGCTGAGCCCCGCCGTGACGCCGGAGCATTTCACCCCCGCGGCGCTGCGCCAGGCGCTCGGCCATGATTTGGACCTGCTGGGCTCCTCGGCGGGCGTGCTGGTCAAGGCCACATTGCCGGCGGATCCGACCGGAGAGATGCTGCGCGTCATCGGCCAATTCCAGGGCGGCGAGCATCCCGCCGCGCGCGACGGCGTCTGGTTCTCGCCCGATATGAGCCGCGCGCTCTTGGTGATCGAGACCGTGGCGCCGGGCTTCGACGCCGACGCCCAGCAACACGATCTCCTGCTCATCGGCAACGCTTTGGCGGCGGCGAAGCAGGCGGTGCCGGGCGCGCAGGACGCGCGGCTCATCGAGACCGGCCCTGGCGTGTTTTCGGTCCGCATCCGCGACCAGGTGAAAGAGGACGCGTTCCGGCTCTCGCTGCTCGCGACCTTGGCGGTGGCGGGGTTGCTGCTGCTGGTCTACCGCTCGCCGGCGATGCTGGTGCTGGCGCTCTTGCCGGTGGCGACCGGCGCGCTCGCCGGCATTGCCGCGGTCGCCCTCGGCTTCGGCTCGGTGCATGGCATCACGCTGGGCTTCGGCGTGACATTGATCGGCGAAGCGGTCGATTACGCGATTTATCTTTTCACCCAGACCGCGCCCGGACAGCCGCCGGAGGAAACCCTGCCACGCATCTGGCCGACGCTGCGCCTGGGCGTGCTGACCTCGATATGCGGCTTCAGCGCCATGCTGCTGTCGAGCTTTCGCGGCCTGGCGCAGCTGGGATTGTTTTCGATCGTCGGCCTGATCGCCGCCGTCAGCGTCACCCGCTGGGTCCTGCCCGTCTTGCTGCGCCGGGATTTCGCCACGCGCCGCTCGGCCTTGTTCGGCCCGGCGATCATGCGGCTCTCCGCGCGCGCGCGCGCCTTGCGCTATCCGCTGCTGGTCCTGGTGCTGGCCGCTGTCGCCCTGCTGGCGTTCCGGCACGATGATTTGTGGGACGATGAATTGTCGAGTTTGAGCCCGGTCTCGCAAGCCGATCAACTGCTCGACCGGCAATTGCGCGCCGATCTCGGCGCGCCCGATGTGCGCTACATGGCGGTTGTCAGCGCGCCCGCCGAGCAAGAGGCGCTGGCGGCGAGCGAAACCCTCGGAAGCCTGATCCAGCGCATGGCAGGGGAGGGCGTTCTGGCGGGTTTCGATTCACCCGCGCTTTATTTGCCCAGCCAATCGACACAACGCGCGCGCCAGGCCGCCATCCCGGCCGCTTCGGTCCTGCGCGCCAATCTCCGTCAGGCGCTTGCGGGCTCGCCCTTCCGGGCCGAAACCTTCGAGCCTTTCCTCGCCGATGCGGAAGCCGCGAAGACCCAGCCCCCGCTTGGCCCCGACAGCCTGCGCGGCACCAATCTGGCGGCGAAGCTCGATGGGCTGCTGATCCGGCGCGGCGATGACTGGACCGCCTTGCTGCCCTTGCGCGGGGTGGCCGATGCCGGGCGGCTTGAGGCCGAAATCGCGGCCTCCGGCCAAGCCGGAATCCTCCTGCTCGACCTCAAGGGCGATTCCGACCGGCTCTATCAGAGTTACCGCCATCAGGCGCTGTTGCTGGCGCTCCTCGGCGCGCTGGCGATCGTGGCATTGCTCTTTCTCAGCTTCCGTTCGCCGCGCCGGGTTTATGCGGTGGTGGCGCCCTTGGCGGCCGCGGTCGCGGTCACCGTCGCGTTGCTGGCCCTGACCGGCGGCAGGCTTTCCATCTTCAACCTGGTCGGACTTCTGCTGGTGGTGGGCGTCGGCTCCAATTACGCGCTGTTCTTCGAAAGGCGAGATTCCGGCGGGGAAGAAGCCGCCGCGCGCCAGCATCGCGAACGCATCATCGTATCGCTGGTGCTTGCCAATCTTTGCACCGTGATCGGCTTCGGCGTGCTGACCCTGTCGCGCATCCCGGTGCTGCACGGGATCGGCATGACGGTCGCCATCGGCGCGATGCTGAGCCTGGTCTTTTCCGCCATACTCTCTGTGTCGAAACACGACATATCCCAAGCCGGGCCTTGATTCCCGGCAAGCGCCTGTTCTTTATGCCGCGTTACGGCTAAAATCGGCCATTCCACCTCCACGGATCATAGTCGCGGACCATAAGAGTGCAGCCTCTCGTCCTCAGTAATTTTGCAATCGTCAGCAGCCTGGGCGACGGGCTCGACGCGACCTTGGACGCCTTGCGCGCCGGCCGGACCGGCCTGGCGCCGTGCCGGTTCGAGACCGTCGATCTCCCGACCTATGCCGGCGAAATCCCCGGCCTCGACGATCCGTCGAACCTCGCCGCGGCGCCGTGCCGCAACAGCCGCGTCGCGGGGCGCGCGCTCGAACAGGCGGATTTCGCGCGCAACGTCGCGCTGGCGCGGGAGAAATACGGGCCGGACCGCATCGGCGTCTTCGTCGGCACCAGCACCTCGGGAATTCTTGAAACCGAACTGGCCTATCGCCGGCGCAACAGCGCGACCGGCAGGCTCCCCGCCGCCTTCGACTACGCCAAATCGCACAATACGTTTTCCGTCGCCGGTTTCGTGGCGGAGAAACTCGGGCTCGACGGGCCGGCCGTGGCCTTGTCGTCCGCCTGCGCCACCACCGCCAAGGTCTTCGGCGTGGCATCGCGCATGATCGCCTCGGGGCTGTGCGACGCCGCCATCGTCGGCGGCGCCGATTCGCTGTGTCTCACCACCCTCTACGGGTTTCATTCGCTCAACCTGCTTTCCGCCGAGCCTTGCCGCCCGTTCGATCGCGCGCGCAACGGCATCTCGATCGGCGAAGGGGCGGGGTTCGCGCTCTTAGAGAAACCGGTCCAGGTTAAAGCCGAGGATGCGGTGTTGTTGCTGGGCGTGGGCGAGAGCAACGACGCCTATCACATGTCCTCGCCCCACCCGGAAGGCATCGGCGCGCGGCTCGCGATGGAACGCGCGCTCGCCGCCGCCAAACTCGCGCCGAAGGACATCGACTACATCAACCTGCACGGCACCGCCACCCAGCCCGGCGACGCGGCCGAAGACATCGCGGTCACCGGCTTGTTCGGATTCTCCACGCCATGCAGCTCGACCAAGGGATATACGGGCCATGCCCTGGGCGCCGCCGGCATCATCGAGGCGATCATCTCCAGCCTGAGCATCCGGGACGGCTTGTTGCCCGGCTCCCCGACCACGCAAAACCCGGATACGAGCCTGCGCAGCCGCTTTGTCGTCAAAAGCGAGAAGGCGCGGGTCGATCGCGTGATGAGCAATTCCTTCGGTTTCGGCGGCAGCAATTGCAGCCTGATCCTGGGCCGCGCATGACGATCCATGCCTATGTCGAAGGCGTGGGGCTTTGCGGTCCCGGCCTGACGGGATGGGAGGCGAGCCGCGCCATCCTGGCGGGCGTCCGGCCTTACGTGTCCATGCCGGCCGTCGTGCCGCCCTCGTCCCTGTTGCCGGCGAACGAACAGCGCCGCATGGTCAAGACCGTCAAGCTGGCGATGGCGGTTGGCAGCGAAGCCGTTTTCCACGCCGGGCGGGACGCCTCGGTCACGCCCACGGTGTTCACCTCGTCGGGCGGCGACGGCGATACCGTCCACGAAATTCTCGAGGCGCTGACGACGCCGGAACGCGAAGTATCGCCGACGCGTTTCCATAATTCGGTTCACAACGCGCCGGCGGGCTATTGGAGCATCGCCACCCGCTCGCGCGAGCCGACCACGGCGCTGTGCGGTTACGATGCGAGCTTCGCCGCGGGATTGCTCGACGCCGCGGCGCAAGCCGTCGCCGAGGACCGGCCGGTAGCACTCATCGCCTACGACCTGCCTTATCCCGAGCCGTTGCACACGGTGCGGCCGATCGTGTCGCTGTTCGGAACCGCGCTGGTCTTGAGCCCGCGGCGCGCCGACCATTCGCTGGCCCGGTTGAGCATCGCGTTGCAACGCGGCGGCGGCAAGCCCGTGTCCATGCCCGACCCGGCGCTGGAAAAACTGCGAAGCGGCAATCCCGCCGCCCGCAGTCTGCCGCTGCTGGCGGCGCTCGCGCGCCACGCGGCCGAAACCGTGACCGTCGAATACCGGGGAACCCAGAATCTCGTGGTCGAGGTCGCGCCCATCGGAACCCGATCCCGCTTCGTCCGGGCGGCGTGATGGGTCCGGCCGAAATCGCCACGCTGATCCCGCATGAGGGCGCCATGTCTCTCTTGGCCGGAATCCGGGCCTGGGACGCGAACGCGATACGCTGCGTCGCGTCCAGCCACCGCGATCCCGCAAATCCGCTGCGCCGCGGCGGCCGGCTTCATGCCGTCTGCGGCGTCGAATATGCGAGCCAGGCGATGGCGGCGCATGGAAGGCTGTCGGGCGGCCTCGACCGGCGTCCCCGCGCGGGCTATCTGGTGAGCGTGCGCGAACTGGTTTGCCGGGTCCCCTATCTCGACGATTTCGCGGATGACCTGACCGTCGCGGCCGAAAAGCTTTCTGGCGACGCGCTGCGCGTGAGCTACGGCTTCAGGCTCGATTGCGGCGGACGCGAGCTGATGCGCGGCCGCGCCGCCGTTTTGCTGGACGCGGATACCCCATGAAACGCGCGCTTGTGACCGGCGGCAGCGGCGCGATCGGCGCGGCGATCTGCAAGAAGCTCGGCGCCGAAGGGCATCATGTCCTGGTTCACGCCAATCATCGCCTCGCCCAGGCCGAAGCCGTCGCGGCCGCGATAAACGCCGCGGGCGGCAAGGCCGAGGCGGTCGCCTTCGACGTCGCCGATGCCGGGGCTTGCGGCGCCGCGCTGGAACAACTCCTGGAAGCGGGCGCGATCCAGATCGTCGTCAACAATGCCGGCATCCATGACGACGCCGTCATGCCGGGCATGAGCCATGAACAATGGGCGCGGGTGATCGACGTGTCGCTCAACGGCTTCTTCAACGTGACGCAGCCCTTGCTGCTGCCCATGATCCGCACGCGTTGGGGACGCATTCTCGCCATGTCGTCGGTCGCGGCGCAGACCGGCAATGCCGGCCAAGTCAATTACGCGGCGGCCAAGGCCGGTCTCCACGGCGCCGCCAAATCGCTGGCGCGCGAACTGGCGAGCCGCGGCATCACCGTCAACGCCGTCGCCCCCGGCATCATCGCCTCGCCGATGGCGGATGCGGTGTTCGACAAGGAGACGATCGAGCGGATGGTGCCGATGAAACGCGCCGGTTCGCCGGACGAGGTCGCCGAGCTGGTGGCGTTCCTCGCCTCCGACGGCGCCGCCTATATCTCCGGCCAGATCATCGGCGTCAATGGCGGGATGATCTGATCCGCCGCGACAGCAGCGCCGGCAGGCGGGCCAGGAAGCCCAGCATCAGCCGAAGATGCATCCAGGCGAGAAGGGCGTTGTCGCGCCAATAGTTGAAATGCGACACGCCGCCTTCCTCGGGCCCGAAATACCGGACATGCGCCGGGAGATTGACGATGGGCAATCCCCGCCAAGCCAGCCGCACCGCCGCCTCGGCCTCGAAATCGAAGCGCCGCATCCACCGGCGATTTTCCATCACGGCGCAGAGCGGCGCGATCGGGTAAACCCGATAGCCGCACAATGAATCGCCGATCCCGGTCCAGAGCGTTTCGAGATTGGCGAGGCCATTGGAGACCCGGCGCCCGTGGACGCGGATCCACGGCGCGCTCGCATCGAAGACCGGCGCGCCCAGGATCAGAGCGCCGGGATTGGCTTGCGACGCCGCCATGAATTGCGGGATGGCGGATGCGGGATGCTGGCCGTCGGCGTCCATCGACAGCGCATGGGTGAACCCCGCAGCCAAGGCCGCGCGAAGCCCGTGCAACATCGCCGCGCCCTTGCCTTGGTTGCGCGCCAGGATCAGCACCCGCAAGCCGGGATCGCCCGCCGCCATCAGCGACAGTTTTTCCCCGCTGCCGTCGGTGCTGCCGTCGACCACGACCCAGACCGGCGACCATAGGCGCCGCGCTTCGCGGACGGTCTCGACGAGCCGCGCGCCCGTGTTGTAGCTGGGGATGAGAACGAGATGCGTCACCGAATCCGGAGTCATGCCGGGCCATGCTCACGCCGCATGCGGGGTCTTCAGGTGCTTTCGGCCGCGGATTTGCGCATGCGCCGGAGCATTTTCCAGGTCTCCAGGCTCGATCTCAGGATCGCCAGGCTGGTGATGTAATACGCGATCTTGAAGCCCAGCAGCTTGAGGCGGATGGGCAGCGGGCGGAACACGTCGCCGGCGAGGACCGAAAGCACGGCTTCCTCGATCCGGAAAATGTTCCGCTTGACCATCAGCAAATGGCGCATCGCTGGCGTCGGGGCGCGGTGGATATACCAGGAATAAATATCGATCGCGCGCCGGATTTCGGCCTCGAAGGCCTCGTAAGCGCGCTCTCGCTTGGCCGGTTCGTGCAGGCAGGTGCTCACGACATCCGCGCCCAGGAACGCGCTGTTCATGGCGAGATAGACGCCGGTCGAGAACAGCGGATCGACGAAGGCGAAGGCGTCGCCCAGCATGATGTAATTGTCGCCGGTCATGCGGGCGCATTTGTAGGAATAATTGCCGGTGGCGGTCACGGGCGAGACCATCGTGGCGTGTTTGAGCCGCTCGGCGAGATCGGGCGCCAGCGCGATCGTATCCATGAAGAACTTGGTCATATCGCTTTTGCGCGTCTTGAAATAGCGCGGGCTGCCCACCGCGCCGATGCTGGTCGTGCCGTCGGCCAGCGGAATGAACCAGAACCAGCCCTGGTCGAACCAGAACACGGTGATGTTGCCTTCCTCCTTGCCGGCGAGGCGTTTGGCGCCGGTGAAATGGGCGAACATCGCCGCGCTGGCATGCCTGGGATTGCGCTGTTTGATGCCGAAGCGGTTCGCCAACAGGGTATCCCGGCCGGTGGCGTCGACCAGGAATTTCGCGCGCCAGCGCCGGCTTCCGCCTTGGTTCGTCCGCCCGCGGGCGCGCACGTCTTGGGGCCCCAGGAAATCCACGTCGGTAACGCGGCATTCCTCGATGACGGACGCTCCCTTGGATGCCGCGTTTTTCAGGAGGATGTGATCGAATTCGGAGCGGCGCACCTGATAGGCATAGGGAAAGTTCTTGTCCCAGGCGTTGGCGAATTCGAATTTGACGGATTTTTTCTTGTGCTTGGCCGAGACGAATTCGGCGCCGTATTTGACGATGCCGATCCGCCTGACCGCCTCGCCGACGCCCAATTTGTCGATCAAGGGCAGGTTGAGCGGCAGCAGGGATTCGCCGATATGGAAGCGCGGATGCTTCTCCTTTTCCACCAGCACGACGCGCTCGCCGCGCTCGGCCAGCAAGGCCGCGGCCGTCGATCCGGCGGGGCCGCCGCCCACCACCAGCACGTCACATTCGGTTTCAGCCGTGTTGTCGGACATTCACACCCCCTAGTCTTGGCCTCGTATGTTGCAAACCGCGCGAAACCAATCACGTCCGACACTCAACAGATGACTCCAAGCGCCGCCGCCGAACATGTTAGAATGCCGATAATGGCCGACACGAAAGAAAAGCACGGCGGCTTATCGGCAAGGGCGAAGGCGTTCTATTTCCTGGTCGCCTTCCCTTGCTCCTGCGCGGCCGTTCCGGCCGTCATGGCCGGCGAGGCGGAGCTTTATCCCTCGTTCTACCCCTATTATGCAGAAGTTTGCGCTCTCTCACAAATCCTCAAAAAGCCCGGCTTCGGCGCCGAGCTTCGCGGAGAATCCGGCGGTCATTCCGTGATTTATTTGAGCGGCGTATGTCGGAAACCGGACATTCATTACCCGACGCTGGAACTCTGCGATCCCGCCACGCCGCCCGACCAGCAGGGCGTGGGCATCAGCGTCAACGAGCATTTCAAGAACGCGAACTGGGTCGCGATCCCGGGCCGGGACTTCTTCTTCGGCGGCGGCCTCCCTCCCAATGCGCGCGTCACGCGCGAGGCCTATCGCCAGACCCAGGATCTGGCCAAGGCCCTGGGTATCTATGACGGCGTGGAATTCCAGGACAAAGCCTTCAACGGCATGCCGCCCGGCTGGTCGCGCGCCGATTACAAATACGAAGTCTCGGTCTCCACCGATTACGCGATAAATTTTGGGCGCGACCGCTATTGCGCGCGCATCCCCTTGGACCGCGAAAAGATGACGAAGGTCATCGACTACCTGAACGGCCTGAACGACCTCTATAAGGACGGCAAGACCGAATATGTGTGGAACGTGGTACAGAATAACTGTTCCCACATATCGCATAATGCCTTGGCCGCCGCCGGCGTCTGGGACAGAGACCCGACCGGTCGGTTCATCGGCTTCGCCGCCTTCGATTTTCCGGTGCCGAAGAATGAATTCATCAATCAGCTGGTGCGGACCAACGATCTGCCGCTCGACGATCCGCTCGCGCTTTACGCCGACCCGATGGCGCGGCAATCGCTGATGCGCGAGGACTGGCTCCCGACCGAGCCTGGCGCGCTCGCGGAAATCCTGCGCGCCCGGCCGGAGAACGACCTCTACGACACCGATCTCGACCTGATCTTCTACGATTGGCCGCTGATCGAGCCCTATCATCGGCGAATGGACGCGATCATGGCCGATCCGCGCTATCTCGATTTGCGCGCCAATCTGGACTATTTCGCCAAGCTTTATGCGTCCATCCTGGCCGATAAAAAGCCGCTCGCCTGGTATGTGAAAGAAGCCGGCGCGGCGCATGGCAAGGAGCCGGGCTTGCTGGCGTCAATCCCGGAACAGCGCCGTTTTGCCGCTTTCTACGACCGGTATTACCGCTACGTGGCCGAGGCAAGCGCGCAGGTGAATGCGGAGCTGGCCGGTTTGGCCTCTTCGCCCGCCGCCGGCACAGCCGCTTCGGGCACGGCTGGCGCGGGCGAGGCGCGGCGGGCGGGTCAGTGATCCGCTAGGCCGGTCTTTCGGCGAGGATGGCTTGGGCGGCTTCGGCGATGGCCTGGGCGTCGATGCCATAGGCGCGATAGAGATCAGGGATGTCGCCCGATTGGCCGAATTGCGAAACCCCCAAGGGCTTGAGGCGCTGGCCGCGCACCGTGCCGAGCCAGGAAAGCGTCAGCGGATGGCCGTCGAGCACCGAGACCAGGGCCGCGTCGCGGGCGAGATTTCCCAACAGCCCGGCGGCATGCGATTGCCGGCCGCGCGCCTGCCAATCGGCGTAAAGCCGGTCGGGCGAGGTCACGGCCAGAAGACCGATGCGCGGATTGCGCTCGCCGAGCCACGCCACCGCCTGGATCGCCTCGGGCAACATCGCGCCCATGGCGATGATTGCGAGATCGCCGCCTTGCGCCGGCTCGCGCAGCCAATAGCCGCCGGCGAGGATGGCGTCGCGGAGCCCGGCATTCATGTCGCGCCGTGGCTGTTCAATATGCCGGGTCGAGAGGCGCAGATAGACCGAGCCGCCATCCTCCGCCTGCATATGCGCGAAGCCCCAGGCCATCGCCGCCTGCAATTCGTCCACATAGGCGGGCTCGAAATAGGTCAGGCCCGGCTGGCCCATGCCGATCAAGGGCTCGGAAACCGATTGATGCGCGCCGCCCTCGGGCGCGAGCGAGATGCCGCTCGGCGTCGCAACCAGCATGAATCGCGCATCCTGATAACAGGCGTAGTTGAGCGCGTCGAGGCCGCGGGCGATGAAGGGATCGTAGAGCGTGCCGACCGGCAGGAGCTTCGCGCCGAAGAGCTTGTCGGATAGGCCCAGCGCCGCCAGCAGCAGGAACAGATTATTCTCGGCGATGCCGAGTTCGATATGGCGGCCCGAAGGACTCAACGCCCATTTCTGCGCCGAGGGCAGATGGCGCTCGCGGAAGAGATCGGGCCGGGCATTGCGCGCGAACACGCCGGCCTGGTTGACCCAGCCGCCGAGATTGGTCGAGACTGTCACGTCGGGCGAAGATGTCACGACGCGCCGCGCGAACTCGCCGGAGGATCGGCCGATCTCGTTCATGATCTTGCCGAAACCTTCCTGGGTCGAAATCGCGGCCGAGGCGGGGAGCGCCACCGCCGGCATCGCCAAGGCCGGCGGGCGCGCCACGGACGCGGGCGGCTCCGTGGCCGGGGGCAGTCCGGCGAGGAATTCGCGCAAGGCGCCGGGCGCCAGGCCGAGACCGGAATCGGGGCTCCATTCCTCGCCCTCGGGAATTCGCTGCGCCGATTTGAGCGCGGCGATCTGCGCCGGATTCATCAGCCCGGAATGATTGTCCTTGTGGCCGGCCAAGGGCAGGTTCCAGCCCTTGATGGTGTAGGCGACGAAGCAATGCGGCGTCTCGTCGCCACCCGCCCGGTC
Organism: uncultured Alphaproteobacteria bacterium; assembly: GCA_963785735.1. Taxonomy (GTDB): domain Bacteria; phylum Pseudomonadota; class Alphaproteobacteria; order ATCC43930; family CGMCC-115725; genus REEB95. Next base: position 1,271,569 of record CAWAWJ010000001.1, read on the forward strand.
GAAGGCTTCGACCAGCGATTCCATGTCATGGCCGCCGAGATTGGTCATGAGATGGTGGAGCGCCTCGTCGTCATGCGCGGCGAGCAGCGCCGGGATGCCCGGAACATGGGCGAGATCGGCTTGCAGCCGCGGGCGCCAGGCGGCGCCGCCCTGGAACGTCAACGCGGCGTAGAGATCGTTCGGGCAATCGTCGATCCATTGGCGCAGTTTGTCGCCGCCCGGCTTGGCGAAGGCCGCTTCGAGACGCTTGCCGTATTTCAGCATCACCACCTTCCAGCCCACGGTGGCGAAGAATTGCTGGATCTTCTGGAACAGAAGGTCGTTGACCATGCCGTCGAGGCTCTGGCGGTTATAGTCGATCACCCACCAGAGATTGCGCACCTCCTGTTTCGAGCCTTCGAGCAGCGCCTCGAACACGTTGCCCTCGTCGAGCTCGGCGTCGCCCATCACCGCGATCATGCGGCCGAGCGGCGCGGTATCCGGCGCGAGCTTTTGCAGCCGCGCGTAATCCTGCACCAGCGCGGCGAACAGCGTCATGCCGACGCCGAGGCCGACCGAGCCGGTGGAGAAATCGACCTCGGTCTTGTCCTTGGTGCGCGAGGGATAGGATTGCGCGCCGCCGAAGCCGCGGAAATTCTCGAGCGCTTCGCGGCTCTGCCGCCCGCGCAGATATTGGATGGCGTGGAAGACCGGCGCCGCATGCGGCTTGACCGCGATGCGGTCCTCGGGCCGGAGCGCGTGGAAATAAAGCGCGGTCAAGAGCGTCACCGCCGAGGCGCAGCTCGCCTGGTGCCCGCCCACCTTCAAGCCGTCGCGGTTTTCGCGGATGTGGTTGGCGTGATGGATCATCCAGGTCGAAAGCCACAAGAGCTTGCGCTCGAGCGCGCGCAGCATGTCGTAGCGCGGGGCGCTGGCCGGGGCGGACCGGCGCGGCTTTCTTTGCGGTTGGGCCATGGGACAGGGATAACCCGCAACCCCCCGGCACATCATTGCGAAGATGCCAAGAATATGTTGAGATTCAGGCTTATAATTGTTCTGGAGAGGGAATCTTGGGTGATAAATTGCGCCAATCCGCGCTCGACGTCATGGACCGCAAGATCCTGGCTTTGCTCCAGGAGGACGCCAGGCTGGCCAATGTCGAGCTCGCCGACAAGGTGGGGTTGAGCCCGTCGCCCTGTTTGCGGCGCGTGCGCGATTTGGAGGCGGCGGGCGTGATCCGCCGCTATGTGACGCTGCTCGATCCGGCCGCGATCGGCTTGCCGGTCAGCGTCTTCGTCAACGTCACGCTCGAACGCCAGGTGGAACAGGCGCTCGAACGCTTCGAGGCGGTGATCCTGAAACGGCCCGAGGTGATGGAATGCTATCTCATGACCGGCGACGCGGATTACCTGCTGCGCGTCGTCATCGCCGATCTCTCGGCCTATGAGCGATTCCTGATCGAGCATTTGACGCGCGTGCCGGGCGTCGCCAGCATCAAGTCGAGCTTCGCCCTGAAACAGGTGAAGTACCGCACCGCGCTTCCGGTCGGCGCCTAGGTCTCGGATAAATTCCGGCGCTCCCGGGCGTGGCCGCGATCGGGACCGTGATCGCGATCCCGGTACCGGTACCGGCTTATCGCGGCGCGGGCGGCGCGACGGATGCTTCGCCTTGGCCGCTGGCGGCGAGCGCCTTGGCGACGAAGCCCGAAGCCTTCATCGCCTCGACGAAGTCGCGCAGATAGCGCGCGCCGACAGGCCGTCCCTTGGGCGTGCCCATGGCCTGCTCGATCTGCATGAAGCGGCCGGGGATCAGGCGCATGCCGGGCTGAGATTGGGCGAAGGCGGCGAGCGACTGTTTTACCCCGGCCAGGACTTCGAGCCGGTCCTTGAGGAAGCGCTCGACCGATTCATCGCCGCCTGGCTCGCGGATCAGCGTGGCGTGCTTCAAGGTCCGGGACAGATAAAGCTCGTAGGCGCTGGCCCGCGCGACGGAAACGCGCACGCCGTCGCGGTCGACGTCCTCGACGCGGCGCAGGGGCGAATCCGCCGGCACGACATAGCCGCCCTCGATCACGACATAGGGCGATGTGAAATCGATCCCGGCGGCGCGGGCGGGATCGATGGCCAGGAACGCCACATCCCAAGCCCCGGCTTGAAGCGCATCGAACACCTTGCCGGCGGCGTCATAGGGGACGTATTCGATGGGAACGCCCAGCCGCTTCGCCAGCTCGCGCGCGAGATCGGGCGACACGCCGCGCGGCGCGCCGGCCGCCTTGTCCTTTTGCACGAGCACGGGATTGCCGAAATTGATCGCCGCGCGCAGCTTGCCGCTGGGCGCCAGTTCGGCCGCGATATTGCGGGGAGGATCGTTCGTCATGGCCCGGTGATATAAGACAATCAGATGGCTGGCAAGGCCGCGGCTCCGGCGGCGCGGAAGGGCGGTCTTTCAATCCGCCGCCGCCGCCGCTAGGCTGCGGCGGTTTCGGGAAAATCCAAAAGACGGGGCGCGGCATGGTCGAGAAACTGAATCGGTCAGGCAAGACAGCGAATTCGGCGGTCACGCGGCTCGACCGGGCGGTCGACGATTTCGTGCGCCGCTGCCGCTTCTTCCGCGAGCCCATGACCAAGGGCCGTGCGGCGATGTTCGTGCTGCAACACCGGCAGAATACGCGCTACCGCAATTCCGTCCTCAAGCTGCGCGTCGCCACCAATTGCCCGGATTGGGATATTCGCATGCGCATCCTCGGCGCCTGTTCCGAGGAGGTGATCGCCGATCACGAGCATGGCGGCGGAAGGCCGCATTGGGCCATTCTCGAGGATCTGGGACTGAAGATTGGCTTGAAGCGCGAGGCGATCCGTTCCGCGAAATTGCTGGCCTCGACCCAGATGGCCTGGCTCGCCTGGGAATCGTTGATGTCCAACCGCCCCTGGCTCGAGGGGATGGTGGCCAATACCTGCGCCGAGCGCGCCAATGTTCCGGGCTATGGCGAGGGCATCATGCGCGCCCATGGCTGGTTCGGGCTCGAACGCCAGCGCTGGGGCAAGCTGTTCAAGCTCAAGGACGCCGAGCTTGAATTCTTCGAGCTGCACGAAGCCGCCGACATCGTCCATTCCAATCTCGGCTGGAACACCATCGCCGAACATGCCGAGAAGTCGGGCATGGAAGATGCGGTGGTGCGCGCCTGCCGGATCAATCTGCTTGCCTGGGAAAGCTATCTCGACGGCATTGCCGCCGGCGGCGATGCGCTCGACCGCGGCAAGGAACCGGTTTACGCCTGAGCCGCGCCGTTAACCAACCATTCCGTTAGGGGTCAGATCGCCGCAACCGGCCCGCAACCGGCGCGGCGCCGCCGGTCATGCGTGTGCGGCGTATAGGTAATTACCCGTATCCGGCGCTCCCGGTAGGAATTTGTTAATCGCCGGTGAACAAAGTGTTGCTTCCAGGAGACAACACTTCATGTCCGCCTTCAGCGAAACCGATCCGCGCCACCGCGCCCGCGCCCTCAAAGGGATTATCATAGGCGCGGTCAGCGTCGTCGTTCTCATCATGTGGGGGCTGGTCGCCGCCTCAATCGTTTCGAGCCGGAATGCGGATATCAACAATGCCATGTCCGAATCCAGCAACTTCGCCGCCGCTTTCCAGGAAGAGGTCGGCCATACGCTCGATGCCGTGGCCAGGACGATGGATATCGTCGCCCAGAGAATTCAGGAAAAGAACGGCCATCTCGACCTCTATCAATTGAGCGGCGAGTTACCGATTCTGGCGGACTCCACCATACAAGCCGTCTTTATCGGTCCCGACGGCAAGCTGGCCTCGACCAATTACGAACGGAATGCCGAGCATATCGATCTGAGCGACCGCGCGCATTTCCGCATCCATCTCGATGGCGCATTCAAGGGCCTGTACTTCGGCAAGCCGGTGATGGCCCGCGTTTCCAATCGGTTCATTATCCCAATCAGCAAACGCGTCGAGACAAAAGACGGCCGGTTTCTCGGCGTTCTGGTCTTCTCGCTGTTTCCCGGGCAGCTCACCACGCTGCAAAAATCGGTCGATTTCGGCCCGCGCGGCGTCGTTACATTGACCGGCCCCGACAACATTATCCGCGCCCGTTTCACCCAGAAAAACCCGGATGGGCTAAGCGAAATCGGCCAGTCCATCGCCGGCGGTCCGCGCCCATCGGACATGCCCGAGGGCGGCATGGGTTCCTATGTGCGCACCGGCCCGATCGACCATTTGACGCGAATCTACAGCTATCGCCGCATTGCGAAATATCCGCTGGTCGTGACCGTCGGGCTGGATTATGACCAGGCGCTCGCCGCGTCCCGCGCGCATGCCCGAACGATCATCTGGCTGGCCGGCGCCGTGACCCTGTTGCTCGGCGGTCTTGCGATATTCCTGATGCGCGAAATCGGCCGGCGGGTGGTTCACGAAGTCAGGCTGGCGGACGAGCGCACCAAGCTCCATGCCACGAATGCCGAGCTCACGGCGAGCATGGAGCGCGCCGAGGCGGCCAACCGGGCGAAATCGATGTTCCTCGCCAATATGAGCCACGAGTTGCGCACGCCCTTGAACGCCATCATCGGCTTTTCCCAGATCATCAAGGACCAGAGCATGGGGCCGGGCGTGACCAAGCGTTACGCCGAATACGCAGAGGACATATGGTCTTCCGGCGAGCATTTGCTCGAGCTCATCAACAACGTGCTCGACATCTCCAAGATCGAGGCCGGAAAGATCGAGCTCAGCGAGGATACGCTCGACCCGGCGGAAATCATCCAGGCGAGCGTGATGGCGGTGCAAAGCCAGATCGCGCGGAAAAGGATCGCGCTCGAAACCCATCTGCCCGATAAGCCAGTCCATGTGCGCGCCGATGCGCTGCGGCTGCGCCAGATCCTGATCAACCTGTTGGCAAACGCCGCGAAATTCACGCCCGAGGGCGGCACGATCACGGTCTCGACCGATGTGGCGGATGGCGGGCCGTTTGCCTTCGTGATATCGGACACCGGCATCGGCATGTCGCCGGAGGAGATCACGGTGGCGCTCGAAACTTTCGGCCAGGTCGAGAATGCGCTGGTGAAGAAATACGAGGGGCTTGGCCTGGGCTTGCCGCTGGCCAAGCGCTTCATCGAGCGGCATGGCGGCAGGCTCGTGATCGACAGCGTCAAGGGCGGGGGCACGACCATCCGCGTCGAACTGCCGGCCGAACGCGTGCTGCGCGTGACGGCCGATAACCGGGTCATCGTCGCGGCCTGACGCCTTCCGGCTAGGGCGCGATCATCCCGGATTCGATCAGAGACGAATCGAAATCGCGGACGATGTCGCGGTCGGGCCGGATCAGCCGTTTGTCGCGATGCTTGTAATCGAGCCGGCTCAACAGATCGCGGATGACGTTGAGGCGCGCCGGTTCCTTGTCGTCGGCGCGCACGATGGTCCAGGGCGCGGCTTCGGTATGGGTGCGCGCCAGCATCTGGTTGCGCGCCTTGCTGTAATCCTCCCAATGCTTCATCGCCTTGGCGTCGACCGGGCTGAGCTTCCATTGCTTCAAGGGGTCCTTGGCGCGCTCCTTGAGCCGCCGTTTCTGCTCGTGGCGGGAAATATCGAGATAGTATTTGAAGAGCTTCATGCCCGAGCGCACGAGCATGGCCTCGAATCCCGGCGTTACCTCGAGGAATTCGCGCGTCTGCGCCTTGCTGCAAAAACCCATCACGCGCTCGACCCCGGCGCGGTTGTACCAACTGCGGTTGAACAACACCATTTCGCACGCCTCCGGCAAGTGCCGCACAAAGCGCTCGAAATACCACTGGCTCTCTTCGCGGCTGGAGGGTGGGCCCAACGCCACCACGCGCGTCTCGCGCGGGCTCATATGTTCGGTGATGTGCTTGATGGCGCCGTCCTTGCCGGCGGCGTCTCGCCCCTCGAAGATCACCAGGATGCGGTCGCCATGCGCGATGATGTGGCGTTGCAGCTTGACCAGCTCGATCTGGAGCTTGAGCAGTTCCTGGCGATATTCCGTTTTCTTCACGGCGCCGGTTTCCCCCGATTGGGTAAAGCGAGCGTCATGCGCAGCAAAGCCGGGTCATCGGGATCGTTCTCGGAGATGAAGCCCAGATGATGGCACAGATCGAGCATGATCGCGTTCTCGCGCAGCACCTGGCCGTAGAGCGCGCCGATGCCGGCCGATTTCGCCGCCTCGATCAGCCTCGTCATCAGCAGCTGGCCGAGGCCGCGATGGTGCCAATCGCTGCGCACCGCCAGCGCGAATTCGGCCTCCCGCATATTGGCATCGGCGGCATAGCGGGCGACGCCGAGCGCGGTATTGCCGTCTATCGGGGTGGCGATGAGGGCCATTTCCCGATCATAATCGATCTTCGTGAAACGCGCGGCAAGTTCATGCGTCAGCCCCTTGGTCTGGGTGAAAAAACGCAAGCGGCGGTCATCCGGCGTCATGCGCGCGACCATCTCGATGAGGCGATCCTCATCCTCGGGCCGGATCGGCCGGATGCGCAGCTGGGTGCCGGCGCCGATCGAGGCCGGACGGTCGAATTTCTTGGGATAGGGCCGGGTCATGACCACGCGTCTTCCGCCGGAGAAGCTAAGCGCTTATTCTACCGGTTGTTTCGATACATTGATCTGGCTCAATGGCAGGGTATCGGGAAACGGGCATGCTTGAAAACCGGGGGCTCGGAGTGAGGTGGAGAAGCCGATGACGATCAAAACCATTCTCGCCGCCGCCAGCGGCGGCTCCGCCAGCGACGGCGCCATCGAGGCCGCCTGCCGGCTTGCCCGCCGCTTCGAGGCGCATGTCGAGGGTCTCCATATCCGCGCCGACGCGGCGCAACTGATCATGGCCGCGGGCGACGGATTCGGCATGCCGATCGCGGGCGAATTCATCGACAAGTTCAACGAGGACGTGACCTCCGCCGCCAAGAAAACCAAGGCGGCGTTCGAGGCGGCGTTGAAACGTCACAGCATCCCGCTCGCGGCGAAGCCGCCCAAATCAGGCACCTCCGCCGCCTGGCGCGAGGAGACCGGCTATGCGCCCTCCGTGCTGACGCGCCGCGCGCGATTTTTCGATCTCGTGGTGTTGGGCCGTTCCGATCGCGTGGCCGACGAGCCGCACAGCGATGCGGTCGAGCGGACCCTGCTCGGTTCGGGCCGGCCGGTTTTCCTGGCGCCGGCCAAGCCGCCCGCGACCATCGGCGAAAACATCGCGCTCGGCTGGAACGGCTCGGCCGAGGCGGTGCGGGCGATGGCGGCCGCGCTGCCTCTGCTGACGACGGCGCGCGCCGTCACCGTCATCGGCATCGGCGACGCCAGCGGATCGGATGCGGCCGGGGCGGTGGAATATCTCGGCTGGCAAGGCGTGCCCGCGAAGCATTGCCAAGCCGCGACCGTGGCGGGGGCAGGGGCGGGGCAGCAGCTGCTCTCCGCCGCGCGTGAAGCGAATGCCGATCTCTTGGTGATGGGCGGTTACGGCCGCGGGCCCTGGCGCGAGATGTTCTTCGGCGGCGCCACGCGCGAACTGGTCGCCGCCAGCCTGTTGCCGCTGCTGCTGGTGCACTAGAGCCGCGCGCTACCTCACACGAACCAGTCGGGCCGCGGAATGGCGCGATAGGCGTCGCGCAGCGCGATCGACCAGTTTTCGCGGATCATCTTGAAATAGGGGTCTTCCTCGCCGATGCGGCGCTTGACCTCGGCTTTCATGTCGTCGCGGCGATAGACCAGCAGATCGATCGGCATGCCCACGGTCAAATTGCTCCGCAGCGTCGAATCCATCGACACCAGCACCAGCTTCACCCCGTCGCGCGGGTCGGTGTCGTATTGCAGCGCGCGGTCGAGGATCGGCTTGCCGTATTTGGTCTCGCCGATTTGCAGGAAGGGCGTGTCGGGCGTCGCCTCGATGAAATTGCCGGCGGAATAAATCTGGAACAGCCGCATGCCGCGGCCCTTGATCTGTCCGCCGAGGATGACCGAGACCTCGAACTTGACATTCTGCGCCTCGAGCGTCGGACCGTCGACGTTGTAGACGCGCCGCACCGCGTCGCCCACCAATTGCGCCGCGCGGAACATGCTGGGCGCGGTGTAGAGAGTTTCCACCCGCTCGCCGGTGTTGATGCCTTCATGCAGCATGTTCACCACCGCTTGCGAGATGGCGAGGTTGCCCGAGGTCATCACCGCCATGAACCGCTCGCCGGGTATCTGGTAGATGTGCATCTTCGAGAAGATCGAGATGTTGTCGACCCCCGCATTGGTGCGGGTGTCGGACAGCAGCACCAGCCCGTCCTTGAGATAAAGCCCGACGCAATAGGTCATCGATCCCCCCGTAATTCTCTTTCTTATAACCTATTTTATTGCTGCTCGCCGCCATTGCCACCGTTTCCGCCGGGCGGGGTCACGCGCACTTTTACCGAGAGATCCTCGTCCGCCTCGCCGCGCCATACGCCGCGGATCGGCGCCGCCGACCAATAATCGAGCCCGGTGGCGGTGCGGATATAAGCCTCGGTCGGGCGGGTGCGATTCGAGGGATCGAAGCCGATCCAGCCGAGATCGCCGGCATAGGCCTCGGCCCAGGCGTGGCTCGCCTCGTATTCCTCGTCGCTCTTGCCGGTCCAGAGATATCCGCCCACATAGCGCGCCGGAATGCCGAGCGAACGCGCGGCCGCGATGAACAGATGCGCATGATCCTGGCACACGCCGGCGGCGGCGGCGAGCGCCTCGGCCGCGGTCGTCATGGTGTCGGTGACGCCGGTGCGGTAATCGACCCGCATGCGCACCCCTTCCATCAGCGCGTCGAGCCGGTCGAGCAGCTTCAATCCCTTGGCGCTCTCGGCAGCGAGCTGCTCGATCGCCTGGTTCGCGGATGTCAGCGGCGTCCAGCGCAGGAAGAACAGCGGCGGCAGGGTCTCGTGCACGCCCTTGATCGCGCCGCCGGTTTCATGGGTCTCGACCTCGCCCTCGACCGTGATGACGGCGTGATCGTGAATCCGGTTCACGGTATGGCAATGGGCGAGATTGCCGAAGCCGTCGGTGAAGGCGGGCAGTTCGTGGCGGCCCTCGCCACGCACCCGCCAGGAAGTGACCGACAGCCCGTCATGCGGCCGCGGCGTCAGGCGCAGCGTCTGGATCGCATAGGTGATCGGCTGCGAATAGCGATAGGTCGTCTGGTGGCGCACCTGAAGTTTCATGGGCTCTAGATGAGGTACAGCTTGGTGATCTCTTCGCCGAGCAGGATCGAGCGATCGATGAACTCGGTCAAGAACTCATGCAGGCCGCTCTGGAAGATCTTCTGAATCTGGCCGTAACGCAGCCGCGCGTGGTTCTCGCCCGCCAGGCGGTGGCATTCGCCGCGCTTGCCATAGGCGTCGCCGATCGCATCGAGCTGGCGAATGATCTGGTCGTAGCAACTGAAGAGCGAGCGCGGCATTTCCGGCCTGAGGATCATCAGCTCGGCGATCAGCCAAGGCTGGAGGCGCTCCTGATAGACCCAATGATAGCTCCGGAGCGCCGAGACCGATTGCAGGATCGACTGCCATTGGTAATAGTCGAGCGCGCCGCCCACGCCCTCGTCCTGCGGCAGCAGCACGTAGTATTTGACGTCGAGGATGCGCGCGGTGTTGTCGCTGCGCTCGATGAACGTGCCGAGGCGGGTGAAATAGAACGCGTCGTTCCGGAGCATGGTGCTGTTATAGGCGCCGTCGAACAGCTGCGAGCGTTCCTTCACCCATTCAAGAAACGTCGACACCTGGTCGCTGGCCGCGGTCTCGGAGGCGAAATCGCGCGCCTTGAGCCAGGTCTCGTTGAGCGCGTTCCACATGTCGACGGTGAGCGCGGTCCTGACCGCGCGCCCGTTGCGCCGCGCGGTTTCGAGACACGACAAGACGCTCGAAGGATTGTCCGGGTCGCGCACCAGGAAATCGATCACCGCCGAGGACGAAGCCTCAGAATATTTCTCGAAGAAGTCCTGGTCGCAGCCGGTGGCGATCAGGGTCGAGAGCCATTCGTCGCCCAGGCTGCCGAGCGATTGCGCGATGCTGGCCATGCGATGGCCGACCAGCACGATGCGGGCCACGTTCTCGGCGCGCTCGACATAGCGGGCGAGCCAGAACAGGCTATCGGCGGTGCGGCTGAGCATCGTTGACGCCCTCGGGCAGGCTTTCCAGAACCCAGGTGTCCTTGGTGCCGCCGCCCTGGCTCGAATTCACCACCAGCGAGCCGCTCCGGAGCGCCACCCGCGTGAGGCCGCCCGGCACGATGCGGATCTCCTTGCCGCACAGCACGAAGGGCCGCAAATCGACGTGGCGCGGCGCGATGCCGTTCTCGACGAAGGTGGGACATGTGGACAACGCCAGCGTCGGCTGGGCAATGTAGTTGTTGGGATTGGCCTTGAGCTTCAGGCGGAAGCTTTCCTGCTCCGCCTTGGTGGCGTGCGGCCCCACCAACATGCCGTAGCCGCCGGCGCCGCGCGCCTCCTTCACCACCAGCTCGCCGAGATGATCGAGCACATAGCTCAAATCCTTGGCGTCGGTGCAGGAATATGTCGGCACGTTGGACAGAATCGGTTCCTCGCCCAGATAAAACCGGATCATCGCCGGCACATGGGGATAAACCGCCTTGTCGTCGGCGATGCCGGCGCCAACCGCGTTGGCCAGCGTCACGTTGCCGACACGGTAGGCGTTGAACAGGCCAGGCGTGCCGACCAGAGAGTCGGGCAGGAAGGTCAATGGATCGCAAAAGATGTCGTCGATGCGGCGATAGATCACATCAACGCGCTTCGGACCCTCGGTGGTGCGCATGTAGACGACATTGTCCTCGACCACCAGATCCGCGCCCTCGACCAGCTCGATGCCCATCTCGTCGGCGAGGAAGGAATGCTCGTAATAGGCGCTGTTGTTGGCGCCCGGCGTCAGCAGCGCGATCACCGGCTCGTCCGGGCAATTGGGCGGCGCCACCGAGCGCAGCGTGTCGAGCAACTCCTCGGGATAGTGCGACACCGGCGCGATGCGGTGATGCGCGCAAAGATCGGGGAAGAGCCGCATCATGGCCTCGCGATTCTCCAGCATGTAGGAGACGCCCGAGGGCGTGCGGCAATTATCCTCGAGCACGTAGAATTCCTTCGGCCCCACCCGCACCATGTCGATGCCCGACACATGGGTATAGACGCGCCGCGGCGTATCGAGGCCCTGCATCTCGGCGCGGAAGCCGTCGTTGAGCAGCACCAGCTCGGACGGCACCTTGCCGGCGCGGATGATCTCGCGCTCGTGATAGACGTCGTCGATGAAGGCGTTGAGCGCCTTCACCCGCTGCGTCAGGCCGAGCGACAGCAATTTCCATTCGTCGGGGTCGATGATGCGCGGAATGATGTCGAACGGGATCAGCCGCTCGGGATCGCCGCCGTCGTTATAGACCGCGAAGGTGATGCCGGTGCGGCGGAACAGGAATTCAGCCTCGCGCCGCTTCAGCATCAGGAAATCGCGCGGCATCTCGTCGAGCCAGGTTCTGACCTGGCGGTATTGCGGCAGGCATTCGCCGGGCAGGCCGGTCTCGTCGAAGGCCTGGGCGTAGGTTTTCGGCAATGTCGCGGCGTCTTCCACGCGTGGTTCCGTTTCCCGGGTCGGGCGGTCTTGGTTTCAAGTAAAGTGTGCAAGCCCCGAGCCAAGTCGCGGCCAAGCGCTATAGAATTGATTTTCCTCGCTTATTGGGTAGGCAGCCGGGCCGGGCCGGGCTTGGGGATAAAGCCTTCTGGATTCCATCCAGTAGAGATGCCTAAAATATGGGCAGAATTATGGCCGCGGCCTGATAACCGGCTGCTTCGAATGGAAGAGGGAAGCGATGGGCAGGAATGGCTTTCGATTCGAACCCGGTCCCGCGCTCATCTCTGTTGACGCTCGGGACGATCAGCGCCATCCATTAAGGGAATTTAATCCGAGGCGGAAAAGCTCATGACGCTGCATGACAATCGCGAGGGCTTTCCGGCCGGCGCATCGGCTCAAAGCACGCATCGACCGCGCCTCCGCCGCGGGCTCTGGGCGGCTCTGCTGGCCGGCATCGGCGGGCGGCTGCAAACCGGAAAGCTGACGATCGAGACGCCGTCGGGCGAGCATCTGGTTTTCGGCGGCAAGGCGGCGGGGCCGTCGGCGTCGCTGCAAATCCACCGCTGGCGCAGCCTGCGCCGTCTCATCCTGGGCGGCGATCTCGGCTTCGCCGAATCCTATATAGACGGCGACTGGTCGAGCCCCGATCTCGCCGCGCTGATCGAATTCGCGGTGCGCAATGAAGCCGCGCTCGGCTCAGCGATCATGGGAACGGCGCCGTTGCGGCTTTTGAACCGGCTGCGGCATCTCGCCCGCGCCAATACCAGGCGCGGCAGCCGGCGCAACATCGCGCAGCATTACGATCTCGGCAACGCGTTCTACCAGCGCTGGCTCGATCCCAGCATGACCTATTCCTCGGCTTATTACGCGGGCGATGCGGGTGCGCGGACGCTGGAAGAGGCGCAGGCGGCCAAGATCGACCGCGCCATCGGGCAACTCGGCCTCGCCGGCGGCGAGCGTGTGCTCGAGATCGGCTGCGGTTGGGGCGCCTTGGCCGAGACTTTGACCAGCCGTTACGACAGCCACGTCACCGGATTGACCTTGTCCAAGGAGCAGCGCGCCTATGCCGAGGCGCGGCTTGCCAAGGCCGGCCTCTCCAACCGTGCCGAGATTTGCCTGCGCGATTATCGCGACGAGAAGGGGCTGTTCGACCGCATCATCTCGATCGAGATGTTCGAGGCTGTGGGCGAGGCGAATTGGCCGAAATTCTTCGAAGTGGTGCGCGAGCGCCTCGGGCGCGGCGGCACCGCGGTGCTGCAAATCATCACCATCGCCGATGAGCGTTTCGAAACCTATCGCCGCGCCGCCGATTTCATCCAGCGTTACATCTTCCCCGGCGGCATGCTGCCCTCGCCGTCGGTGTTGCGCGAGCAGATTGCGCGGGCCGGGCTCTCGCTTGCGTCGCTGGAGAATTTCGGCACCAGCTACGCCAAGACCCTGGCGGAATGGAACCGGCGCTTCCAGCGTGCCTGGGCGGATATCGCGGCGCTGGGCTTCGATGCGCGCTTCAAGCGCATGTGGGAATATTACCTGGCCTATTGCGAGGCCGGGTTCCGCGCCGGCACCATCGATGTCGGCCTTTACCGCATCGAAAAGCCGCTCTCCAACCGGAACTAGGATCAGGGCGCCTTGAGCCGCGCCATGGCGCTGTCGGGCGAGGCGTGGATGTCGATGATCGCGTCGAAGCCGCTGATCTTGAACACCTCGGCTATCTGCGCGTTGAGCGAGCACAAGGCCAGCCGCCCGTTCGACGCCTTGAGCCGCTTGGCCGCGAGCAGGACGACGCGCAGGCCCGCGCTGCTGATATAGAGCAATTCCGAAAAGTCGAGCAGCAACCGCGACGAGCCGCCGTCGATGATCGCCACCAATTCGGACTCCAAGGCCGGTCCGGTGGTGCTGTCCAGCCGGCCCTTCGGTTTGACGACGTGGGGCGCCGTGCTCATGCGCCGACCCCGGCGAGCGCCGCGTCGCGCCGGTCATAGATCGGGATCAGCGCGTCGATCCGCGCGGTCTTGAGCACCGCCGCGACCTCGGCCACCGGCGCGAGCAGCGCCATCTTGCCGCCCTTGCTCGCCACCGTCTTGGCGCCGATCAGCAGCATGCGCATGCCCATCGAGGCGAGGAATGTCACCTGCGACAAATCGACGATCACGGCGCGCCGGGCGCCGGCGATGGCGTTGAACCGCAACTCGATCTGCCCGGCGGCCGCCACGTCGAGGCGCCCGTTCAGGTTGATCTTGGTGACACCCTTGTCGAGTTCCTCGGTCGTCATTTCCATTGTCATCGCCTCGCCTAGGTTGTGTCAGTTTTGTTTCAACCGACGCCGCCAGCGGCTCAAATTTTACCGATCCGCCGCAACTGGGTTTCGATTTTGCCTAGAAGGCGGGGAAAATCAACCGGCTTGGTGTCGTAATCGTCGCAGCCGGCGGCCAGCGCCTTGTCGCGGTCGCCGGTCATGGCGTCGGCGGTCAGCGCGATCACCGGAATCGTCTTGGTCGCGGCATTCGCCTTGATCCGGCGGGTCGCTTCCCAGCCGTCCACCACCGGAAGATTCATGTCCATGAGGATCAAATCGGGCGCCCCGCTGCCCGCGAGATCGATGCCTTGCTGGCCATCCACCGCCATAAGAACCTGGAACCCCTTGCGCTCCAGCCTCCGTGACAGCATGTCGCGATTCATCTCGTTGTCCTCGACCAGCAATATCTTCGGCATCGCCCGTCCGCTTCCCGTTTTCGCCGCTTCAGACCGCCGCCTTGGCCACGGCCGCGCCGCTCTTCAGCACGCCGCGGATGGCGGCGCGCAGATCGGTTCCGGTGGTGGCGCCTTTTTCGATGACCCGCTGGGTCGACGAGCGCAGGAATTCGATTTCCTTGGCTTCGAGCGCCTTGGCGGTCACCACCAGCACCGGCACGGTGCTCCATTTTTCGCTGCCACGGATGCGTTCGAGGAACTCGAATCCGTCCATAACCGGCATCATCAGGTCGAGCAGAATGATCGAGGGCGCCGGGTTCGATTCGAGCCACGCGAGCGCCTTCTCGCCGTCGGCGGCCTCGCCGATTTCCAGCCCCATGCGCTCCAGCATGCGGCGGGTCATGCGGCGCATCTCCGGGTCGTCGTCGACGATCAGGATACGGATGACGGCGCCGGGACGGCTGTGCCGCCGCAGCATCGCACTCAGCTGATTCCAATCGACCGGCTTGGTGATGTAGCCCGAGGCGCCGAGCGACAGCGCGATGGCGCGTTCGTGCAGCATGGTCAGCATGATGACCGGAATTTGGTTCAGATCCGGATCGGCCTTGATCGTCGTCAACACCGACCAGCCGTCCATCTGTGGCATCATGACGTCGAGGGTGATGGCGTCGGGCTTCTCTTTCCGCGCGATGGCGAGCGCCTCGTCGCCGTTGCGCGCGTGCAGCACGCGATAACCTTCGCGTCCCAGCATTGAACCGACCAGATCGTGCACCGCCTCGTCGTCGTCCACCACCAGCACGGTCTGCGCGCCTTCCGCGTCCCCCGAAATCAGGGGTTTGGCTTCGGGCGTCGCCGGCGCCTGGGCCGCCTGGGCCGCCTGGGCCGGCAGGGTCAAGGTGAAGACCGAGCCCTTGCCCGCTTCGCTGGTGACGGTGACGTCGCCCCCCAGCATGCGGGAGAAATGCCGCGTGATGGCGAGGCCGAGGCCGGTACCGCCGAATTTGCGCGAGGTCGAACTGTCGGCTTGGCCGAAAGCCTGGAACAGGCGGCCCAGCTGTTCCGGGGTCATGCCGATGCCGCTATCGGCGACGCGGAAATCGACCGTCGCGGCGGCGCCCGTGCCATTGCGCGCGACGGTGAGCTCGACCGTGCCTTTGTCGGTGAATTTGCTGGCGTTGCTGAGAAGGTTGAGCAGGCTCTGTTTGAGCTTGGTTACGTCGGTGCGCATGGCGCCGATATTGGCCGGGCAGTTGACGATGAGGCGATTGCCGTTCTTCGCCGCCAGCGGTTCGATGATGCCGCGCACCTCGGTGATCATCGCCGCGATGTTGGCGTCCTCGATGAACATGGTCATGCGGCCGGCTTCGATCTTCGACAGATCGAGCACGTCGTTGATCAATCCCAGCAGATGCTTGCCGGCATTCTCGATCTTGGCAAGGTCGGGGAGGAAATCCTCCTGGCCGGTGTCCTTGGCTTCCTCTTGAAGCATTTGACTGTAGCCGATGACCGCGTTCAAGGGCGTGCGCAACTCGTGGCTCATATTGGCGAGGAATTCCGACTTGACGCGATTGGCGGTTTCGGCTGCCTCGCGGGCGCGGGTGATCTCGGCCTCATTGCGCTTTTGCTCGGTGATGTCGGTATAGATCGCGATGAAGCCGCCATCGGGCGTCGGCGCGCGGTAGACCTCGAGCACCGTGCCGTCCGGGCGCGTGCGTTCGAAGGAATGCTTGCGTTTCAACTGCTCGATGCGTTGCTTGACGACCGCCTCGATGTCCTGGTCTCCGAATTCGCCGCGCTGTCCGACATACCTGAGATAGTCGATGAAGCTGCGCTCGCGCGAGAAGAATTCCTCCGGCATGTTGAGGAATTCGCGAAAGCGCTGATTCCAGGTCAGCAGCTTGTAATCGGCGTCGTACATGGCGACGCCCTGTTCCATGTTCTCGAGCGTGCTGCGCAGCTCGATCTCGCGCTGCGACAGCGCCTCGGTCTTCTGCGCGATCTTGCGCTCATACTCGGCTTCCATTTTCTCGTGCGCCTGCGACAAGGCGCCGTTGACGCGGCGGGCGAGCAATCCTATGACCGCCGCGGCGACGATCGTCGCCACCACCGCCGGCGCGATCGATTGCTCAAGCAGCCCGATTCCGCCGATCGACAGCATGACCGCGCTGCCCGCCACGCCGATGACGACGAAGGCGAGCAATGCGGCCTGCCAGAACAGGCGATTGGCTGAAACCGAAGGCATCCTTGTTCATTTCCCCGTTGGGACGGCTAGCCATCCGCAAGCATTCGTAACCGTCCCGCCGGTGTCATGCAAGCGCGAGGGAGGGCGGCTGTAACAATCCCGTCCATGCTCGACCCTGCCGTGGAATCATGCTATGCGAGTTTTCGAACGGAGTTTCGCCCGACCTCCCGCAGACGGAACGACGTGAACGACCGCCAGATCATCTTTAGCGTTGCCGACACTCTCTCCGAGATTCCGCGGGTCGCGGATCGCGTTGAGACGTTTTGCGCCGAACGCGGCGCCCCGCCCGGCTTGAGCTATGCCATCAATCTGGCGCTCGAGGAATTGCTGACCAACACCATTTCCTACGGCTTCGAAAAAGGGCCGGGTCATGAGATCGAGGTACGCATCGGGATCGAGGCGGGCGAGGCCGTGATCGAGGTGATCGACAACGCGCGGCCCTTCGATCCGACCAAGGCGTCCGCGCCCGATCTCAACGCCTCGATCGAAGACCGGCTGGTCGGGGGCTTGGGCGTCTATCTGGTCAAGACCATGATGGACGAGGTGAAATACCGGCGTGATGGCGGCCGCAATCACGTGACGCTGAAAAAGCGTTTGCCGAAGCTAGGGGGGCCGAAACCGGCGGGCTAGGCGTCACTTCGCTAACAGCCGGACGGCCATGGCGGTGATGTCGTCGGATTGCGGCGCGGCCCCGGCGAAAGCCTTGACCGCCCCGGTTACCGCGCCGATCAGCTTGTCGAGCGCCGCGCCGGTTTCGCGCGCGAGGACATCCTGAAGCCGTTGCTGGGTGAAAAGCGCGTCCGACATGTCGGCGGCCTCGGTGATGCCGTCGGTGTAGAAATAGAGCGCCTCGCCTCGGGCGAGGCTGAGCTTGCCGGTCTCGTAACGCCAGCCGGAATCGATGCCGAGCGCCATGCCCTGCGCGCCCCCGGCCAAGGCGGGTGGGCCTTCGCCCAGACGGTAGGGCGGGTCGTGGCCAGCGTTGCAGAATTCGAGCTCGCCGGTTTTGGGATCGAGCATGCCGAAATAGAGCGTCACGAACATCATGGTGTCGTTGCCTTCGCACAGCTCACGATTGACCCGGGTGACGATCTCGGCCGGCGAGACGCCGCTCTGCGCCATGTTGCTCGCCAGACGGAACAGGTTCTTGGTGCGCGCCATGAACATGGCCGCCGCCACGCCCTTGCCCGAGACGTCGCCGATCAGGAAGGCGAAGCGCCCGTCCGGCGTGGGAAAGAAATCATAGAGATCGCCGCCGACCTCGCGCGCCGGCTCCATCATGGCGAAGATCTCGACCGGGAATTCGGTCGAGGGCGCGGGAAAATCGCGCGGCACCATGGCCATTTGCAGCGCGCGGGCGGCGTCGAGTTCGGCTTCGAGCCGGGTGAGATGGGTGCGCACCTGGTCGCGCAGCCGCTTCTGCTCCAGGCTGGCGCTGACCCGCGCGCGCAGCAGCGTGGCGTTGAAGGGCTTGGGCAGGTAATCGAGCGCGCCGAGCTCGATGCAGCGCACCACGCTGTCGATCTCGTTATGCGCCGAGATGACGATCACCGGCAATTCATGCAGCCGGCCTTCGGATTTGAGGCGCTCCAGCACCCCATAACCGTCGAGCTTGGGCATCATGATGTCGAGCAGCACCAGATCGAAGGGCTGCGCCTGCAGCAGGTTCAACGCCTCCTCGCCGTCGCCGGCCAGGGCGATGTCGTGAAATCCCTCGCGCTCAAGGCGGCGCACCAGCAATTGCCGGTTATCGTCGATGTCGTCGACGACCAGGATGCGCTCGTGCCGCGATGTCCTGGTCCGGCCGGATGCACTCTCGGGTGCTTCGGGTGACACGGGTTTCCTCGTCAAGGTTTCGCCGTCAGCCTACGTCCGATGCGTCACGCGAGGCAACTGCGGCTGCGTGACGTTAAGTTGACTTTAGCGCGCGCCGGTGACGTCGAGCACCGCGCCCGAGACGTAAGACGCTTCCGGCGACAAGAGCCACAGGATCGCCGAGGCGACTTCCTCGGCGCGGCCGGCACGGCCCATCGGCAGCTTGGGCCCGATTTGGGCGATGCGGCCGGGTGGTTGGATCTCGGTGTCGATCACGCCGGGGCGCACGCAATTGACGCGGATCTTCTCCATCGCCAGCTCCTGCGCCAGGCCGAAGGTGAAGATTTCGATCCCGGCCTTGCTCGCGGCATAGGGGGTGAGTTCGCCGGCGCCGCCCAAGCGCGCCTGGGCCGAGGACAAGGTCACGATGGCGCCGCCTTGGCCGCCATGCTTGGTCGACATGCGGCGCACCGCCTCGCGGCAGCACAGCAACGTGCCGGTGACGTTGATGCCGAGCATGGTCTCGATCCCGCCGGAATCGACCGCGTCGATGCGGCCCGAGGGCCCCAATATACCGGCGCAATTGACCAGCGCGGTGACGCGGCCGAGTTTCTTGTCTGCCTCGGCGAAGAGCCGCACCACGTCCTTTTCTTGGCTGACATCGGCGGCGAAAATTTCGGCTTTGCCGCCGAGCTTGCGGATTTGCGCCGCCATGGCCTCGGCGCGATCGGCCTTGGCGAGGTAATTGATCGCGACGGCATAGCCGCGCTTGGCCGCGAGCAAGGCGGTTGCCGCGCCGATGCCGCGGCCGCCGCCGGTGACCAATAGAATTCCGCTCAATCCGCGTCCTCGCCTTATCCACATCCACGCCGCCGCCGCGACCGGCAAATTACCAAGGTTCTTGTGATATATCATAGAGTCAAGCCCGGCTCCCATTAGATGAAGGCCGCGCGCCGTAAGCGGGGGGTGAATGTGACTGGGAAGCTATGCGCTGGAATTCTCGCATTGGCGGTTTCCGCTTGCCTGATGCGCGGCGCTTGGGCGCAGGCCGATCCCGATCCCGCTATGAATCACGCGGATCAGGTTTCCTGGTCTCTTTTCGCTCAAGCCACGGCGCCGGCGGCGTCTCCGGGCAATCACGACGTCCGGTTCGAAACTTGGGCGTCGGATGCCGACACATTCACCGAACCGCCGCGCTGGCCGGAATCCGCGCCGAGCGAGAAGAAATTGCACCGGGAAGTCTTGTCGCCGCGCGCATCGCCGGCCCCGAGTCCAGGGCAATCCGTAACGCCGGGGGTACAAAACACGAATGGCGAAGAGGTGCGCCGGAATAAACCGTCTTTCCAGTTCATCGTCGACAACCGGCTCTATGACGAAGAGGGCCTGGCCAAGGCGTTTGCCGCCGGCCGGCCGATCGATTTTCCGGTCGATGCCATCGAGGTCAAGGCGGATTGGGTGCTCGCCGAGGGGAGCGGCCGCGACGAGTCGCTTTATTACTCCAACATCGCCTCCGACCATAAAAAATACCTGCTGGTGTCCATGCACATCATTTCAAAACAGGTGCCGAATTGGACCTGGGCGACGTTCGAGCACCAGGACAATCCCGGGCGGTGCGATTTCCTCGGTTGCCGGGACAGCTTCGGCGCCAAGGCGGCCTGGGTTCCGCCCGGGCCGGAAAATCCGGGGCAGCGCTATGCCGCTTGCGAAAAAACGCCAGCGGTTCTCGCGATTTTCCGTGAAAACAACCTTGCGGAGGTTTTCCGGAATTATTGCCTCAAAGGGAGTCAAACCGGCTTCGTCGATCCGACCGGGCTGCCGACCCGGTTGGGAAATTCGGTGACGGAAAAAGGCTTCGTCAACACGGCCTCTTGCATCACTTGTCATGCCCGCGCCGTGTTCGACAAGAATGGCCGGAACGTTTTCGGCACGGGCCTCATAAAGGCCGCGCTCAATCCCGTATCCTGTCCCACCAGGGGTCAGTGCAGCCCCAACGGCACGCCTCTGCCGCGATGGTTTTGGTCCCATCCCAATACGCTGCGGCAATCGCGCGCGGCGCTTCAGGCGGATTTCGTGTGGTCAATTCCGTCTTGCGTCATTCCGAAGGGCAAAACAAAGGGTCCGTGTTCGTGATCCTGGATCCCGGTCTCGAATGCCTCTGCCTCACATCGTATCGCGCGGACAGGTGATCGCAGCCGGCGTGCCCGGCGGCAGCGGGCGCGGGTCCACCTCCACGGTGCCGCGATTGATTCGCACGCGGTAAGTGGCGAGCTTTTCAGTGAAAGGCGCCGGCGCGCAGCCATCCGCCAGCCGATACTGATAGCCGTGCCAGGGGCAGGTCACGCAGCCATCGATGACATGGCCTTCACCGAGCGGCCCGTTCTGATGGGCGCAAAGATTGGTGAGCGCGCCGATCTGGTCGCCGTCACGGAAGACGGCGATGCGCTCACCGCCGGGCGCCGCGATGATGCGGGCGCCCTTATCCGGGATGGAGCGCGGCGGCCCCACGGAAATCCAACCCTCGCTGCTCAGGACGGCGCCTTTGTCGATCGCCCGCTCGCGCCAGCCGGCGACGAGGTGCAGCGTCACCACGGTGCCGAGCCCGCCCGCTAGCATCAGAGGAATGAGCCATGTGCGTTCATATTGCATGATGCCGAGAGAAACATGGATCACCACCAGTCCATAGGCGACGTAGAGCGCCATGTGCAGGCCCTTCCAGATCCGTGGCGTCAGGAACTTCATCCAGAAATCGTGGCTGGTGGAGGCCATCACGAAGAGGATGAATAGGGCGGCGAGGCCGAGCGCCTTGAAGGGGAAGCCGATGAATTTTTCGTAATCGCCCCAATTCGTCATTTGCGCGACGAGAGCCGGAAATTTGTCCTGCACCAGGTACCAGTCCAGCAAAAGCCAGGCATGGAACGCCGCGACGAAGAAGGTCAGCACCCCGAAATGGCGCCGGTTGTAGAGGAGCGGGAGGAAGCGGGGGCTCAGCCGCGCCAGCGGACCGATCGACAGGATCGCGGTCAGCATGAGAAACGCGCAAGAGCCAAAAGCGCGAATCCAGATATCAATCGCGTCCGGCAAACTCTGCGGCGGATGCAGCCGCCAGCCGATCACGGCAAAACCGGCGAGGAAGAGTGCGACGGCGGCGATCAGAATGCCGTCATAGACGAGCTTGTTCCGGTTCCATTGCACGGCGCGGATGTCGACGCTCATCGGGGCGTTCCTCTTGCGATGCTCAGGGCGGCAGCGCCCGGAGATAGAGCGCCAGAGCGAAGCCCAATGCGACCGCCAGCGCCAAGAACGGCCACAGCATGCGGTGGGCGGATCGGAGAGAGCGTTTCATCGGCCGCCGGGGGATTTGAGCCAGCGAATGAGCACATAGGGCCAGAGCGCCGCCGCGCCCGGCAGGAAAAGAATTCGGGCGCCCATGGTCACGGTCGCGGGTTGAGGCAACACCCGCGTTACGCCGAAGCTCACGAAGGCGGCGGCGGTAACGAAACCCACCAAGACATAGAGGGCAAGGCCATAAAGCAGGATCATGGCAAGGACGGCTCCCCCGTATTCACCGGTCCGATAAACTTGACCATAACGCCCCGTAAGACAAGGGCGATCGTCGGCGCCGCTCTATCCCGACAGGCCGAGGAAAGGCTTGAGCGCATTCCAGAAGCGCCCGGGGTCTTGAATATACGGCGAATCTCCACAATGCGGAAGTTCGACCAGCCGCGCCCCCGGAATGCTGGATGCGAGATACCTCGACAAAGCGGATGGTGTCGCGGTATCGCGGTGTCGCGCAACCCCACCACCAGCGTCTTGATGCGGATGGTATTGATCTCGGTGCGCTGATCGTTCAGGGGCCGCCGAGATGGCTTGCGGCTATTCCGTCGAGGACGAATTGGGCGGCGATGGCCGCCAGAATCACGCCCAGCACCCGTCCCACCACGTTGCCGCCGGTGACGCCGAGCAGGCGCGCCAACCGGCCGGCTTGCAGCAATGCCACGAGCGTGAGCGCCAGCACCACCGCCAGCGCGCCTAGAATTTCAATAGCGGAGACGGTGGTGGACGCCCGGCTCATCAGCAAGACGACCGAGGTCAGCGCGCCCGGCCCGGCGATCAGTGGAAACGCCAAGGGAAACACCGCAATGTCATCGCGCTTGCGCGCCTCTTCTCGCTCCGGAACGGTCGGCGCGTGAATGCCCGATGGCCGCGCGAACGCCATGTCGATCGCGAGCAGGAACAGCAGGATTCCGCCGGCGATGTGGAAAGCCGCCAACGTGACGCCGAGCGCGCGCATCAGCGGGTCGCCGGCCAGCGCGAAGACCAAAAGCAGAATGGCGGCGATCGTCGCGCCGCGCCACGCCGCATCGCGCCGCTCCCGGTGCTTCCAGGTCTGGGTCAGTCCGGCGAAGATGACGGCCGTGCCCACCGGATCGACAATCACGAATAGCGTGACGAAAGCGTAGAAAAGTTCACCCGCGATCACATCGGCCTCCAGTCGACAGAATCAGTCCGCAGATTCACCGCGACAGATCGGCCGAGACGTATTCGGGCTGGTTGAGGCTGCGCGTCAGGTGGAAATCCACCAGGCTATTGCCTTGCTCGATCTCGAAGGCCACCGGCACGTCATGATCGTCCAACCAGACGACATCGTGCTTGCGGCCGATGATGTCGTATCGGTGAAGCTTGAGGTCCGCGCCGTCGATGGTAACGTCGGCCTGTCCGCTGTCGTTGACGCTGACGGAAAAGAACTCGCCGGTCTTGGTCGACATCATGGTGTCGGATTCAAACACTTTGAGCGACCAGGGGTTGGACGGGTGGACATTCGCTGGCGCGGTGAAGACGCCTTCGGGCGTGGTGATGACGAAGCCGTCGCCCTGCGCCTCGCCATGGACTTCAAGCGCGGCGCCGTTCGTGGTGGTGACGCTTTGGAAAGCGATCATGCGATTGCCGAGCCACCGCTCGGTGCGCTCCGCTTCCTGCCGGAATACGACGATGCCGAGCAACTTGACCACGACATGCAGCTCGGTCGTCACCTCGGTCTTGTCGCCGATCTTGTCGATGATGTTGGTATAGGTGCCGACATCGCCGAATGTGGGATGCTCGATCCGGTATTCGTAGATTTGCCGCGAAGCGTTGGCGGACACCGGAAAAACCGCCGCTATCGCGCCAAGGATCACGGCGCCGGCAAGAGCAATGCGTGATCAATTCATGACCATCCCGTTCGCACGCCAGCATTCTACACGAAGCGCCGCGCCGGAGATAGCGGGACAGGCCGGTCCGGGTGGTTGCCGGAAATTTCACCATTTTGCCGCGGCCTTGAATCCGAGTTGGATTTTTGACCATTCGGTGAAGGCCGGTGGCACAAAAGTGACTTTTCCACCGCGCCGTCTGGCTTAGAATAACGGTGGCAGGCAGTGATGGCGCGGAGCAAGAACCGTTCGAGCGATGGCGGCGGCAGTCGTGCCTCCGTTTATGATGATTTCTGGTGCTTCTACCTGCGCGTCCACGCCAATCCGCGCCTGCGCAATTGGCATTATTTCGGCACGGCTCTGGCGTTGTGCGCGTTGTTCGGATTGGCCGCGACGGCAAGCGCGTGGTTCCTGGTTTTGGCGGTCATCGGCGGCTATGGACCGGCCTGGGCCGGCCATGTCTTTATCGCCGGCAACCGCCCCGCGACGTTCGATCATCCGCTATGGTCGCTGATCAGCGATTTCCGCATGTTCTGGCTCTGGCTCGCCGGCGGAATCGACAGCGAACTTGCCCGGGCTGGCGTGCCGGTGCGCCGCCAGCGGTGAACGCCGCCACCTTCACATTTTCGCCACAAATCATTTATAATTATGACGCGAAGGCCCAAGAGTGGCCCGCATGCAAGCACGGGTGCGTTGATGCTGGATTCGTATCCGGAAGACCATGGCGATGCGCCGTGGTCGATGAAAGACATTCCCTATCACGCGCTTGACCGCGAGCTGGTGCGGGAGGACGCGCTGCTGTTCTATATCGTCGCCTCCGCCTCCTTCATCGAGATCACCTCGGACTACTACACCAGGAACCTGATCGCCTTTTTTGAAGGTGATCCGGAGATCGTCGATTGGCTGCAAAACCACTGGGAACCGGAAGAGATGCAACATGGCGCGTCGCTCAAGCGCTATGTCCAGACCGCGTGGCCCGATTTCGATTGGGGAGAGGCGTATCGCGGTTTCATGGTCGAGTATGGCGCTCTTTGCGGCCATGAGCATTATGCCTCGACCCGCGCGCTGGAAATGGCGGCGCGCTGCGTCGTGGAGACCGGCACCTCGAGCTTCTACCGCATGATGGCCGAGATCGCGGCCGAACCGGTGTTGAAGGATCTCACATCCAAGATCAGCCTGGACGAGGTGCGGCATTACAAGCATTTCTATCATTATTTTCTGCGCTATCAGGAGAGCGAGCGCCAAGGCCGCGCCGCCGTGTTCAAGACGTTGTGGGATCGCGTCATGGAGATCGAGGACGAGGACACCTTCATCTCCTTCAAATACATCTTCCTCAATCGCAATCCGGGCGCTGAATTCCGGCGCCGGGATTACGACGACTACCGCGCCGGCGTGCGTCGCATCGGCAAGGCGCATTTTCCCTACGACATGGCGTTGAAGATGTTCTTGAAGCCCCTGGGCCTGAGCCCGTCCATAGGCCGGATGGTGCTGCCCACCGCGGTCGCGGCGACGCGGTTGCTGCTCTTGCGCTAGGGCGATCGGCCGAGCCAAAGATCATATTGTCGGCGCCGCTTCGGGGGCGCTAGAATCGCGGCAAAGACGGGCGCGGGCCAAACCGAGCCCAGCCAGAGGGAAAAGGGGAAACGACCATGCCCGACACCGCCGCTAAACCGGATGACGCAGCCGGCTCGCCCAAGCCGCAGCCGGCCTTGAAGCTCAATTTCCTGTCGCACGGCACGCTCGAATCGACCGATCTCGATTTCACGCGCAAATTCTACGAGGAATTCCTCGGCCTCGACGTGGTCAAGACCAGCCCGATCTCGCTCATGATCCGGCTCGGCGGCAACAACACCATCGCCACGGTCAAGTGCAAGACCAAGCAGCCGATGAATCTCCTGGGCCATAACGGCCTCGACGTCGAAACCAAGGAAGAGGTCGACGAGTGCTATCGCACCGTCATGGAGCAGAAAGACAAGTGGAAGCTGACCAAGATCAGCAAGCCGATCCTCCAGCACGGCACTTACAGCTTCTATTTCTGGGATTGCGACCTGAATTGCTGGGAGATTCTGACCAATCCCAAGGGCGGATATTCCTGGCTTTTCCCGCTGGGCGATCTCGAGGGCAAGGGCCACCAGGACAAGAGCTTCAAGCGCCCGGGCGTGAAAACACCGGATTGAGCCTGCCGCGGCTCAGGCGCCGCGCTTGAACGGCACCCCGGCGCGGTTGCACCAGCCTTCCCAGGCGCGGTCGAAACCTTCCGACGGCTTGCCCTTGGCTTGGCGGTCGAGGATTTTCTGAATCTCGCCTGGTGACAGGAAATTGATTTTTTTGCCGAAGCGCAGCGCGTCCATCTGGAGATGCGCGTTGACCTCCAAATAAACCGCAATATAGACCGCCTCGCGCAAGGATCGGCCCGCCGTGACCGAACCGTGGCCGCGCATCAGCGCGGTCTTGCCCGACCCCACCGTTTTGGCCAGGTCGCGGCCCTGCGCCATGTCGGTGACCAGCATGTCGGTGTCGCCGAAATTCCGGCGCGGCTCCCAGATCGGAACCTCGGCCCCGATGGTTGCGCACATATGCATCACCGGCCTGAGCGTCTCGCCCACCACGCCGAAGGGAATGACGCTCGGGCTGTGGCTGTGCACCACGCCGTTTATCTCGGCGCGCGTCTCGTAAAGCGCGCCATGGATGAAACGCTCGTTATAGGGCCGCCTGCCGCGCGCCTCGAGCGGTTCGCCCTCGAGGGTGAATTCCATGATATCCTCGGGCTCGATGCATTCGGGCGGCCGCGCGCGCGACAGCAGATAACGCTTGGGGTCGTGGGGATGCCGGGCGCTGACATGGCCGAAGCCGTCGACCACGCCCATGGCGGCGAGGATGCGATTGGCCGCGACCAGGTCTTCGATCAGCTCGTCATAACCCGCCATGATCCGTCCTATAGGATGAAGCTGACCGAGCCGAGCGAGCCCAGCTCTTGCGCGTCGAGCAGCACGCGGCGCTCCTTGATGCGGAGTTGCTTGCCCACGCGCTTCAGCACATAGCGGTAGGCGCCCACATATTCCCGCGCGCGCTCGAAGCGGCGATAGCGGTAGCAGACGAAATTGGCGGCGACGTGGACGAGATCGCCCTCGCTCGCGGTGATGCGCACGTTGGAGATCATCCGCCGCGTGCGCGAATGCGGCTGCTCGGCGTGGCAATTGGGGTCCATGATGCGGATGATGCGTTCTTTCAGCCGCGTGGCGTCGTCGGCGATGGTAAAGAGCGTATCGCGGTGGTCGCTCTCGGGCTTGTCGTTGGGCGGAATGTAATATCCCACATCCTCGGTCAGAAGCTTGAGCCAATCCTCGAGCTTCCAATCATCCAACAGCGCGGCTTCGTGGAACAGGAAATCCTC
This sequence comes from uncultured Alphaproteobacteria bacterium, assembly GCA_963785735.1. Taxonomy (GTDB): domain Bacteria; phylum Pseudomonadota; class Alphaproteobacteria; order ATCC43930; family CGMCC-115725; genus REEB95. The sequence goes on from CAWAWJ010000001.1 coordinate 1,298,464, forward strand.
GATCTCGGCGCGGGTCGGAAGCGCCATCGCGCGGGCCTCATCCATCAGGCCTCCTCCATCAGGCGATTCCAATGGCGCCAGAAGATGCGCAGATGGTGCTCGTCGCTGTTGAGAAAGTCGCTGTCCTTTCCCATGCCGCGCGACATTTCGGACCAGGGCACGTCCTGCCAATTGGCCAGGCCCTGCTGCACCAGTTCCAGCGCCTCGACGTCGTCGGGGGTGGCGAAACCGCCGGGGCCGTAGAATGTCAGGAAGGCGTCGAGACGCCGCGCCCTCGCGCGTTCGCTTTCCTCTTCCGGACCGAGCGCCCAGGCCGTGACATGCATCCGGCCGGCGCCGTCGGGAAAGAAAGTCCTGACCGTGACCGACGAGCCGTCATTGATCACCAGATTGGGGAAGATCACCAGATTACGGTTGGTGTCGGCCACGCGCGCGGCGCGCTCGGGCCCGAGGCGTTGCACGAGTTCCTTGCGGATGGCGTCGATCTCGGGCTTGGCGTCCTCGCCATAGATCGGAATCCATTTCGCCACCGGCCGTCCGCGGAAATTCACGTTGTCGGTGGTAAAATTGCCGTTGCCGAGGTCGATTGCCAGCCCCTTGCTCGGCAACAGCATACCGGCCTCTTTCGATGGCGTGACGTTGACGCCGGAATTCTTCATGTAATTGAGCCAGGTCGAATGGGTCGAGGGCAGGTGGTAATCATCGACGCTGTTCTCGACCATCAGCTTCCAATTGGCGGCGACGTCGTATTCCTGGACGCCGGAGACGATCTGCATCCTGCCCGAAGGCGACTGATCGATCACCAAATCGATGTAGTCGGTGGCGCGGCCGAGATAATCCTTGAGCGATGGCGCCTTGGCGTCGAGGTTGAGGAACCAGAAATCGCGGTAGGATTCGAAACGCGGCGGCGACGTCAGGCCATATTCGGCCTTCCGGAAAGAAGCGGCATAGGCGTCGTCGCCGGGCACGCCCACCAACTGGCCGTCATTGGCATAGCTCCAGCCGTGATAGACGCAGTTAAATCGCCGCGCATTGCCGGCGCGCGCGGTGCAGACGATGGCGCCGCGGTGGCGGCAGGTATTGAGCAGGCAACGGATCGCGCCTTGACCGTCGCGGCAGAAGATCACCGGCCGTCCCGCCACCCGCCTTGTGACAAAATCATTGGGTTGCTTCACTTCGGAGGCGTGGCCGACATAAATCCAGCTTTTGGCGAACACCGCCGTCAGCTCGCGCCGCAGGATCTCCTCCGATACCAGCACTTCCCGGTTCAAGAGGAAGCGCTTGTTGTCGGGATCGTCGATGATATAGGCGTGGTTGCGGCGCTGGCGCGTGTGCATCTCGCGCGGAATTAATGGGCAAGAGCGCCGGGAAGTCAACGCGCGACCGGGCGTCCATCGGTCTTGGGGCGATCTTGGCTATGGACAAGCCGGGAGCGGCCCCGGATATTGGCCAGCTTGGGAGGCCAGGAATGAAGAAACTCGACATCTTTCCGCACATCTTTCCCAAAACCTATTTCGACAAGATGGTCGAAATCGTGCCCAACAAGGACGCGATCAGACGGTGGACCAACATTCCGGTGCTGTTCGATCTCGAAAAGCGACTCAAGATGATGGACGAGTTCGAGCAGTATCAGCAGGTGCTGACGCTCTCCATGCCGGCGGTGGAATATGTCGCGCCCCCCGATAAGTCGCCCGCTCTGGCGCGGCTCGCCAATGACGGCATGCATGACATCTGCGCCAAATACCCCGACCGGTTCCCCGCATGGGTTGCCTCGGTGCCGATGAACAACGTCAAGGCGACGCTCGACGAGGTCACCCGCGCGGTGGAGAAGATGGGCGCCAAGGGCATCCAGATCTTCACCAACGTCAACGGCCGGCCTTTGGACGATCCGGAATTTTCGCCGATCTTCGAAAAAATGCATTCCTATGATCTGCCCGTCTGGATGCATCCGACGCGCGGCCAGAAATTCGCCGATTACCCGGGCGAGAAGGGCTCGCGCTTCGACATCTGGTGGGTATTCGGCTGGCCCTATGAAACCTCGGCGGCGATGGCGCGCATGGTGTTTTCGGGATTCTTCGACCGCTGGCCCAAGCTCAAGATCATCACCCACCATATGGGCGCGATGGTTCCGTTCCTCGAGGCGCGGGTGGGGATGGGCCTCGACCAACTTGGCTCGCGCGAGGGCGCGGAGGAAGTCTATAAGCCGATCATCGCCGGCATGAAGGCCAAGGGAAAGCGCCCGGTCGATTATTTCCGCGGCTTCTACGCCGACACCGCGATCAACGGCTCGGCCTCGGGCATGCGCTGCGGACTCGATTTCTTCGGCATCGATCATTGCCTGTTCGGCACCGATTGTCCGTTCGATCCCGAAGGCGGACCGCTCTTCATCCGCGAGATCATCAAGGCGATAGGCCTACTAGGCCTGTCCCCGGGCGATCTCGAAAAGCTGTACGAGGGCAATGCGCGGCGTATGCTGCGCTTGAAGAACTGAGAACGATGCCGCGCCAATGACTGGCCAAAAAGCCGGTCAAAACGGAACGCCGTTATGGGGGAAGTCAGCCTTATCGATCTGTCGAAAACCTTCACTCTGCGCCTCGCGGGCGGGGTGCAAAGCGTGCGGGCGCTCGACCGCGTCAACTTCACCGTCAAGGACGGCGAGGTGGTGGCGTTGATCGGGCCCTCTGGTTGCGGCAAGACCACCGCGCTGCGCATCGTCATGGGGCTCGAACAGGCGAGTTCCGGCCGTGTGACGGTGGACGGGCGCGATGTCACGGGCTGCGGCTACGATCGCGGCATGGTGTTCCAGCACGCCGAGCTGCTGCCGTGGCTCACATCTTTGCAGAACGTGATGTTCGGCCTGGAGATGAAAGGCGTGCGTGGAAAGGCATTGCATGAAGCTTCGATGCGCGCGCTGGAATTGGTGGGTCTCACGGATGCAGCCAACCGTCGGCCCTATCAGCTCTCGGGCGGCATGCAGCAGCGCGTTGGCATCGCCCGGGCGCTCGCCATCGATCCCACGGTGCTGCTGATGGACGAACCCTTCGGCGCGCTCGACGCCCAGACCCGCGAGGGGCTGCAGGGAGAACTGCTCGAACTCCACCGCCGCACGCACAAGACCATCCTGTTCGTCACCCATGATCTCGACGAGGCGGTGTCGTTGGCCGACCGTGTGGTGGTGATGCGCGAGGGACGAGTGCAGGAGATCGTCGAGGTTCCGCTCGGCCGCGCGCGCGAGGATCTGGCGGCGGTTCGCGGCACGCCCCAATTCACCGAAACCCGCTATCGCATCTGGCGCGGCATGCACGCCATGCCGTCCGCCGCTCACTGAGGAAAGCAGCGTCATGACCAAATCGGCAAAAATTCAAAAAGCCTCCGGCGATCTGCTCGATGAGCTGGTGACCGGCAACCATATCCTCTCTCACGAGAAGGTGGTCGACGCCTTCGGCCATATCAGCGTCCGCCATGACAAGGACCCGGGCAAGTTCCTGATGGCGCGCCATCTTGCTCCCGGCCTGGTTTCGGCCAAGGACATCGTCACCTTCGATCTCGACAGCAACCCGGTGGCCAACCCGGCCAAGCGCTATTACAGCGAGCGGTTCATCCACGGCGAGATCTACAAGAAGCGGCCCGAGGTGATGGCCGTGATCCATTGCCATGCACCGTCGCTGATCCCCTTCGGCGCGACCAAGGTGCCGTTGAAGCCGATCTATCACATGAGCGGCTATCTCGGCGCCGGCGTGCCGGTGTTCGATATCCGCCAATCCTTCGGCATGACCGACATGCTGATCCGCACGGCGGAACTGGGCCGGGCGCTGGCCGTGTCGCTCGGCGACAAACCGATCGTGCTGATGCGCGGCCACGGCGCGACCATGGTCGGGCATTCGATCAAGCAGGCGGTCTATCGCGCGATCTATGCGGCGATGAATGCCGCCATGCAGATGGAGGCGCTGCGGCTGGGATCGCCGACCTATCTCGAAGGCGATGAAGCGAGGCTAGCCGGCGAGGGGAATGACCGCTCGCTCGACCGCGCCTGGAACTATTGGGCCGACGCGGCCAAGGGCCAATAACCCCCGGCCTGACGGGCCGGGCCTAGTTGCCCTCGGTCATCACGTCGCCTTGCGGCGACAGCACCACGTTCACCGGGCTGCCGTCCTTCATGCCTTGGGCGTGCCAGTAATTGTCGCAACCCTTGGCGAAGTCGTGCAGCTGGGTGTATCCCGCGGCCGCGAACTTTTGCTTGGCCATGGCCATGGTCGAGCCGTCGAGATGGTCGCTTGGGTCGCAATTGTTGCTCATCTGCTGCGCCGTGGCGCTGCCGATGATCGGCGCGTTGGGAGCGATAGCGAGCATGGCGAGCGCCGCAACGGCGATGACGCTTATCTTCTTCATGAGAGCACCTATCAATGAAATTCGTGGGAGGGGTCGTGGACACGGGGCACAATCCGCGAGGCCCGGCAATCTTGCCGAGTTTCGGTGGAATTACTAAGGCCCATTTCCGGCGTTTTTAAGGCAGCCGGCCGGCGCCGGTTTGGCCGCCATTACCATGGGATTGGATCGCTTTTGCCGCGAATCTTTATCCCGCCTTTATGCCGGCTCGATCAAATCCGCCGCGAATTTATATGCGGAAAAGGCCATATATCGCGCGGTCGCCCCTTGAAACGGCCCGTCCCGGAGCTTCCCGCCATGCTCGATATCGTCCTGATAGCCGCCGGCGCCGGCTTTTTCGTTCTTGCCATTCTTTATGTCCTCGCCTGCGACCGGATGTGAGGCCGCCATGATGATCGATTACATACTCGGCGCGATCGTGGCCGTGGTGATCGTGGTCTATCTCGTCATCGCACTGATCCGCCCCGAGAAATTCTGAGGTACCGCCATGACAGCCAATGGCTGGATTCAGATCGCCATTTTCTGCGCCGTCGTCATCGCCGTCACCAGGCCGCTCGGCGGCTACATGACGCGCGTCTTCAACGGCGACCGCACCCCGTTGAGCCCGGTGCTGCGCCCGCTCGAGCGCGCGGTTTATTGGGTATGCGGCGTCGACGAGAAGACGGAGCAGAATTGGCTCGTCTATACGGTATCCATGCTGCTGTTCAGCCTCGCCGGGTTCCTGTCGCTCTATGCGCTGCAACGGCTGCAGGCGGTTTTGCCGTTCAATCCGGCGGGTCAGAGCGCGGTCGAGCAGAGCCTCGCCTTCAACACCGCCATCAGCTTCGTCACCAACACCAACTGGCAGTCCTATGTGCCCGAAACCACCATGAGCTACCTCGTCCAGATGGCTGGGCTCACGGTGCATAATTTCCTTTCGGCGGCGACCGGCATCGCGCTGGCCTTGGCGCTGGTGCGCGGCTTCGCCCGGCGCGAAGCCAAGACCATCGGCAATTTCTGGGTCGATCTCACCCGCTGCACGCTTTACATCCTGCTGCCGGTCTCGATGGTTCTCGGCCTGGTCTTCGTCTGGCAGGGCATGCCGCAGAATCTGGGCGCCTATGTCGACGCGACCACGCTCGAAGGCGCGCATCAGACCATCGCGCAGGGGCCAGTAGCCTCGCAAGAGGTCATCAAGATCTTCGGCACCAATGGCGGCGGCTTCCTCAACGCCAATTCCGCGCATCCCTACGAGAACCCCAACGCGCTCACCAATTTCATCCAGCTGGTGCTGATTTTCTCGATCGGCGCCGGGTTGACAAACGTGCTGGGCCGCATGGTCAAGGACGAGCGCCAGGGCTGGGCGATCTTCGCCGCCATGGGAATCCTCTTTCTCGCCGGCGTGACCACCGCCTATTGGGCGGAATCGCAGGCCAATCCGGCCTTCGCCGCCTTCAACGTCGACGGCGTGGCGGGGCCGCGGCAAGCCGGCGGCAACATGGAAGGCAAGGAGGTGCGCTTCGGCATCGCCAATTCCGCGCTCTTCGCCATCGTCACCACGGATACCTCCTGCGGCGCGGTCAATTCCATGCATGACAGCTTCATGCCGCTGGGCGGCATGGTGCCGATCGTCAATATCGAGCTGGGCGAGGTGATCTTCGGCGGCGTCGGCTCGGGGCTTTACGGCATGCTGGGTTTCGCCATCGTCGCCATGTTCGTCGCTGGCCTCATGGTCGGACGCACGCCCGAATATCTCGGCAAGAAGCTCGAGGCCAAGGAGGTCAAGATGACCATACTGGCGCTGCTCTCGCTGCCGCTGTCGATCCTCGGCTGGACCGCGCTCGCCACGGTTTTGCCCGCCGGCCTCGCCGGAATCGCCAATACCGGCCCGCACGGTTTCAGTGAAATTCTCTACGCTTACAGCTCGGCCACCGGCAATAACGGCAGCGCCTTTGCCGGCATCAACGCCAACACGCTCTACTACAACACCACCATGGCCTTCGCGATGCTGATAGGCCGCTTCATCTTCGTCATTCCGTTGCTGGCGGTGGCGGGATCGCTCGCCCAGAAGAAAATCCTGGCGCCTTCGGCCGGCACTTTCCCGACCCATTCGCCGCTCTTCGTCGGCTTGCTGGTCGGCGTGGTCGTCATCATCGGCGGTTTGACATATTTCCCCGCCGTATCGCTCGGTCCCGTGGTCGAGCAGGTCGCGATGACCCACGGCACCCTTTATCCCGGCCCATGAGGATTTGACGATGAACCCGCAAACCGAAACCGCCGCCCCGGCCGCGCGCCCGGAGACGCTCTACAAGCGGAGCCTGCAACCGCTGGCGCTGTTCGACCGCAGCCTCATCGTGCCGGCGATCGGCGCCGCGTTCAAAAAGCTCGATCCGCGCACCCTGGTCAAGAACCCGGTCATGTTCGTGGTCGAGATCGTCTCCGTGCTGACGACGTATTTCTTCATCCGTGATTTGGTGACGGGCCCGGGCACGATCGTGGGATCGAACGCGCTGTTCTCCGGCCAGATCGCGGCCTGGCTGTGGTTCACCGTGATCTTCGCCAATTTCGCCGAGGCGGTGGCCGAGGGCCGCGGCAAGGCCCAGGCCGACAGTCTGCGCCGCATGCGCACCGACACCAAGGCCAAGCGCCTCAAGGACAAGCCCGGGCGCAGCTTCGATCTGGTCGACGCGGCCAGTCTCAAGCCGGGCGATGTCGTGCTGGTCGAGACCGGCGATTACATCCCGAGCGACGGCGAGGTTATCGAGGGCGTGGCCTCGGTCGACGAATCCGCCATCACCGGCGAATCGGCGCCGGTGATCCGTGAAATCGGGCGGCGACCGTTCGGCGGTCACCGGCGGCACGCGCGTCACCTCGGATTGGCTCAGGGTCAAGATCACCGCGGCGCAAGGCTCCACATTCCTCGACCGCATGATCGCGCTCGTCGAAGGGGCGGTTCGGCAGAAGACTCCCAACGAGATCGCGCTCAACATTCTGCTGGTGGGCATGAGCCTCATCTTCGTCTTCGCCACTGTCACCATCCCGGCCTTCGCCTCTTATGCCGGCGGCGCGGTCGGCATTGTCGTGCTGATCGCGCTTTTCGTATGTCTCATCCCCACCACCATCGGCGCGCTGCTCTCGGCCATCGGCATCGCCGGCATGGACCGGCTGGTACGATTCAACGTGCTCGCCATGTCGGGCCGCGCGGTCGAGGCGGCGGGCGACGTCGATACGCTGCTCTTGGACAAGACCGGCACCATCACGCTGGGCAACCGTCAGGCGACCGAATTCCTGCCGCTGCAGGGCGTCAACGCCCGCGAGTTGGCCGATGCGGCGCAGCTCGCCTCGCTCAGCGACGAGACGCCGGAAGGCCGCTCCATCACCGTGCTGGCCAAGGAGAAATACGGCATCCGCGGCCGCGAGATGGCGCCGCTCAACGCCAAATTCGTGCCGTTCTCGGCGCAGACGCGCATGAGCGGCGTCGATCTCGAGGACTCGTCCATCCGCAAGGGCGCGATCGACGCCATTCTCGCCGCTCTCAAGACCAAGCCCGAGGGGGCGGTGCGCGAACTCACCGCAATTGCGGAGCGCATCGCCAAGACCGGCGGCACGCCGCTGGCGGTGTCGAAAGACGGAAGGTTGCTCGGCGCGATCCACCTGAAGGACATCGTCAAGGGCGGCATCCGCGAGCGCTTCGCCGAGTTGCGCCAGATGGGCATCCGCACCGTGATGATCACCGGCGACAATCCGCTCACCGCCGCGGCGATCGCGGCCGAATCGGGAGTCGACGATTTCCTGGCGCAGGCGACGCCGGAGCACAAATTGCGCCTCATCCGCGACGAGCAGGCCAAGGGCAAGCTGGTGGCGATGTGCGGCGACGGCACCAATGACGCGCCGGCGCTGGCCCAGGCCGATGTCGGCGTGGCGATGAACACCGGCACCATGGCGGCGCGCGAGGCCGGCAACATGGTCGATCTCGACAGCGATCCGACCAAGCTGATCGAGATCGTCGCCATCGGCAAGCAGCTGCTGATGACCCGCGGCGCGTTGACGACATTCTCCCTCGCCAACGACGTCGCCAAGTATTTCGCCATCATCCCGGCCATGTTCATCGCGTTCTATCCGCAGCTCGGCGTGCTCAACGTCATGGGCTTGCACAGTCCCGGCAGCGCGATCTTGTCCGCGATCATCTTCAACGCGTTGATCATCATCGCGCTGATCCCGTTGAGCCTGCGCGGCGTGCGTTACCGTCCGGCGGGCGCCGCCAGCATCCTGCGCCGCAATTTGTGGCTCTATGGCGTGGGCGGCCTCATCGTTCCGTTCATCGGCATCAAGCTCATCGACCTGATCGTCACGGCCATCGGCCTCGCCTGAGGAGTTCCGCCATGTTGAAACAGATTCGTCCCGCCATCATGATGATCGCCGTCATGACACTCATCACCGGCCTCGCCTATCCGCTGGCCATGACCGGCATCGCACAAATCGCCTTCCCGCATCAGGCGAATGGCAGCCTCATTGAAAGGGACGGCAAGGTCATCGGCTCCGAGCTGATCGGCCAGGATTTCGAGAGCGGCAAGTATTTCCATGGCCGGCCTTCGGCCACGACCGAGCCTGATCCCAAGGATCCGACCAAGACCGTCTCCGTGCCTTATGCCGCCGACAATTCCTCCGGCTCCAATCTGGGTCCGACCAGCCAGGCGCTGGTCGACGGCGTGAAGGACGCGTCGGCCAAGCTCCGTGCCGAAAATCCCGCGCTGCCGGTGCCCGTCGATCTGGTGACCAATTCGGCGAGCGGCCTCGACCCCGACATCACCCCGGCGGGCGCCTTGTTCCAGGTGCCGCGCGTCGCCAAGGCGCGGGGCCTGTCCCAAGACAAGGTCAGCCAGCTGGTTGACGACAACACCCAGCCTCGCTTTCTCGGGGTTCTCGGCGAGCCGCGTGTGAACGTGCTGAAGCTTAATCTCGCCCTCGACGCGCTCGGCGCGAAATAGCGCCGGTCTTGCTATAATGGGGCATGGCCGCTCCGAACCGTTCCGTGCGTGATCAGCGCCCCTCGCCCGAGGCGCTGCTGGCCCAGGCCAAACAGGAAGGCCGCGGCCGGCTGAAGATTTTCCTCGGCGCCGCGCCGGGGGTCGGCAAGACCTATGAGATGCTGGAGGCGGCGCAGACCAAGCGCCGCGAAGGCGCCGATCTCGTCGTCGGATTCGTCGAGACCCATGGCCGCAAGGAAACCGAGGCGCTGCTGGCCGGCCTCGAGACCGTGAATCGGCGCAAGATCGACTACAAGGGCCGCAGCATCGAGGAAATGGATCTCGATGCCATCCTGGCACGCGGCCCGAAGCTGGTGCTGGTCGACGAGCTCGCCCACACCAATGCGCCCGGCTCGCGCCATCCCAAGCGCTATCTCGACGTCGAGGAATTGCTGGTCGCGGGCATCGACGTCTACACCACGCTCAATATCCAGCATGTCGAAAGCCTCAACGACGTGGTGGCGCAGATCACCCGCATTCGCGTGCGCGAAACCGTGCCCGACAGCGTGCTCGACCGCGCCGACGACATCGAGGTCATCGATTTGTCGCCGGAGGACCTGATTCAGCGCCTCAAGGAAGGCAAGGTCTACGTCTCCGAACAGGCCGAGCGCGCCGTCCGCCATTACTTCCAGCCCGGCAATCTGACCGCGTTGCGCGAGCTGGCGCTCCGGCGCACCGCGCAGCGTGTCGACGAGCAGATGCTGACCTACATGCAGGCGCACACCATCAGCGGCCCATGGGCCGCGGGCGAACGCGTGCTGGTTTGCGTCAGCGAGGATCCGGCCTGCGCCGCTCTCATCCGCTACGCCAAGCGCCTGGCCGACCGGCTGCACGGGCCATGGACCGCGCTCTATGTCGAGACCCCGCGCTATCAGCGCTTCGACGAGCGCGCGCGCGACCGCATCGCCGACAGTCTCCGGCTCGCCGAGAAGCTCGGCGGCGAGGCCATCACCATCCCGGGCGGACGCATCGCCGAGGATGTCACCGGCTATGCCCAGGCCAACAACATCACCCACATCGTCATCGGCAAATCCGAACGCTCGCGCTGGTTCGAGATGCTCCACGGCTCGGTGGTGCACGATCTGGTGCGCCATGCCGGCGCCATCAGCGTCCATGTCATCGCCGGAGACGAGGGCGAGGCCTTGCCGGCCAAGACCATACGTACCCAGGCCGAGCCCAAGCCCTTCGATGTCATGCCCTATGTCGCGACCACGGCGATCATCGCCGTGGCCTTGGGCGTGGGGTTCGTGCTGCAGCAATACTTGAACGTCCTCAACATCGCGCTCGTCTTCCTGACCGCGATCCTGATATCGGCGGTGAGCTATGGGCTGTTGCCCTCGCTCTATGCCTGCCTCATCAGCGTGCTCGCTTATAATTTCTTCTTCTTGCCGCCGCTTTACACCTTCACCATCGCCGACCCGGAAAACGTGGTCGCGCTGTTCTTCTTTCTCATCGTGGCGGTGATCGCGTCGAACTTGGCCGCGCGCACCCGCAACCAGGTGGTGGCCGCGCGCGACCGCGCCCGCACCACCGAGGAACTATTCGCCTTCAGCCGCAAGCTCGCCGGCATCGGCAAGCTCGAGGATCTGCTGTGGGCGACGGTCTATCAGATCGCGCTCATGCTCTCGATGCGAGTCGTGCTGCTCCTGCCCGAGGCCGACGGCATCGCCGTTCGCGCCGGCTACCCGCCCGAGGACGAACTCGACGAAGCCGATCTCGCCGCCGCGCGCTGGAGCTGGGAGCATAATCGCGCCGCCGGGCGCGGCGCCGACACGTTGCCCGGCGCCAAGCGACTTTTCCTGCCCTTGCGCACCGGGCGCGGCCCAGTGGGCGTGCTCGGCATCGACCGCGACCGGCCCGGCCCGCTCTTGACGCCGGATGGCCGCCGCCTGCTCGACGCGCTCGCCGACCAGGTGGCGGTGGCAATCGAACGCATTACCTTGGCGGAGGATATCGACCGCGCGCGCGTCCAGGCCGAGACCGAGCGCCTGCGGGCAGCCTTGCTGACCTCAATCTCGCATGATTTGCGCACGCCGCTTGCCTCGATTATCGGCGCCATGACCAGCCTCCGCAGCTACGGCGACGCCTATGACAAGGCCTCGCGCGAGGAATTGATGTCGACCATCCAATCCGAGGCCGAGCGCTTGAACCGCTTCATTGGCAATCTGCTCGACATGACCCGGCTCGAATCGGGCGCCATCCAACTCAATCCCGAGATGATCGATGCCGGCGAGATCGTCGGCACGGCGCTCAATCGCGCATCCAAGATTCTGGCCGATCACCGCCTGGAGATCGATATCGATCCGCGCCTGCCGATGTTGCGGCTCGATTACCTGCTGTTCGAGCAAGCGTTGTTCAACATCCTCGACAACGCCGCCAAATACGCGCCGCCGGAAACGCTGGTACGGATTTCGGCCAAGGCCGAGACCGGCTCGGTCGCCATCCGCGTCGAGGATGAGGGGCCGGGTATCCCGCCGGGCGATCTCGAACGCATCTTCGACAAATTCTACCGTGTCCATGCCCAGGACCGGCAGCGCGCCGGCACTGGGCTGGGCCTCGCCATCTGCCGTGGTTTCGTCGAGGCGATGGGTGGCACCATCACCGCCGGCAATCGCGCATCCGGCGGCGGCGTGTTCACTGTTCGCCTGCCCGTAAGTGAGGCGCAGTGGGCACCGGAAGCGCGGGCGCATGGCTAGGGACGTGGCCGTGCTGATCGTCGATGATGAACCGCCGATCCGCCGATTCCTCAAGACCAGCCTGTCGGCGCAGGGCTATCGCGTGATCGAAGCCGATAACGGCGCCGCGGCGCTGAAGCAAATGGCAGAATCGGCGCCCGATCTGGTGGTGCTTGATCTCGGGCTCCCCGACATGAACGGTCTCGACGTCATCCGCGCCATCCGCAAGAGCTCGGACGTGCCCATCGTGATTTTGTCGGTTCGGGGCGACGAGCAGAGCAAGGTCGCGGCGCTCGATCTCGGCGCCGATGATTACGTTACCAAGCCCTTCGGCATGGAGGAACTCATTGCCCGATTGCGCACAGCAATCCGTCATCGCTTCCAGGCCAAGGGCGAAGCGCCGGTCTTCGTGCTGGGCGATATCTCGGTCGATCTGGTGCGCCGGTTGGTGAAGCGCAAAGGCGAGGAGGTCAGGCTCTCGCCCAAGGAATACGATCTGTTGAAGACGCTGGTGGTGAATGCGGGCAAGGTGCTGACCCACCGCCATATCCTGACCGAGGTGTGGGGGCCGGCGCATACCGAGGACGCCCAGTATCTGCGCGTCTTCGTGCGCAATCTGCGCCACAAGCTCGAAGCCGATCCGGCGCGGCCGGCCCTGATCCTGACCGAGCCGGGCGTGGGCTACCGCTTGCAGGCGGGGTTGCCGCCGAGCGCGCCCTGAAGAAAAAGGGCGAGCCCGCAGGCCCGCCCCTGGTTTCGTTGATCGCCGTCGGCGTTATTTCTTCAGCTTCGCCGCCGCATCCTTAGCGATGCTGAGATCGGCGTATTGGCTGACGTCGATGTCCTTGTCGAGGAAGCCCAGCGTCCGCTGTGTCTCGATATTGGCCTGGAGCGCCTTCAGGTCCGGCAACGCGCTCCGGTTGCGGTAATAATCCTTGCCCTTGACGAACAGCCAGGAATCCCAAACCGGGGCCGGAATCTTGGTCGTATCCACGGCGATCTGCACCGCCGCGGCATGGTTCTTGGGATTCTGGAACCAGCGCATGACGCGAATAACGTCTTCCATGAAATCGACCACGGCGGCGCGGTTTTGCTTGAGCCAGTCGGCATGGGCGGCCCAGACGATCATCTGCGTCCGGCCGACCGCTTCCTTCTGGCTGAACAGCGGATGCGCCATTTTGAGCAGATCGGGATTGTAGGAGAAGGGAAGCACGCCCGGGATCAAATCGACCTTATGTTCCGACAGCATTTCCCGCATGTTGGGGAAGGCGGCCTCGACAAAGGTGACGTCGGTCTTGTCGTTGAGGTGATGCTTGCGCAGCATAGCGCGCATGGCGATGTCGACCGCGCTGCCGGCGGCGTTGGTCGCCAGAACCTTGCCCTTCAGATCCTCGACCGTCTTGATCGGGCTGTCGTTCATGACGAAATACTGGTCGGTGTAATAGCCGGGGACGCCGTCCTGGAAATCGTCGCTGATGATACGCAGATCGCTGAGCCCGGCATTCTGTATGGCGAGCGCGAAAGAGGAATAGGCGAGATCGCCGATATCGAGCTGGCCGCTGGCGAGCGCGGTGATCATCGGCGGCGTGCCTTGGAAGCGCGTCACGTCGAGGGAGTAAGTCTTGTTCAGATGGGTCATGAGATCGGGTTTCGCCGGCAACAGCGACGCCCAATTGGCCACCGGTACGACATAGCTGGTGCGGATCTTGACCGGATCGGCGCTTGCGCCACCGGGCGCATAAGCGATAGCAACGGCCACCATAGCGGCCAGCGCGAGTTGTATGGAACGCATTGTCCCTCCCTGCGAATTGTTCCGGGTTTCTTGATCTTTTTTGGAACGATTTGACTATTGGTCCCAACCCCTGTTTTGTCAAGCGCGCGGCTTGAGCCGGACGACAACCCGGCTTAGAAATGACCGTGTTCGGAATTGGCCGGCGGCGGAAACGGCGATAAGGGAGGCGGAATGAACGCCCAGACGAATTCGGCGCGCAAGACCGCGCTGGTCACCGGTGCCGCAAGCGGCATCGGCGCGGCCGCCGTGCTGGCGCTGGCGCGCGCGGGCTACGACGTCGCGATCAATTACAGCAAGAGTGACGGCCCGGCGCGGGATACCGCGGCCGCGGCGCAAAAATTGGGCGCCAAGACCATGCTGTGCAAATGCGACGTCGCCGACGACCCGGGCGTGCGCGCCATGCTGAAGCAGGTCGAAGCGTCCTTCGGCCGTCTCGACGCCCTCATCAACAACGCTGGCACCACCAGCGAGGTGAAGCCCAAGGATTTCGAGGCGATGACGGTCGAGGAATGGGACCGCGTCTTTGCCGTCAATGTTCGCGGGATATTCTCGGTCACGCGCGCCGCTCTGCCGCTGCTCCGCAAATCCTCCCATCCCGCCATCGTCAACACTGCCAGCATCGTCGGGCTTCGCCCCGGGCCGCAGCCCTTGGCCTATGCCGCGAGCAAGGCGGCGGTGGTGAATTTAACCAAGACGCTGGCGCTCAATCTCGGTCCCGAAATCCGCGTCAACGCCGTGGCGCCGGGCTGGATGGAAGGCGACTGGATGAAGCGCATGCTCAAGGACAAATACGACGATCTGATGGGCCGCCGCGCCAAGCTCACGCCCTTGAAACGCGTGGTGACGGCCGAAGACGTGGCCGAGACCATGCTGTCGCTGATCGAGGGCAACCGCTTCGTCACCGGCGAGATCCTCGTGGTGGACGGCGGCTTCGCGAGCTCGAGCTGAGCCATGCTCCCCGGAATCGTGCCCTTTCCCCCCGAATTCGCCAATCGCTATCGCGACAAGGGTTATTGGCGGGACATATCGTTGGCCGATGAATTCGCCGAGGTTTGGAAGAAATTTGGGCCGCGCCTTGCGCTGATCGACGGCGCGCGGCGCTACAGCTACGCCGATATCGACCGCATCACCGACAATCTCGCGCTAAATCTGCTGGCGCTTGGGATGAAGCCCTTGGATCGCGTGGTGCCGGTGTTGCCCAATGTCGCCGAATTCGTGCTGCTTTATTTCGCGTTGCAGAAGATCGGCGGCATCCCCATTGCCGCGCTGGCGACCCACCGCTACAGCGAGATCAGCCAATTCGTCAAAATTGCCGAGGCAACGGCCTGCGTCTATCCGGAGCGCCAAGGCGATTTCACCTTCGGCCCGATGGTGAAGCGCGTATCCAACGAGAATCCCAGCCTTAAGTTTTGCATCGTGCTGGGCAATGCTGGCCCGGGCGAGATTTCGCTGACCGAGTTGATCGAACGCCCAGCGACGCTTCCCAAATCGGAACTCGCCAAGATCAAGCTCGATCCGACCGACCCCTGCATCTTCCAACTTTCAGGCGGAACGACTGGCGTGCCCAAGCTGATCCCGCGCACGCACAATGATTATGCCTATAACTCCAAGACCGCCGCGCAAGTCTGCGGCGTTTCCGGCGAATCCGTTTTGCTGTTGGCGTTGCCGATCGCGCACAACCTGCCCTTGGCCTGCCCGGGCATCCAGGGCTTCTTCTTCAACGGCGGTCAAGTTGTCCTAAGCCATTCAACACGCCCCGAGGACATGTTTCCCCTGGTGGCGCAGCACCGCGTCACGCATATCAAGGTGGTGCCCGCCTTGCTGATCCGGCTTATCAACAGCCCCGAGGTGACGCGGCATGATACCTCGTCACTGCGCTATATCCAGAGCGGCGGCCAGCGCCTTCAGCCCGAAACCCGCATCAAGACCAAGGAACTCATTCCCACGGTGTTCGTGCAGGAAAATTTTGGCATGTCGGAAGGCATGCTGTTCTTCGTGCGCGGCGGCGATCCCGAGGATGTGCGCCTCGAAACGGTGGGGCGGCCGATTTCACCCGATGACGAGGTTCGGCTTTTGGACGAGGACGACAGAGAAGTGGCCTTCGGTAACGTGGGCGAACTCTGCGTACGCGGGCCTTATACCTTGCGGGGCTATTACGGCGCCGAAGAGCACAACAAGCGCGCCTTCACCTCCGACGGCTTCTACCGCTCGGGCGATCTGATGCGCCAGCATCCCTCGGGCAATTACATGGTCGAAGGTCGCAAGAAGGATTTGATCAACCGCGGCGGCGAGAAGATATCTTGCGAGGAGATCGAGAATTTGATCCTGCAGCATCCGGCGGTCGAGAACGTCGCTTGTGTGGCATTGCCCGATGCTGCCTTGGGTGAACGTATGTGCGCCTGCGTTATTCTTCATAAGGGCAAATCTCTCGGCCTCGAGGAACTGGTCCGGTTCCTCGCCGCCAAGGAGATCGCCAAATTCAAGCTGCCCGAGCGGCTCGAGATCATGAGTGAATTCCCGCTCTCCACCTTCGGCAAGGTTTCGAAAAAGACGCTGGTCGAAACCGTGTCACGCCTGCCGGCGGCGGCCAAAACGGTCAAGGCGGGCTGAGCCATGCGAATCATCGATCTGCACTGCTATCCCAACACCGAGCCCTGGATCAAATGCCAGGGGCCCTATGTCGAGGCGCTGGCGAAATACTGGAACCGTAGCTGGAGCTGGAAACAGGAAGACGAGGTGGTGAAGGAATTCGCCGAGGCCGGGGTCGAGGCGGTACTGGTCGCGCTCGATCTCGAAACCACCGCCAAGACGCCGCCTTGCAGCAACGATTATGTCAAGGGCATGCAAAGCCGGCACAAGGACCGTATCATCCAATCCTGGGGCGCGGTCGATCCGCTGAAAGGAGATGCCGCGATCAAGGAGGCGCGTCACGCCATCCATGATCTCAAGATGCTGGGCTTCCACTTCCATCCCATCATGGGCCACTTTGCGGTGAATGACCGGGCCTTCTATCCGCTGTGGGAGGCGATCGACGCGCTCAAGGTTCCGGTCATGATCGATGTCGGCACCACCGGCATGGGCGCGGGCATGCCGGGCGGATTGGGCGCCAAGCTGCGTCACGCGCATCCCTCCTGCATCGACGAGCTCGCCGCCGATTTCCCCAATCTCACCATTATCGCCGCGCATCCGGGCTGGCCCTGGGTCGAGGAAATGACGGCGGTGGCGTTGCACAAGGGCAACGTGTTCTGGGAACTGTCGGGCTGGGCGCCGAAATATTTTCCGGCCCAGCTCAAGACCGACATCCGCGCCCGGCTCCAGGACAAGATCATGTTCGGCAGTGATTATCCGAGCATCCCCTATGCCCGCCTGTTCAAGGAATGGGCCGAGTTGGGCTATGCCGAAACCGTGATGGAAAAAATCTTCCACAAGAATGCCGAGCGCATTCTCGGGCTCTGAGCGCGCGACATCGGGACGGCCTCACCCGGCTGAGCTGCTTTCAAGCCCAGCCGGCCGGCCGCCGGTTCATGTCGGTCGGGTCAGAGCAGCTTCAGATCGGCCGCCGAGGTTTTGCCCTGCTGGCTCTGTTCGAGTTCGAAGCTGACCTTCTGGCCTTCGTTGAGCGTGCCGATGCCAGCGCGCTGAACGGCGGAGATGTGAACGAACACGTCCTTGCCGCCGCCTTCGGGCTGGATGAAGCCGTAGCCCTTTTGCGGGTTGAACCACTTGACCGTACCCACCGCCATGGAAACCTCCGGATCGCAAGTAAGACACGTGCCGTCGCGCGTCATCGCGCGGCGGATCGGCTATCGGTTGGGGGGATGCAGGTTCGGCTCATCAAAGAGCGGTCGAAAGCAGTCCGAACCCAGCGAAGCGATGACGCTAGGCTAAAAGAACAAACCCCGGTTTGGCAAGAGGACCGGGGCGGGCGCTTGTTGCAGCGCAAACCCGGGCTCAACCGGCGCGCGCGGGGTTGCGTCGCAAATTCTTCACCATGGTTTCCAGTACCCGGATGAAAGCCGCCAGCTCGCGCGCCGACAGGCCGCGCCGCGCCAGGACGTTGACCGCGACGGCGTGGGGCACCAGCGCCGATTTCAGGGCCTTGCCGGCGCGGGTGAGGAAGACATGGCTCTTGCGCCGGTCGGTCTTGCTACGCACCCGGCGGATCAAGGCTTGCGATTCCAGGCTGTCGAGCACCGGCGTCGAGGACGCCTTCTCGATGCCGATGCGGCCGGCGAGATCGACCTGGGTCAGGCCGTCTTCTTCCCACAGCGTGCGCAGATGCAGCCATTCGCCGAGCGAAATGCCGTGCGGCGCGAGCCTTCCGGCAAGCGCGTAATTGAAAGCGCGGTGGCCCTCGCGCAGCATGCGGCCGATGCCGCGCGCCGGCAACCGTCCGGCGCGTCCGCGCGTCCGCGCGATTCGTCCCGTACTCCGGCCGCCGCCGTCCATCGGCCCGCCCCTCCGTCAAGGATATTGAACGAGATAGTATGTTACCATACGGTATGGCACAATACGATTTAACGGGGAAACCACGGGGGCGGGCATGACCGAAATACTCGTGTGCCGCGCCGGCGAGTTGCCGGACGGCGGCGTGCGCATCGTGACATCGGGCGAGGTGGAAGTCGGCGTCTTCCGCCACAAGAACAAATACTTCGCCTATCGCAATCTCTGCCCCCATCAGGGCGGCCCGGTCTGCGAGGGCGTGCTGCTGCCCAAGGTCGAGGACGTAATCGCGCCCGACCGTACGCTTCAGGGCCAGACCTTCAACGAATCCGAAATGCATTTCATCTGCCCCTGGCACGGCTACGAATACAAGATCGAGACCGGGGAATGCGCGAGCGACGCCAAGTTGAAGCTGCAACGCTTCCAGGTGGTCGAGCGCGAAGGCGGGGTCTATGTCGTCCTCTAAGGGTGCCGCCAAGGCACGGCCCAAGGCCAAATCCAAACCAGCGGTCCGGAAATCCGCCGCGGCGCCTTCGAGCGATTGCGGCAAGCTTTCGAACGAGGCGTTGCAGCGCGTTCTCGGCGACGCGGTGCGCGTCTATGCCGCGCGGATGCAGGCGGGCGATAAATTCCGGCCTTTCGCGCCCGGGAGCGGCATCACCGCCACCGACGTGATGGTGGCCGGCACCGCGATGATGAAGGCGGTCAACGTGCAGCTCTTCGAGTTCGGCATGTGGCAAGCCTGGTCGGGCAATTTCTGAAGGGAGCAAGGCAATGGATACTCTCGAAGCCAAGTTTCGCGATCCGGCGGTCGAGGAATTCGACACCCGCACCCTGCTGATCCAGGCCGAGCGCCAGGCGCGGAAACGCAAATACGAGGATTTCTGCATCGTCGATGTCGACGCGCATCACTACGAAACCGAATCCTATCAGGAGATATTCGAATACATCGAGGATCCGGTGCTGCGCCAGTCCGCTAAGGCCAAGAAGGGCACCGGCTCGGGCCGGCCGGGCCTGGTCGGCACCTCGCCCGGGTTTCAGGACGTGGGCGGGCGCATCCCGCGCTACACCACGCGTTCGAGCGAGAAAACGCCGGCGGCCCCCCCGCACCGCGACGTGCATCTGACCAGACGCTGGATGGACGCGCTCGGCGTCGACATCGTCTGTTTGTTCCCGACGCCGATGCTGCAACTGGGCCTGCATCCGGTGGTCGAAACCGAGGTGCAGCTTGCCCAGGCCTATAACCGCTGGCTCACCGACAAGATTCTGCCCTCCGACCCGCGTTTCAAGTCGATGCTCTATCTGCCGTTCAACGATCCCGAGGCCTGCTACAAGACGGTCAAGGAATTCGGCGCCAAGCCCGGGGTGATCGGGTTCATGGTCACGGCGGCGCGCTACAAGCCGGTCTTCGACAACGCCTATATGAAGACCTATGCGCTCCTGGAAGAGATGGGCCGGCCGATCTCCTTCCACGCCGCCTATAACTGGTACGACCAGTCGCTCAGCATGACCAACCGCTTCATCGCCGTGCACGCGCTGGGCTTCACCTTCTTCAACATGATTCATCTCACCAACTGGATCGTGAACGGCCTGCCGGAACGTTTCCCCAAGCTCAAGGTGATCTGGATCGAGAGCGGCCTCGCTTGGGTCCCTTTCCTGATGCAGCGCCTCGACAACGAATACATGATGCGCAGTTCGGAATGCCCCTCTTTGAAAAAGAAGCCGAGCGACTATATGAGGGATATGTACTTTTCGACGCAGCCGATGGAGATGGTCGGGAATCGCGAGGCGCTGGAACTGACCTTCAAGATGATGAAGGCCGACACCCAGTTGCTCTACTCCTCCGACTATCCGCATTGGGACATGGATTTGCCTTCGACCGTGTACGATCTGCCTTTCCTGAGCGAGAAGGCGAAACGCAACATCCTGGGCGACAACGCCCGCCGCCTGTTCAACCTCGAGCCGATTATCTCGGACCATAAACGGGCCGTGCTCGCCCGGCGTCAGGCGGCTCGATGAAGGCCGTGCCCATCGCCCGGCCCTTGACCCTGACCGAGGGTGCCATGCTGGCCGCGCGCGAGGCGCTGACCGGCCGCCGCCGGGGCTGGCGCTCGGCGCTGCCCTTCGCCGGGCCGGCGGTGATCGCCTCGGTCGCCTATATGGACCCCGGCAATTTCGCCACCAACATCCAGGCCGGCGCCGGTTACGGCTACGACCTCCTTTGGGTGGTGGTGCTGGCCAATATCGTCGCCATGCTGTTCCAGGGGCTGTCGGCCAAGCTCGGCATCGTCACCGGGCGCAATCTGGCCGAACTCTGCCGCGCGCATTTTCCGAAGCCCGCAGTCTGGAGCATGTGGGTGGTGAGCGAAATCGCCGCGATGGCGACCGACCTCGCCGAATTCCTCGGCGGCGCCATCGGCTTGTCGCTGTTGTTCGGCATGCCGCTTCTGGCCGGCATGGCGGTCACGGGCGTCGCCACCTACACGATTCTGGCCTTGCAGAAGAACGGCTTCCGGCCGGTCGAGCTGGTGATCGGCGGCCTCATCGGCGTCATCGGCGCCGCCTATCTGGTCGAGCTTGCGATCGCGCCGCCGGATTGGGGCGCGGTCGCGATCCATTCCGTGCTGCCCCAGCTTCGGGATTCGGGCGCGGTCCTGCTGGCGGTCGGCATCGTCGGCGCCACGGTCATGCCGCATGCCATATATCTCCATTCGGGGCTGATCCAGGACCGCATCGTCCCGCGCGACGATGCGGAGCGGCGCAAGCTCATCCGCTATTCGCATTACGAGGTGCTGTCGGCGCTGGGGCTGGCCGGCCTCGTCAACATGGCGATGGTGGCGATGGCGGCCTCGGTGTTCCATGACGGCGTCCATGACAACGTCGCCGAGATCGGCACCGCCTATTTGACGCTGATCCCGCTGCTGGGCGCGGGTGCTGCGGGCGTGTTCCTGGCCTCGCTCATCGCCTCGGGCCTGTCGAGCTCGGCGGTCGGCACCATGGCGGGGCAGATCATCATGCAAGGCTTCGTCGGGTTCCGCATTCCGGTCTGGCTGCGCCGGCTCGTCACCATGGTGCCGTCCTTCGTGGTGGTCGCCATGGGCGTCAACGCCACCGAAGCGTTGATCCTGAGCCAGGTGGTGTTGAGCCTGGTGCTCCCGGTGCCGATGATCGCGCTGCTGATCCTGTCGCGGCGCAAGGACATCATGGGCGCTTATGCGAATGGGCGCATGCTTTCGCTGCTGGCCGCAGGATCGACCGCGGCCATTCTGGGCTTGAACGGGCTTTTGGTCCTGGACATGCTCGGCGCGCCCATTCCCTTCCTCTCGGGCAGCTTGTAACCTTTCCCCGCGTCAACAAGGCCGGGGGGATGATGGATCGCGGCGTCGAGTTCGGGAGAGAGTGTCGGCAGCTTCGATTACGTGATCGTCGGAGCGGGCAGCGCCGGCTGCGTGCTGGCCAACCGGCTTTCGGCCGATCCGTCGGTCTCCGTGCTGCTGCTGGAAGCGGGCGGCAGCGACAATTACATCTGGATCCGGATTCCGATCGGCTATCTCTACACCCAGAACAATCCACGCACCGATTGGTGTTTCAAGACCGAAAGCGAGGCGGGGCTGAACGGGCGCGCGCTCAATTATCCGCGCGGCCGCGTGCTGGGCGGCTGCTCCTCGATCAATGGCATGATCTACATGCGCGGCCAGGCGCGCGATTACGACGGCTGGCGCCAGCTCGGCAATCCCGGCTGGGCCTGGGACGACGTGCTGCCTTACTTCAAGCGCTCGGAAGACCAGGTGCGCGGGCCGGACGAATTCCACGGCGCCGGCGGCGAATGGCGGGTCGAGGAGATGCGGCTTTCCTGGGAAATACTCGACGCCTTCCGGGAGGCCGCGGCCGAGATCGGCATTCCCAAGACCGAGGATTTCAACCGCGGCGACAACGAGGGCTGCGGCTATTTCCAGGTGAACCAGAAGCGCGGCATGCGCTGGAACACGGCGCAGGCCTTTTTGAAGCCGGTGCGGTCGCGCGGCAATCTCATGGTACTGACCCATGCCCAGGCGAGCCGGTTGCGCCTGGACGGCAAGCGCGTGACCGGCGTCGAATTCCGCCAGGCGGGCGCGGCGCGGTTCGCCCATGCCAAGGGCGAGGTGATCTTGGCTTCGGGCGCGGTGGGCTCGCCCCAGCTGTTGCAACTCTCCGGCATCGGCCCGGCCGACCTTATCGCCGCGCATGGCATTCCGGTGCGGCACGCGCTTGCCGGGGTAGGCGAGAACCTTCAGGATCATTTGCAGATTCGCATGGCCTATAAGGTGCGGCATACCAAGACGCTCAACGAGCGCGCCAACAGCCTGGCCGGCCGCATCGGCATGGGGCTCGAATATTTCCTGATGCGGCGCGGGCCGCTCACCATGGCGCCTTCGCAGCTGGGGTGTTTCGCCAAGAGCGATCCGGCGCGCGCGACGCCCAATCTCGAATATCACGTCCAGCCCTTGAGCCTCGAAGCCTTCGGCCAGCCGCCGCACCCGTTCCCAGCCTTCACTGCCTCGGTGTGCAATCTGCGTCCGGAAAGCCGCGGCCATGTGCGCATCAAGAGCCCCGATCCGTCGGCTCATCCGGCGATCAGGCCGAATTATCTCCAGACCGGCGAGGACAGGCGCGTGGCGGCGGATGCGATGAAGCTCACCCGCCGCATCTGCGCCGCCAACGCCCTGGCGCGGTTCGAGCCCGAGGAATTCAAGCCCGGGCTATCCGCGCGCAGCGACGCCGAGCTCGCCCGCGCCGCCGGCGATATCGGCACCACCATTTTCCATCCGGTCGGCACCTGCAAGATGGGCGACGATTCCATGGCCGTGGTCGATGCGCGGCTCAAGGTTCGCGGCATCGGGTCTTTACGCATCGCCGACGCCTCGATCATGCCGCGCATCACCTCGGGCAACACCAACGCGCCGGTCATCATGATCGCCGAGAAGGCCGCCGATCTGATCCGCGAAGACAGCCGGGCGCGCTGATGGAGCCGCTGAAGATTCTCCACGTCATCACTGGCCTCAATCGCGGCGGGGCCGAGACCACGCTGGTACGCCTGATCCTGCACATAAATCACCGGCGCTTCACGCCGGTGGTGGTGTCGCTCATGGACGAGGGCGCCTATGGCGCCGATCTGAGCATCGCCGGCGTGCCGCTCTACACGCTGGGGATGAAACGCGGCCGGCCTTCGTTGGGCGCGTTGTTGCGCTTGCGCCGGATTTTGCGCGAAGAGCAGCCGCGCATGGTGCAGACCTGGCTCTATCACGCCGATCTCGCCGGGCTGCTGATGGCGCGCTCGCTGGGCGAGGTGCCGTTGGTGTGGAATTTGCGCTGCTCGGGCATGGATTTGACGCAGTATTCGCGCCATGTGCGGATGGTGCGGCGTTTCCTCGCCGCCTTCTCGGGCGTGCCGGCGGCGGTCATCGTCAACAGCGAGGCGGGCCGATTGTTCCATGACTCGATCGGCTACCGGCCGCGCCGCTGGGAAGTGATACCGAACGGCTTCGACACCGAGTTCTTCAAGCCCAGCCCCGAGCGGCGCGCGCAATGGCGCCAGCGTTTGGGCTTGGGCGACGGGGCACCGCTCATCGGCATGGTCGCGCGGGTCGATCCGATGAAGGATCACGCGACCTTCCTGGCCGCGGCCTCGCGGATATCGGCGGCGCGGCCCGACGCGGCTTTCCTGCTGGCGGGGGCGGGCACCGACGGGCTGGCGATCCCGCCGGATCTTGCCGGCAAGGTGCATGGACTGGGCGAGCGCAAGGATGTGGAGCAGATTCTCCCGGCGCTCGATCTCTTGATGCAAAGCTCGGCTTTCGGCGAGGGTTTCCCCAACGCCATCGGCGAGGCAATGGCCTGCGGCGTGCCGGCGGTGGCGACCGATTTGGGCGATGCCGCCGCGCTCATCGCCGGCATCGGCTCGGTGGTGCCGCCGCGCGATCCCGGCGCACTCGCCTCGGCCGCGCTCGCCATTCTCGGCCGCGCGGCGCCTGCCCGCGCGCAACTCGGCGAGGCCGCGCGCAAGCGCATCCTCGACTATTATGGCCTCAAACTCATGGTTGAACGCTATGAGCGCGTCTACGGCGCCATCGCCGAAGGTCCGACTTCGCGCGCCCGGCGCATTTTCAAGCCCTAGACCGAAGCGGCGAAAATATCCTGGAGGCGGGGAGCGTAACGTCTATACTCCGCCCGAATTCAACGGCAATTCCCCGCATGACACCGCTGACCGACACCAAACCATCATCCGCCTCGGCCGGCGAATTGCGCCGGCGTCTGGATTCGGGGATGTTCGCGATCACCGCCGAGCTGACGCCGCCGGTCTCGACCGATCCGGCCGAGTTCATCGCCCGCGCGCTGCCGCTCAAGGGCTTGGCCGCCGCGGTCAACGTCACCGACGGCGCCGGCGCCAAGTCGCATCTCTCCACATTGGCCGCGGCGCATTTCCTCATCCGCAACGGCATCGAGCCCGTGTTGCAGATGACCTGCCGCGACCGAAACCGCATCGCGCTGCAAAGCGATCTCCTGGGTGCGGCCGCGCTGGGGGTGAAGAATTTGCTGATCCTGACCGGCGACGACCCGAAGGCCGGCGACCAGCCCGAAGCAAAGCCGGTCTTCGATCTCGACAGCCGCGCCGTTCTGGCCATGGCCGCCCGCATGCGATCCGAGCACAAGCTTCTGCCCGGCACCGAATTCAAGGGCGGCTTCGACATGCTACTGGGCGCGGCCGACATGCCGATCGATCCGCCCGCGGGATGGGACGGCAACGGCCTTAAGGCCAAGCTCGAGGCCGGCGCCGATTTCGTCCAGACCCAATTCTGCATGGATGCGGCCCTGCTGCGCCGCTATGCCAAGCGCCTTGTTGAATTGGGGATCGTGCCCAGGCTCAAGGTGCTGGTCGGCATTTCGCCGATCCCCTCGGTGCGCTCGGCGCGCTGGATGAAGGAGAAACTCTTCGGCACCATCATTCCGGACGCGGTCATCGAGCGGCTGGACAAGGCGGCTGACGCCAAGGAAGAGGGCAAGAAAATCTGCGTCGAGCTGCTGAGGGAACTGGCAACCATCCCCGGCGTGGCCGGTGCGCATATCATGGCGCCGCTCAACGTCGCGGCCATTCCAGAGGTGATAACGGCCTCGGGCCTGGCGCAGGCTAAACGCGCCGCGGTCTAGCGCCGCGCTCCGTCCGAAATCGTCACGCTTTTTCGAACAGCCCCTGCCCGATATATCCGCCTTCGGCGATCCCGCCCGGGCAGGCGAAGAGCCCGCCGCCGACATGGGTGACGAATTGGTTCATCATGTCGAACTTCGAAATCTTGTCGTAGATCTTGAGGAACCCGGTGCGCGGGTCGCGCTGATAACACACGAAGAACAGCCCGGCGTCATACTCGTTTCCCTGGCGCCAGGGCGGCCAGCGCTCGGCGGTGAAACTCACTCCGTCGTTATAGGAGTAGGGCCGCCGCAGGATTTGCGCGCCGCCATTGTTCTCGGGGGCGGCCAGGCGGACATGCGCATTCTCGGGAGTGACCGGATTGCCGTCCTTGTCGGCCGCTTTCAGATCGAGCTTGTCGAACTCGTTCTTCATGCCGAGCGGCGCGCCGGAATCTTTGTGCCGGCCGACGGTCTGCTCCTGAAACGCCACCTTCATGCGGTCCCAATGCTCGAGCGCGATCCGGATGCGCCGGACGACCATGTAACTGCCGCCCCGCATCCAATCGGGCCCTTCATTATCCACCCAGATCAGCTTGGTCATGGCCGCCGCGTCGTTGATCGACGGATTGTTGGTGCCGTCCTTGAAGCCCATCAGGTTGCGCGGGGTTTCCCTGGCGCCGGGATTGCCGACGAAGCCGGCTTGCACCCAGCGGATCTGCGCCACGCCATCCGCGATCCGCGCCAATTGGCGCACGGCGTGGAACGCGACTTGCGGATCGTCCGCGCAAGCCTGCACCGACAAATCCCCGCCGGTATGGGCCTCGACGAATTGCTCGCCGGGAAATTTCGGCATGTCGACCAGCGCCTCGGGCCGGCGCGCCGCCAGGCCATAGCGGTCCTTGCCGTGTTTGATGAACAGGCCCGGGCCGAAGCCGAACGTGACCGTGAGCCGCGCCAGGGCCAAACCCACCGTCTCGCCGCTATCGGGCACTTTATCTTCCCCGGCGCCGGCCCCGTAATCCGCTCCGGAGGTGATCATCGCGCCGGTTTTAGGCGCGGAATCGGCGCCCGCACCGGCGCTATAGCCCGCCATCACCGCGCTCTGATCGATCGGTTCCACGGTCTGGCCCTTGGCCATCCTCGCGGCGGCCTCCGTCCAGGCTTGGAACAGCTTGACGACATCGCCGCGCTTGGTGGTGACCAGGTCGAAAGCGGCGAAATAAGTGTAGCTTTGAATCGGCGTCACGACGCCGCCCTGATGCTCGCCCCAGAAAGGTTCGGCCCGGTTGCTTCCCGTCGCCTCGGGCGATCCCGCGTCCCGCGCATCCGCCAGGGCCTTGGTCGTGCCTCCCGCGGTCAAGCCCGAACCGGCAGCGGCCAAGAGGCCGGCCGTCGAGGCGAGGAAACCGCGGCGGGTCGGGCGTAGCTTTTGCCCGTCGCCTTTGCTCATTTCATAACGCTCATTGCGTGGCTTCGACGATGGTGTTCACGTCATCCTCGACATAATAGAACCCTTTGCCGTCGGGCGTCATGGCAATGCCGAACAGATCGCCGTTGCCGGGAGGCGATTGCGCCGGGTCCGCATCGATCCATTGCGCATAGAGCTGTTTGCCGGTTGCGGGATTCACCTCGACCACCTGGCCATTCACACCGTTGCAGGCCAACAGGTGCCCATTGGGCGCGATGGCGAGCGAGAGCGGCCGCTTCAAGAGTCCGCCTTCGGTCACGGTGCGGCCGGTGCCGGCGCTGTCCGTGCGCGTCGCCGCGTTCGGAATCGCGACGATCTGATTTTTGAGCGCATCCGACACGTAGAGCGTGTTGTCGGGGCCGAGCGCCAGGCCGGTGGGGCCGATCAGAAAAACGTCGCGGTCGGCGCGCTGACCGAAACCGTTGGCGATCACCGTCTGGCTCACGATCGCCGGCGGCTTGCCTTCCGGTATGGCAAGCTCGATCCGCAGCACCGTCGCCTTGTTGACCGTGACCGCATAGCCGGTGGCCGAATCGCGAACCTCCGGACCGGGAACGTCGAAGCCGGCCATGCTGATGAACAGCGTGGCCTTCGCGCCGTTGTCGATCACCGCCATGTTGCCCCACGGATCGTTGATGTTGGGGCCGGTCCAGGTCGTGACGAGCTGACCGTTCGAATCCAGAACGATCAGGCATCCGTTGCCCTTGGTGCGGGTGGTGCCGTCGGCGCTCGGCGTGCTGCCGACGATCACCCAGCCGCTCTTGAGCATGGTCATCGCGGTTGACAACCCGACGCCGCCCGGACATTGAGCCAATTTTTGCGGCAGCTTGGCGAAGGTGGTCGCGGTCTTGGTGACGGGATTGAAGTCGATGATGGTCGTGCCGGTTCCCTGCAAATTCGATACGTTGTTGAAATTATCCACCAGCACGTCGCCCCGCTGGATTTTTCCGGCGGAGACCGGGGCGACGATGATCGCATAGGGGTTCAAGTCGCCATTATCCGTCACGGTGGAGGTGCGGGTGACGTGATGATGGATCGTTTCCAGGAAGCCCTGGGGTTCTTCCGCCCGAATCTGGGTAACCGGCATCGCCGCTAGCGCGAGCAACGCGGCCAGGGCGATGAACCCTTTTCGTGGAACATGTGGCATGAACTGCGCCATGGGTTTTATCCCTCTTGCTGCTCTGTGTTAACCGGCGGCCAAGTTAAGAATGCGAATGATTTGCATTTAGGATAGCGCCTAACCCATTGATCGTCAAGGCGCCCTCCCGCTCAAAACGCGATATTGGTCCGCACACCAAGCACGGCTTCGTTCTGGATCCGCTGCCCGGTAACGGGATTCGCCGTTCCGGCCCCCGGATTGAACACATATTGGAAATCCGGCTGGATCTGCCACCACGGCGTCATGGCGTACTGGTAGGTCACTTCCACGAAAGTTTCCTTGCTGCGGACCGGGCTGGCTGTGCCGTTGTAGAAGTTGGAGTCCCGGTCGAAGGCGGAGACCGCGCCGCTGACCTTGGCGAAGCCCATGCCGATGCCGAAACTGTCATCGTCGCGATGCAGGAACGGCTCGTGGAAGTTGAATCCGGCATTCAAGCTGAAATCGATCAGGTTGCGGTCCACCCAGGGCGTTCCCATGGCGCGGACGAAAAGGTTTATCGTCCGGTCGGCTTCCTCGGCGTCTTGCCAAACCGTCTGATCGGCGACGGCGTAGATGCTGTAGTCGCCGCGATGCTGCCGCGGTATGCCGGTGGTCGTCGGGCTTGCGAGCGACTGGCCGGCATTGTCGGTGCGCTGGTCGGCGAAGTTCTCGGTGTCATACCAGATGCCGAGCTTGTAGACGCGCGCCAGCGGCTCCGATTGGTCCGCATAGAGCATGGTGCCGAGCGACGGATAGGAATATTGCAGCTCGGCGATCGCGAGCACGCCACCATTGGTGGGGAAGCTGGTGCCGCCGGAGTTTTGCTGTTGCGAATCGCCGATGTTGTGCACCACCGGGCTGCCGTTGAACACGCCGGCGAGCACGGTCACGGAATCGAGCGGCTTCCCCCGCACCCGCACGCCCAAGGCCGAGAGCGGATAGGCCGGGCCGCCGCCGGGCATGTCGGCCGAAGGCACCATCGGCCAGCCGAACATGGTGTTGACGAAGAGCAGGGCGTTCTGACTAACGATGAATTCCTGGTCGATGCTCTGCTGGCCCGCCCTCACGTCGAGCCGGTCTTCAGAGAGAAATTTCTGCTGGTACCAAAGTTCCCACAGGCGGGTGGCGCGATCCGCCTCGATCCCGCTGGCGGTTTGCAAGCTCGAGAGATTATCCGCGCTCAGGTTCCGGCCGTGATATTGCAGGCCGCTGACGTTGAAGGTGCCGCCATACCAGCCGAAGGCGCGCTGCGTGTCCATCTGCAACACCATCTGGGTCAGCCCGTCATAGTCGAAACCGTGCTTGGTGCCGCCGCTGACATTGCCGAGCACCTCGCTGGTTTCCTGCAAGGCGAAGGACATGCCGTATTGGCTGAGCCATTTGCGCAGGCCCCACATGTCGCCCAGCATGTAATTGCTGCGCGAAATCCCGGACAGGAACCCGAAGGGTCCGCCCCCCGCGCCCGGCTGGCCCGCTTGGAGATCTTCTTCCGACGGCAGTTGGATCGGCGGCGGGGCGGCGAGGGCGGGGGCGGCCCCGAGGCAGCAAAGCGAGACGAGCCCTGCCGGCAGGATCATGGCGATCCATCCGGCCTTGAGCCGGAACCATAAGCGGCCGTTGATCATTCTTCCCCCTCGTTCGAATGAGCCAAGATGATAACGATAATCATTCTTAGTTACAATGCGAATCATTCTTAATAAGGCATTTTGGGAGAATGGCTTCAGAATTATGGAAAATGATCCCGGCGATCCGGGCTTCCGCGATGCCGGGTCTCGCTCAGGTCGGAACGGCTCGCCGCGCCATCCGCTTGCGGGAGGTCACGAGCCGCATCAGCGTGACGATCATGGCAATCGTGAAGACGTAAACCACCAGCTGCGCGCCAGAAGGCTGGTCGGTATATCCCACCAAGGTGTGGAACAGACGCCCCGGAAGGCTGTCATCCGCGAGCAGCCAGGACGTGTCCCAAACCGTCCCGGTCAGTACTTCGGCGTAGCCGGCCTGCTGGATGAAGGCGACCGCCTGCGCCGCGAGCCCGGCCGAGAGCAAGGTGATGAGACCGGAGGTGGCGGCGAACAGCCTTCCGGGCGGGATGGTCAGCAATCCCAAATACATCAGCGCCGAGACGCCGGCGCCGGCCAGCACGCCGAGCATGCCGCCCACCAGCATGGAGACGGCGGAGATGCCGCCGGAGGCGGCGATGCCGTAGAGGAAGAGAACGATCTCCGAGCCCTCGCGCAGCACCGCGACGCCGACCACGACCGACAGCGCGATCAACGGGCGCTGTCCGGCAGCGACCTTGGCGCCCACCGCGCGCATTTCATGGGCCATGGCGCGGCCATGGCTTGCCATCCACACATTGTGCCAAGTCAGCATGCCGACCGCGAGCAGGAGGATGCTGGCGTTGAAGATTTCCTCGCCGGAACCGGCGAAGAGCGCGGCCAGCTCGCCGGCGAAACCGGCGACCAGGCAGGCGCCGGCGACACCGGCCGCCACGCCATAGCTCACCCAAACGCCGCGCTTGGGCACGCCTTGCGTCGCCGCCAGGACGATGCCGACGATGAGACCGGCCTCGATGACCTCGCGAAACACGATCAGGATCGTTGCCAGCATGACGCGAATTCCTATTCCGAGATCACGGCGCCCTGGGCGGTGTCCGAGTGGTATTCGCCCATGAAGGGATACCGTCCGGGCCCGAGCGGCCGCAGCCGCACCGTTCCATAGGTGCCGCCGGCGATCACCTTCTCGACTTTGAGCGCCGAGGAATCGAATTCCTCGGCCGTGGCGTCCTCGTTCTTGATATTGAGCAGGACGGGCTTTCCCGCCGCGACATGGATCTCGGATGGCGTGAATTGATGGTTCTTGATGGTGACGTCGATCGTGGGCAATTCGTCGGCGCCGGCGGTTCCGCTTAGGCCGAGCGCGATCAAAAGCGCTACGGCCGGCGCCGTCAGGCGAAATCGGCGATTGGAGGGCAGGCGCGGCATTCGGTTCTTTCGCTCCCGGCTCGCGGAATTCACGGGTAAATCAGGGCTTATCTAACTCTATTTGCAATTGAAAATCAATCGCAAGTTGCGCGCGCCCAGCCGCATGCCCCGCCAAGGAGCGGGGTTTCCGGACGCCGCCCCGGGGTCAC
Organism: uncultured Alphaproteobacteria bacterium; assembly: GCA_963785735.1. Classification (GTDB taxonomy): domain Bacteria; phylum Pseudomonadota; class Alphaproteobacteria; order ATCC43930; family CGMCC-115725; genus REEB95. Next base: position 1,329,669 of record CAWAWJ010000001.1, read on the forward strand.
GCCATCGGATTGGTGAGCGTGCCGCAGCCCTCGATCTCGATCTTGACCACATCGCCTTTTTTCAGGAATTCGCCGCGCGGCATGCCGACGCCTGCGGGCGTGCCGGTGGCGATGATGTCGCCCGGCCGCAAGGTGACATGCTCGCTCAGATATGAGACCTGCTCGGGCACGTTGTGGATGAGCTCGCTTGTGTTTGAATTCTGCTTCAAGACGCCGTTGACCCAGAGCTTGACGGCGAGATTGCCGACATTCTTCACATAAGCCGCGGGCACGATCCACGGGCCCATCGGCGCCGCGTCGTCGAAGCATTTCTGGCCGACCCAGTCATAGGTCATCACCGGCGGCCGGTCCTTGCGCGTCATCAGATCGCGCGCCGAAAGATCGTTGACGATGGTGTAGCCGGCGACATGGCCGAGGGCCTTCGCCACGCTCACATTGCGCGCGGGCTTGCCGATGACCACGCCGAGCTCGGCTTCCCAATCGACGGCTTGCGAATTGGCGGGAAGATGCGCGGGCGCGCCGGGCCCGATCACCGAATGCGCCGAGGTCTTGAGGAAGAACCAAGGCTCATGCGGCCGTTTCGCGCGGTCCACGGTGCGGCCTTGCGCCTTGGCCATTTCCTCCATGTGGTCCCAATAATTGGCGCCGGCGCAGAAGAGGCCGCCGGGATAGAGCACGGGCGCGAGCAACTTGATTTTGGCCAAGGGCTTCCCGTCCTTCGGTTTCATCTTGGCCACCGCCTGGCTGAGCGCGCGATGCGCCTTGGCCCAGTTCTGGAGAATCGCCAGCACCGACGAGGCGTCGACGCCGCTGCCCTTGAGAAGAGCGGCCGCGGGATAGACCCGGTCTCCCACCAGCACGCCGGCCTGCGGGCCCTTGGCGCCACGATAGCTCAACAGACGGTATTCGCTGGCCATCCCATTCCCCCCGATGTTTTGTCCCGATATTATACGGAAATCAGACCGAAGATCGCCGCGCGCGTCAATACGCGATCAGATGCGGGTAGACAACCAGATGGCGAGGCGCGAGCCCGCCTTGATCGCGGCCGAGAGCAGGGAATAGGCCGGCGCGTCCTCGGCGCCGTGCCGCAGCGCAATATCGCGGTGCTCGATCTCCTCGGCGCGGAATTGGGATATCACCGCCGCCAGAGCGGGCTCGTCCCCATCGAGCGTCTCGATCTGCCGTCGGTAATGCTCGTCGATCACCTCTTCCACCGCGACGGTGCAGGCCATGGCGGCGCGCTCGCCCAGCATGGCGGTGGCGGCGCCCAAGGCGAAACCGGCGACATGCCAAACCGGCGCGAGGGCGGTCGGGCGCACCCGGCGATCCGCCACCAGCTGGTCGAAGGCGGCGAGGTGCTTTTTTTCCTGTTCGGCCATGCGGCGGATCGCCTTGGCCGCCCGCTTGCCCTTCAGCACGGCGAGCTGCCCGTCATAGATCCGCGCCGCGCCATATTCGCCGGCCTGGTCGACGCGGATCATGCGCTCGACCCGGGAAGCGGATGCCTGATCGCCGGGGAGAAGCGGCGCTTTGCGCTTCTTGGTCATTTGCGTTTGCCCATCGACCAGAAGGCGAAAACCGCGATCAGCAGCGAGACGATCGCATTCAGCGCCGCGAGCGACAATCCGAATACCGACCATTGGATTTCATCGCACATCACCGTCTTCTGTCCCAAGAGCCGCGCCTTGAACTGCTCGAGGGTTTCGGTGGCGTTGCCGCTGCTGGTGCAGCTGGAGGGGCCGGCGAACCAATGCTGCTCGACCCCGGTGTGATAAAAGCCCAGCGCCGCGCTGGCGAGGAACAGCAATCCCAAGAGCGCCAGGGCCGCGCGAGGGATCCCCGCGGCGGGGAAGACCAGCGCCGCCAGCGCCAAGACCGGCGCCGCGTAATAAGGCCAGCGTTCGTACAAGCACAGCTCGCACGGCACGAGGCCGCCCACCAGCTGGAACAGCCACGCCGCGCCCAGCACCGCAGCAGAGGCGGCTAAAATCAGCATCAAGGACGTGCGTTCGGATGTCATGTCGTCTCAAAGATAGCGTAGCACAAAGAAACCGCCCACCAGCGCCACCAGGAAGGCGGTGGTGACCCATGCCAGGCGTTTCTCGATGAAGGCGCGGATCGGCTCGCCGAACCGCCACAGCAGCGCCGCCACCAGGAAAAAGCGCAGGCTGCGCGAAATCAGCGAAGCGATGGCAAAACTGAGGAGGTCGAATTTGAGCGCGCCCGAGGCGATGGTGATGAGTTTATATGGAATGGGTGTCATGCCCTTGGCGATGATGATCCAGACGCCCCATTGGTCGAAGGAGGATTTGAGCGCCTGGTACTTGTCCATCGCGCCGTAGAATTGCAGCACCGGCTCGCCGATGGCGTCGAAGGCGAAGTAGCCGATGGCATAGCCCAGAAACCCGCCCGCGACCGAGGCCAACGTCGCCACCGCCGCGAGCCGCCAGGCATGGCGCCGGTCGGCCAGCACCATCGGGATCAGCAGCAAATCGGGGGGCAGCGGGAAGACCGAGCTTTCGATGAAGGCGATCGCGGCGAGCGCCCAGACGGCGTGCTTGCCCGCCGCGAGGCGCATCGTCCAATCGTAAAGCCGTCTCAGCATGGGCCGCGATCTAGCCGGATATGCGGGGCCGGGGCAAGCGCGTTGACCGTCCGGGGCCTCACGCTATAGTGGGCCGCTTTCGCAGGTTGCCTCTGTGGCGGAATTGGTAGACGCGGCAGACTCAAAATCTGTTGCCTTCACGGGCGTGCTGGTTCGAGTCCGGCCAGGGGCACCAATCTATTCAATACCTTGCCCGCGACCTTGCCCGCGCGGCGGATTTTTGGACCGTCGCGCGAATTCCGCATAACCTATATCCTTCCGCGGTTGGGGGAGGCGGGTTCATTCATGGCGCGTGACGAAATCCCGGAATCCGTATCCGAACGGCCCACGCTGCGCGCCGCTGGCGGGTTCGTGGCCGATTTCGCGTCTTATGCCGGGCCGAAAGGCTGGCGCGCCTTCGCCTATGTCGCGTCGGGCGCGGTGCTGGAGGGCGTCGGGCTCCTGCTGCTCGTGCCGCTCCTTGGCATCGTGATCGGCAACGGCGCCGCGGCCGGCCGGTTGCAACAAGCCGTTTCCGGCCTGTTCGCGCTTTTCCCGGTAGAAAGCGCTGCCGGGCGGCTCGTTATGCTGCTCGCAATATTCGGCGCGCTCATGGTGCTGCGCAATGTCGTGATCTCGCGGCGCGACGTTTTACTGGCGGAATTGCAAATCGGTTTTGTCGAAGCGCAACGCGTTCAGATCATGCGGCTCCTGGCGCAGGCGCGCTGGGACCAGGTGGTGCGTCTGCGCCATGCCCGAATCACGCATCTCATGAGCGGCGACATTCAGCGCATAGGATCCGCGGCGCATTTCACGCTGCAATGCGCGGTGGCCTTGCTGATGCTGCTGATACAAACCGCGCTTGCTTTCGTTTTGGCGCCGCTCTTGGCGCTGCTGGCCTGCGCGCTTCTGAGCGTGGGCGGGGTTGCTCTGATCCCGATGCTGCGCCGCGCGCGCGATCTGGGCAATCTGGTGACCAACGCCAATCTCACGCTGCTCAACGGCATCAGCCAATTCCTGGGTGGCCTCAAACTCGCGATCAGCCAGAATCTGCAATCGAGCTTCGTTTCCGAGTTCGAGGAGACGCTAAGCGGCCTGACGCGGCGGCAGATCGCCGCCATACGGCAGCAAACCAATTCCCGGCTGGCTTTCGCGACGCTCTCCGCCGCGGTGGGCGCGGTGGCCATCCTCATCGGCATTGAGGCGCTCGGCACGGCGCCCTCCGTGTTGATCACCTTTCTCCTGATCCTGGCGCGGATGAGCGGTCCCGCCACGCAGATCCAGCAGGGCGCGCAGTGTCTCGCGCATGGCCTGCCGGCCTATGAGAAGGTGAGGGAGCTCGAGGCCGAACTGCGCGTGGGCCCAACGGCGCCAGGCGCTTCCGCCGCCGGGGCCGAGACCCTCGACGGCCCGGTCGAATTCCAGCATGTGAGCTTCCGTCATCCATCCGCTTTGGATAAGGACGGCCCATCCCACGGCGTCGGCGATCTCAGTTTGACGATCATGCCGGGAGAATTCATCGGTGTGACCGGCCCGTCGGGCGCGGGCAAGACCACCTTCGCCGATCTGCTGGTGGGCCTGTTTCCACCCCAAGCCGGGCGCATCCTGGCCGGCGGATTGCCCTTGGACGGCGGGACGATCGCGGCCTGGCGCGCGCGGGTGAGCTATGTGTCGCAAGACCCGTTCCTGTTCCACGACACGCTGCGCCGCAATCTGTCCTGGGCCAATCCCAAGGCCAGCGAAGGGGAGATGTGGGAGGTACTCGCGCTTGCCGGCGCCGGGGAATTGGTGCGCCGTTTGGAAGCGGGATTGGACACGGTGGTCGGCGAGCGCGGCACGCTTATCTCCGGCGGCGAGCGCCAGCGCATCGCGCTCGCCCGGGCGTTGCTGCGCAAGCCGGCGCTTCTGGTGCTCGACGAGGCGGCGAGCGCCATCGACGTTCGCGGCGAGCGCGAGTTGCTGCAACGGATAGCCTCGCTCCGGCCGCGGCCGGCTATCGTCATGATCGCCCACCGCGCCGAAAGCCTGGCGTTGTGCGAACGGGTGCTGCGATTCGATAGAGGCGCGCTGGTTTCGGATAAGAGAGCCGCGGCTGCTTTGCGATCCGTCTAGGTTTCGGCCGCTTGCGCCTTCCGGAAGACGGTATCGGGATAGGTCTCGCCTTCCATCAGCCGGTTGTCGGGGCCGAATATCGGCGTCGTGGCCGCTGGCGCATAAGGAACTTGGAGAATCGTCTCGAAATTCCTGGCGGCCGGCGCGTCGCGAAAGCGGAAATTGCTGTGCCGGATGACCAGCAGGCCGCCGGGCTTCAGACAGCGTGCGAAATCATCCACGCTGCGGGCGAAATCCTCGAACCATATGAGGGGATCGCACCGCGTGGTGCCGGACGAGCCCAAGGCGCCGTGGCGCAAAGCCGCCATGCAGAAGATCGCGTCGTAGGAATCTTTCTCCTCTTCCGCCGTCGAGCCCGCCATTTCGAATGAAATTCTCCCGTCGCCCAAGGATTTCAAGCGCTTGCGGCAGATCGCGATATTGCCGGGATTGATGTCGATGCCCTTGATGGCGGCACGTGGAAAGTAGTGGCGCAGCGAAAACACCTCTTCGCCGGTCGAGCAGCCGAAGGAAAGAATGCGGCCTGCGCAATTCTCGCCGAGCCGGGATTGAACGAAGGCGAAAATGCGCGGATAGCGGTTTTCTTTTGTGGTGTTGAAAGGCTGAAAGGCGCCCGCCGGATAGCGCAAGCGCAGACGCCAAATGCCGCGATAGGCCCCGTCGGTCGCGAGACGCCAGGCCGCGCGCAAGATGCGCCGGACGAGGGGCGGGCGGCGGATTTCAGCTTGTCTCGCTTTCACGGCCAAAGCTCACCGGCATGGAATAAAAAATCTCGGCCGCGATCATACACCCGCATGCTCCGCGCTGATTTTTTTCTTCACAGCCCCGCGGGCGTTTCAGCATAGTTGGCCTGGTCGATCACGGCAGCGCGCGGCATCCATGGCAAAGACCGGGCTGGTCTTCGAGGACTTCAAGGATCGGGTGGGAAACGTGCTCACCGTATCCGAGGAGGGCATGCCGCCGTTGGCTTTGACGCTGGAACAGGCCACGCTGCTGCCGGTGAGGAACGTGCCCAAAAACGCGCGGCCGCCTTTCTCGCTTATTTTTCTTGGGGCCTACCCGTTTGCGCTGCCGCAAAGGCTTTACCGGCTGAAGCACGAGAATATGGGCGAGGTCGATATCTTTCTCGTGCCGATCGGCCAGGATGAGCGCGGCGTGAGCTATCAGGCGGTCTTCAACTGAATCGATTCCGCCGCGCGAGGGACTGCAAAATGAGCTTGACCAATTGCCGCCGGCTCTACAATCTATAAGAGAATTATTTATTTCATACAATCGTAGGATGTATCTGCCGGTTCATAGTTTCCGATTTCAGGGAGGGGGCATTGGGCGATTATTTTATCGGCGAGATTCGAGCCTTCGGCTTTGACTATGCGCCCACCGGCTGGGCGCTCGCCAATGGCGCGACCATGCAGGTCCAGCAGAACCAGGCGTTATTCAGTCTCTTGGGCAACGTCTATGGTGGTGACGCAAAGACAACCTTCCAGCTGCCCAATCTATGCGGTCGCACCCCACTATCCCAGGGACAGACGCCGCCGGGCACGGCCTATAAAGTCGGCACGGCGGGCGGGATTGAGGCCATTACCCTGACCTTGACGCAAACGCCGCCCCATACTCATACCGTGAACGCAAGCACGAACACCGGTACATTGGCGGTTCCGGCCGAAAATGTTATTGCTGCGAATGGGGGCGATTCCACCAATCCCCCCCTCAAGCCAAATCTATTCGGCGCGGCCGGCCCGCTCGTGCCCCTCTATTCCGCGACCTTAGCCAGCAACTCGGGCGGCGCCGCGCATTCCAACATGCAGCCCTTCGCCGTGGTCAATTATTGTATCGCCTTGGCCGGCCTCTATCCGCAACGCCCATAGACCCCGGCGCGCCAAAGAGAAGAGCAGGAGACTTCGATGGATCCATATCTTGGCGAAATCCGCATGTTCGCAGGAAACTATGCGCCACAGGACTGGGTGCTGTGCAATGGCGCGCTGCTGAGCATATCGCAATATCAGGCGCTCTATGCCTTGTTGGGAACCGCTTGGGGCGGTGATGGCATTTCGACCTTCGGAGCTCCCGATCTGCGCGGCCGCCTGCCAGTCGGTCAAGGGACGGGTCAAGGCCTGACGCCGCGCCGCGTGGCACAAACCGGCGGCACCGAAACCGTGACGCTCAATGCGACCATGATCCCCGCGCATAATCACGCGTTTAATGCGACGTCGGGCGACGCAACGGCCATCGCACCCGGTCCGGCGCTCATGTTCGCCAAAGCCGATACCGCCGCCATACGTCGAACCATCGTGACAATCATGGCCTGCATCCTGGCCGGCACGACGGTTTTCCTGGCGGCGGTTATTTCCGACCTGGCGCCTGCTGTGGTGGCGCTGATCGCGCCGGGCTTCGATGCCGCAACCAGCCAAAGCGCGATAGTCCTGGCCGGCGGTCTCGCCTGGTTGTCGCTCGCCGCGTTGATCGCCGCCGGAGCTGTAATGCTCTACGAGAATGGCCGCGCGATGACGCGTCTCGCCGCTTGCCTGTCTCTCGACGGGTCTCCCTCAGGCTGCGACGCGATCACGGTGCCATCCGATCCGCGCGGCGCCGAACTCGGTCTCGCCACCCTGATCGAGAGCACGGTGCCGGTTTTTCTCCAGGCTCCGGAACCAATGCCGGCGCGGCAGCTCGCTCTCATGCAGCTTGTCCTGCTCACGGCCGAGCAACGCGACCGCGAAGGGCGCTCGCTGTTGCTGTCGATGGCGCTCGCCAATGCCGATGCCGCGATGGCGTTCACCCCCGGAGGCGACAGGCTGCTGCCGCCAGGCGAGACCCTGGCTGAAGTCTGGCCGCGCGTTTTGCAGCATATCCTCGCCCGCGCGCCGCGGTGCCTCGATGTGCTGACGACGTATTTCAACTGGCTGTTGTTGCAAGGCCGGCCCGGCGACATGGAGGCGATGCTAGGCGATGCGCGTTCGATCGATCCGGACCATCCAGTGGTGTTGTGGTTCACGGGCGCGGCGCTGATCGATCAATCCGATCCGGTTTCCCAACAGCGCGGACTGGCGCTGATGCGCCAGGCCCTGGCCGCCGGCCTCGAGCGGTTCATGCCGGTCGACGACACGCTCAAGGCCCGGCTGGCGGGATCCGGAGGCGGCAATTGACCGCGTTCGGGCGCGCCGCGTTTTGCGCTCTGCTAGCCGTTCTGCTTGGCGCGTGCAGCGTGACCGATCTGCTGCCGCGCCAGCGCAAGGCGGCCTATCTCGCGGATAAGGCGGGCTGGAGCTACCGCCTGATCAATGCCGGCGATTTCGACATCGCGAGCTACGCCGCGCCGCCCTCGGCGGCGTTTCCGGTGTTGACGGTCTATATCGAAGGCGACGGCCTGGCTTTCATCGATGCGCGGACCGCATCGGCCGATCCGACGCCCGCCGATCCCCTGGCGCTGCGCCTGGCGATGGCGGCGCCGCAGCGCCCAGCCGTCTATCTGGCGCGGCCCTGCCAATACACCATCCCGGATCATGCGCGGAACTGCCGGCCGGAGGAATGGACGAGCCGGCGTTATGCGCCCGAAATCATCGACGCCATGAACCGCGCGGTCGATTCCGCCAAAAGCGTCGCCGGCGCCGTGCGCATCGTCCTGGTGGGGTATTCCGGCGGCGGCGCGGTCGCGGTGCTGCTGGCGGCGCGGCGCGACGATGTCGCCGGAATCGTCACCATCGGCGCCGATCTCGATCTGGGTTATTGGACGAAGCGCGACGGGCTTGCGCCACTTTCGGGCTCGCTCGATCCGGCGAGCTTCGTTGCTCAGGTCGCAGCGTTGCCGCAAATCCATTTTGCCGGTTCGCGCGACGATGTCGTCGGTCCCGACGTCGTCCGTTCGTATCTCACGCGCATGGGCGATATGCGTCATGCCCGGCTTATCGTGATTGACGGTTTCGGTCATGATTGCTGCTGGGCCGATGCTTGGCCAAATCTCGTCAAGCGTCCGGAGTTGGATATGATCCCCGGCTGGAGCGTACATTAGCCGGACCAGCCCCGCGTGCTTTTCATGGGTCAAAGGAAGAGTGATGGCGCAAACCCGCGATCCTGTCTGCGGCATGGTGGTCGACCCGGCCACATCGCGGCATCGCGCGGCACATGACGGGACGGCCTATCATTTTTGCAGCGCGGGCTGCCAGGAAAAATTCCTGGCCGATCCCGCCAAGTATCTCAATCCCGGGAATCCTTCGCCCAAGCCGCAAGCGCACAGTCACGCTCTCTATACGTGCCCGATGCATCCGCAGATAAGACAAGTCAAGCCGGGCAACTGTCCGATCTGCGGCATGGCGTTGGAGCCCTTGGACGCCGCCGACGACACCGGCCCCAGCGCCGAATTGATCGACATGACAAGGCGGCTCTGGATCGGCGCGGCGTTGGCGCTGCCGGTGCTGGTCCTGGCGATGGGCGCTCATTTGCCGGGCTTGAACCTTCACCGCTGGGTTTCGTCGCTGGTTTCGATGTGGATTCAATGCGCGCTTGCCACGCCGGTCGTGCTCTGGGCCGGCGGGCCGTTCTTCGCGCGCGGATGGGCCTCGGTGCGCAACCGTTCGCTCAACATGTTCAGCCTGATCGCGCTCGGCATCGGCGCGGCCTATTTCTACAGCCTCGCCGCCACCCTCTTGCCCGGGCTGTTCCCGGCGGCCTTGCGAATGGAAGACGGCATTCTGCCGGTCTATTATGAATCCGCCTCGGTCATCACCGTGCTGGTGCTGCTTGGCCAGGTGCTCGAGCTCCGCGCCCGGGAAAAAACCGGCGGCGCCATTCGAGCCTTGCTGAAACTCGCGCCCAAGACCGCGCGGCGCATCGGTGGCGGCGGCGCGGATGAGGAAGTGGCCCTCGACCGGGTGAGGGCGGGCGACCGTTTGCGCATCCGGCCGGGCGAGAGCGTGCCGGTGGACGGCGTGGTGCTGGAAGGGCGCGGCGCGGTCGATGAATCGATGGTGACCGGCGAATCCATGCCGGTCGAAAAAGAACCTGGTGCCAAGTTGGTCGGCGGCACCATCAACGGCATCGGCGGGCTGGTGATGCGGGCCGAACGGGTCGGATCCGATACCATGCTCGCGCGCATCGTCCACATGGTCGCCGAGGCGCAGCGCAGCCGCGCGCCCATCCAGCGTCTGGCCGACCGGGTATCGGCCTGGTTCGTACCCGCGGTCATCACCGCGGCGGCGCTGGCCTTCGCCGCCTGGATGATCTGGGGGCCGCCGCCGGCGTTTGCCTATGCCTTGATCGCATCGGTCTCGGTCTTGATCATCGCTTGTCCTTGCGCGCTTGGCCTGGCGACGCCGATGTCGATCATGGTGGGCGTGGGTAAGGGGGCTGCGGCGGGAATTCTGATCAAGAACGCCGAGGCGCTGGAGCGCTTCGAGAAGATCGACACGCTGGTGGTGGACAAGACCGGCACGCTGACCGAAGGCAAGCCGCGCGTGGTCGCCATCCTGCCGGAAACGGGTTTTGATGAAGCTTCGCTCTTGTCGCTCGGAGCCAGTATCGAGCAGTCGAGCGAACACCCGCTCGCAGCCGCCATCGTCGCGGGCGCGCGTGCGCGCGGCCTGGCGTTGGCGGTCGCCACGGAGTTCAAATCGATCACCGGCAAGGGTGTTGCCGGAAAGATCGGTGGCCGTTCGGTGGCGCTGGGCAATGCGCAACTTCTCAAGGATTTGGACGTATCCACCGCCGGTTTGGAATCGCGCGCCGGGAGCCTCATGCGCGAGGGCGCGACGGTGATGTTTATCGCGGTTGATAACCGTCCCGCCGGGATCATCGCGGTATCCGACCCGATCAAATCGACCACCCCGGATGCCATCGCAAGACTGCGCGCGGACGGCATCCGCATCGTCATGCTGACCGGCGATACTCTTTCCACCGCGCAGGCCGTCGCGGCCAAGCTCGGCATCACCGAGATCGAGGCCGGAGTTTTGCCGGAGAAAAAACACGCGATCGTGCGGCGCCTCAGGAGCGAGGGCCGCATCGTCGCCATGGCCGGGGACGGCGTCAACGACGCGCCGGCTCTGGCCGCGGCCGATATCGGCGTGGCCATGGGTTCGGGCACCGATGTCGCCATGGCGAGCGCGGGCGTGACCCTGGTGAAGGGCGATCTCGCCGGCATCGCGCGGGCGATGGCCTTGAGCCGCGCGACCATGCGCAACATCCGGCAGAATTTGGCGCTCGCCTTCGTCTACAATCTGCTCGGCGTTCCGCTGGCCGCGGGCGTGCTCTATCCCGTCTTCGGCCTGTTGCTGAGCCCGATGGTGGCGGCGGCGGCGATGAGCTTGAGTTCGGTCTCAGTGATCGGCAACGCGTTGCGGCTACGATTCGTGAAACTATAGGCCGCGCGTGGAATTGTCGAACAGCTCCTCGGCCGCAAAGCGCCGGGGAATGAGGCCCTGCTTCAGCGCGTAATCGACGATGATGTCGAGCGAGCGGCGGCAGGCCTCCATTCCGAAGGGCAATGCATCGCGCTCGGGCCCGGGCGGCAAGCGGTCGCGGCTTTCGCGCAGCATGCGGAAGACCTCTTTCACCAGATCGGGCCGCGCCTGGGCGATCGATTGCTTCACCACCATGAAGTGATTGACCGGCATGGCGCGATGCCGTTCCTCCCATTTCCGTTCGGCATTCCGCACGTCCGGGATGAGCGGCTGGAGGCGCGGATCGGGCGCCTTGTCGCCGAGGATGGCGGCGTCGAGCTCGCCGTCGAGCAGCATCCGCGCGATCTCCTTGCCGGCGGGGGCGCGTGTGGCGGTTGCCGGCTCGCGGTATTCGGCCAGATGCCCGTCCTCGAAGGTGATCCAGCGCACGCGGTCGAGATCGATGCCGTATTCCTCGGCCAAGATTCCGCGCACCCAGGTCGCGGTGGTCACGGGATATGCCCGCACGCCCACGCGCTTGCCTTCGAGATCGGAGGGCGCGAGTTTCCCGCGCTCGGTGTTGTAGAAGATGGTGTGATGCTGGGCGCGCGACATCACCACGGCGGGCATCAGCGCATAGGGCTTGCCGTAGAGCCTGGCCTGAAGAAATGTGACGATCGCAAGCTCGCCGAAATCGAATTTGCCTTCGCGCACCAGCGGCTTGAATTGGGTGTTCGATACCTTGACGTCGGCAAAGTCGAATTCGAGCAGGGGCGAGCTTATGTCGCCGCGTTTCAACGCCGCCGTTCCGGGATAATCGCCGAGCAGCGTCGTAAGATTTGTCTTGCCGTTGGCTTTCTTCACGCCTTCGCCGACCGGCGCCAGAACGGTTCTGCCTGGCGCAACCGCTTCAGCCGCTTGCCCAGCTTCGGCACCCGCGTGGTGACGGTATGGCCGCACCATCCGGTCACCAGCGCCGCCGCGCGCGACAGCGATTCTTCCTTGCCCTCGGGCAGGGGCAGGTCGCGGGCGAGGGTTTCGGCGGTGGCGATGTCGTTGAGCAATCCCAGATCGTCCTGCAACGCCTCGAGGCGCTTGACGTAGCGGCGGACGTGCTTCTTCGCATAGACGGTCTCGAACACGTCGGCGGCATAGCGCATTTTCTTCACCACGATGCGGAGCGCATGGCGGCCCTCGGCGTCGAGCCGGTCGAATTGCCGGGCGCGCTTGCGCACCGCGCGATAGCGCTTCTCCAAAAGGGCGTCGGCCAGGCTCCCGACCGGCGATACCTGGAGCACCGAGGTCTCGAAGGGGCTGTTCCGCCGCCAGGCGCGGGTCTCGATCCAGGCCGCGAGGCCGAGCGCGAATTCGCCGTAGCGGCGCGAGGCGAGCGCCGTCTGCAAGCCGCGATAGGCGCCGCGCTGCTGCGATCCGATCGACTTGGCGAGCTCGGCCAGGTCCAGATCCTCGTGGAAGGTCTTGCGCACCCGCGCGACGATTTCCGCGAACACGTCCCAATTGCGCCCCGGCCCCAGCGCGGCCGCGAGCCACTTGATCTCGCCCACCGCCCAGGCGCGCTGATCCTCGGGGATCAGGCCCTTGAAGAGCGTGAAGGCCACGCGCAGCCGGCGCAAGGCCACGCGCATCTGGTGCACGCCTTCGGGATGGCCGGCGAGTGCGGCGCGGTCGTTCGCCAGCATGTGCCTGAGGCAGCAGCGCAGCACGACGGCGAGTGCGTCTTCCGCCGACATCTCGCGGTCCAGATCGACGCTGCCGAACCGTTCCGTCACCCAGCCGTGCTTGCCGGGCTCGAGCGCGGCGAAGGCGTAGCCGCGCGCCGCCTTGCTGCCCATTTGCAGGCGCAGCGAGGCGCTCTCGTTCAGGATGCGCGCCAAATCGAATAGGGCCTGGGGCTCGCCGCGTTCGAGTTCGATCTCGATCTCCGAGACCTTGAGCTTCCGGCCGTTGCGCGCGCGGATGAAGCCACTGTCGAAGCTGAGGCCGACGCTCGCGTTTTCGTCCTGCTGCAAGGCGACGCGCGAGCGGTTGAGGCGGCAGGTGAAAACCGGCTGGAGCTTCTTCTGGGAAACGTCCTTGAGTTGGTCGAGATCTTCCAAGGGTGCGAGATCGGGCGCGGGCCGCGGCAGCTTCACCCGCCACATCGGCCGCTCGAATCCCGCGGCGCCCATGGCGTCGAGCGATTTAAGCGTCTCGATCGCGCGCGCGCCGTCCTTGCGGATGGACAGCCCGAGCCCCACCTGGCCGAGATCGCGCTTGGGCGTGTCGTAATATGTCCGGGTCTCGGCGGATTTGTTGTCCTTGAGCCCGGCCAGCAATGGCAGCTTCTTGAGACGCGCCAAATCCTCCGGCGCCACCGAAAAGCCGATGGCGTAACGCATCTCGGCGGCGCTGACCGCCGTATTTTCCGGTGTCTCCCCGTCCATTGGGATGAACATTGGCGCGCCGCGCTGTCATCTGCAAGCAGATAGAAGCGGATGGAAAACGCATGCCGATCAATCTCATAGGATGGGCCGGTGGCGATTTTTCTAGGCGATTTTCCGCGGCCCGTGCCAAATTAGCGCCCGCCAAAAAGCCGCGCCAAGGAGTTATCCACATGAAACGCCGCAAGCTTGGAGCGCTCGACGTCTCGGCCATCGGATTGGGCTGCATGAGCATGACGCCGATCTACGCCACCCCCGATCCCGCCGAGGCGATCGCCACCATCCACCGCGCGCTCGAGCTTGGCGTCGACATGATCGACACCGCCGACGTCTATGGCGCGGGCAAGAACGAGGAGCTGGTCGGCCGGGCGCTCAAGGACCGGCGTAGCAAGGCCATCCTCGCGACCAAGTTCGGCAATATCCAGACGCCCACCTCGCAAGGGGTGAACGGCCGGCCAGACTACGTGATCGAGGCCTGCGAGAAAAGCCTGAAGCGGCTCGGAACGGACATGATCGACCTCTATTACATCCACCGCGTCGACACCGACGTGCCGATCGAGGACACGGTGGGCGCGATGGTGAAATTGAAGCAACAGGGCAAGATCCGCTTTCTCGGCATATCCGAGGCCGGGCCCGCAACCTTGCGCCGCGCGCACAAGACGCATCCCATGACCGCGTTGCAGACCGAATATTCGCTGTGGACGCGTGACGCCGAGGTCGAGCTGCTCAAGACCTGCGAGGAACTGGGCGTGGGCTATGTCGCCTATAGCCCGATGGGCCGCGGGTTTCTCACCGGCACCATCGGCGGCTTGAACGATCTCGCCGAGAACGACCGGCGCCGCCAGCATCCGCGCTTCCATGAGGAGAACCTCAAACGCAACGTCATGCTGCTGAAGGACTTCAAGGCGCTGGCGGCCAAGGAGAAATGCACCCCGGCGCAGCTCGCGATCGCCTGGGTGATGGCGCGCCGTCCTTTCATCGTGCCCATACCCGGCACCAGCCACCGCAAATATATCGAGGAGAACGTCAAGGCGGCGGAGCTGACCATTTCACCCACCACCTTGGCGGCGCTCGATAAGGCCTTCCCGCGCGGGGTGACGGCGGGGACGCGCTATCCCGAGCCGCAGATGAAACGCCTGGGCGTGTGAGCGCGATGGAAGGGCAGGGGGGCGCCGCCCTTTCGGGCCGGGAGCATTGGACGCGCAAGGGCGAGGTCAAACTCTTCCTGTGGGAGAAATGCGCCGGATCGCCCGAGGGCAAGCCCGCGATCCTGTTCGTGCACGGCTCGTCGATGGCCTCGCAGCCGACTTTCGATCTTCAAATGCCGGGCCGCGCCCATTCCTCGGTGATGGATTATTTCGCCGGCTTGGGGTTCGATTGCTGGTGCGTCGACATGGAGGGCTATGGCCGCTCGGACAAGTCGCGCCCCATCACGTGTGACATTTCCAACGGCGCCGACGATTTGGCCGCCGCCAGCGATTACATAATCAAGACCCGGAAATGCGGGCCCTTGCTGGTCTATGGCATCTCATCGGGCGCGTTACGCGCGGCTCTCTTCGCCGAACGGCATCCCGAGCGCGTTTCGCGGCTCGCGCTCGACGCCATGGTCTGGACCGGCGAGGGCAGCCCGACCCTGGCCGAGCGGCGCAAGAAACTTCCCGAGCTGCGGAAAAAACTCCGCCGCCCGATCGACCGCAAATTTGTTCACAGCATCTTCTCTCGCGACCATGCCGGTACCGCCGAAGAGAAGGTGGTGGACGCCTTCGCCGACGCGATCCTGGCGCTCGACGATTCGGTACCGATCGGGACTTACGTCGATATGTGCGAAAACCTGCCGGTCAACGATCCGCGCAAGATCGAAGCGGCGACGCTCATCATGCGCGGCGAATTTGACGGCATCGCCGGGCCTGAAGATTTGCTCGCCTTCTTCGCCCTCTTACCCAATCCCGACAAGCAATTCGTGGTCATGCCGGGCATCGCCCACGCCTCGTTCCAGCAGAAGAATTACCTGCTGGTCTATCATATTCTGCGCTCGTTCTTCACTCAGCCGGCGGCGGTGTATCGGGGGCCTTGAGGCGCCCTCACTTCTCTTGCGCCGCCGCCCTTATTTTTCTTGGGCAGCCGGGATGACCACGGTCTCGTATTTGAGGCTGGCCGCGTCGGGATTGGAGTTCGCGGCGACGAAGTCGCGGATGATGGTGAAGCCCTTGCGCTCGACCACGGCATGAGAGGCGAAGCTCTTGGCGTCGCCGACGATGAAGGAGCGTAGCAGCTCTTCCGGCAGATTCTGGTACCGCGCGTGGAGATCGGCCACGGTCTTCTCCGGGTTGATATGCATGAAGGATAGCGCCTCCTCCATCGCCCGGTGCATGCGCGCCACCACGTCGGGGTTCTTGGCGGCGTAATCGGCTTCGACCACCAGGCCCTGGTGATGCGCTCCCTTATAGGCGGGAACGGCGCCGCCCCAGAAATCGGCCATCATCACCAACCCATCCTGCTGCACGCCCAGCCGGCCATAGGGGATGGCGGTGAGCGCGATATCGATTTGTCCCCGCTGTGCGGCGGCCAGCAGCGTCGGATAGGAATTGATCGCGGTGACGGTGTAATCCTTCTCGGGATCGAAGCCGAATTGCTTGGCGAGCGAGCGGAACATGATGTGCAAGCCCCCGCCCACGTCGAGCGTACCCACGGTCAATCCCTTGGCGCGAGCGAATTTTTCCTTCAAGGGCATGGAAGCGGTGAGCCCGATCTTTTTGGCCGCGTCGGGGTTGATGACGAACTGGATGACGAATTCGCGCACGAAGGGCGCGACGATGCGAAGATTTTCCCCGCGCGCCATCGCCTGCATCGCCGGCACCAGCGTCATGGCGCCGAAATTCGCGCCCTCTGAATGAAGCGCCGCCAGCACGTCGGGGTCGCCATGGCCGACGAGCTGTATGTCGGCGTCGATCCCTTCCTTCTGGAAGAAGCCCTCATCGGCGGCGATTGCGACAGAGGCAAAGCCGATGGCGATGCTGGTCTGCGCGATCACCACATGGACGGGGGCCTGGGCCCGCGCATCCGCGCCCGCCAGGATAAGGAGCAGCGCCGCCGACCCGATGATGGTTTTCTTCATATCCGTCTCCCCCCGCTTTTGCCCGTGGCGTAGTTGACCGCGGAATTGAACACCAGCGCCAGCACCATGAGAATGACCAACCCCGCGAACACCCCGGCGCTGTCGAGCTGCGAGGCCGAGAACTGCACAAGATAGCCTATGCCGCGGCTCGAGACGATAAGCTCGCCGACGATGGCGCCGACCAGCGCCTCGGGGATGGCAAGCTTCAGCCCGAGCATGATCGCCGGCATCGCGCCCGGGATCACCACCAGCCGGCGCTCCTGCCAGCCATTGGCGCCCATCAGCTTCACCACCCGCAACAAATCGCGGTCGGCGCTACGCGCGCCCTCGTATGTGGACAGAAACACGAAGAAGAACACCACCAGCGCGGTGATCACCACCTTGGGCGTGAGGTTGATCCCGAACCAGACGATGAACAGCGGCCCGAAGGCGATCTTGGGTACGCCATAGACCGCCATCAGGATCGGGTCGAAGATGCTCGCCACCACCGGATAGCTGCCCATCAGCAGCCCCAGCGCCACCCCGGCCGCCGCGCCCAGCGCATAACCCAGGATAATCTCCTCGGCGGTGACGAACAGGTTCGACAATAAGGTGCCGTCGGTGGTCCATTCCCACAGCCGCGCGGCGATGTCGGAAGGATCGCTGAAGATCAGCTTGTCGAGATGCGGGCCGGCGATCTGCCAGGCGAGAATGAATCCGACGCTGACGATGATGCGCCCGGCCAGCACGATGTTGCGCCGCCTTTGCGCCTGCGCGATCCCCGGATCGATGATGTCATCGATGCTCTCGGCGGTCCTTGCCATCTTATTCCTCCGCGGTATCGGTGAGCGACCACAGTCGCTTGTGAATTTCCTGGAAAGCGGGCTCGAAGCGGATCTGCACCGGATCGCGCGGCCGCTTCAAGCCGATCTCGATGTCGGCCTTGATCCGCCCCGGCCGGCGCGACAGCACGATCACGCGGTCCGACAGCGCGATCGCCTCTTCCAGATCGTGGGTCACGAACACCACGGTCTTGCGCTCGCTTTCCCACAACGCCATCAGCTCGCGTTGCAATTGCAGTTTCAACTGCACGTCGAGATTGCCGAAGGGTTCGTCCATCAGCAGCGTGGTCGGGTTATAGGCCAGCATGCGGGCGAGCGCGGTGCGCTTCTGCATGCCGCCCGAAAGCTCGGCCGGCAAATGATTGGCGAAGCCCGCCAGTCCCACCCGGGTGACGACCTTCATCGCTCGCTCGCGCGCTTCGTCTTGTGGAACTTTCTGGAGATAGAGCGGCAGCATGACGTTGGCGAGCACGCTGCGCCAGGGCAGCAAACTGTCCTTCTGCGTCATGTAGCCGATGCCGATATTGGGCTTGGTGACGGGCGATCCGCGATAGATCACCTCGCCGCGCTCCGGCTGCTCGAAGCCGGCGATGCAGTTGAACAATGTCGATTTCCCACAGCCGCTCGGCCCCACCAGGGTGATGAAGGCGCCTTCGGGGATATCGGCGCTGATATCCTCGACCGCGGCGATCCGGTTTCCGTCCTTGAAGAACCACTTGGAGACCCGGTTAAGCCGGATCGCCGGCGCGGGTTGCGCCACGTTTTGCCTCCCTGATTTGGCGGTCCGACTATGCCGGATACCAGGCTCGGTTTACAGGACCGTTTTGGGTAGGATAGAAACCGGGTTCGGGTGACGCGCAAGAGAACGCGGCTTTGCATGGGAGTGGGGACGTTGGTACGTAAAGCCGAAACCGGAAAAGGCCTGCTTCTCGCATTCCATGCCGCGGTGCTGGTGGCGTTTTGGAGTGCCGCGGCACTCGCGCAACCGGCGCCGCCCTTCGACATCTACGCCATACCGGTTCATGTCGATCAGACCTCTTCCTCGGCGACATCCGCGCGCGATGTCGCCCGGCTCGAGGGCGAGCGTCATGCCTATATGCTCATGCTGTCGCGGCTCACGCGGGCATCCGATGCCGCGCGCCTGCCGCCCGCCAACGACGCCAGCCTCAACGATCTGATCCAGGGCTTCGAGGTGGCGAATGAGCGCCGCTCGAATGTGCGCTATTTCGCCGACTACACCTTCCATTTCCAATCCGGCGGCGTCCGCAATCTGCTGCGCCAGGCGCAAATCCCCTTCGCCGAGGCGTCCTCGCGTCCCCTTGTCGTCCTTCCGGTTCTCGAGGGCGGGACCGTCCCGGTGCTGTGGGAAGATCCCAATCCGTGGCGCGCCGCGTGGAACCAGGCCAATTTTGCGCCCGGGCTGGTACCGCTGATCCAGCCGCTGGGCGATGCCGCCGATCTCGCCGCCGCCGACGCCCAAGCATCCGACAGCGGCGACGATGCCGCGCTCGCATCGATTTCCAAGCGCTATAACGGCGCCGACGTGCTGGTGACGCGCGTCACGATCAAGCAGGGCACGACTGAGACCGTCACCGTCAACGCCACGCGCTATTCCCCCGGCTCCTCCGGCAACCCCCAGACCTGGATCGGTTCCTACGCGGCGGCACCCGGCGAAGCCGAGCCCGCTTTGCTGCAACGCGCCGCCGCGGGCACGGATGCGCAGATCGAGGAGGCCTGGAAGGCGGCCAACGTCATCGACTTCGGCCAGGCGGGCGCGCTCGCCGTCAACGTGCCGCTTTCCGATCTGCAAAGCTGGGCCGCGGTGAACGCCCAGCTTTCCGGCATCGCCGTGATCCAGCGCGTCGATCTCCTGTCGATCAACCGGCAGATGGCGCATATCCTCCTCCACTATGTCGGAGACCAGACACAGCTTCGCCTGGGGTTGGCGCAAGGCAATCTCGATCTGAGCGGCGATCCGTCGAGCCTGGTCCTCGTCATTCACGGCGGCGCGGCCAGCCCATGAATTTGCCGAATATCATTTCGCTGGCCCGGCTGCTGTCGGCGCCGATCGGCATCTGGTTCATCCTCAACCACGATCTGACCGGTGCGTTCTGGCTGTTCGTTGCCGCCGGGCTGTCCGACGCGGTGGACGGCTTCATCGCCAAGCATTTCAACCAGACATCCGAGCTGGGCGAGCTGCTCGATCCGGTCGCCGACAAGGCGCTGATCCTCAGCATGGCGGTGACGCTCGGCTTCGCCGGATATCTGCCCGATTGGGTGGTCATGCTGGTGGTGTTCCGCGACGTCCTGATCGTTGGCGGCTACCTGATGGCGCTGGCCTTGGCCCGGCCGCAGCATTGGCGCCCGAACGCCGTCAGCAAGCTCAACACCGTGCTACAGATCGCCTTGATCACCCTGGTCCTGGCGCATATGGGGCTCGGGTTGCCGGATTACGGCATGACCCTGCCCTTGGCGCTTGCCGTGGGCGTGACCACCGTGCTCTCTGGCGCTCTCTATTTGGTGCGCTGGATGCGCATTTTCGCGGGCGCGGAGGAAGCGGGAGAATAATGAAAACCAACACCATGGCCAATCGGCGCTGGGCGCTGCTGTTCTGGGCCGGCTTGCTGGCTTTCACGCTGCTGGCGCTCCATTTGCTGAGTGGCATCCTGCTGCCCTTCGTCGCCGCTTTCGGGATATCCTATTTCCTGGCGCCGCTGGTCGACCGGCTCGAAAGCTGGCGGCTGTCGCGCACGCTCGCCACCGCCGTGGTGTTGCTGCTGTTCCTGCTGGCGCTGGGGCTGGTGGTGATGCTGATCCTGCCGCTGGTCGAGGCGCAGGTGACGGAGCTGTCGCTTCTGGCGCCCACCGCCATGGATCACGGCCGCCAGCAGATCCAGCAGCTCATGAACCTGGCGCAGGAGAAGCTCTCGCCCGAGGACGCGGCGCGGCTCCGCGATATGGCGGGCTCTCTGTCCTCGGCGGCTTTGGGCTGGGCTGCCAAGCTGGCCGAGCAGATTTTGACCAGCGGCGTGGCGCTCGCCAATCTCCTGTCGCTGATCTTCATCACGCCCTTGGTGGCATTCTACTTGCTGCGTGATTGGGACGGCTTGGTATCCCGTCTCGAAAGCTGGATTCCGCGCCGCCATGCCGTCACCGTGAAGAAGCAGATGGCGGAGATTAACAAGACGCTGTCCGGCTTCGTGCGCGGCCAGACGCTGATCGGGATGATCGTCGCGCTCTATTACGCTTCCGCGTTGTCGATCGCCGGGACAAATTTCGCCATCGTCATCGGCGTGTTGATCGGAATCATGTCCTTCATCCCGGTGGTCGGCGCGGCGATCGGCCTGGTGCTGGCGCTGTGCATCACCCTGACGCAGACGCCCACCTGGAGCGCGGCCGGGATCGTCGTCGCGATCTTCCTGATCGGACAAGCGGTCGAAAGCAATGTCCTGACGCCGAAGCTGATCGGCGACCGCGTCAATCTCCACCCGGTCTGGGTGATCTTCGCGCTCTTGGCGTTCGGCAAGCTGTTCGGCTTCCTCGGCGTGCTGCTGGCGCTGCCGGCGGCGGCGGTGGCCGGCGTGATGGTGCGCTTCGGCATGAGCCGCTATCTCGCCAGCGCGTTCTACGATGAAGGCCCCCGGCGGCGCGGCAAGCGCGGCTGAGATCCTGCATGACGCAGCTGCCGCTCGATCTGGGACACAGGCCGGCGCTGGGATGGGACGATTTCCTAGTGGCGCCGTCGAACCAGGCGGCGGTGTCGTGGCTCGACCGCTGGCCGCGCTGGCCCGGCCATGCCCTGTCGCTGTTCGGCCCCGCCGGAAGCGGCAAGACCCATTTGGCCCATGTCTTCCAGGCGCTTTCGCAAGCGGTCTTCATCGGACCCGAGGAATTGGCCCGCGACCGCATGCGCTCCCTGCTCGGCCGTTCTCGCGCCGCCATCGTCGACAACGCCGAACGCGTTCTCCTGCGGGAGCGGGGCGAGGGGCTCTTCCACCTCTATAACCTGCTCGCCGAGACCGGCGGCCATCTGCTGCTGGTGTCGCGCGAGCCGCCCGCGCGATGGGGCATCGCTTTGGCCGATCTGCGGTCGCGGCTGCTGGCGGCGTCAACGGCGGAGCTGGCGGCGCCCGATGACGCGCTCTTGGCCTCGGTGCTGATCAAGCTCTTCGCCGACCGGCAATTATCCGTGGGCGAGGACGTGATCGCCTATCTCTTGCCCCGGCTCGAGCGCAGCTTCGCCGCGGCGCGCGGCGTGGTCGAGGCGCTCGACAGGGAAGCCCTGGCGGCGCATCGCCGCGTCACGATTCATCTCGCGCGCCTGGTGCTGGAAAGCGGCCTCGAATCCGGCCCGGCTACTTAAGCGCGTAAAGCGCGCGCAGATGCGCCGTGCCGATGGCGAGTTCCGGCCAGGGCAAAGCCAGCTCGAAGCTCGCCAGGGCCGAGGTCGGAAAGCCCTGCGCCAGCCGCGCCATCAGCGGCCCGGTCGGCCGGTCGGAGAGCAGCACGGCCAATTCCTGCAAACCGGGATTGTGCGCGACTAGCAAGACGCCGCGCGTTTCGATGGGCACATGCCGGAGTCGCGCCAGCAGGTGTTTCGCATCGGCTAAATAGAGCTCGTCCTCGTAAGCGATCCGCGGCGCGGGCTTCAACGCCGGCAGTACGAGCTCGAGCGTCTGCCGTGTCCGCGCCGAGCCGGAACACAGCACCAGTGCGGGCGCGACGCGCGCCTCCACCAAGGCGGCGGCCATGGCCTTGGCGTCCCGGATTCCGGCCTCGGCCAGCTTGCGCTCGCGGTCGCCGCCCTCGCCTTGGGTTGCGGCTTTGGCATGGCGAAGAAGGTAAAGCGTATTCATCCACAGGCCGAATTTCGCAATGACATGTTCATATAACGGTTATAGTCTCGCCGCATGGAACGGGAAATAGCGGCGCGATCCGGAAGCCAGGAGCGGGCGGAGGACGCGTCCTTCGACGGAAAATCGCCGGGGCGCTTCATCAATCGCGAACTCTCCTGGCTCGCCTTCAACGAACGCGTGCTGGCCGAGGCCGACAATCCGCGCTACCCGCTGCTGGAGCGGCTGCGCTTCCTGTCGATTTCAGCGAACAACCTCGACGAATTCTACATGGTGCGGGTCGCCGGCCTGAAGGGCCAGGTGCAGGCCGGCATCTCGACTCCGAGCCAGGACGGCTTGACCCCGGCGCAGCAATTGGCCGCCATCAACCAGCGCGCCGGCAAGCTGATGCAGGACCAGCAGAAGACCTGGGCCGTGCTCAAAGGCGAGATGGAAGCGGCCGGAATCGCGGTGGCCGAGCCGGAGGGGCTTTCACCCGAGGATACCGCCTTCCTGGCCGAGCGCTTCCAGGCCGAAATCTTCCCGGTGCTGACGCCGCTCGCCATCGATCCGGCGCATCCCTTTCCCTTCATCGCCAATCTCGGCCGGGGCCTGGCGCTCGAATTGAAGCGCCGCGCCGACGGCAACCGGATGCAGGCGCTGCTTCTTATACCGACATCGGTCGCGCGCTTCGTGCGCCTGCCGGGCAAGGCGGTCCGCTTCCTGCCGGTCGAGCAAATGATCGGCCTGTTCCTCGATCAGCTCTTTCCGGGCTTTTCGGTCGCGGGCAAGGGCATGTTCCGCATCCTGCGCGACAGCGAGATGGAAATCGAGGAGGAGGCGGAAGACCTGGTGCGCCTGTTTGAATCCGCGTTGAAGCGCCGGCGGCGCGGTCACGTCATCCGCCTCGGCATCGACGCCAGCATGCCGGAGGATTTGCGCGATTTCCTGATCGAGAAACTCGGCGCCTCGTCCGGCGACGTGTTCCCGCTCGACGGCCTCCAGGGCCTGGCCGACACCAAGCAGCTCATCATCGACGAGCGGCCCGATTTGGTCTTCACGCCCTATAACCCGCGCTTCCCCGAGCGCATCCGCGATTTCGGCGGCGATTGCTTCGCCGCCATCCGCCAGAAGGACATCATCGTCCACCACCCCTATGAGAGCTTCGACGTGGTGGTGCAGTTCGTGCGCCAGGCGGCGCATGACCCGGCCGTGGTCGCGATCAAGCAGACGCTCTACCGCACCAGCAACGACAGCCCGATCGTGCGCGCGCTGATCGACGCAGCCGAGGCCGGCAAATCGGTGACCGCCTTGGTCGAGTTGAAGGCGCGCTTCGACGAAGAGGCCAATATCCGCTGGGCGCGCGATCTGGAACGCGCTGGCGTGCAGGTGGTCTACGGCTTCATCGAGCTCAAGACCCACGCCAAGGTGTCGCTGGTGGTGCGGCGCGAAGCCGGCGAGCTCCGCGCCTATGTGCATTACGGCACCGGCAATTACCATCCCTACACCGCCAAGGTTTACACCGATCTGAGCTTCTTCACCTGTGATCCGTCGCTGACGCGCGACGCGCAACAGCTCTTCAATTACATGACCGGCTATGCAAGGCCGGCGAAGCTCGAGAAGATCGCGGTCGCGCCCATCAATCTGCGTCAGCGCCTCAATGAGCTGGTGGAGGCCGAGACCGAGCATGCCAAGGCCGGGAAGCCGGCCCAGATCTGGGCCAAGCTCAACGCGCTGGTCGATCCCGATCTGATCGACCGGCTCTACCGCGCTTCGCAGGCGGGGGTGAAGATCGACCTGATCGTGCGCGGCATCTGCTGCCTCCGGCCCGGCGTGCCCGGCTTCTCCGACAATATCCGCGTCAAGAGCATCATCGGCCGCTTTCTCGAGCATGGCCGCATCGTCTGTTTCGGAAACGGCCAGAAACTGCCCTCGCCCCACGCCAAGGTGTTCATCTCCTCGGCCGATTGGATGCCGCGCAATCTCGACTGGCGCGTCGAGGCGCTGGTGCCGATCGAGAACGAAACGGTCCACCGCCAGGTGCTGGTCGAAATCATGGCGACCTCGTTCAAGGACGAGGCCCAGAGCTGGCGGCTCGGGCCCGACGGCGCGTATACCCGCGTCACATCCGAGGCCAACGCGCCCAGCGCGCACACCTATTTCATGACCAATCCGAGCCTGTCGGGACGCGGCAGCGCGCTGCAAACCCAGCGTGTCCGCTCGTCGCCCCGGCTGGTTTCCGAAAAGGACAGCCCTTGAGCATGCCAGCGCGGCTCGCCGTGGTGGCCGAAGGCGCGGTGCGCCGGCGCGATTGCGTGGCCGTGGTCGATGTCGGCTCCAACTCGCTGCGTCTCGTCATCTATGACGGGCTGAAGCGCACCGGCCGTACGCTCTTCAACGAGAAGGTGATGTGCGGCCTCGGCCGCGGCCTGAGCAAGACTGGACGGCTCGATCCCGCCGGCGTCGAGCAGGCCAAGGCCAACATGCAGCGTTTCATCGCGCTCGGGCGCAGCCTGGGCGCGGCGCATTTCGACATATTGGCGACCGCCGCGGTGCGCGACGCCACCGACGGCCCGGCCTTCGTCGCCGATATCGAGAAGCGCTTTTCCGTCCGCGTCCGCGTGCTCTCGGGCGAGGAGGAGGGTAAGCTTTCCGCCTTGGGCGTGCTGGCCGCCATTCCCGAAGCCGCCGGCGTGGTGGGCGATCTGGGCGGCGGCTCGATCGAGCTGATCGAACTGGGCAAGGGCAATGTCGGGCGCGCGGCGACATTGCCGCTCGGGCCGTTGCGGCTCGCCGACATCGCCGATGACGACAAGAAGCTCAAGGACGTGATCGACCGGTTGCTCGCGACCGTGCCTTGGCTGGTCGAGCCGGCCGATCCGGTATTCTACGCCGTGGGCGGGGCGTGGCGCGCGCTCGCCCGCATCCACATGGCCGAGATGCAATATCCGCTGCACGTCATCCAGAACTACACGCTCTCGCGCAACGAGACCGAGAAGTTCCTCGATTTCATCGGCAAGCAATCGCGCAAATCACTCGAGGGCATCGCCGGCCTCTCCAAGAAGCGGCTCGAAGTGGTGCCCCTGGCCGCGCGCGTGCTGGGGCGCATCGTCAAGCGCATGGAGCCGAAGCGGCTGGTGTTCTCGGCCTGGGGATTGCGCGAAGGGCATCTCTACAGCCTGCTCAACCCGGCCGAACGCGCGATCGATCCGCTGCTGGCGGCTTGCGCCGAGGCCGCGCGCGCCTGGTCGCGGTTCCCCGAAATGGGCGAGGCGCTCAACGCCTGGCTCGCGCCGCTCTTCCCCAAGGAAGACGCGAAGTTCAAGCGCCTGCGCCACGCGGCGTCGCTGCTCTCCGACATTGCCTGGAACGAGCATCCCGATTACCGCGCCGAGCAGGCGGTGCGTCACGCGCTCTACATGCCGGTGGCGGGGATCGACCATCCGGGCCGCGCCTTCGTCGCGACCGCGCTGCATGCGCGCTATGGCGGCCGCGGCACGGTCGAACTATTGGCGCCGCTCGAACTGCTCGACGACGAGGAGCTGCTGGCGGCGCGTTCGGTCGGGCTGGCGCTGCGTTTGGGCTATACCTTCGCGGCGGGCGTGCCGGCGGCGCTCACCGGATCCTCGCTCGCGCTTAACGCCAATGACGTGATCCTCAACCTTGCGGGCGACGCGGCCCAGCGTTACGGCGAGAGCGTGCAGCGGCGTTTGGATTCGCTCGCCAAGGCCATGGGCCGCAAGAGCGCGGTCCGGCGTTCCTGATTACGGCGGCCGCCGTCAGGCTTTAGTCCGCCTGTGATCGCTTCCGGGCAGCGCCGATCCCGTTTCCAGAAGACTCTTCAGGCTCGACAGGACCAAGGGCCAGCCATTCGACACGGCTTCGATGGTCTTCGAGTTGTCCCGGTCCATCTCATGGGTGATGGTCAATTTCACCGTGTCCTTATCCGGTTCGAGATCGAAGGTCGCGCGCGAATAGCCTTCCGCCTTCAGTTCCGGCCTGAACTCGTTGCGCCAGGACAGCACCAGGCGGCGCGGCCGGTCGATCTCCTCGACCTTGCCGGTGTCGGCGACGTTGTCATCGGCGAAGATCAGCTTCCAGGGCGACCCGGCTTTCCAATCGCAGTCCTGCCGCATGCCGTACCAATAGAGTTTCGTGAATTCGGGCTTGGTCAGCGCGTCCCACAATTTCTCCGGCGTGGAGCGGATGTAGGTGACATAGACGAATTTGGTGCTCATCGGTCTTCCCTTTCCAGTGTCTTTTTCAGCTCCGAGAGCGCGCGCAGGCGCCCGCGTTCGAAATTCACGATCCACCGTTCGGCGATCTCGTGGATCGGAACGGGGTTGAGGTAGTGCAGCTTCTCGCGCCCCTGCTTCTGCGTCGCCACCAGATTGGCGGCTTCCAGGATGGCGAGGTGCTTCGCCACCGCCTGCCGCGTCATGGAGGCCCGCGCGCATAACGCGCTCAATGTCTGTCCGTTCCGCGCGCGGAGGGTGTCGAGAATCCTGCGCCGCGTCGGATCGGCGAGCGCCTTGAACGCCGCATCCATGCTCACGAAGCCATAATAGGCAACCGAATGGTTGCCTGTCAAGGTTGTATTTAGGAGCGGGGAATTGGGGGAATCGTCAATTCGCGATGCTGTGGATTACTGCGCCGCCGCGGCGGGCGGGGGTGTGCGCACCAGCTTGATGCGCTTCCCCTCGGCGGTGAGGGCGAGGCGCCCGTGTTTCAGATCGAGCGCGTCCTTGCCGAAAATCTCGGCACGCCAGCCGGCGAGCGCGCGCACCTCGGCGCCGTCGTCGGCGGCGATCATTTCCAAATCCTCGCTGTCGGCCACCAGCTTGGCCGCGACGTTGTTTTCCTCGCAGCGCAGCTTCAAGAGGACGCGCAGCAGATCGGTGAGCGGGCCGATCCCCGGGGCCGGCTCGCGCCGCGGCTCCGGCTCCGGATATTGGCTTTCCGGCGCGGCCTTGACCCGCGCCACCACCTCCAGCAACTCGGCCCCGAGCTTGCCCTCGGCGAAGCTCCGGCCGAGGCCGCGCGTCCGCGCCAGCTCTTCGATCGTGCCGGGCGCATGCGCCGCGATCTCCAAGAGCGATTCCTCGCGCAACAGGCGGTTGCGCGGCAGATTGCGCGTTTGAGCCGAAATCTCCCGCCACGCCGCGAGCTCGCGCACCAGCGCCAGCATGCGGCGGTTGTTGCTCCTGACCTTGATCCGTCGCCAGGCCAGCGCCGGGTCGAGTTTGTACGTGGCCGGGTCGCACAGCACCGCCATCTCCTCGTCGAGCCAGGAATGGCGGCCGCTCTTGTCGAGCTGCGCCGCCAGTTTCTCGTACACCTTGCGCAGATGGGTCACGTCGGCGAGCGCGTATTTGACCTGGCGTTCGGTGAGCGGCCTTCCGGCCCAATCGGTGAAGCGCGAGGATTTGTCGATCGCGGCACCCGCGAGCTTGCCCGCGAGCGTCTCATAGCTCGCGGATTCGCCGAAGCCGCACACCATGGCGGCGACCTGGGTGTCGAAAATCGGCGCCGGCACCTTGCCGTTGAGGTTGTAGAAGATTTCGAGATCCTGGCGCGCGGCGTGAAACACCTTCAGCACCTTGGGATCGCCCATAAGATTGAGCAGCGGATCGAGCGAAATTCCCGGGGCCAGCGGGTCGATGGCGGCGGCCTCGCTCATCCCTCCCACTTGCACCAGGCAAAGCTGCGGCCAATAGGTCTTGTCGCGCATGAATTCGGTGTCGACCGTGACATAGGCCTCGCGTGCGAGGCTCCGGCAGAAGGAGTTGAGCGCTTCGGTGTCGGATATCAGGGGCGTCATGCGCATTCTCTTACACCTAATGACCGCCCGCCAAAAGGCCGCGCGGGCGGCGAGACCCCGCTTGACAAGCCGGCGCCCGCCATGCGCTGTTCGGCTCGATTTTTCGCGAACGGGTAACGATTCGGGACACCATGCATCCCTACCGCACGCATAGCTGTGGCGCGTTGCGCCGGAAGGACGTGGGCGCGCAAACGCGGCTCTCGGGCTGGGTTAACCGCAAGCGCGATCACGGCCAGCTGCTGTTCGTCGATCTGCGCGACCATTACGGCGTGACGCAATGCGTCATCGACAGCGGCAATGCCCTCTTCAAGGATGTCGACGCCCTGAAGCTGGAAAGCGTGGTGACCGTCACCGGCCAGGTGGTCAAGCGCTCGGACGACACCATCAATTCCAAGCTTCCCACCGGCGAGATCGAATTGAAGATCGCCGAATTGAGCGTCCAGTCCGAATCCGAGCCGCTGCCTTTGCCGGTCAATGCCGACGCCGAATATCCCGAGGATATGCGATTGAAATACCGTTTCCTCGATCTCCGGCGCGAGAGCATGCACGCCAATATCATGCTGCGCTCGCATGTCATCCAGTCGATCCGCCAGCGCATGATCGCGGCCGGATTTGCCGAGTTCCAGACGCCGATCCTGACCGCCTCCTCGCCCGAGGGCGCGCGCGACTATCTGGTGCCGAGCCGCATCCATCCCGGTACCTTCTACGCGCTGCCCCAGGCGCCGCAGCAATTCAAGCAGCTATTGATGGTGGCAGGCTTCGACCGCTATTTCCAGATCGCGCCCTGTTTCCGCGACGAGGCGAGCCGCGCCGACCGCAGCCCGGGCGAGTTCTATCAGCTCGATTTCGAGATGAGCTTCGTGACCCAGGAGGACGTGTTCGCCGCCATCGAGCCGGTGCTGGCGGGGGTGTTCGAGGAATTCGGCAAGGGCAAGAAGGTCACCAAGCCGCCATTCCCGCAGATATCCTATGACGAGGCGCTGGCGAAATACGGCACCGACAAACCCGATCTGCGCAATCCCATCGCGATGACCGATGCGAGCGAGATTTTCCGCGGCTCGGGCTTCAAGCTTTTCGCAGGATTTCTTGCGAAGGACGCGCAAGCGCGGGTCTGGGCGATCCCGGCGCCGGGCGGCGGCAACCGCGCCTTCTGCGACCGCATGAATGCCTGGGCGCAAGGCGAAGGCCAGCCCGGCATGGGCTATATCTTCTTCCGAGGGTCTGAGGGCGCCGGCCCGGTGGCGTCCAATCTCGGGCCCGAACGCACCGAAAAACTCCGCGCCCAGTTCGGATTGAAGGACGGCGACGCGGTGTTCTTCGTCGCTGGATTGCCTTCGGTCTTCCGGCCTTTCGCCTCTTCGGCGCGCGTCAAGCTCGGCCAGGAATTGAAGCTCGTGGCCGAGGGCGAATTCCGCTTCTGCTGGATCGTGGATTTCCCGATGTATGAATTGAACGAGGAAACCAAGAAGATCGAATTCAGCCACAACCCGTTCTCAATGCCGCAAGGCGGGCTCGAGGCCCTGGAAAAACAGGACCCGCTCACCATCAAGGCGTTCCAATACGACATCGTCTGCAACGGCGTGGAGCTGTCCTCGGGCGCGATCCGCAATCACCGTCCCGAGATCATGTACAAGGCCTTCGCCATCGCCGGTTATCCGGCGGCAGAGGTCGAGGCGCGTTTCGGCGGCATGCTCAACGCCTTCAAGTTTGGAGCGCCGCCCCATGGCGGCTCGGCCCCGGGCATCGACCGCATCGTCATGCTGCTGGCTGACACGCCCAACATCCGCGAGGTGGTGGCCTTCCCGATGAATCAGCAGGCCCAGGATCTGCTGATGCAGGCGCCGGCGCCGGTGCCGCCCGAACGCCTCAAGGAACTCCATATCCGCCTGGTGCCGCCCGATCCCAAGCCCGGCAAATCGAGTTGACGGGGGATAGGCGCCGCCATGCTAGCCTATAGTCAGATGGTGGCGACGATACCGAGCAGGACATTTCGCAACATCCCGCTTCCCGGAATATTCGTGGGCGTCGTGGCGGCTTTGGTCTGCGCCGCGCTTTCGCCCTCGCCGGCGCGGGCCGCCCAGGTCAACATCGCGCCGCATCAAGCGCTTTACAGCCTTTCGCTTGAATCCGCCAAATCCTCGAGCGGCGTGGTCGCGGCCTCGGGCGCCATGTTCTACAAATGGGGCGAGGCCTGCGACGGCTGGACGGTCGAGCAACGCTTCCGCCTGCGCATCGCCTATGCCGAGGAGGATGGCGTCGATATCAGCTCGTCGCTGGTGACCTGGGAATCGAAGGACGGGCTCAAATACCGCTTCAACGAGCGGCGCACGCGCAACGGCGAGCTCGACGAGGAACTGCGCGGCGAGGCGTCGCTCGACGGGCCGGGCCAAGGCGGCGTCGCGCAATTCACCAAGCCCGAAACCGCCACCATCACGCTGGCGCCGGGCGTGCTCTTCCCCACCGCGCACACGCTGTTCCTGATCGGCCGCGCCCAGGCCAACGAGCAATTCATCGCGCGCAACGTGTTCGACGGCTCGGCGGTCGAGAATGCCGGCGAGGTCTCGGCGGTGATCGGGCCCGAGTTGAAGCCCCCGGGCGGCAAGGCGCCAAAGCCCTTCAACAACGCGCTTCTCCAACGCCCCTCATGGCAGGTGCGTCTCGCCTTCTTCCCGTCCGATGCCAAATCCGACCAGACCGAGCCCGATTACGAGCTCGGCATGAGGCTTCTCGACAACGGCGTGACCCAGGACATGAAGCTCGATTACGGCGATTACGTCATTCACGCCAAGCTCGACGAGATCGAACCTCTGCCCAAGCCGGGCTGCTAGCGCTTTTCATCCTCGGGCCAGAGCCAGGCGGCGCCGCGCACGCCGCTCGAATCGCCCCAGCGCGGCGGCAACAGCCGGGTCGTGACTGTGTCCGAGAAGACGTAACGCCTCCACAGCCTGGGCACGGTCTCATAGAGCCGTTCGATCTGCCCGACACCGCCGCCGAGGATGACGGCGTCGGGATCGAGCAGATTGATCGCCGAGGCCAGCGCGCGGGCGAGCCGTTCCTCATATATTTGCATCGTCGCCTCGGCGGTAAAGTCGCCTTGGGAGGCGCGCGCGGCGAGCTGGGACGCCTCGAAATTTTCGCCGGTGCGCGCGCGGTGGTCGCGGGCAAGCGCCGGGCCGGAAAGAAAACTCTCGATGCAGCCCTGCTTGCCGCAATAGCAAAGCGGGCCGGGGCGCTCGTCATCCTTGGGCCAGGGCAGGGGATTATGGCCCCATTCGCCGGATATCGCGTTGGGCCCGGTCAGGACCCGTCCGCGCATGGATATTCCGCCGCCTACGCCGGTGCCCAGGATCACGCCGAACACCGTTTCGAGCCCCTGACCGGCGCCGTCCACCGCCTCGGACAGGGCGAAGCAATTGGCGTCGTTGGCGAAGCGTAGGTTGCGCCCGAGCGCGGCTTCCAAGTCCTTGTCGAAAGCTCGGCCATTGAGGCAGGTGGAGTTGGAGTTCTTGACGAGGCCGGTGGCCGGCGACAGCGCGCCCGGCATGGATATGCCGATGCTGGCCCGGCGGCCCAGCTCCCGTTCGACCTCCCGCACCAGGCCGCTGATGGCCTTGATCACCGCGGTGTAATCCGGGCCGGGAGTCGCCACGCGCTTGCGCAGCACGATCCCGCCATCCGGGCCGAGCGCCGCCGCCTCGATCTTGGTGCCGCCGATGTCTATTCCAATGCGCATGGCCCGAGTTGCGTCTTGTCGGTTATGTCGCCAAAACTTACCAAATCTTAAGATAAATGAATTTATAACCGGTCCAAGCCCCGCCTGGGCGGGGGAAGCCGGCGTATAATCTTTTTAACTTCTTATCCCCTAAGATCGGCCCAAGCGCGCGTTCCGGCACCGGTGGGAAACAGGATATGGTCATGATGAACGGCAAGACGAACGGCAAGCGGGTTCTCATTGTCGAGGACAACGATCTCAACATGAAGCTCTTCCACGATCTCTTGGAAGCGCATGGCTACGACACGCTCCAGACCAAGGACGGCATGGAAGCGCTCAAGCTTGCGCGCGAGCATCATCCCGATCTCATCCTCATGGACATCCAGCTGCCCGAGGTCTCCGGCCTCGAAGTCACCAAATGGATCAAGGAAGACGAGGATCTGCGCGCCATCCCGATCATCGCGGTCACCGCCTTCGCCATGAAGGGCGACGAGGAGAAGATTCGCGAGGGCGGGTGCGAGGCCTATATCGCCAAGCCGATCTCGGTCGCGAATTTCCTTCAGACGGTCGCGCGTTTCCTGAACTAGCGAGTTGGTGGTAAGCCCATGTCGGCACGCATCCTGGTCGTCGACGACGTCGACGTAAACGTCAAGCTGCTCGAAGCCAAGCTTTCGAGCGAGTATTTCAACGTGCTGTCCGCCAATGATGGGCCGGGCGCGATCACCATCGCTCAGGAAGAGCGTCCCGATCTCATCCTTCTCGACGTGATGATGCCGCGCATGGACGGCTTCGAGACCTGCAAGCGCCTCAAGGCCGATCCCCGCACCGCCGACATCCCGGTGGTGATGGTGACCGCGCTCACCGAAACATCCGATCGCGTGCGCGGGCTCGAATCGGGCGCCGACGATTTCCTCACCAAGCCGGTGAACGACACCGCGCTGTTCGCGCGCGTGCGCTCGCTCGTCCGGTTGCGCCGCATGACGGAAGAGTGGCGCCACCGCGAGGAGGTCTACGACCAATTCAACGCGCTGTTCGTCAAGGAACCCCCGGTCGAGGATCGCGGCCCCGCCCGCGTCCTGCTGTGGGAAGAGAACAGCTTCGCCGGCGCGCGCATCGCCGAGATGCTGGCGCCCGTCGCGAGCGAAGTCGTCCGGCCGAGCTCGCCCGAGGAATTGATGGCGGCTTGCGACCAGACCATCGAACTCGTGATCCTGTCGCTCGCCGGCAAGGTCGACGCGCTGCGCCTGGTGTCGCAGCTCCGCGCCAACGAATCGTCCCGCGTCGTGCCGATCCTGCTGATGGCCGATCCCAACGAGCTGCCGCGCCTCGCCAAGGGCCTCGATCTCGGCGCCACCGACTATCTGGTGCGCCCCTTGGACCGCAACGAATTGATCGCCCGCGCCCGCACCAGCATCCGCCGCAAGCGGCTGCAGGATCGGTTGCAGGAGAACTACCAGAAGAGTCTCTCGCTGGCGCTGACTGACGGCCTGACCGGCCTCTACAACCGCCGCTATCTCTCGGCCCATCTCGAAAGCCTGCTGCCGCACGTGGCCGAGGGCGCGAAGGGTCCGGCGCTGCTGATGTTCGACATCGATTTCTTCAAGCGGGTCAACGACAGCTACGGCCACGCCGCGGGCGACGCGGTGCTGCGCGAGGTCTCGGCGCGCGTGTCACGCAATGTGCGCGCCTTCGATCTGGTGGCGCGCTACGGCGGCGAGGAGTTCGTCGTGGTGCTGCCCGAAACCCCCTTGGCCGTGGCCGTGGTGGTGGCGGAGCGCCTGCGTTCCACCATCGCCGATAAACCCATCATGGTCGGCGATCCGGCGATCGGTCTCGACGTCTCGATCAGCGTCGGCGTGTCGGTGACGCGCGACGCCGACGAGACCGCGGCCTCGCTGATGCGCCGCGCCGACGAGGCGCTCTACGCCGCCAAGGCGCATGGCCGCAACTGCGTGATGACTTTCCCCGCCGATGCGGTGGCCGCCGACAGCGCCGTTTCGGTCAGCGCCGGCGGCGAAGCCGCCTGATCGCGCGCCCCGCATCCGCACATGCGCAAAAGCCGCCCGGTTGGGCGGCTTTTTCATCGGGCTCGCAGATTGAAGGGCGCTACTTGATCTTGCCTTCCTTGAAGACGACGTGCTTCCTCGCCACCGGATCGTATTTCTTCATCTCGAGCTTCTCGGTCTTGACGCCGCGCGGATTCTTCTTGGTGACGTAATAGAATCCGGTATCGGCGGTGCTGACAAGCTTGACGATGAGAAAGCCGCTCTTGGCCATGGCTGAATCCGTTCAATCGCGGGAAAGTGGGATGCGGACGCGACAATAGCGCCAAGGGCTTGCCTGTCAACTAGAATGGCGCCGGGAGGAACGAGGATGCGGATGGCCCAAGGCCGGCTCGACGTGGAAACCAAGGGGCAGGGACTCTATGAGGTCACGGTCGAGGTGGCTTCCTGGGTCGCGTCCCAGGGTATATCGGCGGGGCTCCTGACCCTCTTTCTGCGCCACAGCTCGGCCTCGATTCTGATCCAGGAAAACGCCGCGCCGGAGGTGCGCGCGGATCTGCTCGCCTTCCTGCGCGATCTCGCGCCGGAGGACGCCGCCCGCTGGCGGCACAACGACGAAGGGACGGACGACATGCCGGCGCATATCAAGAGCGCGTTGCTGCCAACCCAACTCGCCGTGCCGGTGGCGGGCGCCCGGCTGCTGCTCGGAACCTGGCAGGGGATTTACGTCGTCGAACACCGGCGCGCTCCCCACCGGCGGGAATTGGTTCTGCATCTGACCGGCGAATAA
The DNA here is from genome assembly GCA_963785735.1 of uncultured Alphaproteobacteria bacterium. GTDB lineage: Bacteria > Pseudomonadota > Alphaproteobacteria > ATCC43930 > CGMCC-115725 > REEB95. The sequence goes on from CAWAWJ010000001.1 coordinate 1,364,268, forward strand.
ACCGTCCGATTTAAATTTCGGCAGCGCGAAGCCGCGCCTAATATTGAGGCAGAATGGTAGGCCGGAGCGCCGCATCAGCCGCCGATCGCTGAATTAAGGGCGATTTCATTGACCCTTCCGCGCTTATGCTTTACGGTTTTTTCTAACATAAATGTAAACAACCGTTGCGCGTGGCATCGTTGAGGAACGCCGTTCAGGAGTTTTAAAACTCGTCGGGCATCGGCATGAGACGAGCGCGGCAGGGGAGCCGCGTCTCAAATTGTGCCGCCGCCCGTGAACTCCAGATCGCTTCCGGCGTGCCATCGGGGAAAAGCCGATGTCGGAAGTGCTGTCATTGCCGCCCGCTTATCTGATCGGCCTCGGCCTCGCCGCCGCTTCGGCGGCCTATCTGCTTTTGGCATTGGCGCGCGTGGCGGCGAGCCGGTTCGACGCCGCCTTGCCGGCCCGGGCCGCATCCGCCTTCCTGCCGCCGGTGACGGTGCTGAAGCCGCTTTGCGGCAATGAGCCGCGGCTTTATGAATGCTTGCGCTCGTTCTGCGAGCAGGATTATCCCGATATGCAGATCGTGTTCGGCGTCAGCGATGCGGGGGATGGCGCCGTTCCGGCGGTCAAGCGGCTGATCGCCGAATTTCCCGGCCGCGATCTGGCGCTGACGGTCGATGGCGGCGTGCATGGCTCGAACCTGAAGGTCGGCAATCTGATCAACATGGCGCGCCTCGCCAAGCACGGCATCATCGCGGTTTCCGACAGCGACATCATGGTCGAGCGCGATTGCCTTGCCCAGTTCGTGGCGCCGTTCGCCGAGTCATCCACCGGCGCGGTAACCTGCCTTTACAAGGCGGCGCCCGCTTCCGGGCTCGCCTCGAAATTAGGCGCGCTGTTCATCAACGACTGGTTCCTATCATCGGCGATGGTCGATGCGGGCATGCGCGAGGTCGATTATTGCTTCGGTCCGCTGAGCGCGGTGCGCCGCGAGGCGCTCGAATCCATCGGCGGCTTTTCCCGGCTCGCCTCCCAGCTCGCCGACGATTTCATGATGGGAAATCTCATCGCCAAGGCCGGCTACAAGGTGCGGCTGTCGCCTGTGGTGCCGAGCACCGCCGTCGTCGAGAATTTCCGCTCCTTGTTCTGGCACGAGCTGCGCTGGGCGCGCACGGTCAAGGCGGTCAAGCCCGAAGAGCATTTCCTCTCCGTCGTGATGGAGCCGCTGCCCGTGCTGGCGGCGCTGCTGTTGCCCTATCCGGGTCTCGGCGGCTGGGCCGTGCTGGCCGCGCTCGTGATGCTGCGCATGGCGCTCCATTTTGTGCTGCATGCGCGCTTCCGCTTCGCTTATCCCGTTTGCCCCTGGCTGCTGCCGTTGCGCGAATCGCTGTGCTTCGTCATCTGGGCGGCGAGCTATCTCGGCAGCAACATCCACTGGCGCAATCGCCGCTTCGCCATCGGCTTGGGCGGCGAGCTCATACCGCGGCCCATTCGCGCGCCGTCGGCCGCTACGAGCGCCGGCTTGTGAAACGGCTCATCGTCACGGCGGATGATTTCGGCCTCGATCCCGCGGTCAACGAGGCGGTCGAGCAGGGACACCGGCGCGGCATATTGTCCGCCGCCAGCCTGATGGTGGCCGCGCCCGCCGCGGCCGATGCGGTGGCGCGCGCCAAGCGTTTGCCCCGGCTCGGCGTGGGATTGCATCTCGTTCTGGTGGATGGACGCCCGGTCTTGGACCCCGGGGAGATTCCCGAACTGGTCGGGCCGGATGGGCGTTTTCCGGCGGATCCGTTCCGCGCCGGCATCCGGATCTTCCGCAATCCCGCCGCGCGCCGGCAGATGGAGCGCGAGATGCGCGCCCAGCTCGAAGCCTTCCACGCCACGGGCTTGGCGCTCGATCACGTCAACGCCCATCACCACTTCCATACCCATCCGACCGTGGCCGACACGCTCATTCGCCTCGCGCCGGAATACGGCATCAAGGCGGTGCGCGTGCCTTACGAGCGCCCGGTGCAGGCCTGGCGCGCGACGGGCGATTTGCTGGCGGCGCGGCTCTTCGCCTGGCTGACCCAGGCGCATTGGACGAGGCGCCTGAAGCGGGCGCTCGACCGCGCTGGAATTTCCCACAATGATTGCGTTTTGGGATTGAGCGACACCGGCGCCATGCGCAAGGAGCGCGTCAAGAACTACATCGAACATCTACCCGATTGCGTTTCCGAACTTTACGTCCATCCCGCCACGGTGCATTTCGGCGGGGCCGAGGCGTGGCCGAGCCACTATGCCTGCGCGGGCGAATTCGAGGCCTTGACCGATGCCGGGGTCGCGGCCGCGCTTCAGGCGCAAGGCCTCCGCTCCGTGCCCTTCGCCGGGCTGGCCCCGTCGGCGGAGCCGGCAACTTCTTTTAGGGGCACGGCATGAAGGCGGTGCTCGCGATATTCGCCATCCTGGGCGTGTTGTCGGGCGCCTGCCTGGTCGCGTGGCAGGGCTTCGCCGCCGTCGGCGACGCGCTGGAAATGGCGGGGTTGCCGTGCTTGGCCGCGATCTGCGCCTTCCAGATCGTGCCCGTTTCGCTTTGCGCTTTGGCCTGGCGTGCGCTGTTCAAAGAACCGCGACCCGAGGCGTCGAGCTTCGTCTGGTTCCGCTGGATGCGCGACGCCGGCGGCGACATTCTCGGCATCATCCCCGCCGGCGGCGAGATGGTCGGTATCCGCGCCATGACCATGCGCGGCGTCGACATGACCCTGGCCACCGCCTCGACCGTGGTCGATCTCACCACCGAGATGATCGCCCAGGCGGCGTTCGCCATCCTGGGCTGCGTTTTGCTCCTGATCGAGCGGCCGGGCAGCACATTGATCGCTTTGACGCTGGCCGGCATCGCCACCGTCATATTCCTTGCCGGCGCCTTCGCCTTGGCCCAGCGCTTCGGCCTGTTCCGCCCGCTGGAAACCCTCGCCGAGCGTCTGGGTGTCAACAAGGGCTGGACCTATCTGTCGGAAATCGGCGGGCTGCATAACCGCATTCATGCGATTTACGCCGACCGTCCCGCCATAGCAGCCGCGGTCTCGATCCATTTCGTCGCCTGGATCGTCGGCGTCGGCGAGGCGGGCATCATCCTCGCCTTCATGGGCGTGCCGATGGGCCTGGCATCGCTCATCATGCTCGAAAGCCTGACCTATGCGCTCCGGAGCGCGGCCTTCTTCGTCCCGGCCGCGGCGGGGGTGCAGGAAGGCGGCTATATCCTGGTGGGCGCGGCGCTCGGCCTCGGTCCCGAATTCGCCCTGGCGCTGTCGCTGATGAAGCGCGCGCGCGAACTGACCCTGGGCGTGACTGGCCTCGCCGTCTGGCAATCGATCGAAGGCAATCTGCTGCTGCACGCCCGCCGCATCACGCGGCGCTAAGCGGCTATTTCAGCGTTTCCAGATAACCGATAATCGCCTTGCGGTCTTCTGGTTTTTTCAGCCCCAGGAACAGCATCTTGGTGTTGGGCACGACGCCCTTGGGATTGACGAGATAGGTGTCGAGCTGGCCGGGGGTCCAGGTCAGGCCCGAATTCTTCATCGCGTCGGAATAGGTATAGCTCGCCGCGGTTCCGGCCTTGCGGCCGACGACGCCGAACAACGATGGACCGATCTTGTTCTGGCCGGCCTCGGCCGAATGACAGACCTTGCAATTGCTCTTGAACAACTGGGCGCCGTCCTGGGCGCGGGCATCGCCATGCCCAAGCGCCAATACTATGGCGGCGGCCAGCATGGGCGGCCCGAGCCGGCGCGGCGCATGCGTCATTCCGCTTCTCCCGTTTCGAGCTTGATTTTGTCATGCGGCGCCTTGCCGGTCAGCAAGGGTAACGACAACAGGGTGAAGGCGCCCACCAGCAGGAAAATACTGCGTGGATGCGCGTTGTCCATCAACCAGCCGAACAGCAGCGGCGCCACGATGCCGGCCAGATTGAAACCGGTGGAAACGAAACCGAACACCTTGCCGAAGGAACCCTTGGGCGTGGCGGCGCGGACGATCATGTCGCGCGAGGGCTGGATGACGCCGTTGAGGAACCCGCTCATCGCCATCACCGTCACCAGCAGCGCGGCCTGGAGATCGACGATTCCGATGAGGAAGATCAGCGCGCCGCTCGCGACGAAGCCGCCGCCCGCCACCAGATTGTGGCGCTTGGCGCGCATCGCCACGAATCCCCCCGCCAGCACGCCCAGCGCGTTCAACAGCAGATAGGCGGAGAGCGCGACATTGGCCAGCGCCAAGGGCGTGTTGTAGAGCGCGCCCAAGGCCACGATCGAGAAGCCCTGGATGCCGCCGCCCGCCAGCGACAAGACGAGAAAGAACGCGACGTTGCGCAAGATCGGCGGCGACAGCAGCAGCCGCCAGCCGGCGGGCTCCGCGGCGGCTTGGCGCTCCTTCGCATCCGGCCTGGCCGGGAGGCGGGCGAGTTCCACCCGGTCGCTCAGCGCGTGCTTGTTGACCAGCAGCACGATCGCCATGGCGAATCCGAACGCCGCCGCGCCCAAAAACGCGGTGCGCCAGCCCCACAGGCTCGCCATGAACAGCATCGAAACCGGCGCCACCGCCGTGCCCAATGTGCCGAAGAAGGTGTGGATGGAAAAGGCATGCGCCAGTTTTCCGCCGCCGATGGCATGGGACAGGATGGAGTAATCTGCCGGGTGATAGATCGTATTAGCGAGCCCCATCAGCGCGAAACCGCCGATCAGCGCCCAATAGAACGGGATGAGTCCGGCGAGCGCCACGCCGCAGCCGCTCAACACCAGCCCGCCGACCAGGAGACGCCACGCGCCCAGCCGGTCGACCAGGAATCCCGCCGGCGTCTGGAACAGCGCCGAAACCACGTTGAAGCTGGCGAGCGCGAAGGCCAGGCCCTCATAGCCCACCGGGTAATCCACCAAAACCAGGGCAAAGAGCGGCGGCAGCACCAGCATGTAGACATGGCTCATGAAATGAGCGCCGCTGACCAGGCCGATGACCTTGGCGTCGCTGGTCCGGCCGGGAATGCCGGCGATATCGGTCATTTCCACCATGGGAGGCGGGTTCTAGCACAGGGGTGGGGGACGGCGCGAGCGCGGGGGCGGCATGCGAGCCATGCGCTTAGGATCCCGCGCGGCCCCGGCATCGCCGATCTTGCGAGGTTTAAATTTCCAAGCCTATTGGCTTGCCGCCCGGCCATCCCATATGGGCGATATGGCCATTTACCGCATCGTCGAGTTCAACCGGGACAAGATCTCGGGATGGACGGTTGAAGGAGCCAGTGGGGCCGAAAAGTCCCATCCGCGGATGCTCTACCGCACCCGCGAACAAGCCCAAAGCGAGGCGGACCGGCTGACCGCCTTGGACTCGGGAAAAATCTAGCTCCACTTCCCGCTATTCGGCGTCGGGCCGCTTCGGCGGCGAGCCCTGGTCGTTTCGTTTCCGCTTTTCAGCGATGGACCAGCACCGGGATCTTGGAGTGAGTCAGCACCTTCACCGTCTCGCTGCCCAGCACGATCGCGGAAATGCCGTGGCGGCCATGCGAGGCCATGACGATGAGATCGCAGCCTTTCGACTTCGCGGCGGCGATGATTCCCTCATAAGGATGCTCATGCTCGGCTTGGAGCGTGTCGCAAGCGACGCCCGCCGCCTTCGCCGCCGATGCCACGGCGCCCAGGATTTTCTTGGCATTGTCCAACATGTGGATTTTGTATTGAGGCGCGGTGTCCTCGAGCATAGCCGTGTCGGTCGTCAGCATGTGAAAAGGCGGCAAAACCGTCAGCGCTGTGACCTTGGCGCCGATCCGCTTGGCGAGCTCGATGCCGTGTCGGACGGCCTTTTCGGCGAGTTCCGACCCGTCCGTCGGTATCAGGATGTGGGTGTACATCCTTCTCCATAGCCGGAGCCGCGCCCGCGCCGGTAGCTTCGGAAACTACTTATCGCTTATTCGGCGTCGGGCTGCTTCGGCGGCGCGGCCTGCGCGAAAGCGGGGATCGCCATGCAGCTCTCATAGACCCGAATCACCCGCTTATAAGGGGCGAGTTCGACCTTGAACATGGTCGCCGGGAAGACCTGGGTGACGAGGCAGATATCGGCAAAGGTGGGCGCGTCGCCGTGGCAGAACTTGCCGCTCTCCTTGTGCTCGGCCAGAAGATTTTCCATCGCCTGCAACCCGAGCGTGATCCAGTGCTGGATCCAGTCGAGGCGTTGCGCGTCATCGACCTCGAGCACCTGGGTCAGATAGTTGCGGATGCGCGGCACGAAGAGGGGATGGGAATCGGCGACGTTGACCAGCGCGAAGCCCCGCACCCAGGCGCGATCCTTCGCGCTCTTGGGCAAAAGCGGCGGGGTGGGGTAAGTCTCCTCGAGATATTCGAGAATGGCGAAGGATTGGAACAGCTTCAGATCGCCGTCATAGAGCGTCGGCACCACCGCCTGCGGGTTGAGCTTCTGGTATTCGGGCTTGAACTGGTCGCCGCGTTCGAGATGGAGAAAACTGTCCTCGCGCTTCAGCCCCTTGAGGTTGAGCGCGATGCGGACGCGGAAGCTCGCCTGCGAGCGGTAATAGGTATAAAGCTTCATCGCCATTTCGGTTTCCCCCGGATTTTCCCGAACCTTGCACGGTTGCGCATTCCCCGCAATCACGTCTGCGTGTAGCATGCTCCCGTTTCGGCGGGCCAGGGGGAGGCGGATTTGAAACTCTTCGATCTCGCGGGCAAGACCGTCATTGTCACCGGCTCGTCGCGCGGCATCGGCCGCGCCATCGCCGAGGAAATGGCGCGCGCCGGCGCGCGCGTGGTGATCTCGGGCCGCAAGGCCGAGCCTTGCGAGGCGGTGGCGTCCGCCATCAAGGCGGCGGGCGGCGAGGCCTTGGCCATTCCCTGCAATGTGGGCGACAAGCAGCAGGTGAAGGCGCTGGTGGACAAGACTCGCGCCGCTTTCGGCCGGATTGATTGCCTGGTGCTGAACGCCGCCACCAATCCTTATTACGGGCCGCTCGCCGAGATAACCGACGAGGTCTTCGACAAGGTCATGGCGGTCAACGTCAAAAGCCAGCTCTGGTTCTGCTCGCTGGTGCTGCCCGAAATGGCGGCGCATGGCGGCGGCTCGATCGTGCTGATCGCCTCGATCGGCGGCTATCGCGGCTCGCCCAATCTCGGCGGCTATTCCGTCTCCAAGGCGGCGGTGATGCAGCTGGCGCGCAGCCTCGCCGGCGAATGGGGCAAGTTCAACATCCGTATCAACTGCATAGCGCCCGGGCTGGTGCGCACCGAATTCTCGAAGGCGCTCATGGATAACCCGGAAGTCCTCGCCCGGCGCGTCGCCGCGACGCCCTTGGGCCGCGTCGGCGAGCCCGGCGACATCGCCGGCATGGCGGTGCTGCTGGCCTCGGAGGCGGGGCGTTACATCACCGGCCAGTCGATCGTGATCGACGGCGGCGCGACCATCGCCGGTTAAGCGGGGCTAGGCGGCGAGCCGGGCCCGGTCGTAATCGAAGGCGAGCGGGCGGCCTTTGCCGGCGAGCAGTTCCGCGAGGCGCTTTTCCGAGAGCGGATATCCGAATTGCGAGTTGCGCATGACGATGCGCAGCTTCAACTGGGCGATCGACAGCTCTTCCAGCAGCTTCCAATCGGCCGGAGTCATGGTCTCGCGGTCCAATCCGACGATGCCTTTCAGCATGTGGCCGAATTCGTCGTCATAGACCTTCTCGCAAGCTGCGGCGATGAGCGCGTTGGCGCGGCCATGCGGTCCGGCGGTGTGGTGCTTCAGTTTCATGCCCTCGGAGAAGAGCGTGCAATAGCCGCCCTCGGTGAAATTGGTCGCGCGCTGGCCGAGGCGCGGATGATCGCCGCGGTGTTTCAGGCGCAGCCGGGAGAGTTCGAGATCCTCCTTCCAGGAGAACTTCACCGCCAACGGGGTCAATGTGGGCTCGCCCGGCTCGCCGAGCGCGTCATGGGCGTCGGCGAAGGCGCAGTAATGCGCGAACTCGGCCCAGAGCCCCTCGGCGATCTCCAGCACCTTGTGCCGGTCGATGCCGTTGTCGATCTTGGGGAAGGCTTCGATCAGCTCCTCGGCCGGCCCCAGGAAAATCCCCTTGTCCAAGGGAGCGAGGCCCGAGCCCCAGACCTCCTTCGAGCATTGATAGGCGAGCCATTTGCGGTCGGAAGCGCGGTTGCGCTTGTCCCAACTCCAATATGTGGCGAATACCTCGGCCTCGCCTGCCCAATAGGGCGCCGCCGCCTCGATCAGTTTCTTCAGCTGGGTACTGACGCTCATGGCCGGTTTCCTCCCCCGAAGCCCGATTGGCGCCAGGATAGATCATCTCGGCCGCGCCGGAATAGAGCCTGATCGAGGCGTTTCGGCCTTGCCCGGCGGCCCGGCGGAATGAATAATGCCCGCCAAACACGGCAGAGGGGGCCATGAAGACCAGATTCCACGCCGTTCCCGCCTGGGCGGGGGCGCTATTCGTCGCATTCCTGGCCCTGTCCCCGGCCTCCTCCACGCTCGCCGCCGATGATTACGAAATCAACGTCATCCTGCCGCTCACCGGGCCGGCTGCGTTTCTCGGCAAGGGCGAGCAGCAATCGCTGCAACTGCTGGAAAAAACGGTCGACGCGGCGGGCGGCATCCAGGGCCGTCCGGTCAAATTCGTCTTTCACGACGACCAGACCAGTCCGCAACTCGCGGTCCAGCTTGCCACCGACGTCGCGTCATCGAAGCCGGCGGTGATCCTTGGTTCGTCGCTGGTCGCCTCCTGCCGCGCCATGGCGCCGCTGATGGCCGACGGGCCGGTGATGTACTGCTTCTCGCCCGGCATCCACCCCGATGCCGACAGCTATGTCTTTACCGCCAGTGTTTCGACCCTCGACCTCGCCGACGCGGTGATCCGTTATTTCCGCATGAAGGGCTGGAAGAAATTCGCCCTGATGTACTCGACCGACGCCACCGGCCAGGACGCGGAAAAGGGCATCGATGCGTTGCTGCAAAAACCCGAGAACCAGGACATCAAGGTGGTGGCTCGCGAGCATTTCAACACCACCGACTTGACCGTCTCTGCCCAGATCGAAAGCATCAAGGCGGCAAAGCCCCAGGTTCTGATCGCCTGGAGCACTGGTACGCCGATCGCCACTATCTTCCGCGGAATTCAGCAGGCGGGTCTCGACATTCCCATCGCCACCACCGACGGGAACATGACCTACGCCCAGATGACCCAGTACAAGGATTTCCTTCCCCGGCAACTCTATATCCCGGCGGCGCAATGGGTGGTGCGCGATCCGACGCTGCTCCCCCCGGCGGTCGCGGCCAAGAGCCAGGTGTTCTACAAGGCCTTCGAGGATAACGGCGCGCAGCCCGACATCGCCTCCGAGCTGGGCTGGGAGCCGGCCATGCTGGTGATCGAGACGCTGAAGAAGCTCGGGACCGGCGCCAGCGCGGTGCAGCTGCGCGCGGCGCTCGCCCAGACCAAGGGCTATACCGGCGTCAACGGCGTCTATGATTTCATAGCCACGCCGCAGCGCGGTCTCGACGTCTCCGACGCGGTGGTGACGCGCTGGGCGCCGGCCAAGAACCTCTGGGAAATCGTCAGCAAGCCGACCGGCCTCCCGCTCAACTGAGCGGAGACCCATGAACCTCGCGATCCAGATCGTCATCGGCGGGTTGCTGCAAGGCGCGGTCTTCGCGGTCATCGCGCTCGGATTCTCGCTGGTCTTCCGCGTCACCGGCGTCATCAATTTGGCCCAGGGCGCGTTCTGCGTTCTGGGCGCGCTGCTGATGTACACCTTCCAGGTCGCGTTGGGCTGGCCCGTGCTGGTGGCGGCGCTGACGGCGTCGCTCGGCACCGGGCTCTTCGGGCTGGCGCTGGGCGCGGCGACCTTCGTGCCCGCGCTGCCACGGCTTCCCACCAGCTCCATGCTGGTGATGACGGCGGGTCTCCTCACGCTCATCGAAGGCCTGCTGCTGGTCTTCTGGTCGAGCCAGCCCTATGCCCTGCCGCCCTTCTCGGGCGAGGCGCCGGTGCTGATCGGCGACATCCGCGTGCCGACCCAGGGCTTCTGGATCGCCGGCATCGCGGCGTCGATCATTGTCGCGCTTTGGTTTTTGATCCAGCGCACCACGCTCGGCATGGCGCTCAGGGCCTGCGCCGAGAACCGCATGGCGGCGCGGCTCATGGGCATCGACGTGCCGCGCATGACGCTGTTGAGCTTCGGTTTGGCCGCACTCATCGCCGGCATCAGCGGCATCGCCGTGGCGCCGATCACCTCGCTCGAATTCGACACCGGCGGCTTCTTCACCAATTTCGGGTTCATTTCCGTCGCCATCGGCGGCATGGGCAGCTTCATCGGTTCGGTCGCCGGCGGCCTCTTCCTGGGCGTGGCCGAGCAGTTGGCGGCGGGTTACGTCTCCTCGCTCTTCGCCAATGCGCTGGCTTTGGCGCTTCTGCTGGCGGTGCTGCTGTGGCGGCCCAACGGCCTCTTTTCGGCGGGCCCGGCGCGGCGCACCGACGTGCGCGACGAGCAGCGCGTCTACCGCTCGATCTTGCGCATCGAGGGCAAGGGCGGGGCGGTCTTCGGCGTGTTGGCCGTGGCCTTGCTGCTGGCGCTGCCTTGGCTTCTGCCCGGCCGCAGCATCCTCAACTCCCTGGTCATCACCGGCATCCTCTACATCGCCGTGCTCGGCCTCGACGTGCTGATGGGCTTCGCCGGGCAGGTGAGTTTGGGCCAGGCCGGGTTCATGGCCATCGGCGGCTACACCGCGTCGATCCTGGCGGTGACCTATGGCGTCTCGCCGCTTTTGGGAACGCTGGCCGGCATGGTTCTCTCGCTGGCGTCGGCGCTGGCCTTGTCCTTCGTCACCTTGCGCTTGCGCGGCCATTACCTGGCGCTCGCGACGCTCGCCTTCGGCCTGCTGATCGATTCATTGACCGTCGGCCTGACCGACACCACCGGCGGACCTTCGGGCCTGGCCGGCATCCCGTCCTTCGCCGTGGCGGGTTTCGTGTTCTCGACGCCGCTCTCGATGTATTACCTGGTGGCGGGCATCATCGTGGCCTTGGTGCTGCTGCTGATGGGCGGCATGCGGTCGAGCTTCGGCCGCGCCTTGAAGGCGGTGAGGACCGACCAGACCGCGGCGTCGGCGCTCGGCGTCAACGTGGTGCGCTACAAGCTAGCGGCCGTGCTGATCAGCGCCGCGCTCGCTTCGCTTTCGGGAAGTCTCTACGCCTTCTATTTCCATTTCCTGTCGCCCGAGATGGTCGGTACGCCGCGCTCCTTCGAAATGATCGCCATGCTGGTGGCGGGCGGCGAGGGGACGCTGATCGGCCCGATCCTGGGCGTGGCGCTGCTCACGCTTCTCCCCACGGTCTTCCAGCCCTTCGCGCTCTACAAGACCTTCGCCGAGGGCGCGCTGCTGGTGATGTGCTTCCTCTGGCTGCGCGACGGCATGTTCGGCGCCTTGGCCGCGTTGGTGACGGGACACTTCCGCCGCTCTCGGCAAAAGGCAATTCCATGACCACGGCGGCGCTAGAGATCATCAATCTATCTAAAAGCTTTGGCGGCATCCGGGCCATATCCGACATCAGCCTGACCGTGCCCGCGGGCAGCCTCACCGCCGTGATCGGCCCCAATGGCGCAGGAAAAACGACGCTGTTCAATCTCGTCACCAATCTCTACGCCGCCGACCAAGGCGACGTGAAATTCTACGGAGAATCGATATTGGGCCTCGGCTCGGGCGAGATCGCGGCGCGGGGCCTCATCCGCACCTTTCAGACCGCGCGGATTTTCCCTGGCCTGACCGCGCTCGAAAACGCGCTCGCCGGATCGCATCTCCATGTCCGCCGGGCGCCCTGGCAGCAGATGCTGTGGCTGCCGGGCGCCTTGCGCGAGGAACGCGCTCTGGCCGCCAAGGCCGATGCGCTGCTGGAATTGGTGGGGTTGGCGCCCTTCCGGGACATGGCGGCGACCGATTTGCCGATGGGCGGGCAGAAGCTTCTGGAAGTGGTGCGCGCGCTGATGGCCGGCCCGCGGCTCCTGCTGCTCGACGAGCCCGCCGCGGGATTGAACGACGCCGAGACCGCCGATCTGGCCGAGTTGCTGCGCGCGGTGCGCGACAGCGGCATCACCGTGATCGTGGTCGAGCACAACATGTCGCTGGTCATGGGCGTGGCCGATCAGGTGATCGTCTTGGACGCGGGCAAGGGCGTGGCCGCGGGATCGCCGCGCGAGATCCAAAAGGACAAGCGCGTCATCGCCGCCTATGTCGGGGAGGAATCCTGATGCTCGAATTGAAGGGCGTCTCCACCGGCTATGATTCCGCCAATGTCGTCCACGATGTCGACATCGCGGTGGGATCGGGCGAGATCGTTTCGCTGGTCGGCGCTAATGGCGCGGGTAAATCCACGCTTGTCAAAACCATCTCCGGATTGCTCGCCATCCGCGCCGGTACGATAACCCTGGAAGGCCAGCGCATCGACGGGTTGAGCCCGCGCGCCCGCGTGCTCAAGGGGATATCCCACGTGCCCGAGGGCCGCCAGGTCTTCGGCGGGCTGAGTGTCGAGGAAAACCTCCGCCTCGGCGCCTATGCCCAGCGCAAGGGCCTGTCCGAGCCGGAGATAAAAAAGCGCATCGAAAGCGTGTGCGCGCGCTTTCCCGTGCTGCTGGAGCGGCGCGGCGAGACGGTGGCCAATCTCTCGGGCGGGCAGCAGCAGATGCTGGTGATCGCGCGGGGATTGATGGCCGCGCCGCGCATCCTGGTTCTGGACGAGCCCTCGCTGGGCTTGGCGCCGGTGCTGGTGGCGGAGATATTCCGGCTGATCGCCTCGTTGCGCTCCGAAGGCCGCGCGATCTTGCTCTCCGAGCAGAACGCCAGGCTCTCGCTCGCCATATCCGACCGCGCCTATGTGATCGAGAACGGCCGTGTGGCGCTCTCCGGCACCGGGAAGGCTTTGCTCAAGAACCCGGAAGTGGCCGAGCGCTATCTTGGTGTCGGCAAGGCGGTGGGCTTGGCCGACGCTGCGCGCCACGCGAAAATGGTGAAGCGCCTCAAGGAGATTTTCGCGGCGTAGTTATGCGAGCCGCGCAGCCGCCGGTCTAGGACCGTTTCTCTTTTTGCCGGCCGCGCCAGTGGCGGTAATGCAAAAAGCCCTGTTCCCTGCCGCCGGAAAGGGTCTCGAGCGTGAATTCGTGGGTGCGCGCCGGCCCGACCAGATGGAGAATTCCCAGGGGGCGATAGGGCGGCTCGGGCTCGACCAGCATTCCGGTCTTCTCGTCGAGCTTGGGCGGCGCGTCGATGCAGATCCAGTTGCACCAATCGGGCAGCAAGCCCACGGGCGCCTTGTCGCGGTGAATGACGTAATTGAGCGCGGTCTGCTCGCGCAGGATGGTGGGCTTGGTCGAGAGCCCATGCGCCATGGCGGCCTTCCACAGCTCCCAATGCGGCGCGCCGGCGTCGAGCGCGAAAATTCCGGCATTGGCGATGGGGAAACGGCCGAGATCGTTGGCGGTGCGCCAGCCCCAACCCTTGCGGTATTCGCGGAACATGAGCGTGTTGAAGCGCGGCCGCTGCCATTTCTTGAAGCTCAGATAGGAACGGCCGATATGCGGCGTGATGGCGAGCTTGCCCTCGCGCGCCACCGACAAATAGAGCTCGATGGCCGCCTTGTCCTGCACCCAGGTGTCGCTGTCGATCCACATATAGGTCCGGTAGCCGGGGAAGTAGCGCGGCAGGAACGGCCGTGCGGTGAGCGCGCGGAAATGGCCGGGAAATTTGGCGCGCCCGGGGAAGTCGATGTCCCATTGCGGCTCGACCACGTTTATGCCGTCCGCTTCGAGGCTTTTGCGCTGCGCCTTCTCGAAGCCTACATCGAGCACCGCCAGCGGCGATTTGACCCCGCGATCCGCCAGCGAATTCAACAGGTCGCGGACCAGCCCGTAATAATTGGCGTCCGCGCCGGTGACGATGATGTGGTCGTTTTTATTGCCGGGACCGGCCATGGACCCGAACCTACGTGATCGGCAGAGGACTGGCAACGAGCCAGTCCGGATGGTTGGATCTCAGCGGATGGAGGTGACGATCATCCAGGCGATCAATCCCGCCGCCACGACGACGGCGCCGATCACGTGCCAGGTTTTTAGCATTTCTATTCCGCCGCCTTAGCCGGCTTCAGCCGCTTCAAAATCGCTTCCAGGCTCTGGCGCCAATTCTTTTCGGGCGCGGATTTGAGCGCGGGCAGTTCCTCGGCGCGGTCGGCGAGCCAATCCTGTCGCTTCGCCGTGGCTTCGGTCATCAGCGGCTCGATACCGGCATTAGCCACGGTCTCGGCGCTTTCGCGCATCTCGGCGGCGCGGCGGCGGCCATGCTGCAACACGCGGGAGATCAGATACCCCGCCTGCTTTTCCCAATCGAGGCTCGGAAAGGTTTCGTCGAGCGAGGCGATGACCTGGTCCTCCACGCCGTAGCGCCGCGCCGCCAAAAATCCCTCCACCGCCAGCGCCTCGATACCCTTGATGAAGACGCTGCGGCACATCTTGATAGCCGAGGCGTGGCCCACTTTCTCGCTCACCGCCATCATCTTCATGCCCGAAGGCACAAGGATATCCTGCAACTCCTTGGCCCGCTTACCGCCCAGCAGCATCGGCACCTTGATGCCATAGGGCTCGACCGGCGCCATCACCGCCGCCTCCACATATGAGGCCCCCGAACGCGAGACGGCTTGCTCGTCCGCGCGCTTGGTCTCGGGCGAAACCGAATTGATGTCGAGAAAGAACTGGCCCGGCTTGAGATAACCGCCCGCTTCCTCGGCCACGTCGCGCGCCGAGGTGGCGGTGACGGCCGAGATCACCACCAGCGCGCCCTTGGCGGCATCGGCGGCGGACGGGCAGGGCTCGGCCATCAGGCCGCGCGCCTTGTCCTGCATATCCTTGCCCGCTTTGCCTTTGAACAAAATATCGTAGATCGAAATCTCGTGCCGGCCGGTCGCGGTCAATTCCTTGGCGAAGAGCGATCCAACCTCGCCGAAGCCGATGAGGGCGATGCGGCTCTTATTGCCGCCCATATTACCGGTGGCCGGACTCATTCCTCTTCCTCGAGCCGGTCCACGTATTTGAGCCCCAGCTCCTTGAGCTTGGCGCGCATATTGTACATGTCGAGCCCCAACTCGCCCTTGGCGAGCCGCGCGCGATTCTTGTCTTCCTTGGCGATGCGCTCATTGCCCTTGGAAGCCGTGTCCTCTGCATCTTTCCGCGGAACCACCACCACGCCGTCATCGTCGGCCACGATCACATCGCCCGGTTTCACCAGCGCGCCGGCGCAAACGACGGGCACATTGACCGCGCCCAGCGTTTCCTTGACCGTGCCCTTGGCCGAGATCGCCCGCGACCAGACCGGGAATTGCAGCTTGGTGAGTTCCGCCACGTCGCGGCAGCCCGCGTCGATGATGAGCGCCGTCACGCCGCGCGCGTGGAGCGAAGTTCCGAGCAATTCGCCGAACATGCCGTCGGTATTGTCGGCCGTCACCGCCACCACCATCACGTCGCCCTTCTGGCATTGTTCGGCGCCGACATGGATCATCCAATTGTCGCCCGGCTGGGCCAGAACGGTGACCGCGCTGCCCGCCACGCGCGCGCCCGCATAAATAGGCCGCATATAGGGCTTCATCAGCCCCGATCGCCCCATCGCCTCATGCACGGTCGAGACGCCGAGTTCCTGCAATTGCTTGATCGCGTTGCCCGAGGCGCGCGATATGTTTTTCACCACGACGGTTTTCATGGCAACTCCTCCAAAAGGGCGCTCATGCGGCAAAGCCGTAAAGCCGCGCCGGGTTTTCGACCAAAAACTTCTGGCGGTTTTCCGCATCGGGCGCGATCAACGGCACCAGATCGACCAGGTCGCCGTCATTCGGCATGTGCTTGGCGATATTCGGATGCGGCCAGTCGGTGCCCCACAGCACGCGGCCGGGAGCGGCCTTGACGATCGCTTGGGCGAAGGGCACGGCGTCGGCGAAGGGCGGCCCCGCCGTCGAAACCCGCTCCGAGCCGCACACCTTGACCCAGCAGGTTTCGAGCTTCTGCAATTCGAGGAGCGCCTTGAAGGGCGGCTGTTCCAACCCGTCGCCCGCTTTGACCCGCCCCATATGGTCGATGATGAAAGGCAGCGGCAGCGCCTTTATCATCGGGCTCAGCTCGGCGATGTCCTTGGCGTCGAGATGCAACACCAGATGCCAGCCCATCGCCTTGATGCGCCCGACCGTGCGCTGGAAGAATTTCATGTCGGGCCTTCCGCCCAGATGCTGCACGAAATTGAACCGCACGCCGCAAATACCTCCGGCGTCGAGCTTGCGGAATGCCTTGTCGTCGGCGCCTTCATCGACGATGGCGATGCCCTTGTAGCGCCCGCCGCTCGCCGCAATCGCGTCGAGCGTGGCGCGGTTGTCGGCGCCGTGGCAGCTCGCTTGCACGATCACTGAGCGGCTGATGCCCAAGAACCGGTGCAACGCCATGAGATTTTCCTTAGGCGCGTCGGGCGGCGTGTAGCTGCGATCGGCCGCATAAGGAAAGACATTGGCCGGGCCGAACACATGACAATGCGCGTCGCAAGTCTTCGCGGGCAGCACGAATTTCGGCTTATGCGGTGCCGGATCGGGCGGCTTGCAGGTCTCCACGGACTTCTTCTCCCCGCCCGTTATCCCGTTATCTGGCACAACGGTGTAGCGTTCGCCCAGCCCCTGTCAATGTCGCGCTTGACCCCGCGCGGCTCCCCTTTCTACGTTCGTGGGCCGCGCGCCAATCCAGGAGATAATACGACATGCCGGCCGAAAAGCGTCCCGCCGCCTTTCTCGACCGCGACGGCGTCTTGAATCGCGACAGCGGCTATGTCTGGCGCCCGGAGGATTTCCACTGGATGCCGGGTGCGCAACGCGCGGTGAAACGGCTCAACGACGCGGGCTATCTGGTGTTCGTGGTTACGAACCAGGCGGGCGTCGCGCGCGGGCTCTATAAGCCGGCGGACGTCGAAGCTTTGCATCGCTGGGTCAATGGCGTGCTCGGCAAAAGCGGCGCCCATATCGACGCCTTCTATTATTGCCCGCATCATCCGGACTTTGGCCGGAGCTGCGATTGCCGCAAGCCGGCGCCGGGGATGCTGCTGCGCGCGATGCGCGAATGGCTGGTCGACCGGGAGCGAAGCTTCATGATCGGCGACAAGGATATCGACATGGAGGCGGCAAAAGCCGCCGGGGTCCGGGGCCTGCGCTTCGATGGCGGCGATCTCGACGCGCTGGTGATGAGCGTTTTGGGCGACCGCGCTTAGATATCGAGCCGCAGAAGGGTCGTGATCGCCTGCCACCAGCGCGGCGGATAAACTGCCCCTGGATCCTTGCCGAATAGCAGTCTATCCATCACGTCCATCAAAATCCGATTTCTGGTATCCGGTATTGATTGTCGGATCGGGTTGGTTGCCCTTATATAGCGCCGCGATGACAGGGTCATTTCGGACATCTCCGTGGCTGCTCGATGGAACCGCGGCTCTCGCCGCCGCGGCGTTGGTAATATCGCCCCTGGCCATGCTGGCACCCTTGGGATTGGCGCCGTTGCAGGCCGCATTGGCGCTGATCTTGCTCGCAGCGGCGCCGCGCCGGGTCTTCGCCGGGGTTGGCAGGGTCTTACCGCTCTCCGTGATGGTTGCGGCGCTAGCACTGTGGGCCACGGTTTCTGCGTCGTGGTCGATCCTGCCGGAACACAGCCTGCTTGAGGGCCTGCGCTTCTTCGCCATCGGCACTGGCGGTCTCATTGTCTTTTCTGCCGCCATCGATCTCCCGCCGCGGGCGGGAAAACGCATCGCCCAATTCACCGCTGCAGGCGTGTTGCTCGCCATTCTCCTTCTGGCATTGGAGCGGTTCGATAACTTCGCCGTGGTCCGGCTGCTTCATGGCGTTGGGTCCGATTATCCTCTTTTATTCACCCGCTACGACCGTGGTGTGACGACGATAGTACTGATGCTTTGGCCGGCGCTGACCGCGGCGCGGAAAACCTGGCAGGGCGCTGTCCTAATTTTTTGCGTATTCGCCGCAGCTTGGGTGATGTTGAGCCTCGCTTCGCTCTTGGGGCTCGGCGCGGGGGTGGCGGCCTTCGCGCTTGCTTACCGATTTCCGCGTTCAGTGGCGGCAGTGCTCATTGCTACATTGCTCGCCGCAGCCACCGTCCTTCCGGCGGTCGTGCCGAGCTATCAATCGACGGTGGCGTTCCAAGAACGCGCGCCCTGGTTCAAGCAATCGGGTATACACCGGCTCCTGATCTGGCGCTTTACCGCTGACCGCATCGCCGAGCGGCCATTGCTCGGCTGGGGTATGGACGCCTCGCGCGAATTGCCGGGTGGTCACCGCAATTTTTCGACGACGCTATCTGGTGTTACGCTGCCCCCCGACAACGAGGCTCTGCCTCTCCATCCGCACGACGCGGCGTTACAATGGCGTGTCGAGCTGGGCCTGCCGGGAACCGCGTTGTGCCTCGCCATTATCTTCTGGGGCCTTTGGCATGTCGGCTTCAAGGCGCGCTTGTTGCCGGTTCGGCGCGCCGCCGCGCTCGGTTTTGCCGCCACGGCGATGGTGATCGGCCTGTTGAGCTTCGGCGCCTGGCAGGCCTGGTGGTTAGCCTGTCTATGGACGATATCGGCGCTCTGCGCTGGCGCCATGGCCGAGGATAGGTGACGGGTTCGCCCTTTAGATATCGAGCCGCTTGAATAGGACCCAGGGCACGAGCCGCAGGATAGTGGTGATCGCCCACCACCAGCGCGGCAGATAAACCGCCCCCAGATCCTTCCCGAGATTGGCGACGATCACCGCCGCCGCCGCATCGGGTTCGAGCGCCGGAAAAGGCAGCTTCTGTCCGGCGGTCAATTTCGTCTTGAGATATCCGGCGCGGTAGAACTGCACCTTGCAGTCCTGGCCCGCCAGCCGGTGGCGTAACGCCTCGAAATAGTTATCGAGGCCGCGCTTGGCCGCCCCATAAATGCTGTTGTAGCGCCGGCCGCGCGACGCCGCGACCGAGCCGATCCCGACGATATTGGCGCCCGGCGTTCCGGCAAGATCGGCAAAGAACACGTTCACCAGCCTGATGGTCGAAACCAGGTTGACGTTCAGCAGGCGAAGCGCAAGCTCGTCCGTAACCGGCAGCGTGTCGCGCAACGAAAGCCCGGCGATGTAGAAAAAATTCTCGATGCCGCCGAGCTTCGATTTCACCTCGGCATGGAGCGCTTCTGGGTCTGGCGCGGCGAGATCGCAGGCGCGGTAAAAGGCGCGCACCTTGTGGCGCGCCGACAGATCCGCGGCCAAGGGCGCCAGATCGCCCGCATCCGAGGAAACCAGGAAAAGATCGTGACCGTTCTTGGCCAGGCGCTCGGTCAAGGCCCGGCCCAGCCCCGCCGTGGCGCCGATCACCAGCGATCTCATGGCTGGCCCTCGCAAACGCGGCGCATCAGCGGATCTTGTGGTAGGCACGATACCAATCGACGAAGCGGGGTACGCCATGTTCGATCGACGTCGACGGGGCAAAACCTAGATCGCGCTGGGCGGCGGCGATCTCTGCATAGGTCGCTGCCACGTCGCCTGGTTGCATCGGCAGTTCGACGGATTTGGCCTTGCGCCCGATCGCCGCTTCCAAGATGGCGACGAAACGGCCGAGCGGTTCCGCATGATGGTTGCCGAGATTGTAAAGCCGGTAGGGCGCGTCGGTTCTTGAATCGGTTGGGGGCCGATCGATCGCGGCCAGCACACCCGCGACGATGTCGTCGATATAGGTGAAATCGCGCCGCATGCGGCCGGCGTTGAACAGCTTGATTGGCTTGCCCTTGAGGATCGCGTCGGTGAAGAGCCACGCGGCCATGTCCGGCCGGCCCCACGGACCGTAAACAGTGAAGAAGCGCAAGCCAGTCATGGGCACGCGATAGAGATGCGCGTAGGTATAGGACATCAATTCGTCCGCGCGCTTGGTCGCGGCGTAGAGGGATTGCGGCGTATCGACCGGATCAGTCTCGGCAAAAGGCAGCTTGGCGTTGCCGCCATAGACCGAGGACGAGCTGGCGAAGACGAAATGCTTCAAGCCCTTAAGTCTCCGGCAGAATTCCAGCACTTCGAGCTGCGCCACCAGATTGGCGGTCACATAGGCGCGCGGATTTTCGAGCGAATAGCGCACACCGGCCTGCGCGGCGAGATGAACGACGCGGTCGATGCCGCGCTGCCGCTTGGATATCGCGGTTAAAGCCCCTGGCTTGGCGAGCTCAGTGCGGTAAAACGAGAACCGGGCATTGCTGGATAGCTCCTTCAACCGCGCGCGCTTCAGCGCCACCGAGTAATAGGGATTGATGTTGTCGACGCCGACCACCCGCTCGCCGCGATTGAGCAGGGCTTGGGCCACATGAAAGCCGATGAAACCGGCGGCGCCGGTGACCAATACAGTCATGAGGATGGGCGGTTTCTGTCCAAGACGAGGGTTCTATAGCGCAGCGTGCGGCTAAAATCACTATTGCCCTGGCGGCGAAGGAGGCGCTATTAGACCCGTTCTGTCCGACCGGCGGTCGCGTCGACGCGGCGAAACCCACAAAGCACATGGACGAGAAGCTGAATTACCGCATCGCCGTCGTCGGCCTTGGCTATGTCGGCCTGCCCCTCGCGGTCGCGCTCGCGAAGCATTTTCCGGTCGTCGGTTTCGATTCCAGCCAGCAACGGGTCGCCGAACTGCGCCGGGGACATGATCGGACCCGCGAAATTGACGAACCGGCCTTGCGCGCGAGCCAGCTCGAACTCGGCGACCAGCCCGGAATCATGAAGGGCGCGGACGTTTTTATCATCACCGTGCCGACGCCGGTGACGGCGGACAATGCGCCCGATCTTGATGCCGTCCGCTCCGCCTGCCGCACGGTCGGCGGCGTGATAGGCCCGGGCGCGATCGTCGTGCTTGAAAGCACGGTCTATCCAGGCGTAACCGAGGAGATTTGCGGCGTCGAAATCGCGAAGGCCTCTGGTCTTGTCGCCGGCAAGGATTTCAACCTGGGATATTCGCCGGAACGAATCAATCCGGGCGATCGCAAACACACGGTCGACCGGATCGTCAAGGTTGTCTCGGGTGACACGCCGGCGGTCGCCGCCAAGCTCGCGGAAGTCTACGGTGCGATCAATGGCGGCCAGATCTTCATCGCGAAGAGCGTCCGCACGGCGGAAGCCGCCAAGGTCATCGAAAACGCGCAACGCGACATCAACATCGCCTTCATCAACGAAGTAACGATAATCTTCAACCGTATCGGCCTGTCGGTCTATGACGTGCTGGCGGCGTCGGGGACCAAGTGGAATTTTCTGCCCTTCACGCCGGGCTTCGTCGGCGGCCATTGCATCGGCGTCGATCCGTTCTATCTGTCGCATCTGTCGCAAAAACTGGGTCACAATCCCGAGGTCATCCTGGCCGGACGGCGCATCAATGACGGCATGAGCGCCTATGTGGCGCAGGGGATCGCCGCGGCACTCGGCGGCAAGGCCAAGGGCGCCCGGTTGCTCGTTCTGGGATTGACCTTCAAGGAGAACATCCCCGATTTGCGCAACAGCAAGGTCGCCGATCTGGTGAGCGCGCTGCGCGATGCCGGCTGCGCGGTCGACGTGCACGACGCCCATGCCGATGCCGGTGAGGCGAAAGAGCATTACGGTATCGATCTTCGTCGGAATCTCGAAGATCTCGCTGGTTACGACGGGTTGATCGGCGCGGTCGCGCATGACGAATACCGCGCGCTCGGCCCGGCGGATTTCTCCCGGCTGGTGAAGCCCGCGGGGCTGGTCGCGGACATCAAGGGCATGTGGCGCGCGACGAATTTGCCCGAACGCATGCTCCGCTGGGAGCTATAACATACTGTCGCTGGCGCGATGTGTTATTGAGAAACAGAGTGGCTCGAACGCCTTCCCCAGGAAATGGCCGCCCAGATTCGTTCGTGAAAATAATAGAGCGCGATTTTTGTCATGGTCTCAAAACCGGCAATCGACCCGGCAATGGCAAAGTTTCCGGTAATCAAATAGCTTAGGATGAAAGTGTCGATGCTCCCGGTAAGTCGCCAGCTGATCGCCTTGGCCAAAGATCGCGGGTGAGTTTCAAGTCCCCACAGCAGCAATTTTAATGTTCCTTTTCAGATCCGGCTGTCGCGACGGTGATCACTTGACCGCCGCGCCCGTCATTTTTATGCCGACTACGTGCTCGATATAATCGAGGATCGCGCGCACGCAGTCCTCCACCGGATGGTGCATGGTATCGACCACCAGCTCCGGCGATATCGGCTCCTCATAGGGTGCCGAAACGCCCGTAAAATTGGGTAGATCGCCGGCGCGCGCCCGCTTGTAAAGGCCTTTCGGGTCGCGGGTTTCGCAAGTGGCAACGTCGGCCTTGATATAGATTTCGTGGAAGGCCTCTTTGGCGGCCTGGCGGGCGCGTTCGCGGTCGGCGATATAGGGCGAGATGAAAGCGGTGATAACGATCATCCCGGCATCGGCGAACAGCGCCGCCGCCTCGCCGACGCGGCGGATGTTCTCCAGCCGGTCGTCGGGCGAAAACCCAAGATCGGCGTTAAGCCCGCGGCGCACATTGTCGCCGTCGAGCACGTAGACCTGATATCCGCGCAGGAAAAGCCGATGCTCCACTTCCATCGCCAGGGTCGATTTGCCAGCACCAGACAGTCCCGTGAACCAGAACACGGCGCCGCAGTGGCCGTTTCGCCGGCTGCGCGCCTCGGCGCCGAGCAGGTGCTCGGCGGTGAAGAGATTGCGACCGGCATCGGCGACCGTGCGGCGCTCGTCCGGAAAGCCCTCCATGTTAATGACACCGGCGGCCACGGTGTCGACGCCGTCGATCAGCACGAAACGGCCCAGCGCGGGATTGACACTGTACTCGTCGAGCGCGAGCAGGCCCGGGCTGCGTAGCGTAACCTCGGCGATCTGGTTGGTGGCGACGGCGCGGGATTCGGCGCCAGTGAGGGTCTCGATGTCGATCAGCCGGTCGATCGACTGCACAGTCACCGGTGCGGTGCGGGTCGCCAGTTTGAGCCGGTATGTTGCGTCCTGGGTCAGGTTGCTTCGGCCGAGCCAAAACAGACGGGCACGGAACACATGCGTGAGCATCGGCGGCGCGGAAGCGTGGCTTGCAAGATCGCCGCGCTCGATGAAGACCGGCTGATCGAGCGTGATGCCGATGGATTGGCCAGCCTCCGCCTCATTTACGATGGGACCGGGCGGCCAGGTCTCGATCGTCTTGACCCGCGCGGCTTGGTTTCCTGGAGAGAAGATCAGGTCGTCGCCGACCCGGATCCGGCCGGATTCGATGCGGCCGGCGACGATGCGGCGCGTATCGAAGCGATAGACATTCTGCACCGGCAGGCGCAACGGCAATGCCACGGCAGGTTGCGCCGGCATCAACCCGTCAAGCGCGGCCAAGAGCGTCGGGCCGCCATGCCACGCCATCTTCGCCGAAGGCTTGATTAGGTTTTCGCCGTCGCGCGCGGCAATCGGAACCACCAGAAGCGGCGCGATCCCGATCTTTTTCAGATAGACCGTGAGTTCGTCGCCGACCGCGCGGAAACGGTCTTCCCGGTAACCGGCGACATCCATCTTGTTGATCGCCACCACCACCTTGTGGATGCCGAGGAGTTGCAGCAAATAGGCGTGGCGGCGCGACTGCTCGCTCACGCCTTCCCCGGCATCAACCACCAAAATTGCGGCGTCGGCTTGGGCCGCGCCGCTGATCATGTTCTTGAGGAATTCCTTGTGGCCGGGGGCGTCGATGATGATGATGTCGCGCCGGGATGTTCGCAGCGGTATCTGCGTCGTGTCGATGGTGATCGCCTGGTCGCGCTCGGCCTGGAAGGAATCGAGCGCGAAGGACCATTCGAGATTGACGCCGCGGCGCCGTGAATAGGCCTCGAGTTCGGCCAGCTTGCCTTCGGGCAGATTGCCGGTCTCGTGTAGTAGGCGGCCGATCAGCGTCGATTTGCCGTGATCGACATGGCCGACCACGGCGATGCGCAGTTGCGGGCGCGACTCTTTCCCGGATTCCGCCATCACATATAGCCCGCGGAGCGCAGACGCTCGAAGGCGTCCTCCGATTCATGGTCCATCGACCGGCCGGCGCGTTCGGAGGTGCTGGTGGTTTCAAGCTCGGCGATGATTTCATCGATGGTGGCGGCATTGGAGTCGACCGGGAAGGTGATATTTTTCTCGCCCAGCGAACGGTAGCGCTTGCCGTTGCGCGCGAGATAGAGCGGCACGATCGGGATTTTTTCGCGCTTGGTGTAGCGCCAGATGTCGATCTCGCGCCAATGGAGAAGCGGATGGATGCGCAGATGCGCGCCCGGCGGCAGATCGGTCTTGTACTGATCCCAGAGCTCAGCGGGCTGGTCGCGGAAATTCCAGGTTCCGTTGAGATCGCGCGGGCTGAACACGCGTTCCTTGGCGCGCATCGCCTGCTCATCGCGGCGGATGCCGAGAATGATGCCGCGATAGCCGCGTTGCGCGATCAGGTTCTTCAGCCCTTCGGTCTTGCGCGCGGCGGCGCGCGCAGCCGGCGGCAAAGCAGGATCTGTGCTTTCGATCGGCGGGCAGGTCTCGACATGCAGATCGAGACCCCATTCTGGCACGATGCGGTCGCGGAATTCGTAAACCTCGGGCAGTTCCATCGCGGTGTCGAGCTGGATCACAGGAAAGGGGACGCGGCCGAAGAACGCCTTGCGCGCCATCCACAACAGCGCGTTGCTGTCCTTGCCGATAGACCACAGCATGCCCAAAGGCTCAACCCGGGCCTGGGCTTCGCGCAGGATGTAGATCGTCTGGGCTTCGAGCTCGTCGAGATGGGACAGCATCGGCTTTCAGGCCCCCGGATATGGGCTTTTGGCCCGGATTTGGCCGCAAATCATAGCTTAACCCATTTGAAATGCTATGGTTTTTCAGTTGACTGTTCATAGCATGAACATCTATGCTCACGCAATGAACAAGCCGGTCCGCGAGGGCCCGAAAGCCGCCTTTCAGGGATTAGGGCACGCGCTTGGCGGACGATAAGCGGGGGTCAATGCATCGGAACGGGAATCTCGCCGAAACGGTGAAGCTGCTCGACAACGTCTCGGATGCGGGCGCTTCCAATCAGCGCGATCTCGCGCGTCAGATTGGCATCTCGGTGGGCTTGGTCAACGCGCTCGTGCATCGCGCGGTGCGCAAGGGCCTGATCAAGATCCGGGAAGCCCCGGCGCGGCGTTACGCCTATTACCTCACGCCCAAGGGTTTCGCCGAAAAGAGCCGGCTGGTCGCGGAATATCTCGACTTCTCGTTGAACTTTTTCCGCACCGCCCGCCAAGAATATGCCGATGTCTTCGCGCGCTGCGAGGGCGCCGGACACAAGCGCATTATTCTGTGCGGTGCGGGCGAACTCGCCGAGATCGCCTCGCTGGCGGCACACGGCATGACGATCGAGCTAGTCGGGATCTACGACCGCACCACCAACAATGCGCGCGTCGCCGGGTTGCCCGTGCTGCGCGACCTTCTCGGCATCGGGCCGGAAGACGTGGTGGTAATCACCGAAAACCGCAGACCGCAGGATATCTATGACGAGCTCAGCGTCAAGCTCGGAAGCAGTCGCGTCTTCGCGCCGGAATTTCTACGTATCGCCGCGCCAGCTGCGGGCAAGGGGAAGGCGCGATGAGCGGCGATTTTTGGTTCGTCGTGCAAACCCAGCCGCGCGCCGAGGAAAAGGCGCGCCAGCATCTCGCCAATCAGGGTTTCGCGCCCTATTTGCCGCGCTATCGCCGTCGCGTGCGTCATGCCCGCCGGATCGAAACCGTGCTGCGGCCTTTGTTCCCGGGATATCTTTTCGTCCGGCTCGATCCGTCCAAGACGCGTTGGCGACCGGTAAACGGCACGGTCGGCGTGCGCGCGATCCTGACTGATGGCGATTTACCGCGCCGCGTGCCGGAATCCATCATCGCCGGAATTCGGGCGCGCGAAGACGAGGCGGGCGCTGTCAAGCTGTCGCCACCTTCCTTCAAGCCGGGCCAGGCGGTTCGCCTGCTCGAAGGGCCATTCGCCGATTGCGACGGGCTGTTCCAGGAAATGCAAGACGACCAGCGCGTGGTATTGCTGTTCACGCTGCTGGGTCGCGAAGTGCGGACAGTGGTGCCGGTCGCGGCGGTCGCCGCCGCGTGACATAGTGGCCGCGTCTCCGCGGCCGCGAATTCAAATTTCATTTTGTTCCGGGCGGCATCGAGTCACCCGGACTGCGGTAGCATGGAAAAGTCGCAAAATCCGATATGAGCCTGACGGAATTACATCGAGCCAAAATGACCAAGCCTGCCGTGCCCCTATCGCCGCGCCCGCGGGTTTTGGTATGCGTTGCCGGCGTGCCCCATCCCACGCAGGGCGCCAGCGCAGTGCTTTTCTTCCACTACATTCGGCAGCTGCGCGACACGGGTTATGAAATCCTTCATGTCCTGTTGCTGGAAGGTAAATCCTGGTCCGATGCCGATGTGGCGGCTTATGCCGCGGCGATGGGCGGTTCCAGCGCCGCGGAAATCTGCGTCGCGCGCTCGCCCGAATTCGTCAAGCCCGGCCGCATGAACCACCAGATGGACCGCGCCGCGCTCGTCCCCGCGCTCGATCGGGCCAGGCGGTTCAAGCCCAATCTGATACTGGCATTCGATTTGTTGCCGGCCTGGGCAACAATAGAAATTCCGGCGCGGCGACGCATCGTTTGGCTGGGCGATCTCAACTTTCAGACGGTATGGTCGCATGCGGTTTATGCCGTCCGCGAAAATCCTCGCGCCGTGATTCATCTGCCGTCGAATTGGCTCACGGCCAGGACTTGGAGGAAAATCTACCAATCAGTTTTACGCAACGCCAACCAGGTGATAGTCGCCTCGGATTCCTCGCGCGACGTCTTGGCGGGCCTTGGCGTGCATGCCGAATATGAACCCTATCCCTGGCCCGAGACCGTGCTGCCGTCCTTCAATCGCCATTTGCCTGATCGACCGACTTTCTTGTTTTTTGGAAGCCTGGGAGGGCTGGGCTCGCGTTCCGCGCTACATTTCACCCTCTACAAGCTCTATCCGCGCTGGCGCCGCCTTTGGGGCGAGAACGGATTTTTCATTCTGATAGCGGGCAGGGGAGCCTTGCCGGCCTGGTTCGCCCAAGCGATTCAGGACAAGCCGGAATTCAAGCATCTCGGTTTCGTCGAGGACATCGATGGAATCCTGGAGCGTTGTCATGCCGTTTTGGCTCCGATCGACGTGCCGATTGGAAATCGCAGCCGCATCCTGACCGCCATGGCGAAAGGCGCGCTGGTCATTGCACATGCCAACGCCGCCTTGGGCAACCCTGATCTCGTCGACGGCGAGACTTGTTATCTTTCAAGCGATGCTGACGGCTTCGTCGAGCGGATGAAGCGCGCGGTATCGGACGAGCCGAAATCGCGCGCCATCGTCGAGCGGGCGCGGCGCCGCTACGAAACGCGGTTCCATCCGGACGTCGCCGGACCGAGACTGATTCGGCGCATTGCGGCTCTGGTCGACGAATCTCGAACCTGATTTCTGTTTTTCCACTCTCGGAGAAACCATGACTTTGCAAAAGAATTCGATGCCGAAGCATGACCTAGCGGTCGGCTCGCTGAGCGCGTGCCAGATTTGCGGCTCCGCCGATCTTGTCCTGGTGCTCGATCTTGGCCACCAGCCGCCCTGCGATTCCCTGCTCACGTCCGCTCAGTTGCGCGAGCCCGAGAAAATCTACCCTTTGCGTTTCCTGCGTTGCCGGAATTGCGGGCTGGCCCAGATTGACCACGTGGTGCCGCCGGAAATCCTGTTCCATCCGGCCTATCCCTATCGCAGCGGCATCACCGGCACGCTAGTCAAAAATCTGCAGGACACGGCTGGCACGATTGTCGATAACTACGCTATTCCCGCGGGACAGCTGGCGGTCGACATCGGGTCGAATGACGGTACCTTGTTGAAAGGATTCAAGGCGCGTTCCATGCGCGTCCTCGGCATCGAGGCCACCAATATCGCCGAAATCGCAAACGCCGAGGGCATCGAGACGATCCAAACGTTTTTCGACGAGGCCTGCGCCAGACGTATCGTCAAAACTCACGGGCAGGCGGCGGCGATCACCGCGACCAACATGTTCGCCCATGTCGCCGCTCTCGGCGAATTGATGCGCGGCGTGATGCGGCTTCTGAAGGATGGCGGCGTCTTCGTTACGGAATCTCATTATCTGCCGAGCATCCTTGCCACTGCACAATACGATTCGATCTATCACGAGCATCTAAAGTTCTATTCGCTTCGCCCGCTCGCGCTGTTTTTCTCCTATTATGGCTTCACCGTAACTGATGCGGAGAAAATACCAAATTACGGCGGCTCGATCCGCGTTTATGCCGTAAAGGGAAAGAACCTGCCAGTTTCCAACCGGCTGCGCAGTCTTCTGGAGACGGAGGATCGCGCCGGCCTCAATTCGGACGCGCCCTACGACCGGTTCCGGGAGACGGTACGGAAATCGAAATTCGAACTGCAGCTGCGGCTAGTCGAACTTCGGGCCGCCGGCAAGTTCGCGCCAGGCATTGGTTGTCCGGGGCGTTCGAGCACGCTGCTCAATTACATCGGCGCCGATCCCGATTTGATGCCCTATATCGCCGAGCAGAGCACTTCGCTGAAGCTCGGATTGTTTCTGCCCGGCAAGCATATTCCCATCGTGGACGAAAAAAGGCTCTTCGACGAGCAGCCCGAATACGCGGTCATGCTGTCATGGCATTATGCCGAGCCGATCATCGCCGGGCTGCGACGGCGGGGCCTCAAGTCCAAGATCATCCTGCCGCTGCCCGAAGTGCACGTAGTCGAGAATTGAAGAGTGGATGGTCCATCGCCGAAGTTCCAAATCGGAGTTGCCGGTCTCGGCTTTGGCTCGGCTGTTCTCATACCGTCCTTCGCCGGAATTGGCGGCGTTGAAATCGCAGCCGTTATTGCCCGGCGCCATGACAAAGCACAAGAGATCGCAGCGCGTCTTGGGGATTGCGTCGCCTGCCGCTCGATTGACGAATTTCTGGGTAGCGGGATCGACGCCGTGATGATTGCGCTGCCGCCTGCCGTTGCTTGCGAATTCGCCGGCAAGGCGCTGGAGCGCGGCCTCGCGGTGTTCATGGAAAAGCCGATTGCCGGCGACGCGTTGCGCGCCGCGGCACTGGCGCGGCAGGCGGCCGGAAAGACCACGGCGGTCGATTTCCAATTCATCGAAACGGCCTCTTTTCAGGCGTTGAAGAGCGCGATCGATCGAAGCCAACTGGGGAAAATTCAACAGGTGGAAATCGAGTGGCGGTCTCTTTCCTATGCCTATCGCATGAAAAAGTGGTCGTGGAAAACCGATGGCGCGCAGGCGGGTGGGGTGTTGACGATGTCCGGCACACATGTTTTCTATCTGCTCGAGTGGCTGTTCGGTCCGGTGACGCTGCTCGAAGCCAAGCTTTCGAACAGGGGAGCGATGGATTTTGCGCCCGCTGGATTGCTTGCGGCGGAAGACGATGCGATATTAACGCTGAAAACCAGTGCCGGTGCCCCGATCCAGGCGCATCTGAGCAACGCCTCGGCGGAATCTCCGCTGCACCGCTGGACGGTGACCGGCGAGCGCGGCGTCGCCATCCTGGAGAATTCCGAGCCGAATACCTTCGCCGGACTTCGTTTCAGCGCGAGCGCAGCCGGTCGGCCAGTCGGTGAAACTGTGCGCGAAACCATCGGTCCGGACGAGGATCGGGTCGCTCCGTGCAGCAGACTGGCGCGGCGCTTCGTCGATGCGGCGCGCGGAGGCCGTTCCATGGAGCCCAATTTCGCGGCGGGCGCACGGGTCCAGCAATTCGTCGACGCGGCGCGGCGCTTCACCGCTTAAACGATGCCGGTTCATGTTTCGATTCACCAGCGCATGGATGTATAGATCGTGTTGAAGTCTCTTTCCGCTCTTTTGCCGCAATCGGTTCGGCAAGCCATCAAACCCGTGGTGGCTCCGATTCTGAGTCGCTTGCCTGACACCTCGGCTTCCGCCCGGTGGGTGAGGAAGAGCTATACGCCGTTCGGCGTGTCGGAACGCGAGCGGTTGTTCCTCGGCGCTGCGCGCTTCTGCCACATCAACCGCCCGGTCCGCGGCTATTATTTCGAATTCGGCTGCCACTCGGGCCGAACGATGAAGATGGCGTGGAACCATACGCGTCATTTGTTCGATTGGTCCTATGTCGCTTTCGATTCCTTCGAAGGCTTGCCAGAGATTGAGGAGATTGATCGGTTGGAAGTCTTCCAAAAAGGGAAATTGGCCACTAGGGAGAAAGAATTTATAAGTATTTTGACCAAAGCAGGAATGCCGCAGGAAAGGCTGCGCACCGTCAAGGGCTTTTACGACCATTCCCTCACGCCCGAATTGGCGGCCTCGCTCGCGCCGCAAAAAGCAGCTTTAATCTACATCGACTGCGATCTGTATGCGTCGACGGTGCCGGTGCTGGAGTTCGTAAAGGATTTTCTTCAGATCGGGACAATCATCATCTTCGACGATTGGTTCTGCTATTACGGCCGTCCCGACCGTGGTGAACAACTAGCTTTCCGCGAATTCCGCGAGCGCCATCCCAATCTGGAATTCGTTCCCTTCATGCAAACTTGCGAGGCGCAAAGCTTCATCTACGTCGGCCAACGCGGTGCCGTCGGGCCGGCGAGCCGCGCATGAGCGATCAAGTGACCATCGTCGAGCGCAAGCGGGGTTGGCGTTTCGCCGACCTCCGCGAGCTCTATCGATTCCGCGAGGTTCTGATCGTCCTGTGCTGGCGCGACATATCGGTCCGCTACAAGCAAAGCGCGATCGGCGTGGCTTGGGCCGTGCTGCAGCCCGTCGGCACGATGATCGTCTTCAGCCTCGTCTTCGGCAAGCTGGTCGGGATTTCCTCCGGAAGCGTTCCTTATCCGATTTTCTCTTATTGCGGCCTGCTCCCCTGGCTTTTCTTCCAGCGCGGGCTGGTGCAAGGCAGCGGCTCGCTGGTGAATTTGAGTTCGGTATTGACCAAGGTTTATTTTCCCCGGCTCATCGCGCCCGCCGCGACGGTTCTGACCGGGCTGTTCGATTTTGCCATCGCCTTCGTCGTGCTCGTTCTCATGATGGCGTGGTATGGCATCGCGCCGGGCTGGGGGGTTCTGTTCCTGCCCGCGTTCCTTGGGCTCGCTTTGATCGCGACGCTGGCCATTTCACTGTGGCTCTCGGTCGTGAATGTCGAGTTTCGTGACGTGCAATACGCCATTCCTTTCCTGACCCAGGCGTGGATGTTCGCGACGCCGGTGGTCTATCCTGCCTCGCTGGTTCCAGCTAAGTGGCACCTAGTCCACGCCCTCAACCCGATGGCGCTGGTAATCGAGGGCTTTCGCTGGGGTTTGCTGGATGGCCCCGCGCCGGCGCTCGATGATATCCTCGTCTCTATTGCGGTCACCGGCGTACTCTTCGCCGGCGGCTTGCTGGTGTTCGAGCGCTTGACTCGGAGTTTTGTGGACCGGGTATGAGGGCTATGGCGTTGAACGCGGTTACGGTTGAACACCTGCACAAGAGCTTCCGGGTGGGGGACGGTCCGGCCTATGGGACGCTGCGCGACGCGCTGGCGAATGGTGCGCGCCGGCTCTTGGGGCGCGTGCCGCCGCGGCCGGCGAAGCGCATCCATCACGCCTTGAACGATGTGTCGTTCACGGTCGGGAAGGGGGAAATCCTCGGCATCATCGGCGGCAACGGCGCGGGCAAGAGCACGCTGCTCAAGATCCTGTCGCGGATCACCGAGCCGACGTCGGGGCGCTGCGTCATCACGGGCCGCGTCGGCGGCCTGCTCGAGGTCGGCACCGGCTTCCATCCCGAACTCACCGGCCGGGAGAACGTTTTCCTCAACGGCGCCATCCTCGGCATGAGCCGGCGCGAGATCCGCGCGAAGTTCGACGAGATCGTCGCGTTCGCCGAGGTCGAGCAGTTCATCGACACGCCGGTGAAGCGGTATTCGAGCGGCATGCACGTCCGCCTGGCGTTCGCCGTCGCCGCGCACCTCGAGCCCGAAATCCTCATCGTCGACGAGGTGCTCGCGGTCGGCGACGCCGGCTTCCAGAGAAATGCCTGGGCAAGATGAGCGAGATCGCCGCCGACGGCCGCACCGTCCTCTTCGTCAGCCACAACATGGAGGCCGTCGCCAGCCTCTGCTCCCGCGCCATCTGGCTCGATGCCGGAAAAATCGGATGGAGGGGCCCGCGCCAGCTCTGGTGCAATCCTATCTCGCGACCTCGCTTTCAGAAGGCCGGGCCGGCGCTGGCTGGCGCGCCGTCGGCGAACGCAAGGGAAACGGCGCCTTCTATTTCACCGGCTGCCGCATTCTCGACGATTCCGGCCTTCCGGTCGATCCGGTCATTGTCGGGCAGGCCGTCAACATCGAAGTCGATTTCCGCACCAAGCCGCATGGCCGGCGCAATGGCAGCCTGCGTCTGTGGCTGCGTTTTCCCGACGGCCGCGAGCTGGTTCTGCTTTCGACGACGATGACCGGCTGCGATATGGAGCATTTGCCGGCGGAAGGCCGCCTGCGTTGCCGAATCGAACGTTTCCCGGTTGGGCCCGGAACCTACACGGTGCGGTTGGTCGGCGTGCTCGGCCAGGAATTGTCGGATGAGGTCGATCCGGCATTGGTCTTCGACGTGATCCCGGGTGACTATTACGGCAACGGAAATTCCTTGAGCGAATCGTCGGATTCTTGGTCGACCACACTTGGCGGCTCGAGACCCTGTCGCATGAACCCAACGCTCGCGGCGGCGCTGTGCGTGATGGTGCAAGCCAAGCCATGATCAAGCGAGCGTTTCACCGGTTGCGCCGCCTCGCTGGGCGTTACGGGCGCGGCCGCGCCGAGACCATTTTTACGAAGATGCACGCGGCGATGGCCGCGGCGCAATCCGGGTTAAGCGTTGGCAGGAAATACCGGTCGTCGCGGATCTTCGCCCCGGGGATGGCGTGCTCGATATCGGATCGCCGAAGGGCTGATCGCGATAGAAGCCGCCGAGCTGGTGCGCGAAGTCCACGGAATCGACATCTCGGAAACAGGGTTGAGGCCGCCCGAAAATTCGCCGCGCGCGCTGGAATCGCCAATGCGCGGTTCAGCGTCGGTTCGATCGTCGCCGATGCGCTACCGGAGAAAAGTTACGACGTCGTGTTCATGCTCGGCGTCTACGGCTCGGCCTTGGCGGGGGGTGGGCGCATCGGCGTGACTGAACTCGCCAAAGCCCTTGCGGCTGCGCGGCGCCAGATCGTGCTGCGGGTCGATGTCCAAGATCATCCCGACGCGTTGACCTATCTCGAGGACATCTACGGCTGTTTTTGACGCACACGGCTTTGACGGCATCTGCTTCCCGAAGGTGGCGCGCGATGTGGGCAATATCATCTTGGGTAGCCGCCGCAATTCCGGAGCGCGCCTGCGTTACCTTCCGCCCTTGGCCTTAATACCGAGCAGCGTTGCAGCGACACTGCCGATCACTCGCGGCCAAACCGGATTGGCACAAGATCCCCAAATTTGGGGCGGCTTGCTGGGCCATTATCCGCACACCGACCGCAACTAGGAACTAATCCAATGTTCATGGATATGCTCGAACCTCAGACGAAGATACGGCGCGTTTCGGCGCATGACGCGCCCAAGGAATTGCCGGAGCACGCCCTCGAAATCATCGTCGAACCCGGCGTCCGGCGTGAAATCGTTTTTATCGACCGCCGGTAAACGGCATCAAACGCGCTTATCCGGGCCGGATCGAAGCGCCCAATTACTATGAGCCCCGGCTCTACACGTTGCCGCTGCGATTCCGACGGCTTCCTGCTGGGCGGTCCGCGCGACGAGATTCCCGATGCCACCGTCATCATGCTCGGCGATTCGACGATCGAGGATCGCTACCTTGACGAGCCGGCGCGCACGGCGAGCCGCCTTGCGGTCGAGATGCGCGAGCGGACCGGCAAGAAAGTGAACGTCCATAACGGTGCTGTCAGCGGCGCCAATTCGCTCGGCTCGCTGTTAAGTCTACTGGTGAAAGTATTGCCGATGCGGCCGCGCGCGATCACTCTCATGCATAGCAGCAACGATCTCAAGCAGCTGCTCTATTTCGGCTCTTATTGGGAGACCTTCGGACGCCACACTTTGCTGCGGGAACGCAGCGAACCGGGCGGCGCGACGGCCGGGTGGCGCTCGCTCGCGCTGCGGCTGGGATCGGCCATCAAGCGCCGAATTGCCCCGCCGAAGAAGGGCACCGCTTCCAATGCCCAGAAGCAGGCCAGGGAAATCTGGTGGGAATACATGGTGCCGGAGCGCGGTTTCGCGACCCGGGATGCGTCCCGGCTCAATGCCGAATACGCCCGCAACCTCAATCTGTTCATCTCGATCTGCAGCGATTCCGGCATCGTCCCGGTCTTGCTCACCCAGCCGAACCGCCTGACCGATGCCGGCCCGGATGCCGTGCTCAAGATCCAGATGAACCCGATCTTCCGTCTCGGCATGTCCTATGCGGATTACAAAGCGCTGTTCGACTCATTCAACGAGACAGTCAGGCGTGTGGCGCGCAAACGCAACGCTCGCTTGGTCAATCTGGCGCGGCTGATCCCGCAGGAACCGCGCTACATCTGGGACAGCCTGCATTTCACCGAGCTCGGCGCCGCGGCCGCGGCGCGTCACATCGCCGAGGTCCTGGGCGATATTCCGGCCCAGGGTATGGAGGTGCGCCATGCATGAGAATGCCCCCGTCGCGTCTCGTCACGCCTACGAACCGAGCCCATTCTGGCACCGGCTGGGCAAAGCCGGTTTCTGGCGCATCTTCGGCAACACGCTGCCACTCACGGTCAATCTACGCTATCTCAACTATGGCCGGACGTGCCGCCGCGTCGCCGGCCGTCTGCGAAATGGCTTGGACTGGCCGTTCCGCCGTCAGGAGCCGGTGATGGTGCGAGGGGCGATCGATCCGCAAAAGGCGGGCGCGATTGTCGCGCGGGTTTCCGCCGCACTGGAAAAGGGTGAATTGCGGCGCACCGAGCAGATTCCCTTCATGGTCAGCGTGCCTCGTCCGCTCGAATTCTTCGGCCCCGCCGTGCTCGACATGTTCGACGGCAAGCTCGGCAAGACGCTCGAGGAATTGCTGGGAAGCAAGTTCCGGATCGAGTGGCTCGATTACTACCGGACGTTCCCGGGCGCGCCGGTGAAATCCTGGCTCTGGCACATCGACAACGATCCTCCTTTTGTCGTCAAGGTGCTGCTCTATATGACCGACAGCACCGTCGAAAACGGGGCAACCCGCGTGTTTTACCCTGATGAAACGCGGCGCCTCTTTAGCAGCGGCTATTTCGGCGTGTCCGGCGAGGAAAGGATAAGCGAAATACCCGAGGAATCGTCCAAATCGCAGGTGGTTACCGCGCATGCCGGTGACGCGCTGATTTTCTCGACCAATCTATTGCACAAGGGCGGCGAGGTTCGGAGCGGATTTCGTGACGTGATGTCGTTCCTGATCCTGCCGAGCGAGGTTTCCTGGCGCGAGGATCTCGAGCGGCGCGGATTGCCCTATGTGCATAACGCTTCCGGCTTTCCTCTCAATCCCCGACTCTGACGGGAAATCAAGGACCATGGTGCTGCAACACATCAAGGGCGGACTGAAGCGCGTGCTTGAGTTCGGCAAACCTCAATTGTCGCCGGAGGCGCGCATAGCGCAGGCGTTGCAGGCCCGTTTCAAAGAGGCCGAGCTCATCCTCGTCTGCTTCCCGAAATGCGGCAGCACTTGGATCGAAGTCATGCTGACGCAGTATCTCGTCGCTCGTTACCACTTGGCCACCGACGTAACCCGCGATCTCTATCGTATCACCAAGCAGCTGCCGTCGACGGCGATCACCTGGCGCACGCATGACGACGACCCGCATCTTAAGCCCGCCGCGAAGTTCGAAACCGACAAATCCGGCTATGCGCAAAAACGCGTTCTCCTTTTGGTCCGGGATCCACGCGACGTTCTGGTCTCCTATTTTTTCGAATACACCAAGAAAAAGGAGTATCTGGCGGCGGGGCGGCCACCCTTCATCGGAACGATCGACGATTTCGTCCATCATGACATCGGCGGACTCCGGGCGATCATCGGCTTCTATAACATCTGGGCCGGGAACACCGACGTGCCGCGCGAATTCTCCCTCATCACCTATGAAGGACTGCATCGCGACGCGGCGGGCGAGGTTAAACGAGTTCTGGAATTGATCGACGATAACGGAGTCGACCAAGCCTGCCTTGAACAGGCCGTCGCCTTCGGTGCGTTCGACAACATGCGCAAACTGGAGGAACGCAATTCTCCGGGGTTGCGCCTCAATCCCAACGTCCAATTGGGCGACACCGAAGGCTACAAGAC
Organism: uncultured Alphaproteobacteria bacterium; assembly: GCA_963785735.1. Taxonomy (GTDB): domain Bacteria; phylum Pseudomonadota; class Alphaproteobacteria; order ATCC43930; family CGMCC-115725; genus REEB95. Next base: position 1,400,670 of record CAWAWJ010000001.1, read on the forward strand.
GCGCAAGGGAAAGGTATCGGGATACAAGGATTACCTGTCGCCGGCGACCATTCTGGAAGTCGATCGAATCATCCGGGACGAGCTTTCGGATTTCTATCATTTCTACAAACACTGAGCTGAATTCGAGCGCCGCCCGTCCGCCGCAATCGGTTACCGCTTGCTGGATACAGCATGGCGGCGAGATCGAATGGGCCTCCCATATCGCGTTGCTCCTGCGCGCGGAAGGAATTACCATCCGCTTCGTTTCCTTTCTGCGCGAGACGGCGGCGGGTTATCGCGCCAAGAGCCTGCCGTCCGATTTCATCGGCGAGATATACGACGGCGCCGGTTTGTCCGATGCGGAGCTTGAGGCTCTCGAGAGCCGTTACGGGCCGCCGGCGCTATCCCGCATCGCCGAATTTGATGTCCATCTCCACCATCTGTATGGCTCGGATGAAGCCAAGAAGGTCCAAATCGTCGGCCGGGCGCTGCGGTATTGGGAGCGGTATTTCGCCGAGCATGGCATCGGCGCGGTTGTCGTCCGCGACCAGGCCAGCGTCGCGACCCGCACAGCGCGCCATGTGGCGACGCATCTCGGGACCGTGCGGATGATGCAAATCGGCGGCGGGCCCGATGACTCGCACTTTACCCTCTATGATACCGATACCAGCTGGAACTGGTCCGAGCTTGATGTCGAATTGGCTAAAGGCACACGGCCGCTCTCGCCCGCGCGCCAGGCCGCCATCCAGGATTTCGTCGCATCCCGTGTCCAGCCGCGGCGGGCTCATCCGATGAACCTGAACCTGTCGGTGCCGCGTCCGCTGACTTTGCCGCTCGTTTTGTGGCGTTATTGGCGCGAGGAACGCACCGTCGTTTCCGCCCGCGATCCGGTGACGCTCGCCACCCTCCGGTTGCGGCGTGAACTTGCGACCAAGCGCGGACTTTGGCGTGCGCTGCGGCCATTCCGGCAATTCGATCCGCCGCCCGCCGAGGATGAAAGATTTGTTTATTTCCCGTTGTTCCATACCCAGGAAGCGATCCACCTGCTCAATGTTCCCTATTGGGCGCATCATGTGGAGGATCTCGCCCGGACTTTGGCCGATGCGCTGCCCTTGGGTCACAAGCTTTATATCAAAGAGCATCCGGTCATCGTCGGGGATGTTCCTTACCGGGTGCTCCGCCGCCTGCGCCGCCATCCGCGCATCCGGCTGCTGTCGCCGGAAATTCAGAGCCAGACTCTCATCATGAAGGCGAAATCCGTCATCGTGCTTCAGGGCACGGCCGGCTGGGAAACGCTGCTGCTGCGCCGGCCGCTAATCGCGTTCGCGGCGAAGCCGTTCTACGCCAAATGCCCGCTCGCTTTCCAAGTTGAGAACATCTGCGATATCGCGCAGGTGCTCCCGCAGGCGATAGCCGCCGCGGAAACCCTCTATGACAAGCGGAGGGAAGAATGGCTCTGGTTCATCGACTGCGTGTTGCGCACCGCGCCGCCCGGCGTCCTGGAAACGTATGAATTTCCCCACACGACCCCGGCCCAGCTACAGAATGTCTCTTTGGTCGCGCGCGCGATCGGCCGCAAAATTCGCGGCCTTTCGGCGGTCGCTCCCTCCGATGCAATCCCAGCGGTGACAGCATGAGCGATAAAAAGAATATTGGCGCTACCGATGACCGGTGGCGTGAAACCTGGAAAAGCGAGACCATGGGGAAACCCTATGGCGATCTCTTCTTCGCGCGCGCCACCGGCGAACTGCCCGAGATGGAATCAAGCAAGGCGGCGGCGCATCGCATCGCTGCGCTGGCCAAGCGCGGCGACAGCTTGCTCGATGTCGGCTGCGGCGGCGGTCACTATTACCGCAGCCTCAAGGATCGCGTCCGCGGAGCCTTGCGCTACACCGGACTGGACGCCACGCCCTATTACATCGAGCGGGCCCGCGAGGCGTTCAAGAACGATGCCGGCGCACATTTCGTCGTCGGCGACATCTTTGCCATCGATTTTCCGGATTTTGCATTCGATGTCGTCATGTGCAACAATGTGCTGGTTCACCTGCCGAGCATTGCGCGCCCCCTCAGCGAACTCTGCCGGGTGGCGAAGCGCAGCGTTCTCATCAGAACCCTGGTTGCCGACAAATCCTATGTCGTCCAGGACGTCACACCCGACAAGGATGGCGCCGATTTTGACGAAGCCGGCAAGCCGGTCGGGTTTCATTACCTGAATATCTACGGCGAACCCTATATCCGGCGCCTTCTGGGTGCGATTCCCCGCGTTCAAGGCTGGCAAATCGAATTCGACCGCGATTTCATGCCGGAGCATCTCGCCGATACGGCAAAGGCTTTGCCCGCCGCCTGGGACGCGACGCGCGTGGCGCAAGGGATGCAATTCACCGGACCGATCATGCTTCCTTGGCATTGGATCACGATCGAACTTTTGTCGAAATGATGGCGCAGGCGATGAAAAAAACCGACGCTGGGGCTGATCCGGCGCGCGGCGTGCTCGGCATTGTCACCGCGCGGGGCGGATCGAAGGGCTTGCCGGGCAAGAACATTGCGCCGGTAGGCGGCAAGCCGCTCATCGCTTGGACGATCTGAGAAAGCAATAAGCAGCGGCGCGGTCGAGCAGCTCATTCTTTCGACCGATGATCCTTCTATCGCCGCGGCGGCGCGGCAGGCAGGCGCGGAAATCCCGTTTCTCCGGCGGGGGAGCACCGCGGCCGACGATACCCCGCATCTGCCCGTCATCCAGCATGCGCTGCAGCAGATGGAAGCGACTTGGCTATCACCCTTCGCATGTCATGTTGCTTCAGCCGACATCGCCCTTGATCGATGCTGAAGATATCGCGGCCTGCGTGCGCCTCGCAAAATCGAGCGTTGCCGAAGCCGTCATCAGCGTGACGCGGTTCGACGGCCATCCGTCGTGGCTGATGGCCATCGAGCCGGATGGGCGCCTCGTCCATTGGCGGGCCCAAGAGCCGCATGCCGAGCGGCGTCAGGACGGCGCCGTGACCTATAACCTCAACGGCGCGATCTATCTTTTGACCTCGGAACTCGTTCGCCGCGGCGGGAATTGGTATGGGAACTCCACCTTGGCCTACGAGATCCCGGCCCAACGCTCGCTCGAAATCGACACGCCGTGGGATTTGCATCTCGTGCGGCTGGTTTTCGAGGATCGCGCTCGCCGCGCGCAGGACGAGCAAAACACGGGAATTCTTCCATGACCATGCCGGCGGTGAATTCCAGCCATTTCCTGATCGTGGGCGCCGGCAACCATTGCCGAGCGGCACTTGAACATGCTGCGCCGGCTTGTGCCCCAGTCGCGTTTCACCGTGTGGCGCCGCCGCTCCATCGGGTGCGGAGACGGCGTCGAAATCGTTCATACGCTCTCCGACGCGATCGCATCCTCCCCGCGCGCGGCGATCATGGCCTCGCCGGCGAGCCATCATCTCGAAGCCGCCATGCCGCTTGCTGAAGAGGGCGTGGATCTTTTTATTGAAAAACCGCTCGCCATGTCGCTCGATGGCGTCGAAGGGTTTTTGCGGCGTTGCGAAGAGTTAGAATCGTTCTCCAGGTCAGATACTGCCTGCGCTTCACCGCCGGGTTTGCGGCGCTGACCCAATTCTTCGCGACGGCACAATCGGTCTTCCGCTCCATGTCGCGGCAACCGCCCGGGCATTATCTGCCGGACTGGCGGCAGGCACGCGACTATCGCAGCAGCGTCAGCGCGCAACAGGCGCTCGGCGGCGGTGCCGCGCTAGAACTCAGTCACGAATTCGATTACGTCCGGACACTTCTTGGCAAGCCCGTCGCGGTGTCGGCCCAGCTGTTGCGCAGCGGAACGCTCGATGTCGATGTCGAGGATTGCCTGGATGCCTTGGTTGAATTCGCCGGTGGCGCGATGGCAAGCTTCCATCTCGACATGCTGAGTCAGCCGGCCGAACGTCGGTGCCGGATTGTCGGAAACGCCGGCACCGCGGAGTGGGATGTTCTTGCCGATACGGTTCGTGTTTTCCGCGCCGCCAAGGGCAAATGGGAAACCGTGCTCGCAGCATCGCCGAAAGCGGATATGTACGAGCTGCAAATGCGGCATTTCCTCGATAGCCTGGATAGCCGCGCCACGCCCTCCGTTTCCGGCCGTGACGGAGCGGACAGCCTCGCTCTGACGCTCGCCGCGAAACAAGCTGCGGCGACGCGGCGGCAGGTGGCGCTGTGATCGCGTCAATTCCGGCCTTTATCTTCGCGCGCGGCGGCTCGAAGGGTGTTCCGGGGAAGAATATTCGTCTCCTGCACGGCCGCCCGCTCATCGCTTATGCCATCGCGGCCGCGCGGGCGGCGAAACATGTCTCGAAAGTGGTTATCTCGACGGATGATGCAGCAATCGCGGAAACCGCCCGCTCTTGGGGCGCCGAAGTCCCGTTTCGCCGTCCCGCGGAACTCGCTAGCGATGATAGCCCGGAATGGCTGGCCTGGCGGCATGGGATTGAGGAAATGAGACGGCGCGGCGAAGCCGCGGACATCTTTGTAAGCGTGCCCGTCACCGCACCGCTCCGTAAGCCTGAAGATATCGATGCTTGCATCGACAAGCTCGTTACCAGCGGCGCCGACATGGTCGTCACCGTGACGCCCGCCGCGCACAACCCGTATTTCAACATGGTTACGCTCGACAAGGCGGGAATCGCAAATCTCGTTATTCCGGATGCCAAAAGGTTCGAGTTTCGACAAGAAGCGCCGCCGGTATTCGACATGACCACCGTGTGTTACGCGGCCCGAACAGAATTCGTGTTGGCGGCCAACGGCATCTTCGATGGTCGCGTCGCCGCCGTGGTGATCCCGCCCGAGCGTGCGATTGACATCGATACCGAACTCGATTTGCGGATGGCCGAATCCCTTCTGGCGGGGGTTGCCGTTCGATGAAACGCATCGCGGAGCTGATGGATCTAACCGGCCGGGTGGCGTTGGTGACCGGCGGCGCGGGCCGGATCGGCGCCGCGATCGTCGAGACGCTCGCCGAGCTCGGGGCCGCAATCGTCATCGTCGATATGGATGAGCGCCGTGGGGATGAGGTCGCGCGCCAAGTAACTGCGGAGCATGCGACGCGCGTGCTCGTGATGGCGGCCGATCTCGAAAACAAGCAGACAATATCCGCCATCCCCATTGACGTTGAAAAAGCCTTCGGCCGGCTCGATGTTCTCATCAATTGTGCGGCGCTGGTCGGAACCAGCGATCTCGGTGGCTGGGCCGTTCCGTTCGCCGAGCAAGGTCTTTCGACGTGGGAGCGAGCGCTCGCCGTCAATCTCACCGCCGCCTTCGCCCTGACCCAGCTATGCGCGCCGTTGCTCACCGCGAGCGGTTCTGGCTCCATCATCAATGTTTCGTCAATCTACGGACTCGTCGGTCCCGATATGAGGCTTTACGAGGAGACGGCACTCGGCAATCCGGCGGCGTACGCCGCCAGCAAAGGCGGTCTCTTGCAGTTGACGCGTTGGCTCGCGACGGTTCTGGCGCCCCGAATCCGCGTCAACGCGATCACACCTGGGGGTATCTTGCGCAACCAGCCTGAATCCTTCGTGCGGCGCTACGTCGAGCGCACGCCGATGCGGCGCTTGGGAACCGAGCAGGACATAAAAGGGGCGGTCGTGTATCTGGCGAGCGATCTGTCGTCCTATGTTACCGGCCAGAACGTCGTCGTCGACGGCGGCTGGACCTCCTGGTAAAGGCGCAAATCCCACACATGGCGTTCCGCATCATTCCGCGCCTCGACATCAAGGGGCCCAACTTAGTGAAGGGTATTCACCTCGAAGGGCTTCGCGTGCTCGGCAAGCCCGAGCGCTTCGCACGCTTTTATTACGAGACCGGCGCCGACGAGCTTTTTTTCATGGACATGGTGGCCAGCCTATATGGCCGCAATCAGCTGACCGACATCGTGAAGCAGACCGCCCGAGAAATCTTCATCCCGCTCTGCGTCGGCGGCGGGTTGCGCAGTGTCGACGACATCCGCACCGTCTTGCGCGCCGGCGCCGACAAGGTCTCGCTCAATACCTCGGCGTTGGCCCGGCCGGATTTCGTGCGCGAGGCGGCCAAGACCTTCGGCTCCTCGACCATCGTCGTTTCGATCGAGGCGATCCGGCAGCCTGACGGGCATTATGAGTGCTTCACCGATTGCGGCCGTCAGGCGACGGGCGTCGACGCCTTTGTCTGGGCGCTGCGCGCCGCCGAGCTTGGCGCTGGCGAACTCAGCGTCACCGCGGTCGATCGCGAAGGTACGGGACGCGGCTACGATCTCGAACTCACCCGCCGCATCGCGCAATCGGTCGGCATTCCAGTCATTGCGCATGGCGGCGCCGGAAAGCCCGATCATGTTCGAGCGGTCCTGTCGGAGGGCTCGGCCGACGCCGTCGCGCTGGCCTCGATGCTGCATTACGACGCTTTGCGCTCGATCGATTGGCGCACCGAGGATTTCAGCAGCGAGGGCAATATCGAATTCATCCGGCAGGGCGCCAAGTCGGGTTTTTCACGCGGCGAGCCGATCTCGATTGGGCGATTGAAAGAGATCCTTGCCGAAGGAGGCATCGATGTCCGCGCGGCTTGAGAGCGAAGGCCGGACGGGCGAGCCGCGCGGGTCGCCGTCGACGATTTCGGCATGGGCAATCTCTTCAGTGTCGAGCAGGCCTGCCTCGCCGTCGGCTTGGCTCCGTCGGTGACCGAAGTTCGCCGCGCGGTCGAGGGCGCCGATATCGTGATTTTGCCGGGTGTCGGCGCCTTCGGCGACGCCATGGAGAATTTGCGCAGCCGCGATCTCATCGGACCTCTGCGCGACGTGGCGGCCAGCGGGCGCCTGCTGATCGGCATCTGCCTCGGGCTCCAGATGCTGATGGACGAAAGCGAGGGATTCGGCGCGCGTAAGGGGCTGGGCCTGGTGAGCGGCAGGTGCTGCGGCTTGCGCCGACACGTGCTGGCGCCAAGGTGCCGCGGATCGGGTGGAACCGGGGTTCCAAGGCGCGTCCGGGCGCTTGGGCCGAGATGCCGTTCGAAGGTCAGCGCGACAGCGTATACATGTCTTTCGACTGTTCCTATTACGTCACGCCCGCCGATACCAGACTCGTCGCCTCCACGAGCAATTACGAGGGCGTGACCTGTTGCTCGGCCTTGCGCGCCGGTTCAGTCCATGCCTTCCAACTCCATGCCGAGCGCAGCGGTCGCGCCGGTTTGAATGTCTCCCACACGATCGCGCGTCTCGCCGCCGCGTCTATGCCTGTTGAAGGTGCCGTCCTGATGTCGAATCCGTCGAACCGATCGCCTCCTCCGGCCTGCCGGCCGAGATCCGCTATTGCCGGCGCTGCGTCATCAGCAACCGCGGCCATCCTCTATGCCGATTCCAGCACGTCGCCAACGCATCACGCCGACGCTTCATATCGACGAGGAAGGTGTCTGCGACGCCTGCCGCTTCGCGGAGCTCAAGCTGAAAATCGATTGGGAATCGCGCGAGTCGAATTGATCCGCCTGCTCGATCGTCATCGCCGCAGCGACGGCGGCTATGACTGTCTGGTGCCGGGCTCCGGCGGCAAAGACAGCTTCTATGCGCCCACGTGCTGAAATACAAATACGGCATGATCCGCTCACCCTCACCTGGCCGCCGATCCTCTATACTGATTTCGGCCGGCAGAATTCCTCAATTGGATCAGAAAGGCGGATTCGACAACATCGCCTTCAGGCCGAATGGGCGCGCCCATCGGCTGCTGACCCGGTTGGCGATCGAGGATCTGCTGCATCCATTCCAGCCGTTCATCCTTGGCCAGAAACAGCTGGCGGTTAAGCTGCGTTGCGTTCGGCATCGATCTGGTGTTTTACGGCGAGAACGAGGCGGAATACGGCAACCCGGTCGCCGACAACGCGAAATGCCTGCGCGACGAATCCATGTCGCCTTAGAGAATCTCGTCGATGTCAGGCTCGCCGGCTTGACCATCAAGGAATGACCAAGGTCACGGCTTGCGCATGAACGAGCTGACGCCTTATTTCCCCGCCGATCACCAGGATATCGAACACTCCGGCATTGAGGTTCATTATTTCGGCTATTACCTGGAATCGGTGCCCGCAGGAGGCCTATTACTACGCGGCCGATCATTGCAGCTTATCGGCCAACCCGGTCCGTACCGAAGGCACCTACAGCGAATACGACAGCCTCGACGACAAGATCGACGGCCTGCATTACTACACCACCTACATCAATTCGGCCTTGGGCGCGCGAGCTACGACGCTTCGCAGGAAATTGGCGACAGCCATTTGACACACGAGGAAGGCATGGGCCTGGTGCGCCGCTTCGACGGGGAATTTCCGGCGCGCTACTCGAAGAGGTCATGGCTTATATCGAGATGGCGCCGGAACAGTTTCATCGGTTATGCGAGATTTCACTCGCCTCATTCTGGAAGAAGGAAACAGCGCCTGGCAGTTGACCAACCGGTCTGGGCAGAGGAAGCTGAACTGTTGGGGGCCGGAAAAGTCCTGATCGCGCCTGACCGCACCATCTCCGAGGCGATACGGCTGATCGACGGCAACAGCGCGGGCATCGCGCTGGTGGTCGAAGCGGAGCGGCGGCTGATCGGCACCGTGACCGATGGCGACGTCGCCGCGCCATGCTGCGCCACAAGCCGCTCGACTCCACGCTTCAGACCCTGCTCAAACGGCCGGCCGAAGCGCCGCACCGGGCGCCGGTTGCCGCGCCCGTCGGCACCACGGCCACCGAGTTGCTCGTGCTGATGAAACGACACGGCTACGCCATGTGCCGCTGCTCGATGGCGATGGCCGGGTGGCCGATCTGGCCCAACTCGATCAGCTCGCGCTCGAGGAGCCGTTACCGGTGCGTGCGGTGGTGATGGCGGGCGGCCTGGGGAAAAGGTTGGCGCCACTCACCCAGGCACGCCGAAACCGATGCTGCCGGTCGGCGATCGGCCGCTGATGGAGCATCTCCTGCTGAATATCCGCGATGCCGGCATCCACCAGGTCCATGTGACTACGCATTTTCGACCCGAGAAAATCCGCGAGCATTTCGGCGCCGGCGAGGGCCTGGGCGTCGATCTCAGTTACGTGACCGAAGACCAGCCGCTCGGCACCGCCGGCGCGCTGCGGCTGCTGAAGCCGGGTCCCGAGCCGCTGCTCGTCGTCAACGGCGATATCCTGACCAAGGTCAATTTCCGCTCGCTCATCCGCTTCCACACGGAAAGCGGCGCGCTGCTTACCATCGGCGTGCGCAGCTACGAGATCAATGTGCCCTACGGCGTCGTCGAGGCCGAGGGATCGCACGTCACCCGCATTGACGAAAAGCCGGTCTACCGTCATTTCGTCAATGCCGGGATCTACGTTATCGAACGGCCGCAATCCGCCACATTCCCGAAGGCCGGCGTTTCGACATGACCGACCTCATAGACGCCCTGCTCGTGGCTAAAGAGCATGTCGGCTCGTTTCCGTTGCGCGAATACTGGCTTGATATCGGCCGACCGGAAGATTATGAGCGTGCCCAGCGCGATCATGACCGTGGGGCGCTCGAATGAGCGTTGTGTTGTCACGAAGCGACATCCCGCTGCGCTGGCTAAGTCGGTTCGCGGCCGCATCCTGTTTCTCGTCGATGCGGTGCGAACCATCGAGCAGCAAGTGCCGATGTTGTGCGCGCTCGATGCTGCCGGATCGGAAACCTGGTTCATGCCGCTCTCGGGGGCGGGGAATATTGGAACGCCGCCGCCCGAATTTTCGCGCATCTGGCCGCTGGTTCCGGCGGCCGCCGCATCGGGCGCTGATGCGCATGTCACCCATCCCGGAAACCGGGTGGTGGCCTGCGGTCTCGGCTCGGCCGTCTGTTGCAGCTGCGCGGCCTGACGGCTTTGCGCGAGTTGGTGCTGGCCGTTTCATGGCGCGCGCCTGGCGGCGCCAGCGCGCGGCGGCGCGACGGCGCATTGCGGCTCTCGCTCCGCGCTGTATCATCACGGCGCGAGAGCGAACGCCGGATGCGCTGCCGGTTGTCGCCGCGGCGAAAGATTTGGGCATTCCAGTGATTCTGTCGTTTCCGCCGGTCTGTACATGCCGGATGGGGGGCCTATATGCGGCGCAATGATCCGGCCCTCCGGCTCGATTCCGGCGTGGCCACGAGCTGGACGCAATTGCTGCTCAATCGGTTTGTCGGATGGGTACAGCCGGGGCATGTTTTCGCTTCGCGCTGGGGCCGCATGCTGCATCAGCCGGCGCATCGGTACATGGCAACCTGGTTGGCGCACTTGTCCTTGCCCAATTCTGGTCCAGGGTACGCGCTTCGTCGATGCGGTCGTCATCTCGGGCGATGACGAACGCCGCGTTTGCGAGATTGCCGGCATTCCGCCCGCGCGGATTGCCGCCATTGGCATCCGGCATTGCAGCTTCAATACGAGCGTCGTCAAGAAAGGTCCAGGGTGCGCGCCAGCTCGGCCTCAGCCGCACCGACGCGCTGATCGTTGTCTCGCTTCCGCCGCTCTGGGAACACAATCTGCTGGACCAGGCGACGCATTTCGCCTTCACCGATCGGTTGCTGGCTCAGCTGTCGAACCACGAAGCGACGGTCATTGTCTCGTTGCATCCCAAGATGGATCGCCGCCTCTATGCCGCGCGGATTGAAGCAGCGGGATTGCGCATGGCCGAGCGGCGATCAGCACCTATCTCCCGCCGCCGATCTCTTCATCGCTGGCATCTATTCGTCGACCATACGCTGGGCCATGGCGGTCGGCATTCCCAGCGTCAATCTCGATTTCTGGGAATTCAACGAATCGACTTATGCGGGCGTGGCCGACTATGTGACGTTGAAATCGTTCAAGGCTCTCCAGCGCTGGCTCGACGCCCGGCTGGCGGGCGGGTCGCCCAAACCCCATGACGGCGCCTTGCCGCTCGGGTTGATTTGCGACGGCCGCTTCGGCGAACGCTTCGTGGAGCTGGTAGAGCGTCTGGCGGGAAGCCCGAAAAGATGAGCCGTTCCTTTACCCTCGCCGGACGTCCGATCGGGCAGGGACGCTGCTTCGTCATTGCCGAAGCGGGGGTCAATCACAATGGCGAAATCGGCAAGGCGCTGGCCCTGGTCGATGTCGCCGCCGCCGCGGGCGCCGATGCGGTCAAGTTCCAGACTTTCTCCGCCGCGCGTATCGCCGTGGCCGATGCGCCCAAGGCGCGTTACCAGGAGCGCGATCAAAGCCCAACGCAGCGCGAAATGCTGCGCCGCCTCGAGCTCGACGAGCCCATGCACCGGCAGCTCATCGCGCGCGCCGCCGAGCGAAGATCGTTTTTCTTTTCGTCGCCCTTCGACGAGATCAGCGCCGATTTGCCGGAGAAGCTCGACATCGCGGCCTTCAAGATTCCGTCGGGCGAGCTTACCAACACCCCGTTTCTGCGCCATGTTGCAGCCAAGCGTCGGCCGATGATCGTATCGACCGGCATGGCAAATCTTGACGAGGTGTGTGATGCAGTCGCCGCCATCGGATCGAAAGCGGAGGCCTGGCCTTGCTTCATTGCGTCAGCGCCTATCCGGCAGAACCGCGCGACGCCAATCTGCGGGCGGTGGCTGCTCTTGAGAATACGTTCAACGTGCCGGTCGGCTGGTCCGACCACATGCTCGGCACCGAAGTCGCCCTTGCCGGCGCCGCATTGGGCGCGGCCATCATCGAGAAACATCTGACGCTCGACCGCGCGCTGCCGGGACCGACCATGCCGCCTCGACCGAGCCGCTGAGTTCGCCGCCTCGGTGCGGAGCATTCGACGGTCGAATCCGCCTTGGGCGCGGCGAAAAGCGGCCGACCGCAGCCGAGGCCGAGATCGCGGCGGCGGCGCGCAAGAGCATCGTCGCCGCCCGTCCTATTTCGGCGGGACGGGTGCTGGTGGCGGCGGATTTGACTTTGCGCCGGCCTGGACCGGTCTCCCGCCCACGATGCTCGAACAGGTATCGGCCGGCGCGCCAAGCGCGCGGTTGATGAGGACGTCTTGCTGCGCGCGGACTGGCTGGCGTGACGCGCGTTTCCGTCGTGACCACCAGCCGAGCGGATTACGGCATTTACCGCCCGCTGCTGCGGGAGCTAGCGGCCGATTCCCGGTTCGATCTCACCCTCATCGTGGGCGGATCGCATCTGCTGCGCGATCATGGATACTCGTAGAGGCGATCGAAGAGGACGGCTTTCCGATCGGCGCGCGCGTCGATTGCCTGTCCTCGACGACAGCGCGGCGGGCATCGCGCTCGGCATGGGCGCAGCCGTTACCGGCTATGCCCGCGCCATCGCACAGCTGTCGCCCGATTTTCTGCTTGTGCTCGGTGATCGTTTTGAAATGTTTTCGGCCGCGGTTGCAGCCTCGCCGTTCCCCATCGGGTTGGGGCATATCCATGGCGGCGAGCTTAGCCTTGGCGCGATCGACAATTCCTGGCGCCACGCGACGACCAAGCTCGCGCATCTTCATTTTGTCGCGACGGCGGAGTATGCGCGGCGGATCGTCCAGCTCGGTGAGGAAGACTGGCGTATCCATAATGTCGGCGCGCTCAGCCTGGACAATCTCGATGGACTGCGGCTGCTGGGGAAGATGGGCTCGAGACGCGCCTCGGCATGAAGCTCGATCCTGCCCCGCTCATCGCAACCTACCATCCGGCGACGCGAGACGATGAGGCCGACGCCGCCGGTCCCATGCTCGCCGTGCTGGAGAGTGTCGAGCGACCAATCGTGATCACCGCTCCCAACGCCGATGCCGGCGATCGCCGACTGCGCGAGGCCTATGCCGGCTTTGCCGCCCGCCATCCGCGGACCAAATTGGTCGATAGCCTCGGCACCGCCGGTTATTTCGGGCTGATGGGCTGCGCCGCGGCGATGATTGGCAATTCCTCGAGCGCGCTCATCGAAGCACCCAGCTTCGGCCTGCCGGCGGTTAATATCGGGCCGCGGCAGGAGGGTCGCGTGCGGGGCGCCAACGTGGTCGATTGCGCCAATGACAGCGCAGCCATCGCAGCCGCGCTCCGGCAAACCCTCGAACCAGGCTTTCGCAAGGGCATCGCCGGCGTGGCCAATCCCTATCGCGGCAAGCGGCCGGCGGCGCCGCAGATCGTCGCGGCCCTGATTGCGGCGCCACGCGGCCGCAAATGCTCGCCAAACGCTTCATCGACCGTGTCTGACATGATCGACGGTATTTTGATTCTCGGCGGCGGCAATTTTCGATTTTGCGTGTTGAGCATAAATGCAGAAGCTGATCATAGTCGGCGGCGGGGAACATGCCCGTGTCGTGATCGAGGCCGCCCGCGCCGAAGGAAAGTGGGAGGTTGTCGGATTCGTCGACCCGAAGCCTTGTGAAGAAACGGTCCGACGATTGAATGTGAAGCGCCTCGGAGATGATACGTTCCTGCAATCTCTGACGGATGAGAAGATAATTCTCGGCGTCGGCACCGTCCGGGTAAATCCCGCGCGCAAGGAAATCGTCAACCGGATCAACCAGCCCCAGCGATGGGCCACGGTCATTCATCCCTTCACGAGCGTCTCGTCGACGGCGTCTATCGCCCCCGGCGTCGTCATATTGCCCTGCGTGGTCATTTGCACGGGCTCGAGGATATCCGAGCACGCGATCATCAATCACGGCGCGAATATCGATCATGACGTCTCGGTCGGGAAATTCGTTCACGCCGCACCGCAGGCCAATCTGGGCGGCGGGTCGAAGATCGGCGACAATGCCTATCTCGGCATGGGCGCAATCGTCAGGGACCACGTCACCGTGAGCGACGATACGCTGGTCGGCATGGGCGCCGTCGTTTCCAGGCAATATCCGGCAGGCAGCACGCTAGTTGGGGTTCCGGCGAAACCCAAGGATTTGGTGTGACGGCAATCGTCATTCCGGCACAAATCAAGAAAGGACCATGATGAACCTCAAGGGCAAGAAAGTGTTGGTGACCGGGGCAGGGGGCTTCATCGGCAGCCATTTGACCGAACGACTGGTTGCGCTCGGCGCCGATGTGCGCGCCTTCCTGCATTACAATTCGCTGGGTTCCGCGGAATGGCTCGATCAATCGCCAAGTGCCGGCAAGGTCGAATTTTATTTCGGCGACGTCGCCGACCGCGACACCGTTCGTGGCGCCATGGCTGGGCGCGAGATCGTGTTCCATCTCGCCGCGCTGATCGGCATTCCCTATTCCTATGTAGCACCGAAATCCTATGTGCGCACGAACGTCTCGGGGACGCTCAATGTGCTCCAATTGGCGCGCGAGCTCGGCGTGACGCGGGTCATCCAGACCTCGACTAGCGAGGTTTACGGCACAGCCCTGGCCGTGCCGATCGACGAGACCCATCCGCTGCAGGGACAATCGCCCTATTCGGCGACCAAGATCGCCGCCGACAAGTTGGCGGAATCCTTCCATCTATCGTTCGGCCTTCCGGTCGTGACAATCCGCCCCTTCAACACCTATGGTCCGCGCCAATCCTTGCGCGCCGTCATCCCGACCATCATCTTGCAGGCCTTCAAGGGCGAGGGCATACGCCTCGGCAATTTGTCGCCGACCCGCGATCTCAATTTCGTCACTGACACGGTCGAAGGCTTCATAAGCGCGGCCTTCGCGCCCGGGGCGATTGGTGGCACGTTCAATCTCGGCTCGGGACGTGAGATATCGATCGCTGGGCTGGTCGAGTTGATCGGAAGCCTGCTAGGGCAGAAGCTGACGACGGTTGCCGACAAGGATCGTGCCCGCCCGTCGGGCAGCGAAGTCGAAAGGCTACTCGCCGAAACCGCGCGGGCCCGCGCCGTTCTCGGCTGGAATCCTGCAATTGAACTGAAGGACGGTCTCGCGCGCACCATCGAATGGCTGCGCGGCAATGCCCATAATTACCGCCCGGAAACCTATGCCCGCTGAAGCCAAAGAAAAACGCGAGCCGGATTTCATTTCGCTTTGCGTGCCGCATTTTGAGGGGCGCGAATGGGACTATTTGCGCGACTGCCTGGATTCAACGTGGGTTTCTTCCGTGGGCCCCTATGTCACCCGTTTCGAGCAGTCCCTGGCGGCGAAGCTGGGCGTGCGTCACGCCGTGGCGACGGTGAACGGCACTGCCTCCCTACACATCGCGCTGCTTGCCTGCGGTGTCCAGCCCGATGACGAGGTGCTGGTTCCGACATTGACTTTCATCGCACCCGCCAATGCGGTGCGCTATTGCGGAGCCTGGCCCGTTTTCATTGACGCCGATGCCGCGACTTGGCAGATGGATGTCGCTCTGGTCGAGCAGTTTCTCGGCCAGGATTGCCGAGCGGAAGGCGGCAAGCTTGTCAACCGGCGGAGCGGTCGCCGGGTTACGGCGCTGCTCCCAGTCCATCTGCTCGGCCATCCGGTGGATATGGAACCGCTCATGGCGCTCGCCCGGCGCTACGGGCTCAAGGTGGTCGAGGATGCGACGGAAAGCCTCGGCGGCATGTACAAGAACCGCCCAATCGGCACGCATGGCGACGTCGCGTGCTTCAGTTTTAATGGCAACAAGCTCATCACCACTGGCGGCGGCGGCATGATCCTCACCGACGACGCCAAGCTGGCCGAGCGCGCGCATTACCTGACGACCCAGGCCAAGGACAATCCGCTCGAATACGTCCATAACGAGATCGGCTTCAACTACCGGCTGACCAATCTGCAAGCGGCGCTGGGTTGCGCCCAGCTGGAACGGCTCGATGCCTATGTTGAAAGGAAGCGCGCGATCGCGAAACGTTACCGTGAGGGTCTGCCCAACGCCACGCGGATGCCCGAGGCATCCTGGGCGCGGTCCAGCTTCTGGCTTTACACCGTGCTGGCCGAGCGCGCCGATCGCCACGAACTGCATCGACGGCTCGAACAGCAACGCATCCAGACCCGGCCACTCTGGCAGCCGTTACACCAGAGCCCGGCGCATCGCGGCGCGGAGTCTGTCGTTAACGGCGCGGCGGAACATATCCATCGTTATGCGCTCAGCCTGCCGTCGAGCGTCGGCCTCTCAGAGACCGACCAGAGCCGCGTCATCGCCGCAATGCGGGAATTGATCGTATGAAAGCATCTTCGCAAATTCGTATTATCGCCGAGATCGGCTCGGTGCATGACGGCTCCTTCGGCAACGCGCTGAAGTTGATTAAATCGGCCGCCCAATGCGGGGCCGACGCGGTCAAGTTTCAAACTCATATCGCAGAAGCGGAAACTCTTCCCGACGCGCCATCGCCCGCCTATTTCACGGCCGAGCCGCGTTTCGACTATTTCCGCCGCACCGCTTTTTCGCCCGAGCGATGGGCGCAGCTGCGCTCCGCCTGCGAGCGCGCAGGCGTCACCTTCTTGTCCTCGCCTTTCAGCATCGAGGCGATCGATCTGTTGGAAAAAGTCGGCGTCGCCGCCTACAAATTCCGTCCGGCGAGGTCAGCGATCTTCCCATGCTGGAGAAGATTGTCGCAACCAAGAAGCCGGTGCTGCTGTCTTCGGGCATGAGCGGCTGGGCCGAACTCGACGCCGCGGTGACGGCCTTGAAGCCCGGCGGCCCGGTCACCATCTTGCAATGCGCTTCGGCCTATCCGTGCCCGCCTGAGTGGGTCGGACTCAACGTGCTGGCCGAAATGCGCGCCCGCTACAAGCTCCCCGTCGGCTTCTCTGATCGCACTACTGGCCCGGCTCCAGCGCTCGCCGCCGCCGCGCTGGGCGCCACCGTGATCGAAACATTACGCCCTCGCGGATGGTTTACGGCAGCGACGCCGCCGATGCGATGGAGCCGAAGGATTGCAGGCGTTTCGCGCAGGGATTGCGCGAAATCTCAGCGATGCTCGATCCTGCGGTCGACCAGAACGGTATTCCCTCCTTCAGGGAAATGAAGCAAATATTTGAGAAAAGCGTACTGTCACCGCGCGCCCACTCGTTCCAGCCAGTGATTGCGCACGAAGACCTTGCCTTCTAGGAGCCAGGTAACGGCTTATCGGCCTCGCGCTCGCGTGGACTCCATAGATAGACACACACGCCTCGCTGCTCCGGCAAACCGCGAACTGACTTCAGAGGATTTCAACTCATCATCGCCTCCAAAAAGAAGAAAATCTGCGCTGTCATCGGTTCGCGCGCCAATACTCGAGCGTCAGATCGGCGATGCGTGCGATATCCGCGCATCCCCGGCCGAGTTGCACTGGTCTGCGCCGCTTCGGCGCTGCTACCGTTACGGCCAGGTGGTGATCTGATCGAGCAGGACGGGTACCGGGTGACGAGAGACTCGCATGCTGGTCAGGGTGACCCCGCGGACCATGGTCAAGTCGATGGCATCGGGCTCATCGAAGTTATCCTCACTTTCGACGGCTCCGGCCCGACGTGGTCATCACCGTGGGCGATCGCTTCGAGACCATGGCGACGACGCTCGCCGCCGCCTACATGATATTCCCGTCGCGCACACCATGGGCGGCGAGGTGTCCGGCACCATCGACGAAAGCATCGCCACGCCGTCACCAAATTCGCGCATATTCATTTCCCGGCAAGCCGCGAGGCGGCCGAGCGCATCGTCAAGCTCGGCGAGCGGCCCGAAACCGTGTTCCGGTAGGCTGCCCGCGCATCGACCTGGTCGCCGAAATCCTGAAGCAGGACGGCAACGGCTGGATGTGGGCCTGTTCAATCTCGGCGTCGGGGCATCGCTTGATCTGTCGAAACCCTTTCTCCTCGTCAGCCAGCATCCGGTGACCACCGAATACGGCGAAGGCGAGCGCCAGATCACCGCCACGCTCTCGGCCGTGCGCAAGGCGGGGCTCCCAGCTATAGTGCTGTGGCCCAACGCCGATGCCGGTTCCGAGGATATCGCCCGCGGAATCCGCAAATGGCGCGAGCAGGGCCAGGCCGAAACATGCATTTCTTCAAGAACCTACCGACTGACACTTATATTCGTCTGATGGCTCGGGCATCCTGCCTGGTGGGAAATTCCTCGAGCGGCATCCGCGAAGGGGCCTATATCGGCACGCCGGTGGTGAAATCGGCTCGCGCCAGACCGCGCGCGAGCGCGGCAAGAACGTGACCGATGTCGGCTATGACGAGGCCGGTATCGCCGCCGCCATCGCGGCCAACGCAAGCATGGCCGTTACGCGATGGAGGAATCTACGGCGACGGCAGCGCCGCCGGCAGATCGCCGATATCCTGGCCGGGCTCGGGCCGATCGCCGTGCAAAAGCTCATAACCTATTGAACCGATGAGGTTTCTTGCCGTCATCCCGGCCCGCGGCGGCTCGAAAGGCATTCCGCGCAAGAACCTGCGCCCGCTCGCCGGCAAGCCGCTGATCGCTATGCGATCGCAGCGGCCAAGGGTGCGCGCGCGATCGACCGGGTCGTGGTCTCGACCGAAGATTCCGAGATCGCGGAAATCAGCCGCCAGCTGGCGCCGAAATGCGGCTGCGGCCTGCTTCGCTGGCCCAGGACGACACGCCGACGCGCGATGTCATGCAACACGTCGTGACCGAGCTTAAGGCCAAGGTTATATTCCCGATGCGGTGGTGACGCTGCAGCCGACATCGCCCTTGCGCACATCCCGCCACATCGACGAGGCGGTGGCGTTGTTCTCGGCTGATCTCAAGGCAGACAGCCTGGTGAGCTGCATCGAGGTGCCGCATGTCTTTCATCCGCTTTCGGTGATGCGGCGCAATGCGGAAGGCTATCTCGAACCTTTCTGCCGCAGCAACAGCCGCACCGGCGGCAGGACAAATCCCCTGTCCTCGCCCGCAATGGGGCGGCGATCTACATCACTCGGACCGCGCGCCTTGCCAACTATGTTTTCGGCGGCCGTCTCATCGCCTATCTGATCGATCCGGCGAGCTCGATGATATGGATACGCTCGAAGATCTCCAGGTTGCCGAGCATTTGCTGCAGTCGCGCGAATGACGGCGCGGCTTGGCCTGTTGCGCCGTGGGCTCAATCGCCTGGCGGTCGAACGCGATCTGCGGCGCTGGCGGGCGAGTCTGGCGCCGTTGCGCGCCGCCGCGCGTCCGGATGCGAACCGGACGGTCCTGTTCTGCGATCTCATGACCATGCCGACCAGCGCCAAGGTCGAGGCGCTGATGGCAGGATTGCTCCGGATCAAGGGTTATCGCCCGGTGGTGCTGCTGGAAAATCCCAACCGGCCGATCGAGGATATCTTCCGCGACGCCGTCCCGGAGGCGGAATTCATTTATCTCGAATCCGGACTTACGCCGCCGCGATGGAAGCGGCGGGCAGAAGCCGAAGCGATCCTGGCCCGCACGCCCAAGCTCCAGGATTTGGTCAAGCTCGAGATCGGGGGCTATCGCATTGGCCGCAACATGCAATCTTTGGTGTTGCGCCGGTTCCGCGTCGGGCGCCTCGATGACGCCGATCCCCAGCATCGCCAGGCCACCCGAGTACGTTAATGCGCTCTCTCGCGGTCAGGCAATTCGCCGAAGCCATGATGCACAAGCGCGCGCCTGATATCGCCGTGTTCATTGAGCGGGGCTATACTCCGGCCGGCGAAATCTTCGATGCCTGCTTGCTGCACGGCGTCGATGTCATGCAGTGGTGCGGCGCGCCACAATCTGATCGCTTGATCTACCGGCGCTACAGCTTGAAAACGCGCGGCGAACATCCGCTCGCGTTGTCCGATGTCATGTGGCAGCGCCTGCTCGTAATGCCGTGGACTACGGAAAACGACCGCACCGTCGCCGATCGCATCGCCGCCAATTACGAATCGGGCGCTTGGTACAACCGGCAGCAGCTTCAGGACGGCAAAGCGGTTCTGCCGCCCGATGAGCTTCGCCGGGTTCTCGGCCTCGATTCCGCCAAGAAAACTGCGGTAATTTTCACTCATATCCTGTACGACGCAACGTTTTTCTACGGCGACAGCCTATTCGAGGATTACGAACAGTGGCTCGTCGAAACTGTGCGCGCAGCGATCGCCAATCCCCGGCTCAACTGGGTGGTCAAGGTCCATCCGGTCAATGTCTGGCGCTCGAAAATGGACAGAGCTCCGCTGGTCCAGCTCGAAGCCGAGACGCTGCGCCGGCATTTCGGCAACTTACCGGGCCATGTGAAGCTGATGCGTGCCGATACCGGCATCAATACTTTTTCTCTTTTCGATGTCGCCGATTACGGCCTCGCGGTGCGCGGCACCATCGGCATGGAGCTGCCCTGTTTCGGCATTCCGGTGGTTACAGCGGGAACCGGCCGCTATTCTGGCCGCGGTTTTACCATCGATCCTATGACGAGTGAGGAATATATTTCGGTGCTGTCCAGGCTGGACAGCCTGCCGCGCCTTGATTCAGAAGCTATCCGCCGCGCGCGCCTCCATTATTACGGCGCGCTCGAGTTGCGGCCGGTGCCGATGCGCTCGTTCGTGCTTGATTTTCACGCCGATACGCGCCCCGGCACGCCCCTGGCGCAGAACGTCTTTCTCCGGCAACGCGCCGATGCGCGATTGCTCGAGACCGAAGATCTCGGACGATTGGTGCGTTGGCTCACCGAAACCAGGGTGCCCGAGCTGCTCGCGCGCGATATCGCGGCCTAGCATGGACACGCGCGTGCAACCCACGAACCTCGATCTGCTCGCCGAAATCCTGACAGCGCCGCCGCAACTCGTTCCCGGCGGCATGAGGCTGGGCGACCGCGTCATCCCGTTGCGCGGCGGCGTGCTGCGCTTTCGCGAAGACAGCGGTTACAACCAATCCTTCGCGCTGCAATGGAACCGCTTCAAGACCAACCAAATCGACGCGGTCAACGGCACGCGCCTGTCGATGAAACACTTCGCCGAAACCGGGTCGGATTTGTGCAACTTAGAAGGGAAACTGTGCTCGAAGCAGGCAGCGGCGCAGGGCGTTTCACTAGGATCCTGGCCGAAGCCGGGGCGCGTCTGGTGGCGTTTGATTATTCCGCCGCCATCGACGCCTGTTACAAGAATAACGGCCGGTTCGATAACGTCGTCTTTCTGCAATGCGAATATTTTCGACATGCCGTTTCGGCCGGGTGTGTTCGATTACGTTTTCTGCCACGGCGTGCTGCAGCACACTCCCGACCCGAAGAGCGCTTTCGAGGCGCTGGCGCCGCTGGTGCCGCCGGGCGGGCGAATCTGGATCGATGTCTACCGCAAGAACGGGCTGATCCGGCCATGGAAGTAGGAATCTGTGTCGCGGCCCACTGACCACGCGGATGCGGCCGGATAAATTGCTTGCTTCCTAAATGGTTCATCCCGATGGCTGGCCATCGACACGGCGATCAAGCGCATTTGCCGCCTCGGCGGGTCTGTACGTTCAGTCGTTCCCGCTGGATTGATTTCGTGACCGATCTGTCCCAAGAGGAGAAGCACGCCTGGGCGATTATGGACGCCTTCGACGCCCTGGCGCCCGCGTACGACGATCCAGGTGCGGCTGGAAGAGGTGCGTGGCTCCGTTGCCGGACTGGCCTCGGTCCGAAATCGAGGTGCGGCCCAGAGCGGCGATGGCGTTGCTCGGCGATGGGCGGCGCGCCCCGTCCACCGGAAAGTGCCTGGAGCGTCCGCACTCTGCGACCTATCGGCACGATGCGCTGGACGCCCGAGCGGATCGCGCGCTTATGCGAATGGCCATCGCCGATGCCCCGAGGCTTATTTCGCCTGGCTGTTCGGCGATGTGATCGCCCGCTGCGCTGCGGCGCTCTGTAACCAGCCGCCGGTGCGTGCTCGATTATGGCTGCAGCATGGGGTAGATGTTCCCGCATTTCTGCCGCTACGCGCCCGAGGTCTATGGCGCCGATCCGTGCGCAGGAGAGCATCGCCCGGGCGGACGAGCGGCTGGGCGGCACGGGATCGCTGGGAAGGCACCCTCCTCGTCTCCGAGCTGCGCACGCGCCGGATGCAGTTCGATACCATCCTGGCGGTCGAAGTGATGGAGCGTCTGGACGACGCCGAGCTGGCAGCGGTGCTGACGAACATCGCGCGCGATGCTGGCGCCGGAGGGCATCGCCATCTTCACCACGCCTGGTGGCGAGAAGCTGCAGGAACGACATGATTTATGTGCCCGGCGACCGGGGAGATCTTCCCGCCGCTGGCGGCACATGCGCAGTTGGAACGGGATGATCTGCGGCGGACGTTGTTGCATCCGGGCCGACTTCGCGATCATCGCAGTGACGGAGACGGAGATCGCAGCGTCGCATTACGGTTCGTCGCTCGCCTCGATACGATCCATCGTCGACGCCGCCTTGCTCGGCGATCCCGGCAAGCCGCGTCTCGTTTGCGTGGCCTCAGCGTCCGTCGCCTGCCGGGTCTGATCGCGGATCGGCCATGTACGGCATCGTCGGATTGCATGGCAGACAGGAGCCCGGCTGGATCGGGGCGATCAGTGTGCGCGCCAGCTTCACCACGGCCCCGACGACCAGGGGATGTATCGCGACGAGGCCACCAGGCTTCACTCGCCATGCGGCGGCTGTCGATTATTAACACGCTCACCAGCAGCACGCGGCCCATGCTTTCCGCCTGATGAGTGTCGCTTTGTCCTGGTATATAACGATGATGTTTGTTGAGCGCGCCGGAGTTCCGCCAGGAGATGGAAGCAGCGAGCAAGCGATTCGCCAGCAATCAATTCCAGTACCGAAGTCCTGCTCCGGCTGCTGATCCGCGAGGGCGAGCAATGTCTTGCGCGCCTCAATGGCATGTTCGCCTTCGCCTTCTATGACGTGATCCGCAGCGTGCTCTATGCTCGCGACCGTTTCGGCTAAACCCTCCTACTATGCTCAGGCCGGTGGGCGTTTCACGTTCGCGTCGGAGATGAAGGCGTTCCTCGAGCTGCCGTTTTTATCCCGCGACATCGATCGCCAGGCGCTGTTCGATTGTCTGAGCCTGCTCTACCTCCCCGGCGACAGTCGATCTTCGGATCATCCGCCGGCTGGCGTCCGGCCATCGGCTCAATATTCGCTTGCCAGCGGCGCGCTGCAGACCGCGCCCTGGTGGCGCTTGACTTACAGGCCGGATAAAATGCGTCGCGCTGTGTTCATGGCCCGAGCACATCCGCGGCGAATTGTGTCAGGCGGTGAGGCGCTGGTCGCGCTCCGACGTGCCGGTGGCTGTGTCGCTATCGGGCGGGCTTAATCCTCGGCGATCGCCGCCATCGCGGCGCAATCCGGCGTAATGTCCGGCCTATTCCCTGGGTTTCGCCGGGCCGGGCGAGGAGAGATGGAACGAGCTGCCGCTGGCGCGCGCGGTGGCGCGCAAATGGGGCCTGCCGCACCACGAAATCGTGCTGCGGCCCGAGGCGATGCTCGACGCCTTGCCCGACATGATCGAAGCGCTGGACGAGCCCTATGCCGGCGGCCTGCCTTCATGGTTCGTCTTCGCCGGCATGGCTGGCAAGGTCAAGGTGGCGCTGACCGGTACCGGCGGCGACGATGTTCGGCAGTTACGGCAAGTGGCGAAATCTCGAAGGCGGTGTGCTCAATCGATTGTTCTCCGGCACGCCGAATCCGCCCGGGCTTGACCGTTTCCGCCGCGATTTCTTCGAAACATTCTATTATTTCGCCGATGAAGAGAAACGCGCCGTGCTGGCCGAGGGCGGCGAGGGATGCCGCGACACCGCCGGTATGATGATGAGCTTCTGGCCGCGTCGCATGCCGCCAATTTTCGCGACGGCGTCGCTGGCCTCGATATCGCGACCCAGCTGCCGGAAGAATTCCTGCTGATGACCGACCGCTTCTCCATGGCGCATTCGATCGAGGCGCGCACGCCGTTTCTCGACAATGGCTTGGTCGATCTGGTGCGCCGCATCCCCGCCGCGATCCGCACCCGCCGGAACGATCTCAAAGGTCTGTTGCGCGAAGCGGTCGCGCCCTTGCTGCCGCCGGAATTGCTGACCGCGCCAAAGAAAGGGTTTGTGATCCCGCTGGCATCATGGCTGCGCGGGCGGCTGCGCCCCATGGTCGAAGAGCTTTTGAGTCCCGACCGGTTGCGCCGCCAGGGGTTGTTCGCCGAGGCCTATTACAGCCGCTATGTGCGCGCGCATCTTGACGGCAACGCGGACAACACCTTGCAGGTCTGGGCCGGGGTGATGTTCCAGCTCTGGCACAGCCGCTTCGTCGAGGGAAAGGGCTTCGATGCGCAGCCGCTGACGAAGACCCCGGCCGGCGCATGACGCTTACGGTGACCCATATCTCAACCGCCGATACCGATGGCGGCTCGGCGCGTTCGGCCTATCGCATCCATCAGGGTTTGCGCCGCCGCGGCCATGTCTCCCGCATGCTGGTCGGCTACAAGCATTCCGGCGACGCCAATGTCAAGACCGTGTCTGGATCGCGCTGGCTGCAACGCGCCGACGAGATCGCCAACCGCGTCACCCAGGCCGCCGGCGCACAATACTTGATGGTGCCGTCGGCGCCGAGCGCCCTGCGCCACCCATGGCTCGCCAATCCCGATGTGATCCAGCTTTACAATATCCATCTGGGATATTTCAGTTACCTGTCGCTGCCCGCTTTGTCGCGCCGCGCGCCCATCGTCTGGCGCCTGTCGGATCAATGGCCGATGACGGGTCATTGCGCCTATTCCGGATCTTGCGAGCGCTGGCGCACGGGCTGCGGCGCCTGTCCCGATCTGGCGACGTTTCCGGGGATCGGCGTCGACACCACGGCGTTGGCATGGCGGCTGAAGCGGAGGATCTACGCTGGCTGCCGCATGACGATCGTCGCGCCCTCTTCCTGGACGGAAAGCGCCGCGAAGACGAGCCCGCTCTTCGCCGGCTGCGCGGTTCACCGCATTCCGAACGGCCTCGATCTCGAAATTTTCAAGCCGATGGATCGCGCGGTGGCACGCGACCGGCTCGGCATTCCGCGGGAACCGAAGGCGATCCTGTTCTCGGCCCAGATCGCCGGCGACAATCCGCGCAAGGGCACCGATTTGTTGCGCCGGACGCTCGAAATACTGGGGCCGCGATCCGATCTCCTGGTACTGATCGCCGGCAAAAGCGCCGATGCCTGGCGCGGCACGGTGCCGCAAACCGTCATTCCGCTGGGATATCTCGGGGATGACTGCCTGATCGCGGCCTCCTACGCGGCCAGCGATTTTGTCGTCGTGCCGTCCGCGGTCGAAAATCTTCCCAACAGCGTTATCGAGGCCATGGCCTGCGGCCGGCCGGCGGTGTCCTTCGATGTCGGCGGCGTGCGCGATGCCGTGCGGCACGGCGAGACCGGGTTGCTTGCGAGGCCGGGCGATGCGGGCGCGCTCGCGGCGGCGATCAAAACCTTGCTCGACGATGATGCCGCCCGCTCCAGCATGGGCGCCGCCGCCCTGCAATTGGCCCGCGCCGAATTCGCCGCCGAATTGCAGGTGAAACGCTTCGAAATCACTTTATCTTTCGCTCGTCGGCCGTGCGGCGGCATGATCGATTTCCCCCGTCTTCTCTTCGTCACGCCGCACGCCTTCAACCATGTGAGCGGCGGAGGCATCGCCTTTTCCAATCTGTTTCGTGGCTGGCCGGCGAATCGGCTTGCTACCGCTCATAACGATGCGGAACCAGTCAGCGACGACGTCTGCCGGAATTATTTCACCCTGGGGCCGGCCGAGCTCAATCTGGCCCAGCCCTTCGCAACCCTGCGGCGTTTTCTGCGCGGCGGGGCCGGGCGCAGGTCATCGGCCGGGCCAAGTGTGGGCGCGCCGTTGGCCTCCGCGGCGAAGGGCCTTGGCGTCAGGCTGCTCGGCTCGAACCTGCCGGAACGGGCGCGCCTCACGCCCGAACTGGCGCGCTGGATATCCGATTTCCAGCCGGAGCTGCTTTACACCATCCTCGGCGGCAATGGCATGATGGAGCTGGTCGAGGCGATCCACGAAAGCTTCAAGCTGCCCCTAGTCGTCCATATCATGGATGACTGGCCTGCGGCGTCGTATCGCCATGGTCTGCTGGCGAAGGGCGAGCGCAAAATCATGGAGCGGCGCCTGGCCGGCCTCTTTGCCCAGGCCGCCGAATGCCTGGCAATTTCGCCCGAAATGGCCGCGGCCTATGCCAAGCGCTACGGCCGGCCGTTCCGTCATTTCCAGAACAGCATCGACATCGCCCGTTGGAGCAAAGCCGCCAAATCGGATCTGGCGGTGCGCCGCCCGGCGGAACTGCTCTATGTCGGCTCGATCTTTCCTAACGCTCAGCTCGATTCTCTGGTGGATTGCGCCGAGGCCGTGGCAAAGCTCAGCCGGGAAGGATATCCCGTTACACTGAGCATCGCCTCGCCCTCCGGCCATGGCGAGCGTTACCGCCGCCGCTTGGCGATCGATCCGGCGATCCGGATCGAAAAAACCATCACCGATGACGAGTCTTTCTATAAGCGCGTCGCCGGTGCCGATGCGCTGCTGGTCCCGGTCAATTTCGACGCCGACAGCATCCGCTTCATCCGTTATTCCATGCCGGCCAAGCTGCCCGCCTATATGGTGAGCGGCACGCCGATCCTGGTCTACGGTCCGCCCGAGGTGAGCCAAGTGCAATACGCCATGAACGGCAAATGGAGCCATGTCGTGGACAAGCGCAATTCTGCTCAGCTGGAAGCCGGCATCCGCGCCATTCTCGAGGACAAGGATTTGCGCCGCCGCGTCAGCGCCGCGGCGATGGGCCAGGCGGCGCGTAGTCACGACGCTGCCGTCATTCGCCCGGAATTCCAAGCCGTGCTGGCGGGCGCGGCCCGAATCCGAAAGGCGGAGTACGTCGCATGAGACAAGTGATGATCGGCCGCGACGGCGTGTCCGTCCAAGACGTCCCGGCGCCGCAAATTCAGCCCGGCACCATCCTGGTCCGGGTCGCGCATTCCTGTATCTCGACCGGCACCGAGTTGAGCGGCGTCCTGGCAAGCGACAAATCCCTGTTCCGCCGCGTGCTGGAACGGCCCGAGCAGTTGCGCGCCGTGCTCAACATGGTGGCGGCGCAAGGCGTCGGCGCCACCTGGCAGGCGGTGCGCAACCGCCTCGATGCACGCCATCCGCTGGGCTATTCAGCGAGCGGTACGGTCATGGCCGTGGGCGCGGGCATCGACGACATCGCCGTCGGCGAGCGCGTCGCCTGCGGCGGCGCGCAATGCGCCTTCCATGCCGAGATCATCGCCGTGCCGCGAAATCTAATCGTGCCAGTTCCGGAGAACCTTGCTCTCGATCAGGCTGCGATGGTCGCAATCGGCGCCATCGCTCTTCAGGGTGTGCGCCGCGCAGAACCCACGCTGGGTGAGAGCTTCGTCGTCATCGGCCTGGGATTGATCGGCCAGCTCACCGCACAGCTTTTGAAAGCCAATGGCGTGCGCGTCATCGGCATGGATCTGGACCGCGCTCGGCTTGAATTCGCGCTGGCGCGCGGCCTCGGCGCTGTCATCGGCCCCGAGGAGAAATCGCCCGAGGCTCAGGTGGCCCGGCTGACCGGCGGCGTTGGTGCCGACGGCGTCATTATCACCGCCTCCGGCGGCTCCGACGAGATCGTCTCCACCGCCTTCCGCATGTGCCGGCGCAAGGCGCGGGTGGTGCTGGTGGGCGATGTCGGGCTCGATCTCAAGCGCGAAGACATCTACGCCAAGGAACTCGATTTCCGGGTTTCGACATCCTACGGTCCGGGCCGCTACGACCGGCGCTATGAGGAAGAGGGCATCGATTACCCGATCGGCTTCGTGCGCTGGACCGAAAACCGCAACATGGCCGAATTCCTGCGCCTGGCGGGCGAGGGCCGGGTGGATGCCTCATCGCTAGTCTCGGCGCGCTTTCCCATCGCCTCGGCCGCCGATGCCTATCACGCGCTGCAGGATGAAACCCGCCAGCCGCTGGCCGTGCTGCTCGATTACCCGCCGCGGCCGGAAGCCGACATCGCCAAGGTCGAAACCCCGGTCCTGCGCCGCGCCCGCGACGGCGCGCTGCGCCTGGCGGTGATCGGGCCGGGCGAATTCGTCCGCGGCACCTTGCTGCCCATCATCGCCTCCGCACCCGAGCAATTCAGCCTGCAGGCCGTCGCGTCGCGCCATGGTCACGCGGCCTCCGAAGCGGCGCGGCAATGGGGCGCGCGCTTCGCCACCACCGATATCGATTCCCTTTTGGGGGACAAGGATATCGAGGCGGTGCTGATCGGCACGCGCCATGACAGCCATGGCGGCCTGGTCTTGCGCGCGCTCGAAGCGGGCAAGCATGTGCTGGTCGAGAAGCCGCTTTGCCTCGAACGCGCCGAACTTGCCGCGATCGAGAAATTCTTCACTCGCGGCGGGGTCAAGCCGCTGCTGCTCACCGGCTTCAACCGTCGCTTTTCCGCCTATGCCCAGGCGGCGGCGAACGTCGCGCGCCTGCGCGCCGCGCCGCTGGTGATGAATTACCGGGTGAACGCCGGTGCGTTGCCGCCGGATCACTGGGTCAACGGTCCCGAAGGCGGCGGCCGCAATCGCGGCGAGGCTTGCCATTTCTACGATTTCTTCACCTTCCTCGCGGGCGCGCGGATCAAATCGGTGGCGGCGGCGGGCGCCGGTGGCAAGATCCTCCATCCCTCGGAGAATTTCATCGCCAGCCTCGGCTTCGCCGATGGCTCGGCCGCCAGCCTGACCTATACTTCCGCCGGATCGAGCGAGATGCCGAAGGAGCGGATCGAGATTTTCGTCGACGGCAAGGTTCTGGAAATCGATGATTTCCGCGCCATCAGGGCCGCCGGAATAAAGCTCGAACTCATCCATAAGCGGCGCTGACAAGGGCCATCGCGCCGAGCTCTTCGCCTTCGCCCAGGCGGCGCGGCAAGGCGGCGAATGGCCGATCCCGCTCTGGCAGCAGATCCAGGCGACCGACATCGCGCTTCAGGTCGAAGAGATTTTGCATACCCGCTAAACCGATGAGATCGATTCCAAAATCCGACGCGGCGCGCGAATTCTTCCGCGCCAAGGCGCCGTCCTGGAGCCGCAATTACGGCGCTGGCGGTGCCATGGGCGGCCGTATCGCCCTGTTCGCCGACGCGCTGGCCTCGCGCATTCCGCCGGGCGGTAGCATCCTCGATTTCGGTTGCGGCAGCGGCGAGATCGCCCGCGCCTTGGCCGGGCAAGGCTGGCGCGTCACCGGCTGCGACATCACGCCGGAGATGATCGATGCGGCGCGCGCCCATGATAAAACCCGTTCCGTCCACTGGCAGCTGATCGAGCACGGCGCGCCGCCGTTTTCAAATTCTCAATTTGACGGCATCATCGCCTCGAGCGTGCTCGAATATGCCGAGGATCCCGGCGCGATTATCGTTGCCCTGGCGCGCGCGCTCAATCCTGGCGGGGTCTTGATCCTCTCCGTGCCCGATCCGCGCCATCCCTTGCGCCGGCGCGAGGCGCGCAAGCGCTTGGCGCTGCGCCTGCCGGGGTTGGCTGGCTTGCTGCGGCGAACGCGCTGGGCCGATGGCGTCGCCTATCTGGCGATATCGCGCAACCGTTTCGGTCTGGCGCGATGGGCCGGGCTCTTGGCGCAAGCCGGCCTCAAGGCGGAATTTCCGGCACCTTGCAGCGGCCCGCTTGCCCTTGTGGCCGCGCGAAAGCCGGCCTTGGAGGCGAAACCGGAAATTGCGCTGCCGGTCGAGGATGTTTTCGGCAACACCAAGAAACTCGAATTCATTCTCGCCGAAATCGCGTCGCAACGCGCGCGGCTCGGCCGCGACATCTTGGTGCTCGATTTCGGCTGCGGCAACGCCGAGGCGCTCGGCCGGTATCTGGTCGGCCGGGGACTGCGCTATGTCGGGGTCGATTTCCACGCGCCCTCGCTGGATTACGCCCGGGCGCATTTCGCCTCGCCCAACGCGCAATTCCTGAACGCAGTGCCGCCGGGGATCACCTTTGACGCCATCGTCTATGCCGATGTGCTTGAGCATCTGGACAATCCGCTCACGGCGATGAAAGCCCATCTCCGCCAGCTGGCCCCAGGCGGCATCGTCATCGGTTCGGTGCCCAATGGCTTCGGGCCCTGCGAAAGCGAGAAATTCATCGACCGGCATTTGCGGCTTTATCCGATGTTCCGCGGGGTGAAGCGCGCGGCGCGGCGCTTGGCCGGGAAGGCCCAAAGCAAACCGGAACCAATCCCGTATAATAGCGAATCCGGTCATGTGGTGTTTTTCACCTTGGGCAGCTTGCGCGCGATGGTCGGTGCCGCGGGGCTGCGCATCCTGCGCTTCGGCCATGGCGGCTTCGCCGGCGCCAATCTGACTGGCGCCACCATCTTCCGCAGCCCGCGCTTCATCGCCTGGAACGTACGCGTCGCCGACCGCCTGCCGAGCTGGGCGGTCTCGACCTGGTATTTCGTGCTGGCGCGCGAAACGCCTCCGGCCTGAACCTCTCCTTATGACGGTCTCGTCTTATCTTCGCCGCGCGCGGGCTCTCCCGCCGCGCCTCGTTGTGCGCAAATCCCTGCGTTTGGGGGCGCGGCTTGCCGTGCGGAGCGCAAGGATGGCGGCCGACGGCATTCGCGGCAGCCATGGTCCGCTCGATATTCGCCGCAACGCAGAAGCGCGCATTGCGCCTAACGGCCTTTGACATCACGCCCGATCTCGAGGCTAGCTTGCGCCTGCTGGGTCGGGAATATCTGGCGCATCGTTTCGACCTGCTCGGTTCGGGCTGGGTTTCGCCCGAATACGGTTTCCGCGCGGCCGGATTCCTGAAATTCCGCTACGCGCCCGCTGCGCCGCCGGCGCCGAATCGTGCCGGAAACGGACTTGAGAGACTGGTCAATCGCGCCAATCTCGCCCGCGCGCGCGAGGCCTGGGGGTTCATCGCCAATCCAGATTACCGGCCA
Organism: uncultured Alphaproteobacteria bacterium; assembly: GCA_963785735.1. GTDB lineage: Bacteria > Pseudomonadota > Alphaproteobacteria > ATCC43930 > CGMCC-115725 > REEB95. The sequence goes on from CAWAWJ010000001.1 coordinate 1,431,331, forward strand.
ATCGACTGGCAACTCGATTTCCGCTCCGGCCGCCGTTGGAAGGGGCGGCGCCACAGCTACGGTCAAAGACTTCCGGTCGATACCGGGGCCGATGTAAAAGTTCCATGGGAACTCGCCCGGCTTCAGCATCTGCCGCAATTGGCGTTCTGCGCCATCCTCGCAACTGCCGGAAATCCGGGTTTTTCGCCCGCCATGCATTACCAGCGCGAAATCTCCGACCAGCTGCTTGATTTCATTGCCACCAACCCGCCGCGTTTCGGCGTCAACTGGATGTCGGCGATGGACGTTGCCATCCGCGCCGCCAACATCGCCTTGACGCTCGCCTTGCTGGCCGGAGTTGGTAGCGATCTTGATCCCGCGGTTGAATCGATCGTGCTGGCCGCGTTGCGCGACCACGCGGCGCATGTCTTCAGCCATCTCGATCATTCCGAAACCGGCCGCAACAATCACTATCTTGCCGATCTCGCCGGGCTGCTCTGGGCGGGTTGGACGATGGCGCCGGGAAACGCGCGCGACCGCTGGCTTTACTTCGCCGCTTCGGAGCTTGGTAACGAGATCGGCGTGCAATTCCTGCCCGATGGCGGCAATTACGAGGGTTCGACCGGCTATCATCGCCTCTCCTCCGAAATGATCTTGTTCTCGGTCGGCGTACTTCGCGCCCTCGGCCGCGAGGTGCCCGTGGAAATGCTCGCCACCTTGCGCAAGGCGGCAACTCTCTCTCGCGCCATTACGGGCGCCGACGGAACGGTGGTCCAGATCGGTGACACGGATTCAGGCCGTTTCTTCAAGCTGCATCCAGTGGCGCTGCCCGAAAGTCTCGGCGGAAAGCGTGACATCTTCGTCGAGAACGTTCTCGACCATGAAGGCTTCGCGCAAGGCGTGGACGCGCTGTTCCAACATCCCGCGTCCGGATCGCGTCTCGATGCCATGATATTGGCGCGGCTTTCAACACAAACCTACCACCTTCAAGACGTTGAATTAAAAGTTGAATTACAGGATTTCGGCGATCTCGGCATGATCGAGCGGAAGATCGCCGAAATTCCGGAATCCTCACGCCGTGTCCGCCGACTGACCCTGCCGCGCGCGGTCGAGCCATCTTCGTGGCGGCGCAACGCCTTTCCCGATTTCGGGCTTTACATCTTCCGCGGCGAGCCGGATCTGCTGGTCGCGTTCCGTTGCTGGAAGGGTCCGGCGCCGGGGGCGCCCACCGGCCACAGCCATGACGACAATCTCGGCCTCGAATACCGGCTTGGGCCGGTCGAGAGCCGTGATCCGGGCTCGTTCGTCTACACGCCGAGCGTGAAACTGCGCAACGCCTACCGCGCGGCTTCGGCGCATGACGTACCGCGCTCGGCGGATTGGGAGTTGGCGAAGCCCGGCCGTGAGCTTTTCGTGCTCGATCATCGCGCCTTCGCCTCCTGCCTGGCCTGGGGGCAAGACGGCGTGGCCGGCGAAATCCAAGCGCCCTGGGGGCGCATCCTGCGGCTCATCCGCTTAACCCACGCTGAGATAACCGTCACCGACGTCATCACGCCGGCGCGCGCCTTCGCCGCCCATGCTGGGCTGAAGCCAAGTCTGGGTTACGGCAGGCTGGCGCCTGGAAGCGATTAGCCGGCGCTTAATGGATTCGACCGCTTATCTCAACCGCCTGCGTGCCCAGGAGATCGCCCGTATCGCGTCGCGCATCCCGATGGGATCGCGCCTGCTCGATCTCGGCGCTGGCACCGGTCAGCAGGCGCTCGAGCTCAAAAGTCGCGGCTTCGACGTTGCGGCGGTCGATCTGCCGCAATCGCATTACGCCGCCGCGCGGGTTTTCCCGGTGGCGGATTACGACGGCCGGATCCTGCCTTTTCCGGACCGGAGCTTCGATATCGTATTCTCATCGAACACGCTGGAGCATGTCCCCGATCTTGCCTCTCTGCATCGCGAGATCAAGCGGGTGTTGCGGCTAGGTGGATCGTGCGTGCATGTGCTGCCGACGTCATCCTGGCGCTTCTGGTCCATGGTCACCGCCTATCCCGTCGCGCTTTTGCGCGTCATCGCGGCCATGCGCGGGAAATGCGGCTGGGGCGAGGTTTTGCGCTATTGCGGCGCGGCGGCGCTGCAACCGGCGCATGGTGAAAGGGGCCATGCCCTGACCGAACTATGGACTTTCAGTCCAGCCTGGTGGCGGCGTCATTTCGAGCAAAATGGATTCACGGTCACTCGCGACGAACCCATGGGCCTGTTCTATACTGGCGCAGCGCTGTTCGGGCCGGGCTTGAGTTTCGACAGCCGCGAGCGCCTCGCCAGTTTTCTGGGCAGCGCCTGCCACCTCTTCGAGCTGAAACCTATCTGATGAATTCGCCAGCCAGAAGAGGCGCCTTGGTTCTGTTCGAAGGACTGCCGCCAACCGTGATTGATTCCCAGGTTCTGACTCATGCGCGTCTGATGCGCGAGAGCTTCGGCATTGATCTGCCCGTGGTGTCCTTCGCCTGCACCGGCCCGATTTATGAAATGTCCAAATCCCGTCTCGATATGGCGCAACGCATCGCGGGCGGCCCGGTATTCCTTTACCGGGGCATGCGCCCGGCCATGCCGGGGTCGCTCGCCTGGAACCGTCGCGGGCTTCGCCAGGCGTTGGCGAATCCCGGCGGAATATCCTTTATCCATGCGCGCTCAGATTATGCGGCCGCCGTTTCCGGGCCGGTCGCGCGCCGTCTGGGCATACCGATGTTGTGGGATTGCCGCGGCGACGGCGTCGCCCAATTCCGCGAGCGGATGGAAGAGAGTGGCCTTTCGATCCTGGCCGGTCTGCGGGCGCGGCTATTGCGGCGCGAAAGCGAAATCGCCGGGCGCGAATGCGCCGCGGCTTGCTTCGTCACCGAGCCGCTGCGTCAATTGATGGCCCGAAATATTGGCGAAAAACCCAACTGGATCATTCCTTGCCTCGCGGCGGAGGAGGAATTCTATTTCGATCCGGAATTACGCCGCGCGACCCGGCAGAGGTTCGGAATTGGCGACGCTGAAACGGTCTACATCTATTCCGGCAGCCTGGTCGCCTATCAATGCTTCCCCGAGGTGATTGAAACCTTCCGAGATATCCTCGCCAACGGGCAAAATGTGCGGCTGATCATCTTGTCGCCCGAACGGGAAACGGCGGAGCGCGCCGCCGCGGGATTTCCGCCCGGAAGCGTGATTTGCCGCTCGGCCAAGCTTGCCGAGGTCAATGCCTATCTCAATGCGGCCGATTACGGCATGCTGTTGCGGGATGCGACGCCGGTCAACCATGTGGCGTTTCCGACCAAATTCGCCGAATACGCCCTCGCCGGATTGCAGGTAATGATGAAAACCGAGCCGGTCAGCTGCGTGGAGATGGCACGGAAACTGGACAATTACACGCCGGTTTCCGGCGCCGCGCGACCGCGTCCCGACATCGGGAAACGCGATCGGATCGCGAAAGAGGCCGCCCGCCAACTCGGCCGCGGCTCGAACTTGGAAATCTTCCGCCGCATCTATACTAGCTTGGCAAACGCCGGACACGCATGACCAAGAAGATGATTCACCTGGTGGCGGCGGCGCGGCCCAATTTCATGAAAGTGGCGCCGCTTTATCATCGCCTGCGCGGCGAGAGTTGGTGCGCGCCAGTCCTAGTCCATACCGGCCAGCATTACGATCCCGAAATGTCGGATCTGTTCTTCCGCGATCTCAACCTGCCCAAGCCCGATTTTCATCTCGGCATCGGCGGTGGCAGTCACGCCGAGCAGACCGGCAAGGTTATGATTGCCTATGATGAGTTGCTTGGCCGCAACCCGCCCGATTTGGTGGTCGTGGTTGGCGATGTCAACGCCACCCTTGCCTGCGCGCTGGCGGCGAAAAAGCTCAATCTCCGCGTTGCCCATGTCGAGGCGGGGCTACGCTCGCGCGACCGTGCCATGCCGGAGGAGATCAACCGGGTGGTGACGGATGCGATCTGCGATATGCATTTAACGCCGTCCGCGGATGCCGACGCGAATTTGCGGGAAGAGGGCGTGCCCGCCTCCTGCATCCACCTTGTCGGCAATATCATGATCGACAGCCTGCTGACCATTACCCCGTTGCTCAAGCAACGCGCGCATCCGTTTCCTTCCCTGGCCGGGCGCGGCTACGCGGTCGTAACCTTTCATCGTCCGGCCAATGTTGACGATGGGGATACGTTGCGCCGATTGGTCGGGCAGCTAACAGCGCTGGCGAAGAATATGCCGGTGCTATTCCCCACCCATCCGCGTACGCGCAAGCGGCTTGAAACGGAAAAGCTCCTCGGAGCGCTCCAGGCCGCCTCGGGCGTCATCCTGTCGGAGCCGCTCGGCTACGCCGATTTCATGCGCTCCCTATTCGACGCGGCGTTGGTGGTCACCAATTCGGGCGGGCTACAGGAGGAGACGACCTATCTCGGCATTCCTTGCCTCACGGTGCGCACCACCACCGAGCGGCCGATCACAGTAACCAAGGGCACCAACCGGCTGATCGGGGTCGACGAAATAGCGTCGGCGGGTTCCCAACCGGCGCGGCGGCAAAAGCATGAGCCGCCGCCCTTGTGGGACGGCAAGACCGCCGGGCGGGTTGCCGATGTCCTGCGCGATTATTTCGCGGCCGGCGCGCCCTTGCGGCAAGGTTAAACGGAGTTCCCGACCGGCTCGCTTAAGATTCTTCCGCTCCGGCATCTCCTAAACAAGAAAGGCACACTGCATCGGCAGTGTGCCTTTTTGTTTTGAGAATACGCGCAGCGGCTGGTGTGCCCTATCCCCTGTCTATTTTTTTGCGCAGGCGCTTGCTGGCCAGCGCCGCGCCGAGGATCAACCACAAGGCGCGCTGATAGAGCAGCTCGTGCACTTCAGCCATGAAGGCAAAACCCATCAACGACAAGAGCAGAAGAATGCCGGCCGAATCGTGTCGCCGCGCCGAAGCAAACCAATCGCGCCATTCGCGCTTCACGATGAGCACCCATGGAACGACGAAAACCAGACACCCGACGAGTCCCATCTCGGCAAGCAGCCAGATCGGCGTCGAGTGGATGATGAGCGGGAATTCGTTACCTTTGGAATGCGAGTCAATGAAGGCGCCCAAGCCGGCGCCGAAGACCGGATGAGACGCAAACATCTGCAGGCCCCAGAGCACGCTCAGGAAACGTTGGGTATTGGACGGTCCGGTATCTACGGTTTCGTATTGGAAAATCCTCACCAAGGGATGGTTCCAATCTTGCGTGACAATCAGCCGCAAAGCGTCGCCGCTGACGATGACGACGCCGACCGCCGCGATCAGCAGCGATAACGCCAGCCAGCGCCAGGTCACCATCCTGAGATAGAGCGCTAATAGCATGATAAGAACAAAGGTTCCCTGCCCAGCCCGCGATCCGGCGAAGACCAATCCCATGATTGTCAAGGCGAAGGGCAGCAGGGTGCTTTTACCGGGCTTGCGTAGCGCGATGATTGCAATCGCCACCAGAAGAATCTGAAACGCGAAGGCATTGGGGTTCTGCGCGAAACCCTCGATGCGCGGGCCGTCCATGCTGCTCGGCGGCATGACCCCGAGGACGATGAGGAAGACTTGCAAGAGATCGAGCACGGTAACCGCGAGCCCGGCGGCGATGAAGGCGCGCAACAGCATCCGCAAGCCCTCGCCGTTCCGGCGCATCACCAGCAAGGCGCCCGTCCCGGCATAGCAGAGGATGACCAGCCAGCCGAAGAGGCGGTTCACCAGGGCCCAGCTGGTTAGCCCGAACTCGACCCAGCCGTGGAGGAAGGCGAGCACGATCGCCGCGCTCGTTATCGCCGCGTAGATTCCGAGATGCGGCTGCCGGAAGAGATGCCGCGGGTCGCGCGAAACCAGGATCTGCTGGACCGCCAAGGCGCCGCCGAACAGAACCACGCTGTCCGCCAGATTGACGTTAATCCGGCCGCTGCCGATTGGCACATAGATCTGGAAGAATACCGCCGAAGCCGCCGCCAGCGGCAACAGCCAGGCGAGAAATACGAGGTAATCGATGCTACCTCGCTGGAATTGGACCACCGGCGCGGAGGGGCCGCGCGTCCGGACCATCGAGACGCCGACGGCGAGGAAAGCTGTGACCAGGATCGAGAAGGCCCCGATGAGCAGCGCGACCAGCAGCGCCGCGGCGTAGGGCACGCCAATCGCGCCCAGCGCGTAAATGGCGCTGATCTCTCGCATGCCCCAGCCGGCGAAGCTAATCGGAATGCTGGCCGCCAGCATGACCAGCGCCGTGGCCGCCATGAGCGATTTCAGGCCCGGGGACACCGGCAGGTTTTGCGCCGCCGCGATATAGGCGGCCATGGTTGTGGCCTGGATAACGGCGCTGATGAGGAAGATACGCATCAGCCGCAGCAACGACACCGTCGAAAGCACGGATTGGACCGCGCGCACGGCCAAGCTGCCCCAGGCAAAAACAAATCCGGCTAACGCGACGAGGATTATGCCGGCCATGATGTTTAGAAAATCCGCGCCGCCGCCGGCGAAATCGAAGCGGATGTCCCCGAAAAGATAGGCCGTCCCGGCAAGCGCGACGAGGAATGATACCGAAGCGGCGACGATGCGCTCGTAACCGGTGATCACGATCGTGGTCGGCATCGAGATGCCGGATTTCGACAGCACCGCGCTGCGCGCGATAGTCTGACCGATGATCTGAAAGAAGAAAGTGCCCGCCAACTGGCCGGCGGTGGTCGCGATCACTGCTTCGCGAATAGACAGCTTCTGCCCGAAATCCTGGGCGATCAGGCGCAGCCGCAGGCAGGCCAGCAGATTTCCGGCCAGCAACAGGACCATGACCCAGATCAAGGAGGGCGGATGCAGCCCGCGCAGAGTCGCTGCCAGCGATTCAAAATCGAGCCGTATCGCTGCCACGGCGAGAGCAACCACCGTGACGGTCAGCGGCACAGCCCGGCGCGTTACAGCCCAGAGGTTATGGCCGTGTTTTCGGATGCTGTCCCCCAGCTCTCAAAATAGATTCTTACCATAATGGCGACGCCGATAGGGTATTCTGGCGATCCCAAAGAGGGTTCAAACTCCGGTTTGGAACGTGAAAGCTAACCCAAGACTTTTGACGACGGGGATGCAAGGGGGCTGGATTGCGGCGGTCAGCGGAAGATCAGCGGTAACTCGGGTTTGGCCGGATCATTCGGGAAATCGAGCCCCGCGAGCGGCAACCGGCCGCGCCGCCGCTGGCCCGCGGCGAATTTGCGGTTGAGGAAGGTGATCTCCAGGAGCTCCGGCAGGCCATCGGCGGCAACGCCGCCGACATTGTTGGCGTGGATGTGGACGACCTCGAACGGGCCGAGAATTTCCTTCACCTGCTTGACGAAGGTATCCCGCAACGGATCTGTGTCGTGGAACTCGACGCTCAGGATGTCCACCCGGTCGGCCTGTTCGAGGATTTGGGGAATGACCCGATACTCGCCGCCCTCGATGTCCATCTTGAGAAAGATATGTGTTTTGCCCGCCAGCCGGCCGAAAATCCGGTCGATGGTCACGTCATAGGGCGCGTCGATGCGGTTGAAGACCCGTTGCTCGAAATGCCTGCAATTGCCGCTGAAGACGGCGTTATAGCCGCGATAGACGCGGATTTTGTCGTTCACCTTCGCCACGGTGGATTTCAGGTGCAGGAGCCGCTTGATCTCGCGGACAATGCGCCGGCGGAAAAAGCGCTTGCCAACGGTATGATCGTAGGCGTGGATGACAATTCCCGGCCGGAGCCGGAGCAGCTCTTCCTCCAGCGTCCAGTTGTCGGACAGGCCCAGTGAGATGACGGCGTCAAAGCGTGCGAGCGCCGATGCCGGCAACACATAGCCGCCATCGCCCGCGCCGCCGTAACGGCGAAGATCATCGACCGCCACGGGGTCGAGGAAAGACAACGCCGCCGGCAGCGCCCGGTCGGTCTTTTTTTCCATGCCATCGGCCAAGGCCATGGCATCACCATAACGGCAGGGCCCGGCCGGCGGAAGGCCAAGTTGCGGCCGCTTTTGCTTGCGCCCTGTCCGTCAAGTCTTTAAGACTTCAGCGTTTTTCGCCTTTTGCCAAGCGCGCAACCGAAGATGGGGCACCAAGGTCCGCCATGATGTACCTACCCGCTTGGCTACGCCGCCAGCGCGCCCAGCAGTTGATGAATTTCGGCATGGTGTCGATGGTGAAAGCCGAGATCATCGGCGCGACGCTCGTGACCTCGTGTCCGGAGATGCCGTTCCACGTCGTCGCCGATGCCTACCTCGCGGGGTTTCCGCCGATCGCCTGCCGGCGCCTCGACCCACCCTTCGAAATCGTCGAGGAATCGATGCGCGAGAACGACGATCTCTCGGGGCGCGAGCACGGCTTCATCAAGCGTCTGCTGCGCAACGATCTGCGCCCATCGCTCGCCCAGAAGCTCGACGGCGCGCTCTGCCTTTATTCACAGTACAACGCGCCGGGCGATTGGATCTATCAGCAAGTGCCCAAGATCGTGCTCGCGGAGGAGATCGGCTTTCGCGGAACCTATGTCATCCAGCCCGGCCGCGTGGCGATCGAGACGATGGCCCTGATCGGCATTCCACGCGAACGCATCCTCGTGCACACCGGCCAGATCTGGAAGGTGGGCAAGCTCTGGGTCCCGCCATGGTCCTATTACGGCATGCGTCTCTTCGCCACATATCCTGAACTCCTGGCCAAGACGCGCAACGCGATCATGCGGAGCGTGCGGTCCGGCAAGCCGAAAAATCGCACCTACGTCTCCCGCAACCGCCCGGGCACTTCACGGCAGATCGTCAACGAGAAGGAATTCAAGGCGGTGATCCAACGCTACGGCTTCGCCGATTATTTCTGCGAGGATCATTCGGTCGCCGAACAAGTGGCTCACTTCGCGGAATCCACGGCCGCGATCGGCGCCAACGGCTCGGGCTTCATCAACAGCATGTTCATGCCCGAGGGATCGCTGGTCGTCGAGCTGTTCTCGCCGTTGCGCCATGAGGCGCCGTGGTCGGTGGTGCCGGCCAAATTCCTGAAGCAGCGCTATTACTCGATCATCCCCTATTACCAGGCCAACAAGGGCTATGCCGCCGGCAACGACGTCGTCGCCAATATCGATCTCGTCGAAAAGACGCTGGAGCAGGAGCTGGCCTAGCCTTTTCTCTTGTAGAGCACCTCGTAATAGCCGCCGCCGCGCGGCCGCGAGGCGAACAGATGGCAATGCCGCTGGCGGAAGCCGTGTGCGCCCAGAAAGGCATCGAGCTCCGCCAATTTGGCGCAGCCCTTGTAAGAATCGAAATCCGCGGCCTCGGTCTTGATGTACGAGAAGCCGCCTAGGATCGGCGCGGCGCCCTTGAGCACCAAGAGTTCCGAGCCCTGCGTATCCATCACCAGCGCGTCGTAGTTTTGCATATCGATGTTTTCCCGCCCGACGATGGCGGCAAGCGTCGTGCCCGTCAGGTCGATGTGCCGCTCGTATTCGACCTCTGGCCAGATATCGCGGTGCTGGCCGAGTTCCAGGATCGAGGACGAGAGGCCTTCGTTGTTGGCGACGTGAAAATCGTATCGAGCGCCATCCCGGTCGGCGACTAGGTATTGCAGGGCGCGCTGGCGCGGAAAGCTCCGCAGATTGACCTTAAGCCGCGCGAATACCTCGGGGATCGGCTCGATCCAGATCACATCGAGGCCGTGCCTGGCATAAAGCTCACGCTCTTGTCCGGCATTGGCGCCGACATGAATGACCCCCGAAATCTGGCGCAGATACGCGTTGGGGTTCCGGCTCAACCCGCCCGCAAACCGCCAGCGCGCCCGGGCTATCTGTTTCAGCCAGCTGCCAGACATCGCGCGATTTCCTAAATGGCGTCCCCACGGGGATTCGAACCCCGGTTTGGGCCGTGAGAGGGCCCCGTCCTAGGCCTCTAGACGATGGGGACGCAGAGTTGCCTTTGTTAAACGTTCATGCTCCCGGGATCAAGGTCCGTCACGCGCATGCCGCGCCGTTCCGTCCGGTCCGCGACCGCGCACGGCGCCGTACGAGGCTCGTCCCATGCGCCTTGGAAAAACGCCGCCAATAAGCCATAACAAGCGGCCAAATCTTCCCGGGCGGCCGAATTCCGGCGCTTTGTCTCCTTGGGATCATCGTTCCGGCGGCTGAGTTCGAGGACGTCCATGACGAAAGCAAAACCGGGCCTGTGGTCATCGCTGACCCGCGCGCTGTCGCCGGCCAAGCGCAAGACGCAGCCGCCCGGCGAATTCTCGGGCATGCCGAAATGGCTGCTGCGCAGCATCCAAGTCGGCCACATGGCCTATCAGTATCGCGGCATTCCCACCGCCAAGGATCCATTCGACTGGGCGATCTATCCGCTGCTGTTGTGGCGCGTGCGGCCCCAGACCATCATCGAGATCGGCTCCTATCACGGCGGCAGCGCGTTGTGGCTGTCCGACACCATGCGCAATTTCGAGCTGCCCTGTCAGATACATTCCATCGACCTTAACCTCGTGACCGGCGTGAAAGCGCCGGGCGTCACCTTCCACCAAGGCGATGCGCATAATCTCGGCGCCCTGCTTAACGACCGGATGATGGAAGCGCTGCCGCGGCCGCTGCTGGTGATCGAGGATTCGAGCCATCATGCCACCACCAGCCTGGCGGTGCTGCGTTTCTTCGACAATTGGCTCAGGCCCGGCGAATACATCGTCATCGAGGACGGCGTGGTGAGCGAGATGGGCGAGGGCACGGCCTATGGCGGCGGCCCGGTGGCGGCGGTGCGCGATTTCATGGCCGAACGGGGATCCGATTATGTCATCGATCGCGGCTATTGCGACTGGTTCGGCCGCAACGTCACCTGGAACCCCGAGGGCTATCTGCGCCGCGTGTCGTGACCCGCGCCGCCGCCGGATCGGGCTCGCGCGGTTTCAATCGCGGAAATTCACGAATTGCAGCGGTTGCTCGGTCTTTAGGCCGCGCACGAGCCAGGGGATGACCGCGCAGTTTATGGCGAGATCGTACGGGGTGGGCGGTAACTGCGTGATTATGATCCCGGCTCGGGCAGGCGATAGATCTGAAAGCGCGGTGACACAAAAATCGGCTGCAACCCGGTTCCGTTGCGCGGCGTGAAAGGCAAATCGCCGGCAAAGGCGATGTAATCGTAATGCGATAAAGCCGCCACGGTCGGCAAATCGAGTGGCGTGCCGTCAGCGATGAAATACGCCCACAACCCGTTAGCGGAAAGATCGCGTGTCCACGACAATCCTTTGCCATTGAATGCGACAGGTTGCTGCAAGGCATAAGCGAACAGTGTAGGCACGAAGACGCCGCGCCGAGCGATTGCCAGTGTCGGCAGTTGCACCACCGGTGTCGCCACGAAACTGCTGCTGGGATAAGCCACGGCAAGGTGCGCGCCACGCGGCAGCAAATCTATGCCGTCAAGGATTTGCGCATAGATTCGGCCACTCGCCTGCCAGCTTACCGCCACCAAGGTCATGCGAAACAGCAACAACGCCGCGGCCGCGCCGAAAAAGACCCGTTGCGTCCTTACCGAAGGCAAGCACCATGCGCTGCCACCGACCAGGACGAGGGCCATGACGAGTGGCAACCGCCGGTCAACGCCATATTGGCTTAGCAATCCGCTCGGTATAATCAAATAGATCACGCTGATGAATACGAGCGGAGCGGCGATCTCAGGTGCCAAGCGCACCCAGCGCCGCCAATAGACGAACCCTAGACCGAGCACGGCGAAGACGAACGAAGCGACATCGATAGGCCGGCTGTAGTCGTCGAAGACGCTGAACGGTAAATCAAATTTTCGCCATGGCCGAGAAAAATAGAGCACGGGCAAACCCGGCACCACGAAATCCTTCACGGCGAACAAATAGCCCAGGAACAGCGCGAGCGTCGGAATGAACGGCAGCGCCGCCATAAACAGCGCGCGCAAAACGTCTCGCATGTCCGCGCGTGCGCGCCACAGCAGCCCCGTCTCGTAGCCGGCGATCAGCGCGCCATAGACGCCAAAGGCCATGAGATGGGCGAAATAGACGGCAAGCGCCATGACGCAACCGATGGCGAGCCGCAACGCCGGACCGCGTTGCCTCAGCGCGATCCAGGCGGCGAAACAGCACAACGCCAGGCCAAGGCCAAACAGGTAATTGAGGAAGCCCGACAGTAAAAGCCGGTTGTAGATCAACAGGAAGGCGAGGCACGGCCAAGCCGACCAGCGTCCGAACAATACGCGGTTCAGCGCGGCCGAGCCGGCGGCGAGGACGAAATAGACGGCAGCAAGGAACAGCTTGCCGGCCCATTCGAGCGGCATGATGTGCAACAGCGGCGGCACCAGCGCGTCCATCGCTAGATTGGGCACCGGCCGCCATTCGACCGCGTAGAATGGCTGCAATGCCGGCATGTGGCCGATCTCGGCAAGCAGGTACATGCGCGCCAGATGGTTCGGATAATCCACCAGCGGCGGGATTGGCGTCAGAAACAGGGGCGCACAGACCAGCGCGAAGAACAGCAGGAACAACCCCGTGAATATGCGGAACGGCATATCTGCCAAATCAACTATTCCCGCCATCGATACCGCTGCTCCTCGAATGAATATGGGTATGACGGCGGTTTCAGTCGCGGAAATTCACGAATTGCAGCGGTTGCTCGATCTTGAGGCCGCGCACCAGCGCGATCGCCGCCTGAAGATCGTCGCGCTTCTTGCCCGTAACGCGCACTTCGTCGCCTTGGATCGCGGCCTGAACCTTGATCTTGGAATCCTTGAGTGCGCGGGAAATTTCCTTGGCCACGTCCGACGCGATGCCTTGCTTCAAAGCGACCACTTGCCGCTGGCTTTGACCGGTGGCCTTTTCCGCGGGCTTGAAGTCGAGCGATCCCGCATCCACCTTGCGCCGCGTCATATGGCCTTTCAGAAGTTCCTGCATCTGCCTGAGCTTCATCTCGTCGTCGGCCAGGATGGTGAGCGCCATCTCCTCGCGCGCCACGCTCGATTTCGCGCCCTTGAAATCGAAGCGCGTGGCGATTTCGCGCGCCAGGCCCTGGAGCGCGTTGTCCACCTCGGCCAGATCGATACGCGAGACGATGTCGAAGCTCGGCATGATGTTTCTTTGCCCTTCGCCTTGACCTAGGCTCGGAGCCGATTTATAGCGCAACGGGTTCGCAACGGGTATCCGGCCTATGATCCTCTCTAATCGGCGATTGAATGGTCCTCTATCGCCCTTTCGGGGTTAGCTGGTAATGCTATGATTAGCCCGCTAAATCCCGGGCAAACCACAGGGAATCCGCCGTTTTGAGCTTCGAGACCTCGTCCCGCAAAGCCGCATCCGCGCCCGTCCACGCCTCGCTGCCGCTGCTGCGCCGGCTAATCCGCGAATTCTTGCAACCCTATGTCGGGCGGCTTGGGCTGGCGCTCCTATGCATGGGCGTGATGGCGGCCGCGACCGCGGCCAATGCCTGGCTGATGCAGCCGGTGCTCGACCGCATCTTCGTCGCGCACGACGAAAGACTGCTGCTCGTCATTCCGGCGGTGGTGATCGTGCTCGCCTTCCTCAAGGGCTTCGCCAATTACGGCCAGACGGTGATGATGACGCATGTCGGCCAGCGCGTCGTCGCCGACATCCAGGGTTCGCTCTTCGCGCGCATCATGCGCGCCGATCTCGCCTTCTTTCACGAGAATCCGACCGGCACCCTGATCTCGCGCTTCACCGTCGATGCCGGCATGCTGCGCGGCGCGGCGACCGATCTGCTCGCCAGCATCGGCCGCGAGGCGATGACCGCATTGTTCCTGGTCGCGCTCATGTTTTACCAGGACTGGGTGCTGGCGCTGATCGCCGCGGTGGTGTTCCCGGTCGCCTTCCGGCCGATCATCAGCATCGGGCGGCGCATGCGCCGCATCTCTGCCAACACCCAGGTCGAGATCGGATTGCTGATGACGCTGTTGAGCCAGAGCTTCCAGGGCGCGCGCCACGTCAAGGCCTATGGCATGGAGGCCTACGAGACCACGCGGGCGCGCGGCCTGATCGACAAATTGTTCAACATCACCCAGCGCGCCGCCCGCATCCGCGCCATCGCTTCGCCGCTGATGGAAACCCTGGGCGGCGTCGCCGTGGCGCTTGTGATCCTCTATGGCGGCCACCAGGTGCTGAGCGGACAGCGCACGCCGGGCGCCTTCTTCTCCTTCATCACCGCGCTTCTGCTGGCCTATCAGCCGCTCAAAAGCCTCGCCGGCCTCAACGCCAGCATGCAGGAAGGCCTGGCCGCGGCGCAGCGCATCTTCGCCGTGCTCGACATCGAGCCGGCGATCCAGGACAAGCCCGGCGCGGCCAATCTGGCGGTGGCGGGCGGCGAGATCCGCTTCGACCGGGTGGAGTTCATCTACGCCAACGGCACCCCCGCGCTCAAGGGCGTCAACCTGACCGCGCTCGCCGGCAAGCGCGTGGCGCTGGTCGGGCCCTCGGGCGCCGGCAAGTCGACCGTGCTCAATCTGGTGCCGCGCTTCTACGACGTGGCCGCGGGCCGCATCACCGTGGACGGCCAGGATGTGCGCGACGTCAAGCTGGCGAGCCTGCGCGCGGCGATCGCGCTGGTAAGCCAGGAAGTGACGCTGTTCGACGACACGGTCAAGGCCAACATCGCCTATGGGCGCTTTGACGCAAGCGACGCCGAGATCGTGGCATCCGCCAAGGCCGCCGCCGCCGACGAGTTCATCCGCGCGCTTCCCCAGGGCTACGACACCGCGGTGGGCGAGCACGGCGTCCGGCTTTCGGGCGGGCAGCGCCAGCGCATCGCCATCGCCCGCGCCATGCTCAAGAACGCGCCGATCCTTTTGCTCGACGAGGCCACCTCGTCGCTCGATGCCGAAAGCGAGCGTCAGGTGCAGGCGGCGCTCGACACGCTGATGCGCGGCCGCACCAGCGTGGTCATCGCCCACCGGCTTTCGACCGTGATCGGCGCCGATCTGATCTATGTGATGGAAGACGGCAAGGTGGTGGAGCAAGGCAAGCACGCCGACTTGCTTCGGCGCGAGGGCGTCTATGCGCGGCTCTATGCGCTGCAATTCGCCGATCAAGCGGCGCCCCGGGCGATGGTTGCGGGAGACTAGTTCCCCGCCCTGGGCTTGGACAGAAGTTTAACGTTTGGCTTCACCGAACGCTTCGAGGGTCGAGGCGAGGAATGGCGCAACGACACTCGACGGCCCAAGTTTCGCCAGCGCATAGAGCCAGAACCAGCGCGAAGCGAACGAAGAACCCATGCGCCGGCGTTGCCATTTCCAAGCGCGGCCGAAGGCGCGCTCGACGGCCCTGCGGCGGACACGCCAAGGAAGGTCCGGCGTCTCGGCCAGAAAGTAGATGATCGCGCGGTTGGTTTGGAACAGCATGTGCCGCTGATCATCGCTCATCCGGCCTCCGATGCCCTGTGGACACGCACAGACCTGAGCATCGATCGCCGCGACAGTGCGGTTTCGCGTGAGACGCAAGAACAACGACAGATCGACGACGGTAAGGCGCGGATCGGCGCCGCCCACGGCCCAATAGACCGCGCGATCAATCAGCGTCGGACTGACATTGCAGGGGACGTTCATGAGGCATTCGGAAAACAGATCGCGCCGGTACGGCATAGTTTCGGCCGTGCTTGGCGGCGTGAAAATGAGGGGCCGATCGGGGTAATAGGGCATGATCGTGCCCAGCGCCACCTTGGCGTCGAGCGCGGATGCCGCGTCGAGCAAGAGCCGTCCGCACCACGGCGCGAGCACGTCGTCGCCGTCGACGAGCTTGAGCCAGGGGAGCGTCGCCAGGCGCACTCCGGCGTTGGTCGCGCCGACGAGGCCGGCGTTCGGCTGGTGGACGACGCGCACCTCCTTGCGGCCGGCGCAAAGACGGTCGAGCGCCTCCGCGGAGCCGTCGGTCGAGCCATCGTCGATGATGATGAATTCGCGCGCGAAATCGCCTTCTTGGCCGAACAGCCCTTCGAGCACGCGAGGCAGATGGGGCTTCTTGTTATAGACGGTGACGACGAATGAAACGCCGGTCATGACGGCCAAATGGCGGAGCCCGGCTTTTCTCGCCACAGCAGTATCGGATAGAGCGCTATCTCCTCGCGCGCGATGCTCGATTTCGAACCATTGAAGTCGAAGCGCGGGGCTATCCCGCGCGCCAAGCCCTGGAGCGCGTTCTCCACCTCGGCCAGATCGGGCCGCGAGACGATGTTGAAGCTCGGCATGACGTTTCTTTGCCCTTCGCCTTGACCTAGGCTCGGGGCCGATTTATAGCGCGGCAAGGCGCGCGCCGCCAGGGAGGGGATATGCAGCGTTTGGCGCTCGCTTTTGCCGGGCTCACCGGGCGATTTCGGTCGCGGGCGACGCGGCCGCGCGCCATCTGCTCGCTTTCGATCCCGCGCGCGCCGAGCTCGCCTCGACGGCGGCGCATTACGGTCTCCTCCACGCCTTGGCGTTGCTGGGTTTGGCCGCTCTGCCGCGTCACGCCGCGCCCGGCGCCGCGCGTTGGAGCCTGGCGGCGTCTTGCGGCTGCTTCATCGGCGGGATTTTATTGTTCTGCGGCGGCCTCGGTCTGGCGGCGGCGGGATTCCCGCAAGCGGTCCGGGCGGCGCCGGTGGGCGGCTCGTTGTTCATTCTCGGCTGGGCGGCGCTCTTTGCCGCGGCGCTGGCCTCGGTCAGTAAAGCGCCGCCGGCACCTTGATGCCGATCTCGGCGTAGTAGCGCAGCGCGCCGTGGTGCAGCTTGACGCCGAGCGAGGCCAGATAGGCGGGCACGATCTCGGCCCAAGCCGGGTTTTTCTTGGCGAGCGCGAAGCGCTGCGACCAGAACGCCTTGGTGAGCGCATAGGCCTCGGCGTCCGTCATGTTGAATCGCGTATAGACGCCGGCGGGCATGGCGAGGGTGGCGACCTCATAATCGATTCCGGGATAGGTTCCCTTGGGGATCAGAATGCCGGCGGTGCTGTCGTCGGCGGCGCGGATTTTGGCGATGAGCGCCGGGGACAGGCTCAAAATCCGGATCGGCACGGCGCGGGCCAGATCCGTCACCGCTTGCAGGGGATAGAAGCCGGTCAGCGCCAGCCCATTGACCTGGTTCGCCTTCAGCGCCGCCGGCGCGCCGGCCATGTCGGTGTCGATCAATTGCACCGATTTGTCGATCCCCAGGGTCTGCAACGCCTCCTCGGTGACGCGCTCGCCCAAACTGCCCTTGTTGCCGGCGATGAGCGAATGCCCGGCGAGATCGGCGAGGGTCTTGATGGCGCTGTCGCGGCGCACGATCCAGTGGATCGTCTGAGCCGGGATCGGGAACAAGCCGCGGATCTCGTCGTAGCGCGGATCCGGATCGAACGGCTTGTCGCCGCGCCGCGCCTGGGCGATCACGCCGGGTGACGCGGTGAAGATGTAATGCTCGTCCTCGGTTAGGGAATCGATGACGTTCTGCACCGAGCCCTGGCTTTCCTCCACCACCAGGGTGAAGGCGCCGTTCCCGGCCAGGGCCAGGGCTTCGGCGAATTGCTTGGCGAGCGCGTAATTCGGGCTGTCGGCCTTGCCGGCGTGAACGGTGATGGTCGTTTCCGCCGCGTCCGGATTCCCGCCGGGAAAGACGGCAAGGAAGACCGCGGCGCACAACCCGGCCGCCAATGCCCGTATTCGTTTCACGCCAACCGACCGTTCGCCGCCCGTTTCAAACGCCGCGCCTTTTGATTTTGGGCGCGGGCGCTATAGAGCTACTGCGCCGCGCGCCATGCCGCAAGCCCCGTTCGGCCCATTGGCGGCACCCGCGCCATTATGCGACACTCGCCCGCATGACCACGCTGCTGATGACCCACAAGGCCTGTCTCGCCCACGATACCGGCGGCCATCATCCGGAAAGCCCCGCGCGGCTCCAGGCGGTGCTCGACGGGCTCTCCGGCCCGGCCTTCGCCAAGCTCGGCCACCGCCAGGCGCCCGCGGCCGATCTCGCCGACATCGCGCGCGTCCATCCGCGCGCCTTCGTCGACGCGCTCATTGCCGCCGTGCCGAAGAGCGATTACGCCGCGGTCGACGCCGACACCATCCTGTCGCCGGGCTCGGGCGAGGCGGCGTTGCGCGCGGCGAGCGCGGTGGTGGCCGCGGTCGACGCCGTGATGGAGGGACAAGCGCGCAACGCCTTTTGCGCCGTGCGCCCGCCCGGCCATCACGCCGAGCCGCAGCACCCGATGGGCTTCTGCCTCTTCAACAACGTCGCCATCGGCGCCCAGCGCGCGCGTGGCCATCACAAGCTCGAACGCGTCGCCATCGTCGATTTCGACGTTCATCACGGCAACGGGACCCAGGCCATGTTCGAGGACGACCCCGCCGTGTTCTTCGCCTCCACGCACCAATCGCCGCTCTATCCCGGCACCGGGGCATCGAGCGAGCGCGGCGTCGGCAACATCGTCAACGTGCCGCTGCGGCCCAATTCCGGCTCGGCCGAGTTCCGCCATGCCATGAGCGGTACCATCCTGCCGGCGCTGGAGAAATTCCGGCCGGATTTCGTCCTGGTTTCGGCGGGCTTCGACGCGCATCGCGCCGACCCGCTGGCGCAGCTCAATCTCGAAGAGGCGGATTACGCCTGGGTGACCGAGCGGCTGCTCGAAGCGGCGGGGCGGCACGCCAAGGGCCGTCTGGTCTCGACTCTCGAAGGCGGCTACGACCTCGGCGCCCTCTCGGCCTCGGCCGAGGCCCATGTCGCGGCGTTGATGGCCGCCTGACCCTTCTGGCGCTTGCCGGATCGCGGCCCGGCCCATAAAGTGTGATCCGATGGCTCAAACCCCGAAAACCACGCCCGAGATCGCCAAGCTCAGCTTCGAGGACGCCTTGAAGGAACTCGAGGACATCGTCAAGCGGCTGGAGACCGGAAGCGCCAAGCTCGACGACGCGCTCGCCTCTTACGAGCGCGGCGCGCTGTTGAAGCGCCATTGTGAATCGAAGCTGCGCGAGGCGCAGGCGCGCATCGACAAGATCGTGCTGGGCGCCGACGGCAAGCCCGCGACGGAGCCGATGGCCCTTGATTGAAGATCTCTGGGAGCCGGGCACGCGCTTCACGGACGCGCTGGCCGATACGGCCAAGCTCACCGATGCCTCGCTCGAACGCCTGATCGTCATTCCCGACGGCTATGAAGCGCGCGTGTTCGAGGCGATGCGTTACGCCGCGCTGGCGCCGGGCAAGCGGCTGCGCCCGTTCCTGGTGCTGGCGAGCGCGCAGCTCTTCGCCGTGGCGCGGCGCAGCGCGTTACAGGCAGCCTGCGCGGTCGAGATGGTGCATGCCTATTCGCTCGTCCATGACGATCTTCCGGCCATGGACGACAGCGATCTGCGGCGCGGCCGCCCCACCGTGCACAAGGCCTTCGACGAGGCGACCGCGGTGCTGGCGGGCGACGGTCTCCTCACCCTCGCTTTCGAGGTGCTGGCGCAACCCGACACCCATGGCGATCCGGCGGTACGCTGCGAACTGGTCGCGGCGCTGGCGGCCGCTTCCGGGTGCAACGGCATGGTCGGCGGCCAGATGTTCGATCTTATCGCCGAACATCGCCCCGAGCTCGACATCGGCGCGATCACGCGCCTCCAGCGCCTGAAGACCGGCGCGCTCATCGCCTACTCCTGCGAGGCGGGCGCCATCCTGGGCAAGGCCTCGACCGAGGCGCGCATGGCGCTCCGGGGCTACGCGCATGATCTGGGACTCGCCTTCCAGATCGCCGACGATTTGCTCGACGTCGAAGGCTCCGCGGACAAGACCGGGAAGCCGGTGGGCCGTGACGCCGCCGCCGGCAAGGCAACCTTCGTCTCGATCCTGGGCGTCGAGCGCGCCCGCGCCCAGGCCCAGGCGCTCATCACGCAAGCGGTCGCTCATCTTGATTTGTTCCAGGAAAGGGCCGAACTTCTGCGCCAGGCGGCCCGCTTCGTCGTCGACCGCCGCGCCTGAAAAAAGCCCGAATTGAGGATATGAATAGCCGCATGATTTCCCGCCGCCTTCTCTTGTGCAGCTTGGCCGTGGCATCCTTCGCGCCGCCGCTCGAGGCCTTCGCCGCCGGCGACACTGGGCCCGCGGCGCAAGTGCAATCCTTCTACGACACGCTCCTGCAGGCGATGAAGGGCGGCGCCAAGCTGGGCTTCAAGGGACGGCGCGATCTGCTGGCGCCGGTGATCGAGCACAGCTTCGACTTGCCGCTGATGACCCGGCTCACGACCGGCCTGGAATGGCAAAATCTTTCCGCCGAGGATCAGCAAAAACTGGTCGCGGCGTTCAGCGAATTCAGCATCGCGACATATGCGAGCCAGTTCGACGATTATTCCGGCGAGCGTTTCGAGGTCGATCCGAATCCCGTCAAGACCGAGAGTGGCGATGTCGTGGTCAAGACCAAGCTCGTCCAGGTCAAGGACGATCCGGTGCAGCTCGATTATCTGATGCGCCAGAGCGCGGCCGGCTGGAAGATCATCGATATCTATTTGAGCGGCACGATCAGCCAGCTTGCCGCCCGCCGCTCCGAATTCTCGACGGTGCTGCGGCGCGACGGCATCGCCGGGCTCATCAATCTGCTGCACCAGAAGACCGCCCAGCTCGCGGGCTGAGCGGTTATTGCTGCTTGTTTTTCTGCAGATCGAGCGAGGTCTGCGACCGCGTTCCCGGATCGATATAAAGGCTGTTCAGATCCTTGACTGGCGCGGGTTGCCCGTTGCGCAACTCGGCCGCCCGGTGCTGGCGGAAGAGGCTCCGCATTTGGGCGTAATAGTCGAGCGAATTCTTCTTGATGTCGTTGATTGTGTCGATGTTGCGCGCGCGCTCGTCCGTGCCCCAGGCGATGTAGCGGTACCAGGTGGCGCCGCCATGGCCGTAATGCGAGGCGAGCCAGCCGAAGGGATCCATCTCGCCGTCGACCGCGGTGCCGATCGCGTCGCGCGGGTTGGAGGGGCCGAGGATCGGCAGCACAAGATAGGGGCCTTCCGGGAAGCCGTAATGGTAAAGCGTCTGGCCGAAATCGCCGGTCTGCTCGGGCAATCCCGTGCTGGTCGCGATGTCGAACATGCCGCCGAAGCCGAAGGTGGTGTTGGCGGTGAAGCGGCCCATCGTGATGTCGGCGCGATGGAATTCGCCTTGCAAGATGTCGTCGGCGAACACCACCGGCTCGTTCAGATTGTCGAGGAAATGGCGCATCATGTTGCGGCTGAATTGCGGAAACACGAAGACGTAGCTTTGTGCCACCGGTTTGAACAAAAGGGTGTCGAGCCAGTCGTTGAAGCCGAAGAAGAATCAATTCATCGGCTCGAACCGGTCATTGGTGGCGTCGAAATCGGCGCGGCCGGCCGGGTCCGTGGGCGGCGTGGCGCAGCCTGCGAGCACGATGAGGGCTCCCGCGAGGAGGAGCCGGAGATGGCGGTTGGCGGCGCGCACGTCGGAAACCGGCTTCGTCCTTGTTATGGTTGGAATAATTCCCCCGATCCGAAGCCGTATGGTTGACAATGGGGGGGCCGAATGCAACAGCATTTTAGCCACGCCCATCATATGGTTGCCCGGAGTGATTTTTTAATCACGCATCGCGGTCAAAGGCGGTGTGTTCGCAAACCGGATGCGCAGGGAGGGGGATGCACTTGGAATGGCTTGGTTTTATAGGAAACCTGCTATTGGCAGCGAGTCTCGTTGGCTGCGGCTATCTTTTGCTCGCATCCTTCGCCGTCCGGCGCCTGATTCGCCGCCCGCTGCCTGAAGCGGCCTTATCGCCGTCGATCAGTCTGTTGAAGCCGCTCCACGGCGTCGATGCCGGTCTCTACGAGAATCTGCGTTCTTTCTGTCTCCAGAATTACGGAAAATTTCAGCTTGTCTTCGGCGTGGCCGATGCGGGCGATGCCGCGATCGCGGTGGTGCGCCGGCTGATGGCCGAGTTCCCCGGCATCGACATGGAGATCGTGGTGGGCGGCGCCGCCCGCGCGGGCAATAATTTCAAGGTCGCGAATCTGATGTCCATGCTGCCTCGGGCGCGCTTCGACGTGCTGGCGATCTCCGACAGCGACATGCGCGTCAAGCCCGGCTATCTCACCGCGGTTACGGCCCCCCTGGCCGATCCGGGCGTTGGCTTGGTGACCTGTCTCTATCGTGGCATCCCGGACGGCGGGTTCTGGTCCGAGGTGGCGGCGATGCACATCAATCACGGCTTCTTGCCGCAGGCGGCGTTGGGCGCGGCGCTCGGCGCCGGCGGCGGCGCTTTCGGCGCCAGCCTGGCGCTCCGCCGCGCGACGCTCGATGCCGTCGGCGGCTTCGCGCGCGTGGCGGATTACCTCGCCGACGATCACGCGCTGGGCCAGGCGGTGTCCGCCCTGGGCCAGCGCGTTCTGTTATCGCCGCTGCTGGTCGATAATTGGGTCCATGAGCCGGGATTGGCCGCGATGCTCCGCCACGAGCTGCGCTGGGCCCGCACCGTGCGGCTTTTGGCGCCTTGGGGCTATGCCGGCTCGGGGGTGAGCCACCCGCTGGCATTGGCGCTCTTGGCCCTGTTGCTGGGGGCGCCGCCTTTATGGGCGCTTTCGGCTCTAATCCTGGCCTTTCTCTTGCGTTGGGCCACCATCCGGCTCAATGAGCGGGCCCTGGGACTTGCCCCCATTCCGGCAACCCTGATCCCCCTGCGCGACCTGTTGTCGTTTGTGGTATATACGGCTAGTTTCTTCACCAGAAACGTGGCTTGGCGCGACCGGCGGTTCCAGGTCGCGCGCGATGGCCGCTTGAAGTCCAAGGGAGACAGCCCGGTATGACCGGCATGATGCGATCGCTTTTCCTCCAACCGCCTTCCTTCGACGGCTTCGACGGCGGCGCCGGCTCGCGCTATCAGGCGCGCCGCGAGATCAGGTCGTTCTGGTATCCGACCTGGCTCGCGCAGCCCGCGGCGCTGGTCGACGGCAGCAAGCTGATCGACGCGCCGCCGCGCGGGCATCCAGCTCGCCGACGTGCTGCCGCTCGGCCAAGGAATACGATCTGGTGGTGATCCACACCTCGACCCCGTCCTTCGCCAACGACGTCAAGGTGGCGCAGGCGCTGAAGGACGAGAATCCCGACGCTCAAGGTCGGCTTCATCGGCGCCAAGGTGGCGGTCGAGCCGGAGGAGAGCCTCGAGGCCGGCGCCGCGATCGATTTCGTCGCGCCGCAACGAATTCGACTTCACCATCAAGGAAGTCGCCGAGGGCCGCGCCTGGGACAAGATCGACGGCCTCAGCTATCGCAACGCCGCGGGCGTCGATCGTCCACAACCCCGAGCGCGCGATGCTCGAAAACATGGACAAGCTGCCCTTCGTCACCGCCGGTCTACAAGCGCGACCTCGAGATCGAGAACTACTTCATCGGCTATCTGAAGCACCCCTACATCTCGATCTACACCGGCCGCGGCTGCAAATCGCGCTGCACCTTCTGCCTGTGGCCGCAGACCGTCGGCGGCCACCGCTACCGCACGCGCAGCGTCGGCCACGTGATCGAGGAGATCCGCCTGGCCAAGCAGGATTTCCCGCAGGTGAAGGAATTCTTCTTCGACGACGACACCTTCACCGACGATCTGCCGCGCGCCGAGGCGATCGCCAAGGAACTGGGCAAGCTCGGCGTCACCTGGTCGTGCAACGCCAAGGCCAATGTGCCGCGCGAGACGCTCGAAGGTGCTGAAGGACAACGGCCTGCGCCTGCTGCTGGTCGGCTATGAATCCGGCAACCAGCAGATCCTGCACAACATCAAGAAGGGCATGCGGATCGACGTCGCCAAGCAGCTTCACCAAGGATTGCCACGAACTGGGCATCACCATCCACGGCACCTTCATCCTGGGCCTGCCCGGCGAGACCAAGGAGACGATCGAGGAGACGATCAAATTCGCCGACCGAGATCAACCCGCACACCATCCAGGTCTCGCTGGCCGCGCCCTATCCCGGCACGTTCCTCTACAAGCAGGCGGTGGAGAACGGCTGGCTCGACGCCGAGCACGCCGAGCTGGTCGACGATCACGGCATCCAGATCGCGCCGCTGCACTATCCGCATCTCTCGCCACCAGGAGATCTTCAATTCGGTCGAGACCTTCTACAAGACGCTTCTATTTCCGCGCCGGCAAGATCGCCTCGATCGTGAGCGAGATGGTGCGCAGCCCGGAGATGATGAAGCGCCGCCTGCGCGAGGGCGTGGAGTTCTTCCAGTTCCTGCGCGAACGGGAACTGGCGTCCTAACCGGCAGCTGTTTTTGTTTGCTTGCCCGGCCTTGGCCGGTCAATCCCGCTTGAGCGATCCCAAGAGCGCCGGCAGGATCACGAAGGTGCAGAAGAGGGTGTAGATCAGCGCGATGGTCAGAAGCTTGCCCATCTCGGCCGTGCCGGGATGGTTCGACAACGCCAGGCTGCCGAAGGCGGTGCCGGTGGTGAGCGCGCTGAACAGGATCGCCCGCGCCGTGCTCGATTGCAGCAAATCGGCGGCCCCGGCGCGCCAACGCATCACGAAATAGACGTCGAAGGACACGCCCACGCCCAAGAGCAGCGGCAGCGCGATGATGTTGGCGTAGTTGAGCGGCAACCCCACCAGCACGCTGGTGGCGAGCGTCATGAGGCAAGCGAGCAGCAGCGGCCCCAACACCAGCGCCACATCCTCGGCCCTTCGCAACACCGCCAGCAGCAACAGCGCGATCGCCACCACGGCGATGGCGCCGGCGGTCACGAAGGCGTGGATCACGGTCCTGGCCGATTCCTGGATGGTCACGGGCATGCCGGTCGCGTCGGGCGCGACATGGCGCACCGATCTCACGAATTTGCGCAACACGGCATTCTGGCGGGCGTCGCCCTTGGGAAAGGCCTGGACCAGCACCCGCCCGTCATCGGTCACCCAGTCGCGCTTCAACTCGTTCGGAATGCTGTCGAGCGAAACCGGCTTGGCGCTCAAGGCCAACCGCATGTCCTCGAGCCGCCGCGGCACCCCGTCCGACAGATTGGCCTTGAGCGCCGGCAGCACCTCCGGGCCCTGGGCCAGCGCGGATTCGAGCGCCTTTTCGAGCCGCGCCGCCGCCGGATCGCGGCTGGCGATGTCCTTCATCTGGCCGGCGCAATGCGCGATCGCGGCCATGAGGTCGGCGTCGCTCGGCGGCGGCAAAACCACGGCCGGCGACAGCGAAGGACCGAGCAGGGTCTTGACGTCCGCCAGGATGGCGAGCTTCGCACCCTGATCCTCGGGCACGAAGCTTGAAATGGTGAGGGTCTGATCCACCTCGGGCAGCGCGTCGAGCCTGTCGGCAAGCATCGCGGCCTCGGCGGGCGAGGGCGCCAGGATCTCGATGGTATAGGGCGTGCTCATCGGATCGGACATGAGGTCGATCAGCGCCGTCACCGATTCCGATTTCTGGTTCTGCAGATTGAGCGGATTGAAATCAAAACGCAGCTGCGGCAGCAGCAACGCCGAACCCAGCGCGATCACCACCGCCAGCATGATCAAGGGCAAGCGCTGCGCGATCAGGAAACGGTCGGCCGGCCCGGCCCAGATGAAGCCCACGGCGCGCGGCTCGCCCCGCGGCCGCATCAGCGCGATCAGCGCCGGCAGCAGCGTCAGGTTCAGCACCAGCGCGATCAGCATGCCGACCCCCGCGATCAGGCCCAGATCGGAGACGCCGGTATAGTCGGTCGGCACGAAGGAGAAAAACCCGGCCGCCGTCGCGAGCGCGGCCACCGCCATCGGCCGGCCGATGCCGCTGGCGGTGCGCCGCAACGCCTCGGCCAGGTCGCCGGCGCGGTAGCGTTCGTCGCGGTACCGGACACTGAATTGAATCCCGAAATCGACGGCGATGCCGACGAACAAAACGGCGAAGGCAATCGAGATCGGGTTGAGCGCGCCGACCACGCCGACCGCGAAGGTGGTGCAGGCGATCAATCCCACCGCCAGCGTGATGATGATGGCGAGGAATATCCGCGTCGAACTCAGCGCCAGGAACAGCCACAAACACAGCAATCCGCCGGCGAGCAATGTCGAAAACGCCGCGCCCTCGGACAGCGTGGCGAGCTGGTCGTCGTCGAGCGCGACTTCCCCGGTGATGCGCACGGTCACGCCGCGGTCGGGCGTCAGGCCCAGCTCGGCGGCGTCCTTGCGGATCTGGTTGGCGGCGCTCTCGCCGGGCTCGAGCGCGTCGAAGTTGAGCGCCGCCTGCGCCAGCACGACATGGCGCAGATCGCGCGGCTCGGGCTTCCGCCCCGACAGCAGCAATTGCCAGGAAAGCGGCTCATAGAGGCCGGCGGTCGCGGTCTCGACCGCGCGCGCCACGCCGTTCAAGGCGGGGGCGATCTCCTTGGCGTCGATGTCGCCGTGGCCGACGCCCAAGGCCAGGAGACCGATCGCGTTGAACACGCCGCGCAGGCTCGGATCGGCGGCCAGCGTGCCGAGGAAGGGCTGCGCCTTGATGATCTGGTCGGCGAAATCCTGGACCTCGTCTTTCGACAGGAACAGAATCCCGTTCTGGCGGAAAAACGTGATGCCGTCGGGAACGCGCACGTTGCGGAAGAGCTTGTCCTCGCTCTTGAGCCGGGCGGCGAGCGCCGCCGCCGCGTCCTCGGCCTCGTCGGGGGTTTTGCCGTCGACCACCGTGACCAGCAAATTGATGTTCTGCGGAAACGCCTTGTCCATCGCCGCCTCTTGCTGGCGCCAGGGCAAATCCTGCGAGATCAGCTTGTCGAGATCGGTGTCGATGGTGATGTTGCGCGCGGAATAGACCGCGCCTGCCACGGTCAAGACCAGCACCACGGCCACCAGCCAGGCGGCATGGCTGCGGCTCCATTCGACGATGCGGGCGATGATATTTTCCATCGGCTCGGCTTTAACGCGGGCCCGATGGGGAAGGGGCGGCTTTGAGCCCGGGGGCGGGGGTGGGACGGGGCGGGTGGGGCGGCATTTGGCGGCCTATAATGGCCGGGCGTCGCCGCAACGCAAGCTGCAATATCGGTAAAACGCTATATCCCGCCTCGTTATCCGCCGTTCAGTAGCGCAACGAAAGCGCCAGCGACCCGAATTGATGCGGGCCGCCCTGTTGCCCTTTGATCTCCTCGGTCTGGATGACCTGGGTATAGGAGATCCGCGCGCGCCCGAACATGACCGCAAATCCTATTTCCATCTCCCCGACGAAGGGTTCCCGGCGGGCGCTGGCGCTGTGCCGGAAGGAGTTGCCGTCGATCGTGATGTCATGCGCCACGGCCTGGCCATCCGCGCCGATGAAGCCGTACCAGGCGACGGTGCGCGAGGGCATGAACACGTCGCTGCCGCTCAGGCCCGGATTGACGCGCGCCACGCCGTAATCCGAATCGAGTCCCTGGCCGATGCGGAAGACCGAACCGGCCAGTACATAGTCCCGCAGATTGCCGGCGCCGCCCGCGGCCTCGGGCAGCGCGTCGAATTCCAAGCCTCCGAGCCGCGCCAGTGGCACGCGCCAGATCTTCTCCGCCAGCAGATCGGCGACCGGCTCGTCGTGAATCTGGTAGTTCCAGCCCTGGCTGGGGCCGTGGCCGATGAGACTGTGGAAGCCGTTTTGCACCTGCTTGGCGAGCGCGTCCGGCCCGACCAGCCCCGCCTGGAGGCCGAGAATGCTGCGCGAGGCGCCGCTGTCGTGCAACAGCGAGCCGGTCAGGGTGAGGACGCCGGCATAGGGCCGGTCGGCGGGATTGGGCGGCACGATCTGGTTGTTCGCCGGGGTGAAGATCAACTGGGAAAGCTCGAGCGAGTAGCGCTCCCGTCCCGGGCCCCATACCCAATTGTCGAAGCTCGAGAGGAAGTTCGGCGGCTCGATGTTAGGCGACGTCCAGTTGAGGCGGAAACCGTTGACGTAATATTTGTCCTTGAGCCCCGATCCGGTCGCGATCGACGAGTTCTCGTCCTGCAAGGTCCAGATGCTGGCCTGATCCGAGGTGCGCTGGGCTTGTGCCGGCGCGGCCGTAGTGGCGGCGGCCAAGGGCAATAACAGCAAAAGGAAAAAGCGCGATTTTCTATCCGGTCGCATTTCGTTCCACCAGCACGCTCTAAACTGTTTTTAGCTTAGGGCATGCGCCCCATGCCGTATAGCGGCATGCGGAACCCCTGCCGGACGCGCGCCGGGCGGGATGATTGCCAGTCCTTGCGCCGCGCTATAGTTTTATCCACAAGCCGCGCGTCCTCGATTTTTGCGTGACATGACCGCTCTCCTCCTGGCGGACATTCGCTGGGACGGTTCTCTTTTGTTATCAGCGGCGCATCAACACGTCGACGGTTTTCGATTTTCCCTGCGCTGATTCGGTTCCCGTCCCGATCAGCGCGTTACCGTCGGCGGTCCAGCTCAAAACGATTTCTTCGGTGAACATTCCGCCATTCCAGGTCGGATTTCCGGTGAAATGGTATTCGCCATTCGCATTGACCGAAATCTGATATTGCGCGGTCATCACCGTGTTCCCCTCGCAGCGCCCCGAATAACGGCCGGACCAGGCGGCGCCCGTTGAATTGGCGGCCGCGCTGACCGAGATGTTCCCGATGCAGGAGCCCTGTTCCATTCGCCAGGATCCGCCGATGTCCTTCGCGCCCGGCGGCGGCGATCCCGGTCCCTGTCCGAAGGACATCGGCTCGAGGACGAACAACAAGACGGCGGCCGCCGCCAAGGGCCTGAGCGGAATTTTCACGGATAGCCTCTTACGGGTCCGGCCGCTTCAGGATGAAATCGCCGGCCAGGCGCCGAGCGCCCGCGGTCCGCCCAGGCTGCGTTGCAGGAAGGCCAGCACCTCGGTGAGGGCCTTGCCGCTGGCGAGCCGGGCGCGGCGGTGCAAGAGCGCGTATTCCCCGGCGGGCGCGGTCTTGACGATGGTGTAGAGCGGCGCGTCGAGGCTGTGGCGGAAGACCGAGAAGGCGGCCAGGCCGTCGCTCTGGTCGATGGCGTAATCGCGCCATTCGCCGCGCGCCACCTGGCGGCTATAGAGCTGCAACAGCTGGTCGAGCTCGCGGCGGCTGAAGAAAATGCGCGCGCGCCGGCGGTGATCGATAAGGCGGGAAACCGTCGCCATGGCCCAAGTCTTCCCTATTTTCCACGTTAGGTCCAGGGCATAGCCCCTGCCCGGAATTGCAGGTTGGCGGGGGAGGGTCTATGGTACGCCCGCTTTCGCAGCTCGCGGTTTTGCCGTTTCGGGGCGTGGTTTGAGCGATATCTTTCAGGAAGTCGACGAAGAACTCAGGCGCGACAAGCTCGCCAAGCTGTGGGAGCGTCACCGCCTGCATCTCATCCTGCTGGTGGTGGCCGCCATCGTCGGCATTTCGGGCTATACCGGCTGGACCCAATATCAGATGAGCCAGCGCCAGGCCGAGGGCGCGCGCTTCGCCGCGGCGCTCGATCTGGTGCGCGGCGGCAACGAGAAGGCGGCGATTGACGCCTTCGCCGATCTGGCCAACAGCGCGGGCGGCGGCCATGCCGTGCTGGCGAAGCTCGAAGAGGCCGCCTTGAAGGCGCGCAGCGGCGATTCCGCCGGCGCGCTCGCGCTCTACGACCAGATGGCGTCCGACAACTCGCTCGATCCCCAATTCCGCGACGCGGCGACGCTGCTCTATGCGCGCATCGCGCTCGACCAGGGCGACGCCAAATCGCTGGTGGACCGGCTCCAGCCGCTCACCGGCGCCGACAATCCGTGGCATGCGGAGGCGCTCGAATTCACCGGCCTCGCCCAGCTCAAATCCGGCGACAAGGATTCCGCGCGCCAGAGCTTTCAGCGCCTGGCCGGCGACAAATCCGCGCCCGCCGGCGCGCGCACGCGGGCGAACCAGATGCTGGCGGCGCTCGGCCAATGACCCATCGCGCATTCGCGTGCCTGGCGCTGGCGGCGGCTTTTTTGCTGGCCGGCTGCGGCGCCGACAAGAAGGAGCCGATCGAGGGCAAGCGCATCTCGGTGCTCGATCTCGACAAGCGTTTGGTGCCCGATCCGAAGATCGAAGGCCAGCCGATCCTGCTGCCGCCGCCCTACGATAATCCCGCCTGGCCCGACGCCGGGGGGTATCCCGATCACGCCATGTATCACCTCGATCTCGGCGACAAGATTCACCGCGCCTGGAAGAGCGGTATCGGTAAGGGCGCCAATCGTTACAGCCGGGTCATGGCCCAGCCGGTGGTCGCCGACGGCCGCGTCTTCGCCATGGACGGCGAGACCACGGTCTCGGCCTATGACGCCAAGAGCGGCGACCGCATTTGGCGCTTCGACACCCAGCCCAAGGATTCGGAC
This sequence comes from uncultured Alphaproteobacteria bacterium, assembly GCA_963785735.1. GTDB lineage: Bacteria > Pseudomonadota > Alphaproteobacteria > ATCC43930 > CGMCC-115725 > REEB95. The sequence goes on from CAWAWJ010000001.1 coordinate 1,461,512, forward strand.
GACGGGAGTTTCGGCGGCGGCGTCGCCTATGCCGACGGCAAGCTCTACGTCGCCACCGGCTATGCCGAGGTGCTCGCCATCGACGCCGCCAGCGGCAAGCTGCTCTGGCGCCAAACGGTATCCTCGCCGGTGCACGGCTCGCCCACCGTCGCCGACGGCCGGATTTACGCTGTCACCGTGGACAACGAACTCGACGTGCTGGCGACCGCGGACGGCCAAAGGCTGTGGTCGCATAACGGCATCCCCGAGCCGACCAATCTCCTGGGCCAGGCCAGTCCGGCGGTCGAAGGCGACATCGTGGTGGTGGCCTATTCCTCGGGCGAGCTTTTCGCGCTCCGGACCGAGAACGGCCAGCCGCTCTGGACCGACAATCTGGCGACCGCCCGGCCCTTGGGCGCCTTGTCGGCCTTGGCCGATATCCGCGGCCAGCCGGTGATCGACCGCGGCCGCGTCTTCGCCGTGAGCCACGCCGGCTTGCTGGTGTCGATCGATCTACGCACCGGCGACCGCGTCTGGGAACAGGATATCGGCGGCGTCTACATGCCCTGGGTCGCGGGCGATGTCCTTTATGTGCTGTCGGATGCAGGCGATTTGATCTGCCTGACGCGCGAGGACGGCCGGGTGCGCTGGGTCCGGGCCTTGCCGCGCTACGAAGACGAGGACGCCAAGAAGGATCCCATGCGCTGGGCCGGCCCGGTGCTGGCCGGCGACCGTCTCATCGTCGTCTCGTCGAGCGGCGAGGCCTTCTCGGTTTCGCCCTATACGGGCGCGGCACTCGGTTACACCGATTTCCCGGACGGCGTCTTCGTCACCCCGGTGGTTGCGGGCAAGACGCTCTACGTCGTGACCGATGACGCCGATCTGATCGCGCTGCGGTAAGGAATATGGAGACGGCATGGCGCTCACCGTGGCGATCATCGGCCGGCCCAATGTCGGCAAATCGACCCTGTTCAATCGTCTCGCCGGGCGCAAGACCGCGCTGGTCGCGAGCGAACCGGGCCTGACCCGCGACCGGCGCGAATCGTCCGCCCGGCTCGCCGATCTCGAACTCAAGATCACCGACACCGCCGGTTTCGAGCAGTCGAAGGCCCGCGATTTGGCCGCGCGCATGCGCGCCCAGACCGAGCGGGCGGTGGAAGAGGCGGATGTGGCGCTGTTCGTGATCGATGCGCGCGAAGGCGTCACGGCGCAGGATCGCGATCTCGCGCGGTATCTGCGCCGGGTGAAAAAGCCGGTGGTGCTGGTGGCCAACAAGACCGAGGGCAGGGGTGTGCCGAGCGGCGTCGCCGAGGCCTATGGGCTCGGGCTGGGCGAGCCCATATCCGTCTCCGCCGAGCATGGCGAGGGCCTCTCCGAGCTCTACGACGCGCTCAAGCCCTATGCCGCCCAGAAGGCGGAACAAGAAGCCGCCGCATCGGCCGCGCTCTCGAAGTCGCTCTCCGAGTTGCCGCCCGAATCGCCGGACAAGGAGAAGCCCTTGTCGATCACCGTGGTCGGGCGGCCCAATGTCGGCAAATCCACCTTGATCAACCGGCTCTTGGGCGCGGAGCGGCTTTTGACCGGGCCCGAGCCGGGCATCACCCGCGACGCGATCACCATCGATTGGAGCTGGCGCGGCCGCAAGCTGCGCCTTATCGACACCGCGGGCTTGCGCCGCAAGGCGCGCATCCAGGCCAAGACCGAGAAGCTCTCATCCGGCGACACGCTCCACGCCATCCGCTTCGCCGAGGTGGCGGTGCTGGTGGTCGACGCCGTCCAGGGATTGGAGCGCCAGGATCTGGCGATCGCGCGCATGGTGGCGGAGGAGGGCCGGGCCTTGGTGCTGGCGGTCAACAAATGGGATTTGGTGGTGAAGCGCAAGGAGACGCTCGAAAAGATCACCGAGCGCATGGCGGCATCGCTGCCGCAACTCGCCGGGCTCGCGCCGCTGCCGCTCTCGGCCGCGACCGGCGCCGGGCTCGATGATCTCATTCCGGCGGTCTTCGCATCTTACGCGGCCTGGAACCGCCGCGTGCCGACGCCCACGCTCAACCGGTTCTTGACGCGCGTGCAGGAGCGCAACCCGCCGCCGCTGGTGGCGGGCCGCCGCTTGAAGCTGCGCTACATGACCCAGGTCAATATCCGCCCGCCCACCTTCGCCCTTTTCGCCTCGAAGCCGGGCGAATTGCCGGAAAGCTGGCGGCGCTACCTCGTTAATCTTTTGCGCGAGCGCTTCGATCTGCCGGGAGTGCCGATCCGCATGATGCTGCGCAAGGGCAAAAATCCCTTCGCGGATGCGAAATAGACCGGGATAAGCGGCCCAAACCCCTGGAATAAACCCGGAATCTGCCGATTTTTTGCTCTCCGGCGCAGCGTCCGCTCGACATGGCCGATGCCGTTATGCGAATTTATCGCGCGCTCAACGCCGCCCGGAATGCCGGGGCGAGGCGCCGAGGGGGACGATCCGGATTTATGACAAAAGTGCTCGTGAAACCGAAGCCGAAGGCCGCCACCAGGCCGGCGGGCGCGGCGGTCGACGGCTTGCGCGGCGTCGATCTCGGCGTGACCGACCTCAAGTCGCGCACCCGGTTCTTCACCGATGTGTGGCGCTTGGCGCCGGTGGCCGAGCATCCGGGTTCGGTCTATCTGCGCGGCACCGGCGGCTATCACCATGTGCTGGCGCTCCACGCCAGGCCGCGCGCCGAAATGCTGCGCATCGATTTGACCGCGCCCGACAAGGGAGCGATCAACGCGCTCCATGCCGGGCTCAGGAAAGCCGGCATCGGCGAGATCGAGAAACCCGCCCCCATCACCGAGCCCGGCGGCGGCTACGGCTTCGCCTTCAAGGATCCCGAGGGGCGCACCATCCGCATCCTCGCCGGCGACAAGCGCCACGCCGATGCGGGCACGCGCCCCGACCGGCCCTCGAAGCTCACCCATATCGTTCTGAACTCGCCCGATGTCGACGCCATCAGCGCGTTCTACGCCGATCATCTGGGCTTCCGCCTCATCGACCGCACGCGGGTCATGTCCTTCCTGTGCTGCAACGAGCAGCATCACGCGCTCGCCTTCGCCCGCTCGACCGCGCCCACCTTGAACCATCTCGCCTTCGAGATGACCGACATCGATTCTGTGATGCGCGGCGCCGGGCGCATGCGCGACAGCGGCTTTTCGATCGAATGGGGCATCGGGCGCCACGGGCCGGGCAACAACATCTTCGCCTATTTCGTCGGCCCCGACGAGGTGGTGATCGAATACACCACCGAGGTCGAGAAGGTGGGCAAGCACTACAAGGTGCGCGGGCCCGAGGAATGGGTCTGGCCGCCCGGCCGCAACGATCATTGGGGCATCGCCATCGGCCCGACCGACCGCATGAAACAGGCGCAGCAGCGCATCTCCTTCGCGCCCGGCATATTCCACTCGGCGGGCTAGGACCGCCGACTCATAATAACGATATAAAGAATAAAGATAGGCGCGCGGCGGCGGCCGAAGATTGATGGATGTCCGCTTCAGCTCTTGCGATAGAAGCCCGCGCCGACCAATACGATACCCAGCACCAAACCGCCGCCGCTCACCATCGGCGGGATGGTGTGCGACGTGTCTTCCGTGCTTTGAAGCTTCAAGCCGCCGAGATTGGCGACATCCTTGGTCTGCGAGGTGGTGAAGATCGGGATCGCCAGCCCGAGAATCCCGGCGATGACCAAGATGGCTCCGATAAGAACCAGTCCATTCATGCGGCCCATGATGTTCTCCTTGCGTGATGCGATTGCGGGCGCGGCCTTACCCGCGAATGCCCGAGACGGATCAGATAACCCCGACCAGCGCGAGGACGACGACGACGATCAGGATCGTACCGAGGACGCCGACGCCGCCATGGCCGTAGCCGTAGCCATAGCCGCCGAAACGGCCGCTGAAGCCGCCGAGCAGCAATATGACGAGGAGAACGATGAGGATTATGCCGAGCATGATTTTGTCCTTTTCTGGCCGGCCGGAATTGCGCGGCGGTTCAACTGCCGTCTTCCGCGCCGAGTTAACCGTATCTCACACTAGGTAGCTCGGACATGCCGCGCGAGCTTCGGAAAACACCTAGTCGGAAATCGGCGGCCCGGAGCCGGGAAACGGCCTTCACGGGCCCGCTTTAAGTCCAAACCCGGCACAACGGCGCGTCATGGAAATGTCCGATAACGGAAATCGCTCGATGCAACCGGCGGGATGACAGGCGCGGCAGCGCATTTCTTTTTCGCGCCCGGCATTTTCCGCTCTGCGGGCTAGGGCGCCTAAGCGCGGAATTCGTCCCCGTGACGCGGGCAATCCGCCGCGGCGAGATTGGCGAAAATCTCCGGCGCCGCGGCGGCGAATTTAACCTTAAGCACCCGTTTTTAATCATACTTTTACGGAATTAAGCAAAGCTTTGAATTGCTTTTAAAATTATCGCGGCATAGTTTTTGGACTCGAATAAAAAGACCGAAAATAAAAAGACCGAACAGGTCTGTGGACGGAAGGAAAGCTTCGACCCGAAGGCCCCGCGCCTTGCGGAGCAATCCGCAAGCGGGTGCGCAACCGGAAAGAGGTGAGGTCGTGATGAGCCTTCGCAGTCCACGCTTCGTCCAGCGCGCGATCTTATTTTGGCTTTCGATTTTGGCGGCCACGCTCGCGCCCGTTGCGGCGCGCGCCGGCGTCGTCACCATGGCGGCCACCTACTACACGATCGGGGAAACCGATCAGGATACGAACCACCTGGCCATCGGCGTCTTCAACAACGAGGTGCAGAGCACTTTGGGTGTTGACGGTCTGCCCATCTTGAATACGGCGCCGTATGGCTGCACGTCGAACTGCTTTACCGCCACCCCCCTCCCGGCGGATCTGACCGCAAGCGGCGAGATCACTTGGTGGAGCCCGGCTCTCAACAAGGGGGGATCCGGCGGGGCCTCGGACGTGATCGAGACCGGAACCGGGACGGTAACCCTTCCCTACGCCAATGCGAATTTCTATCCGCCCAATGCGGCCGGAGCGAATGACGCCAACGGATTCCAAGCGGCGGTGTTTGCCACCACCTTGGTCGTTCCGACCACGGAGTCGATCAGCTTCAGCGTCGGTGCCGACGACACCGCCTTCGTTTATCTGGACGGGTCCATCGTCTGCGACCTCGGCGGCCTGCATGCCGACTCCCCGGGGACCTGCACCACGAGCGTTCTTGCGCCGGGCGACCACTCTCTGGAACTGTTTGCCGCCGATCTCGAGCGCACCGGCGCGGCGCTGTCGTTCAGCGTCACCACGGCGAACGTTACCGGCGCTCCGGTGCCCGAGCCCTCGACTTGGCTGGTCTTCTTGGCCGGCTTGTTCGGCTTCGGCTTCTGCGAATTCCGTCGCCGGCGCGGGACCGGGACCCAAGGCCGCGCCTAAGCCGCGTGAGGTGCCCGAGGCGCCTCATGCACGCGCTATCTCGACATAATAAGATTGGCGAGGGGCGGCGGATCGAAGTCCGTTTTGTCCCCGACAAGCAGACATTAAAACTTAGCCGCGTAATGTCCGCTTTGTGTCAGAATTGGACATTCGGCCACGGCCGGGGAAGGTCCGCGTTGACGATTCGCCAGAGCGTCCATTCACGAGGCTGTGTGTGGTCTCGGTGTGGCGCCCCCGGTTAACTTTTCGCGGAGGCTTGGGTTTCCCAAAATTATTGTAAGGGCGGCGATGTCGACGAAAGCGCGGGTTATCGGCGTTGCGATACCGGTCTTTGTTCCTGCGCCGGTGGCGCAACGGGCGGCACGGCGCCCACGATGCGTGCCGGTTCGGCTTGCGCTTACCCGTATGGCGCGGATGCCGTGAAACGGGGCAAGCACCTCGTGGACGCGGCCAATTGCGCCGGCTGTCATGCGGACAGGCAACATGGCGGCCTGCCATTCGCTGGCGGCGGCGCGAACACATGATCGCGGACATTCCGGCGCAAGCGCGCGCCTCCATTCGCGTCTGGGTCGGCTTTCTCAGCATGTGTCTCGGCATGTTCATGGCGATTCTCGACATCCAGATCGTCGCCAGCTCCCTGCCGGAAATCCAGACGGCCTTCGCCATCCCCTTCGGCAAATTGAGCTGGGTTCAGACCGCCTATCTGATAACCGAGGTAATCGCGATTCCGCTGACCACCCAATTGACGCGGCTGTTCTCGCTCGGCGGGCTTTACACCATCGCCATCGTGGGTTTTTCGCTGGCCAGTCTCGGTTGTGCTGCGAGTCACGGCTTCGATACCCTTATACTTTTCCGGGCGATCCAGGGCTTTTGCGGTGGCGTCGTCATTCCGACGGTGTTCACCGCCATCTTCGTGCTGTTTCCGGCGCATAAACGCGTGCCGCCGACCACCATCGCCGGCGTATTCGCCGTGCTCGCGCCCACGCTCGGGCCGACGGTCGGCGGCTACATCACCGAGACCTATTCGTGGCACTGGCTCTTTCTCATCAATCTCGGGCCGGGCATCCTGGTGGCGGTGCTGGTCGGCTGGCTCGTTCGCGTCGGCCGGCCGGATTTTCGCTATTGGAACAAGCTTGATTACGTCGGCCTGATCCTGGGCGGCGTGTTCCTCGCCTGTCTCGAAATCCTGCTCAAGGAGGGCCCGAAGCGGGACTGGGGCGGCGCGCTGGTCTACGGTCTCGCGGCGACCTGCATCGTGACCGGAATCGCCGCGGTGCGGCATTGCCTCAAGCCGAAAGATCACATCGTCAATCTGCGCATCTTCGCCGACCGCACCTTCGCCATCAGCGCGGTCTACAGCTTCGTGCTCGGCATGGGACTTTACGGCTCGGTCTATCTGCTGCCGGTTTTCCTCGGCCTCGTGCGCGCGCACACGCCGCTCGAAATCGGCGAGATCATGATCGTTAGCGGCGCCGCGCAATTGGCGATCGCGCCGGTGGCGGCGGTGGCGGAAAAACGTGTCGATCACCGTATCCTGGTCGGCCTCGGCTATGGCCTGTTTACCGTCGGGCTTTTCGCCAACGGTTTCGCCTCGTACCAAACCGATTACGCCGGCCTGTTCTGGCCGCAATTGCTGCGTGGCGCCGGCGTTCTGCTGTGCCTGTTGCCGACGACGAGCATGGCGCTGGGCAGCTGGACCGGCGGCGCGTTGACCAATGCCAGCGCCCTGTTCAATCTCATGCGCAATCTCGGCGGCGCGATCGGGATCGGCCTGGTCGACACGATCCTGGAACAGCGAACGCCGGTGCATGTGGCGGCGCTGGCCGCCCGTCTCCAGGCGGGCGACCCGAACGCGGCGCGGATGGTGGGGCTGCCACTCGGCCGATTTCACAACGTGCCGTTGCCGCCGGTCGACGCGGCGACCAAGGCGTTCGTGGCGCCGCTGGTCGAGCGGGCGGCCTTCGTGCTCTCGTTCAACGAAGCGTGGCTGCTGCTCGCCACGCTTTTCGGCCTGTCGCTGCTGGGGCTGCCTTTCGTCCCCAGCGGGAAGGCCCCGGCTGCCAAGCGGCGACAGAAGGGCAGGCGATGATCCTCTACAACATCGGCAATAACGAGATGACGGTCGGCGAGTTGACGCTGCGCGGCCGCTATCTCGGCTCGAACGTTTCCTGCAACGTCAAGAAGATGCTCGAGAACGGCTATATCGCGCGGGAGCGTTCGCCGCATGGCCGCCGCGCGCAAGAGCGTGCGGACATGCCTTTAACCGGTCACGTTTGGAGGATTGGCGAGCCAGGGAGAGTTCGCGGCCTATAACAGACGGATTTCCTGCCCGCGCGTGAGAATTCCATCCGTCAGGGGCGTGGCCAGAAAGCCCATGACCTCGAAGACGCCGCGCTGCGGCGAGCCGCGATAGCCGCGTTTCTTGAGCAGGCTGGCAAGGGCTTCCAGAACCGGCAGGTCGCGTTGGCCAGTGGCGGGATTGGCCTCGATGGCCTGGCAGCGTTCGCAAGCGTCCTGGATGCGGAATATGAGCTTGCCGATGGCGAATTCGCGCGTACCGGGGAAATCATTTGCCCAGCCGAGTTCGGTGAAGGGCTGGCCATCGTCGTACCAAACATTCATCCGGAACCGTTCGGGCTCGATCTTCCATCCCGTCTCGGCGGCGAGCGCGCGCACCGTAGCGATATTGAGGAAGGACACGGTGGGTCCGTGAGTAAACGGATCGGTATCGACCAGATTGAACTTTTCCTCGGTATCGATTGTGGCCACGTCCGCTTCGCCGATGGCGCCGGCGACTTTCTTGAGCCAGGACGGGCTTGGCACACCGCCAGAGAGCTCGGGTGTCTGCGCGGCCATGGCCGGCGTGTTCATGCAGACGCGGAAATGAATCTTCTCGGCCCAACCGTCGCCCTGGCGCGGCGTGCGCTTGATGCCGAAGCGGCGGTCTCCGACGATCCCCACCTTGGGATTGATGCTGAGTTTTTCCGGACGCTGGCCGCGCGCGCCTTTTACCGGAAACGTATAGATGTCTTCGACCTTCGGCATGGAGCACCTCTTGCTTCATGTTGCTTCATGGAACCAAGCGGAGGGCACCCGCCTCGCCCGGCGCCGAATTTCTCCGGCGCCGGGTCTGGCACTCGTGGGGGTACCCACCTTCACCCACTCGTCATCACATCACGTACTGGCCGCCACATTCTTGAAGCGGGCGTGGCTGCGGTCGAGATCGGCCTGGACGACCTCCACGGCCTTGGGCTTGCGACGATAGACCAACGTGATCCAGATTATGCCGATCGCCATATAGACCAGGAATCCGTAGGGAAAATACTGCACCGGCGGATCCGGGATCGGATAGACGCTTCCCACGGCCGGGATCGCCAGCAAGATCAAGGCGGCGACGCTGCCGAAGACATGCTGACCATTCAACTCGCCGAGCCGCTTCAGATAAACCGGCGCTGCGAGCGTGACGAGGCCGTAAGCCACGATGAAGCCGAAAGCCGCGCAGGTGCCGACATCGTTGAAGGCATCGAGCGGCTCCACGCCGCCCATGATCATCGCCGAAGGCACCGAGAAGGCAAGCAGGCTCATCAAGATGACGGCGATATGCGGCGTCTCGTTCTTTTCGTGCGCGTCCGCGGTCGCCGCATGGAATAGCCCGTGCCGGCCCATGGCGTAGATCACCCGGCCGCCCGCGTTGAGGCACGACATGCACAGCGCGAAGAAGCTGACCATCGCGCCGATCGACAGCGGTATCTGCAGGAGCGGCACGTTCGCGAGCTGGGCGAGCACGTTCAAGGGCGCATCGATCTGATCCAGCGTGGTCTTATAACCGTGCGTGCCCATGACCTCGACATAGGTGACGAAGATGAAGAACGCTCCCGCAAGCAAGAGGCTCACGGAAACCGCGCGTGGAATGGATTTGAGCGGGTTTTTCGCCTCGTCGCCGAAGGCGGTGGCGGATTCGAAGCCGACGAGACTGAAGATCGCCACCACCACGCCGAGGCCGACGCTCGACCACGGCAATGCGCTTACCGTGAATTGGGCGCTATCGACGGCGAAGTGATGCTGGAACAAGACGATGAAACATAGCAGAAGGATGAAGGACACCGACAAGCCCTCGAGGATGAGCGTCAAGATGAGGGAAAACTGCACGTCCTTCCACGCGCAATACCCGCCGATAAGGACGCAGACCGCGAACAAGGCGATGAAGGGCAAGTGCAGGCCCATCATGCCCAGGAGTGTGTCGGCGAAGATCGAAAAGCCGGTGACGCCGGCCATGGAGATGCCGAGATAGGCCCAGATCAACGCCCAACCGCCGATGCCGCCGGCGGTGAGGCCGAGGCCGCGACAGGTATAGGCGTACATCGAGCCGGACGTCGTCGACCGGCTCGCGAACTGGTTAAGGTTATAGGCGACGAACAGGAGCATGACGGTGCCCAACGCATAGGACAACCAACTCCAATCCCCGGTATTCGAGTACATCACGGGGATGATCAACGCCGCCGTCATGGTCGGCGATATCAGCGCGATATTTTGCGCCAACAATTCGGAAAAGTTCAGACAATTCGGTTTCAGCCGGGAAGATGTAGACATGTGACAGCCCCCTATTCACATAGGCTGGCGACCTCCCGCGCCATCTCGGGGCCCGATCCCCCCTTAAGGCCGCTATTGCTTCTCGACCATTGGAATAGGCTATGCAAGGAATGGCCCAGTCTGAACATCCAGTTTTTAAATATTAGGGGGTCCAAGTGCTTCGCCCATGGAATTTCAAGGTCGCCATCCGCCGCCGCGGCCGTATCGCGGTCTATCTCCAGATCGTCTATGCCCTGATTGAGGAGATCCGCCGCGGCAGGCTTGCGCCCGGTAGCGCGTTGCCGGGCACGCGCGAACTGGCCGAGAGCCTCGATATTAACCGCAAGACGGTGGTCGAGGCTTATGACGAGCTGAGCGCGCAAGGTTGGGTCAAATCCGACCGCACCCGCGGCACCTTCGTTTCATCCGAATTGCCGATCTTGGAAGAAAATACTGCCGGCGCACGGACGCTGCCGCGGGCACGTATGCCGGATCTGCCCGATTACCGTCTGGTCGGCGCCGCGCCTAATATTCCGGCATTCCTGCCCGAAAAAAATCATCTGATCTTCGATGACGGCGTGCCCGACACGCGCCAGGTTCCCGCTGCCGCCCTTGGCCGCGCCTATCGCTCGGCGCTCATTCGGTTAGCTCAGCGCAACGATCTCGGCTATGGCGATCCGCGCGGATCGCTGGCCTTGCGCGTGGCCATTTCCACCATGCTCAATGTCGATCGCGGCCTGAGCACGACGCCCAACAACATCTGTCTTACCCGTGGCAGCCAGATGGCGATCTATCTTGCGACGCGCATCCTGGCCGGGCCGCGCGACCCGGTCGTGATGGAAGAACTGAGCTATCCGCCGGCGCGCGAAGCCTTTCGCGCGACCGGCGCCGAAGTCTTGTCCATCGGAATCGACGCGTCGGGAATGCGCATCGATGATCTGGAATCGATGTGCCGAAAGAGGCGCGTTCGCGTCGTCTATGTGACGCCGCATCATCAATTCCCGACCACCGTGCTGTTGCGGCCGGAACGGCGCCTGCGGCTGATGGCACTGGCCGAGCAGTTCGGCTTCGCCATCGTCGAGGATGATTACGATCATGAATTTCATTTCGTCCATCAGCCGATGTGGCCGCTGGCGAGCGCGGATCCGTGGGGCAAGGTTGTCTATATCGGCTCGATGTCGAAATTGCTCACGCCGAGCTTGCGTTTGGGCTACATCGCCGCGCCCAAGGACTTCATCGACCGCGCCGCCGCCGAGATCATGATGATCGACCGCCAGGGCGACCCCGCAACCGAGCTCGCCGTCGCCGAGCTGATCGCCGACGGCGAACTTCATCGCCACACCCGCAAGGCGATGCGGCTTTACGCCGAGCGCCGGCTCATGATGGCCAAGCTTCTAGCCGAGCGATTTCACGAACGGATCGAATTCACCCTGCCGGATGGCGGCCTCGCCATCTGGGTGAGATTCACCGACAAAATCGACATGAACGATCTCGCCGCCGCCGCTTACGCCAAGGGCGTTAAAATCCTGCCCGGCAGCGCCTTCGCCATCTCCGGCCGGCCAATTCGGGCGGCACGCCTGGGCTTTGCCAGCATGAACACCGCCGAGCTCGATAGCGCGACGCGCCGGCTGAGACAGGCGCTGGGCGCGGTGGCGTGAGTCCTCGCCCCCGCAAACCGAACGCGGCACGAGCTTTCAGGCACGGCGCTTGCAAGCCCGTCATAGCCGGAGAAGGAGAATAGGCGGAGGACCGAAGGACGATGCTGGACCCGCTCACGATCTTCGGGCTCTTCGCCGTGACGGCGATGCTGGTCTGTTATGCGCTGGAGAGCCGCAGCCCCTGGTTCATCCTGGCTTTTGCCGGAGCCTGCGCGCTCGGCTCGGCCTACGGATTCCTGCAAGGCGCCTGGCCGTTCGGCGCCGTCGAGGCGATTTGGGCCGTCGTTGCCCTGCGCCGATGGCAGAAAATGCCGAATTAGGCCACGGCACCATAAATCGATATGGATGAACGACGGTCGGTTAATGTCCGCTTTTCGGCATTCGATTTATGGGCCGGATAGACATATCCTGTTTAGGATAAACCCTAACGGGAGAACGCCATGTCGACGAATAATCCGGTTGGTTCAAAGACCAAAATCGCCATCGTCACCGGCGGCAGCCGGGGCTTGGGCCGCAACACCGTTCTTAGCCTTGCCAAGCGCGGCGTGAACTCGGTCTTTACCTACAACGCGAATCTGGCGGAGGCCCAAAAGGTTGTCGGTCTTGTGGCCGAGGCCGGACAGAAAGCCATTGCCCTGCAACTTGATACAGGAAAGATCGGCGCATTCGGCCCGTTCACGGAAAAAGTACGGGAGGCGCTTAAAACTTTGGGAGCCGAGCGTTTCGATTATCTCGTCAACAACGCCGGAACTTCGCACCATGCCCCGATTGACAAGACCACCGAAGCGGAATTGGACGGCCTTTACAACGTTCACTTTAAAGGCGTGTTTTTCCTGACGCAGAAATTGTTGCCGCTCATCAATGACGGGGGGCGCATCGTGAATATCTCGTCTGGCCTGACCCGCTTCACGATTCCGGGCAGCGCATCTTACGCGGCGATGAAAGGAGCGGTCGAGGTTCTGACGCGCTATCTGGCGAAAGAATTGGGCGCGCGCGGGATTGCCGTCAACACGATTGCGCCGGGCGCTATCGCCACGGACTTTAGCGGCGGTATGGTTCGGGATAACCCTGAAATCAACAAGCGCATTGCCAGTATGACGGCCCTCGGCCGCGCGGGGCAACCCGAGGATATAGGCCCGATGATTGCGGCCCTTCTTGCCGAAGATAATCGTTGGGTTAACGCCCAGCGTATCGAGGTTTCAGGCGGTATGGCCCTGTAACGCCCAGCCCGATGCAAAAGGCAGCGCACATTCACCCGCGCACGATCTCGCCGTGATGCGGGCAATCGGCCGCCGCGAGCGTGACGAAAATCTCCGTGACATCATCGGGCCGTTTCAGCTTGGCGCGGTCCTCATGCGGAAAGGCCGTCGCGCGCAAGAGCGTGCGGACATTCCCGGGGTCGGCGAGATTGACCTTGAGCTTGGTCGAAGCCACCTCGCCGGCATAAATCTTGGCCAGGGCTTCGAGCGCGGCCTTGCTCGCGGCATAGGCGCCCCAATAAGGGGCCAAATCCCGGGCTTGGGCGCAGGTCGTGAAAATGGCGCGGCCGGCGCTCGACTGCCGCAACAGCGGATCGAGCGCCCTTATCAGCCGGTAATTGGCCGTCAGGTTCACGTCCATCACCTCCTGCCAGAGCTTGGGGTCGGCATGGCCCGCGGGCGACAGCGTCCCCAGCACCCCGGCGCAAGACACCAGCACGTCGAGCTTCTGGAAGCGCTGCTGCAACGCCGCGCCCATCTGGTCGATCTTGTCGAAATCGCGCAAATCCATCGGCGCCAGCGTCGCCTTGCCGCCGGCCTGGCGGATGGCGTCGTCCAATTCCTCGAGCCCGCCCTGGGTCCGCGCCACCAGAATCACATGCGCGCCCTCGGCCGCGAGCCGCTTCGCCACGGCGGCGCCGATGCCGCGCGAGGCGCCGGTGACGAGCGCGAGCCGGCCGTCGAGCCTCGGCATTAGAGCAATATCGGTTTGAATGGAATCATCGGATTGCATTCAAGCCGATGGAATTGCTCGCCAAACAAATGATGGAGCGCGATCATCGAAGGTGATCGCGCTCTAAGCCGTCTCGGCGAGCAGCGAAAGCTGGGTTGAAACCTTGCCCGATTCGTGGTCCACGAGCGGGATCGGATAATCGCCGGTGAAGCAGGCGTCGCAGAATTGCGGCGCGGCGTTGTCGCGCTTGGGCTTGCCCATGGCCCGGTAAAGCCCGTCGATCGAGACGAAGGCGAGGCTGTCGGCGCCGATGAAGCTCGCCATTTCATGCACGCTCTTATGCGAGGCGAGGAGCTCGTCGCGCTCCGGCGTGGCGATGCCGTAGAAGCAGGAATTCATGGTCGGCGGGCTCGATATGCGCATGTGGATCTCGCGCGCCCCGGCCTGGCGCAGCATCTCCAGGATCTTGGTCGAGGTGGTGCCGCGCACGATCGAATCGTCGACCAGGATCACGCTCTTGCCTTCGATGCTGGCGCGGTTGGCGTTGTGCTTGAGCTTCACGCCCAGATGGCGGATCTGGTCGGTCGGCTCGATGAAGGTGCGGCCGATATAATGGTTGCGGATGATGCCGAGCTCGAAGGGCAGCTTGACCTGCTCGGCATATCCTATGGCGGCGGGCACGCCCGAATCCGGCACCGGAATGACGATGTCGGCGGCGACGTGGCTCTCGCGCGCCAGCTCGGCGCCGATGCGTTTGCGCGCGTCATAGACGCTGACGCCGTCGATCACGCTGTCGGGCCGGGCGAAATAGATGTACTCGAACACGCAGAAGCGCTTGCGCGACTTCTCGAAGGGCATGAGGCTTTTGACGCCGCCGGGGCCGATGCTGACCATCTCGCCGGGCTCGATGTCGCGCACGAAATCGGCGCCGATGATGTCGAGCGCGCAGCTCTCCGAGGCGAGTATCCATGCGTCGCCCAGCCGGCCCAGCACCAGGGGCCTGACGCCCAGCGGGTCGCGCACGCCGATCAGCCCGTGCTGGTTGAGCGCGGCCACCGAATAGGCGCCCTCGACTTGGCGAAGGGCTTCCGCCATGCGCTCCTCGACGCTGTCCTTCAAGGACGTGGCGATGAGATGGACGATCACCTCGGTGTCCGTGGTCGATTGGAACAGGCTGCCGCGGCTCACCAAGCGGTTGCGAAGAAGATAGGAGTTGGTGAGGTTGCCGTTGTGGCAGATGGCGAGCCCGCCGAAGGCGAAATCGGCGAAAAGCGGCTGGATGTTCCGGGGCGCCACTTCGCCGGTGGTGGCGTAGCGCACATGGCCGATGGCCGAATGGCCCTTGAGCTTGGACATGACGTCCTTGGAGCTGAAATTCTCGCCCACCAGCCCGGTGCCGCGATGGGCGTGGAACTGCTCGCCGTCATAGGCGACGATTCCCGCCGATTCCTGCCCGCGATGCTGAAGCGCGTGGAGTCCGAGCGCGGTCAGCGCCGCCGAGTTCGGGGTGGCCGTAAACTCCGAACACGCCGCATTCGTCGTGGAAATGGTCGTCGGTCCCGGACTGGGCGGTCAGCATGGCGCGCGTTTCGCTCAAATGGCCCCCGAAGACGATCTTCTACACGGGATATGGTGTCGGCGCCAGTCCTCCGCCAGTCCGCCGCCGCTTCTTGGCGCATGACAGACCCGCCCCAAGGCCGGACGCCCGTCCGGCCGGGTGGTTAATTAATGTGCCTGGTTCTGCTGGAACAGCTTGTCCATGTTGCGCTGCTCGTCCGGCGAATAGGCGGGCGTCGAATCTCCGGGCTGGGCCTGGGATTTGGGCGTGCTGAAGGCCTTGAGCGCGTCGTTCAGCTCCTGCTCGACCGAGCTGCCGCCGGCATGGCCCGGCTCGTGGAGCGAACGCGGCGCCAATTCCCGGAGCGCGCTCGCCCCTTCCGCCAGGAGCGGCTTGGTGCGCGCATTGGCGAACCAGGGCGGCACCGCGCCCAAGGCGGGCAGCACGGTGCTGAGCGCGATGTAGATCAATACCGCCAGCAACGCGCCGCGCGCCACGCCGAAGAACAGGCCGAGCGTGCGGTCGATCGCCGAAAGCGGGCTGTCCTTGACGCGCCGCGACACCGCGGCGGTGACGAAGGACAATATCACCAGCGCGATGATGAAGGCGGTGAGGCTGGCGGCGGCGTCGGCCACTTCGGGCGAGGGCGTGAAGCGCAGCACGAACGGGCGCAGATAGGGAAAGGCGTAAAGCGCCGCCAGCGAAGCGCCGAACCAGGCGATGACCGACAGCACCTCTTTCACGAACCCCCGCGCGAAGGCGAACAGCCCCGAGAGCAGGATGAAGACGATAACGCCGAGGTCGAATTGGTTCACGCCCTGCCTCCGCCGCCGCCCAGCTTGCGCGCAACGCCTTGCGCCTTCTCGAACATCCCCATCAGATTGCGCAGATGCGCGATCTCGCGCGCCGCGATGCCGGAGGAAGCGCCGGCTTTATCCTTCGCCCGCCCGCGCCTTGCCGGCATCAGTGCTGCGGCAAAGCCGAGCTTCTCGGCTTCCTTGAGCCGCGCCTCGGTCTGGCTCACCGGGCGGATTTCGCCCGACAATCCGATCTCGCCGAACACCACGGTGTCGGGCGGCACCGGCTCGCGCACCAGCGCGGAGATGAGCGCCGCCGCCACCGCCAGATCGGCGGCCGGCTCGGTGATGCGCAGGCCGCCGGCGACGTTGAGATAAATGTCATTGGCTCCAATGGGCACGCCGCAACGCGCCTCGAGCACCGCCAGCACCATGGCGAGGCGGTTGCCGTCCCATCCCACCACCGCGCGGCGCGGCGTGCCCAGCGTCGAGGGCGCGACCAGCGCCTGGATTTCGACCAGCACCGGCCGCGTGCCCTCGATGCCGGCGAAAACGGCGGAGCCGGTGGTTTCGCGCTGGCGGTCGCCGAGGAACAGCGCCGAGGGATTGGGCACTTCGGCCAGGCCCGCATCGGTCATCTCGAACACGCCGATCTCGTCGGTCGGCCCGAAGCGGTTCTTGACCGCGCGCAAGATGCGGAACTGGTGGCCGCGCTCGCCCTCGAAATAGAGCACGGTGTCGACCATGTGCTCCAAGACGCGCGGGCCGGCGATGGTGCCTTCCTTGGTGACATGGCCGACCAGGATGACGGTGAAGCCCCGTGTCTTGGCGAGCCTGATCAGTTCCTGCGCGGATGCCCGCACCTGGCTCACCGTGCCGGGCGCGCTGTCGAGCGTGTCGAGATACATGGTCTGGATGGAATCGATCGCCACCACCTGCGGTCCTTGGGCGCGGTCGAGCGTCGAGGCGATGTCGCGTATGGAGGTGGCGGCCGCCAATTGCACCGGCGCGCCCGAGACGTTCAAACGCATCGCGCGCAGCCGCACCTGGTCGAGCGATTCCTCGCCCGAGATATAGGCGCAATCGAGCTTGCCCTCGCTCTTGCCCTGGGCCAGCGCCGCCATCGCCTGCAGCAGCAAGGTCGATTTGCCGATGCCGGGATCGCCGCCGATCAGCAGCGCCGAGCCCGGCACCATGCCGCCGCCGCAAACCCGGTCGAACTCGGCGATGCCGCTTTTGCGCCGCGCCGTCGCCGCCGTGTCGCCGGTCAATCCTACGAAAGAAAGCGCGCGGCCTTTCGCGGAACCGAGCCCCTTGGGCGGCGGTCCGGATGCCCGCGCCACCTCTTCAACGAGCGAGTTCCACGCGCCGCAGGCGTCGCATTTCCCCGCCCATTTGGGAAATGCTGCGCCGCAGCTCTGGCAGACGAAGCGGTTTTCAACGCGGGCCATGTTTCAGATCACCCTCATCTTCACAGCGCGCGGATCTCCATCTTGATCGGGCCTTCGGCGCGGCCGTGGATGAACTGGTCGACATAGGGATTGCCCGATTGATCGATGGTCTTGGCGGCACCCTGCCAGATGATCTTGCCCTTGTAGATCATGGCGATGCGGTCGGCGATCTTGTGCGCCGAGGCCATGTCGTGGGTGATCGAAACCGCGGTCGCGCCCAGATCGCGCACGCATTGCACGATCAGGTCGTTGATGACGTCGCCCATGATCGGATCGAGGCCGGTGGTGGGCTCGTCGAAGATGATGATCTCGGGCTTGGCTGCGATCGCGCGGGCGAGCGCCACGCGCTTCTGCATCCCGCCCGAAAGCTCGCCCGGCCACAACTCGCCCACCTCGGGCCCGAGGCCCACGGCGCCGAGCGTTTTGAGCGCGACCTCCTTGGCTTGGGCTTGGCCCATGCCGCGGCCCTGGATCAGGCCGAAGGCGACGTTCTGCCAGACGCGCAAACTGTCGAACAGCGCCGCGCCCTGGAACAACATGCCGAATTTCTGCATCAATCTCTCGCGCTCGCCGCGCGGCAATCCGGTCACTTCCTGGCCGTCGAGCTTGATCGAGCCCGCGTCGGGCTCCATCAGCCCCATGATGCATTTGACCAGCACCGACTTGCCGGTGCCCGAGCCGCCGATCACCACCACGCTCTCGCCCACGCCCACGTCGAGGTCGAGCCCGTCCAGCACGACCTTGCCGCCGAAGGATTTTTTCAGGCCGCGCACGGCGATTTTGAGTTCCGATTTCATGACGAGAACAGCAAGGCCGAGAGGATGTAGTCGAACATCAGGATCATCACCGAGGCCGACACCACCGCATAGGTCGTGGCCGCGCCCACGCCCTGCGCGCCGCCCTTGGAATTATAGCCGTGATAGCAGCCCATCAGCGCGATCAGGAAACCGAACACCGAGGATTTGATCAAGCCCGACACCACGTCGTCGGCGCGCAGGAAGTCGGCGGTGTTCTGGAGATAGGCCGAGGGGTTGAGGCCGAATTTATAGCTCGCCACCAGGAACCCGCCGAAGACGCCGATGATGTCGGCGACCAGCACCAGGCAGGGGAGTGCCACGATGGCGGCGAGGAGCCGCGGCGCCACCAGGTATTTATAGGGGTTGGTCGAGAGCGTCGAGAGCGCGTCGATCTGGTCGGTGACGCGCATGGTGCCCACCTCGGCGGCGATGGCGGCGCCGATGCGGCCCGCCACCATCAATCCCGCGATCACCGGCCCCAATTCGCGCGTCATGCCGAGCACCACCACCTGGGCGATGGCGCTTTCGCCGCCGGTGATGCGGTTGAAGCCGGTGTGGAGCTGGAGCGCCAGCACCATGCCGATGAAGATGGCGGTCAATCCCACGACCGGCAACGAATAATAGCCGATGTCGAGGAGCTGCTTGCCGATGAGCTTGGTGTAGATCGGCGGGCGGAAGCAGTGGCTCACCGCGGCGAGGGTGAAGAGCGTGAGCCGCCCGGTGCCGGCGCAGAAGCCCAGCACCACATGCCCGATGCGCGCGAGAAAATTCATCGGCGGTTTCCGCCCCGATAGACGCGGGCGTAGCGCTTGCCCAAAAGCGTCAGGAACTCGTAGCCGATGGTGCCGGCCGCCTCGGCGGCCTCGTCGACGCCGTAATTCCGGCCGAGCAGATCGGCATAGGCGCCGGCGCAAGCCTGGCGCGGATCGATCCCCGTCACATCGAGCGTCAGAAGATCCATCGATATGCGTCCGATGACGGGAACCCTTTGGCCGGAAATCGCGGCGCTGCCGCGGTCGCTGCCGGATCGCAGCCACCCATCGGCGTAACCGATGGCGACCGTGGCCACGCGGCTCGGCCTATTCATGCGATGCGTCGCACCATATCCAACGGTCTCTCCGGCGTCAACGTCACGCACCTGGAGGATTTTTCCCTTGAGCGAAACCGCCGCCTTCATCGGATTGGCTTGGCCGGGAATCGGATTGATGCCGTAAAGCGCGGCACCCGGGCGCACGATCTGGAAGTGATAATCCCGGCCGAGAAAGATCGCCGAGGAGGAGGCGAGCGAGGCGGGTGCCTTCGGCAGGCGCGCCAAGGCCGCGCGGAAAATCGCCAATTGCTCGGGGTTCTTCGGGTGTTCGGGCTCGTCGGAACAGGCGAGATGGCTCATGATCGAGGCAAGATTGAAACCCTTGAGCAGGTTCCCGTCCTCGGCGAGCTTCAACCGCTCGCCGCGCGACAACCCCAGCCGCGCCATGCCGGTATCGAGATGGAGGATGGCGGGAAGCCCGCCGCGCGAGCCCGGAAATTTTTGGGCGTATTTCCGCCAGGCCGCGACCTGGCCCAATTCGTTCAGCACCGGCACCAGCCTGGCCTTGGCGAATTCGCCCTCGCTCCGGGGCATCAGCCCTTCGAGCACGGCGATTTGAGATCTGGGCAAAGCCTTGCGCAGGGCCAGGCCTTCATCGAGCGTCGCCACGAAGAAGAGCTTGCAGCCCGCCTTGGCGAGCGCCGGGCCGGTCACGGCCGCCCCCAGCCCATAGGCGTCGGCCTTGATGACCGCGGCGGTTTCGACGCGCGGGCCCACCATCCGGCTGATCTTGCGCCAATTGGATGCGACCGCGCCCAGATCGATTTCGAGGATCGCGTCCGGAGCCGAACCCTTGGCTCTAGAAGGTGGCATCGGGCAGCTGGTCGCCGCTTATATAGTTGTCGAACTTGGTGGTGTTGCCGTCGAAGCGCAGCGTGACCTTGCCGATCGGGCCGTGGCGCTGCTTCGCCACCATGATCTCGGCGGTGCCATAGGCCTTCTCGCAGCGTTCCTTCCAGCGGTCGTGGCGGTCGCCGAATTTCTCGACGCTTTCGTCGGTGTGCTGCACCGGCTCGGAACGGCTCAGGTAATATTCCTCGCGGAAGACGAACATGACCACGTCGGCGTCCTGCTCGATCGAGCCCGATTCGCGCAGATCGGACAGCATCGGCCGCTTGTCCTCGCGCTGTTCGACCGCGCGCGACAATTGCGACAGCGCCAGCACCGGCACTTCGAGCTCCTTGGCGAGCGCCTTGAGGCCGCGCGTGATCTCGGAGATTTCCTGCACGCGGTTCTCGAAGCCGCCGCCCGCGTCGCCACCGCGGATCAATTGCAGATAATCGACGATCACCAGCCCCAGCCCCTGCTGGCGCTTCAGGCGCCGCGCGCGGGTGCGCAATCCGGCGATGGTCAAGGCCGGGGTGTCGTCGATGAAAAACGGCACCGAAGCCAGGCGCTGGCTCGCCTGGACGAATTTGTCGAAGCCCTCGTTCGAGACCTTGCCCTGGCGGATTTCATGCGAGGGCACGCCCGATTCCTCGGCCAGGATGCGGGTCGCCAATTGCTCGGCCGACATTTCGAGCGAGAAGAAGCCCACCACCGCGCCGTCCTCGAATCCGCCCTCGTCCTTGGGGCGGAAATTGCGCGCGGCATAAAAGCCGATATTGGTGGCGAGCGCGGTCTTGCCCATGGAAGGCCGCCCGGCCAGGATCACCAGATCCGAGGGGTGCAGGCCGCCCAAAAGCTTGTCGAGATCGGTGAATCCACTCGCCACGCCGGTGGTCTTGCCGCTGCGCTTGAAGGCGGCCTCGGCCATGAACACGGCCTCGGTCATGGCCTCGCGGAAAGGCTGGAAGCCCCCTTCGTATTGGCCGGTGGTGGCGAGGTCGAAGAGATGCTGCTCGGCGGTTTCGATCTGCTGGTTCGCGTTGCGTTCGAGATCGAAGGCGAAGGCGTCGTTCACCACGTCCTCGCCGATGGCGATCAGCTGGCGGCGCAGGAAGCAATCGTGGATGGTGCGGCCGTAATCCGCGGCGTTGATGATGGTGACGACCGAGGCGGCGAGACGCACGAGATATTGCGCGCCGCCGATCTCCTGCAACGCGCCGTCCTGCTCGAAATAATTGGCGAGCGTCACGGGGTTGGCGATCTGGCCGCGCTCGATCAGCTTCTCGACCGCGGCGAAGATGCGGCCATGCACGGGTTGCGCGAAATGCTCGGGGCGCAGGAACTCGGCCACCTTGTGATAGGCCGCGTTGTTGACCAGGATCGCGGCCAGCAACGCCTGTTCGGCTTCGAGATTGTGCGGCGGCGAACGGTATCCGGCGTCGCCCTCGCGCAGGGGCGTCACCTTCGACAATGCGTTTTCCATGAAACGACTTTAGCACCGGCGCGCAGCCGGGGAACATGAACGAATTGCGTAAGGGAGGCTGTGAGTTGGTTGAATAACGGTGTTAAGAATTTCCGAGTCGGGAATTCGCCGCGACTCGCTTTAATCCCTGGGTTGCCTGGAGAGGGACCGTGTTGATGGCATTAAGAAAATTGCCTCACCCTGAGCGTAGTCGAAGGGCGCGCGGCGCCTATCCAGCTCTCAAGGCGGGATGCGCTGCACGCAGTTTCATGTGGAACTAACCCCGTGACTCACAGGGCGGGAAAACTTTGCGGTGGGCGAATTACGGAAAGCGCCATTACCGTTTGCACTGCCAAAATTCCTCGGCCGCGTCCGGCTCAATACCTCGTCTTACCTCGTCCCGCCTCGGCTTTGCCTCGATGCCGCCTCGTCCCGCCTCGCCGTTACCTCGATCATACCTCGGGCTGGTGCCGGGGCCGCGCGGGCGGTAATTCTCAACCGGTCTTGCGGCCGGCGCCGGCGATGAAATCGCTTTCCCCGGTATAACGTTTCTTCAAGGCCAGTTCTTCCTTGAACATGAAATCGCGCGTCAAGGGTGCTGCGTCGGGTGTCTTGCCCAGCAGCAGCTGGAACACGCCCAAGCCCGAATAAAGGAACCCGGCCTCGCAGGAGAGCAGATAAAACTCCCAGGCGCGGTAGAAGGGCTCGCCGAATTGCGCCTCGACCTCCCGCCTGTGGGCCTGGAGCGCCACGTACCAGCGATAAAGGGTCTTGGCGTAATGCAGCCGCAAATTCTCGCAATCGAGGATCCACAAGCCCGTGCGCTCGGCGGCGGCGGCGAGCTGCGACAGCGAGGGCAGATAGGCCCCAGGGAAAATCCGCCGCCTGATCCACGGATTGATGGGCGAGGGGGGCCCGCGCCGGCCGATGGTGTGAACCAGGGCGACGCCGTCATCCGCCAGCAGGTCGCGCACCTTCGCGAAATATTCCTTGTAATGGCCCTTGCCGACATGCTCGAGCATCCCGACCGAGACGATGCGGTCGAAGGGGCCCGAAACCAGGCGGTAATCCTGGAGGCGGAAATCGAGCTGGGGAGAGCGGCGCTTCTCCTTGGCGTAAGCATGTTGGTTCTTGGAAAGCGTGACCCCGGTCACGTGGACGCGGTCGTAATTCGCGCTCAGAAAGGCCGCCAGCCCACCCCAGCCGCAGCCGATATCGAGCACCTTCTGGCCCGGGCGCAGGGCGAGCTTGGCCGCGATATGCTGCATCTTGGCGGTCTGCGCCTCGGCCAGGGTCTCCTTGCCGGTCTCGAAATAGGCGCAGGAATATTGCATCGCCTGGTCGAGGAACAGGGCGAAGAACTCGTTCGACAGATCGTAGTGGAACTGAACGTCGCGCCGCGCCCGGTCGAGGGTTCCGACCTTGACGATCCAGTCGATTATCGAAGATGTGGCGTGGCGCAGCTTGTCGAAGGCGATGGGAAAGTCGGCGTCCGGCACGCCGCTCATCAGCACGGTCAACAACTGGCGCAGATCGCCTCGCTCGATGACGAGATCGCCGTTCACATAGCCTTCCGCCAGGAAGAAGCTCGGCGCCGTCATCATCTTGGCGAGGAATTTCCGGCTTTTTATCCGCACCGCCACGTTGGGCGCGGGCGTGGCGGCGACGCAGTCGGAGGCGCCGTTCGGGCCGATCAGTTCGATCGTCCCGGTCTTGACGATGCGTCTAAGCAATTTGCCGAACAGCATCTTTTCCGCCCACGCACGAATTCCACCACTAAACTACACGCGGCGGGCGGCTGACAAGGGGCGGTTTTTGAATGGCTCTAATGTCCCTAGAGCATCTCCAGGGCGGAGCGCTTGCGCGGCGGCGGAAAGGCCCGGTCCAGTTCGGCAAGCTCGGCGGGGGATAGTTTCAGCTCGAGCGCCGCCCGGTTTTCCGCGACATGTCGCTTATCGCCCGCCTTGGGGATGGCCATCACCCCCTCGTTTCTCAGCACCCAGGCGAGCGCCAGCTGGGCCGGGGTGACGCCGCGCTTGCGCGCCAGATCATTGAGGCCGCGCTCGCCCAAAAGCCGGCCCTGCTCCAAGGGCGAATAGGCCATGACCGGGATTCGGGCCTTCGCCAAGGCGGGCAGCAGCTCGAATTCGATGCCGCGCCTTCCGGGATTGTAGATCACCTGGTTGGCGGCGCAGTTCTTGCCCTGGGGCAAGGCCCATAATTCCTCCATGTCGCCGGTGTCGAAGTTCGAGACGCCCCAATGGCGGATCTTGCCGGCGCCTCGTAATTCCTCGAAACCCGCGACCGTCTCCGCCAAAGGCACGCCCCCCCGCCAATGCAATAGGTAAAGATCGAGGCGGTCGGTGCCGAGCCGCTTCAGGCTGCGCTCGCACGCCGCCAGCGTCCCTTTGCGGCTCGCATTCGACGGCACCACCTTGCTCACCAGGAACACCTCGCCGCGCCGGCCGGCAATCGCCCGTCCCACCAGCTCCTCGGCGCCGCCATCGGCGTACATCTCCGCCGTATCGATCAGGGTCATGCCGAGATCGAGGCCCAGGCGCAGCGCGTCCTCGATATCCTTCCCCCGCGAGGATCGCTCGCCCATCATCCACGTGCCCAGCCCCAGCGCCGGAATGCGCTCGCCGCCGGGCAATGCGACAAAGCGCATGGTCATGGCTTCCCGCCGAGGAAGTCCCCCAGAATACGCGCGGTTTCGGCCGGGAACTGGTCGATGAAGAAATGCCCGCCCGGCAGCGACGCGGTCTTGAGATTGGCGCAGCGCTGGCGCCATTGGGCCTCGATGTCGAAGAGCTTGTGCATCAGGCCCTTGGCGCCCCAGAAGGCGAGGGCGGGGCATTGAACTTGGCGGCCGAGATCGGCCCGGTCGTGCTCGAGATCGATACTCGCGCCGGCGCGGTAATCCGAGCAGGAACCGTGGATCATCGCCTTGTCGCGCCAGCAGCGCCGGTAATCGGCCAGCATCTCCGCGTCGAAGTCCTCCACCCTGGCCGCGCCCCAGCCGACCAGGCAGGTCTCGTAGAAGAAGTCGGGGTCGCTGCCGATCAGGCGCTCGGGGAAAGGCTCGGGCTGGGAGAGGAAATACCAGTGCCAATAGGCGCCGGCGATGAAGCGGTTGGTCTCCATGAACATGGCGTATGTGGGCACGATGTCGAGCACGGCAAGCGACAGCACCGCTTCCGGATGGTCGAGCGCCATGCGGTGCGCGGTGCGGCCGCCGCGGTCGTGCCCCACCACGTGGAAGTGCTTGAACCCCAGCTGGTTCATCAACCCGACCTGGTCGGCCGCCATGGCGCGGAAGGCGTAGTTGGATTTATCGGGTAGGCATTTGGGCTTGAAGCTGTCGCCATAGCCGCGCAGATCGGCGCAGACCACGGTGAACTTCTTGGCGAGGAGGGGTGCGGTCCGCGCCCATTCGGCCAGATTCTGCGGAAAGCCGTGCAACAGCAGCAGCGGCGGCCCGTTGCCGCCCACGACGCAGTTGATCGTGGCCTCGCCGACCGGGATGGATTTGCGCGCGAAGCCCTCGAACAAAGGCGCCTCCCGGCTTCTTCGCTTTAGGCCGGCTTGGCCTTCTTTTCGCGCTTCTCGGATTTCGGCTTGGCGGCTTTGCCGGCATCCTTCGCCGCCGCCGGTTTGGCCTTGGTCTTGGTTTTAGCCTCGACCTCGGCCTCGCCTTCCTCCGGTTCCGCTTTCTTCTTGGCCTTGGCGGCTTTCTTCTCCGCCTTTTCGGCCGGCGCCTCGGCCGGCGCTTCGTCTTCGTCGTGGCCTTGCGCCTTCTTTTGCGCGAGCTGGATCGGATTGATGCCCTTGGCCTGCATCTCGGCCTCTTCGGCCGATTGCGCCACGTTGACGGTGACCTGCACCGCGACCTCGGGATGCAGCACGACCCGGACCGGGTAGAGGCCGAGGGTCTTGATCGCCTTGTCGAGCGTCACCTGGCCGCGGGTCACAGTGAAGCCCGCCTCGGTCACGCCGGTCGAGATGTCGCGCGCCGAGACCGAGCCGTAGAGCTGGCCGCTCTCGCCCGCCTGGCGGATGAGCACGACCGAGACGCCGTTCATCTTCTGCGCCACCTGTTCGGCCTCGCGGCGCTTGTCCAGATTGGCGGCTTCGAGCTGCGAGCGGCGCTGCTCGAAGATGGCGCGGTTTTCGTTGGTCGCGCGCAGCGCCTTCTTCTGCGGCAGCAGGTAATTCCGGGCGAAGCCGGGGCGCACCTTCACCACCTCGCCCATCTGGCCCAGTTTCTCGACGCGCTCGAGCAGGATGATTTCCATCATGACGCGTCTCCTACTTCAGATTGTACGGCAGCAGGCCGAGAAACCGCGCGCGCTTGATCGCCTGCGCCAGTTCGCGCTGCTTGCGGGTCGAGACCGCGGTGATGCGCGACGGCACGATCTTGCCGCGCTCGGACACGAAACGCTGCAACAGCTTCACGTCCTTGTAGTCGATCTTCGGGGCATGCGGGCCCGAGAACGGGCAGGATTTGCGCCGGCGGAAGAACGGCCGGCGCGCGCCGCCGCCCGAACGGTCGCCGCCACGGTCGCCACCGCGGTCGCCGCCGCGTCCACCGCGCTCGCCACGTTCCATATCGTCGCTCATGCTACCTCGCCTCCCTCGATCTCGGGGATGATCTCGGGGATGACGCCCTCGCGCGGTTCGCGCTCGAAGCGCGGGCGGCGATCGCCCCGGTCGCCCCGGTCACCGCGGTCGCCGCGATCGCGATTCTGCATCACCGCCGACGGGCCTTCCTCGAGCGCCTCGACGCGCACGGTGAGGTAGCGCAGCACGTCCTCGTTGATGCGCATGTTGCGCTCAAGCTCGTTCACCGCGGCCGGCGGCGCGTCGAGGTTGAACAGCATGTAATGGCCTTTGCGGTTTTTCTTGACGCGGTAGGCGAGATTCCGGAGGCCCCAATATTCGCGCTTGGTCACCTTGCCGCCGGCTTGGGCGACAATGCCCGCGAAGCTTTCGGCCAAGGCCTCGACCTGCGCGGCGGACACGTCCTGGCGCGCAATGAAAACATTTTCGTAAAACGGCATGGGTCGGCGTAGCTCCCTTTGGCTGTTGATGGCCCGGCGCTGGTCAATCGCTTGACGGTCAGCCGCCCGGGCCTAGCCGGCATTGGCCGGCAAGGAGGTGGCGGACTATACACGAAGTCTTCCTGGGCGCAACCCTCTGGCTGACAAGGCTTTTAGTGGCTTGCAGCGCCGCAATCGAGGGTGTAGGGCAGGGGCGTCAGGGGAGGTTCCTTCATGTTGCGTTGGCTGATGATGGCGGCGCTGGCCGGGCTGGCATCCGGTTGTCTCGGCGTCGACCGCGAAGAAGCGCGCGAAACCATCGGCGTCTCGCTGGCGCGCCATGCCGATGCCGGCAACGCGCCCGCCGACGAGAAGCAACAGGCGCTCTTGGACATGAAGGCGCGGCAGGTCTGCACCAACGGCTATGACCGGCTGAAAGAGGATATCGAGCCGGCCGAGGACAATCTGCAGATCGTCGATTGGCAGGTGCGCTGCCGGCCCTACACCTTCATGTGGATTTTCTAGGTTTCCGGAGACGCGAGGGGGCATGGTCCGCGCTTTTGTGTTTCCCGGTCAGGGCTCGCAGGCCGTCGGCATGGGCCGCGAGCTCGCCGGCGCCTTCGAATCCGCGCGTGACGTCTTCCAGGAGGTCGACGAGGCGCTCAAGCAGAATCTCTCCAAGCTCATGTTCGAGGGGCCCGAGGGCGAGCTCATCCTGACCGAGAACGCGCAGCCAGCGCTGATGGCGGTCTCGCTCGCCGCCATGCGGGTGATGGAAAAGGAAGGCGGGCTCGATCTGAAACGCCATGCCGCTTTCGTCGCCGGCCATTCGCTGGGCGAATATTCGGCGCTGGCGGCGGCGCATGCGTTGAGCGTTTCCGACGCGGCGCGGCTCCTGAAGCGGCGCGGACGCGCCATGCAGCGCGCCGTGCCGGTGGGCGAAGGGGCGATGGCGGCGATCCTCGGCATGGAATTGGACGGCGCGCGGCTGTTGGCCGCCGAGGCCGCCGAAAATCAGGTGCTGGCCGCCGCCAATGACAATGGCGGGAGCCAGGTGGTGGTGAGCGGCCACAAGGCGGCGGTCGAGCGCGCGGTGGCGCAAGCCCCGGGCAAGGGCGCGAAACGCGCCATCATGCTGCCGGTGAGCGCGCCGTTTCATTGTCCGTTGATGGCGCCCGCCGCCAAGGAGATGGAAGAGGCGCTGGCCGGGGTCAATCTGCGCGAGCCCCTGGTTCCGCTGGTCGCCAATGTCATCGCATCCGCCGTGCGCGATCCGGCCGAGATCAAGCGCCTCCTGGTCGAGCAGGTGACCGGCTTGGTGCGCTGGCGCGAATGCGTGCTTTACATGAAGGGCCAGGGCGTGACCCAGATCGTCGAAGTGGGATCGGGCCGGGTGCTGAGCGGCTTGGCCAAGCGCATCGACCGCGAATTGACCGGGATTTCGATCGGGACGCCGTCCGAGATCGAATCCTTCTTGAAGACTCTGTGAGCCTCGCGTAAGGGACAGCGCATGTTCGATCTCGGCGGCAAGACGGCCCTCGTTACCGGCGCCTCGGGCGGCATCGGCGGCGCCATCGCCAGGGCGCTCCATGGCGCGGGCGCGAAGGTTTTGCTGGCCGGCACGCGAAAACCGGCGCTCGACGCGTTGCAGGCGGCGCTGGGCGAGCGCGCTTTCGTCGCCACCGCCGATCTTGCCGATCCGGCTTCGGGCGATGCGTTGGTGAAGGCCGCGGAAGAGTCGATGGGCCAGCTCGACATTCTCGTCAACAACGCCGGCCTGACCAAGGACGGCCTGGCGATGCGCATGAAGGACGAGGATTGGGCCAAGGTGCTCGAGGTCGATTTGACCTCCGGCTTCCGCCTGGCGCGCGCGGCGTTGCGCGGCATGATGAAGCGGCGTTGGGGCCGCATCGTCGGCATCGGCTCGGTGGTGGGAGCCACGGGCAATCCCGGCCAGGTGAACTATGCCGCCGCCAAGGCCGGCATGGTCGGCATGACCAAGGCCTTGGCGGCCGAGGTCGCCTCGCGCGGCATCACCGTCAATTGCGTCGCTCCCGGATTTATATCCACTTCCATGACCGAGGCGCTCTCGGCGGAGCAGAAAGCAAGACTGGAGACCGCGATTCCGCTGGGCCGCCAGGGCACCCCCGACGAAGTCGCGGCCTGCGTGCTGTTCCTCGCCAGCGAGGAATCGCGCTATGTCACCGGCCACACCTTGCACGTCAATGGCGGGCTGGCGATGATATGAGCCGGTGGGCCCAAATGCCCTTGCGGGCGCTGGCCAAGGGCGGCGATCCGTGCTATTGGAGCCGCTCGTTCGGCCGGGCAGGGGCCCGCCAACGGCTCTAACCCCTTGTAGTCAAACTCTTTGTTGCAACAGCGCGCCAATCTATTCGAGGTAGGGACTAATGAGCGATATCGCCGAACGGGTCAAAAAAATCGTCGTCGAGCATCTGGGCGTCGATGAGTCCAAGGTGACCGACAATGCCAGCTTCATCGACGATCTGGGCGCCGACAGCCTCGATACCGTCGAGTTGGTTATGGCGTTCGAGGAGGAATTCGGCTGCGAAATTCCCGACGATGCCGCCGAGAAAATCGTGACCGTCAAGGACGCGGTCAACTTCATCAACGCCAGCGAGAGCAAGGGCGCCAAGAAGTGAATTTTTCTCGTCCATGAGACGGTCAGCATGAGGCGGGTTGTTGTCACGGGTTTCGGTCTGGTCACGCCTTTGGGGGTGGGTGCCGAATCGGTTTGGAAACAACTCCTCGACGGAAAGTCGGGGATTCGCTCCATCCAGAATTTCGACGTCTCCGACCTGCCGGCCAAAATCGCCGGCCAGGTGCCGCGCGGCGAAACCGCCTCGGGTGCGTTCAACGCCGATGATTGGGTTCCGCCCAAGGACCAGCGCAAGATGGACGAGTTCATCGTCTATGCGATAGCGGCGGCCGAGCAAGCGGTCACCGACGCCGAATGGAAGCCGCAGGATTCCGAAGAAAAAGAACGCACCGGCGTCATGATCGGCTCGGGCATCGGCGGCCTGCCCGGCATCACCGAAGGTGGGCTCACCTTGCACGAAAAAGGTCCGCGGCGTCTCTCGCCCTTCTTCATTCCCTCGAACCTGATCAATCTGGCCTCGGGCCATGTCTCGATCCGCTACGGCTTCAGAGGCCCCAACCACGCGGTGGTCACGGCCTGCTCGACCGGCGCGCACGCCATCGGCGACGCGGCGCGGCTGATCATGTGGGACGACGCCGACGTGATGGTCGCGGGCGGCACCGAGGCGGCGGTCTGCCGCATCGGCATCGCCGGCTTCGCCGCCGCGCGCGCGCTTTCGACGGCATTCAACGACGAGCCGCACCGCGCCTCGCGTCCCTGGGACGTGAAGCGTGACGGCTTTGTCATGGGCGAGGGCTCGGGGATCGTGGTGCTGGAGGAATTGGAGCACGCCAAGAAACGCGGCGCCAAGATTTACGCCGAAATCATCGGCTACGGCATGTCCGGCGACGCCTACCACATCACCGCGCCGGCCGAGGACGGCAACGGCGCCTTTCGCGCCATGCGCAACGCCTTGAAGCGCGCCCAGGTTTCGCCCGACCAGATCGACTACATCAACGCCCACGGCACTTCCACGCCGCTCGGCGATGAGATCGAATTGGGCGCGGTGAAGCGGTTGTTCGGCGATGCCGCCTATAAAGTCTCGATGTCCTCGACCAAATCCTCGATCGGCCATCTCCTGGGGGCGGCGGGCAGCGTCGAGGCGATTTTCTCCATGCTGGCGATGCGCGACGGGATCGTGCCGCCGACGCTCAATCTGGAAAACCCGTCGCCCAATTGCGATATCGACCTGGTGCCCTTGAAGGCGAAGGAACGTCCGGTGCGCTACGCACTCTCGAATTCCTTCGGCTTCGGCGGCACCAACGCCTCGCTCGTCTTCGGTCCGGCGCCATAAATGCGCGACCGGGTGCGCGCCTTATGGCTGGGCCGCATCACCCTTTGGATCCTGATCCCGCTTGCCGTGCTAGCGGGCGTGCTCTTCTGGGCCGCCCATGACTATTACGGTCCCGGTCCACTCGGTCAGAACAAGATCGTGGTCATCGACAAGGGCGCCAGCCTCGAGGCGATTTCAACCGCCCTGGCCGACGCGGGCGTGATCGATCATCCCCGAATCTTCGCTCTCGGCGCCACGCTCGTCGGCCGGGCGGCCGGGCTCAAGGCGGGAGAATACGAATTCCCCGCACGCATCAGTTCCGCGCTCGCGGTCGAATTGCTCGATAGCGGCAAGGTGGTGCGCCACAAGCTCACCATCCCCGAGGGCCTGACCAGCGCGGAGGTCACGGCGCTGCTGGTGTCCGCTCCCGCGCTCGACGGCACGATCGACCCAATGCCGGCCGAGGGCAGCCTGTTGCCCGAAACCTATCAATATCTGTTCGGCGAACGGCGCGAGGACCTTGTCACCCGCATGAGCCACGGGATGGCGCAGGCGCTGGACGCGGCCTGGGCGCATCGCAGCGCGGGCCTGCCGCTCAAGACGCCGGAAGAGGCGCTGATCCTCGCCTCGATCGTGGAGAAGGAGACCGCCCGGCCGGAGGAGCGCGCGCGCATCGCCGGCGTCTATATCGAGCGGCTGAAGCGCGGCATGAAACTCCAGGCCGATCCGACGGTGGCCTATGCCGTGACCAAGGGCGGCACGGCGCCGATGAGCCATCCGCTCGATCACGCCGATCTCGCCATCAATTCGCCCTACAACACCTACCTCGTCAAGGGGTTGCCGCCGACGCCGATCGCCAATCCGGGACTCGCTTCGATTCAAGCCGCGGTCAACCCCGACGACCGAGGCGAGCTTTATTTCGTCGCCGACGGCAAGGGTGGCCACACCTTCTCCAAGAACCTCGCCGAGCACAATCAAGGCGTCACGCAGCTGCGCCGCCACAAGCACAAACCCGCCGTGAAGGCGGCGGGCCAGACCGGGGCCAAGAGTCCCTAGACCTTCGGTTGTTGAAGGCGGTGCCCGGGGCTATAACGGCCCAGCCTGTTGCCGTTGGAGAATCGTTCCCCATGACCGTCGCCAGCATGACCGGATTCGCGCGCGCCGAAGGCCATGAGCTGGGCATCGGCTGGGTGTGGGAGCTGAAAAGCGTCAACGCCAAGTCGCTCGATCTGCGTTTCCGCCTGCCCGCCGGCCATGAGGGGCTGGAAGTGCAGCTGCGCGCCGGAATGGCCGAGACGCTGAAACGCGGCGCGGTCTCGGCCAGCCTCGTCCTCACGCGCCACGACGCGGCCGGCCCGTTGCGCATCAATCGCGCCGCGCTCGACGCGGTGCTGGCGCTGGTGAAGCAGCTCTCGACCGAGATCGATGTCGCGCCGCCCCGGCTCGACGGGCTGCTGGCGGTGAAGGGCGTACTCGAAAGCGGCGAGGAAGAGGACGCCGCCATGCGCGAGCGCCGCCAGGCCGCGATCTTGAAGAGCTTCGCCGCCGCGCTCAAGGATTTGGCCGCGATGCGGCTGGCCGAGGGGAAGCGGCTGGCTCAGACGCTCGAGGCGCGGCTCGCCGAAATCACCGATCTGGTCGCCCGGGCCGAGAAGAGTGCGGCGGCGCAGCCGGCGGCGATCAAGGCGCGGCTCAAGGAATTGCTCGCCCAGCTGCTCGAAGCGGTGCCGGCGCTGCCCGAGGAGC
The DNA here is from genome assembly GCA_963785735.1 of uncultured Alphaproteobacteria bacterium. Classification (GTDB taxonomy): domain Bacteria; phylum Pseudomonadota; class Alphaproteobacteria; order ATCC43930; family CGMCC-115725; genus REEB95. The sequence continues at coordinate 1,493,750 of CAWAWJ010000001.1, forward strand.
GTCTCGCGCAAGAAGCCGCGCTGATCGTGGCGCGCGACGATGTGCGCGAGGAGCTCGACCGGCTCACGGCGCATGTGGCGGCGACGCGCGCGCTGATACAAGAGGGCGGCGCCATCGGCAGGCGGCTCGATTTCCTGTGCCAGGAATTGAACCGCGAAGCCAATACCTTGGGCGCCAAATCGGGCGATCTCGAACTGACGCGCATCGGGCTCGGGCTCAAGGCCGCGATCGAGCAGTTGCGCGAGCAGGTCCAGAACGTCGAATAGGGGTGGGCATGGCGGGGCGAGAGATCAAACGACGCGGCATTCTGCTGGTGCTGTCCTCACCCTCGGGCGCGGGCAAGACCACGATCACCCGGGCCCTGGTGACGCGGGACCGCGGCTTGAAGCTCTCGATTTCGGCGACGACGCGGTCCCGGCGCAAGGGCGAGACCGATGGCAAGCATTACCACTTCGTCGATCAGAAGCGTTTCGACGCCATGGTGCAGAACGGCGAGCTGTTGGAGCACGCCGCGGTGTTCGGCCACAGCTACGGCACGCCCCGCGCGCCGGTGATGGCTGCGATCGAAAGCGGCCGCGACGTGGTGTGCGACGTGGACTGGCAGGGCGCGCAACAGATGAAGGCGCGTCTTCCGAACGATCTGGTTTCGGTGTTCGTGCTGCCGCCGAGCATGGCCACGCTGGAAAAGCGGCTTAAGACGCGCGCCCAGGACAGCCGCGACGTGGTTCGCGCGCGGATGGAAAAATCCGCCGACGAGATGAGCCACTGGGACAGCTATGATTACGTCATCGTCAACCGAGATCTCGATGACAGCATCGACGCGGTGCGCGGCATACTCCAGGCCGAGCGCGCCCGGCGCGAGCGCCAGATCGGCCTCGACCAATTCGTCAACCGCCTGCGCGGCGGGAATTAGCGAGCGCGCGGGCCAAAGCGCAGAACTGCTCGACCGACAGTTCCTCGGCGCGCGCGGTTTCGGCCGCGCCGGAAGCGGCTATCAGTTTCGCGGGGTCTCCCAGGGATTTGAGGCTCTGGCGCAGCATCTTGCGGCGTTGTCCGAAACCCGCCGCCGTCACGCGCTCCAAATCCTTGATATCGCAAGCCGCGAGCGGTTGTTTCCGGGGCGTGAGCCGCACCACCGTCGAGGTCACCTTGGGTGCCGGCACGAAGGCCTTGGGCGAGACGTCGAACATCAATTCGACCTCGGCCAGCCATTGGGTCACGACCGACAGCCTGCCGTAATCCTTGGAACGCGGCGATGCGGCGAGGCGCTTTGCCACCTCCTTCTGGAACATCAGGGTCAGTCCCTCGAATTCAGAAATGCGCGGCAGCCAGTTCAGCAGCAGCGCCGTGGCGATGTTGTAGGGGAGATTGGCGACGATCTTGCGCGGGCGCGTGCCCAGGCTCGCCGGGTCCATCGTCAGCGCGTCGCCTTCCATCACGCTCAGCCGGCCGGGGAAGGCGAGCGCCAGCTCGTTAAGCGCCGGCAGGCAGCGCGCGTCGCGCTCGATGGCGGTCACATGCCGCGCCCCTTCCAGAAGCAGGGCCCGGGTCAACCCGCCCGGGCCGGGGCCGATCTCGATCACGTCGCAATCCGCCAGCGATCCCGCCGCGCGGGCGATGCGCCGCGTCAGGTTGAGATCGAGCAGGAAATTCTGGCCCAGGGCCCGGCGCGCGCCGAGGCCGAAACGCCTTATCACGTCGCCGAGCGGCGGCAGGTCCGGTAAAGGTCCGGGCAAGGACCCGCTCAGGCCGAGGCGGCCAGCGCCGCGTGCCGCTTGGCCATGGCGCCGGCCATCGTCAGCGCCGCCATCAGGCTCGACGGATTGGCGATACCCTTGCCGGCAATGTCGGTGGCGGTGCCGTGATCGGGCGAAGTGCGGATGAAGGGGAGGCCCAGGGTCACGTTGACGCCATTGTCGAAATCGAGCGTCTTCAGCGGAATCAACGCCTGGTCGTGATACATGCAGATGACCGCGTCGTAGCGTTTGCGCGCGGCGGGATGGAACAGCGTGTCGGCGGGTGCCGGGCCGCTCACCTTGATGCCAAGAGCGGCGAGCTTTTTTACCGCCGGAGCGATGATCTCGACCTCCTCGCGGCCCATCGTACCGGATTCGCCGGCATGGGGGTTGAGCGCCGCCACCGCCAAACGCGGCTGCTCGATGCCGAAATCGCGCTTCAGCGCCTCGGATGTCACGCGGCCGGCCGTGACGATGGCCGCGGACGTCAGCGCGCCGAGCGCATCCACAAGCGAGAGATGAACGGTCACCGGCACGACGCGCAGCTCGGGTCCCGCCAGCATCATCACAGGGTGCTTCACCTTGGCCAGATGGCCGAGGAATTCGGTGTGGCCGGGATAGGAGAAACCCGCGGCATAGAGGGTTTCCTTCTGGATCGGATTGGTGACGACGCCGCCGGCGCGAGAGGACCGGACCAGCGCCACCGCCTTGGTGATGGCCTCGATCACGGCCGGCGCGTTGGCGGGATCGGGATGGCCGGGCTGAACCGCCTTGGGCAACTCGATTGGCAGCACCGGCAGGGCGGTGGCGAAAACGCGCGACGCTTCTCCGGGCTGGGCGATCGGGCGCAGCGGCACCGACAGCCCCAGCCGCGTCGCCAGCCGGTCGAGCCGCGACGGGTTGTCGATGACAAAGAAAGGCGGCAAGGCGGATTGAACCCGCTTTTGCCAGGCCATCAGGGCGATTTCGCCGCCGATGCCCGCGGGTTCACCCATGGTGAGAGCGAGCGGCGCTGTCATCCGCGGACGTCGATATAGGCGGCGCGGCGCAGATTGCGCATGTAACGCCGGGCCAGCGCGTCGAGGCGCTCGCGCGCCAGATTGTTCTCGACCTGATCGCGCGATGGCAGACCGCCCTCCGGATCCTTGCGCGCGCACAACATGATGACGGCCAATCCGTTCGGGTTCGGGATCGGTTTGGTCGCCTCGGCGACCTTGAGTTGCAACAGTTGCTGACGCAGCTCCGGCGGATTCATGTCGCCCGCCCGGACATCGTCGGCGTTCTTGACCAGATAAGGCGGCACGTGATCGTTGCCGATCTTCGCCAATTCACCGCAGCTCTTGGCGTTGTTGGAGGCGGCTTGCGCGTCGTTCTGGATGCGCTGGCGTTCGGCCGCCGAAGCGTTGGGCGGATAGGGGAAGGCAACCTGCGTCACCGACAGCCTCGTGTCGTCGACGCTGACCGCGCCCGGCGTCCGGCGATCGATAACATAGAGGAGGTAGAAACCGGCAGGCGTTTTGATGGGATAGGACATTTCGCCCGGCTTCATCTTTTCCATCGCATCGCCCAGGGGCGACCCAAGTTGGTTCGGCGTCAGCCAGCCGATGTCGCCGCCGGCGGCGGCGCTCGGCGATTGCGAGAATTGCTGGGCGACGGCGGAGAAATTGGCGCCGTGGCGAATCTGGTCGATCAGCCGGTCGGCGAGGCGTTGGATCTCGTCCTCCTGCGAGGGATTGTCCATGGCCAGGAAGATTTCGGCCATGTGGCTCTGCGGCTTACCGGCGTCTTCCTTGATGCGGTTCATCGATTCGTTGACTTCCTCGTCCGAGACCGAAACGTCTTGAGACAGCCTTCCACGGATGACCTTGCCCCAGGCGATCGAGGCGGTGATCTGGCTGACGAGAGTCGCGCGCGGGATGCGGGCCTGTATGAGATAGGCGTCGAGCTGACCCTTCGGCATGTTGTTGCGTTGCTCGAGAGCGGCGAGCGCGTCGTCGATTTCCTGGTCGTTGACTTTGACGTTGAGGCGCGCCGCTTCCTGCAATTCCAGCTTCTCGTCGATCATTTGGCGCAGGATACGGGGCGCCAGGCGCTGCTCGTTCTCCGGCGTGTCGGGGATGGAGGAGGAGCGCATCACCAGCGCCAGACGGCCGGTAACGTCGTCCGCGGTGATGACATCATTGTTGACCACCGCGACAATGCGGCTTTCCTGAGCCAAGCCGTCCCGGACCGGAGCGACGGCAAGGATCATCAAAAGCAGCAAACAAACTAACAGACGTGACATGATTGGCGCGGGTATCCGTTCATTTCCGGGCTCCATGCCCGGCGGGCTGCCAAGATAGCCTCTTCGGACGGCGTTTCCTACTGCCTGATCCGCGCCGCCGCATCGGCCGGCGGCCCATTATTTATTGGCTGCCGCCCGCGGATAACACCTGCTCGTCGATTTCGCCCAGATTCTTGAACACGAAGGTGAGCATGACGTCCACGCCCGGCGAAACGTCACCGACGCGAATGCCGGATTGTTGAATCGTGGTCTTTATCGCGAAGCAATCGTCCTGATATGTGAGCGCCGCGCCGGAAGAGATGGTGGCGCCGCCGGAGCTGATGCTCCGCGTATCATAGACCTTCAGCGACCAGTATCGAGTGAGGGCGGCGCTGAGATTGGCGCTCACCTGCGTGCCGGTCTGGAGGGACGTCAGGCCGGGGATGGATGCGACCGAGATGAGCGAGGCGCCGAATTTCAAATTGAGCGGCCCTCCGCTGAAGCCGGCTTCCTGCCGCCGCATCGCCAGATCGCTGTGGTCGAGACGCAGACGGTAGAACAGATCGAACGCATCGGCCGGCGAAATAGCCAGACGGCCGACCACGTCTGAGACCTGGGTTTCGAGTCCGGAGCCGATCTGGAAGGGGCTCGATTTCTCCAGGCGATAGCTCTGACCCACGAGGAGATTGGAACTGCCATAGGTGTCGTTGTAGATGCCGGTGTGCAGGCCGTAATCGACGCGCTGGCCGCTGTCGACGACGTCGTAACCGGGCAGCCGATTGGGGTGGAACAGGCTGGTCTCGTCGAATTCGTAGCCCTGGCTGTCCTCATTCGGGATTTGGGCTGGGTTTCCGCCATTGGGCGCGGCGACGAAAGCCGCCATCGGTTCGATCACCTCGCTCATGCCCGGGTCGTGCCGGACCCACGGGTAGCGCCACTGCAAGGCACCTTGCGGGAAGACGCGGCCGGATGTCTCGGATTGATTGGCGTTGAGGCCGTATCCGATCGGCACGTTGTCGGACTGATAACCGTCTAAACGCGTGCCGACCAGGAAAACGAAGCGGTCGCCGATCGGCCCGTTGAACGGCAGGCGCCATTGCGTCCCGCCCGACACGCGGCGTATTTCCGGGCCGGAATGGCGTTCCAAATTGAGCAGGTCGCCGTTCAAACTCAAGCGGCCGCCGATCTTGTCCGGCTCGCTGGTCCAATCGTAATTGGCGAGGGGCAGCACGATAGGCTGTATGCCATCGCCGACAGATGGGTTCAGGCTTTGGAAGGAATAGGCGCTGATATTGCCGTAGCTGCGCGGGCCGAAATTCTCGGCATAGACTTGACTGGTGAGGTAATTGTATGTGCTCCGCTGCGGAAGGTTATACTTGAGCAGATAAGCTTGGTCGGATTCGCGCTGGATATCGAAACCCGTGCGCCAGTTATTATTGAGATCGAAGATGCCGGTGCCGTTGATGTGTCCGCGTACCGGCGTGGGGCTGTCGGTGCCGTTCGTTATGCCAAGCGGTCCGGTCTGAACCTGGGCGCCGCCGACCGCCACGCTGCCGTCGATGTCGAGCTTTCCGTAGTCGAAGGCCTGGCGGTATTCCTGGTCGAAAACGACGCCAGCGCCGCTCGTTACCAACGGCCGAAAGGTGAAATCCCTGTCGTTGCCGATCGCCCAGAAATACGGGATCTTGACGTGATAGCCGAGATTATTTCCCGCGCCGACGCTCGGCGGCAGAAAGCCGCTGGCCCGTTTCACCGACGGGTCGGGATGCGAAAGGTAGGGCGTGTAGAAGACCGGGACGCCGTCGATCTCCATCGTCGCGTTGTAGTATTCGACGATCTCCTTATCCTTGTCGTCGACGATCCGACTGGCCTTGATCTGCCACACCGGCGGGTGCGAAGGATCGTCCTGGCACAGCTCGCAAGGCGAGTAGACGCCGCGCCTGAGTTCGGTTCTTGTTCCATCGGTGCGGCGCGCGGTATTGCCCGCCATGCGCGAATGGTCCGACAGCAATATCCTTATGTCCTTGATGAAGCCGTCGCGCAGATTGTCGTGCAATTCCATGAAGTCGGCGAACACGATGTCGCCGGTGGGTTGCATCAGGCTGACATGGCCCGTGGCGGTGACGGTGTCGGTGCGCTGGTTATAGGTGACCGTGTCGGCCAGAAGGATCTGGTTGCTCGAACTGATCTCGACATTGCCCTTGGCGACGGTCACGCCTAGATCCTGGTCGTATTGCACCTCGTCGGCGGTGAAGAGCAGCGGCTGCGTGGCCGCGGGTTTGGCGTCGTTGCCGGCGGCGCGCGCCTCGCTCGCCAGGACCAGGAAGGCGAACCCGACGACAAGCGCAAGACATGTCCCCCCCCTTGTCATGGTCAGCCGTCTTCGAGATGCAGCAGCAGGCTGACGCCGACGAGCCAACTCACGCCGGTCGGCGTCCAGGCGGCGAGCAAGGTGGGAATGGTGGAGGACAATCCCAGGGCGAAGACCACGTCCGAGAGAAAATACAGCAAGAACCCGCTGGCGATGCCGGCGCCGATCATCAGGGTGGCGCCCCCGGCGCGTTGCATGCGCAGGCTAAAGCTGGCGGCGATCAGCACCATGGCCGCCAGCAGGAAGGGGCGCGCGAGAAGCGCGTCGAAATAGAGGCGGTGGCGTTGCGAGGAAAAGCCCGACGCTTCCAGCAGCCGGATGAAGCCCGGCAGCTCCCAGAACGACATGGTCTCGGGCGGGGCGAAGCTGTCCTGGATTTTAGTGGGCGTCAAATTGGTTGGGACATTGACGCTATCGAAGGGTTGCGGCGGCTTGCTGGGTTCCCATTCGCTGCCGTTCTTCACGGTCCAGCCATCGGGGCCCAGCACCGCCTCCTTGGCATCGATGCGTTTGGTCAATGTCGTGTCGGACGTGAGAAACAAGAACATTACATTGGTCAAGGCCCGCTCGCCGACGATGAAGCGCTGCGCGTGGATGATCGAAGGATTGCCCGCGTCGTCGCTTTGCCGAAGCCATAGGCCGGTGCTCGACAGCGTGAATTTCTGGTCGGTGCCGCGCAGCACGCGATTCTCCAAATTCTCGTAGCTCGCCTGCGTCACCGACGCGATCGGGTTGAACAGCATAACGGCCACGACGCCGACAAGAAAGGCGCCGGAGAGAGGCGGCGTCAGAAACTGCCAGACCGAAATGCCGGACGCCCGCGCCACCACCAGTTCGTGGCTGCGCGTCATGCGCCAAAACGCCATCATCGTGCCGAACAGGATGGCGAAGGGCAAAATCTGTTGCGCCATATAGGGCTGCTTCAACGCCGCTAGTTCGAGCAGCACGCCCAATGTCGCCTCGGGCCGGTTGCCGGAACGGCGGATCAGCTCGACATAATCGAGCAGAAAGATGATCGACATCATGGTCAGGAATACGCAGCTGCACCAGATGAAAAACTGCCGGGCGATGTAACGGAAAAGCGTCATCCAGGGCGACATGGCGATGCCTACCGCGCGGCCCTGGCGGCATTCCGCCAGCGCGCGCCTTCGCCGCCGCGCCACAACAGCCACCAGACGGCGACGAGTGGCGACAGCACATTGGCATAGAGCAGCAGGACGACCAGATCGGAGCGTCCGGCGAGATTCTTGAACCCGATATCGACAATCTCGAGCGCCAAGGCCAGGGTAATGGCCAGAAGAATCCGCCTGGCCTGGCCGCGCCGGTTGAAATCGCCCGGCAACAGGCACAGCACCGGCAACGCCGCCATCGCCAGCGCCGCCAGCGGGCCCGCCAGCCGCATGTTCAATTCGACGATCAGCGACGGATCGCGTACGCCGTTTTTATGCCGCAACAGCTCGTTGACGTAGAGCTCGCCCGGCTGGCGGTCGCGCGTCACCGCGTCGTCCTTGATGCCGGAAAGATCGAGCGTGTATTTCTCGAAGGTGAGCGTCGACACTTTGCCGGTGTCGCGCTCATATTGCTGGCGGATGCCGTTGTCGAGCACGATGTGCGGGCCATCGGCCGTATCGACGATGGCGCCGCGCTCGGCGAAGATGGTGACAGGCTTGTCCTGGTCGTCCGAATCCTGGATCAGCAGGCTGGTCAGATCGCCATTGGTGTCGCGGCCCTTGTTGTAGATCATCAGCGTGTCCGACAGCGTGTTGAACACGCCTTCCTGGATCAGCACCGAGGCGTATTTGTTGCGGATCTCGAATTCCAGATCCTTGAAGGCGCGGTTGGATGTAGGCAGGAAATAGAGCGACAGCGAATAAAGCACCAGCGTTCCCGCCACGCCCGCCAGCAAGCCCGGCTTGGCCAGCGCCCATTGGCTCATTCCCGAGGCGCGCATAACCACCAACTCGCTTTCGGCGATCAGCTTGCAATAGACGAACAGCACCGCGGTGAAGACCGCGATCGGCAGCACCACATCGACGAAACGCGGCAAGATCAGGACGGCGAGATAGAGGAACAAACTGACCGACAGGCCGCGATTGACGATCAGGTCGATCAATCGCAGGGACTGCAACAGCCAGACCGCGGCGCTGAACACCACGGCGACGGAAAGCGCCACCATCAGCGATTGGCGGAGAACATAACGTGTCAGCCGGTCCATGGCCGTGGATTATAGGTGGCGGGCGATGGCCCAGCCTAGGGCTAAGAAGCCCCTAATTGGAGCCGATTCGAGGCTCGCCAAGCGACTTGCCCGACCATGCCCCAACGTGGAAATCTCCGCCGTTTCGAGAAGGGAAATTGGATGCCGGCCCAGGGCGGGATCAATCTGGCGGATTTGCCGTTCCGGGCCTTCGTTCCGCTGTATTTGGCGCTACTGGCGCTGGTCTGCGCGCCCCTGTTGCTGACGCCAGTGCCGCCGCTGGTCGATTATCCCAATCATCTGACGCGCATGTATTTGCTGGCCAATCTCGATCACGCGCCGGTGCTCCAACAATTTTACCAGATCATATGGCGGCCGGTCCCTGATCTGGCGATGGATGCGCTGGTGCCGCCACTGTTGCACATCATGCCGCTCGAATGGGCGGGGAAGCTCTTCCTGGTCGCGATCTATGCCCTGCTGACCTCGGGCGTGGCGTTGCTGCACCGCGTCCTGTTCGGCCGTTGGTCGGCGTGGTCGTGTCTTGCCTTTCTGCTTATATACAACCGGCTGCTGCTCTGGGGTTTTCTCAATTTCCTGTTCGGCCTTGGCCTAGCGCTGTGCTGTTTCGCCGCCTGGCTCGCCTTGCGGCAACGCGGCCCGGCGTTGCGGCTCGCCATCGGTTGCGTCATGGCGCTTGCCGTCTATTTCGCCCATCTCATGGCCTTCGGTGTCTATGGCGCGCTGATTTTGAGCTATGAGGCCAGTCTCCTCGTGCGCGACAAAGCCACGCTGCGCGCCACGCTGCGCGCGCTGCTCATCGCCGGACTGCCCATGCTACTGCCGCTCGCAATGTTCGCGACGTTCTTCCTTCCGCTCAATGCTCCGATCCAGGTCATGTCCCTCAGCGTCCGATTCACGCGGCCGGTGCGCAAGCTCGATCTGCTGTTCAGCGTGTTCGACGCCTATAACCGCCCGGCCGATATCGTCTGTTTCGCCGTGGCTGTGCTCGGCATCGGCGTTGCCTATTGGCGACGCTGGATCCGGTTCGCACCCGGAATCACCGCGGTGCTGACCATGCTTATCGTGCTCTATTTCTTCATGCCGAGTGGGCTGTTCAGCGCCAACGGCGCTGACCGTCGTCTCCCGCTGGCGATGGCGTTGCTGCTGATCGGCGGCAGCACCTGGCAGGCGCCGTCACGATTTTTGCGCCGCGTGTTCTTCGGCGCTGCCGCGGCGATGCTGGTCTTGCGGCTCGGCATGGTTGCCGTAAGCTGGCAGGCCAGCGGCCGCGTCTATGCCGAGATATTGTCCGGCCTCGACGCGCTGCCGGCCGGAAGCTGCCTTGCCGTGGCCTATCTCGGCGAAGAAGTTCATGTCGAAGCGACGCCGCTGCTTCATATTCCGGTGCTGGCGATCGCCCGGCGCGAAGCCTTCGTGCCTTCGCTCTTCACCTATGCTTCGCAGCAACCGGTGGCGTTCACGCCGGAATATCGCCAGCTGGCGGATGGCCTTTCGGCCGACAAGCTGTGGTCGCATTTCGTAGCCGGCAATACACCGATCGACAGCGCCGATGCGGCGGCGCTGGCGCAATGCGATTACATCGCCTTTTCCGGACGGCGGGTTTTCGATCTCGCCGTCAATGCCGGGCTCGAGCCGGTTTTCCAATCGCCGCGTTTTAAAATCTACCGGCTGGTTCACGGGGCGGCGAAGCCGTGATCGCGTTGCTCATCCCGTCTGCTTTCGATCTTGCTGGCTGGGCCTGCGTGGCGTTCGCCGCGCTCGCTTTCATGGGATTGGGGCGGCTGGTTTCGAATGGCCACGCCGCGCCCGAAATCGCGCTGATCGCGGGCTGGGGCGCGGCGGCGCTGGTGCTGACGTTGTGGGGCGTGGCGACGCCGTTGTCGTTGCGCGTGCCAGGCTGGATTCTGGTGGCATTGGGGCTCGCCGGATTGATCGCGCCTCGCTCGCGGCTGAGCTGGGGCGAATGGCGCGGCATCGGGCGGATTTTTCTGCTGGTCTTGCCTCTGCTGGCCGTGATGGCGAGCGCGCGGCCGAGCCAGCCCGACACTTTCCTCAATCTTCTGCCCAACGCCGCCTATCTCGCCGATCATGGATTCTTCCCGGCTGATGGGCGGCCCGACGCGCATTCCTTTCTGCCCGCCGCGCCCTATAACCAGCAATTGGCGGCGTTCGTCGCCTCGCTGGTTATGCCTGGTTTTCCCGCCAATGCCTTGATCGCTTTCAACCTGGTGCTGCAGCTTGCCGCGGGACTGTTGCTGGCGCGGCTGGTGGCGCGAAGCGAGGACGATCCGGGCGCGGTTCCATCCTGGGGCGCCGTTGCCCTGGGCGTGCTGCTCGCGACCGCGTTCAATCCCGGCTTCGCGCCGCGTTACGATTTGTCGGGCTATGGCGAGCCTTCGATCGCGGTGGCGCTCGCCTGCGCCGGCTTTCTCGCCGCAAGTCGATCCTGCGCGAAGGATACCGGCCTGCTGGCCCTGGTTCTCGCGGCCTTGGTCAGCATCAAGCCCGACAGTGTCGCGCTGGCGTTGAGCGTCGCCGCGATGGCGGCGCTGCTGCCGCCCGCAAACGGCGAGACGCGCCGCCTGGCGCTGGCGCGTTGCGCGCTCGCGGCCGTTCCGGCGCTGGTCCTCTATCTCGCCTGGCACTGGTATGTGCCGAGCCATTTCGCCTCGCCGGATGTCGAGCTCACGACCCTGCCGCTCTCGAGCTGGCAGTTCGGCAGCCTGCCTTCCATCCTGCGCAACATGCTGGGGACGGTGGCGGAAAAATTCCCTTTCTTCGCCCTGCTTTTAGCCGTGATCGGGGCTTTCCTGTCCCGCTGCCGGCGCGGTCCCGCCGCCTGGGGTGAGGCGCCCGGGATGCGTGCGGCGGCGATCCTGAGCGGGGTGGCGGTGCTCTATACCGGCGCGCTGCTCTTCGCCTATGTCGCGCATTTCCCCGGCGAGATGGCGGCCGACGCCCATTCCTATTTCCGGTACAACACCCATCTGTCGCTGCTGCTGATGGTCTCGGCGGTATGGCTCGCGCGCGACTGGATCGAAGCGCGGTTCAATGCCTTGTCCGTGCCTGGGCGCAGGCTGCTGCCGGCGGCGGCGATCGTCATCCTGCTCGTCTCTCCGCTGGCGTTCCTGAACTTCCTGCGCTTTGATCTCGAAGTGCCACAGCAACGCGCCTGGCTGCTGGCCCAGGCAATCGCGCCGCGCGTCGCCGATGGCGATCATCTGACGCTGATTCTGCCGGGCGACAATGGCAGCCTCGCCACCATGATCGAAGGCGCCTTGCGGCTGACGCCGCCGCGCCGCAACGCTCTCCAGATCGGCTATGCCAACAATTTCACGCCTGGGGCGCTCGGCCTGATCGCCGGACAGGGGAATGCATGGGCGTTGTTGTCCTGCGCGCCCGCGGACGTGGACGGCGTGCCGGCGGGGCAGGCGGCGCTCCTCATGCGCGACGATGTCGGCTGGCATGTGGCGGCGCTGTTGGCCTATCCCCCGGCGTCTCCCGGCCGCTGGTCCCGGGTGGTGTCCGATGCGCCGCTTTGCCTTGGCGGTTGACAGCGGCGGTCTATCGCCGCATATCCACCGGGTTCGAGGTCATCGGGTTCAAGGATTCGCTTCATGAAAATCAGCTTTGCCGCGCCGCGACCGTTCAAGGGCGGAACCGTTGTCGTCTTCGCCGCCGAAGGCCGGAAGCTTGCGCCCACTGGCAAGGCGCTCGACAAGACGAGCGGCGGCGCGCTCTCCCGTGCCATGGAATCCTCGCGTTTCACTGGCCGCGAACTTGAAACCCTCGCGGTGCTGGCGCCGGCCAAGCTCGGCGTGGCGCGGGTGCTGATGGTGGGCTCCGGCAAATCGGATGATGCGCCTGGCGTCTGGCAGAATCGCGGCGGCACCATCCTCGCCCAGCTCAACGCCGCCGGCGAAAAGAACGCGGTGGTGGCGGTCGATCAGCCGGCCAAGGCGGAATCCCAGGCGGCCGCCGATCTCGCCTTCGGCACCCGGCTGCGCTCCTACCGCTTCGACAAATACCGCACCAAGGAGAAGCCCGAGCAAAAACCCTCGCTCAACGATCTCGTGTTTCTGGTCAAGGACCAGGCCGGCGCCAAGCGCGGCTTCGCGCTGCTGGACAAGGTCGCCGACGGCGTGTTCTTCACCCGCGACGTCGTCTCCGAGCCGGCGAACGTGATCTATCCCGAAAGCCTGGCGAAGCGCGCGCTGGCGTTGCGCGAGCTCGGCGTCGAGGTGGAAGTGCTCGACGAAAGGAAGATGGCCGCGCTCGGCATGGGCGCGCTGCTGGGCGTGGGGCAGGGGAGTTCCAAGCCGCCGCGCCTCCTCGTCATGCAATGGAAGGGCAATCCCGGCGCGCGCAACAAGGCGCCCATCGCCTTCGTCGGCAAGGGCGTGACCTTCGATACCGGCGGCATTTCGATCAAGCCGGCCGACGGCATGGAGGACATGAAATGGGACATGGCCGGCGCCGGCGTGGTGACCGGGCTGATGATGGCGCTGGCCGGCCGCAAGGCCAAGGTCAACGTGGTCGGCATCGGCGGGCTGGTCGAGAACATGCCCGACGGCAACGCGCAACGCCCGGGCGACATCGTCAAGTCGATGTCGGGCCAGACCATCGAGGTGCTGAACACCGACGCCGAGGGCCGGCTCGTTCTGGCCGACGCGCTGTGGTATTGCCAGGACCGCTTCAAGCCGCAATTGATGGTCGATCTGGCGACGCTCACCGGCGCCATCATCATCGCGCTCGGCGTCGAGCATGCCGGGCTTTTCAGCAACAACGACAAGCTCGCCGGCCAGCTCACCGCCGCCGGCCTCGCCACGGGCGAGAAGCTGTGGCGTCTGCCGCTGGGCGAGGCCTATGACAAGATGATGGACAGCGACGCCGCCGACATCAAGAACATCAGCGGCAACCGCGAAGCCGGCAGCATCACCGCCGCGACCTTCATCCAGCGCTTCGTCAATAAGCTGCCCTGGGCGCATCTCGACATCGCCGGCACCACCTGGTCGAAGAAGGACACGCCCATCGTTCCGAAGGGCGCGACCGCTTTCGGCGTGCGCCTGCTCGACCGCTTCGTCGCCGATAATTACGAAGACTAGGGCGATGCTCGCCATGACGGAGATCCGTTTCTATCATCTCCGCGCCTCCCCGCTCGACCGCGCGTTGCCGCAGCTTCTGGAAAAGGCCGTCGCCGGCGGCCACCGCGTCGTGGTTCTGGCCGGATCGAGCGAACGGGTGGATCACCTCAACTCGCTTCTCTGGACCTATAACGACGAGGCTTTCCTGCCGCATGGCTCGGCCAAGGATGGCAACCCGGATCGCCAGCCGATCTGGCTCACCGTCGAGGACGAGAACCCCAACCAAGCCTCCATGCTGGTGCTCGTTGACGGGGCGGTCTCGGCCAAGCTCGCCGATTACAAGCGGGTCTGCGACATGTTCGACGGCAATGACGAAGCCGCGCTGGCGGCGGCAAGGCAGCGCTGGAAAGAAGCCAAGGAAGCGGGCCACGCCCTGACCTATTGGCAGCAGACCGAAAAGGGCTGGGAGAAGCGCGACGCGGGTTGAAGCCTATCGCTTTGCCCGCTATAACCGCCGCGCCTCATCAACGCAGGGAACGGATCGCGCATGGCCAAGGAACGCACTTTCTCGATCATCAAGCCGGACGCCACGCGCCGCAACCTGACCGACAAGATCAATGCGCGCTTCACCGCGCGCGGCTTGCGCATCGTCGCGCAGAAGAAGCTGCAACTCACCCGCTCCCAGGCGGAGGAATTCTACGGCGTCCACAAGGAGCGGCCGTTCTTCAAAAGCCTGGTTGCCTTCATGATTTCGGGGCCGGTGGTGGTGCAGGTGCTGGAGGGCGAGAACGCGGTCGCCTTGAACCGCGAGATCATGGGTGCGACCGACCCGGCCAAGGCCGCGCCCGGCACCATCCGCAAGGATTTCGCGGAATCGATCGAAGCCAATTCGGTTCACGGCTCGGATTCGGCGGAATCCGCCAAGACCGAAATCGCCTTCTTTTTTCCGGTCCTCTAGACCAGGAAATAGGCCATCAGCGCCAAGATCACGATGATGATGCCCACAACCCAACGCAGCAGCCGGGCGAAGCCCAGCCAAGTCTGATAATGGGATTGCGCTTCTTGATCCACGACCATGATTTAATCCCCCGGCACGGTATCCAACCGCAACTTCTATAGCGCCGCCGCCAAAGCCACGCAATAGAAGGGCAGCCACCACAGGTGATAATTGTGGTGTGCCGCCGGCCCGGCCAGGATGACGCCGAGCGCGAGCATGGCGCCCAGGCCGCACCGCGCCGCGAGGCCGGGCGCGCGCCGCCAGATATAGATCGAACTTCCCGCGAACAGCGTGAAGAACACCGAACGCGCGGCGAAATCCGCCGACGGGGCCAAAGCGAGCCAGCTGGTGCTGTCGGGCGCGCGGATGGCGTTGAACAGCACGATGTTGTCGTAAAGCGCGGCGGGCGAGGTGAGCGCATAGGGCAGGATCGGCAGCAGCCCCAGTACCGCGCCGATCGCATAACGCCGCCGCTCCGGCCAAGCCGCGGGCAAAAGACAGGGCAGGAACAGCACGCCGGGGAAAAGCTTGGCCGAGATCGAAAGCCCCACGCAAAGCCCGGCCCAACCCGGGCGGCGTTCCATGAGAACGAAGCCCAGCAGCAACGGCGCCACCGATGCCAAATCGGTCGAGCCCTTGACCAGCACCTGCTGCGCCGCCAACGGGATGGAAAGATAGAGCAAGCAGGCGATGAGCCCGGCGCGCGGCGAGGAGGATTCGCGGCCTAGACGCAGCATCAGCCCCAACGTCGCGAGCAGCAGGAGCAAATTGGTCGCCAATACGCCGCGCGCGCCGAAAGGCAAACCCAACGGCAGATAGACGGCCGGCATCAGCGGCAGATATTTGTAACCCTGGAATTCGGGCAATACCCCAAGCCCGGCGGCTTCGGTGTCGATCGGCGTGGTGTAGGGGTTCTGGCCCCGGAGCATCGCCCGTCCGGCATCGAGCGTGGTGGTCGCCATGTCGATGAGATGCGGGTTGCCGATACGCAGGCCGAAATAGACGAGCTGCGCCAGCAGCAGAAACCCGGCCAAGGCCAAAAGCGCGCGCGCGGGCTTTTCCGCCGCCGGCCGTATCCTGATTTCGCGCAAAGCGAGGTAAAGCGCGCCGAACAGCAACGCCAGCAGCGCCAGCGCCTTCGCCGCGCCCGCGCCCCAATTGAGGTTCTGCACCAGGAACACGGCGCCCCAGAACAGCGCCACGGCGGAAATCCGCCAGCCGAGGGTCCGGTGCATCAGCGCGCCGGAGGGAGCATGAACGGCCCGGGCTTGCCGTCGATCTCGACCTTGTCGCCCTTGAGCCGCACGCGGCGCTCGGCGATCAGCCGTAACGCCAAGGGATAGGCCTTGTGCTCGGCTTCCAGCACGCGGGCGGCGAGAGTGGGCTCGTCGTCATCCGGCAGCACCGGCACCTTAGCCTGAACGATGAGCGGACCGGCATCGATTTCGGCGCTGACGAAATGCACCGAACAGCCGGCGAAGCGCTTGTGGGCTTCGAGCGCGCGGCGATGGGTGTCGAGGCCGGGGAAATCGGGGAGCAGCGAGGGATGGATGTTGACAAGCTTGCCGCGCCACGCCTCGACAAAACCTGCGGTCAGCACCCGCATGAACCCGGCAAGGCAGACGAGCTCGATTCCGGCTCCGCGCAAAATCTTGTCGATCGCCGCCTCGAATTCCTCGCGCGTCTGGTAATCGCGATGCGGCACGATTTTCGCCGGGATCCCGGCCCGGGTCGCGTGGCCGAGCCCGGCGGCCTTGGGCTGGTTTGAAATCACCAGCGTGATCTCGGCCGGGAAACCGGGCGCGGCGCAGGAAGCGGCCAGCGCCTGCAAATTCGAGCCGCGGCCGGAGATCAGCACCGCGGTCTTCAGCCGGGCCACGCGCGCTCCGTGTTGAGGATGACGGTGCCGGGGCCGCCTTTCTTCCGTTTAATGACACGCCCGATGCGGAAGACGCGCTCGCCAGATTTCTTCAGCACGGCCTCGACCTTCTTGAGCGAGGCGGGCGCCACCACCGCGACCATGCCGATGCCGCAATTGAAGGTGCGCGCCAGCTCCTGCCGCGGGATCGAAGCGCTCTTTTGCAGCCAGGCGAAGACCGGCGGCAACGGCCAGCGCGCGGCGTCCAATTCGGCGGCGAGGCCCGCCGGCAGCACGCGCGGGATGTTCTCGATCAGCCCGCCGCCGGTGATATGGGCGAAGACCTTCACTCCGCCCGCCTTCATCGCGGCGAGGCAGGGTTTGACGTAAAGCCGGGTCGGGGTCAGCAGCGCCTCGCCGAGATTCTGCTTGGGCGAGAACGGCGCGGCCGCGGAATAATCCAATCCCGATTCCTCCACCACGCGCCGCACCAGCGAGAAGCCGTTGGAATGAAGGCCCGAGGAGGCAAGGCCGAGCAAGATGTCGTCCGCTTTGACGCCGCTGCCGTCGAGCACCTTGTTGCGCTCGACCGCGCCCACGGCAAAACCGGCCAGATCGTAATCGCCGCCGCCATAAAGGCCGGGCATTTCCGCGGTCTCGCCGCCGATCAGCGCGCAGCCTACTTCGCGGCAGGCATCGGCGATGCCCTTGATGATGATGCGTGCCTTATTGACCTCGAGTTTGCCGGTGGCGAAGTAATCGAGGAAGAACAGCGGCTGGGCGCCTTGCACAATCAGATCGTTGACGCACATGGCGACCAGATCCTGGCCGATGGTCTCGTGCCGTCCGGTCGATATGGCGATCTTGAGTTTGGTGCCGACGCCGTCGGTGGTCGCGACCAGAACGGGGTCGCGGAAGCCCGCCCGCTTCAAATCGAACAGCGCGCCGAAACCGCCCAAGCCCGCCGCCGTGCCCTTGCGCGCGGTCGCCTTGGCATAGGGCTTGATCGCCTCGACAAGGGCGTCGCCGGCGTCGATATCGACTCCGGCGTCGCGGTAGCTCTGGCTTTTCTGCTCCGTCACCGATGTTTTCTACGCTGCCGCGGCCCTGGCGGCAACTCCCGGCATTGCCCCGGGACTTGGCTGGGCAAGAATAGCGCTTGAGCGGACGCCACCGCCGCCTGATAGAGTTGGATCATGCGCTCGCTCGCCCGGCCGGTAGCCATCGCGCTCGCCGCTTTCTGCGCCTTCATCAACCTCTATGCGCCGCAATCACTGCTGCCGCTGGTGGCGCGCGAATTCGGCGTCGGCGCGGTCGAATCGAGCCGCCTCATCAGCTCGACCACGCTGGCGGTGGCGCTGATCGCGCCCTTCACCGGCGCCGTGGCCGACATGCTGGGGCGCAAGCGCGTCATCGTCGCGGCGATGTTCGCGCTGATCCTGCCCACGCTCCTGGTCGCCTTCGCGCCGACGCTCGGCCAGATGGTGTTCTGGCGCTTCGTCCAGGGCCTGCTGCTGCCGCCGGTCTTCGTCGTCACCGTGGCCTATATCGGCGACGAGCTGCCGCCCGCCCAGGCCGCCGGCATGGCCGGGCTTTATACCGCCGCGAGCTGCTTCGGCGGCTTCTTCGGCCGGTTCATCTCGGGGATATTGGCTGGACCCTTCGGCCTGCGCGGCGCGTTTCTGGGCCTGGCTTTGGTCACGCTGGCCGCGGCCCTGGGCGTGCTGGTGTTGCTGCCGCGGGAAAAGAACTTCATTCCGAGCCGCGGCTTCCGCGCGGCGCTCGGCCATATGTATGGCCACGTCATCGATCCCAATCTCGCCGCCACCTTCGCCGTGGGCTTCGGCGTGTTGTTCAATTTCGTCGGCCTTTTCACCTATGTCAGTTTCCATCTGGCGGCGCCGCCCTTCAACTTGTCGGCGGCGTCGCTCGGCACGATCTTCGTGGTCTATCTCTCCGGCGTCCTCACCACGCCCTTGACCGGGCGGCTGGTGCGGCGTTTCGGGCGGCGCAATTTCGTTCTTGCCGCCATGGCGTTCTGGGTGGCGGGGCTGATGCTGACATTGTCAGGGAGCCTCGCCGTCATCATCCTCGGCCTGGTCCTGGCCTCTGGCGCGGGGTTTTTCTGCCAGGCGACCTCGACCGGTTATGTCGCGATCTCGGCCCAGCGCGCGCGCTCCTCGGCGGTCGGGCTTTACGTCACCGCCTATTACGTCGGCGGCAGCTTCGGCGCGCTCTTGCCGGGCTATGCCTGGAACTGGGCGGGATGGCCCGGCGTGGTAGCATCCCTCCTCGTAATGCTGGCCGTCATCGCCGCCATGGTGTTGTGCTTCTGGCGCGACGGCGGCGCGCGGCGTCCGGCGCCGGCAAGCCCGGGGCTCTAAATGAACATCCGCTTCATCATCATGGTCCTGGCTTCGGTGCTTTTCGCCGGCGCGGCTTACGCCTCGAATTTTCTTATTGAGGCCGCTTTCGCTTCCTCGTGGAGCGAAGTCCTGTCGCCTTCGCCCGGCCCGGCGCTTGTGATTGGCGGCCCGGGCAATGGCTGCATCGCCGGGGCGGCGGCGTTGCCCTTCGACGGCACGGGCTATCAGGCGATCCATATCAGCCGGCGGCGCTATTTCAGCCATCCCGCCACACTGGCTTTTGTCCAAGGCCTGGGAAAGCGCGCGGCGGCTTTGGGCTTGGCCCCGTTCTATGTCGGCGACATGTCGCAGCCGCGCGGCGGCCCCTTGCCTGAAATGCATGTGAGCCACCAGAATGGCGTCGATGTCGATATCTGGTTCAACCTCGACCCGAAACCCGCTCTGGCCCCGGCGGCGCGCGAGAATGTCGATCTGCCTTCGATGATCATGCCCGATGGGAAATCGATCGACCCGGCCCGCTTCGGCGAGCGCCAGGTGGAATTGCTGCGCTTGGCGGCGAGCGACAAGCGGATCGACCGCATCTTCGTCCATCCCGCGATCAAAGAGGCCTTGTGCCAGGGCGTGGGCGGCGCCGATTTGGGCGACCGATCCTGGCTCCATAACATTCGCCCCTGGTATGGGCATGACGAGCATTTCCATGTGCGGCTCGTTTGTCCGGCGGGCTCGCCGCTCTGCGTGCAACAGCCGCCGGTGCCGGAAGGCGAGGGCTGCGAACAGGCGACTTTCGATTGGTGGCAGGCCGAGCTCAACCGGCCAAAGGAACCCCAACCGCCGCGCGCGCCGCCGCCCTTGCCCGCCGCCTGCCGCGCGCTCGAAGCGGAAAGATAATCTCCGCCTAAAACCCGCATTGTCGGAATAATTGACAGGCTGTAACGAAGTAATTACAGACCTGTTTAATATCTATCTCAGTATTTGACACGTGAATACAATAATGAACACGGTTTTTACACGGAAACATTAACTAAATACTTGTGACCCTCCCGGTTAACCGATATTAATTTCTTGAGTGATCATCCGCAAAACCCGCGGTTGATGGGAGGTTCACGATGAAATTCGCCCGCGCCGGACTTTGGGCTCTCGCCCTGAGCGCGCTCCTGGCCTTGCCGGCCATGGCGCAGACCTACGGCTCGCCGGGCACCGGCCCGGACGGCCTCTACATCCGCGGCGAAGGCGGTTGGTCGCACATGAACGACATGGCCGGCTACACCACCGGCGGCTTGAGCTACACCTCCAAGCAGGATGACGGTTATATTCTCGGCGGCGCGCTGGGCTGGAAGTTCGACCAGCTGCGGGTCGAATTGGGCCTCGATTTCAGCAATTCCGGCATCAAGTCGATCAACCTCGCCAACGCCGGGAGCTCGAGCGCCAGCGGCGAAGTGCATAACACCGCCGGCATGGTCAACTTCCTCTGGGATATGCGCACCGGCACCTTCGTCGTGCCCTATATCGGAATCGGCGTCGGCGCGTCCGAGGTTTCGCTCGACAGCGCCACCTATAACGGCCATCTCCAGAGCAATTCCTCGCAGCTGGTCTTCGCCTATCAGCCGATGGTGGGCGTCAATTTCCACATCACGCCGCAGCTCGCGCTCGGGCTGCAATACCGCTATTTCGCCACCGTCGATCCGTCCTTCAACTACGCGCCGGGCGGCAAGCTCGGCCTGAAGAACGAGAGCCACAACGTGCTGGCGGGCCTGACCTGGTATTTCGGCGTGCCGGTGCAACCGCCACCCGCGCCGGCGCCAGTGGTCTATCAGCCGCCGCCGCCCGCGCCACCGCCGCCGCCCGCGCCGCCCGCGCCGCAGGTCTTCATCGTGTTCTTCGACTTCAACCAAGCCACGCTCACGCCGGAAGGCCGCCAGGTGGTGCAGCAGGCCGCCATCGCCTTCCAGCAGAACGGGTCGACGCGCATCCAGCTCACCGGCTATACCGACCTCACCGGTTCGCAGCGCTACAATCTCGATTTGTCGCGCCGCCGCTCCGTCGCGGTGCGCGACGCCCTGGTGCAGCTCGGCGTGCCGGCGAGCGAGATCGACGCCAATTGGCGCGGCAAGGACGACCCGCGCGTGCCGACGACCGGGCGCGAGCCGCAGAATCGCCGCGTGGAAATCGACATTCCCTGATTTCCCGGATCCGGGAAGCGCGAGAGGGGAAGAGGCCCGGGGCGTCCCGGGCCTCTTTTTTGTCCGGGCCGCTGGGCTGGAAAAATTCCCATTCTTGCTTATGGTGGCGCCCGACTGTGAGGGCTCCCGTGAGTGCGATTGATTATCACATGCCGTTCGAGCAATTCGCCCGCTGGTTCGCCGAAGCCAAGGCGCGCGAGCCCGAGGCCGAAGCGATGACGCTCGCCACGGCCACGGCCGGGGGCCCGTCGGCGCGCATGGTGCTGCTGAAATCCGCCGATGAACGCGGATTCGCGTTCTACACCAATCTCGACAGCCGCAAGGCCCGCGAGCTCGAGGCGCAACCCAGCGCGGCCTTGCTGTTCCACTGGAAATCGCTCGGCCGCCAGGTGCGGATCGAGGGCAAGGCCGAGACTGTCGCCGATGCCGAGGCCGATGCCTATTTCGCCACCCGCCCGCGCGAAAGCCAGATCGCCGCCTGGGCCTCGCTGCAATCGGCGGCGCTCGAAAGCCGGGCGGCGCTCGAGGCGCGCTTCCAAGAGGCGGCGAAGCGCTTCGGCGCGGGCCCGGTGCCGCGCCCGCCCAACTGGTCGGGCTACCGGCTGGTGCCGCAAGCGATCGAATTCTGGGAGCACAAGCCCCACCGGTTGCATGACCGGCTCCTTTACCGGCGCGCGGGCAAGGGCTGGCAGAGCGAAAGACTGTTCCCATGACCCACGCCGATTCAACGCAAGAAAACACCGAGCGCATCGGCACGCTGATGCGGCGGGCTACTTACGCCTCGCTGGCGGTGGCGGGCTTGCTGGTGACGGTGAAGCTCGTCGCCTGGTTCGCCACGGATTCGGTGAGCCTGTTGTCGAGCCTCATCGATTCATTGCTGGACGGCGCGGCCTCGCTGGTCAATCTGATCGCGGTGCGCCAGGCGCTGGCGCCGCCCGACCGCGAGCACCGTTTCGGCCACGGCAAGGCCGAGCCCTTGGCGAGCCTCGGCCAATCCGCCTTCATCGCCGGCTCGGCGGTGCTGCTGCTGGTGCAGGCGGCGCGGCATCTGCTGCGGCCTTCGCCGGTCACCAACAGCGAAATCGGCCTGGCGGTGATGGGCTTCGCCGTGCTCGTCACCTTTGCGCTGCTGATCTATCAGCGCTCCGTGGTGCGCCGCACCGGCTCGCTGGCGATCGGCGTCGACGCCTTCCATTACCGCGCCGATCTGGTCCTGAACCTGGCGGTGATCGTCTCGCTGCTGCTCACCACCGAGCTGGGCTATCTCTCGATCGACCCGATCTTCGGCGGCTTGATCGGGCTCTGGATCATCTGGGGAGCCTGGCAGGTGGCGCGCAAGGCGATGGTGCATCTCATGGACGAGGAGCTGCCCGACGAGGAACGCGCGCGCATCCGCGCCATCGCGCTCAAGCATCCGAAGGTGCGCGCGGTGCATGATTTGAAGACGCGGGCATCCGGGCCCGATTCCTTCATCCAGCTCCATATCGAGATGGATGGCGGCATCCGGCTAACCGAGGCGCATGTCATATCCGACGAGGTCGAGGCCAGCATCCGCGAGGCCTTCCCGCGCGCCGAGATCATCATCCACCAGGATCCCGAGGGCGTCGACGAGCCGCGCTCGGTTTATCCGGTGCAATGACGGCTCGCGCCGTCGGGGCCATTCAATAAGGCCGAACCTCCGGGCTTTCCTTCGGCCCTGCGCGGGCTTAAGATTCGAGCATGGCCGAGAAACACAACCACAAAACCATTCTCCTGACCGGGGCAAGCCGCGGCATCGGCCACGCCACGGTGAAGCGTTTCAGCGAGGCGGGCTGGCGCGTGGTGACCTCCTCGCGCGAGGAGGTGCCGCCCGAATGCCGCCGCGATCCCAATTGGTCGCAGCATATCCCCGCCGATCTGTCCGAGCCCGAGGAGGTCGAGCGCTTCGTCGCCGGCGTGAAGGATTATCTCGGCGGCGAGCCGCTCGACGCGCTCGTCAACAACGCCGGCATCTCGCCCAAATCCGCGGTCGGGGGGCGGCTCGGCTGCCTCAACGGCGACATCGCCGATTGGCGCCACGTTTTCCAGCTCAATTTCTTCACGCCGCTGTCGCTGGCGCGGGGATTGGCGGAAGCGCTCGCCAAGGGCAAGGGGGCGATCGTCAACGTCACCTCGATCGCCGGCCACACCGTTCACCCCTTCGCCGGCTCGGCCTATTCGACATCCAAGGCGGCTTTGTCGTCGCTGACGCGCGAGATGGCGTCGGAATTCGCCGAGTTCGGCGTGCGCGTCAACGCGGTGGCGCCGGGCGAGATCAACACCGCCATGTTGTCGCCCCAGACCGAGAGCCTGCTGCCGCGGATACCGCTGCACCGCCTCGGCACGCCCGAGGACGTGGCCGCGGCCATCTTCTATCTGTGCACGCCGGAATCGGGCTATGTCACCGGCACCGAAATCTTCGTCACCGGCGGCCAGCATATTTATTAGCCGCCGTCCGGTTAGGTCCGGTTCACGACATAGTCATCGAAAATAGGTCAATACCTATACCGCTCCTGCCGCCGCGCACGATTCGGCGAAGTGTCTGATATGGCTGAAAAATCTTGATCCTTCTTAGCCGAAACGTCACATAAGTTAATGATCTATAGGTATTAAATAGGTATTTGGCGCCGTTGCCTTTTTACCTCACCGGGTAGAGCGTCTTCCCTAGAAAACCCTTTTTAAGGGAGTTTCGCGCCGTGCCTCGTGGCCGTTTTTTTTTGAGGTGCTGGTTTCAACCGCTTATGTGAGGTTCACACCAATGTCGAAATCCACCGATGCCCAACTGATCAGCAACTTCCAGGAACTGCATAAGCTACGGCGGATCGTCAGCCGCCGTAACAAGTCCCGCTGGGTGTTTCTGCTGATCATTGGCGGCGCTATATGGGGAGTTTGGGTGAAGACCGACTGGACTTTGGTCACCAACCACACGACCACATGGCTGGACAAGGCGAACCCCGTTCTTGAAAGGTGGGACGCCTATTTCCATTCCTTGTTTTAAAGCCGGCTAGATTTTAGAGCAGGCTAGGCCACCCGCCTTATCGGCAGCCGCGACCAGACGTCGCTGAGCGCGCGCACGAGAGTCTCGATATCCTCGTCGCTGTGAAGCGGCGTCGGCGTGAAGCGCAAGCGTTCGCCGCCGCGCGGCACGGTCGGGTAATTGATCGGCTGCACATAGATGCGGTGGCGTTCGAGCAAATCATCCGACGCCTCCTTGCACAGCCGCGCATCGCCCACCAGCACCGGCACGATATGGCTTTGCGACGGCATGACCGGCAGCCTGGCGGCGGTGAGCTTGCGTTTCAGAAGATCGGCGCGTTCCTGGTGGCGGCGGCGCAGCTCGGTCGCGTCCTTGAGGAATCGGATGCTGGCGGCGGCGCCGGCGGCGATGCCGGGCGGGAGCGACGTCGTAAAGATGAATCCCGGCGCATAGCTGCGGATGAAATCGACCATCGCCGCCGAACCGGCGATATAGCCGCCCATCAGCCCGAAGGCCTTGGCGAGCGTCCCCTGGATCACGTCGATCCGGTCCATCACCCCGTCGCGCTCGGCAATGCCGCCGCCGCGGGGCCCGTAAAGCCCGACCGCATGGACCTCGTCGAGATAAGTGAGCGCGTTGTAACGCTGCGCCACGTCGCAAATCTCCTTGATCGGCGCGATGTCGCCATCCATGGAATATACGGATTCGAAGGCCACCAACTTGGGCCGCGCGGGGTCGGCCTCTTTCAAGAGCCGCTCCAGATCCTTGGCGTCGTTATGGGCGAAAATCCGTTTTTCCGCGCCGCTGTGGCGGATGCCCTGAATCATGGAAGCGTGGTTGAGCGCGTCGGAGAACACGATGCAGCCCGGCATCTGCGAGGCTAATGTCGCCAGCGCCGCCTCGTTGGCGACATAGCCCGAGGTGAACACGAGCGCCGCCTCGGTGCCGTGGAGATCGGCGAGCTCGCGTTCCAAATTCACGTGATAGATCGTCGTGCCGGAGATGTTGCGCGTGCCGCCGGCGCCGGCGCCGCTCTTGTCCATGGCCGCGCGCATCGCATCCAGCACATCCTTGTGCTGGCCCATGCCGAGATAGTCGTTGGAGCACCAGACGATGATCTCGCCGCCGCGCGAATGGTCGAGCGCGCGCGGGAAAGCGCCGGCGCGGCGCTCCAAATCGGTGAAAACGCGGTAACGGCCCTCGGCCTTGAGCGCGTCGAGCCGGTTCTTGAAAAACGCCTGATAATCCATCGAAACCCGCGCCCAGCCCCGTTGCATACGACGCCCGACTATAGCCTTCAAAGGCCGTACCGTTAAAGGCGTTCCTTTTAAAATCCGGGCCGGTCAGGCCCGCAATGGGGCCGTTTGCCGCGGAGCCAAGGCGTCCGCCGTGTCGTCGAGCGCCTTGCCGAAACGCCCCTGCATGTCGTCGATCTCGGCTTCGGTGATGACCAAAGGCGGCGAAAACGCCATGGCGTCGCCGATCGGGCGCAGGATCAGCCCATGCTTGTAGAGGTTCGCGTTGAGCACGGCGCCTGCGCCCAAAGCGGGATCGAACGGCGTCTTGGCCGCCTTGTCCTTCACCAGCTCGATCGCGGCCATCAGTCCGATCCCGCGCACCTCGCCGACGAGCGGGTGGGCGGCAAAGCGGCGCAGGCTCTCCTGGAACCGCGGCGAGACCTTCTGAACATGGGCCAAAACCTGGCGCTCCTCGTAGATCTTGAGCGCCTCGATGGCGACGGCGCAGCACACCGGATGTCCGGAATAGGTGTAGCCATGGGCGAAGACGCCGATCTTCGCGCTTTCATCGGCCAGCGCCTGATAGATCGCGTCGTTGACGATGGTGGCCGAGATCGGCAGATAGGCCGAGGAGAGTGCCTTGGCCACGGTGATGATGTCGGGCTTGAGGCCGAAGGTCTCGGTGCCGAACATCTTGCCGGTGCGGCCGAAACCGGTGATGACCTCGTCGGCGACCAGCAGCACGTCGTATTTCTTCAACACCTTCTGGATTTTCTCGAAATAGGTCTTGGGCGGCACGATCACGCCGCCCGCGCCCATCACCGGCTCGGCGAAAAAAGCGGCGACCGTGTCGGGGTCCTCGCGCTGGATCATGAGATCGAGGTTTTCGGCGAGCCTGGTGGCGAAATCCTCCTCGCTCTCGCCCGCATGGGCGAAGCGGTAATGATGCGGGCAATCGGCGTGGCGGATGCCCGCGATCGGCAGATCGAAGGATTTATGGTTGTTGGGCAGGCCCGAGAGGCTGGCCGAGGCCACGGTCACGCCGTGATAGCTTTTGAAGCGGGCGATGATCTTCTTCTTGCGCGGGCGCCCGCGTGCGTTGTTGTAGTACCAGATGATCTTGACCGCGGTGTCGTTCGCCTCCGAGCCCGAATTGTTGAAGAAGGCGTGCGACATCGGCACCGGCATCATGCCGATCAAGCGCTCGGCCAGCTCGGCCACCATCTCATGCGATTTGTGATGGAAGGAGTGATAGAATGAAAGCTTGCGGATCTGGTTCGCCGCCGCCTCGGCCAGCCTTTCCTCGCCGAACCCGAGCGCGGTGCACCACAAGCCGGCGCAGCCCTCGATATATTCCTTGCCCGCCTCGTCCCAGACCTTGACGCCCTTGCCCTTGACGATGAGCAGCTCGCCGTCGCGCTCGAGCTTGCGGAAATTGGAATAGGGATGGAGATGAAAGGCGATGTCGCGGCTGGCGGCGGAATTGCCTCGCTGCATGGCGGGAGCCCTTTTGGCTGGGGTGTGGCGGCTAATATCCCGCCCGGTGTGCGGCGGAGTCAAACGCGGAGCATCCTGCGTCATCCGGTCGCAGGGGGGTCGCCAAGCCGTTACGATATTAGGCGATTCGCGGCATCGATTCAAAACCGCGCAGCTTTTATCAACAGGCTTATCCAAAATCTTGCCCACAAAGCGGATTGATTCCCCTGGCACCGCGCGCGTTTCGGGCCCCATGCTTCGGCCGTCGCAATCATCCTGGATAGTCCGATGGCCGCCCTGCCGCAGCGGGTCATTTCCGACCCCGAAGCCGAAATCGATTTCGACATGGACCGCGTGGTCATCGATCCGGATTACCGCCGCCGCATCATCGGCCGGCTGCGCCGCGACTGGCGCCATGCCGAATCCAAGCGGCAGGAAACCGCGCCCGTCGACGAAGCGGCCCTGGCCGATTCCGAAGCCGCCGATTCCGAGGACGATTAGAACGGCTTAAGACGCGCCGGCGGGACCGATCCCGATAAAGGCCTAATGCCCCGCGCCGAGCATCGCGACGGCGCTGGCGAAGAGCAGCAGCGACATAAAAAACGTTATAAATTTTGCGCACATTTTGATCTCCCCGATCTCCATGAGAGCTCGAATCGTAATCGGAGACTCTTTCGCGCGGGAGGCTCGGAATCTACTTAGGCGTTTCGCGCCGCCGGCGCTCTCGCAAGGTCGGCCGCTAAATGGCCGATAGGTCTGAGTAATTTCCGACGCTGCCGCGCGAAAGAATCTCCCGCTACGGTCCGGGCTTCCAATGCGAAACGCGGATCGAACTCAGGAGAGGATATTCCCATGGACATGCTGAAAATGGCGATTGTCGTCGTGGCGCTGCTGGCGCTGGCCGGCTGCATCGTCGAGCCCTTTGGCGGCGGCGGCCCCGGCTATTACGGTGGCGATCACCGGGATGGCGGCGACCGCGGCGGCGGCGATCGCTGGCACTAACAGCCAAGCGCCGCCCGGATAACCCCGGATATTGTTCCGAGTTTTCGCCTCAAACCGCGGCGAGGGCGAGGCGGACCAGATCCGACAGGGATTTAGACCCGGTCTTTTTCATCACGGCGGCGCGGTGGTTTTCGACCGTGCGCTGGCTCACGCCTAGATCCGCGGCGATGATCTTGTTCGGCTGGCCGGTGATGACCAGATTCATGATCTGACGCTCGCGCGGGGTCAGCCGGCCTATCCGCGAAGCGGCGTCCTCGTGCCAAGCCGTCAACGCCATCGAATTTTGCGTCAGCTCGATCGCGCGGTCGATGCTGGCGAGCAGCACGTCGCGGCTCGCAGGCTTCTCGATGAAATCGATGGCGCCGGCCTTCATGGACTCGACCGCCATCGAAACCTCGCCATGGCCCGTGATCATGATCGAGGGCAGGAGTTGATTCTCGTTCTTGAGCCGCTGCAACAGCGCGATCCCGCCCAGCCCGGGGAGACGGGCGTCTACCAGCAGGCATCCCTTGCGGCCCGGGCGATAGGCTTCGAGAAACGCCTCGCAACTCGCGAAGGCTTCGACCGGCCGCCCTTCCATCGCGATCATCTCGCGCATGGTCTCGCGCAAGGCGTCGTCGTCGTCGATCAGGAAGACGGTGGGCGCGCGCTCGTCGGCGGAAACCGCAACCAGTTTCGGTTTCAGCGCGGGTTCCGGCTTTTGCCGCGGGGCGGAAAGCCCGGCGCGAACCAGGCGGGTCAGATCTTCCGCCTTGATCGGCTTGTTCAACTGGACGCAGCCCGCCATCGATATCGCGCGCAAGGTGTCGGTCGCGATGTCGCCGGTCACGATGAGCACCGGCAGCGCGCCATCGAGCGTCCCACGCAAACGCGACGCCACCTCCAGGCCGTTGAGACCATTCGGCAGATTGTAGTCGGCGATCAGGATATCCGGCCGCATGTCGCCGCGTGCGACGAGTTCGAGCGCGCTTTTGCCGTCCGGCGCCGCCGCGACGCGGTAGCCCTCCATTTCGAACAGCATCTGCAACATCTCGCGTATCGCCGGGTCGTCCTCGACGACCAGGATCGCCTGGCCCTTGACCGGCTGCGCCGCCACAAGCTTCAGCTTGGGGCGCGGCGCCGCGCGCCGTTCCGGACCGGCGCAGGGCACCACGATCGAAAATACCGAGCCCTTGCCTGGGCGGGAGCGCACGTCGATCTCGTGGCCCAAAAGATCGGCCAGGCGCTGCACGATCGACAGGCCGAGTCCGAGGCCGCGGGCGCGCTCGCGCGCAGGATTGTCGAGCTGATGAAACTCCTCGAACACCGCCTTGAGCTGCCCTTCGGGGATGCCGGGGCCGGTGTCCCATATCTCGATGCGGAGATCGCTGTCCTGCCGCCGGCACCCGAGCAGAATCCGGCCCTCGCTGGTGTATTTGAGCGCGTTCGACATCAGGTTCCGGATCATCTGCTCGATCAATGTCGGATCGCTGAGCACGGTCTGGCGGCACGAAACCACCCGGCAGAAGAGGCCCTTGCTCTTGGCGTGATCGGTGAATTCGCCCCGGAGGCGGTCCAGCAATTCGCCGATCGCGAAAATCTCCCGCTCCGGCTTGACGATCCCGGCCTCGAGCTGGTTTATGTCGAGCAGCTTGTTCAGCATGCCTGACATCACGTCCAGCGATTCGCCGAGCTTGGCGACGAGCTTCAAGGCGTCGGGGTCCTTCACCTTGGTGGTCAAGATCCCCTGCATCAGCGACATGGTCTGAAGCGGCTGGCGCAGATCGTGGCTCGCGGCGGCGAGAAAGCGCGACTTGCCGAGGTTGGCCCGTTCGGCCTGCTTCTTGGCGGTCCCCAGAGCCGCTTCGGCTTGCTTGCGGCCGGTGATGTCGTCGATCGACAGCAGGGTTTTCCGCTTCGCGGGGGAGGTCGCCGGAATTTCGCGGGCGTTCAACTGGAGTACGCGCCGTCCCAGCGGCGGCTGATCGATCTCGATCTCGTAATCCTCGGCCACGTCGTGCCCGGCGGAGACGCGGTCGAGGAAGCTGCGCAGCGCCTGCACGTCGAAACAGCGGTCGCGCAGATTGGGCAGCTGCTGGCCCACCGCGCTCGCGGGCAGGATCGCGAAGCCGCGATAGAAGGACGGGCTGGCGGAAACGATGCGCAGCTCGTGATCGAGCACGACCAGGGATTGGCGAATGGTGTCGATGATGCTGTTGGCATAGGCGCTGGCGGTGTCGATCTCCAGCTCCGCCGCCTTCATCTCGGAAATATCGGAAAACGTGATGACCACGCCCTCGATGTCGTTGTCCAAGCTGCGATAGGGCAGGAGGCGCCGATTGTACCAGGCGCCGTTTTCGGCCTCGACCTCGCGCCAGAGCGACACGTGGGTGGTCATCACGGTTTGGGCGTCGAGCAGCAGATCGTCATCCGCGAAGCGGCGCGTGACCTCGGAAAGCGGGCGGTTTATCTGGGCCGGCGTCACCTTGAACAGCACGGCCGCCGGCGGCGTGAAGAAGCGAAGCCTGAGATCGCGGTCGAGGACGAGTGTTGCGATGCCGGAACTGTTTAGGATGTTTTGGAGATACTCGGCGCTGCGGAATCCAGACGCCCGGTCACGCTGGCCGTTCGATCCCTCGGCTTTTTTACCGGGGGATCGGCTTTCGCCGAGAAGCGGCGGCGGCCGTGCGGCAGTGTGCTGCCGCGCGCGGAGTGACTTCTTCATGTCGATCTTGGCCTTGGCCTCCCCGACTATGCTCCCGGGATCGGGCCGCTATGTCGTAAGGCAGACAGAGCCTAGCACAGATGCCGCTCTTCCGCGAGCGCGTCCGCGCCGGAGCGGTCTGAGTATTTTCCGAAGCCGCCGCTTTCGGCGCGCAGCCTGGAATCCACCCCATGCGCGGTTGCCGGCCGAAGCGGCGCGCAAGCCTTTGGCGGGAACGGCCGTGACCAACGCCGTGGGTAGTTTCCGAGCCTATCGCCCTCGGCCGAACGGCCCTAGCTAGAGCGTTGAGAGTTCATCCGTGCCTTTCCGCCTGCTCGAAACCCGCGGGCCGGCCGGATGGAACGCATCAGAACCATCGTCAATTGGAGTATCGCAAGATGAAACGCATTATCGGTTTTTCGATCGTGACGCTGTCGCTGCTGGCCGCTGGCTGCGGCGGCGGCTATTCGCAGGAATCGCCCCCGCCGGGCTATGTCGCCATTCCGCCGCAAGCCCCGGATGAAGCCGTGGTTTACGCGCCGGTGGCGCCGCCCCCGATGCGGGCCGAAATGATTCCGCCGCCGCCAATGGGTCAGTCCGGCTCGGTCTATTGGGTGGCCGGCAATTGGAAGTGGTATGGCACCGCCGACGGTCATAGCGGCTGGCAGTGGACCGCCGGCCACTATGTGCAACGGCCCAATAGCAACGTGGCGTGGCAGCCCGGCCATTGGCAGCAGAGCAGCAATGGCTATTTCTGGGTCGATGGGTATTGGCAATAAGCCAGTCGCCCGAACCGGTTAAGCCTTTTCGTTCGGATGGACGGCCGCGGGGTTGATACGCCGCGGCCGTCCGCGTTTTATGAACCGGCACCCAGTCTGAGTAGTTTCCGAACCTATCGCTTATGAAACCCAAACGTCACTTTGGCTTGTGCCAACATCGGTTGAAGACGAAACGTCGCGTAATCCCCGGGCCCATGCCCCCGTGACTCTTCGATCCAACCCAAGCGGTACGCAAAGGTATGCACGTGGAGAAACCGATGCTGCAAAATGAATCCGTTACCGCCGTTTTCGGCGAACATCAAGAAGTCGACGCGGCGGTGAAAAAGCTGACGCAGGCCGGCATCGCGATCGAGCATCTCAGCATCGTCGGCAAGGGCTATCATTCCGATGAGAAGTTCGTCGGGTTCTACGATGTGACCAACCAAATGACGTTCTGGGGCAAGCGCGGCGCCCTGTGGAGCAGCCTGTGGGCCTTGTTCGTCGGCGGCGTCTTTCTGACGATCCCCGTCGTCGGCAGCGTCATGATCCTGGGCTATCTCGCCACCATCGTCATTTCCACGGTCAACGGCGCGGTCATGGCCGGCGGCCTCTCGGCGCTCGGCGCCGCGATGCACAGCGTCGGCATTCCCCGCGACAGCGTGGTTCAATACGAACAGGCGGTGAAGGCGGACGGATTTCTGGTGATCGTGCACGGCCCGGTCGCGGAGCTGACGCGCGCCAGGTCGCTTCTCGCGCAGGGCAATCCCTCGCGAACTCGATCTTCATGACGGGGTGCTGACGACTCTGTCGGGGCCGCTCACGACTCTCCGTACAGCGGCGGCCAAGATCCCTTTCGGCCTGACCGGCTGAAGGCCGGAAATCGGCCTCCCAAGCCATCCTCCGGCGCCTTGAGTAGTTTCCGAGCCTATCGCCCGGCGGCGGCGGCAACCTACGATGCGGCATCAAACGGGATTGGGGCACGCGAACCCCCAGCTTTCCGCCAGTCGTCTGACGGAAAGCATCTTTGAAAGGAACGGGCCGATGGAAAATTTCCTGATCGCCGCCGGCGTCGTCGTCATCGCGTTTTTCGCGGGCTTCCAATATCGCGCCATAACCTTCCGCCGCCGGCGCCGCCGGCAGAGCGGATTCTGACTAGAAGCTCGGCCATGCGCATCCGCTCAGCCGCTCTTGGGTTTTTCGCCGCCGCCATCGCCGGCTTGGCGCCCTGCGCCCAATCCGGCGCCACCACCGCCGATCCGTCCGCGCTGGTCGCCGTGTTCGACGCGCAGATCCGCCAAGTTATCAAGGATGGTAGCCTGTCGGCCCCCGAACGCCGGCAGCGTTTCCGCGACATTCTCGATCAAGGTGCCGACTTCCCGAGGATATCCTGCTTCGTCCTCGGCAATAATTGGCCGGGGTCGAGCGATTCGTTCCGGCAGGAATTCAGCCGCGTCTTCGAGGATTACCTCATTCAGTCGCTGACCGCCCGCTTCGCCGAATACAGCGGCGACGCCATGACCGTGGCGGGCGTACGCGCCGAAGGCCAGCACAGCACCGTGGTCATGACGGTTTTCGTTTATCCCGACGGCTCGCCGGTGGCGCGGGTTGATTGGCGGCTGCGCAACACGCCCCAGGGTTTCAAGATCGAGGATGTCAGCGATTCGGGCGTCAGCCTGGCGCAGACCTATCGCGAGGAATTCGCGGCGGTGATCGCCCATGACGGCGGGAAGGTATCCACGCTCATTCCGGAGATGCGCCAGAAACTCGACTGGCAAGAAGCGAGCTATTCCTCGGCCGCGACCGCGCACAGCGGCGCCGGCGTCCTGCGCGTCAACGAGTGCGCGCCATGAACCTTCCGCCCGCCGATATCCGCTACCGCGCCGTCTCGATGGAATTCGCCGCCGATCTGGATGCGCGCCACGTCGAGATGCATGTCCGTACCGACACGGGCAAGACGATTGCCGTGGTGTGTCCGCGGGATTCGATCTTTCAAGTGCAAAAACATATCGAGCAAATAGCTCAAGCCTGTCCCGAGATCGCGACCTGGAGCGACGATTAACGCGCCAGGTTGAGACGTGCCCACCGTCCGGATCGTCCTTTTGGCGCAGATGCCATCGAGGAGAAGCCGGCCGTCTATCTGACCTTTTTATATTATTGGAGAATCTTATGCGTAACGCCATGAAGACAAGTCTTGTCATAGCCTCCCTGATCCTGGCCGGTTCGCTCGGCGCCTGCGCGCAAACGCAGACCAGCGAAAGCACCGGCGCCTATGTTGACGACGCCTCGATCACCACCAAGGTCAAGACCGCGCTGCTCGGCGATGTCGGGCTGAAGGTGTTCGATATTCACGTCGATACCCACCACAACGTGGTGCTGTTGACCGGCGTGGTCGATTCGCCGCGCACGGTCCGTCACGCGAGCGACGTCGCGAGCCAAGTCGCCGGCGTCAGCTCGGTGCAGAACGACCTGGTCATCCGCTAACGAGACGTTCTGATTTCGAAGTCGGTCCGCGCCAAACATTCGGCGCGGATCGATCGAGGTAACGGCAGGGCGGTCGTCGCCATATCCACCGGCGGCGACCTTCTTGCTTCATCGGGCATTTTCGGCGGCGAGCGATGCGCACTCCCGCCCAAGAGTAGAGTAGGGCAGACACGATGGCCTCCTGGCTCATCCCTCCGGTCGTCATTCCGGTTTTCTTGATCGGGCTGGTGGCGGTTTACGCGCTTTACCGCGGATATTTGTGACATGCGCGGCTTTGCCACCACGCTGCCCCCCGCGTTCTCGCTGCTGCGGTCCGAGTTCAACGCATTCTTGTACGCGCCGATCGGCGTGGAAGAAAACGACACGCTCTTGACCGTGCTTTCGGCGCTCGCCCGGCTGGGCCTCGATCCTTGGCAGGAATCGGCCCGGCTCGCGCTGTTGTCGCGGGAAAAGGCCACGCAGAGCCTGACGGCGATGATTTCGACCCTGCCGAATGGGCGATGGGCGCCATCGGATAGCTGCGCCATCGCCGCCCGCTTGATCGCGCTCTTGCCCGCCAAAAGCACGGCGGCCTTGCCGACGCTCGCAACCGCCCAGGCCAAATATCCGGGGTCGTCCCGGCTCGCCATGCTGCTGATCGCCGCCACGCTCGGCGGCATGATCTTCCTGACCGTCGCCAATCTCTCGCATCCGCCGGCTTCGGCCGTCCCGGATAAAGCCCCCGTCGCCGTCGCGCCCGCTCCGCAGGGCTAAAGATCGAACGGCGCGAGCCTGGGAGCGACTCGGTGCCGCCGGCGCGCGTTTTCGACTGAGTAATTTCCGAAACTGCCGCTTGATAGAGTCTCCGGCTAGGCTTTGAACTCCAATGCGACACGCGGATCGAAGCTCATTGGAGGATGCTCCCATGGACCTTTTGAAATTGGCGGCGGCGGTGGCGGTGATCCTGGCGCTGACCTGTTGCGTCGTGGTTCCGGGCCTTCCCGGGCCACGAACCAAGGCGCCGGTATCCACGCGGCCTCGGCGCGGCCGAATACCGCAACGCGTGCGCACACGGCCGCGGCGCCCCAGCACGCCTCGACCGCCCGGCAGGCCCAGCCTGCCGCCGTTACTCACGCCGCGCCGGCTTCCGCCCATGAGGAGCCGCCCGCCGGCCACGAGGAAGAGCATCACTGAAAAGGGCTTTCGTCCCGGGGGCTTTCGCCGCTTGCGGCACGGCAATGTCTCAAGCAAGAGGCCGCCTCGGTTGGCGGCTTCTTTTCTTTTCGGCGGCTTCTTCCCTGTCATCGCCGCGATGCCGGAAATTGGCGCCGCGCCGGAGTTCTTCGAGTTCAACCCCCCGCAGGCGGCGTGACGCCTAAGACCGCTTCCGGCACAAGCCGGACATTCCACGGCGGCAATCTAATGTCCGCTCTCGGGGGGCGGAGCGGACATCGGCAAACACCCCCAAAGCAACGCTGGCTGCGTTGCCCGAGGGGCGTCTATGCTTGCCTTGTCGGCATTGTTGGGAGAAGGCGCAATGAAACGCGATATCAACCTCAAGCTCATCGCCATTTGCGCGCTGGCAACGGCATTGACGGCTTCATGGCCGGCGCTTGCCTCACCGGGCTGCACCGCGCTCAAGGGGAGCAATAAGGGAATGGCGGTGACGGGTTCCCATATCGGGGCGGGTGGGTTTGCCAAAGGGGACACATTGCTAATCAATGTGCTGGATTCCACCATTACCATGATCCTATGGGACGACACGACGAATACGAGAATAAAAACCTTCGGTAATGGCAGTTTCAGATATGTGATACCCGCGGCAACTTCGGATACCTTGATGGTCGAATTCGAACTTAGCAGCCCCTTTAACGGATCCGCCTCGTGGTCTTGTTCCTCGGCAGGCCCTTCATCCAGAGGCTCTAACAGGAATGGCGTCGGCTGAAAATAATCTCATCAGGTCCGCGTGGCTGATCGTACATTTGTTTGCCCTCTGGGCATAAGGGGAAGGAAATCATGCGCGGGATTTTGATCGGCTTGGCCTTGGCGCTCATCGCGATACCGGCCTGGGCGCAGAGCAATCGAGACGAGTGCAGTAAGGACAACACCGATCCCGATCTTTCGATTCGTGGCTGCACCGCCTTGATCCAGTCGGGCCAGGAGACGACCGAGAATCTCGCCATCGATTATTACAATCGTGGCGTTTCCTATGACCAGAAGGGCCTCTACGACCAGGAGATCGCCGACGATAACCAGGCAATAGCGCTCAAACCTGCTTATGCCGATGCCTACAACAACCGCGCTTGGGCCTATCACATGAAGGGCATGGACGCCCAAGGATTACCCGATGCCAACAAGGCCATCGCGCTGAATCCAAAGGATGGAGATGCGTTTGAGACCAGAGCGGAGATTTACGAGAAGCTCGGCCAGCGCGGCCAAGCCATTTCCGATTATCGGGAGGCGCTGGAGCTCAACCCGAACGACAAAGATTCGCAAGCCGGCCTGAAGCGCCTCGGCGTCACGCCTTAGAGGGCCGCATCCTTAAACCGGACTTTGTGTTGCTCGCTCCTCAAGGTTTATGAGTCCACGTCCTCGGTCGTTCGCCGCTCAACCCGCGCGCAGCCGCGTCTGCGAGCGCGGGTCGAGCGCGCGTTGCAGCCCGTCGCCCAGGAGATTGCAGCAGATCACCGTCACGAAGATCAGCAGCCCGGGATAAACCGCGAGCAGGGGGGCGAGCGCGATGGTTTCCTCGGCGCCCGTGAGCATATTGCCCCAGCTCGCCAAGGGCGGCGCGATGCCGACGCCGAGGAAGCTTAGGACCGATTCCAGGAGGATGATTTCCCCCACCGCGAGCGAGGTCGCGACGATGATGGGCGTCGCGAGATTGGGCAATATATGCACCAGCATGATGCGCAAGGGCCGCGCGCCCAAGGCGCCGGCGGCGCGCACGAAATCCCGCCGCGCCAGCGACAAGGTCGCGCCCCGCACCAGCCGCGCCACGGTGGTCCAGCCCACCAGCGCCACCAGCGCGACGATGCGGTAAAGGCTCGATGCTTCGGATTGGACGACGCTCGCCGGCAAGCCGAGCTTATTGAGATCGACCGCCGCCAGTATGACCAGCAAAGGCAGCAAGGGCAGGGAGATGACGCCGTCGGTCAAGCGCATCAACAGCGCGTCGAGGCGGCCGCCATTGTAGCCCGCGACAAGGCCGATGGCGGTTCCCAGCACCGAAGCCGCCAGCGCCGCTGTCAGCCCCACCGCGAGCGAGACCCGCCCGCCTTCCAAAAGCCGCAGCAGCAAATCGCGGCCGATCTCGTCGGTGCCGAGCGGGTGGAGGAGCGAGGGCGATTCCAGGCGCTGGCGCAGATCGACCATGCCCGGATCGGTCCCGAGCCAAGCCGCGATTAGCGGCGCCAGCAGGACGATAATTGCCAGCGCCAGCAGCCCGCCGCCGGCGAGCCGCACCCGGTTTTGGGCCAGCGCGCGCGCCATCATCGGCCCCGCCTTCATCGATAGACGATCCGCGGATCGGCCACGGCATAGGCGACATCGGCCGCGAGATTGGCCAAGAGCGTCATCAGCGTGGCGAAGAGCAGCCCGGCCAAGGCCAGGTTGAAATCGTTGCTCAGCACGAAATCGTAGATGAGCTTGCCCATGCCGGGATAGGCGAACATGGTCTCGGTCACGAGCGCGCCCGAAAACAGCGAGCCGAAGCCCAGCGCCACCACCGTGATGACCGGGATGAGCGCGTTCCGGAGCGCGTGGTGGAGCAGCACCCGCGTCTCGCCGGCGCCCTTGGCGCGGGCGGTGCGGATGTAATCCTGGCCGAGGGTTTCGATCATCGAGGCCCGCATATAGCGCAGATGCGGGCCGAGATTGACCAGGGCCAGGGTGAGGACGGGCAGGATCAGATGCCGGGCGCGGTCGAGGCATCCGCCGTCGCCGATGGTTTCGATGCCGCCCGCCGGCAGCCAGCCGAGCGTCGCCGCGAAAAGCAGGATCAGCATCAAGGCGAGCCAGAAGGACGGCACCGAGATCGCGGCGAAGCTCAGGAGATTGGCGGCATTGTCGAAAGCCGAGCCGGGGCGGCGCGCGGCCAATATCCCGAGCGGCCAGGCGACGGCGAGAGTGAGGCCAAAGCTCAGCCCCATCAGCACCGCGGTGTTGCCGAGCCGCGGCAGCAGCACCTGGAGCGCGGGGCGCACGTAAAGCCGGGAATAGCCGAAATCGCCGGAGAGCGCCGCCTGGAGCCAGGCCCAATAGCGCTCGGCCAAGGGCCGGTCGAGGCCGTAAAGGGCCTTGAGCCGCGCCGCGTCCGCCGCGGTCAGATGCGGATCGGCCGAGATCATCAGATCGATCGGATCGCCCGGCATGAGCCCGATCAGCGCATAGATGACAAAGGACATGATCGCCAGCACCAGCGCGATCTCGACGGCGCGGCGCAGCAGGAACCGGCTCACCGCGCGCTCGCCTGGGCGTCGCGGCCCACCGCGCGCCAATGCTCCACCCACAGGGTCGAGGGATATTCATTGCCGGTCGGGACCAGGCCTTCGAGCCATTTCGGGAGGATGTAGGCCTCGGCCCGGAAATACAGAGGCAGAGCGGGCAATTCCTCGGCATAGAGGGCTTGCAACCTCGCCCATAACTCGCCGCGCCTCGGGCGGTCGAGGTCAGTTTCAATCGCGTCCATCAGCCTGTCGGCCTCGGGGTTTTTCCAGCCGGTGTGGTTCTGGCCGCTGTAATTGTTTGAAGACGAAGGGATTTCGGTCGAATAGAGTTCCGCCCTCGGCAAATCCTCGGGCGCGCTGGTCCAGGCGAACATGGCCATGGTGAATTGGCGCTTGGTCACCGTCTCGCCGAACAACACGCGGGCCGGCTGGTTCTTCAAGCGGATCTCGACGCCCACCTGGCGCCACTGGCTTTGCAGCACCTCCTCGACGAGCTCGCGCGTGCGGTTGCCCGAGGTGGTCGCAAGCTCGAGGCTAAGCAATTGGCCCGCCTGGTTTTTCCGGATCGCGCCGCCTTGCGCGTGCCAGCCCGCTTCTTCCAAGAGCGCCTTGGCTTTGTCCGGGTCATAGGGGTAGCGCTTCACGTCCTTGGCGTACATCCAGTCGAGCGGCGGCACGAAACTGTCGGCCACCGGGTCGCGGCCATTATAAATTTCCTCGCTGATGGCCCGCCGGTCGATGGCATAGAGCAGCGCCTGCCGCACCCGCCGGTCCGCCAATACGGGATTATCGAGGTTCAAATCGACATGCTCGTAGCTCAAGCCCGGCTTGTAGATCACATTGAATTCGCCGCCATGGCGCTTCGCGAAAGCCAGCGCCTCGTCGAGCGGCAGGCCCAGCTCGCCCGCCACCATGTCGAGCCCGCCCGCCAGCAGATTGGCTTCGAGCGCCGCCGTGTTCTCGACCGACCACACCACGATGCGGCGGAAAAAGGGCGGATCGCCCCACCAGCTCGGATTGCGCTCGAACACGATATGCGAGCCGGGTGAGACATCGGTGATGCGATAGGGCCCGTCATAGAGCCCGGGATTGGTCGGGTCGGTGTCGAAACGGGTGCGGAAACGGTATTGCGTCGGATCGCTGAAGGCGTCCCGTTCGATATGCGCCGGCAGGATGTCGAGGCCGCTGAAATCGGCGTAATCATAGGTCAGCCGGTCGAGCTCGACGGTGAAGGTCTTGGCGTTCTTAGCCTCGATTTTGAGGATGCGGCGGTACAGCTCGCCCTCGGCGACGCCGCTTTGCGGATTGCGCCCGACCTGCCAGGTGAAGATGACGTCATCGGAGGTGACCGGCACGCCGTCGCCCCAGCGCGCATTCTGCCGGATGGTGTAGGTGAGACGCACGCCATGCTTGCCGCCGGGCAGGTCGATTTTCTTGGCTAGGCCGTTCTCGAAGCTCGGCAAAGTCTCGCATAGCAGGCAGACCAGCTTCCAATCCGCGTCATAGGTGGTCAGCGGCCGGCGCACCAATGCCAGGACATAGGTCTTCGCCACCATGGTGTCGATCAGCGGATTGAGCGTGTAGGGGAATTGGCTGACGCCGATCGACAGCTCGTCAACGCGCTCGGCCGACCGGGCAAGTCCCGGAACGCCGCCCGTTGCGAGCAGGAAACAGAGAAGATAGGGAAGCGTCCGCCGCATGATGCGCGGCGAGCATATCAGACAAGAAGGGCCCAGGCTAAGTGGGGGCTAAGCGCGCTTGGTCTTGAAGATATCGGTCAGGCGGCGTGGCAGATGCTTGAACAGCGTCTGCCCATATACCGCGTCGTACAGCCGCAAGCCGCCGCGCGCGTCGAGAAATTCCTCGATCTGCTCGTCGAGCGAAAGGGTCTTGATCTTGCCGCGTCTACGCCGCGGCGATTCGCAGGTGAATTGATTGGCCATGAATCGTCTCCCCCGGTTTCAGTGCAACCGGGAAAGCCTAGAACCGCTTTCCTTGCTTATTCGTTAATTCGCCTAAAACGCCGTCTTTCGCTTCCGGCTGCTCAGGCGGCGCGGAATTTGGGCATGACGGTCTCGCTGAACCGCCGCACCGACGCCTCGGCGTCGGCATAGGAGACGGTGTTGAAATTGACCTGCAGCGAGGCGCTTTCGAATCCGCCGACGCGGTCGTTGTATTCCGCGATCTGGGCGGCGATCTCGTCGGGCGTGCCGATCCAGGCGGCGCCGCTCTTCACCTGGCTGTCGATGGTCTCCTTGGCCAGGATCTCGGAGATCTTGTCGTAGCCGGGATAGTCCTTGGAGCTCATCGAGCCCCAATCGGCCGTGGCCAAGGCGATCGCCTTGAGATAACGGTTCAAGGGATCGCGCGCGACGGCAAAAGCCTTGTCACGGGTTTCGGCGCAAAACATGTGGAAGGCCAGCATGACGCGCCCCTTGCCGGGATGCCCCGCCTGTTTCCAGGCGTCGCGGTAAAGCCCGAGCAATTCCTTCATCTGTCCGCCGGCCATCGGGATGCCCATGATCGAATGGCCGGCCTTGCCGGCGCTGATGAAGCTCTCGGGCGTGGCGATGGCGGCGACCCAGAAGGGCGGGCGCGGCTTCTGCGTCGGCCGCGGCAGCGAAGTCACGTTCTTGAAGCTGTGGAACTTGCCCTCGTGGCTGGCATTGTCGTTTTCCAGCAACAGGCGCACCTGCTCCATGCCCTCGGTGAAGCGGTCGCGGCTCTCGTTCAGGCTGACTTTGAAATTGGCGAATTCGTAAGGCAGGAAGGCGCGCGCGAACCCGACCTCGAGCCTTCCGCCCGAAATCGCGTCGAGCATGCCGATCTCGCCGGCGAGCTTGAGCGGATTGTTGAAGACCGGCAGCACCGCTCCGGTGACGAGCCGCGCCTTCTTGCTGCGCTGCGCCGCCGCCGCCAGGAACACCACCGGATTGGGCGTATAGCCGCCATAGGCGCGGAAATAATGCTCGACGGTGCGGACATGGCCCCAGCCGTAACGGTCGCAGAATTCGGCCAGGCGCAGGCATTCGTCGAAATACTGCGCGCCCGATTTCTGTTCCGGCCCGACGCAGGGAAAGAACTGCATGCCGAATTCCATGACCGCCTCCTTTAAGGAATCCTAAGTTTTTTAGGCCCCCGGTTCGGGCGATTGAAGACTAATCGTCAGTGTACTGTCAAGTTTGCCGTACCCGACCCGCCCGTGCTATGGAATCGGGCCATGACGGACTTGCTCGAGCTTTACGACGCGCCGGGCCATCTGATCCGGCGCTTGCAGCAGATCGCCGTGGCGCTGTTCATGACGGAGACGCGGCGGTTCGAGATCACGCCGGTGCAATACGCCGCCTTGTTCAGCATCCGGGCGAAACCCGGCCTCGACCAGATCACGCTCGCCAATGTCATCGCGCTCGACCGCTCGACCGTCGCCAATGTGGTGGAACGGCTCGAAGGCAAGAAGCTGATCACGCGCAAGGCGGGCGCGTCCGACCGGCGCACCAAGCGGCTCTATATCACGCCGGCCGGGCGCGGCTTGCTTGCCGGCGCCGTCCCGGCGGTGCAATCGGCCCAGGAAAAGATCCTGGCGCCACTGAAGCCCAACGAACGCGCCGGTTTCATGGCCATGTTGCAACGGATGGTCGATCTCAACAACAGCCACAGCCGCGCGCCCTTGCGTTTAAACGGCGAGGGACCGGCGAGGACCGGCGAGGAACCCGCCCGGAAAGCGCCGTGACCGTCTTTACGGTCGGCCATTCGACCCGCGGCATCGAGGAATTCATCGCCCTGTTGCGCGCGGCGGGCGTCAAGGCCATCGCCGATGTGCGGCGCTTCCCGCGCTCGCAGCGCCACCCCCAGTTCAACGGCCAGGCCCTGACGGAATTGCTCGGCATCGCCGGGATCGCTTACCGGCATTTTCCGGCCTTGGGCGGAAGGCGCGAAAAGCGAAAGGGCGGCCCGTCGCCGCACACTCTGTGGCGGGAGGAAGGCTTCCGCAATTACGCCGATTACGCCGAGACCCCCGAATTCACCGCGGCTTTCGCCGCGCTCAGGGATTTCGCCCGCCTCCAGCCCATGGCGGTGATGTGCGCCGAGGCGCTGTGGTGGCAATGCCACCGCCGCATCATCGCCGATTACCTGCTGGCGGCGGGGGAGCAAGTTGAGCACATCCTGGCGGCGGGCAAGATCGAGCCGGCATCGCTCACCGAGAACGCGCGGCCCAGGCCGGGCGGCGGCGTGCTTTACGCTGCCCTGGATTTGTTCAACCGGACGGAAAGGAAAATCTAGGCGGCGCCGCGCGCGCGGTTCTTGGCGAGCTTCTCGCTCTGCGCCAGGGTCTCGCGCAGCGCCTGGTCGGCCTGGCAGGTCATGCGGGAGAAGGCGCGCAGGAAGCTGTCGGTGCGCGGCAAATGGAACAGGGTTTCCTCGTCGCCGTTCTCGGCCCGGCCGGAGACCACCATCACGTTGTCTTGCGGCGTGAGAATGAGCTCGCTCAGCGACACGCCCGGCCCGGTGACGTATTCCACCAGCCGCTTCGGCCGGTCTCCGGTCGTGGTGATGGTCATGCGATAGGGCACGCGGCTCGACGCGGATTCGATCAGCGCTCGGGTGAAGGGGCTGAGGAAGCTCTCGTCGAAACCGAGGATCGCGGTCGGTTTCTCCTCCGAGGCGCCGGAGCGCATCTCGAGCGTCGCCCACAGCGAGGCGCGGCCGCCGAAATAATCCACCGAGGCGAGGTCGAGATTGATCGCGTCGATCGGCTGCGGCGGCGACACCGCCTTGCTGCACAGGAAGACGAAACAGGCGGGCTCGCGCCGGAGCGACAGCGTCGTGCTCGCTTCCAGGTTCCGGTCGGACAGGGCGTTGATCTGTTCGCTCATCGCTCGCTCCTCGATAGCGATCATTCAAACCCGGTTGTCGTTAAAGGATGGATAATTACGGCGAAGAATTGTTAACCATGCGGCCGGGCGCGCGGGCCGGAGGACGCCCGGAAACCCCTGCGGGACAGGGGCTTGGCGCAACATCCGAAGTATTAGAGCAGGTAGAGAGAGATTGAGTCCGTTGTTGGGGGCAAAGCCGACATTCCAATGTCATGCCGTCCTGTCCGCTTTTGGCCCATAGCGGACATTGGCAAGCCGCTCGCAGGTTTGAGGTTCAGGCAGAAGGCGCTGTAGGCGACAAAGATTTCGAAGCTGCCGCAGATTATTATCGGCAGGCGCTCGAAATCGCGCCGTGGTGGCCACCGGACCATTTGAACCGCGCTTTAGTGCTCGCGGATACTGACGACATTCCAGATGCGATCATCGGAATGAAGCGCTATCTTACGCTTGCTCCTAACGCGCCAAACGCTCGTGCGGCGCAAGATAAGATTTACAATTGGGCGCGGAAAGCATCCACTGCCGACTGAGCGTTAAAGTGGGGAGAAGTTAACATGAGCAGCCAATCGGCATCGCATGAGCGCCCCAGGCGCAGGTACATCGGCGTCCGGTCAACCCTGTGTGACTTGATCGGGTTCGCGCTGACTAGTGCGGTGTTGTTTATTGGACTTGCATTGGTCTTAGCATCGAATGTCTGGGCTCAAGACCAGTATCGAGGCTTGGACGCGCAAAGATGCGCAGTCGATAATTGCAGTGGCTCGGCCAGTAGCGCGCCCGCAACCGGCGGCGGCCCTAATATCCAGAACCAAATGCTGATGAATAGTGTCGGGACGGCGGGATATGCGGTGGGAAACGCATTGGGAAATGCGCTCGGCAACGCTCTCTTTGGAAACCCTCAGCAAGATCAAGCCGCGCGCAATGCAGCGGCGGCCCAGGCTGAAGCCCAACGCCAAGCTGCGGCTGCCCAAGCGGCGGCCCAACAAGCGGCGGCGGCACAACGCGCAGAGCAAACCAAGAATCAGCTCCTGGGCACTACTGGGGCGGCCGATCCCGCATCGCTTTCACTCATGGGTGTTCACAACGCGACCGACCTTCAGCTTATGGGCGTGCACGACACCCCAGACCTACAACCTATGACGGTGAACCAGATGCAATCGCTCGGCCCGTCTCCCGCGAGAGGGGTCGGCAATCACACGACTTATTCGGACCCCACGGCATCGCCGACCAATTCGGGTGCCGCGCAACAAACGACGCAGTTCGGCAGCGCCGCCGACCAACTTTGCGTTGCGGCGGGCCAGCAGCCCGGCTGCTTGCAAAATATCCCGGTGAACGGGAGCGCGCCGCCCTCATCGCCTGT
Source organism: uncultured Alphaproteobacteria bacterium (assembly GCA_963785735.1). GTDB lineage: Bacteria > Pseudomonadota > Alphaproteobacteria > ATCC43930 > CGMCC-115725 > REEB95. Next base: position 1,538,108 of record CAWAWJ010000001.1, read on the forward strand.
GAGAGCGCCGGCGGCGTCCGCGACGGTGCAAGGCACCACACCCGACACATCGAACCTCAACGGATCTGACGAAAAGATCAGCGCGGCGGCGCGAGTCCCCTTCGATACGGCTGGTTCGGCCGGAGCATCGAGCAGCGTCGCGCCGCCCGTGCCGGTCAGCAATGCGCCGGCGATCACTATCACGAACCCGAACACCAAGATGGCGCTACAGTCGCCGCCACCCCCGCCGCTGCAAGCCCCTATTGTGATGCCGCCGCCCGCGGTCATGCGGGCCGCGCTGGATGCCGAGACCAAGCAACTCCAGGCCGACGCTTGCACCAAGCTTGCCAATCTTCACAAGGAACTTGCGGGCCTGAGGGACGCGGTACAGAGGATGCAGGGCATCCAGGAGAATACCAAGGAGGATCGCGCCGAATTCGAGAAACGGATTAACGACACGACCCAAGAAGCCCTGAAACATCTAGCCGACGGGCTTAGCGCCTGGGTCGGCGCCAGTATCGATGCGAATATCGATGAGCTCAATGACGAAGCGATCCACGAAATCAATGCACGCATCAATACCGCCTCAACCGATCCCAACGTCATAGTGCAAGGCGTGACGCTCCACGACGGATTTTATCTCGACATCGTCAAGAAGCGGCGGGATTTGAAATGGGATCAGGATTACGTCATGCGCTACATCGATACGTTTTCCACGAGCCTTGATGCCGTCGACCTGGCGTCCAAGCCGGATATCGGACAGCGGATGCTCGAAGGTTCAAACATGATTTTGTCCACTCTGCTGGGCGATCCCATCTTCAAAAAAGTGCGACGCATCAGCGAAAAAAGCAAGGTGCTGCCTTTCAACACGTTGGCCAATCTCTATGTCAATGCCGCATACGATATGCTTTCGCAGTGGAAGAGCTACGTGGCGCTCGACAGCTTGAACAAAAGCTCCGACCAATATCTCGCCGCCGCCACTTCGTTGCAGAAGAAGATTCAGACTACCGTTGATCAAATAAAGGCGACGCAGGCACAACTCACGAATTCGGCGCATAGTTGCGCATCCGGAATCTGATCTTTTTCGATGGGGACATCGGCGGATAGTGAATAGGGTGAAGCGCGCCGTAAAGAAACTAAACAGGGGGATGAATCATGTGCAACTTGGTGAAATTGGCTTTCATAATTCTGTTGCTCGGAGGTCTCGGAGGGTGTGGCACACGCTTCAATCCCGACACTCCCTCCACCAGCCATATGTCCATGAATCAAGCGCGAGCTACGCTCAAAACCATTAATGCGACATTGTGTTTATCCAGCTTTTTACAGGTAGGGTGTGCGGCATGGCATCATCATGCGGGACTCGAATTATCCAGCGATAACCAGACCTTGGTGTTTGTTGAGCAAGACGGTGACCGCAGCAATACATTGAAAGTTCAATCTCTTAAGGTCAGCGGACAAACAAACGATAATGGCAGTAGTGAAATGATTGGCTATGTTTTTCTTGGCGATCATATATTCATATCAACTTCGGCATCAGAAGCTAAGCGCATTGCCGACGCTTTGATGGTCATCAAGCAGGCCCCGACTTTTCAACCGCAAGCCGACTTCGAAGCGGTTGCGCAATCCTATCGGGCCGCAGCGGTGAAGCCGGTGCCAGGCGAAGAACTGCACAAGTTCCACGTTCAGGCGGATACGGCTGTCGGCAACAAAGACTTCATGGCCGCCGCCGATTATTACGGGCAAGCGCTCGAAGTCGCGCCGTGGTGGCCGGAGGGGCATTTCAACCGCGCCTTGGTGCTCGCAGGAGCCGACGATACACCGGATGCAATCATTGAAATGAGCCGGTATCTAGCGCTTGTTCCCGATGCATCTAACGCGCGGGCAGCGCAAGATCAAATCTACGAATGGCAGGCTATGGTGAAATGACCATCACGGCCATGCGCGTGCGTTAGATCTGGACTGTGTCGACCGCCGGGTAATGTCCGCTTGTGGCGCAAAGCGGACATGATCCAGGTTTCGGCTTAGGCAAATCGTCCACTTTGAGGGAGTGAGGTTGAACCGGGGTCCGCCGGTTGCACCCTTGTGGCCGCGCTAATAAAATGCGCGGCACCGGTCAAGCCCGTGCATGAGGGGCAAATATAGAGGGGAGGAAACACTTGCGGAGGATTTTGATCGTCTTGGCCTTGGCATTCGCAGCATTTCCTGCATGGGCATTGGTGCCTGATGAGGAATGGGATCGTTGCACGGGTGAACGGACGGGCACTGGCATTCCCGCCGAGGCGCGCATCGGTTACTGCACTCAGTTGATCCAAAGCGGCCGGCTTGAAACCGTAAATTTAGCCGGCGCCTACATCAATCGCGGTGTTGCCTATGAAAAAACAGGCCACTATGACCAGGCGATCGCCGATTACAACCAGGCGATAACGCTCACGCCTGACGACGCTACTGTCTATAACAACCGCGGCATCGTCTACGCTGACATTAAACTCTATGACGAGGCGATCGCCGACTATAACCACGCGATATCGCTCGAGCCCGATGACGCCGATGCCTACAACAACCGCGGCATTGCCTATAGACGGAAGGATCTCATCGACCAGGCGATCGCCGATTACACCAAGGCGATCGCGCTCAAGCCCGATCACGCCGACGCCTATTTCAATCGCGGCATGGCCTACAAAAAGAAGGACCTTGATGACCAGGCGATTGCCGACTTTGCCCGGGCGATATCGCTCAGACCCGATGACGTCAAGGCCTACAAGGCCCGTGGCGCCGCTTATGACGACAAGGGCCTCTATGACCAGGCGATCGCCGACTACAGCCAAGCGATATCGCTCAAGCCCGACGATGCCGATGCTCTTAACGATCGCGCTTGGGCTTATCACGAGAAAGGCGAGGACGCGAAAGGGCTGCCCGATGCCGAGAAAGCTGTCGCGCTGGCGCCCGCCGATGCGGACAATATCGAAACAAGGGCCGAGATTTATGAGAAGCTTGGCCAGCGCGAAAAAGCCATTGCCGATTATCGAGCTTCGCTTAAGCTCGATCCCAAAATGAAAGAGGCGCAGGAAGGCCTGAAGCGTCTCGGCGCAACGCCATAGAAGGCCATGTCCGTAATGTCCGCTTGTGGCCACGAAGCAGACATTCAAGAGCCGCCTAGCAATGTCCGGTATTCGGGGCAAAGCGGACATTCCAATGTCATGCCGCTATGTCCGCTTTTGATCCATGGCGGTCATGGCGCGGCTGGGCGTTTCGTGTGAAGGTGGTTTTCGAATCTTCTATTGGGGCCGACGGCCGGCCCGGAGGACATTATGAAGGCGTGGGTCCAAGTCGTTGCCGTTCTTTTGATCTTTTGTCTCCCCGAATCCGCCAGCGCCCAAACCCCGGATCCCGGCAGGGAACTGGCCGATCTCTTTGCCGACATGTGCTTTTCAAGGTTCCCCGATGACGCGGCGTTGGCCGAAGGCGCCGCGAAGAGACAACTCGCGGCGATGTCCCAAGACCAGGTCAAAGCCTATTTGCACAGCGATCCCGGCCATGGTTGGTTTCTCAAGACGGCGGACGGGTCTTACGCGATCACGATCGAAGAACCGCCCTATCATGCCTGCGCGGTTCGGCGGTTCTATGGGACGGCGCCGAACTTCCAGCAGCCCTACCAATCGCAGCTCAGCGCTTGGGCGGCGAAGAATAATATCGGACCGCTCACCAACTTTCCGCCGGAGAGCCAAGTTGATAACGGCATCTCGATACATGCCGACGTGAAGGGGGTGACCGGTCCGGATGGCAAGCCGCGACAGTTGTTTATAGCGATCGTGTCCACCTATACCAGCGGGCAGATAGAAGTAAGGTTGGTCCGGCAAATTCCGCCGCAATGAACATTTGACGATACGGTGGCGGCCATTGCCGAAGGACCCAAGGCAGTTGCCCCACGGCCGGGCGTGGCCCAAAGCCGGCATCGGGCAACCTAATGCATCATCTTGTCGAAGAAGCCGATCTTGAAATCGACCGGCAGGATGATCGGGCCCTTCTTGTCCCAATAGCGCTCGGGCACCGGCGGCGCCGGCGATGCAAGGCCTCGCCACTCGATAAGGCCGTGCAATTTGGCTAAATTGTATATTTAAATAATAGAAAATATTACTCAGATTATACTTAGTGTTTACTTAAATTTTAGGCATTGATTGTGGACATTGTAGAATAATTTCGTCAGTGTTCCGGAATGCCATCAGCACAACTTGGCGCGCCATTCAGGAGCAGGGCCATGTCCGGTCAGATTTCCGCCGAAACTCCGCAGCGTCCCAAAGCGGGACAAGCCTTGCCGATCGCTTGTCGGGCATAACCGATGGGAAGATTTATCGACATACTGAAAATGCTTGCCGCTTCCGCGGCGCTGTCCGGCGTTCTCGGAACCGCCGCGCAAGCGGGAATCATCACCGTCACGAATGCATCCTTCGAAACTCTGCCCGCCGGCGGTTTGCCCTATACCAGCGCGGGTAGCCACTTTTCAATCGACACGGGAATCCCCGGATGGACGACATCCGGCACCGGCGAGTATGGCGAGTGGCAGCCGAACGGAAATTTCCTCAGCTCCATACCGAACGGAAGCACGGTCGCCTACAGCAATGGCGGAACGATTTCCCAGACCGTTGGGGTGACCGCGCAAGCCGGCCTCACTTACACGCTGATGGTGGCTCAAGGTTATCGTTACGATGGTCCCGATCTTGGCACCGTCGCCCTCGGCATCGGCAGCACTGTGATCGATGCGACGCCAGCCACAATTCCGGTCCAGTATAGCGGGACTTGGGTGACCTATACGGCCACCTTCACCGCTACCGCGGCTGACGCCGGCCTGCCGATCACGATCGAACTGAGCACGCCTGTTGGCGGACAGGCCGATTGGGACAATGTAAGCCTGACGGACGCCGTTCCCCAAAGCGTATCCGAGCCCGGCACGCTCGCCCTCCTTGGCGGCGCATTCGCGGGCCTCGCCCTAACCCGCCGCCGCCGGCGCTTGGAGCAATGGCGGCGAACCTGACGCGGCAAGCCAAGGTCCACCTCTGGCGCCGCCCTGCAAAAGCGAAATTATTCGGCTTTTTCCTGTAACCGGGCCGGCGGCGCGCTCAAGCGCGATTTGTCATGGACGAGCCGCCGCTCGAACTCGCCCATCCGCTCAACGGGTATGGCGGCGATGTTGGCGTAGGCAGGCAGCAAGCCGCGCTGCACCGGGATAAAGGGCACTAATGCCAGCTTCGCCTCGCCGCCCGACCAGGGCATTTTCGCATAAGGCTCGCCAAATTCGCCAATCTGCCAAGCCGGGAAAAACAGCCGATAGCCCCACGACACAAGAAGATCCAAGGGTGCCGAGGTGACTTTAGGACGGTCGGGCTGCGCCCAACTCTCGAAGATAATAAAGGGGCGGCCCTTGGCGATGGTCTTATGCGCGCCAGCCAGCGCCTCGTATTCATGTTCCTCGACATCGAGTTTGATGACCTGCGGCGACGGCAAGCCGAGCGTGTCGAGCCGCGCCGACAAAACGCGCAGACCGCCGCCCGGCGCGATCGTGGCGAGGCCGCTATGGACGCCATCGGGGAGCGACATCGAAGTCTCGCCATCGCGATCGCCGAGGGCAAGTTTGTGGCAGGCGATGCGTTGGGCCAAGCCCGCTTGATCCACCAGCGACGTCAGATCGGCGAAGCTCGATGGATCGGGCTCGAAGGCGTGGGCCGTGCCGTTGAAGCCCTTGCGGCTGGCCACGGTCAGGGCATACCAGCCCCAATTGGCGCCGACGTCGAAAAACACGTCGCGCGGGCCGACCAAAAGATCGATCAGCGCCGTGGTTTCGGGCTCGTAGCAGGGCAGGAATCGCGGCATGTAGAGCGCCTGGAACTGCGTGTTGCGGGCATTGAAGCGCAACTCTCGCCTTTGGCCGGCCACGTCGATCGCGGCGACGCCAATGCCGCCAAACCCCGCCTCGTAGAGCCGCCGATGCGCGATGAGCGCGGCCTTTCCGACGAGGCGATGATGCTCGCGCCGCCGCGGCCGGTAAGCGAGGCGGTAAAGTCTGGCCAGCAGGGGCAAGCGCTTCACCGCGAAAGGACTACGCGGCTCCGCGGTGAAACGGATCACGCCGTCGGTGGAATTGGGCGAAGGCGGGAAGGCGGTCAATTGGGACGGCGCTCCTTTGATCCGGCATTTCCCCGACGGCCGGGAATTGGAGCGAATAATAGCATTCCGATGGGGATATCCGTAAAAAGCGATCAGACCGCCGTGTGGAAAACCTTGCCGATACGGCGCCTGAAGAAGAACAGGCCGCCGAGGCCCGCGGCAAGGATCGCCAAGCTGGCGGGCTCGGGAACGCTCGACGGTACATTGAAGGTGTCGTCGACCTCGGCCAGCAGGACGTTCCCCGACAAGGCGGTGAAGTCGAGATAGGTGTAAGTGCCAAGGATCGAGCCGGGCAGACTGGAGATGAGGTTGTCGTTTGCCCCGGTATCGATCAGCGTCGCTCCGGCCAGCGTCCCAGGGGTATTCGTGCCGTACACCGCCCACTCGTCGGGCGCAGTCGTGCTGCCCGTCTGGAAACTAAGGCTCAGGCTGAGGAGGGGCGGCGCGCTCAGCTGAGACAGATTGAGTTGGATAAAGCTGCCGGGCGTGACCTCGTGGTCGCCCGTGGGATCGTTGTTGAGGCCGAGGCCCTGCTCGTCTGCACCCGTGTTCTTACCGTAGAGATCCTCCGGCGTGGTGCCGGCGAAGCCGCTTGCGATGATGTTCTCCGCGGGCGACAGCGCCGGGCTGCTCGTGCTCGTGTAGGTGTTCGTCGTTCCGAAAAGGGTGCTTGTTGCCGGCGTGAAGTTCCATACGACGGTGATCGGCGTGGCCTGGGCCGGTTGGAGGCCAAGGAGGGAGCCGGTAACCAGCACGGCGGCTGCGATCGAGCGTATGGGTTTCATTGGCGGAGCTTCTCGTAATGAGCGCGGGTCGTGGACGGCCGCGAGGCTCGAAAGAACAAGGCGGACATGGATTTTTCCTTCTTCCCGCTGCGAACGTCACGACCGATGGCGAGGAGATTATGAGTATTTCTCGATGTCTCAAAGCAATTTCAAATAAAATTTTAGCAAAAACCAAGTAAAATACTAGTATAAGTTAATACAAATACTTGTATTCATCATAAACTTCTTCATAAATTACAGTAATTCTCCAACCAATGACAAAGCAAGCGCCGTGCCATGCATGAAACCATTGATTTCACGAGTGTTTGACATGCCCCCGCCCGCGCTTCTGTAAGGAGCCCCGACGTTTCAGTGCGGCGCTCGCGCCTCGTTAGGCTCGGGCTTGAACGCGCCGGCCACGTGCCGCGGCGCCCCGCCGCCTATGTTCCTGGCCGTTTGAATACTGGCCTGCCGGAAATTGACCATGCCGGGCAGGGTCGCAGAAGGCCAACTTAGTTCCGCTTCCGGCCCGAAGCCGGCATCGGGCAACCTAATGCATCATCTTGTCGAAGAAGCCGATCTTGAAATCGACCGGCAGGATGATCGGGCCCTTCTTGTCCCAATAACGCTCGGGCACCGGCGGCGCCGGCGATGCGTCGCGCATCATGTCCAACGCCGCCTGGTCGAGCAGGGGATTGCCCGAGCTTTGCTCGATCCAGGATTTGATCACGGTGCCGTCATGCGCCAGGTTGAACCCGACGAGGACGGTGCCCTCCTGCTTCTGCTTGACCGCCTCTTCGGGATATTTCTTGAAGCGGTTCAAGTGGCGACGCAGCAGATCGAGATAATCGTCGCCCGAGCCCGATCCGCCGCCGTTGCCCACATCGTCCTGGCTTCGGCCGACGGCGCCGTTTCCGGCGGCGTCCGCGCCTTCATCGCCACGGCCCGATCCCGCCGCGCTCGCGGCCGCGGCGGTTTGGACCGATTGATCGGCCGCGGGGGTTGGGGCGGACATAGCCGCCGGCGCGGCCGGGCTTTGCGCGGCGGGGGCCGGGCTGGGTTTGGGCGGCGGCTGGCGCGACATCTTTGGCGCCGGTTTCGGCACGGGCGGTGGCGCGGCCCGCGCGTTGTGGAGGGGAATGACGGCGGGCTCGGTTTGCGCCGCCGCCGCCGCGGGCTTGGCGGCCGCGCCGTTTTCTCGGCCCGGCATCGCCGCCTTGCCGTTGCCGCCGGCCGGCGATCCCGCGGCGCCGCTGCCCTCGAATTTCACAGCGATCGGCGGCAAGACGATCTCGTCCGGCGGCGTGATCTGCCACAGCCCGATCAGCAAGGCGAGCAACAGGACATGCAGCAGCAGCGAATTGCCGCAGGACCGCCACAGCGCGCGCCGGTCCGCCCGGTGGCGGAATTTCTCGGCGCCGTCCGCCGTTATGTCAGATATGGCGGGATGTATCGTCACCCTCATGCCCTCGCCATCGATCGCCGCACCCTAAACCCCGCTGGCATGGCGCGTAAAGCCAATGGGGTCAAGGAGATGGAGGCTTGTCTTTCGGCGCCCGAATCGCAGGTAAATCGCCGCCGAAGATGATCTCACGGCTTACCGGCGTTTGGTGGCAGGATTAGGGCGGTAGGAGAGCGCGCATGGTCTATCAGCACAGCATCGCAATCCGGCCCCGGCGCGGCATGGCGGCGGCCTCGGCGGCGCTCGGCTTTTGGCTGGCGGCCGCTTCGCTGGCGGCCTTGGCGCTGGCGCCGGCGGGCTGGCGACTCGGCCTCTGGCACTACATCGTCTCCTTCGAGCTGATCCGTTATTCCGCCTATGGCGGATTGCTGGCGGCGCTTATCTCGCTCGCGAGCCTGGGCGGCTGGGCGCGGATGTCGCGGCTCTACCGCCTCATCGCCATCGGCGGATTGCTGCTCGGATCCGTGCTGGCCTATATGCCGTGGCACTACGCGCAGATCGCCGCGCGATTGCCGGTGATCCACGACATCACCACCGACACCGTCAACCCGCCGGTTTTCTGGTCGGTGCTGTCGGCGCGGCGGGTGGAACACGCGGTGCCGGTCGAATATGGCGGGCCCGACGTGGCGCGGCAGCAGCTCGAGGCCTATCCCGGCATCAAGCCGGTGTTGAGCGACCTGCCGTTTTCCGACGCGTTCGAGCGCGCGCTCGCCGCGGCGCAAGCCATGCCGGGCTGGATCGACATCGCCTATGACAAGAAGGCGGGCCGCATCGAGGCGAGCCAGCGCAGCTTCTGGATGGGTTTCACCGACGATGTCAGCATCCGCGTGGCCCGGCGCGGCGACGGCAGCCGCATCGATGTGCGCTCGCTGTCGCGCCAGGGGCAGGGCGATTTCGGCGTCAACGCCGCCCGCGTCGAGGCCTATCTCGCCGTGCTCAAGGCCAAGCTCGCCGCGTCTTCTGGCTAGACGGGGCTGGTTAGACGGGGCGGGCCAGACGGGCCGGATAAGGGGCCGGTTAAGCGGTTTACAAGCCTTTGCTCCCCATGGCAGATTCGCCGCCCTTTGGCACAAGGACGGCAGCCGCCATGAAACTTCTCCGCTACGGCCCACCGGGCAAGGAAAAGCCCGGCATCCTCGACAAGAGCGGCCAGATCCGCGATCTCTCGGGCACGATCCCCGACATCACGCCCGACATGCTGGCGCCCGCCGCGCTCGAGCGCCTGAAGAAACTCGATCCGGCGCGGCTGCCGCCGGTCGCCGGCAATCCGCGCCTCGGCCCGCCGGTCGCCCAGGTGCCGAAGATCGTCGCCGTGGGATTGAACTACCGCGATCACGCCAACGAAGCGACCATGAAGATACCGACCGAGCCGGTGCTGTTCATGAAAACGATCACGTCCTATTCCGGCCCGAACGACACCGTCATCCTGCCCAAGAATTCGATCAAGGGCGATTGGGAAGCCGAGCTCGGCATCTTCATCGGCACCAAGGCGCAATACGTCTCCGAAGCGGACGCGCTGAAGCACGTCGCCGGCTATTGCATCGTCAACGACGTCTCGGAGCGCAATTTCCAGCTGGAGCGCGGGCCGCAATGGATGAAGGGCAAGGGCTGCGACACCTTCTGCCCGACCGGTCCCTGGCTGGTTTCGCCCGACGAGGTGCCGGACCCGCAAGGCCTCGAGGTGATGTGCGAAGTGAGCGGCCAGGTGATGCAGAAGGCCTCGACCAAGGACATGATCTTCAATTGCGCCACCATCATCAGCTATACGAGCCAGTTCCTGACCCTGATGCCGGGCGATCTGATCGCCACCGGCACGCCGTCGGGCGTGGGGATGGGGCGCAACCGTTTCTTGAAGCCGGGCGACGTCATGCGGCTCACCATCACGGGCCTGGGCGAGCAGCGCCAGAAAGTGGCCGCTTATCCCGGCTAAGGCCGTTGTTGCGCTGCGAAATGTGATACGACTCGTGCACTCTGGCGGGGTATGCCAATTCGCGCTAATCTAAAAAATTATTCAGTATGACTGGGGGAGGCTACTAGAACGCCCATGTTTGACCGTGACCGCCGTCCTGATTTTTTCCGCGCCGAGGACGCCCCGAGCGGCCGCCGCGTCGAGGCCAAGGTGAAGTGGTTCAATTCGTCGAAGGGTTTCGGCTTCGTCGCCATGTCGGACGGAACCCCCGACGCCTTCCTGCCGATGGCGATCCTGCGCCGCGCCGGATACGAGGATGTCCGCGAAGGCGCCTCGATCACCTGCGAAGTGGGATCGGGCGCCAAGGGGCCCCTGGTGGTGAACGTCCTCAATATCGACAACAGCACGGCCGCGCCTTCGGGCGGCGGCGGCCGCGGCCCCGCCACGCAGCCGCGCGGCCCGGCGCAGAGCATGCAGGGCGCGGTCAAATGGTTCGAGCCGGACAAGGGATATGGCTTCATCTCGCCCGAAGGCGGCGGCAAGGACATTTTCGTGCACATCACCGCGCTTCGCCGCAGCGGCCTGGAAGCGCTCGAACCCGGGCAACGCGTTCAGGTCGATGTGGTCGAAGGCCGCAAGGGCCTTGAGGCCGAGCGAGTCACCCTGGCCTGAGCCTGTCCCTGGCCGATAGGGCTGGCGTGTCCGACCCTTTGGTATGATAGACTGCCGCTCAAAGGGGCGGGTTCCATGGACTTGCAAGATACGGTCAAGACCTACCGGCTGTTTTCCGGTTCCTACGATTTCGTCTTTGGGCCGATCTTTCATCCCGGCCGCAAGGCGGCGGTGCGCTTCGCCAACGACCAGCCGGGGCAACGCATCCTCGAGGTGGGCGTCGGCACCGGCCTGTCCTTGCCCTATTTCCGCGCGGACGCCGAGGTCACCGGCATCGACGTTTCAGCCGAGATGCTGGCCAAGGCGAAAAAGCGCGTCCAAGCCAAGAACCTGAAACAGGTCAAGGCGCTGCACGAAATGGACGCGGAGAATTTGAGTTTCGCCGACAGCAGCTTCGACGCGGTGCTGGCGCTCTATGTGGCCTCGGTCGTGCCCGATCCCGCCCGCTTCGCCGCCGAGATGCGCCGCGTCTGCCGCCCGGGCGGCACCATCGTCATCGTCAATCATTTCACCAGCGAGAATCCGGTGATGCGCGGGGTGGAGAAGACGCTCGCGCCCTTGGCCGGCAAGATCGGCTTCCACGCCGATTTCCCGCTCGACGATTTCCTGATGGCGAGCGCCTTGTCGGTGCGCGAGATAAGGCCGAGCAATCTGTTCGGCTATTGGCGCCTGCTGCGTTGCGTCAACACCAAGCCGGCGGTCGTCGTCAAGTCCTGAAGTAAAAATCCTAGAGCTGGTCGAGCGCGAAATCCATCACCGTGCCGCCGCCCGTCACCGCGGGCAGCAGCGCCGGCGCCAGCGCCAGGCGGTGCTCGGCATAAAACCGCGCGGTCGCACACTTGGCCTTAAGGAACTTGGCGTCGCCCTGCCGCGCGTCGAGCAACCGCGACGCCGCCAGCGCGCCTTCGGCCAGAAGCCAGCCGCCCGCCACGGTGCCGAGCAGCCTGAGATAAGGCTCGGCCCCGGCGAGCGCGCGGCCCGCGTCCTTGCCGTGGATTTCGACCAGCGCCCGGCTCGCCTGTTCCAGCGCGTCGATGCCTTGCGCGAGCGGGGCCGCTAGCGCTTTTTCGCCATCGAGACGCTTCAAGGTTTTGCGCATGTCGGCGACAAGAGCCTGCGCCGCCGCGCCCTGGTCGCGCGCGAGCTTGCGCCCGACCAGGTCATTGGCCTGGATGCCGTTGGTGCCCTCATAGATGGGCGCGATGCGCGCATCGCGCAGATGCTGGGCCGCCCCCGTCTCCTCGATGAAGCCCATGCCGCCATGAACCTGGATGCCGGTCGAGGCCGCCTCGACGCCCAAATCGGTGCTCCACGCCTTGACCACCGGTGTCAGCAGATCGAGCCGCGCTTGGGAAGCATCGCGTTTCGCCTTATCGGGATGGTGGCGTGCCCGGTCGGACTGGCCGGCGGCGTAATAGGTCAAGGCGCGCGAAGCTTCGGTGGCGGAACGCATCGAAAGTAGCATGCGGCGCACATCTGGATAATGAAGGATCGGCGCCTTCCCGCCGTCCAGCGCCGTCACCGGCTTTCCTTGCACGCGTTCGTTGGCGTAGGCGCGGGCGCGTTGCATGGCGCGCTCGGATATCGCCACGCCCTCGAGCCCGACATGGAGCCGCGCATGGTTCATCATGATGAACATGCCTTCGAGGCCGCGGTTTTCGGCTCCCACCAGATATCCGACCGCGCCGCCATTGTCGCCATAGGACATGACGCAGGTCGGGCTGGCGCGGATGCCGAGCTTGTCCTCGATCCTGAGGCAGCGCAGATCGTTGCGCGGCCCCGGGCCGCCATCGGCGTTGGGCAGGAATTTCGGCACCAGGAAGAGCGAGATGCCCTTGCTGCCGGCGGGCGCGTCAGGGAGCCGCGCCAGCACCAGATGCACGATGTTGGCGGCCATGTCGTGCTCGCCCCAGGTGATGAAGATTTTCTGCCCGGTGATGCGGTAATGATCGCCTTCCTTCACCGCGCGCGTGCGCAACGCGCCCAGATCGGATCCCGCCTGCGGCTCGGTCAGGTTCATGGTCCCGGTCCATTCGCCGGAGATCAGCTTGGGCAGGTAAACCCGCTTCTGCTCGGCGCTGCCTTGCGCGGCCAGCAATTCGATCGCCGCGACCGCCAGCAACGGGCAGAGCGCGAAGGACATGTTGGCCGAATCCCACATTTCCAACACCGCGGTGGCGAGCGCGGCGGGCAGGCCCTGGCCGCCATATTCCGGCGGCGCGGAAAGCCCGGTCCAGCCCCCCGCGGCGAAATCCCGATAGGCCTCCTTGAAGCCCTTCGGGCTGCGCACCACGCCGTTTTCGAGATGGCTTTTCTCGATGTCGCCGCTGCGGTTCAAGGGCGACAGAACCTTGGCGGCGAATTTGGCCGCTTCCTCCAGCACCGCGCCGACCGTGTCGGATGAAGCGCCCGCGCAGCCGGGCAGCGACGCTATTTCCGGCAGGCCCGCGATCTCGTCGAGGACGAAACGCATCTCTTGCAAAGGGGCGGCGTATTCGCTCATGGCGCGGGCCTCAGCATTTTTCCGGGATTCATGATGCCCTGGGGGTCGAAGGCGGCCTTGACCCGGCGCATCAATTCAAGCTCCAACGGCTGGGCGTAGTGTTCGAGCTCGGCCTGCTTGACCAGGCCGATGCCGTGCTCGGCGCTGATCGAGCCGCCCATCCCGGTCACGATGTCGTGGACGATGCGGTTGAACTCGGCCCAGCGCCGGAGGAACACGGCTTTGTCGGCGCCCGTTGGTTGCGCCAGATTGTAGTGGATGTTGCCGTCGCCGACATGGCCGAAGGGATAGGGGCGGATGCCGGGCAGCGTGGCGGTCACGGCGGCGTTGGCCTCGAGGATGAAATCGGCGACCCGGCTCACCGGCACGGAGACGTCGTGCTTGATGCTGCCGCCCATGGCGCCTTGCAGCTCGGCGAGCGAAGCCCGGATGCGCCACAGTTCGCCCCGTTGCGCCTCGCTGGCGGATATGACGCCGTCCTGCACCAGCCCCGCTTCCATGGCCTGAGCCAGCAGATCCTCGAGTGCGCCGCGCAAGCCGCTCTCCTTCTGGCTCGACGACACTTCGAGGAGCACGTACCAGTCATGCCTGGTCTTGAGCGGGTCGTGCAGATTGACGCCGTGCTTCAGCACGTTCTCCAATCCGATGCGCGGCACCAGCTCAAATCCCGTCAGCTGATCGCCGCTCGCGGCCCGGGCGCGGGCGAAAAGCTGCATCACGTCCTCGATGCGCTTCAAGCCCAGGAACGCGGTCTCGATCTCGCGCGGCCGGGGGAAAAGCTTGAGCGTCGCGGCGGTGATGACGCCGAGCGTGCCTTCGCCGCCGATGAAGAGCTGTTTCAGATCATAGCCGGTGTTGTTCTTGCGCAAGCCCCGGAGCCCGTTCCAGATCCTGCCGTCGGGCAGCACCGCTTCGAGACCGAGGGCCAATTCGCGCATGTTGCCGTAGCGCAAAACGGCGATGCCGCCGGCATTGGTCGAGAGATTGCCGCCGATCTGGCACGAGCCTTCGGCGCCGAGGCTCAAGGGGAAGAGCCGGTCGGCCTGCTCGGCCGCGCGCTGGATGTCGGCCAGCACGCAGCCCGCCTCGGCGGTGATGGTGAAATTGATCGGGTCGATTGCGCGCACCCGGTTCATCCGCCCGAGGCTCAGCACCACGCCGTCCTGGGTCGAGACCGCGCCGCCGACGAGGCCGGTATTGCCGCCTTGGGGATAGATCGGGATGCGGGATTCGGCGCAGAGCCTGACCGCCTCGGCCACCTCCCGGGTCGAGGATGGGCGCAGCACCAAGAGCGCCTTGCCGTGATAGAGCTCGCGCTGCTCGGCGAGATAGGGCGCCATGCCGGCGGGATCGGCGATCGCGCCTTTTTCGCCCAACAGCCCCTTGAGGTGGGCGAGCGTCTCCTCGATCCGGGTCTTTTCGGTCACGGCCATGCCTTAAGCCCTATCGCCCCCGCGCCGCGCGGGCAAGCCGGTCGTTGATAGCGAGGCCCAGGCCTTGCCCGGGGATGGGCATGACGGCGATCCCCGAGAATTCGGGGCGGTCGAGCTCGCGCAAGGCGGCGAAAAGCCGGGATGCCGCCTCTTGAAGATCGCCGGTGGGGCTCAATGAAAGGCCGCGCGCCGCGCCCGGGAGCGGTTTCGGCCCGAAGGCGAGCAGCGCCTCGGTCTTGGCCACGCTCGCCGCGTTCAAGCGCAAGGGCAAGGACGGGGCGTAATGCCGCTCCGTCATGCCGGGGGCGCGAATTTTCCCGTCCGCCCGCGCGCGCGCGATGGGCCCGAGAATTTTCTCCACTTCCTCCAGCGCCATGCCGCCGGGCCGCAACAGCATGGGTATCGATTCCGAGAGATCGAGGATGGTCGATTCAATGCCGATCGGGCAGGGGCCGCCATCGAGCACGGCTTCGATCCGCCCGCCGAGTTCCTCCATCGCATGCGCGGCCGTGGTCGGGCTGACGTGGCCCGAACGGTTGGCGCTCGGCGCCGCCAGCGGCAATCCGGTTTCGCGCAGCAGCTTTTGCGCCAAGGGATGCGCCGGCACGCGCAGCGCCAGCGTGTCGAGCCCGGCGCAAGCCAAGAGCGCCACCGGGCAATCCTTCGCGCGCTTCAAGACCAGGGTCAGCGGCCCCGGCCAGAATTTCCGCGCGAGGTTTCGCGCCCTCGCGTCGAACACCGCGAGATTCTCGGCGGCGGCGAGATCGGGCACATGGACGATCAAAGGATTGAATTGCGGCCGTTCCTTGGCGGCGAAGATCGCGGCCACCGCGTTCTCGCTGGTGGCGTCGCCGCCCAGCCCATAGACCGTCTCGGTCGGGAAGGCGACCAGCCTGCCCTGGCGCAGGAGCTCCGCCGCGCGGCCAAGCGCGGCCGGGGGCAGCAAGTCGGTCACGTCCGCCCGCGGGCGATGAAGCCGGGATTGAGATAGGCGGGCTTGCCGTAGCGGAACGGCGCGCCTTCGACGGTCGTCACGCTGCCGCCCGCCGCTTCGAGGATCGCCTGGCCGGCGCAGGTGTCCCATTCATGGGTCTCGCCATAGCGCGGGTAATGATCGGCGATGCCCTCGGCCAAAAGGCAGAATTTGACCGCGCTTCCCATCTGCCGGTGTTCGGCGCCGGGGATGGCCGCCAGATAGGCGTCGATCCGGCGCGACGAGCCGTGCAGCCGGCTCGACAGCAGCACCGGCTTCGCCGGGGGAAGCCGCGCCGAAATCGGCTCGGGCGGGGATTCCCCGCGCTGGCGCGTCGCCGTGCCCGGCCCGGATGCCGCGTAGATCAGGCCCTTGACCGGCACGCCGACCACGCCCAGCACCGGGCGGTTGCCTTCCACCAGCCCGATATTGACGGTGAATTCATCCTGCCGCGCGACGAAGCCCTTGGTGCCGTCGAGCGGATCGACCAGCCAGAAGCGCGGCGGCGCGCCGGGTTGCAGGCCGGTGGCCGCCGCCTGTTCTTCCTCGGCGATCACCGGAATATCCGGCGCGGCCCGTTTGAGCGCGGCGATGATGAGTCGTTCGGCTTGTTCATCGGCAAGGGTGACGGGCGATTTATCGGCCTTGTGCCGGACATCGAAGGGCGTGGCGTAGACCTTGAGAATGGCCAAAGCCGCCTGGCGCGCGGCGAGGCGCGCGGCTTCGAGCAAAGCCTGGTGCTCGGCGTTCATCGCCCGGCGCCCGCCCGATGGATGGCTCGCCACACGCTTTGCGGCGTCGCCGGCATGTCGATCGATCCGACGCCCAGCTCGGCGAGCGCGTCCACCACGGCATTCATCACGGCGGGCGGGGCGCCGATGGCGCCGGCCTCGCCCGCGCCCTTCAGCCCCAGCGGATTGGTGGTACAGGGCACGATGTTGACGGCGAATTCGATCGGCGGAATATCGTCGGCGCGCGGCATGGCGTAATCCATGAAGGAGCCGGTCAAGAGCTGGCCGCTGGCGCCGTCATAAATGCAATTCTCGACCAGCGCCTGGCCCACGCCCTGGACGACGCCGCCATGCACCTGGCCCGCGAGCAGCAGCGGGTTCACCACGTTGCCGAAATCGTCGACCACGACATAACGCGCGATGCGGGTTTGGCCGGTCTCGGGATCGATCTCGATCTCGCAGGCATGGCAGCCATTGGGGAAGGTGTGCGCGGCGGGGAGAAAATGCGCCTTCTCGTCGAAGCCCGGCTCGAAACCGGGCGGCAGCAGCAGCGGGTTGAACGCGGCCTGCGCCACCTCGGTCATGGCGATGCGCTTGTCGGTGCCGGAAACGACATAGAATCCATCGGCGAATTCGAGATCGGCCTCGGCGGCTTCGAGCCGGTGCGCGGCGATTTTCTTGCCCTTGTCGATGATGCGTTTGACCGCGAGCGTCACCGCCACGCCGCCCACCGGCAGCGAGCGCGAGCCGCCGGTGCCGCGCCCGAAGCCGACGATGTCGGTGTCGCCCTGATGCACCCGCACGCGGTCGAACGGAATGCCGAGCCCGTCGGCGGCCAGCTGGGCGTAGGCGGTCTGGTGGCCCTGGCCGGAGGATTGCGAGCCGACGATGACGGTGGCGGCGCCGCTCGAATCAAAGCGTATCTCCGCCATCTCGTCGAAGCCGCCGCCGCATTGCTCGATATAGGTCGCGATGCCGAAACCGCGCAGCCGCCCGCGCGTTTTGGCTTGCGCGCGGCGCGCGGGGAATCCCTCGAAATCGGCGGTCTTGAGCGCGTCATCCATGTTCTTGGCGAAATCGCCGCTGTCATAGCTCAGGCCCAAGGCGGTCTTGTAGGGCATCGCCTCGGGCGGGATAAAATTGCGCCGGCGCAGCTCGGCGGGCGCGATCTTCAACTGGCGCGCGGCGTGATCGACCAGGCGCTCGATGACGTAATTGGCCTCGGGCCGCCCGGCGCCGCGATAGGCGTCGACTGGCACGGTGTTGGTGTAGACGCCCTTGACGCGCACCACGGCGGCGGGCGTGCGGTAGCATCCCGCGAGCATGGCGGTGCCGGCCATGGTCGGGATGAAGGTGGCGAAATTCGAGAGATAGGCGCCGAGATTGGCGGTGGTCTCGGCCTCGAGCGCGAGGAAGTTCAAATCGGCGTCGAGCGCCAGACGCGCGCGGGTGATGTTGTCGCGGCCATGCGCATCGGTGAGGAAGGATTCGCCGCGCTCGCCGGTCCATTTCACAGGCCCCCCGAGCTTGCGCGCGGCGTAGAGCACCAATCCTTGCTCGGGATAGAGGAACAGCTTCATGCCGAAGCCGCCGCCCACATCGGGCGTCACCACGCGGAAGCGGTTCTCCGGCAGCTTGAAGACGTTCGCGGCGAGCAGCCGGCGGATGGCGTGCGAGCCCTGGGTCGAGGTGGTGAGGGTGAAACGCCCGTCGCCCGGGTCGTAAGATCCCAGCGCGCCGCGCGGCTCCATCGAATTGGCGACCAGGCGGTTGTTGACGAGCGTCAGCTCGACCACATGCTTGGCCTTGGCGAAGCCCGCCTCGACGGCCTTGCGGTTGCCGCTTTCCCAGTCGAAAGAGAGATTGCCCGGGATCTCGTCCCACACCAGCGGCTGCCCGGGCGCGTTGGCGGTCGCGGTTTCGGCCGCGGCCGGCAGGGTTTCGTAATCGACATCGACCAGCTCGGCCGCGTCCTTGGCCTGGGCCAGGGTTCCGGCGACGATGAAGGCGACGCCGTCGCCGACATGCCGCGCCTTGCCCTCGGCCAGCAACGGATGCTCGACCAGCACGACCCGGCTGCCGTCGCGGTTCTTCAACGGCACGACGCAGGGGATGCGGCCGATGCCGTCCTTGGCGAGATCGGTGGCGGTGAACACGCCGAGCACCCCCGGCGCCGCCATCGCCGCCGCGGTGCCGATCTTGCGGATGCGGGCATGGGCGTGGGGCGAGCGCAGCACATAACCCACGGCCTGGCGCGGCAAGCTCACGTCGTCGGTATAACGGCCATGGCCGGTGATGAAACGCGGGTCTTCGGTGCGCCGCACCGATTGACCCATGCCGAACTGTCCCATGCGGAGGAGGCTCTATCCTGGAAGAAGCGGATCGCTAAGATAGAGGCAGGGAAATGCCGCTTCCATCCTTTTTGGCGCCCATTTTTAACATGGGACCGGGGGTAAAAACGCATGTGCGGGCGCTTCAAGCTGTCCACGCCGGAAGCGGAGTTGAGACAGGCCTTGGGCTTCGTCGAACAGCCCAATCTGGCGCCGCGCTACAACATCGCGCCGACCCAGGAGGTGCCGGTGTTGCGCCAGCGCCGCGAGCCCAAGGGCGAGCGCACGCTGCAAAATCTGCGCTGGGGCTTGATCCCGTCCTGGGCCAAGGACGGCAAGATATCCGCCTCGCTGATCAATGCGCGCGCCGAAACCCTGGACGAGAAGCCGGCCTTCGCGGCCGCCTTTCGCAAGCGGCGCTGCCTGGTGCCGGCCGACGGATTCTATGAATGGGCGGGGGAGGGCGAAGGCAAGCAGGCTTACCTCATATCGCGGCGCGACGGCGGCGTTTTCGCCTTCGCCGGGCTGTGGGAGCGCTGGACGCAAAAACCGGGCGGCAAGGATGCGCCTTCGATCGACAGCTTCACCATCATCACCACCGAGGCGAATTCCTTGCTGCGCCCGCTCCACCCGCGCATGCCGGTGATCCTGCCCGAGGCGCATTATGCGCGCTGGCTCGATCCCGAAGCATCGCCCGAAAGCCTGAAGAAGTTGCTGGCGCCGGCGGATGAAAAGACCTTGCGTTATTACCCGGTGGGGAAGCGGGTCAATTCGGCGCGTTTCGACGAACCCGGCCTGGCCGATCCCACCGGGCCGGAGACCGTTTCCTAGCTAGCCGCCCTTGCGCGCCGCCGCGATCATCCTGCGCAAGCCGTCGAGGTCGGCCGCGCCATCGTTGATCGCGTTGCCGACCACCAGGCCGGGCGTGCCGTCGATGCCGAGGGCTTCGGCGAGTGCGTAATTGCGCTGGATGATCTTGTCCACCTCCGGCGCTGCCATGTCGGTCTTGAGCCGGGCGAGGTCGAGGCCGGACGACGCCGCGACCTTCATCACCGAATCCTGATCGATGTTGCCCTTGAGCGATATCATCTGGCTGCGGAATTCCTCGTATTTGCCCTGCTTGCGCGATGCGATGGCCACGCGCGAGGCGAAAACCGAAACCGGCCCGAGGATCGGGAATTCCTTGTAGACGATGCGCAGCTTGCCATCCTCCTTGATGAGCGCCTGCATCGTCGGTTCCATCTGCTTGCAATAGGGACAGCGGTAATCGAAGAACTCGACCAGGGTCACGTCGCCCTTGGGATTGCCGCCGACCGCGGAATCCGGATCCGACAGCAACGCCGAGCGATTCTGCGCGATCGCCTTGCGCCGGTTCTCGGCGGTGGCCGCCTCCTCTTTCTGCTTTTCCGCTTTCAGCGCATCGATCACCGCCTCGGGGTGGTTTTGCAGGTAGTCGTGGATGAGCTTTTGCAGCTCCTGTTGCTGCGCCGGGGTGAAGGCGGATTGGGCGTCGGCCCGCGGAGCGGCGGCGAAGAACCCGAGCGCCAAGGCCAGGAGCAGCACGCGCAACCGGGTGGAAATCATGAAACTCATGACTTGTCCCGCATGCGCTTGGCTTCGTCACGGATGTCCTGGGCGCGCTGGCGGTCGGGCCCCGGCGGCAGGGTCTTCATCGCGCGGTCGGCTTGCTCGCCTGCGGTCTTGTAGTTGCCGTTGGCCATGCCTTCCTCGGCCAGCGCCAGCGCCGCCATGCCGAGATTGTTGCTCCGGCCATAGGCGATGGCGAGGAAATGCCAGGCGTCGGGATTGTCGTTTTCGAAATGCACGGCATCGGCCAGCTTGCTCAACGCCTTGGGCAGCAGCGCGGGATTGTTGGTCTCGAGCTCGACCTGCGCCGCTTCGATGCGCAGCAGCGGCGTATTGGGCTTCAGCTCCACCGCCTTCTCATAAGGCGCCACCGCCTCGTCGACGTGACCGTTTTCGAACAGCATTTGTCCCTTGAGCTCGTAGAAATAAGGGTTGTCGGGATAATCATGGATCAATCCGTCGATGATGGCGAGCGCGTCCTTCAGTTGCGGGATGCGATAATAGGCGATGGCGCGCGCGTAACGCGCCGGCACGGAAGTGTCGTCGGCCTTGTATTGAGCGAGCGTATCGCCCGGCGCGTTGAGGAAGGCGCCGAGCTTGGCCTTGATGATGTTGAAATTGGCCACCCATTGCGGCGGGTCGGGCGCTTTCGACCACGGGGACTGCGCGACATGCAAGCGTATATATTCGATGCGCTGCGAGGTGAGGGGGTGGGTTCGGAGATAGGGATCCTGGCGCTGCGCCGAGAGAAATTCTTCCTGCTCCAGAATCGTGAAGAAATCGAGCAGCCCCTGGGCCGATTGATGCGTGGCGTCGAGGAATTTCATGGCCGCCTGGTCGGCCGAGGCTTCCTGCGCCACCGAGAAGGACAGGTAGGAGCGCAGGCCAACGCCCTCGCCGGCCGCCATGCCGGCGCCCACGGTATCGCCGCTGCCGTGGCCGGCGATGCCGGCGACCGCGCCCACCGCCATGGCGATGATGGCCTTGATGGTGGCGTCGTGCATCTCTTCCTGGAAGCGCGCCAGATGGCCGCCGGCGATGTGGCCGGTTTCGTGCGCCATGATGCCGATGATCTCGTTCGGGCGGTCGGCGCGCAGCAGCGTGCCGGTGTTCATGAACAGGTTTTGGCCGCCGGCGACGAAGGAGTTGAGCGTCGGATCGTTGATGATGTAGATGTGGACCGCCTGCGGATCGAGTCCGGCGGCGGTGAAGATCGGCGTGGCCCAGACGCGGATGTTGTTTTCGATCTCGGCGTCGCGGATGATGTCGGGGGAATCATCGGCCACCGCATGCCGGGCCAGAGCCAAATTGGCCGCCAGCGCCAGACAGAAAACCGTGAGGGTTATGCGCAAGCGCAATCGTTTCGGCTCCGTTCCCCCGCGTAATCTCTGCCATGCCGAGGGGTGGCGTCAATCGGCGATTTCCCCCGATGCGAGGCCGCTCGCATGGTCCTAAAAATTTCGCAACGTGGGCGCATTCCGCCCTTCATCGTCATGGACGTGATGCGCGACGCCAACGAGCGCGCGGCCCAGGGCAAGGACGTGCTCCATCTCGAAGTCGGCCAGCCCTCGACCGGCGCGCCCCGGGGCGTGATCGAGGCGGCGCGCGAGGCCCTTTCGCGCGAGGTGCTGGGCTACACCGATGCGCTGGGCCTGCCCGCTTTGCGCCAGGCCATATCCGCGCATTACGCCGGCATCCACGGATTGACCGTCGATCCCGCGCGCATCGTGGTCACCACCGGCTCGTCGGCCGCTTTCGTTTTCGCCTTTCTCGCGGCGTTCGAGCCGGGCGACCGGGTGGCGCTGGCGGCGCCGGGTTATCCCGCCTACCGCAACATCCTGACCGCGCTCGATCTGGTCCCGGTCGAGCTGCAAGCGGGCGAGGGGGACCGCTATCAGGTGACGCTCGATCTGCTGCGCGCGCAAGGCGACGGCGTCGACGGCCTGATATTGGCGAGCCCGGCCAACCCGACCGGCACCATGATCGGGGCGGGCGAACTCGCATCGATCGCGCGCCATTGCCGCGACCGCGGCATCCGCCTGATCTCGGACGAGATCTATCACGGCATCGTCTATGGCGGCGCCGCGGCGACCGCGCTCCAATCCGATCCCCAGGCGGTCGTGGTCAACAGCTTCTCCAAATATTATTCCATGACCGGCTGGCGCGTCGGCTGGATGGTGGCGCCCGACGACATGCTGCGCGCGGTCGAATGCCTGGCGCAGAATCTGTCGGTGTCGCCGCCGTCGCTGTCGCAACATGCCGCGGTCGCGGCCTTCGATTGCGAGGAGGAACTCGACGCCCATGTCCGGCGTTACGCCGAAAACCGCGCCTTCCTGCTGAACGAGTTGCCCAAGGCCGGGTTTGAGCGCTTCGCGCCCTCCGATGGCGCGTTCTATCTCTACGCCGACGTCGCGCATCTGACCGATGACAGCGAGGATTTTTGCCGCCGCTTGCTGCGCGAAACCGGCGTGGCGCTGACGCCGGGGATCGATTTCGATCGGGATCGCGGCCGCGGGAGATTGCGCCTGTGCTATGCCGGTTCGGCCGACACGATCGCGGAAGCCGTGCGCCGGCTCAAATCCCGGCGGCTCTGAGACTTCCCGCTAACGCTTCCACCAGCCCTTTTTCGGATTGGGCGCGGGCCCGGAGACTTCTTGCACCGGCGGCACGTTGTGCTGGATCGGCGCGCGCTCGGCCTCCGCCCGTGGACGCTCCGGCTCCCTGGCCGGCGGTCTTTGGTAGGCCGGCTCGGAGGGCTTTTGGTATGTCGGCTCCGCCGACGGGGGCGGTTCAAACGCCGGCTCGGAAGACCTTGAGAATGCCGGCTCCGCTGGCCTTTGGTATGCCGGTTCCGAGGAGGGCTTTTGGTATGTCGGCTCCGCCGACGGGGGGGCGCTCATAGGCTGGCCGCCGGTTTCGGCGCCCATGTTTTCGCCGCCCGGCTCGCCAGCCGGACCGCCGCGCCGCCGCCGCCTGCCGCCGCGCCGGCCGCGCCGCCGGCGTTTGTGCTCGCCATCGGCTTGGGGCTGGCTGCCGGCCGGATGCGGATATTGCGGCTGTGGCTGCGCCTCGTCGTTATCGAGCGACGGTTCCGCCACGCCGCTACCGTCCGGAATATAGCCGGGCTCGCCCGGCAACAGGGCAAAGCGCGGCCGCGGGGGCGGCGGTGGAGGGCTATGCGGCCGTTCCTCGCCCAAGGGACGGCTTTCGGCTTGCGGACGAGGCTCGCCCTGCGGGCGGTTCTCGCCGTGACGGCCCTTGCCGCCGCGCCGGCCGCGCCGGCGGCGGCGCCGGCCGCCATCCTGGCTTTCGCCCCCTTCATGGACGCGCTCGCCTTCATTGTGTCTTTCGGGACGGCTGGCCCCGTGGGCGTGAACCGGCTCGGCCTCGCGGGCGTGCTCATGCCCGGGTTCGGCGGGTTGCGCCGCCGTTTCGGCGCCTTCGGGGAGGATCGCCTCTTCATCTTCCATCGGCATGGGCGGCGGCGCCGTCGGCAGCGCCGCGATCTCGGCCGGCGTCAGCGCCCGCAAGCGTTCCAGCCGGAAGGCCGGCGGGATCAGCGTTTCGTCGCTTTTGATGATGACATGGAAACCGAAACGCGCCTCGGCCTGCTGCAAGGTCGCGCGCTTCTGATTGAGGATGTAGAGCGCGACCGCGTTCGGCACGGCGACGTTGATCTCGGCCGAGCGGCGGCGAACGCCTTCCTCCTCGATCGCGCGCAGCACGTGCAACGCCGTCGATTCGGTGGAACGGATATGGCCGGTGCCCTCGCAATAGGGGCAGGGCTGGGTCGAGGCCTCGATCAGCGAAGGCCGCAGCCGCTGCCGCGACATTTCCAAGAGACCGAACGGGCTGATGCGGCCCAGCTGGATGCGCGCGCGGTCGTGACGCATCGCCTCCTTCAGGCGGCGTTCGACCGCGTGCTGGTTGCGGTGATGCTCCATGTCGATGAAGTCGATGACGATGAGCCCGGCCAGATCGCGGAGCCGCAGCTGGCGCGCGATCTCGTCCGCCGCTTCGAGGTTCGTCTTATAGGCGGTCTCCTCGATGTTGCGCTCGCGCGTCGAGCGGCCCGAATTGACGTCGATCGACACCAGCGCCTCGGTCGGGTTCAAGACGATATAACCGCCCGATTTGAGCTGCACCGTGGGCGAATGGATGGCGTCGAGCTGGCCTTCGACCTGGTAGCGGTGGAACAACGGCACGGTCGGGTCGCGGTAGAGCTTCACCTTGCCGGCATGGCTCGGCATCAGCATCTTCATGAAGGTCTTGGCGACGCTGTAGCCCGCCTCGCCGTCGACCAGCACCTCCTCGATGTCGGTCGAATAGAGGTCGCGGATCGAGCGCTTGATGAGGGTGCCTTCCTCGTAAACCAGCGCGGGCGCGGTCGATTTGAGCGTGAGTTCCCGGATATCATCCCAGAGCCGGCGCAGATATTCGAAATCGCGCTTGATCTCGGGCTTGGAGCGCTCGCTGCCGGCGGTGCGGACGATGACGCCCATCCCCTCGGGCAGTTCGAGATCGCTCATCAAATCCTTGAGGCGCCGCCGGTCGGCCGCGCTGGTGATCTTGCGCGAAACGCCGCCGCCGCGCGGCGTGTTCGGCATCAGCACGACATAACGCCCGGCGAGCGAGATATAGGTCGTCAGCGCCGCGCCCTTGTTGCCGCGCTCTTCCTTGGTGACCTGTATCAGCATGATCTGGCGGCGCTTGATCACCTCTTGGATCTTGTAGTGCCGCTGGGGGCGGCGCACCGGACGGCGCGTCTCCTCCATCTCGTCGCCGCCGACGGTCTCGACATGAACCGGCGGCTGGGGCGATGACGGCCCGTCGGTGGCGCCGGCATTCTCGCCGGTTTCAGGGGCTTGCGTGTCGCCTGGCCCCGGATCGGCCGGGGCGCCGGCATAGGCGCCGGAATCCCCGTGCTCGCCGGTTTCCGCGGGCCCGGCTTCCTGTTCGTGGCGGGCTTGCGCCATCGGCTCGCCGAACGGTCCGCCGGAGAAGGGCGGGGAATCGGGCTCGTCATGCGGCTCGGTTCCGTCGTCATGGAATTCCGGCTGTTCCAGGGCCTCGCCGTGAATCTCTTCCGCCGGCGCCTCATGCGCCATGTGCTCGGCAACCAGCTCGCCTCCGGTTTCCTCATGCGCGGCCTCGCGCGCATTGGCGGCGGCCTCGGCCTCGCGGTCGGCTTCGAGCGCGGCTTCGCGGTCGGCGACCGGGATGCGGTAATAGTCGGGATGGATCTCGTTGAAGGAGAGGAACCCGTGCCGGTTTCCGCCATACTCGACAAAGGCGGCTTGGAGCGACGGCTCCACCCGCGTCACCTTGGCGAGATAGATATTACCCTTGATCTGCTTCTTGGTTGACGTCTCGTAGTCGAATTCGACGAGACGGTGGCCGTCGAGAACCACCACCCGGGTCTCTTCCGGGTGAGCGGCGTCGATAAGCATGCGCTTGGTCATGCCGGTTAACTCCGTGGCGCGCGCATTCGCCCGCGCGAAGGACGGGCGGCGGCGTCATTTTGGTTGAGGCGAAGCCGACGGCGCCCCCGGTCGAAAGATCGGACCGGACAAGAGCTAGAATCATTTCAGGGCTCTTTTTCAGGGCTGCCGCATCCCGGCACAGGCCGGGTCGGGCTTCGGGGTTTCATCAAACTGCGTGATCGTTAACGTCCCGGCGGGAAAGCGCGGAGGCCCGCGCCAAAATCGATGGGGGCATCCTCGCCTGCAATTCCGCCGCTTCGTCGCTGCCCCGGCCCCGTGCCGGAGTGTGCAGACCGCAGTATTTCGCGAAGCCAGAATACAGCCCCTGGCCCCTTATCCACAACCAATTCATGCGGTGCTCCGCCGCTTGTCCCGGAATTGTGATGGCCCAGGCATGGGTCCGGGCTGCCCCGGAACCGATTAGGCGATGCCGGGAAGCGCTGGTTAACGCGGCTTGCGGCGGTCATAAAGCCGGCGCACCATGCTTTATGATAGGATCGAAGCGGTGCGGGCGCCCGAGTCGCGGACGCCGAATCCGGACCAAGCCATGACACTCCAACCGCCGCAAAAGCCAAAGCTGAGCTCGTCCCTGCTGAAGGTGCTGTTCGTATTCCTGCTGTTCGGCGGGGTGGCGGCGACGGCCATGATCGGGCTGACGGTGTGGTATTTCGGGCGCGATCTGCCGGATTACCGCGCCTTGGCCGATTACCAGCCGCCCATCGTCACGCGCGTTCATGCCGCCGACGGCCGGCTGTTGGCCGAATACGCCACCGAGAAGCGCATCTTCGTGCCGGTCAGCGCCATGCCGCCCTTGGTGACCCATGCCTTCGTCGCCGCCGAGGACCGCAATTTCTACACCCATTCCGGCATCGATCCGATGTCGATGCTGCGCGCCGGCTTGACCGACATTTTCCGCCTCGGCAGCAATCGCCGGCCGGTGGGCGCCTCGACCATCACCCAGCAGGTGGCCAAGAACTTTCTCCTCAACAACGAGGTCTCGTTCACGCGCAAGATCAAGGAAGCCTTGATCGCCATGCGCATGGAGCAGGCGCTCTCGAAGGACCGCATCCTCGAGCTCTACCTGAACGAGATCTATCTCGGCGGCGGCACCTACGGGGTCGCTGCGGCGGCGATCAACTATTTCGGAAAATCGCTCGACGAATTGACCGTCGAGGAGGCGGCGTTCCTGGCGGCGCTCCCGAAGGCGCCCAACAATTACAATCCGCTGCGCTATCCCGAGGCGGCCAAGGACCGGCGCGATTACGTGATCGACCGCATGCTCGAGGCGGGCTACATCACCTATCAACAGGCCGACGCCGCCAAGGCCAAGCCCATCGTCCTCCATCATCGCGACGATACCCAGACGGCGCGAGCCGATTTCTTCACCGAGGAAGTGCGGCGCGAGCTTTCGGCCCGCTATGGCGACAAGATGCTCTATGAGGGCGGGTTGTCGGTCCGCACCAGCCTCGATCCGGCCTATGAGGCGCTGGCGGAGAAGTCGCTGCGCGCGGCGCTCATCGCCTATGACCGGCGCCACGGCTACCGCGGGCCGGTGGCGCATATCGATGCCGGCGGCGATTGGCGCGCGGGGCTTGCGGCCTTGGCCCCGGTGCCGGGCGCGGGCGATGCCGGCTGGGTCACCGCCGTTGTCCTGGGAACGCCGCCGGACGGTGCCGCGATCGGGCTTGCCGATGGACGGCACGGAAAGATTCCCTTGGAAGAAATGCGCTGGGCGCGCAAGAAGCTCGGCGGCGAGGACAGTCTCGGCCCCGGCGTGACCAAGCCTTCCGACGCGGTCAGCCCGGGCGACGTCGTGCTGGTCGAGCGGCTCGACGGCCCCTTGGCCAAGGAGGGCGACGGCAGCTACGGCCTCCGGCAGATTCCGGCGGTGTCGGGCGCGATGGTGGTGATGGACCCGCATACCGGGCGCGTGCTCGCCATGACCGGCGGTTTCAGCTACGAGATCAGCCAGTTCGACCGCGCCACCCAAGCCAAGCGCCAGACCGGCTCGGCGATCAAGCCCTTCATCTATCTTGCCGCGCTCGATCACGGCTTCACGCCTTCGACGCTGGTGCTGGATGCGCCGTTCGTGGTCGATCAGGGGGCGGGCTTGCCGAAATGGAATCCCACCAACTACGAGCATCAATTCTACGGACCGGTGCCGCTGCGGATCGGCATGGAGGAATCCCTCAACCTGGTCACCGCCCGGGTCGGCACCACCATCGGCCTCGACGTGGTCAAGCAATATGTCGAGCGTTTCGGCATCCTCGACAACATGCCGCTGGAGAATGCGTTCATCCTGGGCGCGGGCGAGACCACGCCGCTGCGGCTCATGACCGCCTATTCGATGCTGGTCAATGGCGGCAAGCGCATCCATCCGACATATATCGACCGGGTGCAGGACCGCAACGGCCACACCATCTATAAGGCCGACGGTCGCCCGTGCGACCAATGCAACGACGTCGAATGGAGCGGCCAGGCGCCGCCCGAATTGCCCGACACCCGCGAGCAGATCGCCGACGAGCGCAGCGCCTATCAGATCGTCTCCCTGCTCGAAGGCGTCGTGCAACGCGGCACCGGCCGCATCGTCAGCGCCGTGGGCAAGCCCTTGGCCGGCAAGACCGGCACCACCAACGATTCCAACGACACCTGGTTCATGGGCTTCTCGCCCGATCTCGCTGCCGGCGTCTATATCGGCTTCGATCAGCCGAAAAGCCTCGGCAAGCACGAGACCGGCGCCATGGTGTCGGCGCCGGCCTTCCGCGATTTCATGATGGCGGCGCTCAAGGACAAGCCGGCCATTCCCTTCCGCATCCCGCCCGGCATCCGCTTGGTGCGGGTCAACGCCAAGACCGGGCAGCTCGCCAGGCCCGGCGACGGGGGCGTGATCCTGGAGGCGTTCAAGCCCGGCACCGAGCCCAATGGCCAGCCCGGCCAGGTGGTCAGCGGCAACGGCATTACGCTCAATGCCGGCGACGTCGTTCCCGGCATGGGCGCCTCCAACACCGACGACAGCGGTCCGCAAACCGCTCCAGCGAGCGGCACCGGCGGCCTATACTAGCCTTGCGTTCATTCGCTTCGATTTGACGAGGGTTGAGACATGCGTGCCGAAATAGATACGATGGCGGTCGAGATCCGGCGCTCCATGGCGCTGCTGCGGAGGCATCTTTGACTGGGAAAAATCCGTCCGCCGGCTCGCGGAGCTGAACCAACTCGTCGAAGCCCCCGATTTCTGGAACGACTCCGCCCGCGCGCAACAGCTCATGCGCGAGCGCACCCGCCTCGACAAGGGCGTCAACGGCTATAAGCGCATCGAGCGCGAGCTTGAGGACACGCTGGGCCTGGCCGAGCTCGCCGAGGCCGAAGGCGACAATGCCACGCTCGACGAGGCGCAGAAGGCGCTGGAGAAACTGCGCGACGAGGTCAAGGCGCGCGAGCTCGAAAGCCTGCTCTCGGGCGAGGCCGATGGGAACGACGCTTATCTCGAAGTCCATCCCGGCGCCGGCGGCACCGAGGCGCAGGATTGGGCCGAGATGCTGCTGCGCATGTATATGCGCTGGGCCGAGCAGCACGGTTACAAGATTGAATGGATCGAGGAAAGCGCGGGCGAGGGCGCCGGAATCAAATCAGCCACCGTCAAGGTGATGGGCGAGAACGCCTATGGCTGGCTCAAGACCGAAAGCGGCGTCCACCGCCTGGTGCGCATCTCGCCCTTCGACGCGAATGCCCGGCGGCAGACCAGTTTCGCTTCGGTCTGGGTCTATCCGGTGGTCGACGACAAGATCGAGGTCGAGATCCAGGACAAGTATCTGCGCGTCGATACCTATCGCTCCTCGGGGGCGGGGGGCCAGCACGTCAACAAGACCGACAGCGCCGTGCGCATGACCTATCAGCTTCCGGGCGGCGACCCGGTGGTGGTGGCTTGCCAGAGTGAGCGCTCGCAACACCAGAATCGCGCCAAGGCCACCGCCATGCTCAAGGCGCGGCTCTACGAAATCGAGTTGCAGAAACAAGAGGCGCAAACCGACGCCATGAACGCCACCAAGACCGATATCGGCTGGGGGCACCAGATCCGCTCTTACGTGCTTCAGCCCTATCAGATGGTCAAAGACCTGCGCACCGGGGTCGAAACCGGCAATACCGGCGCGGTGCTGGATGGCGGTCTCGACCGCTTCCTCGAAGCCTCGCTCGCCGCCCGCATCAAGGGCGCCGATGCCGCCATTAACAAAAAACAAGCCAAAGCCGAGTAAAACCGCATCCGTGCGGGTATCTAAGGCTCTGATATCTATCGTAAATTGTATTCAGCGTGACAAATTGATGAACCCCTCTGCCGCCAGAGCCGGTTAACCATCTTTCTTTTTCTCAAAAGTCACGAATCTGTGGTAAATTACTGATTAACCATGGATTCGGTGGCCGGCAGGAGAAATCCCGATGGATTATTCGGTTCTGGTGAGGGGTAAAACGGCACGCGCCAAGGCGCGGCCGGAGTCAGATGATCGGAAATCCCAAGCCGATCAGCGCCAGGCTGCCGACGAACAGATTGCCGCCCCATTGCTCAAGCCGCACCCGATGCAGCGGGAATCGCTCCGCGCTCAAGGCGGAAGCCGTGCCGAGGATCAATCCGATCAAGCCCAGAATGAGGAACACCGTCGCCTCCATTTGCCAAACAGGCCCGGTCGTTATCCCACGGTGACGTAAAGATTTAGTTGCCGGTGCCGGTGGGCAATGTCGAAAAAACTTCACTCAAATTTTAGATGATTTGAATCGTCGCCGGAGATAAACGGCGATGCGTTGAAAATGCAGGGGACGGCGTGGTGTTGAGTAGGGGAAATCGGAGAATTTTCTGGCGTAACGCGGCCGCGCTCGCGCCCGTCTTGCTGGCGGCGCTCTTCCCGGCGGACGCGTTTGCTCATGTCAAATGGTTCGCCCATTACGACATCGTGCAGCAGCCGCTGCCGCTGAAACAGGTCTTCAGCCCGGTCTTCTGGCAGCTGATCGCCACCGCGGCCATCCTGCTGTGGCTGCTGAGCTATGTGGAGCGGATCAGGCTCGGCGCGGTCTTCCTGGGCGCGATCGAGCGCGTGAGCGCGGGTTTCCGGCCGCGCACCGAAGCGTTTTACCGCGGCGGCACGGCGGTATTTTTCGCCGCGCTCTTCGCGCTGGGCGGCATCATCCTGACGCCGGAACTCAAAACCGACTGGACGGCCATTTCCTGGCTCGAGGCCGGGATCTCGCTCGGCATGCTCTGGCGCCGGACCATGATCGTTTCGGCCCTGGGCATCGCTTTCCTCTACGCCTATGGCGTCGCCAGCTATGGCATCTTCCACATGCTGGATTACCCGATTTTCCTCGCCCTGGCGGCCTATCTCGGCCTGACCGGGCTCGGTCTCAAGCTGTTCGATTTGCGGCCGCTCGATGTCGCGCGGTGGGGCGCTTCCATCACCCTGATGTGGGCGTCGATCGAGA
Source organism: uncultured Alphaproteobacteria bacterium (assembly GCA_963785735.1). Taxonomy (GTDB): domain Bacteria; phylum Pseudomonadota; class Alphaproteobacteria; order ATCC43930; family CGMCC-115725; genus REEB95. Next base: position 1,569,559 of record CAWAWJ010000001.1, read on the forward strand.
AATGGGCCTATCCGGACTGGACCTATCCGCTGCTGCAATCCCGGCCCGAGATCGCCTTGAATCTGAACCCGGTCTTCTACATGACCGCCGCCGGCGTGGCGGAATTCAGCCTGGCCTTCGCGCTGTTGTGGACGCCGCTGGTGCGGCGCACGGCGGCGATCGTGCTCGCCTTCATGTTCATCGCTGCGGTGCTCGATTTCGGCAAGATCGACGCCATCGGCCATCTCATGATCATCGTCATCCTGTTCGGCATCATCGCCGACGACCAGCCGGATGAGCGCCATGCGCCGCTGCTGGCGCCCTTGTGGTATTGCGCTTCGCTGGTTCTGTTCCTGGCCGCCTATTACGGGTTGCATGCGGCGATTTACAACACGTCAATATGGTAGCGGCGCGGTGCTCCTAATCATTTGTTAACCCTGCCGGCGGTGGAAAACCCGCAGCCAGTCTTGCCCATTGCGCGCAAATCCGTCCTGGCCGTGTATTCAGCCCATTTGCCGGGAGTTTTAAGGGAACATTAGCCGTGTAAGCCGCAATCTCATGCAGGTTTCCCTGCTTTGAGGTTGGACAGGTGTTCCTGTTGTTTGCATCCGCGTTTCGCAATGGAATCGGCGCCGTGGCCGGGATGATCCGCGCCGTCGGGGTGACCATCCGCGGCAAGATTCTGCTGGCCTATCTCGTCATCGCGGCGATCACCGGCTTTGTCGGCGTTTACGCCGTCAACAGCGTCAGCGAAGCCGGCCGCCTGGTCGTCCAGACTTATGACAAGCCGCTGATGTCGATCAGCTATGCGCGCCTCGCGATGTCGAACTTCACCGGCATGCAACTGGCTCTGGAAGAACGCGTCAGGACCGCCGATCCCAAGCGACGGCACGTCCTCGACGAGCGCATGGACGATCTCGCCGCGTCCGTGGCCGAAGATCTGACCGTGACGGAAGAGCGTTCGATGTCGGCGCGAGCCGCCAATGCCGCTCATGACACCGCCCATGCCGTCGCCGCATGGGACGCGTTGCGCCGCAAGCTGATCGACGGCAAGAACGACGAGAAGGACCGCGAAACGCTCCAGCAACGCGCCGCGCCCATCCTCGACGACTTCGACAATCTGGCCGAGCTTACCGCCGATGACGGCTTCAAGGACCGCGAACGCGCGCTCAATTCGATCGAGACCTACCGCCACCTCACCGAGATGGCGACGCTCGGCGCGTTGATGCTCGGCGTTCTGGTCGCGCTGATTCTGGCGCGCCGCATGGTCCGCCCGATTGCCGAGGCTTCCGACGCCGCCCGCCGTATCGCCGAGGGCGAACTCAATGTCGAAATCACCGTCGAAGGCAAGGACGAACTCGGGCGGCTACTGGGCTCGATGGCGGTAATGCGCGACAATATCCGCGGCATGATGGAGCGCGAAATCGCCGCCCGCCGCTCGGCCCAGACCCGCCTCGTCAACGCCATCGAGAGCACCGCGGAAGGTGTCATCCTGGCCGACGGCGAAGGCAAGATTCTGATCTCCAATTCGCGCATCGCGTCGTTTTTCCCGGCTCTTGGCCTGACCGTGGGCATGCCCTTGCCAGCGGCGCTGAGCAGCGGGGAGATTCGCCTGCCGGACGGCCGTTGGCTCAGCTTGAGCCGCAGCGCGACCTCGGATGGCGGCTATGTCGTCATCGTCAGCGACATCTCCGCGCTCAAGGAACGCGAGATCATGCTGCAATCGGCCAAGGAGCAGGCGGAAGCCGCGAACCGCGCCAAGACCGAATTCCTGTCCAATATGGGCCATGAGCTGCGCACGCCCTTGAACGCCGTGATCGGCTTCTCCGAGATCATCACCAAGGAGATGTTCGGGCCGGTCGGCCAGCCTTCCTACAAGGAATTCGCTTCCGACATCCTGCGCAGCGGCAACCACCTGCTTGAGATCATCAACGACATCCTCGATATCGCCAAATGCGAGGGCGGCAATCTTCAGATCACGCCCGAGCCGATCGATGTCGGCGAGCTTTTGACGCACAGCGCCGAGATGGCGCAACCGCTAAGCCAGCGCGGCAACCTCGCGCTGAATGTGGAAATGCCCGCGGAGCCGATATGGATTCTGGCCGATCCGGCGCGCACGCGGCGCATGGTCCAGCATCTTCTCTCCAACGCGATCAAGTTCACGCCGGCGGGCGGGCAGGTAACGCTGTCGGCCTCGCGGAAGTCTCGCGGCTGGATCGCGCTCACGGTCGCCGACACCGGCATCGGCATGCGCGCGGAGGATATTCCGGTGGCCCTGGCGCCCTTTGGCCAGATTGACAGCAGCCTGTCGCGCAAATACGAGGGCACCGGCCTGGGATTGCCCTTGTGCAAGGTGTTCGCGGGGCTGCACGGCGGCAAGCTCGACATCGAAAGCAGCCCCGGCAAGGGCACGGCGGTCACGGTCGTTCTGCCCGAGGCCGTTCGCGAGCCGCAATCGCTGGCCGTGGCGATTTGAGCCCTCGATGGATGACACGGTGCCGAGGAAACCCGAAACCATGATGACGCGTGAAAAGAAATTTCTCGGCCGGGCCCGTCTGGGACGCAAAGAAGCGGCTTGGTGCGGCTTGGCGCTGGGGATGTGCGGCTTGGCCGCTCTGCTCGCGGCGGGGTTTGTGTCCGGCCGCGCCACGGCGGCGGCCCCGGCTACGGTCCCGGCCCCGGTCTCGGTTTCGGCCCCGGCCCCGGACTCGCAAGATCCGATTCAGCCGCTCGAAGCGTTGAAAGCGGAATATCACCGGCCGGCCTTGACCCCGTTCCCGCCCGAGAATCCTTATACCGGCGCCAAGGCCAATCTCGGCCGCATGCTGTTCTTCGATCCGATTATTTCCGGCAACGGCACGCGCTCCTGCGCCAGCTGCCACAATCCGGGCCTGTCCTGGGGCGACGGCCTGCCGCGCGCCATCGGCGTCGCACAGACGCCGCTGCCGACGCGCGCGCCGACCCTCATCGACATCGCCTATATCGAGATTCTGGGCTGGGACGGACATTTCAAGAATCTCGAGGCGGTCGCCTTCGGGCCGATCACCGGCGTCAACAACATGAACCGCAAGGAAGAAGACCTGATCCGCCTGCTCCAGGGCATTCCCGGTTATGTGCGCGCTTTCGCCGAAGCCTTCCCGCCCGACGGGACCATCGACCGGAACCACATCGAGCTCGCGCTTGCCACCTTCGAGCGCACCATCCTGGCTTCGCAATCGCCCTTCGACCGTTGGATCGCCGGCGACGAGACCGCCATCGACGCCTCGGCGAAGCGCGGCTTCGTTCTCTTCAACGGCAAGGCCGGTTGCGCCGAATGCCATTCGGGCTGGAACTTCACCGACGGCGCTTTCTACGATATCGGGGTGGGGCAGGGCGACGATATCGGCCGCGCCAAGCTGTTCCCGAATTCGCCCAAGCTCACCTATGCCTTCAAGGTGCCGACGCTTCGCGACGTGGCGCGGCGCGCGCCTTACATGCACAACGGTTCCGAACCGACGCTCGAAGCCGTCATCGATCTCTATGACCGCGGCGGGATCGACCGGCCGAGCCGTTCGGAGCTGATTAAGCCGCTCAATCTGACCGGCCCGGAAAAAGCCGATCTGATCGCCTTCCTCAAGACCCTGACCGGGGACCGCTCCGAGCACTTCGCCGTTTCTGAATTGCCGCGCTGAACCCTACTGGACGGTCACGCTGAGGTGCATCGTCGGGTGGATGGCGCATAGCACGGTGAAGGTGCCTTGCTTGTTGAACACCACATCGACGGTCGATCCCACCGGCTGCTCGCCGGAATCGAATTTCATCGCCGGAGAATCGACGTAGATATGATGCGTCACCTTGTCGTCGTTGACGATGTGGACGGTGGTGCCGATGGCGACGGTCAACGTGTCGGGCGTGAATTTCCGGTTCACCTGGCTGACATTGACGGTGATGGCCCAGGCGGCGGTCGCCGCGCACAGCAACAAGACGACAAGCCCGGATCGAAACCAGCGCCGCATGAATTGTTCCTCGCCGTGAAACCGGCCCGCCGATCATAGCAGCGGCCAGGGCCGCTCGATACCGCGACTCGGGAAGGCCGCTTCGCGCGCTTATGACGCCTTGGCCGCCGCCAGCACCTCTTCGGCATGGCCCGGCACCTTAACCTTGCGCCACAGCCCGCGGATCACGCCCTTTTCGTCGATCAGGAAGGTCGAGCGCTCGATTCCCATGTATTTGCGTCCATACATGCTTTTCTGCACCCAGACGCCGTAGCGCTCGGTGACCTTGCCGCCTTCGTCCGAAGCGAGCGTGAAGGGCAGATGGTATTTCTTCTTGAATTTGTCATGCGCCGCCACGCTGTCCCGCGACACGCCGATGATGACGGCGTCGATTTTACGAAAATTGGGGATGCCGTCGCGAAAGGCGCAGGCCTCGGCGGTGCAGCCCGAGGTGTCGTCCTTGGGGTAGAAATAAAGCACGATCTTCTTGCCCTTGAGCTCGCCGAGCTTGACCGTGCCGTCGCCATCGGTCGGTAAAGTGAAGTCGGGCGCCTTGTCGCCGATCTCGAGACTCATGGACGGATTTCCTTCTCCCGTTTGGTTGTCTTGGCCGGCGCCTCGATGAGAGTCTCATAGAGCCGCAGGACGCGCTTTGCGCTCGCATCCATATCAGCTTTCAAGGCGGCGAAGTCAACCGCGCCCGCGCCCTCGGCCAGAATGGATTTGAGCGCCGGCGCCGCCTGGCTTTCGTCGAAGGGTTCCTCGACGGTGAGCTTCAAGAGCCCCTGCACGTTGCGCCACAGCATGAGGGATGCGTCCAGCGTGTCCGCGTCCCCGCGCGTCAACGCGCCGCATTCGGCCAGCGCGCGCAACGCCTCGCGCGTATTTTGGCGCAGCACCCGCGGCATGCGCGCCGCCTCGCGCAGCTCGAGGTAATGGGCGATGAACTCGATATCGACCATGCCGCCGCGCCGGTGCTTCACCTCGAAGGCGGGCGGATTGCGGTGCGCGGCGGCGATGCGCCGGCGCATGTCGGCAACCTCGGATGCCAGCTTGGCGGGTTCGCGCTTCTGGGTCAGGACATCCCGCACCTCGTCCATCACGCGGCGGCGCAATGCTTCCGGACCGGCCACCGCCCGGGCGCGGGTCAGCGCCATGTGCTCCCAGGTCCAGGCCATCTCCCGGTGATAACGGCGGAAGGCCTTGAGGCTCGAGGCGATCGGCCCGGCCGTACCCGAGGGCCGGAGGCGCATATCCACCTCGTAGAGATTGCCCTCGGCCGTCAGCGCGGTGAGCGCGTTGATGAAGCGCTGGCACAGCCGCGCGTAATAGGCGGTCACCGACAAGGGCCGCGCGCCGCCGGATGATTCGCTAGAATCGGGCGCGTCATAGATCAGGATCAGGTCGAGGTCCGAGACGAACGTCATCTCGCGGCTGCCGAGCTTGCCGAGACCCAGCACAACGAACGCGCCCTCCTTCACGGCGCCGTGGGCGCGGGCGAATTCGGCCGCCGTCCGCTCGAACAGCTGCTCGATCGCGGTTTCGGCGATATCGGAGAAAGCGCCGCCGGCCGCCTCACCATCGAGGCGGTGGCGCAGCAGCTGCACGCCCACCTGAAATTTTCGTTCGCCGACCCAGTGCCGGGCAAGATCGAGCGTTTCCTCGTAATGGATCGCGCGGTCGAGCAATTGGCCGAGATCGGCCGCCAAGGATTCGCGCGGCGGCAGGACCGCGAAGAAATCCGCCGTCAGCCCGCTTTCGATCAAGCCGGGCCTGAGCGCCAGCGCTTCGGCCAGATTGGGCGCCGCCCCCATGATCTCGGCGATCAAGTCGATCAGTCCGGGGTTCTGATAGAGCAGCGAGAAGAGCTGCACCCCGGCGGGCAAGCGGCTCAGATACTGGTCGTAGCGGAGAAGGGCGGTGTCGGGATTGGATGACGCGCCGAAGGCCTTGAGCAACACGGGCACCAGCTCGGTCAAAAGCTCGCGCGCCCGCTGGCTGCGCGTCGCGCGGTAACGGCCGTGATGCCAACCGCGGATGATCGCGGCGATTTGGGCGGGTTCGGCGAATCCAAGGCGCGTGAGCGTCTTCAGGGTCTCGGGGTCGTCCTCGCTCCCGGTGAAGACCAAATTTCCCGGCGCCGCCAGTGAGGGCGATTCCTCGAACAACTGGGCGTAATGGCTTTCAACGCCGCTCAACACATGCGTGAGATCGGCGGCGAAGAGCGCGGACGAGGCGTAACCCATGAACACCGCGATGCGCCGCAAGCCTTCTTCATCCTCGGGGATGGTATGGGTCTGGGCGTCCTCGACCATCTGCAGCCGGTGCTCGACGCGGCGCAGAAAGCGGTAGGACCGGGACATGGTCTCGGCGGCCTCGATGGTGATGTGACCCGCTTTCGCCAGCATCGCCAGCGCCGCGCAGGTGCCGGTGACGCGCAATTGCGGCTGGCGTCCGCCCCAGATCAATTGCTGCGTCTGGGCGAAGAATTCGATCTCGCGAATCCCGCCGCGGCCCAGCTTGACGTTGTGTCCGGCGACGGCGATGGTGGCGCCGCCCTTATGCGCATGGATCTGGCGCTTGATCGAATGGATGTCCTGGATGGCGGCGAAGTCGAGATGCTTGCGCCACAGGAAGGGGCCGAGCGCGGCAAGGAAAGCGCGGCCCGCTTCGAGGTCGCCCGCCACGGCCTTGGAACGGATGAGCGCGGCGCGTTCCCAATTCTGTCCGGCGCTTTCGTAGTAGACGATCGCCGCCTGGAGCGACATCGCCGGCGGGGTCGAACCCGGATCGGGCCTGAGCCGCAGATCGGTGCGGAAGACATATCCGTCCGCCGTGCGCTCCTCCATCATGCGCACCAGCTCATGCGCCAGGCGGGTGTAGAAGAATTGTAGGTCGCGCGGCCCGCGGTAGCGGGCTTTTTCCGCGTCGAACAGCAAGATCAGGTCGATGTCGCTCGAATAGTTGAGCTCGCCGGATCCCAGCTTGCCGACGCCGAGGACGATGAATCCGCTGCCGCGCGCCGGGTCGGCGCCGTCCGGCAATTCGATCTCTCCCTTGGCTGCCGCATCGGCGAGCAGATGGCGCGTGGCGAGCGACAGCGCGGCCTCGGCAAAGGCGCTCAAGCCTCCGATCACCCGATCGACCGGCCATAAACCGGCGATGTCGGCGATGCCGATGACCAAAGCGGCCTGCCGCTTCAGCACCCGCAAGCCCGCCATGAGCGGCTCTCGCCCATCCTGGGGCTTGAGATCGCGGTTGAGACGGTCTAGGAGTTCGGTGAAACTAGCCTCGGGGCCGTGTCGCCAAAGCCGCATCAGCAGGGCGGGCTCCTTGAGACAACAATGGGTTAGGAACGGGCTGTTGCCGAAAATCGATGAGAGCAGGGCCCTGCCCGGCGATTCGGCGGCGAATTCGCGCATCAAGGCGGCAAGTTGCGGGTCGCGCAGGTCTTCGGCCGCCTCGCGCCAACGCGCGAATCCGACCGCGACAGTTTCCTCGTCGGCGGGCAGCGGGAGATTTTTGTAGGTGTCGGAAGATAAGGATGGCATGAACGGCGCGCCGCGAAAGGATGCGGCGGAGACTGCGCGCCAAGCCGGGCCCGGTCAAGACCATGGCAAGGCGCATCTGCGTTTCCTGCGCAATTTGGCCTATGTCCTGGCGGTCATCGTGGTGTTGTGCGCCGGCGTGGCCGGCTACGGCTTGTGGATTCTGTCAAAAGGGCCGGTGTCGCTGGACCGCTTCACACCCTACCTGTCGAGCGCGCTGTCGAGCGGCCCGAACGGCGTCCGGGTCACCATCGACCGCACGGTGCTGAGTTGGGAGCCGGGTCTGCGTTTCCAGCTGGTCACCACCGGCGTCCATCTTTTCCAGCCCGACAGCGGCGCGCAGCTGACGTTCCGCGAGATGGACATGGTGCTGAGCCTTAGGGCGTTGCTGTTCGGCACCATCGCGCCGTCGCGCCTGGTTCTGACCGAGCCGCGGCTGCGGCTGCAACGAGCATCCGACGGCTCGTTCCATCTCGGATTGGCCGGCGAAGGCGGGGGAGCGGAAGGGGAAGACAAAACCGCCGAATTCTGGGGCAATCGCCTGGCCGGCGATCTCGCCGACCCGCTCAACGGCTCGGGGCCCTTCGGATATCTCAGCGAGCTCGAAATCCGCAACGCCATCCTCACCGTGGACGACCGTACGCTGGACGTCATCTGGAACGCCCATCTCACCGATCTGTCGCTGCATCGCGACAGCGGCGGGCTCACCGGCACGCTGCAACTCGCCGCCGGCATCGGCAGCGACCAGGCGCTGATCCGCGGCGATCTCGTCTTCAAGCGTCCCGGCAACCTCGTCGTCGGATTCAATTTCGCCGATCTGAATCCGGCGCTGTTCGCGCCAGCATCGCCGGCGCTGACGCCGCTCGCGGCGGCGGATCTGCCGGTGACCGGCGTGGTCCGCATCGCGCTCGATACCGAAAAGCTCGGCATCAGCGGCGTGACCTGCGACGTGGTGTTCGGCGCAGGCGCGATTAAAAACGCGAATCTGCCCGACGGTTCGGTGCCGGTATCCCGGGGGGCGCTCAAGGCGAGCTACGATCCGGCCGCGGGCCGCGTCACCATCGACAATTTCACGCTCGATTCCGGCGGTGCCAGCGCCGCCGCCAGCGGCACGATCGACCATGTCGGCGCGGGCCTGCTGGCCGGCGGCTGGCCGCAGGAATTCGACGTGGCGCTGCAACTGGACGTCCAGAACGTGCTGTTCGACAATTTACCCCATCGCTGGCCGGCGCGGATCGGGTCGATGACGCGAAGCTGGGTCATCAAGCACATGCATGACGGCACGGCCGACGATATGAAAGCGACCCTTGAATTCCACGCCGACCTGGCGCCGGACGCGGCGAAGCCGCTCGACGTCAGCCGTTTCGACGGCACCGCCAGCTATCACAATCTCACCGTCGAGTATTTCCCGCCGCTCGAGCCGGTGCGCGGCGTCGCCGGCACCGCGACTTTCGACCGCACCGAAATCGATTTCATGCCGTCGAGCGGCCATGTGCTGGGCGGGCAGTACGAAAGCGGCACGGTCAAGCTGGTCAAGCTCGACACCAACGACGAAACCGCCGATGTCGATATCAATGTCGGCGGCCCGCTGCATGACGCCCTTACCGTGCTCGATACCGAGCCGCTGGGCTACGCCAAGTCGCTGTCGCTCGACGCCGTTCACGCCGAGGGGACGTTCGAGGCGCATATGTATTTCGAGGTGCCGCTCAAACACGATCTCGACTTCGACGAGGTGGCCTATCACGCCGAAGCCGATCTCTCGGGCGTCGCGGTGCCGCAGGCGCTGTTCAGCCAGGATCTGGGCGCCGGATCCTTCAAGATGACGCTCGACAGAACCGCCCTGAAGATCGCCGGCGACGCCGAATTGGCCGGCGTTCCGGTCAAGCTCGATTGGACCGAGAACCTGAAGAGCGGCGAACCGGTCAAGCGGCGTTATGCGCTGCGCGGGCGCATCGACGACGCCGGGCGGCAGCGCCTCGGCATCGATTATCCCTCCTATGCCATGATCCACGGTCCGGTCGGTATCGATCTCACCTACAGCCTGTCGCGCAACGGCCGGGCGCAGGCAGCTGTCACGGCCGATCTCAAGGATGCGAGCGTCGATCGCTCCGAAATCGGCTGGACCAAGGCGGCGGGCGTTCCGGCCAATGTCAAATTCGGGCTCGATTTCGCGGATGACAAGCTGACGGCGATCCGGGACGCGACGCTCGCCGGCCCGAATGCCGAAGGCGGCTTGTCGGCGAGCTTCGACAAGGACGGGCTGACGCGCCTGGATGTGCCCCGCGTCAAGGCCGGCAATACCGACGCCACGGGCTTCATCCAACGCACGCCGCAGGGCGTCCTGCATGCCTCGATTTCGGGCGCAAGCTTCGACGCGAGCGGCATATTCGACGACCTGTCGCGCTCGCCCGCGGAGGAATCCGGCGCCAAGCCGCTTGCCATCGACGCCAAGCTCGGCCGGTTGCTGATGGGGAATAACAGCGCGGTGACCGACCTCACGGCCCGGATCGAAAGCGACGGCCCGCATTGGAAACAGGCGAGCATCGACGGGCTCTTGTCCGAGCGCCGCCGGATCACGCTGCGTTTCGGCGGCGAGTTGGGGCCGGATAAATTCCGCCTCCAGGCCGACGATTTCGGCGCCTTGCTGCGGCTGCTCGACGTGACGGACAATATCACCGGCGGCACGTTCCAGATCACCGGCAACGCGGTCGATGACAAGGGCAAGCGCGTGCTCAAGGGCGAAATCCGGGGCGCCAATTTCCTTTTGGTCAAGGCGCCGCTCTTCGCCAAGCTCTTGTCGCTATCCTCGTTCTCCGGCATCAGCGGAACGCTCAACGGCGAGGGCATCCCCTTCACCGTGCTCGAAGCCGACATCGTCTATGGCGGCGGCGCCATCGCGGTCAGCAATCTGCGCGCCTATGGCGGCGCCATCGGCGTCAATGTCGACGGCAATGTCGATTACCAGGCCGGCACGCTCGACGCTTCGGGCACGCTGGTGCCCGCCAATATCCTCAATACCGTGCTGGGCAATATTCCGGTCCTCGGCAGCCTGCTGTTGGGCGGCGACAAGCAGGGCATATTCGCCGCCAATTTCCGCATCGCCGGCCCGATCAGCGATCCGCAAGTCTCGGTCAACCCGCTGAGCGCGGTGGCCCCGGGCGTGCTGCGCAAGCTGTTCTTGTTCAACGCGTGGAATCCGTCCTCAGCGCCGAAGGCCCCGGGGCCGCAAGCTCCGCCGCAAATGCCGCCATCCGCCGATCCGGGGGCATCCGGCGGGTCGAACTAGACCGGCTTCACCAGCGCGTGGCGCTTCCGGCCGGCCGACAGCTTGATCACGCCTTCGGCGTTCAAGTCCTTGAGGGACAAGAGCCGCTTCTCGTCATCGACCACGTCGTCGTTGACGCGCGCGCCGCCGCCGCGGATGAGCCGCCGCGCCTCGCCCAGGCTCGGCGCCAACCCCGCCTGATGGAAATACTCGATCGCCGGATGGCCCTTGGCGAGCTGGGATTTGGGCGCTTCGATCACCTTCAGATCGCCGCCGATGCCGCCCTCGGCGAAGACGCGCCGCGCGGTTTCGGCGGCGTCATCCGCCGCCTTGCGCCCGTGGCACAGCGCCGCCGCCTCGGTGGCGAGCGCGATCTTGGCCTGGTTGATCTCGCTGTCCTTAAGCCTCTCCAGCTTCTTGATTTCGTCGATCGGCATATCCGTGAACAGCCGGAGGAAGCGTCCGACATCGCCGTCCTCGGTGTTGCGCCAATATTGCCAGTAGTCGTAAGGGCTGAGCTTCTCGGCGTTGAGCCAGATGGCGCCTTGCGCCGTCTTGCCCATCTTCGCGCCGGACGAGGCCGTGATCAAAGGCGACGTCAATCCGAAGAGCTCGCGGCTGTCGATGCGCCGCCCCAGCTCGATGCCCATGACGATGTTGCCCCACTGGTCGGAGCCGCCCATCTGCACCGCGCATTTGTAACGCCGCGCCAGCTCGACGAAATCATAGGCCTGCAACACCATGTAGTTGAATTCGAGGAAGGAGAGCGGCTGGTCGCGCGCCAATCGCAGCTTGACGCTGTCCATGCTCAGCATGCGGTTGACCGAGAGCAGGCTGCCATATTCGCGCAGGAACGGGATGTAGCCGAGCCGGTCGAGCCATTCGGCGTTGTCCGCCATGACGGCGTCGCCCGGTCCCGTGCCGAAGGCGAGGAATTTCTCGAAGACGCGTCTTATGCCGGCCATGTTGGACGATATCTGCGCGTCGCTCAAAAGCTGGCGGCTTTCGTCCTTGCCCGAGGGATCGCCCACCTTGGTGGTGCCGCCGCCCATGAGGACGATGGGCTTGTTGCCGGTCTTCTGCCACAGCCTGAGCAGCATGATCTGCAAAAGACTGCCGACATGGAGGCTGTCGGCGGTACAATCGAATCCGATGTAAGCGGTCACCGGCCCGGATGCGAGGCGCTGTTCGAGCCCCGCGCGGTCGGTGATTTGATGCAGAAAGCCGCGCTCTTCGGCGGCGGCAAGAAAGGCGGAAGGACCCTTGGCCATGGCTGTTGCGTCTAGCACACTGGCGGGCGCGCGTCAGCCATGAGCGCGAATCTGACGCGCGCCATCGGGCTGATGAGCGGCACCTCGCTCGACGGCATCGACGCGGCCTCGATCGAAACCGATGGGATCGCGCTGGTCGCGGCGGGCCCGGCGCTGACCCTTCCCTATGAGCCGGAACTGCGCGCGTTGCTGCGCGGCACGCTCGGCGGCAAGGGGCCCATCGCCGAGGCCGAACATGCCATGACCCAAGCGCATGCCGCCGCGGTTCGCGCGCTGTTGTCGAAACACTCTCTGCCGAAGCCGGATCTCATCGGCTTTCACGGCCATACCATCCTGCACCAGCCCCGCCAGGGCCGCACCTGGCAGCTGGGCGACGGGGCTCTGCTCGCCAGCCTTACCGGCATCGACGTGGTCAATGATTTCCGCGGCGCCGATGTGGCGGCGGGCGGCGAAGGCGCGCCTTTTGTTCCGCTTTATCATCGGGCGCTCGCCGCGAAACTCGAGAAACCGCTGGCGGTGCTCAATATCGGCGGCGTCGCCAACGTCACCTGGATCGGAGAAGAGGAGAACGATCTCCTCGCCTTCGACACCGGGCCCGGCAATGCGCTGATCGACGATTGGGCGATGACGCATACCGGCAAGCCGGTGGATGAGGGCGGCGCGCTGGCGCGCGCCGGCATCGCCGATGAAAAACACCTGGCGCGTTTTCTCGCTCACCCCTATTTTGCGCGCCTGCCGCCCAAATCCCTCGACCGCGACGATTTCATCGCCTTCATGCCCTTGGGCCTGTCGCCGCAAGACGGCGCCGCGACCCTCGCCGCCATGACCGTTGCCGCCGCCGCCGCGGCGCGGCGGCATTTCCCCGCGCCCGTGCGGCGTTGGCTCGTGACCGGCGGCGGGCGGCATAATCCGGTATTGATGGAGAAACTCCGCGCGCTTCTGGGCGCTCCGGTCGCGCCGGTCGAGACCGCCGGCTGGGATGGCGATGCGCTCGAGGCCCAGGCCTTCGCCTATCTCGCGGTGCGTTCGCTGAAGGGCCTGCCCTTAAGCCTGCCCGGCACCACCGGCGTCAAAGCCCCGGTTTCGGGCGGCAAGCTCCACCGCGCGGCCGGCGCCAAGGCCTGATTCAACCCGATATTGCTAGTGCAAGGCGGGGTGGTTCTGCACCGCTTTCGACTTGATCGCCTTCTGCAGCTTCTCGAAGGCGCGCACCTCGATCTGGCGCACGCGCTCGCGCGAGATGCCGTATTTCTCCGACAGATCCTCGAGCGTCGCCGGCTCGTCCTTCAGGCGGCGTTCGACCAGGATGTCGCGCTCGCGGTCGGTCAGCTGCTTCATCGCTTCGCGCAGCAGATCGCGGCGCAGTCCCAGCTCCTGGCGCTCGCCGAGCAAGCCCTCCTGGTTGGGGCTTTCGTCGACCAGCCAGTCCTGCCATTCGCCCTCGCTGTCGGACCGCATGGGCGCATTGAGCGAATTGTCCGGCGCGGCGAGGCGGCGGTTCATGTTGACCACGTCCTCTTCGGGCACGCCGAGCTCGGTGGCGATCTTGTGCGACGTTCTCGGGCGACAGATCGCCCTCCTCGATCGCCTGGATCTGGCCCTTGAGCTTGCGCAGGTTGAAGAACAGCTTCTTCTGCGCCGCGGTGGTGCCCATCTTCACCAGCGACCAGGAATGCAGGATGTATTCCTGGATCGCGGCGCGGATCCACCACATGGCGTAGGTGGCCAGGCGGAAGCCGCGGTCGGGGTCGAAGCGCTTCACCGCCTGCATCATGCCGACATTGCCCTCGGAGATCAGCTCGGCGAGCGGCAGGCCGTAGCCGCGATAGCCCATGGCGATCTTGGCGACCAGGCGCAGATGGCTGGTGACGAGCTTATGCGCGGCGTCGCGGTCGCCATGCTCGCGCCAGCGCTTGGCCAGCATGTACTCCTCCTCCGGCTCGAGCATCGGGAATTTGCGGATCTCTTGGAGATAGCGCGAAAGATTGCCTTCGGAAGAGATCGAGGGGAGGGCGCGGACACTCGCCATGAGCGGCGGATTCCTTTCATTCTTCGAGGGGAGACATATCTTAGTGCTGCACTAGGATATTGTCTAGACTAGATATGCTCCAGGCTCGTTATCAACCTACTGATATCCTTAGGTAAGCGGCTCCGGAATTCCAGGTATTCGCCGTTCGCGGGGTGCCGGAACCCAAGTAAATAGGCATGAAGCGCCTGGCGTCCAAGCGACGCGGCCGTCTTGCGCGCCTTTTCCGGCAAGGCGGCAAGGCGGCTTTGGCTCTGTTTCCCATAGGTCGCGTCGCCTATGAGCGGGTGGCCCTTGGCCGTCATATGGACCCGGATCTGATGGGTGCGGCCGGTGGCGAGCCGGCATTCGACCAGCGCCGCCCCGGCCTTGCCGCCCTGGGCGCCGAAGGTCTTCAGCACCTTATACCGGGTCATGGCGAGCTTGCCGCGTGAGGCCACCACCGCCATTTTCTTGCGGTCGCGCGGGTTGCGGCCGATGCGGCCGGAAATCTCGCCGCTCTTGGGCTGGGGCACACCCCAGACCACCGCCTGATAGGCGCGGGCGACTTCATGGGCAGCGAAATCGCGCGCCAGCGCGCGATGCGCCGCCTCGTTCTTGGCCACCACCATCAAGCCGCTGGTGTCCTTGTCGAGACGATGGACGATGCCCGGCCGCTTGACGCCGCCGATGCCAGAGAGGCTCGCCCCGCAATGGGCGAGGAGGGCGTTGACCAGGGTTCCGTCCAAATTGCCGGGGGCGGGATGAACCACCAGCCCGGCCGGCTTGTCGAGCACGAGGAGATGTTCATCCTCGAAGCGTATGTCGAGGTCCATCGCCTGGGGTTCGGGCGTGGCGGTTTCGGGTGGCGGCACGGCGAGGGTGAAGATTTGGCCCGGCTTGACCCGCATGGCGGGGTCGGTCACCGCCGCGCCGCCCAGGCTAACCTGCCCTGATTCCACGAGGTTTTTTAGTCGCGAGCGCGAGAATCCGGCCAGCGCCGCCGCCAGGAAACGGTCCAGCCGCTCGCCCGCGCCCTCGCTTCCAACCCGCGCTTGTAGCGTCTCGGCATTCATGGCGGCTAAAGTGGACCGGAACATGCGGGCCCTCAAGCTTCTGGTGATCGTGTTGGGCGTGCTGCTGGTGGCCGGAGTGGCGGCGCTGGCGGTGGCGCTGGGCTTGCGCCTTAACCATGGCGGCAATCCTGGCGCTCTGGCGCCCGCTTCTGGCGGCGGATCGGCCACTATAACGCTGCCGCCGGGGGCCCAAATCGTCTCGACCGAGGCCTCGGGCGGCAGACTCGTCGTCCGGATCAGCCTGATGGACGACGGCGTCGAGCTCATCATCTTCGATCTGGCCAATGGCGCGCGCATCGCCACCATCGATCTTGCGCCGCAACTGCGCTGAGGCGCCGGACTCGCCGGGAATTTCCCCGCCGCCGCTGTCACAAAGCCGCTTTTCGTTCTGAAATTCGCTCCGCGGGGAGCAAAAATTGTCCTGCGCGGTGGAAAAAATCGCCTCGCGGGGATAAAAATCGTCTCGCGAGGAGGAAAATCGGCAACGCGGCCGGAAAAATTTACTTTTTCGTGAATTTTTTCTTGCATCGTGCGGCGATGAGCGTATCTATCAAAGACGACGCACTCGCACGTGCCTATGGCCCATCGTGGTTATGCAACGACGTAACGCGTCCTTTTTGGCAGAGCCGGTCGTGGGGGACCGGTCCCGAGAGGGAGGTCGATATGGTTGCTTTCCAGAGCAGGGCTCCCAAGCCCTCACATGAAGCCGGTACTGGCGCCCAGAGCGGCGCCTTGGGCGGTTTTGCCGCGTCGTTGAGCGCCCAGAATTGATCCCCGCACCCGGTTTTCGGGCGGACCCTTCCTCAGAGGATGCCGGTTCCGCCTTCTCACGCTCTCTCGCCCGACTCCGTCGCGGCATTCGGCGCGAGCCTTCGCGCGCTTTGAGATAGGAATTCGACCATGAACGTCGTTAACAAGAAGATCGCCAAGTTCCTCGCCGAGCAGAAGCCCGAGACGCCCTGCCTGATCATCGATCTCGACATCGTGACCCAGGCCTACAAGCTCTTGCGCCGCTATCTGCCCTTGGCCCGCGTGTTCTACGCGGTCAAGGCCAACCCGGCGCCCGAGGTGGTCGGCGCGCTCAAGGATCTGGGCTCGAGCTTCGACGTCGCCAGCCCCAACGAGATCGATCTCTGCCTCGGCCGCGGCGTCGCCCCGGACAACATCTCCTTCGGCAACACCATCAAGAAAGAGCGCGATATCGCCTATGCCTATGACAAGGGCGTGCGCCTCTTCGCCTTCGACAGCCAGCCCGAGCTGGAAAAGCTTTCGCGCGTCGCGCCCGGATCGCGCGTCTTCTGCCGCATCCTGGTCGAGTGCACCGGGGCCGATTGGCCGCTGTCGCGCAAATTCGGCTGCGCGCCGGAGATGGCGGTCGAGCTGTTGCGCCAGGCGCGCGACATGGGGCTCGATCCCTACGGCGTCTCCTTCCATGTGGGCTCGCAGCAGACCGATCTGTCGCAATGGGACGGCGCCGTCGCCCGGGCCGCCAAGATGTTCTCGGCGCTGGCCGAGACCGACATCAATCTGCGCATGATCAATGTCGGCGGCGGCTTCCCGGCCAAGTATCGCGGCGACGTGCCGGCGGTGGTCAACTACGCCAACGCGGTGATGGCCGCCATGACCGCGCATTTCGGCAACAATTTGCCGGAGATGATCATCGAGCCCGGCCGCTCCATCGTCGGCGACGCCGGCGTGATCCAAAGCGAGGTGGTGCTGATCTCCAAGAAATCGGCCAACGATCCGAAGCGCTGGGTCTATCTCGACGTCGGCAAGTTCGGCGGCCTGGCCGAGACCATGGACGAGGCGATCAAATACCGCATCAAGACGCCGGCCGATGGCGGTCCGCGCGGGCCGGTGGTGATCGCGGGCCCGACCTGCGACAGCGCCGACATCCTTTACGAGCGCACGGTCTATCGCCTGCCGCTCGACCTCAAAGTGGGCGACCGGGTCGAGATTCTATCGACCGGCGCCTATACCTCGAGCTACTCGACGGTGAACTTCAACGGCTTCGCCCCGCTCAAGACCTACTGCATCTGAGCGCGTATCGCCGGGGGGATTGAATTCGGCCGGGCCCCGCAAGGGTCCGGCCGAATCGTTTCATGCGCCCAGGACTTGCATTCTCGCGCCCGGCCAACATAATCGGGACAAGCGCCGCCCCACCGGCAATCCCACGGGACCGCATGCTCCGTTTCGCCCTCTTTGCCGCCCTGGCCGCCGCCTCGCTCGCGCTCTCCGTCCCGCCGGATGCCCGGGCGGATAGCAGCGATCCCGCGGGCTGCGCCGCGCTCGCCTTCCGCGCCGTGGGGCCGGGCCTCGCCGATGGCGAGCAGGACGCCGGATTCTACAAATCGCATCTCGGCAAGATCGAGGTGCTGGCTCTGATCAAGAGCGGCGCGGCGCAGAATTATTTCGTGCAGATGAACGGCAAGGCCATGGCCCCGGTGCCGGGCGACTTGCCCGACGGAATAATATCTTGCGCCAAGGCCAAGCGGCTGGCGCCGCCTTCAAACCCGGACAGCGTATGCACCGGCGACCGGCTGGTGGTGCTGATCGGCCATGATTCGGAGCGGCACTACGTGCTGCTCTACGCCCATCGCGGCAATGTCTGGCATTTCTGCAGCGCCGGAATCGCCTGACCGGCTCCGCCGCGCGCCCTAATCAGTGGGCGAAATTATGCGCCAGATTGGTCGGCGGCGCCTTCAACAGACGGCCGTAGAGCACCGGGTTCTCGACCGTTTGGCGCGCGAGCGCCAGGTCGACGGCGCGATCCACGCGTTGCGCCGGGCAGAGCGCGCGCAGGGAGGTCCAGCCGCCGTCGTCGAGGTCGTCGCGCGCCTTGACCAGTTCGGGCGCCGGGCTCTTTTGCAGCACCGCCGCCGCGTCGGCGTTGTCGGCGAGATTGGCGGTGCATACCGTCGGCACCACGCCGTGATGGTTGAGGAAATATCCCCGCGGCGGGACGAGTTGCGCCCAGGTGACGGTGAGCTCGCCGTCATTCGAGGTGCGCAGCACGGTCTGCACCGTGCCCTTGCCGTAGCTCGACGTGCCGATCAGCACGGCGCGGCCCGAATCCTGCAACGCCGCGGCGACGATCTCCGAGGCCGAGGCCGAGCCGCCATTGACCAGCACCGCCAAAGGCAGCGTCTCGGCGTGATGGTCGGCGGGCGCCGCGAAATACTGGAAGCTGTCGGGGTTGCGGCCGATAGTGGTCACCACCGTGCCGCCGTCGAGGAACTGGCTCGCCACGTCGATCGACTGGTCGAGCAATCCGCCCGGATTGTCGCGCAGATCGAGCACGATGCCCTTCATCGCGGCGCCGAGGTCCTGATGCGCCTTGTGCAGCAATTGCACCAGGGCCTGCCCCGTCTGCTGGTTGAAGCTGGAAATCTTGAACACCGCGACGCCGTGATCCTCGGTCAGCGTGACCGAGGGCGGCACGAGATGCTCGCGCTCGATCGACAGCGTCATCGGCTTGTTGAGGCCGGCGCGTTGGATGCCGAGCTGGATCACGCTGGCGGCCGGGCCGCGCAGCCTTTCGCGCACCTGGTCGGGGGTGAGCGAGGATGAGGGCACGCCGTCGAGCGCGACGATGCGGTCATTGATGCGGATGCCGGCCTTCGCGGCCGGCGAATTATCCATCACCGAGGTGATGCGGCCGCCGTCGTCGCCGTCCAGCACCACGCCGATGCCACTGAAGCCGTCGCGCGCGGCGCGCCATTCGCGCGCCAGTTCCGGCCGCGCGTAGTGCGAGAAAGGGTCAAGCGTGGAGAGGCCGCGGTCGATCATCGCCTCATCGAGCCGGTCTTCGGCCACTTCGGCGAGCGCGGGCGAAACCCGGCGCGCGGTGTCGAGGATCTGCGCGGTCAGGCTGCCCCATCCGGCGCTGTCATAGGGCTGGGGCGCGGCAAAATTCCAGGATTGGTCGCCATGGCGGAGGATCACGTCGTTGTCGGCGCGCTCGACCGTGAGGGTTGAATCGAAGGCGCTGAGCTTGACCAGGCTTTGAATTGCGACCTGGTCGGCGCTGGTGGCGTCGATGTGGTACTCGATGATGCTTTCATAGGTTTCGGTGAAGAGCTTGCGCTCATCGCCCGAAGCGGCGTTGGCGGCGGAGACCGCTTGCGGCGATGGCGCGCTGGTCGCCGTTCCGCAGGCGGAAAGAGCGATGGAGAGGCTGGCCGCCAGAGCCCATAGCACCGGGACACGGCCCGCGGCCGTGGCGCTGTTTTGCTTGGGCGAGAAAGCAGACATGGTGAAGTTAAACTAAAATTTCCCCCGCTTTGTATCCATTCTTGCCTTTGCGCCCCGGGGCTTGCAAGCGGATACATCATTAACGGCTAAATTATATCCGGATTTAATGCACAGGGCGGGCGTTAACGCCGCCGCCGCCCGTGATGCTGTGGCGCTTTGGGGGCTTTGCCGCCGCCGGGCCCGTCCCCGACCAGGGCGAATTGCAGGCTGCCGGTAACCGTATCGGCCTCGCTGAGGCGGGCGGTGACGCTATCGCCCAGGGTGTAGACTTGGCCGGTTCGCCGTCCGCGCAGACAATGGCGAGTTTCGTCGTGGATGTAGAAATCGTCCCCCAGGCTGCGCATGGGGATGAAACCATCGGCGCCGGTTTCATCCAGGGTCACGAACAGCCCGGCGCGGGTGACGCCGTTGATCCGGGCCTTGAACTCGGCGCCCACGCGCTCGGCCAGGAAGGCGGCGACATAGCGGTCGCCGGCGCTGCGCTCGGCGGCGGCCGCCCGTCTTTCGGTCATGGAAATATGCTGGCCCAGTTCCTTGAAATCCTCGGGAGGCGCGGGCAGCCCGTCGGGCCCGAAGCGGTGCCCGGAAATCAGCCCGCGATGCACCAAGAGATCGGCATAGCGGCGGATGGGCGAGGTGAAATGGGCGTAGCGGCGCAACGACAAGCCGAAATGCCCGATATTCTCCGGGTTGTATTCCGCCTGGGACTGGGTCCGCAGCACCAGTTGATGGACCAGCGTGGCATAGGGCGTGCCCTGGGCGCGGGACAAGATGGCGTTGAAGTGCTGCGGCCTTATCACCTGGCCCTTGGCCAGCGTCAGCCCGTGAATGCCGAGTCCGCCGAGGAATCGCGCGAGCTCGGCGATCTTCGCCGGATCGGGCGCGTCGTGGATGCGGTACATGCAAGGCTGCTTGAGCTTCTCCAGCGTCTCCGCCGCGGCGACATTGGCGGCGATCATCAGTTCCTCGATCAATTTATGACTTTCCAGCCGCTGGCGCGGTTCGATGCGCTCGATGCGGCCCGAAGGCCCGAGCAGGATCTTGCGCTCGGGAATGTCGAGCTCGATGGTTCCGCGCTGTGAGCGCGCGCGTTCGAGCGCGCGATAGACGCCGTAAAGCGGGCGCAGCACCGGATCGACCAGTCCCGATGTCTTGCCGTCGGGCCGGCCGTCGATCGCCGCCTGCGCCGCCTCGTATGTCAACCGTGCCGCCGAGCGCATCAAGCCGCGGCGGAAACGGTGGCGGGTCAGGCGGCCCTCGGGATCGATCCACAGATCGACCGCCAAACAGGCGCGCTCTTCATCCGGCTTGAGCGAGCATAGCTCGTTGGACAGCGCCTCGGGCAGCATGGGAACGACGCGGTCGGGGAAATAGACCGAATTGCCGCGCTCGCGCGCAGCGCGGTCGAGCGCGTCACCCGGCCGCACATACCAGGCGACGTCGGCGATGGCGACCAGCGCATGCCAGCCGCCCGGCTGTTCGGGATCGGGCTCGGCCCAGACCGCGTCGTCGAAATCGCGCGCATCCGCGCCGTCGATGGTGACGAGCGGAATCGAACGAAGATCGGCGCGATGATCGAGATTCACGGGCTTCGCCGCGTTCGCCAGATCGATCGCCTCTTTCGGGAAGTCGGTGGGAATGCCGTGGCCGTGAATCGCGATCAGGCTGAAGGCGCGGGGATTGGCGCTGTCGCCGATGCGCTCGACGATGCGCGCGTTGGGCAGGCCCAAAGCCGCGCCGCCCAGCACCTCGGCCAGCACGATCTCGCCGTCCAAGGCGCCCTTGGCGTCCTGGGGGGTTACGCGGAATTCGCTGCGCACCTTGCGTTCGGTCGGCTCGATGCGGCCGCCTTCCGGCGTCAGGCGGTATATCCCCAGCACCCGGTTGGGCGCGCCGCCCAGCGCGCGGATGATGCGCGCCTCATAGGCCCGGGGGCCGATGCGCGAAAACCGCACCGCCGCGCGCTCGCCCACGCCCAAGGCCGGCGATCCGCGTTCGGCTATGACGACGATCGAGGGCGGTTCGCCCTTGAAGCCGGCCGGGCGGCCGAGCATCTCGCCGTCGAGATCGAGACCGGTGATCTCGACCACGCCGATTTCGGGCAATTCTCCGGGCTGCGCGTAGGATTGGCGCCCGCGCGCATGGGGACGGCTATTCGGCTGCTTCTTCCGTCGTCCCGGATGGTTTCTTCTTGGGGGTCTTTTTGACACGAGATCCTTTCGCGGCGCCGGCCTTTGCCTTCGCCTTGGGTTTCTTTTTTCCGGTCTTTTCGGCGCGCTCGGCCAGCAGCTCGACGGCGCGGTCCATGGTCAATGTCTCGGGCGCGATGTCGCCCGGCAGGGTCGCGTTGATGCCGTCATGGCTGACATAAAGCCCGTATTTGCCGTTGAAGATTTTGACCGGCCCGCCCTCGGCCGGGTGCTCGCCCAGCACCTTGATCGGCTCGGGCGCGCCGCGGCGGAATTTCCTCGGCTCGGCCAGCAGCACCACCGCGCGGTTGAGGCCGATGGTCAGCACGTCGTCGTCGGGGCTGAGCGATTTGAAGAGCTTGCCGTGCTTGATGTAGGGGCCGAAGCGGCCGTTATTGGCGATGATGATCTCGCCGTCCTCCGGATGCGGGCCGACATCGCGCGGCAGCGATAGGAGCTTCAACGCCAGTTCGAGCGTCATGTCGGCGGGCGACATGCCCTTGGGCAGCGAGGCGCGCTTGGGCTTGGGCGGTGGCTCGACCTTTTCGGCCTTCTCGCCCTTGGCCCGCTTCTCACCCTTCTTGCGCTTCTCCGGCTTGGGCGGGGTCTCGCCCAGCTGCACATAGGGCCCGTAGGGGCCTTTCTTGACCGTCACCTCGAGGCCGCTCACGGGGTCGAGCCCGAGCGAGCGCGGTTCGTTGGCGAGCGCGTTCTCGCCGTTCTCCATGCCCAGGGGCCGGGTGTAGCGGCATTCGGGATATTTCGAGCAGCCGATGAAGGCGCCGAAGCGGCCGAGCTTGAGGCCGAGCCTGCCCTGGCCGCAAATCGGGCAGAGGCGGGGGTCGGTGCCGTCGGCGCGCGGCGGAAAGAAATGGGCGCCCAGATCCTCGTCGAGCGCGTCGATCACCTGGGTGATGTTGAGGTCCTTGGTGCCGGCGATGGCAGCGGAAAAATCCTTCCAGAAATCCTGCAGCACCTTCTTCCAGGCGATGCGTCCGCCGGAAATGTCGTCGAGCTTGTTCTCGAGATCGGCGGTGAAGTCGTATTCGACGTAGCGCTTGAAATATTCCATCAGGAACGCCGTCACCAGGCGCCCGCGGTCCTCGGGGATGAGCCGTTTCTTGTCGAGCAGGACGTATTTGCGGTCCTGCAACACCTGCATGGTCGAGGCGTAGGTCGAAGGCCGGCCGATGCCGAGCTCCTCGAGCTTCTTGACCAAACTCGCCTCGGTGTAACGCGGCGGCGGCTGAGTGAAGTGCTGCTCCGGCTTGACCGCGCCGCGCGAAAGCTTGTCGCGCTCGGCCATGGGCGGCAGGCGGCGGTTTTCCTCGTCCTCGGCCGGATCGTCGGTGTCCTCGTGATAGAGCGTGAGGAAGCCGTCGAACACCACGGTCGAGCCGTTGACGCGCAAGGTGACGCCGCCGTCCGGCGGCGCGATATCGACCGCCACCTGATCGATCACCGCCGAGGACATCTGGCTCGCCACCGCGCGCTTCCACACCAGCTCGTAGAGCCGGCGCTGGTCTTCCTCGAGATGGCGCGGCAGATCCTCGGGCCGGCGGTGCATGTCGGTAGGCCTGATCGCCTCATGCGCCTCCTGGGCGTTCTTCGCCTGGGTGCGGTAAATCCGCGCCTCGTCGGGCCGGTACTGGGCGCCGTATTGCTTGACGATCATTTCGCGCGCCGAGGCGATCGCCTCGTTGGAAAGGGTCACGCCGTCGGTCCGCATATAGGTGATAAGACCGACGGTTTCGCCTTGAATATCAACGCCTTCGTAAAGGCGCTGGGCGGTGCGCATGGTGCGGCTGGCGCCGAAGCCCAGCTTGCGCGAGGCCTCCTGCTGGATGGTCGAGGTGGTGAAGGGCGGCAGCGGGTTGCGGCGGATCTGCTTTTTTTCCACCGCCACGACCGCGTATTCGAGATGCTTCTCGATGGCGTCGGCCGCTTCGCGCGCCTGCGCCTCGCTGCCGAGGTCGAATTTGTCGAGCCGCTTGCCGTTGAGCTGGGTGAGGCGGGCGGTGAATTTGTCGCCCGCCGCCGTGGTGAATTCGGCCTCGACCGACCAATATTCGCGCGGCTTGAAAGCCTCGATCTCGGATTCGCGTTCGCAGATTATGCGCAACGCCACCGACTGCACGCGGCCGGCCGAGCGGCTGCCCGGCAGCTTGCGCCACAACACCGGCGACAGCGTGAACCCCACCAGATAGTCGAGCGCGCGCCGCGCCAGATAGGCGTCGATCAGCTCGTGGTCCAGCTCGCGCGGATGCTTGAAGGCGTCGAGCACCGCCTGCTTGGTGACCTCGTTGAACACCACCCGCTTCACGTCGACGCCTTCGAGCGCCTTGCGTTGTTTCAATATCTCCTGCACGTGCCAGGAGATCGCTTCGCCCTCGCGGTCGGGGTCGGTGGCGAGATAGAGATGCTCCGCGCCCTTGACGGCGCGCATGATTTCCTTGATCTGCTTGTCGGACTTGCCGTGGATCTCCCACGACATGGAAAAATTGTCATCCGGGCGCACCGAGCCGTCTTTCGACGGCAGGTCCCGGACATGGCCATAGCTCGCCAGGACGGTGAAATCCTTGCCGAGATATTTGTTGATGGTCTTCGCCTTGGCCGGCAATTCAACGATGACGACGTTCATTCAATCCGCTAGGCCGTTGTTCCAACGAGGCAACACAAGGGCAACACATAGGAATCCGTCGCCCCTAAAGCAAGTTTAAAGTGTTTCCGGGCTGCCGCTCAATTCGTCCCGCAAGCTCGAGTTCAAGGAGGACGGTCAGCACGATGGCGGGGGACAATTGGCATTGCCGGACCAATTCGTCAACCGCCACGGGCGAAGGCGACAGCAATTCGAGCAGCTTTTTGCGCGCATCATCGAGCTCCGACTCGCCGTAAGAGGCCGCCGGCGCGGCGGAAAACGTCGGCTTGCGGCGCTCGGCCAGCGGGCCCGAGAGCTGTGCCTTGAGCTCGGACAGGATGTCGTCGACGCCCTCGACCAGGGTCGCGCCCTGGCGGATCAGGCGATTGGTGCCGCGGCAGCGCGGATCGAGCGGCGAGCCCGGCACGGCGAAAACCTCGCGCCCCTGTTCCAGCGCGAAACGCGCGGTGATGAGCGAGCCCGAACGCTCCGCCGCCTCGACCACCAGCGTGCCAAGCGCGCACCCCGATATAATCCGGTTGCGGCGCGGGAAATGGCTGGCCTTCGGCTCGGTGCCGGGCGGCATTTCGGCCAGGAGCACGCCGCGCTCTGCTATGGATTCCTGGAGGGCTCGGTTTTCCTCGGGATAGACGGTGTCGATGCCGCCGGCCAGCACGGCGACGGTGCCGGTCGCGAGCGACCCCTCATGCGCCGCGGCGTCGATGCCGCGCGCTAGGCCCGAAATCACCACCAGGCCGTTCCCGCCCAAGCTTGCGGCGATGTCGCGGGCGAAGCGGCGTCCATTGGCCGAGGCGTTGCGCGCTCCCACCACCGCGACGGCGCGTTTCCCGGTCAAATGGAGATGGCCTTTCATGGCGATGAGCGGCGGCGCGTCGTCGATCTGGGCGAGATAAGGCGGGTAGCCGGGCTCGCCCCAGGCCACCAGCTTGGCGCCGAGCTTGGCCAAGGCGGCAATCTCGGCTTCGGCCTCGGCCTTGGATCCGATGCCGAGCGGGCGGGAACGGCCGCCGCGCCGCGCGAACTCGGGCAATTTGGCGAGCGCGGCCTCGGCCGTGCCGAAGCGGTTCAGCAACTGATAGAAGGTCACCGGCCCGACATTCTCGCTGCGGATGAGGCGCAGCCAGTCGAGACGCTCGCTATCCTTGAGCGGCCGGGGCGTCAGGCTCACGCGCGTTTTTTCCCGAAGCTGATCTTGGGCTCGGCGCCGTTCAGCAGGCGCCGGATGTTGGCGCGGTGTCGCAGGATGACCAGCAGCGAGACCGCCAGCACGACAGTCATGGGTTCCGCCTCGCGCAGGCCGAAGAGCCAGGCATAGACCGGCATCGACACCGCCGCGATCAGCGCCGCCAGCGAGGAATAACGCCAGATCGCCGCCGCGACGATCCAGGTCAGCACCCCCGACAGCCCCACCGGCCAGGCATAGGCCAGCAACACGCCCGCCGCCGTCGCCACGCCCTTGCCGCCCTTGAATTTGAGCCAGAGCGGGAACAAGTGGCCGAGCACCACGGATATGGCCGCGACATCCGCTGCATAAGGGCCAAAGCGCCGGGCGATCAGCACGGCGACCACGCCCTTGCCGATGTCGAACAGCACCGTCGCCGCGGCCAGCCCGTTGTTGCCGGTGCGCAGCACGTTGGTGGCGCCGATATTGCCCGAGCCGATGGCGCGTAAATCGCCCAGCCCGGCGAGCCGGGTCAGCAACAGGCCGAACGGTATCGAGCCCAGCAGATAGGCCAGCAGCGCGGTCGCGTAAAGCAGCGGATCGGACATCGGTCGTTCCTGGAACCGGTTTCGGGATTCAGGCCGCGGCGGTGAAAATGCCGCGGCCGCCGACCACGGTCCTGAGCGCCCGGCCCTGCGCCGGGCGGCCGTCATAGGGCGCGTTCTTGCACTTGGATTGGAACTTGCTCACGTCGATGCGCCAAGGCCGGTCGAGATCGAATACCACGAAATCGGCCGGCGCGCCCACCGCGAGCTTGCCGGCGTTGAGGCGCAGGATCTCGGCCGGGCGCTGGGACAGCACGCGCAGCACCTGGAGCAGCGGCAGCGAGCCGTTGTGATAAAGCTCGAGCGACAGCGGCAGCAGGGTTTCGAGCCCGACGATGCCGGGCTCGGCCGAGGCGAAGGGCAGGCGCTTCGATTCCTGGTCCTGCGGCGCGTGGTCGCTGGCGATGGCGTCGATGGTGCCGTCCTTGAGGCCCTCGACCACCGCCTTGCGGTCTTCCTCGCCGCGCAAGGGCGGCGACACCTTGGCGAAGGTGCGGTAATCGCCCACCGCGCTCTCGTTGAGCGCGAAATAATGCGGCGCGGTATCGCAGGTGACGGCCAAGCCCCGCGCCTTGGCGCGGCGGATCGCATCGATGGCGCCCGCCGTGGATACATGCGCGGCGTGATAGCGCCCGCCGGTGATCTCGACCAGGCGCAGATCGCGCTCGACCATGATGGCTTCGGCCGCCGGGTTGATGCCAGGGAGGCCGAGCCGCGTGGCGATCTCGCCCTCGGTCATGACGCCGCCCTTGGCCAGGCTCGGTTCCTCGGGATGTTGAACGATGAGCAGATCGAAGGTGCTGGCGTAGGAAAGCGCGCGGCGCATCACCAGCGCGTCGGAGATCGCGCGGGTGCCGTCGGTGAAGGCGACGGCGCCGGCTTGCGCCAGCAGTCCGAACTCGGTCAGCTCCTTGCCTAAGAGGCCCTTGGTGGCGGCGGCATAGGTGCGGATCTTGGTCAGCCCGATCTCGCGCGCGCGCCGCGCCACGAATTCGACCAGCGCGTGCTCGTCGATCACCGGCGCGGTGTTGGGCAGCATGGCCATGGTGGTGACGCCGCCGGCGGCCGCCGAATCGGCGCCGGTCTCGAGCGTCTCCTGATGCTCGTCGCCGGGCTCGCGCAACTGCACGCGCATGTCGACCAGGCCGGGGGCGAGGCAAGCGCCGCCGCAATCGACGATCTCGATGTCCTTGCCCAGCCCGTCGCGCCCGAGCTTGGGGCCGAGCGCCGCGATCTTGCCGTCCACGGCCAGGATCTCGCCCTTGATGTCGAGCTTCGAGGCCGGGTCGAGCAGCCTGGCGTTGGCGTAAAGCGCGCGGCCGGTCATGGCGCGGCCCCACTTCCATCGGCTGTCCCGTTGCGGCCGTCGCGGGTCAAGGTGTCGAGGCAGGCCATGCGAACCGCCACGCCCATCTCGACCTGCTGCTGGATGGCGCTGCGGTCGATGTCGTCGGCCACCTCGGTGTCGATCTCAACGCCGCGATTCATCGGCCCGGGATGCATGATGAGCGCGTCGTCTTTGGCAACCTCCAGCTTGGCGTAATCGAGGCCGAAGAAGTGGAAGTATTCTCGGATCGACGGCACGTAGCTCCCGTGCATGCGTTCGGTCTGGAGCCGCAGCATCATGACGATGTCGGCGCCGGCGAGGCCCTTTTTCATGTCGGTATGGACCTCGACGCCGAGCCGTTCGATCGCGGCCGGCAAGAGCGTGCGCGGCGCCACCACCCGCACATGGGCGCCCATGGTGTTCAAGAGCGCGATGTTGGAGCGCGCCACCCGGCTGTGCAGGATGTCGCCGCAGATCGCCACGGTCAGGCCCTCGATCCGCCCCTTGCGCCGGCGCATGGTCAGCGCATCCAAGAGCGCCTGGGTCGGGTGTTCGTGGCTGCCGTCGCCGGCGTTGATGACCGCGCAGCCGACCTTCTCCGACAACAGCTTCACCGCGCCCGATTCCGGATGGCGCACGATCAGCACCTCGGGATGCATGGCATTGAGCGTCATGGCGGTGTCGATCAGCGTCTCGCCCTTTTTGATCGAGCTCGCCTGGGCCTGCATGTTGATGACGTCGCCGCCCAGGCGCTTGCCCGCGAGCTCGAAGGAGGTGCGGGTGCGGGTCGAATTCTCGAAGAACAGGTTGATGATGGTGCGGCCGCGCAACAGCGACAGCTTCTCGCCGCGCTGGCGGCTTTGCTCGACATAGAGCTCGGAACGGTCGAGGAGATAGGTGATTTCGCCGGGGGAAAGCCCTTCGATCCCCAGGAGATGACGGTGGGGAAACGGGTCGTTCGGCGCGCCAATGGTCATTAAAGGCGGGACTATAGAGGCAGCACCCCGCCATGCGCAAGCCGGTCCAGCAGCCCCTGGAGAATATAGGATGCTGCGGCGCGGTCGACGATCTGGGCGCGGCGCCGGCGCGACAGATCGGCCTCGATCATGCCGCGTTCCACCGCCGCGGTGGACATCCGCTCGTCCCAGAAGGTTAACGGCAAGTCGAGCCGCGCCAGCAGGTTCTTGGCGAATTGGCGCACGCCCTGGGCGCGCGGGCCTTCGCCGCCCTCGAGCGCCAGCGGCAGGCCCACGACGATGCCGCCGACGCCGTGCTTTTCCACCTCCTGCGATATCCGCGCCAGGTCGTCGCGAAAGCGGGTGCGGCGGATGGTGTCGAAAGGAGTCGCGATGACGAGCCGCGTGTCGGAAAGCGCCATGCCGATGGTCTTGGTGCCGACATCGAGGCCCAGGAGCCGCTGGCCCTGTTGGAGATGCGCCTTGAGGTCGGTCGGGTTGCAGATCGGCATGTCGGGTGTTAGGACATCTACCTTATGGCGTTGGACAAAACCACCGTCGCGCGCATCGCCGCGCTCGCGCGCATCAAGCTGCCCGAGGCCGAGATCGCGGCGATCGCGGGCGACCTTTCGAAAATTCTCACCTGGATCGAGCAGTTGAACCAGGTGAAAACCGACGGCGTCGAGCCGATGGCCAGCGTCGCGCATATGAAACTGCCGATGCGCGAGGACAAGGTCACCGACGGCGATTGCCGGGACAAGATTCTCCAGAACGCGCCCGAGGCGGCGAACGGCTTCTTCGCCGTGCCCAAGGTGGTCGAGTGAGCGCGCTCACCGGATTCACCCTGGCCCAGGCGCGCGACGGCTTGAAGCGCAAGGCGTTCAGCGCGCGCGAATTGTCGGAGGCCTATATCAAGGCCGTGGAAGAGGCGCGGCCCCTGAACGCCTTCCTCAAGGAAACGCCCGAACGCGCCCTCGCCATGGCCAAGGATTCCGACGCGCGCATAGCCAAGGGCGAGGCGCGGCCGCTCGACGGCGTGCCCATCGCGGTGAAGGATCTCTTCTGCACCGAAGGGGTCGAGACCACCGCCGGCTCGAAAATCCTCAAGGGCTTCGTGCCGCCCTATGAATCGACCGTCACGGCCAATCTCTGGCGCGCCGGGGCCTCCATGCTGGGCAAGACCAATCTCGACGAATTCGCCATGGGATCGAGCAATACCACCAGCGCCTATGGCCATGTGGAAAGCCCGTGGCGCCGGCGCGGCGACAACCGGCCCTTGGTGCCGGGCGGCTCGTCGGGCGGCTCGGCGGCTGCGGTGGCGGCCAGGGCCGCGCTCGCCGCCATCGGCACCGATACCGGCGGCTCGATCCGCCAGCCCGCCGGGTTTTGCGGCATCGTCGGCTTGAAGCCCACCTATGGCCGCTGTTCGCGCTGGGGCATCGTCGCCTTCGCCTCCTCGCTCGACCAGGCCGGGCCGATGACGCGCGACGTGCGCGACGCCGCCATCATGCTTGCGGCGATGGCCGGGCATGACCCGAAGGATTCGACCTCGGCCGATGTGAAGGTGCCGGATTTCGAGAAATCGGTCGGGCAGAGCGTCAAGGGCCTGAAGATAGGCATTCCCAAGGAATACCGGCTCGACGGCATGCCCAAGGAAATCGAGGCGTTGTGGCAGCGCGGCATCGACTGGCTCAAGGATGCCGGCGCGGCGACGGTCGAGATCAGCCTGCCGCACACCCACTATGCGCTGGCGGTTTATTACATCATCGCCCCGGCCGAGGCCTCGTCCAACCTCGCGCGTTATGACGGGGTGCGTTTCGGCCTGCGCGTGAAGGGCGAAAGCCTCGATGAGATGTACGAGAACACGCGCGGCGCGGGTTTCGGCGCCGAGGTGCGCCGCCGGATATTGATCGGCACCTATGTGCTGTCGGCCGGGTATTACGACGCCTATTACCTGAAGGCGCAGAAGGTGCGGGCGCTGATCGCGCGCGATTTCGACCAGGCCTTCAAGCAATGCGACGCCATCCTGACGCCGACCGCGCCCTCGGCCGCCTTCGCCATCGGCGAGAAGACGGACGATCCTATTTCCATGTACCTGAACGACGTCTTCACCGTGCCGGTCAATCTGGCCGGGCTGCCGGGTCTATCCGTGCCGGCGGGATTGTCGGGCGATGGCCTGCCGCTGGGCTTGCAGGTGATAGGCCAAGCCTTCGACGAGGAAATGGTGCTGCGCGTCGGCTCGGCCCTCGAAAGCGCCGCCAAATTCGAGGCGAAGCCCCAATTCACGGCGGGCAAGCCATGACTATCAAGGGCAAGAGCGGCGTGTGGGAAATGGTGGTGGGATTGGAAATCCACGCCCAGGTGAGTTCGCGGGCCAAGCTCTTCTCCGGCGCGGCGACCTCCTTCGGCGCCGAGCCCAACACCCAGGTCTCGCCCGTCGATGCCGGCTTTCCCGGCATGTTGCCGGTGATCAACCGCTTCTGCGTCGAGCAGGCGGTGAAGAGCGGCCTCGGGTTGAACGCCGAGATCAATCTCACCTCGGTGTTCGACCGGAAGAATTATTTCTACGCCGATCTGCCGGCGGGATATCAGATCTCGCAATTCACCCGGCCCATCGTGGGGAAGGGCAAGATCACCCTCGACATGCCGGACAATGTTTCACGTGAAATCGGCATCACGCGGCTCCATCTCGAACAGGACGCGGGCAAGAGCCTGCACGACCAGCATCCGAGCCAAACCTATGTCGATCTCAACCGCGCCGGGGTGGCGCTGATGGAAATCGTCTCCGAGCCGGACATAAGGAGCGCCGAGGAAGCCGGGGCCTATCTCAAGAAGGTGCGCTCCATCCTGCGTTATCTCGGCACCTGCGACGGCAACATGGAGGAGGGGAGCCTGCGCTGCGACTGCAATGTTTCCGTGAGGAAACCGGGCCAGCCGCTCGGCACGCGCTGCGAGATCAAGAACGTCAATTCGGTGCGTTTCGTCATGGCGGCGATCGATTACGAGGCGCGCCGGCAGATCGGCGTGCTGGAGGCGGGCGGCAAGATCAGCCAGGAAACCCGCCTCTACGACGCGGCCAAGGGTGAAACCCGGCCGATGCGCTTCAAGGAGGAATCGCACGACTACCGCTATTTCCCCGATCCCGATCTGCTGCCCTTGGTGTTGGACAAGGATTGGGTCGCGAAGCTCAAATCCGGCCTGCCCGAGCTGCCCGATGCCAAGCAAGCGCGGTTTGTGAAGGACTACAAGCTCTCGCCCTATGACGCCGGCGTGCTGGCGGGCGAGCGGGAAGACGCCGAATTTTTCGAGACCGTGGCGAAGGGCCGCGACCCGAAGCTCGTCTCCAACTGGGTCACGGTCGAATTGTTCGGCGCGCTCAACCGGCTCGGCAAGACCATCGCGGATTCGCCGGTCAAGGCGCAAAGCCTGGGCGAGCTCGTCGATCTCATTTCAAACGGCACCTTGTCGGGCCGCATGGCGAAGGACGTGTTCGCCGCCATGGTCGAGACCGGCAAGGGCGCCAAATCCATCGTCGCCGAGAAGGGCCTGAAACAGGTCACCGATACCGGGGAGATAGAGAAGGCGATCGACGCCGTGCTGGCCAAGGAGAAGGATAACATCGCCAAATACCGCGCCGGCAACGAGAAGCTGCTCGGCTATTTCGTCGGCCAGGTGATGAAGGCGACGGGAGGGCGGGCCAACCCGGCGATGCTCAACGAACTGTTGAAGAAGAAGCTTTCGGGCTGACCGCCGTGGCTATTTCTTCTCCACCCGCCCGTACGTGTCCTCGAAGCGGATGATGTCGTCCTCGCCCAGATAACTTCCCGACTGCACCTCGATCACGTGGAGTGGAATCTTGCCCGGGTTTTCGAGCCGGTGCGCCGTGCCGAGCGGGATATAGGTCGATTGGTCCTCGTAAAGCGTCACCTCGTCATTGCCGCGCGTCACCTTGGCGGTGCCCTGTACCACCACCCAATGCTCGGCGCGGTGCTGGTGCTTCTGCAAGCTGAGCTTGGCGCCCGGCTTCACCATGATGTGCTTCACCTGCACCCGGTCGCCATGGTGGATCGAGCGGTAAGTGCCCCAGGGGCGATGCACCAGCGGATGGGTGGTCAATTCACCGCGCCCGGATTTTTCGAGCCGCGCCACCAGTTGCTTTATGTCCTGGGCGCGGTCGCGGCGCGACACCATCACCGCGTCGGGCGTCACCACCACCACCAGATCCTCGACCCCGAGCACGGCGAGCAACCCGCTTTCGGCGCGCAGGTAATTGTTCTTCGCATCCTCGGCGATGACGTCGCCAAGCGCGACATTGCCGTCCTTGTCCTTCTGGCCGATCAGCCACAACGCGTCCCAGGTGCCGACGTCGCTCCAGCCGATCTCGCACGGCACCACCGCGGCGTGGCTCGTATGCTCCATCACCGCGTAATCGATGGAAAGATTTTCGGCCTTGGCGAATTCGTCCTTGTCGAGCCGCACGAAATCGAGATCGCGCTTGGCCTTGTCCAGGGCATCGCGGCAGGCCTTGACCATCGCCGGCTTCAACCGCTCCAGCTCCTTCAGATAAAGCGCGGCGGGGAAAAGGAAGATGCCGCTGTTCCAGACATAATCGCCGGAGGCGGCATAGGTCTTGGCGCGCGCCGCGTCGGGTTTCTCGACGAAGGAGGAAACCTGGAAAACGCCGGCGGCACCCGGCAGCGCGGCCCCGCGCTTGATGTAGCCATAGCCCGTTTCGGGCCGCGTCGCCTTGATGCCGAAGGTCACGAGATTGCCCTGGCGCGCGGCAATCGCGGCGCGGTCGATCGATGCCAGAAAGGCCGGGGCGTCGGTGATGGCGTGATCCGAGGGCATCACCAGCAGCAACGCCTCGGGGGAGGACACCAAGGTCAGGCAAGCGACGCAAGCCGCGGGCGCGGTGTTGCGGCCCATCGGCTCGAGGATGATGGAGTGGGGGGCAATGCCGGCCAGGCGCAACTGTTCGGCCACGATGAAGCGGTGCTCGTCGTTGGAGACCAGCAGGGGAGGCGCGAAACGCGTCTTGTCGGCGATGCGCAACGCCGCCTCTTGCAACAGCGACTTCTCCGAGACCAGCGGCAAAAGCTGCTTCGGGTAAAGCGCGCGCGACATCGGCCACAACCGCGTGCCCGAGCCGCCGGAAAGGATTACGGGGTGAATCTGCGCTGCCGCCATCTCATGCCTTTCGGGAACGCATAGTAGAGCATGAGGCGCGGTTCAAGGGATCGCCTTGAAGGGGCGGAGGGGAGCCAAACGGGACTCGCGGCGGCGCCGGAAACGCTCCGGATTCGCCGCGAAACAGCCGGTGGAACGCTTAGGCCATCGCGGCGCGCGGCCGGCCGGGCCGGCGCAACGCCACGCGGGCGAAGGAAGTGACGTTGTCGGTCCCGCCGCGTTCGAGCGCGCTCAACTCCTCCTTGCAACGCTCGAGGACCTGAAGGTCCCTCGCGTCCTCGCGGTCGGAGATGTCCATGTAGCTGAGCTTGATCTCGACGAGATCGAGGAGCATTTCGACGGTACGCTTTGAAAGACCCATGATTCCCTCCACTCTCTGAACGATCGGTTCCGGAACAACTGTCCCGATGATTGGGCTTTAACCGTTAAAATGCGGTGAAGCCAATTCGCCTCTATTCAGAGAAAAATGCCGGGCATTCCCGGGTAATGTTTCGTTAAGCATGCGCGCGGCGGCGCGGGACGAAAACGCCGGGAAACGAAGCCGGCAATGCGATCGGCGGATCGACAAGGCCGCGTTGACACCCCGGGATGCGGCCTATAGAACGGCTTTGGCATACGCCGTGAACAACACCACTCAATCTGCGGAGAGGTGGCCGAGTGGCTGAAGGCGGCGGTTTGCTAAACCGTTATAGGGCCCTAAAGCCCTATCGAGGGTTCGAATCCCTCCCTCTCCGCCACTTTCTTCTCTCGGCCCGCAGAAACCCTGGGGTTTTAGACGCCAAAACTGTCGAGCTTCCGATGCTGGTACAGCAACGTGGTACAGCAAGGAGGCGGGCGGCGTGGCGTCGTGGAAGATACCGGCATCCGGCTCGGCGAGATCGTGCAGTTCCTTGTGGCCGATGTTGGCTAAGACCAGGGGGTCTCAACCAATGTCCCCTTCCGGGGGTAAACGAGACAGGCCGCTAAGTTGTCTTTTGATTGCCAGCTCAACGCGAATGACCAACCCCATCGTGCCAACAGCAGATTCAGGAGTTTGGAATTTTTCTAACGTAGTACAGCCGAGGGCCGAAATTTCAGGTCCGAAGCGCCGTGCGAAGCCAAGAAGTCTGATATTGATCTCGATCAATGCAGCCGAATATAGGCATAACAAAGTTCAGAAAAACGTCCAGATATCAGATGGTTTTAGTGAGAATTAATCGCATTAAACATTCGATATTTACATTATTTATTTTTACCAATAAAATTGTTCACTGGTTTTTCTTGGGGTTGTTTGGCGCCCCCGGAGGGGGCGGCTGTAATGGGGCATTTGGTATTCTACGAGCAACCGGAAATCCTCAACCGGCTGCGGCACCGTCACTATCGTTTTCGGCCGGGCTCGCGCAGCTTTCGTTTTGCCGCGAAGACGAATTCCGTCGTGCTTTGTGGCGTCGAATTCGCGCGTGCCTGTCACGACTTCCCCATCCTCTTCATCCGCGACCACGGCGGCAAGTTCGCGCCGGTCGTGTTGTTGGGCTTGCGCGACAGCGAGAACCTGTTCGTCGATGCCGACGGCAATTGGACAGCCACGTATATCCCGGCTTTCGTCCGCCGCTATCCCTTTGTCCTGGTCGAGGAAGGGACGGGCTTTTCCGTCGGTTTCGACACGGTCAGCCCCGATATCGTCAAGGAAGGCGAGGAAGGCGTACCGCTGTTCGGCGCCGATGGCGAGCCGGCGAAGGCGCTCGCCGAGGCCATCCAGTTCCTCAAGTCCTATCAGGCAGCCTATCTCGATACGGTGAAATTCACCTCACGGTTGGCCGAACTCGGCCTCTTCCGTGAAGTCAATGCGACGGCGGAGCTGCGGCCCGAGGCGCGCTTTGTCCTGACGAAGCTGTTTGACGTCGATCCGGCGAAGCTCGCGGCGCTCGATGCGGCGGTCCTCAAGGAATTAGCCAACGGCCCCTGGCTTACCTGGATCTATGCGCATCTTTTGTCGCTCGAGTTGATGCCGCGCTTGGCGGACAAGCTCTCGGCGCGTCTTGTATCGAGCAACAATCCTGGTGGCGGCAAAGCGAAACTGAGCGCGAAGGATGCACCTGCACTAACGGCCTGAAAAATAAGGCCGACAACATAAATAATGAGGGGTAAGGCAAATCTCGAAGAAACAATCGCCACGCGCGGCGATAAGGCAAAGGCTGCGCGACCATCGTCAGCGGCAACAGGCCGCCTTTGGTGAATCTCGCCGGCATCGGCGTTATCGTCTTGTCGATCCCGTCCGGCTCGCCGCGGGCTTGACCCTTGCCTTCACCGCTCCCGCTTTGGCTGCCGGCATCGTTCCCGACGGCGCGACCAAGACGACGCTCCAGACCAACGGCGCCACCACCACCGTCTCGACCGCGACGGTCGCGGGCGCCAATGCCTTCAATTCCTTCAGCCAGTTCAACGTCACCACCGGTCAGACCGTCAACCTGATGTTGCCGACCGGCACATCGAACCTGATCAATCTGGTTCGCGGCCAGACGGTCAATATCAACGGCATCGTCAACTCGTACAAAAACAACGAGATCGGCGGCAACGTTTATTTCGCCGCATCGAGCGGCATCGTGATCGGCCAGAACGGAGTCCTTAATGTCGGGACGCTGCATCTGTCGACGCCAACCAACTCGTTCCTCAGTTCGTTCTTTTCGGCGGACGGCACGCCGTCGAGCGCCGCGACCGCGGCGGTGCTTTCCAACACCATGCCGATCGATCCCAACGGGTTCGTCAGCGTGCAAGGCAAGATCAACACGAACGGCGCGGTCGACATCGACAGCGGCCGGGTCCGGGTCGGTGGCGCGATCGTGTCCAGCGCAGCCGCGGCGGCGTCGAACCAGATCGACATCAGCGACGTGGTCAATACCGACGGGCTGCAGACCGGCGTGGCGCTCACGGCTTTTAATGGCAAGATCAGCATCGTCGCGGCGAAAGACGTCTCGGTGACCGGCACGATCGCCAGCGAGGGCAGCGACAACGTCGCCGGCGGCATGGTCGCGATTCAAGCCGGCAACAACGTCGAGGTCGGCGGCAACGCCGTGATCTCGGTCAGCGGCCAAGGCCGGAATTCCAGCGGCGGCGGCATCAGCGTCCTCGCGCAAAACAACGCGACGTTGAGCGGCAACGCGACACTGTCCGCCGCCGGCGGCAATGTCTCGGGCGATGGCGGCAGCATCGAATTCAGCGCCAACAATAAGGTCACGCTGAAAGGCGGCAGCTTCGACGCCGGCGCAACCAATGGCACGGCCGGCACTGTCCGGATGGATCCCAACACGCTCGATTTCGCCGCCAACCCGGCGAGCAACAGCGGTTATTTTGTTAACGGCAATTTTGTCGCGGACGCCGATCAAAGCATCACCGTCGAAGCCGGGGTGACAATCAGCACGAAGCCCGCCTCGGGCACGGCGCCGTCCGGAAGCATCAATCTGACCGCGCCCATCATCACCGAGAACGGCACGCTCGACGCGTCCGCCGTGCCCGGCGGCGCGGCGGGCGATGTCACGCTCACGGCGAACAGCATGCAGTCGGCGAGCCAAGGCACGGGCACGGCGGCCTCGACCGCGATTAATGTCGGGACTAACGCCGTCATCAAGGGCGGCAACGTCCAACTGTTGGCGACCTCGACTAACAGCGTCTCATCGGGGGTTGCCGACAGCGTGGCGACAATCGACATCAACGGCAAAATCACCGGCAGCTCGGTCACGGTGCGCGCTGATTCGGAATCCACGACAGCGACACCCACGATGATGTCGAGCGTACCGTTGATAGGCCAGACTTACACCGTGGACCTCAACGGCATCGACATAAATCTACCCTCCGCGTTCGTGGGCTATGCGCGGGCAACCGGCAATTCGACCGTGACCGTCGGTCCAACGGCGTCAATCAATGCGACCTCGGCACTCGGCACCGGCATTCTTCTCGATGCGACGACAACGCTGAACGCCACGGTCACCAGCACGGCGGGATGGGGTGCGTTCGTCGTTGAAACCGACGCCACCGCCAAAACCTTCGTCGATGCCGGCGCGAGCATGACCTCGGCTTATCAGGTCGCTGCCGTTGCCCATAATTACGTAACCTCGTCCGCGACCCTCGCGGTCGCATCGAATACTTCGTCGGCTGAGTTAAATGCCGACATCACCGTGTCGAACGTCAATGCGAGCGCCATCATCGCCTCGGGCGCCGTGGTCAACGCGGCTGGCCCGGTGGCGATCGTCGCGCGCAACGACGATTCATTCTCGACCGAAGCCGAAACCGTCGCGGGTCAAAAGGGTGCTTATGGCATTACCGTGGCGATCGCCGATATCGTCACCAGCGCAACCGCGATCGAAGGAGCCATTCTCGGCAGCGGCGGCAACACGAAGCCGACGAGCGTTCAGGTCGAAGCAGATGACCTTACCACGAACGATGTCGTTACCGCGGAGGTCATCGTGGGCGGAAACAATTATAGTCAGGCGGCTTACTCGAACGAATTAGAGTCGGGGCTCACCGGCTTAGTCACGGACTATATTGCGGATTTCATCCCATTCCTGAATTCCGCCGGGTCAACCATTCGCATCGCCGGCACGCTCGCCCTGAACGTCGTCACGCATGACAGCAAGGCGGCGATTGAAGGTTATGCCGATCCCAATGTTTCGGGATCGGTTGCAACGCCACCCACGGTCGCCGCTGCGCAGAGCGTCGCGGTCGTCGCCAATACATACGAAGTGTACCCCTTTACCTCGTCAGAAAGTGAGACGCAATCGAGCGCTGATGGTCCGAGTGGGAGTGGCGGTACGGGCACGACCGATTCGGTGGGCGTTGCGTTGTCGATCGGGATCTACAATTACAGCACGCTGGCTTTCATCGGACCGAGCGCGGCGGTGACGGCGCCGGACATTGGGGTCAATGCGAACTTTGCGGCGCCGACGCCGTCCAACTGGAGCCAGCCGTTCACTGCCTCGACCCTCTTCACCGACCTGTTCGATTATTATGAGACAGACACACCCACCAATGGCTTCAACGCCTTTGCTTTGTCCGAAGGCGGCGGTGGATCAAACGGCTCCACCGGCATCAACGGCAGTTTCTCCATTGCCGTATTCGATCCGACGACCGTGGCATGGGTCGGCGCCGGCGCGCATCTCACCAGCAGCGGCGGGCAGAGCAATTGGAGCTCCCCGGTCGACGATAATCTCTACGCACTCTATCCGGGCTGGTTCCCAAATTTTGCCGATCTGTCCTTGCTCGGCGGGGACCTTTCGACTTCGACGACCATGCCAGCTTATTACCTGCCTGTGATGACCTTCGCCCAGGCGGTGACCGTCAACGCGGCATCGACGATCTCAACCGTCGATTTTATCGGCACCTCCGGCGGCCCGGCGGGAAACGACCTCTCCGGGGTATCCGTTCTGGGCGGCTCGGTCAATTTGGTGTTCTATTCCGGCAGCACGATTGCCGGAATCGGCGACGACGCGAACGTGTCGAGCACGTCGGGAATAGCCGTCGAAGCCAGCTCCAGCGATCAAGTCTTGTCGATCACACCCGTCGCGGGCTCAGGCGGCAATACCGGCTTCACCGGCATCGTCGCGGTTACCGATATCAACACTGTCACTGACGCATCCATCAGCAATCAGGCGATTGTCTCGGCGCCGACCGTTCTCCTTAACGGCAGCCAGGAACTCGCGGTATGGACTGTCGCCGGCGATCTGACCGGCGGCGA
The DNA here is from genome assembly GCA_963785735.1 of uncultured Alphaproteobacteria bacterium. Taxonomy (GTDB): domain Bacteria; phylum Pseudomonadota; class Alphaproteobacteria; order ATCC43930; family CGMCC-115725; genus REEB95. Next base: position 1,608,726 of record CAWAWJ010000001.1, read on the forward strand.
TCAAAATGCGATCGGCATCAGCGTCGCCGTGAACCTGCTCACCACGAACACGATGGCTTATATCGGCGACAATTCCGGCGACGCCACTGTGGTATCGGGCCTCGATTCCTCAGCCGTCGGCACCGGCAACGGCGTCACCGGGTCTATTGAAGCAAATACACTGACCGTCAATTCGCAAACCAACGGCACCGGAGCGGCCCTATCGGCCGCCGGCGCCGGCGCATCGACGGGAGCCAGCAGTTTGTTGAGCGACAGCGCCCAACAGGATCTGGGCAACGCCAAGGCGATATTGGCGGGGGGGTTCTCCTTCTACCAGGCGGGTGGAAATCTCTCACAGACTGGCTATTATGCAGGGAACGGTATCGCCGCCGGCATCGATCTCGCGTCGAAAGGCAGCAATAGCCAATCGAATAAAGCCGCCTCCGAAAGCACGAGCGGCAGCGCCGATGGCGGTACGACCCCCCAAAATTCGGAGCCAAGCTCCGATGCGGGCAAAACCGGCGGGCCAACAGAGCCCAACGCAAGCCCGCCGACGGAGCAGTCGACCGCGACGCCGGATGGTAAGACGGCCGGCGATCAAGCCACGAACAGCACGGACTCCAAGAGCACGGAGTCGACAGGATCAAGCGAAGATACAGAGGTAAAGAACGCCCTCGCCGGCGCCGGCGCCGCTACGGTCGCTGTCAATAATTTGACCACCCGCTCCTATGTGGATGGCGCCGTCATCCAAGGCTACAACGGCGGCAATATCGGTATCGGGGTCGGTGCGACGCGGGCGACGACACTGATCTCCGCTGCCGGCGCGGCGGCGCTTACCCTTGGGGGTAAGGATCCCAGCAAGCAAAACGGCAACGCCATCGGCGGCGCGGTTTCCTATGACTCGTCGACCAATCTCACCAGCGCCTTCATCGCCTACTCGACGCTGACCAATGTCAGCAATCTGTCGGTCACCGCTGCGAGCGGCGGCTTCGAAATTGATATGGGGCTGGCGGCTGCGGCCAATACCGATGCGAAGGGCAATGCTGTCGCCGCGTCGGTCACGCTGTCCCAAATCAACGACGCTTCCGACGCTTATATCATCGATTCGACCGTCGCCGGCACTGGCGCGGTCCAGGTTGCCGGCTATGATAACGAGAATCTCGGTATTGGCGGCGGCGCACTCACCCTTTCCAAGAGCGATAGCGGCAAAAGCGCCGGCGCGGTCGTGGCGCTCGCTCTCATCGGCGACGATCCCGCCACCGACCCGATCACTTATGTCCCCTATGAGACGGTCGGCGCGCATATCCTTGGGTCGACCCTGACGAATTTCGGCACGGTAACGGTCACGGCACAGGATCCGGGCCGCATTATCGCCGCCGCCGCCGGCATCGCGGCCGAAACGGGGGAAAATGGCTCGGCGTTCACCGGCAGCATCGCTTATGCCGAGCTTGGCCGCACCATCAATGCTTCGATCGAGGGCGGCTCGATCACCGCGACGGGCTCGGTGAATGTCGCCGGTAACGACAATGACAACGCGACGTTAGATGGCGAGGTCTCGAGCGGCTTTTCTCCCAACACGCTGATCGATTTCTCGGCCTCGGCGACCGGCGCGGGGCCGAACGGCGCGGGAATTTTCGTCGTCGCCGGCGCAATCGATGTCAGCCGCGGCAATTCGGCCGGCGTCAGCTTCGCCGGCGGCGATATCCATGACGAATACGGCGCGGAAATCAACGATGCTTCGATTACAACGCCGGGAGCCGTCGGCGTCTCCGCTCAAAGCAGCGCCACCATCGATGCGATCGCGGTCGGTGTCGCGGCCTCGAGCGGCGATAGCGGCTTTGCCGCCATGGGTTCGGCGGCGGTCGGCATCATCGACGACACGATAGCGGCGACCGTCGGCGGTGCGACGATCAATGCCAGCAGCCTCTCGGTCACGGCGCATAACGCGGCTTCGATCTCGAGCCTTGCTGGCAATATCTCGGTCAACATCGGCAACGGCGAAGCCGGCGGCGCATCGGTCTCCTTCAACCAGATCGGCTCTAATATCGGCGCGGGCATCACCGATAGCAGCCTCTCCAACCTCTCCAGCCTGACGGTCGGGGCGAGCGATTCCAGCACCATTCAGACCATCGCCGCTTCGGGCGCGGTCGCGGCCAACAGCTCGGCGGTCGAAACGTCGGTGACCATCAACCTCCTCGACGGCAGCGTCTCTGCCTGGATCGCCGGAAACACGGGCCTCAACGATCCATCGGCCAATGTTGCTCTCACGGCCTCGGAAGGCTCGCTGATCCAGTCCTTGGCCGGGGCGATCGCCGTCTCGGGCGATGGCGCCGGCGCCGGTGTCGCTATTGCCGTCAACGAGATCGACAACAGCACCGATGCGGCGCTGTTCGGCTACAGCGGCTCGACGCCCAATCTTTCGGTGAACGATCTTCAAGTCACGGCCGTCTCGCAGGCGACGATCGACACGATCGCCGTCGGCATTGCTACCTCGACCGGCGACTTCGCCGGTTCCGGTTCGGTCGCGACGAGCCTCATCGCGTCAAACACGGTCGCGAGCCTCTATGGCGGCGCCAATGTTACCGCACAGGATAACGTCGTCGTCCAGGCGGCCGATATCGACGCAATCATGGTTGCCGCCGGAGCGGCCGGGATATCGCTCGGCGCGGCCGGCGGCGGCATCAGCGTCGAGGTCAACGATATCAGCAGCCTGACGCTCGCCTACATTGGCGATGCGAATTCCACCACCACGGTGACGGCGTTGGGCAATGGCGGGGGCGACAGCGTCGCGAACGGCCAGATGGCGACGCCAATCGACGCGTCGGCGTTCTTGTGCTTGCCGAATGCGAGCTGCTCCAGCACGACCTCAATCTATCTCGGCCAGATGGTCAACTCGACGCCCAGCGGTTCCGATCCGATCGCGGAACTGAACGCGCTCAACGAAGGCACGAAGACCATCCACGGCGTCGCGGTCAACGCCGCCTCGTCGCAAAATGTCGGCGTCGCGGCGCTTGCCGTCGGCGTGTCCGCCGAAATCGCCCTCGCGGCCAACGTCACCGTCAATTCGATGTCCGGCGTGACCGGTGCCTATATCACCCACGCGAATATCGACAGCTCCGGCAATGGGCCGGCCGAGAACGTTGACGTATTGGCATCGAACTTCACCTTCGTGGCCAATTTCGCGCTCGGCGTCGCCGGCTCGGGCGAGGGCGCCGGTGCGGGGGCGTTCACGGTGGACGTCTTCGACCACACGACCGAGGTGGGGGTGGTCAATACCTCGTTCGGCAGCCCGGCGGACCCAGCCGGCGCGATCACCATCGACGCCAATGCCGCCGAAAACGCGCTTGGCGTGGTCGCCGGCTTTGCCGGGTCGGGCACCGGCGCGGTCGCGGGGTCGGGGATCGTCGATGTCCTCGAAGCCGACACGCAGGCCTATCTTGACGGCGGCGTCACCCATGCGGCCAGCCTCGCCGTCGATGCCAGCAATTTCGATGCGACGGGTGCTGCCACCGGCGCTGTCGCCGGCTCCGGCGTGGGCGCCGGCGCCGCCGCTTTCTATCTGGTTTGGGCCGAAGGCACGACCAACGCCTATATCGGCGATCAAGCCGACCCTGCCGGCCCGGCGACGGTGGTCAACACCACGGGCGCCGTTTCCGTTCAGGCGAACGAAACGGACAAATACGTGACCCTAGCGGTCGCCGGCGCCGGCGCCGGTGCTGCCGGCCTTGCCGGCAACGCCGATGTGGCGCTCGAACAGGACACCGTCAGGTCGGGTATTTACGGAACGCAGATCGGCCAGAATGGCGGCGCGGTTCCGAGCGATGTTTCCGCGACCGCCACCGAAACCATGCAGATCGAGCCGACCGGCGGCTCGATCGGCGGCGGCGGCGCCGTCGGCGTCGGTGCCGCGCTCGATGTCGTTCTGGTGCAATCGATTGTCGGCGCGGAAATGCTCGACGATACAATCAGCGCCGGCACGGTCGAGGTCAGGTCCTCGACCACCAAAACCGTGACAGCGTTCGGCGTCACCGCGGGTGTCGGCGGCGCCGTCGGCATCAGCGGCGCGATCTCGATTATCGAATTGGGCTCGGGCACGCTGGCGGATTCGGCAAGCGGCGATCCGTCGTCGGAATATAGCAAAACGCTGTCGTCGGTCGATACTTTCAGCAGTCAATCCTTCGCTTCGAACGATTCGAGCATCTCCAGCGGCAATCAAAACAGCATCGACAGCCAGGCGTCGGTAAACACGTCCAACGCGGTGAGCAACGGCAAGATCGACGGCACCACCGCCCAGATCCTCGGCGGCACCGTCGCCGCCTCGACATCGCTGACGGTGACCGCGACCGATACGACCTCGACGCAAGCGATCATCGGCGCCATTGGCGGCGGCATCGTCGGCGTCGGCGCCGCGGTCGGCTTCACACGGCTTGACGACACGGTCGGCGCAATGGTCAACGCGACGGTTTTGTCGCCCTCGATCACCATCAGCGCCCTCGTCCAGGACGGCAGCAGCGGTCATGCCGCCGAGATTGACGCTTACGACGGCGCCGCCGGCCTGGTTGGAATCGGCGCGTCGATCGCCGATACGCAGATCAACAACAACGTTACAGCCAGCCTCGGCGGTTCGGTTCTCGGCAACGGCAATGGCACCGCCAGCGTCAGCGCCGCGGATACGACGACGATGCTGGCGAATGCCGGCGATCCCTGCGCCGAGGCCGGCGGCAGCTGCGATGCGCCCGGCAACGTGACGATCGGCGTGTTCGTCGGCGGCGCCTCGGTTGCCAATAGCAACCGGACGAGCAACGTCACCGCGCAGATCGATAACAGCGCGACGGTCCAGAATTTCAACACGATCAATGTCACCGCCGCGACCTCGGGCACAATCGCCGCGACGGCGATCGCCGCGGGCGGCGGCATCGGCGCCGCGGTCGAGGGCACCGACGCTGGCGCCTACGATTCCGCCGCGGTCAATGCCACGGTCGGCACCAACGCGGAAATCAATGCGGGTGGCGTGACCCTCAGCGCGACCGACACACCGCAAACCTACGCGAAGGGGGTCGGCCTCGCACTCGGCGGCTTGTCGATCGGCGCGTCGGTCGCGATCGCGCAAGCGTCGCCGACGATCACCGCCAGCGTCGGCGATGGCACGTATTTCGATGCCGGCTCGGGTCCGCTCTCGGTTCTCGCAACCGGCGTGACACCCGGAAACGGGACGACCCCAACCGCCTACGCGCAAGCGATCGCCGCGACCGGTGGCGTCCTCGCGGGCATCAATGCCACCGTCGCCACCGCGACGGACAACGCAACGGTCACCGCTTCGATTGGCAACAACGTGACGCTGCCCAACGGCACGGTGACCGTTGCGGCGACCAACAGCGACCTGCAGAGCTCAGATGCGACCGGCCTGGCTTTCGGCTTTGTTGCAATCGGCGCCGACGTCTCGACGGCCAATGCAACCACCAACGTTTCCGCCAGCCTCGGCACCGGCATCATGACGCTGCTCGTCTCCAGCAACGGGATGATGGTGCCGCGTACCGGCGATCTGACCGTAACGGCCAACGGCACGGACAACGATCAGCCAGAGGCAATCGCGGGCAGCGGCGGCGCTGTCGCCGGTCAAGCGGCGATCGCCAAGGATACCGATCAGTCGACCACGTTGGTCTCGATCGGCGCGAATTCGGCGATCGCCGCCGGCGCTATCACGCTGACCGCGGAACATACCGCCTACTACGCGCCCTATGTCGACGCCATCCAGGCCGCCCTCGCGGGCGCCAGCGGCTCGTTCGCCAATTCGATGATCAATTCCACCACCAGCGTCACTATCGCGGCGGGCGCCGGTCTCTACGGGTCGAGCGCAGTCGTGACCGCCGATAATATTGAGCGCAATTCGCCCGGCGCCAATTCGTTGAACGCTATTGGCGGTTCCGGCGGCATCGTCAGCCTCAATGCCGTCGAAAGCGACATTGCCGCGCTCGAAAGCGCCACGGTTACCATCGGCGGCACGCTCGAAGTGGTCGGCAATCCCGCGGCACCCGACGGCAATCTATCCATAAACGTGTACAACGATATCGATAACCTCTCCGACAACTCGACCCTTTCAGTCGGCGCCGCATTCTCTGGACCCTACGCGTCGTCGCAAGCAACCTTCGTCGAAAGCAATGCCGTCAATCTCCTAGGCACCGCCTTGGTCGCGAGCACCGGTTCGCTCGGGATCGGCGTTTACACCACGGACAGCCCAACGACCACGGCCGATGTCACGGTCGTCGGCATTGCCAGCGGCGGCGGCGGCATGTCCGATACCACCGTCCTCGCGACCCAGAACATCGGTATCGCTTCGGGCGCGCAGGTCCTCGCTTATGGCGACATCATCATCGCTGCCGGCCGTAGCGCCGATGGCTCGATCCAGAACTACGGCTCTCCATCGGCCAGCACGATTGTCGACAATTGGACGGTGATCCCGATCACCGCCACCCTCGTCGGGGATGCGACCTCGGTCAGCAACAATACGCTGACCATCGGCGCCAACGCCGTCGTTGCCAGCGCGCTCGACGTCTCTCTCATCTCCAATCAGGGCAATGCAACCGCCAGCGGCAGCGCCATCGGCAATAATCCCTATACCGCCGTGTTCGGCGCATCGCAAAACGCCGGCACCTCGTCCACCACCGGCTCGGGATTGATGGTCATCAACGGCAAAGTGATCGCCGGCGTCGATAACAACGAGAGCGTATTCGTATCTGCTGACGGCACCACCGTGACGACAGGCTCGGGCGCCGCGACTCTCAATCTGCCGTTTTTGGACGACGTGGTGGCGACGATCGGTGCGCAAAACCTCAACGGCCAATTCCAGACCGGCCTTGCGACACTCAATGCCGAGCTCGCGAACGCGAATTGCTCGTTGGATCCGACCGTCTGTCAGGCGCTCACGGCGCAAATTTCGCTCGTCAACAGCATTGTCGGCGACATTCCGGCCGGCAATACCCCGAGCGTCACCGTCAACAACATTTTCGCCGCCGGCGGCGATATCTCGCTCGATGCTCAGACGCTCCGCGGTACCGGCCATCTGACCGCTTACGGCGTGCCGACGGTCGTCATTCAAAACCCGTCGGCCGACTATCTGCTCGTCAATAGCATCACGCTCCCATCGGTCGGAACGGGACAAATCTGGTTCACCGGTCCTGCGGCCGTCGCCTTGTCGATACCCGATGCCACGAGCGGGCACGCGACGTCGACCGGCGACGGACTGACCTTCGATCAATACACGCTCGCGCTTTCAACCTTTTTCGCCTCGGGCGCCCCGAGCATCCCAACGATCGACATCGCCAATACCCTCGACATCAATGCCCCGGGCGTGAGCCCGTCGGTGAGCCCGCCGGGGCTCTTCGTGCTCAACGCGATAAGCAACCTTGCCGGCAACACGACGATCCTCAACCAATCCGGCGACATCGATATCTTTGCCGAGATTTCTTCAAAGCAGATCACCCTTGTCGCGCCCAACGGCTCGCTCTTCGTCGACGATCCAACGTCCTCCTTCTTTTTCGGTCCCGCGCCGGAATCGGAGTGGTCGGCGATTGACGCTACTCTGCCGCTCGATCCAGCCACGCAGCAGGTGGACCCAAACACGGTGATGGATTATGCCGTCAGCGCGCTTGCCAACGCCGACCCGACGGCGTCATCGATTTTGAGTAATTCTCCGGCCTATGCGCAGAGCGGCGTGCTGACCGAGATGCTGATCAATGCCGGTTTCGCGACGCCAACGGACAGTACCGGCGCCCTCTGGTCGGCAACGGTCACGTCACTGACCGGCAATCCGCAGTGGGCGAACGGGGGGCCCACCGGTTTTCTTTATCAACTACCCAAGTATGCGAATTCGTGGGTATTCAATGGCATTCTCGGCAACAATTCGATCATCAGCACAATTTACGATGCCACCAGCACCACGGGCACCTCAGGCGGAACCGGCTATAACCCAGGCGCGATCGCAGGTTCGTTTTACATTTATTACGGTCCGGGCCCCCAGGTCCCCGGCGGTTCCAACAACAATACCCTCGAGTATCAGAAGTTTCCGCTCGTCAATTATTACCAGACCAATATCACCGCCCCACAAACGAGCGGCGATTTCTCAGGCGCGCAGAACAGCGTCGTGCTCGCCGGCGGCTCGATCGGCGTGTTCGCCAAATACATCGATATCGATGCCTCGATCACCGCGGGGCACTATGACAATTGGTCGGTGACGATTCCCAACTCGCAAAGCATTACCGCCCAGATCGTGGCGGCCAATAACGGCAGTCAGCAATATACGCCTCTGACCGGCATCCAAGCCGTTAATACGGGCGACCAGACGATCCAGGCGGACTGGGACAACGTGAGCCGGCAGATCGTGCTCTACAACGTCAATGCCAGCGGCGGCGGCAGCGTCACGATGTTCGGCGGCATCATCGACACCAACGGTGTGGGCTCGATCACGGTCAATAACGGCTTCGGCCAGGTCTCCGTGAACAATCAGACCAGCTTTCCGGTCGTCGTCAGGAACATAAACGCCGGCGCGAGCGAGCAGGGCGTGGTGGAAATCACCGACACCCTGAAGCCGAAAACCGCGCAAGGTCTCTATTCGACGATCTGGTACGTCGATTCGCCGGGCTCCGACATCCAGATGTTCGACAACAGCAATGGCGCCTATACGCTGGCAACGGCGCACCCTGACGGCACGATCGGCAATCTGAACGTCACGGGCGATAGCAGCGTCGCTACCGTCCAATACACGCCGGAGGCGGGCACGCGGTTTCAATGGACCGATACCTATCAGATCGTGCAGTCGACGACCAACTTAACGAACTACGGCGAACCGGGCGGGGCTGGGCCCGCGCAAGCTTGGCAAGACAATTCTCTTGTATCGGTTGGCGGTTGGCAATTTGACCAGAGTGCCAGCACCCTGCCGGGTGAGAAATACAGCCGGACCGAAACCGTCACCACCGGCAACACGAACAGTTCAGGCAACTTCTTCATGCAGTCGGCAAACGCGAGCGTGACCGTCATAAAGGCGTACGTACAATTCAACGCCGACACCAACATCGGCGCCGGCGTGGCCTGCAAAGACGCCAGCGGGAGTTGCGGTTATTCAGTGACGAGCGGTAACTGGACCGAGATCTACCCGACCGCGATTACACTCAATATCGTCAACAGCGTCGAGGCGGATCTGCCGTTCCAGGTCAAGTTCACCGGCAATACCACGGGCTCGATCAACGTCAATTCGGTCGGCAACATCGTGGTGTCGGGCAGCGTCTTCAATCCGACCGGCACGGTCACGCTCGGCGCCACCGGGCAGGGCAGCACGTTGACGATGACCTCGACCGGCAGCGTCACCGCCAACACCTATCAACTCAACGCTCCCGGCGGCGTCGGCACGGCAAATCAGCCATTCCACGTCATCCCGGGCACGGTACCGAGTACCGCCAATGTCGACACCGGCAATGTGACGGTGCCGCCGGCGACGCCCGATCCGTTCTACGCGGACAGCAACGGCGATATCTTTGTCACATCGGATGCCGGATTGATCCTCGGCGCGGTGACGTCGACCGGCGGCAATGTCTCGCTGACCGCCGTGGGGAATATCACCGCCGCCAATCCGAACGCGACATCGGTTCAAGGCACGCTCATTGTTCTGGACTCGACCGGCGGCTCGATCGGCAACAACAACGGTACCGTGGAACTCATCGTCGGCGGCCAGAATGTGAGCGCTTCGGGCGCCGGGAATGTGGCGCTCTCAGGCGCCGGCGGCAACCTGCCGATCGGCTCGGTCTTCTCGCTCGGCGGCAACGTCGTTCTCACGGCGCCAAACGGTCAGGTTCTCGCCGCTTCGCCCACCACTGCGCAGATCCAAGCCCTGAATGCCCAAGCCATCCAGACGGCGACCCAGCTCGGCATCGTTGACAACGGCAATGGCACCTCGACGGCGATGCAAAACGCGATCGCCAGCTACAATCGCGAGGTCAATGCCAACTATTTGCTCTATTGGCAGATCCAGCAATATGCCGTGCAAAGCGGCGGCTCTTTTAGCCTCGGCGGCCATGAGGAACTCTTCCGCAGCCGCGCGGCATCGATCCTCGGTATCGCCAACGCCTCGACTTTGACGACCGCGCAGATCGATCAGGCGATCCAAGGTGTCTACAATTCGACGGTCACCTTCCTCGATACGGTGCCGGGGCTTTCCACGGCGGCGCTGCAGACCCCGGTAAGCAACTTCTCCTACAATCTCGCCACGCTCGACACGAGCAACCCCAACGCCGTATCGATCGTCAATCCGGCCGGCAATCCGAATGCCGGCACGCTCTATACCGATCTGACTTACGGTACCGTGTGGGAACCGAGCCAATTCACCGTATCGCCGAATGCGGCTCAGCCCAATAACGGCCAGCCCTCGGTCAGCGCGCCGAATGGCAACATCAATATCACGGGTTCCTCCACCACGCCGACGAGCAGCTTGCTCGGCCCGGTCGTTTTCGATGTGACCATCACCGGCGATCCCGCCAACTGCCAGATCGGCGAGGCCTGCGCCGTGATCACCTTGCCGGCACGGTCGCCGGCCTCGAGCGCATCGTTCCCTTACACCGTCGCCGACATCGAGGGCTGGCTGCAGAACATGCCGCAAGGCGCCGCGCTCCAGGTCGATTCGACGCAAGGCGCGACCACGCAATACACGCTTACCCCGGCGAGCACGCTCAGCGTCAACTCGCCCAATCCCACGGTCGTCAACACCCCGGGCGACTATGTCATCCGCGGCAATGCCAACGTGGAGCTCGCCAATATCAATGTCGGCGGCACGTTGTTCGTCTATGCAGAGGGCAATGTGGTCGATGCCGCCGGCGCCGGGCAGTCGGCGGGTACGGCGGGAGGCCTCTCGATCCAGGCCGGTAACAATATCGGCGACGGACCGAGCGACCCGCTGCTGTTCACGACCAACTACATCACTAATCTGATCGCGGGCGCGAACATCAACATCCAGCAGACGCCCGCTAGCAGCAGCCCGACCAATCTCTATGTCGGCAACGTCACAACGGGCGGCACCGCCAATATCACCGCGCCGAACGGCAATATCTTCACTTGGCCTGATCCGACGACGAACACCTCGAACTTCACCGGCTTGGTCAATCTCATCACGCCGAATGGCAATGCCGGAACGCCGGGCAACCCCTTTGAGGTCACCGAGACCAACGGCCAGCTGGGTATTTTCGCCAGCGGCAATGCGACCGTCGACAGCCCGACGGCCAATCTCGTTCTCGGTGCTTCGACGATCGCCGGCACGTTGAGCGCGACGGCCGATCAGGGAAGTATCGCGAGCTCGGGCCTCGTCTCGGTCGCCCAAGCGGCCGTATTCACCGCCAGCACGGGTATCGGCACGGCCAACAGCCCCTTGCAAACCGATTTGCCCGAATACACCGCCACGACCAATACCGGCGATGTCGATCTATCGACCGCCCATAATTCCCACGCCGACCTCGTCTCGACGAATACCGGCTCGATCGATCTCACCTCGGGCGGAACGCTGACCGGCGACACGCTGCTGGCCAGACAAGGCGCCGCCACGGTCAGCGCCGCGGGCAATGTGACCTTGGGCGATGTCCAGGCGATCCAGGGCGGGATTTCGACCCCTGGTAGCGCCACGGTCGATAATTTCACGATGACGCCGGTCAATGCACAGACGGGGCTGAACATCTTCACGGCGAATGTCGGCTCGCTGGTTAGCACCATCACCATGCAGGATACGAGCGCGCCGCTGCGGCTGGTGGTCACCGGTTATCTGCCGGGGACGGAAACCAACTCGGCGAATCTCAATCTCAACGGTCTGGGCGTCATGGAGTTCACCGCGCTCGATGCAGCCGGGCCGAGCACGGTCACCACCTCTTCGAACAACCTGCGCGTCGATAGCAGCCGGGTGACCGATCAGATCGCTTATCACACGGCGACGACGAACGTCCTTGAGAACAATATCAGCCCGCGGCTGCAAAGCGGATACGACCTGCAGTACTATGTGCCAACTTTCAACATGTCGCTGGACATGGACAACAAATACAACGTCGGTTCGATGCCGCCGATCTACTCGCGGAACGATATTTCCTACGCGACTTTCGATGCCGCAGCAGGCGGCGCGGGGAACCAGGATTCAAGCCGCTGGAACTACAATCCAACCGAGACCCTGCAGCGGAGCGTCGAGACGCAAAACTTCGCGCAAACCGTTCAGAACGACCTGCCGCCGGCAATCCCGAATGCCGTGCTCTCAGACGGGCTCGCGGTTAATCTGGGCGACAATACTGGCCCGTTCCCGATCATCAACCTCGGATTTCCGAACTTCTTCCAGGATGATGGATCGAGCTCGCAGGGCTCGACACCCCCCTGACCATAACCAGCCTTTCGCGATCTCGGGCAAGGCGCGGCCCTTGATGCGCCGCAAATACCCTAAAACAAGAATTTTGGGATATCGCGTTAATACATATTAATCAACAAGATGCGTTTAGAAACTGACATTTTACTGTAGCTATATTATTATCTTTTGGTTAACCAATACGACAATACAGGCGAACTCGAGGGGGCGATGTTGCGGCGCGCGTACCGGTCTTTGGCGGCGGCGATTCTGGCTGCCGCCCTAGTGGCTAGCCAAGCCACGGCCGCCCTGGCGCAGACCGCACCATCACCCGGCACGGTCGGCCAAGGCTTGCAGCAGCAACAGCAGCGCCAGCTTCAGCAAGAGCAGCAGCAACAGCAGTTCAAGACCAACCAGGAAAACACCGGGCCGACGGTCACCGCGCCGGCCCAGCCGCAGCAGCAATTGCCGCTGACCGCGAACATCCATTTCCTCCTCAACAAGGTGACGTTCACGCCCTCGGCTTTCCTCACGCCGGAGGAATTGCAGGCCGCGGTTCAGCCCTTCATCGGCAAAACCGTCGATATCAGCGACCTCAACGCGCTCGTCGCGGCGGTCAATAAGCTCTATACCGAGCGCAAGCTGATCACCGCACAGGCCGTTCTGCCGCCGCAGGATATCGTTGATGGCGAGCTCAAGGTGGCGCTCGTCGAAGGCCGAGTGGGAAAGATCGAGATCGAAAACCAGGATCAGATATACAACAATCCGGATTTCTACACGTCGCGTCTGCGCATGACGCTGGGGCAACCGCTCGATCCAAACCAACTGGTCTCGGCGCTCGACGATTTCAATCTGATCAACGATACCAAAGCGCGGGCCACGCTGAAGCCGGGCGCGAATTTCGGCATGACCGATCTCCAGCTTACGGTTATAGAGCCGAAACGCGATTCGCTCGATTTAATCGCGGCGAATGACGGCTATCAATCCACCGGCGAACATTCGGTCGGCTTTTATGCCAACCATAACGGCTTGCTCGGCATCGACGATCATCTCTCGGCCTACATGACCGGCTCGGCCGGCTCGATCAACGGCACGCTGAGCTACAATCTGCCCTTCAACGACTTCGGCGGCCGCGTCGGTGTCAGCTATGGCCGCGGCACCACCGAAGTGCTCAACGGTCCGACCTCGAGCCTCAACGAAACGGGCCAAACGCAAAACGGCAGCCTCAATGTCACGCAACCGGTGTGGACGCATGACGACGATCTGTTGTTGCAGGCTTCCGGCACGGCCGGCGTGCTGCAAACCTCGAATTATGTCGATAACGTGCTATTGAACAAGTCGATCACCTACCGGCCGGCAGAGGGTCTCATCTTGTCGCTCACGGAGCCGGTGCGATCCGCCCTGGGGACGATCACGGTCTTGGAGGCGCGCAACGTCCCAAATTCCGGCTCGGGCCTGTCGCAGCGCGACTTTCTGATCTATCAAGGATCGCTCTCCTGGATCGAACGGATTACGCCCGATCTCGCCGCGAGCGTGACCTCGAATTGGCAAGTCACGGCGAGCCGGTCATTGCCCTCGGACGAGCTCTTCCAAATCGGCGGTCCGTCGACGGTGCGCGGCTATCAGCAAGGGCTCATTTCGGGCGATGGCGGCTACTTTTCACAAGCGCAGCTGACCTATAGGATCGGCTCGGTACTATCTTCCCTCGGCGTGCCGGACTCGATCGTCAAGCCGACCTTGTCGGATACGAGCATTTACGCCTTTACCGACAGCGGCCGAGCGATGACCGTATCGCCGCAGCCGAAAACGATGCTCAGTGTCGGCACCGGCTTGCTTTGGAACTTTACGGATTGGGTCAGTTCGGATATCAGCGTCGCTTTCCCGCTGCACAAGCTCTCGGTCAATCAAAGCCACGCGGCGTTTTATTTCCGGCTGATTTTCCACGCGCTCTAGCGATAGCGGCGAAAGCCGCGACATCTGCCGCATAAGGGCCGAAGCGCCGGGCGATCAGCACCGCGGTCGCGAACTACGCGTGGGTACTAAAAAGTGAAATCAATTTCATTTTGGTACGGCAATCTGGTACATCATTGGACGCATCGGATGTGAGGCATCGGTGGAATGCCTGGGCTTCCGGGGCTATCCCGAAGCGGTGATCTTTCCCTCCCTCTCCGCCATTTTCTTGCTTGCTTGGTGAATTCCGCTTAACCGCGCCGCCACGCTCCAGCGGAGATTTGATGAACCCGATACTGCCGACCACCGTGGTGGGAAGCTACCCGCAACCCGATTGGCTGCTCGACCGCGACAATCTCAAGGGCCGGCTGCCGCCGCGGGTGCGGGCGCGCGAGATCTGGCGCGTGGCCGAGCCGTTCCTCGAACAGGCCCAGGACGACGCCACCCTCCTCGCCATCCGCGACCAGGAAAGCGCCGGCATCGACATCGTCAGCGACGGCGAGATGCGCCGCGAAAGCTATTCCAACCGCTTCGCCACGGCGCTTTCCGGCGTCGACATCGATAAGCCGGGCACGGCGCTCGACCGCACCGGCCATCCCAATCCGGTGCCGCGCGTCGCCGGTCCGGTGAAGCGGCTCTGGCCGGTCGAGGTACGGGACGTCGAGTTCCTCCGGGCTCACACCGCGCGCCAAATCAAGATCACCATGCCCGGCCCCTTCACCATGGCGCAGCAGGCGCAAAACGATTTCTACAAGAACGAGGAGGAGCTGATCCTCGCCTATGCCGCGGCGGTGAACGAGGAGGCGAAGGACCTGAAGGCCGCCGGCGCCGACGTGATCCAGCTCGACGAGCCCTATCTCCAGGCGCGGCCCGAGAAGGCCAAGCTCTACGGCGTCAAGGCGATCAACCGCGCGCTCGATGGCGTCCCGGGCCCAACCGCCGTCCATCTCTGCTTCGGCTATGCCCATGTCGTGCATCAGCGGCCCTCGGGCTATTCCTTTCTGCCCGAATTGGCCGCGGCCGCCGCCAATCAAATCTCGATCGAAACCGCGCAGTCCAATCTCGATCTCGATGTGCTGAAGAGCCTCCCCGGCAAGCAGATCATCCTCGGCGTCATCGACATGAGCGATCCCAAAGCCGAAACGCCCGAAATCGTGGCCGCGCGCATCCGCCGCGCCTTCAAATACGTGTCCCCGGAGCGGATCATCCCGGCGCCCGATTGCGGCATGAAATACATCCCGCGCGCCACCGCCTTCGCCAAATTGAAGGCGCTGGCCGAAGGCGCCGCCATCGTGCGGCGCGAGGTGCTGGGAAAATAAGCGGCGGCTACTTGTTGACGCGCTTCGCCGCCTCTTGCTCCATGCTCAGATCGCTGTGTGCCTTCACGTCGATATCGGCGTTGAGCAGGCCCAGAGATTTCTGGGTGTTGAGATTGCGCTGCAAGGCGGCCAGATCGGGCTTGCCGTTGGGGTCGCGGTAATCGTCCTTCTTGGTGAAGAGCCAGTCCTGGAACAGAGCGGGCGGGCGCTGCATGAAGCCCGACACGATCCGCACGGCCTCGTCGTGGTTCTTCGGGTCGGTGTACCAGTGGATGGCGCGGATCGCGTCCTCCATGAAATCGACGATGACGGCGCGGTGCTGCTTGATGAATCCGGCGCGCGTGGTCATGGCGGTAAGCTGGGTCACGCCGAAGGCGTCCTTCATGGTGAAGAGCGTGCGGGCGTTCGACCGCAATTCGGGATCGTAGGAGAAGGGCGGCACGGCGACGATCAGATCCGCCTTATGATCCAGCAGCAGCTGTTTCATGTTGGGGAACTGGGTCTCCACCACGGTGTAGTCGGTCTTGTCCTCGAGATGGTTGCGCCTGAGCATGGCGCGCATGCCGATATCCACCGCGGCGCCGATGGCGTTGGTCGCCAGCACCTTGCCCTTGAGATCGGCCACGGTCTTGACCGGCCCGTCCTTCAGCACCATGAACTCGTTGCTGTAATAGTGGTCATAGCCGTCCTGGACGCCGTCGAAGATGACGCGCAGATCGTCGAGCCCGGCGTTCTGGATGGCGAGGCCGATCGCGGAATAGGCGAGGTTGGCGAGGTCGAGATCGCCGGTCGCGAGCGCCTGCATCTGCTGCGTCGTGCCGGCGAAATGGGTCGGCTCCAGCACATAGCTCTTGCCGTTGTTCCGGGCTATGCCGTCCTTGGCGAAATAGATCGGCTCGAGCGAGGCCGGCACCACCACCCAGCCGATGCGGAGCTTGTAGGGCTCGTCGGCGCGCGCGGGCGCCGTCCCAATCAGCAGCGCGGTAGCCAGCAATACCGCCAGTCTTATCGTCGCCAGTCTTGTCATTGAGCGCATCGTTGGTTCCTCCCCGAATTCAATCCACGCATCGCGGCCTTGAGTTGTCAAGCCGTGCATCCCGCGCTTAGACTGCGCCCCCAATCTTTCGGAACAACATGACCGAACCGCGCCAATCCTTCGAGACGATATCCGGCTGCAAGGTGAATCTACGGCGCGCCGGCAAGGGCGAGCCGCTGCTCTTTTTGCACGGCGCACAGGGCGCGCCTCTCTGGCTCCCATTCATGGCCGAATTGGCACAGCGCTTCGAGGTGATCGTGCCGGAGCATCCCGGCTTCGGCCTGTCGGAGAATCCTGACTGGCTCGACAACATCGCCGATGTGGCTTTTTTCTATCTCGATTTCATGGCGGCGCTCGGCCTCAAACGGGTCAATCTCCTCGGCACCTCGCTCGGCGGCTGGATCGCGGCCGAGATCGCGGTGCGCGACCAGGGCCCGCTCAAGACCCTGATCCTGGTTGCGCCTTCCGGCATCCACGTGAAAGGCCTGCAACCGGCCGACATCTTCCTGTGGTCGCGCGAGCAGGCAATCCGCAATCTGGTGGCGGACCCGGCCTTGGCCGAGAAGATGCTGAGCCAGCCGCCGACCGAGGCGCAAATCGACCTGATGCTCAAGAACAACATCACCGTGGCCAAGCTCGCCTGGCAGCCGCGGCTCTATAATCCGCATCTCTATAAATGGCTGCACCGCATCACCGTGCCGACGCTCATCCTGTGGGGCGACAACGACAAGCTGATGCCGCCCGCCTATGGGCCCGAATTCCAGAAGCTGATCTCGGGCTCGAAGCTTCAGGTGTTCAAGAATTGCGGCCATCTGCCGCATATCGAGAAAACGGAGGAATACGTCGCCGCCGTGACGAAATTCGTCGAGGGAGCGCGGCCATGAAATTCTACTGCTTCCATTTGATGCCCTATGCCGATCTCGATCTGGACTATTACAAGAAATACAACTCGGCCTGGGTGACGCTGCCCAATTCCTATTACGACCCGAAGAAGGGCCATATCCTCTACAACCGTTATCTCGACGAGCTCGAATACGCCGAGGAGGTCGGGTTCGACGGCATCTGCGTCAACGAGCATCACTCCAACGCCTACGGGCTGATGCCCATTCCCGGCGTCATGGCGGGCGCCCTGGCGCGGCGCACCAAGCGGGTCAAGATCGCGGTGCTGGGCCGGGCCTTGCCGCTGTTGAACAATCCGCTCACCGTGGCCGAGGAATTCGCCATGATCGACGTCATGACCGGCGGGCGGCTGGTGGCGGGGTTTGTGCGCGGCATCGGCGCGGAATATCATTCCTGGGGCGTCAATCCCGCGGAATCGCACGACCGCTTCCACGAAGCCCATGACCTGATCGTGCGCGGCTGGACCGAGACGGGCCCGTTCCCCTTCGAGGGCAAGTATTATCATTTCAACTACGTCAATGTCTGGCCGCGGCCTTATCAGCAGCCGCATCCGCCAATCTGGATTCCCTCGCAAGGGAGCCGCGAGACCATCGAATGGGCGGCGGATCCCGCGCGCAAATACACCTATCTCCAGACCTTCAGCCCGGTTTCGGCGCTGGCGCGCTACATGCAGATGTACCGCGACGAGGCCGAGAAGCGCGGCTACACCGCCTCGCCGATGCAGCTAGGCTGGGCGGTTCCGACCTATGTCGCCGACACCGATGAGGAGGCCTATCGCGAGGCGAAACCTCACATCGAGAATTTCTTCAACCGCTTCCTGCGCATGCCGCCGGAAATGCTGCTGCCGCCGGGCTATCTCTCGCTCGCCTCGATGCAGGGCGTGATGAAGGCCAAGGGCGCGATGACCGGGGGCGAAAAGACCATCGACGATCTGATGAAGATCGGCATGTTCCTATGCGGCGGGATCGACACCATCGTGCAGAAATTCGAGGAATATCAGAAGCAGATCGGCTTCGGCTATCTGCTCACCGCCCTGCAATTCGGCACGCTGCCGCACGATCTCGCCATGAAGAACATGAAGATATTCGGCGAGAAGGTGATCCCGCGGCTGCGCCATCTGGCGGAAGAGCCGGAAGCGCGCGCCAAGGCGGTCTAGATCACAAGATTTGCAGCCGGTTGCCCACGCGCCGCGCGGTCATTTCCTCGGTGACGATGAAATCCATCGGGATGTCGTGAGGCAGCGGATGGATGCTGCCGATGCGGCCGAGCGCAAAAGATATCCCGATGCAAAGCGGCTTTTTCGGCAAGGCGCCCAGGGTGCGGTCGTAATGGCCGCCGCCATAGCCCAGGCGATAGCCGGCGCGGTCGAATCCCACCATCGGCACCAAGAGCGCCTCGGGCGTCACGGCCTTGCCCTCGGCCGGATAAGGAATGTCATAGACGCCGCGCGCCATCTTCGCGCCGGGACGCCAGGGGTGGAATTCCAGCGGCCGGTTCTTTTCCACCACCGGCAAGGCCGCGCCGCATCCGCGCGCGATCAATCGCTTGACGAAGGGCAGCGGATCGAATTCGCGCCGGAACGGCCAATAGAAAGCCACCACCCGGGACGATAGACCGGGGAAATGAGCCGCTAGCTGCTCTTCGATCGCCCGGCTGGCGGCGCGGTGGGCGGCCGTGCTCAAGGCGCGGCGCGCCTCGATCAGCCGGGCGCGTTTTTCGCGCCGCCAGGCCATGATCGCATGGGGATCGGAAAGCTCGTCTGCCATCGCCGTCAGGATAGACCGGAAATCCGGCCTTCCGCACCCACGCTGACGCGGCCGCCGAAGCGCGAGCGCCTCGCGAGCTTGCCGTCATTGGGCTTAGGCCGAGCCCCAGATTTCGGCGGCGGTTTCGACCACCAGCGCCAATTTGCGGCGCTCGATCTCCACCGAAATCCGGTTGCCGTGATGCGTGCTGGCGAAGCCGCATTGCGGGCTCAGGCAGAGATTCTCGAGCGGCACGAACTTGGCGGCGGCGTCGACCCGGCGCTTCAATTCGTCCTTCGATTCCATTTCGGGCAGCTTGGTGCTGACCAGGCCGAGCACGACTTTCTTGCCCTTGGGCAGGAAACGCAGCGGCTCGAAGCCGCCGGCGCGCGCGCTGTCATATTCGAGAAAGAAGCCATCCACATCCGCGCCGAACAGCGCCTCGGCCACCGCGTCATATCCGCCTTCCGCCATCCACATGCTTTGGAAATTGCCGCGGCAGGTGTGGAGCGTGACGCCGAGGCCGGGCGGGCGCTCGGCGATCAGGTCGCTGATGATCGCGGCATAGCGGATCGCGAGCTTGTCGGGGCTCTCGCCGTCGCGTTTCACCTGGGCGCGAATGCCTTCATCGCACAAGGCGGCGAAGGAAACGTCGTCGAGCTGGAGATAGGTCAACCCGGCCTGGGCGAGATCGGCGATCTCCGCCCGGTAGGCCGCGACGATATCGGCCCAGAATTGCTCCATGTCGGGATAGGCCTGGCTGCTCACCACCTTGCGGCCGCCGCGCATGTGGAGATATGTGGGGGCGGGGATACAGACCTTGGGCGTGCGCTTGGTGGTTTCGCGCAAGAACCCGAAATCCGCGCCCATGATCGGCCGCAGCCGCTTCACCTTGCCGTTCACCACCAGCATCGAGCGCGTCTCGGCTTTCTCGCCGCCTTCGCCCTTGAAGCTCACGGCGTAGTTCGATTGCGTGGCGGCGATGCCGTCGATGCCGGTGAGGAAATCGACATGCCAGAAGGCGCGGCGGAATTCGCCATCGGTGATGCCCTGGAGCCCGGCCGATTCCTGAAGCTTGACCGCCCCGGCGATGGCGCGGTCCTCGACCTGGCGCAGCTCGGCGCGGGAGATCGCGCCCGTGGCGGCTTTCGCCCGGGCCTCGTGCAGTTCGGGGGGACGCAGCAGCGAGCCGACTTGGTCGGCGCGGAAGGGCGGCTTTTGGCTCGCGGTCATGGCTTTTCCCTCCCGGTATTCTTGCGCGGGAATTTTTCTATCATCGGATCGAAGCGTCGTCTATCGTCCCTCGCATGGCGGTTATTTCGCTCAAGCTCTTGGGAAAGCGCGCCGGCGAACGCGCCGAGGAAATCATCGATGCGGCGGCAGCGGTGTTCGCCGCGCGGGGATTCCACGGCGCCTCGACCCAGGACGTGGCCGACCGCCTGGGGATGCGCCAGGCCAGCCTCTATTATTATTTCTCCTCCAAGGAAGCGATGCTGGAACGGATCTGCCTGCGCAGCGTCGGCGATTTCACCGGCCGCGCCGCCGGGATCGCGAACGGGCCCGGGGCCGCGGCGGAAAAACTCGCCGCCCTCATCCGCAACCATCTGGTGCCGGGCGAGGAACGCCCCGATTACGTGCGCTGCTTCCTGCGCGAGCAGCGCTTCCTGCCCACGGAAAGCCGGCGCCGCATCGGCCGGGCATCGCGGCGTTATGAACGGATTTTCCAGGACGTGATCGAAGCCGGCATGGCGGCCGGGACGCTCCGCCGCGGTCTCGACGCCCGGCTCGCCACCCTCGCCATTCTCGGCATGTGCAACGCGTCGGTGAATTGGTACGGCAAGGAGCCCGATGCCTCGATCGGCCGCATATCCTCCGCCTTCACCGCGCTGGTGATCGACGGGCTGGCGGCGCGCAAGGGTTCCTAGGCGCGCTTGCGCCGCTTGGCTCCGGCCTTGGCGGCCTTCTTGGCTGGCCAGAGTTGCTTCGAAGCGATTTTCGCGCCTTGGCTCAGCGCTTCGAGCTTCGCCCACATGATCGAGGGATGGACGCGGCGGTAGAACGGCCCCTGGGCGAAGCCGCAATCCGTGCCGGCGATCACGTTCTCGCGCCCGACTTCCTTTGCCAGCCGGACGATGCGCTCGGCCACCAGCTCGGGGTGTTCGACCACGTTGGTGGCGTGGCTGATGACGCCGCTGATCAGGATCCGGCCCTTGAGATCGAAATCGCCCCACACCTTCCATTCATGCTCGTGGCGCGGATTGGCGCCCTCGATCACGAAGGCGCCGACGCGCGCCTTCAGGATGATGTCGATGATGTCCTGCAAGGGCACGTCGGTGGTGTGCGGCCCGGGCCAGCTGCCCCAGCAGACGTGATAGCGCACGCGGTCCTGGGGAATGCCCTTGAGCGAATGGTTCATGATCTCGATCTGGCGCCCGAGCCATGTGCGGTATTCCTTGAAGCTCTTGGGCGGCACCATGCGGTCATAGGTGACGGCGGCGCGCGCGTCGTCGAGCTGCACCAGGAAACCGGCATCGGCGATCGTCTTGTATTCGGTGCGCATCGCCTCGGCGACCGCCATCTGCAACTCGTCGTCGTTCTTGTAATACTCGTTCTTCTTGTCGGGGATGACGCTCGAAACCGCCGCCACCGGCAGGAACGCCTCTTCCACCTTCACGCCCTTGAGCGCCGCCTTGAAGTCGTCGATGTCCTGTTGCAGCGCCGCCTGGCCGGTATAGCGGATCGGCCCGACCACCACCGATTCCGCCGTGGTCGCGCCGTCGTCCTTGGCGTCCATCTCGGCGTAGAATTCGGCGAAGCGAGCACGGTCGGCGCCGCGCGCGAAAGGATTGCCGCCCGCGAAGGGCCGGCGCTCGAAACCCGCCAGCCTTTCGAGCGCGTATTGCGACCAGCTGATCGCCTTGCCGAATTCGCCGTCGCTGACGACGTCGATCCCTATCTCCGCCTGTTGGCGCACCACCGTGGCCACGCTGTCCTTGAGGCATTGGGCGTAGGCCGCCTGGTCATAGGGCTTGCCCCCCTGCTTGGCGCGCAGGAATTCGAGCAGCGCCGGCGGGCGGATGAGGCTGCCGACATGGGTGGTGAGGATTCTGCCGCCGCTGTCTTTCACTGCCGTCTCCCATTTTTCCGCCGCTTGTTTGGCATTTTGTCGCGGGGCCCGTCAACTTATGGGACTTGCCCACCGCCGCCGGGCAGCGCCGTCGGCCCACCGGGCTTTCCCGGGCTATCGAAATTCATCAGCCGCAGGCAACTCACCAGGGCAGCCACGGCCGAGACGCCCGCGCCGATGAGAATGGCGGTGGCCTCGCTGCCATTGGCCGATCCGGGAAACGCCGCGGCCAGGCCGAACACCAGCGCCACCAGCGAGGTGCCGGTGGTCTGGCCCAGGAGCCGCGAGGTCGAGATGATGGCGCCGGCGCCGGCGCTGCGCTCGCGCGGCGTCGCCGCCAGGATCGCGCGGTTATTGGGCGACTGGAAGAGGCCGAATCCCGCGCCGCAGATGGTCATGCGCCACGCCACGTCGGCATAGCCGGGATGCGCTGGAAGGAACGCCAACAGCACCAGCCCCAGACTCAACGTGCCGAGCCCGATGCCGCCCAATATGCCGGCGGGATAACGGTCGGAGTAATATCCGGAAATGGGCGCGACCACGGCGATGGCGAGCGGCCAGGGAGTCATCAACAACCCGGTCGTCACCTGCGACATGCCGAGATTGTGCTCGAAATAGAACGGCAGCGAAACCAGCGCCAGGCTCTGCGCGATGAAGGAGCACACCGAGGTCACCGCCGACAAGGCGAAGACCGGCCGCGCGAACAAATCGATCGGCAGCATCGGAAAGGGCGAGAGCCGGAGCCGGATGGCGAAAGCCGTGCCGAAGACCGCCATCAGCGCGAGCTGCGCCGCGATCAACGCGAGGCTCTCGCCATGGCCGAAGCCGTCGATGCAGGTGATGAGCAGGCCGAAGGTGAGGGCGTTCAAGACCGCGCTCAAGCCGTCGAAGCGGTGATGCGAGCGCCGGTTGGGAGGCAGCATGCGCGGCGCCAGCGCCAGCGCGATCACGCCCAAGGGCAGGTTGATGAGGAACAGCCATTGCCAGGTCGCCACGGCCAGGACGCCGGCGGCCACCGTCGGCCCGGCGGCGGCGGATGTGGCGACGATGAAGGCGTTGATGCCGAGCCCCCGGCCGAGCATGGCGCGCGGATAGATCATGCGGATCAACGCGGCGTTGACGCTCACCAGCGCGGCCGCGCCCGCGCCCTGCACCGCGCGCATCCCCGCCAGCATGACGAGCGAAGTCGAGGTGGCGCATCCGAGCGAGGCGAGCGTGAATACTGCCAACCCGCAAAGACTGATCCGCTTGTAGCCGTAGATGTCGCCCAGCGAAGCCATGGGCAAGAGCGTGATCATCATGGCCAGCTGGAAGGCGTTGATCACCCAGATCGAACTCGCCGGGCTCGCATGGAGGCTCTCGGCGATGGTCGGCAGCGCGACATTGGCGATCGAGCTGTCCAGCACCGACATCGAGACCGCGATGATCACGGTCACGATCGCCCATAGCCGGCGCGGCCAGGGCAGGCCGTCCTCGAATTCGGCGGTTTGAGCCGGTTCCGTCATCGCTGCGTGGTCATCCCGGCGCTCTTTATATATGAGTCCGACCTAAGCCATAATCGGGCAAAGCGGCCGGCGATTATGGATCGGCGGCGCGGGGAGGGATAAGGGCATGAAAACCAATATCGGCGGCCATGGCGGAATCGCGGCTTTGGCGGCGCTGCTCGCGGCGGCGAAGTTCTCGTTCTGGCGGCGGTCTATGCGCCGCCGGCCCAGGCGCAGGAACTCCAGACCTGGCGGCATGGCATGCTCGAGGCCAAGAGCGATGCCGGCATATTGATGATGATCACGCGCCACGACTTCGCCAAGAAATACGGCCTCAAGATCGAGATCAGCCAATTCAAGAGCGACATTCCTGAGGTCCAGGCCGCCATCGCCGGCGAGCTCGACAGCTTCGAGGGCGGCGTGCCGAGCGTCATCACCGCCGACGCCCACGGCGCCGATATAAGGGTGCTGGGCTGCCATTGGCCGGGACTGCCGCACGGCATCTTCACCAAGGACAGCGTCACCTCGATCGCCCAGCTCAAGGGCAAGACCTTCGCCATCTCCGCGCCCGGCGCCATGCCCGATACGCTGGTGCGCACCGTGCTGGCGCAAAACAACATCTCGCCCGGCGACGTGACCTTCGCCAATCTCGGCAGCGACCTCGACCGCTACAAGGCGTTGCAGGCGGGCGTGGTCGATGCCGCGGTGGTGTCGGGCGAATACACGCCGATCGCGCAAAAGGAAGGCCTCAAGCTGCTGGTGCGCGGGCGCGACGTGCTGCCCAAATTCATGCGCATCTGCTTCATGACCACCGGCGCGGTGCTCAACCAGAAACGCGACCTGGCGGTGGCGTTCCTGGCCGCCGAGATGGACGCCTTGCATTATGCGCTGGCGCACAAGGCCGAGACCGTCGCGCTGACGCAGGAATTGACCGGCACCAAGCCCGACGATCCGCGCCCGGCCTATATTTTCGATCAGGCCAAAAGCGGCGGCGTCGATCCGGCCCTGGCGATCCCGATGGACAAGCTCGACTGGATGCAGCAGCAGATGATCCAGGCGGGAACCCTGCCGCAACCGATCGATCTCGGCAAATACGTGGCGCCGGATGTCCGCACCGACGCGTTGAAGCGCGCCGCCAAATAAAAACCATGCCGCGCTGGCTGATCACCTGCCTGTCGGTCGCGGTGTTTCTCGGCGTCTGGGAATTCTTCGGCCGCGACATCAATCCGGTGTTCGGCTCCTATCCGAGCGCGATCCTGGCGGCGTTCTGGGAGATGACCCGCTCGGGCGAACTCCCGGCGGCGCTCGGCCAGAGCCTGCAACCCTTCGCCGCGGGCTATGCGCTGGCGATCCTCATCGGCGTGCCGCTGGGATTGGTGATCGGCCGCTTCCGCGTCATGGAAGCGGCGCTCGGCATCTATGTCACCGCCGGCTATGCCATGCCGCTCATCGCATTGGTGCCGCTGCTGATGCTGTGGCTCGGCTTGGGATTCAAGGTGAAGGCGGCGGTGGTGCTGCTGATGTCGGTGTTCCCGATCTGCATCAACACCTGGGCCGGGGTCGCGTCGGTGCCCAAGAGCCTGATCGACGTCGGCAAGTCCTTCGTCGCGCCGGATACGGTCATCCTGCGCCGCATCGTGCTGCCGGCCACGTTGCCCTATATCGTCGTCGGCATCCGCCTGGCGGTGGGGCGCGCGGTGGTCGCCATGGTGATCGCCGAGTTCTTCACCGCGATTTCCGGCCTCGGCGCCATCATCATCAACTCGGCCAATAATTTCGACACGGCCCGGATGTTCGTGCCGGTGCTGGTGCTGGTGTTGCTGGCGACCGGCCTCAACGCGCTGATCGGCGCGTTCGAGCGGCGCCTCGCGCCCTGGCAGGCCGAGATCGCCGGACGCGACAACTAGCGGCATTGCGCCGCAGCATGCCCTCGGGCATGCTGCGCGCCATGAAGGACGACGCCATGCTCGCCGGAGATGCCGGGCCGCTTGCCGCCTCGGGCAACGCCGCGCCTTATCGCATCTTCGTCCGTAATCTCGTCCTGACGGCGCGCATCGGCGTTCACGCGCATGAAAAGAGCCGGCCGCCGCGCCTGCGCATCGGCGTCGAGATCGGCATGAAGGGCGAGGCGCCGGGGCGCGACGAATTCGCCGCCGTGCTCAATTACGAGACCATCGTCGAGGGCATCAAGCGCTTGGCTTCGGGCGTCCACATCAATCTGGTCGAAACCTTCGCCGACCGGGTGGCGAAGCTCTGCCTCGCCGACCGCCGCGTCGAAGGCGTGCGCGTCAGCGTCGAAAAGCTCGACGTCTATGCCGAGGTCGAAAGCGTCGGCGTGATCGTCGAGCGCCGCCGCTAAGGTTTAGGCGCCGGCTTCGATCGCCTGCGCCATGGCGATCGCCTGGCGGGTCTCGGCCACGTCATGGACCCGCAAGATCTGCACGCCCTGGCCGAAGGCGTAAATCGCGCCGGCGAGCGAGCCGGGTAGGCGTTCGCCCACCGGGGCATTGGCCAGGCCCCCGACCACCGATTTGCGCGACACGCCCACCAGCACCCCGCAACCGAGGCCGTGGAACAACGCGAGCCGCGCCAGGATCTCGAAATTATGCGTCGGCCCCTTGCCGAAGCCGATGCCGGGATCGACCGCGATGCGCGCCTTGGCCACGCCCGAGACCTCGCAGGCGGCGATCCGGCCGTCGAGATAATCCGCGATTTCGATCGAGGCGAGATCGTAACGGGGTGCCTGTTGCATGGTTTGCGGCTCGCCTTGCATGTGCATCAGCACGACAAACGCCTTGGCCCGCGCCGCCACCGCCGGGCTGCGCGGATCGCCTGAGAGCGCGGTGATGTCGTTGATGATGCGCGCGCCGGATGCCAGCGCGCCTTCCATGACGTCGGCGTGGCGCGTATCGATCGAGACGGCCGCGCCGGTTGATGCCAGCTCCCGCACCACCCGCTCCACGCGCCGCAGCTCGTCATGCGGCGCCACCGGCGCCGCGCCGGGCCGGGTCGATTCGCCGCCGACATCGATGATGTCGGCTCCGGCGCTCAAGAGCGCGCGGCCCTGCTCGATGGCGCGGGCGGGATCGATGAACGCGCCGCCATCCGAAAAGCTGTCTGGCGTCACGTTCAATATTCCCATGATGACAGGCCGGTCGAGCGCGAAGCCGGCCCAGGGCGGACGCTTTTCCGACAACGCCGCCAACAGCCGGGTGACGCGCGTCTTGACCGGCGCGTTCTGTTTCTCCGCCCAGGAGCGCAACCGGGGCAGGGGCGCCACCGCGGCCGCAACCCCGCCGGATCGGCGTGCCAGCAACTCGGCCGCGGCGAAGGCCTTGGTTCCCCCGGCGAGCGGCAGCGCCAGCTCCCGTTCGACCGCCATTGCCGCGACCTTGCCGGCGAGCAGCCCGAGCGGCCGGAGCCAGAGCTGCGAAGCGGCGGTCTCGGCGCCGATCAGGGAGTCGAGATCGGTAACGGTCGGAATGTTCTGCGGCATGGCGGCATCGCGGGTTGCGGGGGATCGCTGGAATATCTGGCCTAGCATATCCGCCGCGGCCGGACCCGCTTCGCGGTTTGCGGCCACTCGCGCAAAGACCGGTTCCGGCGCCGCTATGCCGGCTTCGATTAAGTATGGTTAATATAAAATCCTCAAAAAACCATCAAGAATCAAAATTATTAATATAGAATGCAGTAGACGCTTCAATTTTTATAGAATATATTCACAATCTATTGAGATAAACCTTAACCATGACTTGTAATTACTTACTACACCCCCTGTCGATTATTTTGACAATTTCCTTAATACTTGTTAACGGGCGCAGGCCCGTGGTCGAACAAAAACGCTGGTGTCAGGGACGATGGTTGCGAGGACTGCATTGACGAAATGGCGATTGGCGCTGCACGCCAGCGTGGCGCTCGCGGCGTTGCTGGCCTTGAGCCCGGGCGCGTGGAACGGCGCGCGGGCGCAGACGCTGAGCGACACCGTGCGCCTGACGGTCCAAACCAATCCCAAGATCCTGTCGCTCGAAAACAATCGCCAAGAAGTCGATTCCGAATTGCGGCGCGCGCGCAGCCTCTATCTGCCGCAGATCGACGTGCGCTCTTCGCTCGGCCCCGAATACACCGAAAACCTCTTCGACACCGGCACCAACGGCCAGCACATCCGCGAGGAATTGTCGGCGGTGCTGACGCAAAAGCTCTATGACGGCGGCGCCACCACCGCCGAGGTCGATCATCAGCTCGGCCGTTCGCGTTCCGCCGCCTTCCGCGTGTTCGAGAATTCGCAGTATGTCGGCCTCGATGCGGTCGAGGCGCATCTCGATGTTGTGCGCCTGCGCCGCATCTACGCTCTCTCCAACGACAACGTCCAAGCCCACCAGGCCCTGGCCGAGCGCATGCAGACCCGCACCAATGGCGGCGCCGGCCGCGCCGCCGATCTGTCCCAGGCGATGAGCCGCTACGAACAGGCCCAAGCCGAACGCGACGATATTCGCGGCAACTTGGCCGATGCCGAGGCGCGCTATCTCACCATCGTCGGCCAGGCTCCGGGCACGCTCGAAGACGCGCCGGTTCCGGTCGGCGTGCTGCCGACCGATATCGATGCCAGCGTCCGCATCATGCAGGCCGTCAATCCGACGGTGAAGGCCCGCGAGGCCGACGTCGACACCGCCAGGGCGGCGGTCGAATTGGCGGATTCCCGCTTCGACCCGCTCGTCACGATCGAGGCTGGCGGCGACCACAATCGCAATGTCGGCGGCGTACCCGGCCGCGACAACGAAGCGCGCGCGCTGGTCGTGTTGCACTGGAATCTCTACGCCGGCGGCAGCGACATCCACAACCGCGAAGCGGCCTATGCCCAGGTGGCGCAGGCGCGCACCACCCGGCTCGAGGCGCTGATGCAATCCGAGCAGGATTTGCGCAAGGCCTGGGCGAGCTATGACGCGGCTTCGCGCCAGGCGCCGCTCTTGAAGAGCGCGGTGCAGCACGATGAGGAAGTGCGCTCGGCCTATGACCAGCAGTTCCAGCTGAGCACGCGGAGCCTGCTCGATCTGCTCGACGCGCAAAGCGAGCTGTTCCGCGCCCAGACCAAGGCGGTCACGGCGCAGGAACAGGCGGTGTTCTCGGCCTACAAGATACTGGCGGTCGAAGGCCAGATGCTCCAGGCGCTCAACGTGCCCGCGCCGGCCGAGGCCGATCCCACCTTGCCGGCCCGGCGTCCGGAGCGCCCGCAATCTTAGCGCCCCGGCGCGGAAGGGCGGCAGCCTGACATGACCATCGACATCGAAGACGCCGAAACCGCCCAGCCCGGGACTGTTCGGGGCAAGCGCGCGCGCCCGCGCGCGGCGCATTCGGCCAACGACCCTTTGCTGGGATCGCTCGCCATCCTGACCGGCCTCTTCGACCGGCCGATGTCGCCCGAGGCGTTGCGTTCCGGATTGCCGGCGATGGAGGGGCGGATTTCGCCCGAGCTCGCCTTGCGCGCCGCCTCCCGCGCCGGAATTGCCGCGGCGTGGCGCGAAGTGCCGCTCGACGATATCCCCCATGCCAATCTGCCCTGCATCCTGCTGTTGAGCGACGGCGGCGCTTGCGTGCTGGCGGCGGTGGAGATGGGCGAAGCCGAGATCATCCTGCCGGGCACGCGCGGCGAGCCGGTCCGTCTGCCCGTGGCCGAACTCGAAGGCTTCTATATCGGCCGCGCGCTTATCGCCCGGGCGGAATACAGCTTCGATGCGCGCACCGAGGACATCGTGCCGCCGTCGCGCGAATCCTGGTTTTGGGGCACGCTCAAGCAATTCTGGCGGATCTACGCCCATGCCGTGGTGGCCTCGGTCGTCATCAACCTGTTCACGCTGGCGAGCCCGCTCTTCGTCATGAACGTCTATGACCGCGTCGTGCCCAATAACGCGGTCGAGACCATGTGGGTGCTGGCGAGCGGCGTGTTCGTGGTCTTCGTCTTCGACTTCATCTTGCGCACCGCGCGCAGCTATTTCGTCGACAGCGCCGGCAAGAACGCCGACGTGGTGCTGGCGAGCCGCATCTTCGCCCATGTCCTGGGCATCCGCTTCGACGCGCGGCCGGGCTCGGTCGGCGCGCTCGCTGCCAATCTGCGCGAATACGAGAATCTCCGCGAACTGGTGACCAGCGCGACGCTGGTAGCGCTCGCCGATCTTCCCTTCGCCGCGCTGTTCATTCTCGTTATCGCCTTGGTGGCGGGGCCGGAGGTGGCGCTGGTGCCGCTCCTGGCCGTGCCGGTGCTGCTGGGCGTCGGATTCCTGCTCCAGGTCTCGCTGCGCGAGATCATGACCCGCACCATGCGCGAAGGCTTCCAGAAGCACGCCATCCTGGTCGAATCGCTCGAAGGCCTCGACACCATCAAGATATCCGGCGCCGAAGGCCGCGCCCAGCGGCTGTGGGAGCGCTTCGTCGGCGCCACCTCGCGCACGGCGATGAAGGCGCGTTTTCTCTCCACCCTCGGCGTCAACACCTCGTTCTTCGTGCAGAACCTGGTGAGCGTGCTGGTGGTGGTGGTCGGCGTGTTCAAGATCGCGTCCGGCGATCTCACCACCGGCGCGCTGATCGCGTCCTCGCTGTTGGCCGCGCGCGCCATGTCGCCGCTCTCCCAGGTCGCGTCGCTCATGGTCAAGATCCATCAATCGACCATCTCGCTCGCCTCGCTCAACAAGGTGATGCATCTGCCGCTCGAGCGGCCGGCGGGCAAGACCTTCCTGTCGCGCCCCGAGCTGCGCGGCGAGATCGAATTCCGCAATGTCGGCTTCGCCTATCCCGGCCATCCCCACGCCGCGTTGAACGGCGTGTCGTTCCGCATATCCCCGGGCGAGCGGGTCGGCATTATCGGCCGCATCGGCTCGGGCAAGAGCACGCTGGCGCGGCTGATCTCGGGCCTCTATCAGCCGAGTTCGGGCGCGATCCTGCTCGACGGCACCGATATCAGGCAGATCGATCCGACCGATCTGCGGCGCAATCTGGGTTACGTGCCGCAGGACGCGTTTTTGTTCTTCGGCTCGGTCAAGGACAACATCGCGCTCGCCGCGCCCCATGCCGATCACCGCGCCATCCTCAAGGCGGCGACCATCGCCGGCGTCGACGATTTCGTGAAGCGCCACCCCGACGGCTTCGACATGGCGGTGGGCGAGCATGGCCGGTTCCTCTCCGGCGGCCAGCGCGAAGCCGTCACCATCGCCCGCGCGCTGCTGTTCGATCCGCCGGTCCTGGTGATGGACGAGCCGACCGGCGCCATGGACAATTCGGCCGAGAACCGGCTGCGCGAACGGCTCGAGCCGGTGCTCGAGCGCAAGACCCTGCTGCTCATCACCCACCGCAGCTCGATGCTCGCGAGCGTCGACCGCCTCATCGTCATCGACGGCGGCCGCGTCGTCGCCGATGGGCCCAAGGACAAGGTGATGGAGAAGCTCGCCGCGGGCAATCTGCGCGTCGCGGCCACCGGGGGGCCGGCATGAGCCGCCGCGCTTTGAGCCTCGCGCCCGGCCATCGCGACGTCCTGAGCGGCGAGGTCAACCGCTTCGCCTATCTGCTGACGGTGTGCGTCATCGGCTTCAGCGCGCTCTTTCTGATCTGGGCGAATTTCGCCACCCTCGATGAGGTCACGCGCGGCGACGCGCGGGTGGTTCCCTCGCAGAAGGTTCAGGTGATCCAGAATCTCGAAGGCGGCATCCTGAGCGAGATGCTGGTGCATGAAGGCGAAGTGGTCCAGGCCAACGACGTCATCCTGCGCATCGCCAACACCAACGCCCAGGCGGCTTATCGCGACAGCCATACCCAGGCCCTCACGCTCAAGGCGATGATGGCGCGGCTCGACGCCGAGGCCCAGGGCAAGGATCCGGTTTTCCCCGACGACGTTCAGCAAGAGGCGCCGGAAATCGTCGCCAGCGAACGCGCGCTCTACGACAACCAGATCACGCAATATAAGAGCGCGGTAGACGTGCTCAACGACCAGCTGACCCAGCGCCAGCAGGATATCGCCGAATTGAAGACGCGCGATGAGGCGCTGTCCCGTTCGCTCGGCCTCGCCAAGCAGCAACGCGACATCGTGGCGCCCTTGGTGCAATCGGGCGCGGCGGCCAAGCTCGACCTGGTCAAGGACGAGCAGATGGTGAGCGATCTCGAAGGTCAGCTTGCCGGGGTGCGGGCGAGCCTGCCGCGGGTCGAGGCGGCGCGCGACGAAGCCGGCCGGCGCATCCAGGAAAAGACCGCGTCCTTCCAGTCCGACGCCCGCGCCGAGCTCAACAAGCACAGCGCCGAATTGAACGCGCTTTCCGAGAAGAGCGTCGCGGAGCGCGATCGCGTCGACCGCACCGAGGTGCGCTCGCCGGTTCACGGCATCGTCAAGGAGATCAAGGTCAACACCATCGGCGCGGCGATCACGCCCGGCCAGGATCTGGTCGAGATCGTGCCGCTCGAGGACACGCTCCTGGTCGAGGCCAAGGTGCGGCCCGCCGACATCGCCTTCCTCAGCCCGGGCCAGCAGGCCACGGTCAAGATCACCGCCTACGACTTTTCGATCTATGGCGGGCTCAAGGCCACGCTCGAGCAGATCAGCGCCGACAGCATCAAGGATGACGGGCCGCGCGGCGAGACCTTCTTCAAGGTCACGCTCCGCACCGACAAGAATTTTCTCGGCAATGCCGCACATCCGCTGCCGATCATGCCCGGCATGACCGCCTCGGCCGAGATTTTGACCGGCCACAAGACGGTGCTGGCCTATCTGATGAAGCCCATTCTCAAGGCCCGCGACCGCGCCTTGACCGAACGCTAGCCGCGTCGCCGGGCCGGCACCCGCGTTAACGATTCACTAACCAAGCCCGGCCGATGATCCGGGCATGGCGCATCCCCTGGATCTCCTTCATCTCGGCTTCGGCGGTGAAACGGCGCTGGCGGTCTATATCTTCCCGCTGGTGCTGGCGGCGGTGTCCGATTTCCGCACGCTGCGCATTCCCAATTATCTCACCATCGCCCTGGCGGCGGCGTTTCCGCTCGCGGTGCTGGCCGCCGGCCAGCCCGTCGATTGGCTGTCGCATGTCGAGGCCGGACTCATCGTCTTCGCCGGCGGCGCGGTGCTGTTCGCCTTGGGCTATATGGGCGGCGGCGACGTGAAATTGCTGGCGGCGACGGCGCTGTGGGCCGGGCTCGGCCAGGTGATTCCGCTCCTGGCGATGGTCGCGATCGTCGGCGGCGCCTTCGCGCTCGCCGTGCTGGGCTTGCGTCATCCGCTGGTGCAGACCGCCATTTTGGCGAGCTTGCGCCGGCTTCCCGATCTGGCGCAAAAGCAGATGCCGATCCCTTACGGCATTCCCATCGCCATCGCCGGGCTTCTGATGGCGCCGATGCTGCCGGTTTTCGGCTGAGCGGTTTTCCTAGATTGGGTTTTCGTCGGTAATCAGTAGATGGTGCGTCGGCGGATAGAACAGCGTCAGCCCGCTTTCGAAGGTGCAATAGGCGAAGCCTGAAACGTCGAGCCCCGAGGCGGTGACATGCGCGTCCTGGATGCCCTGGGACGCGACCGGCTCGCTGGTCACCACGGAAATCTCCTGGCCGGAATGGTCGAGAATGACCACCTCGTTGCGCGCATCGGGGATCAAATCCTCGAGCGCGAGCGTCAAGGCGGGCGCCTGCGCCTCGCTTTCCGCATGGGGCAGGGATGCCTCGTTGTGCAAGGCTGGGCCGAGCGGGATCGGTATATCGCCGGCCGGATTGCCGGTAGGGCGGGGGCTCATCGCTTAGGCTCCAAGAGGGCTTCCGGTTAATACCCACAGGGTCGCACGCGGATATTAACCAACCAAAAGGATTTATAGTTAAAACTATACACCGGCTTGTGATTATTTTCAGCCCCGGCTAAGGGCGGCGGGATCCATGGCGGAACGATCGAAAGCGGAGCAGGCGAAGAAGCCGCCGGGGGCGGCGTGGGAGCAGCGCATCCTCCAGCTCGCCGGGCGGCGTTATTCGCTCCGGCTCGAAGCCTGTTACTGGGAGGCGCTCGAGGCCCTGTCCCGGCGCCGCCGCCAGCGCCTCAATCACCTGGTCGCCGAGATGGCGCAAAGCCGCGTCCCAGGCGCCAATCTCGCCTCCGCCTTGCGCGTCTTGTGCGTCGAGGAACTCGGCCGGGCCGATCTCGCGCGCCAGCTCGCGGCCGAGCGCACCAGCGTGCTGGCGCTGGTGCAATCCGCGCCCGCGCCGGCGCTGTTGCTCGATGCCGGCCAGCGCATCATCGCCGTCAACGCCGCTTTCTCCCAATGGGTCGGCATGGCCGAGGACCGTCTCCTGGGCGAGCCGGCGTTGCGCCATTTCCGCTTCCGCGCCGAGCCGCAATTCGCGGTGCTGTGGGCGGGGCTGGGACGCGAATGGACCGAACCCCATGCCGTTCGCATCGTTAATATCGAGCCGGGCCGCGTGCTGGCTTCCAATGCCAGGCTGGTTCCGGTCATAGCCGGGCGCGGCCGGCCGCTCTGCCTGGTCTGGGTGCTGAAATAAAAGGCCTGGCCGCCCAACTCGCCGGCCCTTAATAAAGCCGTCCGGGCGGCTTACAATTATCCATATCCGGCCGTTAGCGGCGGATTACAGATCAGGTTACAAAGCTGTCACAGCGCAGCTGCCGGGCCGAATCAACTTGCCTAATAAGGGCTGACTCTATAGCCTGAAAATGGCGGATGGCTGCGGATTTTTAACCAAGACCGCGGCGCCAACCGGCAGAAGACCGGCAGGCGGACACGGCAAAAGCCGCGTTTCATTCTCCCGGGTTGGCTCTTGGATGGAGCCGGTCCGACACAAGGTGCGATGTTCCGAGAAGGACAAAGCACCGCCGAACCAACCATTCGGTAGCGGGGGGCATTTGGCCGCTGGACTGCGCAGGTTGGGGGGACGGATGTTTCCCGAGCGTCAGCTGTTGCTGAAGAGCTCGCGTGGCGTTCGATCGCTCCGATTTCCGGGCTGGTTACAAGCGATGGTCGTCGTCGCCTGTTTCGCCACGCTCGCGAGCGCCGGTTTTCTCTCCGCGCAATATGTCGCGCTGCATCGCACGCTCGATCAGATCGCCGGCGTCGACAATTCCTCTCTCCTGTCCCTCAACACCGATGCGCCCGATGCCGCTCGCGCCATCGCCAACGGCACGGCGATGGTCGATTTGAACCGTCAGCTCTCATCGCTCAACAATCAGTTGGCCGTGTTCGAACAGCAGCACAGCGCCGACCAGGACAAGATATCCGCGCTGGCGGCCCAGGTCGCCTCGCTCAACGACACCACGGCCAAGGCGAGCGGGGGCCAGGCCGCCGCCGATCTCACCTCGACGCTCAACGCCGCGCGCGAAGAGCTGAAACGCTCCGAGGCGCAGCGCGCCGATCAGGCCAATCAGCTTCGCCAGCTCCAGGCCGACATGCAGGCCGCCAAGCAGCGCAACGACCAGATGAAGACCCAGATGGCGGCCAAGGATCAGCAGCTCCAGCAGGTGATGCTGGAGCGCGACCGCTTCCGCGCCATGCTCAACAACAAGTCAGGCAATGCCGCGCCGTCTCTCGTTCCGCCCGCCGGCGCCGCGCCCGATAACGCGCCCGGCAATGTGCAAGGCTCGAACATGGTGCCGCCGGTCGACGACGAGCAGGCGGATTCGCTGGTCGACAATCCGGTGGTGCCGCCCGTGGCCGACAATCGCGGCGCCGGTACGGCCCGCAACGAAAACGGCGCGGGCAGGATGGCGAGCCAATTGGAAACTCTGCTCGCTTCCACCGGCGTCGATGTCGAACGGCTCTTGAACCGCATCGGCGGCCCGGCGGCGTCCAACGCGCCGGCGCAGGGCGGTCCCTTCGTCGCCCTCAACAGCCCGGCCGCCGCCGCGGCGGAAGACAGCCAGCGCCAGGCGCAGCTGCAAAAACTGCTCAAGACGTTGCCGCTCACCGCGCCGCTGGTGAGCTACCAGGTCGGCAGCGGCTTCGGCCCGCGCCGCGATCCGTTCAACGGCCGCGAGGCGTTCCATACCGGGCTCGATCTCGAAGCGCCCTACCGCACCCCGGTCTACAGCACCGCGCCCGGCACGGTGTTGTTTACCGGCGTTAAGGAAGGCTATGGCCGCACCGTCGAAATCGATCACGGCAACGGAATCGTGACCCGCTTCGCCCACCTCCATCGCATTCTGGTGGCGCGCGGGCAGCGTATTGGTGCACACTCTCAGATAGGCGAACTCGGCAGCACGGGGCGCAGCACGGGACCGCACTTGCACTACGAAGTCATCGTCGACGGCAGGCCGCTGGACCCGGCGAAATTTTTGGAGGCGGGCAAAAATGTGGTTCAAACGAGATCGCAACAATAGGCATGGCGCTTCGAACATGAGCAGCAACAGCAAGAGCAAGGGTGGCGTCCCCTCGATCCTCAGCGCCGGATTCAAATCCGAAGGCGACATCGTCAGCGACGGCGAGGTTCATATCATGGGCTCGCATTCGGGCAATCTCGTCGTGCACAAGCTGACTCTCGGCGAGGGTGGTTCGATCACCGGCACGGTCGAGGCCGAGAGCGCGCTCATCAACGGCAATCTTTCCGGCCGGCTGACCGCGGTGTCGGTCGCGCTCGGGCCGACCGCATCGGTCACCGCCGATATCGTCTATGTCTCGATGAAGATGGAACCCGGCGCGGTCTATGAAGGCTATAGCCGCCGCGTCGAGAACATCGAGAACTTCTCGGCCGACGGCATGAAACTGTCGCCGCCGCAACGCCAGCAGCTCGAGAAGATGCGCGGCAACCACGAGGGCGTGGCCGGCAGCGCCGACTAGCTAGCTCGCCGCGCGCGCCAGCGCGGCCTTGAAGGTCTCAGTATCGACGTTTCCGCCCGAGGCCAGGACCGCGACTTTCTTGCCGCGCCATTCGTCCGCGCGCGCCAGCGCCACGGCCAGCGCCACCGCGCCGCCCGGCTCCAGCACCAGCTTGTAATCGGCGAACGCCATCGCCATGGCGCGGCAGGTTTGGCCGTCGCCGGCGGCGAGGCCTCCATCCAACAGGCGCCGCGCGATGGCGAAGGGGATGGCGCCGGGCTGCGGCGCCAGCAGGCAATCGCAGATCGAGCGCGCGGCGGGGTCGTTGGCGACAATCCGGCCGGCGGCGAGCGAGCGGCGCATGTCGTCCACGGTTTCCGGCTCGGCGGCATAGACCGCGGTTTCGGGGCTCGCCGCCTTGACCGCGAGCGCCACGCCCGTAACCAGCCCGCCGCCGCTACACGGCGCCAGCACGATATCGAGCTTCATGCCCAAGACGGCGGCTTGCGCGGCCAACTCCCGCCCGGCGGTGCCCTGTCCGGCGATCACGCGCGCATCGTCATAGGGCGGGATCAACGCCGCGCCGCGCTCGGATGACAGGCGCCCGGCAATCGCCTCGCGGGACTCATTATAGCGGTCGTAGAACACGATCTCGGCGCCATAGGCCTTGGTATTGGCGGTCTTGATCGTCGGCGCATCGTCCGGCATGACGATCACGGCGGGCATGCCCAGCAATTGCGCCGCCGCCGCCACGCCCTGGGCGTGATTGCCCGAGGAATAGGCCACCACGCCGCGTTGGCGCGAATCCGCGTCGAGCGACAAAAGCGCGTTCAAGGCGCCGCGAAACTTGAAGGAGCCGGTGCGTTGCAGGTTTTCCGCCTTGATCAGGAGATTGAACCCGAGACGCGCATCCACCTCGGGCGAGGACAAAAGCGGCGTCGTTTGGATGTAAGGCGCTATCCGCGCCGCCGCTTCGGCGATGTCGGCGGGGCCCGGCGGGGCCGGGCTCTTATCCTCGGGCATCAGAGCCCCAGCAAAGCCGGCAGCTCGGCGAGCGCTTTGATTTGCGCGGCGGGGGTCGCGGGGAGGCGCTCGGGCTTGGCGGAGGATCGGTTGACCCAGGCAACCTTGTATCCGTGGAGCGCCGCGCCCGCCGCGTCCCAGGCGTTGGATGAAACAAAGCAGATGCGTTCGGCGGGAAGGCCGAGGCGCTTGGTCGCGAGCGCATAGACGCTGGGATGCGGCTTGTAGATGCCGCAATCCTCGACCGAGATCACGTGGTCGAGGAGATCGCCGATGCCGGCCGATGCGACCGCCGCCGCGAGCATCTTGGGCGAGCCGTTGGAGAGGATGGCGGCGGGCAGGCCCGCGCGCTTCAAGGCCTCGAGCGTCGGCTTGGCGTCGGGATAGGCCGAGAGCACGAGATAAAGCTCCATCAGCCGCGTCCTGAGATCGGCGCCGGACACGCCGAGCGTTTCCATGGCGTAGTCGAGCGCCTCGCCGGTCACCTGCCAGAAATCGACGTGGCGGCCCATCAGGCTCCGCAGCCAGGAATATTCGAGCTGCTTGCTGCGCCAGAGCGATGCGAGCGGATCGGCCTTAGGCCCAAGATCGTCGCGGCATCGCCGCGCCGCCGAAGTCACGTCCAAGAGCGTGCCATAGGCGTCGAACACGCAGGCCGAAATCGACGGCATCGCCGGATGAGCCATGTGCCTCAGCGCCTCAAATCGCTGGCGAGGGTGAAGGCCAGATTGGTCTCGCCCAGCCGCAGGCGGTAGATCTGCAAATTCTCGAGCACGCGCTGCACGTAGTTCCGCGTTTCATCGATCGGGATCGATTCCACCCAATCGACCACGTCGACGTCGGACGAACGCGGATCGCCGTATTGGCGGATCCATTCATTCACCCGCGCCGGGCCGGCGTTATAGGCGGCGACCGACAGCACATAGGAGCCGGAAAAACTGCTGAGCAAGCCGTCGATATAGGCCCGGCCCAGCGTCACGTTGTAGAGCTTGTCGGTGGTCAGCTTCTTCTTCGAATAGGGGATGTGCAGCAGCTTGGCGACCAGGCTCGCGGTCTTGGGCATGAGCTGCATCAGCCCGCGCGCTCCGGCGTGGCTCACCGCGGCGTGGTCGAAGGCGCTTTCCTGCCGCGTCATGGCGAGCAGCAGCGGGGTTTCCACATTGTCCGTCTTGCTGGTCTGGGGCAGGTCGGGGATCGGATAGCCCTCGGCGATGAGGTTCACCCCGGCATAGCCGGCGCGCTTGGCCGCGGCCACCGCCAAATCGGGGCGGCCGATATCGATCGCCAGTTGCGTCACCAGCACGAAATCCGAGGGCGTCGCGGCCATCTCCGAAAGCCGCCGCAGGAAAGGCCGCACCGTCTCTTCCGCGCCCACATCGCCCAGATCGCGCGTCACCCGCACCAGCTCGCGCTGCTCGAAGGCCGCGATCTCCTGGGGGCCGGGCTTGGGCTCGTCGAGCACCGAGGCGGGCGCCGCGCTGCGCGCCTCGGCGGCAAGCTGGCCGTAATATGTGGTCACCTTGCCGGCGGCGTTGTCGTACCATTTGGACGCCAAATCCTTCTTGCCCATGGCCTCGGCCGCGCGCCCCGCCCAATAGGCGCCGCGCGACAGGCTGATCGGCAATTTCATCTCGTTATAGAGCCGGACGAAATGGTCGTAGGCGATCTCCGGCTTGTTGAGAAAGCGTAGCGCGATCCAGCCCGACAGGAACTCCAGCTCGGCGAAGGCCGGCCCCGCGGTGGCTTCGTGATGTTCGGCCAGGCGCAAGGCCACGTCGGGCTGGTTGTTGGCGAGCGCGCGGCGCGCCACGAATTCCCGCTCCACCGCCCATTGGGTCGCGTGGTCGGGATCCGACGGCGCCGAATCGAGTAGCGCGATGGCGTCGTTGTCCATGAATTTGCGCCGGCTCCAGCGCACCAGATCGAAGAGCAGGCCGATGTCCTTGCGTTGCTCGGGCGAAAGCTTGGCCGCCATCTGGTTGGCGTTGGCTTTCAAGGCCTCGAGCGCGATGCGCGTCTCGGCCACCGCGCGCGGGCCGTTTCCCACCAGCGGCAGCATGCGCTTGGCCGCCGCGGTCTGTCCGTCCCACAGCAGCCGGTTGAGCCGTTGCTCGTTGTCGGCGGGGCGCAGCACGCCGTGAAAGCGCTGCAGCATCGATTTCTCGTCGAAGGGATTGAGGTCGCTGGTGATCCAGATTTCGCGGATGCGCGCCTGGCCCTTGTCGCCGTCGCCGCCGGAAATCATCAGCTCGGCCTGGCGCAGCTTGCCGTTGAAGCTCACCGGCGGGTGGGCGGCGAACCAGGCGCTGACGTCGGCATCGCCGGCGCCGCCCATCGCCTCCTCCGCGCGCTCTTCCAGCATCCCCTGGCTCGGCCAGTCGGGATGGTCGGTGATGAACTGGGTGATGTCGAAGAAACTCGCGCCGCTGCCGCCGCGCGTGAACGAAAGCCATTTGAGCGCCTGGGCGGGGAGCTGGTCCTGCGCCTTGCTGGCTTGGGTCCAGGCCGTCCGCATGTCGCCCCTTTCGGCGGCGGCGAAGGCGGCTTGGTAAAGCTTGCGGTCGCCATCGGACAACGACGCCGCGCCCGCTTGATGGAACGGGCCGAGCAACGCGGCGATCAGGACGAAAAGACCGGCTATGAACGACTTCACCAGCGCAACACTCCCCAGGCCCCCGTCTTACCTCGCGGGGCGCGCGATCCCCAGTTTAACCATCGCAGCCCCCGCTGTCAGGCGAATGGTTGCAGTCGGATCGTCCTGGGGTCTATTTTGAGGCCTAAGGGCCGGTTTGGATCGGACCGGGCCCTGGAGGTCACAATGTTCAAGGGTTCCATGGTCGCGCTCATCACGCCCTTCCGCAACGGCGCGGTGGATGAGAAGGCGTTCCAGAGCTTCGTCGACTGGCAGATCGGCCAGGGCACGCAAGGCGTGGTGCCGTGCGGCACCACCGGCGAGTCTCCGACCCTGAGCCATGCCGAACACAAGCGCGTGGTCGAGCTCTGCGTCGAAACCGCCAAGGGCCGCGTGCCGGTGATCGCCGGCACCGGCTCGAATTCGACATCCGAGGCGATCGAGTTGACGGCTCACGCCAAGAAGGCGGGCGCCGACGCCGCGCTGATCGTCACGCCCTATTACAACAAGCCGACCCAGGAAGGGCTCTATCGGCATTACAAGGCGATCAACGACGCGGTCGATCTGCCGTTCCTGATCTACAACATCCCGGGGCGCAGCGTCGTCGACATGAGCGTCGCCACCATGGCGCGGCTCGCCGAGCTGCCCCATGTGATCGGGGTCAAGGACGCGACCAACGACCTGGCGCGGCCGTTGAAGACCCGCGAGGTGATGGGCAAGGATTTCTGCATGCTGTCGGGCGAGGACGCGACCGCGCTCGCCTTCCTGGCGCAGGGCGGCGATGGCTGCATCTCGGTCACCGCCAATGTGGCGCCGCGCGCCTGCGCGGAAATGCACGCGGCCTGGGGGAAGGGCGATGCGCGGCGCGCGATGGAGATCAACCAGCGTCTGGCGCCGTTGCACGAGGCGTTGTTCGTCGAGACCAGCCCGGCGCCGGTCAAATACGCGGCGTCGCTCCTCGACAAATCCACGCCCGAGCTGCGCTTGCCCTTGGTCGCGGCGAGCGCCGAGGCCCAGGCCCGGGTCAAAAGCGCGATGCGCTCCGCCGGTCTGCTGAACTAGGAAATCCATGGCGCTCCGCGGCGACGAGAAATACGTCGCGCAAAACCGGCGCGCGCGGCACGATTACCTGATCGAGAACACGCTCGAGGCCGGTATGATGCTGACCGGCACCGAGGTCAAGGTGCTGCGCAAGGGCCTGGCTTCGATCGCCGAGGCCTATGCCACCGAGAAGGAAGGCAAGATCTATCTCTTGAATTCGCATTTCCCGATCTACGCCTCGGCGCGGGTCAATCACGAGCCGCGCCGGCCGCGTTTGTTGCTGCTGCACACGCGCGAGATCGACAAGCTCCTGGGCGCGGTGAAGCGCGACGGCATCACGCTCATTCCGCTGGCGATTTATTTCAACGACCGCGGCCGGGCCAAGCTGCAACTGGGCCTGGCCAAAGGGAAGCGCAAGGCCGATAAGCGCGCGGCCGAGAAGGAGCGCGACTGGCAGCGCGACCGCTCGCGGCTGATGCGGGATAAGGGTTAGACGGCTAACCGAGCCGCCTCTTCAATTCCGCGAACACGCTTTCGAACATGGGCACCGTCAGGGTTCCGGTGTTGGTGTTGTAGCGCGAGCAATGATAGCTGTCGGCCAGAAGCGGCGCTGATTCGATCGCATGCACCGCGCCGTGGCGGAAGGGGAAGGCCGCCTTGCGCTGGCGAAGCGCCGTAAGCGCGGCGTTGTGCGCGATCAGGCCCAGCGCCAATATCGCCTTCAATCCCGGCATGGAGGCTATTTCGGATGCGAGAAAGCCGCCGCAGGATTTGATCTCGGCGGGCTCGGGCTTGTTCTGTGGCGGCACGCATCTCACCGCGTTGGTGATGCGGCAATCGATCAAGGCGAGCCCGTCGTCGGCGCGCTCGGCGTATTCGCCCCGGGCGAAGTCGAATTTCTTGAGCGTCGCATAAAGCAGCACCCCGGCGAAATCTCCGGTGAAAGGCCGGCCGGTGCGGTTGGCGCCCTTCAAGCCCGGCGCCAATCCCACGATCAGCAGCCGCGCCGACGGCTCGCCGAAAGACGGCACCGGCGCGTTGAACCAATCGGGATTGGCCTTGCGCTGCTCGGCGCGGAAAGCGGCGAGGCGCGGGCAGAGCGGGCAATCGCGTCCCGGGCCTGCGCGGCCCGCGGAAGCGGTCACGCGTTGCTGTCGCTCATCGCCGGAACTTGCCGCGCGGCGTCGTCGCGGTGGTGGCGCATGATCTGCGGCGCCAGATCCTGAAGCTCGACGAAGATGTCGGCCTGGCGGCGCAGCTCGTCCGCGATCATCGGCGGCGCCGAGCGGATGGTCGAGACCACGGTGACGCGCACGCCCTTCTTCTGCACCGCTTCCACCAGGCGGCGGAAATCGCCGTCGCCCGAGAACAGCACGATATGGTCGAGGAACTGCGCCATTTCCATCACGTCGATGGCGAGCTCGATGTCCATGTTGCCCTTCACCTTGCGCCGTCCCATGGCATCGGTGAATTCCTTGGTCGGCTTGGTGACCATGGTATAGCCGTTGTAATCGAGCCAATCGACCAGCGGCCGCAAGGGCGAATAATCCTGTTCCTCGATCAATGCGGTATAATAGAAGGCGCGTATCAGCCGGCCCTTTTCGCCGAACAGCTCCAGGAGCCGCTTGTAGTCGATATCGAACCCCAGGGAGCGCGCGGCGGCGTGAAGGTTGGCGCCGTCAATGAACAAAGCAATTCTTTCTTCGGGATAAAATGTCATGTGCAGTCTCCACCAATGTCCAAAACGTGCCGGGTACTTATCCGGCGGGCTGATTTGACTTCCATACGCACCCCGCGTCAATACGCGATGCCGGGGAATTGAGATGATCTTGATCGCCTTAGGCGCGAATCAGCCGAGCGCTCTGGGACCGCCGCCGGTGACCATCGAAGCGGCAATAGCAAGTCTTGCTCAGGAAGCGGGCAAAATTATGGCGCGGTCGCGACTTTACCGCTCGGCGCCGGTGCCGGTTTCGGCGCAACCCTGGTATGTGAACGCGGTGGTTTCAATCGAAACCCGGCTTCAGCCCGAGGCGTTGCTTGCCCTG
The DNA here is from genome assembly GCA_963785735.1 of uncultured Alphaproteobacteria bacterium. GTDB lineage: Bacteria > Pseudomonadota > Alphaproteobacteria > ATCC43930 > CGMCC-115725 > REEB95. Next base: position 1,652,132 of record CAWAWJ010000001.1, read on the forward strand.
TTGCATGGCATCGAGACGCAACTGGGCCGCGTGCGGCGCGAGCGGAACGAGGCGCGGGCGATCGATCTCGATCTGCTCGATTATCATGGTTTCATCCGCGACCAGCCGCCCATTTTGCCGCATCCGCGCATGCAGGAACGCGCTTTCGTGCTGCTGCCGCTGGCCGAGATCGCGCCCGGCTGGAAACATCCCGTGCTCGGCCTGTCGGTCGAAGAATTGATCGCGCGCCTGCCCCCGGGCCAGACCGCCCAGGTTATCAAGGGGCCGGTGGAGGACGCGTGACAGGCTTATCCTTGCGCGCTATGGATCAACCATGAGCCAAAGCAAGCGCGAGCGGCTGCGCGACATCATCGCCCGCGAATCGCTGCTCACCGGCAAGGACTTCACCCTCGCCTCGGGCAAGAGCAGCGGCTACTTCTTCGACATGAAGAAGACCATGTTCCATCCCGAAGGGGCGGCGCTGACCGCCGATCTGGTCTTCGAGGCGATCAAGGACGACAAGGACGTGGCCTATATCGGCGGGCTCGAAATGGGCGCGGTGCCGGTGATCGCCGCCGTGTGCGTGCGGAGCTGGCCGGAGCGGCCGATCGCGGGCTTTTTCGTGAGGAAGCAGGTGAAGGACCACGGCACGGCCAAGCTGATCGACGGCCGGCTCGAGCCGGGCAAGACGGTCATACTCCTTGAAGATGTAACGACAACCGGCGGCTCGGTGATGAAGGCGGTCGAGGCCGCCCGAGCCCAGGGCTGCAAGGTCAAGAAGATCGTCACCATCGTCGACCGGCTGGAAGGCGCAAGCGCCAATCTCAAGAAGGAAGGGCTGGAGCTGGTGGCGCTTTTCACCCGCGACGATTTCGCGCCCAAGAAGTAATCCCCGGCCGTTCATTGGCAGTAACCCTTTATTAACCACGGCGGCGCCGGCGGGCTTGCCGGATTTGCGAACCCTCACCCGATATTAAGGAAATGGCCGCTTAATGGCGGGGCCAAATCCATTTGTGAGGGGCGCGGGCTTCGCATGCGTATTTCGGTTTTCGGCATGGGCTATGTCGGCACGGTTTCAGCCGCGTGTTTCGCCGAATTGGGCCACGATGTCACCGGCGTCGATGTCAATCCGCGAAAAGTCGAGATGCTCAATCGCGGCCTGTCGCCGGTGGTGGAAGAGGGGATCGACGAGGCGGTCGAGGCCGGGGTCGCCGCCGGGCGCCTGCGCGCCACTTCCGACGCCGACGGCGCGGTGCTGAAAAGCGACATCTCGCTCATTTCCGTCGGCACGCCGATGAACGGAAACGGCGCGCCCGATCTCTCGGCGCTCGACGCGGTGGTCGGCCATATCGGCCGCGCGCTCCGGCACAAGAACGGGCCGCACACCGTGGTGCTGCGCTCGACCGTGCCGCCCGGCACGACCGAGGGCCGCGTGCTGCCCGCGCTCCACGCACAATCGGGCCGCGAGGGCGATGGCGGCCTGGCGGTCGCCTTCAATCCCGAATTCCTGCGCGAAGGCTGCTCGGTCAAGGATTTCCGCAATCCGCCCTTCACCATCGCCGGCAGCCCGAGCGAGGAAGGCTATCGCGCGGTCGAGGAACTTTACCGCGGCGTTTCGGCGCCCTTCATCCGCACGACCACCGCCATCGCCGAATCCGTGAAATGTCTCTCCAACGCCTTCCACGCGGTCAAGATCACCTTCGCCAACGAGGCCGGCGTTCTCCTGAAGAGCCTGGGCATCGACCCGCAAGAGGCGATGCGCGTCTTCTGCGAGGACCGCCAGCTCAATATTTCCCCGGCCTATCTCCGGCCCGGCTTCGCCTTCGGCGGCTCCTGCTTGCCCAAGGACGTGGCGGCGCTGGTCGCGCTCGCCAAGACGCGCGATCTCGATCTGCCGTTCCTGTCGCATGTGATGGAAGCGAACGAGGCGCATATCGCCCGCGCGCTCGATGCCGTCTTGAATCACAAGCGCGGCAAGGTGGCGCTCTTGGGTCTCGCCTTCAAGCCCGGCACCGACGATCTGCGCCATTCGCCCTTCGTCTATCTGGCCGAAAGGCTGATCGGCAAGGGCTACGAGCTCGCGATCTTCGACCGCAACGTCCATGCCGCGAAGCTCCTGGGCAAGAACCGCGAATTCATCGACCAGGAAATCCCGCATTTCGAGCGGCTGCTGTCGCCCGATCTCGCCCAGGCGCTCGACGGATCGGCGATCATCGTCATCGGCCACGCCTCGCGCGCCGACATCGATTTTGTGAAGGCCCATCACGCCGGCCGCCCGGTGCTCGATCTCCAGGGCGTCAAGGAACTGCGCGAGCAGCCGGGCGTGGTCTATCAGTCGCTCTGTTGATGGATCCGCGCTGATGGACGCGAGATTCCCGCAAATCCGGCCGCGCCTGCTTTTCGTCTCGCCGCAATTCCTGTTTCCGGCGGATGCCGGCGGCAAGATCCGCACCACCGGCATTCTGCGCCGGATGAAGGGCGGGTTCTTCGACATCACGCTGGCTTCCCCGGCGAAGCATCGCGACGCCCAGCGTTTCGCGTCCGACATCGCCCAGATCTGCGATCGCTTCGTCGCCTGGCCGGGCGGCGTTGCCAAGGCGGGCGGGCTTGCCGCGCTCAAGCGCCTGGCCGCGCTGTTCGGCCCGTTGCCGGTCTCGGTGGCGGGCGACCGCTCGCGCGAGGGCAAGGCGGTGGTGGCGGCCTTGCTCGGCGAGGGCTTCGACGCGGTGGTGGCCGATTTCGTCCATTCCGCGGTTCTGTTCGACACCGCGCCGCCCCATTCCGTGCTGTTCACCCACAACATCGAGGCCGAGATTTTCGCGCGCCATGCGCGCCACGCCAGCAATGCCGTCCGGCGCGCGGTCTGGCGCGGCCAGCGCCGCAAGATGGCGGCGTTCGAGGCGCGCTGGCTGCCGGCCTTCGACAAGGTGATCGCGGTCTCCGAGCGCGATCTCGCCTTCTTCGTCGAGAATTACGGCGTGCGCGGCGGCGAAGCCATTCCGACCGGCGTCGATTTCGATTACTTCGCCGCCGATCATGAGCAAGCCCCGCCCGGGGTTCCGCGAGCGGGCGGCGAATTGGTCTTCACCGGCTCGATGGATTGGCCCGCCAATATCGACGCCATGCGCCATTGCATGGATACGATCTGGCCGTCGATAGCCAAGGCGCGGCCCTCTACGCGCCTCACCGTGGTCGGGCGCAACCCGCCGCCCGATCTGGTGGCCGAATTGGCGCGGCGCGGACTCAATTGGCGCTTCACCGGCTTGGTCGAGGACATCAGGCCCTTCGTGCGCGCCGCCAATGTTTACATCGTGCCGCTCCGGGTCGGCGGCGGCACGCGCATCAAGATTTACGAGGCGATGGCCATGCGCCGTGCCGTGGTTTCGACTTCCATCGGCGTCGAAGGCTTGCCGCTCGAAGCCGGGCGGCATTACCGCCGCGCCGACAATCCGGCCGATTTCGCGGCCGCGGTGCTGGACCTGCTCGACCGTCCCGGGGACGGGGCCGCGCTCGCGGAAGAGGCCTATATCTTCATCCTCAAGCGGTTTTCCAATCGCCGTGTCGCGTCCCAGTTCGAGGAGATTTGCCGCCGGGCGATGGCTGGCCGCGAACCGGCGCCCGCCCATGGCCGCAACGCCGCTCTCGCCGGGTAGAAAATCTCGCCGATTCCGGCCAAGCGCCTGTTGCGGTGCAATAAAACACCCCATATAGTGTGGGGCATCAGGCGATTTCCGGAGATATCCTTTCATGGCGCGCGTTACCGTCGAAGACTGCATTCTCAAGGTTCCGAACCGTTTCGAGCTGGTGCTGCTGTCGGCGCAACGCGCGCGCGACATCGCCGGCGGCGCGCAACTCACGCTCGACCGCGACAACGACAAGAACCCGGTCGTGGCGCTGCGCGAGATCGCCGACGAAACCATCGGGCTTCCCCAGCTTCAGGAAAACCTGATCAAGGGCATGCAGAAGCGCGTCGAACTCGACGAGCCCGAGGACGATCAGGACATCGAACTGGGCGCGCAGCTCGGGTCCGGCGCCGACATCGCCTCGGTCGCGGGCAGCGAGAGCGAAACCGCTCCCGCCACCGGCGGCGAGGAAGCGGTGGACGAGGATTTGCAGAAAGACGTGATGGAAGTCGCCGAGGACGAGGCCGTCGGATTGAACGGCGAGGACATGCCCGACATCGACGGGGACGAGAAGCCCGGCGAATCCCAAGACAAGGACGCGAACTGATCGATGGCGGAGGGCCGCGCGACCCGCCTCATCGCCGGTCGTTTCGCGCCCAAGCGCCGTCCGGGATGGACGGCGGAGTAAACCGCGATGATGCGCCAATTCGAACTGGTCGAGCGCGTTAAGGCCTACGATCCGTCGGCCAACGAAGACGCGATCAACCGCGCCTATGTGTTCTCGATGAAGGCGCATGGTTCGCAAAAGCGCGCCTCGGGCGATCCCTATTTCTCCCATACCGTCGAAGTGGCCGGCATCCTGTCGGGCATGAAGCTCGACACCGCCTCGATCATCACCGGCCTCTTGCACGACACGGTCGAGGACACGCTGGCGACGCTCGAGGAGATCGAGAAGATTTTCGGCCCCGAGATCGCACGGCTTGTCGATGGCGTGACCAAGCTGTCGCGCCTGGAATTGCAATCCGACCAGACCAAGCAGGCCGAGAATTTCCGCAAGCTGGTGCTGGCGATGTCCGAGGACATCCGCGTGCTGCTGGTCAAGCTCGCCGACCGGCTGCACAACATGCGCACGCTCCATTTCATCGCCGACGAGGAAAAGCGCCGGCGCATCGCGCGCGAGACCATGGAAATCTATGCGCCGCTGGCCGAGCGCATCGGCATGAACAAGATGAAGGACGAGCTCGAGGATCTGGCCTTCGCCGAGCTTTATCCCGCCGAGCGCGAAAGCCTGGTGACGCGGCTCAATTTCCTCCGGGAAAAGGGCGGCGATCTGGTCGGCCACGTCATCGACGAGTTGCAGGCGAAGCTGAAGGAGGACGGCATCGACGCCCAGGTCTCGGGGCGCGAAAAGACGACCTATTCCATCTGGCGCAAGATGCAGAAGAAGAACGTGGGCTTCGAGCAATTGTCCGACATCATGGCCTTCCGCGTCGTCGTGCCCGACGTGGCGGCGTGCTATCACGCGCTCGGCGTGCTGCACAGCAAGTATCCGGTCGTGCCCGGGCGCTTCAAGGATTACATCTCGACGCCGAAGCCCAACAATTACCGCTCGCTCCACACCGGCGTGATCGGGCCGCAGCGCCAGCGCATCGAGATTCAGATCCGCACGCCCGAGATGAACGAATTGGCGGAACTCGGCGTCGCCGCGCATTGGGTCTACAAGGAAGGCGCGCCCAAGACCGAGGGCCCGCAATACCGCTGGCTGCGCGAGCTTTTGGACATTCTCGAGCACGCCTCGGACCCGCAGGAATTTCTCGAGCACACCAAGCTCGAGATGTTCCAGGACCAGGTCTTCTGCTTCACGCCCAAGGGCGATCTGATCCAGCTGCCGCGCGGCGCCTGCGCGGTCGATTTCGCCTATGCCGTCCATTCCGAGATCGGCGACACCTGCGTCGGCGCCAAGATCAACGGCCGGCTGGTGCCGCTCAGGACCGAGCTCGCCAACGGCGACCAGGTCGACATGGTGACATCCAAGGCGCAGACGCCGTCGCCCACCTGGGAACGCTTCGTCGTCACCGGCAAGGCGCGGGCCCGCATCCGCCGCTTCGTCCGCACCCAGCAGCGCCAGCAATATCTCGATCTCGGCAAGGCCATCCTGCAAAAGGCCTTCCGCCAGGAAGATCACGAATTCGCCGAAAAGGCGCTCGACGAAGTGCTGAAGAAATTCGCCTGCGACACCCGCGAGGATCTCTACGTCGCGGTGGGCGAGGGGCTGCACACCGGGCGCGTGGTGGTCCATGCGATTTTTCCGCCCAAGGAGGAGCCGCGCTCCAGCAAGGTGGTGGCGCTCAAGCCGCGCGCCAAGGGCAAGAAGGCGGAATCGAAAAACGCGGTGCCGATCCGCGGTCTCATTCCCGGCATGGCCTTGCATTTCGCCGGCTGCTGCCACCCGCTGCCCGGCGACCGCATCGTCGGTATCGTCACGACGGGCAAGGGCGTGACCATCCACACCATCGATTGCGAGACCCTCGACACCTATGCCGACACGCCGGATCGCTGGCTCGACGTCGCCTGGGACGATGAGGGCGACACCGAGAGCGTTCATCTCGGCCGCATCGCCGTCACCATCGGCAACGAGCCCGGCAGCCTGGGCAGCCTGACGACGGTGATCGGCAAGAGCGGCGGCAACATCACCAACCTCAAGATCACCAACCGCTCGCAGGATTTCTTCGAGCTATTGGTGGACATCGAGGTGCAAAGCGTGCGTCACCTGACGAACATCATCGCCGCGCTCCGGGCGACGCCGGTGATCAACTCGGTGGAACGCGCGCGCGGTTGACGGGCGAGCCATGATTGAAAAGCGTCCGCTCCGCCTTGGCGTCAACATCGATCACGTCGCCACCATCCGCAACGCGCGCGGCGGGCGGCATCCCGATCCGGTGCGCGCCGCGCGTTTGGCGGCCCAGGCCGGCGCCGACGGCATCACCGCCCATCTGCGCGAGGACCGCCGCCACATCTCCGACGACGACATCGCGCGGCTCGCCCGCGAGCTGTCGGTGCCGCTCAATCTCGAAATGGCGGCGACCGGACCGATGATCGAGATCGCGCTCCGCCACAAGCCGCATGCCGCCTGTCTGGTGCCGGAGCGGCGCAACGAGCTCACCACCGAGGGCGGGCTCGACGCCGCAAGCGGGGCCGCGCGTCTCGGGCCGGCCGTGAGCCGGCTCGCCGCCGCCGGGATCCGGGTTTCGCTCTTCATCGATCCCGAGGAAAGACAGCTCAAGGCGGCCAAGGCGCTCGGCGCGCCGGTGGTGGAACTCCATACCGGCGCCTATTGCGATGCAAGCGGTGCTGCGTGCGAGCGCGAGTTGCAACGCCTCAAAGCCGCGGCGGAAATCGCGGAATCCCTGGGCCTCGAATGCCATGCCGGCCATGGGCTGGGCTTCGAGACGGTGGGGCCGGTCGCATCCATCCCCACCATCGTCGAGCTCAATATCGGCCATTTCCTCATCGGCGAGGCGATTTTCAGCGGCCTCGACAGCGCGGTGAAGCGCATGCGCGCGCTGATGGACAAGGCCCGGAGCGAAAGCCAGGGGGAGAAAAGCGCCTGATGATTCTCGGCGTCGGCAGCGATTTGATCGACATCCGCCGCATCGAGCGCGCCATCGAGCGGTTCGGCGAGCGTTTCCTCAACCGCATCTTCACCCCGGCCGAGCGTCTGCGTTCCGAGCGCCGCGCCGACCGGGTCGCCAGCTACGCCAAGCGCTTCGCCGCCAAGGAGGCCTGCGCCAAGGCGCTCGGCACCGGATTCCGCAAGGGGGTCTATTGGCGCGATCTGGGCGTCGTCAACCTGCCCTCGGGCCGGCCGACTCTGGTGCTGACCGGCGGGGCCAACCGGCGCCTCAAGGAAATGATCCCGGCCGGCATGGACGCGCGCATCGATTTGACGCTCACCGACGAGCCGCCGCTGGCCCAGGCCCTGGTCGTGATTACCGCCGAAATGACGGCAACATGACGGTGCCGCACTTGACTTCCCATCGCGGTCTGGGCTTGATCGTCGCCGCGCCGATTCAAAACTCTCCTGCAACCTTCAATCCCCGGCGCGCTGGCGGATTTCCTTCATGAGCAGAGCATCGGGCCGGGCATCCTCCGGAGTCGCCGAGACGGTGAAGACGATCGTCTACGCCGTCATCATCGCGCTCTTCATCCGCACCTTCTTCTACGAGCCGTTCAGCATCCCCTCGGCCTCGATGGTGCCGACATTGCTGGTGGGCGATTACCTGTTCGTCTCGAAATTCTCCTATGGCTACAGCCGGTATTCGCTGCCCTTCAGCCTGCCGCTCATTCCCGGCCGCGTCTTCTTCACCGAGCCGCAACGGGGCGACGTGGTGGTGTTCAAGCTGCCACGCGATCCCTCGATTGACTTCATCAAGCGCATCATCGGGCTGCCCGGCGACACCATCCAGGTGAAGGGCGGCCTCTTGTATATCAACGGCCAGCCGGTGCAGCGCGAGCAGGGCAGCAATTACGTCTATGACGAGAACGGCCGCAGCACGACCTACGCCTTCTATACCGAGACGCTGCCCAATGGCGTGAAGCACCCGGAATTGCAGGTGACCGACGACTTGTCCAAATGCGACCCGAACCAGTCCTCGCTCTGCGCCATGAACAACACGGCCGTCTTCACCGTGCCGCCCGGCCACTATTTCATGATGGGCGACAACCGCGACAATTCCTCCGACAGCCGCGATCCCAACAGCGGCGTGGGCTACGTGCCGGCCGAAAACCTGGTCGGCCGCGCCGTGTTCATCTTCTACTCCACCGACGGCTATTCCCGCTGGTGGGAAGTCTGGAACTGGCCGTTCACCATCCGCTACGACCGGCTGTTCTCGGCGATCCGCTAGGCGCGGGGGCCGGGCATGGCGGATAGGGGCGATCCCCCGGGCGATCTCGCCAAATCCCTCGGCCACCGTTTCGCCAAGCCCGAACTTTTGGCCTTGGCGCTGATCCATCCGAGCGCGACCAAGCGCCAAGGCCGCGATCCGCACGGTTACGAGCGGCTCGAATTCCTCGGCGACCGGGTGCTGGGCGTGATCGTCGCTGAAATGCTGTGGCGGCGTTTCCCCGACGCCGACGAGGGCGAATTGACCCGCCGCCACGTGGCCCTGGTGCGCCGCGAGGCGCTCACCGATGTCGCAAGGAAGATCGGGCTCGGGCAACACATGACCGCGTCGAGCGACGCCGCCATGCGCGACAATCCCGGCGTGCTGGCCGATCTCGCCGAGGCGGTGATCGCCGCGCTCTATATCGACGGCGGGCTCGAAGCCGCGCAACGCTTCGTCGGGAAATACTGGGGCGAGATTCTCGATCGGGTGAAGGGGCCGCCCGCCGATCCCAAGACCGCGTTGCAGGAATGGGCGCAGGCGCGCGGGCTGAAACTTCCCGCCTATCGCACGCTCGAAACCAAGGGCCCGGCGCATGACCGCCGCTTCACCGTGAGCGTGAGCGTCGAGGGCCTGCCCGACGCCGTGGCCTCGGGAACCACAAAGCGCGCGGCCGAGGCGGCGGCGGCGGCTTTGGCGCTGGCCGGCATCGATTCAAAAATATGACCCGCTGCGGCACGATCGCGATCCTGGGCGCGCCCAACGCCGGCAAATCGACGCTCTTGAACCGCCTGGTGGGAACGAAGCTCGCCATCGTTTCGCCCAAGGTGCAGACGACGCGCGCGCGTTTGCTCGGCATCGTCGCGCAGGGGCGAATCTCAGCTCGTCTTCATCGACACGCCCGGGATATTCGCGCCCAAAAGGCGCCTGGAACGCGCCATGGTGGCCGCCGCCTGGGCGGGCGCCAAGGACGCCGATATCGACATGGTGCTGGTGGATGCATCGCGCGGCCTCGATGGTGACACGCGCCGCATCCTCGACGGGCTGAAAGAGGCCGGCAAGCGCCGCGCCATTCTGGCCTTGAACCAGATCGACAAGGTGAAGCGCGAGGCGCTGCTGCCGATGGCCGGCGCCATGACCCAGGCTTATGAATTCGAGCGCGTGTTCATGATCTCGGGCCTGACCGGCGACGGGGTCGAGGATTTGCTCGCTTATCTCGCGGGAGCCCTGCCGGAAGGCCCGTGGCTTTACCCGGCGGACGAGATGACCGACGCGCCCTTGCGGCTCCTGGCGGCGGAAATCACCCGCGAGCAGATTTTCCTCCAGCTCCATCAGGAGCTGCCTTATGCCTCGACGGTCGAGACCGAATCCTGGGAGGAATTCGCCGATGGCAGCGTCAAGATTTCGCAGTTGATCCATGTCGCGCGCGACAGCCAGAAGCCGATCGTGCTGGGGAAAGGCGGTGCCCAGATCAAGCGCATCGGCGAGGCTTCGCGCGCCGAGCTGGAAAAACTCCTCGGCCGCCGCGTCCATCTTTTCCTCCAGGTCAAGGTGACCGGGGATTGGACCGAGGACCGGGAACGCTACGAAGCGATGCGGCTCGATTTCGGGGACAAATAATGCGCTGGAGCGACGAGGGCATCGTGCTGTCGGCGCGCCGCCACGGCGAGCGCGGGCTCATCGTCCATCTCTTGACGCGCGAGCGCGGCCGTCATGCCGGGCTGGTGCGCGGCGGGCAGGGGCCGAGGACGCGCATGCGCTACCAGACCGGCAACCGCCTGGCGATATCGTGGTCGGCGCGGCTCTCGGAGCATCTGGGCTATCTCGCGGGCGAATTGCTGCGCGGCCATGCGGCGCGTTTCATGGACGACCGCGCGCGGCTCGCCTGTCTCTCATCGGCGGCATCCATGGCCGAGGCGTGCCTGCCCGAGCGCGAGCCGCATCCGCGTGCCTATGCCGGCCTCAACGCGCTCCTCGAGGCGCTCGATGACGGCGAGGGTTATGCCGCGCTTTATGTGCGCTGGGAGCTCGATCTGCTGGCCGAGCTGGGTTACGGCCTCGATCTCACCCATTGCGTCGCCACCGGCGCGACCGCGAGCCTGACCTATGTCTCGCCGCGCTCGGGCCAGGCGGTGTCGGAGAAAGCCGCATCGCCCTATCGCGAGAAGCTGCTGCGTTTGCCGCGTTTCCTGCTCCCGGGCGAGAACCAGCCGCCCGCGCCAAGCGACATCATCGACGGCCTCGCCCTCACGGGCTATTTCCTCGATCGCCGCGTGCTCGCCCCTCATGACCGCAAGATTCCGGCTGCGCGCGCCCGATTCGCTGATGTATTAAAATCCAAGATGCTTCGCCAGGACACCATTTCCGCATGAGCAAAACCGCCGACGCCGGGGCGGGCGAAATCCGCAAGGTGGATTTCGCCGAGGAGCTGGGCGAGCGCTATCTCTCCTACGCGCTCTCCACCATCATGGCGCGCTCGCTGCCCGACGTGCGCGACGGGTTGAAGCCGGTGCATCGCCGGATCCTCCACGCCATGCGCCAGCTCAAGCTCGATCCCAAATCGGGCTACAAGAAATGCGCGCGGGTGGTGGGCGACGTGATCGGCAAATTCCACCCCCATGGCGACACCGCGGTTTATGACGCGCTGGTGCGCCTGGCGCAGGATTTCGCGCAGCGTTATCCGCTGGTCGACGGCCAGGGCAATTTCGGCAATATCGACGGCGATAACGCGGCGGCGATGCGCTACACCGAAAGCCGGCTGACCGAGGTGGCCGAGGCGCTGCTCGAAGGCATCGACGAGGACACGGTCGATTTCCGCGCCACATATGACGGCGAAAGCAGCGAGCCCGTCGTGCTGCCCGCGCGTTTCCCCAATCTTCTGGCCAACGGTTCCGCCGGCATCGCCGTCGGCATGGCGACCAGCATCCCGCCGCACAACATTGTCGAGCTGGTGGATGCGCTGGCCCTCCTCATCAAGAACCGGCGCGCCACCGTGGGCGATCTCTTGAAATGCGTGCCCGGACCGGATTTCCCCACCGGCGGCGTGCTGGTCGAGCCGCGCGAGAGCATCCGCGAGGCCTATAACACCGGGCGCGGCAGTTTCCGCCTGCGCGCGCGCTGGCAGAAGGAGGCGCTCGCCCAGGGCCAGTACCGCATCGTCGTCACCGAGATTCCCTATCAGGTGCAGAAATCGCGCCTCATCGAGCGCATCGCCATCCTGCTCGAGGAGCGCAAGCTGCCGCTTCTGGCCGACATCCAGGATGAATCGGCCGAGAAGGTGCGCCTCATCCTCGAGCCCAAGAGCCGCAACGTCGATCCCGTGCTGCTGATGGAATCGCTCTTCCGCGTGACCGATCTGGAATCCCGCGTGCCCTTGAACCTGAACGTGCTCGACGCCGAGGGCACGCCGCGGGTGATGAACCTGAAAGAGGCGCTCCAGGCGTTTCTCGACCACCGCCGCGTGGTGCTGCAACGCCGCTCGCGTTTCCGCCGCGAGGCGATATCCAAGCGGGCCGAGATCCTCAAGGGTTACATGATCGTCTACGTCAATCTGGATCAGGTGATCCGCATCATCCGCCAATACGACGACGCCAAGGAACGGATGATGAAGAAATGGCATTTGAGCCAGAATCAGGCCGACGCCATTCTCGACATGCGCTTGCGCGCCTTGCGCCGGCTCGAGGAAATCGCCATCCGCAAGGAGCTGAAGGACCTGGCCGACGAGGACAAGGAGCTGAAACACCTGCTCGCCGACGACCGCCGCCAATGGAAACGCATCGGCGAGGAAATGGCGAGCCTGCGCCAGGAATTCGGGCCCACATCGCTCCTGGGCAAGCGCCGCACCGATCTGGGCAAGCCGCCCGCTTCGGTGGAGGTGCCCTTGGAAGCCCTGGTCGAGCGCGAACCGGTGACGGTGATCGGCTCGGCCAATGGCTGGTTGCGCGCGGCCAAGGGCCACGGGCTCAAGCCGGACGACATCAAATACAAGGAAGGTGACGGGCCGCGTTTTGCCATCGAGGCCATGACCACCGACAAGCTTCTGGTTTTCGCCACCAATGGGCGGTTCTACACGCTCGCCATCGACAAGCTGCCGGGCGGGCGCGGCCTGGGCGAGCCCTTCCGGCTGATGGCCGATTTGGGAAACGAGCACGAGATATCGGCCATGCTGATCTTCAAGCCGGGCTCGAAGCTCCTGGTGGCGGCGAGCGACGGGCGCGGGTTCGTGGTCAAGGCCGAGGACGTGCTGGCGCAGACGCGCAACGGCAAGCAGGTGATGCGGCCTGGCAAGGGTGCCAAGGCGGTGGCGGCGGCCCCCGCCGAGGGCGACACCATCGCGGTGGTGGGCGAGAACCGGAAGCTGCTTCTGTTTCCGCTCAACGAGGCGCCGGAGATGACGGGCGGGCGCGGAGTCATTCTCCAGCGCTATCACGATGGCGGCTTGGCCGATGCGCGGGTCATCACCAAGGCCGACGGGCTTTCCTGGAAAGCGGGCGACCGCACCCGCACCGAGACCGATCTGCGCCCCTGGACGGGCGCCCGCGCCGGTTCCGGCCGCATTGCGCCGCGGGGATTCCCGCTCGATAATCGCTTCTCCTGAGGGCATACATAAGGCCATAAGGACGCCCATGACCCCGCCAGCCGCCCCCGAACCGGCTAATCCCGACGTCACGCTCGACGCCAAGGGGCTCAAATGCCCGCTGCCGGTGTTGAAGGCGCGCAAGGCGATGAAAGAGATGAAAGCGGGCGCGGTGTTGCGCGTCTACGCCACCGACCCCGGCGCGGTCAAAGACTTCGACCATTTCTGCAAAACCACCGGCGCGCATCTCTTGGATTGCCGCGAGGAGGCGGGGGGCGTGTTGGTGTTTACGTTGAGGAAGGGGTAGGGGGCGATTAACGCCGGCTTCGAGTTCTATGAATTGCTGGACTTGACAACGTTCTCGTTTTGTACCAAAACAATCCGGATTAGTCAATCGGCTCAATTAGCGAGTCGCGATGGCGCCACGGCTTCGTTTGCGTCTATTAAGTTTCCCTACTGGGCTTGAGTTACGCCGCCAGCGGGGGATGTGGGCGACCATGGATACGTTGACGCCCAGCGAGAGAAGCGAGCGAATGGCGCTTGTTCGCGCCAAGGATACATCGCCGGAAATTCTCGTTCGCCGGCTCGCGCGCCATCTCGGTTATAGCTTCGGTCTGCATGGACGGGATCTGCCGGGAAAACCGGATCTCGTGTTCCGGTCAAGGCGCAAGGCAATATTCGTTCACGGCTGCTTTTGGCACCGTCACGGAAATAAAAACTGCGCTCTCGCGCGCCTACCAAAATCACGCCGCGAATTCTGGGTACCAAAACTAGAGAGTAATAGAATACGCGATGCGCGAAATCAAAAGGCCTTGCGCGCCTTGGGATGGAGCTTCCTGGTTATCTGGGAATGCCAACTGCGCGATATTCACAGGGTAGAGAAGCGCATCGCTGCTTTCCTGTCGCGCGAGCAACGGGAGGCCGCATGAAATTCACGAGCGTGGAGTTGTTCACTGGGGCCGGGGGTCTTGCGCTTGGATTGGAGCACGCGGGATTCGATCCTAAATTCATGGTCGAATGGGACGATGATTTCTACAAGACAATCCGCGCGAACGCCGGTCACGGCGGTCCCACACATGGCTGGCCCATTCATCACGCGGATGTGCGCGATGTTTCGTTCAAGGGCCTAGGTGAAATCGACCTCGTGGCGGGCGGTCCTCCATGTCAGCCGTTTTCAATCGGTGGAAAACATCGCGGCCGGAATGACCCGCGCGATATGTGGCCCGAGGCAATTCGTGCCGTGCGCGAACTTTGTCCGCGCGCTTTCTTCTTCGAGAACGTAAGGGGCCTCGCCCGCCCAGCCTTCGCCGATTACCTGCGCTATATCATCGAGCGACTAAGGCGCCCCGACATGGTGGCACGGCATGGTGAATTGTCAGCCGATCATCTACGCCGGCTTGCTCGACTAGACCCAGCCGCGGGCGACGGACCGATTTACAGCGTGCAAGTTCACAAGATTAACGCGGCCGATTATGGCGCTTCACAAATCCGTCATCGGATCGTGATAGTGGGCGTTCGTCGTGATCTAGGCCTTTCTTGGGAATTGCCGGACAAAATTCATTCGCGCGAAGCGCTGCTATGGGCTCAATATGTTAGTGGTAAGTATTGGGAAAGACATCGGATACCGCGTGGGGAACAATCTCGGTTGAATGAAGCCGAGAAATCCATTCTTAAAAATCTTCATCACCAACCAGCGAAGATGCCATGGTTGACTGTGCGCGACGCGATAATGGATCTTGGCGAACCGACGCGGGATGGCGGGTCGGCCATCCCAAATCATAAATTCCAACCCGGAGCGCGTTCATATATTGGACACACGGGCAGTCCCCTCGATCGCCCCGCGAAGGCATTGAAGGCCGGCGATCATGGGGTGCCGGGAGGAGAGAACATGATCGTCTATCCGACCGGACGTGTTCGATACTTCACTGTCCGAGAGTTGGCCCGGCTTCAGGGATTTCGCGACGATTTCGTGTTCCCGGGTTCCTGGACGGAAACCATGCGTCAGCTTGGCAACGCCGTACCCATCCCCATGAGTACCGCATTGGGCTACAGCATCGCGCGCCTGCTGCGCGGGATGAATCAGATCAGAACGCGACGCGCGGCGTGATTTTATACAAATCAAACATTACACCCTTGTCGACGCGCGGGTTAAGCGCGTGAGCGAGACGCCTTACAACCCGCTGGATAAACTCAACCTCGGGAAAAGCGTCGCCGATGCGCTTCTTGAAAAGCATGTTCTTTCCCTTGCCGATCGCGCGCAAGTCATCGGCGCTGGTGTGTACGCGATATATTACACGGGGTCGTTTCGTCCATACGCTCCACTTACGAAAGCCAACCGAGGGAAAGAATTTAAAAAGCCGATCTACGTCGGAAAAGCCATTCCAAAAGGCGGTAGGAAGGGTGGAATTCGAGAAGACGCCTCGGCGATTGGCCGTGCTCTTCGCGATCGGCTCTCCCAACATGCAAATTCTATTAGCGAGGCGCGGAACCTAGACATCAATGATTTCCATTATCGTTGCTTGGTGGTGGACGACATTTGGATACCGCTTGGGGAAAATGTCCTAATCGAGCAGTTCCGACCAATTTGGAACATGGTCATTGATGGTTTCGGCAATAAGACACCGGGCCGGCGCCGCGCAACGCAATACCGGTCATCTTGGGATACCATTCATCCCGGCCGACGTTTCGTTGATGATTTGGGGCTGGCTGTAGGTCCTGTGACTAAGGAAGAGCTATTCGAAAAAATTGACGCTTTTTTTGCTGGCCGACTTGATCCAAAGGAGCCAGTTGATACCGGCGATGAGGATTAGTTCACTCTCTGTTGCATGCCGAACCCTTACCCCCATTCACCGCCACGCTCTTGGTCAAGCTAGCTGGATAAGCGCGGCGCGCACATTCCTTGAGGTGAGACGCTTTCCCCCACCCCTTAAAACTCCTAACCTTCCGCAATCCAACACTCCGGAGGCTCCATCATGGCCGACAAGATCAAGCCGCTTTTCACGATATCCGCCACCGCCCAGGGCGGGCGCAACGGGCATACCGAGAGCGAGGACCGCGTCGTCTCGGCCGATCTGTCGGTGCCGAAGGCGATGGGCGGGCCCGGCAAGCCCGGCGCTGCCACGCCCGAGCATCTTTTCGCCGCGGGCTATGCCGCCTGTTTCGGCGGCGCGCTCGATTTCGTAGGGAAACAGCACAAGCAGGACGCGGCCAAGGCCAAGATCACCTGCGCGGTTTCGATCGGCCCGCGCGAATTGGGCGGCTTCGGCATATCGGTCAAGCTGCGGGTCGAGGACAAAAGCCTGAAACAGGCCGATCTGGCGGCGCTCGCCAAAGAGGCCCACGAAAAAATCTGCCCCTATTCCCACGCCACGCGCGGCAATGTGGATGTGCAGCTCGAGGTGGTGGGTAGTTAGCGCCGCCGCGATTCCCGCTTCCGCCGCTTTTTCCTTCGCGCCCCCCGCGCTATGGAGGCCGCCTCGGCCACGGTTTCCTCCACCTCTTCCTCGGGCAAGCCTAGCCGGCCGCCGGCGCGTTCGATCTCGCGCCTGCCCGCCGCGCTCAAGGCCCCCTTGGCGATCCGCCGCTCGACCAGAATCTGGTATTGCGCGCGGCGCTGTCTCAACTGATCCATGAACCCCACGGTGATCAATCCCGAGAACATCGCGAAAGTCAGGATGCCAACCATGGCGATGACGCCGCCGAGGATGCGGCCCCAAACCGTCACCGGCACCATGTCGCCATAGCCCACGGTGGTGATGGTCACGACCGCCCACCACATCGCGGCCGGAATCGAACTGAACACCTGGGGCTGCGCTACGCCTTCGATCATGTACATGAGCGAGCCGCTCATGACGAGAACGAGGCACAGGATGAACAGCAACGCGCCGATGGCCTGGGCCTCCTCGCGGAACACCGCCCAGATCAGCCCGAAAATGCTCGAATGGCGGGTGAGCTTGAGCATGCGCAACAGGCGCATCAGGCGCAGCACGCGGAAATCGGCCGCGCCCAGCAATCCCAGCACCGCCGGCAGGATCGAAACCAGATCGACTAGCGCGAAAAACCCGCGCAGGTATTTGATCCGGCCCCAGACCGGATCGCGGAAAGCGCCGCTGACGCGGTCCACCGCCGTCCAGGCGCGCAACACGTATTCGACCACGAACACCGATGTCGCCACATGCTCGATCCAGCGGAAGGCGAAGAGGTGCTCTTCGCGGATGGCATCGACCGATTCCAGGATGATCGCGCCGACATTGACCACGATCAGGAGCGCGAGCAGGGAATTGAACACCCGCACCGCCGGGCCTTGCGGCGCGTCGTCGTCGAAATACGGGTTGAGCCAGCGGCGGAAATCCGCCAGAGAATTCTCGGACATCGCCTTAATTATTTTCTCCTTCGCACGACGCCGCTTGCGCGGCCGTGCTACGGCATTTCCCCCGCGCCGACAGTACAACTTTATGAAGCAAGGCATGAACTTTTTTGTCAGGGCCTTTTCTTTGTCTTCGCAAGGCCCGGGGCGACGGATTATCGTGATTAAATGAGCATCGAAGCCGCGCTGTCCTTGCTGGCCGGGCTTGGCCTGTTCTTCGTCGGGGTCAAGAATCTGAGCGTCACCATGGGCCAGATGACCGGGCGGCGCATGCGCCAATGGGTGACGCGCGCCGCCTCGCATCCGGTGATCGGCGCCGCCATCGGCGCGCTTTCGGGCGCGCTCACCCAAAGCACCAACGCCGTCACCATCATCCTGGTGAGCCTGGCGCAAACCGGCCTGCTCGCCGCATCCGATGCGACGCCCATCCTGGCCTGGTCGAATGTCGGCACCTCGCTCCTGGTCTTCGCCGCCGCGGTCAATCTGCACGTCTTCATCCTGGCGCTGGTCGCGCTCTCGGGCTTGTGCTTCTACTTGAACCTCGACCGCTCGGCGCGCTGGCGGCCGCTGGTCTCCACGCTCTTCGCCGTGGCGCTCATCTTCTTCGGGTTGGAACTCATGCGCGGCGCTTCGGGCGGAATGAACGGCGCCGGCTGGTCGCGCGATTTCCTGGCGGCGGAAGGGCGCTCGATCCCAACCGCGCTGGCGGCGGGCGCGGCGGTGGCGCTGCTGGTGCAATCCGCGGCCACGGTCGCGGTCATCGTCACCGCCCTGGCGGCGTCGGGCGGCATCACGCTCGAGCAATCGGCGCTGGTGGTGTTCGGCGCCTGCATCGGCTCGGGCGCCGCCAGCTTTTTCGTGGGCTTCAAGCTCTCGGGCCGGCCGCGCCACATGCCCCAGCTGCAATCGGCCTTCAAGATCCTGGGCGTGGCCGTGCTGCTGCCGCTCTACGCCGCCGAACGTTTGTTCGATTGGCCGCTGCTGTTGCACGGGGTGCGCGCGCTGACGGATTCGCCGGGCCGCCAGGTGGCGTTCATCTATCTCGCCTGCCAGCTCGCCACCGTGGCGGTGCAGATCGTTTTCGCCCGCATCCTTCTGCCCTGGATCGAGCGCTTCACGCCGCCGACGCTCGAAGAGGACCTGGTCCGCCCGCGATTCATCTACGACGACGCGCTGGGCGAGCCCGAAACCGCGCTCGAACTGGTCGACCGCGAACAGGCGCGCATCTTCAAGCTGCTGCCGCTTTATCTGGGGTTCAACAGCCATCTCGACGGCAAGGAGCGCCAGCTCGGCCGCCAGGCGATCCTGCCGGTGGCGGCGGCGCTGCTCGAATCGGTGCGGCGGTTTCTCGACGATCTGGCGGACAGCGGCGCGAGCCGCGACCTGATCGACCGCGTCGCCGACCGCCGCGCCTGCAACGACCTGCTGGTCTCGATCCACGAGGCGATGAACGAGCTCGCCGAGAAATTCACCCAGAATTTCGCCGCCGAGGCGATGCGCTCGCTGGTCGAGAACATCGCCGAGGGGCTGGGCGCGCTGCTCTTCACCGCCAATGACGCCGTGTCCGGCCGCGACCCCGATGACATCGCGCTGCTGCGGCAATTCACCTCCGACCGCGGCAGCCTGGTCGATGCGCTGCGCCGGCGGGTGATGACGGCGGATCAGGGCCTGTCGGCCGACGACCGTTCCACGCTCTACGCGGTGACGAGCCTGTTGGAGCGCATCGTGTGGATGCTCGGCCGTTATGGCGGCCTCTTGGACTCGGAACTCATGGCGGAACAACCGGAAGGAGCGGCGGCGGAATGACAAAATATTACGTGGTGGGCGGCCTCTATCTCGACACATCTTTCAAAAAAATGAAACCCGGCACGCGCGAGCAATACGGGCCGTTCGAGGATTTCGCCCAGGCCCGGAACAAATGGTACGAGCGCGCCATGGCCACCATCGACGACGCCTATTACCGCTTCACCATCCTCACCGACGCGGAACTGGAAAGCGGCGGATAAAAGGTTCATGCTCGAAGCATAATGGCCCCGCGATAACGGGGGGCGCGATAACCCGGGAGGCTTGTCATGGCGATGACCGACGTAACAAAGGCGCTGCACGCGCATTGGGTGGTCTATCTGGTCGAGGGGATCGTGCTGGTGGTTCTCGGCATGGCCGCGATCCTGGTTCCGGTCCTGGCGACGCTGGCGGTGGCGATATTCCTCGGCTGGCTCTTTCTCATCAGCGGCATCTTCGGCCTCCTCACGACGTTCTGGATGAAGCACGCGCCGGGTTTCTGGTGGTCGCTGCTCTCGGCCATCCTCGGCATCGTGGTGGGATGCGTGTTGATCTTCTGGCCGGTCAATGGCGCGATCTCGCTCACCCTGGTGCTGATCGCCTTCTTCGCGATCGAGGGCGTTTTCTCGATCCTGTTCGGGCTCGAGCATAAGAGCGCCCTCTCGGGACGCTGGGGCTGGATGGTGCTGAACGGCGTGATCGACCTGGTCCTGGCCGGCATCATCTTCGCCGGATTGCCCGGCTCCGCGGTCTGGGCGCTCGGGCTCTTGGTCGGCATCGATCTGGTGTTCGGCGGCACGGCCTTGATTGGCATGGCGCTCCACGCCAAGAACACGCCGGCTTAACCGGCTTACGGTTTGGTGAGCAGCCCGTTCTCGCGGTAATAGCGCGCCGATCCTGGATGAAGCGGCAGATCGAAGCCAATGAGCGCGCCCGCGAGGCGGATGCGCTTCCCCGCCGGATGGCCGCTGTCGAGGATGCGGCGCGAGGCCGGCTGCCACAGCGCGGACGTGATGGCATAGACCAGATCCTCCGGCGTGGAGGATCGCGTCACCCATAGCGCCGTCACCGCGACCGAGGGCGTTTCCTTGTCGATGCCGGGATATGTCGCGCCCGGGATCGCGCCTGGCGCGAAGAACCGGTATTTGGAATGGAGAGCGCGCGCCATGCCCGCCGGCACCGGCACCAGCCGCATCTTGGCCAGCGAAGCGAGATCGGCCACCGCCGGCACCGGATATCCGGCCACCAGGAAAAGCGCGTCGATGTCGCCGCGCCGCAGCGCCTCCGCCGCCTGCGACAGGCGCTGATAGCTGGGCTGCAAGTCGCATTCCGAAAGCCCGGCGGCTTCGAGCACGAGGCGCGAATCCTCGAGCGTGCCCGAACCCGGCTCGCCCAGCGCCACGCGCTTGTCCCTCAACTCGGCCAGGCTGCGGATGTCGCTTTCGGCGCGCACCACGACATGGACATATTCGGGAAAGAGCGCGGCGATCGCGCGCAAATTCTTGAACGGGCCGCGTTGCCTGACGGTTGTGCCGGCCGGAGGCTCTTGCTGGGTTTCTTGGTTTTGTTGCGCTCCTTGGTTTTGCTGCTCCGCAGCGGGGGAAACGGGCGCGGGGGCGGGAGAAGCGCAGGACGGATCCTTCGGCCAGCTTCCGGCGGAGGCCCAATGGGCGATGTCGGCCTGGACCAGCGCGGATTCGATCTGGCCCGACGCGACATCGGCCGCGTTCTCGGCCGAGCCGGGCGTGGCCTGGGCCACCGCCACCAATCCCGGCACGCCGCAGCTGCCGCCTTCGTCGCAATCGCGCGATCCCGGCGGCTTGGAGATGACATTGGCGAGCATGCCGCCGATTTGGAAATAGGTTCCGGTGGTGGCGGCGGTGCCGATGCGGAAAAAGCGCAGCGCGTCGTCGGCGCGGGAAAGAGCGGGGCTCAGCAACAGGGCAAGGGCGGCGGCACAATAGAGAACCGCGCGCGCGCTTTTGCTCATGCCTTTGTCCTTGTCCTGGCGCCAACCGCCTGCCGCGCCGCCGCCGCCATCCTACGACGGGGAAAGCCGAAAGGCGGGGATTTTTATCGGCCTCGCCAGGCGCTATGATCGCGCGCCCGGCACAACCGAGGGGGAGGGAGCCATGAGAATCGCGCTGTCGCTTTTACTGCTGTTGCTGGCGGTCTCGGGGGCTAACGCCCAGGCGCCGCAAATCGGCCGCATCGACGTGGTCGAATACGGGATTTACACCGGCAATACCCAAGCCACGCAATCGGCGCCGGGCACGGCCACGGGCACGGTCAGCACCATAAGCGACATCCAGCACGCCGCGACCACGCGGATGGTTCCGGCGCAGCAAGGGGTTCGATTCGGCTTTCGCTTTGTCGTGGTCGGCGCGCCCGCGGGCACGATCGTGCCGCTTCACATGGTGACGATTTTCCCGCCGCCCGGCCTCACCAACCCGGCGACGCAACAGTTGAAGGCCCAAAGCGAATACGACACCACCGCGGCGATCGGAACCACGTCCTACAAAGGTTATAATTTCACCAATGACTGGGAAGTGGCGCTCGGCGTTTGGACCATGCAAGTCTGGTATCAAGGCCAGAAGCTGGCCGAGCAGAGCTTCACCGTCGTGAGACAGTGAAACGCGTCCGTCCGCGCCGCTCCGGTTAAAACAGGAGCCGATTAAAGCAAGGGATGAACCTGGGTCGTCAAATCGCCATTGAACGAATGATTGCCCCAATCGTCGCAATTCAACGGGCAGCCGTAAGGCGGCGATATGGCGATGCATCCGCTCAAGAGCAGCGCCGCCGCCGCGCAAATCGCCAGCGTCTTCCATAATGTCATGGCCGCCTCTCCCTTATGTTGTCCGTTCCCGTTCAAGCCCTTCGAGCATAACCCAAATCGCCGCCCAATTCGCGGGTTGGCTGATCCGGATCGAATGGGATTGTTGGCAGAAGAGAGCTTGATCTCTCAGCGTTTGGGCAAGTTTGGACGGAAGAAGAAAAAAACAGCCGCATAGCCCCTTGCCAAAGCCCGCCCTTCCCAGTACATAAGCGCACCTTCAACTCAACCCCTCACGCGGGGATCGCGGCCCGCCACCCTCATGGTGGCCCACTTTTGTGGCATGGAGCCGCTCCGGTGCCGGTTTCGCCTTCTTATAAGGCGGGGCTGGTTCTCACCCCGCGGCGGATTAACCGGAAAAGGACGACGATCTCATGGCAATACCCGATTTTTCCATGCGCCAGCTTTTGGAAGCCGGCGTGCACTTCGGCCATCATACCCGGCGCTGGAACCCGAAGATGGCGCCTTACATCTTCGGCGTGCGCAACGGCGTGCACATCATCAATCTCGAGGAGACCGTGCCGCTTCTGGGCAAGGCGCTCCAGGCGCTGCGCGACGTGGCGGCGGGCGGCGGGCGCATCCTCTTCGTCGGCACCAAGCGCCAGGCGCAGGAGCCGATATCCGAGGCGGCCAAGCGCTGCGGCCAGTATTACGTCAACCACCGCTGGCTCGGCGGCATGCTCACCAACTTCAAGACCATCTCGGCCTCGATCAAGCGGCTGAAGGATCTCGACGAAAAGATCAACGCGCCCGAAAGCGGCTTGACCAAGCGCGAGCTTCTGGAATTGACCCGCTCCCGCGACAAGCTCGAGCGCGCCTTGGGCGGCATCAAGGAAATGGGCGGCTTGCCCGACATCCTGTTCGTGATCGACACCAACAAAGAGGCGATCGCGGTGCAAGAGGCCAACCGGCTCAAGATCCCGGTGGTCGCCATCCTCGACAGCAATTCCTCGCCCGACGGAATTCTCTATCCCATCCCCGGCAATGACGACGCCATGCGCGCCGTCCATCTCTATTGCGAGCTGGTCTCGGGCGCGGTGCTCGACGGCTTGCAGGCGGAGCAGAGCGCCTCCGATCCGGGCGCAAGGGTGAAGCCGCCGGCCGAGGCCATTCCCGAAGCCAAGCCGGAAGCCCCGGGCGAACCCGCTTCGGCCTGAAACCAGGAGAGAATTAAATGGCCGAAATCGCGGCATCGCTGGTGAAGGAGCTGCGCGAGAAAACCGGCGCCGGCATGATGGACTGCAAGCGCGCGCTCGCCGAAACCAGCGGCGATCTCGAAGCCGCCATCGACTGGCTGCGCAAGAAGGGCCTCTCCGCGGCGGCGAAGAAAGCCGGGCGCGTCGCCTCCGAAGGGCTGGTGGGCTTCGCTGTCAAGGGCACCACCGGCGCGCTGGTCGAGGTAAACGCCGAAACCGATTTCGTCGCCCGCAACGAGCAATTCCAGAATTTCGTGCGAAATGTCGCCGGCTTGGCGCTCGGCCTCGGCGACGACGTCGAGAAATTGAAGGCGGCGCCTTATCCGGGCGCGGGCCGCTCGGTGGCCGAGGAATTGACTCACATGATCGCCACCATCGGCGAGAACATGAATTTGCGCCGCGCCCGGAAGCTTTCGGTGAAGCAAGGCGCGGTCGCGGCCTATATGCATGGCGCGCTCGCCCCCGGCTTGGGCAAGATCGGCGTGCTGGTGGCGCTCGAAACCGCTTCGCCGGAAAAACATGTTTCGCTCGGGCGCAACCTCGCCATGCATGTGGCCGCCTCCAATCCGCAATTCCTCGATGCGAAGTCGGTTGACGCCAAGGCGCTCGAACGCGAGCGCGGCGTGTTGCGCGAACAGGCCAAGGCCTCGGGCAAGCCCGACGCCATCATCGACAAGATGGTCGAAGGCCGCCTCAAGAAATTCTACGAAGATGTCGTTCTGCTGGAGCAGCTTTATGTCATCGACGGCGAAAGCAAGGTCACCAAGGTGATCGAGACGGCCGCCAAGGCGGAAGGCGTCCCGGTCCATGTCGCGGGATTCGCGCGCTTCGCCTTGGGCGAGGGCATCGAGAAGGAACAGGCCGATTTCGCCGCCGAGGTTGCCGCTACCTTGAAGCGCTGATCACGCCGGTTTCTTCACGTAGAACCTGCACCAGCCGGTCGGCTTTACGACGCCATCGACGACCTTGCACGAAGAAGGGGGCAGCCACTGCGCGCAATTATCGCATTGCTGCGCGCCCTTTGGCGTGTCCTGGTAGCCAACCGCCTTCTGCGACACTTTGGCCTGAGCCTCGGCAACTCCGCTCGTGCCGACCGCCGTGCCGACTATGGCGGCGCCGCCGGCGGCATACGCAACATTACGTAGCAGCGAGCGGCGAGACAGCTCGGCTGACAAGGTTTTCGGTGCGTCTTTCAAGGTTCTCTCCATGGATGAGTGCGGTAGCGGCCGGACATGGGCACGGCATGTCTCGTGCCGCCTGTGACGAACTCCATTCATTGCGTTTGTCAGCATACGCATACATTGATATAAATCAAAGAGCTCCTGGAAAAATTACCTTAAATCATATTTATAGAGAGTTGTCCGCTCGTTGCAGTGACGGCCTAAAGGGGGACCAAGGATGACGGGTTACGCGAGGCTGGGAGCCAAGCTGCGGCGTATCATCGCAGCCGGTGGAGCGGCGGCGGCGCTTCTCCTCGGCGTCCAATCGGCAAGCGCGTTGCCGCTTTACGCGCGCCAGACCGGCCAGCAATGCGCGGCTTGCCACAACGGATTCCCCGAGCTGACGCCCTATGGCCGGCTGTTCAAGTTGAACGGCTATACCTTCGGCGGCGGCCAGTCGGATTTGCCGCCCCTCTCCATCATGCTGATTGGTTCCTACACCCACACCGAGGCGGGCCAGGCGGGCGGCCCGGCGCCGCATTACGGACCCAACAATAATTTTGCGATCCCGCAGTCGGGCAGCATCTTCTACGGCGGCGTGATTTCGTCCGATCTCGGAATCGGCGCCTTCGGGCAAGCTACCTATGATCACGTCAACCGGCGCTTCGCCTGGGACAACACCGACATTCGCTGGGCCAAGTCGACCACGCTCGGCGGCGAAACTGTTTTCGGCGCGAGCCTTAACAACAACCCGTCGGTGACCGATCTTTGGAATACGACGCCGGCATGGCGCTATGCCCCCTGGGTGGCTTCCAGTCTTGCCCCGGCCCCGCCGGCGCCGACGATGATCGAGAGCGGATTCACGCAGCAGGTCGCCGGGCTGAACACCTATGCGATGTGGAACCGGCTGGTCTATGCCGAGATCGGTGCCTATCACACGCTCACCAAAGCGGCCGATAGCGCGCTCGGCGTCGGTATGCCGAACAACACCGATTCGATCAAAGGCCTGGCTCCCTATTGGCGTTTGGCGTTCCAGCCGCAATGGGGCCGTAGCTCGTTCGAAATCGGCACCTTCGGCATGGCGGCAATGATCAATCCGGGCCGCGTGACCGGATTCGGCACCGATCACAAGACCGATATCGGTTTCGACGCGCAGTATCAGTTCCTCACCGATCTCCACAGCGCTTCGCTACAGGCGAGCTGGATTACCGAGAACCAAAACCTGACCGCGAGCCAGACCATTGGCAATTCGACAAATTCAAATAATCACCTGCGCAGCCTGAACATCAAGACGACCTACTATTACGATCAGACCTATGGGGCGACGATGGGTTATTTCCGCATCGACGGGTCCGGCGATCCCGTGTTGTACGGCCCCGGGACCGGCCTCAATTCGGCCAACAACAGTCCGAACACGACCGGATGGATCGCGGAGCTCGATTACATTCCGTTCAACCACGGCGGGCCGAATGCCTGGCCGTGGCTCAACATGAAGATCGGCCTGCAATACATCGTCTATACCAAATTCAACGGCGCGGCGAACAACTACGACGGCAACGGCCGCAATGCGAGCGACAACAACACGCTGTTCCTGTTCGATTGGATCGCGTTTTGACGCCAACCGGGAGAGATGAATGACGCTTGAACCCGACCGGATGAACGCGACGAGACGAAACCGCGCGCCCATCGGCTGGGTTATCGCGCTGCCCGTCGTGCTTGCGCTGGCGGCGGGCAATAGCGGCGAGGCGCGCGGCGCCGATACCACCGTCCAAGGGACCGTGCATGTCTGCTCGTCATGCCATGGCCTCGAAGGCCGCAGCATATCGTCGACCTTCCCGCGGCTTGCCGGACAGCAATTTGAATACCTCGCCGAACAGCTGCATTCCTTCCGCGACCATACCCGCGCCGATCCGCATGCGCACACTTACATGTGGGGCATGGCGGCGCGGCTGAGCGACGAAACCATCGATGGGCTCGCCAACTATTATTCGGGGTTGTCGCCGGTTCCGGGCACGCCGGGCGATCCTGTCTTGATGGCGGCGGGAAAGAAGATTTTCCAGGAAGGCATCTCCGAGACCGATCGCACGGTTCCGGCCTGCATGGCCTGCCACGGAGAGCAAGGCCAGGGCGCCGGCGTCATTCCGCGCCTGGCCGGCCAACACCCGGGCTATATCGAGGAGCAACTCCACAACTTCGCCGACATGGCGCGCGCCAACGATATCATGCACGAGACCTCCAAGAATCTAACGCCGGAAGAGGCCCGCGAGCTTGCCGCCTATGTCGGCTCGCTCTAGCCGCCAGGACTTTGAACCTTCGTGCCCCGCTTTGCGGTCAGCCAGCGAAACCGCGTCCGGCTAAGCCATGCCCCTCTTCCCAAGGGGAGGGGGTTAGGGTGAAGGGGGTCTTGGGACGAGACGAGTTTCGCCAGATGTGGTAATTCCACTCCCATGCCAGCCGATACCGCCATCAGCCCCTTGCCCAAAGCCAAGCCCGGCCCCGGGAGCGACGTCAAATACCGCCGGGTGCTGCTGAAGCTTTCGGGCGAAGCCTTGATGGGCGAGCAGGGCCATGGGCTCGACCCGGCGGTGGTCAAGCAACTCGCCGGCGAGATCAAGACCGTCCACGCCCTGGGGGTGCAGGTGGCGCTGGTCATCGGCGGCGGCAACATCTTCCGGGGCCTCGCCGGCGCCGCCTCGGGCATGGAGCGCTCGACCGCCGATTACATGGGCATGCTCGCCACCATCATCAATTCGCTCGCCATGCAAAGCGCGCTCGAAGGCATCGGCTTGCCGACGCGGGTGCAATCCGCCATCGCCATGCAATCGGTGTGCGAGCCCTATATTCGCCGCCGCGCCGTGCGCCACATGGAAAAGGGCCGCGTCGTCATCTTCGCCGCCGGCACCGGCAATCCCTATTTCACCACCGACACCGCCGCGGCGTTGCGCGCCTCGGAAACCCATTGCCAGGCGCTGATGAAGGCGACCAAGGTCGACGGCGTCTACAGCGCCGACCCGAAAAAGGACAAGAAAGCCACGCGCTACGACAATCTTACCTATCTCGACGTGCTGTCGCGCGACTTGCAGGTGATGGACGCGGCGGCGGTCTCGCTCGCGCGCGAGAACAAGATTCCGATCCTGGTGTTTTCGATCCACAATGATGGCGGTTTCGCCGAGGCGGTGAAGGGCCGCGGCCGCTTCACCATCATCACCGAGGAGGGGGCGAGGGCATGAGCGACGATCCGGCGGTGGCCGCCTTGCGCAAGCGCATGGACGGCGCGCTCGAAGCGCTGCGCAAGGAATTGGCCGGCATCCGCACCGGCCGCGCTTCGGCCAATATGCTCGATCCCGTCATGGTCGAGGCCTATGGCCAGACCATGCCCCTGAGCCAGATGGGCTCGGTCAGCGTGCCCGAGCCGCGGCTCGTCACCGTGCAGGTGTGGGATAAGAGCATGGTGAAGCACGTGGAGAAGGCGATCCGCGATGCGGGGCTCGGCGTCAACCCGATGAGCGACGGCAATCTCATCCGCGTGCCGCTGCCCGAGCTGTCCGAGGACCGGCGCAAGGAACTCGTCAAGGTCGCCGCCAAATACGCCGAGCAGGCGCGCGTGGCCGCGCGCAACGTGCGGCGCGAGGGCATGGAAAACCTGAAGAAGCTGGAAAAAGGCGGCAAGATGTCGGAAGACCAGCAGCGCAAGCTCGAAAAAGACGTGCAGACCCTGACCGATGACACCATCAAGAAGGTCGATGCCATGTTGCAGCAGAAGGACAAGGAGATATTGTCGGTCTGATGGCGAAGAGCGAAGCGGCCAATAGCCCGGCGCCTCCGGCGCATGTGGCGATCATCATGGACGGCAACGGGCGCTGGGCCAAGAAGCGCGGCCTGCCGCGCATCGCCGGCCACAAGAACGGCGCCGAATCGGTGCGCCGCGCGGTGGCGGCGTCGGTCGAGCTCGGCATCAAATATCTCACGCTGTTCGGCTTCTCCTCCGAGAACTGGAAACGCCCGGCGGGCGAGATTGACGACCTCATGGGCCTGTTGCGCCATTATTTGCGCGGCGAGATCGCCGAGCTGCACAAGAACGGGGTGCGCGTGCGCGTCATCGGCGAGCGCGACAAGCTCGCGCCCGACATCGTCACGCTCATCGATAACGCCGAGAATTTGACGCGCGGCAACGAGCGCCTCCATCTCTCGATCGCGCTCAATTATGGCGGCCGCGCCGAGATCGCCTTGGCCGCCCGCGCCATCGCGCAAGGGGTGGCGTCGGGCGCGCTCAAGCCCGCCGAGGTGGACGAGGATTGCATCGCCCGCCATCTCTTCACCGCCGACATTCCCGATCCCGATCTGCTGATCCGCACCAGCGGCGAGCAGCGCATCAGCAATTTCCTCTTGTGGCAGATGGCCTATGCCGAGCTGGTGTTCACCGAGACCCTGTGGCCCGATTTCGCCAAGGACGACCTCGAAAAGGCGTTGCAGGATTATCACGGCCGCGAACGCCGCTACGGCGCCTCTATTGGCAGCGTCTAGCGCCAGCAATCTCAAGATCCGGATCGTCTCCGCTTTGGTGCTGGCGCCGCTGGCCTTGGGCGCGGTGTGGCTCGGCTCGCCCTATCTGCCGGTGCTGGTGGCGGCGGCGGCGGCCGGCATGGGCTGGGAATGGGCGCGGCTTTCGGGAGGAACCTGGCGGCCGCCAGCCGCGCTGATGGTGGCGGCGCCTTTTGCCGCGGCGGCTTTTTCCGGGCTCGGCCATATCCGTCTCGCCATCGCCGCTTCGCTGATCGGGGGCTTGGGCGTGTGGGGGCTCGCCCGGATGCGCGGCTGGAAGGAGCCGTTCTGGCCGGGGGCGGGCACGCTCTATCTCGCGCTCGCCTCGGCGTCTTTCCTGTGGATATCGGGTTTGGCGGGCGGGCGGGCGAGCGTCGTTTGGCTTCTGGCGCTGGTCTGGGCGAGCGACATCGGCGCCTATGCCGCCGGCCGCGTCTTCGGCGGCCCGAAACTCGCGCCCCGGCTTTCGCCCAACAAGACCTGGGCGGGATTTTTCGGCGGCTTGGCCGGATCGGGGCTGGTGGGCGTGGCCTCGGCTTGGCTCGCCCACGCGCCGGTGGCGTTGTTGCTGCCGGTGAGCCTCGCCTTGGGGCTCGCGGCCCAGGCGGGTGACCTCATCGAATCGCTGGCCAAGCGGCGTTACGGCGTCAAGGACGCCGGCCAGCTCATCCCCGGCCATGGCGGGCTGCTTGACCGGCTCGACAGTCTCCTGGCCGCCGCCCTCGCCTTGGGGCTGCTGGCGCGACTCGCTGGCGAGTCGCCGCTGCTCTGGCGCTTGACAGGAAGCTGACCCATCCGTCAAGCCCTTCTGACGCCAAGGTAAAATGACGCGCTTTTAACCGCTGGATTCGGCGAATTTTTGCTACTCTAGGCGCCACGGCAACTCGGACCGAATCGGAGTTCCTGGCGTATGAGCTTTTTTACCGGCGGACTCGGCTACATCATCCCCTTCCTGATCGTGTTGACGGTGCTCGTCTTCGTGCACGAGCTCGGCCATTACCTGGTGGCGCGGTGGAACGGCGTGCGCATCGAGGTGTTCTCGATCGGCTTCGGGCCCGAGATTTTCGGCTGGACCGACCGCGTCGGCACGCGCTGGAAATTCAGCGCGGTGCCGCTGGGCGGCTACGTCAAGATGTTCGGCGACGCCGATCCCGCGTCCCAGCCCTCATCCGAAAATCTCGAGCAGATGAGCGACGCCGAAAAAGCGGTCTCGTTCCATCACAAGCGGCTGATGCAGCGCGCCGCCGTGGTGGTGGCCGGGCCGGCGGCCAATTTCCTCTTCGCCGTGATCGCGCTGACCCTGCTGTTCGCGACCTTCGGCGAGCCGTTCACGCCGCCCGAGATCGGCCAGATTCAGCCCGGCAGCGCCGCCGAGGCGGGCGGGCTCAAACCTGGCGACACCATCATCGCCATCGACGGCCACGCCATCGAGCGCTTCGAGGAAGTGCAGCGCGATGTGCGGCTCAACGCCGGCTCGCCCATGACCATCGAGGTCCGGCGCGGCGACGGCACGGTTTCCCTGTCCATCACGCCGCGCATCACCACCGTCACCGACCGCTTCGGCAACGAGCACGCCTTCGGCCTTCTGGGCATCGAGCGCAACGGCGTCAACTATCTCCGCCGCAATCCGGCCGCGGCGCTGTGGCAGGCGACGGTCGAGACCGAGAATCTCACCACCGGCACGCTCACCGCCGTGTGGCAGATGATCATCGGCGCGCGACCGGCCGACGAGATCGGCGGGCCGCTCAGGATCGCGCAGATGTCGGGCGAGGTGGCCCAGGGCGGCGCGGTCGCGGTGATCTGGTTCATGGCGGTGTTGTCGGTCAATCTCGGCCTCATCAACCTGTTTCCGGTTCCCATTCTCGATGGCGGCCATTTGCTGTTCTACATCGCGGAAGCCGTTCGCGGCCGGCCGCTTGGCCAGCGCGCGCAGGAATTCGGCTTTCGTCTCGGCCTGGCGCTGGTGTTGACCCTGATGGTCTTCGCGACATGGAACGACCTCGTGCATCTGAGGGTGATCGATTTTCTGAAGGGCCTGGTTTCCTAAATCGGGTGGAGGGGTAGAGATTCTGGGACGGGGGGGAATATTGCGAAATCCGGCCGGCGCCGCTTCTGCGCTTGCCATCGCGGCATTCCTGCTCGCGGCGGCGTTGACGCCTGCCGTGGCGCAAGCGCCCGCGACGCCCGCGCTCGCGCCGGCGCAGACCGGCGGCATCATCGAGGAGATCCGCATCGAGGGCACGCAACGCGTCGAGCCCGAGACCGTGCGCTCCTATCTCCAGGTGGCGCCGGGCGATGCGTTCAGCTCCGATCGTCTCGACCAGTCGCTGAAGAGCCTCTTCGCCACCGGCCTGTTCACCGACGTGACGCTCCGGCGCGAGGGTAACGCGCTTATCGTCCACGTGGTCGAGAACCCGGTCATCAATCGCATCGCCTTCGAGGGCAACAAGAAGCTCAAGGACGATACGCTGCTGTCGGAAATCCAGCTCAAGCCGCGCACGGTCTATACCCGCCAGAAGGTGCAGAGCGACGTCGCGCGGCTCCTCGACCTCTATCGCCGCAATGGCCGCTTCGCCGCCACGGTCGAGCCCAAGATCGTCCAGCTCGAGCAGAATCGGGTCGATCTGGTGTTCGAGATCAACGAGGGCGATTTCACCGGCGTGAAGAGCATCAGCTTCGTCGGCAATCACCGCTTCGATTCCGACACCTTGCGCGGCGTGCTCGATACCAAGGAATCGCGCTGGTGGCGGTTCCTCAGCTCGGCCGATACTTACGATCCCGACCGCACCAGCTATGACCGCGAATTGCTGCGCAAGTTCTACCTCTCCGAGGGTTATGCGGATTTCCGCGTACTGTCGGCGGTAGCCGAGCTGACGCCCGCGCGTGACGGCTTCATGATCACCTTCAACATCGAGGAAGGCGAGCGCTATCATTTCGGCAAGATCGATCTGACCAACCAATTGCCCGAGGTCGATCCCGCCGGCTTGAAGGCGCTGCTCACCACCCATCAAGGCGATTGGTACAATGCCGACCAGATCGAAAAGTCGATCACGGTCCTGAGCGACGCTCTCGGCAACCGCGGCTTCGCCTTCGTCGATATCCAGCCGCAGGTTCACCGCAACGCCGCGGACCGCACCCTCGACGTAAGCTACATAATCAAGGAAGGCCCGCGCGTCTATGTCGAGCGCATCGACATCAACGGCAATTTGCGCACGCTCGACACCGTGATCCGGCGCGAGATGCGTATCGCCGAAGGTGACGCCTTCAACACCACCAAGATGCAACGCTCGGAAGATCGCATCAAGAACCTCAATTTCTTCAAGAAGGTCACCGTCACCAACGTCAAGGGTAGCGCGCCCGATAAGACCGTGGTCAACGTGGATGTCGAGGAGCAATCGACCGGCGAGTTCACTTTCGGCGTGGGTTTCTCGACCACCGACGGCCCGTTGATCGACGCCGGCGTCCACGAACGCAATCTGCTCGGCAAGGGCTACGATCTGCGCGTCGATGCGGTGGCTTCGTTCCGCTCGCAACAGGGCAATATCAGCTTCACCGATCCCTATTTCGAGGACCGCAACCTGGCGGTGGGATTCGACATCTTCGTGATTCAGCGCAACAACCAGGACTTCGCCGGCTTCAGCCAGTTCACGCTGGGCGGCGATGTCCGCGCGGGATATCAGATCAGTGATTCGCTGCGTCAGACCGTGAAATACACCATCCGCCAGGATCGCATCTACGACATCTGTACCTCCGCCAACACCAACACCAGCAACACCTTCTATGGCTCCTATGGCTGTTCCGCGGCGGCTTCGCTCTACGTCCAGCAGGAAGCGGGCACGCGCGTAACCTCGGCGGTGGGCCAGAACCTGCTCTACGACAAGCGCGACAACGCCAGCGAGCCGACCGCGGGCTGGTACGCGCAATTGGGCAACGATTTCGCCGGGCTCGGCGGCGACGCGCGCTATATCCGCACGTCGGTTTCGGGCGGCGCGTATCATTCCTGGGCGCCCGATTGGGTGTTGAGCCTCACCGGCGAAGGCGGCGACATCCTGGGCATCGGCCAACCGGTGGTGATCGAGGACCGCTTCTTCGTCGGCGGCGATAATTTGCGCGGCTTCGCGACGGGCGGCATCGGCCCGCGCGACGAAAACACGAACTCGGCGTTGGGCGGCAATGTCTATTACGTGGGCTCGCTCACCGAAGGCTTTCCGCTGGGGTTCCCGCATGAATTCGGGCTGACCGGCCGCGTATGGACCGATTTCGGCAGCCTGTTCGACGTCAACGCGCCCGGCTCCAACGCGGCTAACCAGATCGAGAAATCCTCGCTGATGCGCATTTCCGCCGGCATCGGCCTGTCGTGGAAGTCGCCCTTTGGCCCGATCCGCATCGACATCGGAGAGCCGATCGTCCGGGAAACCTGGGACAAGAAGAGCCTGTTCAGGGTCGGCTTCGGATCGAAATTCTGATGTGGCCTAAAATCAGACGCCGCGCCCTGTTCGGGCTGCTGCTTGCTTTCGCCGCCGAACTCGCCGCGGGCGGGGCGTTGGCGCAAACCCCCACGCCGCCGGTCATCGTCATCGCCGACATCAATCAGATCCTGCGCGACGCCAAGGCGGCCAAGGACGTGCAAGTCCAGCTCGATCAGGCCATGATGGGCTATACCAAGGCGGTCACGGCCCAGGAGAATGCGTTGCAGAAGACGCGCGACGAGCTCGAACGCCAACGCGCCACGCTCACTCCCGACGCCTTCACCGCCCGGGCGCGCGCCTATCAACAGCGTTTCGACGCGCTCGATCGCAACGTGCAGGCCAATCGCCAGGCGATGCAGCAGAGCTATAATGACGCGATGACCAAGGTGGAGAGCACCGCGTTGCAGATCATCTCCGAGATCGCGGCCGAGCGCAAAGCGAACCTGGTGCTGACTCGCGCCGCCGTGCTGTTCGAGTCCAACGGGCTCGACATCACCGCGGAAGTGACCAAGCGCCTCGACGCGAAATTGCCGTCGCTGCCGGTCAATTTGCCCAAGCTTGACAATCCGGTGGCTCAGCCTCCGGACGCCAAACCCTAAGCGCGATGGCTGATCCGCGTTTCTTCTCCGTCGCCGGGCCTTTTACCGCGGCCGAATTGGCGCGGCGCACCGGCGCCACGTTGACGGGCGACGGCGAAATCGCGCTCAAGGACGTGGCGCCGCTCGACATCGCCGGGCCCGATCAGTTGAGCTTTCTCGACAACCGGAAATATCTGGAAGCCCTGCGTCGGACGCGGGCCGGCGCCTGCTTCATCCATCCCGATCTCGCCAAGGAGGCGCCGAAGGGAACATCGCTCTTGATCACGCCGGGGCCCTATCGCGCTTATGCGCTGGCGGCGCAAGCCTTCTATCCCGAACCCCATCCCGAGCCGGGGATCGATCCGACGGCCGTGATCGAGAAAAGCGCCAAGCTTGGACCGGGTTGCCGCATCGAGGCCGGCGCGGTGATCGGGGCGCGCGCGGAACTGGGCGCGCATTGCCATATAGGACCCAATGCCGTCATAGGGCCGGCCTGCGTGCTGGGCGATGAAGTGCGTGTCGGCGCGAATGCCAGCTTGAGTCATTGCCTCATCGGCAGTCGCGTCAGGCTTTTTCCCGGCGTCTGCATCGGCCAGGAAGGTTTCGGTTTCGCTCCCGACCGCCAAGGCTTCGTCAAGGTGCCGCAATTGGGCCGGGTGATCATCGGCGACGACGTTGAGGTGGGCGCCAACAGCACCCTTGACCGGGGCTCCGGCCCGGACACCGTCATCGGCCCGGGCACGATGAT
The DNA here is from genome assembly GCA_963785735.1 of uncultured Alphaproteobacteria bacterium. Taxonomy (GTDB): domain Bacteria; phylum Pseudomonadota; class Alphaproteobacteria; order ATCC43930; family CGMCC-115725; genus REEB95. The sequence goes on from CAWAWJ010000001.1 coordinate 1,686,867, forward strand.
TGATAATCTCGTTCAGATCGGGCACAACGTCCAGATAGGACGGCAATGCGCGTTGGCGGCTCAAGTCGGCATCGCGGGCAGCACCAAGCTTGGCGATTTCGTGATGATCGGCGGCCAGGCCGGGGTGAGCGGGCATCTCACCATCGGCTCGGGCGTGCAGATTGCCGCCAAGTCGGGAGTGATACGCGATATCGAATCGGGTCATAAGGTGATGGGATATCCGGCCCTGCCGTTGATCGATCACCACCGTCTGGTGGCGATTTTGCAGCGCATGATCCGGAAACAAGACAAGCAAGACAAATAGGGCGAGCAGGGCAGGCAATGGGCGCGACCGACCAGAAAACCACTCCGGTGGAGATGGATCTCGCGCGGATCATGGAAATGATCCCGCACCGCGACCCGTTCCTGATGATTGACCGGGTAATCGAGGCGCGCGCCGGCGAAAGCGCCATCGGCATCAAGCATGTGACGCCGGACGATTATTATTTCAAGGGCCATTTTCCGCAGCGTCCGGTCATGCCCGGGGTGCTGATTATCGAAGCAATGGCCCAGACCGCGGCGGTGCTGGTGGTGCACACGCTGGGCCCCGTCGCCGAAGGCAAGCTGGTCTATTTCATGAGCGTTGATAAGGCCCGCTTCCGCCGGCCCGTGGTCCCCGGCGAAACCCTCACCATCTACGTCAACTGCCAGCGCAACCGCGGCAATGTGTGGAAATTCACCGGCCAGGCAAAAGTCGACGGCAAGCTTTGCGCCGATGGCGTTTTCACCGCCATGATCGTGGATAACTGAGTTTCAAACCATGCCGCAGATTCATCCGACGTCCATCATCGAGCCGGGAGCCAGCATCGCTCCTTCGGCGAAGATCGGGCCCTATTGCGTGGTGGGGCCGAAGGTCGAACTGGGCGAGAATGTCGAGCTGATCTCGCATGTTGCCATGGCGGGTCGGACCAGCGTGGGCGAGGGCACGCGCATCTTCCCGTTCGCTTCCATCGGCCATCAGCCGCAGGATTTGAAATATAAGGGCGAGGATTCGCGATTGGTCATCGGCCGCAACAACATCATCCGCGAACAGGTGACCATGAATCCCGGCACCAGCGGCGGCGGCATGGTGACCAGGGTGGGCGATGGATGCCTGTTCATGATGGGATCGCATGTGGCGCATGATTGCATCCTCGGCGACCATGTCATCATGGCCAATAACGCGACGCTGGCCGGTCACGTGAAGATCGAGGATTACGCCATGTTCGGCGGCTTGAGCGCGGTGCATCAATTCGTGCGCATCGGGCGTCATGCCATGGTTGGCGGCGTCACCGGGGTCGAGCGCGACGTCATCCCTTATGGCTCGGTGGTGGGCGACCGGGCGCGGCTTTCGGGCCTCAACATCGTGGGATTGCAGCGCCGGGGCTTCTCGCGCGAGGAAATCCAGTCGCTGCGCGCCGCTTATCAGATGCTGTTCGGGACCGAGAACGGGACTTTCGCCGAGCGTCTCGCACAGGTGGCGAAGCAATTTCCCGATGTCGGGCCGGTGCGCGAAATGATCGATTTCGCCAGCGCCGAATTGATCCGCGGCCTGTGCCAGCCCAAGGCCAATGGCGGCGGTTAAACTCGGCATCGTCGCAGGATCGGGCGCGCTGCCCGCGCGCCTCATAGCCGCCTGTCGCGCCGAGAACCGGCCGTTTTTCGTTCTGGCGCTGAAGGGCGCCGCCGATCCCGCCCTGGTGGCGGATGTGCCTCATGCCTGGATCCGCATCGGCCAGGCCGGCAAGGGGCTGCGGATCTTGCACGACAATGGCGCGGTCGAGCTGGTTTTGGCCGGCGGCTTGCGCCGGCCGTCGCCTTGGTCGATGTGGCCGGATTGGCGCACGATCAAATTCTACGCCGGCATCGGCTTGAAGGCGCTGGGCGACGACGGCCTGCTGCGCACCGTTATCAAGACGCTCGAGGCCGACGGCTTCCACGTCATCGGTGCCGACAGCATCCTCAAAGGCGCGCTCGCGCCTTTGGGGCCCTTGGGACGGATCAAGCCGGATGCGCGCGCCGAAGCCGATATCGCGTTCGGCATAGGGGAGGCGCGCAGACTCGGTGCGCGCGACCAGGGCCAGGCGGTGGTGGTGCAGCGGAGCGCGGTTCTGGCGACCGAGGATGCGGCCGGCACCGATGCGCTCATCGCCCGCGTCAGGAAGCTCGCGCGTCCCGGTCCGGGCGGCGTGCTGGTTAAAACCGCCAAGCCCGGCCAGGAACGCCGCGTCGATCTGCCCGCCATCGGTCCCGATACGGTGGTGGAAGCGGTGGCGGCCGGCTTAAGCGGCATCGCGGTCGAGGCCGGTTCGACGCTGCTGATCGACCGCGCCGCCATCGTGAATGCCGCCGACCGTGCGGGAATATTCGTGGTTGGCGTTGCGGCTTCGGGCGAGATGGCAGACAGGGGGCCCCTGGTTTATCTCATAGCTGGCGAACCTTCGGGCGATGCGCTCGGCGCCAATTTGATGCGCGCCTTGAGGGAAAAGACCGGGGGCAAGCTGCGTTTCGCCGGCATCGGCGGCGAGATGATGACGGCGCAGGGCCTTTCGAGCCTGTTGCCCATCGGCGATCTCTCCATCATGGGCTTGGCCGAGGTGCTGCCGCGGGCGCGGCGCATCTTGCAACGGGTCCGTCAGACCGTCACCGATATCCGCCGCCTGCGCCCCGACATTGTCGTGACCATCGACAGCTCGGGGTTTAATTGGCGGGTTGCCCAACGCCTCCGCCGCGCCGGAGAGACCTTGCCCTTGATCCATTACGTGGCGCCCATGGTATGGGCATGGCGTTCCGGCAGGGCGCGAAGGATGGCGCGTTGGTACAACCATCTGATGACGCTCCTGCCCTTCGAGCCGCCCTATTTCGAGGCGGTGGGGTTGTCCTGTTCCTATGTTGGCCATCCCGTTGTGGAAATGGGTGCGGACAAAGGCGATGGACCGGGATTTCGCAAGCGCCACGGCGTGGCGCCCGGCGCCAAGCTGCTGGTGGTGCTCCCGGGCAGCCGGCACAATGAAGTGACGCGGCTGCTGCCGATTTTCGCGGGGGCGGTGGCCCGGCTGGCCAAACGCTATCCTGGCCTCACGATCGCGATACCGACCACCGAGAACGTGGCCGAGGATGTGGCGGCGATGGTCGCTGCCTGGCCGGTGAAGGTCATGGTGCTGCGTGGGACATCCGAACGTTTCGACGCCTTCGCCGCTTGCGACGTGGCGCTCGCGGCCTCTGGCACGGTGGCGCTGGAGCTGGCGCTGGCCAAGGCGCCGACAGTGGTGGCCTATCGCGTCAACCCGATTTCCTTTTGGCTGATACGCTTTACCATCAAGGCCCGATACGCCCATCTGCTGAACATGATCCTGAAGCGTGAGGCGGTGCCCGAGCTGCTCCAGGACGATTGCACGCCCGAGAATCTTGCCAATGCGGTCGCCCATCTGCTCGACGATCCGGATGCCCGCAAGGATCAGCTATCCTCATGCCAGGAGGGCTTGAAGGCCATCGGCTATGGCGGGGTTTCGCCCGGATCGCGCGCGGCATCGGAGGTGTTGGCGCGCATCAACGCAAAGGCTAAAGTCGGCTAGGTTTTTTGGAGGCTCCGATGGACGGCCCCGCGCTCGACGCCAAGAACACGAGGCTGCTGCACACCATGCTGCGCGTGTTCGACCTCGACAAATCGCTCGATTTCTACACGCGGTTGATGGGCATGAAACTCATCCGCAAGCGCGAGACCGCGGAAGGCCGCTATACCCTCGCCTTCGTGGGCTATGGCGGCGAGGAGGATTCAACCGTCCTCGAATTGACATACAACTGGGACCAGAAGGAGCGTTACGCCATCGGCACCGCCTTCGGCCATTTGGCGGTTTCGGCGCCGGACATCTATAAGGTGTGCGAGCGCTTGGCCAAGGAAGGCGTCAAGATCACCCGCGCGCCCGGGCCGCTCAAATTCGGCACCACGCACATCGCCTTCATCGAGGATCCGGACGGCTACAAGATCGAGCTGATCCAGCGCGCGTAAGGTCCGGCCAGGATTTAGCTGCGTTTTTCCAGGGCCAAGTAGGAACGGCGCGGGCGCCCGGTATAAAGCTGGCGCGGCCGGCCGATCTTCTGGTCGGGATCGGCGATCATCTCGTTCCATTGCGCCACCCAGCCCACGGTGCGGGAGATGGCGAACAGCACGGTGAACATCGAGGTCGGGAAGCCCATCGCCTTGAGGATGATGCCCGAATAGAAATCGACGTTCGGGTAGAGCTTGTGCGAGATGAAGTAATCGTCCTCGAGCGCGATCCGCTCCAGCTCCATGGCGATCGACAGCAACGGGTCGTCATGCACGCCGAGCTCGTCCAGCACCTTCTTGCAGGTCTCGCGCATGATCTTGGCGCGCGGGTCGAAATTCTTGTAGACGCGGTGGCCGAAGCCCATCAGCCGGAAACTGTCATCCTTGTCCTTGGCGCGCTTGATGTATTCGGGGATGCGCTTCTTGTCGCCGATCTGGCCCAGCATCTTCAGGACGGCCTCGTTGGCGCCGCCATGGGCCGGACCCCAGAGCGAGGCGATGCCGGCGGCGATGCAGGCGAAGGGATTGGCGCCCGAGGAGCCGGTCAGCCGCACGGTCGAGGTCGAGGCGTTCTGCTCGTGGTCTGCGTGCAGGATCATGATCAAATCCATGGCCTTGGCCAGGACCGGATTGACCTTGTATTCCTCGCAGGGCACGGCGAAGGCCATGTGCAGGAAATTCTCGGCGAAGCCCAATTCGTTGCGCGGATACATAAAGGGCTGACCGAGCGAATACTTGAAGGCCATGGCCGCGAGGGTCGGCATCTTGGCGATCAGGCGGAAGGAGGCGACGCGGCGCTGCTCGGGGTCGGTGATGTCGGTGGAGTCATGATAGAAGGCCGAGAGCGCGCCGACCACGCCGCACATGATCGACATCGGATGAGCGTCGCGGCGGAAGCCGCGGTAGAACTGAGTCAACTGCTCATGCACCATGGTGTGGCGGGTGATGGCGCCGACGAACTCGGTCTTTTGCAGGCCGGTTGGCAGCTCGCCATAGAGCAGGAGGTAACACACCTCCATGAAGTCGCTGTTGAGGGCCAATTCCTCGATCGGATAGCCCCGGTAAAGCAGAACGCCGGCGTCGCCGTCGATATAGGTGATTTTGCTCTCGCAGGAGCCGGTGGCGGTATAGCCGGGATCGAAGGTGAAATGGTCGAGGCTGGCATAGAGCTTGCGGATATCGATGACCTTGGGGCCGATCGTGCCCGAGAGCAGCGGCAGCTCGAGCGTCTTGCCGGTCGAATTGTCGCGCAGCGTGACGGTTTCCTGGTTGCTCCCCGGACTGAGCGGGGAAACCGGTACGGTCTTGAGTTCGGGCTTGGCCGCCATGATTCCGCTCCTATCAACCCCCGTTATATTGCACTGCAACAGAAGCCGGTCAAGGGAGCATAGGCCGCCTTGCCGGATTTGGCAATTAGGCCAGTTTCAGCCCCTATTTCAGGGCTAATTCGGCCCTAGGGGGCATTTAACGCATCTGCGAGACGGCCGAGCGATTCCACCCGTCCCAGGGCGGCCATGACCTCGAATATGCCGGGCGAAACCTTGGCGCCGGTAAGGGCCGCCCGGAGCGGCTGGGCGAAATCGCCGAGCTTCACCTGTTGGGATTCGGCCGCCTGCTTAACCGCCGCTTCGAGCTGGGCCGCTTCCCACGGGGCTTTTTCGAGGAGGGGCAGCAGCGCCCGGAGTCGCGCCTTGGCGGCCGGATCGAGCAATTTCCGCGCGCCCTCGTCAATCGGGATGGGCCGGGACGCCACATAGAAGCGGGCATTGGCCGCGAGCTCGACCAGCGTCTTGGCGCGGGTCTTCAAGCCGGGCATGGCCTTCAGCAAAAGCGCGCGCTTGGCGGGATCGGGCGGCGGCGAAATGAAATTCTGGACCAGATCGGCGAGCTTCTCGTCCGGCGTCTCGCGGATGTAATGGCCGTTGAGGCTGTCGAGCTTAACGAAATCGAAACGTGCCGGGCCGCGGCCGACCGCGTCCAGATCGAACCATTCGATCGCCTGCGCGGTCGAGATGATCTCGGAATCGCCATGGCTCCACCCGAGCCGCAACAGATAATTCCGCAGCGCCTCGGGCAGATAGCCCAGTTTCTGGTATTCCTGCACGCCCAACGCACCGTGGCGCTTCGACATTTTCTGCCCGTCGGGCCCGTGAATGAGCGGGATATGCGCGAAGCGTGGAATTGCCCAGCCCAGCGCCTGGTAGATCTGGCTCTGGCGGAAGGCGTTGTTGAGATGATCGTCGCCGCGGATGACATGGGTGATGCCCATGTCGTGATCGTCCACCACCACCGAGAAATTATAGGTGGGTGAACCGTCGGAACGCAGGATGATGAGATCGTCCAGCTCCTGGTTCGAGACCGTGACGTCCCCTTGCACCAGATCCTTGATGGTGGTGGCGCCTTGCTGCTCGGCGCGAAGCCTTATCACAGGCTTGATGTCCTTGGGCGCGGTCTTGGGGTCGCGGTCGCGCCAGGTTCCGTCATAGCGCATCGACTTGCCCGCCTGGAGCGCCTTGAGGCGCATCGCCTCCAATTCCGCTTGCGAGCAATAGCAGTAATAGGCGTTGCCCTGAGCCAAGAGCTGCTTGGCGATTTCGGCGTGGCGGGCAAGGTTGTTCGATTGATGCACCACTTCGCCGTCCCAATCGAGCGCGAGCCATGTGAGCCCGTCGAGGATGGCCGCCATCGCCTCGGGGGTCGAGCGCGCCCGGTCGGTGTCCTCGATGCGGAGCAAAAACCGGCCCTTGTGGTGCTTGGCGAAAAGCCAGTTGAACAAGGCGGTGCGCGCCCCGCCAATATGCAGGAATCCGGTGGGCGAGGGGGCGAAGCGGACGGTGACGCTCATTGGGCGCGGTTTAGCATAGGCAGCGGCTCAGCGCAGCTTTTCGCGGCTGCGATCCCGCATGAAATAAACCGCGCCGATGGCGATGAGCCCGCCCAGCATCAGATACCAGGCGGGCGCCATCGGATCGCCGGTGGCCGCGATCAGCGCGGTGGCGGCCAAAGGCGCGGTGCCGCCAGCGAAACCGATGCCGATATTGAAGGCGACCGAGTAACCGCTGAGGCGATAGGCGCGGGGGAAAAGCTCCGACAGCATCGCCGGCGCGGTTCCCATCACCAGCGCCAAAAGCGCGCCGAACAGGAGCTGCGCCGGCCACAGCCCGGCGAGGCCGCCAAACCGGGCCAGGTAAAAGCACGGCAGCGCCGCCACGATTTCGCCGCCGAAGGCGATGAGCAGCAGCGTCCGCCGCCGCAACAGGGTGTCGTTGAGCCACCCCGCCAGCGGCACCACGCAAAACGCCAGCGCCTGGGCCGCGGTATTGATTTGCAGCGCGCCGCCCTCGGCCACACCGCCGAAGCGGCTGGCGAAGGTGGGCAGGAAAACCAGGGTCAGGTAATTGACGATGCCATAGCCCGAGGTGAAGACCACGGCGAGGATCATCTCGCGCCGGCCGCTGGTGAGCGCCCGCTTGAGCGGCGGCGTCTTGGCGCGCGCCGCTTCGGGCGCGGCGGGAACCCTGGCGATCAAGCGGCGGCGCAGGAAAAAGACGAAAACGGCCAGCACGCCTCCGAACAGGAACGGTATCCGCCAGGCCCAGCGCAAGCTGTCGGCATCGGCCAGCGTCACCGTTATGGCGGCCATGGCCGCCGCCAGCAGCACGCCGCCGGTCGAACCGAGATTGGCGAAGCTGCCAGCAAATCCCCGCCGCTTCGGCGGCGCGGTCTCGACCAGATATGTGACCGAGCCGGTGAACTCGCCGCCGACCGAAAATCCCTGCGCCATGCGCACCAGCAGCAACAGGATGGGCGCGGCGATTCCGATCTCGGCATATGTGGGTAGAAGTGCCAACGCTGTCGTCGCCAGCCCCATCAGCACCACCGACAGCACCAGCACGGTGCCGCGGCCGATGCGGTCGCCGAGATTGCCGAGCACCGCGCCGCCCAGAGGCCGCATCATGAATCCGAGGGCGAAGCCGCCATAGGCGCCGATCAGCGCCGCCACCGGATCGACCGACGGGAAGAACAGCGGCGCCAGCACCGGCGCGAGCAAGCCGTAAAGCCCGAAATCGTACCATTCGAGCAGATTGCCGATGGCGCCCGCGCCCAGCGCCGCCACGGAAAGCGGCGCGAAATTCCGGGACCGGCTGACGGCGCTGCTCATATCGGGCCGGTCTTTAGCATATCCCGGAAGCGTTCTACACTTTGCCCTGCCGGGTGATGACGAGGGGGAATCGCCGTGGATCTGGCCCAAGAGGGTGCCCAGGAGGGTTCGGGCCCGCTCCGGCGCCTGGAATGGCGGCGGGCCGGTCCTTGGCTTCTGGCCAATCTCGCCGCCGAACGCGAACGCTGGCCGCTCTGGCTGCCGGTTCTCATGGGCGCGGGCATCGGGCTTTATTTCACGCTCAAGTCGGAGCCGCCAGTATGGGCCGGACCGGTCGCTCTTTTGTTCACGGCACTCGCGGTTGGATTAACTTGGCGTCTGGATCGCGGACGCTTTCCCGCGGCGGGGTGCCTGGCTTTCGCCCTGGGTTTCGCATCCGCGCAATTCCAGGCGCATCATGTGGCGTCGCCGGTGCTGGAACGCCGCGTTTTCGCCAATCTCGAAGGCAGGGTCTCGTCGGTCGATCCGTTGCCCGAAGGCTCGCGCCTGGTGATCGCGCCCGGGAGCATCGGCGATCTCGATCCGGCGAAACTGCCGGCGCGGGTGCGGGTGCGGCTCCGGCACGGCGATGGCGGGGTGGCGCCCGGCGATTGGGTGCGGTTGCGCGTCTCGCTGGAGCCGCCGCCCGCGCCCGCCATGCCCGGGGCCTATGATTTCGAGCGCGCCGCCTGGTTCGAGCGGCTGGGCGGCGTGGGCTATGCGCTCTCCGCGCCCGAGCAAGCCGTGCCGCCTGAGGGCGCCGCGCCGGGAGAGTTCGGCCAGGCGCTCAACGCCTTGCGCCAAGGGGTCACATCTCGCATCCGTGCCACGCTGCCCAACCCCGAAGGCGCCATCGCTTCGGCCCTCATCACCGGCGAGACCCACGCCATACCGCCCGAGGACGCCGGCGCTTTCCGCGACGCGGGCCTCGCGCATATTCTGGTCATCGCCGGCCTCCATATGGGCATGGTGGCGGGGATTTGCTTCTTCGCCTTGCGTGCGATTTTCGCGCTCATTCCCGCCATCGCCTTGAATTACCCTACCAAGAAATTCGCGGCATGCTTGGCCTTGGCCATGACCTTCGGCTACATGCTTTTGTCGGGGGCGACCGTGTCCTCGCGCCGCGCCTTCGCCATGATCGCGCTCGCGCTTCTGGCGGTGCTGGTCGACCGCTTCAGCCTCTCCGCCCGTTGCTTGGCGCTGGCGGCCGTCGCCATCATGCTGATGACGCCATCCTCCGCGATGGGGCCGAGCTTCCAGATGTCTTTCGCGGCGGTGGCGGGTCTGGTGGCGTTTTACGAAAGCTACCGCGTGCAATTGTCAGAATGGCACCGCGATTCCGGGGGCATGCGGCGCTTCGGGCTTTATCTCCTCGGCATTTCCTTCACCACCATTGTCACCACGGTGGCGACCGCGCCCTTCACCATCTACCACTTCAACCGCTTTCCGCTTTATTCGGTGGCGGCCAATGTGGCGGCGGTTCCGATCACGGGATTTTGGGTGATGCCCTGGGCGATCGTCTCCGTGCTGCTGATGCCGGTTCATCTCGAATTCCTGGCGCTCCATCCGATGGCCTGGGGGATCGACGCGATCTGGGCCATCGCCAAGGGCGTGACATCCTGGCCGGGCGCGGTGATGAATCTGCCGAGCATGCCCGCCTGGGGCCTGGGCGTATTGGGGCTCGGGGGTCTGTGGCTCTGCATTTGGCGCCGGCGCTGGCGCTATCTGGGATTCTTGCCGGTGGCGCTGGGGCTTTCCTCGATCTGGCTGTCGCGCCCGCCCGACATACTCTTCGCGGGCGACGGAAAACTCATGGCGGTGCGCGCCGCCGATGGCGATTATCTACCCTCGCTCGCGCATGGCGATAGGTCGACCGAGGAAACCTGGAGCAAGCGCGCCGCCACGCATCTCGGCCCCATTTGGCCCGATAGCGGCGCCAGCGCCGATGGCAGCCTCGATTGCGACGTGGGCGCTTGCGTCTATCGCGCGCGCGGAACGGCGGTGACGCTCATCCGCGACGCCGACCGTTTCGACCGCGCGCAATGCTCGGCCGATCTGGTGCTGGCCACTATGGCGGCGTGGAAGATATGCCCCGGCGCGCGCATCGTCGACCGCATCGACGTCTATAGAAATGGGGGTTATGCCGTGTGGCTCGACCCGGGCGCGATCCGCGTCGAAAGCGTGCGCCACGATCAGGGCGCGCGGCTATGGAGTCCCAAGCGGGGCCGGGACAATCCCGATCAGTAGCGGCGCAACAACCCGACCAGCTTGCCCTGAACCTTGACGCGGTCGGGGCCGAAGATGCGGGTCTCGTAGGCCTTGTTGGCGGGTTCGAGCGCGACCGAATTGCCGCGCCGCCTGAGCCGCTTCAAGGTCACCTCGTTGCCGTCGATGAGCGCCACCACGATGGCGCCGTTCTCGGCGGTGTCGCATTTCTGGATCAACACCGTGTCGCCGTCGCAAATGCCGGCATCAACCATGCTGTCGCCCGCGACTTCGAGCGCGTAATGCTCGCCGCCGCCCAACATCCCGGCGGGAATGCCGATGCTGTTCGAGCCGTCGCCCAGCGCCTCGATCGGCTTGCCGGCGGCGATGCGGCCGTAAAGCGGCAGGTTCGAGGCTTCGGCGCTTTCGGAAACCGGCAAGCCGGGCAGCGCGGTCTTGAAATCGCCCTTGATGACGGTGGGCGAGAACTTGCCGCGCGGCGCCTTGGCGGCGCTTTCCTCGGGCAGCTTCACCACTTCAAGCGCGCGGGCGCGGTGCGGCAGGCGGCGGATGAATCCGCGCTCTTCCAATCCTGAAATCAGACGATGGATGCCCGATTTGGATTTGAGGCCGAGCGCCTCTTTCATCTCCTCGAAAGAGGGCGACACGCCCGAATCGGCGAGACGGCGATTGATGTAAACCAACAGCTCGTGTTGCTTGCGAGTCAGCATGGGCGCTCCCCCGAGGGCCAATTGGAACAAAAGCAAAACCGGAAATTGTTCTAGTTTAGTTCCAAAGCATCGTCAAGCAGCTTTATCCACAAGGCCCTGTGGACGCTTTTCGCGACTCAGAGGGAAAGAGCCGAGTCGGAAAGGAGAATGATTTCAACGCTTTCGCCCTTCCTGGCGGCGGGCGCGTGAGGCGGGCGCACCACCAGGCAATCGGCCTGGGCCAAAAGCGACATCATCGAGCTGTCCTGTTTTTCGAAGGGTGACGCTTCGAGCGCGCCATCGGCCGCGCGCGCAAGCCGGGCGCGAAGATAATCCTGGCGCCGGTCATTGGCGGGAAGATCGCTCGCGAGCCGCGCCTTGGGGTTGGGCGCGTCGGCGCTTGAGAGGCCCATCATCTTTTCGAGCGCCGGTTTCACGAACAAGAGCGCGCAGACCAGCGCCGAAACCGGATTGCCCGGCAGGCCGATCATCGGCGTGTCTTTGTAATGGCCGACCATCAGCGGCTTGCCCGGGCGCATGGCGACGGTCCAGAAATCGATCGAAAGGCCGGTTGCTCCCAGCGCCGAACGGACCAAGTCATGTTCCCCAACGGAAGCCCCGCCGGTGGTGAGGAGGAGATCCGATCCGCGCGAGGCTTCCGCGATCTGCTGCAAGGCCTTGCTGTCATCGGGCGCGATCGGCAATTGGACCGCCTCGGCCCCCAGGCTTTCGACGTAAGCCGCGAGCGCGATGCCGTTCGAGCTCACGATCTGGTTCGGGCCGATCGGATCGCCCGGCAACACCACCTCGTCGCCGGTCGGCAGAATCGCCACGCGCGGCTTGCGCGCAACCATCAGCCAAGGCCGGTTCATCGCCGCCGCCAGGCCCAGATCGCGTGCGTTGAGCCGCTTGCCCGGCTTCAAGCCCACATCGCCCTCGCGGAAATCGAGCCCGGCCACGCGGATATAACGCCCCGGCTTCGGCGCTTCTTTCACGGTAACGATGTCGCCATCGCGCTCCGTGTCTTCCTGGATGACGATGCAATCGGCGCCTTCGGGCACCGGTGCGCCGGTGAAAATCCGCACCGCTTCGCCGGGCCCTAGTTTCTTGCCGTAGGACTGGCCGGCCGGCACATTGCCCACCACCTTGAGCTTGGCCGGAACGGTTTTGAGATCGGCCGAGCGCGCGGCATAGCCGTCCATCGCCGAGGCGGGGAAGGGCGGCTGGGTGCGCCGCGCCGTCACTTCTTCCGCCAGCGCGCGGCCCAAGGCTTGCGCCAGCGTCGCCTGTTCCGCGCCCAAGGGCTCGACGATGGCGAGCAGGCGCTTTTGCGCCTCCGCGACTGAGATCATGTCGGGTTTGTTGGGTCCGTCCTTGGCCATAATGAATTATAGCTCTTTGTCACTCCGGTTTCCGCTTGCGGCGGCGGCGCGCTTCACACGGCAACGCCGAAAACGCGCATACAATCGTAGGTTGATAATTTATTATTGACACAACTATAAATATAGCAATCATCCCCTAGGCCGCGCGGGTTCGGCGCCGCTTCGGCAACACGGGGGGAAGCCATGAACAAATCGCTTTTGACGGTGTGCGGCGTTGCATGCGCGGCGCTCGCCGGTCTTTCATCCGCCACCCGGGCCGAAGGACCCGCGCCGGCGGCGCCGGTGACGGTGAGCTCGACCCTGCCGCAGCCGCAGATCGACGGCGCCACCGGCTCGGTGCCGCTCAACTACGCGGCCTCTTATGCGTGGAACGCCTTCATCGCCTTGAATTGGCCGGCTCAGCCCGGCATGCGCGACACCCCGGCGGCGAACCAGCCCTTCGGCCAATCTGGCGCGGCGCCGGTCTGGGAAACCATGCGCTCCAAGGTCGAGCTCTATCCGGGCAACGCTTCGGCCGATGTCGGGCCGCACGGCGCGGTCATCGTCAATCACGTGGCGACCAATGGGCCGGATTACGGTTACGGCCAGCCGCCCGATTACATCTATTCTCCGAAGGACGTGATGAGCCCCGACGGAAGGGTCGCGGCCTGTCCGGGCCAGCCGCCGGTGGGCGTGCCCTCCTGGGTCTCGCTCGACGAGACCACCCAGATCGGCGTCAACCAGACTTATGCGGGCGTTCTGCCGGCGGCGGATCCGAGCGGCTACAACAGCAAGCCGCGGCTCATCCGCTACGCGGTGAAGATGAACCAGGCGGTCTACGACACCATCGTCAGCGGGCAGTACTGGTATTCCGGCACCAACTCGCCGCTCACGAAAGCGTCGGCGAATTACGCCACGGCCTTGGCCGCCGGCCAGTCGAACGACCCGGCGACCCCCTATGTCGATTTCGCGCCGCCGCCCACCGATCCTCCAGGCTCGGCCGGGATCGAGATAAAGACGTCGTGGCGGCCGCTGACCGATAAAGAGGCGGCGTCCGGGCGCTTCTTCAAGGCCTCGGTGCGCTACTACGAAACCAACGCCGGCGCGCCCTGTTACCGCGAGGCGGAGTGGGGGCTGGTCGGCATGCATCTGATCAGCTTCTCAAGCGCGGCGCCGTGGGTGATCTGGTCCACCTTCGAGCAGGCCGACAACATCCTGAGCGCGGGCGGCAAGCCGCTGGAGGACGCCGACGGGCGCGCCCTCATCGGCCCGCTGGTGACGCCGACCACGCCGTCCTTGTCGTCGAACCCCAATCTGGTCGATCCGTCGGTCGTGAAGATGGGCGCCTTCTGCGCCAGTCCTGGCGCGCGCCTCTACTTCCGCGAGAATCCCCAGGGCGGGAAACTGCCTTCCGGCGGCGATATCTGCGTTAATCACCGCTGGCAACCCATCCCGGCCTCCATCATCGCCGTCAACGCGCAGGCGCATCGGGCGATCCGCGATTATCTGAAAGCGAATGGCGAGGCCGCCTCGCCCTGGCTCTATTACAAGCTGGTCAACGTGCAAGGGACGCCGGTCGACGCCAGCGGCATGAATGGCGGGACGTTCAGCACGACCTCGTCCTACTATCTCGCCAATGTCACGATCGAAACCGATTATTCGCTCGGCATGTTCACCGGCGATTTGACCAACAACAACGTGCCGTCCAACGTCACGCCGCCACCGCCGGGCGGGACCACGCCGATCCCCTACTACAACACGCGGTTGTTGCCGTTCCAGGCGCGCCGCCTGGGCGATCTGCTGTCGCCGGAACAGATGGGCGGCTGCGCCGGATGCCACGGCTTTGCCGCGACCGTCGGGCAGGATTTCAGCTTCGCGCTCGGCAACAACGTGAAGAAGCCGGAACCCGCCAACGCCTTCGAGACGCACGAGTTCCGCGTCTACTTCGGGCCGCATTAAGAGGGGCCGAAGTTAGGGAGCCTCGAAACTTCCCGACACGCCGCCGGATTTGTGCACCAGGCGGATTTCGGAGATTTTCATGCCGCGGTCGACCGCCTTGAGCATGTCGTAGACGGTGAGCGCCGCCACCGCCACCGCCGTCAGCGCCTCCATCTCGACGCCGGTGCGGGCCTTGATCTTGCAGGTGGCGGTGATGTCGACCGCGTTGCGGTTCTTGTCGCAGCGCAGATCGAGCTTGATCGCGTCGAGTGTCAGCGGATGGGCGAGCGGGATGAGCTCGGGCGTGCGCTTGGCCGCCATGATGCCGGCGAGCCGCGCCACCGCCAGCACGTCGCCCTTCTTGGCCTTGCCCTTGCGCACCAGATCGAGCGTGGCGCGTTTCATCAACACGCTGCCCTTAGCCACGGCCTCGCGCTCGGTCGCTTCCTTGGCCGAGACATCGACCATGCGCGCATCGCCCTTGCGGTCGAAATGGGACAGCGTCTTCTTCATCCGCGCCACCTTATACCGGCGCCTTGACCGGCGCGAGCAGCGCGCGCACCGCGGCCGTCAAATCCTGCTGCCGCAACAAGGCTTCGCCGATCAGGAAACAGCGCGCGCCGGCGCGGGAAAGCCGCGCCAGATCGTCCGGAGCCGAGATGCCGCTTTCGCTCGCCAGCAGCCGGTCCTTGGGCAGCAACGGGCTCAGGGTCTCGGTGGTGCGTAGATCGGTACGAAGCGTCTTAAGATTTCGATTGTTGACGCCGATGAGCCTGGTCTTGAGCTTGAGCGCGCGTTTCATCTCGGAATTGTCATGCACCTCGGCCAGCACATCCATGCCCAGGTTCCGGGCGGCGCTTTCGAGTTGCGCCGCTTCCGGGTCGGTCAGCGCCGCCATGATGAGCAGGATGCAATCCGCGCCCATCGCCCGCGCCTCGAAGACCTGATAGGGGTCGAGCATGAAATCCTTGCGCAGCACCGGCAGGGTGCAAGCGGCGCGCGCCGCGATCAAATGCGCGGGCTCTCCCTTGAAATAAGGCCGGTCGGTCAAAACCGAAAGACAAGCGGCGCCGCCTTGCTCATAGGCCCGCGCCATGGCGGCGGGGTCGAAATCGGGCCTGATCATGCCGCCCGAGGGCGAGGCCATCTTGATCTCGGCGATGAGGCCGTAGCCGCCGGCCTTCACCTTGGCCTCGAGCGCCTTCACGAAGCCGCGCGGTGGACTTGCCTTGGCGGCTTCGCGTTCGATGCCGGCCAAGGGCCGGACCTCTTTCGCGGCGGCGATTTCCTCGCACTTCTTGGCGCAGATTTCGGCCAGGATGTCGCTCATGAGCGCGGCACCGGCTTGGAATTGGTGATCGCGACCAGCATGGTCAAGGCGCGCTTGGCGTTGCCCGAGGAAATGGATTCAATGGCGCGGCCCACCCCGGCCTTTAAATCGATGGCGCGGCCCGCCACCACCAGCCCGGCGGCGGCGTTCAACAGCACGATGTCGCGCAAGGGGCCTTTCTCGCCGTCGAGAATGGCCTTGAGCTTCGCCGCGTTGGCGGCGGGGTCGCCGCCCTTGAGATCGGCGAGGCGCGCGCGCGGCAAGCCCCCCATCTCGGGCGAAATCTCGAAGCTCGCAAGCTTGCCGTCCTTCCATTCCGTCACCTGGGTTTTGCCGGCGGTGGTGATCTCGTCGAGGCCGTCGCCATGGACGACCCAGGCATGCTCGCTGCCGAGCTTGCCCAGCACCTCGGCGATCGGCTTCACCCATTGCGCCGCGTAAACGCCGACCAGTTGGCGCTTCACCCCGGCCGGGTTGGAGATCGGCCCCAGCAGATTGAAAATGGTGCGGGTGCCGAGCTCGACCCGCGTCGGCCCGACATGACGCATGGCGCCGTGATATTTGGGCGCCATCAGAAATCCGATGCCGGCCTCGAACATGGCGCGGCGCACCACCATCGGCTCGGCGTCGAGATTGACGCCCAGCGCCTGGAGAATGTCGGCCGCGCCCGAAAGCGAGGAGAAATTACGGTTGCCGTGCTTGGCCAAGGGTACGCCCGCGCCCGCCACCACCAGCGCCGCCGCGGTCGAGACGTTGAAGCTGCCCTGGCCGTCGCCGCCGGTGCCGACGATGTCGATCGCGCCTTCGGGCGGATCGACTGTCACCATCTTGGCGCGCATGGTCCGCGCGGCGCCGGTGATTTCCGCCACCGTCTCGCCGCGCAGCCGGAGCGCGGCGAGAAACCCGCCCATCTGCGCCGGCGTGGCGTCGCCCGACATCATGGCGTCGAAGGCGGATGCGGCTTCGATCTCGCTGAGTTTCTCGCCCGCCAAAACGCGGCCCAGCAGCGTCTTGAAATTGGCGGCTTGGCTCGCGCCTCCCTCGCTCATGCGGCTACTTTCGCCGCCGCGGCGAGAACGAGAAAATTCTTCAAGAGATCGTGGCCGCCCGCCGAGGCGATGCTTTCGGGATGGAACTGCACGCCGAAAACCGGGCGCTCGCGGTGGGCGAGGCCCATGATGAGCCCGTCCTCGGTCTCGGCGGCGACGTCCAGGATTTTGGGCAGGCTCGCGCGCTCGACGATGAGCGAATGATAGCGCGTCGCCGGGAACGGGTTGGGCAGGTTCTTGAATACGCCCGTTCCGTTATGGCGGATCTGGGAAACTTTTCCGTGCATCGGCGCCTTGGCGCGCACCACCTTGCCGCCGAAGGCCTGGCCGATCGCCTGATGGCCGAGACAGACGCCGAGAATGGGCACGCGCCCGGCTTTGGCGACCAGTTCCAAACAGATGCCGGCATGCTCCGGGTCACTGGGGCCAGGAGAAATGACGATGCCCTGAGGCTTCAAGGCGAGTGCATCGGAAACCGACAGGGCGTCGTTCCTTTTGACAACCACCTCGGCGCCGAGTTCGCCTAAATAGTGCCACAGGTTGTAGGTGAAGCTGTCGTAGTTATCGATCAGCAGGAACATAAGAAGCCCTCGCGGAAAGCGCGGTTATATCAGTCCCGGCTCGCCGGGAAAAGACAACGCGGAAAAGGCTTGGACGCGATGGGGATTGCGGCGCGGATTTAAGAATTCGGCTAAGCTTAAGCCAAAGGCCGGATGAGCCGGACGGAGAGGGGCGGGGGCATGACGGTTATGACGCAGGAGGGCGGGCGCAAGCGGCGCTGGCGGTTCTGGCTGAAGCTGCTGGTGGTGGCCGCCGTGGCCGTGCTTTTCGCCGGGCTCTATCAAAACGCGCGCGACCGGCAGAGCTTCGAAATCCAACCGCCGCAAGGAGCAAGCGCGCCGATCCCGCCCGCGGCGGCAACTTTGCCGGCCTGGCTCGCCTATGCCGTGCCCGCCCCGCCGGCCTTGGGCAAGCCGCGCATCGCCATCGTGATCGACGATCTGGGATTGGACCGCGCGCGCACCGAGCGCGCCATGAAACTCAAGGGTCCGCTGACGCTCGTCTTCCTCGCCTATGCCGGCGCTCTGCCGCAACAGGCCGAGGCCGCGTATAAAGCCGGAGACGAAGTGCTGCTGCATGTGGCGACCGGCGGCAGGAATCCCTCGATCGAGCTCGGGCCGGGCATGGCGCCGGGCGCGCCACCGCCGGAGGAAACATTGCGCCGGCTGCGCTGGGATCTCGACCGGCTGCCGGCTTATGTCGGAATCGCTATGCCGGCCGCCATTCCAACCGATCCGCAAACCATGCCGATGATCATGGCCGAGCTCAAATCGCGCGGGCTATTGTTCCTCGACAACCGCGCCGATGCCGCTTCATCCGCCGCGGCGCAAAATTCGAGCGTGCCCTATGTGGCGCGCGACGAACTGCTCGACGGCCAGGCGGCGGCGGTCAATGTCGAGGATCGCCTGACGCAGCTCGAAACTCTGGCGCGCAAGAACGGCACCGCCATCGCCATCGGCCACGCCAACGATCAGACCATCGCCGCGCTCAAGGCCTGGCTGCCCACGCTCGCCAAAAAGGGCCTTGTGCTGGTGCCGCTTTCCGACATCGCCAAGACGCGCAACGGCGCGGGCTGACGGTCACTTCACCGGAACTTGTAGCGGCTGGCCTTTGTCGAGCACCAGCACGGCGATGCTGCGCGTGCGGCCCGAGGAGGCGTTCTTGGTTTCGTGCACCACGCCCTCGAGGTTGTGATAGGCTTGGCCCGCCTTGATGATGCGCGGCTTCTGGCCGTCGACGTCGAGTTCCAAAGCGCCCTCGATCACCACGGCGTATTCGTCGCCGGGATGGGTGTGGCGGCCGGTGGTCGAGCCCGGCGGCCAATCGATCGAGAGCATGGTGGTCTCCTTGCCGGGAACGCCGCTCACCGCTTCGTTGTGCAGATAGATGATATGCGGCTTGGGCCGCGGCGCGTCCTGCGCCCAAGCCGGGCCGGATAGACCGAGCGCCAGCAGCGCTGCGGCGATGATCGCTTTCTTGAGCATGTTTCCCCCTGGTGTTCTGCTTCGCGGGCGAAGCTTACTGCTTTTCCGGTGGCGCAGAGAAGGGCGCGTTCCCCCGCGAACCGCCCCGCTCGCTTGTCCCTACTTGGTTACGCTATGCTTCGGATAGGGGTGCGTTAGATGCCCCAGGGGGAGGGACCATGCGAAACCATTTCAGGGCGGTTTTGGCCTTGGCAACCGTGCTGGCGATTATCGGGCCGGCGGGGGGCGCCTTCGCGCAAAAGGGCGATCCGATCAAGCTCGGCCTCTCCGCCGAATTGACGGGGCCGCTCGCCATCAACGGCAAGCAGATGATCGTCGCGCTCGAAATCTGGCGCGACGACCTCAACGCCAAGGGCGGCCTGCTGGGCCGCCCGGTCGAACTCGTCTATTACGACGACCAGAGCAACCCGTCGCTGGTTCCCGAAATCTACACCAAGCTGGTCGACGTCGATCATGTCGATCTGCTCTTCGCCCAGGGCACCAATGTCAGCACGCCGGCGATGCCGACCATCATCGAGCACAAGATGGTGCTGATGAACACCTTCGCCATCGCGGTCAACGATCATTTCCACTACGACCGTTATTTCCAGATCATGCCCTACGGCCCCGATGGGCGGGATTCGATCTCGCGCGGCTATTTCGAGGCCGCCATGACCATGAACCCGAAGCCCAAGACCGTGGCGCTCGTGGGCGCCGACGCGGAATTCGCCCGCGCCGTGCTCGAAGGCGCGCGCGCCAACGCCCAGCGGCTCGGGCTCACGATCGTCTACGACCAGACCTATCCGCCCAACACGGTCGATTACATGCCGGTGGTGCGCGCCATCAAGGCGGCCAATCCCGATCTCGTCTATTTCGGCTCCTATCCCGCCGACACGGTGGGGTTGCTGGCCGCGGCCAAGGAGGCCAATCTTTCGCCCAAGGTGATGGGCGGCGGCATGGTCGGGCTGCAAGCCGGCGGCATCAAGGCGAAGCTCGGCGAGGCGTTGAACGGTATCGTCTGTTTCGAATTGTTCGTGCACGAAAAGACCATGAACTTCCCCGGCATCGACGCCTTCCTCGCCAAGTATCAAGCGCGCGCCAAAGACGCCGGCACCGATCCGCTGGGCTATTACATTCCGCCCTTCACCTACGCCGCGGCGCAGATCCTGGCCCAGGCGGTGAAGGATACCGGCTCGCTCGATCCGGCGAAGCTCGCCGGCGCCATGCATGCGCAAACCTTCAAGACCATCGTCGGCGACGTGAAGTTCGGTGCCGACGGCGAATGGGCCAAGCCGCGCATGCTCACCATCCAGTACCGCAACGTGAAGGGCAACGGCATCGAACAATTCACCCATCCGGGCACGCAGGTCATCCTCTACCCGCCGGATTTCAAGACCGGTTTGTTGCGCTATCCCTTCGCGCAGGCGAACAAGCCTTAGAAGAGGCGCGGAGGATGCGTTTCGGTTTATTCGGCGGTGCCCGAGCCGCGCGCGCGGCCCCAGGTGGCGACAGCCACGGCTATGCCGATTACATCGACTATGTCTGCGCCGCCGAGCGGCTGGGGCTGCACAGCGTCTTCATCGTCGAGCATCATTTCACCGGCCACGCCCAGGTCTCGGCCTCGCTCGCGCTCCTGAGCTATCTCGCCGCCCGCACCAAGCGCATCCGCCTCGGCACCGCGGTGGTGGTGCTGCCCTGGCACAATCCAGTGCTGGTGGCCGAGCAGGCGGCGACGCTCGATCTATTGTCGAACGGGCGGCTCGATTTCGGCGTCGGCAAGGGCTATCGCGACTATGAATTCGCCGGTTTCGGCATTCCGCAAGCCGAGGCGGCGGAGCGCTTCGACGAGGCGATGGAAGTCATCCGCAAGGCCTGGACCAGCGAAGGGCGGTTCTCGCATCACGGGCCCCGCTGGAATTTCGAGAATGTGGTGGTCGAGCCAGCACCCGTGCAACGCCCGCATCCGCCCTTCTGGCTCGGCGCCGGCAGCGAAGAGTCCATCCGCCGCGCGGCGCGCGAGGGCTATAACCTCTTGCTCGACCAGATCGGCTCGACCGATCTCACCATTGAGCGCGTTGCCATGTTCCGCGACGAATGCAAGCGCGCGGGCCGCCGCTACGATCCGCTGATGGTCGGCGTGACGCGCGGCTTGCAGATCCTGGCCGCCGAATCCTCCCGGCCGGCAGCGCTGGCGTTGCGCCAGCAGGTGCTGAAGACGGTGGGGGCGTTGGCGCGCGGCAAGGGCGCCGACCGCTACACCGATCCGAGCAAATTTACTGGCAAGGCCGAGGAGATCGACGACGCGCCGCTTTTGGGCACGATCCCGGAGATATCCCAACGCCTGCGGCGGCTCGAAGCGGGCGGCGTCGGCTATGTGCTGCTGGTGGCGCCGAACCCGACCGTGGCGGCGCTCGAAACCTTCGCGCGCGAGATCATGCCCCAATTCACGGCGGAAAAAGCCAAGGCGGTCTAGGCCTCAGTTCTTGGCGAAGCTGACCGCTTCTTCCGCGGCGCGGAACAAGGCCCGGGCCTTGTCCAATATCTCCTGGTGCTCCTTGGCGGGATCGCTGTCGGCCACCACGCCGCAACCGGCCTGGACCACCATGCGCCCGTCCTTGACCACGGCGGTGCGCAGCACGATGCAGGTGTCCATGCTGCCGTCGCCGGCGAAATAGCCGATGCCGCCGCCATAGAGGTTGCGTTTCTCGGTCTCCAACTCGTCGATCAGTTCCATCGCCCGCACCTTGGGCGCGCCCGACAGCGTGCCGGCCGGGAAGCCCGCCAACAGCGCGTCGATCGCCGTATAGCGAGGGTCGATCTTCCCTTCGACATGCGAGCTGATGTGCATGACGTGGCTGTAGCGCTCGATCACGAATTGCTCGACCACATGGACCGAGCCCACCTGGGATACCCGCCCGACATCGTTGCGCGCCAGGTCCAGCAGCATGAGATGCTCGGCGCGCTCCTTGGGGTCGGCCAGCAATTCCTCGGCCAATGCCTTGTCTTCCTCGGCGTCCTTGCCGCGCCGCCTCGTCCCCGCCAAGGGCCGGATTGTCACCTTATCGTCCCGTAATCGCACAAGAATCTCCGGGCTCGATCCCACCACCGCGAAGCCGCCGAAATCCAAATAAAAGAGGAAAGGCGAGGGGTTCAATCGCCGGAGCGCGCGGTAGAGCGCCAAGGGCGGGAGATTGAACGGCACCGACAGCCGCATCGAGGGCACGACTTGGAAAACCTCGCCGGCGCGGATGTATTCCTTGGCCTTTTCTACCATCGCCAGACATTGATCGCGGCTCATATTGGCTCGCGGCGCCGGCAGCTCGCGCGCCGATCCGGCGGATTCGCTGCGATTGGGCAGCGGGCGGTCGAGATCGGCCAGCACCTCGGCGAGCCGCGCCAGCGCCGCGTCATAGGCCGCCTTGGCCGGGAGCGATTTGTCGGGCCAAGCGGGCGTCACCACGTCGATGCGGTCGTCGAAATTGTCGAAGATGCAGACGATCGAAGGCCGCATGAAAAGCCCGTCTGGAATACCCAAATTGTCCGGGTTCTTGTCCGGCAATTTCTCCACCAGCTTGACCATGCCGTAGCCGAGATAACCGAAGAGGCCCGCAGCCATGGGCGGCAATGCCTTGGGCGTCTCGATCCGGCATTCGGCGATGAGCGCTTTCAGGGAATCGAGCGCGCCCGTTGACTGCTTCTCGAACGCGTCGAGCGCCACGCGCGCGTGGCGGTTGATCTCGGGCTTATTGCCGAAACAACGCCAGATCAGATCGGGCTTCAGGCCGATGACGGAATAGCGGCCGCGCGAGGCGCCGCGCTCGACCGATTCAAAAAGAAAGCTCATCGGCTTGCCGCCGGCCAGCTTCAACAGGACCGAGACCGGCGTTTCCAGATCGGCCACCAGCGAGGCCCAGACCAGCACCGGCTTGCCCGCTTCGTAAGCCTTGGCGAAGTCCTTTAAGTCGGGCGCGGCCTGCATCGGCTAGAGCAGGCGGTTGATATTGTCGCGGTTGATCTCGACCTTGTAGCGGCCACGCAGCGCCTGGGCGAAATCGCCGAGGAATTCGCCCTGCATCTGCTGGCTGAGCTGATGCGAGAGAGCGTCCAGGCCGGCTTTGTCCTTGCCGGGATCGGCGGGCAGGATGGTCTTGAGCTGGGCGATGGCATAGCCATCGGTCGACGGCGCGTCGACGGCGCCGCCGAGCTTGGCCTCGAACAGCTTCGGCACCAGCGCCGGCGGCACGCCGGCGCCGCCGTTGCGCGGCAGCGGCGAGGTGGTGACGACCGCCAGCTTGTGCGCGGCCGCGACCTCGCGGAGCGAACGTCCTGCATTGACCTCCTGGGTCATGGCGTCGGCGAGTTTTTGCAGAGCATTGGCGCGTTGATCCGCCTGCCACAGCTTGACCGCGTCGTCATGAGCCTGGGCCAGCGGCTTGATGCCGGCTGGCGTGACCTGGTCGACATGGACGAGGAAATAGCCGGTATCGCCGATATCGTTGAGCGCGCTGTTCTTTCCGCTGTCGGTGGTGAAAGCGGTGCGCAGCACCGTGCCCGCGGGCTGCGGCAGATTGCCCGGCTTGCCGGAATCGTCGCGGCCTTGCTCGTCGAGTCCCTTGATGGATGAGGTCTTGAGGCCGTATTTCCGCACCGCGTCGTCGAGCGAGGCGCCGCCCGCGAAATCGTCTTCGATCTGGTTCGCGGTCTTGGCCATGCTGTCGCCGGCCATGTCGCGCGCGATTTCCTGCCGCAACGTGCTCTTCACCTGGTCGAAGGATTGGGTCTGCTCGGGCCGGACCGCGGCCACGCGGATCACGTGCCAGCCGAAGGAGGATTGCACCGGCGGCGTGACGCCGCCCGGCTTCAGCGCGAAGGCGGCGTCGGCGAGCGGCCCGGGCAGATCGCCGCGCTTCACCCAGCCGAGATCGAGCGCGGCGGGATCGGATCCCGCGAGCGCCTTGCCGGTTTCATTGAAGCTCTTGCCCGAGGCCAGCATCTTTTCCGCCGCTTGCGCCTTGGCCTCGTCGGAGAACAGCATCTGCTGGAGCTGGCGTTCCTCGGGCTTGTGGAACTCATCCTGGCGGGACTGGTATTCGGCCTGGAGCTTGTCGTCGGGTACGGTGATCGCGTTCGCCACATCGTCGATGCGCAGCAAGGCCACCGTGAAATCGCGCCGCTCGGGCGTGCGGAAGCGGTCCTGGTGAGCCTGATAATAGGCATCGAGATCGGCAGGCGAGGGCGCGGGCGGCGGACCGGCCGCCGCCAAGGTCAGGGCCGCCATGTCGGCGACGCGGCGTTCGGCCTGGGCGCGATAGAAGGCGTCGGTCAGTTCGGCGGGCGGCGACAGTCCCTCGGTCAGCGATATGGTCAATTCGCTGCGCACCATCTCGGTGCGCTGCATGGCCTCGTATTGCGGCTCGGTCAGGCGGTTATTGGCCAGCACCTGGGCATAGACATTGCGGTCGAAGCCGCCGCCGACGCCGCGAAAATTTGGATTGGTGACGATGGCGTTGCGCACCGCCTCGTCGCCGATGGCCAAATGGAGCCGCTGCACCTCGAGCTGGAGCAGATCGGCGGTGATCAGGCGGTCGAGCGCCGCGTCGACTACGCCCAGCTGCTTGGCCTGTTCGACGGTGATGGTGGGGCCGAGAACGCCGCGCAGACGCTCGATGTCGAGGCGCACGGCCTGTTGCAGCTGCTCGACGGAAATGGTCATGCCGCCCACCGTCGCCACGGTGGTGTCGGTGCTGCGGTTGCGGAAGATGTCGCCGATGCCCCACAGGCCGAAGGTGAGGATCAAGACGCCGAACAGAATTTTGACGACGAGGGAAGAGGCCTTGGAACGGATCGCTTGCAGCATGGACGGGTCCGGAAAAGCCGCGGAATTGCGGGGGTTTAACGCGCGCGGATGATAAAGGTGTGCCGATGGCCCCGCAACTGGTGTCGGCGGGCGCGATGAGGCGCCGAGCCTACTGGCCCGGCCGGTTGCGCCGTGCTAAAGGGCGGGCCATGCGTAAGCTGGTCGCCGCCAATTGGAAGATGAACGGCCTCAAGGCGGGCGGGGTGATGCTGGCGCGTGACCTGGCTCAGCGCGCCACGACGGGCAAGCTTGCCAGCGAGCTGGTGATCTGCCCGCCGGCGACGCTGCTCATATCCGTGGCCGAAGCGCTGAAGGGCAGCCCGATCGGCCTGGGCGGCCAGGATTGCCACGCCGAAGATAAGGGCGCGCATACCGGCGACATCAGCGCAGCGATGATCAAGGATGCGGGCTGCCGCTATGTCATACTCGGCCATTCCGAGCGGCGCGCGTCGCATCACGAAAGCGACGCGGATGTGTGCGCCAAGGTTGCCGCGGCGCGCCAGGCCGGGCTGGCGGTGATCCTCTGCGTCGGCGAAAGCGAGACCGAACGCAAGGCGGGTAAAACCCGCGATGTCGTCGAGCACCAGCTCGCGGGTTCCTTGCCGCCCGGCATGGCCGGGCTGGACGCATCGAACCTGGCCGTGGCCTATGAGCCGGTCTGGGCCATCGGCAGTGGGCGCACCCCCACGCCCCCCGAGGTGAGCGAAATTCACGCCGGGATACGCCTGGCTCTGGGATCACGGTTGCGCGAGGTACGCATCCTCTATGGCGGCTCGGTCAAGCCGCAGAACGCCCGCGAATTGATGACCGCCCCCGAAGTCGATGGGGCGCTGGTGGGCGGGGCCAGCCTGGCACTGGATGATTTTTGGGCAATAGCCCGGGCCTGCGGGTAAAATACCCCAGGGCATGGCCCCCTGACCCCGCCCATCCCGGCCGTTTAGGGCCGCCCGGACCGGGCCATCAATACGCTTGAAGATAATCGCGGCATTGCGGATGATGCCCCCAAGTCAAAAAATAGGGGGCTGTCGCTAACATAAAAAGACGGACAAATTCCGCCCAACGCGGCGGGTACGCCTCACTTGCGCGAATGAAGCCAACAAAGACAGGGAGTGAACAATGAGCAAGAATTCCGTTTCGATGAAGCTTGATCGCCGTACGGTGATCAAGGCCGCCGCCGTCGCCGGTGCGGCGCAATTCGCCTCGCCCTTCGTTTGGAGCGCGCGCGCCGCCGATACCGTCAAGATCGGCCTCGACAATCCGCTGACCGGCACCTTCGCCGCGCTCGGCAAGAATGAATTGATCGGCGCGCAGCTCGCCGTCGACCAGATCAACGCCAAGGGCGGCATCATGGGCCGCAAGGTCGATTTGCTGGTCGAGGATTCGACCAGCACCGACGCCGCCGTCGCCGTGCAGAAAGCCAGCAAGCTGGTCGAAGGCGACAAGGTCAACTTCCTCATCGGCAACATCAACTCGGGGCTGGCGCAGGCGATGGCGAATTACAGCAACGAGAAGGGCGTGTTCCATATCGTGCCCGGCGGCCATACCGATAGCGTCACCGGCACGCAATGCCACTGGAACGTGTTCCGTGTCTGCAACACCACGCGCATGGAGACCAATTCGGTTTCCAAGCTGCTGCTCACCTACGGCAAGAAGTGGTACTTCATCGTCACCGACTACGCCTTCGGCCACGGCTTGCAGGCGGGCTTTGAAGCCAGCTTGAACGCCGCCGGCGGCACCGAGTTGGGCGCGGATCAGGTTCCGCTCGGCAGCACCGACTTCTCGGCCAATCTGATCAAGGCGCAATCGACCAATCCGGACGCGATCATCTTGTTGCTCGCGGGCGACGACATGATCAACTGCCTCAAGCAGGCGGTGCAGTTCGGACTCAACAAGAAGTTCCACATCGCCGGCGCGCAGCAGGAGCTCGAAGTGCTCGAGGGCCTGCCGCCCGAAGCGCTGATCGGCGATTGGTGTTTCGAATGGTACTGGAAACAGCCTGGCGTGGCGCATGTGCCGGAGTTCGTCTCGGCTGTCCGCAAGCGGAGCGGCGGCAAGGTGCCGACGGCGCGCACCTGGTTCGGCTATACCGCGATCTGGAGTTGCAAGCTCGCCGCCGACAAGGCCAAGTCGCTCGAGCCCTTGAAGCTGGCCCAAGCGATGCAGGGCCTCGTCCTGCCGCCCGAAGTGGCGTTGATGCCGAACAACCCGTTCTACCGCATCGGCGACAACCAGCTGATGCCGACCCTTTATGTCGGCCACGCGCAGGCGGCGCCGGCTGGCGGCGATCCGGAGGATCTGTTCAAGATCTCCTCCGAGATGAAGGGCACGGACGCGGCGCTGTCGGTCGACGGAACGGGCTGCAAGATGGTGTGGCCGTCCTAGGCTATCGTGAAAACCGGGCGCCGCTTTCAACCGCGGCGCCCGGTTCGTTTTCGACGGAGGCGTTCGTTAGCGTCGTTTTACGTTAGGCGGATCGGGCCAGCCCCAACCGGGCGGACCGTCTTGATAACAAGAGTCTTATAACAAAAGCGTGGACGGGGGTTTCGTGATCGTGGTCGCCGTATGACGCAGCTGCTCATCTTCAATGTCTTCAACGGCCTCATCATCGGCGCGTTCTATGCCTTGATGGCGCTCGGGCTGTCGCTCATTCTCAATCTGTCGGGGGTGATCAATTTCGCCCATGGCGGATTCCTGGCGATCGGCGGCTATCTCGCCTACACGCTGATGCCCTATTTCGGATTCTGGGGCGCGCTGATCGCGGCGCCGATCCTCACCGCCTTCATCGGCATCCTGATCGAGCGCGTGCTGATCCGGCGGCTCTACGGGCGCGACCCGCTCTACAGTCTGCTTTTGACATTCGGCTTGGCCTTCATGATCGAGGACGGTACGCGCTTCATCTGGGGCGCGCAAAGCCTGCCCTTTCAGATCCCGGCCTGGCTCGCGGCGCCCTTGAGCAACGAGCTGTTCTTCCTCACCGGTTATCGCGTGTTCATGATGGTGCTGGTCGCGGCGGTGGTGTTGGCGCTGTTCCTGATCTTGAACCGGACGCGCTTGGGATTGCGTATCCGCGCCGGCACGCTCGACCTCGAAACCGTCTCGGTGCTGGGCGTCAATGTGCGCGTGCTGCGCAATCTCAATTTCGGCCTCGGCATCTATCTCGCGGGGCTCGCGGGTGTGCTCGCCGTCGGCATGCTGGGCTTGCAGCCCAATATCGGTGATTCGCTCATCATGCCGAGCTTCATCGCCATCATCGTCGGCGGTCTTGGTAGCTTGCCGGGCACTCTGGCCGGCGGCGTGCTGATCGGCGTCGCCTCGGGCATCACCACGGTGTTCTTCCCCTCGGCGAGCGAGGCGGTGATCTACGTGATGATGGCGGTGGTGCTGATCGTCCGGCCGCGCGGCCTCCTCGGCGAGGAAGGACGTTTCTGATGCTGAAGCTCGATAAGAGGGCTGCCGACGCCATGGTCTGGCTGCTGCTGTTGAGCGCGCCTTATTGGCTGCCGCTGGTCGGCGGCTATACCGAGCTCGGGAGCCGCGTGTTGATCTATGGGCTGGCGGCGATGGCGCTCAATTTCCTGTTGGGTTTCACGGGCGTCCTGTCCTTCGGCCACGCCGCCTATTTCGGCCTCGGCGCCTATGGCGCCGCCATGACCATGAAATACCTTGAGCCGAGCACCCCGCTCGCCATTCTGGACGGCGTCGTGGTCGGCACCGTCGCGGCCGCGATCATCGGCCCGATGATCGTCCGGCTGCGCGGCGTTTATTTCGCCATGTGCACCATCGCCTTCGGTCAGGTGTTCTTCTTCATCGCCTTTCAATGGAGTTCGGTCACGGGTGGCGACGACGGCTTGAGCGCCTGGCATCGCATGCCGATCGATCTGGGTTTCACCAGCATCGACATTTTGAACAACAACAAGGCGTTCTATTACCTGGTGCTTGCGATGCTCGCACTGGCGGCGGGCGTGATGGGCTGGCTGTTGCGCTCGCCCTTCGGCCGTACGCTGCTGGCGATCCGCGAGAACGAGCGCCGCGCCCGTTTCCTCGGCATTCCGGTCGACCGGCACATCTGGATGTCCTGGGTTATCTCAGGCTGCTTCGCCAGCCTTGCCGGCACCCTCTATGCGCTGTTGAACGATTTCGTCGATCCGCGCGCGCTGCGCTGGGACATGTCGGGCACTTTCGTCATCATGACGGTGCTGGGCGGAATGCGCAGTTTCTGGGGGCCGCTGATCGGCGCCGCGATCTACATCGTGCTGCAAGACCAGCTTTCGAGCCACACCCAGAACTGGGAATCCTTCATCGGCCTCTTTTTCGTGCTGATCGTGCTGTTCTTCCCGCGCGGCGTGCTGGGATTGATCAAGCGGAAGAGGACGCAATGAGTCTGCTCCGGGTCGAGAACATCTCGCGCCAGTTCGGCAGCCTGATCGCGGTCAACGGCGTGTCGATGACCGTCGAGCCGGGCGAATTGCGCGCGGTGATCGGCCCCAACGGCGCCGGCAAGACGACCTTCTTCAACATGATTAGCGGCTTTTTGACGCCCAGCTCGGGCAAGATCGTGTTCGACGGCGAGGACATCACCCATCTGTTGCCGGCACGCCGCGTGTGGCGCGGCATCGCCCGCACCTTCCAGATCACCGAGGTCTTCCCGGAATTGACCGTGCGCGAGAATTTGCGCATCGCGGTCGAGGTCGCCTCGGGCTACCGGCTCAAGGCTTGGCTGTCCAGCACCGCCGACGGCGAGGTCAAGGCCCGGGTGGTCGATCTGCTCGAGATGGGCGGCCTGACCGAGAAGGCCGACCGGCTGGTGGGAGAATTGAGTCACGGCGACCAGCGCGCCACCGAGATCATAATGTCGGTCGCCTTGAAGCCCAGGCTCTTGCTGCTGGACGAGCCCACCGCCGGCATGGGCGACCAGGAGACCTATGACGTCACCCAGTTGATCCGCAAGCTGCACAAGGACAAGAATCTCTCGATCATCCTGATCGAACATGACATGCGCGTGGTGTTTCACTTGGCCGACAGGATCATGGTGCTGGCCGAGGGCGCGATGCTGGCCGAGGGCACGCCCAAGGAGATCGCGGCCAACGAAGCGGTGCAGAATGCCTATCTGGGGAAAGCGGCATGAGCGAGGTCGTTCTCCAGGTCGAAGACATCCACACCTATTACGGCAAGAGCCACATCCTCTATGGCATCGGCCTCGAGGTGCGCGAGGGGGAGTTGGTGACGCTCTTGGGCCGCAACGGCGCCGGCAAGAGCACGACGCTCCGAAGCATCATGGGCCTGACGCCGGCGCGCGACGGCGCGGTGCGCATCTTCGGCCAGGCCACCACCGATTGGCCGCCTTACCGCATCGCCGCCTTGGGCGTGGGCTATGTGCCGGAAGGCCGCCGCATCTTCCCCAATCTGACGGTCGAGGAAAATCTGAAGGTGCCGCTGGAACGGCCCGGCCCCTGGACCATCCCGCGCATCTACGAGCTCTTCCCGCGCCTGGCCGAACGCAAGAACAACCGTGGGCGCCAGCTTTCAGGCGGCGAACAGGAGATGCTGTCGATCTCGCGCGCGCTGTTGCTCAACCCCAAACTGCTGCTGTTGGACGAGCCGTCGCAGGGCCTGGCGCCGCTGATCGTGCAGGACGTGTTCCGGGTCGTGGTCTCGGCGCGCAAGGAAGGCATTTCCGTGCTTCTGGTGGAGCAGAACGTGCGCGCCGCGGTCGAGATCGCCGACCGCGCCTATGTGCTCGACGACGGCAAGGTGGTGTTCTCGGGCCCGGCCAAGGAATTCGCCAAGGACGAGGCCCGCGTACGCGCGCTCGCCGGCGCTTCCGCCGAGAAATGGGAAGAGGCGAGCTAGCGCCTGGCGGCCTTGCGGTCTTAGGCTAGCGCCATGGAACAGGCGGTGGCGTTTTGGAGCGGCGGCAAGGATTCGGCGCTGGCGCTCGACCGGATAAGGCGCGCCGGCGAATTCGAAATCGCGGCGCTCATCACCACCGTCAGCGAGGAATACAAGCGCGTCTCGATGCATGGCGTGCGCGAGGCGCTGGTCGAGGCGCAGGCGCGCGCCATCGGTCTTCCGCTCGACAAGATGTATGTCGGGCCCGATTCAAGCAACGCCACCTATGTCGCGGCTTTGCGCCTATGCCTAGGCGTCTGGCGGAAGCGCGGCGTCAAGCGCGCGGTGTTTGGCGACATCTTCCTCGCCGATTTGCGGCAATGGCGCGAGGCGCTGCTGACCGAGCTCGGCATGACGGGCGTGTTCCCGCTGTGGCAGGCGGATACGCGCAAGCTCGCGCGCGAATTCGTGACACGCGGCTTCAAGGCCTTGACCTGCTGCGTCAACGACGCCTGGCTGGGCGAGAAAGACGTGGGCCTTGCGCTCGATGAGGGATTCTTCACCGGCCTCGGCCCCGGCATCGATCCCTGCGGCGAGAACGGCGAATATCACAGCTTCGTCCATGACGGGCCGATCTTCCGCCATCCCATCGCCTACAGCATGGGCGAAAAGGTCTATCGCCCGCTCGATATCCCGAAGCCGCCCGATAGCGGCCCGGCGATCCCGCTGCCGGCCTCGCCCGGCCCGGGCAAGACCAAGGGTTTCTGGTTCGTGGATCTGCTGCCGGTTTAGTCGGCTTTGGGTCTGGCTTGGACGATGGCGGCCTCGATCTGGCGGGCCACGCCGCCGCGGTAATGGATGTTGTCCCAGAAATTCTCCGGCCGGGAGATCGCGCCGTCCTGGAGGAAATCGATCACCCGGACATTGGCGTGGGACTGGGCCAGATTTTGCGCCCGGGATTTGCAGGCCGCCACCAGGCTAGCGCCGTCGCTGCCGGGCGGCGGCACCGAGCTGGCTTCGCGCGGCGGGAAGACCAGCGCGACATAGACGCTGTTGGGCAAGCCCCCCAGCGTCGCCGCCAGGGCGGCGAATTCAGGCCGGTCGCTATTGAGCGGCGGCGCCGGAGCCGGCGCCGGAGCGGCGTCCTCAGCCTGATCGTTTTCGGCGCCGCCATTGATCATGCGCGCCCGCGCCGCGTTGGGGTCATAGGCCTTGCCCGCCTCGTAATCGTTGTAGCCGTCGGCGCGCGCCGCCGGAGCGTGCCCGAAAATTACCGCCAGGCGGCGGATACCGGCCTCGAGCGATTTGTAGGAGAACATGTGATGGATATAGGGCCAGGGTTTCTCGGCATAAAGCCAGGCGGGGAAGGGATAGGTCTCGCCGGCCGGGTCGAAAATGCGGGGCGAGTCACACCAGGCGCCATCCATGCCGATGACCACGATCCGAACGTTTCCCTTGTGGTGGCGCAGGAACCAGTTAAGCACCAGCAATTGTTCGTAAGGCCCGGTGCCAGGGATCGCCAGGCTGACGAAGCTCCCGCCCAAATCCTGGTCGAGCCGGGCGGGGTCGAGCAATTGGATGGTGGAGTTGCCGATCACGGCGCTGTCGAATTGCGGATCGCGGCCGCGGCTGGCATCGGCCATGCGCTGGCCGTAAAGCGGCACGCCGGAGCGGTGGAACAGCGCCAGCCAGCCGGCATCGTAGGGATCGAGCGCGACGGTCACGGCCAGCAACGCCAGCACGGCGAGCGCGGTCGCAATCAGCAGGAAAAGGCAATAGCGCGGCCAGTTCATGGGTTCAGAACTGGAAATAGACGAATTCGTAATTGGTGTCGTCGCCCAGCTTCATCAGGATCAGGCACAGCATCAGCGCCGCCGCTAGCGCGCTCCAGCGCGTGGGCTTGAGCCGTTGCAGCGCCACGTCCTGGCTGGTAGGGCCGAGGAAGGCGATGCTCGCGGCGAGCAGGATGGAAATCAGATGGCGCGAGACGCGCACTCCCCCGGCGCCGGCCATGGCGGACAACATGGTTGCTGCCTGGCCGAGATCGGCGGAGCGGAAGAACACCCAGGCAAAGACGACGAAGGCGAAGGTCAGTGACGCGCTGATAAAGGTGGGCATCGGCGGCAGGGCGCGGCGCCACAACACGCCCGCGGCGAGGCCCATGCCGTGCAAGCCGCCCCAGATCACGAAGGTCCAGGAGGCGCCGTGCCACAATCCCCCCAGCAGCATGGTTCCGAGCAAGGCCAGCACCTGGCGCGGCAGGCCGTGGCGGTTGCCGCCGAACGGGATGTAGAGATAATCGCGCAACATGCGCGACAGCGTCATGTGCCAGCGCCGCCAAAAATCCCGCAAGCTCACAGCGCGGTAGGGCGCGTCGAAATTGAACGGCAAGGTGAAGCCGAAGATCAGCGCGATGCCGATCGCCATGTCGGAATAGCCCGAGAAATCGAAATAGATCTGGAAGGTGAAGCCCAGCACCGCCGCCCAGGCGTCGCCCAGCCCAGGCGTGATGTGCTGCGCCACCGCCTCGAATGTCGCGTTGACCTGCGGCGCCAGCGCGTCGGCGATCAGCACCTTCTTCAAAAGCCCGATGATCAGCAAGGTGAGGCCGCGCCCGATGCGTTCGGCCGTGTCCTGGCCCCACGGGTCCCGCGGGATTTGCGGGATCAACTCCCAATGCCGCACCAACGGGCCGGCGACGATCTGCGGAAAGAACACGATATAGAGCGCGTAATCGCGCAGCCGGTAGATCGGCGCCTTGCCGCGATAGAGATCGGCCAGATACATGATGTTGTGGAAGGTGAAGAAGCTGATGCCGAGCGGCAGCAGCACCTTATCGACCGCGAAGCTGGTGTGGAAGGCGAGGTTGAGATTGGAGACCAGGAAGGCGGCGTATTTGAAATAGGCGAGCGAGGCGAGATTGAGCGCGATGCCGGCCGCCGGCACCAGCCGCCGCCCATTCGCCTGATAAAGCTTCGAGAGGCCCCAATTGCCCAGCACCGAAACCACCAGCAAGGGCACGAAGGACACGTCCCAATAGCCGTAGAAGACCAGCGAGATCGCGATCAGGTACCAGACGCGCAACGCGGCTTGGCTCGGGATCAGGCGGTAAATCGCGACCGCGAGCGGCAGGAACACCAGCAGGAACAGGTGAGAATTGAACAGCATTTATCCCCCGCCCGCATCTTATCGGGCGAAGGCGAGCGACGAAAGCATCCGGGAATCATTGGTCAATTGGTCTACGCGGCTGTGCTGGCCTTTTGGCCCCGAAACCGCTACAAACCCGGCCCATGATCACCGTCGTCGTCACCATTCACCTGATTTTGGCCGTGGCGCTCATCGGCGTGGTGCTGCTGCAAAAGAGCGAAGGCGGCGCGCTCGGCATGGGCGGCGGCGGCATGTCCGGATTCATGACCGGGCGCTCGACCGCCAATCTGCTCACCCGCACCACCGCCGTGCTGGTGGGGCTGTTCTTCGTCACCTCGATCGGCTTGGCCGTGCTGGCCGCGCATCAGCGCGCGCCGCGCTCGGTCGTCGATCAGCCGGGCACCAGCGGCCCGGTTTCGCCCGCGCCGGCTGCGCCTGCGCTTCCGCCCGAGCCGAGCGTTCCGCTCACCAAGTAAACCGGGAAGATTCGCGAGTCATCATTCGTTAACGCCTGCGGCATTTATGCCGGCCCGGCGTTATCCGGTTGACTTCGCGTGCCAACAGGCCCATGTAGAGGTCACCGTTTCTCGCAATCGCGCGAAGCGCGGCGGATTTCGGTCCTTCCAGCGCCTCACATTTCGAGATAATCACCAACAACACGGCACCTCGGCGCGCGCGAGGCAAGCCTTTAACAAGGGCCGCTTTGCGCCTTGCGCTCACGGCCGATTTAAGAAAGTTAACAACACAGTGACGTCTTCATTCTCGCAACTCGATCTGGTCGAGCCGCTTCAACGTGCTTTGGCTACCGAGAAATACACCCAGCCCACGCCCATCCAGGCCCAGGCCATTCCGCATCTTCTCGCCGGCCGCGACCTGCTCGGCATCGCCCAGACCGGCACCGGCAAGACGGCGGCCTTCGCGCTGCCGATCCTGCAACGCCTCTCGGCGCAGGCTCAGCCCGCGCCGCGCAACTCCATGCGGGCGCTGATCCTCACGCCCACCCGCGAACTGGCGCTCCAGATCGCCGAAAGCTTCCGCGCCTATGGCCGCCATCTGGGCCTCCGCACCGCCGTGATCTTCGGCGGCGTCGGCCAGCAGCCCCAGGTCGACGCGCTCCGGCGCGGCGTCGACATCCTGGTCGCCACGCCCGGCCGCCTGCTCGACCTCATGGAACAGGGCCATGTGCGCTTCGACGGTCTCTCGGTCTTCGTGCTCGACGAGGCCGACCGCATGCTCGACATGGGCTTCATCCACGACGTGCGGCGCATCGCCGGCGCGTTGCCCAAGCAGCGCCAGACGCTGCTGTTCTCGGCCACCATGCCGCCTGAAATCGAGCGCCTGGTCGGCAATCTCCTCAAGGATCCGGTGCGGGTCGAGGTGACGCCGGCCGCCACCACGGTCGAGCGCATCGACCAGCGCGTGATGTTCGTCGATACCGGCAACAAGCGCGCGCTGCTCACGTCCCTGTTGAAGGACACCGGCATTTCCCGCGCGCTCGTCTTCACCCGCACCAAGCATGGCGCCAACCGGGTCGCCGAAGAGCTCGCCCGCGGCGGCATCAAGGCCGAGGCCATCCACGGCAACAAGTCGCAAGCCGCGCGCCAGCGCGCGCTCGGCGATTTCCGCGTCGGCAAGGTGCGCGTGCTGGTGGCGACCGACATCGCCGCCCGCGGCATCGACATCGACGGCATCACCCACGTCTTCAACTTCGACCTCCCGAACGTGCCCGAGAGCTATGTCCACCGCATCGGCCGCACCGCGCGCGCCGGCGCCGCGGGCGTGGCGATCTCGTTCTGCGACGGCTCGGAGAAGGGCTTCCTGCGCGACATCGAGAAACTGACGCGGCGCAAGATCGCCGTGGTGGAGGGTCACGGCTTCCCCGCGGTTCATGGCGGGGGCGGGCGTCCGGCGGAATCGGAACGCGGCCGTCATCAGCCGCGCGGCAACCATCGCGGCCGCGGCAACGGTCACGGTCATGGTCATAGCCAGGGCCACGGCAATAATCGGGGCCACGGCAACAGCCAGGGTCACGGCCACGGCCAGCCGCGCGCGGCGCACCGGGCGGAGGGTTAACGCAACCCGAGTCGCCTTTCCGTTTGCACGAAGCGCCGGGTGCTGTATGGTGAAATTCCATGACGCGGTTTATCTTCATCACCGGCGGCGTGGTCTCCTCACTCGGCAAGGGTCTTTCGGCGGCGGCGCTCGGCGCGCTTCTCCAGGCGCGCGGATTCCGCGTCCGCCTGCGTAAATTCGACCCCTATATCAACGTCGACCCCGGCACCATGAGCCCCTATCAGCATGGCGAGGTCTATGTCACCGATGACGGCGCCGAAACCGATCTCGATCTGGGCCATTACGAGCGCTATACCGGCGTCGCCTCGCGGCGCAGCGACAGCCTGACCTCGGGCCGGATCTATTCCACCGTGATCGGGCGCGAGCGGCGCGGCGAATATCTCGGCGCCACGGTGCAGGTCATCCCGCACGTGACCGACGCGATCAAGGAATCGATCCAGGCCGATTTGAACGGCGAGGATTTCGTGCTGTGCGAGATCGGCGGCACGGTGGGCGACATCGAAAGCCTGCCTTTCCTCGAGGCCATCCGCCAATTGGGCAACGAATTGGGCCGCGACCGCGCCATGTATGTGCACCTGACCTTGGTGCCCTATATCCCCTCGGCCGGCGAATTGAAGACCAAGCCGACGCAGCATTCGGCCAAGGAGCTTTTGGCGCTGGGCATCCAGCCCGATATTCTGTTGTGCCGCTGCGACCGCGAAATCCCCGAGCCCGCGCGCAAGAAGATCGCCCAGTTCTGCAATCTGCGGGAAGAGCGGGTGATCCCGGCGCTCGACGTCGACACGATCTACCAGGTGCCGGTTGCCTATCACGCCCACGGCTTCGACCGCGAAGTATGCCGCCATTTCGGCCTGGAGGCGCGCGATCCCGACCTGACGCGCTGGCGCGAGATCGTCGCGCGCATCCGCAAGCCCGAGGGCGCGGTCACCATCGCCGTCGTGGGCAAATACACCCATCTGCCCGACGCCTATAAATCTCTGAGCGAGGCCCTGGCCCATGGCGGTATATCCAACAATGTCGGCGTCAAGCTCGATTGGCTCGACAGCGAGATTTTCGAGCAGGACGACGCCGTCACGCATCTCGAAGGCGTCGACGGAATCCTGGTGCCGGGCGGCTTCGGCGAGCGCGGCACCGAAGGCAAGATCGAGGCGGCGCGCTTCGCCCGGGAACGGAAGGTGCCCTATTTCGGCATCTGCTTCGGCATGCAGATGGCGGTGATCGAGGCGGCGCGGCATTTGGCGGGCTTGAACGGGGCTGGCTCGACCGAGTTCGGCGCTTGCGCCGAGCCGGTGATCGGCCTCATGACCGAATGGATGAAAGGTAGCCAGCTCGAAAAGCGCCAGGCCAATGGCGATCTGGGCGGCACCATGCGCTTGGGCGCCTATGCGGCGAAACTCTTGCCCGGCTCGCGCGTGGCCGAGATTTACGGCAAGACCGAGATCAGCGAGCGCCACCGCCACCGTTACGAGGTCAACATCAACTACAAGTCGCGGCTCGAAAAGACCGGGATGCGGTTTTCCGGCATGTCGCCCGACGGCGATCTCCCCGAGATCATCGAATTCGCCGACCATCCCTGGTTCATCGGGGTCCAATTCCACCCCGAGCTGAAGAGCCGGCCCTTCGAGCCTCACCCGCTGTTCACCTCCTTCATCAAGGCCGCGGTAGAGCAGTCGCGCTTGGTCTAGGCGGCTGCTATATAAAGGCCCCATGACTGCCCCCCGCCACGTCCATATCGGCAATATCACCGTCGGCAATGACCGGCCCTTGGCCTTGATCGCTGGGCCTTGTGTGCTGGAAAGCCGCCAGCACGCGATGGAAATGAGCCACGCGCTGGTCGAGCTTACGGCCAGGCTCGGCATCGGGCTCATCTACAAGACCTCCTTCGACAAGGCCAACCGCACCTCGAACAAGAGCGAGCGCGGCATGGGGCTGGAAGCGGGGCTGCCCATCCTCGCCGAAATACGCGAGAAATACGGCTGCCCGGTGCTGACCGACGTGCACACCGCCGAGCAATGCGCGCCCGTGGCCGAGGCGGTGGACGTGCTGCAAATCCCCGCCTTTCTCTGCCGCCAGACCGATCTCCTGGTGGCGGCGGCCAAGACCAGGCGGGCGATGAACATCAAGAAGGGCCAGTTCCTCGCGCCCTGGGACATGAAGAACGTCGCCAAGAAAGTGTCCGAGGCCGGAAACGAGAATATTCTGTTGTGCGAGCGCGGGGCGAGCTTCGGCTACAACACGCTGGTATCCGACATGCGCGCCTTGCCGATCATGGCGCAGACCGGATATCCGGTGGTGTTCGACGCCACCCACTCGGTGCAACAGCCGGGCGGCCAAGGCGACCGCAGCGGCGGCGAGCGCGAATTCGTGCCGGTGCTGGCGCGGGCGGCGGTCGCGGTGGGCGTCGCCGCGGTGTTCATGGAAACCCACCAGGATCCCGACCACGCGCCCAGCGACGGGCCCAATATGGTGAAGCTCAAGGACATGCCGGCGCTGCTCGCCAGTCTGATGGCGTTCGACAAGCTGGCCAAGGCGAAGAACGGCGCATGAGCGCGATTACCGATATCCGCGCGCGCGAGATACTCGACAGCCGTGGCAATCCCACGGTCGAAGTCGATGTGACGCTGGAATCAGGCGCCAAGGGCCGGGCATCCGTGCCCTCGGGCGCCTCGACCGGAAGCCATGAGGCGGTCGAGCTGCGCGACGGCGACAAGAAGCGCTATGGCGGCAAGGGCGTGAAGAAGGCGGTCGATGGCGTCAATGGTGAGATTTTCGACGCGCTCTCGGGCTTCGACGCCGCCGACCAGGCCGGGCTCGACCGCGCGCTGATAGAATTGGACGGTACGCCGAACAAGGCGCGGCTCGGCGCCAACGCCATTCTCGGGGTGAGTCTGGCGTCGGCCAAGGCGGCCGCTTCCGATCTGGGCCTGCCGCTTTACCGGTATGTGGGCGGCGTCGAGGCCACGACGCTGCCGGTGCCGATGATGAACGTCATCAATGGCGGCGTGCACGCCGATAATCCCATTGATATCCAAGAGTTCATGATTGTGCCGGTGGGCGCGCCTTCGCTCGCCGAGGCGGTGCGCTGGGGCGCGGAGGTGTTTCACGCGCTCAAGGCCGCGCTGAAAGACAAGGGCCACAACACCAATGTGGGCGACGAAGGCGGCTTCGCGCCCAATCTCAAATCCGCCGAAGAGGCGCTGGGCTTTGTTTTGCGCGCCATCGAAGCCGCCGGCTACAAGCCGGGCGAGCAGGTGGCGCTGGCGCTCGACCCGGCGTCGTCGGAATTCTTCGCCGACGGCAAATACAAGATGGAAGGCAAGACCCTCGATTCCGGCCAGATGGTGAAATTCTACGAAGGCTTGGTCGCGAAATATCCGATCCTGTCGATCGAGGACGGCGTGGCCGAAGGCGACACATCCGGCTGGATCGAGCTCACCAAGGCGCTCGGCAAGAAAATCCAACTCGTCGGCGACGACAATTTCGTAACCAACCCCAAGCGCCTGGCCGAGGGCGTCAAGCAGGGCATCGCCAACGCCGTGCTGGTGAAGGTGAACCAGATCGGCACGCTCTCGGAAACCCTCGAGACCGTGGCGCTGGCGCGGCGCAACGGCTACGGCACGGTGATCTCGCACCGCTCGGGCGAGACCGAGGATTCGACCATCGCCGATCTGGCGGTCGGCACCAATGCCGGCCAGATCAAGACCGGGTCGCTGTCGCGCTCCGACCGGCTCGCCAAATACAACCAGCTCATCCGCATCGAGGAGGAGCTGGGTCCTTCCGCGCGCTACCCCGGCAGGGCCGTGCTCAAACGTTAGCTTCGCACGATGCCCGGCCCGCTGGCCGGGCTGTGCTACGCGGCGCGCCGAGGATATGGCCCCCTGAGAATAAGGTTTATAAAGCGTTAACAACTCGTTGATTGTTCAGTTGACCTGACAACTCGGGATGTGATTCTTTCGAGTCGTCATGGGGGTTATCAGTCAACTGCGCGGCCGCGCCGGCCAGATCATCGGTCCCATTCTCGGGATCAGCCTGGTCTGCTATTTCGCCTATCACCTGGTGCAGGGCGACCGCGGCCTCATCGCCATGATGGGGCTGATGCAGCAGGTGCGCGCGGCCGAGGCCGAGAAGGCCGCGCTCGATGCCGAACTCCAGCCGCTCGCCAACCGCGTCAAGCTCCTGGAGAGCGCTCATATCGACCGCGACCTGCTCGACGAGCGGGCGCGCGCGGTCTTGAACCTCGCCGGGCCGGACGAGGTCGTTATCTATTACACCCAGAATTCGAACCGCTGATTTTCCGGTTTTTCGGGACGGCCGGGTTCGAGTCGATAACCCCTGCGGCGTTTGGGCGCGGGCGGCTCGCGCCCAAGGCGCGATCACATTTTGCGACTCTTTTATGCAGTTTCGCCGCCATGTCATGACCCTCGGCCAGATTTTTCAGCACTCTTAACTGGATTACGGTTATGTCATATTTTATATTGCATAACAATAATTTGGACAGAGATTGCTTGCCTGGTTTGGGGTTTGGGCGCTAGTAAAGCCAGTCAGTCGATAAAAGCGGCGTCAAGCCGTTAACGCCGGGGAGAATTCATGGCCGTCGCCACCAAACGCAAGCCCAGAACCAAATCCGACCAGGATCCGCCACCGGAGGCCGAGGTTTCGGCCGAGAAAATGCTGGAATTCTACCGCTCGATGCTGCTCATACGCCGCTTCGAGGAAAAGGCCGGCCAGATGTACGGCATGGGGCTGATCGGCGGCTTCTGCCATCTCTATATCGGCGAGGAGGCGGTCGTGACCGGCGCCATGGCGGCTATCGAGAAGGGCGACACCATCGTCACCGCTTATCGCGATCACGGCCACATGCTCGCCACCGGCATGGACCCGAAGGGGGTGATGGCCGAGCTCACCGGGCGGCGCACCGGCTATTCCAAGGGCAAGGGCGGCTCGATGCACATGTTCTCGCGCGAGCGGAATTTCTTCGGCGGGCACGGCATCGTCGGCGCCCAGGTGCCGATCGGCACCGGCATCGCCTTCGCCCACCGCTACCGCGACAACGGCCGGGTCTCGCTCACCTTCCTCGGCGACGGCGCGATGAATCAGGGGCAGGTCTATGAAAGCCTCAACATGGCGGCGCTGTGGAAACTGCCGGTCGTGTATATCATCGAGAACAACCGCTACGGCATGGGCACCTCGGTGTCGCGCTCGTCCGCTTCGCCCAATCTCTTCGGCCGCGGCGCGCCTTTCAACATCCCCGGCTATCAGCTCGACGGCATGAACGTGCTGGCGGTGATGGCGGCGGTGGAAGACGCGGTCGAGCACGCGCGCAGCGGCAAGGGTCCGTTCATCCTCGAAATGCTGACCTACCGCTATCGCGGCCATTCCATGTCCGACCCGGCGAAGTACCGCAGCAAGGACGAGGTCAGCCGCATGCGCCAGGAGCACGATCCGATCGATCAACTGAGAAAGCGGATCGTCGACGGCAATATCGCCGAGGAGGCCAAGCTCAAGGAGATCGACAACGAGGTGAAGGCGGTTATCACCGCCGCCGCCGATTTCGCGCAGCAAAGCCCCGAGCCCGATCCCGCCGAGCTGTGGACCGAGATATACGGCGAGGCGCAGGCCGATGCCCCGCAAAGCGGGGCCGGGGCCTAAGATCATGGTCGATGTCCTGATGCCCGCGCTCTCGCCGACCATGACCGAGGGCAAGCTCGCCAAATGGCACAAGAAGGTCGGCGACGCGGTCAAGGCCGGCGACATCCTGGCCGAGATCGAAACCGACAAGGCGACCATGGAATTCGAGGCGGTGGACGAAGGCGCGCTCGCCGAGATCCTGGTGCCCGAAGGCACCGAGCATGTCGCGGTCAACGCGCCGATCGCAAGAATTGCCGGAGAAGGGGAGAGCGCCGCCCCTGCCGTGCGAAGCACGGCAAAACCGAAAGAAGCCCCGCAAGCCGAGGCGCTCACCGTGCCGGCGGC
This sequence comes from uncultured Alphaproteobacteria bacterium, assembly GCA_963785735.1. GTDB lineage: Bacteria > Pseudomonadota > Alphaproteobacteria > ATCC43930 > CGMCC-115725 > REEB95. The sequence goes on from CAWAWJ010000001.1 coordinate 1,728,570, forward strand.
GCCCGCCATCCAACATGAATCCGCGGAACCTGTTGTTTCCGTGCTCCGCGCGCCGGCACCGCCCGTCATGGCGGTGGCGCAGGAGACCGATTGGACCGGTCCCTCGACCACCATGACCGTGCGCGAGGCGCTCCGCGACGCCATGGCCGAGGAAATGCGCCGCGACCCTGACGTGTTCCTGATGGGCGAGGAAGTGGCCGAATACCAGGGCGCCTACAAGGTCAGCCAGGGATTGCTGGAGGAATTCGGCGCGCGCCGCGTCATCGACACCCCCATATCCGAGCACGGCTTTACCGGCCTCGGCGTCGGCGCCGCCATGGCGGGCTTGCGGCCGATTGTCGAATTCATGACCTGGAATTTCGCCATGCAGGCGATGGATCAGATCGTCAACTCCGCCGCCAAGACGCGCTACATGTCGGGCGGCCAGATGCATTGCCCGATCGTGTTCCGCGGCCCCAACGGCGCGGCGGCGCGCGTCGCCGCGCAGCACAGCCAGGAATACGCGAGCTGGTACGCGCATGTTCCGGGCCTCAAAGTGATCGCGCCCTTCACGGCGTCGGACCACAAGGGCCTGCTGAAATCCGCCATCCGCGATCCCTCGCCGGTCATTTTCCTCGAAAACGAGTTGGTCTATGGCCAGGCCTTTCCGGTACCAAGCGAAGGCGATTGGATCGTGCCGATCGGCCGCGCCCGCATCGCGCGGCCCGGCGAGCATGTCACCATCGTGGCATATTCGCAGATGGTGCATGTGGCGTTGACCGCGGCCGCTTCGCTCGAAGCCGAGGGCATTTCCGCCGAGGTGATCGATCTCCGCACCATCCGGCCCCTCGACATCGACACCATCATCGCCTCGGTCGAGAAGACCAATCGCTTCGTCTCGGTCGAGGAGGGCTGGCCCTTCGCCGGCATCGGCAGCGAGCTGATGGCGACGGTGACGGAGCGCGCCTTCGATTTCCTCGACGCGCCGCCGGTGCGGGTTTCGAGCAAGGACGTGCCGATGCCCTATGCCGCCAATCTCGAGCGCCTGACCCTGCCGCAGCCCGAGGACGTGGTCGCCGCGGTCAAATCCGTGATGTACCGCTAGGGACAAGGGACATGCCGACCCAGGTATTGATGCCGGCGCTGTCGCCCACCATGACCGAGGGCAACCTCGCCAAGTGGCACAAGAAGGAAGGCGACAAGGTCAAGGCCGGCGACATCCTGGCCGAGATCGAGACCGACAAGGCGACCATGGAATTCGAGGCGGTGGACGAGGGCACGCTCGGCCGCATTCTCGTGCCCGAAGGCACCAAGGGCGTGCAGGTGAACCAGCCCATCGCGGTGATATTGGGCGAGGGCGAAAAGGCTTCGGACATCAAAGCCGCCCCGGCCGCGCCCCCCGCGCGGAGCACGACGACTGAAAGTCCCGCGGCAAAACCAATGGCGCAAGCCGCGGCGGCGGTGAAACCGGCATCCGCCCCAGCGCCAACGCTGGCGCCACGCCCATCAGCCCCGCCGCCGTCGCGTGGGCCCGCTTTCGCCCGGCGCGTTTTCGTGAGCCCGCTTGCGCGGCGATTGGCCGAGAAATCCAACATTGATCTGTCGCGCCTTTCCGGCAGCGGCCCGCATGGCCGCATCGTCAAGGCCGATGTCGAAGCGGCGCTGACCCGCGGGCCCGCCGCATCGGCGGAGCCCACTTATCCCAAGGCCAAGATCGTGGCCGAGGCGGGCAACATCGCCTTCACCGAAATTCCGCACACCAACATCCGCCGCGTCATCGCCAAGCGCATGACGGATTCGGCTCGCAACGTGCCGCATTTCTTCCTGACAGTGGATTGCGAGATCGACGCGCTCTTGAAGGTGCGGGCCGATCTGGCCGACGCCAGAAGCCTGAAGCTCTCGGTCAATGATTTCGTCATCCGTGCCGCGGCGCTCGCCTTGAAGCAATATCCCGCCGCCAACGCCTCTTATAGCGACGACGCCATCCTGCGCTGGAGCCAGGTGGATATCGCGGTGGCGGTGGCGCTCGAGGACGGCCTCATCACGCCCATCGTCAAGAACGCCGACCAGAAAAAGGTCGATGTGATCTCGGCGGAGATGAAGGATATGGGCTTGCGCGCGCGTGCCGGAAAATTGAAGCTGACCGAGTTCCAGGGCGGCACCTTCTCGATCTCCAATCTCGGCATGTTCGGCATCCGCGAATTCACCGCCGTCATCAACCCGCCCCAGGCCTGCATCCTGGCCGTGGGCGTGGGCGAGAAGCGCGCGGTGGCGAGGCACGACCAGCTCGCGGTCGCGACCGTGATGAGCTGCACGCTCGCTTGCGACCATCGCGTGCTCAACGGGGCGGAAGGCTCGCAATGGTTGCAGATATTCAAGAAACTGATCGAGGAGCCGGCTTCGCTGCTGGTCTAGGGAAAGAGAAAAATGGCGGACACATCCTTCGACGTGGTGGTGATCGGCGGCGGCCCGGGCGGCTATGTCGCGGCCATCCGCGCGGCGCAATTGGGAATGAAAACCGCGGTGGTCGAGCGCGAGCATCTGGGCGGCATCTGCCTCAACTGGGGCTGCATCCCGACCAAGGCGCTGCTGCGCTGTTCCGAGATCAATCACCTGCTGCATCATCTCGACCAGTATGGTTTCTCGGCCAAGGACATCGCCTTCGACATCACCAAGGTGATCGAGCGCTCGCGCAAGGTGGCGGCGCAGCTTTCCTCCGGCGTGGGCTTTCTGATGAAGAAGAACAAGATCGCCGTGTTCGACGGCGGCGCCATGCTGGCGGGCAAGGGCAAGGTGAAGGTTTCCGGCAAGACCGATGCCGATTTGACCGCCAAGCACATCATCATCGCTTCGGGCGCCCGCGCGCGCAGCGCGCCCGGCCTCGAGCCCGACGGGAAACTCGTCTGGACCTACAAGGAGGCGATGATCCCGAAGGAAATGCCCAAATCCCTGCTGGTGATCGGCTCGGGCGCCATCGGCATCGAATTCGCGAGCTTCTACCGGAGCATGGGCGCGGAGGTGACGGTGTTGGAAGTGCTCGACCGGATCCTGCCGGTGGAGGACGAGGAGATTTCGGCCTTCGCCCGCAAATCCTTCGAGAAGCAGGGCATGAAGATTTACACGGGCGCCACGGTGAAGAATCTGGCCAAGGCCGGGAACGACGTCACGGCGACGGTCGAAGCGGCGGGCAAGAGCTTCGAGGTCAAGGCCGACCGCGTGGTGCTCGCCATCGGCATCGTCGGCAATGTCGAAAATCTCGGCCTCGAAGGCACCAAGGTGAAGGTGGAGAAGACGCACATTATCGTTGATCAATGGATGGCCACGGGCGAGCCCGGGGTTTACGCCATCGGCGACGTGGTGGGCCCGCCCTGGCTCGCGCATAAGGCGATGCATGAGGGCGTCATCTGCGTCGAGCACATCGCCGGCTTGAAGACCGCGCATCCCTTGAAGGTTCAGAACGTGCCGGGCTGCACCTATTGCATGCCGCAAGTGGCCAGCATCGGCCTGACCGAGAAAGCCGCCAAGGCGGCGGGGCGCGAGGTGCGCGTCGGCCATTTCCCCTATATCGGCAACGGCAAGGCCATCGCCCTGGGCGAGCCAGAGGGCATGATCAAGACCGTGTTCGACGCCAAGACCGGCGAGCTTCTGGGCGCGCACATGATCGGCGCCGAGGTGACCGAGCTGATCCAGGGCTACGCCATCGCCAAGACGCTCGAAAGCACCGAGCAGGAGCTGATGGAGACCATCTTCCCGCACCCGACGCTTTCCGAAATGATGCACGAGTCGGTGCTTGAAGCCTATAAGCGAGCGATCCACATCTAAGCCGATGATCACGCAAACCCTCCGCCACCCTGAAAAAGCGCATAAGCCCGACCAGCCTTCGCCGGCCAAGCCGAATTGGCTGCGCGTCAAGGCGCCGCAATCGAAGGCGTATCAGGAGACGCGCGATCTCATGCGCGCGTTGAAGCTCAACACCGTCTGCGAGGAAGCGGCCTGCCCCAATATCGGCGAATGCTGGGCGCAGAAACACGCCACGGTGATGATCCTGGGCGCTGTCTGCACCCGCGCCTGTTCCTTCTGCAACGTCGCCACCGGCAGGCCGGGATCGGTCGATCCGCATGAGCCGGCGCATGTCGGCGAGGCGGTGGCGAAGCTCGGCCTCCACCACATTGTTGTAACGTCAGTGGACCGCGACGATCTCGACGATGGCGGGGCGGGGCATTTTGCCGCGACCATCCGGGCCATCCGCGAAGCCGCGCCCCAAACCACCATCGAGGTGCTGACGCCCGATTTTTTGAAAAAGGATGGCGCGATCGAAGCGGTCGTGACGGCCCGGCCCGATGTCTACAACCACAATCTCGAAACCGTGTCGCGGCTCTACAAAGAAGTCCGGCCCGGTGCGCGTTACCGCGCCTCGCTCGATCTCCTGGCGCGCGTCAAGGAACTCGACCCGGCGATGTTCACAAAATCCGGCATGATGGTGGGGCTGGGCGAGGCGAGGGATGAGGTGCTCGCGCTCATGGATGATCTCCGCCAATCCCAGGTTGATTTCCTCACCATCGGCCAGTATCTCCAGCCCACGCCCAAGCACCACGCGGTGATGCGTTATGTCGATCCGGCCGAATTCGCCGATTACAAGGCGTTGGCCTTCGCCAAGGGGTTCCTCATGGTTTCGGCCTCGCCGCTGACGCGTTCCTCCTATTTCGCCGGCGAGGATTTCGAGAAACTGCGCCAGGCGCGCGAAGCCAAGCTCGTCCGCGCTTCTCTCTAGAGCGATGCCCACCCACGCCGAGAAGCGCTTCCTGCCCTACACGCCGGAGCAGGTATTCGATCTCGTCGCCGATATCGAGCGCTATCCCGAATTCCTGCCCTGGTGCGTGGGCGCGCGCATCCGCGAGCGCCGCGACAATGTCATCCTCGGCGATCTGCTGATCGGCTGGCGCATGGTGCGCGAGAAGTTCTCCTCGCGCGTGACGCTGAACAGGCCGGACCGCATCGACGTCGAATACGCCGAAGGCCCGTTCAAGTATCTCAAGAATCACTGGCTGTTGGAGCGTCAACCCGGCGGCTGCCTGGTCGATTTCTACGTCGATTTCGAGTTCCGCTCGCATTTGCTGCAAAGCGTGATCGGGGCGCTGTTCAACGAAGCGGTGAAGCGCATGGTCTCGGCCTTCGAGAAACGCGCGAAAGAGCTTTACGGCTAGGGCAAAACGGTGAAGCCCTGTTTCTCGAACAAAGGTCTGGCCTTCGCGGATTCGATATAGGTCAGGAACGCAGCCGCGCCCGGATTGGACGACGAGGCGGTGATCGCCGCGGGATAGACCACCGGGGGATGGCTGTTCTCGGGAAAGACACCGGCGATCTTGACCCCGGGCTCGGCCGCCGCGTCGGTCTGATAGACGATGCCCAAAGACGCTTCGCCGCGCGCCACCAGCTCCAAGGTCGCGCGCACGTTCTCGCCCGGCGCCAGCGAATTCGCGACACTATCCCACACGCCGAGATATTGCAGCGCCGCCTTGGCGTATTTTCCGGCGGGTACGGCATCGGGATCGGCCAAAGCGAGCCGCCCGCCCTTCAAGAGTTTCGCGATCGGGAATCCGGGCTCGATCTTCACCGGGCCCGCGCCGTTCACCGGCGCGATCAGCACTAGCTTGTTGCCGAGCAGGGTCTTGCGGCTGGCCGCATTGATCAGGTTCTTGCCGGCAAGATAATCCATCCAGTCGAGATCGGCGGAGATGAAGAGGTCGGCCGGCGCGCCGGCTTCGATCTGTTTGGCCAAGGCCGAGCTCGCGGCATAGGAGATGCTTGCGGTTTTGCCGGTGTCGCGCTGGTATTGCGCCGCCACGTCGTCGAGCGCGTTCTTGAGACTGGCGGCGGCGAAGACCAGCACGGGCTTGTCCTGAGCCCGGGCGTGATAGGGGGCGAAGACCGGCAGCAGCACCAGCGCCGCCATGGAGACAATCCGCCAAGTCTTCCGCATGCGCCGCCCTCCGCGTTATCTATATCCACATGGATATAACGCTATGGCGCGGCCCGGGGCAAGCGGGGAAAACTCAGCGCTGGCGGGTGGCGGCGGCGCCAAAGGCGGCGAGCTGCTTCGCCAGCACGCGGTGAGTCTTCTTTTCCATGTCGCGGTAATGCCGCACCAAACGCCGGCCGAAGGGGGTGAGCCGCGCGCCGCCGCCTTCCTTGCCGCCGGGGCTGGTGGCGACCACGCGTTCCTTGAACAGGCGGTTCAACTCGTCGGCCAAGAGCCAGGCGCGGCGGTAGGACATTTTCATGGCGCGGCCGGCGGCGGAAATCGAGCCGGTCTCGCCGATCAATTCCAGCAAACGGATCTTGCCCGGGCCGACGGCGCGGGAAGGCGACAGATCGATGCGGATGGTCAGTTTCGCCATCAGCACATGCTAACAGAGATCGGGGATTTAAGAAGGAGGGGCGCTCAGCTGCCGTCGGCGCTGCTGGCCAGAACCGGGCCGAGGATGCGCGCGATATAGGCGGTATCGTCGGTGAAACGGATGCCGATCATGCCGATGCCGAGCCAGACCACGTCGGCGTTGAGCGGCGCGAGCATGTCGAAGTCGAGCCGCACGCGCTGAAATTTCTTAAATTCGGCGACCAGCCGGACCCGCGCGCCGCCGAACGACAAGTCATAGACCGTGCAGCTATAGGCTCCTTCGGGCAGCACCAGACGGGCCGCCCAATGCACGTTCTTGCGCTCGTGCACACGGCGTTCCTGCGCCGAGCGTTCGTCGTTTTCCAGTTGCCGGCGCATGCGCTGGAGCGCTTCTGCGTCGGGCCCGTCCCTGTCGGACATCGGCATTCTCATGTAGAAATCCCTCAAGACCCTAATTCGTCTTTAGGATTATGGACTGTTGAACCATGCCATGAGTTTATTGACCGTATCTTACGAACGGGCATGATTCAGAGCGCAATTATCCGGCTTTTTAGCGATCTTCCGGCCAGTCCAGGGCCTTACAGGACCTCGGTTTCGGCCTCGCGGCGGCCCGGGCTGGGGCGGTCGAGCGCCACGGTCTTAACCAGGGCGAAAACCGGGCTGCCGGGCCGCAATTTCAGCTCATGCAGCGCCCGCTGGGTTATGCGGGCCCATAGCATCACCGGCTCGGCCGCCGTGCCGATGTCGATGCGCAAATCGGCCAGCGGCCCCCGGTCGGGCGAAACCTCGACCACCGTGCCGGCGAAGGAATTGCGGATGGAAAGCCCGGTAACCGGGCCATTGGCCAGCACCACGTCGCGGGCATGGATGCGCAGCCGCAGCACCGATCCCAAGGGCAAATCCACATGCGGCACGCGCAGCCTGCCGCCCGGAAAAGCGAGCTCGGACAGGCCATAGGTCGCGTCATGGCCTCTGAGCACGGTGCGGAGAACCGATCCCGCCTCGAAGCGCCCGGTCAAGGGGCGCAGATCGATGCGGCTGGTCAATTCCTCGACCGGGCCGATGGCGGCGATGCGCCCGCCATCGACCAGCGCCAGCGTGTCGGCCAGTTGCACCACCTCTTCCATCGCGTGGCTGACATAGACGATGGGCAGGTGCAGCTCGTCCCTGAGCCGCGCGATGAAGGGCAAAATCTCGGCCTTGCGCGCGGCGTCGAGCGCGGCCAGCGGCTCGTCCATGAGCAGGAGACGGGGGGAGGCGAGCAGGGCACGGCCGATGGCGACGCGCTGCTTCTCGCCGCCCGACAGCTCGGCGACGCGGCGCGCCAGCAAATTCTCGATCCCGAGCAAGGCCACCACCGCGTCGAAGGAAATCGCATCCTGGTTCTTGGCGCCATTGCCGCCATAAATCAGGTTGCCCTTGACGGAGTAATGCGGGAACAGCCGGTGTTCCTGGAAGATATAGCCGAGGCGCCGGCGCTCGGGCGGCAAATCGATGCCGCGCGTCGAGTCAAACAGGGTTTCGCCGCCGACCGAAATCCTGCCGCGATCGGGCTTCAGCAATCCCGCCAGCGCGTTGACGATGGAGGTCTTGCCCGCGCCCGAACGGCCGAAAAGCGCGGTGATGCCGGTTTCCGGCGCGGCGAGGTGCGCCTCGAGATGGAAGTCGCCGAGGCGCTTCTCGATGTCGATCTCGATCATGGCGCTCATCCGGCGCCCCGGATGCGGCGGTCGAGCTTTCGCGCCACCAGCTCGGAAGCGACCAACGCCGCCATCGCCAGCGCGACCGAAATTCCGGTCAGGCGCCAGGCGGCCTGGTCGCCGCCCGGAACCTGGGTCAGGGCGTAAAGCGCGAGCGGCAAGGTTCTTGTCTCGTCCGGAATATTGGAGACGAAGGTGATGGTGGCGCCGAATTCACCCACGCTCCGGGCGAAGGCCAGGATGGCGCCGGTCAATATCCCGGGGGACATCAGCGGCATCGTGATGGTGGCGAAAACCTTCGGCCTTCCGGCGCCCAGCGTCCGCGCGGCGGCCTCGAGCCGCCGGTCGACGCTCTCGAGCGAGAGCCGCATGGCGCGTACCATCAGCGGGAAGGCCATCACCGCCGATGCCAAGGCGGCGCCTTTCCAATTGAACGCGAGGGTGATTCCGAAAACCTGATAGAGCCAGGCACCGGCCGCGCCGTTCCGCCCGAACAGCGCCAAGAGCGCGAAGCCCACCACCACCGGCGGCAGCACCAGCGGCAGATGAATGAGGCCGTTGAGCAGGGTCTTGCCGGGAAAATCGCGCCGCGCCAGCAGCCAGGCGACCGCTAGTCCCACGGGCAGGCTGAAGACGACGCTCACCAGCCCGACGCGCAGGCTCAACAGCAGGGCTTCGCTTTCGAGCGGCGTCAGCATTCCTATCCTTCGCGCCCCAGGCGCCTATTATATCCGGATATATATAGCGCTAGGCGGAGGCGGCGGCGAGGCGCTTGAAGCCCGCTTCGAGATCGGCGATCAGATCGCCCGCATCCTCGAGCCCGGCATGGAGGCGCAGCATCGGGCCCGATTGCCATTTGACCGCGCTGCGCAAATGCTCGGGATAGACCGGCACCAGCAGGCTCTCGAAGCCGCCCCAGGAGAAACCCATGCCGTAAAGTTCCATGCCGTCGAGCATGGCGTCGACCGCGCGCTTGGGCGTGCCGGTTCTCAGCGTGAAACTGAACAGGCCGGAGGAGCCGGTGAAATCGCGCTTCCACAGATCATGGCCGGGATGGGATTGCAGCGCCGGATGCAGCACCCGCTCGACCTCCTTGCGTTTTTCAAGCCAGCGCGCCAATTCGAGCGCGGTCTTCTCATGCTGGCGCAGCCGCACCCCGGCGGTGCGCAGGCCCCGGAGCGCCAGATAGCAATCATCGGGCGCGGCGTGGTTGCCCATCTGCGTCGCGGCCTCGCGCAAGGGGAGGAAATTCTCCTCGCCCGTGACGGCGAGCCCCATCATGGCGTCGCTGTGGCCGACGATGTATTTGGTGCCGGCGATCACCTCGACATCGACGCCCAAGGCCAGCGGCTTCAAGAACAGCGGCGCTGCCCAGGTGTTGTCGAGCGCGGTCTTGATCTTGCGCGATTTGGCGAGCTTGACGATGGCGGGGACGTCCTGGATCTCGAAGGTGAGCGAACCCGGGCTTTCGAGATAGATGAGCTTGGTGTTGGGCCGGAAAAGGGCGGCGATCCCTTCGCCCATTTCTGGGTTGTAGAATGTCGTTTCGACGCCGAAGCGCGCCAGGAAATTATTGCAGAAGGCGCGCACCGGGCCGTAAACCGAATCCGTCACCAGCACATGGTCGCCCGCCTTGACGAAAGCGAGGAGCGCGGAATAACACGCGGCCGCGCCCGAGCAGAAGGCGATCGCCCGCGTGCCTCCCTCGAGCGCCGCCACCGCCTGTTCCAGCGCGAAGGTGGTCGGCGTGCCGTAGCGGCCATAGACCACCTGGTCCACGCCATAGCGGTTCTTCTGCGCCTTTTCGAGATCGGCCACGCTTTGATGGACGATGGTCGAGGCGTGATAGACCGGCGGGTTAACCACGCCGAAATTCGCCGCCGGGTCGCGGCCGGCATGGGCGAGCAGGGTATCGGGCTTTTTGGATTTGCTTTTCATGGGGCGCGGGCGGAGCCAAACATAAAACCGGGACGCGCGAAAGCGCTTTGATGGGCGCCCGCATGCCGGGCGGGCGGACCTCGCACGCATGGCTGTCATGCCGCCTAGGTAAATCCCGAGGGTTGACAATATCTATCGATTGATACAATTTTGCCGGGCGACCGATATAATCGATACACATTGACGCAAATCACCCGGTCGCCCCGGCGCCGGGACGGCGCGAGAGGCACGATGTCATGAGAGCCGTCCTCCACGAGGAGACGTTGCCCGCCCGCCCGCGCGGCTCCTATCCGCGCAGCGAGGACACGCGCCGCCGCCTGATCGAGACCGCGATATCGGCCTTCGGCGAACTCGGCTTCGAGGGCGCGAGCACGCGGCTTTTGGCGGAGCGCGCCGGGGTCAATCTGCCGGCGATCCAATACCATTTCGGCAGCAAGGATGGGCTCTACCGCGCCGCGGTCGATCATATCGCGCAGTACATCGAGGAGCAGATGGCCCCGGTGGGATCGCGCGTCCGGGCGGCGCTCGCGGGGGACAAGAAGGTTTCCCGGCGCGTCTTGTCGTCCTTGCTTCAGGATCTGCTCGAGACCTTCGTGCTGCTGGTGTTCGGCGGCGGCAAGCCCGGACGGCGCCAGCACGTGGAAAGCAACCAGCTGTTCATTGCCCGCGCCGAGGTCGAACAGGCGCAGGCGCTCGAATCGCTTTATGCGACCATGCGACGCTGCGTCAGCGAACCGTGCAGCGTCCTCGTGGGGAAACTGATCGGCCAGCCCGCCAAGAGCGAGCAGACGAGACTGCGCACGGTCGCCATCATCGGCCAGGCGACGGTGTTCTGCTGCAAGCCGGCGCGGCGCACCCTCGGCTGGGACGCGTTCAGCGGCGCGCATGTGCGGGCGGTCCAGAAGATCGTCAATCAACACACCCGCGCCATCTTAGACGGCCGAGCCCAGCCTGCGCCCAAATCCAAATCCGGGTCCAAACGATGATCGCGCGGTTCACGGTCCCGGTCGCGGCGGCGTTGTTGCTGGCGGCGTGTTCGGTGGGCCCCGATTTCAAGCGCCCCGCCGCGCCCGATGTTTCGGGTTACACGCCGGAAAAGCTCGCGCCTGAGAGCGCTTCGGCCGACGTGCCGGGGGGTGCTCCGCAAGCCTTCGTCGAGGGCCAGGACATCCCGGGCGAATGGTGGACGCTGTTCCATTCCGAGCCGCTCAACGCGCTCATCGCCGAGGCGCTCAAGGCCAATCCCAGTCTCCAGGCGGCGCAGGCGGCCTTGGTCCAGGCGCGGGAATATGTCTACGCCCAGGAAGGCGTGTTCTTCCCCTCGGTCAACGCGAGCGCGCAGACGCAGCGCCAGAAGACCAACGGCGCCGCGTTCGGCGAGACCGGCGGCCACGAGATTTTCAATTACAGCACCGCCGCGCTCAGCGTGACCTATCCGATCGACGTGTTCGGCGGCGAACGCCGGCAGTTGGAATCGACCGAGGCGCAGGCCGAATACCAGCGCTTCCAGCTCGAAGCGGCCTATCTCACCTTGACCTCGAACGTGGTCGCCGCGGCGGTTCAGGAATCCTCTCTGCGCGCCCAGATCGCGGCGACCCAGGACATAATCGCCGACGAGAGCCAAGAGCTCGATTTGCTGCGCCAGCAATTCACCCTTGGCGGCGTCGCCAAATCAGCCGTGCTGGCGCAGGAGACGATTTTGGCGCAAACCCGCGCAACCTTGCCGCCGTTGCAGAAACAACTGGCTCAGGCTCGCAATCGCATCGCCGCGCTGGCCGGGCGCTTCCCGAGCCAGGATACGCCGCAGACCTTCGATCTCGCCGCCCTGCAATTGCCGGTGGCGCTGCCGGTGAGCCTGCCCTCGCAACTGGTCGAGCAGCGCCCCGACGTGCGCGCCTCCGAGGCGCAATTGCACGAGGCCAGCGCGCAGATCGGCGTGGCGACGGCGAACATGCTGCCGCAATTCACCATCTCCGGCGATGTCGGCTCGGCCGCGCTCACCATCGGCGGTTTGTTTTCACCGGGGTCGGGGGTGTGGAGCATCGCCGCCGGCATCGCCCAGCCGATCTTCCGCGGCGGCACGCTACTCCATGAAAAGCGCGCGGCCGAGGCCGGCTATGACGAAGCCGCGGCGCAATACCGCTCGACTGTGATCGGGGCCTTTCAGAACGTGGCCGACGCCTTGCGCGCGCTCGCCGCCGATGCCGAGACGCTCAAGGCGGCGCTGGCGGCGTCGCGGGCGGCCGGGGACAGTCTCGATCTCGCTCGCGATCAATTCAAGCTCGGCGCCATCAGCTACCCCGCTTTGCTCGACAGCCAGACCGCCTATCAGCAGACGCGCATCGCGCTGGTGCAGGCGCAGGCCAACCGCTTCGCCGACACCGCCGCGCTGTTCCAGGCGCTGGGCGGCGGCTGGTGGAACCGCAAGGACGTCGCCGCCGATGCGGGCGGCCAAAATCGGGACAAGTCACCATGAGAATGAAGGAAAAACTTTCGCACGCCTGGCAGCCGGTGCGGCGGCGCTATGCCGCGTTCAACCCCACGGCGCGGCGCATGACGCTCATGCTGCTGGCGATCGGGCTGGTGCTGTTCCTGATCTTCGGTTTCGAGGCCTTCCGCACCGTCATGATCAACCGCTTCATGGCGACGCTCTCCAATCCGCCGCAGACCGTCTCCACCGTCGAGGCCACCACCAGCGACTGGCAGCCGGAGCTCAAGGCGGTCGGCAGCTTGCGCGCGGTCAACGGCGCTGATCTCTCGCTCGAGGTCTCGGGCGTCGTCGATAGCCTCAATTTCAATTCGGGCGACGACGTGGCGGCGGGCCAAACCTTGATGCGGCTGCGCGACGACGACGACGTGGCCCATCTGCATTCGCTCCAGGCCGCCGCCGCGCTCGCCCAGATCACCTATGACCGCGACCAGAAGCAGCTCAAGATCAGCGCCATATCCCAGTCGCAGTTCGACACCGACGCCGCGAATTTGAAGAGCGCGCAGGCCCAGGTGGCGGAGCAACAGGCGGTGGTGGCGAAGAAGACCCTGGTGGCGCCCTTCGCCGGCCATCTCGGCATCCGCGCGGTCGATATCGGCCAATACCTCAACGCCGGCACGGCGATCGTGACGTTGCAGGCACTCGACCCGATCTATGTCGATTTCTATCTGCCGCAGCAGGCGCTCAACCAGATCGCGGTGGGGCAGGACGTTACCGCCACGGTCGATACATATCCGGGCGTGACCTATGCCGGCAAGATCGCCGCGATCAATCCGAAGATCGATTCCACCAACCTCAACGTCGTGATTCGCGCCCAGCTCGCCAATCCCGATCGCAAGCTGGTGCCGGGCATGTACGCCACGGTGGCCATCGCCGTCGGACAAAAGCAGCCCTATGTCACGCTGCCGCAGACCGCGATCACCTACAATCCCTATGGCAGCACGGTGTTCCTGGTCGTGGAGACCAAGGGCGCGAACGGCCAGGACCAGCTCACCGCCAGCCAGACCTTCGTCACCACCGGCCAGACGCGCGGCGACCAGGTCGCGGTGATCAAAGGCGTCAAGGAAGGCGACACCGTGGTCAGCGCCGGCCAGTTGAAGTTGCACAACGGCTCGCCGCTCATCATCAATAATTCGGCGCAGCCCTCGAACGACGCCAACCCCAAGCCGGCCGACCAGTAGGCGCGTCCCCCGATGAATTTCACCGACATATTCATCAAGCGGCCGGTGCTGGCGATGGTCATCAGCCTGCTGATCCTGGTGCTGGGATTGCGCTCGGTCGGAACCCTGCCGGTGCTGCAATACCCGCGCACCCAGAACGCGGTGGTCACCGTCGCCACCACCTATTACGGCGCCGATCCCGACATCATCGCGGGATTCATCACCACGCCCCTGGAAAATGCGATCGCCCAGGCCAATGGCATCGACTACATGACCTCGACCAGCCAGACCGGCATCAGCACCATCACCGCCAATCTGCGGCTCAATTACGATCCGGACAAGGCGGTGACCGAGATCAACGCCAAGGTCACCTCGGTGCTGAACCAGCTGCCGCCCGGGGCGCAACAGCCGGTGCAGTCGATCAAGATCGGCCAGACCTTCGACGCCATGTATATCGGCTTCAAAAGCGACGTGCTGGCGGCGAACCAGATCACCGATTACCTGACCCGCGTGGTGCAGCCGAAACTGCAAGCCGTCGAGGGTGTGCAGACCGCCGAGATACTGGGCGCGCGCAATTTCGCGCTCCGCGCCTGGCTCGATCCGGCGAAGCTCGCCGCTTTTGGGCTCACCGCGACCGACGTGGCGACGGCGCTCAACCAGAACGACTACATCGCCGGCCTCGGCAACACCAAGGGCCAGATGGTGCAGATCAGCCTCACCGCCTCGACCGGGCTCCACACCGTCGAGGAGTTCCGCAATCTGGTGCTGAAGCAATCGAACGGCGCCGTGGTGCGGCTGGGCGACGTCGCCAATGTCGTGCTCGGCAGCGACGATTACGAATCCCAGGTGGGGTTCGACGGCCAGAAGGCGGTCTATATCGGCATCCAGGTCGCGCCCACCGCCAATCTGCTCGACGTGGTGAAGGGCGTGCGCGCGCAGCTCCCCGGCATCCAGTCGCAACTGCCGCAGGGCCTCACCGGCCAGGTGATTTACGATTCAACCGAATTCGTCAACAGCTCGATCCACGAGGTGATCCGCACATTGGTCGAGGCGCTGATCATCGTGACCCTGGTGGTGTTCCTGTTCCTCGGCAGTTTGCGCTCGGTGGCGATCCCGACCATCGCCATCCCGCTGTCGCTGATCGGCGCCTTCACCATCATGCTGGCGCTCGGGTTCTCGATCAATCTGCTGACGCTCCTGGCGCTGGTGCTGGCCATCGGCCTCGTTGTGGACGACGCCATCATCGTGGTCGAGAACGTCAACCGGCATCTCGAGCAAGGCATGAAACCAGTGCCGGCCGCGATCCAGGCGGCGCGCGAATTGGGCGGCCCGATCATCGCCATGACCGTGGTGCTGGTCGCGGTCTACGTGCCGATCGGGTTCCAGGGCGGCTTGACCGGCGCGCTCTTCACCGAATTCGCCTTCACCCTGGTCGCCGCGGTCACGGTTTCGGCTATCGTCGCGTTGACGCTCTCGCCGATGATGTGCGCCATGCTGCTGCGCCCGCCGCGGCGCGAGGGCGACCAAGGCTGGCAGGAACGCTTCGGCGGCTTCATCGACCGCAATTTCGAAAAGCTGCGCGGACGCTACGCGCGCTTCCTGCATGGGAGCCTCAATTTCCTGTCGGTGACCGCGGTGTTCGCCGTCATCGTGCTGGGCAGCATCTATTTCCTCTATCACGGCGCGAAGAGCGAGCTGGCGCCCATCGAGGATCAGGGTGTAGTGATCGTGTCATCGACGCCGGCGCCCGACGCGACCCTGCAGCAAAAACTGATCTATTCGCGCCAGGTCTTCGACCTGTTCACCACATATCCCGAGATGGGCCACGTCTTCCAGATCGACGCGCCCGGCCTGTCGCTGGCGGGCCTCGTTTTCAAGCCGTGGGACGAGCGCGCGCGCACCTCGAACCAGATCCAGCCCGACCTCCAGCAGAAATTGAATTCAATATCCGGCATCCGCGCGGCGGCATTCCAGCCGCCGCCTTTGCCCGGCGCCTTCGGCCTGCCGGTGCAATTCGTCATCGGCACCACCGAGCCCTTCGCGCGGCTCAACGACGTGTCGCGGGAATTCCTCGCCGCCGCGGTCAAGAGCGGCATGTTCATCTTCCTCGACAGCGATCTCAAGATCGACCAGCCGCAGGCGACGGTGGTGATCGATCGCGACAAGACAGCGCAGCTCGGCTTGAAGATGAGCGACGTCGGCGGCGCGCTCGCCGAGATGCTGGGCGGCGGCTATGTCAATTACTTCGACCTCGCCGGCCGCTCCTACAAGGTGATCCCGCAGGTGAGCCAAATCGACCGCCTCAATACCGGCCAGATTCTCGACTACTACATCAAGACCGCCAACGGCGTGACGATTCCGCTCTCCACCGTGGCGCGGATCGAGACCCAGACCATCCCGGAATCCCTCAACCACTTCCAGCAATTGAACGCCGCCACCATCCAGGGCGTGGTGGCGCCCGGCGTGGCCCAGGCCGATGCGCTCGCCTATCTCAACGGCCTGGCGCAACGCACGCTGCCGCAGGGTTATTCGGTCGATTACGGCGGGCAGATGCGGCAATACGTCCAGGAATCCTCGGGCTTCATCGTCACTTTCGCCTTCGCCCTCATCATCATCTTCCTGGCGCTGGCGGCGCTGTTCGAGAGCTTCCGCGACCCGATCATCATCCTGGTCTCGGTGCCGATGTCGATCGCCGGCGCGCTCATTTTCATCAGCGTCGGCATCGGCGGCGCCACGCTCAACATCTACACCGAGGTCGGGCTGGTCACGCTGATGGGCCTTATCAGCAAGCACGGAATCCTGATCGTCGAATTCGCCAACGATCTGCAACGCCAGGGCAAGACCAAGCGCGAGGCGATCGAAGAGGCGGCCTCCATCCGGCTGCGCCCCATCCTGATGACCACGGCGGCGATGGTGCTGGGCGTGACGCCGCTGCTCACCGCCTCGGGCGCGGGCGCTATATCGCGCTTCGACATGGGGCTGGTGATCGCGACCGGCATATCGATCGGCACGGCGTTCACCCTCTTCGTCGTGCCGGCGGTCTACATGCTGATCGCCGCGGACCACCACGCCACGGCGGCCGAGACCGAGGCCAAACCGGCGCTGCCGCCGGCGCCGGAGGGAATTTAGCGGGCGCCGGTCTCCACCGGCGTTTCGCCGGGCATGCCCCATTCCGCCCACGAGCCGTCATAGATCGCGGGCTCGGGCCAGCCGATCAAATACATGCCGAAGGCGATGACGCAGGCGGTGACGCCCGAGCCGCAGCTCGACACCGTGGGCTTGCTGGGATCGAGCCCGGCGGCGAAGAGCCTCGCGGCCAGCGCCTCGGCGGGAAGCACTTCCTTGGTCTTGGGATCGGAGAGCTGATCCGACGGCAATGAAAAGCTGCCCGGGATATGCCCGCCGCGCAATCCGGCGCGCGGCTCGGGCGCGGTTCCGGCAAAGCGCCCGGAACTGCGCGCATCCACCACCTGCTCGCGCGGGCTTTTGAGGTTGGCGAGCATCTGCGCCTTGTCGCGCAGGCGCGGTTTGGCAAGCTTGGCCGAAAACTTCGCCGGCGTGACATGCGGCGGCTCGGCCGTCACGGCGCGGTTCTCGGCGAGCCATTTGGGCATGCCGCCGTTCAAGACCGCCACGTCCTTGTGGCCATAGGCCCTGAGGCTCCACCACACGCGCGGCGCGGAGGCGAGCCCCATCGAAATCATAGACCACGATCTTGTGGCCATCGCCGAGCCCGAGCTTGCCCATCATCTGGCCGAAAGTTTCTTCGTCGGGCAGCATGTGGGGGAGCGGGTTGCGCGGATCGGCCACGGCGTCGATGTCGAAAAACACCGCGCCCGGGATATGGCGCTTCAGGTAAAGCTCATGGCCGGTGGGCGACACGCCGGGCAGCGTGAAACTAGCGTCCACCACGCGCAGGTTTTTGTCGCCAAGATTGGTCGCGAGCCACTCGGTCGAAACCAGCGCCTCGGGATGGGCGTAGCTCATCAAGGACGTCCTGGATGAAGGCCGTTGCGCCCTTCGACAAGCTCAGGGTGAGGAATTTTTCTTAATGCCATCTCCAATCTTCCTCATGCTGAGCGTAGTCGAAGCACGCATTACGGCGATGCCAATTATTTGCCGTCTAACCATTTCGGCACCGGCAGTTTCTTCTCGCGCAGGAATGCCGGGTTGAACAGCTTCGATTGGTAGCGCGTGCCGTAATCGGCGAGGATGGTGACGATGGTGTGGCCGCGGCCCATCTGCTTCGCCGCCTTGATGGCGCCGAGGATGTTGATGCCGGTCGAGCCGCCCAAGATCAATCCTTCCTCGGTGACGAGGTCGAACAGCACCGGCAGCATCTCCTCGTCGGTCACCTGGAACCAGCCATCGATCGGCGCGCCTTCGAGGTTCTTGGTGATGCGGCCCTGGCCGATGCCTTCGGTGATGGAATTGCCCTCCGCCTTCAATTCATGGCGCGCATACCAGGAATAAATCGCCGAGCCCATCGGGTCGGCGAGAAAAATCTTCACCTTGGGATTGAATTTTTTCAGGGCTATGGCAACGCCAGCGAGAGTCCCGCCGGTGCCGACCGAGGAAACGAAGGCGTCGACCTTGCCGTCGGTCTGGCTCCAGATTTCCGGACCCGTCGTCTCGATATGCGCGCGGCGGTTGGCGAGGTTGTCGAACTGGTTGGCCCAGATCGCACCCCGCGGGCTCGACGCCGCCACCTCTTTCGCCAGCGTCTCGGAATAGCGCACATAGTTGCGCGGATCGTTATAGGGCACGGCCGGCACCAGGCGCAGATCGGCGCCGCAGAGATGCAGCATGTCCTTCTTTTCCTGGCTTTGGGTTTCGGGCATGACGATGACGCTCTTGTATCCGAGCGCGTTCCCGACGAGAGCGAGGCCGATGCCGGTATTGCCGGCGGTGCCCTCGACGATGACGCCGCCGGGCTTCAGCAGCCCGCGCTCCTCCGCGTCCTTGACGATGTAGAGCGCGGCGCGGTCCTTGACCGAGCCGCCGGGATTGAGGAATTCGGCCTTGCCCAAGATCTCGCAGCCGGTCATCTCCGAGGCGCGCCTCAGGCGGATGAGCGGCGTGTTGCCGATGGTCTCGATGAAACCGTTGCGAACTTGCATGATCGGGTTTGGTTGGGCCGGAAGAGGGTAGACTATAAGGGGGCGAAGGGATTAGCGCCAGCGGCGGCGAAGCTTGGCGCGGTTGGCGGCGAGCCAGTAAAGCGCCAGCAAACTGGTGCTGTTGCGGATGCGGCCGGATTTGACGAGAGCCATCGCCTGGCGGAAGCTTTTCACCACCAGCTTGATGTCCTCATGCTCGGCTTCGAGGCCGTGGACGCCCCCGGCGCCGCGCGCATCGACCCGCGCGCAGAAGATGTGGAAAACCTCGCTCAAGCCTCCGGGCGAGGGCATCACCCGGTGGATCTTGATGGGCTTGCCGATGATGGAAAGCCCGGTTTCCTCCTTGGTCTCGCGGATGACGACGGCGGCGGGGCTGCCGTCCTGGGGGCCGATGATGCCGGCCACCATCTCCAGCTCCCAGCCCGAGAACCCGGCGAGCAGCGAGGGGAGCCGGAACTGCTCGACCAGCACCACTTGGTCGCGCTTCGGATCGTAGAGCAGCACCCCCGCCGTGCGGCCGCGTTCATAGATCTCGCGCTCGATCTCGGCGCTCCAGCCGCCGCCGAACAGCCGGTGCTTGAGGCGATAGACGTCGACGCGGAAAAACCCGCGGAATCCCCGCTTGCGGCTGATGATCTTGACCCGGTTTTTGATGGTTTTCATGGCGCGCGAGTGTAGCGGGGCGCGGGCGGCGCGGCTATGATGCAAGGATGGATTCCCTGGCCGAGAAAACCCCGCGCAACGGCGCGTCCTTGATCGATCTAGCCGCCTTCGCGCAAGCAAAGCTCGCGACCGACCCATTTCCCTATGTGATCGTGCCGGGCTTTTTGCCCGAGGCCGCGCGGCGCGCGATTTCCGCCGATTATCCCACGATCGACCGTCCGGGCAGCTTTCCCGCCGGCGATCTCCATTACGGGCCCGCCTTCGCCCGTTTCCTCGCCGAGATCGAGGGCGAGGCCATGCGCGAGGCCTTCGCGCGCAAGTTTTCCGTCGATCTCGCCGGCAAGCCGACCATGGTGACGGTGCGCGGCCAGGCGCGCACGGGCGACGGGCAGATCCACACCGACACGCGCTCGAAAATCATCACCGTGCTCATCTACATGAACGAGGCGTGGGAAGCGCCGGGCGGGCGGCTGCGCCTGCTGCGCTCGAACAAGAGCCTCGACGACATGGTGGCCGAGGTGCCGCCCGCCGCCGGCACGCTATTGGCCTTTTTGGTGACGCCGCATTCCTGGCACGGCCATCATCCGGCCAGCGGCCCGCGCCGCGTCATTCAGTTGAACTGGGTCGAAAGCCAGGGCGTGGTTTGGCGCGAGCGCCTGCGCCACGGGATTTCGGCGCGGATCAAGCGGCTCTTGCCGGCGCGCGCCTGAAAGCCGAAAGCCGAAAGCTGACAGCTGACAGCTATCAGCCCTTGGCATGAAAGTGGCTCGGGGGGTCGGGATCGAACCGACGACCAGCGGATTAACAGTCCGCTGCTCTACCGCTGAGCTACCCCCGAATAAGGCCTTTTGCCGGATGGGTAACTATAGGGTGGCAAAGGTTTTGAAAAGTCTAATTATCCCTTAAGGGATTCGGGCGCTTTCTCCTGACCGGGACGGCGCGAGGCGCTATAATGGACCGGATTGGCGTCGGAAGGTTGGGAAATGCCTGAAGGCAAGAGCCTGTCGCAACGCATGGACGCGATCGAGCACGAGCAGATCGCGGCGCTCGACCGGGTGCCCTGCGTCTCCGTGCTCTACACTTCGGGCGAGCGCGATCCGACCGCGCCGATGGCGCCCTTTACCCGGCCCGACGGCAAGCCCTTGCTGATGAACCACGACAAGCGGCTCAAAAAGCTGCCCGGCAAGCCCCAACTGCTCGATTTCTTCAAATACCGCTTCTTCCCGGCCAACCACGTGCTGCAAAGCGCGACGCTCGCCAAGAAGGCCGGCCACCCCGAGAAGGTGATCCTGGCCTGCCTGCTGCACGACATCTCGATCATGGGCTTCATCCGCGGCGATCACGGCTATTGGGCCTCGCAGCTGATCGCCCCTTACGTGGACGAGGAAATCGCCTGGGCGGTCCGCGCTCACCAAATCCTGCGCTTCTTCCCCGATCCCGCCGTCGGCTACGAATATCCCGCGCTTTACGTGAAGCTCTTGGGCGAGGGCTACCGGCCGGAGCCCCATGTCTTCGCCGCCTACGAGAAAATGCGTGCCCATAGATGGTACATGACCGGGCGGCTCATTACCGTGAACGACATCTACGCCTTCGACCCCAACGCCAAGGTGGACATGGCCGATTTCATCGACATCATCGGCCGCAATTTCCGCCAGCCCGAAGAGGGGCTGGGCTTCGACGACAGCCCTTCCTCCCATATGTGGCGCACCATCAACTGGCCGACCCGGGCGCTCTGACGCTCTCCGGTCCGGGGCGTTAGATGGAGGCCGGAAGCGGAATCGAACCGCTGTACGAGGATTTGCAGTCCTCTGCATAGCCACTCTGCCATCCGGCCGGAGGCGGCTTCCGGCGGGGCCGGAAGGGCCCCGAGATATAGGCCCTGGCGGCGGGCCTAGGCAAGGCGGCGGCGGCCGATCCCCGGGCCCAACCCCCGAAAATTAAGGATTCCGGGCTTGTCTTTGCCCGGCCCGAGTTTAATATCGAGTTCCTACACGAAATCAGCCGGTTACGGTTCGTTCCTCACATGAATATAAGCGACTTCCGCGCCGCGCGACTCGCCATGGTCGAAAGCCAGTTGCGCACCAACACCGTGACGCATCCGGGCGTCCTGGCGGCGTTCATCGAGTTGCCGCGCGAGCGCTTCGTGCCGGCGGGCCTGCATGACAGCGCCTATGTGGACGAGGACATCCCCTTGAAGCCGGGCCGCTTCTTGATGGAGCCGATGGTGCTGGCGCGGCTCATCCAGCTCGCCTCAATCGGGCCCAAGGACAAGGCGCTGGTGATCGGCGCGGCCACCGGTTACGCCGCCGCCGCGCTGGCGCTCTTGGCGCAAAGCGTGGTGGCGCTCGAGGCCGACCGCGAACTCGCCGCCCAGGCCCGCGCCAATCTCCTGGCGCTCAATCTCGCCAATGCGACCGTGATCGAAGGCCCGCATGAGCAGGGCTACAAGCCCGGCGCGCCCTATGACGTGATCCTGCTCGACGGCGCCGCATGCGAAATTTCGCGCGCGGTGTCCGGCCAGCTCGCCGAGGGCGGGCGGCTCGCCGCGGTTTTGCGCGCGCGCGGTGACCGGGTTGGCCAGGCCACGGTGATAACCCGCCAGGGCGGAACGCTCGGCCGCCGCGCGGTGTTCGATTCCGGCACGCCCTATCTGCCGGGTTTCGCGCCGGCGCCGGGCTTCGTGTTCTGAGGCCTGGGCGAGGAGATCGTCGTCATGCGCCGCGTTCTCGCTCTCGCCTTGGGCATTATCGCCGCCGCCTATTCATTCGAGGCGCGCGCCGAAACGCTCGAGGACGCGCTGGTCGAGACCTATAACAGCAATCCGCAAATCCTGGCCGAGCGCGCCAATCTGCGCGCGGTCGATGAAGGCGTGAGCCAGGCGCTGGGCGGCTGGCGGCCGACGGTCCAGTTCACCGCCATCGCGGGACGCGAGAAATTCGAAGCCACGCCCTCCACCGCCTCGGTGATATCGCAGGGAATGTCCGATCCGCGCTCGCTCAACCTGGTCATGACCCAGCCGCTCTATCAAGGCGGCCAGACCGTGGCCAAGACCGCCCAGGCGGAGGATGCGGTCAAGGCCGAGCGCGCCCATTTGATCGCCACCGAGGGCGCGGTGCTGTTCAGCGTGATCTCGGCCTATCTCGACGTGGTGCGCGATCAATCGGTGGTGGAGCTCGACAAGCTGAGCGAAGACGTGTTGTCGAAGACGCTCGACCAGACGCGCGCGCAATTCCGCGTCGGCATATTGACCCGCACCGACGTGGCTCAGTCCGAGGCGCGGCTCGCCGCCGCCACCGCGCAACGCCAGCAGGACGAAGGCACGCTCGCGAGCGACCGCGCCAATTACGCGCGTTATGTCGGCCATCAGCCGGGGACATTGACGCAGCCCAGCTTGCGCCCGGCGCTGCCGATGACCCGGGACGAGGCGCTGGGCCTGGCCGAGGTCAAGAACCCGAACGTGATCTCGGCGCTCTTCACGGAAGCGGCGACGCGCGATTTCGTCGCCGCCACCGAGGCGCAGCTGCTGCCGAGCGTCAATCTGGTCGGCCAGGTCAACCGCACCGACGACCCCAATTTCCTCACCAAGCACGAGGAAACCTACAGCCTGGTCGAGGCGCAGCTCACCATGCCGATCTACGAGGCGGGCGTGATCTATTCGCAAAGCCGCCAGGCCAAGCAGCAGGTGGGCCAGAGCCGGCATTTGACCGACGACGCGCGGCGCTTCGCCGCGCAGGGCGCGATCTCGGCCTGGGCGACCATCCAGGCGCAGCGCGCCAACGTGATCTCGCAGATCACCGCCATCAAGGCCGACGAGACCGCCTATGAGGGCACCAAGGCGCAGCAGAGCGTGGGCGTGCGCACCGTGCTCGACGTCTTGAACGCCGAGCAGGAGCTGTTCGCCGACCGCGTCAACCTGGTCAAGGCGCAGCACGATCTGGCGGTGGCCGAATTCAACCTGGCGCAGCAGGTGGGGCGCCTGACCGCCGCCGATCTGCAACTGCCGGTCGACCTTTACGACGTCGAGCGCTATTACAAGGCGGCGCGCGGCAAATGGTTCGGTTTAGGGATCGATCAATAGGGCTTTACAAGCACTAGCAATTTCTCCGGGCTTCCCATACTATATGTTGTTTTTCGCCCATAGGGGCGCGAGAGGGAAGAGACCGTCATGACGGAGTTGAGACGCCAGGAAGATCCGTCGATGGAGGAGATACTCGCCTCCATCCGCCGCATCATCGCCGAGGATGGCGAGGCGGGCGCGCGCGCCGGCGCCGCCACCATCGACCAGGAGCGCCAGGACATCCTCGAACTGACCGACCGCATCGAGGCCGACGGCTCGGTGGTGTCGATGACCGCGCGCAAAACGCGCGAGACGCCGGAGCCGTTCAAGCCGGAGAACGGCCGGATCATCTCGGAAGCCGCCGCCGCCGCCGCCATGGCCTCGCTCGCCGATCTGGCCAAGGAAGCGCCGCAGGTCAAGGTCGGGCCGGTGCCGCCCGAGAGCAAGGCGGTCGAGGACATGACCCGCGAGATGATGAAGCCGCTGCTCAAATCCTGGCTCGACAGCAACCTGCCGGAGATCATCGAGCGCGTGGTGCGCGACGAGATCGCGCGGCTCTCCCGCGAGGCTCAGAAGCGCTAGCCTTGCCGTGACGCGGGCGCGCGCCTAAAACAAGGCGGCATGCTCGACAAGACCTTCGACCCGGCCGAGATAGAACCCCGCATCTACGCCCAATGGGAAAAATCGGGCGCGTTCGCGGCGCATCCCGATTCGGGGCACCGGCCTTTCTGCATCGCCATGCCGCCGCCCAACGTCACGGGCAGCCTGCACATGGGCCACGCGCTCAACCACACGCTCCAGGACATACTCGCGCGCTTCGAGCGCATGCGCGGCCGCGACGTGCTGTGGCAGCCGGGCACCGATCATGCCGGCATCGCCACGCAAATGGTGGTCGAGCGGAATCTCGCGCGGGAGAACATCACCCGCCAGGATCTGGGCCGCGGCGCCTTCATCGACCGGGTGTGGAAATGGAAGGAAGAAAGCGGCGGCGCCATCACCAAGCAGCTGCGCGCGCTCGGCGCTTCGCCCGATTGGTCGCGCGAGCGCTTCACCATGGACGAGGGCCTGAGCGCCGCGGTGCGCAAGGTGTTCGTGAGCCTCTTCAAGGAAGGGCTGATCTACCGCGACAAGCGCCTCGTCAATTGGGACCCGAAGCTCCACACCGCCGTCTCCGATCTCGAGGTCGAAAGCCGCGAGACCAAGGGCTCGCTCTGGTATCTGAACTATCCGATCGACGGCCACCCCGGCGAGTTCATCACCGTCGCGACAACGCGGCCCGAAACCATGCTGGGCGATACCGGTGTCGCCGTGAACCCCGAGGACGGGCGCTACAAGCACCTGGTGGGCAAGCATGCGGTGCTGCCCTTGGCCGGGCGGAAGATTCCCATCATCGCCGACGATTACGCCGATCCCGAAACCGGCAGCGGCGCGGTCAAGATCACCCCGGCGCATGACTTCAATGATTTCGCCGTCGGCCAGCGCCACAAGCTGCCGCTCATCAACGTGCTCGACCGCGACGCCAAATTGAACGAGGAGGCGCCGGCGGCCTATCGCGGCCTGGACCGTTTCGCCGCGCGCAAGAAAATCCTCGCCGATCTCGAGGCCCAAGGCTTCCTCGCCAAGACCGAGCCGCACACCCTGATGGTGCCCTATGGCGACCGTTCGGGCGTGGTGCTCGAGCCTTGGCTTACCGACCAGTGGTATGTCGACGCCAAGACCCTGGCCAAGCCGGCGATCGAGGCGGTGGAGCGCGGGGCCACCGTGTTCGTGCCGCGGCAATGGGAGAACACTTTCTTCGAATGGATGCGCAACATCCAGCCCTGGTGTGTCTCGCGCCAGATCTGGTGGGGCCACCAGATCCCGGCCTGGTACGCGCCCGACGGCAAGGTGTTCGTCGAGGAAAGCGAGGCCTTGGCGATGAACGCGGCGGCCAAGCATTACGGCAAGCCCACGGCGCTCGTCCGCGACGAGGACGTGCTCGACACCTGGTTCTCCTCGGCGCTCTGGCCGTTCTCGACGCTTGGATGGCCGGAGCAGACCAAATATTTGGAGCGTTACTACCCGACCGATGTGCTGGTCACCGGCTTCGACATCATCTTCTTCTGGGTCGCGCGCATGATGATGATGGGCTTGAAGTTCATGGGCGAGGTGCCGTTCAAGACGGTCTATATCCACGCGCTGGTGCGCGACGAACGCGGCCAGAAAATGTCGAAATCCAAGGGCAATATCGTCGATCCCATCGCCACCATCGAGAGTTACGGCACCGATGCGCTGCGCTTCACCCTCACGGCGCTGGCGGCGCAGGGAAGGGACATAAAACTTTCGCAAAACCGCATCGAGGGCTATCGCAACTTCGCCACCAAATTATGGAACGCGGCGCGTTTTGCCGAAATGAACGGTTGCGCGCTCGACCCGAAATTCGATCCGGCCAAGGCGCGGCTCACGGTCAATCGCTGGATAATTTCCTCTTTGGCGCAAACGGCGTCGCGCGCAACCGAGGCGATCGAAGCCTTCGAGTTCAACGCCGCCGCCGATGCGCTCTATCATTTCACCTGGGGCACGTTCTGCGACTGGTATGTCGAGTTTTCGAAGCCGATCCTGACCGGCAATGACTCGGAGGCCAAGGCCGAGACCCGCGCCACGACGGCTTGGGTCTTGAGCCAGATCGTGCATCTGCTCCATCCGGTGATGCCGTTCATCACCGAGGAATTGTGGAAGAATTTCGCGGGCGAAAAAGCGGGGCTGCTGATATCCTCGCGCTGGCCCGCCTTCGAGGGCCTCGCCGATCGTGACGCCAAGGTGGAAATGGATTGGGTGGTGAACCTGATCGAACAAATCCGCGCCGCGCGCGCGGAGATGAACGTGCCGCCGGGCAACGAGATCATGGCCTATCTCACCGAGGCGGGTTCGGAACAAAAGGACCGGATCGCGCGCCACGGCGATCCGATCAAGCGTCTCGCCCGGCTGAAGCAAATCCACCCGGCCGATGCGGCGGCACCGGCCAAGCAGAACTCCATCCAGGTGGTGGTGGAAAAGGCCTCGCTGCTCTTGGACCTGGCGGGCGCGGTCGATCTCGGCAAGGAGCGCGCGCGGCTCAAGAAAGAGGCGGACGAACTGCGCGGCGAGCTCGACAAGATCGCGTTGAAGCTCGGCAACGAGCAGTTCATCTCCAAGGCCAAGCCCGAAGCGGTGGAGGAGCAGCGCGAGCGCGAAGCCAATGCCCGCGCGGCGCTCAACCGGCTCGCGGCGGCGCTCGAAAGGATTGGCGGCGCATGAGCAAGGCTTTCACCAAGGAGGGCGATGAGCCGCCCGATGAACCGGAAGCCGATAGCGGCCCGGAACTCCCGGCGGGCACCAAGAACTACATCACGCCCGAGGGCTTCAAGAAACTCCAGGACGAGCTGCGGCATCTGGTCAAGGATGAGCGGCCCAAGGTGGTGGAGACGGTGTCCTGGGCGGCGGGCAACGGCGACCGCTCGGAGAACGGCGATTACATTTACGGCAAGAAGCGGCTGCGCGAGATCGACAGCCGCATCCGCTTTCTTACCAAGCGGATGGAGATATCCCAAGTCGTGAACCCGGCGGCACAGAAAAACCGCGACCAGGTGTTCTTCGGCGCCACCGTCACCTATGCCTCGGCGGGCGGCGCCCGGCACAGCATCACCATCGTCGGCATCGACGAGACCGACGCCGACCGGGGCCGGGTGAGCTGGGTCTCGCCCATCGCCAAGGCGCTGTTGAAGGCGCGCGCCGGCGACCAAGTCGAGCTGCGCAATCCGCGCGGCGCCGAGCGCATCGACGTGGTGAAGGTCGAGTATCCGGGCAAATAGGCCCCTAGCAACCGGCCGCGCCTCTTTGTATGGTGCGGCCCTGCATTCGATGGGCATTTGACAGGGAGACGGGCCATGCCCGACGCCAGTAGCCGAAAGCCGTTCGACAAGTCGAAGCTGCCGAGCCGCCACATCACGGTCGGCCCCGAGCGCGCGCCGCACCGCTCCATGTTCTACGCCATGGGCGTGACCGAGGAGCAATTGACCCAGCCGATCGTCGGCGTCTGCACCACCTGGAACGAGGCGGCGCCCTGCAACATCTCGCTCTCGCGCCAGGCCCAGGCGGCCAAGAAGGGCGTGGCCGCGGCGGGCGGCACGCCGCGCGAATTCACCACCATCACCGTCACCGACGGCATCGCCATGGGCCATGCCGGGATGAAATCCTCGCTGGTGTCGCGCGAGATCATCGCCGATTCGGTCGAGCTCACCATGCGCGGCCATTCCTATGACGCGCTCGTGGGATTGGCCGGCTGCGACAAGTCGCTGCCCGGGCTGATGATGTCGATGCTGCGCTTGAACGTGCCCTCGGTCTTCATGTATGGCGGCTCGATCCTGCCCGGCCGTTTCCAGGGCCGCGACGTCAGCATCGTCGACGTGTTCGAGGGCGTCGGCATGCACGCCGCCGGCAAGATGACGGATGAAGAGTTGCACGAACTCGAATGCAACGCGTGTCCTTCGGCCGGTTCCTGCGCCGGCCAGTTCACCGCCAACACCATGGCTTGCATCTCCGAGGCCATGGGACTGGCGCTGCCCGGCTCGGCCGGCACGCCCGCGCCCTATGATTCGCGCGACGCCTATGCCGAGGCCTCGGGCGAGGCGGTGATGAATTTGCTGCGCCTCCGGCTCCGGCCGCGCGACATCGTCACCCGCAAGGCGCTTGAAAACGCGGCCACCGTGTTCGTGGCCTCGGGCGGCTCGACCAACGCCGCGCTCCATCTGCCGGCCATCGCCAACGAGGCCGGGATCGATTTCGACATCCACGCCATCGGCGAGATCTGCAAGCGCACGCCCTATATCGGCGACTTCAAGCCGGGCGGCAAATACGTGATGAAGGATCTGCACGGCATCGGCGGCGTGCCGGTGCTGATGAAGGCGCTGTTGGACGGGGGCTATCTCCACGGCGATTGCATCACCGTCACCGGCAAGACCATCGCCGAGAACATCAAGGACACGGTCGTGCCGAAGAACCAGGACGTGGTGCATCCCACCTCGAAGCCCTTGTCGCCCACCGGCGGGCTGATGGTGCTCAAGGGCAATCTCGCGCCGCAAGGCTCGATCTGCAAGGTCGCGGGCATGCAGGGCATCGAACTCAAATTCCGCGGGCCGGCGCGCTGTTTCGACCGCGAGGAGGATTGCTTCGCCGCGGTCGAGGCGGGCAAGTACAAGAAGGGCGACGTGCTGGTGATCCGTTACGAAGGCCCGCGCGGCGGCCCGGGCATGCGCGAGATGCTCTCCACCACCGCCGCGCTTTACGGGCGGGGCGCGGGCAAGGACGTGGCGCTCATCACCGACGGGCGCTTCTCCGGCGGCACGCGCGGCTTCTGCATCGGGCATGTCGGCCCCGAAGCGGCGGTGGGCGGCCCGATCGGTCTCTTGAAGGACGGTGACATGATCGCGATGGACGCCGTCAACGGCACGCTCTCGGTCGAGCTTTCGGACGAGGAATTGGCCAAGCGGCGCAAATCCTGGCAGCCGCGCAAGACCGAGTACCAATCGGGCGCGTTGTGGCGCTACGCCCAGACCGTGGCCGACGCCGAAAAGGGCGCGGTGGTGCATCCCGGAGCCAAGGCGGAAACCCACGTCTTTGCCGATATCTGACGCCGAACGCCGGGACCATGAGCGCAAGACCGCCGTCACCGCGGCGGTGCTGATCTACACGCTCGCGCTGACGGTGCGGCTGCTGCCGGTCTTCGTCCATCCCTCGCTCAACTATCCCGACGAGATTTTTCAGAGCACCGAACAGGCGCACCGCCTGGTCTACGGCACCGGGCTGGTGCCGTGGGAATTCGTCTATGGCACGCGCTCCTGGTTTTTGCCCGGCATATTGGCCGGGCTGATGGAGGTGACGCGGCTCTTCGGCCAGGGCCCAGCCTATTACCTGCCGAGCATCGGCATGGCCCTGGCCGCGCTCGGCGCGTCGAGCGCGCTTTGCGCCTTCCTCTGGGGCGAACGCTTCTACGGCCTCTGGGGCGGCATCCTCGCCGGCACCTTCACCGCGATGTGGATCGACCTCGATTATTTCGGCCCGCGCGCCTTGAGCGAGGTGGTGGCGGCGCATGTGCTGGTGATCGGGCTTTATCTGATGGCGCCGGGCTACGCCGTCTCCGACAAGCGCCGCTTGCTGCTCGCCGGGTTCCTCTTGGGGCTCGCGGCGATGATGCGCATTCAACTGGCGCCGGCGGTGGCGCTGATCGCGCTCTGGCCCGCGGGCGGCTGGCGGCGCGGCCTCGTGCCGCTGGCGCTGGGCGGATTCATCGCCTTCCTCTTGTTCGGGCTGCTCGATTGGGCGACCTGGAGCTATCCCTGGGAATCGCTTTACCGCAATGTCTGGCTCAATGGCTATCTCGGCGTCAGCCAGTTCTGGGGCACCGAGCCCTGGTACGCCTATATCGATCTGCTGGTGGCCTATTGGACCATACCCTTCACTATCCTGGTGCTGGTGCTGGCCTATCTCGGGACATTCCGGGAAAAGCGCATCGCGCTCGCCGCGCTCGCCGTCTTCATCGTCCACTCCTTCATCGGCCACAAGGAGTGGCGCTTCATCTATCCGGCGATCCTGCTGGCGGTGATCTCGGCCGGGATCGGCGCAGGATTTCTGATCGACCGCTTCGGCCGGAATTCCAAGCCCGCCCTGCTGGCGGTGCCGGCGCTCATAGCGATGGTGCTGCTGCCGGTGGCGCTGCTCCGCACCCCGAATTACCGCGAGCTTTTCACCCGCGACGACGCGGTGATGCAAGCCTCGATCTCGGTCGCGCTCTTGGGCGATGTCTGCGGCATCGAGCTCTACGGTGTTCCCTGGTGGTGGTCGGGCGGCTACAGCCTGATGCACCAGAAGGCGCCGCTCTACTGGCTCGACGGCGCGAAGGATTTCGCCGCGCACCAGGATTCCTTCAACACCGTGATCGCGGTGGGCGATGTGCCGGCGCCCTTCGAGAAGAAATCTTGCTATGGCGCGGTTTGCGTGTCGCAGCGCCCCGGGACTTGCGCGCCCTTGGCGATGCAAGCCCCCGCCGGCCCCGACGGCATCCCCGCCAGCCTCGCGCCCGAATTGAAACGCTAACCCATGAAAGCCCGGGCGCTTCGCACCGCATCCGCTCTCGCCGAATCCCAACTGATCGCGCCCGCGCGCAAGGCCGAGATCGAAATCGTGGCGCGGCGCTTCGAGCTGGCGGTGACGCCCGGCATGGCGGCGCTTATTGGCCATGAGAATGACTCGGATGGTCCCATCGGGCGGCAGTTCATCCCCTCGCTGGCCGAGCTTGAAACCGCGCCCGATGAGCTGGCCGATCCCATCGGCGACCGGAAATTCTCGCCGGTCAAGGGCATCGTCCACCGTTATCCCGACCGCGTGCTGCTGAAACCCTCGCATCTCTGCCCGGTCTATTGCCGCTTCTGCTTCCGGCGCGAGCAGGTGGGGCGGGAGGGCGAGAATCTCTCGCCGCGCGAGCTGGAATTGGCGCTCGATTACATCCGCGCCCGGCCCGCAATCTGGGAAGTCATCGTCACCGGCGGCGATCCCTTCCTGCTGTCGCCGCGGCGCTTGCGCCACATCACCCGCGCGCTCGAATCCATCCCGCATCTGGGCGTGATCCGGTTTCACACCCGCATGCCTATTGTGTCGCCGGCCTCCATTACCCCGGCGTTGGTGAAATCGCTATCCGCGAAAAAAGCGGTCTATGGGGTGGTGCATGTCAATCACCCGAAGGAATTGACCAAGGCGGCCCGCGCCGCCTGCGCGCGGCTCGTCAAGGCGGGCATTCCGCTTTTGTCGCAGAGCGTGTTGCTGAAGGGCGTCAATGACGACGCGGCGACGCTCGAAAAACTCTTCCGCGATCTGGTCGCGATGCGGATCAAGCCTTATTACCTGCACCACGCCGATCTGGCGCGCGGCACTTCTCACTTCCGCACCACGCTTGCCGAGGGCCGCGCCTTGATGAAGGCCCTGCGCGGCCGGGTTTCTGGCCTGTGCCAGCCCACCTATGTGCTCGATCTCCCCGGCGGCTTCGGCAAGGTGCCGGTCGGCCCGTGCCATGCGCGCCCGGGCGCGGCGCCGCATCAATGGCTGGTCGAGGATTGGGAGGGCAATCTCCACTGTTACCCGCCGGGCACAGGCGCAAAGGATTAGCCGTCCCGCCCGCGCCGGGCCTCAATCGCCTTTCTTTTCAATGGGATAGCTTTCCCGAGTCGCGCGGGCCGGAAAGCGGCGTTTTATTGCGATGGTCGGATTGAAGCAGTAGAATCATGGCGCTATCGAAGGTGACGCGGCGCTTGGCCCAAGGGGGTGGGGATGCCGGGTCCGATTTCGCGTCAAGAGCGGTGCAAGCATGAAGTGGACGGCCCCGCGCGCAGTTTTCCGGATCGGCGCCTTGGCGTTGGCGGCGCTCTTGCCCGTGGCGGGGCCGGCTTTCGCCGATGGCGCGGCCGTGACCTATGCCGGCACGCTGGTGCGCGGCGGCGCGCCGATGCCGCAATTCCAGCTCGCTTTCCCCGGCCAGGATTCCGCCAAGAATGCTGTCCCCGGCGGCAATTTCCAGATCGACGTGACCGCGCCCAATAAGAGCGTGCTCAGTTTCCTGTTCTCGCCGCGGGCGCAATGGGGCTCGAATTACGACGCCGCCTCCGGCACCACCAGCAGCGCCGCCGGATTCAATTGGAACGACCGGATCGCCGGCAGCCGGTTCTATGGCGGCTTCGGCCTGGTGGGCAGCGTGCTCAACCCGGGCGCGGAAGACGTGCTGCACCGGAACGCGGGCACGTCGCCGGCGCTCCACGGCACGCTGCATTTCGGCTACGATTTGGACGGCGAGCAGAACCTGCTCTTGTCCTTCGACAGCGCGCTGATGTCGGGCTACAACACCGACCACAGCGAATTGGGCGATAATTTGCGCCTCAATTACGGCGTGAAGTTCTAGAACGCACCTCGCCGTCATTGCGAGGCCGCTTAGCTTTGCCGATCAGATTTGGAGCATTGGCGAGCTGGTCGAAGCGGCATTGCACGAAACGGCCGCAGAGTCCGTTGGCAGGCGGCATAGTTGGTTTACGGTAATAGACGGCGGAGCCATATAAGGGGGAAAGCCGATGAAACCGATCAACTGGATTTCTGATAACGCGCGCCGTCTCTTGCCGCTGTTCCTCTTGGCTTGCAGCGTGGTTTTATCCTTGGCGGCCTGTACTACCAATCCTTCTCCTCCCACTTTTCCCCTTCCTCGTCCTCTTTTTCTCCCTCTTGCGTTGAACTTTCCTACTCCGCCTACCCCTTGCCAAGTTAGCGGAGGTGGTGCCGTTTGTGCCGCCATTACCTTCGTCGTCACGTCAAGCACTCAGATCATGCCGACCATTACCGCCATCAACGGTGGCTTAGGTGGTTCCACAAACAACGCCAACATTACAATCCCCGCCAGCTACACCGGCACGACGGATGCGGGCAAAGCCGTTACGGGGACGGTTTCGCTTTCCTGCAACGCATCGGCGACTACATGCACCGGCTCTAAGCAGCTTGCTCCGGGGGACTATGTGATAAGCGTTACGGAACCGGTCCTTTGGCCACCCAATAATCGGAACGTTGATTATTACAATCCCACGGGCGCGCCTTCCTCCAGCTGCGGTGGTAATAATGTTTGCGTAACGCTTAAAGCGGTTGCCAATTTCTCATTTTAGTATCGGCAGGACGCGTCGGATAAACCGGGCAAGGATTTGCCGGTGTTCTAATTTTATTTTGTGAGTGTCCTAGTGACTCCCGAAGCCGGACGGCAAGAGCCTTAGTCTTTGGATGATATCTCGCGCACCACCGGCGTGTGGTCGTCCCGCCGCGCGAAGCGCGGCAAAATCAAAGATTCAATTCGCACATAACCGGCGTGTGGTCCGACGCCTTGTCTTGGCCGCGCGGACCTTTGTCGACGGCGCAGGATTGGAGCCGGTCGGCCGCCTGGGGCGAAAGCAGGATATGGTCGATGCGCAGACCCTCGCCGCTTTGCCAGCGGCGCTGCTGGTAATCCCAATAGGTGTAAAGGTGCCCGGCCGGGTGGAGCGCGCGCAAGCTGTCGGTCAGCCCCAGGTTGATGAGCGCATGGAATCGCGCGCGCGATTCCGGACGGCAAAGCGCGTCCGCCGCCATCGCCTCGGGATCGAACACGTCCTCGTCGGTGGGGCAGACGTTGAAATCCCCGGCGAGCGCGAAGGCTTGCTCGCTGTCGAGAAGCGCTCCGGCATGGGCCGCCAAGCGTTTCATCCAGGCGAGCTTGTAATCGAATTTCTCGCCCGGCGCCGGATTGCCGTTGGGAAGATAGATCGAGGCGACGCGCAAGCCCGATATGGTGGCCTCGATGTAACGCGCCTGTTCGTCGCTTTTGTCGCCGGGCAAAACCCGAATTACGTCCGCCGCTTTCTCGCGCGACAGAATGGCGACGCCGTTATAGCTCTTCTGTCCCGAAACCTCGGCGAAATAGCCGAGGCTCTTCAATTCGAGCGCGGGGAAATCCTCCGTCTGGCATTTCAATTCCTGGAGACAGACGATGTCGGGTTTGGCGGTTTTAAGCCAATCGGTCAGATGGCCCAACCGCGCCTTGACCGAATTGACGTTCCAGGTGGCGAGCTTGATCGAGCGCAAGCGGGCGGGGGCGGCTCAGGCGACCGAAAAGGAATTGCCGCAGCCGCAGGACGAGGCGGCGTTTGGGTTCTTCACCTGGAAGGCCGCGCCCATCATGTCCTCGACGAAATCGATCTCGGCCCCGGCCAAAAGCCCGAGCGAGGTTTCGTCCACCACCAATTGGACGCCGTCGCGCTCGAACACCCGGTCCTCGGGCAGGCGCGCGTCGTCGAAACTGAATCCATATTGGAAGCCGGAACAGCCGCCGCCCGACACTGCCAGGCGCAAAAAGGCGTTGGGCAGGTTTTCGAGCGCCTTCAGCTCCTTGACGCGCTTCGCGGCGCTCGCGCTCAGGCTCACGCGTTTCTCGCCGCCGCTATTGCCGCCTTCGGCCATGTCCCGGGACTCCTCGCTAGCCCTTGTTATGTGGGGATTAGTGCCGGTTTGTCAAATCACCCCCGAATCTGGCCATGGAGGCGGGGGGGTCGAAAATCGGCTATGGTCCCTAGAGGAATTGGTGGAGCAGATTGCGAGATAGAGAGGGAGCGTAATGATTTCGCCTAAGTTTTTTAGTAAGCTGGTTGAACCATTTATAAAAATGTGGCGCGGTAAGCAGCCGCTACCCGTGGCATTCTGGCTCTTTTTTATTCTTGGTAATTTCTTCTTCGGACCCATCGTCTTGTTGCTTCTTGGCTCGCCGTTTGTTTGGTTAGGCCAGCGCCAGAATGTGTTCTCGGCTTTCTTTGTGTTGGGAATCGTCTACGTACTTTATTCCGCCGTGGGCGTGTGGCGCAGCGCCAATGTGTACCTTCTGACCAGTCCGAAGAGTTACGCCATGAGGGCTATTAACGTTTTTGGTGCCAAGATCGTGGTGTGCATCGTCCTTGGGATACGCTTCCAGAATGCAACCGGGATTACGTTTATGGGGCTTTTGCACCGCGTAGCTTCGAATTAGGCCATTCCCCCGCAGCCCCCCCCGCCCGTTGCAACGAATTGGGGTGGGGGATAGCTTCGCCCCATGAATTCCCCGCCGCTTGCTCCTTATGCCGCCCTGCCGGAAAAGAGCCGCGGACGGCTTTTCCCCGAGCCCGAAAGCCCGGGCCGTTCCGCGTTCCAGCGCGACCGCGACCGCATCATCCACTCCACCGCCTTCCGGCGGCTCCAGTATAAAACCCAGGTCTTCGTCTATCACGAGGGCGATCATTACCGCACAAGGCTCACCCACAGCCTCGAAGTGGCGCAGATCGCGCGCAGCCTCGCCCGGGCGCTCGATCTAAACGAAGACCTGGCCGAGGCGTTGGCCTTGGCCCACGATCTCGGCCACACGCCCTTCGGGCACGCTGGTGAAGAATCGTTGAACGAGGCGATGAAGCCCTTTGGCGGCTTTTCGCATAACGACCAGACGCTCCGCATTCTCACCTCGCTCGAACGCCGTTACGCCGATTTCGACGGGCTCAACCTCACCTGGGAAACGCTCGAAGGCACGGTCAAGCATAACGGGCCGGTGTCGCCGCCTTATTCCGACACGGTGCGCGATTACAACGCCCGCCAGGATTTGGCCCTCGACACCTGGCCTTCGGCCGAAGCGCAAGCCGCCGGCTTGAGCGACGACATCGCCTATGACAATCACGACATCGACGACGGCGTGCGCGCCGGATTGTTCACGCTTGAGGATTTGAAGGACGTGCCCTTGATCGGCGAGGCGATTTCGCAAGCGCGCGGGCGCAACATCCGCATGGAGGAAAGCCGCCTCATCCATGAATCGGTCCGTCGCCTGATCGACCGCATGGTGAACGACGTGGTGGATGAAAGCCGCCGCCGTATCCAAGCGGCCAAGGTCTCATCGGTCGATGACGTGCGCCGCCAGCACGGGCCGCTGGTGGCCTTCTCCGATGCCATGCGCGAGCAGGAATTGGGCCTGCGCAAATTCCTGTTCGAGCGCATGTACCGCCATCACCGCGTCAACCGCATGTCGTCGAAGGCGCGGCGCGTCGTGGCGGCGCTGTTCGAATATTTCACCCGCGAGCCCGACGGCTTGCCGGCGGAATGGCGCGACCAGACCGGCAAGTTGGACCAGCGCAAAACCGCGCGGGTGGTGGCCGATTACATCGCCGGCATGACCGACCGCTTCGCGCTCGACGAATACGGGCGGCTCTTCGACCATGGCGTGGCGCCGTGATGATGAATCTGTTCAAGCATTTCCACGAACGGATAGCCGCCGCCATCGAGGAGGCGGCGCGCAATGGCGCCTGGCCGCGCGGTCTTGACACATCGCGCATCGCGGTCGAGCCGCCGCGCGAAGCATCCCATGGCGACATTTCGACCAACGCCGCTTTGGTGTTGACCAAGGAGGCGGGGGTGAAGCCGCGCGACTTCGCCGAGAAACTCCGCCCGCTTCTCCAATCGCTCGAAGGCGTGGTTTCGGCCAATGTCGCCGGGCCGGGATTCATCAATCTGAAGCTCGCGGACGGGTTCTGGCATGCGCGGCTGGCCGATATCCTGGTCGCCGGTCCCGCCTATGGCGACGGCAAATTGGGCCAGGGCCGCCGGGTGAATGTGGAATATGTCTCGGCCAACCCTACCGGACCGATGCATGTGGGCCATGGCCGGGGCGCGGTCATCGGCGATGCGTTGGCATCTCTCCTGGAAAAAGTGGGCTTCAAGGTCACGCGCGAATATTACGTCAACGACGCGGGCGCGCAGGTCGATGCGCTGGCGCGCTCGAACCAACATCATATAAAAATAAAAGAAGGAAAGGATCCTGGTCTAGTCCCTGATGGCTTTTATCCCGGCGAATATATGAAAGAAATCGCCGATTTCACGTTGAGCGTTACGACAGGGACTTTGCATGTCTCCGGTGAGAAAGAAGACTATGAGCTAGCCCGAGATAAGGCCATTGAATGGAATTTAAATCGCATTAAGGCGGACTTGGCGCTCCTGGGAATAAAGCATGAAGTCTTTACCTCCGAACGCGCCATCGTCGGCAGCGGCGCGATCGAGAAGGCGCTGGCCGATCTCGAAAAACAGGGCCTCATCTATATCGGCACGCTCGATCCGCCCAAGGGCAAGCTGCCGGAGGATTGGGAGGCGCGGCCGCAAACCCTGTTCCGCTCGACGTCTTTTGGGGATGATGTCGATAGGCCGATCAAAAAGGCGGACGGTTCCTGGACTTATTTCGCCGCCGACATCGCCTATCATTGGGACAAATTCAATCGCGGCTTCGCCGAGATGATCGACATCTGGGGCGCGGACCATGGCGGTTACGTGAAACGCATGCAGGCGGCGGTGAAGGCGTTGACCAAGGGCAAGGGCGCGCTCGACGTCAAGCTCTGCCAGCTCGTCAATCTTTTCGACCAGGGCCAGCCGGTGAAAATGTCGAAACGCGCCGGAACCTTCGTCACGTTGCGCGAGGCGGTGGAGCAGGTGGGCAAGGACGTGTTCCGCTTCGTCATGCTGACGCGGCGCAACGACCAGCCGCTCGATTTCGATTTCGCCAAGGTGGTGGAGCAGTCGAAGGATAATCCCGTCTTTTATGTCCAATACGCCCATGCGCGGGCGCGCTCGGTGTTGCGCCTGGCGCATCAATCCATGCCGGGCGTCGATCTCTCGCCCCATGCGCTGGCGAAGGGCCATTTGGAACTGCTGACCGATGAAGGGGAGATCGCGCTCATCCGCCAGATGGCGAATTGGCCGCGGCTGGTCGAGGCGGCGGCGGAAACCCATGAGCCGCACCGCATCGCATTTTATCTCCAGGAACTGGCCGCCTCTTTCCACGGCCTCTGGCACAAGGGCATGAGCGATGCGAGTTTGCGGTTCCTGATCGAGGGCGAGACGGAGCTGACCCGCGCGCGGCTGGCGCTGGTGCATGGCATGGCTTTCATCATCGCCTCGGGGCTCCAGGTGTTCGGCGTGACCCCGGCCGAGGAGATGCGCGGATGAGCCGGCTCGACATGGATCCGCGCGGCCGGCCGCCGCAT
Source organism: uncultured Alphaproteobacteria bacterium (assembly GCA_963785735.1). Lineage (GTDB taxonomy): Bacteria > Pseudomonadota > Alphaproteobacteria > ATCC43930 > CGMCC-115725 > REEB95. The sequence goes on from CAWAWJ010000001.1 coordinate 1,766,684, forward strand.
GTGCCGCCCGCGTCGAGGCGGCGTGGATGGTTCGGGACCGCCGCCAAGGCGGTTTCGGCCGCGCTCGCGGTGGCGGTGCTGGCCTGGGGCGTGCGCTATGGCGGCGATTATCTCAACCCGCCCGCGCCGCCGCCCGGCCCGGTGCCGGTGATCGGCCCCGATGCCGGGCCGGTCAAGGTGATCCCCGACAATCCCGGCGGCGTGACCGTGCCCGACCAGGACAAGGTCATCCTCAACGGCGACACCGCCCAGCCCAAGGTCGAGCAGCTTCTGCCCCCGCCCGAAACGCCGCTCGCTTCGCCCGGGGTGCAGCCAGCAGCACCCCCACCTGCGCCGCAACCCGTCGCGCAACAGCCGCCCGCACCGCCCCCTCAAGCCGCCTCGCCGCCCGAGGTGCCGCCTCAATCTGCCTCGCCGCCGCCTACCCAAACCTCGTCCGCGCCTGCCGTTACCTCGATTTCGCCTCGCCCATCGCCGGCGCCCGCCATCGTGCCGCCGCCGCCGCCCAAACCGGCGATGACTGCCGCCGCCCCGCCGCCGGCGCAGGCCGCCGCGGCGCTGCCGCCGGGCAAGGGTTATTTCCTGCAACTGGGTTCGGTGCGCTCGGCCGAGGACGCGCAAGCCAGCTGGACTCGGCTTAAAACCGCGCAGCCCGACATTCTCGCTCCCCTTCCCGCCAACGCGGTGAAGGTCGATCTCGGGCCCGACCGCGGCGTGTTCTATCGCATCATGGCCGGGCCGATCACCGACGAGGCCTCGGCCGCGCGCAGCTGCAACACCTTGAAGCAACGAAATGTCGCCTGCATCCTCGTCAAGCCGTGAGCCGCGCGCCGCCATCTTCGGCGCAAGCGGCAAGTCCTTGACGGATCAAGAAAAAAAGTTCTTTCGCAGCGCCGATCCGCTGGGCTTCATCCTGTTCGCCCGCAACGTCGGCGACCCCGCGCAATTGAGGAATCTCGTGATCGCCTTGCGCGACACCGTGCGCCGCGCCGACGCGCCGGTGCTGATCGACCAGGAAGGCGGGCGGGTGGCGCGGCTGAAACCGCCGCATTGGCGCGGCTATCCGCCGGCCTCCGCCATCGCCGCGGCGAAAAATCCGGCTGAAGCCGCGTTTCTGGGATCGCGGCTGATCGCCGACGATCTGGCCGCGCTCGGCATCACCGTCGATTGCGCGCCGGTGCTCGACCTGCCCGCGCCGGGCGCCGACCCGATCATCGGCGACCGCGCTTATGGCACCAAGCCCGAGACCGTGGCGGCACTCGGCCGCGCCGTCTGCGACGGGCTGCTGGCGGGGGGCGTGCTGCCGGTCATCAAGCATATTCCCGGCCATGGCAGGGCACGGGTGGACAGCCATCTGGCCTTGCCGGTGGTATCGGCCTCGCGCGCGGAGCTGGAAGCGGGAGATTTCGCGCCCTTTCGCGCCCTCAACCGCATGCCCTGGGCGATGACCGCCCATATCGTCTATAGCGCCATCGATGCCGACGCCCCCGCCACCCTTTCGCCGCGGCTGATAAGCCAGACGATTCGGGCTAGCATTGGCTTCGGCGGCGTGCTGATTTCGGACGATCTATCGATGAAGGCGCTGCCCGGGAGCCTGCCGGGACGCGCCCAGGGCGCCTTGGAAGCGGGTTGCGACGTGGTTTTGCACTGTAACGGCGAGATGAGGGAAATGAGCGGTATCGCCCGGGCCGTCGGCCCCTTGAGCGCGGAAGCCCGCCGGCGGATCGACGCCGGCGAGCGGCGCCGCCTGGCTGGAATTGAGCCCTTCGAGCGCTTCGCCGCCGAGGCGCGCTTGGCAATGCTGCTGGAAGGGCAGGCTTGATGTCGCCCGAATTCGCTGGTCACTTGTCCGAAATCGCTGCGCTGGCATTGCCCGCGATTTTCGCGATCACTTTTCACGAGGCGGCGCATGGCTTCGTCGCACATCGCTGCGGCGACGACACCGCCTGGAACATGGGCCGCGTCACGTTCAACCCCCTCAAGCATATTGATCCCATCGGCACGGTGCTGATGCCGCTGCTCTTATTCCTTACGACCGGATTCCTTTTTGGCTATGCCAAGCCGGTGCCGGTAAATTTTTCGAAGCTCAACCATCCACGCCGCGACATGGTTCTGGTCGCGCTAGCCGGGCCGTGCACCAATATCTTGCTGTTGGTCGTTTCTGCATCGCTCTTCTATTTGGTACCGTATCTGCCGGTGCTATTTCAGCCGTGGTTCTTCGAGAGTCTACAATATTCTGTCGCCTTTAATTTTATCCTCGCTGCGTTCAACATGATTCCATTGCCGCCGCTGGACGGCGGCCGCGTCGCGGTCGGAATCCTGCCAGATTCGCTGGCCTTTCCGCTAGCGCGGATGGAACGTTATGGCATGCTGTTGTTGATCGGCGTGCTCATTTTGATTCCGATGGTTGGTGTCCAATACCACAAGGATTGGAATGTGTTTGGGCATATCGTCGAGGGACCCGTGAATTGGATTCTTTCGGCCATCACCAAACTGACAGGCGTGGGATGAGCGCCGAGACCGAACCCTTCGAGCTGCCGCGGCAGCGCCCCCATGCCAGCGCCGATCTGGTGGTGGACCTTGAAGGCTATGAAGGGCCCATTGATGTCCTTTTGACCTTAGCGCGCGAGCAGAAGGTCGATCTCACCAAGATCTCGATCCTGCGCTTGGCCGATCAATATCTCGCCTTCATCGCCGCGGCGCGTAGCCTCAAGCTCGAGATCGCCGCTGATTATCTCGTCATGGCGGCGTGGCTCGCTTATCTGAAGTCGCGGCTGCTGCTACCCCAGCCGCCGGGCCAGAGCGAGCCAAGCGCCGACGAACTCGCGGCGGCCCTGGCCCATCGCCTGCAACGCCTCGAAGCCATGCAGCAGGCGGGGTCGCAACTCTTCGCCCGGCCGCTTCTGGGCCGCGACATATTCCGCCGGGGTGCGCCCGAGGGCCTGCCGCGAAAATTCATTCCGCTTTACGACACCAGTATCTACGAGCTGCTCAAGGCCTATGGCACCGGACGCGAGCGCCACGACGCCGCGATACTGCAAATCGCCCCGGCCGAGCTTTATTCCATGGACGACGCGTTGCAGCGCCTGTCGCGCGTGGTCGGCCATGTGCCGGAATGGCGCACGCTGATGAGCTTCCTGCCGGCTCGTCTGGGCGACGCGCTGGTACGCCGCTCGGCCGTCGCGTCGACCTTCGCCGCCAGCCTGGAATTGGTGCGTTCCGGCAAGATCCAGCTGCGCCAGGAAATCGCCTTCGGCCCGATCTATCTGCGCAGCCCGCCCGAAGCTTTACGAGACAAACGAGAAGAAAATGAGCAAACCCGCCAAGCATAACCAGCATAAAGAGAAGGACAGCCAGCGCGCCGATCATTTGCGGCTGCTGGAAGCGTTGCTGTTCGCCTCGGCCGCGCCGGTGGACGAGGCTAATATCCGGCTGCGCTTGCCCAAGAGTGCCGACATTCCGTCGTTGCTCTCCGAGATCGAGGCGCATTACCGCGGCCGCGGCGTCAATCTCGTCAAGGTGGCGGGCGGCTGGACGATGCGTACGGCGCCTGATCTGGGCCCGCGCCTGAAGCTCGAACAGAAGGTGCAGCGCAAGCTTTCCCGCGCCGCGATCGAGACCCTGGCCATCGTGGCCTATCACCAGCCGGTGACACGCGCCGAGATCGAGGACATCCGCGGCGTGGTGGTCTCCACCGGGACGCTCGACGTGCTGATGGAATCGAATTGGATCGCGCCCAAGGGGCGGCGGGAAACGCCGGGAAGGCCAGTGACCTGGGTCACCACCGAGACTTTCCTGCAGCATTTCGGCCTCAATGAGATCGGCGATCTGCCGGGCATGGAAGAATTGCGCGCCGCTGGGTTGATCGGCGCGCGGCCGGAATTCGCCCTGCCCGAGACCGGGCATCTAGCCGAATTGCCCTTGAACCGGCCCGATGAGGAGAGCGAAGCGGACAGGACGGCGGAAGCGGAGGCGGCGGAAGAGCTTGCGCCGCGCGACAGCGATGATTGAAGCGGCGGCTCATGTTTGATTTTGCCTGGTCCGAACTGGCGTTGATCGCCGTGGTGGCATTGATCGTCATCGGGCCGAAGGATCTGCCGCGCGTGCTCAAGACCGCGGGAATTTGGGTGCGCAAGGCGCGCGGCGTTGCCCGCGAATTCCAGAACAGCCTCGATCAGATGGTGCGCGAGGCGGAATTGGAGGATGTGAAAAAGAATCTCGACAAGGCGGCCGAATTCAGTTTCGAAGACGAGGTGAAGAAGACCATCGATCCCAAGGGCGAGATCGAGCAGGCACTGGCTCCGCCCGAGCTGTCTCATCCGCTCGCGGACGCGCCCAAGCCCGAGAAAAAATCGGCCGAGACGCCCGCGCCGGATAAAAAGGCTCAGTCGGCGGGCCGAAAGCCAGGCGAAACCCTATGAGCGAGACTGGCGAGGAACTCGAAGAAGGCAAGATGCCGCTGCTCGAGCATCTGATCGAGCTGAGAAAGCGGCTGCTCTATTCCGCGATCGCCTTCCTGATCGCTTTCGCCCCGTGCTGGTATTTCAGCAAGGACATCTACAACTTTCTCGCAGCGCCTTTGGCCGCCGCTCTCTCCAACCAGGTCGGGCGGCATCTGATCTACACCGACCTGACCGAGGCGTTTTTCACCAATCTGCGCGTGGCGTTCTGGTCGGCCTTCTGCCTTGCCTTTCCCTTCATGGCATCCCAGCTTTGGCTGTTCGTGGCCCCCGGGCTTTATAAGCAGGAGCGCCGCGCCTTTCTGCCTTATCTCGCCGCCTCGCCGCTGCTGTTCATCGCCGGCGGATCGCTGGTCTATTGGGTGATTTTCCCGGTGGCGTGGCGGTTTTTCTTGAGCTTCGAATCTCCGGGCGGCCCGGGCTCGCTGCCTATTGAAGTGGAACCGAAAGTCAGCGAGTACCTCACCCTTGTCATGCGGCTGATGCTGGCCTTCGGCGTGGCCTTCCAACTGCCGGTTTTATTGACCTTGATGGCGCGGGTGGGGTTGGTAACCTCGAAGCAACTCGCCGCCAAGCGCCGCTATGCCATTGTCGGTGTGTTCATCGCCGCCGCGATATTGACGCCGCCCGACATCTTCAGCCAGGTATCCTTGGCGGTGCCCCTGCTGCTGCTGTACGAGATATCGATATTCTGCTGTCGCATGGTCGAGAAGAAACGCGCCCAGCGAGAGGCGGAGGAAGAAGCCACGATCAAGGGAGGCAAGACATGACGCTTGAGCTCTATCACGCGCCGCAATCGACTTGCAGCCAGAAGGTGCGCATCTGCCTGGCCGAGAAGAATCTCGACTGGGCCGAGCGGCGGGTGAACCTGCCCAAGAACGAGCAGCTTCGCCCAGAATATCTGAAGCTCAATCCCAACGGCGTGGTGCCGACGCTGGTCCATGACGGGAAGGTGATCATCGATTCGAGCGTGATCCTGGAATATCTCGACGAGGTGTTTCCGCAGGTGCGGCTGTCGCCGGCCGATCCGGCGCGCCGCGCGCAGATGCGCGCCTGGATGCGCTTTCTCGAAGAGGTGCCGACCGTGGCCATCCGTGTGCCCAGTTTTCACCGGGCGCTGGCCAACCGCTTCAACGATCTCGACGAAAAGCAATTCCGCGCCACCGAGGCGGATGTACGGCCGGTGCGCAAGAATTTCTACCGTCGCATGGGACCGCAGGGATTCAGCGAAGAGGACGTCGCCGCATCGCTCGATGAATTGAAGCGCACGGTCGAGCGCATGGAAAAGGCGCTCGAAGCCGAGAGCGGTCCGTGGTTGATGGGACCGGATTACACGCTCGCCGACATCGTGGTGACGCCGAGCATCGACCGCATGAACGATCTGGGATTGTCGGCGATCTGGTCGAAGAAGCCGCGCGTCACGGCCTGGTACGCGCGCATGCAGGCGCGCCCGGCTTTTAAGAAAGCCTATTTCCCCGGCAGCCGGCTGTCCGAATTCATGACCTTTAAGCCGTTGAACGTGCCGGTTCCGTCCTGAGCCCGGTGCGATGTTTGACATCAAAACCATCCGCGACAATCCCGAGGCTTTCGATAAAGGCCTGAAGCGGCGCGGCCTAGAACCGCTTTCCGGACAGGTTTTGCGGCTCGATGCGCGCTGGCGCGAATTCCAGACCCAGGCCGAGCAATTGCAGGCCGAGCGCAACAGGCTCGCCAAGGAAATTGGCGTTGCCAAGGCCAAGGGCGGCGATACGGCGACGCTGATGAGGCAAGTGGCCGAGAGCAAGGAAAAGCAGGCGGTGCTGGAAGCCGAGGCCAACAGCCTGCGCGCGGCCATCGACGCGGCGCTGGCGCCGATCCCCAATCTGCCCGCCGATGACGTGCCGGATGGCAGGGATGCCGCGTCCAACAAACTGGTGTGCGAAGGCGGCAAGCCGCCCAAATTTTCATTCAAGGCCAAGGATCACGCGGCGCTCGGCGAGGCTCTCGGCCTGATGGATTTCGAGCGCGCGACCAAGATATCGGGTGCGCGTTTTGTTGTGCTGTCGGGCGAGTTGGCGCGGCTCGAACGCGCTCTCACTTACTTCATGCTCGATTTGCACATCAAGGAATTCGGCTATACCGAAATCTCGCCGCCCTATCTGGTGCGCGAGGAGGCCGCTTTCGGAACGGGGCAGCTTCCGAAATTCGCGGAAGACTTGTTCCGCACCACGACCGGATTGTGGCTGATCCCAACTGCGGAAATTCCGCTTACTAATCTGGTGCGGGAGGAAATCTTGGACGAGGCCCGCCTGCCGCTGCGATTTGTCGCGGCGACGCCCAGCTTCCGCTCGGAAGCCGGGGCTGCTGGCAAGGACACGCGTGGCATGATCCGCCAGCACCAGTTCAACAAGGTCGAGCTGGTGTCGATATCTCATCCCGATCAATCGAACGACGAGCATGAGCGCATGACAAAATGCGCCGAGGAAGTATTGAAATGCCTCAAGCTGCCTTATCGCATCATGCTGCTCTGTGCTGGCGATATGGGAGCGGCGGCACGCAAGACATTCGATCTCGAAGTCTGGCTGCCGGGGCAGGGGGCCTATCGTGAAATCTCCTCCTGCTCAAATTGCGGCGATTACCAGGCACGGCGCATGGGTGCGCGCTTCAAGGCTTCGGGCGAAAAGGGCACGCGCTTCGTCCACACCCTCAACGGCTCGGGCTTGGCGGTTGGCCGCGCGCTCATCGCCATCCTGGAAAATTATCAGCAGGAAGACGGCTCGATCGTGGTGCCCGAGGCGCTGCAATCCTATATGGGCGGGGCCAAGACGATTGCCGCCAGAAGCTGACAGCGCCGAAACCAAGGAGAAGCGCGCGCATCTTCTGGCCGAACTGCGCGCCAACGGCATCACCGACAGCCGCGTCTTGGACGCCATGGAGCGCACGCCGCGCGACTTGTTCGTGCCGGCGGCCTTCCGCGAACAGGCCTATGACAACGTGGCTCTGCCCATCGGCCACGGCCAGACCATCAGCCAGCCCTATATCGTCGCATTGATGACCCAGGCGCTGGAGGCGGGCGAGCGCGACAAGGTGCTGGAGGTGGGCACCGGCTCGGGCTATCAGGCGGCGGTGCTGGCGCGGCTGTGCCGCCGCGTGCTCACCATCGAGCGCCACCGCGCGCTCCTGAAAGAGGCCGAGGCGCGCTTTGCCAAGCTGCGCTTGCACAATGTCACCGGCCGCTTCGGCGACGGCACCAAGGGTTGGCCCGAGCACGAGACCTTCGACCGCATCATTGTCACCGCGGCGGCTTCGCATGTTCCCGAAAACCTGCTCGCGCATCTTGCCGATGGCGGCGTTTTGGTGGCGCCGATCGGCGAAAGCCGGCAGAACCAGAAGCTTTACCGCGTGACTCGCCAGCACGGCCATTTCCAGGCTGAGGAATTGTGCCCGGTGCGCTTTGTGCCCTTGGTTCCCGGACTTCCGCGCGAGGGCAGCGCGCGCGAAGGCCTGTCGCGGACGGGCAAGCGCGACTAGACTGGAGCCATGCGCGGGCGCGGGGGAATTCTTCTTTTGGTGCTGACGGGACTCGCTTCTTGCGGGCCGCGCACCGAGCCGCCGGCGCCGGTTACCATCCATGCCGAGCACGACGCCTTGCGCACGCCGCCGCAGGAATCATCGCCGGTTCAAAGGGATGCGGCCGTCGCGCCGCCGGGGCACGGCAGCGAGCCAGCGGTGGTGCCGTTGAACCAGTCTGCGCGCGCGGGGAACGGGCAGATCACGGTGCAGAACGGCGACACGCTCTATGCGATTTCGCGCCGCACCGGCGTGCCGGTGCGCGATTTGATCGACGCCAATAATCTCGATCCGCCCTTCACCTTGACCACCGGCCAGCAATTGACCGTGCCGCAGCAGCGCCGCCACGTGGTGAAAGCGGGTGACACGCTCTACAGCATCGCCAATCAATACGGCGTTGATACGAGCACGCTCGCCAGCGCCAACGCGCTCCAGCCGCCTTACACGGTGCGGGTCGGGGATTCGCTGCAACTGCCGGCCGCGCCGGAGCAGGTCGCATCCGTCCCGCCGCCACCACCGGAGAAGCCGCAGCCTCCGGGCGCGACAGTGCAAGGAAGTCCGTCGGCTACGTCGCCGCCGGAAAAACCGTCCACGACGGCTGCTAATGCGCCTTCGAAGCCGGAAGGGCCGCTGCCCGCGCCGCCGCCGCGCGGCGGCAATTTCCTCTGGCCGGTCAAGGGCAAGGTAATCGAGCATTACGGCGCGGGACCCGGCGGCACGCATAATGACGGCATCAACATCGCCGCGCCCAAGGATTCGCCGGTGCGCGCGGCGGATGCAGGCGTGGTCGCCTATGCCGGCAATGAACTCAAGGGCTATGGCAATCTGTTATTGATAAAACATTCGGGCGGCTGGATGACCGCCTATGCGCATAACGACGTGCTGCTGGTGAAACGCAGCGAGACCGTGAAGCGCGGTGAGGAAATCGCCAAGGTGGGAACGACCGGAGTCAACGGCCCGCCGCAGCTTCATTTCGAGATCAGACGCGGCACCAAGGCGCTCGATCCCGATCAGTACCTGTCCGCCACCCAGGCCAGCGCGGAATAAAACTCAGCCGAGATTCTTGCCCAGTCTTCCCGCCAGATCCTGGATATATTGCCAGGCGACGCGGCCCGAGCGCGCGCCGCGCGTGATCGCCCATTCGCCGGCTTCGGCCTTGAGCTTGTCGTGCGGATAGCGGAGGCCGAAGCGCTCGGCATAGCCGTGCACGATCGAATGATAGGTCTCCTGGTCGCAGGCGTGGAAGCCCAGCCACAGGCCGAAGCGGTCAGAGAGCGAGACCTTTTCCTCCACCGCCTCGCTGGGGTTGATCGCGGTCGAGCGTTCATTCTCGATCATCTCGCGCGACATGAGATGGCGGCGGTTCGAGGTGGCGTAGAGCACGACATTGGACGGCCGGCCCTCGATGCCGCCTTCGAGCACGGCCTTAAGCGACTTGTAGCTGGTATCGGCCTGGTCGAAGGAGAGATCGTCGCAGAACAACAGGCAGCGCCGGTTGGTCTCGCGCAACCGCGACAGCAAAACCGGCAGGCTGGGGATGTCCTCGCGGTGGATCTCGACCAGCACCAGCGAGCGGGACTTCTTCTGATTGACCGCCGCATGCGCGGCCTTGACCAGGGAGGATTTGCCCATGCCGCGTGCGCCCCACAGCAGCACGTTGTTGGCGGGCAATCCCTTGGCGAAGCGCCGCGTATTGTCGAGCAATATGTCGCGCACCCGATCGATGCCCTGGAGCAAATCGAGATCGACGCGGCTAACCTTCTTCACCGGCTCCAGATATTGGCTCTCGGCGTGCCAGACGAAGGCGTCGGCGGCATCGAGATCGCTCGCGGGCGCGGGCTTGGGCGCCAAGCGCTCAAGCGCCGCGGCGATGCGCTTCACGTGGGATTCGAACTCGTCCTTGGCCGCCATCGCCGCGCGCTTTAAGTCCTTGTAGATAGTATAAAATCGGGCTGGACCCTAAGCGCGAACCCGGACGCCGTCAACCGCGCCTTTGCTTGCTCTTTGGGGCCAAGTCCAGTACCAATGCGGCCCTCAGCCTTTCACGGGAGTCCACGCCGATGTTTTTGATCTCGCCGGCCTATGCCCAGGCGGCCGGAGATACCACCAGCACCATCATGCAGATGGCGCCGCTGGCGTTGATCTTCGTCGTCTTTTACATGTTCCTCATCCGGCCGCAGCAGAAGAAGGCGAAGGAAACCCGGGCGATGATCGAGGCGATCAAGCGCGGCGACCGCGTGGTGACCGGCGGCGGCATCATCGGCACCGTGGCCAAGATTGCGAACAACGACGAGGTGTTGATCGACATCGCCGAGAACACGCGGGTGCGCGTGTTGCGCGCGACCATCACCACCGTGCTGGCGAAACCCGTGCCGGCCTCGGCCAAGGACGACAAAGACGACGAGGACGAGGGAGACGAGGAAGCGGCGGGCGAGAAGAGCGAAAGCGCGCCGCCTTCCGGCCACTGATTAGGGCGCGGCTGGGATCAGCGAAGGGCGCGCATGCTTTATTTTCAGACCTGGAAGGTCATTCTCATCCTGGCGGCGTGCGCGCTGGGCGTGATCTTCTCCGTGCCCAATCTGTTTTCGGCCGCCACGGTCGATTCCTGGCCGGGCTTCGTGCCCAAGCGGCAAGTCAGCCTTGGGCTCGATCTGCGCGGCGGCTCGCATCTGCTGCTCGAGGTCGACATGGCCTCGGTCGAGCGCGAGCGGCTCAACGGGCTGGTCGATGAAATACGCGGCGCGCTGCTTGACGCCAAGCTGGGATATACCGGGCTTGCCGTCGAGGGAGGCCACGTTTCCTTCAGCTTGCGCGACGCCGGCGATTTGAACGCGCTGCGCGCCGCGCTTCTCAAGCTCGATCCCGATCTCGACGTCAATCTCGCCGCCAACGGAATTTCCACCGTCAAGTTCACGGACGCCGCCATCCAGGCGCGCCGCCGCTCGGCGGTCGATCAATCAATCGAGATCGTGCGCCGCCGCATCGACGAGACCGGCACCAAGGAGCCGACCATCCAGCGCGAGGGCGACGACCGGATTCTGGTGCAGCTGCCGGGCGTTGAGAATCCAGAGCATGTAAAGGAATTGCTGGGCCGCACCGCCAAAATGACTTTCCAGCTGGTGGATACCGACGCCTCGCCCGGCGACGCGCGCGCCGGGAATCTGCCGCCGGGCGACGAGTTGCTGCCCGCGGCCGACAACCGCCCGGGCAGCCCGCAATTCTACGTGGTGAAACGCCGCGTGATGGTGAGCGGCGACACGCTCACCGATTCCCAGCCCACCTTCCAGAACGGCAACGAGCCGGTGGTGAGTTTCACTTTCGATTCCGCGGGCGCGCGGCGTTTCGGCGACGCGACCAGCAACAATGTGGGCAAGCCCTTCGCCATCGTGCTCGACAGCAAGGTGATCAGCGCGCCGGTGATCCGCGAACCGATCCTGGGCGGGCGTGGCGTGATCTCGGGCAATTTCACAGTCGAATCCGCCACCGATCTGGCGCTGCTGCTGCGTGCCGGCGCGCTGCCCGCGCCGCTGACGGTGCTGGAGGAGCGCACGGTGGGACCCGATCTGGGCGCGGATTCCATCCGCGCAGGCACGACGGCCTGCCTGGCAGGCGTGGTGCTGGTGGTGGTGTTCATGATCGTGTTCTACGGCCTGTTCGGCTTGTTCGCCGATATCGCCCTGTTCTTCAATTTGTGCCTGATGCTGGCGACACTGTCCTTCCTCGGCGCCACGCTGACGCTGCCCGGCATCGCCGGCATCGCGCTCACCATGGGCATGGCGGTCGATGCCAACGTGCTGATCTATGAACGCATCCGCGAGGAAGTGCGCGGCGGGCGCTCGATGATCTCCTCGCTCCAGGCCGGGTTTGAGCGTGCTTTCGGCACCATCCTCGACAGCCATGTGACGACCCTGGTCGCGGGTGTGCTGATGTTCTTCCTTGGCTCCGGGCCGGTGAAGGGCTTCGCAGTGACCCTGAGCATTGGCGTGCTGACCTCTTTGTTCTCGGCGATCTTGGTGACGCGGCTTCAGATCGTCACTTGGCTCCGGCGCTCCAAACCCAAGGAAATCCCGATCTAGCCATGTTCCGCCCGCTCATCATCATCCGCCGGATCCCCAACATTGGTTTCATGGGGCTGCACAAGATCGGCTTCGCGCTGTCGGCGCTTCTCACGCTCGGCTCCATCGTCCTGTTCTTGGTGCAGGGGCTTAATTACGGCATCGATTTCTCCGGCGGCATCATCATCGAGGCGCGCACCACGCAAGGCGCGGCCGATTTGTCGGCGATGCGCTCGAAGCTCGATGGGCTGGGCATTGGCGAAGTGTCGCTCCAGGGCTTTGGCAGCCCCGACGACGTGCTGATCCGGGTGCCGCGCCAGCCGGGAGACGATAGCGCGCAGGAGAAGGCGGTCGAAACGGTGAAGACGGCGCTCGGCGACGGCATCGATTATCGCCGCACCGAGGTGGTGGGGCCGACGGTCGGACACGAGCTGGTGTTCAAGGGCGTGATGGCGACCATCGCCGCGTTGTTCGCCATCGCAATCTATGTCTGGTTCCGCTTCGAGTGGCAATTCGGCGTGGGCGCGATGCTCTCGACGCTGCACGACACCATCACCACCATCGGTCTGTTCTCGCTGTTGCAGATCGAATTCAACCTCACCACGCTTGCCGCGATCCTCACCATCGCCGGGTATTCGATCAACGATACGGTGGTGATCTATGACCGCATCCGCGAGACCATGCGCAAATACAAGACGATCGATTTCAAGCAGCTCATCAACAAGAGCCTCAACGAGACGCTGTCGCGCACCATCCTGACGGTTTCGACCACGGCGCTGGCGGTGCTGTCGCTGTTCTTTTTCGGCGGCGAGGTGCTGCGGGGCTTCTCCATCGCCATGCTGTGGGGCATCGTCGTCGGAACCTATTCCTCGCTCTTCATCGCCGCACCCTTGCTCTATTACATCCGGCCGCGGGGCACGCCCGACCGCAAGGTGGCCCCCACAACGCCGGGGATGTCGCAATCCCCGCCAGTGCCAGCAGGACCGGGCCCCGGCATTCCGCCAGCGGGGCGGAGCCCCGGGACTCTGTGAGCGTCGACGTCACCCCGCTCATTCCCGCCGGGCGTCAGGTGATCGAGAGCTACGGGCAGCGGGGATTCCGGGTGAGCGACGTGGCTTATCCAGGCGCGATCCTAGTGTTTCCCGACAAGGTTGAGAGTTGGGTGGCCGCCACCATGGCCGACGTGACCTTCGCCAGCCTGAAGCCCCTCTTGGATCACGGCGGCGTGGAAATTCTTCTTCTCGGCTGCGGCAAAAGCATCGCCCGGGTGCCGGATGAGCTGCGCCAAGCCTTGCGCCGGCAAGGTATCGTGGTCGACGCCATGGATACCGGCGCGGCCTGCCGCACCTATAACGTGCTGCTGGCGGAGGAGCGCCGCGTCGCCGCGGCGCTCCTGCCCGTCGGTTAGGCGTTACGGCTTAGGCGACGTGCGGCAAGGGATCGGGCTGGGTGCGTTCGCGCGCCTGCTTGGCGAGGTTCTCGGCGGCGAAATCCCAATTCGCGAGATTGTCGAAGAAGGTCTTGAGGAAATCTTCGCGCCGGTTCTGGTAATCGAGGTAATAGGCGTGCTCCCAAACGTCGCAGGTGAGCAACGACACCAGGCCAAGGACAATCGGGTCGACCGCATCGGCGGTCTTGACGATTTTCAGCTTGCCGCGGTCGAGCGCCAGCCAGACCCAGCCGCTGCCGAACTGGCCCACCCCGGCCTTGACGAAGTCCCCCTTGAACTTCGCCATGCCGCCAAGATCGCGTTCGATCTGTTGAGCAAGCTCACCCGTGGGCTTGCCGCCGCGCTTGGGCTTCATGCTGTGCCAGAAGAATTCGTGATTCCAGGCCTGGGCGGCGTTGTTGAAGATCGCCGCCTGGCTGCTGTCCTTGGCGGTGAGGCGGATGATCTCCTCCAGCGTTTTGCCGGCGAAGGGTGTGTTCGTGACAAGCTTGTTCAGCGTGTCGACATAGGCGCGGTGATGCTTGTCGTGGTGGAATTCGAGCGTCTTGGCCGAGATGTGCGGCTCGAGCGCGTTTTTCAGATAGGGTAACGGCGGAAGTTCGAAACTCATCGGGCTCTCCCATGCATGACGGAACGAAAACGGGAAACAACGATGTGCGCCGAATGAGGCGGGAGTGAGGCGGGCGCATTTCCGCACCATTACAAGCCCAAAAAAAGAACCGGGGCCTTTCGGCCCCGGTCCAGTTTACAAGAATTTCAGACGAAACTAAAACACGCCGTGGCTCGCCGACAGCATGCAATAAAGCATGGGGATCGACAGCAAGGTGTTGGTGCGCGAGGTGAGGCCCGCCAAACGCGCAGCATGCTTCTTCTCGTCGTCGGAGGCCGGCGTGATGCCCAGCACCTTCTTCTGATTCGGCCATATGATGAACCAGACGTTGAACCACATGATGGCACCGAGCCACATGCCGAAGCCGATGGCGGTGATGTTCGGGCTGTGTTCGCCGATGCCGAGCTTGGCCGCGCCCAGCAGATAGCCGTTCATCCAGGCGAGGATCAGGCCAGTGACGATGGTCGACATCGCCGCCCAGCGGAACCAGAACAGCGCCTCGGGCAGGATGAACTTGCTGACGCCCGGCTTCAGTTCGGCCGGAATCTTGGGCATGGTCGGCGTCTGCACGAAATTGAAATACCACAGCAGGCCGATCCACATCACGCCGCTCATGACGTGGAACCAGCGGAAGGCGAACACCCACCAGGCATAAGTGATGATTTCGTCCATGGGTTCCTCCCTCAGGCGCTGAAGGCGTGGATGAGGAACACGACGACGACCGTGAGCACGAAGCCCAAAATCACCGTTTGTCCAAGCGAATCCAGTGGGTTTTTCATTTTCTCTCCCCTCATGTGGTTATGCGAAATCGCGGCTATTCTAGCCGCTGGGCCGCAAGGCGGCAATCCGGGGCTTTTCGGAAAAGGGCTGAGTTTGGCGCATATCCCCAAGATTTCTGCGGTTGCTCAACTGGTACGCCGGCACGACCGCGACCGTTTTGCGACGGCGCTGTTCGGGGCCCCCGAGCGGCGCGAGGCGCTGTTCGCGCTTTATGCCTTCAATTACGAGGTGGCGCGAATCCGCGAGATGGTGAGCGAGCCGATACTGGGCTCGATCCGCCTGCAATGGTGGCGGGAAGCGGTCGAAGCGGCGGTATCGGACGAGCCACCGCGTCAACACGAGGTGGCCGCCCCGCTGGCGGCGGCGATCCGGGAATACAATCTCGATGGCGAGCTGTTCCAAGGCATGCTCGATGCGCGCGAGGCCGATCTTACCGGCGAGCCGCCAGCGACGCTCCGGGCGCTGGAGCTATACGCCGCCGCCACGGGCGGCAATCTGGCGGCGCTGGCGCTCCAAATCCTCGAGGCCGGCGAGACGGCGGAGGCCGGACGGCATGTGGGCACGGGTTACGCCCTGGCTGGGTTGTTGCGGGCATCCGTTTTCCATGCCCGGATGGGGCGCAGTTTTATTCCAGCCGAACTCGACCCCAAGCGAAGCGTGTTGAATTTGAAACCGACGCCGGAACTCGCCACGGCCGCGCGGGCCATGGCGAACGCGGCGCGGGTCAATTTTAAAAAAGCGCGCGCACTCAAGGACAAGGTGCCGCGCCAGGGAATTGCCGCGCTGCTGCCGGCGGTGCTGGCGGAAACCTGGCTCAAGCGGCTCAAAGCCGCCCGTTACGATGTGTTCGATCCCCGCCTTGCCGCGCCCGATCCGTGGCGCGGTTTCCGGTTGTGGCGGGCCGCGCGGGCCGGGCGATTCTAGCTTAGGCGAGTTGCGAGGTACAATGCGGACAGCGCGTCGCCTTAAGCGGGATCGCGGACAGGCAATAGGGGCAGTCTTTGGCGGCTGGACTGGGCGGCGCCTGATCCTTGGTAGGCGCGAATTTGGCGGTCCAATGATTAACCTGGCGCACCAGGATGAACACGGCAAAGGCGACGATGATGAAATTCACCACCGCATTAATGAACAGGCCGTAATTGAGCGTGGCCGCGCCCGCCGCCTTGGCGGCGGCAATGGAATCGAAATGCTGACCCGACAGGCTCAGGAACAGGCTGGAGAAATCGACCCGGCCCAGCACCAGCCCCAAGGGCGGCATGAGCATGTCCTCGACCAGCGATGATACGATCTTGCCGAAGGCGGCGCCGATGATGATGCCGACGGCAAGGTCGATGACGTTGCCGCGCATCGCGAAATCACGAAACTCCTTGAGCATGGAAGATTCCCCCGAGGATTGAAGTTTAAGCCCGCTTGCGTTTCTTTTCGGCCGTGCGCGCAAGATAGGTCTTGAGATAGTCGCCGGTATAGCTGCCCTTGGCCTGGGCGATCTCCTCCGGCGTGCCCGTGGCGACCACCTTGCCGCCGCCCGAACCGCCCTCGGGCCCGAGATCGACGATCCAATCGGCGGTTTTTATCACTTCGAGATTGTGCTCGATGACCAGGATGGTGTTGCCGGCATCCACCAAGGCGTGCAGCACCTCAAGCAGTTTCTTCACATCTTCAAAGTGCAATCCGGTGGTGGGCTCGTCGAGTATGTAGAGCGTGCGGCCGGTTGCCCGCCGCGAAAGTTCCTTCGCTAGCTTCACGCGCTGCGCCTCGCCGCCCGAAAGCGTGGTGGCGGGCTGGCCGATATGGATATAGCCCAGCCCGACGCGGTCGAGCGTCGCGAGCTTCTCGCGGATCGACGGCACGGCGGCGAAGAAGGCGACGCCTTCCTCCACCGTCATGTCGAGCACGTCGGCGATGCTCTTGCTCTTGAACGCGACCTCGAGGGTTTCGCGGTTATAACGCTTGCCCTTGCACACGTCGCATTGCACGTAGACATCCGGCAAAAAATGCATCTCGATCTTGATGACGCCATCGCCCTCGCAGGCCTCGCAGCGCCCGCCCTTGACGTTGAACGAAAAGCGGCCCGGTCCATAGCCACGCGCCTTGGCTTCAGGCAAGCCGGCGAACCAGTCGCGAATGGGGCTGAAGGCCCCGGTATATGTCGCCGGGTTGGAGCGCGGGGTGCGGCCGATGGGCGATTGGTCGATGTCGATCACCTTGTCGAGGTGCTCGGCGCCGTCGATCTTGTCATAGGCACCGGGATGCTCGCGCGCGCCCATCAGCTTGCGCGCCAGCGCCTTATAGAGCGTGTCGATCACCAGGGTCGATTTGCCGCCGCCCGAAACGCCGGTGATGCAGCTGAGCGCGCCCAACGGGAACGCCACCTTGATGTTCTGGAGGTTATTGGCGCGGGCGCCCGAGATGGTGAGCTTATGCCCGGTGCCGTGGCGCCGCCGGGACGGCAGCTCGATGCGGCGGCGGCCGGTGAGATATTGCGCGGTGATGCTGTCCGCGCTTTTCATCACCTCGTCGGGCGTGCCGGCGGCGATCACCTTGCCGCCATGGATGCCGGCGGCCGGGCCCATATCAACCAGGTAATCGGCGGCGCGGATCGCCTCCTCGTCATGCTCGACCACCAGCACAGAGTTGCCCAGATCGCGGAGCCTTTTCAGCGTGGTCAGCAGCCGGTCATTGTCGCGCTGATGCAGGCCAATAGAGGGCTCGTCCAACACATAGAGCACGCCGGTTAGGCCAGACCCGATCTGCGAGGCGAGGCGGATGCGCTGGCTTTCGCCGCCCGACAGCGTGCCCGAGGCGCGCGCCAGCGTCAGATATTCCAGGCCGACATTCTTGAGGAAGCCCAGGCGCTCGTTGATCTCCTTGAGGATGCGCTGGGCGATGTCGCGCTCCTTGGCGGTAAGCTTGGCGCCGAGGTCGCCGAACCATTCGCTGGCGTCCAATATGGACAGGTCGGAAACCTGGGTGATGTCGCGCTTGTCGATCTTGACCGCCAGCGCCTCAGGCTTGAGGCGGCGGCCCTTGCAGACCTCGCAGGGCCGCTCGTTCTGATAGCGCGACAGCTCTTCCTTGCGCCAATTGCTCTCAGTCTCGTTGTAGCGCCGTTCCATGTTGGGGATGACGCCCTCGAAGGGCCTGGTGGTGGAATAGCTCTTGCGCCCGTCCTCGTATTTCATGGTGATCGGCTTGTCGCCCGAGCCGAACAGGATGGCCTGCTTTACCTTACCGTCGAGATCCTTCCACGGCGTGTTGGTCGAGACCTTGAAATGCCGCGCGATACTGTCCAGCGTCTGGGCGTAATAGGTCTTGCTGTCATCGGCCCAAGGCGCGACCGCGCCCTCGCGCAAGGACAGGCGCTCATCGGGCACGATCAGATCGGGATCGAAGAACAGCTTGGTGCCGAGCCCGTCGCAGGCCGGGCAAGCGCCGAACGGGTTGTTGAAAGAGAATAGCCGCGGCTCGATCTCAGGAATGGTGAAGCCCGAAACCGGGCAGGCGAACTTGGCGGAGAAGATGGTCCGGGTTCCCTTATCGGCATCCTCGGATATTACCAGGCCGTCGGCCAGCTTCAGGGCGGTCTCGATGGAATCGGCGAGGCGGTTGCCGAGGTCTTTGCGCACCACGACGCGGTCCACCACCACCTCAATGTCGTGCTTGAGTTTCTTGTCGATGCTCGGCGCGGCGTCGATCTCATACATCTTGCCGTCGATCTTGACGCGCTGGAAACCGCGCTTCTGCAATTCCTGGAGGTCTTTGCGGTACTCGCCCTTGCGGCCGCGCACGATCGGCGCCAGCAGAAGGAGCCGCGTGCCCTCCGCCATGGCCATGACACGGTCGACCATTTGCGACACGGTCTGGCTCTCGATCGGCAGGCCGGTGGCCGGCGAATAGGGCACGCCGATGCGCGCGAAGAGCAGTCGCATGTAATCGTAGATTTCAGTCACCGTGCCGACGGTCGAGCGGGGGTTCTTGGAGGTGGTCTTCTGCTCGATCGAGATCGCGGGCGACAGGCCCTCGATCAGATCGACATCCGGCTTCTGCATCAGCTCCAGGAATTGCCTGGCATAGGCCGACAGGCTTTCGACATAGCGGCGCTGGCCCTCGGCATAGATCGTGTCAAAGGCGAGTGAGGACTTGCCTGAGCCCGACAGGCCGGTGAGCACCACCAGGCTGTCGCGCGGCATGTCGACGTCAACGTTCTTGAGATTGTGCTCGCGGGCGCCGCGGACGCGGATGTATTGCATGATGGTTCAGGTACGACTCGATATGGGCCTTGGCACTATGGGCTGCAAGCTTGGCCCTTGGCAACGTTCTTATTGTGTTCTAGTATATGGTCAGACGAACATAAAATGAAGGGGGCAACGATGGCCGGAAGCGTCAACAAGGTAATCCTGATCGGCAATCTCGGGCGCGATCCGGAGATTCGCTCGACCAATGACGGAACGCGCGTCGCCAACATGTCGGTTGCAACGTCCGAGAGTTGGAAGGACAAGGCCAGCGGCGAGCGCAAGGAGCGCACCGAATGGCACCGCGTGGTGGTGTTCAACGACCGGCTGGTCGAGATCATCGAGAAATACCTGAAGAAAGGCTCCAAGGTTTATCTCGAAGGAGCGTTGCAGACGCGCAAATGGACCGACAAGGACAACCAGGAACGTTATTCCACCGAAGTGGTGCTGGGAAAATTCCGCGGCGAGTTGACCATGCTCGACGGCGCGCGCTCGGGCGGCGGCGGCGATTTTGCCGGGGGCAGCGATGCGCCGGCGCTGGAAGCCGCATCGGCAAGCGGCGTGCGGACGCCACGGCCAGCCAAGGGCAGCCCGGCCGAATTGGATGACGAGATACCGTTTTAAGGTTTGTTGTCGGGGCGGTTTCTCCATCGATTTTAAGACACCAAACCGGACCCGAATCGGGCGCTAAAATGTGCTTGAAAGCGCTCCTCGGCACACGAGCGAATCAACGTCCAAAATGGCTTTATATTTTACTTTTAAAGTAAAACATAACATATTGTTATATAAGTATTATTTATCGTTATGAATTAGCTAGTTTTAACCCCGTTTCGAGTCTGCGCGGCGTTGTTAGCGGGTGGGGTTTCGAGTAGAATTCCGAGTGTTGCGACGCTGGCGTTTAACGCCAGCGTTTGCATTAAAGGAAAGCCCGAATCGTGGTTGCATCCCCGTCACCGCCGGCCCCGCCGCCGCCGACCGACATTTCGCCGGTCTCGATCGAAGAGGAGATGAAACGCTCCTATCTCGATTACGCGATGAGCGTGATCGTGGCCCGCGCGCTGCCCGATGTACGCGACGGGCTGAAGCCGGTGCATCGCCGCATTCTCTACGGCATGAAGGAGGGCGGCAACGACTGGAACCGTCCCTACCGCAAATCGGCGAATATCGTCGGCTATGTAATGGGCAATTACCATCCGCATGGCGACGCCGCGATCTACGATTCCATGGTGCGCATGGCACAGGATTTCTCCATGCGCCTGACGCTGATCGATGGCCAGGGCAATTTTGGCTCGATGGACGGCGATCCGGCGGCGGCGATGCGCTACACCGAGGCGCGCCTCTCCCGGGCCGCCGATGCGTTGCTCGACGACATCGACAAGGAGACGGTTGATTTCCAGCCCAATTACGACGGCAGGTTGCAGGAACCGAAGGTACTGCCGGCGCGCTTCCCCAATCTTCTGGTCAACGGCGCCGCGGGCATCGCCGTCGGCATGGCCACTAACATTCCACCTCACAATCTGGGCGAGGTGATCGAGGCCTGCCTTGCCTATATCGACGATCCAGCGATCTCGATCGACGCGCTCATCAAGCTGGTGCCGGGACCGGATTTTCCCACCGGCGGCCTCATCATGGGCCGTGGCGGCATCAACGAAGCCTACAAGCACGGCCGCGGCTCGGTCGTCATCCGCGGCAAGGCTGCGGTCGAACAACTGCGCAAGGATCGCGAAGCCATCGTCATCACCGAAATACCGTACCAGGTCAACAAGTCGCGCATGATCGAGCGCATCGCCGAGGTGACGCGCGACAAAGTGATCGACGGCATCTCGGACCTGCGCGACGAGAGCGACCGCGACGGCGTGCGCGTGGTGGTGGAATTGCAGCGCACCGCGCAGGCCGAGGTGGTGTTGAACCAACTCTATCGCCATACCCCGCTGGAAACCAGTTTCGGCGTCAACATGCTGGCGCTCGATGGCGGCCGTCCGCTGATGATGAATTTGAAGGATATCATCACCGCCTTCGTCGTCTTCCGCGAAGAGGTGGTGACCAAACGCACGGTCTATCTGCTTGGCCAGGCGCGCGGCAAGGCACATATTCTCCTGGGTCTCGCCGTGGCGGTGGCCAATATCGACCCGGTGATCGAATTGATCCGCAAGGCCAAGGATCCAGCCGCCGCGCGCGAGGCCTTGGCGGGCCGTTCCTGGCCGGCGTCGTCGGTCGCGGCACTGGTCGGACTGATCGAGGAAGAAGGGCGCTCGCGCCTTGCCGCGAACAAGACCTACAAGCTGTCGGATGAACAGGCCAAGGCGATCCTGGAACTGCGACTGCAACGCCTGACCGGGCTCGAGCGCGACAAGATCGCCGAGGACCTGACGGGCATCGTCGCCGAGATCAAGATCTATCTCGAAATCCTGGGCTCGCGGCCGAAGCTTCTCGACGTGGTGCGCAAGGAGCTTAAGGCGGTGAAAGAGCAATTCGCCGACGAGCGCCGGACATCGATCGAGGATTCCTCGGCCGAGGCCGATGTCGAAGATCTGATACAGCGCGAGGACATGGTGGTGACGGTGAGCCATGCCGGCTACATCAAGCGCGTGCCGCTATCCACTTACCGGGCGCAACGCCGCGGCGGTCGCGGCCGTGCCGGCATGGCGATCCGCGAGGAGGATTTCGTAAGTCAGGTATTCGTCGCTTCGACCCATGCACCCGTTCTCTTCTTTACGTCGACGGGCCGGGTCTACAAGCTGAAGGTGCATCTTCTGCCGCTGGCCACGCCGCAGGCGCGCGGCAAGGCGATGGTCAATCTGCTGCCCAATCTGGCGCAGGGAGAAAGTATTTCCACCGTCATGCCCATGCCCGAGGAAGACAAGGCGAGCAAGGACATGACCGTGGTGTTCGCCACGGCGCGAGGCTATGTGCGGCGCAACACGCTCGACGATTTCGAGCATGTCAACGCCAACGGCAAGATTGCGATGAAGTTCGAGGGCGAGGACGCCGCCGACCGGCTGATCGCCGCCGCAATCTGCACCGCCAAGGACGACATCCTGCTTGCCATGCGCAACGGCAAGGTGATCCGCTTCCCGACGGAGGATGTGCGCGTCTTTACCAGCCGCTCCTCGGTCGGGGTTCGCGGCGTCAAGCTTGGCAAGGACGACGAGGTGTTCTCCATGTCGATCCTGCGTCACGAAGAAGTGGAATCCGGCTTGCGCGCCGCCTATGTGAAAGAGGCGAACCGCCGCCGACGCGGCGAAGAGGAGGACGAGGAGACAGATGACGAGGAAGCCGCCGCCGTCGCCATCAGCGAGAAACAGTTCAATGAAATGGCTTCGCGCGAGGAATTCTTGCTGAGCATTAGCGAGAAGGGTTACGGCAAGCGCTGCTCGGCCTATGATTACCGCATCACTGGCCGAGGCGGACAAGGTATCGACAACCTCAAGCCGGGCAAGGGACAGGGCGCGACCGTCGCCGTCTTCCCCGTGCGCGAGAACGACCAGATCATGCTGGTGACCAATGGCGGAACGGTCATCCGCACGCCGGTTGAAGACATCAGTATCAGACGCAGGGGAAGCGGCGGCGTGGTGGTGTTCAAGATGGACGAGGGCGAGCGGGTGGTTTCCGTGGCGCGGCTGGCCGAGGCCGAAAACGGCGACGAAGGGGGCAAGTGATGAGTGAACGCATCGGAGTCTATCCCGGCACTTTCGATCCGATCACCAACGGGCATGCCGACATCATCCTGCGCGCCACCAAGCTGGTCGACCGGCTGGTGATCGGTGTGGCGCGCAATGCCGGCAAGGGGCCGCTGTTCTCGACCGACGAGCGTGTGGCCATCGTCAAGGACGAGGTCGCCCATCTGCCCGACGCAGCCAAGAAGCACATCACGGTCAAGCCGTTCGATACGTTGTTGATGCATTTCGCGGTCGAGAACGGCGCCTCGATCATCATCCGCGGCCTGCGCGCCGTTTCCGACTTCGAATATGAATTCCAGATGGCGGGCATGAACAGCCGAATCAATCCGCAGGTCGAGACCGTGTTCCTCATGGCGTCCGACCGCTTCCAGTTCATCTCCTCGCGCTTCGTCAAGGAGATCGGCATGCTGGGCGGTGACGTTTCCCCGTTCGTGAGTTCGCGCGTCGCCAAACGCATTTCCGAGCGCTTCAACGGCGGCAAGACCAAGAAGAAACGCTGAGAAAACGCCAGAGCCGAGGCGGTTTTGCCGCCTCCGGCAAGATGACATCGAATTAACTTGGCTCCGCCAAGTAGTTAGAAGGTAATGGCGCCAAGCGGCGCAAGCCGTTGGTCTGCCTAAGCCCCCCTTCGGCAGGCCTAAAACCCCTGGATACGCCCCGCCTGCACCCATTTTTCAAGAATGCAGGTGGGGCGATCCTATTCCAGCCTCCCTGCGCCGGTTTCATGCGCGTTGACGGCGGCTGATGCGCCGGGCTATTGCCTCGGGTCCAAACGCTTCTTCGCCGAATTCCCGCCACCAGCCTGAACAAGGGATGCCATGACCAGCGCGCTGTTCACGCCATTGAAGCTACGCGAGCTTCAGCTCGCTAACCGCATTGCGGTATCGCCGATGTGCCAATACAGCGCCGAGGACGGCGTGGCAAACGATTGGCATCTGGCGCATCTCACCATGCTCGCCGGTTCGGGGGCCGGCTTGGTCGTGATCGAGATGACCGATGTGACGCGCACTGGCCGCATCACGCCCGGCTGTCTCGGGCTTTATTCGGACGAATGTGAGGAAGCGCTGAAACGCGTGGTCGCTTCGGTTCGGCGCTGGGGCCAGGCCAAGCTCGGCATCCAGCTTGCTCATGCCGGGCGCAAGGGCTCGACCAACCCGCCGTGGAAAAACGCTGGCGGCCCGCTCAAATCCGATGAAGGCGCTTGGCAGACGCTTGCGCCTTCGCCGATCCCCTTCGCCGATGGCTGGCCCGCGCCCAAGGAGCTGACCACGCCCGAGATCGAGCAGCTCGTCGCAGCCTTCGCGGATGCCACGCGCCGCGCCACGCGCCTGGGGTTCGATACGCTTGAGGTCCACGGCGCGCATGGCTATCTGCTGCACCAGTTTCTGTCGCCGTTGTCGAACAAGCGCGTGGACGAATGGGGCGGCAGTTTCGCCAACCGCATGCGTTTTCCGTTGCGCGTGGCCGAGGTGATACGCGCTTTGTGGCCCAAGGAAAAGCCGATGGGCATGCGCATCACCACCAATGAATGGGCCGAGGGCGGATTGACGCCCGACGACGCCGTGGCCTTCGCGCGCGAATTGAAGGCGCGGGGCGTGGATTACGTTTGCTGCTCGGGCGGCGGCAATCTGCCCAAACCACCGCCGGTGGCGCCGGGCTACATGGTGGACTACGCCGCCAAGGTGAAGCGCGAAGCGGGCATCGCCACCCGCGCCATCGGCATGATCCTGATGCCCCGGCAGGCCGAAGACATCGTAGCTTCCGGCAAGGCCGATTTCGTCGCGCTGGCCCGGGGCTTCCTCGACGACCCGCATTGGGCTTGGCATGCCGCCGAGACGCTGGGCGCCAAGGTTTCGGTGCCGCC
The DNA here is from genome assembly GCA_963785735.1 of uncultured Alphaproteobacteria bacterium. GTDB lineage: Bacteria > Pseudomonadota > Alphaproteobacteria > ATCC43930 > CGMCC-115725 > REEB95. The sequence continues at coordinate 1,791,364 of CAWAWJ010000001.1, forward strand.
GCAATATGCGCGCGCCACGGTGGAGACCTGGCCCGGCGCCAAGATCGTCCGGCCGCCAAAATCCGTCGAGGCCACGGGGAATGCCCGTTAACCAAATTGCTGGGCGGTTGAGGAAGTTTTTCCCGTTAAAGGTTGATTAGTTCCCGGCGCCTAGAATTGCGGCAATTCCTCTGCAAGGAGATGTCATGCGCTTCCGGATCATCGGCTTGTTGCGCAGCGAAACCGGCACCACGGCGATTGAATACGCGCTGGTCGCCAGTCTGATCATGGTGATCATCGTGGCGTCGGTTACCGCCACCGGCACTTCGGTCAAGAACCTGTTCAACAGCGTCGCTACCTCTTTCTAATCTTCATTTTTCAATCTCGGTTTCCGGCGGCGATCATGCGATAGAGACGGGCGCGGTCGCGTCTTAATCTTCATTATGGTTAATCGGATCTCGAAATATCTGTCATTAACCTAAACTCGATACTGAAAGCGTTTTTCGAAAATGCTACAAATCACCGGCTAAGTGTTTTCGTAACTCGATAAAGCGGGCATCAAACCCGCAAGAAGGATGACGGGGGATGCTCGACGGCTATTCCGCCCCTGAGGCGCTTCACCGGCTTGAGACGGATACGGTGCGCCGGCTCTTCCTCATTACCGGTGGTTGCGGGTTCATCGGCTCGCATCTGGCCGAGACTTTGGTGGCGCGCGGTCATGTGGTGCGTGTGCTCGACAATCTGTCGCATGGGCGCATGGAAAACCTGCCGCGCGGCGTCGAATTCATCGAGGGCGATGTGGCCGATCCGATGGTGCTGCGCCGTGCCATTCACGACGTCGATGGCTGTTTTCATCTTGCCGCCATTTCTTCCGTCATGGAGTGCCACAGCCGCTGGCTCGAAGCGCACCGCACCAACCTGACCGGCACCATCAACGTGTTCGACGCAGCGCGCCGCGCCCGGCCGAACATGCCGGTGCCGGTGGTTTATGCCTCTTCGGCGGCGATTTATGGCAACCAGGGCGAGGAGCCCCTCGATGAAAGTCTGACGCCCCATCCGGTTTCATCTTTCGGCGCCGACAAGGCGGGCTGCGAGCTGCACGCGCATATCGCGACATCTGCCCATGGCGTGCCGGCGGCGGGTTTGCGCTTCTTCAACGTGTTCGGCCCGCGCCAGAGCGCGCATTCGTCATTTTCCGGGGTGGTGCCGTATTTCTGTCGGCGCCTGAGCGAAGGACGGGGCGTGACCATTTTCGGCGACGGCGCGCAGACGCGCGATTTCGTCTATGTTAGCGACGCGGTGACGGCACTGATCGAAGCCATGGCGCATCTGCCGCTCGAAGGCGAGGTGTACAACGTCTGCACCGGGCATGGGGTTTCGATTTCGCAACTGGCTCGGATCGTCGCCGGCATCCTCGGCGTCGAACCCAAGATTTTCTTCGAGCCGGCGCGGCCAGGCGACGTACGTCATTCGACCGGCAACCCGGAACACGCCCGCGCGCGGCTAGGCTTCGTTGCCGAGACCGATCTCGAGACCGGGCTGCGGCTGACCTTGAACGCGCTGAGGACCGTTGGGGTGCTTTAGCCGAGCTGGCGGGCGATGAACGGCCCGAGCCGGTTGGATAGAGCCAGCGGCAGATGCCGCCACAGCGCGATCTGCAGCCGGTATTTGGGATTGAGCGGATTGATCTCGGGCAGGCGCGGGGATTTCACCAGGCGATAACGGTAGGCCAGGGGCTCGGGCGCGAAGCCCCAATAGGTCTTATAGTCAAAGGAGCCGGTGCCGCGCTTGCTGCGTCCGAAATCATAGACCTTGGCGCCGCGTTCGAGCGCGCGCTCCATCAGGCGCCAATACATCAAATCATAGGCATGCAAAGGCCGCGCATCGGGCGTGGCGCCGCCGTAATAAGGCAGAACCCGGTCCTTGAAGAAGAAGGTCATGAGCGCCGCCACCGGACCATGCGGACCGGAAACCGCGGAGATCTCCACGTCTTTCCCGAATTCCTCCGCGATGGCGGCATAGAAACAAAGCGGTAGGATGGGCGTTCCGAGATTGCGCAAGCTTTCACCGTAGATCGCGAAAAACGTTTCGATCCCGGCGGCGGCGTTGATGCTGAGGGCGGGATTGGCGATCGCCTTGCGCAGATCGGCCCGCTTCTTGCGCGGCACGGCGTTAAGATTTTCCTCGGCCGAAGGCAGCAAGGCGCGGCGGAAGCCGAAATAGAATTCGGGCTTTCCGATCCAGCCAGCTCCAGGATCGAGTGGCGTTTCTTGGCGCAGTTCGACGAAATCCGCTTGCAGTTCCTGTCCAAGCCGCGCCGCGTCCTCGGCGAGCGCGCGGGTTGAATCTGCGTCATCGGCGGCGATGCCGCCGGCCGTGCCGAACCCGGTCGAGATTAAAGCCGTGCCGAACAGACGAGACTTGACCAGAATGAGCGGCAGGATTCCGGTCAAGCGGCCATTGCGCCACGCGCAGCGATAGAACGCGGTGTGGCCGAGGCTCCGCTCGATCACGCGCTTCCAGCCGAACCGATGGAAGAAATGGGTGCCGGGATGGCGGTCGACGAATTCCTCCCAGGCACGCGCGTCGGTTTGCGCGCAGGCGCGAACCTGAAGCGGCGCGCTATAGCCTGACAGCGCCTGTTCCACGCTGCGCTCGGGCTGGACGGTGTCCGGGCTCACGGCTTGCCCTCGAAGATGCGTTCATAAGCAGCGGCCATGCGCGAGAACGGGAAGGTGGCGCGGACATGGATGCGGTTGAGCCGGCCCAGTTCCTTGCGCCGCCGCGCGTCATCGGCGAGGGTGGCGAGCGAGGCCGTCAGCGCGGATTCGGCGGCTTTGGATGTTATGAAAGTGCGATTGGCGGGCGCGACCATTTGGCGGATGTCGCCGACGTCGGTTGCGACGATGGGCAGCTCCGCCGCCATCGCCTCCAGCACCGTCATCGGCATTTGCTCGGTATCCGAAGAGAGCGCGAAGATGTCGTAAAGCGCCAGAGCCCTTTCCGGCTCTTTCACCGCGCCCAGGAACAGCACGCGCTCGGCCAGGTCTATGCGCCGGGCAAGATCCTCGAGCGCCGCGCGCTCCGGTCCGTCGCCGGCGATGACCAGACGCAGCGAACGCTGGTTCTTGAACTGGGCAAAGGCGCGAATCAGGCGGGCGAGGTTCTTCTCGGCGCGCAACGGGGCCACCGTACCGATGACGATTTCGTTGCGGCTGCGCGCGAAAAGCGGCGTCCCCGTGGCGGAGGCGTCGAAAGCCTCGACATCGATGCCGTTCGGCACGTAACGCACCTGATCCGGGGGCAAACGCCACTGGGAAATGGCAATCGTTTCGAGCGTGCGCGAAGGCACGATCACCGCGACGGCACGCTTGAGCGCCAGGCGCCGCAGCATCGCGCGGCGACGCAATTGGCCCTGGGCTTCCTCGGGGCCGAAACCGTCCTCGAAATGAATGTGCGGGCAAATCCCGAAAATGCGATCGGCCATGGCCCATTCGATCGCGCCCCAATTGTAGGTCAGCAGCAAATCGGGCGCGGCCTGGGACATGGCGGCGCGGTTGGACGATATCCTGGCCCACAAGCCGCCCTCGGCGGGAGCCGAGGATATCGCGACGCCTAGTTCGCGCTCGATGCCGTAGCGGCAGGATTTCTTGCCATCGATCGACAGGATGGTGTGGCGGAAACGCGGGCCAAACGCGTTGATGATGCGCGTCAGGCGCATCTGGATGCCGCCGACGGCGAAGCTCGGCAGTACATGGAGCAGATGGCGCGGCCGGACACGCGGGAGGGATCCGGGATGCGCCCTTTCATGGCGGGCCAGGGTCATGGTCATGCGGATTAAGGAATAGTTCGAAATGGATAAGGAATGGATACCACGCCGCCGTCAAAAACCCGGGCCGGAAAATGGTTAACGCAGGCGGGTAAAAAAACGGCGGTGTCCGCGAGGAGCACCCGCCGCCAAGTCGTCCGCCATCCAAGAAACTTTGAAAATCCAGGGATGGCCCGTGTCGATGACACCGTCATCGCAAGAGCCGGGCCAAGTGACAAAAGACAAGGGATTTCAAGGGGATGGCGAAAAATCGCAAAGCCGGGGACCGGTCATTCGTCAAATCTGCCGGCAAAAAAAAGCCCCGGCCGAAGCGCGGGGCTTTTGAGTTGGGGGGCTGGACGGCCCGGGGTTGGGCCGGGAACTCGTCCAGTACATCTAGGTACTAGACCCGGATGGTTAATAAAGTGTTTACGCCGCGCCGATGTGTCACAAATCGGCCCCGATGCCGCGGGCGTCAAAAGTCGGAGAGATATTTCCGCGCGAAGCGCAGCAGCTCGAGATCGCAGGTCTGTTTGGCGACCGCCTGAATTTCTCGGAAATAGGCTTTCAGGCCGGCGGTGTCGATGCGGCACGACATCCAGCCGACGAATTGCTCCGGCGTGCGTACCCAAGCGGGCAGGGGATCGAGCGTGCTGTCGAAGGGCAACATGCTTTCCATGATCCGCCAGCGCCGATGGCGCATGAGCGTGTTGCTGGAATCCGTCTCGGCTTCCGACGCCCATCCGGGCCGGCTGAAGGCAGCATTCAATCGGCGATCTATCGCCATGATCTTGCGGACTTTCCCTGTTCTTCGGCTTCTTGTTGGTCATCAAGTTAGAAAATGCGGATGCATGCCGCAATGTGAAAATATTATTAAAATGCAATATTGTAGAGTTAACCACGCGGCTGCGTTAACCATGACGGCGCGCGAACGGCGAAACCGGGGATGCAAGATGCTCAACGCAGCGGTGGCGGGGCTCGGATGGTGGGGAAAGACCATCGTCGCGACCTTGCGCGACAGCGCCAAGCTCCGGGTGATGAAGGCGATCGATCCCGATCCCGCCGCGGCGGCCTGGGCGCGGGAACATAGGCTCGATCACGCCGGGACGCTCGATGCCGCGTTTACCGACGAAGCCATTCAATCGGTGATCCTGTGCACGCCGCATTCGTTGCATGCGGAACAGATCGTCCGCGCGGCCCAGGCGAAGAAGCACGTCTTCTGCGAGAAACCTCTGGCCTTGAAGCGCGCCGACGCGGTGAGAGCCATCGAAGCTTGCCGGGAGAACGGAGTGATACTGGGCGTCGGCCACGAACGGCGCTTCGAGCCGCCGATGATCGAGCTGACGCGCCTGGCCAAATCCGGCGCGCTCGGCATATTACTGCAAATCGAAGCGAGTTTTTGCCAGGATAAATTTCTCGATTTGCCGGCGGGAAACTGGCGGATGTCGCCGAACGAGGCACCGGCGGGCCCGATGACGGCGACCGGCATCCATCTGCTCGATCTGGCCGTCAGCCTGTTCGGTCCGGCGGAAAGCGCCCTTGCGCGCACGCGTCAATTGGGCAGCGCGCTCACCAATGGCGATACGCTGGCGGCGCTGGTGTCGTTCAAAAGCGGCGCGGCTTTATTGCTCAACGCCATCCTGGCGACGCCTTTTGCCGGGCGGTTCACGCTTTACGGCAACAAGGGCTGGGGCGAGGTTCGCGATCTGGGCCATGTTGAAAATCCCAAGGGTTGGGTGCTGACGACCTGCCTGCGCGGCGGTGAGCCGGTTTTGCGCGATTACCCGCCAGCGCCTGGGGTCAAGGCCAATCTCGAATCCTTCGCCGACGCGGCCGCGGGAAGATCGACTTATCCGATATCGCATGAGGAGATGGTCGCAACCGTTGCCGCGCTTGAGGCGATAGTCACCTCTTCACGAAGCGGGACGATCGCCGCGGTCGCTTAAGCCGCTTCTTCAACCGAAAATTCTCGGCGGCTAATTCGTCGAGTTCGCGCTCCGCTCGTTTCAATCGCGCCTGGGCGCGAACCAGCTCGCGCCGCAGTAGCGCCAGATAACGGCCCAAATGGTCCATTTCTCTCCACGATTATTGCGGCGGCACTTGCTGCCACGGCACCGCGCATTGCGGCACATAGGGATAATAACCCGGCGGGTTGCTGCAATAGAACCAATAGGCCGGGGCCGGCGTCACCGCCGGTGGCACATAGGGATCGGGATAGGGATAGATCGGCGCCGGATAGAAATAATAGACGCCGCCGACGATCCACCACCAGCCGGCACGGTCGCCATAGAGACCATGGAACCAGTGGCCGCCGCGCCAGACGCCGTAGTCGTGGTCGTTGAAATGATGGATGTCGTTGTCGTGCCAGTGCTCGTCGTGGTGCTGCGCCAGCGCGGGCTGCGCGTTGAGCGCCAAGGCAAAGCCGGCAGCGGCGAGAGTGGGGATCAGAAGTCTGCGCATGATCGTGAAAATCCTCGGGTTACATAAAGCTTGCCTGACTGATTTTATGCCGGCCGGTGGGCCGCTATCCACACGGCCATGCCCGGGATTGTAAAATCAGCCAACGGATAATCGTAATTAACTATAGATTCCATACATTTACCCTGTATTTGCATTGAAACCGCGAAATATTTGATTTAGATTTTTTCGTCTTACCAACGCCAGAATGGCCGGCAGAACGCCGATCCCGCCCGGAAACGGGCAGCGATACGCAGGATCGGATTTGAAATGTCGTCTCTGTCGCGGCGTCTGAAGCGCCGATATTTTGGATGGTACGTCCATCCCTATGCCGCGCTGGTCGCGCAGATCGAGCGCTACCTGACCAGGGACTCCGCGCTGCTCGACGCTGGCTGCGGCCGCGCCGCGCCGACGCTGACCAAGTTTCGCGGCAAAGCCCAGCGGCTCATCGGCATCGACGTGGTCGAGCTCGCACCGCATCCGGACGGCATCGAGTTGTACCGCCGCGATCTGGCCGATACCGGGCTCCCCGGCGAAAGCATCGACCTGATGTACAGCCAGGCGGTGATGGAACACATCACCGAGCCGGGGGCGGTCTTCGCCGAAATCGCCCGGGTGCTGAAGCCGCAAGGCCTGTGCCTGGCCCTGACCGCGAATAAATGGGATTACGCCTCGCTCATCGCGCGGATCATCCCCAATCGCTTTCATCCCTGGATCGTGCACCGCACCGAGGGCCGCGAGGAGCAGGACGTGTTCCCGACCGTCTACAAGGTGAATACGCGGCGCGATGTCGAGTTCTATGCCGCGCGTCATGGGCTCGAGGTCGCAGAGTTCCGCTATCTCGGCCAGTATCCGAGCTATTTCATGTTCAACGGGACGCTGTTCTTCCTCGCCACTCTTTATCAGAAGCTGATCGAGCGCAACCCCCGGCTCCATTGCCTACAGGGCTGGATTTACTTCGCGTTGCGAAAACCCGCCAATTCCGGGTTCGATACCAGGGAAGCCGCCTAAACCATAAAACGGTCTAAGCCGTGCGCTGTAAACGATGCAGCGGTGGAAGCGGGAAAAGAACCGGATCTGCGGCTCCCAGCTGCGGTGGCCGCCGACGAATTCATGGGCGAAGATCAACGGGATTCCGCTTCCGGCTTCCTCGTAATTTAACTTCGCGCTGTCCTCGGCGGTGGCATGCATAAGGCATGGTGTTTCTCCCCGGAAAAGGATTCCCGCTTATCCCACGCGCTTGTCAAGTTGTCATCGAATAGTCATGCGTCTGTAATTGATTCGCGAATAAATTCGGCGCGAGCCATAAGCCATAAAGAGGAAGGCAATGAGCGAAGCGACCTTACGCCACCATCATCCATTGCATGAAAGCAAGATACCGCGCTGGAGCAACCGCGTCGGCATGTTCGGCGTGCTCGCCATTTTTGCGGTGGGTGCAACCTATGCCGGTTCGCAATTGCTGGCCGACATCGCCGACGTGCCGACCACCAGCGCGTTGGTCTGGCTGCTGCTCGGCGTCGCTTTGATAATCGCGCTGGGATTCGAATGCTGCAATGGCTTTCACGACACGGCGAATGCCGTGGCCACCGTGATCTACACCCATTCGCTGCCCGCCTATGTCGCGGTGGTGTGGTCGGGGGTGTTCAATTTCCTCGGCGTCATGGCATCGAGCGGCGCGGTCGCCTTTGGCATAATCTCCCTGCTTCCCGTCGAATTGATTCTTCAGGTCGGGAGTAGCGCGGGCTTCGCCATGGTGTTCGCGTTGCTGCTCGCGGCAATCGTCTGGAATCTCGGCACCTGGTATTTCGGCATTCCCAATTCGAGTTCGCATGCGTTGATCGGCTCGATCCTCGGCGTTGGTCTGATGAATCAGTTCATGGGCGGACCGAACGGCACCAGCGGCGTGGATTGGAACCAGGCGCTCGGAGTCGGCAAGTCGCTGCTGTTCTCGCCCATCGCGGGCTTTGTCCTCTCGGCGCTGCTGCTGCTCGTCGCAAAAATCGTGCTGCCTTTCCCCAAGCTCTACAAGTCTCCAGAAAGCGCCGCGCCGCCGCCGTGGTGGATCCGCGGGCTTTTGATCCTCACCTGCACCGGCGTCAGCTTCGCGCATGGATCGAATGACGGACAAAAGGGCATGGGCCTGATCATGCTGATCCTCATCGGCACGGTGCCAACCGCCTATGCCCTCAACCACGCCGTGGGAAAGGACCAAGCCGACGTGTTCGTTAGCGCGAGCCAACGTGCCGGCGAAATTCTCGCGCATCATGGCGGGGACCAATCGGTGAGCGATCCGCGGGCGGCGGTGACTGCGGCGCTGTGAACCCGTACCGTGACGCCCGAATCCGTGGCGGGCCTGCATCAGCTGGTCGGTTCCATCGCCAGCGAAGTCTCGACCTACGGCGCGCTCGCCAAGATGCCTTTCGACCAGACCAAGAACATCCGCAATGATATGTATCTCTCCAGCGAGCTGCTGGCGCTTATGAAAAAGAGCAACCAGCCGGAGTTCTCGGCCGTGGAGCAGAACGATTTGAAGAGCTACAAGGGCGTTCTCGACAACGCCACCAAGTTCATCCCGGCTTGGGTGAAAGTGGCGGTGGCGCTCGCGCTCGGCATCGGCACCATGGTCGGCTGGAAGCGGATCGTGGTGACCGTGGGTGAAAAAATCGGCAAGCAGCATCTGACCTATGGTCAGGGCGCCTCGGCCGAGTTGGTGGCGATGGGCACGATCATGGCCGCCGATGCCTGGGGCCTGCCGGTAAGCACCACCCACATCCTCTCTTCCGGGGTTGCCGGCACCATGGTGGCGAACGGATCGGGGCTGCAGTGGTCGACTATTCGCAACATTGCCAGCGCCTGGGTGTTGACGCTGCCGGCGGCGATCGTCATCTCCGGCTCGTTGTACTGGATCTTCCGCCACACGTTCTAGGCATTATCGGACGTCAGGCGGCGCGGCCTCCCCATTGGGAGAGGCTGCGCCGTTATGATCCCGGTGTGGCGCAGCCCGCTTCACCTATGCCATCGTAGGGCAAAACGGACGATGCGCGCGCCTTGATAGGGCGGGACAAGGCCAGGGAGACGAGAGGCCGTGAAAAGGTATCTGGCGTTCTGGTTGTGCTGTGCTGCAACCATTCTTTGCGTCCTGCTGATTTCCTGGCACAAAATTTTCGGAGCGCCGGCGGTGCTGTTCGGCCTGCTCGTGCTCATGGGCCTGTGGGATATGGCGCAACGCTCGCACAGCCTGCGCCGCAATTACCCCATTCTAGCAAATCTCCGCTATCTGCTGGAAATGGTCCGGCCGGAGATCAGGCAATATTTTCTCGAAAGCGAAACCGACGGACGGCCTTTCAACCGCTCCAAGCGTTCCGTCGCCTATCAGCGCGCCAAGGGCGTGCTCGACAAGCGGCCCTTCGGCACGGTGCAGGACGTCTACGGCAACGATTACGAATGGCTCAACCATTCGGTGGCGCCGCACGAGATCACGGACCATGATTTCCGCGTCATGGTGGGCGGCCCGCTGTGCCGCCAGCCTTATTCAATCTCGCTGTTCAACATCTCGGCAATGAGTTTCGGCTCGCTCTCCGCCAACGCCGTCCGCGCCCTCAACAAGGGCGCGAAGCTCGGCGGTTTTGCGCACGACACTGGCGAAGGCGGCTTCTGCCGCTATCACCGGGAATTCGGCGGCGACATCATATGGGAGATCGGCAGTGGCTATTTCGGCTGCCGCAATCCCGACGGCTCGTTCTCGCCCGAGCGCTTCGCCAAGACCGCGGTCGATCCGCAGATCAAGATGATCGAGATCAAGCTGTCGCAAGGGGCAAAACCCGGTCATGGCGGAATATTGCCGGGCGCCAAGGTGACGGCGGAGATCGCGGCCGCGCGCGGCGTGCCGGAGGGCGTCGATTGCGTTTCGCCGGCAAGGCATCCCGCCTTCGCGACGCCCTTGGAGATGGTCCGGTTTATCGCCAATCTCCGCGAATTGTCGGGCGGCAAGCCGGTGGGATTCAAGCTGTGCATCGGCCATCCGTGGGAATTCATGGGCATCTGCAAGGCGATGCTGGAGACTAAAATCTTGGCGGATTTTATTGTCATCGACGGCAAGGAAGGCGGGACGGGTGCCGCGCCACTGGAATTCGCCGACCATGTCGGCACGCCGATGCGAGAAGGCCTGGTGTTCGCGCATAACTGTTTGGTGGGGACGCGGCTGCGGGAATCGATCCGGCTGGCGGCGGCCGGTCGCATCGTCACCGCCTTCGACATAACGCGGGCGCTGGCGCTCGGTGCCGATTGGTGCAACGCCGCGCGCGGATTCATGTTTGCGCTTGGTTGCGTCCAGTCGCAATCCTGTCACACCGACCATTGCCCAACCGGCGTCACGACCCAGAACAAATTGCGCCAGCGCGCGCTGGTGGTGCCCGACAAGGCCGAGCGCGTCTACCGCTTCCACCGGAACACGCTTGAGGCGCTGGGTGAGATGATCGGCGCCGCCGGACTGGAAAACCCGAACGATATTCAGCCGATGCATATCCTGAAGCGCGTCAGTCCGAGCGCATTCAAGACCTTCGCTGAAGTATATCCCTTCCTCAAGCCGGGCGAATTGCTTTCGGGCAGCGGCGATCCCAACTATATGCGCGACTGGGGGATGGCAAGCTCGGCCAGCTTCGGCGCCAACCCGGTGCGCCCGGCGGCCTAAGGTCACGCAAGCGTCACCGAAGCACCAAGATATTGAAACCTGCTGCCCCTAGCCTTGCGCGGCGTGATCCTCACGCCGACGCCAAACAGGAAGAGGCAAGCATGTCATCCCATCAACTCTCGGATCATCATGAAAAAGCCGCGCATCACCATGCGCAGGCGGCGGAGCATCATCGTCACGCGGCCCAGCACCATAAGAGCGGCGATCATCACAAGGCGGCACATCACGCGCATACCGCGCACGGGCATCATCTTCATGCCTCGCATCACGCCTCGGAGGCCGGCAAGATGCACGCCGAGCATCACGGAGAGGATTAGCTGGAAATCACTGGGATCGTGGTGAGCCCGGCGGGAGTCGAACCCGCGACCCCGTGATTAAAAGTCACGTGCTCTACCAACTGAGCTACGGGCTCGTGCGATCGCGCGGACAATAGGCCGCGCCCGGAGTTGGGTCAACCGACAGGCGGGGCGGCCATTCCGCGGCGGGCGGCGAGGGCGCGATCCTCGATGCGGATGCGCCAGGCGATGAGCGCCAGATTGGCGAGCGAAAAGATCAGGGCCACGGCATAAGCGCCGAAGGCCAAAGGCAACGCCGCGATCTCGGCCATGACCACCGCGTAATTGGGATGGCGCAGGAAACGGTAGGGCCCGCGCCGCACCAGCGGCGCTCCGGGCAGAGTGACGATGCGCGTCGTCCAGTAAGGCCCGAGGCTCAAGATCACCCATAGGCGCATGACTTGCAGCGCGATCATCAGTCCGAGCCAGAACCAATTGGGCGGCGTGTCCCATGGCACGAACACCAGCAGGGAGATAAGCCAAGACGCATGCAGCAGCACGAACAGCGGATAATGCGATGCGCCCGCCTCGGCCGCGCCGCGCGCCTTGAGCGCCCGCGTGTTGCGCGCGGCATGGAAAAGCTCGGCCAAACGCTCGAGCGCGATCAGCGCGACCGCGACCGGAAGAACGGTCACGGCGGATCGAGCAGCAGGAAGCCGGCGGTGAAGCCGGGGCCGAGCGCCGACATCAGCATCGGGCCTTTCGCGCCCGAAGCCAGCGTCCGCTCCAGCACGAACAGCGCGGTCGCCGCCGACATGTTGCCATAATCGCGCAGCACCTGGCGCGCGATCACCATCGCGCCGTCGCCCAGGCCGAAGGCTTCTTCCAGCGCGGTCAGCACCTTGGCGCCGCCGGGATGGCAGACAAAATGCTTGATGCTGGCAAGCCCGACCCCCGCGCGCGCAAGGAAACGCAGCGCGGCCGCGCGCAGATCGCGCCGCACCAGCGCCGGTATGTCGCGCGAGAATATCGCCTTCAGCCCGTCCTCGGCCACGTCCCAGCCCATAATGCCCAGGGAGTCGGGCCAAGTATGTTCGCCGGAGGTGCCAATCGTCGGACCTTCGCCATCGCATCCAATGATCGCGGCGGCGGCGCCGTCGCCGAACAAGGCCGTGGCGACGATGTTGCTCTTGGAAAAATCGCTGCGGCGGAAGGAGAGCGCGCAGAGCTCGACCACCAGGAAGAGAATGCGCGCACCGGGCCACGCGCGGGCAAAATCACCCGCGCGCGCCAATCCCAGCACGCCGCCGGCGCAGCCCAGGCCGAACACCGGCAGCCGCTTTATATCCGCGCGCAATCCCAGCCTTCCCATGATCATGGCGTCAAGGCTGGGGGTGGCGATGCCGGTGGTTGAAACCACAACCACGCCGTCGATCTGGTCCGCTTCGAGCCCGGCCTGGGCCAGCGCCTGGCGCGAGGCCTTCTCCAGCAGATCGAGCGCGTTCTCGAGGTAAAGCGTGTTGCGCTCGGCCCAGCCGTGAGGCAGGTCGTACCATTGGAGTGGCACGCAGGAATAACGCGCGTCTATGCCGGCATTCGCAAAAACCGGCAGCAGGCGGTCGATATCGAGCGCGTTGGCCCCCGCGAAGAAGGCCGGCGCGCGGCTCTGGATTTCGGTTTGGGCGAGACGGAAGGGCGGCACGGACGTGGCTAGGGCAAGCAGGCGGGGTTGCGTCGGGATCACTGGCGGCTTGCTCCTGAACGGCGTTAAAGTGCGGGGGTTGTCTGGTTGCCTCTAGATGTTACGCCTAAAGCCGCCAAAGCCATAGGGGTCCGGGAGATCACATGTTCGCGTGTCACACGCGCCGAGTCTGGCTATGACCGAAACCGGACAGACCGTACCGCCGCCGGAGCCGACGCGCTTCTCGCGCTTCGGCGGCCGTCTCAGGGCCTATTTCATCGCCGGCATCCTGGTCACCGGCCCGATCGCCTTCACCCTGTGGCTTACCTGGAGCTTTGTCGATCTGATCGACCGCGCGGTGGCGAAGCTTCTGCCCCAGCCGCTGGATTTGGTGTTCAAGATCCCCGGCCTCGGGCTGGTGGTGGCGGTGGTGGCGCTGACGCTGCTCGGCTGGCTCACCGCGGGCTATGCCGGCCGCGGGCTGCTGCGCCTGTTGGACATGATCATGACCCATATGCCGGTGGTCAGCGGTATTTACTCCGCCTTGAAGCAGTTGTTCGAGACCGTGCTGGCCAACCGCTCAAACAGCTTCCGCGAGGTGGTGATGGTGGAATGGCCAAGCCCGGGAATGTGGACGGTGGCCTTCGTGACATCGCGCGCCGAGGGCGAGATGGCGGATCAGGCCGGCGACGATCTGATCGGGGTTTATGTGCCGACGACGCCGAACCCGACCTCGGGATATCTCATTTATTTGCCGAGAACGAAGACGAGGTCGCTGGCCATGTCGGTGGAGGAGGGGCTGAAGCTGGTGATCTCGACCGGGATCGTCGTGCCGCCGAGTTATCGCGAGGCGGGGAAATAACCCTTATCCCGAGCGGAGATAGCGCACGGCCGAGTCGCGCGCGAAGAGGTAGAGGAGGGTCCGCAGGGACTGGCCGCGCGGGGTTTCGAGTTCGGGATCGCGCGCCAGAGCGAGCCGCGCCTCGTCCCTGGCGGCCGATAAAAGATCGAGGTGGAAGACGGGATCGGCGAGGCGGAACTGCTCCAAACCGCTTTGCCTCGTGCCCAATACCTCGCCCGCGCCCCGGAGCCTGAGGTCTTCCTCGGCGATGCGGAAGCCGTCCTCGCTCTCGCGCAGGATCGAAAGCCGCGCCTTGGCGGTCTCGCCCAAAGGGGCCGTGTACATCAGGAGGCAGGAGGACGCCCGCTCGCCCCGCCCGATCCGCCCGCGCAGCTGGTGAAGCTGGGCCAGGCCGAAACGCTCGGCATGTTCCACCACCATGATGGTGGCCTCGCGCACATCGACCCCCACCTCGATCACCGTGGTCGCCACCAGCAGGTCCACATCGCCCCCGGCGAAGGCGGCCATGGCCTGGTCGCGCTCCGGCCCCTTCATGCGGCCATGGATCAGCCCCACCCGATGCCCGAAGAGTTTCCTGAGCTCGGCGTATCGCTCCTCGGCGGCGGCCAGATCGCTATCCTCGGATTCCTCGATAAGCGGGCAGATCCAGTAGATCTTGTCGTGTTTCCCCAGCGCGCGCTTGACGCCTTCGATCACCTCGCCGTAACGCTCGACCGGCACGATGCTGGTGACGATCTTGGGCCTTCCGGCGGGTTTCTCGTCGAGCCGCGAGGAATCGAGATCGCCATAGGCGGTCATTTCCAAGGTCCGGGGAATGGGCGTGGCGGTCATGACCAATATGTCGACGCCGCGCCCCTTTTCGGAGAGCGCGATGCGCTGCTCGACGCCGAAGCGGTGCTGCTCGTCGATCACCGCCAGGCGCAAATCCTTGAACGCCACGCCCTCTTGGAAGAGCGCATGGGTCCCGATCACGATCCCGGTCTGGCCCGTTTCCAAACTCGCCAGCACGTCTTCGCGCGCGCGGCCTTTCTCGCGCCCCGTCAAAAGCGCGATCCCGACGCCCACATCCTTGGCCAGCGCCGTGATGGTCGCGAAATGCTGCCGCGCCAGGATTTCGGTGGGGGCCATCAACGCCGCCTGGCCGCCCGCCTCGACCGCGTCGAGCATGGCGATGAGCGCCACCACCGTCTTGCCGCTGCCGACATCGCCCTGCAAGAGCCGCAACATGCGGGTCGAAGCCGCCATGTCGCCGCCGATTTCAGAGGACGCGCGCAATTGCGCCCCGGTGAGCTTGAAGGGCAGGTTCTCGATCAGCTTGTTCCGGAGATTCCCCTCGACCTTCACCGCGCGCCCCGGCAGACGCCCGGCATGGGCCTTCATCAGCGCGATGGTGAGCTGGTTGGCGAGCAGCTCGTCATAGGCGAGACGCGCGCGGGGGGCCGATCCTGGCAATAAATCCGCCGCCGTTTCCGGCGCATGCGCCGCCAATATCGCTTCGTGCCAGGAGGGCCAGCCTTGGCGCCGGCGGTATTCGGCATCGCACCATTCCGGCAGATCGGGCGCGCGGCCAAGCGCCGCCGCCACCGCCTTCTGCACCACGCGCAGGGAAAGCCCGGCCGTCAGGCGATAGACCGGCTCGATCAATTTCATTTCCCCGGGCGCTTCGGGATCGATGATGTGGTCGGGATGGGTGATCTGGATCTGGTTGTTGAAATGCTCGACCTTGCCGCTCACCACGCGGGTCGCGCCCACCGGCAAAATGCGCTCCAGGTAATCGCCCTTCACATGGAAGAAGACGAGAAAGAGCGCGCCGCTATCGTCGCGGCAACGCACGCGATAGGGCATGCGCTTGTTGCGCGGAACCTGGTGCGCCTCGACCGAAACGGTGAGCGTGGATATCCGGCCGGGGAGGGCGTCGGCGATCTTGGGCCGGTAGGATCGGTCGATGATGTCGACCGGCAGATGCCACAAGAGATCGGCGACATACGGCCCGCAAAGATGCTCGAACAGCTTGGCGAAGCGCGGCCCCACGCCCTTCAACGCCGTCACGGGCGCGAAAAGCGGATTGAGCGAAGCGGGGCGCAAGGGAGTTATAGGCCTGGATCGACGCCCAGCGCCCTTCGACTACGCTCAGGGTGAGGAATTTTTCTTAATGCCATCACCCACGTTCCTCATGCTGAGCTTGTCGAAGCACGCCGGATCGTATTGCAATCAGACCTTGAGCTTCAAAAGACGCCGCGCGTTGCCGCTCAAGAGCTTTTCCTTGTCGGCTTCGTTCAGCGTGAGTTCTTCAAGCGCCCATTTCATGCCCGGCTGGTTGAGCACGAAGGGATAATCGATCGAGAACAGGATGCGGTCGATCCCGATTTCCTTGATGCAGTGGTCGAGCGCGTTATTGGAGAAGAACCCGCTGGTGGTGACGTAGAAGTTCCGCCGGAATTTCTCGCGGAAGCCTTCGGCATGCTTGCCGTCGCGCGACAGCGCCATGTCGATGCGCCACAGCAGAAAGGGCAGGCCTTCGCCGAAATGCCCGAGGACGATCTTGACCTTTGGATAAGCGTCGAGCACGCCCGAGAGCACGAGACGGATGCCGAGCGTCGCGGTCTCGATGGTGAAGCCCCAGGCGGCGTTGGCCAGCGCCGGATGCTTGGGCAGATAATCCTTGAGATAGGCGTCGATCACCGCCGGATGCGGCTTGGCCGGATGGAAATAGAGCGGCACGTCGAGCGCCTGGGCGCGCTCGAAGATGGGCCAAAAACGCTTGTCGTCTAGGAACACGCCGTTCGACAAGCCGTGGATCATCGCGCCCACGAAGCCGAGCTTGGTGACGCAGCGCTCCAGCTCGCCGGCGGCGAGCTTGGCGTCGGTGGTGGTGGGCAGCGCCGCGAAAGCGCCGAAGCGCTTGGGGTGCGCCTTCACCGCCTCGGCCAGCCGGTCGTTGACGCCGCGCGTGACCTGCAAGGCCGATTCAGGTGCGATGCGCTGGGTCGCCGGCGCGCCGAGCGACAGCACCTGATAGTCGAGGCCGGCCGCGTCCATCTCCTTGAGGCGAAGCGCGCCCAGATCGTCGAGCCGCTTGACGAGTTCGGGATTGACGCGGCCCTCGTATTGGGCGACCGCGACGATATCCGGGTCGTGATAATGCTCTTCGAGCGCGATGACGTAAGGCTTGGCTTTGGTTTTTTGGGCCATGATTCCTCCCCGGTTGGTTGTTTCTTATCAGGCCGGTAAGGGGAAGTCACTCAGGGGGAGGGGGATCAGCGCCCGGACGATTTCCGCTTGAGCGGCCGCCGGCGGTCGGCGGCGAGAAAATGCGTGACCTTGGGGGCGCCCTTGACTTGAAAACGCCTCACCGAATCCTGAGTCATGCGGTCGGCGTTGGTGACGCGCCGATGCTGGCGCAAATGCTCGAGCCAGGATTGCAACAGGAAGGTTTCCACGAACCGGCCGGTTTCGGCGGCGTCCTCGTATACGCCCCACCGGTAGGCGCCGTCGCGCCGGCGCTCCTGCCCGAGAATTTCCAAGGCATCGAGGAAACGCGCGCGGTTCCGGGGGGCGATCCGGTACTCGACCGAGACCAGCACCGGCCCGCGGTCGTGTTCAACCTCGCGGACGGTGACCGGCGCGGGCCAATGCATCGACGGCGCCAGATCGATGCCGAGCGCGGTCTGCAATTTCCACCGCCGGGTCAACGCCAAGGCCAGCAACATTCCGGCGGCGGCAATGTAATGCGCGGCGGGCAAGCCCATCGAGCCGGCCAAGCGCCCCCAGATCAGGCTGCCGGCGGTCAAGGCGGCGAACATGACCGTGACGAAAAGCGCGAGGCCGCGGGCGCGCACCCATTCCGGCAAGGCGACCTGGGCGGACACGTTGAGGGCCGAAAGCACGGCGATCCACGAAAGTCCCGCGATCAGGCTCGCGGCCAGCGCGGTGAAGGGTTCGCGGGCCAGGCCGTAGAGCGCCAGGGCGGCGGCGGTTCCGGCCGCGCCCGCCACCGCCAGCCGGTCCGGCCCGAGCCGGGCCCGCAGCCACGGCAGGCAGAAGGCGCCGATCAAGGCGCCGGCGCCGATGGTGCCGAGCAGAACGCCGTAAAGCTCGGGGCCGCCGGCGATCTGGTTGCGGGCAACCAGCGGCAACAGCGCCCAATAGGCGCTGGCGAAGAGGAAAAAACCCACCGTCCGTATCAAGGTGGCGCGCAGATGCGGATTGTTCCGCGCGTAACGCAGGCCGCTGCGATTGGCGCCGGCGAAGCCCTCGGCCGGCAGCTGCGGACCGGTCTTTCGCGGGGCGCACCACCAGAACAAGGCCGCGATGACGCCGAGATTGCTGACGGCGTTGACCCAGAACGGCGACGCGATGCCCCACGCCGCGACCAGGACGCCGCCCAAGGCGGGGCCGACGGCGCGGCTGAGATTGATGCCGACGCCGTTGAGCGCGACCGAAGGCTGCAAGTCGCGCTTCGGGACCAGCGCCGGCACGATCGCGTACCAGGCGGGCATCTCCAGCGCGCTGCCGGCGCCGGTGAGAAAGGTGAACACCAGCAAGACCAGCGGCGTCGCCGCTCCGAGCCAGACGAGCAGCGCGAACGCCGCCGAAACCGCGGTGATCAGGATTTCAACCACGATCAGGAACCGCCGCCGGTCGACGATGTCGGCCAGCGCGCCCGCCGGAAGCGCGAACAGGACCATCGGCAGGCTGGTGGCCACCTGGACCAGCGACACGATGAAGGGATCGGGATCGAGGCTGGTCATCAGCCAGCCGGATGCCGCGCTGTACATCCACGATCCGACGTTGGAGACGACGGTGGCGCTCCACAACACGGTGAATGCGGTGTGCCGGAACGGACTCCAAGGCGAGCCCGAAGCCGCCGTCGCGGCGGATTTATTGCCCGGTTGACGCCCCTTCATGGGCCTACTCGCCGCGGAATTTTATCGCGGCGTGGGTCCCGTCGCAGAACGGCTTGTTGCGCGATTGGCCGCAGCGGCACAGCGTGACGCGGTTGCGAACCTCGTAGGCGAAACCGTCCGCGGCGGCGACGGCGATGCCGCCGCGCAGCCAGAGCGGGCCGCTGCAATGCTGCGCCGGGTCCTCGACGAGGCCGATCGAGACCGGCAATTCCGTCTCGAGCGGCTTGCCCGTGGCCTTGTCCCAGGCCACCAGGCGGCCGGCCGGGCAGTCATTCACTTGCCGGAGGAAGGTCGCCCGGATCTTGGGCTGGCCGCTGCGCGCGACCTGGCTCCACACCTTGCCGTGCGGATCGCAGAAGCGCCCGAAGGCGCAAAGCCCTTCCGCATCGGTGAGCGCCAGAGCGGGGCCCTCGATCAGCTCCGCCTGTTTCAGATAAGGCTCGCGGCTGGCGGTTTCCGTTCCGTCGAACTTGATTTGCGCGTGGGTCCCGTCGCAGAACGGTTTTTTCCTCGATTGGCCGCAACGGCACAGCGCATAGGATTCCCGCGCCGGCAAACTCTTGCCCTCCACCCAGCGCTCGGAACCGCCTTCGGCATCGACGGCGATGGTCTGCCGCGCGAGCGGCACATTCCCCGAAACCAGGTAGGGGCCGTCTTTTGCGATCACAACGCGGGCTTCCGTTTTGGGCTTGGTCATCGATCCGCCCCCGAACGGTTCATCCTCGAGGCTCTTCCCCTTTTCATGTCACCCCCCTGACTTGGCCGAGGACTGAAAGTCCGGACCGCATGTTTACACCGCCCGGCATCGACCGCCAAGCGCCCCCCGGCCCCGAGCTAGGCCTTGATCGCCGCGCCCGCATGGCCCAGATTGGCCCCGGAATTGAAGGGCATGGATCGTAGGGACGAGGCGGTGGAGACGCAGCGCAAGCGGCTGCTCTATCAAAGCCATCACCGCGGCACCAAGGAAAGCGACCTCTATCTGGGCGCTTTCGCGGGCGAATATTTGCCAAAATTCTCCCCCGAGCAGTTGAACCGCTACGAAGCCTTGCTCGCTGAGAACGACGCGCGGCTGTTCGATTGGATCTACCGGCGCGCGGAGCCGCCGCGCGAGCAAGCGAGCGACGTGCTCGATTTGCTGCTCGGGTTTCAATACAGGCCGTGAGCGCGCTCGACATTTTTTTCACCGCGGCGCCGGCGGGCCGTTTGACCATCGGCAACGCGCCCGAAGGCCGCGACGCGCAGATGCTGGGCGACCTGGTGGCGAGCGGCGGCACCGCGACCCTGCTCCATGTCTGCCGCGACGACGGGCGCTTGGCGCGGCTCAAATCGGATCTCGCCTTCTTCCATCCCGGCCTCGCGGTTTTGAGCTTCCCGGCCTGGGATTGCCTGCCCTACGACCGGGTTTCGCCCAATCCCGAGATCATGAGCGCGCGCATCGACACGCTCGCTTCGCTCGCGGGGGCATCGGCAGGCAAGCGCATCGTGCTCACCACGGTCAACGCCGCGGTGCAGCGCGTGCCGCCGCGCAAGCTGTTCGACGGCCGCGCCTTGCGCCTGGCCAAGGGCGAGGCGGGCAATCTCGACCGGCTCCGAAGCTTTCTCGAGCATAACGGCTATAACCGCACCGACACGGTGCGCGAGCCGGGCGAATTCGCGGTCCGGGGCGGCATCGTCGATGTTTACCCGGCGGGGGCGGCGGCGCCGCTGCGGCTCGATTTCTTCGGCGACACCGTGGAAAACATCCGCGGCTTCGACGCGTTGAGCCAGCGCAGCACCGGAACGCTCGGCCATGTCGAGCTGCGCCCGACCAACGAAGTCCTGTTGGACGAGCGCGTGATCGAACGGTTCCGCACCCGCTACCGCCAGGAATTCGGCGCTTCGGTGCAAAGCGACCCGCTTTATGAATCGGTCAGCGCCGGACGGCGCAGCGCCGGCATGGAGCACTGGCTGCCGCTTTATTACGAAAGCCTGGAGACGATTTTCGATTACCTGCCGGGGGCGGCTTTGTCGCTCGACCACCAGGCCGAAGAGGTGCGGGCGGACCGGCTCGAAACCATAGCCGATTTCTACGCCGCGCGGCTCACCACGCCGGCGCCGGGCGCGCCCGTCTATCGCGCGCTCAAGCCCGCTCTCCTCTATCTCGACGATAAGGAATGGGCGAAGAATTTGGAGGCACGGCGCGTGGCGCGGCTTTCGCCCTTTGCCGCGCCGCCGGGCAGTCAGTCTTTCGACGCAGGCGCGGAAGCGGGCCACGATTTCGCGGCCTCGCGCGCCGATCCCAACATCAATTTGTTCGACGCGCTCAAGGCGCGGATCGAAGCCTATGAGAAATCCGGCCGCCACGTGCTCATTGTTGCGTACAGCACTGGATCAGCTGACCGCTTGAAAAGCGTGATGAAGGATCATGGCATGGCCGAGCCCGCGCTCGCGCCGGATTGGGCCGCGTTTCAGGCCCTGCCCAAATCCGCGCCGGGATTGGCGGTGCTGCCCTTGGAGAAGGGCTATGTCGCGGAGGGCGCGGCGCTCATCACCGAGCAGGACATTCTCGGCGACCGGCTTTCGCGGCCCGCGCGGCGGCGCGCCAATCTCGATCATTTCATCGCCGAGGTTTCGGCGCTCAACCCGGGCGATCTGGTGGTGCATGAGGAGCACGGCATCGGCCGGTATGACGGGCTGGTGACGCTCGAAGTCGCGGGCGCGCCGCATGATTGCCTGCGCGTGATCTATGCCGGCGACGACAAGCTGTTCGTGCCGGTGGAGAACATCGAGGTGCTGTCGCGCTACGGCTCGGAGGACGCCGCGGCGCAGCTCGACCGGCTCGGCGGCGCCGCCTGGCAATCGCGCAAGGCGCGGGTCAAGGCGCGCATCCGCGACATCGCCGGCGAATTGATCGAGATCGCGGCCGAGCGGCAATTGCGCGAGGGCGAGGCGATGGCGCCGCCCGAGGGGCTTTACGACGAATTCGCCGCGCGCTTTCCCTATCCCGAGACCGAGGACCAGGAAAAGGCGATCCGCGACACGCTCGCCGATCTCGCCTCGGGCAAGCCGACCGACCGGCTCATCTGCGGCGATGTGGGCTTCGGCAAGACCGAGGTGGCGTTGCGCGCGGCTTTCGCGGCGGTGATGGCGGGAACCCAAGTGGCGGTGGTGGTGCCGACCACGCTTTTGGCGCGCCAGCATTACCGCAGCTTCGCCGAGCGCTTCGCGGGATTGCCGGTCAGGATCGAGCAGCTCTCGCGCTTCGTGCCCGTGAAGCGCGCCGAGCAGGTTAAGGCCGACATGGCGCAAGGCCGCGTCGATATCGTCATCGGGACCCACGCGCTCTTGGCCAAGGGCATCGCCTTCAAGCATCTGGGTCTCTTGGTGGTGGACGAGGAGCAGCATTTCGGCGTGGCGCAAAAGGAGCGCCTCAAAAAGCTCAAGGCCAATGTCCATGTGCTGACGCTCACCGCGACGCCGATCCCGCGCACCTTGCAGATGGCGCTCGCCGGGGTGCGCGAGATGAGCATCATCGCCACGCCGCCGGTCGACCGCCTCGCCGTGCGGACCTTCGTCATGCCTTACGACCCGGTGGTGATGCGCGAGGCGATTTTGCGCGAGCTGCATCGCGGCGGGCAGTGTTTCTATGTCGTGCCGCGCGTGAGCGACATCGTGGATGTGGAACGCGAGATCAAGGCGTTGGTGCCCGAGGCCAAGCTGGCGGTGGCGCATGGCCAGTTGTCGCCCCTCACGCTGGAAAAGGTGATGCAGGTCTTCGACGAGCGCGGCGCCGATCTGCTGCTTTGCACCGACATCGTCGAAAGCGGCCTCGACATCCCGACCGCCAACACGCTCATCATCCACCGCGCCGACATGTTCGGCCTGGCGCAGCTTTATCAGCTCCGGGGCCGCATCGGCCGGGGCAAGATCAGCGCGCCTATGCCTATCTCACGCTGCCGCCCGGGAAATTGCTGTCCGAGGCGGCGCAGAAACGGCTCGAGGTGATGCAGACCCTCGACCAGCTGGGCGCGGGCTTCACGCTCGCGAGCCACGATCTCGACATACGCGGCGCGGGGAATTTGCTGGGCGAGGAACAATCGGGCCATATCCGCGAAGTCGGCATCGAGCTCTACCAGCATCTTTTGGAAGAGGCGATCGGCAATGCTCGCGGCGGCAAGGCCGAGGGCGAGGCGGATTGGACGCCGCAGATCGCGCTCGGCACGCCGGTGTTGATACCCGAAAGCTACGTGGCCGATCTCAATGTGCGGTTGGGGCTCTACCGCCGCATCGCCAATCTGGTGGACCGGCAAGAGATCGAGAGCTTCGCCGCCGAGCTGATCGACCGCTTCGGCGGCCTGCCGGCGGAGGTGGACAATCTCCTCGAGATCATCGCCATCAAGAATCTCTGCCGCCAGGCCGGGGTGGAGAAAATCGAGGCCGGAGCCAAGGGCGCGGCCATCACCTTCCACAAGAACGCGTTCGCCAATCCGGCGGGGCTGGTCGCCTGGATCGGGAAACAGGCGGGCAGCGTCAAGCTCCGCCCGGATCAGCGGCTCATCGTCATCCGCGATTGGGAGGCGTTGCGCGAGCGAGTGAAGGGGATCGAGAGCCTGTTGGCGCAGTTGCGGGAGATCGCCGGTGCGAACCAAGGGGCGGCGAAGGCGAAGGTCTAGCCCGCCGCTTGCGGGCGCGGCATCGCCGCGTTGCCGCCGTTCTGCACCAGATCGAACACCGGGAAGAAGAATTGCGGTTCTTGCGCGCCGGAAATGGCGTATTGGCCGGCGAAGATGAAACACGGCACGGCGTTGATGCCGAGCCGGCGCGCGCCCGCATCGTCGGCCAGCACCTCGGCGCGCTGGCTGTCGCCGTCGAGGAATTTCATCGCCTCGATCACGTCGAGCCCGGATTGCCGGGCGATGCCGGCGAGCGTGTCGCGGTCGCCCACATCCAAGCCCTCGATGAAATAGCCCGAGAACAGCCGGTCCACCACTTCGTTGGCGGCGCCGCGGCTATCGGCGAAGCGGATGAGCCGGTGGGCGTCGACGGTGTTGGGCGTGCGCGTCACCTTGTCGAAGGCGAAGGGAATGCCGGCCGAATTGCCGGCATCGACGATGGTCTGGTTGATGCGTTGCGCGTGGGCGCGGCCGCCGAATTTGGCGGCGAGATAATCGGTTCGCGCCATGCCGCCCGCTTGCATGTCGGGGTTGAGCTGGAAGGGCCGCCAGGTGATGTCGGCGGAAAGGCCCGGGCGCTGTGCCAGCGCGGCCTCGAGCCGGCGCTTGCCGATAAAGCACCAGGGACAGATGACGTCGGAAACGATGTCGATATGCATGGAGGCATTATAGCACGGTTGACCCTGTCCGGGACGCGCTTAAGGTTAAGGCCGGGGACGGAATGGAATCGGGCATCTACAACGAAACCCATCTGGCGCGGGGGCGGGCCAATTATGCGGCCCTGTCGCCGCTGGGTTTTCTCGCCCGCTCGGCGGCGGTCTATCCCGAAAAGATCGCGGTTATCCATGGCGAGCGGCGTTTTACCTATGCCGAGTTCTACGCCCGCTGCCGCCGCTTGGCCGATGCGCTCAGGAAGCGCGGGGTGGGCAAGGGCGACACCGTCTCGGTGATGGCGCCCAACGTGCCGGCCATGCTCGAGGCGCATTACGGCGTTGCGATGGCCGGGGCGGTGCTGAACGCGCTCAATTACCGGCTCGACGCGCGCAATATCGCCTTCATCCTGGGCCATGCCGAGACCAAGGTCTTGATCACCGACCGCGAATTCTCGGCCACCATCAAGGAAGCGCTGAAGTTATCCCCGCGCAAGCCGCTGGTGATCGACATCGACGACCCGCTTCACGAAGGCGGCGCGTTGCTGGGCGAGATGGATTACGAGAAATTTCTGGCGGAGGGCGATCCGAATTCCGCCTGGGAAATGCCCGGCGACGAATGGGACGCGATCTCGCTCAATTACACCTCGGGCACCACCGGCGATCCCAAGGGCGTGGTCTATCACCACCGCGGCGCCTATCTGAACGCGCTCGGCGACATCATGTATTTCGGGCTTTCGCCGCAATCGATCTATCTCTGGACGCTGCCGATGTTCCATTGCAACGGCTGGTGCTACACCTGGGCCGTGACCGGCGCCGCCGGGACCCATGTCTGCTTGCGGCGCATCGATCCGGCGGCGATATTTTTGTTCATTGAAAAACATCGCGTAACTCATCTCTGCGGCGCGCCCATTGTCTTGAACATGCTCGCCCACGCGCCCGAGAGCGCCAAGCGCCGCTTCGATCACCCGGTCAAGGTGATGACCGGGGGCGCGGCGCCCCCCTCGACCGTCATCGTCAACATGGAGAAGCTCGGCTTCGAGGTGACGCATGGCTACGGCCTCACCGAATCCTACGGCCCGGCGACCATCTGTTTTCCGCAAGAGGCGTGGCAAACGCTGCCGCTTGAAGAGCGCGCGGCGAAGATGGCGTTGCAGGGCGTGGCCGTGGTGACGCTGGCCGCGGTGCGTGTCGCCGATCCCAACACGTTACGCGACGTGCCGGCGGACGGCGCGACCATCGGCGAGCTGATGTTGCGCGCCAACACGGTGATGAAAGGCTACCTCAAGAATCCCAAGACCACCGAAGCGGCCTTCGCCGGCGGCTGGTTCCACACCGGCGATCTCGGCGTCGTCCATCCCGACGGCTATATCGAGATCAAGGACCGCGCCAAGGACATCATCATTTCCGGCGGCGAGAACATCTCGTCGCTCGAGGTGGAGGAGGCGCTCTACAAGCACCCGGCCGTGATGGAGGCGGCGGTGGTGGCGCGGCCCGACGAGAAATGGGGCGAGACGCCTTGCGCCTTTGTCACGCTGAAACCCGGCGCTTCGGCCACGGCCGGGGACATCACCGCCTTCTGCCGCGACAACCTGGCGCATTTCAAGGTTCCCCATTCCGTCGTTTTTGGGCCTTTGCCGAAAACCTCGACCGGCAAGATCCAGAAATACGTGCTGCGCCAGCAGGCGAAGAGCGTTAAAGCCTAGACATGGCGGATTTTTCGCTCGCCGGGAAAAAGGCGCTCGTCACCGGCGCGTCGCGCGGCCTGGGGCTGCATTTCGCGCAAGCGCTGGCCAAGGCCGGCGCCGACGTGGCGCTAATGGCGCGCGACAAGGATGCGCTCGGCAAGGCCGCGGCCGAAATATCCGCGACCGGGCGGCGCGCGGTGGCGGTGGCCGGCGACGTGACCGACAGCGCCGGCGTTCGCGCGGCGGTGGGCGCGGCGGAAAGCGCGCTCGGATCGCTCGACATCCTGATCAACAACGCCGGCATCGCCGTCTCCAAGCCCGTCTTGGAGCACAGCGAGGAGGATTGGGACCGCGTGATCGACACCAATCTCAAGGGCGCGTGGCTGGTGACGCGCGAAGTGGCGGCGCGGATGATCGCGCGTAAGAGCGGCGGCCGCGTCGTCAACATCGCCTCGCTTTTGGGTTATCGCACCGCGCGCAACCTGCCGGGTTATGCCGCGGCCAAGGCCGGGATCATCCATCTCACCCGCGCCCTGGCGGTGGAATTCGCGCGTCACGGCATCACGGTCAACGCCATCGCCCCGGGCTATTTCGAGACCGACATGAATCGCGGCTTTCTTGATAGCGAGGCGGGCAAGGCGCTGGTGTCGCGCATCCCCATGGGCCGCACCGGCCACATGCCGGAACTCGACGGCGCGTTGCTGCTTTTGGCCTCCGCCGCCGGCGGCTATATCACCGGCGCGGTCATTCCGGTCGACGGCGGGCAGGGCGTGGGACCGGTCTAAATCCCCCGCGACAAAGCGGCGATTTACTTTCCGGAGCGCCCTGAGGCAGAACAGGGCGATGAAACCCGATATCCTCGCCGTGACGCCGTTCTACCAGCCGGTCATGGAGGCGCTCGATTCCGCCTATACCGTGCACCGCCTGTTCGAAGCAAAGGACCGCAAGGCGTTCCTCGCCGGCGTGAAGGACAAGGTGCAGGGGCTGGGCTGTTTCGGCGGCGCGATCGACGCCGCGCTGATGGATGCGCTCCCGAAGCTTAAGATCGTCGCCTGCATGAGCGTGGGCGTGGACCACGTCGATCTCGCCGCCGCCAAGGCGCGCGGCATCCACGTCACCAACGCGCCCGACGTGCTGACCGACGACGTGGCCGACATCGCCATCGCGTTGCTGCTTGGCGTGGCGCGGCAAATTCCGCAAGCCGACCGCCATGTGCGCGAGGGCAAATGGGCGTCGAAGGGCGCGATGCCGCTCGGCGCCAAGCTCGGCGGCTCGACCATGGGCGTGTTGGGGCTCGGGCGCAT
Organism: uncultured Alphaproteobacteria bacterium; assembly: GCA_963785735.1. GTDB lineage: Bacteria > Pseudomonadota > Alphaproteobacteria > ATCC43930 > CGMCC-115725 > REEB95. Next base: position 1,818,317 of record CAWAWJ010000001.1, read on the forward strand.
CGGCATGGCGATATCCAAGCGCGCCGAGGCGCTGGGGGTGAAGATCGTCTATTCCGGCCCGCGCCAAAAACCAGGCGTGGCCTATCGCTATTATCCGGATCTCGCCGCCATGGCGAAGGACGTGGATTACCTGATGGTTTCTTGTCCGGGCGGCGCCGCGACGCGCAACCTGGTCAATGAGAAAGTGATCGCGGCGCTGGGCAAGAAAGGCGCGATCATCAACATCGCGCGCGGCTCGGTGATCGACGAGAAGGCGCTGGTGAAGGCGCTGGTGGAAGGCAAGCTCTGCGGCGCCGGGCTCGACGTGTTCGCCGACGAGCCGCGCGCGCCCGAAGCGCTCTTCAAGCTCGATAACGTGGTGCTGCTGCCGCATGTCGGCAGCGCCACCCATGCCACGCGCCGCGCCATGGGCCAGCTCATGCTCGACAATCTGGCGGCGTTTTATGCGGGGAAGCCTTTACTCACTCCCGTGGTTTAGGAGGGGAGCTTATCCGGCGCCTTGCCGAGCCGCGCCGGAGCGTTGCGGCGCTCGAGTTCCAAGAGCAGGGCGCTGTGGTCGTAACGCCCGCCGCCATGCGCCACCAGGTCGCGGAAGAAGCCCAAGGCGGTCTCGGCGAAGGGCAAGGTGAGCTTCGCCGCCTTGGCCGATGCCACGATGGTCTCGCAATCCTTGAGCTGGTGGTCGGCCGGGCCCCCCGGCATAAAATCACGCAAAATCATGCGATTGCCGTGCGCTGTTAAGACACGGCTCTGGGCGAATCCGCCCAAAATCGCCTGGCGCACCGCCGCCGGATCGGCACCGCCCGCTTCCGCCAGAAGCAACGCCTCGGCCACAGCACCAATGGTGACGGCGACGATCGCCTGGTTGCACAGCTTGGCGAGCTGGCCCGAGCCCACCGGACCGACCAGGGTCGGCGTCCCTAGTCGCGCGAAAATCGGACGGGCGCGTTCGAACACGCGCGACTCGCCGCCAACCATGATCGCGAGCTTGCCTTCGGCCGCGCCCGCCGTGCCGCCCGAAACCGGCGCGTCGAGATAACCGACGCCTTTGGCCTCGAGTCGCTTGGCGTGGTCGCGCGCCATCCCAGGGGGCGAGGAACTCATATCAATCACAAGAGTGCCCTTCGCTAGCGACTCGGCGGCGCCCTGGGGCCCGAACATGACCGCCTCCACCGCCGGGCCGTTGGCCAGCATGGTGATGACCGTGCCGGCGCCCTTGGCCGCCTCGGCGGGTGAGGAGGCGACTTTGGCCCCCAGCGCGGCCAGCGCCTGGGCCTTCGCGCCATCGCGGTTCCAGACCGTCACCGGGAAAGTGGGGATCAGGTTTTTGGCCATGGGCGCGCCCATGAGGCCGAGGCCGAGAAAGGCGATAGGGGGGGTGTTTTTGATGACGGTCATGGCGTTCTCCCGCGCCCGGCTGGGGCGCTAACGAATTATTAACCGTGGCGGCGCGAAGATTCGCGAATCGGATCCTTCACCGTTTAACCCAGAGGCAGAAACCGATGTCGATCTCGCAGAACAATGGACTCTCCGCCCGCCTTGATCCCTTCTGGTTGCCCTGGTCGGTGCCGCGGGTGGCGCGGCGTTCGGCCCAGGCGGTTGCCGCCGAGGCGCGCGCCTCATTGATCGCGCGTCTGGTCAAGCGCCGCAAGCTCACGCCGTTGCAGCGCGTGCTGGCGATCCACATCATCAACGCGACATATCCGACCGATCCCAACCTCGCCTAGTCGGGGTTACGGCGCAGCGTTCTTGTGGGCTCTCCGGCGGATGTCACGAAGCCGCCGCGCGTGAGCTCCGCCAGCACGATTTCGAAATGTTTCGCCGCGCTTCGGGAAGTTCGGGGCTTGCCGGCGCCTTCGAGCCAGTTCTGATCCAGGAACGAAGCGAGCGCTGGGTGGCCCAATTGCGCTTCCCACAAGATGCCGAGCAGCGAGGCCATCGCCTCCTCGCGTTCGCGCTCGATGCCGAAGCGCAAGGCCGCCGCTTCGGCCCGGGCGCGGTCGCCGGTTTCGGGGCCGGGGCCGAGACCGAAATCGGCCACGGAACGGCGCGCGGGCGATGCGAGCTGGTAATGCGCCACCTCATGCAGCAGCACATAGGCTTCGGTTTCGCCGCGCAGCGCCGCGCCGTCCCAGGACAGGTCGAGTTCGCGGCGCGCCCGGTTTCAGGCCGATGTCAAAACTTGTTATAAGATCAATTGATTCCGCGTGGTTCTTCACGGCATTCTCGGCTTCGGCTCGCGCCGGATTTCCCGGACCGGCGATGCGCCGGAAGACGGCGCGGACCGGCCCGGAGGTCAGCGAGTCGCTGAAACGCGAAAGCTGCCCGGACAAGCTCGACTCGGGAATGGGGGTCAGAATCATGCGCCCGTCCTATACCGGGCGCGGCATGAATTCAAATGCGGCAATTGGAAAACTTGGGATTAAAGATGTTGGGTGGGAGAGGGATCCGGAATGGTCTGCCCAATCAGGGTATCGCCGCCGTTCCGTTGCTGGCTCTGTTGGGCGAGGGCCAGGGCGTCTTCCGGGGTTTTGAGCGGCTGCGAGCGCACATAGTAGATCACCCGGCCGCTCGGCCGCTGGCGGCTGATGACGGCCACGTCGAGACCCGAATCGTGGAGCTTTCTGGCGTATAATTGTGCATAACTTTCAATATCATAAGCGCCGAATTGAACCCAATATGTGAGCGTGGAGCCCGAGGCGGGCGGGATCGACGCGGTGAAGACGGCGGAGCTCGTCTGGGCCTGGCCGTCGCGATGCACGACCGGGAAGATGTCGAGCGCCTCGCTGACCTTGAGCGCGGCGTTCTCCGCGGCATCGCGGCCGCCCTCGGGATGGGAGCGGACGCTGAAATATTGCCTGCCGCCGGCGCCTTGCGCCCGGACGATTTCGGCCTTGATCCCCATGACATCGAGCCGTTTGACCAGCTGGTTGGCGTAATCCGGGCCGAGATAGGCCGCGTATTCCACCCAATAGCCGGGCTGGGTGGCCTTGAGCAAAGCCGGACCGGCGGTCGGGTTGATCCGCTCGAGCGGCGGGATTTTGGCGGCGGCGGCCGGGCCTGGTGTCGCCGGCGGCAAAGCGGCTTGAGGATGGGGGGTCTGTCCGCCGCGGGACTGGTCGAAATAGATGGCGCCGGATATCCCCAGCACCAGCACGAACAGGATCGACACCAGCAAGGCCACGTTGATGGCGCGGCCGGTGCCCGGGTTTCCTCCATTTCGGGGCGGCAACTCCGCCCGCTTCTTGTTGTTGTTATTTTTCTGGCGCGCCAATACTGGATGACCTTTCCGTGCGGTGCCCCCAACGCGCGGGCGGACAGGATTGTGACAAAATCCTAACATGCGCCCCGGCGCCTGGAGCGCAAAAATCAAGCACGACTCGCTGTTAAACCTGTTAATTACGTGGATAACTCGCGCCGTTCCGGCGCGGGGGGATAACTCACGCCGTTCCGGCGCGGGGGGATAACTCACGCCGTTCCGGCGCGGGGGGATAACTCACGCCGTTCCGGCGCGGGGGGATAACTCACGCCGTTCCGGCGCGGGGGGATAACTCACGCCGTTCCGGCGCGGGGGGATACTCGCGCCGTTCCGGCGCGGGAAGATCAAAGCGCGGTCGAGATGATATTGAGCGTCGATGTGATTCCGAGTTGGATGTTGCGGACCGCGCCGACGATGACAATGGCGATCAGCGCCGCGATCAGCCCGGTTTCCAGGGCCTGCACGCCGGTTTCGTCGCGCCACAAGGACCGCAGCAAATTCACGCGAACGCCCTCCATTCTTAAAAAGTGAAAGAATGCTCCCAGGCTTTTATTAAGGCCCATTCATCAAAAAATCGCTAACAATGCCAACGGCTTGGTGGGCAAGCTCGGATGAGGCCGGGGGGCTTTGGCCCATGGCCCGAAGCCCGGCCAAACCCGGGCCCTAACTGCTTCAAAAACCCCAGGAATTTAGGGCCATGGCGGCGCGGGCGGTGTTGCGCGGCGATGGGGGTTGGGGCAAGCTCAGGACCCTATCGGCCAAGCCTCGCACCAACAAGACGAGGCGAGACCATGGAGGACGCGATGATATCGCGATCGGCCGGTTCTGGATCGGGCGTGGCACAAGTCACGCGTGCGGAAAGGCTTCGCGGCCTGGCGCGGCGTTGCCGCGAGCTGGCGGAGCTGACGGCGGTGCCCGAGGTAGCGCGCGAGCTCGACGGCATCGCCCAGGCGCTTGAAGACGAGGCGGGCGAGGGCGATCGCGACTGAGAGCGCGGCGCACAAAACGCGCGGGTCGGACGTTGTCGGTGGGGAGTGCGGTTCGGTGTTGGTGGCAGAGTAGGCAGGGGGAGAGTTCGGTTTGCAGCCTACCGATATCGGCGCGCCCGATTATTTTCATAAGGTGGTCGATTGCCAATGGGCCTGCCCGGCGCATACGCCGGTGCCGGAATACATTCGTTTGATCGCGGCCGGGCGATACAGCGACGCCTACATGGTGAATTGGCATTCCAATGTTTTCCCTGGAATCCTGGGCCGCACCTGCGACCGTCCCTGCGAGCCCGCTTGCCGGCGCGGCCGGGTGGAGAAGGAGCCGGTGGCGATCTGCCGCTTGAAGCGCGTCGCCGCCGACAACAAGGACGACATCACCGGCCGCCTGCCCAAGGCGCCGGCCAAGGGCAACGGCAAGCGCGTGGCGCTGGTGGGCGCGGGACCCGCCTCGCTTTCCGTGGCGCGCGACCTGGCGCCGCTCGGGTATCACATCGTCATCTATGACGGCGATCCCAAGGCGGGCGGCATGATGCGGACGCAGATCCCGCGCTTCCGGTTGCCCGAAAGCGTCACCGACGAGGAGATCGCCTACATCACCGGCATCGGCGGGATGGAATTGCGCTTCGGGCAACGCATCGACAGCCTGAAGGATCTCCTGGCCGAGGATTACGACGCGATCTTCGTCGGTTCGGGCGCGCCCAGGGGCCGCGAGCTCGACATTCCCGGCCGGAAAGAGGCCAAGGCCAACATCCATATCGGCATCGACTGGCTGTCGAGCGTTTCCTTCGGCCATGTCGACAAGATCGGCAAGCGCGTGATCGTGCTGGGCGGCGGCAACACCGCGATGGATTGCTGCCGCACCTCGCGCCGCTTGGGCGGCGAGGACGTCAAGGTGATCGTGCGTTCGGGCTTCGAGGAGATGAAGGCGTAGCCCGTGGGAAAAAGAAGACGCGATGCACGAGGACATCCCGATCCTCAATTATCTCGTGCCCAAGGAATTCATCCACGTCAACGGCAAGCTCACCGGCGTCATCTTCGAGAAGGTGAAGGCCGAATACGACGCCCAGGGCAGGCGCAACCTGGTTCCGACCGGCGAGCCCGATCCGCATTACGCATGCGACGACGTGCTGGTGGCGGTGGGCCAGGAGAACGCCTTCCCCTGGATCGAGCGCGACATCGGAATCGAATTCGACAAATGGGGCATGCCCAAGGTCGACCCGAAGACCATGCGCTCGAGCCATCCCAAGGTGTTCTTCGGCGGCGACGCCGCCTTCGGCCCCAAGAACATCATCTGGGCGGTGGCGCATGGCCACGACGCCGCGATCTCGATCGACAAGCTGCTCCACGGCGAGGACATCGCCCAACGCCCGCCGCCCGAGGTGGCGCTCATCAGCCAGAAGATGGGCATCCACGAATGGAGCTACGACAACGACATCTCCAACGATCTGCGCTACCGGGTGCCGCTCAGGGACAAGAAGATAGCCCTCAAGGACGTCCGGGTCGAAGTGGAGTTGGGATTCGACATCAGGCTCGGTTATCTCGAGGCCGAACGCTGCCTCAATTGCGACGTGCAGACGGTGTTCAACGCGCCCTTGTGCATCGAATGCGACGCCTGCGTCGATATCTGCCCGATGGATTGCATCACCTTCACCGCCAACGGCGACGAGGGTGAGTTGCGCCAGCATCTCAGCGCCCCGGCAAAGAACCTGACTCAGGACCTTTACGTATCGCCGGCGCTCAAGACCGGCCGCATCATGGCGAAGGACGAGGATGTCTGCCTGCATTGCAGCCTGTGCGCCGAACGCTGTCCCACCGGCGCGTGGGACATGCAGAAATTCCTGTTGGACATGACGTTGGCCGGGCCCGCATGCCGAACCCGATAACCAGCACCAACGACTTCGTCGTCAAGTTCGCCAACGTCAACGGCTCGGGCTCGGCCTCGGCCAATCTGCTGTTCGCCAAATCGGTCTTGCGCATGGGCGTGCCGGTGGCGACGCGCAACATCTTTCCCTCGAACATCCAGGGCCTGCCGACCTGGTACGAGGTGCGCGTTTCCGGGGCCGGGCATCTCGGCCGGCGCGGCGGCGTCGATCTGATGGTGGCGATGAACCCGCAGACCTGGGCGCAGGACGTGGCCTCGATCGATCCCGGCGGCTATCTCTTTTACAATTCGACCAAGCCGATGCCGCCGTCGAAGTTCCGCGACGACATCAACGTCATCGGCATGCCGCTCACCGAAATCTGCAACCAGACATACACCGATCCGCGCCAGCGGCAGCTGTTCAAGAACATCATCTATGTGGGCTCGCTGGCGGCGCTCCTGGGCATGGAATTGCCGGCGATCGAGAAGCTGATCGGCGAGCAATATCAGGGCAAGGAGAAGCTGCTGGCGCCGAATATCGAGGCGCTGCATCTGGGCCACGACTACGCGTTGAAGCACCTGAAGCCGATGGGCCTCAAGGTGAAACGCTCCGACGCGGTGGGCGACCGCATCTTCATCGAGGGCAACGCCGCCGCGGCACTTGGCGCGGTCTATGGCGGCGCCACGGTGGCGGCGTGGTATCCGATCACGCCCTCGACCTCGATGGCCGAGGCGTTCGAGCGCCATTGCCGGCGCTTCCGGATGGATAAGGCGAGCGGCAAGCACCGCTACGCCGTGGTTCAGGCCGAGGACGAGTTGGCCTCGATCGGCATCGTCATCGGCGCGGCGTGGAACGGCGCGCGGGCCTTCACCTGCACCTCGGGGCCGGGCATTTCGCTGATGCAGGAATTTCTTGGTCTCGCTTATTTCGCGGAAATTCCGGCGGTGGTGTTCGACGTTCAAAGGGCAGGTCCCTCGACGGGCATGCCGACGCGCACCCAGCAGGCCGATATCCTCTCGGCCGCCTATGCCAGCCACGGCGACACCAAGCATGTTCTGCTCTTCCCGGAAGACCCGCATGAATGCTTCGAGATGGGCGCGCTCGCCTTCGATCTCGCCGACCGGCTGCAAACCCCGGTGTTCTGCATGCTCGATCTCGACATCGGCATGAATGAGTGGCTGTCGAAGCCCTTCGCCTGGGACGACAGCCGGAAGCTCGACCGCGGCAAGGTGATGAGCGCCGCCGATCTCGACGCCGCCAAGGAATTCGGCCGCTATCTCGACGTCGATGGCGACGGCATTCCCTACCGCACCCTGCCGGGCACGCACCCGGCCAAGGGCGCCTATTTCACCCGCGGGACCTCGCGCGACCGATATGCGCGCTATACCGAGGAAGGCCCCGCCTATATCGACAACATGCAGCGGCTGTTGCGCAAATTCGAGACCGCGAAGAAGCTGGTGCCCGCGCCCTTGCGTCAGGACGCCAAGCAGAAGACCAGGCGCGGCGTGATCTATTTCGGTTCGACCTCGGCGGCGATGCGCGAGGCGCTGGCGGCGCTCGAAGGGCAGGGGATTCACCTCGATGCCTTGCGCGTGCGCGGCTTCCCCTTCGCCAAGGAGGTGCTCGACTTCATCGCGTCGCATGAGCAGGTCTTCGTGGTCGAGCAGAACCGCGACGCGCAGTTGCGCACGCTGATCGTGACCGAGGGCGGCGTCGATCCGGCGAAGCTCGTCCCGGTGCTGCATTACGACGGCACGCCGATCACCGAACGTTTCATCACCGGCGCGATCTCCAAGCTGCAACGCGCCGAGAAGCCGTTGCGAGAGGTGGCGTCATGACCTACATCACCAAGCCCAAGCTCCATCACCCGGGTTTGCCGGTCAACAAGCTCGGCTTTACCCACCGCGACTATGAAGGCGCGGTTTCTACGCTTTGCGCCGGCTGCGGCCATGATTCGATCAGCGCCGCGATCATCCAGGCCTGCTTCGATCTCGATTTGCAGCCCCACCGCATCGCCAAGCTTTCGGGCATCGGCTGCTCGTCCAAGACGCCGACATATTTCCTCGGCAATTCGCACGGGTTCAATTCCGTGCATGGCCGCATGCCCTCGGTTCTGACCGGCGCCAATCTCGCCAACCGCGAGCTTATCTATATGGGCGTGTCGGGCGACGGCGACAGCGCCTCGATCGGCTTGGGCCAGTTCGCCCATGTGCTGCGGCGCGGCGTCAACATGGTCTATATCGTCGAGAATAACGGCGTCTACGGCCTGACCAAGGGCCAGTTCTCGGCCACCAGCGACAAGGGCTCGAAATCGAAGCGCGGCGTCCTGAACATGGACGAGCCGATCGACATGATCGGCATGGCGTTGCAACTGGGCGCCACTTTCGTCGCGCGCAGCTTTTCGGGCGACAAGGCGCAATTGGTGCCGCTCATCGCCGGCGCCATCCGCCACCACGGCGCGGCCTTCATCGACGTGATCTCGCCTTGCGTCGCGTTCAACAACCATGTGGGCTCGACCAAGAGCTTCGATTACGTGCGCGAGCACAACGAGGCGGTGAACCGGCTCGACATCATCGAGGCGCGCGCGCCGATCACCGCCGATTACGCGCCCGGCACGGTCGAAACCGTGACCCAGCATGACGGTTCGGTGCTGCGCTTCCGCAAGCTGCACGCCGATTACGATCCGCAGGACCGCATCTCGGCCATGACCTATCTCCAGCAGCGCCACGCCGCGGGCGAGATCGTCACCGGGCTGCTCTATCTCGAACCCGAGGCCCATGACATGCACGATCATTTCGAGACGGTGGAAAAGCCGCTCAACACGCTGGACGACGCCGAGCTGGTGCCGGGCAACGCGGCGTTGCAGAAGCTGAACGCCAGTTTGCGCTAGGCGCCCCACGCCAAGGGTTAATATCCCTTAATTTCCACTAACAAAAGCGCGGCCCGTAAGTTTTGGGAAACCATTGAGCGGGTAGATTGGCCTCTCTGCCAATAAGGGGCCGGTCCCGTTTCATGCATAAGCCCACACTGACTTTCGCCGTGTTGAGCGCGGTCGTGATGCTGACCGCGGTGCTGGTCATATCCTACGCGCACCGGCTTTACACCGTTAACCAAGTGGGCGCGATGGCCGAGCGCAACAACGCGGCGCTCGCGCAAATCATCGCCAACGCCACCTTGCCCGATTTCCAGGCGCTCACCGCCGCCACGGCGGCCGACGAGGCGCGGGATTCCAGCGACATCGCCGCCAATCCCGCCTATGCCGATCTGCGCGACAAGGCCTTGAAGCTGATCGCCGGTTCTCCGGTGACGCGGTTCGACATTCTCGACCGCGACGGGCGCGCCATTTTCTCGACCGAGCCCTCCGCCACCGGCCGGACGGACGGCAACGACGCCGCGTTCCAGCAGGCCTGGTCGGGCCGCGCCGGCAGCCGCATGGAAGAGGGCGCGCGCGACATCGTCGCCAGCTACGTGCCGGCCTTCGATCCGGCGGAAGATAGCCAGGTGGTTGCGGTCTTCCAGATCGACACCGACGTGACCGCCGATTTCGCGCAGCTCGAAACCTATCACCGCGGCGTCATGCTGCTGATCTGGGTAACCTTCGCCGTCACATATTGCGGGCTGATCTGGATCGTCTTGCGCACCAACCGGACCGCCGCGCGCCAGAACGAGGCCAATCTCAAGCTCGCCGCCGCGGTGGCGCGCAGCGAGGCCGCCAACCAGTCGAAAAGCGATTTCCTCGCCGCCATGAGCCACGAACTGCGCACGCCCTTGAACGCCGTCATCGGCTTCTCGGAAATCATGAAGAGCGAGCTGTTGGGTCCGGTGGCGGTGCCGGCTTACCGGGATTACGTCACCAACATCCACGATTCGGGCACGCATCTCCTGTCGATCGTCAACGACATCCTCGACATGGCGAAGACCGAAACCGGCAGCATGCCGCTCGACCGCGAGGAATTCGCCATCAAGGAGATGCTGGAAGAGTCCGTTTCCATGGTGGAGGAACGCGCCGGCTCGGCCGGGCTGGCGGTCCATCTCAACGTCGCGCCCGAGCTCGGCACCATGGTTTCCGACCGGCGCCGCATCAAGCAGGTGCTGTTGAACCTGCTCTCGAACGCGATCAAGTTCACGCCGGCGGGCGGCTCCATCACCCTTACCGCGCGCCGCATCCTCAACAAGGTGGCGCTCGAAGTGGCCGATACCGGCGTTGGAATATCCGAACAGGACATGCCCACGGCCTTGGCGCCGTTCGGCCAGGTCGATTCCTCGCTCGCGCGCAAGCACGAAGGCACCGGGCTGGGCCTGCCGCTCGCCAAGAAATTCGTCGAACTGTTGGGCGGCACCTTCCACATCGACAGCAAGCCGGGCGAGGGAACCCATGTCGGCATGACGCTGCCGGTGGCGCCGCCCGCGCCGGGCGAAATACCGCCGGCGGCCGATGCCCCCGTGCGCACCCAGTCACGGATCAAGAATCCGAGCCGCCGCTTCCGCGTCGCGACTTAACCCTGATAAGTCTCAGTGTTTCAGCCGGCCGAGCACGAAGGTTCGGCCGCGTGAAATCGTTTCATAGGGCGGCGGGGCCGATATTTCCTCGGGTTTGATCAACAGCACGTAATCGAAATAGGGCGCCATCGCCGCCGAGGGCAATTGGGTCGCGAGCGCGCGATAAGGTTCGCGATAGGTCAATATTTCATGGCCCCCCTCGGCGAAGAGCGAGGGGATGAGCGCGCCGCGCATCGAAACCGCGAGCGCGGCCATATGCGCCAGCGGCGGATGCTCTTCGGGATCGACCAGATTGGGATTGGCCGACAGCGGCAACAGCTTCGCGCCCTCGGGCAATTGGGCGAAGGCGGCGCGGTATTCGGCGAAATCCCCCTGCCAGCTTTGCCATTGTGCCATGGTCATGCCCCAGCGCAGCAGGAACAGCGCCAGAATGAAGGCCTCGGCGCTGCGCCGGCGGGGCGCCGCGCCCGGGCGCCAATCGAGGGATCCCGCCAGCAGCAACGCCGCCGCCGCGGGCATGCGGTAATCGACAAAGGTGCCTTCGCCCAGTTGATGCGGCAACAGGATATAGGCGAGCGCGAGCGCGGCCAGGGCCACGGCCAGATCGCGGTCGATCTCGAGCCGCCGCAGCACGGTGAGCGAGAAGAACAGCAAAACCAGCAGCGACAGGGAATCAAAAAGCGGATTGTAGAATCCCACGGCGCTGCGAATTTCGGCGAATTTCAGCAGCAGCGAGGCGTAGTAAAAGCCGCCCGATGTCACATCGCGCGGCATCAGCTCGAAATAAATCGCCAGCGGCACCAGCAGATGGAGCAGCGGCAACAAGGCCGGCAAAAGGGTTTTCCATTCCCGCCGCCGGGTCTTGAGCAGCAGCCCGGCCTCATAGGCGAGAACCGTCAGCGCATAGACCGCGAAGGCGAAGAGATGCGCCACCAGGATCAGGCTTGCCAGCACGGCGAAGACGGGGAGGGCCCAGGGCCGGTCGCGCCCGGCGAGCCACAGCGCGAACACCCACAACGCGAGCCCCAAACCGAAGCACAGATTGACGAAACCGAACATAAATGGGCCATTATAGACGAAGAGAGCGGCCAGCACGCCGAGACGCGAGATCTTGCCGTGGAGCGCGCGGTTAACCGCCAGCGCGCCCCAGAAAAGCTGTGCCGCCGTCAATGCCAGGAACAGCCGCACCGCGCCGTCGATTCCGGTCAAGCGGTGGAACAGAAAGACGAATCCTTCCAGCGCCATGTTCGGCACCAGCCGCCAATGGGCTTCGTAATAGGGCGAGGCTCCGGACGCGCCGCCAAAGAGTATGTGCTGGCGGGCGATGTGGTCGGGCAGGTCGTAAAGCGGCAGGTCGCGGAAGACGAAAAACGGCGCGATCAGCAGCAATGTGACAAGCCCGAGAATGGTGCCTTCATGATTGAGATATCGCCGCATGTCCCCCCGCCGCGTCCCGGATGATAGCCTATGCGAGGACGGAGGAAATTACTTCCCTTCGAGCGCGGCCAAGGCGTCAACCACCGTCTGGCGCTCGGGCGCGTTCGGCGGAATGATTTCGAGCAAGTGCCGCCAGTATCGGCGCGCATCCGGGAAATCGCGCTGTTGCGCCGCCGCCAGGCCGAGGAACCACAGCGCCATCGGCTGGTCCGGCTGGCGCGCTTCGACCGATTTGAGCAGCGCCACCGCGCGTTGCGGGATCGGGTCTTCGAGCTTGCGGTCGGAGAGCAGCGCCCCCGCCTCGCGCAAGGCGACGGTCGTATCGCCGGGCTTGAGCGCGCGGGCGTGTTCATAGGCGTCGGCGGCCTTGGCGTTGTCGCCGAGCACGGTATAAGAGCGGCCGAGCATCACCCAGCCTTCGAAATCGCCGGGTTCTTTCTGGAGCCGCGCGGCCAGGCCCTCCACCATGCCTTGGATCATCGCCGCCTGCCGGTCCGGCGGAGCGCGGCGGGCGAAGGGCTGATCGGCCAGATAAGGCGCGCCGAGCAGAACGTAGATCGCGAAGACGCCGATCATCGCCGCCACCGCCGCCATGACGGCGAGGCGGGGCTTCGGCGCGCTCGGCGGCAAGGTATCGGGCTCGTCGCCTGCCGCAAGAATCCGGCGCTCGATTTCGCGCCTGGCCTGGCCGGCATCGGCGGGCTGGACAAGGCCGCGCGCCACGTCGCGCTCGACCTCCTTGAGCTGGTCGCGATAGATCGCGCGATCGTAACGGCCGCGCGCCGCCCGGCCGGCCGAGCGCAGCCACAGCGGCGCCAGCACCGCCGCCAGCACGATCGCCGTCAAGAGCAGCAGGATGAGGGTGAGGATCATCGATCGTCGCGCAACAGCCGCTCGAGCTTACGGCGCTCGCCGGCGCTCAAAGGCGGGTCCGCGGGGCCCGCGCCGGCGTTCCGGCGGCGCAGATAGAACCAAATACAAGCGCCGCCGATGATCAGGATCGCGAAAGGCGAGAACCAGAGCGGATATGTCGCCGGCTCGACCGGCGGCTTGAGCAGGACGAAATCGCCGTAGCGGTCGGTGATGTATTTGATCGCTTGCGCATCCGTATCGCCCGCTTGCAGCCTTTCCCGAAGAAGGACGCGCAGATCATGGGCCAGATCGGCCCCGGAATCGTCGATCAATTCATTCTGGCAGACCAGGCAACGCAGTTCCTTGCCGATGGCGCGGGCGCGCGCCTCCAGCGCCGGATCGGCAAGCTGCTCGCCCGGCTCCACCGCCAACGCGGTTTGTGCCGCCAACAGCGCCAGAAAAAAACCGATAGCGACAGCCCGCTTCACGATGCGCTCAGCTTGCGCAGCAGCGGGTTCAGTTCCTTGGCGACCGTATCGGAGTCGAGCGGCCCGACATGGCGCCAGCGGATGCGCCCCTGCCGGTCGATGGCATAGGTCTCGGGCACGCCATAGACGCCGAAATCAATGCCGGTGCGGCCGCTTTCATCGAGGCCGACGCGCTTATAGGGATTGCCGAGGGAATGCAGGAATTTGGCCGCGTCCGCCGGTTTGTCCTTGTAGGCGATGCCATAAAGCGGCACGGCGTTGTCATGCGCGAATTTCATCAGCGTGGCGTGTTCCTCGCGGCAGGGTATGCACCACGAGGCGAAGAAATTGATCAACACCACTTGCCCCTTCATCTGGCCGGCGGTCAACGCGCCGCCGCCTTCGAGCGCGGCCAGGCTGAAGCCCGGCTCCGGCTTGTCGATCATCGCCGAAGGCAGGAGCTGCGGATCGCGGTCGGGGGAAAGCCCACGCCAGAAATAGCCCACCAGCACGAGGAATAGAATCAGAGGCAGCAGGAACAGCGCGCGGCGTCCGCTCACGCGCTTTCCCCGCCGGCCGGCAATGCGTCCTTGGCCGCGCGCCGCGCCGCCACGCCGACCCGCCAGCGCCGGTCTGAAAGACTGATCGCGCCGCCGAAGGCCATGAAAATTCCCCCGATCCAGATGAACGGGGTGAGCGGCTTCCAATATGCCCTCACCGCCCAGCCGCCCTTATCGTCGGGATCGCCCAAGGCCAGATAGAAGTCGGAGACAAAATTGGTGTGGATCGCGGTCTTGCCGACGGTCTGCTGTTGCAACGGAAAGAACCGCCGTTCGGGCGTCATCTCCGCCACGACATGATCGCCCCTGAGCAGGGTGAATTCCGCCGCGTCGGCGGTGAAGTTTTCGCCATCGAGCTTGCCGATACCGTCGAAGCGCAAAACATAGCCGGCGAGGGGGATTGACTCGCCCACATGCATCATCTGGATGCGTTCTTGTTCGAAGGCGGAGGCGGCGATGCCGGCGACGGTGACGGCGATCCCAAAATGCGCCAGCGTCATGCCATAAGAGGCGCGCGGCTGGTTGAGCGCGCGCCGCCAGGTTTCGGCGAGAGGCGCGCGGAAAAGCCGCAAGCGTTCGGCCAGCTCGACCAGCGCGCCCATGCCCACCCAGGCCGCGAGCCCGAGCCCGAGCACCGCCAGCACCGGTCCGCCCGAGGTGACATAAAATAAGATCAGCATCGCGGCGATCGCCACCGCGAAGGCCGCCCATAGCCGCTGCAACGCGCCCAAGATATCGCCGCGCTTCCAGGCCAGCATCGGCCCCACGGCCATGGCGATCAACAGCGGGATCATCAGCGGCACGAATGTGCGGTTGAAAAAGGGATAACCCACCGACAGCTTGGGGCCGCCCACCGCGTCGAGGAACAGCGGATAAAGCGTGCCGATGAAAACGGTGGCGGCGCAGCTCGCCAGGATCAAATTGTTCAACACCAAGGCGCCCTCGCGCGACACCGGGGCGAACAATCCTCCGGGTTCCAGGCGTGGCGCGCGCCAGGCGTAAAGCGCGAGCGAGCCGCCGATGGCGATCGACAGGAGAAGCAGGATGAACACGCCGCGTTTGGGGTCGAGCGCGAAGGCGTGGACCGAGGTCAACACGCCGGAGCGCACCAGGAACGTGCCGACGAGGGAGAGCGAGAAGGTCAGAATCGCCAGCAACACCGCCCAGCTCTTGAGCGTGTCGCGGCGCTCGACCACGATCGCCGAATGGATCAGCGCGGTCGAGGCGAGCCAGGGCATGAGCGAGGCGTTCTCGACCGGGTCCCAGAACCACCAGCCCCCCCAGCCGAGCGTGTAATAGGCCCACCAGCTGCCCATCGATATCCCCAGGGTCAGGCAACACCAGGAGGCCAAGGTCCAGGGCCTGACCCAGCGCGCCCAGGCCGCGTCCACCCGGCCCTCGATCAATGCCGCCACGGCGAAGGAAAAGCTCACCGCGTTCCCGACATAGCCCAGATAAAGGAAAGGCGGATGGAAGGCCAAGCCCGGGTCTTGCAGAATCGGATTGAGGCCCTGGCCGTTCTCCGGCGGGTTGACGAGCCGCAGGAAGGGGTTCGAGGTCAACAGGATGAACAGCAGAAACCCCACCCCGATCAATCCCATCACCCCGATCACCCGGGCGCAAAGCCGCGGCGGCATCGCATCCCCGAACCAGCTCACCGCCGCCCCGTAAAGCGACAGGATCAGAACCCACAGCACCATCGACCCTTCGTGATTGCCCCAGACGCCGGTCAATTGATAGAGCAGCGGCTTGTCGGTATGGCTGTTCTCGGCCACGTTCAAAACCGAGAAATCCGAGGTCACATAGGCGTGCATCAGCGTGGCGAAGGCGAGCGCGATCAGCGCGAATTGCGCCAAAGCCGCCATGCGCGCGGCGGCCATCATGTTCCATTCGTTCCGGCGCGCGCCTTCGAGCGCGAATCCGCTCTGCATCACCGCGACGCACAGAGCGAGAATGATCGAAAAATGCCCGAGTTCGATGATCATCTATTTCCCGATCCTACGCCGCTTGCACGCCCGCGTGTGAACGCTGGCGGATGGGGTGAGATTCGAACTCACGGTACCCTTGCGGGTACGCCAGTTTTCAAGACTGGTGCCTTAAACCGCTCGGCCACCCATCCGCCTAGAAGGTACAACGGCTTGGCGAACGCCGTCGATGCCGCGATGCCCGGTTGCCGCATCAACGAATGGCTTGGTATCCGCCCCTGACGCCCTTCGGCGACAGCACAAATTGCCCGACATTGATGATTCGCGAACGAAAGCCCCCGGCGCAAGAGAGGTGGTAGTACTCCCACATGCGGGAGAATTTGTCATAGTCCCGTCCGGATTTTTCGATCGCGGATTTAACCGTTTCCTTGTTGGCCTGGAATTTCTTGTCCCATTCGACGAGCGTGCGGTCGTAATAGGCGCCGAAATTGTGCACGTCCTCGACCACGAAGAGTCCTTCGACCGCGGAGGTTATTTCTCCCACGCTCGGCAACTGGCCGTTGGGGTAGATGTACTTGTTGAGCCAGGGGTCGATGGCCGGGGAGCGTTCGTTTTGCCAAATGGTATGGAGCAGAAACAGCCCGTCCTCTTTCATGGCATCGCGGGCAAGTTCAAAATACTTCCGGTAATTTTTCGATCCGACATGCTCGAACATTCCCATTGAAACAATCCGGTCGAACTTGCGGTCCGGTTTGAAGTCGCGGTAATCCGCGAGACGGAATTCGACCGGCAATCCCGCATATCGTTTGCGCGCATAGGCGGCCTGTATGCCCGATATCGTCGCGCCGACGCACCGCGCCTTATATTTCTCCGCGGCGTAGCCCATGAAGGAACCCCAGCCGCACCCAATGTCCAAGACATGATGATCGGCGGCCAAACCGATTTTCCGGCAAACCAGATCCTGCTTGGCAAGCTGCGCTTCATCCAAGGTCTTGGCGTCCTTCCAATAGGCGCAGCTGCCCGTCAGGCGCGAATCGAAAGACGCCTCGAACACCTCGACGGGCAAGTCATAGAAGGTTCCGACGGTCTCGAGCGACCGGCGTATGGTCTGCCGGTTTTGATATCTGGATCGCAGAAACAGCATCGCCGCGGCGAAAGAAAACGGCAGATGTTTCGCGATATTCGCGGTGATGACGCGATTGAAAAACTCGTCAAGCTGCCGGCAATCCCATTGCCGGTCCATGTATCCTTCCCCGAGACCGATCGTCCCTTGCGCAATGACGCGGGCATAGAGTCTCGGGTCGTGCACCTGGATATCCCAGGGTTTGTTCCCGTTTATTTCGACGCCCGCCTTGGCGAGCAGATCACGGGCAAGTTGTTCCGCCTTCATGTCGTTGTCTCAGAAAGACCGTTTCCCCCAACCGGCGCCTTGAAACCGCCCGGCTGCTTATTGGTCCCGGTGATATCAAATATTCCGTCCCAGGTCACGCGGCCCGGCCGGAAGCGATTGGCCCCGATTCACCGTCATTGCGCCGCCATACAGCCCTGCTAGACTCCGCCACAACCAAGAATGGAGGCCAAGATGTGGAAGAAGATTGGCATCGGTGTCGTCGTACTGCTGATCATCGTCGCGGGCGTCGGCTATTACCTTTTCTCCAATCTCAATTCCTACATCAAGGCGGCGATCGAGAAATACGGCTCGCAGGCGACCCAGGCCTCGGTCACGCTCGACAGCGTCGTCGTCTCGATCACCACGGGTGAGGGCGGGCTTGTGGGCCTTAGCGTCGGAAATCCCAAGGGTTTCGCCACGCCTCACGCGATCACTGTCGGAGCGATCACGCTGAAGATCGACACCAGCACGGTCACCGGCAGTGGCCCGATCGTGATCAAGGAGATCGACATCGACAAGCCGCAAGTGACCTACGAAGTCGGCAATACCGGCGGCAGCAATCTCGATGCCATCCAAAAAAATACCCAGGCCTATGCCGGCGGCAGCAACAACGCGCCCACATCGGGCGGCGGGCAGGAGCGCAAGCTGATCATCAGCGATCTCTATGTGCGCGACGGCCAAATCGGCGTGAGCGCGACCGCGCTCCAGGGCAAGGCGCTCAATGCGCCGCTGCCGACCATCCATCTCACCAATATCGGCAAGAACAGCAACGGCGCGACCGCCGCCGAAGTGGCCAACGACGTGCTCGGCGCCATCACCAGCGAGGCGGCAAAGGTCGGCAGCAACCAGCTCATGCAGTCGCTCGGCTCTTCGGTGACCGGGGTCACCGGCGGCGCCACCGGCGGGCTCAAGGGATTGTTCGGCAAGTAGCTCAGGAGCCGGAAAGCGGATCCGGATCGATCGCGCCGGCGCAGCCATCGGCCGGCGCGGGGGCGTGATGCCCGACTGCCGGCACCATCTTGATCCCGGCCGAAGCGCTGTTCGCGCGGGCGAGAATTGCAGGCCGCCTGATCGATCGGGGCCCGCGCTTTAATGCCATGAAACGGCCATAAAAAATGGCTGCGATGGGACGGATATGGATAAGGACGCCTATAATCCATTAATCCATCGTCCAATCGGCATCGCCTGAGGGCTTCCCCGGCGATGAGTCAGAGCTTCGGATATAACCGCAACCACGGAGGCAAATCATGATCCATTTGACCAAGCGAACCGGCGGCATCATGGCCGTGGCGATGATGGCCGCGATGATTATGGGCGCCGTTTCATTCGCCATCCCCGCCTATGCCGGCATGCAACTCGCCCAGGCGGGCCAGGCGCCGCCTCCCGGCGCCACGCCCGCGCCGCCCAACGCAATGCCACCCGCGCCGGCCGACCGGATCGAATCACGCATCAAGTCGCTGCATGATCAGCTCCAGATCACTCCGGCGCAGGAGAGCCAATGGGCCGCCGTCGCCCAGGCGATGCGCGACAGCGCCAACCAGATGAAGGCGCTCGTCCAGCAGCGCGCGCAGAGCGCCATGTCCATGACCGCGGTCGACGATCTCCACTCGTATCAGGCGATCGCCCGGGCCCATCTCGAGGGCCTGAACAAATTGGTGCCGGCCTTCGAGACGCTCTACGCTTCGATGTCGGACGCGCAGAAAAAGAACGCCGACACCGTGTTCAAGCACAATCCGCGCGGGGCGCCGAAGAAGAGCGGCTGATACCTCAGAACAGGGGAGGACACCGTGTTGACTTCCCTGAAGCGAGCCGGCCGCCTTCGCTCATGCCGGGCCGTTCGATCTTGGGCGGTGTCGCGCCGATCCGCGCGCCTCTAGTGATGCACATGGCCTGATGCGCGCGGCGAGGCCAGGATGGGATTGGCGCGAATTTCTTCCAGATCCCGTCTGAGAGTCCGGTCGTCGCTCCAGCCCGCGCCGGCGCGCGGCAGCCACACGCCGCGCAGCCAGCCCTTGGCGTCGATGAGGAACTCGTCGCCGGCCAGGCTCTGGCCGCGGCCGGGCGGATAAAGCGCATAGGCCTCCGCCATGCCGGCCTCGGCGGCTGTGCAAAACGGGCGCGTCGCGGCTTTGGGCGATCCCAGATTCACGATCACGGTCGTGACGTCGCCGCCCAGATCGAGGCGGCTCAGCGCCGTGAGCCGCGCGGTGCTTTGCGGCCCGGCGAAGACCAGATGCACGAGAGGACCGCCAAGCTGGCGCAGCGCGGTGACGGTGCTGTCCGGGCATTGGATGGCGAAATCCGGCGCTTGGGCGGGCGTGCCCTGCGCCGCGCGCACGCCATCGGCATTGGCATGGATGAAATCGATCAAATTCCAGATGGTTGCTTCATCCAGTTGGGGTGAAAACCCCGCCATGGGCGTGCCGGTTATGCCGTGCGATATCCACCAGAAAAGATCGCCGTCGCTATGCGCGTAGATGTGATCGGCGGTGAGATCGGCGGGCGGATCCGGCAGCTGCTTGGCCAAGGGCCCGTCGCCTTGTCCCCCGACGCCGTGACAAGAGACGCAGTTCTGCGCGAAGGCCTTTTGCCCCAAGGCGATGGAGCGCGTGGTGAACCCCGCCGGCGATTGAAAGTAGCTGGTCGGATAGGCGGGCAAGGTGAGCAGGCTCAAGCTCGGCAGAAAGAAGGCGATGATCACCAGCCACACCACCACCACCGCGCCCCACAGCTTGCGGAACACGAAACTGGCGCAGCCAAGGCCGAGCCCCAGCGCGGCCGAGGCGAGCGCCAGCCACACCTCGCCCCGGTATTCGGGCGCGGACAGGACATCGGCGTTGAAGCGGATGGGGAAGGGCCAAAGCGGCTGCTGATGCGCGGCCGGCACCATGGTGCCGAGCAGCGCCACGATCGCCAGCACGCCAAGCCCGAGGCAGGCTTCGAGCAGGCTGTTGCGGCGCAGGCCGCGCAACGCCAGGGAAGATGCCCGCTGCTTGGCGCCGCGCGGCGTTGCCGAGAGACGCGGCGTCAGCACCTCGCGGTTGATCGTGGCGATAGCGACGAGTGCTACAAAGAGCGCGATCTTGACCAGCAGCAACTGGCCATAGGCCGTCCCGACCAGCCCCGCCAGGGAATTGACGAGATAAGAGGCGTTGATGACGCCGCTCGCGAGCAGAAGGCCCACCGCGACGATGCCCAGAGCCGAGAAACGCGACGCCGCGCGCCGCGCGATCTCGATCCATTCGCCGTCGCCGGCGGCGATGGCGCGGTGGAACAGCAACGCCAGCGGCGCCAGTCCGCCGATCCAGGCGCCCGCCATCAGCAGATGGGTGACGTCGGCGGTGACATGGAGGATTCCATTGGCGCCGGTATCGTCGGCGCCATGCCCGGCCCAGGCGAGCGAACCCAGCAGCGCCGCCGCCAGGAGCAGGGCAAGGATTCGGCCGAACCGCGCCGGCGGCAGCAGAGCGAGCGCGGTCAAAACCGAGAACGCGAAACGCAGCGAGAATAATTGCCCAAACCGTGTCCGCCGCATCACCGTGTCGAGGATATGCGGATCGAAGGCCGCTGCCAGGCTGCTTCCGCTCATCCCGGCGGCGAGAGCGAGAAACCAGAAGAAGCCCGAGACCAGCGCCAAGGCAAGGCAGATCCAGGCCCAGCGCCGGTAGAGTCCTTCGAGCGCTTCCGGGCGGGCGATGAATACGGTGAAGCCCAGAATTCCGGCCAAGCCCACCGACGCCGTGAAATGCACGGCGCGCGCCGCCAGTAGCAGTGTTTCGGTCATGGCGCTGTTCGAAAAACCTGGCCGGTGCCGCTACGGATCGAAGCTCACTCCTTGATTTGGAAGCTGGTGGCGGCGCCGTTCACGGTCACATCCACATGATAAGCACCGGGCGGCATGGTGACATTGTTGCCGTAATGGGTCGAGGCCGGCCCTTTGCCGGAAGCCTCCATCACCACCACCGGCACTTGCATCGCCGGGCCGATATCCTTGCCGCTTGCGTCTTCCGGCGTGAAGCTGATGGTGACCGCGGCATCGGCCACGACCTTGCCAGAGGCCGCGTCGAATACATGGACGACGAGATGGTGGTTGGGATGCGACGGCGCGTCCGGCGGCACCGGCGCGGCGCCGCCCTTGGGCACCATGGTCATGCCCTGGCCTTGGCCCATGCCGGACATGCCCGACATGCCGCTCATGTTCATGGGCGCGCCGAAAGGCTCGGCGTTCAACACGTTGAGCTCGATGCGGTAGGCGCCCGTCGTATTCGTCATCTTGATGTCGGCGGCCCGGGCACAAGGCGCGGACAGAACGGCGAGCGCAAAGCCGGCGGCCATTATCAAGCGAAAGGTTCGATTCATGATGTTCTCCTCCTTGCCGAATTGTCGAAGTTCTTCGGTTCAAAGACCTCCGTCACTGTCCCGTCACCTTGAAGCTGAAGTTGCCCTCGGTGGCGTGGGTATCGACCGAGATCACATGCCAATGGACCTTGTATTCGCCGGGCGGCAGTTTCTTGAGCCCGACCTGCATCAGCGTACGATTGAATTGTGGATTGCCGTCATCGACCCGCGCACCCGTGGCGTCGGTGATCTCAACCCCGCTAAAGGCCGGTTCCAGCGACTGTGTGAACCACATCTGCACCATTGCCGGTGCCGCGCCGAGCGTGCTGCCGACCGGGGGCGCGGCGTGATCGAGAAAGGCATGCGCCCACGCACCGCCGCTCGCGCCCGCCACCAGCAGCAAGACCATTAGAAATTCCACCATGCGGTTACGCATCGTTCATTTGCCGAAAAGCGGCCTCCCGATGCTGTTGGGAAAGAGATCGTCGAGGAAGAGGTGGAACTGCACCAACCCGCCATAGCCGTGGCCGGTACGGGCGTTGATCGGGATGATCGCCTCTGCGCCAATCTGATAATACTGGCCGGCCCAGATCAAGCCGGGTTGGATGGTGCCGGTCATCTGGCCGTCCTGGCCGCGGTTGAGCGGGTCGGAAACCGCAATCTCGACCAGCGGAACCATGCGGTCGAAGGGCGCGGACAAGCCCACGTCCCGCACATGGTGCTGCAGATATTCGAGACTGTATTCGATGGCAATGCCGGCGTTGAAATTGTTGGGGTGCAGCGACGGGCCGTTCACGGTGTAGCTGGTGGTTTTCAGCGGAAAGTCGTAGCTGAAATTTCCCGTGACCGCGAAAGGCCGCACCCAGGGCAGGGATTCAGGCAGATCGCCCATGCCCTTGCCCCAATCCAAGACCGGCGACAGCGTGGTGTAATCCGGCGCGCCCGCGCCTTGCACCCGGCCGGTATGCGCCCAGGTCTGTTGGAACCCGACGAGCGCCATCGCCTCGTGCGGGGCGTTGACGAAAAGCTGATATTGCACACCGGTGGTGAGCGCATCGAAGCCGACCATCGGCAACGCGCCCGGCTGGTGGATGTATTTCCACTGGTCGGAAAGGGTGAAGTCGAAATCGGGCGTCAGGCGCTTGGCGATATCGAATCCGATATCGGCTTCCTTCGAGCCATCGGGCGCGGTCGGGTTCTGGGTCAGCGTCACCAGCGACATCTCGTCGGCGACGAAGGGATCGTCGGTCAGGATGGTGGCCGGAAAAAACCGGTCGCCGGCGAAGCCGTGCGCGCGCGCCTCATGGGCGGCGAGCGTGGCGAGCGCCGCCGCGGTCAACGCGGCGAGGCCCTTGATCGGGCGGTTCATGATTTGCTCCGAAATAGGATGGGCGGGCGCAAACTTCCGCGGCCTTTGCGGGGCCGGCTTCGGTCAGCGCCGGTTCGGTCGAATATCAGCCCAGCCCGGGCGGAGCGCGCGCGCGGTAAGAAGCGGAATAAGAGGCCTGAAGCGAAATTGGAGGCGGCGCGAACGCGGCCGCCATTTCAAGAATTTGGGGTGCCGTCAGCGCGGGCGGCGCGGCGGTGTCGGCGAGAGCCTGGCCGCATGCCACCGACTGGCAGATCGGACAGGCGGCCATGCCGCCGTGATGATGGATGGGCGAGGTATCCCGGCGGTGGGTGACCGGGACGGCGATGTCCTCGGCCACGGCCGGCGCGCAAATCGGCAACTCGCCCGCATCCGCCAGCCGGATCTCGGCGGCCAGCAGAAGCGGCAAGAAGGCCTGCACGGCCATGGCCAAAAAGCCAAACCAGCCGGCCGCCAAGCGGTTTTGGCGCGTCCCCACCCCCATGCATGCGAATCTATCGCAAGGACGCGTGCGGCGTCATGCGGCAAATTGCTCACTCACGCGGGTTTGACCAGCCCCGCGGCGCGTCTACAGCGCCGCGAGATTCGGGGCCGTCTCAGGCGTGGACGGGCTCGGGCGTGCCCGCGGCGCGTCTACAGCGCCGCAAAGTCTTGGTCCCGTTCAGGCGTGGACGGGCTCGGGCGTGGTAGCGATCTGGAGGGCGAAGACCAGCTGCTCGATCACCGGGGACCAATCGCCGGCGTGATCCTGGCGGAAGATCAGGACACTGGGGATGGAGCGCGGCGGTTCCGCCACCGGCTGCAACACCCAGGCGGAGACGTGGAACGCGGCGGCGTTGAGCACCGTTGCGTTGGCGCCGCCGATCACCAAGTCGAGCTGGGACAGGACGGCGTTAACATCGTCGGGATCGTCCTCGGCCATGGAGAGATCGGCAATCCAGCCGGCGAAAGGCCCCTGCTCGATCTGCGCCGCGGTATCGGCGTTGAGGGCGTAAAAGCGCAAGCCCGGCACGCCGAGCAGCGGCTCGAGCGAAGCGAGACAGGGTGATTGCCCGTCTGCATCGAGCGCCAACCCCACTTTCAATCCCTCGCCTTGGAAATAGGGCGTATAGGCGGCGGCGCGCTCCGGATCGACGCCGGGCGCCGGAACGGAAAAATTCTCGGGCGGGGACGGCGCCAGATTTTCCGATGCGCCATAGATCGCCAATCCGCCGGCGATCTCGCGCACGGTTTCAGTCCAATCCTTGCCCTTCTGCCGGTACAGCAGCAGCGAAGGATACCATGGCGTGTCGGTGCGGCCGGTCATCCAGCGCCAATGCGCGAAATGCGGCAGCATCACCCAGGCGGGGCGGCCGAGAGATCCCGCCAGATGCGCGATCGGGCCGTCGGCCGATATCACCAGATCGAGCCGCGAGACCGCCGCGGCGGCGTCGGCATAATCGGCGAGGCAGGATGATAAATCGGTGACGCGCCCAGCAAAGGGGCCGGCCGCGATCGCGGAAGTGTCGGCGTCGAGCGCGAAGAAGCGCAGATTGGGAATCTCCAGAAGCGGCGCGAGTTCGCCCGGCGACGGGCCCGGCCGGTCGCCGCTCCAGGCGAGCCCGATCTTGAATCCGGGGCCGGCGAGGGCGGGTGCGAACGCCGTTGCGCGCGCCGCATCGGCGGCAAGATAGGGTATGCCGTTCGGGATGGCGTCGGAAGTCACGCCCAGGCGCTGGATCAGACCGGTCATTGACACATGCGCGGCGAAGCCGGGCAGCGGCTGGCCGATGGCGATCACCCGGTCGATGCCCGGCGCGGATGCCAACAGATGGACGAGTGGTGCCGGGGCGCAGAGCACGATATGGCCGGCGTAGCGATGAAGCTCGGGCGCGAGGCGGATCAACTGGATGAGCTCGGATACGCTTTCCTCGGCCCAGAGCAGCAGCGCGGCGTTTGGACCGAGCGGCTTGCCGTCCCAGAGCGGCGCCGGGAGATTGGGCAGGCGCATCGGCCCGTGCCAGCGCCATTCATAGGCGGCGCTGCCGGCGGGCAAATCGCCCAGAGTCAGCAGCGCCAGGCCGAGGCTCACGCGATAGGCCGGCCGTTCGGGCGCGAGCTGGGCCGCGCGGGTGAAATATTCGGCGGCCGTTTTGGCCTGGCCCCGTTCGAGCAATACCGCGCCGGCGAGGTGCAGCGCCTCGGCGTGGCCGGGCTTGAGCTTCAAGGCGAGATTGGCGCATTCCGCCGCCTGGCCGGCGCGGCCGAGCGCCTTCAGCGCCTGGCCGATATTGGCCAGCGTGTCGGGCGATTTGGGCTCGACCGCCAAGGCATGGCGCAGATGCGCCACCGCCTCGTCAAATCGCCCCAATTGCCGGAGCACGGTGCCGAGATTGTTGAGCAGCGCCGTGTTGTCGGGCGTCGCCTGGCGCGCGCGCTCGAAGGATGCGGCCGCCTGGTCGAGCTTGCCGGTGCTGGCGAGCAGGGTCCCGTTGAGGAACAGCAATTCGGGCGCGGCTGGCGTTTGCGCCAGCGCGGAATTCAATAGCGTCTCGGCCTCGGCGATGCGGCCTTGCCGCAAGGCCTCGGCCGCGGCGGCCTGGATGTCGGCGCTGCTGCGATCGGCGGTCATGACGGCGCGATTGTGAATGAAAAAAGTTAAACGAATGGCGATGTTAGCTTTTCGTTAGGAATCGGCTTTGCGCGGGTTTGGTACGCGGAAGTTTCCGCCTGGCGCCACAAAATGGCCAAGGTTGGACGGCATTATGACTGGGTGCCGTCCGTGCCCGGTGCGCGGGCCGGCGGCGTTAACAGGTGGTTAAGGAGAGTGGTATGTCACGCTGGCGATTGGCGGGTGAGCCCGATCTGGAAGAGCTCTTGGGCGACGATGTGATGGAGCCCGTGGTGCGGAGCGCCGGCGTCAGTTACGAGGAATTGCGGCGTCAACTGAGCGACATCAGCCGCCGCCTGGGGCATCGCAAGGCGCGCGCCGAGACAGGATACGACGCCGCTTTTTGGGAATTACGCGCTCTCCGCTAGAGGCGGGGGCGGGACCGCGGCGGCCGGTTTCTTTTCTTCTTCTTCTTCTTCTTGCTCTTGCGCGATTGGCAGGGTGAGGATCGCCTTGAGGCCGGGAGCATTGTCTTCGAGCGTGGCCGTGCCGTCATGCAGCCGTGCGACCGCGCGCACCAAGCTCAATCCCAACCCGTTGCCGGGCGTCGAGCGGCTGCCTTCAAGCCGGACGAAGCGGTCGAACACCGCCTCGCGCCGGTCCGTGGGGATGCCGGGTCCGCTATCAGCGACCTCGACCCGGGCGGTGTGATCCGCGCCGCCGACCTTCAGCGTCACATTGCCCGCCGGCGTGTATTTAAGCGCATTGTCGAGCAGGTTGGCGATCGCCTGCGACAGCAGATGGCGGTCGCCGCGGACATTGACCGGCTTCTCCGCGTCGATCCTCAAGACCAGGCCCTTTTCCTCGGCCACCGGCTCGTAAAGCTCGGTGACGGCGCGCGCGATCTCGGACAGGTCGACCGCCGTGGCGGTGTCGCGCCGGGAACCTGCTTCGGCCTCGGCGATGCTCAAAAGCGCGTTGAAGGTGCCGAGCAGCTGATCGGCCTCGGATATGGTTTCTCGCAAGGCTTCCGCGTAGCGCCCGGTATCGGGTTTTTCGAGCAGGGTCACTTCCAAACGCGCGCGCAGGCGCGACAAGGGCGTGCGCAGATCATGCGCGATGTTGTCGGTGACCTGGCGCATGCCAGCCATCAGCCGCTCGATCTGGTCGAGCATCACGTTGAGATTGGATCCGAGCTGGTCGAATTCGTCGCCGCTGCCGGATAAGGGGACGCGCTGGGCGAAGTCGCCCCGGATGATCTGCTCGGTGGTCTTGGCCACGGCCTCGACCCGGCGCAGCATGTTGCGGGTCATGATCACGCCGCCGGCGATGCCAAGGCCGAGAGCGATCAGCCCCGACCAGGCGAGCGTGGTCAGGATCCGGTTGCGGAACACGGTGGCGTCGTGCAAATCGCGCCCGACCAGCAGATGGTCGCCGTTGCCCAGCACGAAAACCGAACTCAGCACGTTGTGGGTTTCGGGGCCGTTGCGCGTCGAAACCTTGATCGGAAAAAGGAACCAGCCCGGGCGCATCTGCCGCGCCTCGCGCGGCCATTGCGAGAGATTGCCGGCGAGGGGATTGAGCAGCGGATCGGTGAGCAGATAAAGCATGTTGTCGGCGCGGCCGCCGGGCGTGCTGCGCTCGTGGATCACATCGACCAGGCCCTGGAAATCGTGCTGCTCCTGCAAGCCGCGAATCTCGGCGTCGACCGTGGCCTCGATCTCGCGCTCGAGGAAATCGGCGGTCGAAAGATAGAAAAAGGCCAGCAGCGCCAGCACCGAAATCGCGAACAGCACGAAATAGACCGCGGCGATGCGGAAGGCGTTGGTGTGGAGAAAGCGCCAGATATCGGCGCCGCGCATGGTCACGGTCATGGGCTATTCCACGATCAGGCGGTAGCCGGCGCCGCGCACGGTTTGCAGCAGCGGCTTGTCGAAGCCCTTGTCGAGTTTCTGCCGCAGGCGGCTCACATGCACGTCGATGACGTTGGTTTGCGGATCGAAGTGATAGTCCCAGACGTTTTCGAGCAGCATGGTGCGGGTGACGACCTGGCCCGCATGGCGCATGAGGAATTCGAGCAGGCGGAATTCGCGCGGCAGCAGGTCGATCTCGCGGCCCGAACGCGTGACGTTGCGCGCCAGCAGATCCATCTCGAGCGCTCCCGCCTTGAGCTTGACGGTGGCGGCCGAGGCGGGCCCGCGCCGCAGCAGCGCCTCGATGCGCGCCAAGAGTTCGGCGAAGGCGAAAGGCTTGACCAGGTAATCATCGCCGCCGGCGCGCAACCCCTTGACCCGGTCGTCGACCGCGCCCATGGCGGAGAGGATCAGGACCGGGGTCTTGACCTCGGCGGCGCGCAGAGCGGCGATCACCGCCAACCCATCCATGCCGGGCAGCATGCGGTCGACGATGAGCGCGTCATAGCCGCCGCCTGAGGCCATGAACAGTCCGTCGCGGCCCTCATGGGCGCGATCGACCACGTAGCCCGATTCAGCCAGGCCCTTGGCGATGTAATCGGCCGTCTTCTGGTCGTCCTCGATGAGCAGGAGCTTCATGACGGAGGACGATAGCGGGCCGGGAAGGGCGCGAAAACCCCGGCGCGGATTAAAGCGCGGTTAGGCGGTTTTGCCGCGATAAAGGGGCTTTAAGGTCAACCCCGCCGCGGAAGCGGCTTAAGTTAGGCCCCGCCGCGGAACGGCTTAAGTCAGGCCCCGCCGCGGAGCGGCTTAAGTCAGGGTGGTGATAAACGCCACCACCCAGCCCAACAGCAAGACGGCGGCGCTTTGACGGTCGAATGATTTGGTCGGCATCGGTTTCCCCTCAGGTTCAGAAGGGTAACCTAGCAAAGGAACACAACAAGAACAAGGGCTATTTAGGCGACGTTCTACTTCACATACCCACCAGCCAGGGGTATGCTCGGTTGGGGAATGGTAAATGACCGCCCGTAACACGGTTAGGCTCAAATACGACCCCTATAACGACCCGGATGGCGACGAGACCGTGGAATTTCGCCTGACATATGAAGGCCAGCTATTGGGTTCATCGAGAACCGATACCCGCGCGGCACATAAACATGAAATCCGCAAAGTGTTTCATCGCCAGCTTCGCCGCTATTGGGAAATCAACCCCGCATTGAAATTGGGGCACTATGTAATGTTTCAGCGTCTTTCATCGCACGCAACGCAGACTAGAACCGCTGTGGGTCCGCTATCCGAATTTCTTGCCAATAAATATACGCGCTGCGGCTATCGTTTCGTTCCGCTGATCCGCGAGGAACTTTCTCTTATTTGCGCGATTAATGTTCTGTTTTTGCGGCCGGACCCCCCTGGCTCCGTGCTTCAATCTGGCGACATAGACAATCGCATTAAAACCCTCTTCGACGCCTTGCGCCTTCCATCGAATACGGGCGAGCTAGGGGGCCATGAGACACCGGCAGCGGATGAGAATCCATTTTACTGCCTGTTGGAAGATGACAAATTGATTTCTCATGTTTCCGTTGAAACGGACATGCTTCTTGAACCCACTGGCGAACAGTTCGACGTGAATGACTCACGGCTCATCATCACCGTTAAAATACGGCCCTACGATGTTAACCCAAGCAATACGATGTTCGGATGACGCTACTTGCCTTTGCGCGAAGTGTCTTTTGATGGAACGATTTTCTTGAACGCGCGATCAAGGGCTTCCGAATCTTCTTCTACTTCGACTTCGCGGGCGGTTTCGATGAACCGTTTCGACTGCGCGGGGTCGTCGGGCGGGGGGTTCGGCTTGCGTGGCATAGAGATGGATGCGCTCTGTGTTTCCTATACATCCCATCCTAAGCATATCCGACAAGGGATGAAACCCGCTTCTCGCGCTTCTCTGGCGTTTTCAAATTCGATCCTGTTTGAGCCCCGCAGATATGACGCGTATACACAATCTTCACTATGGAACACTTCTCGTTTTCGTCCTCCAATTACGTTCTCGTCCTTTTTAACCATACGCACCGCGCGCTTTCTAACAGCCATAATATTCGCTCCTAGGTTACATACATCAACTGGGGATGCGAGAGGGGGGGGCGCAGTTGCCGCTCCCCCTCTCTCAACTACTCTTTAGCCGGAAATTTTAGCTTTAGCTGGCGAGGATCGCTAGACAATTCAGGACCACGCCAATGCCGCTTGCGGTGCCGTTCAGCTCGCCCGCGCTTCCGCTCGCCGTCCGCGACCAGTCGTTTCATAAGTCAGCCGCTTGCCCTTCGCACCGACCAGGGCGTGGTCGGCCCGCTCAACGTCACCAATTCCGAGCTTCTCGCGATTGGAATAGCGGAAATCGAACTCCGCGAGATACCGCTTCAAGTGCGCCTAGGAAATGTGCTGGTAGGTTCCGTAGACCCCGCGTTTGAAGATGCTGAAAAATCCCTCAATGGTGTTGGTGTGAACGTCACCGCGAACGTATTCGTCCTTGGAGTGGTTGACCGATCCGTGTCGGGCGAAGTGAAGCGGGAGAGAGCCGTAGGCCCAAGCGGAATCAGTCATTACGGTAGAGCGGCTGGAGATATTCTTCTTCATCAGCGGGACAAGGGTTCCCGAATTAATGTCGGCGACGTGGAACGAGCGAGCTTTCCCGCCGCGCTCGACCAGGGAAAAAACCACGTTCATGTGACTGTGACCCGCGCGAACCTTGGTGCCGGGCTTGCGCCCCACGAAGGTTTCGTCCGCCTCGATCACCTTGCCGTCGCCGCCGACAGGGGGCAGCCCCCCGGTCTGCTCCATCATCTTGCGGATGCGATGGCCCATGAACCAGGCAGTTTTCATACCGACCCCGAGGGTACGTTGAAGCTGGCGGGTGCTGATGCCCTTCTTGCTCGAACAGATCAGGTGGATGGCCTGGAGCCAGTACCGCAGGGGCGCGTGGCTATCCTCGAACACGGTCCCAATCTTGACGGTGAAGGGCTTCCGGCAGGCGTAGCACTTCCGCAGGCCCGGGCGGGTGCTCTTGCCCTGCAAACGGCCAATCTTGTCGCCCGTAGCCCCGCAATGGGGGCAGACCGGCCCAAGGGGCCAAAGCCGCGCCTCGACGTAATCGTAGGCGGCGGCCTCGTTATGGAAGTGAGGGGCGGAAAGGATGGACGACATGGATTATCTCCTATTTGAAACAAGCCTATACCTTGGGCCTGGGTATGTCAAGTAGAACGTTGCCGCTATTTATAGCCGCTGTTCAGGCCAAAAGCGGCTCGGCTTTATTGGCCGTTTTTGGCGATGGTTTGGGCGCTTTCTGCGAATCGGAAGGCTGCGGCATAGTGACGGCATGAATGGGAAAAGAGCGCAGCTCGTTCTGGCCGCGCTGGTTTTGATCGCGCCAGGCTGGGCCGCGCGCGCTCAGGCGCGCGACGTGACGGCCTCCACCGTTCCGGAGATCCTGATGGATCTGGTGGGGGCGCAGCCGGGTGACAACATCACCATCGCGCCCGGAACCTACGAGCTGCCGCCGCTGCGCCTGAGCCAGAGCGGCGCGCCCGGCAATGCCATCACCCTGCGCGCCGCCGCCCCGGGCACGGTCGAGCTCCGCTCGAGCGCCGCCGAGTTCATCAAGGTGTCGGGTTCGGATTGGGTGTTCGAAAATCTCGACATCGCCGGCATTTGCGCCAGCGACGACGATTGCGAACATGCCTTCCACATCGTCGCCGGGGCCGACCGCACCGTCATCCGCCATAACCGCATCCGCGACTACAACGCGCATATCAAAGGGAATGGCGAGGCCGGACGTTTCCCGAAGGACGTGCTGATCGAAGGCAATTGGCTGTTCGACACCCATCACCGCCTGACCGACAACCCGATCGCGACCGTCGACGTGGTGGGCGGGCAGGGCTGGATCGTGCGCGGCAATCTGATCGCCGATTACGGCAAGGCGATCGACCACCCGGCGGTGATCAACGACGATTTCGGCTATGCCTTGTTCTTCAAGGGCAATTCCTCAGGAACGCTGGTCGAGCGCAACATCGTCGCCTGCTCGCTGATGATGTCGCCCTTGTCCTATACCCGTGGCATCTCCCTCGGCGGCAGCGGCAGCGGCCCGCAATATTGCGAGGGCAGCTGCGACCAGGACGAAAACCGTGACGGCATCGTGCGCAACAATGTGGTGCTCTCCTGCCCGATGGAGGACGGCATCTATCTATGGCGCGCGAAAAACGGCCGCGTGCTCAACAACACGCTCGTCGGAACCTACGGCATCGAGGCGCGCGGCAAGGACAGCAATGCCGATATCGCCAACAATCTCCTCTCCGGCGGCATCGTCGCGAGCGAAGGCGCGCGCCTCTCGGCTTCCGGCAACGTGGTGGTGGGGCCGGGGGCGTTGCCGATCGATCGCTATTTCGTCGATGCGCGCGAAGGACGGCTCTCGCTTCGCCCCGAAGGGCATTTCGATTTCAAGAGCGCGCCCGTGGCCGGCGTGACCGACGATCTATGCGGCAATAAGCGGCCTCCGGATGCGAGCGTGCCGGGCGCCATTCAATACGGCGCGCCGCCGTGCAACCGCGCGGCGCAGCTACTGGCCGATTACCGCGTTTATGCGGCCAAGCTCAGGGGTGCCAAGCCCTAGCCGCGAACGATGAATCGCAACGCGCCGGCGTCGAGCGCGCCGCCCGCCGGACGGGCGGTGAAACCCAACGGCGTCAACGGCTCGTAGACCGGCAACAGCTTAAAGCCGGCGCCGTCGCCCGGATCGGACCCGGCGCCGATGGCCGGTGATCCCGGCAGCAGGTGATAGTCGTAACGCGTCGGATCGGCGAAGCGCACATCGGCGACGATGCGGTTGCCTCTTCCGCCGTCGGCGTTGGGATCGCTGTCGGCGCGCGCGTTGTTGGAAAGCACGTTGTTGACAAACTTGCCGGCGCCCGAGATCAGTTCGCCCGGACCGGCGAAGATGTTGTCGGCGACATAGGCCGGGTTGGGGCCGCGCGAGCGGATGAAGATGCCGCTCGACCGGTCCATGATCATGGTGTTGCCGACGACGTAAAGCTCTTGCAACGGATTGGTCGGGCCCTCCATGGCAAAGGCGATCATGGTGTAGTTCTCGGCGCGCGGGCCTTTCTCGATGATGTTGCCGATGACGTAGCTGCGCCCGCCATTCGACAGATCGATCGAATAGCTCGAATTGCTGTTGGGGCCGTCGAGGATGCGGTTGTAGAGGATGTAGTTGGCGAGCGCGCGTGTCTTGACGTGATGCCCGGTCACGGTGTCGTGGAAATAGCTGCCGCGCAGCGTGAAGCTGTGCACATTGCCGATATAGATGCCGTGGGTCGAACCGCTCGACGTGCCGTTATGCGCGAATTCCGAATCCTCGATCAGGATGTCGCTGTCGCCGTTGCTGGTGCTGAGGATGCCGTCCTCGTTGTCGTGGATATAGACCTTGGACAGGGTGAGACCGGCGCCTTCGGCGCGGATGGCGGCGCCGTTGCCGTCGCCCACATGACAGCCCGACAGCTCGACATTCTCGATGCGGATTTTGTCGCCGTGGGTGACCCAGATGCCCTTGCCTTGCGCGGCTTCGCCGTCGGCGGAGAGATGCGGGCGTCCGCCGGTGCCGCGGATGACGATGTCGCTGGCGTTCCAGACCGCGACGTCGCCCCGGTAATCGGCGGCGGCGATCTCGATCACGTCGCCGTTCTGGGCCGTCTTGGCGGCTTCGCTCGGCAGTTTCATGTCCTGGCCCGGGCCGACCTTGAGCACGCGGCCCGAGGGATGGTCGGGCACCAGCGGCGCCATGGCCAGGCTCTGGGACGGAATATTGCTCGCCATGGGCGCGGCGGGCGCCGCCGGAGCCGCCATAACCGGCGTGGCGTTCGGAGTCGAAACGATGGGGGCGGGTGGCGAAGCGGCCGTGTGGGGGGCGGTGAAGATGACCGAATCGATGTCCTGGGGCGAGACCGGCACGGTAATGACCCGCCCGTCCTTGAGTTTGATCGCCATGTCGGCGGTTGCGGGCAAGGCGCCGGCCGCGATCACGGCCAAGATGAGTAACAAAGCGCGAAAGGGGCGCATGGGCGATCCTGTAAATAAAGTTGCTTCAAAAACAATATACCAATGACTGTTATTAATGTGTTGTCTCAGAATATGGTTAATGGATTCTGGCGACGTTTGGTTGTGGCCGGTCCGGTAGGCTCTAAGACCCTGATGAGAAAGGGGTTGAACGGGCTTGATCCATCGGCTTTAGTGCCGATGTAATAAGTACTGAAACCGTCCTAATTACGCCCGGCATCCGGAGACCCCAAGAAATCCCATGATCATCCTCAGCAAAATGGCCGATTACGGCGTCATCATCGCCACCCAGATGGCGCTCGATCCCGAGCGCCAGATGACCGCCGCCAGCCTGGCCGAGGCGACGCGTTTGCCGCGCGCCACCGTGGCCAAGGCGCTGAAGGCGCTGGCGCATGGCGGGGTTGTGGCGGGTTCGCGCGGGGCATCCGGCGGCTACCGGCTGGCGCGCGCGCCCGAGGCGATTTCGATCGCCGCGGTGGTGGCGGCGATCGACGGCGAAATCGGCGCCACGCAATGCACCATTCACGGCCCGTCCTGCGAGCGCACCGATTTCTGCTCGACCAAGCCGCATTGGCAGCGCATCAACGACGCGGTCGGCAGCGCGCTTTCGGCCATGAGCCTGGCCGAGATGGCGCCGAATAATTTGCTCGCGCGCTGGGCGCGTTTGCCTCCGGGCGAGGGGGCGACGTCATGAGCAGCGATACGTCGAACGAGGTCGCCAAGCTCGGCGCGTTGCGCGAGGGCTACAAATACGGCTTCGTCACCGACATCGACAGCGACAGCGCCCCGCCCGGCCTCAACGACGACACGGTGCGCTACATCTCGGCCAAGAAGCACGAGCCGCAATGGTTGCTCGATTGGCGGCTCGCGGCCTTCCATCACTGGCAGAAGATGGAAAACCCGCATTGGGCCAAGCTGCGCGTGGCGCCGATCGACTATCAGGCGGCGACGTATTATTCCGCGCCCAAGCGCGCCAACGCGCCCAAATCGCTCGACGAGGTTGATCCGGAAATTCTCCAGACCTATGAGAAGCTCGGCATTCCGCTGCACGAACGCGCGGCCTTGGCGGGCGTGGCGGTCGACGCGGTGTTCGACAGCGTCTCGGTCGCCACCACCTTCAAGAAGACGCTCGGCGATCTCGGCATCATCTTCTGCTCCTTCGGCGAGGCGGTGCGCGAGCATCCCGATCTGGTGAAGAAGTATCTCGGCTCGGTGGTGCCGCAGGGCGACAATTTCTTCGCCGCGCTCAACTCGGCGGTGTTCAGCGACGGCTCCTTCGTCTATGTGCCGAAGGGGCGTGCGCTGCCCGATGGAGTTGAGCACATATTTCCGCATCAACGCCGCCAAGACCGGCCAGTTCGAGCGCACGCTCATCGTCGCCGACAAGGGCAGCTATGTGAGTTATCTCGAAGGCTGCACCGCGCCGCAACGCGACGAGAACCAGCTTCACGCCGCGGTGGTCGAGCTGGTCGCGCTCGAAGACGCGCAGATCAAGTATTCGACGGTGCAGAACTGGTATCCCGGCGACGCCGAGGGCAAGGGCGGCATCTATAATTTCGTCACCAAGCGCGGCGCCTGTAAGGGAGCACGCTCTAAAATTTCCTGGACCCAGGTCGAGACCGGCTCGGCCATCACCTGGAAATATCCGAGCTGCATCCTCGAAGGCGACGATAGCGTGGGCGAGTTCTACTCGGTTGCCATCACCAATAATTTCCAGCAGGCCGATACCGGCACCAAGATGATCCATATCGGCAAGAACACGCGCTCGACCATCATCTCCAAGGGCATCTCGGCCGGCAAGGGACAGAACACTTATAGAGGGCTGGTGCGAGTCCAACCCAAGGCGGCGAATGCGCGCAACTACACTCAGTGCGATTCACTGCTCATCGGCGATAAATGCGGCGCGCACACCGTGCCCTATATCGAGACCCGCAATCCCACGTCGCGGGTCGAGCACGAGGCGACCACCTCCAAGATCAGCGACGATCAGTTGTTTTATTGCCAGAGCCGCGGCCTGTCGAAGGAAGATTCGCTGTCCCTGATCGTTAATGGATTCTGCAAGGCGGTGTTGAAGGAATTGCCGATGGAATTCGCGGTCGAGGCGCAGAAACTCCTGGCGGTCAGCCTCGAAGGCAGCGTCGGCTGAACATGAAAACTGCGAAACGAACCCAATTTTCCCCGTAGGACCCCAAGAAAATGTTGGAAATCAAGGATTTGCACGCGCGCATCGCGGACGGGCGCGAGATATTGAAGGGCGTCGATCTCGACGTGAAGGCGGGCGAGGTGCACGCCATCATGGGCCCCAACGGTTCGGGCAAGAGCACGCTGGCGGGCGTGCTCACCGGCAAGCCCGGCTATACCGTGACGCAAGGCCGGGTGCTCTACCAGGGAAGCGATCTCTTGAGCCTCGCGCCGGATGCACGCGCGCGCGCGGGCATGTTCCTGGCCTTCCAGTATCCGGTCGAGATTCCGGGCGTCAACAACATGTATTTCCTGCGCGCCGCCTTGAACGCCACGCGCAAGCAGCGCGGCGAGAGCGAGATGGATGCGGGCCAGTTCCTCAAAGCCGTGCGCGCCAAGCTCAAGCTCCTGGACATCGGCGAGGATCTGCTCCAGCGCGCCGTCAATGTCGGGTTCTCGGGCGGCGAGAAAAAGCGCAACGAGATTTTTCAGATGGCGATGCTCGAACCCAAGCTCGCCATTCTCGACGAGACCGATAGCGGCCTCGATATCGACGCGCTCCAGACCGTGGCCAAGGGCATCAACGCGCTGCGCGGGAAAGACCGCGCCGTGCTGCTCATCACCCATTACCAGCGGCTCCTCGATCATGTCGTGCCCGACCGCATTCACGTGCTGGCGGGCGGGCGCATTGTCAAATCCGGCGGCAAGGAATTGGCGCTGGAATTGGAGAAAAGCGGCTATGCCGCCTTCGGAGACGCGGCGTGAGCGACGCGCTCTCCGAAATCCGGCCTTATGTCGAGGCCTTCAAGCGGCGCCAGGCCTCGGGCGAACCCGCCTGGCTCTCCGCGCGGCGCGAAGGCGCGATGAAACGTTTCGCCGAACTAGGATTTCCCTTGCGCCGGCAAGAAGCCTGGCGCTTCACCAATCTCCAGAGCCTGCAAAAGGCGAGCTATCCGCCGGCGGGTGACGCCGCCGCGATCGAAGATTCCGATCTGGCGCCATGGCGCTTTCCCGGCGAGACCCATCGCCTGGTGCTGGTCAATGGGCACTTTTCGCCGGCTCTCTCCGCCGTCGGCGCGTTGCCCAAGGGCGTCACTCTCGCCTCGGTGGCGCAAACCCTCAAAACACGCCCCGAGCTTTTGGAATCGAGCTTGCGCGAAACCGACACCATCGGCGGCCAGCCCTTTGTTTCGCTCAACGCCGCGCTGTTCGAGGATGGGTTCGTGCTCGCGCTGGAAGCGGGCGCAACGCTCGACCTTCCGGTGGAGGTCGTGCATTTCGGCCAGGGCGGCCAGCGCTCCTGCCATCTGCGCAATCTGGTTTTGCTCGGGGCCGGCAGCCGCGCCGCACTGATCGAAAGCTATGCCGGTTCGGGAAATTATTGGACCAATGCGGCCGGCGTGATCGCTCTCGCCAAGGGCGCGTCGCTCACCCATGTCAAATTGCAGGACGAGGGCCAAGCCGCCATCCATATGGCGCAAAACCGCATTGAGATCGCGGGCGGCGCGCGTTACGAAAGTTTCGTCCTCACGCTCGGCGCCAAGCTGTCGCGCCATGACAGCCAGGCGCGGCTCGAAGGCGAGGGGGCGGAATGCCGCCTCAACGGCGCTTTCCTTTTGCGCGGCGAACAAGAGGCGACCAATGTCACCTTCGCCGATCATGCCGCGCCCCACGGCACCACGCATGAGCTGTTCAAGGGCGTGGCCGACGGCGGCGCGCATGGCGCGTTCATCGGCACCATCGCGGTCAGGCCGCAAGCGCAGAAGACCGACGCGCATATGCTCAACAAGAACCTGCTGCTGAGCCCGCGGGCCTCCATCGACACCAAGCCCGAGCTCGATATCCTGGCCGACGACGTCAAATGCGGCCATGGCGCGACCGTGGGCGATCTCGACGACGGGGCGCTGTTCTATCTCGAAAGCCGCGGGATTCCGGCGCTCGAGGCGCGGCAAATGCTGATCGCCGCCTTCGCCGCCGACGCGCTCGACCGGGTCGAGAACAAGGATTTGCGCGCCTTCCTCGATGTCCATCTGCAACGCTGGCTGGATGGGCGCGCATCATGACCGTGGCCAAGCTCCAGACAACCGCCAAGCCAGGCTTCGATCCGCGCCGCGTCAAGCGCGACTTCCCGATTTTCGAGCGCAATCCCGGGCTGGTGTTTCTCGACAGCGCGGCCAGCGCGCAGAAGCCGGCGGCGGTGATCGACCGCGTGTCGGATTTTTACCGCGCCGATTACGCCAATGTGCATCGCGGCGTCTATCGCCTGTCGGCGCGCTCCTCCGATCTCTACGAAGGCGCGCGCGAGACCGCGCGGAAATTCCTCAACGCCGCCAGCGCGGACGAGATCGTGTTCGTGCGCGGCGCGACCGAGGCGATCAATCTGGTGGCTTATTCCTGGGGGGCGGCCTTCCTGAAACCGGGCGACGAGGTGCTGGTCACCGAGTTGGAACACCACGCCAATATCGTACCCTGGCAATTGATCCGCGAACGCACCGGACTGAAGCTTATCGCGGCGCCCATCGACGCCTCGGGCGGGCTCGATCTCGCCGCTTTCGAGCGGAGGCTTTCCAAGAAAACCAAGCTGGTCGCGGTGACGCATCTGGCCAACGCCACCGGCGCGCTGCTGCCGATCGAAGCCATCATCCGCTTGGCGCATCAGGCGGGCGCCAAGGTGCTGGTCGATGGCTGCCAGGCGGCGCCGCGTCTGCCGGTTGATGTTCGCGCGCTCGATTGCGATTTCTACGTCTTCTCCGGCCACAAGACTTATGGGCCGACCGGCATCGGCGTGCTCTATGCCAAGAAGGATATTCTCGAATCCATGCCGCCTTTCCAGGGCGGCGGCGACATGATCGAACAGGTTACGTTCGAGAAAACCACCTTCCAGCATCCGCCGCACCGTTTCGAGGCGGGGACGCCCGACATCTCCGGCGCCATCGGCCTGGCGCGCGCGCTGGAATACATCGACAGCCTGGGCCGCGACGCGATCCTGGCGCATGAGGAGCAGTTGACCGGCTATGGCGTGGACAGGCTCTCCAAGCTGCCGGGCGTCAAGCTGGTGGGGGCGGGGCAGCGGCGGCTCGGCATATTGTCGCTCGATGTCCAAGGCATCCATCCTCACGATCTCGCCACCGTGCTGGACCAGCATCACGTGGCGGTGCGCGCCGGGCATCATTGCGCCCAGCCGCTGATGGACCGGCTCGGCCTGCCCGGCACCACGCGCGCCTCGCTCGGCATCTACAACGACGAGAGCGACATCGACGCGCTGGCCGAAGCGCTTCGCGCCGCGCAGAAGATGTTTGCGTGAGGATGGCGATGGATACGCGCGAGCTTTACCAGGACATCATTCTCGATCACGGGCGTCACCCGCGCAATTTCCATGCGCTCGCCCATGCGACCCATTCGGCCCAAGGCCACAACCCGCTTTGCGGCGACCGCGTCACCGTCTATCTCGAACTCGAAGGCGACACGATAAAAGACCTGAGCTTCGAAGGGCGCGGCTGCGCCATCTCCACCGCCTCGGCCTCGCTGATGACCGAGGTGCTGAAGGGCAAGACCGTGGCCACCGCCGAGGAGCTGTTCAAGGATTTCCATGCCCGCGTCATGGGCCATCCGCATCCGCAGCCTCATCCCTCTCACGGCCTGGAAGACGATTTGGAACGGCTCGCGCCGCTGGAAGGCGTGAAGGCCTATCCGGCGCGGGTCAAATGCGCGACGCTGGCCTGGCACGCCTTCGAGGCGGCGCTCAAGGACGGCAATATCACTGTCAAGACCGAGTAGATCATGCAGGACGAAGGCAAGGATCCGTTCGATTTCATGCGCGCCAATCCTCCGGAAGCCGAAGAGGTCGAGCGGCCAGAGCCGGGCGAGAAGGATTCCGAGCTCGAAGAGAAGGTGCTGACCGCGCTCAAGACCGTGCGCGATCCCGAAATCCCGGTGAATTTGGTGGATTTGGGATTGATCTATGAATTGATCGTGCGCAAGGACGGCGTGGTCTATGTCGAGATGACGCTCACAGCGCCGTCCTGCCCGGTGGCGGGAGAATTGCCGGGCCAGGTGCGCGACGCGGTTTCCTCCGTGCCCGGCGTGCAGGATGCGCGCGTCAAGCTGGTGTGGAATCCTCCCTGGACCAAGGACCGCATGAGCGAGGAAGCCAAGCTCGAACTGGGGCTGATGGACTAGAAGAAAAGCGGCGAGGGGGAGACGTGCTGAAAATCTGGGGACGGACCAATTCGTCCAACGTGCAAAAGGTGTTGTGGTGTTGCGCCGAGCTCGGGCTTGACTATGAACGCGTCGATTGGGGCGGCAAGTTCGGCGGCAACGACGATCCCGCCTATCGTGCGATGAACCCCAACGGGTTGGTGCCGACGGTCAAGGACGGCGAAAACGTGATCTGGGAAGCCAATACCATCATGCGCTATTTGTGCGCGACGCGGAACAACACCAGGCTCTATCCGGCCGATCCGGGCAAACGCAGCCATGTCGAGCGCTGGATGGACTGGAACCTGTCGCGCCTGACATCGCCGATGTCGGCTTTGCTCTGGGGCTATTACCGTACGCCGCCTAAGGAGCGCGATGCCGCGGCGCTGGAAAAATCCCGCCTCGATGCGGCCGCGTTGTGGGCCATAGCCGACCGCCAGGTGGAGAAACAGAATTATCTCGCGGGCGCGGATTTCACCCTGGCCGATATCGGCCCGGGAATTTGGGCGCATCGCTGGCAGAATTTGCCGGTCGAGCGGCCGAAGCTGCCGCATTTGGAGGCGTGGTTCGGCCGTTTGGCCAAGCGGCCGGGATTCATCGCACATATTGCGGTGCCGGTGAGTTGAGTTGTGCGATTCCATTGATTGGTTAAGTCTCACGCGATCGTGACTGATGAGCGTTGGCGGGACACCTCTATCATCCGCGCCCCGGTGCGAGGTTGAGAGATTGATGCATAAAGCAAATGCAATGCTCGCCGCTTGCGCGGGCTTATTCCTAATTTTGCCCGTGACGGGTAACGCCGCCCAAGACGCCGATCCGGCGGCCATTGCGCGCGGCGCCTATATCTTCAACGCCGCCGATTGCGTTTCCTGCCATACCGATAAGAGGAATAATGGCGTGCCTCTGGCCGGGGGCCGGGCGTTGACGACGCCCTTCGGCACCTATTACAGCCCGAACATCACGCCCGACAATGCCACCGGCATCGGCAAATGGACGCTCGGCGATTTCCGCCGCGCGTTGCGCCAAGGCCGGGACGATGACGGCGGCTTTCTCTTTCCGGTGTTTCCGTTCACCTCCTTCACCGGCATGAGCGACGCCGACATCGCCGATCTCTACGCCTATCTCATGGCGCGGCCTCCGGTGACACGGCCGGACACCCCGTATCAGGTCAAATTCCCCTATGGCTGGCGGCCGTTGCTGTTCGGCTGGCGCTTACTGTTCTTCCGGGAAGGACCGCTGGAGCCGGTAGCATCGCAAAGCGCGGAATGGAACCGCGGCCGGTATCTGGCCGAGGCGGTGGCGCATTGCGAAGAATGTCACACGCCGCGCAATTTCCTGGGCGCGCTCGATCATGCCCATGCCTTCGCCGGCAATCCGCAGGGGCCCGACCGCCAGAGAGCACCGAACATCACGCCCGACAACGCCACCGGCATCGGCAAGTGGAGCATCGCGGATATCGAGACCGTGCTGCTGACCGGCAAGATGCCGGATTCCGATCTCGTGGGCGGCGGCATGCATGATGTGGTGGGCGGAACATCCCAACTCACGGCGCAAGACCGCCACGCCATCGCGGTCTATCTCAAATCATTGCCGCCGCTGCCCGCCATGGGTAAGTAGAGCCCCGGCCGACGGGGATTTGATGAAGGAGGGCGGCATGGATTTCGGCCTTAAGGGCAAGACGGCGCTGGTTTGCGCCGCGAGCAAGGGACTGGGCAAGGGCTGCGCCGCGGCTTTGGCGCGCGAGGGGGCCGACCTCATCGTCACCGCGCGAGGCAAGGATGCGCTCGAGGCGACGGCGGCCGAGCTGCGCGCCAAATACGGCGTCAAGGTGACGGCGGTCGCGGGCGACATCACGACCCCCGAGGGCCGGAAACTGGCGCTGGCCGCTTGCCCGTCGCCCGATATTCTGGTCAACAACGCGGGCGGGCCGCCGCCCGGCGATTTCCGAGACTGGACGCGCGACATCTGGATCAAGGCGCTCGACGCCAACATGCTGACGCCGATCGAGCTGATCCGCGCGACCATCGACGGCATGATCGCGCGGCGTTTCGGCCGCATCGTCAACATCACCTCGAGTGCGGTGAAGGCGCCGATCGATATCCTGGGTCTGTCCAACGGCGCGCGCACCGGCCTGACCGGATTCGTCGCGGGGCTGTCGCGCAAGACCGTGCGGCACAACGTCACCATCAACAATCTTCTGCCCGGCGCGATGGATACCGACCGGCTCAAATCCAACATCGAGACCATGGCCAAGAACGCTAAGGTCTCGGTCGAAGAGGCGAGGAAGCAGCGTCTGGCGGGAATGCCGGCGGGACGTTTCGGTACGGCGGAGGAATTCGGCTCCGCTTGCGCCTTCCTGTGCAGCGCCGAGGCCGGCTACATCACCGGCCAGAATCTGCTGGTCGATGGCGGGGCCTATCCGGGAACGTTTTAGGCGATGATTTAGCTGGCGGCCCTGAGCGAGA
The DNA here is from genome assembly GCA_963785735.1 of uncultured Alphaproteobacteria bacterium. GTDB lineage: Bacteria > Pseudomonadota > Alphaproteobacteria > ATCC43930 > CGMCC-115725 > REEB95. The sequence continues at coordinate 1,860,710 of CAWAWJ010000001.1, forward strand.
TTTCGCCCGGGACGCGGAGCGAGCGTTCGGGCGGGAAGCGCACCGTGATGCATGTCCCTTCGCCCACCTTGCTTTCGATCTCGAAGCTGCCGCCGTGGTGCTCGGTCATCGAGCGCGCGAGCGGCAATCCCAAGCCGGTGCCGTCGTATTTGCGTTGCAGCGTGCTGTCGATCTGGACGAAGGGCATAAGCGCCTTCTCGATATCCTCGTCCGCTATGCCGATGCCGGTATCGGCGACCGAGATATAGACGCCGTCATCCGAGGTTACGCCCGCCGTCACGCGCACCGAGCCCTTGGGCGTGAATTTGATGGCGTTGGAAAGCAGGTTGAGCAGCACCTGTTTGACCATGCGCTCATCGGCGTTGAGGGTCGGCAGATCGGGCGCGAAATCCACGATCAGGTCGAGCCCGGCATTGGCGGCGCGCTCGCGCACGATCCTGAGACAGGATTCGACGGTATCCCTCACGTCGATGGGCACCTCATCGAGGGTGAGGCGGCCGACCTCGATCTTCGAAAGATCGAGAATGTCGTTGATGATCTTCAGGAGATGGACGCCGCTCTCATGCACGTCGCGCACATAGTCGCGATAAGAGGCGTGGCCCAAGGGCCCGAGGCCTTCCTGCCGCAATATTTCGGAGAAGCCGATGATGGCGTTCAAGGGCGTGCGCAGCTCGTGACTCATATTCGCCAGGAATTCAGACTTGGCGCGGCTCGCCGATTCGGCGCTGTTCTTGGCCTCGATCAGCTGCGCCTCCACGCGCTTGCGCTCCATGGCGTAACTGATCGCGCGGCTGATGAGATGGCCGTCGCCCTGACCCTTAACCAGATAGTCCTGCGCGCCTTCGTGTAACGCGATCATCGCCACGGTCTCGTCCTCGATGCCGCTCAGCACGATCATCGGCAATGTCGGATGACGTTCATGCAGCTGCTTGACGATTTCGACGCCGCTGGCGTCGCCCAGCGACATGTCGGCCAAAACGATCTGGAATTCCTGGTCGCGCAGGAGAGCAAGGCCGCGCTCCAGGCTGTCGGCACAGACGCATTCGAAGGTAAGCACGCCGGCCTCGCGCAAAAGCTCGGTCGTCAGCCGCGCATCGCCCGGATTGTCCTCGATCAGGAGGATGCGCAGCACGCCCGTGGAGGCCATGTTCGCCTTGTCCCGCATCTGACGAAATTCCCCCGTTTCCCTCAGAGCGTGACGAGTTGCGGCTGGCGGTTGGGCAGCGTCACCACCGCCAGCCAGAAACTCTCGATGGCGCGCACGATCTCGATGAATTTCTCAAGATCGACCGGCTTGGTGATGTAGCAATTTGCGTGCAGCTCGTAGCTCTTGACGATGTCCTTCTCGGCTTCGGATGTGGTGAGTACCACCACCGGGATAAGACGGAGACGCGGATCCTCCTTCATCTCGCCCAGGACCTGGCGGCCGTCTTTGCGCGGCAGGTTGAGGTCGAGCAGGATCAGATCGGGCGTCGGCGCATTGGCGTGGATACCCTCGCCCTTGAGAAAGGCCAGCGCCTCGACGCCGTCCTTGGCATGATGGAGATTGTTGCGGATTTTGCCTTCGCGCAACGCTTCTTGTGTCAAGCGCGCGTCGCCGGGATTGTCCTCGACCAGCAGAATCTCGATGGGGCGTGAATCAAGCATCAGACTTTCTCCGTTTTGGAAGCCGCAGGCAGGGTAAAGTTGAATTTGCTGCCCTGGCCGGGCGTAGATTCGATCCAGATGCGGCCGCCGTGGTGCTCGATCACCTTCTTGGCGATGGCAAGACCGATACCGGTGCCGGGATACTTGTTGCGCTCATGCAGGCGCTGGAAGATCAGGAATACGCGGTCGAGATATTCTTTCTCGATGCCGATGCCGTTATCCTCGACGTGGAAGCGCCAGAATGCGCCTTCGGGCGTAGCCGAGACGCGGATGAGGGGGCTTTCGCCGTCGCGACGGAATTTGATCGCGTTACCGATCAGGTTCTGGAACAGCTGGGAGATCTGGGTACGGTCTGCGTTGATCGCGGGCAACGCGTCGAACTCGATCTTGGCGCCGCTTTCGGATACCGCGCCCTGCAAATTGGCGAGCGCGGTTTTCAGCGCATCGACGGCCTGGAAGTTCTCTGGATTGCCACTCTTGCGGCCGATGCGGGAATAACCCAAGAGATCGTTGATGAGGCGCTGCATGCGGTTGGCGCCTTCGACGGCGAAACCGATGAACTCATTGGCGTCGCCATCGAGCTTATCCTTGTAGCGGCGCTGCAACAGCTGACAATAGCTTGCCACCATGCGGAGCGGTTCCTGTAGATCGTGCGAGGCGACATAGGCGAACTGTTCGAGTTCGGCGTTGGAGCGGCGAAGTTCCTCGGAATGCGCGGTCAGCGCCTCTTCCTGGTGCTTGAGCGCGGTGATGTCGATGCGCACGCATACGGTGCCACCCTCGGCGGTGCGCCGTTCGAAAGCCTGAGTCCAGCGCCCGTCGGGAAGTTGATCGGGTGCGGTGATGCCGGGATTGCGGAACTGCTGTAGCCGCTTCTGCACCGCCTGCTCGATCTCCGCCGCCGACGCTTGCGGATGGAGGCGGCTGTAACGCTCGCGGGTCAGGTTCTCGATGGTCGTTCCGGGCACGAGAAGATCGGCGATCTCCGGAAACAACTTTTCCGCCTGATCGTTGCAGAGCAGAATCTTCTCCTCGTGATCGTAAAGAATGAGGGACGCCGGCATGGTCTCGATGGCGTCCTTGAACCGCGCCTGTATGGCCTCACGCTCTTTTTCGCGCTTCTTCAGCTCGGTGATGTCCATGCGGATGCCGATGATGCCGCCGTCCGAGGTGCGGCGCTCGGTGATCTGACTCCAGCGGCCGTCGCTGTAGGAACGGACGATATTGGTGTTGCCGGAGCGGTGGCTCTGCATGCGTTCGCGCATCCAGCCTTCGAAATCCTTGCCGATCTCGGCGACAAATCCGCTGGCGGCGTGGGCGCGCAGCAGATCCTCGTATTTGGTGCCGGGGACGAGCAGATGCGCGGCGGTCGGAAAATAGCGCTGCGTGGCGCTGTTGCAGAAGACGATCCGATCCTCGCGATCGCACAACATCAGGCTCGCGGGGACGTTCTCGATGGCTTCCATGAAGCGGCGATTGGCTTCGTTGGCGCGGCGCTCGGTCTGCACCTGCTCGGTCACGTCGCAGGCGGTGCCGCGGTAGCCGAGAAATTTGCCGCTCTCGTCGTAAAGAGGCTTGCCGCTTGCCTTGACGAAACGGACGCCCTTGGCCGTGTTGATCGAGGTGACGACGTCGTGATAGGGCTTACGCTGTTGGAGGATATTGAAGTGATTCTGCACGCTCGGGTCTTGTCCGGCGCGCGTGAAATCCTCGACCTTCTTGCCGATCATCTTTTCCGGCTTGGTTCCGAAGATGTCCTCGATCGGGCCGATGATGCGGCTGAAGCAGTGATTTTCGTCGGATTCCCAAATCCAGCTCGAGGAGCTCAGCAACGCATCGCTGAGAATTTGCTCGGCATCGGCGAGTGCCGCTTCGGCAGCGGCAAGCCTCGCCTCGGTCACGCTTTCAGGCGCGCTCGAAGATGTGGCTGGCTCGTCCGGGAGCCCCACTCGCTTTGGCGTTGCGTTCATCAACTGGAACTCGACTTGCAGCCCGAATAACTGTGTCAACCTGTCGCAATCCGGTTAATGGGACGTGAATGCTTACAAATAGGGCAGAAACAGGGCTTTTATTGCAGTGCAATATTTGTGTGCTTGACCCGGACAACGGGGAGAACTAGACCCGTTTTGTGCTGTACGAGACCTATCAGGCGCAAAGCGACGCCTTGGCCCCGCTTCGCTTCCTGGCGCAGTCCGCGCGCGGGTTGCTGTCCCAGCCCTGGCCGCTCATCGCCTATCATCCGCTGGTGCGCAGCGCCGCCGCCGCCTGCGAGATGGTGGCGCGCGCCGGCATGGGGCACGAGCGCCCGGATTTCGGCATCAAGAGCGTCGAGATATCGGGGAAGGTCGTGGCGGTAAGCGAGGCGGTGGCGGCGCGCCACCCCTTTTGCACGCTGCTCCACTTCAAGAAAGAGAACGTCAAGAATCCGGGTCCGCGCTTGTTGGTGGTGGCGCCGCTTTCGGGCCATTTCGCCACGCTGCTACGGGGCACGGTGGAAACGCTGCTCCAGGACCACGACGTCTATGTCACGGACTGGACCAATGCTCGCAAAGTGCCGATGCTTTACGGCCGCTTCGACCTGGACGATCACATCGACCTGATGATCGCCTTCATGCGGGAGCTCGCGCCCGATTTGCACGTCATTGCGGTATGCCAGCCCTCGGTGCCGGTGCTGGCGGCGGTAGCTCTGATGGCGGTGGAGCGCGACCCCGACCAGCCCAGAAGCATGACCCTGATGGGCGGGCCGATCGACACCCGCGTCAATCCCACGGCGGTCAACCGGCTCGCCACCACGCGATCGCTCGAATGGTTCGAGCGCCACGTCATCGCCACGGTGCCGGCGCGTTATCCCGGCGCCTTCCGCAGGGTCTATCCCGGGTTCATCCAACTGGCCGGCTTCATGACCATGAATCTTGACCGCCACGTCACCGCCCATGTCGATCTGTTCCGCCATCTGGTGGAAGGCGACGGCGAAAGCGCTACGGCCACCAAGAAATTCTACGACGAATACATGTCGGTCATGGATTTGCCGGCTGATTTCTATCTGCAAACCGTGAAGCACGTGTTCCAGGATCATTCCCTGCCGCTGGGCGCGTTCGTCTCGCGCGGGCGGAAGGTGGAGCCCAAGGCAATCACGCGCACCGCGCTTTTGACCGTCGAGGGCGAGAACGACGACATTTGCGCGGTGGGCCAAACCTCGGCCGCGCATGAATTGCTCACCGGGCTCAAATCGCGCAAGAAGCGGCGCCATGTCCAGCTCAAGGTCGGTCATTTCGGCGTGTTCAACGGGCGGCGCTGGCGCGAAGAAATCTATCCGGAATTGCGGGATTTTATCCACGCCAACGGATAGCTATAACTATAAAAGATAAGGCCCTCTAAGGCAGGGCCGGCGGGGAGGGGTTCGTGGCGCGTTCGGGCAAGGTCATCATCACCTGCGCGGTGACGGGGTCGATCCACACCCCGACCATGAGTCCGCATCTGCCGCTCACGCCGGACGAAGTGGCGAAGCAGGCGATCGAGGCGGCAGAGGCCGGCGCCGCCATTCTTCATCTCCATGCCCGCGATCCCAGGGACGGGCGGCCGACGCCCGACCCCGCCGTATTCATGCAGTTCCTGCCGCGCATCAAGCAGGCGACTCGACGCGGTCATCAACATCACCACCGGCGGCGGCCACGGCATGACGCTGGAGGAGCGCCTGGCGGCGCCGCTGAAGGCGTCGCCGGAGATGTGCTCGCTCAACATGGGCTCGATGAATTTCGGGCTCTATCCCATGCTCAACCGCTACAAGGAATTCAAATACGACTGGGAGCCGAAATATCTGGAGATGACGCGCGACTTCATCTTCCGCAACACCTTCAAGGATATCGAGCGCATCCTGAAGGACCTGGGCGAGGGCCACGGCACGCGCTTCGAATTCGAATGCTACGACGTCGGCCATCTCTACACCCTCGCCCATTTCCTCGACCGCAAGCTGGTCAAGCCGCCGCTCTTCGTCCAGACCATCTTCGGCATCCTGGGCGGCATCGGCGCCGATCCCGACAATCTGAGCCATATGAAACGCATCGCCGACAAGCTGTTCGGCGACCAGTATCTATTGGTCGATCCTGGCCGCCGGCCGCCATCAGATGCCGCTCATCACCATGGGCGCGATCATGGGCGGCAATGTCCGCGTCGGGCTCGAGGACTCGCTCTATATCGGCAAGGGCCAGCTCGCCAAGATCCAACGCCGAGCAGGTGCGGCGTATCCGTCTCATCCTGGAAAACCTGTCGCTCGAAATCGCCTCGGCCAAGGAGGCGCGCGAGATGCTGTCTCTCAAGGGCGGCGACCAGGTAACGTTCTAAGAAGGCGAGGCATGATCGACAAGCGGGTGAAGGACTTGGCATCCGCGGTGGCGGGGATCAAGAGCGGCTCGACCGTGCTGATCGCCGGCTTCGGCTCGGTGGGCGAGCCAATCGAGTTGACCGAGGCGCTGATAGAACTGGGCGTGAGGGATTTGACGGTGGTTGCCAACAATGCCGGCACCGGTGAAACCGGCATCGCCGCGCTGATTTTGGCCGGCCTCGTCAAGAAAGTGATCTGCTCATACCCTCGCACCACCGATCCGCATGTGTTCGAGGCGGCCTATAAGGCCGGCAAGATCGAGCTGGAACTCGTGCCGCAGGGCACGTTGTCGGAGCGCATGCGCGCGGCGGCGGCGGGGATCGGCGGCTTCTATACGCCGGCTGGCGCCGCAACCAAGCTCGCCGCCGGCAAGGAGACCAAGGAAATCGACGGCAGGCTGCATGTTCTGGAGAAGCCGCTCAAGGGCGACGTGGCGTTGATCCGCGGCTTCAAGGGCGACCGGTGGGGCAATCTGGTCTACCGAAAATCCGCGCGGAACTTCAACCCGGTCATGGCCGCCGCCGCTTCGCTCACCGTGGCGCAGGTGCAAGAGGTGGTCGAGCTGGGCGAGCTCGATCCCGAAACCATCGCCACGCCCGGCATCTTCATCGACCGACTGGTCGTGGTATAGGGAAGGGGGAAAGATCATGCAGCCCTTGTCCCGCCGCCAGATGGCGTGGCGCGCCGCGCAGGACATCGAGAGCGGTACGGTGGTCAATCTCGGCATCGGCCTGCCGACGCTGTGCGCGGATTACCTTCCAGCCGGGCGCGAGATCGTGTTCCACAGCGAGAATGGCATTCTCGGCATGGGACCGGCGCCGGCCAAGGGCCAGGAGGATGCGGAGCTGATCAACGCTGGCAAGCAGCTCGTCACTCTCATGCCCGGGGGCAGCTATTTCCACCACAACGACGCCTTCCTGATGATCCGCGGCGGCCATGTCGATCTGGCGATGATGGGCGCTTTCGAGGTGTCGGAAGCGGGCGATCTCGCCAACTGGACCACCAGCGATCCGCAGACGCTGCCGGGCGTGGGCGGCGCGATGGATTTGGCGGCGGGTGCGAAAGAGGTGCGCATCCTAGTGGAACACACCACCAAGGAAGGTAGCCCTCGCATCAGGAAAAGCTGCACCTATCCGTTGACAGCCGCCAAATGCGTCAGCCGCATTTACACCAATCTGGCGGTGATCGACGTAACCAAGGACGGGCTGGTGGTGCGCGAAATGGTGGAGGGTCTCGATCTCGCACAATTGCAAAAACTCACCGAGCCGAAACTCGCTCTCGCCAATAACTGGAAAAAACTGTCAGCGCCCGTGGTTTGAAGATTGAGCGGTCTAAGCCTTGCCGTCGACGCGCTCGATCACGGCGGCGATACCCTGGCCAACGCCGATGCACATGGAGACGAGCGCATAGCGGCCCTGGCGGCGTTCGAGTTCTCTTATTGCTGTGAGCACTAAACGAGCGCCCGAAGCGCCCAGCGGATGGCCGATGGCGATGGCGCCGCCATTCGGGTTGATGCGGGTGTCGGCGAAGTCGATGCCCAAGACCTTGAGGCAGCCCAGCACTTGACTGGCGAAGGCCTCGTTGATCTCGATCACGTCCATGTCCTTGAGAGTCTTACCAGCGCGTTCCAGCGCTTTCTTCGAGGCCGGCACGGGCCCGAGCCCCATGACACGCGGCGGCACGCCGGCGATGGCGGCCGAGACGATGCGGGCCATCGGCGCTTTGCCCGCCTTCTCGCCCGCTTGCCTGGTGCCGATCAGCAGCGCGCAAGCGCCGTCATTGATGCCCGAGGCGTTGCCCGCCGTGACCACGCCGCCCGCGAAAATTGGTTTGAGTTCGCCGAGCCGCTCCATGGTGGTGTTGGGGCGGGGGTGCTCGTCCTGATCGATATTGGCAGTGGCACCCTTCTTGGCGCCCGGCACGCTCACCGGTAAAAGCTCGCCGCTATAGAAACCGGCGGATTTGGCCTTGGCGTATTTTTCCTGCGAGGCGAGCGCGAAACGGTCCGACTGCTCGCGGCTGATGTCATGCTCGCGCGCCACGTTGTCGGCGGTTTCCGGCATCGTGTCCTGGCCGAATTTCTGGGCCACCTTGGGGTTGGGAAAGCGCGCGCCGATGGTGGAATTGAACATTTTGGCTTCACGGCTATAGGCGCTTTCGGATTTGGACATGACGAAGGGCGCGCGGCTCATGCTCTCGACCCCGCCGGCGACGAAGAGATTTCCCTGGCCGCAGGAGGCGGCTCGCGAGGCGTCGAGCACGGCGGCAAGCCCGCTGCCGCAGAGCCGGTTGACGGTCAAGCCGCCGGTCTCGACCGGCAGCCCGCCGAGGAGAGCCGCGTGGCGGGCCACATTACGCGCGTCCTCGCCGGCCTGGTTGGTGCAGCCGATGATGGCGTCTTCGTAATCAACGGGCTTAAATGGATTGCGCGCGATCAGCGCCGCGATCACCCCGGCGAGCAGATCGTCCGGCCGGATGGGCGACAGCACGCCTGCATGGCGCCCGATGGGCGTGCGCAAGCCGTCATAGATATAGGCGTCCAACATGGTGCCGACTCTCCTCGGCAAAACTTAGGCAATACCGCCCCGTGCCACAAGCGCCATCGCGGCAGGCGGACCCGCGTTTCAGGATTTGGCGCGTTCCTTGAACACCTCGCGCGCGACCTTGAAGCTTTCGAGCGCCGCCGGGATGCCGCAATAGATCCCGGTCTGGAGGAATATCTCCTTGATCTCCTCGATGGTGACGCCGTTGGTGAGCGCGCCGCGCAGATGCAGCTTCAACTCGGCAGGGCGGTTGAGCGCGGTCAGCATGGCAAGATTCAGCATCGAGCGGGTTTTGCGCGGCAATCCCGGCCGCGACCAGATTTCGCCCCAGCACCATTCGGTGGTAAGATTTTGGAAGGCCATCATGAAGTCGTCGGCATCGGCCAGCGACTTGTCCACGTAATCGGCGCCCAGCACCTCGCGGCGCACGGCAAGACCCTTGGCGAACATCGGCGAATTCGATTTGGCGGTGGACATGGGCAATCTCCTCCCGGTTGGTGGAAAGCCGCGACGTTAAGGGAAAGCGGCGGCGCGCGACAAGCCGCATGATGGCGCTTGCTTCGGCGCGCCCGCCGGTGGCATGGATACGGGCTTTTTTGGGGAATGGCATGCGCGATTTCCAACAGCCGCGCCGCTCGCCGGCGATTTCGAGCGAGGCCATGGCGGCGACCTCGCATCCGCTGGCGACGCTGGCGGCGATCGAGGTGTTGCGCGCCGGCGGCAACGCGGTCGACGCGGCGCTTGCGGCGGCCGTCCTGCTGTGCGTGGCCGAGCCGCAAATGACCGGCACCGGCGGGGATTGCTTCGTGCTCTATTCGCCGAAGGCGGGATTGCCCAAAGCCTTGAACGGCTCTGGCCGCGCGCCGGCCAAGGCCAAGGCGGAATGGTTCGCCGAACGCGGCATGGAGACCATTCCCTTCAACTCGCCCCATGCTGTCACCGTGCCGGGATCGGTTGATGCCTGGCTCACCCTGCACCGTGATTACGGCAGCAAGGATATCGCCGAATTGTTCCAGCCGGGAATCGATCTTGCCGAGCGCGGCGTCACTCTTACGCCGCGCGTCGCCTGGGACTTCGCCTATTATCAGCAGAACGCCAAGACCGATCCCGATGCGGCGGCGGTGTTCGCGCCCGGCGGCAACATATTGGGCCTGGGCCAGACCTTGCGGTTGCCGGCGCTGGCCGGGACGCTGAAGCGCATCGTCAAGGAAGGGCGCAAAGGCTTCTACGAGGGCCCAGTCGCGGCGGACCTTGTCGCCAAGCTCAACGCCTTGGGCGGCCTGCACACGCTCGAGGATTTTGCCGCGCAGAAAAGCGAATATGTCGAACCGATCTCGGCCTCCTATCGCGGCCACCAGGTGTTTGAATGCCCGCCCAACGGCCAGGGCTTGATCGCGCTGATGATGCTCCGGACGCTCGAAGGCTACGATCTGGGCGGCGATAAATTCTCCGCCGCCGACCGGATTCATCTTCACGCCGAGGCGGCCAAGGCGGCCTATCGCGCACGCGATGCCTGGGTCGGCGATCCCAATCATACGAAAGTGCCGGTCGAGCGTTTGCTGTCAGACGGCTATGTCGCCGGGGTGCGCGCCAAGATCCGGTTCGACCGCGCCTCCGAGCCGGTGTTCTGGGACGAGGTGGAGCACAAGCACACGGTCTATCTCTGCGTCGTCGATCGCGCTCGCAACGCCGTCTCCTTCATCAATTCGCTGTTCGATGAATTCGGCTCGGGCATCATGGGGCCGAAAAGCGGCGTGCTGTTGCACAGCCGGGGCAAGTCCTTCCGCACCATGCCCGGCCATCCCAACGCCATCGCGCCCGGCAAGCGGCCGCTCCACACCATCATCCCGGGCATGGTGATGAAGGGCGGCAAGGCGGTGATGCCCTTCGGCGTGATGGGCGGGCATTTCCAGGCCAACGGCCACGCGCATTATCTGTCGCGGATTTTCGACCGGGGATTGGATCCGCAGGCCGCGGCCGAGGCGCCGCGCAGCTTCGCCTTCGACGGCGTGTTGCAGCTGGAGCGCGGCATTCCAGAAGAGGTCGCGCAGGATCTGGCTCGGCGCGGCCACAAGATTTTGTGGCCGGACAAGCCGTTAGGGGGCGCGCAGGCGATCTGGATCGACCACGAAAAAGGCACGCTCACCGGCGGTTCCGATCCGCGCAAGGACGGCATGGCGCTGGGCTATTGATTGAACGCGACAAAGAGCGTCTTGGCACGAGCCGCGCGCTCGCGTAGAAAGCACCGCCGTCCAGGGGTGGAACCATTCCACTTCCACAGGAAAATTGGGGTTATATCGACGGCGCGTTCCGCCGATACTGCGCAGCAATGACCGATCTCAATCTCAAGCACGGGCTGGTTTTCGAGGATTTGTACCGGCGCGAGGGGCTTGTGCGGCTCGACGCCGCCTTCCTCGCGCATCTCAAATCCGGCGACGCCGCATTGGCTGGACAACTTGCGGCGGCGCGCGCCAACCCCGAGGTGCTGCCAGCCAAGGCGGAATCCGATCTGCTGGTCGAACTCGCGCCGCATCTGGAAGACTTCGTCGGATATCTCTTCGGCATATCCGGCGAGATGCGTGAGCTTCAGGCGGGCCATGACATTCTCACGCCGTTGCACGGGGTCAAGCGCCTCTTCGTCCATCGCCGCGCCGTGAAGGGATTAAAGCCCGAGCAGGCGGTCGCCATCGACGGCCCGGCTTTGGCGCGCGAGCTCGAAAAGATTTTCGGCGAAAACCTGACCGAACTGATCTTCGCCAATCATGTCGCGCGCTGGATGGAGGACGAGGCGAAACACGCGGCGGAGCTCGATTTGGCCGGGCGCTACGCCGCCTGGGCCACGCTATCCCCCGCAGGCAAAGACAAACACCATGCCGGCGTCTTGTTCAAGCTGCCGCACAAGACCGACCCGCTGCATCTGGTCGCGACCGAAACCATCAAGGTTGGAGACGCCGCCGCGTTGCGCTTCCCGCCCGGAAAATGGCGGCGGCGCGAGGGCTTTGTGCTTACCGATGCCGGCATGGATTTGAACGCCGCGCTCGATCAGTCGAATTACTGCATCTGGTGTCATGAGCAGGGTAAGGACAGTTGCGCCCACGGCCTCAAGGACAAGAAAAGCGGTGTCTTCCAGAAAAGCACATTCGGGGTGACGCTTGCCGGCTGTCCCCTTGAAGAAAAGATTTCCGAGATGAACATGACCAAGGCGCGGGGATATTCCGTCGGCGCCCTGGCCATCGCCATCGTCGACAATCCGATGGTTGCCGGCACAGGCCACCGCATCTGCAACGACTGCATGAAGTCCTGCATCTATCAGAAGCAGGAGCCGGTCGATATTCCGCAGATCGAGACACGCACGCTTAAGGACGTTCTCAATCTGCCTTGGGGCTTCGAGATCTACGGGCTGCTGACGCGCTGGAACCCGCTCAATTTGCGCCGGCCCGTGCCCAAGCCGGAAACCGGCTACAAGGTGCTGGTGGTGGGTTTGGGACCGGCAGGTTTCACCCTCGCCCATCACTTGATGAATGACGGCCATCATGTCGTGGCCATCGACGGCCTGAAGATCGAGCCGCTACCCAAGGAGATTTCCGGCGTCGATGTGGCGGGGTCGCGCCATACCTTCAAGCCGGTGCGCAACGTCGCTGAGCTTTATGAATCGCTCGACGACCGCGTCATGGCCGGTTTCGGCGGCGTGGCCGAATACGGCATCACCGTGCGCTGGAACAAGAATTTCCTCAAGCTCATCCGCCTGCTGCTGGAACGCCGCGCGGAATTTGCCATGTTCGGCGGCGTGCGCTTCGGCGGCACCCTGACCATCGACGACGCCTTCGCCCTTGGCTTCGACCATATCGCGCTCTGCGCCGGCGCCGGGCGGCCCACCATCGTATCGATGAAAAACGGTTTCGCGCGGGGCGTACGTCAGGCCTCGGATTTCCTCATGGCCTTGCAGTTGACAGGCGCGGCCAAGACCGAAAGCCTGGCCAATCTCACCGTGCGCCTGCCGGTGGTGGTGATCGGCGGCGGCTTGACCGCGATCGACACCGCCACGGAATCGCTCGCCTATTATCCGGTGCAGGTGGAGAAATTCCTCAAGCGCTATGAAATCCTGGTAGCCGAGCGGGGAGAAAGCGCGGTGCGCGCCGGCTGGAGCGCCGAGGACGGCGCCATAGCCGGGGATTTCATCGCCCATGCCCGCGCCATCCGCCATGAGCGCGAAGCCGCCAAGCGCGAGGGCCGCGCGCCCAAGATCATCGAGCTGATCGATAGCTGGGGCGGCGTCACCATCGCCTATCGCCGCCGCCTGATCGACGCGCCGAGCTATACCCTCAATCACGAGGAAGTGGCCAAGGCGATGGAGGAAGGCATCCGCTTCGCCGAGGGCCTGGCGCCGGAGGCGGTGGAATTGGACGGCTTCGGTCATGCCGCGTCGCTCACCTTGATGCGCCACGGCACCGCCAAGCCCGAACGGGTCTCGCTGCCGGCGCGCACCATTCTGGTCGCGGCCGGAACCCAACCCAACACCGTGCTCGGCCGCGAGGATCCGGCCCATGTTGTGCTCGACGGCAAATATTTCCAGGCGCTCGACGAGGACGGCAACCCAGCCAGCCCGGAACCCGTGGCCAAGCCGGCCGCGGTGCATGTGCTAATGAGCCTTGCCGCCGATGGCCGTGCCATCAGCTTCTTCGGCGATTTGCATCCCTCTTTCTCGGGCAATGTGGTGAAGGCGATGGGCGGCGCCAAGCAAGGCTATCCGGTGGTGAGCCGCATGCTTCACCGACGCAAGCCGGCCGGCCCCAAGCCGGCGGCATTGATGGCCCAGCTCAACCGCGAACTCCGCGCCACGGTGCATGAGATGATCCGCCTGACGCATAACATCGTCGAGGTCGTGATCAAGGCGCCGGCGGCGGCGCGCGCTTTCCATCCCGGCCAGTTCTACCGCCTTCAGAATTACGAAACTCAAAGCCCGGATATCGACGGCACGCGCTTGGCCATGGAAGGTTTGGCGCTGACCGGCGCCTGGGTCGACCGGGAGAAAGGACTCATATCGACAATAGTTCTGGAGATGGGCGGTTCGTCCGATCTCTGCGTGCTCTTGGAAAAGGGGGATCCGGTGATCCTGATGGGACCGACCGGAACGCCGACCGAGACCCCCGGAGGCGAAACCGTCCTTCTGGCCGGCGGCGGGTTGGGCAACGCCGTGCTGCTCTCGATCGGCAAGGCGCTGCGCGAGAACGGCTCCAAGGTGCTCTATTTCGCCGGCTATAAACACGTGGCCGACCGCTACAAGGTGGCGGAAATCGAGGCTTGCGCCGACACGGTGGTGTGGTGCTGCGATGAGGCGCCGGGTTTTCAGCCTACCCGCAAGCAGGACCGCGCTTTCGTCGGCAACATCGTGGCGGCGATTTCGAATTATGGTGCAGGCAAGTTAGGTCCGGCGCCGGTCGCCTTGAACACCATTGACCGGCTGATCGTCATCGGCTCGGACGGCATGATGAACGCCGTCGGCCAGGCGCGGGAAGGGGCCCTTAAGCCGCTGTTGAAACCCGGACACCGCGCCATCGCCTCGATCAACTCACCGATGCAATGCATGATGAAGGAGATCTGCGCCCAATGCCTCCAGGTCCAGAAGGACCCGGCCACCGGCGCCGAAACCGTTGTGTTTTCCTGCTTCAACCAGGATCAGCCGCTGGAGCGGGTCGATTTCAAATGCCTGCATGAACGACTTGGGCAGAACGCGCTCGAGGAAAAGCTGACCGCGCTGTGGATCGACCGCTGCCTGCGGCATCTCGGCCTGCGCACCGCCGCGGAATAGGCCGCGCCGCACAAATTCGTTCAAATACAGATTACTAGATAAATTTCTTCACGCGAGTCGCGCGGCTACTCCATGCGCTTCCATTCGCCGTCGCGCAACGCTTCGAGCGGCCGGAAGCGCGCCTTGTAGGCCATCTTGGCGCTGGCCGATATCCAATAGCCCAGATAGACATAGGCCAAGCCGCGCCGCCGGGCCTCGTCCACCAGCGCCAACACCAGCATGGTGCCGAGACCGCGCTTGCCTTCCTCGGGGTCGTAATAGCTGTAGACCGCGGAAACCCCGTCATCGAGCACATCGGCCAGGCAGGCGCCGCGTAGATCGCCACCGCTTTCGCGCAAGCTCAGTATCCGGGTCAAAAGCGGGCTGTCCTCGATCATCGCTCGGTAGTCGCCATAGGTCATCGCCGCCATGTCGCTGTCGGCGTGGCGCGAGCGCTGATAGCGCTGGAACAGCCGGAACTGCTCGTGATCGGCGCGTGGATTCTCGGCCAACGCCGCGAGATCGCGGTTCAGGTTGCGAATGCGGCGCTGCGAACGGCTTTCGGTGAAATCCGCCACCGCGATGCGCACCGGCACGCAGGCCGAGCAGCCGGAACAGGCGGGGCGGTAAGCGAGCGCATGGCTGCGGCGAAAACCGGCGCGCGACAACTCGTTATAGAGCGCGGCGCCGCCATTGCCGTACAACTCGGTGACGAGCTTGCGCTCGCCGCGGCCGGCGACGTAGGGGCAGGGCAGCGTGCCGGTGGCGAAGAAATGTTGAGGCGGAATGAGTTCAATCGCCACTCTCGACGAGCCGCCGCGGCCTTCGGGCATCCTGCAACCCCTCCTGTCCGTGGATTATGGAATGCCGCCGGGCTTGGGCGCAAGTCCATGCTGGCACAGTGAAGAAATGCTATAGAGGGACTCGCCGGACAACAGGGAGAATCGCATGACCGCTTATCTTGTCGCCGAAATCGACGTCACCGACCTTGCCGCCTATGAGCCCTATAAAAAAGCGGCAAGTGAATCGATCACCCGTCACGGCGGCAAATATATAGCGCGCGGCGGCAAAACCGTGTCGCTCGAAGGGGCGCCGCCCAAGCGTCTGGTCGTGCTCGAGTTCCCGAGCATCGATGCCGCCAAGCGCTTTCATGAATCGGCCGATTACCAGGCGGCGATCACGCTGCGCAAGAAGGCGTCGGCCAGCAGCCGGCTCTTCATCGTCGAGGGTCAGTAGTCAGGCCAATGCTCAGGGCGGCGTGAGAACGAGCGTGCCGCCACTGGCGTCGCCGCCGATGCTGACATAGTCGACATTGCGCCAGGGCGTCAGCAGATCGTCCCAATGCGGCGAAAGCGGGTTGCCCGACTGCCCCGGCACCACCATGAAACGCGCCGATCCCGGCTCGGCCATGTCGACGACCATGCGCATCACCGGGCCGAAGCGGTCGGCGAAGGGCGTGTCATCGTCGCGGACGAAGAAGGCGCCGGCGTTGATCGTGTCGATGCCGCCATCGGCGGCGATGTTCGGCGTCAGCCAGTCCTGCAACCGCGGCAACTTCGACCATAACGGATGTTCGAATATGGCGTGATGCGCCTTGCCCCAATTCAACGCGCCGGGATCGAAACCGTAGCGCGTGGCAAGATCGTCGAGAGCGCGGTCGAGCGATTGCGACAGCGCCGCGCCGCAGCCCGCCGCACCGCACCAATCGGGATGCGATGTGAGAACGGCGCGCACCGCATCGGGGCGTAGGCTCCAGTAATCGGCGAAATTGGGGCCGAGTTTAGCGGCGAACAGCGTGCGGTTGAGCTCGCGCAGCCAGGCGCTAAAGATCAGCGGCTCGATCCTGTCCCGGCTCATGCGTCCGTCCCAGGCGCGGAGCTGGTCCATCGCCGCCTGAGCGCGCGGATTGGAAGGCAGCGTGACCAGCATCAAAGGCAGCAGATCGCGGGTCATGAGCGAGAGCGTGTCGCCCTGGATCGCCGCCATGGTGTCGGGCGATTGCTTGGGCGTGCCGTCGAGCAGCGCCGCGATGCGCTTGGCGCGGTTAGGCAGATCCCAATCGCGGCCGAGGAAATAGCCGTAATTCTTGGGCACGATGCGGTTATTGGCGGTGACCAGGCGTTGCAGCGGCGGATCGAAGGCGCTCGGCAGCTCGGCGAAAGGGATGAATCCGGTCCAGTCGTATTCACCGCTCCAGCCAGGCGCCGGCAGCCAGCCATCGCCCTTGGCGCGGATCGGCACGCGCCCCGGCGCGAAGAAGCCGATATGGCCGGCGGAATCGGCATAGAGAATGTTCTGCTGCGGCGCCGTCCAATCCTTGAGCGCTCCTAGGAATTCGGTCCAGTTGGTGGCGCGCGCCAAATGCCAGATCGCCTCGGGTGTTCGGTCGCCGTCGCCGAGCCAAGTGGCCTGAAGCGCCAGCATCTCGCCGCCCGGCGCGCTCAATCCGGCGAGGTCGGAAATGACCGGGCCGTGGCGCGTCGAACGGATGATGAGAGTGACCGGTGACTCCCCCCGCACCTGGATTTCCTCCTGCCGAACATCGAAGGGCAGGGAACCGCCGGGTGCGAGATAGCGGCTGGGATCGTCGGGATCGGGTTTTTCGATGAAAAGGTCTTCGACATCGCTCGTCGTGGTGGTGAAGCCCCAGGATATCCGATCGCTGTGGCCGATGACGATGAAGGGCGCGCCCGGGGCGGTGACGCCGGCAAGATCGAGCGACGGCGTCTTGATGCGCGCCAGATACCAAGTACCGGGCGAGGCGAAGCTCAGATGCGTGTCATTGGCGAGGATCGGCTTGCCCGATTGGCTGCGTTTTCCCGAAACCGCCCAATTGTTCGAGGCGCGCACGGGCTGGTCGTCGCCCGGCGGCAAGACGGATGCCAGCGCACCGGCGGGAAGGCCTTCGAGCCGGGCGCGCGCGCCCGTGGGCGTGGGCGCGTCGTCAGGATAAGGTGGATAGAGCACGTCGAGATCGCCGGCCGAAACCTGTTGCAAGAGCCGCACGCGTTGCAATTCGCCGCGATAATTTCCGCTCAATTGCAAATCCATGATCTTGCCCCAGACCAAAGAATCCGCCGGGGTCCAAGGCTCGGGCGCGGCGCCTATCAGGTAATATTCCGGCGGCAACGCGCCGCGCCGCGTGGCGAGGAAGGCGTTGACGCCGGCGGCATAGGCGTCGAACACCGCGCGCAGCTCGGGCGAAAGCGCGTCGTATTGCTTTTGCGCCGACTGGTAGAGCCCGAGCATGCGGGTGAAACGGTCGATCGGCAAGGCCGTCTCGCCGAACCATTCGGCAAGCCGCCCCGCGCCATAGCGCCGCATCAGATCCATGGCGTAGAGCCGGTCCTGGGCGTGCAGGAATCCCAGCGCGAAGGCGGCGTCGCGGTCGTTTTGCGCGGCTATGGTGGGAATACCCTTGGCGTCGCGGCTGATCGTGACCGCGGCGGCGAGGCCAGGCAGGACCAGATTGCCGTCGGTAAGCGGCAGCGAACTTCTGAGCCAAAGATAACCCGCGCCACCCGCGCCGACGGCAAAGGTCAGCACCAGAACCAGAAAACCGATCGCGGCGCGGCGGAAAGATGAACGCCCGCGCCGGGGCGGCTTTTTATTACGGGGGGTTTTCTTCAATTGAGGTTGAGTATGATGGTCTTCTTGTGAGTGAAGTGCTCGAGCATTGATTCGAGCGAGGCCTCCTTTCCGAGGCCCGAATTCTTGACGCCGCCATAGGACATGTTGGCCTGCACCACCAGATTCTGATTCACCTGCACCAATCCGGCCTCGAGCCGCTGGGTGGCGTCGAGTGCGGTCTTGAGATCCTTCGTCCAGATGGTGGCGGCAAGTCCGAATTCGGTGTCGTTGGCCTGGCGGATGGCGTCCTCGTAATCCTTGAACTTGATGACGCAGGTCACGGGCCCGAAGATTTCCTCGCGCGCGAGCTTGTTGTCGTTCGTCAGTCCAGTAAAGATCACCGGCTGCACGAAATAGCCCTTGGACAGTTTTACGTCCTTGGGCATCGCGGAGCATTTATTGGCCGTGGCGCCCGGACTCTTCTCGCCGTATTCGATATAGGAGATCACCTTGTCGTATTGCTGCTTGGAGATGATCGAACCGATATCGGTCGCCTCGTCCAGCGGATCGCCCATTTTCATCGCATCGACCTTGGCCTTGAGCTTCGAAACGAACGTGTCGTGGATCGATTCATGGACGAAAATGCGCGAGGCTGCGGTGCAGCTTTGCCCTTGGCGGGTGAAGCGCATGCCGATGATTGCGCCCTCGACCGCTTTCTCCAGATCGGCGTCGCCCATCACCACCATCGGGCTCTTGCCGCCCAATTCTAGCGTGACCGGAATAAGTTTTTGTGACGCCGCGGCATAGACCATTTTCCCGGTGTCGACCGAGCCGGTGAATGTCACCTTGCCGATGCCCTTATGCGCCACCAGTGGCGCGCCGCATTGCGGCCCGTCGCCCGAAAGGATGTTCAACACGCCCGGCGGCAGAACCTGGTTCATGATCTGGCAAGCGCGCAGCACGGTAAGCGGCGCCTCCTCGGCGGATTTCACCACGACCGAGTTTCCGGCCACCATCGCCGGCGCGATCTTAAGCGCCATCAGCAGCAAGGGCACGTTCCAGGGAATTATCGCGCCTACCACGCCGATCGGCTCGCGCTGGGTGATGGTCAGCATGCCCGGCTTGAAGGGCACGCTCTCGCCCTTCAGCTCCGAGCCGAGCCCGCCGTAGAAAACCAGCACGTCGGCGAAGACGCCGGCTTCGATCCGACTTTCGGTGCGGATCGCCTTGCCGGTTTCGAGCGTGATGAGCCGCGCCAGTTCCTCGACGTGATCGCCGAGAAGACGGCCGCATTCCTGCACCAGCTTGCCGCGCTCGCGCGAGGCGAGCTTGGTCCAGGATTTTTGCGCCTTCTGCGCCGCCTTGACCGCGACATCGACATCGGCCGCGGCGCCGTCGGCGGCTTCGCCGACGATCTCCTGGTTGGCCGGGTTGACCACCTTGAAGGTCTTGCGCGACGCAGCATGCACCATGGCGCCGTCGATCAGGAGCTTGTTCGACATCTCACGCGCAAGCGCGCGCGGATCGAGCACGGGCGACAGGCGGTTTTGCAACATGAGCGAGCTCCCTTGGGCTTTAAGGCGGCTTTGGCCCAAGTGTAAGCCGGGACGGGCGCGGCTTAAAGCCCCAGCTCTTTCAGGATGGCGGCGCGGTCGGCGTCGAGCTGGGGTGACGGCTCATGCGTTTCAGGCTCAGCAAACCCCGAAATCTTGAGCGGATTGCCGGCGAGCTTGAGCGGGCCGGCGGCGGGATCGTTCACCGTCACCAGCATGTCGCGGGCTTCCACCTGGGGGTGGGCCAGGGCCTGGGCGATATTGTTGATCGGACCGGAGGGTATCCCCGCCTTGTCGAATAGATCGAGCCAGTGGGAAGCGGGCTTGGCGCGCAGCACCAGCTCGATCTCGGCCTTCAATCGCGGCTGGTTGCGCAAGCGCAGATCGTTGCTGGCGTAATCCGGGTTCTTGGCCATTTCGGGCCGGCCGAGCGCCTCGCAGAGCTGCTTGAAGAGATGGTCGTTGCCGGCGGCGATGATGATGTAATGGTCCGAGGTGGAAAACGCCTCGAACGGCGTGATGGTGGGATGCCGCGCCCCCAACGGACCCGGAATCTCGCCGGTCACGGTGTAGCGCATGATCGCGTTTTCCAGAAGCGCCAACTGGCAATCGAACATGGCGATGTCGACCTTGCTTGCCTCGCCGGTCTTCTCGCGGTGGAGCAGCGCGGCATTGACCGCGATGGCGGCGTAAAGCCCGGCGCCGATGTCGCCGATCGACATGCCGATGCGCACCGGCGGCTGGCCCTTGTAGCCGGTGACCGACATGATGCCGCCCAGGCCCTGCACCACCATGTCATAGGCCGGGTTGCCGGAGGACGGGCCGGTATGGCCGAAGCCCGAGGCGGCGGCGTAGATCAACCGCTTGTAGCGCTGGTGAAGCGTGTCCCAGCCATAGCCAAATTTCTCCATGGTGCCGGGGCGGAAATTTTCCACCAGCACGTCGGCCTTCTCCAGGAGCCTGTCGAAGATGCGTTTATCGGACTCTTTTCGTAAATCGAGCGCGATCGATTGCTTGCCGCGGTTGACCGAAGCAAAATAAGTGGAGACTCCTCCACGAAACGGCCCGTATTCGCGGGCGTCGTCGCCCTTGCCCGGCGCCTCGACCTTGATCACCCGCGCGCCGAGCTGGGACATCAAGAAGGTGCAGTAGGGACCGGCGAGAATGCGGGAGAGATCGACGACGGTGATGCCCGAGAGCGGCCCTTTAACGGCCATTTTGTCCTAACCTTTTTCTTGCTGGGAACCTGTGCGTTTCCTGCTCCCAGTCTTGAATCCCGTGTTTCTTAAACCATGGCGTTGGCCTCGTCCATGACCTCTCTTGATCGGCCGATCACCGTCGGCGCAATCTAGCGGGGTGACGATGATTGAAAAGATCCTCGACTGTCCGGGACCGCCCGCCCACCGTCTTGTCTACTATGAATGGGCGGGGCCCAAAGCTGCGCGCACGGTGCTGTGCCTGCACGGTTTGACGCGCAACGGCCGCGATTTCGATAGCCTGGCGGAGGCGCTTTCATCCGACTTCCGCGTCATCTGTCCGGACATGGCCGGCCGTGGCAAGAGCCAGTGGCTCGACGACCCGATGGCCTATGGCTTTCCGCTCTATCTGGCCGACATGGCTGTGCTGATCGAGGCGCTTGGGATCGAATCCATCGATCTGGTCGGCACCTCGATGGGCGGCAATATCGGCATGTTGTGGGCGGCGCAACAAGACAATCCCATCCGCAAGCTGGTCATGAACGATATTGGGCCGCTGATCGCCAAGCGCGGGCTGAAACGCATACGCCGCTATGTCGGCCTCGATCCGAGTTTCAAGGATTTGGCCGCGCTCGAAACCACGCTGCGCTCGGTCTTCGCCGGTTTCGGCCCGTTGACTGACGATATGTGGCGGCAGATGGCGGCACATAGCGCGCGGACTAAACCCGATGGAAGGCTCGGATTCAACTACGATCCCAAGATCGCCGCGCCGTTCGAAAAGGGCTGGTTCGTCAGGGATGTCGATCTCTGGAAATATTACGACGCCGTCACCTGCCCGGTGCTGGTGTTGCGCGGCGCGGAATCCGATATCCTGCGCGCGGCCGATGCCCAGGCGATGACACAGCGCGGCCCGCGCGCAAGTTTGATTGAATATCCCGGCATCGGCCATGCGCCGTCGCTGACGGCGTCGGACCAGATCAAGATCGTGCGCGATTTCCTGCTCGTCCATGCCTGACGCGCGGTTTCCAATCCTCGACCTGCCGGTTTTCCGCCAGCGCCTGCCATGGCTGGGACCGGACCTTCAGACCATGCGCGGCGTGATGATGAAATGCCGCGCGCCGCTCGAGCTCTACCGGCATGAGCGGCTTTTGATTCCCATGAACGACGGCAGCGGCGATAGACTGTCAGTCATACTCGGCCGCCCGGGCGTGGATTCATCACGGCCTCTGGTGGTTTTGATCCACGGCCTTACCGGCCTCGAAGACAGTTTCTACATGCGCGAAAGCGCGGCGCATTTCCTGTCGCAAGGCTATCCGGTGTTGCGGCTCAATTTGCGCGGAGCGGGGCGTTCGCGCCCGCTGTGCTCGACGCAATACAATGCCGGCAGCAGCGGCGATCTCGCCCGCGTCTTTACGAGTTTGCCGGGCGATCTCACCGCGCACGGCTTGACGGCGGTGGGCTATTCGCTCGGGGGCAATCTGCTGCTCAAGTATCTGGGCGAGCGCGGCGGCGAAACCCAGCTTAAAGCCGCCGCCGTGGTGTCGGCACCGCTCGATCTTGCCGCCTGCGCCCGCCGCATAAACCATTGGCGCAACGTTTTCTATCAGCGTTATCTGCTGCATTACATGAAGGCAGAGGCGGTGGCGCCCGACGTAACGCTGTCACCGGCCGAGCGCAAAGCGGTGCTGGGTTCGCGTAGCGTGTGGGAATTCGATCATGTCTACAGCGCGCCGCGCGCCGGGTTCAAAGGCGCCGAGGACTATTACGCAAACGCGTCATCGGGCCGGTTCCTGCCCGGCATCGCGGCGCCGACCTTGTTGTTGCACGCGCGCGATGACCCCTGGGTTCCGGACGAACCCTATGACGCTTTCGATTGGCGCTCGCGTCCGAATTTATACCCGGTGCTGACCGCGCTTGGGGGGCATGTGGGCTATCACGGCGCCGGCGGCGTGGCGTGGCACAATCTCGCCATCGCGCGGTTTTTCGCCGCGCTCAGCCCTTCTTGAGCAGTTTCGCCGCCTCAAGCGCGAAATATGTCAGCACGCCGTCGGCGCCGGCGCGCTTGAATCCGAGCAGCGTTTCCATCGCCACGCCGGGATCGAGCCAGCCGCGCTCGATGGCGCCCTTGAGCATCGCGTATTCGCCGCTTACCTGATAGGCGAAGGTGGGCATGCCGAAACTTTGCTTCACGCGCCAGACGATGTCGAGATAGGGCAGGCCGGGCTTGACCATGACCATGTCGGCGCCCTCTTGAATGTCGAGCGCGACCTCGCGCAGCGCCTCATCGCCGTTCGCGGGGTCCATCTGATAGCTGCGCTTGTCGGCTTTGCCGAGCGCGCTCTTGCTGCCGACCGCGTCGCGGAATGGGCCGTAAAAGCCCGAGGCGTATTTCGCGGCATAAGCCATGATCAGCACGCGTTCCAGCCCGACGGCGTCAAGCGCATCGCGGATCGCACCCACGCGCCCGTCCATCATGTCGGAAGGCGCGATCACGTCGCAGCCGGCTTCGGCCTGGACCAGCGCCTGGCGGCACAATATTTCGACGGTCTCGTCGTTGGCGACCTCGTCGCCGCGCAACACGCCGTCATGGCCGTGGCTGGTATAGGGATCGAGCGCCACGTCGCACATCACGCCCAGGTCGGGATGCGCCTTTTTGACCGCGCGCACCGCGCGGCAGATCAGATTATCGGGATTGAGCGCCTCTTCGCCGTCGGGCGTTTTGAGGCCGGACGGCGTTGCCGGGAAGAGCGCGATCAAGGGAATGCCGAGCTCCTTGGCGTTGCCCGCCTCGTCGACCAAGGCGGCTATGGAAAGCCGGTCCACGCCGGGCATGGAAAGAACGGGCGCTCGCGCCTGCTTGTCGTCATGGACGAAGACCGGCCAGATCAGATCGGCAGGATTTAGGACATGCTCCGCCACCAAGCGGCGCGACCAGTCGGAACGCCGGTTGCGGCGCGGGCGCGTACGCGGATATGCACCCTGGGCGCGATCCTTGTTTCTGGCGGCGTGGCCGCGTCTCGGCTGGTCGTCCATGGCCGCGGATCATAGGGAGCGCCGCCGCCCTAGGCAACCTCTTGCCGCGCCTTTATGATTTACGCATGGCCGGGACCGAGGAAATCCGGATCGAGCGCCGGGGCGGGCTTGGGCTCATCACCCTCAACCGCCCGCAGGCGCTGAACACGCTCTCGCTCGCCATGTACCGCGCCTTCGATCCCCAGCTGGTCGCCTGGGGTCGCGACCCGGACATCCACGCCATCGCGGTGAAAGGCGAGGGCGGGCGCGCCTTTTGCGCCGGCGGCGACGTGCGCGCGATCTACGACGCGCGCCGGAGCGAGGTGGGCGAGGGCGACTACAAGACCGATTTTTTTCGCGAGGAATATTCGCTGATCGCGCGGGTCCATCATTTCCCGAAGCCTTATGTGGCGCTGATGGACGGGATCGTGATGGGCGGCGGCGCGGGAATTTCGGTGAATGGGTCGCGCCGGGTGGTTACCGATAAAACTCTATTCGCCATGCCCGAGGTGTTCATCGGGTTGTTCCCGGATGTGGGCGCCTCGCGATTCCTCGCTCTCTGCCCAGGGCGCATCGGGCTTTATCTGGCGCTCACGGGAAAGCGCATCGGCGCGGCGGATTGCCTTTATTGCGGCTTCGGGACCCATTACGTGCCGAGCGCCCGGCTCAAGGACCTCGTCGAATCCCTGGCCGCGATCCAGTTCCATCCCGGCACCGCGCGCGCGCAGGTGGACGCCACCATCGCGAGGTTTGCCGCCGATCCCGGGCCCGCCACCCTGCCCGCGATAGAGCCCCAGATCAGCCGAGTATTCGCCGAGGAATCGGTCGAAGCCATTCGAGGCGCGCTTGGAAAACTAGAGGCGGATTGGGCCAAGGAGGCTCGCGCAGCCATGGACCGCGCCTCGCCCTTGTCGCTCAAGATCGTCTTCCGCCAGCTCCGGCTTGGCCAAGGCACGAGCCTCGAGCAGGCGCTCTCGCTCGAATACCGCCTGACCCAGCATGTCATGGTCGGCCATGATTTCTTCGAAGGCATCCGCGCGGCGCTGGTGGACAAGGACAACAAGCCGCGCTGGCAGCATGCGCGCCTGGAAGACGTGAGCGAAAGCGAGGTCGATGGTTATTTTAAAAGCCTGGGCGCGCGCGAACTCACCTTCGCTTGAGCCGCCATTTTCGGAACGTTGAACGTCCTTCCGGTATCGTGTATTCATGAAATTGCGCTGGCACGGAATAAACCACTTAATCGGGAGCGCCGTGTATGAAGAAACAATCCAAAGGCTCCGGCCAAACGCGCCGCCAGGTTCTGGCCGCGGGCGCGGCGCTGGCCGCTTCGGCGACGAGCGTCCGCGCCGAAACCTTGACGGGATCGCTGCCTTGGACATCGGGCGCGACCAGCCCGCCCAGCCCGGTCGATACCAGCGCCTGGCATTTCTTCACCTCCGGCGAGGCCGCTTCGGTCGAAGCCCTGGTCGATCGCCTGATCCCGCCCGACCCGCAAACCCCCGGCGGCAAGGACGCCGGCTGCGCCGCCTTTATCGACGGCCAGCTCGCCGGGCCTTACGGCTCGGCGGGCGGGCTTTACAGGGAGGGGCCGTTCCAAAAGGGCACGCCGCAGCAAGGCCCGCAAGCCGAGGCGACGCCCGCCGAGCTCTATCGCGCCGCGCTCAAGGCGCTCGACGCCTATTGCGGCGCCAACTTCCAGGGCAAGAACTTCGCCGCGCTCGCGCCCGACGATCAGGACGCGGTGCTTAAGGGCCTCGACGGCGGCGCGATCACGCTCGACGGCGCCGACGCCAAGCTGTTCTTCGAGCTTTTGTTGCAGAACGCCATGGAAGGGTTCTTTTCCGATCCGCTCTATGGCGGCAATCGCGGCATGGCGGGCTGGAAGATGGTGGGATTTCCGGGGTCGCGTTACGACTATCGCGCCTATGTGGACAAGCACAACCAGGATCTCGGCCTGAATCCGGTTTCGATTCTGTCGAAACTCTAGCCGCGGCCGCCGGGAAGGCGGGAAGGAGATTGATGGGCGGAACGCTTCCTTCAACCGATGTGGTGATCGTCGGATTGGGCTTTACCGGCGCCATTCTCGCCGAGCAGCTCACCACCGCCGGGCTCAACGTCATCGCCATCGAGCGCGGCCCGTGGCGCGACACCTCGACCGACTTTCCGACCACCTACGCCCAGGACGAGCTGCGCTACGGCATCAGGCTCGATCTGTTCCAGCGCCCGGCGCAAGACACCGTCACCTTCCGCAACAACGTCAACCAGACCGCGCTGCCCGTCCGCCAGTTCGGCTCCTTCATCCCCGGCAACGGCGTCGGCGGCGCCGGCGTGCATTGGAACGGCGCGGTTTGGCGTTTTCTCCCCACCGATTTCACGTTGCGCAGCCATATCGAGAAACGCTACGGCAAGGCCTTCCTCGCATCCGACCTGACCGTCCAGGATTGGGGCGTCACTTATGACGATCTCGAACCCTATTACGACAAGTTCGACAAGCTGTGCGGCATATCGGGCAAGGCCGGCAATCTGAAGGGGCAGATTCAGCCCGGCGGCAACCCGTTCGAGGGGCCGCGCGCCAGCGAATATCCCACCCCGCCGATGCGTCAGCCCTATTCGCCCGCGCTGTTCGCGCAAGCCGCCTCGTCCATGGGCTATCACCCTTTTCCGCAACCCTCGGCCAATATCTCGCAGGCCTATACCAATTCGCTCGGCGTGCGCATGGGGCCGTGCAGCTATTGCGGCTTCTGCGAGCGCTTCGGCTGCGGCAATTATTCCAAGGCCAGCCCGCAGACCACGGTGCTGCCCACGCTGTTCCGGCGGACCAATTTCACCGCCCGCACCAACAGCGAAGTGCTCAAGATCGAATTGTCGGCTGACGGCAAGCGCGCCACCGGCGTCACCTATATCGATTCGAGCGGCGAGGTGTGGGAACAGCCGGCCGAGATGGTCCTGGTCTGCTCCTTCTCGTTCAATTGCGTGCGGATGCTGCTGCTCTCGGGCATCGGCAAGCCCTATGACCCGTCGAGCGGCACCGGCGTGGTCGGACGCAATTACGCCTACCAGACCACCTCGGGCGCGAGCCTGTTCTTCGACGACAAGATCTTCAACCCGTTCATCGGCTCGGGCGCGCTCGGCATGGTGATCGACGATTTCAACGGCGACAATTTCGACCACGCCAAGCTGGGCTTCGGCGGCGGCGCGTCGATCTCGACCATCATCACCAATGGCCGCCCGATCCTCTACCGGCCGGTGCCGCCCGGCACGCCGCGCTGGGGTGCTGCGTGGAAGAGTGCCACGCGCGGCAACTATCAAAGCACGATGGCGATCGCCGCCCAGGGCAGCAGCTATGCCCAGCGCGGGGCCTATCTCGACCTCGATCCCACCTACACGGACCCGCATGGCCGGCCGCTTTTGCGCATGACCTTCGATTTCAGCCCCAATGACATCAAGATGTCGGCCTATGTCACCGACCGTATCGGCGAGATCGCCAAAAGCCTGAATCCGAGGCAGGTGGCGATAGCGCCGCGCACCGGCCCCTATTCGGTCGTGCCCTATCAAAGCACGCACAACACCGGCGGCGCGGTGATGGGTGTCGATCCCAAAACCAGCGTGGTCAACCGCTATCTCCAGAGCTGGGATGTATCGAACGTGTTCGTGCTGGGCGCATCGGTCTTTCCGCAGAACGCCGGCTACAACCCGACCGGCACGGTGGGCGCGCTGGCCTATTGGGCCGCCGACGCGATCATCGGCCAATATCTCAAAAACCCGGGACCGCTGGTTCATGCGTAAGGGACCCGCCCGGTTTGCCTGGGTTGCGGCGCTGGCGGTCATCGCGGCCGTGCCCGCCTTTGCCCAGGACCCGCAGGCCGCCGGCGCGGTGGAGCGCGGGCGTTATCTCGCCACCCTTGGCGATTGCGGCGCCTGCCACACCAAGCCGGGCGGCAAGCCCTTCGCCGGCGGGCTCGTCATCGAAACGCCGTTCGGCAATATCGCCGCAGCCAACATCACGCCCGACCGCGCCGCCGGCATCGGCGCGTGGAGCGACGACGATTTTGTGCGCGCCATGCAGCAAGGCATCGCGGCGGACGGGACGCATCTTTATCCGGCCATGCCCTATCCCGCCTTCACCCATGTGACGCGCGACGATCTGCTGGCGTTGCGCGCTTATCTCGCCACGCTCGACCCGGTGAGCGACGCGGTCGAAACCAACCGCCTGCCTTTCCCGTTCGACATCCGCGCCAGCCTCATCGCATGGAACCTGCTCAATTTCACGCCGGGCGAATTCAAGCCCGATCCGGCCAAATCCGACGCGTGGAACCGCGGCGCCTATCTGGTGGAGGGGCTCGGCCATTGCGGCACCTGCCACACCCCGAAGAACATGATGGGCGGCGACAAGACGGATCAGCCCTTGGCGGGCGCCGCGTTGCAGGGCTGGTACGCGACGCCCTTGAATAACGACGCGCGCACGGGATTGGGATCCTGGTCGGCGGAGGACATCGTCTCCTATCTCAAGACCGGCTGGGGCGGCGGACAGGTGGCCGCTGGCCCGATGGCGCTGGTGGTGGCGGATTCGACTTCAAAGCTCAATGACGACGATCTCAACGCCATCGCCGCCTATCTCAAGGACGTCGCGGCCCCCGCGGTCGCGGCCCCGGCGCCGCTCGCTCAAAGCGATTCCGCCATGCAAGCGGGCCGGACGCTTTACGTCGTCAACTGCGCCGCCTGTCACACCGAAACCGGCGAAGGCCAGACGGAAATTTTCCCGGCGCTGGTCAAGAGCCCGGTGGTGCAGGCCGCCGATACCGCCACGCTGCTCGACGTGGTGTTGAACGGCGGCCACGGCGTGGCGACCGATGCCAATCCTACCGCGCCGGGCATGCCCGCCTTCGGCTGGAAACTGACCGACGGTGAGATATCCTCGCTGCTCACTTATATCCGCAACGATTTTGGCAATGCGGCGAACGCGGTGTCGGCCGCCGACGTGCAGAAAGCACGCGGGCGTCCGCCCGCCGTCAACTAGCGCAACGCGATCCGTTATCCACCCTTGACGCCCCAGGCGGCGAAGATCTTGTCGATGCCGGGATCGAGCTCCTTGGCTTTCGTGATGTCCGCTTGCCCCCCGGCCTGGTCGTTCTTGAGGCGCTTGGCCAGACCCCGTCCATAGAGCGAACTCACGCGTTCGGGATTGGCGGCGAGCGCGGCGTCGTAATCGGCTATGGCCGCCTCCGGCTGTTTCAGCTTGAGATAGACGAAGCCGCGGCTGTCGAGCGTGTTGTCGTCGCCGGGGCGGAGCTTGAGCGACTGGTTGCAATCCTGGAGCGCCGGCTGCAATTGGCCGAGCACGGCGCGGTCGAAGCAGCGGTTGTTGAGCGTGGCCGGATCGTCCGGGTTGAGCGCGAGCGCTTGGCCGTAATCCAGTATGGCAAGCGCGCGCTTGCCCTTGGCGTCATAGGCGTTGCCGCGGTCGATGAAGGCGTCGCCATAACCGGGGTCGAGCTTGATGGCATTGGTGAGATCGGGAATGGCGTCGTCGAAACGCCCGGCGGCGAGATAGGCGTCGCCCCTGTGATAGAACGCCTTGGCGAAACCGGGATAGAGCGCGATCGCCTGGCCGTAATCGGCGGCCGACTTGTCGTATTGCTGAATGTTGTCGTGAACCAGGCCGCGATTATAGTAGGCGGTGGCGTAATTCGGGTCGAGCTTGACCGACTGGTCGCAATCAACCAGGGCGGCGTCGTATTGGCCCTGGTCGTTCCTGAGATTGCAGCGCGTGGCGAAGCCGCCGGCGTTGGCGGGATCGAGCTGGATCGCTTGGTCGCAATCCAGCTGGGCCGGATCGTATTGACCGGCGGCGTCATAGGCGGCGCAGCGGCTGGCATAGGCGATGGCCAGGATCTCCGGCGTCCCTTGATGCGCCTGAATGACCAGACCGCAGGCGGCGATGCGCCGGTTGAAATTGGCGTCCGGATCGCGGCACAGGGCCGATGATTGCGCGAGGCTCGGCAGCACGAGGGCCGGAGCGGCAGCGGGGGCCGGAGCAACGGCCGGGGCGGGAACGGGGGCCGGGCTTTGCGCCGAAGCCGGGTCCGCTGAGACAAGGGGGGCCAAGGCGCCGCCCATGGCAAGCGCGGCCGCGCCCGCCAGCAGCATCGTTTTCCAATTCTTCAAGCGCCTGATCCTTCTCGTCTATTGCTTGTCTTGCCTGCCAACCGCGGGCGTGGGGCGATAGCTATCGAAGCGGCGCGCGGAAGGCAAGGCGCGCGAAGCGAGGCGGCCCCGGACGGGAGCTTTAACCGGCGTTAAGCATGGTGGGTTTGGCGCGCCCGGATTGCGCGGCGAATTTCCGGTGATTTCCCGATTTCTCGCCGAGAGTGCCGGGGATATTTCGCTTAAATGAAGTGTTAACCCGGGGAGCGTAATCTGCGGCCTGGAATTCATCGTCAGACCAAATTCGAGGCTCAAATGCAAACCGCCTATATGGACGTGATCGCGATGGTCGAACGGCTTCACCGCCAGTTCCTCGAAGTGATCAAGCTCGAACTCGACACCAACAGCGTCCACGACATCAACAACGTGCAGGCGATGATCCTCTACAACATCGGCGACAACGAGATGACGGTCGGCGAGTTGACGCTGCGCGGCTGCTATCTCGGCTCGAACGTTTCCTACAACGTCAAGAAGATGCTCGAGAACGGCTATATCGTGCAGGAGCGTTCGCCGCATGACCGCCGCTCGGTGCGCGTGCGGCTCACCGAAAAGGGCCTGGCGCTGCACGAGAAGATCAACAAGATGCATGACCGCCAGATCGCCGGACTCAGCCAGGGCGTGGTCTCGGCCGAGGATCTCACCAACGCGCACAAGACGCTGCGCCGGCTCGAGCGCTACTGGACCCAGACGGTCGAGTTGGGCTCGCGCAACCTCGCCTTCACCTCGGCGGCCTAAATCACCTTATACTTTGGCAAGAAATCGGCCGGTCCTTGGCGGGACCGGCCGATTTGTTTCTGGAGTAATTGGCGGCTTCGCCGTCATTCCCGCGTAAGCGGTGGTGACGAGGTGAGATTTGCCGCGGGCGCGGCCTGAAAATTCAAAAGGTCCCGTGTCCACTTAAAGCCTGATTAGGCTCTCTTGTGTGCTCAAAGACAGACTAATTTCTGCGAAAGTTTTTGCAATCGAGCTTCCCTTGACCGGGAAGAGCGCCTATCACATTCCAAATGTTCCGAAGCGGCCAGCGGCCACTACGGAGCGCCGAAAATCGAATACGCGCATCCCATCGTACCCCCATTCGCGGAAAAGGTAGCCATGCCCGACTTTTCCCCGGAAGACGACCCCAAATCCCACCCGGTTTTCGCATCGGGGCCGATAGGGCGGCTCCATGGCCGCGCGGTGGAACACGCGAAGCGATTCGCCTGGGCGCTCACCATCGTCGGCAGCATGGGTTCGGTGCTGGCCGGGTTCGCCGGCTATTGGAGTTTTTACCGGAACGCTTCCGATCTGATAAGAAACCCTTCGGAAATATCAAGTTTGAATCCTGGCTCGAAGAAATTGCCTTGGATGTCCGTCGCGATCGCGCCTTTCAACGACATGAGCCCGGGCAAAGACACGCTGGCCGCGACCTTGACGGAAACACTGGTGACGGAGCTTTCCCGGTTTTCCAACTTTGTCGTCAAGAAAGTTCCAGTCGAAGACCAAGAGACGGCAAGCCCCGAGTTGGGGAGCAAATTGGGCGTGCGCTATCTGTTGCGTGGAAGCGTCGAGCGATCGGGAAATCTCGTCCGGATCAATGCCCAGCTGATTGATTTAAAGACTTCGACGAATGTCTGGACGGATAAGGTCGAAGACAGCGACAATGATCGGTTCAAGTTGCAAGATTTCGTCGCCGCGCGTCTTGCAAATATCCTGAATATCGAGATGGTCAGGGCGGCCAGTGCCCGCCTGGAAAGCGAACACGCGTCGAGCCTCGACGCGGAAGATTACGCGCTTTTGGGACGAAACATCTTGAGGGCAAGACTTAGAACCCCCGACGCCATTCAGGAGGCGCAATCGCTGTTCAGGAAGTCGCTGCGGATAAAGCCCGACAATCTGGACGCCCTGGTTGGATTATCGGTGGCGCTCTACTTCGAGGTGGTTTCATTTCCGGGTCCGGATAACGACGCGAAGGCGGAGCAAGCCGACAAATTCGCGGACAAGGCAATTCAGATCGACCCCGCGAGCGCGGACGCCCACATGGCGAAAGGCCTTGCGCTTGTCTATTACAACAGAATTTCCGAATCCGGCGAGCAGGCGGAGTTGGCCGCCAAGATCAACCCCAGTCTCTCGCAGGCCTATGTGCTGATGGCGAGCGACAGGTTCCGGCAAGGCAAGTTCCAAGAGGCGATCGACGCGGTAAAATATGCCATGAGCATCAACCCGATCGACCAGCGACTCTTGCAGAGCTTCATCACCATCGGGAACGCCTATATCGGCCTGAAGGATTACGACAGCGCGGTTCTCTGGTTGCAGCGGATGATCGCAGCCAATGCCCAAATGTGGCAAGGCCATGCGGGATTGGCCGCGGCCTACGCGCTGCAAAATAAAATACAGCCGGCAAGGATATCGTCCGCCGAGGCGCGGCGGTTAAATCCGCTGTTTACCGTCGCGTCTTATCGCGATTCTCTTCACATGGAGAGCCAGGCGGACAACGCCGAATTCTTGGAGCGCGTGTCCAAGGCGCTGCGCGATGCGGGCGCGCCTGAAACGGCGCCTGCGTCCATGACACCATAGCGTCGCTTTCGGGCCTACGAACTCAGCTTTTGGCGACGGGACGGCCCCGGCTATTTCAGGGAAGCGGCGAGGGTGGCCGAGACTGTGCCGACGGCGGCGTCAAAACTGGCATAGTCGCCGGGCGATAGAACGAAGACCAAAGTGCCCGGCTGGTCGTTGATCGTGAACTGAACCCCCGGCCCGGCCGCCACCGTCAGCAGCGAATTGTAGGTCGTGTTGGTTTCCTTGTAGGTTCCGACGAACTGGAACGAGTTCGACTGGACGCTCTCGGCCCTCCGCCAGAGCTCCACGAAGGAATGCCATTCGGTTTTGCTGAAGGCGACCGAGACCTTGTGCGAGATGCCCATGACGCCAACGGTTTCGCCGTCTTCCAGATATGTCGCGATCTCGAAGAACGAACCGTCCGCGCCATTGTAGTGCCCGACAGTGGTGAGGCCATCGGCCCGAGCATGCGCGGAAATCAGAAGCGATACGGCCAACAGGGCCGATATCAGTATATGCCGTTTCATGTCATCCCCCTCGATCTAGGCAAACCCTGTTTTCGCGCTTTGGCCCGCGCGTCTTGGCATTGGATATAGCAGCTATCATCGCCGAGGTCGCCGCCAAATTTCCGCAAAAGCCCGCGAACTCAGCTTTTGGCGGCGCTTTTGGTTTTGGCGGCGAAGTCCAGCACCCGCCGGCGCTCTTCTTGCTTGTCGCGGATATGCTCCGCTGCGACGAACAGGCCGGCGATCAGCCCGACCGTGTTCGAGACGATGACGAAGTTGTTCATGCCCAATCCGCTTTCGGCGTAGCTGGTGAAGAGGCCGAAAGCCGTGATCGCCACCACCAGGGCGGTGTCGGCATAGGCGACCATGCGGAAATCGGCGGCCCGGGTGAATTTATCGCAGACCAGGGCGGCCAGCAGGGCGGCGACCAGCCCTTGCAGCGCGCTCGAAACCCCCTCGGAACCAATCCGCGAGAACCAGCCATGGGTCGACATGTCGAAGATGGTGTTGCCGCTGAAGAACAGGCCCGAAATGAGGAGGCGGTAGAGGAACGCCAGGAAATGGCCGACGACCTCCCCGGGGATGATGAACAGGAAGGTCAGAACGATCGCGAGCCATGTAAGACGGTACTGCATGAAATCCCCCTCGGCTGCGCCCAAGGCGCGGCCTGTAACCTAGAACGCCGATATCCCGGTCTGGGCGCGGCCCAAGATGAGGGCGTGGATGTCGTGCGTGCCCTCATAGGTGTTCACGGTTTCCAGATTCAGCATGTGGCGGATGACGTGGTATTCGTCGACGATGCCGTTGCCGCCATGCATGTCGCGCGAGGCCCGCGCGATGTCGAGCGCCTTGCCGCAGGAATTGCGCTTCAGCATGGACACCATCTCGGGCGTCGCCTTGCCCTCGTCGCGGAGCCTACCCAGGCGCAGGCAGGCGTGTAGCCCGAGCGCG
This sequence comes from uncultured Alphaproteobacteria bacterium, assembly GCA_963785735.1. Lineage (GTDB taxonomy): Bacteria > Pseudomonadota > Alphaproteobacteria > ATCC43930 > CGMCC-115725 > REEB95. The sequence continues at coordinate 1,894,596 of CAWAWJ010000001.1, forward strand.
ATCTCGGTCTGCATGTCGGCGAGTTTTTTCTGGATGAGCTGGTTCGCCGCCAGGGGCTTGCCGAAGGCGGAGCGGGAGAGGGTGTAGTCGCGCGCGGCGAACCAGCAGAATTCCGCCGCGCCCAAGGCGCCCCAGGATATTCCGTAGCGCGCATTGTCGAGGCAGGAGAACGGTCCCTTGAGCCCGGTGACGCCGGGCAAATGGTTTTCCTCGGGCACGAACACGTCGTCCATCGATATCTCGCCCGTGAGCGAGGCGCGTAAAGAGAACTTGCCCTCGATCTTGGGCGTCTTCAGGCCCTTCATGCCGCGTTCCAACAGGAAACCGTGGATCGCGTCCTTGTCGTCCTGCAATTTCGCCCACACCACCATCACATCGGCGATGGGCGAATGGCTGATCCACATCTTGCTGCCCTTCAGCACATAGCCGCCGTCCACCTTGCGCGCGCGGCTCTTCATGCCGCCGGCGTCGGAGCCGTGATCGGGCTCGGTCAGGCCGAAACAGCCGGCGAGATCGCCCTTGGCGAGACCGGGCAGGAATTTCTTGCGCTGCTCTTCCGTGCCGAAGGCGTGGATCGGGTACATCACCAGCGAGGATTGCACGCTCATGGCCGAGCGGTAGCCGCTATCGACGCGTTCGAGCTCGCGCGCGACCAGGCCGTAACACACATAGCTCGCCCCGGCGCAGCCATAGCCCGAGAGCGTCGAGCCGAGGAAGCCGAGCGATCCCATCTCGTTCAAGATCTCGCGGTCGAAGCGCTCCTCGCGGAAGGCCTTCAAGATCCGCGGCATGAGCTTGTCCTGGGCATAGGTGCGCGCTGAATCGCGCACCAGGCGTTCGTCCTCGGACAACTCGCCTTCGAGCAGCAGCGGGTCCTGCCAGTCGAAAGCCGGTCTGCCGGGTTTGGCGGCTCCGCCGCCGGGGCCGGGTTTCACGGCCGCGCCGCCGGGGGCTTTGGCGGGCGATTTGCCCAGCTGGTTGCGCGCGAAAGAGGCGGTCATTCGGATTTCTTAAGGCCAAACAATGCCGGGGGCAACAGCCCTCACGCCGCCGGGTTGATTTGTGCCCGCGCCTGGAGCTTCTTGGCCTGATTGGCCTGGAAGGCGCGCCAGGCGGCCACCAGCGTCACCGCCGCGCCCGCGCCCAGCACCGCCCAGCCAGGCCTGATGCCGGTCAGGGTCGAGAATTCGGCCGGGATGACGCGCGCGAACGGCACGTGAAAGGCGAGGTTGAAGTATAGCGCTTCGCCGAAAATGGTGCCGAAGCCCGCAAAGAGGCTCAACAGCCCGCAAGCGGCCACGCTCACCTTGCGCGAGCGGCCGTAAAGCCGGCGCAACACGCGGTAGCCCAGAAGCCAGGCCAGCATCCCGGCCATCATGGTCGGCTGCCATTCATTGAGCTTCGATTGCAGGAAATAATGCGTCACCGCCAAGATGCCGATGACATAGACGAATTGATGGAGGCGCTGCCACCTTCGCGCGCCCAAACGCCGGATCATGCCGTCGGTCGAGGTCGCGGCCAGCGATGCCAGGCCCAGCCAGGCGATGAAGCCGATGGTGAGATAAAAGCGCAGCACGATCTCGGACGCCACCTTGGCGAGATTGAACATCTCGTCGGCGGTGTAGAGCGTGAGATGGGCCACGGCATAGGCGAAGGCGGTGACGCCGATCATGCGCCGCACCAGTTGGAGGCGCGGCCATAACCAGAGCTGCGACAGCGGCGAGACCGCGAGCGCCAGGAATATGAAACGGATGGTCCAGTCGCCAAATTCATGGATCGCTTCGGTGATGGGCCGCGCGCCCAAAGTGCCGGTGACGTAGTAATAGAAGGTGAATCCGGCGGGCACGAAGAGGCCGATGAAGACGGCCGTCTTCAGGGCCGAGAAACGGCCGCCATAGTCGCGCAGAGGGGGGATGAGCCAGCGCACGCCGGGTTTGTAATCGAATCCGCGCCGACTTCCCAGCCACTTCCGATCAAATTAAGGCGATGGGGCGGTTTGACCGGAGGCCGTCCCTGGCCGCCGGTGGGAATCCACGGCGCGCGCTCCGCATGATATATTCACGCGGGGGCAATCGGAGAGCGTCCGATCATGAGGAAAGAAACCGTTGCGGCGCTGCTCGGCTTCAATGGCGGCTTTCTCGACACGGCGGGATTCCTGGGATTACAGGGCCTGTTCACGGCCCACGTGACGGGAAATTTCGTCACGCTGGCCTACGCCTTGGTGTTCGGATCTCACGGCGTGATCGCCAAAATTCTGGCGCTGCCGGAGTTCATCCTCGTGATCGCCTTGGCCCGGTTGGCCGGAGCGGCGATGACCGCGCGGGACATGCCGGCCATGAGGATTCTGCTCTGGGTGAAAGCGCTGTTCCTGGCGGCGTTTTTCGTTCTGGGCGTGGCGCTTGGGCCTTTCTCCGACAGCGACGTGCCCGCGGCGCTGGTCACCGGCTTCACCGGCATCGCGGCCATGGCGATCCAAAACGCGGTGCAGCGCGTTCACTTTCCCGCCGTGCCGCCGACGTCGTTTATGACCGGCAACACGACGCAGGCGACGCTCGACGCGGTCGATCTGCTGCGCGGCGTGGACGGTGATAAGGCGGTTGCGGTGGGGGCGCGCTTTACCGCGACCATCCGCAGCATTTTCTTCTTCGCCACCGGCTGCGCCGCCGCGGCGTTGCTCTACGCCTGGATCGGATTCTGGTGCCTTGCCCTCCCGGTCGCCGTGGGCGCCGCCAGCGTCATCATACGGATGGAGGATTGAGGCGGCCGGGGAACGGGAGAGAGCCTGCGGCCTCTAACCGCTTGCCCGAGGACGAGCCGCCCCTTACCTTGATGATCGCCACTTGGGCGGGAGCGGCATGAGTTATTTCCTTCAGCAGCTCATAAACGGGCTGACCCTCGGCGCCATCTACGGCCTCATCGCCATCGGCTACACGATGGTCTACGGCATCATCGGCATGATCAACTTCGCCCATGGCGAGGTCTATATGATCGGCGCGTTCATTTCCCTCATCACATTCTACGTCCTGGGCGCGCTGGGGGTGAGCTACGTGCCCTTGGCGCTGCTGATCGTGTTGCTCTGCGCCATGGGCTTCACCGCGGTTTATGGCTGGACCATCGAGCGCATCGCCTATCGCCCGTTGCGCGGCTCGTTCCGCCTGGCGCCGCTCATCTCCGCCATCGGCATGTCGATCTTCCTCCAGAACTACGTGCAGCTCTTGCAGGGCGCGCGGATCAAGAGCCTGCCGCCGGTGATCACCGGCGAGTATCACCTGATGGAAAGCGGCGGCTTCGTGGTGCAGGTAAGCAGCTTGCAGATCATCATCGTCGCGCTGACCGTGGCGCTGATGGCCGGGTTCAGCTTCATGATCGCGGCGACGCCCTTGGGCCGCGCGCAACGCGCCTGCGAGCAGGACATGACCATGGCGGCGTTGCTCGGCATCGATGTCGACCGCACCATCTCCTGGACCTTCGTGCTGGGCGCGTCGCTCGCCGCCGTGGCCGGGCTGATGGTGACGCTTTATTACGGCGTGATCGATTTCTTCATCGGGTTTTTGGCGGGGATCAAGGCCTTCACCGCCGCCGTGCTGGGCGGCATCGGCTCGCTCCCGGGCGCGATGCTCGGCGGATTCATCATCGGCCTCATCGAAGCCTTCTGGTCGGGTTATTTCCCGTCCGAGTACAAGGACGTGGCGGTGTTCGGGGTCTTGATCCTGGTGCTGATCTTCCGGCCCACGGGATTGCTCGGCAAGCCCGATATCGAGAAGGTGTGATGGCGCCGTCGAGCGTGGTTCCGGGCTGGACCGCCCGTTTCAAGGAGGCGGCGCTGGCCGCGCTGGTGGCCTTCGCGCTCGCCTTGCCGCTGGTGGGCATCAAGACCACCGACGCCGAAACCGGGCCGGGCTTCGTCACGCGTTTCGATTGGGTGGCGGTGGCGGTGGCGGCGGTGTTTTTCGGCAAGCTGCTGCTGGGCTTTGTGCCGGAGAATCTCATTCCGCGCCAAGCTTCCGCGCGCAGCGTGGCGGCAAGCGAGGGCAGGACCATCCTGCTGATCGGTCTGGCGGCGGCGGCTTTCGCCTTGGCGCTGCCGGTGATGCCCTTTTCCTCGCGCTATCTGGTCGATCTCGCCACCTCGGTGCTGATCTACATCATGCTCGGCTGGGGCTTGAACATCGTGGTGGGCTTGGCCGGGCTTTTGAATCTCGGCTATGCCGCGTTCTACGCCGTCGGCGCTTATTCCTTCGCGCTTTTCGCGCAAGGCTTCGATCTCTCATTCTGGGAGGCGCTGCCCATCGCCGGCTTGCTTGCGGCCTTGGCGGGAATCCTGCTGGGCCTGCCGGTGCTGCGCTTGCGCGGCGATTACCTCGCCATCGTCACCTTGGGATTCGGCGAGATCGTGCGCATCGTGCTGATTAATTGGGGCAGCGTCACCGGCGGCCCCAACGGTATCAACGGCATTCCGCGTCCCTCTTTCCTCGGCATGCCCTTCGTTCGTTCGGCGCCGCCGGGCGTCACGACCTTCAGCGATTTCTTCCATCTCGATTTCGATCCCGGCCAGCGGGTGATCTTTCTCTATTACGTGATCCTGGTGCTGGCGCTCGCGACCAATTGGTTTAGCTTACGGTTACGCCGATTGCCGATCGGCCGCGCCTGGGAAGCCTTGCGCGAGGACGAGATCGCCTGCCGCGCGCTCGGTATTAATCCCACGAGTGTCAAATTATCGGCCTTCGCCATCAGCGCCATGCTCGGCGGTTTCGCCGGCGCGTTTTTCGCCACCCGCCAGGGCTTCATCAGCCCGGAAAGCTTCGGCTTCCAGGAATCCGCCACCGTGCTGGCGATCGTCGTGCTGGGCGGGCTCGGCAGCCAGTTGGGCGTGGTGCTGGCGGCGGTGGTGCTGGTGACGCTGCCGGAATTCGGGCGCGAATTCGACCAGTTCCGCATGTTGCTCTTCGGCGCGGCGATGATGGGGATCATGATCTGGCGGCCGCGCGGCATTCTCGCCAACCGCGCGCCTTCGATCCGGCTCAAGCCCAAGGGCGCGTCATGAGCCCCCCGACGAACGGAGCCAAACCGGCGCTGCTCAATGTCGAACGTCTGTCGATGCGCTTCGGCGGCGTCAAGGCGGTGGACGACGTGTCCTTCACCGCTTATGCGCGCGACATCACCGCCATCATCGGCCCCAACGGCGCGGGCAAGACCACGGTGTTCAACTGCCTGACGGGATTTTACCGGCCGAGCGCCGGGCATCTGGGTTTCGCCCATGAGGGGAAGGAGCTGGCGCTCGAACGCCTCCAGGGCTACCGCATCGCGCGCGAGGCCGGGGTGGCGCGGACATTCCAGAACGTGCGGCTTTTCGCCGGCATGACCGTGCTGGAAAACCTGATCGTGGCGCAGCACCGGGATCTCACCCGCGCCAGCTTTTATAATCTCGGGGGGCTGTTCGGGCTGAAGCGCCACCGTTTGGCGGAGCGCGAAGCGGTGGAGAAGGCGCGGGAATGGCTCGACCGGCTGAAACTGGCCGATCGCGCCGATGATGCCGCCGGCACTCTCCCCTATGGCCAGCAGCGCCGGCTTGAAATCGCGCGCGCCATGTGCACCGACCCGAAGCTCCTGTGCGTCGACGAGCCCGCCGCCGGACTCAACCCCAATGAAAAAGCGGGTCTCGCGCAATTGCTCACATCGATCCGCGACAGCACCGGCATTGGGATATTGCTCATCGAACATGACATGAGCGTGGTCATGGGCATTTCCGACCACATCGTGGTGCTGAATTACGGCCAGAAGATCGCCGACGGCGCGCCCGCCCAGGTGCGGCGCGACCCCGCCGTGATCGCCGCTTATCTCGGCGAGGAGGCGTGATGGCGCTTTTGGAGATTTCCGGCGTCCACAGCTTCTACGGCCATGTCGAGGCGCTGAAAGGCGTCGATCTGGTGGTGGAAGAGGGCGAGATCGTCACGCTCATCGGCGCCAATGGGGCGGGGAAATCGACGCTGCTCATGACCATTTGCGGCCGACCGCGCGCGGCACAGGGGCGGATCGCATTCCAGGGCCGCGACATCACCCAAATGCCCACTTATGAGATCGTACGGCTCGGCATTTCCCAGGCGCCGGAGGGAAGGCGCGTTTTCCCGCGCATGAGTCTTTTGGAGAATTTGCAGATCGGCGCCATCGTGGCCGATCCCGCGCGGTTCAAAGGCGATCTTGACCGCGTGTTCAATCTCTTCCCCATCCTGCGCGAGCGCCAGGCGCAGCGCGCCGGCACACTTTCGGGGGGCGAGCAGCAGATGCTGGCCATCGCCCGGGCGCTGATGAGCCGGCCGAAATTGTTGCTGTTGGATGAACCCTCGCTGGGATTGGCGCCGATGATCGCCAAGCAGATATTCGAGGTCATCCGCGTCCTCAACGCCGAGGAAAAAATCACCGTGCTGCTGGTCGAGCAGAACGCGCATCACGCCTTGAACCTCGCCCATCGGGGCTATGTGCTGCAAACCGGTCAAATCATCCTGTCGGGGCGGGGCAAGGAATTGCTCGCCAATGAAGAGGTGCGGGCGGCCTATTTGGAAGGCGGCGCTTGAGCGCCCTTGGTCTCGAAGCCGGGGCGTAGACCGGCGCGGCGCCTTGCTGTTATCCTCGGCGGAATATAAGGGCAGGGGGCTGGACATGCATTTTCTCAGCAGGATGGTTTTGGCGGCGGCGTTTCTCGTGCTGGCGGTTTCCGGCGCGCGGGCTGATATCGTCATCGGCGTGGCCGGGCCGATCAGCGGCTCGGACGCCGCGGTTGGCGAGCAGATGCGGCGCGGCGCCGAGATGGCGGTCAATGACATCAACGCCAAGGGCGGGGTCGCCGGCCAGAAGCTCAAGCTCATCGTCGGCGACGACGCCTGCGACCCGAAGCAGGCGGTGAGCGTCGCAAACTCCTTCGCCAACCAAAAAGTGATCTTTGTCGCCGGGCATTATTGCTCGGGCGCGTCGATCCCGGCCTCGGCGGTTTATGCCGAGAACGGCATCTTGCAGATTTCGCCGGCCTCGACCAACCCGGCGCTCACCGACGACGCGGCCAAGAAGGGCTGGAACAACGTGTTCCGCGTCTGCGGCCGCGACGACAGCCAGGGCCGCATCGCCGGCGAATACATCGTCAGCCGCTTCAAGGGCCAGAACGTGGCGGTGATCGACGACAAATCCGCCTATGGCAAGGGCCTGGCCGACCAGACGCGCCAGACCATGAACAAGCTCGGCATGAAGGAGGCGATGACCAATTCCGTCAACCAGGGCGACAAGGATTTCTCGGCGCTCATATCCAAGATGAAACAGGCCAAGATCGCCGCGATCTATTACGGCGGCTATTACGCCGAGGCCGGGCTGATCGTGCGCCAGGCGCACGACCAAGGCCTCAACGCCGTGCTGATGGGCGGCGACGCGCTGGTGACCACCGATCTGTGGAAGATCACCGGCATCACCGGCAACGGCACGCTGATGACCTTCCCGCCCGATCCGCGCAATTTAAAGGCGGCGCAAGCCGCCGTCGCCGAGTTCAAGAAGGCGGGCTACGATCCCGAGGGCTACACGCTTTACACCTATGCCGCGGTGCAGGTCTTCGCTTTGGCCGCCGCCGATGCCAAGTCGATCAAGCTCGACGATATGTCGAGGGCGATGAAGTCGAACAAATTCGACACCGTGATCGGCAGCATCGGCTTCGATCCGAAGGGCGACGTGGTCGGCCCCGATTACGTGGTCTATGCCTGGAAGGACGGCGGCTACGCCGAGCTCAAGAACTAGGCTCGCGCGGTTTCAGGCCAAGGGAGGAATATCGAATGCGTAAAGCGACGGCAAAGCCGAACACAGAGCAGATCCTTAAAGTCGCGGTGGCGAGCATCGTCGGCTCGGTGATCGAGCAATACGACTTCCTGGTCACCGGCGTGATCGCGGCGACCATCTGGGGCGAGGTCTTCTTCAAGCTGCCGGGCGTCGCGGCGGTTGCGGCGGCGATCGGCGTTTACGGCCTTGGCATCATGATCCGTCCGATCGGCGCTTACATCTTCGGCAATATCGCCGACCGGCGCGGGCGCAAGGACGCGTTGGTGTATGCGCTGGTGCTGATGGGCGTCAGCACGCTGCTGATCGGGCTGACGCCGAGCTATGACAGCATCGGCGTCGCGGCGCCCGTGCTGCTGATCGTCTTCCGGCTGCTGCAAGGAATCAGTTTCGGCGCCGAATTCGGCACCGCTTCGACCTGGGTGGTCGAACAGGCGGCGCATTCGAAGCACCGCGCCTTCTGGGGAGCGTGGGTCGGGTTCGCCATTCCGATCGGGCTGCTCTTGGGCTTCGGTTCGGTGATTTTCGTTAAATCGCTGATGTCGCAGGAGGATTTCGTTTCCTGGGGCTGGCGCATTCTGTTTTTCGCCGGCTTCCTGCTGGTGATCGTCGGCATCGTCATCCGGACGCGCACCGAGGACAGCTTCCTGTTCGAGCGGCACAAGGCGAAGCGCAAGATCCTCGACCATCCCGCGCGCGAGGTCTGGCGCGACATGCCGGGAACCATCCTGCGCACCTCGCTGGTGAACGCCATGTTCGGCGGCGCGTTCTTCCTCTATTTCGTGTTCGGCACCGGCTACATGAAAACGGTCGGCTTCACCGGATCGGCGCCCGAGACGATCGGGCTGATCGCGGCGGGTTTCATGCTGGTGTTCATGATCATCGGCTCGCTGCTCGCCGACATCATCAACCGCCGGACCATCCTGTTGATCGCCGCCGTGGTGTTCCTGATCTTCGCCATCCCGTATTTCTATCTCATCAACACGGGCAGCTTTCTCCTCGCGGTGATCGCCGAGATCGTCGGCTTCGGTTTCGTGTTCGGCTTCGGCTACGGCGCGATCCCGACCTTCTATACGGAGAATTTCCCGACCCGGTATCGCGCCTCGGGCGCGAGCGCGGGTTATCAAACCGCGCAGGTCTATGGCGGCGGGCTCATACCGATCATCGCCGGGCTGATCCTGAGAACCTATGGCATCGAGCGGGCCTATATCTATATCGGGCTTTTGGTGATGGCCTATGCGGTGATGGCGATCCTCGCCATTCTCGCCACGCCCGAGACCAAGAACGCCAATCTCGAGAAGTGACGCCGCGGATCCGGTAGGACCGGGCTCAAGAAAGCTAGGCCGTTGGGAAGTCGATAATTTGCCGGATTTGGGATAGCGCCGTATTGGCGCGCTTTAGTTCTTCAGGCGAAGATTTCCATTGGGAATGAGCGCTGTCCCGCCGCTAGCCGGCTTTCTTCTTGCCGGCGCCCTTGCCGAGGCCGATCTTTTTGGCGAAGTCGGAACGCTGCGCCGCGTATTTCGAGGCCACCATCGGGTAATCGGAAGGCAGGCCCCATTTCCGGCGGTACTCGTCGGGCGTCATGTTGTATGTCGAGCGCAGATGGCGCTTCAGCATCTTGAGCTTGCGCCCATCCTCGAGGCAGACGATGTAATCCGCGGTGATCGATTTCTTGATCGGCACCGCCGGCTTCAAGGCCTCGCCCTGCGGCGCCTGGATCTTGCCCTCGATCGCGCGCAGCGAGCCATGCACCGAGGCGACGATGTCGGTGATCTGCGCCGCCGGCACGCTGTTCTTGCGCAAATACGCGGCCACCAGGCGCGCGGTCATGCGCAAGAAGTCTTCCTCCGCCGTCTTCGCGGTTTTGGTGGGCGATTCGTCGGCCATCGGGGGAGCCTCAATACTTGAACAGATTCACGGCGTGTATATTGAAAGCGTTGCTTTCTGTCAATCATGGGCTGGACTAGGCGCAATAATCGCGCCCGTCATCTTGGATTTTATCTGAAAAACCCCGAACCGGGACTGTCGCCCGATCTTAGGCGTTGACCAGCGGTCTTGAACGCGACTTCGCCTTGACCGGGAAAATCAGCGGCAAATCGGGCCTGGCCGGGTCATTGGGATAGTCGATCCCGTCGAGCGGCAATCGGGCGCGCCGGCTTCCCGGCTTGGCGAATTTCTTGTTGAGGAAGGTGATCTCCAGGCATTCGGGCAAGCCGTCATCGGCCACCCCGCCGTAATTATTCGCGTGGATATGGACGATCTCGAAGCGAGTGAGCAGGGCTTGCACCCGGTTGACGAAGGTTTCCCGCAACGCATCGGTTTCGTGGAATTCGGCCAGCAGAAAGTCGATCCGGCCGGCATAGTCGAGTATGTCCGGGATGACGCGGTATTCGCCGCCTTCGATATCCATCTTGAGCAGGACGTTCTTCTTGCCCGGCAACCGCGCGAACACCTTTTCCATGGTCGCGTCATTGGGCGCGGCGATACGGTTGAAAACCCTTTCCTCGAAATGCGTGACGTTGCCGGAGAAGAATTTCTTGTATCCGTTGTAGATTTTCAAGCGCGCGCGGAGCTTTGCCAGATTGGGCTTGAGATAAACGATCCGTTCGATTTCCTTGAGCAGCTGCTGGCGGAACAGGTTCCGGCTCACGCTGTGATCATAGGCGTGAACCGGGAGACCGGGCTGAATTTTCAGCAGCGCTTCCTCGAATTCCCAGTTGTCGCAAATGCCGAAGGTGGCCAGCGCGTCGATCTTGTCAAGCCGCGCCGCCGGCACGGCATAGCCGCCGTCGCGTTTTGGGCCGGAATGAGCCAGATCGTCGATGACCAGCGGCGCGAGGAAGGCGAGCGCGGCCGGAAGGGTCTGTGACAGGAGGGCCTCCGATAGTTCGGGCGATAGTTCGGGCCCGGCATTGCCGCCGGGCCGGCTTCGCTGGATCAGAGCATTGAATGCTTAATTTCAGCTTGCTGGGGGCTGGACGCCGGAAGGGCCCCGACCCGGGGGATGGCCCGATGGATGGTAGGTGGCTGACTTGAGCCGCCGATATCTGGTAAAGTCGAGGCTGGCTTTCACGGTGTCCGGTGTCATGGCTGAAGTGGTTGCGGTCGCCGCCGATCATGGCGGCTATGAGTTGAAAACCGTTCTCCTGCCGGAGCTGCGCGCTTTGGGATTTGACGTGCTCGATCTCGGCACCAACAGTCTTGAATCGGTCGATTACCCGGATTTCGCCGAGAAGGTGGCCGTGGCGGTGGAGACGGGCAAGGCGCGGTTCGGCTTGCTCATCTGCGGCACCGGGATCGGCATGTCGATCGCCGCAAACCGCCACCGCAAGGTGCGCGCCGCCTTGTGCTACGACGTCACCACCGCGCGGCTCGCGCGCCAGCACAACGACGCCAATGTGATGACCTTGGGCGGGCGCATGATCGGCAGCGAGACCGCCAAGGATTGCCTCAGGACCTTCCTCTCGACCTCCTTCGAAGGCGGCCGCCACACCCGCCGCATCGCCAAATTGTCGTGACCGAGAAAAGGGAAACCATGACCGCCCGCAGCAACCCGGCCGCCGCGCCCGACGGTTTCTTCACCGCCATGCTCGCCGAAAGCGATCCGGAGCTTGCCGGCGCGATCCACCGCGAGCTGAAGCGCCAGCAGAACCAGATCGAGCTGATCGCCTCGGAGAACATCGTCTCGCGATCGGTGTTGGAGGCGCAGGGCTCGGTGCTTACCAACAAATACGCCGAGGGCTATCCGGGCAAGCGCTATTACGGCGGTTGCGAATTCGTCGACCAGGCCGAGCAGCTCGCCATCGACCGCGCCAAGAAACTCTTCGACTGCGGTTTCGCCAACGTGCAGCCGCATTCGGGCTCGCAGGCGAACCAGGCGGTGCTGCTGGCGCTGCTCCAGCCCGGCGACACCACGCTCGGCATGGCGCTCGCCGCGGGAGGACATCTCACCCACGGTGCGCCGTTCAATCTCTCGGGCAAATGGTTCCGCGGCGTCTTCTACGGCGTGCGGCGCGAGGATGCGCGCATCGATTACGACGAGGTCGAGCGCCTGGCCTTGGCCGAGAAGCCGAAGCTGATCATCGCCGGCGGCTCGGCCTATCCGCGCGTGATCGACTTCGCCCGCTTCCGCCAGATCGCCGACAAGGTGGGCGCTTATCTGATGGTCGACATGGCGCATTTCGCCGGGCTGGTCGCGGGCGGCGTCCATCCGAGCCCGCTGGCGCACGCCCATGTCGTCACCACCACCACGCATAAGACTTTGCGCGGCCCGCGCGGCGGCATGGTCCTCACCAACGACGAGGAGATCGCCAAGAAGATCAACAGCGCCGTCTTCCCCGGCTTGCAGGGCGGCCCGCTGATGCATGTGATAGCCGCCAAGGCGGTGATGCTGGGCGAGGCGCTCCGGCCTCAATTCAAGGCCTATGCCCGCGCCGTTGTCGACAATGCGCGCATTCTCGCCGCGACCCTATCCTCGCACGGGCTCGCCATCGTCTCGGGCGGCACCGACACCCATCTCATGCTGGTCGATCTCCGGCCCAAGAAACTGACCGGCAGCAAAGCCGAGATTCATCTTGAGCGCGCCGCCATCACCTGCAACAAGAACGGCATTCCTTTCGATCCGGAAAAGCCAACCATCACCTCGGGCGTGCGCCTCGGCAGCCCGGCTGGCACCACCCGCGGCTTCGGCCAGGCCGAGTTCCGGCACATTGGAGAACTCATCGTGGAAGTTCTCGACGGCTTGGCATCCAAGGGCGAGAACAATGAAACGGTCGAAGCGGCGGTGAAAAAGCGCGTCGAGGCCCTGTGCGCGCGCTTCCCGATCTATCCGCAAGGTCCGGGTTGACCGGATAACAGGGAGAGGAAAAGAAAATGCGTTGCCCGTTCTGCGGATGCGAGGACACCCAGGTCAAGGATTCGCGGCCGACCGACGACAAGGCCGCCATCCGCCGCCGCCGGTTGTGCCCGCAATGCGCCGCGCGCTTTACGACATTCGAGCGCGTCACGTTGCGCGAGCTCACGGTGGTGAAGAAGAACAACCAGCGCGAGCCTTTCGTGCGCGACAAGCTGGCGCGTTCGGTGCAGATCGCGCTCCGCAAGCGCCCGGTCGAAGGCGAACGCATCGAACGCGCCATCAACTCGATCGTCCGCCAGCTCGAAAGCTCGGGCGAGACCGAAATCAAGAGCGATGCGATCGGCGCGCTGGTGATGGAAACGCTGAAGACGCTCGACCAGGTCGCCTTCGTGCGCTTCGCATCGGTCTACCGCAATTTCCGAGAAGCCAAGGATTTCGGCGATTTCATCGACGAGTTCAGCAATAACCAGGACTGAGGATTCCGCATGAGCAGCGATCCGGGGCCGATGCGCGCAGGCCTGGCGCTGGCGCGGCGCGGGCTCGGTTCGACCTGGCCCAATCCAAGCGTCGGCTGCGTCATCGTCAAGGGCGGCGCGGTGATCGCGCGGGGATCGACGCAAAAGGGCGGGCGGCCCCATGCCGAGGCGGTGGCGCTCGAGCGCGCCGGAAAAGCGGCCAAGGGTGCCACCGTCTATGTCACGCTCGAGCCCTGCTGCCATCACGGCAAGACCCCGCCTTGCACCGAGGCGCTGATATCTTCCGGCGTATCGCGTGTCGTCGTCGCGACGCAAGACCCCGATCCGCGCGTTTCGGGCCAGGGCATTGCCCGGCTGCGCGCGGCCGGGATCGCTGTCGAGCTCGGCCTGTGCGGGCCCGAAGCCGAGGATGTGAATGCCGGATTTTTTTCCCTGATGCGTCGAGGGATTCCGCTGGTGAGCTTGAAGATCGCAAGCTCGCTCGACGGGCGCGTCGCCGTCGCCTCGCGCGAAAGCCGCTGGATCACCGGCGAGCCCGCCCGCGCCCGCGTCCATCTGTTGCGCGCCACAAACGACGCGGTGATGGTCGGGAGCGGCACGGTGCTGGCCGACGACCCGGAACTCACCTGCCGCCTGCCGGGCATGGCGGGCAGGAGCCCGGTGCGCATCGTCGCCGACGGCGCCTTGCGTGTGCCCTTGACCGCGCGAGTGGTGGCGACGGCGCGCGAGGTGCCGAGCTGGTTCCTGGTCCGCCCCGGCATGTCGGGCGAGCGCCGCGCCGCCTTCAAGGGCTGCGGCGTCGAGATCGTCGAGGTGCCGGCGGCGCCGACGGGCGAGACCAATTTGGCTTTAGCGCTCCAAGAACTGGGCAAGCGCGGCATCACCCGGATTCTGGTCGAGGGGGGCGCCACCATCGCCACGGCGCTGTTGCGCGCCGATCTGGTCGACCGGTTGTGCTGGTTCCGCGCCCCCAGCGTGATCGGCGGCGACGGCCTGCCCGCGCTGACCGCGCTCGGCCTCGAAGCCCCCGCCCAGGCCCCGCGCTTCAAGCGGCTGGCGCTTGAGACGGTGGGCGAGGATGTGCTGGAAACCCTCGGGCGCGCGGCCTAAATTGATGGTCCATAAGGTATTGGCATGTTTACCGGAATCATCAGCGATATCGGCTTGGTGCGCGCCGTCCTGCCGGGCGGCGACACGGGCTTTACCATCGCCACCGGCCTCGATCTCGGCGATCTGGCCTTGGGCGGCTCGATCGCCTGTTCGGGCATTTGCCTGTCGGCTTTCGACAAGGGCAAGGACTGGTTCTCGGTCAGGGTCTCGGCCGAGACGCGCGCGCGCTCGACCGCCGGCGCCTGGAAGGTCGGGAGCAAAATCAATCTCGAGCGTTCGCTGCGCCTGGGCGACGAGCTGGGCGGGCACATGGTGATGGGACATGTTGACGGCCTGGCGACCGTTGTGGCGCGGCGGGAAGAAGGCGACAGCATCCGCCTGACGCTCGAAGCGCCGCGGGCTCTCGAATTGTCGATAGCAAGCAAGGGCTCGGTTTCGCTCGACGGCGTCTCGCTCACCGTCAACGAGGTCGAGGGGCGGCGCTTCGGCGTCAATCTGATCCCGCTGACCCTCGCCAAGACGAACTCTTGGACAGCTCCGCGAGGGAGACCGGGCCAATCTCGAGCTCGACGTCATCGCGCGTTATGTCGCGCGGCTCTTAGCGCGAGAGACCGCATGAGCTTCGTCGAAATCGCCTCGCCGGTCGAGGACATCATCGAGGAGGCGCGCAACGGCCGGATGTTTATCCTGGTCGATGACGAGAGCCGCGAGAACGAAGGCGACCTCGTCATCCCGGCGCAGATGGCGACGCCCGAGGCGATCAACTTCATGGCCAAGCACGGCCGCGGCCTGATCTGCCTGGCGCTGACGCGCGAGCGGGTCGAGCGGTTGAAATTGCCGCTGATGGCGCAGCAGAACGCCTCGCGGCTCCAGACCGCCTTCACGGTTTCGATCGAGGCGCGCGACGGCGTCACCACCGGCATCTCCGCGCCGGACCGCGCCCGCACCATCGCAGCCGCCATCGACCCGAGCAAGGGCCCGGATGACATCGTCACGCCCGGCCATGTCTTTCCGCTGATGGCGCGCGACGGCGGCGTGCTGGTGCGCACCGGCCATACCGAGGCGGCGGTGGACATCGCGCGTCTCGCCGGACTCAATCCCTCGGGCGTGATCTGTGAGATCATGAACGACGACGGCACCATGGCGCGGCGATCGGAGCTGGTCGCCTTCGCGCAGCTGCACGGCATCAAGGTCGCGACCATCGCCGACCTGATCGCCTATCGCCGCCGTCACGACCGCATCATCGAGCGCAAGCTTTCCACCGACTTTCCTGCGATCCACGGCGGCATTTGGCAGATGCATATCTACGTCAACAAGGTCGCCTATGCCGAGCATATCGCTCTGGTGAAGGGCGATCTTTCGGCCAAGGAACCGGTGCTGGTGCGCATGCACGCGCTCAACGTGCTCGACGACGCGCTCGGCAGCGTCCGGAGCGGCCGCGCCGGCCTGTTGCAGGGCGCCATGGACGTGATCGCCAAGGAGGGCAGGGGCGTGGTCGTGCTGCTGCGGGAAGCGACGTCGACGGCGCTCAGCGAGCGCGTGCGCGGTTTCCTCGAAACCGGCAAGACCGTGCCGGAGCTGCGCGATTACGGCATCGGCGCTCAGATCCTGTTCGATCTGGGCGTGCGCGACATGATCCTGTTGTCCAACGTCGAGCGCAGCATCGTCGGCCTCGAAGGCTACGGCCTTACGGTCGCCGAACGCCGGCCGATCAAACCCGCCAGCTGACATGGCCAAGAAGCCGCAGGTGCTGATCGTCGAGGCGCGCTATTACGCCCACATCTCCAACGAGCTGTTGCGCGGCGCGCAGGCGGCGTTGGAATCGGGCGGCGCCGACTACGACAAGCTCGAAGTGCCCGGCTGTTTTGAAATTCCCGCCGCCATCGCGCTCGCGGCGGCGGAGAATAAATATGACGGCTTCCTCGCGCTGGGCTGCGTCATCCGCGGCGAAACCTCGCATTACGATTTGATCTGCGCCGAATGCGCCCGCGGCCTCCAGGATCTGGCGATGAAGGGCGTGGCCTTGGGCTTCGGCGTGCTGACGGTGGAGAACGAACGCCAGGCCATGGCGCGGGCGCGCAAGGACAAGAAGGACAAGGGCGGCGAGGCGGCGCGCGCCTGTCTCGCCATGGTCGCGCTGAAGCAGCGCTTTCCGGATAAGAGCCGGTGAACCCGCCCTCCGGCCGCAGGCGCACTGCCGCGCGGCTTGCCGCGGTGCAGGCGCTCTACCAGATCGAGTTGACCCAGGCCGAGCCGCGACTGGTGATCGAGGAATTCCTCGCCCATCGGATGGGCGAGGAAGCCAAGAACGAGGATTTTGGCGAAGCCGACAAGGAATTCTTCGACGCCGTGGCCGGCGGCGCGGCATTGCACCAGGCCGAACTCGATCGCGCGATTGCCGCCGACCTTTCCCCGGACTGGCCACTCAACCGGCTCGAAACCGTGTTGCGCGCCATTCTGCGCTGCGGCGCCTTCGAGCTGGCGCACCGCCCGGACGTTCCGGCCGAAATCGTCATCAACGAATATCTCGACATCGCCCATGCCTTCTTCGGCGAGAAGGAGCCGGGGCTGGTGAACGGCGTGCTCGACAGCCTGGCGCGCCGCTTGCGGGCGGGCGAGCTCGGGGAGAAGCGCCATGGCGCCGAACCGGCGGCTTGATGAATTCGAGCGCATAGCGCGCTTCTTCGCGCCGCTGGCGGCGCCGGGTGGATTGCGATTGCTCGATGACGTTGGACTGATACCCGGCGTCACGGGCGAGCAATACGTACTCAAGACCGACGCCATCGTCGAAGGGGTGCATTACCGGGCGGAAGATCCGCCGGGCCAGATCGCGCAGAAATTGCTGCGGGTCAATCTCTCCGATCTCGCCGCCAAGGGCGCGACGCCGGTGGGGTATCTGCTGGTGACCTGCCTGCCGCCAGCATGCGGCGAGGCGTGGCTCGGGGAATTCGCCAAGGGTTTGGCCGCCGACCAGAAGCGTTTCGGCATCAAGCTTTATGGCGGAGATTCAACCGCGACGCCGGGGCCGGCGACGCTTTCGGTCGCGGCCTTCGGCACGGTGAAGCGGGGCAAGGCCATCTTGCGCTCCGGCGCCAAACCGGGCGACCGGATTTATGTATCCGGAACCTTGGGCGACGCTTGCCTGGGCCTGGCCGCGCTCAAGGGCGAGTTGCCTGGGCTCGACCCGGCAGGGCGCGATTTCTTGATCCGCCGCTACCGCCTGCCCGAGCCGCGGCTTGCCTTGGGCCGGGCTCTGGCGGGGTTGGCCCATGCCGCCGCCGATATTTCAGACGGGCTGGTCGCTGATTTGGACCATGTTTGCAAGGCCTCGAAGCTCGGCGCCACCATCGAAGCCAAGCTTCTGCCTTTG
This sequence comes from uncultured Alphaproteobacteria bacterium, assembly GCA_963785735.1. Classification (GTDB taxonomy): domain Bacteria; phylum Pseudomonadota; class Alphaproteobacteria; order ATCC43930; family CGMCC-115725; genus REEB95. The sequence goes on from CAWAWJ010000001.1 coordinate 1,912,219, forward strand.
TCCAAGCCCGCGCGCGCCGCCATTTTGGCCGAGCCCGAGCGGATTTTCGCGGCGCTCGGAGCGGGCGATGACTACGAGCTGGTTTTCGCCGTGCCGGCGAAGGCGGAAAAGCGCATCGCCGCTCTTTCGAAGAAACTCAAACTGGCCCTGACGCCGATCGGGCGTTTTAAGAAGGGTTTGGGCGTACGGGTGCTCGACGCATCCGGCAAACCCGCCACCTTGCCGCAGGCGGGCTACCGCCACTTCTAAATCGCAGTCCCCGAGCCTTGGCTGGGCGGGGCTTTCGGGCATAATCCTCCTAGGTTGCCTCGGCGGTTGCGTTCTGGCATGGTCCGCCCGCTTTTTCCGGAACGATTCGAGCGCGGGGGAATTTCGACATGAGCTTGGCCTATTGGGTGATCATCCTCGGCGGCGTGACCGCCGTGCTCTACGGCATCCTGACCAGCCGGTCGGTGCTGGCGGCCGATGCCGGCTCGGCGCGCATGCAGGCCATCTCCGCCGCGGTGCAGGAAGGCGCCCAGGCCTACCTCAACCGCCAATACCGCACCATCGCCATGGTCGGCGCGGTCATCTTCGTCATCCTGTTCGTGACCTTGGGCTGGCGCAGCGGGCTCGGTTTTCTGATCGGCGCGGTGCTGTCGGGCGCGGCCGGTTACATCGGCATGAATATTTCGGTGCGCGCCAATGTACGCACCGCTCAGGCGGCGAAGAAAGGCCTTGCCGCCGGCCTCGACATCGCTTTCCGCGCCGGCGCCGTCACCGGCATGCTGGTGGTGGGCCTGGGGCTGCTGGGCGTCACGCTCTACTACCTGTTCCTGCGGGCCACGCTGCCGGTCGACAATCCCCGTCCCATTCTCGAAGCGCTGGTGGCCTTGAGCTTCGGCGCCTCGCTGATCTCGATTTTCGCGCGGCTGGGCGGCGGCATCTTCACCAAGGGCGCCGATGTCGGCGCCGATCTGGTGGGCAAGGTCGAAGCCGGCATTCCCGAGGACGATCCGCGCAACCCGGCGGTGATCGCCGACAATGTGGGCGACAATGTCGGCGACTGCGCCGGCATGGCTGCCGATCTGTTCGAGACCTATGCCGTAACCATCGTTGCGACCATGCTGCTCTGCGCGATCTTCTTCGACGGCGCCCTGCGCGACACCATCATGGTGCTGCCGCTGCTGATCGGCGGCGTGTGCATCTTCACCTCGGTAATCGGCACGTTCTTCGTCCGGTTGGGATCGAGCAAGAACATCATGGCAGCGCTCTATAAGGGGCTGGTCGTGGCCGGCGTTCTCTCGGCGGGAGCGATCTGGTTCTCGATCTCCAAACTGCTCGGCATGGATACCATGATGATCATGACCAACGGCACCATCACCACCGGTTCCCGTCTGTTCTATTGCGCGCTGGTGGGATTGGCCGTCACCGGCCTTCTGGTCTGGATCACCGAATACTACACCTCGACATTCTACCGCCCGGTCCAGAGCATCGCCAAAAGCTCGACCACCGGCCACGGCACCAATGTCATCCAGGGTCTGGCGATCTCGATGGAATCGACCGCGCTGCCGGTGATCGTGATCTGCGGCGGCATCATCGCCTCCTATCTCTTGAGCGGCGTGTTCGGCATCGGCATCGCGGCCACCACCATGCTGGCCTTGGCCGGCATGATCGTGGCGCTCGACGCCTACGGGCCGGTCACCGACAACGCCGGCGGCATCGCCGAAATGGCCAATCTGCCGAAGAACGTGCGCAAGATCACCGACGCGCTCGATGCCGTCGGCAATACCACCAAGGCGGTCACCAAGGGCTATGCCATCGGCTCGGCCGCGCTCGCGGCGCTGGTGCTGTTCGCCGCCTACACCAACGATCTGCGCTATTACTTCCCCGGCCTCGACGTGCGCTTCGCGTTGCAGGACCCCTATGTGGTGGTCGGCCTGTTCGTGGGCGGCCTCTTGCCCTATCTCTTCGCCTCGATGGGCATGACCGCGGTCGGCCGCGCCGCGGGCTCGGTGGTGATCGAGGTGCGCCGCCAGTTCAAGCAGATCAAGGGCATCATGTCGGGCCGGGGCAAGCCCGATTACGGCCGCGCCGTCGATCTGCTCACCAAGGCGGCGATCAAGGAGATGATCCTCCCCTCGCTGTTGCCGGTGCTGGCACCGGTGGTTCTGTTCTTCGTCGTCCAGGCGATCGGCGGCAAGGCCGCCGGATTCAGCGCGCTGGGCGCGATGCTCTTGGGGACCATCGTCACCGGCATCTTCGTCGCCATTTCGATGACCTCGGGCGGCGGCGCCTGGGACAACGCCAAGAAATACATCGAGGAAGGCCGGTATGGCGGCAAGGGCTCGGAAGCCCACAAGGCCGCGGTGACCGGCGACACCGTCGGCGATCCCTACAAGGACACCGCCGGGCCGGCGGTCAACCCGATGATCAAGATCACCAACATCGTGGCGATTTTGCTGCTGGCCATGCTCGCGGCGTGGCGCTGACGGAAAAGCGGCAAGCGCGGGCTTACGGCCCGCCGCCCTGGTCCCCGTTGGTGCGGGGCTTGTCGACGAACTTGCCGAAATTGCCGAGGAACATCTCGATGGTCGAGAATTCGCGGCCGTTGGTCGGCGTGGCGTTGGGATTGGGCGTCACCGCCTGGGCGTCTTGAATGCCGCGATTGCCGATGGTCTTGACCACGCCGTCCTGATCGAAGGTGATCGCGACCACGTCTTGATCGAGCACTTCGGTGCGGAACCAGGCCACGGTCTTGGTTTTCTGGCTGATGTAATACCAGGTGTTGGGATCGAAGGCGGCGACCGAGGAGGGTGAGCCGATGAGGCGCGTCACCGTCGCCTTGTCGGTCTCGCCCGGCTTGATTTGGGCGAGGTTGTTCTCGTCAGGCTTATTGCCGCGCTGGTCGATCGGAATGTCGCAGGATGCCAAAGCCAAGCCCACGCAAAGAATCGCGGCGAGGCGCCAAGGGCGACGGCGATCAAAGGACTTGAAAAACATTTCCATGTCGGCGGAAAGTTGTATCCTGAAAGGCCCCGTCTTTCAATGGGCTAACCGGGGTTTTTGACATGGCCTTCGCCGCGCTGTTCCGCCGCAAATCCCGCCCGAGCGCCGCCCATGCGCTTTATGGCGAAATCGTCAATGCCTCGCGTGCGCCCGCCTTTTTCGCCGCCTGGGGCGTGCCCGACACGCTCGACGGGCGTTTCGAGATGATCGCGCTCCACGCCTTCCTGGCGCTGCGGCGGCTCAAATCCGCGCCCGGGGCCGCGGCATTCTCCCAAGAACTGTTCGATCTCATGTTCGCCGATCTCGACCGGAACTTGCGCGAAATGGGGGCGAGCGATCTCGGCGTCGGCCGCCAGGTCAAGGTCATGGCGCAGTCATTCTATGGCCGCATCCGCGCCTATGAGCGGGGACTCGCGGGCGAGGAGAATCTCGAAGAGGCGCTGAAGCGGAATCTGTTCGGCACGGCCAAGCCTGCGCCCGCACGGCTCGCGGATGCCGCCGCCTATCTGCGCCGCCAAGATGCGGCGCTGGCGCGCGCGCCGGCCGCTGCGTTGCTGCGTGGCGAATTGCCGCTGGATACCGGGGAGGGGGCATGAAAGCGCCACCGCCCGAATTTTCCCGGCCCATCGAAGTGGCGCGGCTCAGGCGCGACGAGCAGAGCTTCGAGATCGCGGCCAACAAGGCGGAGCGCGCGGCGCTCGCCAAGCGCTTCGATCTCATGGCGCTCGCCAATCTGACGGCGGTGGTGCGGCTCGGGCAGATTCCTGGCGGCCTCTTCCGCCTGACCGCCGAGCTCGACGCCGACGTGACCCAGGCCTGCGTCGTGTCGCTGGCGCCGGTCCAAAGCCGGGTCGAGGAGGGCTTCACCGTGCTCTATGGCGGCGGCGGCGAGGCGCAGGAGGTCAACCTCGACGGTGCGGCCGAAACCATCGAACCCATCGAAAACGGCGTCATCGACATCGGCGAAGCGGTGGCCCAGCAGCTCTCGCTGGCGCTTGACCCGTTCCCCCACGCGCCCGGGGCCGCGGCCCCGGTCCCGGCCGGCGACGCCAAGCCGCCATCGCCCTTTGAGGCCCTGGCGGCCCTCAAAAAGCAGAATAATTCCAAGGAATAGGCGAACGAGGTTGCGGCAAAGCCCGATTTTCGCTACCTAACTGCGGCCCAGCCCCGCCGGGGCCAAATCCCCAAAACTTCCGAGTTTCACGCCATGGCCGTTCCGAAGAAAAAGACCTCCAAGTCGCGCCGCAACATGCGGCGTTCGCACCACGCGCTGAAGCCCTCGGTTTACACCGAATGCCCGAATTGCGGCGAGTTGAGGCGGCCGCATCACCTTTGCGCCGCTTGCGGCTATTACGACGGGCGCGAAGTGGTTCCGGCGCCGACCGAGACGGCGTGACGCGCGCGGGGGCGGGGGGAACCCGGCTTTGAGCAAACGGCTGGTCATCGCGCTCGACGCCATGGGCGGCGAACAAGCGCCCGAGATGGTGGTGAAGGGCGCCGACATCGCTCTGGTGCGCTACCCCCAGGCCGAGTTCCGTTTCTACGGCATCGAAAGCCGCATCCGTCCGCTGCTGGACAAGCTCCCCAAACTGGCGGCCCGCGCCGTCATCCACCACACCGACGAATTCGTCACCGACGACGCCAAGCCCTCGATCGCGCTCCGGGGCGCGCGCAACTCCTCGATGCGGCTCGCCATCGACGCCGTGGCGGCGGGCGAGGCCGATTGCGTGGTTTCGGCCGGCAACACCGGCGCGCTGATGGCCATGGCGAAATTCGTGCTCAAGATGATACCCGGCATCGACCGGCCGGCGATCGCCTGCTTCATGCCGACGCTCCGAAGCGAGAGCGTGATGCTCGATCTCGGCGCCAATGTCGAATGCGATTCCGAAAATCTGGTGCAGTTCGCGTTGCTGGGCGACGTGTTCGCGCGCACCGTGCTGGGCGTGACCCAGCCGATCGTGGGATTGCTGAACGTGGGCTCCGAGGAGATGAAGGGCAACGACGCGGTGCGCGGCGCGGCCTTGAGACTCAGGGGCCCAGGCGCGCCGGTCAAGTTCCACGGCTTCATCGAGGGCAACGACATCGCCGCCGGCACGGTCGACGTGGTCGTGACCGACGGTTTCACGGGAAACGTCGCGCTCAAGACCATCGAGGGCACGGCGCGGCTTTATTCGGGATTTCTGCGCTCCGCTTTCCGCTCGTCGCTGGTGGCCCGGCTGGGCTATGTGTTCGCCAACCGCGCGCTCGGCAAGCTCCGCAAGCGCATGGACCCGCGGCGCTATAATGGCGCGGTGTTCCTGGGCATCCAGGGGATATGCGTGAAGAGCCATGGTTCGACCGACCCGCTCGGCTTCGCCAACGCCATCGGCGTCGCCTGCGACATGGAGATCAACGGCTTCCTCGAAAAGCTGCATGAGGAGATTTTGCAGATGAGCGCCTTGCCCGTGGCGGCGGAACCGACGGCGGCGGGCGGCGCGCGGTCATGAACCACCGCTCGCAGGTCCTGGGTTGCGGCTCCTATTTGCCCGAGCGCATTGTCACCAACGCCGAGCTTGCGACCAGGCTCGACACCTCCGACGAATGGATCGTGCAACGCACCGGTATCCGCCAACGCCACATCGCCGCCGAGGGCGAATTCACCTCGCATCTCGCCATCAAGGCGGCGGAGAAGGCCCTGGCTTCCGCAAAATGCAAACCCAGCGACATCGATTTGATCGTGCTCGCCACCGCCACGCCTGACAACACTTTCCCCGCCACCGCGTCAAAAGTGCAGGCGAGCCTCGGCGTCACCAAGGGCGCCGCTTTCGACATCCACGCCGTCTGCACCGGGTTTATCTATGCCCTGTCGGTGGCCGATAACGCGTTGCGTTGCGGCCAGGCCAGCCGCGCCTTGGTGATCGGCGCTGAAACTTTCTCGCGCATCCTCGACTGGACCGATCGCGGCACTTGCGTGCTGTTCGGCGACGGCGCCGGCGCCTTGGTGCTGGAGGCGAAGCCCGCCAATGGCGGCGCGGCGGAGAGCCGGGGCTCGAACATGAAGGAGCGCGGCATTCTCTCGACCCATTTGCACACCGACGGCAAGGGCTACGGTCTGCTCTATGTCGATGGCGGCCCGTCCACCACCGGCACCGCGGGGCATTTGCGCATGGACGGCAAGAAGATCTTCCTCCATGCGGTGCAGCGCCTGGCCGAGGTGGCGCAAGAGGCGCTCGACGCCAACGGACTTGAAGCCAAGGATATCGACTGGCTGGTGCCGCATCAGGCCAATCGCCGGATCATCGACGGCACCGGCAAGAAGCTGGGCATATCGGGCGACAAGGTGGTGGTGACCATCGACCGCCACGCCAACACCTCGGCGGCCTCGGTTCCGCTCGCGCTCGCCGAGGCCAGCGGCGACGGCCGGATCAAGCCCGGCCAGCTGGTGCTACTCGAGGCCATGGGCGGCGGGTTGACCTGGGGCGCCGGGCTGGTGCGCTGGTAGGGCCTGAAGCCGCATTCCGGGCGGGTTTCGGGATGGTTAAAGTTATCCCCGTTATTCAAGAGCTGCCCACAAGACGCTGTATTTGCAAAATATCCCGACGGGGTCTAGGTTTCCATCAAGGGCCCAGCACAAAGGGCCCGGGGACAAGGACATAAGGGGAGTCCTGACATGGCTGGGCAAACGGTCACGCGCGCTCAATTGAGCGAGGCGGTCTACCAGGAGGTTGGGTTGTCGCGGAACGAATCCGCCGAGCTGGTGGAAACCGTCCTCAATGAAATCGCCGAGGCGCTAGCGCGCGGCGAAATGGTCAAGGTTTCTTCCTTCGGCAGCTTCGCCGTGCGCAAGAAGGGCCGCCGCATCGGCCGCAATCCCAAAACCGGAAAAGAAGTGCCAATCAATCCGCGGCGCGTTCTGGTGTTCCGCGCCTCGCATGTGCTGAAAGACCAGATCAACACCGCGCTCTCGCCGGGCGCGGCCAAAGGCGGTGCCGCATGACCATGCGCATGCCCGAGATGATCGTGCCGCCGCCGGCCTCGGCCGCGTCGCGGCGCAACGCCAAATCGGCCGACGCCTTCCGCACCATCAGCGAGGTGGCGCAGGAACTCGAAGTGCCGCAACACGTGCTGCGCTTCTGGGAATCCAAGTTTCCGCAGGTGAAGCCGCTGAAGCGCGCCGGCGGGCGGCGTTATTACCGCCCCGACGACGTACTGCTGCTGCGCCGCATCCGCCAGTGCCTCTACGAGCAGGGTTACACCATCAAGGGCGTGCAGAAGCTGTTGCGCGAGGGCGCGCTCAAGACCGACGATATTCCGCGCCTGACCCTGCCGACCACCGCCGCGACCAAGGAAGGCGACCGGGTCGACGACATGCGCCGCGAATTGTTCGAATTGAGGCGCGAGCTTCTGACCCTGCGCGAGGAATTGAAGAAGGTTCGCGGCTAAGGCCCCGCTTGTCTCAATAGACCTCAATAGACGATGTGGGTGTTCGGGCAGTTGCGCCCGATCCATTCGGCATAATCCCGGGAACAGAAGGCCCGCCGCTCCGGCGGCACGATCGGCATGCAATCGAGCGTGCCCGGCGGCGGGCATCGGCGCGGGGCTTCGGGCGGCACCGCCGGCTTGGAAGCGTCCGGAGGCGACTGGGCCAACGCTCCGGGCGCTTCCACCAGCAGACAAAGCAGCAGGACCGGGCCCAGCCAGGGCGGAAAGAGGCGGTTTTTCAGCGATGGTGCGGTTGCCAGGGGGTGGGCCTCGTCACTATAGTCGCGTCAGCCAATTCGGGCCGGGCGGAGCGTAGCGCAGTCTGGTAGCGCACTTGCATGGGGTGCAAGGGGTCGCGAGTTCAAATCTCGCCGCTCCGACCATTTCCTGGTCCGAATCGAAATATTAATCTTATAAAATCAAGTCTTAGTCGTTTTCTTCTCATCTGATGCGTGAGGTTGCTGGCGGGCTGGGCGGGTCTGTTCCCGGCCTTGGGCAAGACCGCGGCCTTTTTCCGTCAGGCGGCAGATCTGCCAATCCGGCTTGATCGGGTTGGCGATCCAGGGTTCGGCCCAGCCGGCCTCGATGCAGGCTTGCACCGTGCGCTGGTCGATCTGGCGGCCCTGGTCGTCGAACATAGGCAGCTTGCCGCCCGGCTCGTCGAGGCCGCGTTTCAGCCACGCGCGTTGCGACGCGGTCGGGCCATGATGCTTCTTCGGCGCTATCGCCTGGTCTTCGGACAAGTCCCCACCCCCTGGCGAACGGCCCGCGAAGCCGCCATGGTAGCGTCCTTGCGGCGGACGGGGAAGCGCCGCGACTCGGGAGCGCAAGGGCCAGGAGGGATCGATGGCGGTGATGTGGGTCTATGCCACCACCAGCGGCCGGAAAGAGGCCGAGCGGATCGGCCGCGCGGCGGTGGCGGCGAGGCTCGCCGCCTGCGCCAATGTCATCGGCGGGGTGACCGCGTTCTATTGGTGGGAAGGCAGGCTCCAGCGCGGCCGCGAGGCGGTGCTGATCCTCAAAACCACGCAGGATCGGCTCAAGCGCCTCATCGCCACGGTCAAAAAGCTCCATTCCTACGATTGCCCCTGCATCGAGGCGGTTCGGGTAACGGCGGGGTTCAAGCCCTATCTCGATTGGGTGGCGCGTGAGACCAAGGCGCGGCCCAAGGCCCGACGATGACCGCGCCGATTTTAATAGATCGCGTCGATCATTTCGTCCTGACGGTCAAGGACATCGAGGCGAGTTGCCGGTTCTATGCGCGCGCACTGGGATTGCGCCAGGTCGAGTTCGACGGGGGGGTCGCGCTCCATTTCGGCGAGCAGAAGATCAATTTGCATCTTGCGGGGCATGAATTCGAGCCCAAGGCTAGACAGGCCACGCCCGGCTCAGGCGATTTCTGTCTGATCGCGAAGACGCCCTTGGACGATGTCATCGCCCATCTTAAAGACTGCGGCGTCGCCATCGAATTGGGCCCGGTGCCGAAAACCGGCGCGCAAGGCCCCATGCGCTCGGTTTATTTCCGCGACCCCGACGGGAACCTGGTTGAAGTCTCGAACTACCTTCAGCCGGTATAATCGGCCTCGGCGGTCTGGTCGCGGCGTTGGCCGGCGCCCAAGCCGTTGAACACCGGGGTCAATACTGCCGCCACCACGAAGTTCAGGATCACGGTGTAGAGCGCGATATAGCCGGGAAAGGTCCAGCCGCCGATCGCCAGCGGATATGTCGCGGTGAAATTCATCGCCACGAACATCCAGGCGCCCAAGCCCGTGCCCGCCGCCCAGCCGCAGAGCAGCGCCCAGTGGTTGAACCAGCGGGTATAGAGACCGATGATCACCGCCGGGAAGGTCTGGATGATCAATATCCCGCCCAGCAGCTGGAAATAGATCGCGTATTGCGTCGGGATGAACAGGATGAACAGCAGCGCGCCGAACTTGACGATCAGCGACACCCATTTCGCCATCTGCGATTCCTGCTTGTCGGTGCAGCGCGGATTGATGAATTCCTTGTAGATGTTGCGGGTGTAGAGATTGGCCGCGGCGATTGACATGATCGCCGCAGGCACCAGCGCGCCGATGCCGATGGCGGCAAATGCGACACCGACGAACCAAGCCGGAAAGCTGTGCAGAAGCAGCGCCGGTACGGCGAAATTACCCTTGAACTGGGCGAAGCCGCCGGCGAATTCCGGCATCGTGCTAACCCCCGAAGCAAGGGCGAAGAAGCCGAGCAAAGCCAGCAGCCCCAGCATGAATGAATAGGCCGGGATCAACGCCGAGTTGCGGCGCACGACCTTGCTGCTGTTGGCGGCAAGAATGCCGGTCATCGAATGGGGATAGAGCAGCAACGCCATGGCCGAGCCCAATGCCAGGGAGGCGTAGACACCGTAGCTGCCGGTGCTTGTGGCGCTGGGCACCGCTAGCAGCAGTTTCTGCGCGGGCACGGACGAGAAGATATTGCCTAAACCGCCAAGCTGGTAGGGGATGATGATCACGGCCGCGGCCGTGGTGAGGTAGATCAGCATGTCCTTGACGATGGCGATGGCGGCGGGCGCGCGCAGCCCGCTCGAATAGGTGAAGGCGGCGAGGATGATGAAGGCGATGATCAACGGCGCATCCCCGACGGCGCCCGTTCCCTGAAGGCCGAGCCCGCCGATCACCACCTGCAAGCCGACCAACTGGAGCGCGATGTAAGGCATGGTGGCGACGATGCCGGTGGCCGCGACGGCCAGCGCCAGCCAACGGTTGCCAAAACGGCCGCGCACGAAATCCGAAGCGGTGACGAAGCCGTGCTTGTGGCACACCGACCAGATGCGGGGGAATACGACGAACATGAAGGGATAGACGATGATGGTGTAGGGCACGGCGAAGAAAGCGATGGCGCCGGCGCCAAAGGCCAAAGCCGGCACGGCGATGAAGGTATAGGCGGTGTAGAGATCGCCGCCGATGAGGAACCAGGTGACGACGGTGCCGAAACGCCGTCCGCCCAGGCCCCATTCATTGATGAGGTTGAGATCGCCGCGGCGCCAATGCGCGGCGGCGAAGCCGAGCCAGGTGATGAAGCCGAACAGCACGACGAAAACGGTCAGCGCGACCCAATTCACCTCATTCACGGCATTCCCCCATCGATAAGATTTTTGCTGTCCGCCGCGTGGCGGTCTTACTCGGCTTCGGTGGCGAAATAGACGATGGCGATCAGCCCCGCGCCGACCAGGATCATGGCGAGCTGAAACCAATAGAAGAACGGCATGCCGATGAAGCTGGGATCGGCCTTGTTGTAGAGCGGAACCCACAAGGCCAACGGGTATTGAACGATCAGGAGCAGATACCACCAACTCCAGCCGCGACGTTTGCTTTTCTCCGGCATTTCCTTCTCCCCCGAATCAAAACGCATTCATGCCGCAAGGCAAGGCGCATTCCATTGCCTGGAATTCTGGCCGTTCCCCGGTCGCGGGTCAAGTGCTCAGCTTTTGGCCAGCGCGCGGTCGAGATCGGCGATGATGTCGGAAACGGTTTCAAGCCCGATCGAAAGCCGCACCACCTCGGGCCCGGCGCCGGCCGCCTGTTGCTGCGCCGCACTGAGCTGGCGGTGCGTGGTCGATGCCGGATGGAGAATGAGCGAGCGGGTGTCGCCGACATTGGCCAGATGCGAGATGATCTCGACGCCTTCGACCAGCTTGATGCCGGCCGCATAGCCGCCCTTCAGGCCGAAGGTGAACACCGCGCCCGCTCCCTTGGGCAGATATTTCTGGGCAAGATCGTGATAGCGGCTCGAAGCCAGCCCGGCATAGGAGACCCAGGCGACCTTGGGATGTTTCTCCAGATGCCGGGCCACGGCGAGCGCGTTGGCGACGTGGCGTTCCATGCGCAAGGGCAGCGTTTCGATGCCGGTGATGGTGAGAAAGGCGTTGAGCGGCGCCATCGTCGCGCCCAGATCGCGCAGGCCCACGGCATGGCCGTGCACGGTGAAGGCGAGATCGCCGAAGGTCTCCTGGAATTTCAGGCCGTGATAGGCCGGTTCGGCCTCGGTCAGCGATTTGAATTTCGGGCTCTTGGACCAGTCAAATTTGCCGCTGTCGATCACCGCGCCGCCCATGGCGTTGCCGTGGCCGGAGAGAAATTTGGTGGTGGAATGAACCACCAGATCGGCGCCCCAGTCGAACGGGCGGCAGAGAAAGGGCGTCGCCATGGTGTTGTCGACGATGAACAACAGGCCCGCCTCATGCGCGATCCGGGCGACCGCATCGAGATCGACTACCGCGCCCACGGGATTGGCCAGGCTTTCGACGAACACCGCCTTGGTCTTGGGCGTGATGGCGCGGCGGATATTGTCCGGCTTGTCGGCGTCGGCGAAGGCGACTTCCCAGCCGAATTTCTTGAAGCTCTTGCCGAACTGGGTAATCGAGCCGCCATAGAGCTTGTCGGCCGAAACGAACTGGTCGCCCGGTTCCATGAAGGCGAAGAAGGCGAGCATCTGCGCGGCGTGGCCCGAGGCGGTGCACACGGCGCCGCGGCCGCCCTCGAGCGCGGCCAGACGTTCCTCGAGCACCGAGACGGTGGGGTTGGTGAGACGCGAATAGAGATAGCCGTAGCTTTGCAGATTGAAGAGCGAGGCCGCCTGGTCAACGTCGTCGAACACATAGGCGGTGGTCTGATAGATCGGCGTCGACCGCGCGCCGGTGGCGGGATCGGGCGCGGCTCCGGCGTGGATGGCCAGGGTTTCGAAGCCGGGGGCGGGCGGTTTCTTTCCGTTCATTTGAGCTTGCGGCGCTTGGACGAGATGATCCCGGTGTTGACGCCGCTCCAGCCGAGCTCGCCATGGAGCCGCGCATGTTCGATCTTGGGGCAGCGGTTCATCACCACCTGGAGCCCGGCCGCCTCGGCCTTGTTAGCGGCTTCGTCGTTGCGCACGCCGATTTGCATCCACACCACCGCGGCGCCTTTCTTGATGGCGTCGTCGACGATGGGCCCGGCCTGTTCGCTAGCCCGGAAGATGTCGACCATGTCGATCTTGCCGGGGATGTCGGCGAGGCTCTTGTAGACCGGTTCGCCCAAAATCTCGGCCGCCTTGGCGTTGGGATTGACGGGGATGACGCGATAGCCCTTGTCCTGAAGATATTTCATCACGAAATAGCTGGGCCGGTTCCAGTGCTCGCTAGCGCCGACCATGGCGATGGTTTTGACCCGCCCCAGAACCCCGCGCAGGTAATCGTCGCTGTAGAAATCGTGATTCAACGGTTCTCCCATACCGGCGGGCGCTTTTGCAGGAAGGCGTCGATGCCTTCCTCGGCGTCGCGCGCCAGCATGTTGGTGGTCATGACCTGGCTCGCATAATCATAGGCCTCGGCCAATCCCAGCTCGGCCTGGCGGTAGAACGCCTCCTTGCCGATCTTCAGCACCAGCGGCGACTTGGCTGCGATTTGCTTGGCGAGCTTGTTCGTCTCCGCTTCAAGCTGGGAAGCGGGCACGACGCGGTTGACCAGGCCCCAGTCGCGCGCCCGTTGCGCGTCGATCATCTCGCCGGTCAAAAGCATCTCCATCGCCGGTTTGCGCGGCACCGCGCGCGACAGCGCCACCATCGGCGTCGAGCAGAACAGGCCGATATTGACACCCGGCGTGGCGAAGCGGGCCTCGTCCGCCGCGACGGCCAGATCGCAGCTCGCGACAAGCTGGCAGCCCGCCGCGGTGGCGACGCCGCGTACTTGCGCGATCACCGGCTTGGGAAGTTTCACGATCGACAGCATCAGCTTGGAGCATTGCGCGAAGACGCGTTCGTAATATTGCCGTCCAGGATTGGCGCGCATCTCGCGCAGATCGTGGCCGGCGCAGAACACCGGCCCGTTGGCTTCTATCACCACCACCTTGACCGCCGCGTCCTTGGCGATGCGGTCGAGCGCCTGTTGCAGCTCGCCCATCAGCGCCACGGAGAGCGCGTTGCGGGCATCCGGGCGGTTGAGGGTGAGATGGGCGATCCCGTCCACGGCGCGCGCCAGCAGGATGGTTTCTCCCGCCAATTCGCGGGCTTCTGATCCGCTTTCGGGCTTCCCGCGCGCATCCATGGCCGTCTCCCGTCAATCCCCGCCCCATCTCAACCCTTGGTGCCCCGGCGATCAACGAAAATCATGCTCCGGCGTCGCGCCGGCGCCGTCCCATCCGCCTTGCCTTAAGGCCGACATGGCCTATAGATTTGGCCAAGCCCCGTGGTTTCCGGGGTCATGGATTTAAAATATGAGGAGGATCCCATGAACCGCCTATTCCGCTTCGCGGCCGCGGTGCTGTTCCTTGCCACGCCGGCCGTTTTGTCATCTTCGGCCCAGGCCCAGGACAGCATCACAATCGGCTTCACCGCCTCGCAAACCGGCGCGCTCAACGTCGACTCCCTGGCGCAGCTGCGCGGCTTCGAGATGTGGCGCGACGACGTCAACGCCGCCGGCGGCATCAAGGCCGGCGGCAAATCCTACATGGTGAAGTTCGTCAGCTACGACGATGAATCACAGGGCGCGCGGGTGCAGCAGCTCTATACGCAGCTCATCGTCCAGGACAAGGCACAGTTCCTGTTCAGCCCCTATTCCTCGGGCCTGGTCGCGACGGCGGCGGTCATCTCCGAGCAATACGGCGCGCTGATGATGAGCATCGGCGGCGCCGAAGCCAGGACCTACGAGCTCGGCAACAAATACCTGTTCCAGACCTATACCCCGGCCGACAATTACCTGACTGGCGCGCTCCAGGCGCTCAAGCAGAAGAATCCCAGCGCCACCATCGCGCTGGTCTATTCCGACGATCCGTTCTCCAAGGCGGTGGCCGGCGCCACGCGCGACCAGGCGAAGGATATGGGCCTTAAGATCGTGCTCGATGAATCCTATCCGCCCGATCAGACGGATTTCAGCGCCATCATCAACAAGATCGTCTCAGCCAAGCCCGACGCGCTTTTGGGCGGCGGCCATTATCCCGACGGCGCGACCCTGACGCGGCAGATCCACGACCAGAAAGCCGGCATCAAATGGGTGACGTTGCTGGTGGCGCCCGACAGCGGCCAATTCGCCACATTGGGCCCGGCGGCGCTCGGCATCTCGGTGCCCTCGCAATGGGCGCCGCAGGTGAGCTACAAGCCCAATTTCGGCCCGACCTCGGCGGTGTTCGCCCAGCGTTTTCAGGCCAAGTACAACGCGCCCGCGGACTACCACTCGGCGGGCGGTTATGCTGGCGGGCTGATCTTCCAGCACGCGATCGAGCAGGCGGGTTCGATCGATCCCGCGAAGGTGGCGGATACGCTCAATAAGATGAACGTGACCACGCTCTTCGGCCAATGCAAGTTCTCGAACGACCCGCAGACCCACGGCCTGCAACTGGCGCATCAGATGGTGTTGACCCAGTGGCAGATGAAGGGCGGCCAGCTCGCGAAAGAGGTGATCTGGCCGACCGCCGCGGCGACGGCGCCGATCCTCTATCCGATCCACTGAACGCGACGGGGAGGGAACGGCTTCGTTCCCTCCCGCGCTTTCCCCCTCATGTTCGGAATACTCGCCTCCATCATCGACGGCATCTTGATAGGCGCGGTCTATGGCATGGCCGCGATGGGGCTGACCTTGATCTGGGGCGTGATGAACGTCGTCAACCTGACGCATGGCGCAATGATCGTCGCCGGCATGTTCGCGCTGTTCCTGATCAGCGACTGGCTCGGCATTTCGCCCTATGCCGCGGTGCCGCCGGTGGCGGTGATCGGTTTCGGCGCCGGCGTGTTGATCTATTGGCTGTCGGTGCATCGCATGATCGGGCGGCCGCCTTTGATGAGCCTGCTTTCCACATTCTCGGTCAATCTGGTGCTGATCGGCCTCGGCACCGCGCTGTGGGGCACCGTGCTGTTCAATATCAATGTCTCACTGCCCGGGATCAGTTTCGAGGGATACACCTTTCCGGGCACCCATTTGATGGCGGCGGCGCTGACCGGAATCATCGCCGTGCTGCTGTTTCTGTTCCTCCAGAAGACGCGCGCCGGCAAGGCGATCCGCGCGGTGGCCGGCAACCGCGTGGCGGCGGAGCTGGTCGGCATTCCGACGACGCGCGTGCTGGCGCTCGCTTTCGGCCTCGGCGTGGCGCTCGCCTGCGTCTCGGGCGCGCTCATCGCCACCATGTTTCCCTTCACCGTGCTGTCGGGCGGCGCTTACCAGCTCAAGAGCTTCGTCGTCACCATTCTGGGCGGCCTCGGCAACCCGGCGGGCGCGCTCTTGGGCGGCATCGCGCTCGGGCTGGTCGAGGGCGTGGCGACGCCCTTCATGCCGGTGAGCTGGACCTCGGTCATCGAATTCGTGCTGTTCGTCCTGGTCTTGATCGCCTTTCCGCGCGGCCTGTTCAATTTCACCTTCCGGCGTTCGTGAGCGCGGCCGGCCAAAGGCGCCCATGGCTCCCTTGACTTATCTCCGGCAACCCTTCTTCTGGGTGATCGTCGCGACAACCGCGGCGTTCGTCGTATTGCCGCTCTGGCACGACGACGTGGCGTTGCGCGAAAGCCTGGTGCTCGCCTCGGTCTACATCATCCTCGCAAGCAATCTGAATCTCATGATCGGCTATGCCGGCTACGTCAATTTCGGCAGCATCGTGTTCTTCGGCCTCGGCGGTTATATCGGTGTCTTTCTCATCACCGCCTATGGCTGGGAGCCCGCCTTGGCGGCGCTCGCTGCCGGAGCCGCGGTGAGCGCGATGGCGCTGGTGCTCGGCCTCGGCATCCTGCGGCTGCATGGGTTCTATTTCGCGCTCGCCACCATCGGCGTCAACGAGGCGGTCCGCGCCTTCGTCTCGAATTTCGAGCCCTGGGGCGGCTCCAGCGGGCTCTATATTTCGATGGGCGCCTTCCAGGCGCTCGGCGGGCCGAGGCAGGCGTTGTGGACAATCTATTTCCTGCTGGTCGCGGTGATGGGATTATCGCTGTTGCTGAGCTACGGTGTGAAGAGTTCGAAATTCGGACTGGGATTGCTCGCGATCGGCCAGAACGAGGATGCGGCTGCCGTGCTCGGCGTGCCGACGCCGCTCTACAAGGCCCTGGCCTACAGCGTTTCGGCCTTCCTGCCGGCGGTGGCGGGCTGCTTCTATTTCTTCAAGAGCGCCTTCATCCAGCCGGTCGACGCCTTCGATCTGAGTTTCTCGACCCAGGCGGTGGTGATGGTCATGCTCGGCGGCCAGGGCACGGTGGCGGGACCGGCGATCGGCGCGTTCCTTTACGAGGAGTTGCGCGGCTGGCTTCTGACCTCGGCGACCTTCTCTCATTTCCAGCTCGTCATCGCCGGCGTGCTGTTGCTGGTCATCGTCACCTTCGCACCCGGCGGCGTGATGGGTTTCATCCGCCGCTACGCGCCCAAGACGCGGAAGATTCTCGAATGACCGCGCTCCTGGAAATCGACAATCTGAGCCTGAGCTTCGGCGGGGTACGCGCGGTGCAAGGCTTGAGCTTCACCGTGAAGGAGCGGGAGATCCTCGGCCTGATCGGCCCCAACGGCGCCGGCAAGTCCACCGTCTTCAATCTGATCGACGGCATCTATCCGCCCGATCAGGGCCGCATCCGGTTCGCCGGCCGCGACATTACCGGCGAGAAGCCCTACCGCGTCGTGCGCCACGGCATCGCCCGCACCCACCAGATCGTCCAGCCTTTGACCGGCATGAGCGTGCTGGAGAATTGCATGGTGGGCGCCTGTTTCGGCTACGAGAACCAGTCGTTGCGGCGCTCGCGCGAGACGGCCCGCGAGGTCTTGTCGCTGGTCGGCCTGGCCGACCGCGCCGACGGCGCCGCGAGCCAGCTCACCATCGCCGGCAAAAAGCGCCTCGAGCTGGCGCGCGCGCTCTGCGCCCGCCCCAAGCTGCTGCTGCTCGACGAGGTGCTGGCCGGCCTCAATCCGTCCGAAGTCGTGCGCATGATCGAGGTGATCCGCGGCATCCGCGAGCGCGGCGTCGCGATCCTGATGATCGAGCATCTGATGCAGGCAATCATGAGCCTCTCCGACCGCGTCGTGGTGCTGAACACCGGGCAGAAGCTGGCCGAGGGCCTGCCCGTCGAGGTCGCCCACGACAAGAGCGTGATCGAGGCCTATCTCGGCGATCCCAACATCCTCGCCAAGCTTGGCGCCGGTCAACCTGGAACAGCGCCATGAGCGAGGCCTTGCTCAAGATCGAAGGGCTCGAAACGGGTTATGGCGAGGTGCAGGTGCTGTGGGGCATCTCGCTCGCCGTGCCGCGCGGCCAGCTCGTCACCATCATCGGCGCCAACGGCGCGGGCAAGACGACGACGCTCGGCGCCATTGTCGGCCAGATTCGGCCGTGGAAGGGCCGCGTCACCTTCGAGGGCCAGGACATCACCGGCCGGTCGCCGCATGAGAACACGGCGCGCGGTCTCGTCCTGGTGCCCGAGGGCCGCCAGCTCTTCGCCGCCATGACGGTGGAGGAGAATCTCGAAATGGGCGGCTATTCGAGCCGCGCCCGGAAAAAATTTGCCGAACGGCTGGAGCGCGTCTACACGCTGTTCCCGCGCTTGAAGGAGCGGCGATCACAGCGCGCCGGCACTTTTTCAGGCGGCGAGCAGCAGATGCTGGCGATCGCGCGCGGCCTGATGTCGGATCCCGATGTGCTGATGATCGACGAGCTGTCGTTGGGCCTGGCGCCGGTGGTGGTGCAGCAGCTCTTCGGCACGCTCGGAACGCTGAGGCAGCAGGGTATCACCATCCTGCTGGTCGAGCAGAACGTGCATTTGGCGCTGTCGGTAAGCGACTACGCCTATGTCATCGCCGAGGGCAAGATGTTCACCGAAGGCCCGGCGGCCAAGGTGGCGGCGATGCCGGATATCCGCCGCGCTTATCTCGGGCTGTGAAGCCCCGATTGCGCCGCTTGCCATCGCCATCGGGCTCACCCTATGCTTCGGGCGAGGGGGCGGGGATTGCGCAGCAAAACCGTCATCATCGAACCGGACGTGATTGAAGTGGCGGGGCAGGGACGTCGCGCCCCCATGGCCGGTTTCGCCCGCTTTCTCGCCTTGGCCGCCATGCTGGTGCAATTCACCGCCAGTTACGGCCACATGCATGCCGAGGATTTCTACCGGCTGCTGGGCAGCACCGGCCCGACCATCGTCGCCATGCCGGAAGGCGGCAACACGCCGATACCGGCCGGGCCCGACGAAGATGGCTGCACCATCTGCCAGGTCATGCACATGGCCGCGGGATCGGCGCCACCGCCGCCCATCGTGCTGGTCTTGCCGCGCGAGGCGGAGGCCGCGCCCACCGCCGAGATAGCCCAATTGTTTCTGTCGCCGCCGGCTTATTTCCTTTTTCGCACCCGCGCCCCGCCCATCGCCTGAGATCGTCCGACTGAACCCTCCGGCCGGGCCGCTTTGCCCGCCGCCGGAGCCGATCTCCTACTGATGGAATCCGTGCCGGTGCCTTTCAACGCATCCGCGACCCTCGATTTGATCCGCCGCAACGCCAGCCGGCTTGGCGCGCTCGCGCTTGGATTGATGTTGGTGTCCGCCTGGACCGGTGCGTCGTTGGCGCAGGAACCGCCCCCGCCGCCACCCGGAAGCGCGACCGAGGAGATCGTGGTCGTCGCGCAACGCATCGGCGCCGTCAACACGGTCAAGAGCGATGTCGGAGCATCGAGCTACAGCCTCGGCAGCCAGGCGATCGAAGCGCTGCCCGGCGGGGCCGACGCCTCGCTCAGCCAAGTGCTTTTGCAAGCGCCCGGCGTCAACCAGGACAGCGCCGAAAACGCCGAGCTCCATATCCGCAACGAGCACGCCAATGTGCAGTACCGCATCAACGGAATCCTGCTGCCGGAAGGCGTCAGCTTCTTCGGCCAAGGCTTCAGCACCCGGCTCGCCAGCTCAATCGAGCTCATCACCGGCACCTTGCCGGCGCAGTACGGGCTGCGCACCGCCGGCATCGTCGATATCGAGACCAAGAGCGGCAGTTTCGCGCCCGGCGGATCGGCCGGCATTTATGGCGGGAGCTATGACACGATCAATCCGAGCGTCGAATATGGCGGTTCGGTTGCCGGCTACAACTATTACGTCGCGAGCGACTACCTGCAAAGCAGCCGCGGCATCGAGCCGCCGACGCCCAATTACAACGCTATCCACGACGACACCGAGCAGACCCACGCCTTCCTCTATCTCGACAAGCCGGTGGATTCCTCGGCGCGGATCAATGTGCTCGCCGGCACCTTCGACGGGCTGTTCCAGATCCCGAACAATCCGGGACAGGCGACGAATTTCACCATCAACGGCAACGGCACCTACGATTCGGCGCAACTCACCGAGCATCAGACCGAAACCAGCACCTACGGGATTCTTTCCTATCTGCAATCGCGCCAGGATTTGGATTTCCAGGTTTCGGGCTACACCAAATACAGCACGCTGCATTTCCATCCGGATTTCTACGGCGACCTGTTGTTCAACGGCATCGGCCAGGAGGCGTTGCGCCAAAGCTTCGTCAACGGCGTGCAGGCCGATGGCAGCTACATGGCGATTTCGGGCCACACCTTCCGCGCCGGGCTGCTGATGGAAGCGGAACGGACCTCCGCCGACACCAACTCCTATGTCGAGCCCAGCGCCGGCCCAGACACGCCGTTCAGCATCGTCGGCGACAGCGCCAAGACCGGTTGGACCTATAGCGCCTATGCGCAGGATGCGTGGAAGCTGACGCCGGACTTCACGCTCAATTACGGCGCACGTTTCGACGTGGTGAACGCCTATACCCAGGAGAACCAGATCAGCCCGCGGCTCAACGGGGTCTGGCTGCCGACGCCTTCGACCACATTGCATGCGGGCTACGCCAATTATTTCACGCCGCCGCCCTTCGAGGAGATATCGAGCACCAACATCAATCAGTTCAACGGAACAACCGCCAGCTGCGCCGCAACGACGGGGACTTGCATCAATTCGCCGGTCAAGGCCGAGCGCTCGCAATATTTCGACGCCGGGGTGGAGCAGGAGATCATGCCCGGCCTCAAAGCCGGCATCGACCTCTATTACAAATATTCGCGCAATTTAATCGACGAAGGGCAGTTCGGCGCGCCGGTCATTCTGACCCCGTTCAATTACCATGTCGGATTCAACAAAGGCGTCGAGCTCACCACCACCTATGAGCGGGGCAATTTCTCCTATTACGGCAATCTCGCCATCGCCGAACAGAAGGCCGAGGGCATCACGTCGGCGCAGTTCAATTTCTCCAGTACGCCGGCCAATGGCTGCCCGGAATCCGATCTGCAATACGCCGCGACCCACCTGGTCAACACCGACCACAGCCAGCTGATGACCGCCTCGGCGGGCATGTCCTATCTCTGGTACGCGACGCGCTACAGCATCGACGTCATCGCCGGTTCGGGCCTTCGCACGCAAAATCCTGGCGATTGCTTCAATCAAGGCACGGTGCCGTCCTACGAGCAGGTCAATCTCGGCGTCTCGCACCGCTTCGAAAACGTGCCGGGCGGCGCCATCGACGTCAGTTTCAACGTCATCAACGCTCTCGACGAAACCTATCTGCTGCGCTCGGGCTCGGGCGTCGGCGTGTTCGCCTCGCAATACGGGCCGCGGCGCTCGTTCTTCATGGGCCTGAGGAAGGAATTCTGAATGGCCGTCTATCGCGTGCCGCGGCTCACGACCGCCCGGCTGGTGGGGCTGGGCTTCGTCGTGCTTATCCATGTGGCGCTGATCTACGCGCTGGTGAACGCGCTCGCCCATCGCTCCATCGATCTGCTGCAGCGGCCGGTCGAGGCCCGCATCATCGCCATTCCGCCGCCGCCCGAACCCGCCAAACCGCCACCGGCGCCCAAACCCTTCGTGCCGCCGCCCGAGGTGCAGCTGCCGAGCGCGCTGCCGCCAGGGCCGACCGCGATCACCGGCAGCGGCAGCGTGCCGCCCATGGTTGACCGCGCCGGAAGCCGCGACCCCGACTATCCGGCGAATGCCCGGCGTGCCGGCGAAGAGGGCTCGGTCGTGCTGCAAGTGCTGGTCGGCACCGACGGTCGCGTGCTCGACGCCAGGCTCGCGCAATCCAGCGGTTTCCCCGATCTCGACCGCGCCGCGATTGACGGCATCAAGAGCAATTACCGTTTTACCCCCGGCATGATCGACGGGCAGAAGCGCGAGATGTGGCACACCTTGAAATTCACCTGGAAACTCAGATAGGCAGGCACACCATGATCCTCATCCGACCCTTCACGTTCTTGCGGCATTGCTGCGCCGGTCTCGCCTTGGCGGGATTCTTCCTGGCCGCGGTTCCGGCTACCGCCCAGGCGCAAACCAACCCGCCGGCCGCCGCGACGGCGCCGCCGGCGATCAACGACGCGACCGAGCAGGTCGAAAATCCCTACGGCCTGTCAGCCTTGTGGGCGAGCGGCGATTTCGTCGCGCGGGGCACGCTGCTGGCGCTGGTCATCATGTCGCTCGGCAGCTGGTACATCATGATCACCAAATGGATCGAGCAGACCCAGCTGTTGCGCCAGGGCTTGCGCGCCAATGCGACCTTCTGGAGCGCCACGTCCTTGCGCGAAGGCGCCAACCGGCTCGACCCGGACAGCGCCTTCCGTCTGGTGGCGGAGGACGGCATGCAAGCGGCGCAAAACTACGAGGGCAGCCTGGCGAAGGAAGTCGATCTCAATTCCTGGATCTTGATGTCGCTGCAACGCTCGATCGATACGATCAACAACCGGATGCAGGTCGGGCTCGCCTTCCTGGCGACGGTCGGTTCGACCGCGCCCTTCGTCGGATTGTTTGGCACGGTGTGGGGCATCTATCACGCACTCACCGCCATCGGCATCGCCGGGCAAGCGAGCATCGACGTGGTCGCGGGTCCGGTCGGCGAGGCGTTGATCATGACGGCGCTCGGCCTCGCGGTCGCGGTGCCGGCGGTGCTCGGCTATAACTGGATGGTCCGGCGCAACAAGGTGGCGATGGACCGGGTGCGCGGATTCGCCGCCGATCTGCACACCATGCTGGTCGGCGGCAAGGCGGCGAAATCCGCCGTGCGGGGGTCTTAGATGGCGCCCCATCGCGGTCTATTCGACGAGCCGAGCGACAGCCACGCTCTTTCCGCCGCGATCAACACGACGCCGCTCGTGGACGTCATGCTGGTGCTGCTCATCATTTTCCTCATCACCATCCCGGTGGTGACGCATGCGGTGGCGGTCAAGCTGCCCAATGAGGTGAACCAGCCGACCCAGACGAGGCCCGACAACATCGTCATCGCCATCGACAAGACCGGCCGGATCTATTGGAACAACGAAATGGTGAGCGACCGCGCCGTGCTGCTGGCCCGGCTTAAGGCGCGCGCGGTCAACCAGCCGCAACCCGAGGTTCATATCCGCGCCGACAAGGACGTGGATTATGAATTCGTCGGCCGTGTCATTGTCGATTGCCAGCGCGCTGGAATATCCAAGATCGCTTTCATCACGCAACCCGAACGCGGCCCGGCCGCGCCGGCGGCGGAGTAGGGGCCATGGCGATCAAGCTGCGCGAACACAAGGGCGAGGACGAGCTGATGGTGGACATCAACACGACGCCGCTGATCGACGTCATGCTGGTGCTGCTCATCATGCTCATCATCACCATTCCGGTGCAGACCCATGCGGTGAAACTCGACATGCCGCGCGACCAAAAGCCGCCGATCGCCAAGCCGGTGGTGGTCGATCTCGCGATATCGGCCGACGGGACGATCAGCTGGAACGGGGGCGCGGTTCCCGACCGGGCCTCGCTGGAACGCGACATGCGGAACGCGGCGAGCGCCATCCCGCAGCCCGAAATCCACGTCGCTGCCGACCGGCGCACGAAATATTCCTATGTCGCGATGGTGCTGGCCGAGGCGCAGCGTTCGGGCGTGGTCAAGATCGGCATCGTCGCCAACCAGCAATATATGGAGTGATGCGCCTTTAGCCGAGCAGCGGCGCGCCGCAGAAGGGACAGACCGCCTTGGCGAGCAGCGCCTGCTGCTCCGCCGGGGAGAGGTTTTCCTGCTGCAATAGGCGCCGCAAATCCACCAGCAATTGCTTGTGGCGTTGAACCTCGTCGCAGGCAACCGCGCTCGCATCCTTGCCGCATTCACGCATGGTGAAGGCGCTTGATGTGCCGGCGAGCGCGGCCAAGCCCGCGCCGCTCAGCGCGGTGGTGGCGAGGAAGCGGCGGCGGCTCACCAGATTACCAGTTCGAATTCGGAACCGTGCGCGAAACCGCCGGATTGCCGAAGAATTGCTGCTGCAGCGCGGGCGACATGCCGGAATTATAACCGGAGCCGCCATTGATCGTCATGGTGGTGCTGCCGAAATGCATGACACTCGAGTTGCCGCCATCGCCGCCGGCGAGGTGGTTCGCCATGGCGTCGGTGGTCTCGTCGGGATCCGAGAAGCGCGGCGAGCCGTCGGGGTTGGTGCCGGTGTGCTGTATCTCCCAGGCAAAAGCCGCGGGCGCGATCGTCACCGAAGCCGCCACCAGAGCCGCCAGCCAAAATCCCTGCCGCATGATTGTCCCCATCCGCCAATGCCGAACCGATGATCCATTATAGGCTGAAAATGGCGCTTTTCTCCACTCCATCGAATAAAAGGCTAAAATAAAAGACAGGGTGAAGGAGCCGGGCTCCAAGGGCGCTTGGAATTAGGCCGCGTCCCATGGTCTAAAGAAGCCGAAGGACAGGGGTTTTCTGATGGATATCTCGCCGATCGCCGAGGCCGATCGCGCCGCCCGCATCTGGCAGAGCGCCGAAAAGGGCCCCGTGCGCCTGGGCAGCGACCGGCACAGGGCGATGTTCAGCCAAATGCTGCTCGACACCTTCAATCCCTATAAGCCCGCCGTGATCGATTGGCCCAAGCTCGATGACGAGGCGCGCAACCGGCTGGTGAGCCTGCCGATCTGGGACATCGCGGTGCAGACCGAGGGCAAGGCCAAGCTACGCGTCATGACCTATGCCGGCGAGGTCGCCGATCCGCTGCTGCGCAAGGCGGTTGAATTGAATGGCTTCGAGGAAGGCCGGCACAAGGACGTGCTCGCCAACATGGTCCAGGCCTACGGCATCAAGCTCGCGCCCGAGCCGCCCTACGAAAAGCCTCGCGACCCGGAATGGGCCTTCATGGTGACGGGCTACAGCGAATGCATCGACAGCTTCTTCGCCTTCGGACTCTTTGAGGTGGCGAAGCGCTCTGGATTTTTTCCGCCGGCGCTGGTCGATACCTTCGAGCCGGTGATGCAGGAGGAGGGGCGGCACATCCTGTTCTTCGTCAACTGGGTGGCATGGCACAGGCGCAACATGAAATGGTGGCGCCGGCCCTGGTTCGCGCTCAAGATTCTGGGTGTATGGGCGTTCCTGATCTGGGAGCGCATTGGCATCGCGCGCGGCATCGGCGGCGCGCCCGGCGCCGACAACAACTTCACCGTCACCGGCAGCAAGCAAGTCGGGGTCGATATCGACGCCGCCGATCTCATGGATATCTGCCTCGCCGAGAACGACCGCCGCCTCGACGGCTACGACGCGCGCCTGTTGAAGCCGCGTTTCGTGCCGCGGATGGTGCGGTTGGCGCGCCGCTTCATGGGCAAGAAGAACGAGGTCGTCATCGGCTCCGAGGCGCACAAGGAGGCGTTCTGCCGACACTTCAAGGAAACCTATCAGGATTACGATCCCGAGACACTGCCCTGGCCCGAACTCGACGAGGCCGCCTTGAAGCGCCTGCGCTCGGTGCCGTTCTGGCAGGAAGTGTTGCACACGGAACAACGCGCAGGCGCCATCGTCAAAGCCTTCACCGAGACCATCGAGGATCCGGTGGTGAAAGACGCGGTGGCGCTGCAAGGTTTCGAGGAGGCGCGTCACGCCGATCTCATTCGCGTGATGATCAAGCGCTATGGCATCGACGCGACCGAAACGCCGTTGGAACCGTTGTCGCCGGACATCGAGACCGCGTTCAAGGATTTCGGCTATGGCGAATGCGTTGATTCCTTCCTGGGCTTCGGTGTGTTCAAATTCGCGCGCGAGGCGGGTTTTTTGCCGGACACCATGTTCGCGATCTTCGACCGGCTGATGTACGAGGAGACGCGCCACATCGTCTTCTTCGTCAACTGGATGGCCTATAACGAAATGCGGCAGGGCCGAGCCGCCGCCTGGCGCCGCGGCCTGACCTCGCTGCGCTACTATTACCGCGCGCTGAAGCGCCTGGTCGGCACGGCGCAGCGCGGCGCCAAAATCAACGACGGCAAGGATTTCTCGGCGACGCAAGCGAGCGTCTTCCTTGAAGGCTTCACCTTCCGCCGCTTTCTCGAGAATTGCTACGGCGAGAACGCAAGGCGCATGGAGGAATTCGACGAAGGATTGCTGCGCCCGAGTTTCTTGCCCAAGCTCGGCGCGGTGGCGCTGTCGAGCCTGCGGCTGTGGAGTTTCCGCGCGTCATGAAACTGGCCGCGATTCTCGCCGCGATCGCCGGCGTCATCCTCGGCATTTGCGTCGTGGGATATTACGGTTTCGGCGCGGTGGTGGACGCGCTGCTGACGATCGGCTGGGGCGGTTTCGTTATCATCTGCCTCTATCATCTGGTGCTCTATGGATTGCTGGGATTGTGCTGGTGGGTGATCGTGCCGCCACCGCGCAGCGCGAAGCCCTGGGTCTTCACCGTCAGCCGCGCCGTCCGCGATTCTGGCTCGGAAGTGCTGCCGCTGTCGCAGATCGGCGGCTTCGTCATGGGCGCGCGGGCGGCGACGTTGCTCGGCGTTGCCGGCCCGGCCGCCGTCGCCACCACCGTGGTCGATGTCACCATGGAGATGCTGGCGCAGCTCGTCTATATCGCGCTGGGGCTTGGGCTGCTGGTTTATGCGCGGCCGGGAACCGATCTGGCCTATGGCGTCGGCGCCGGGCTTGCGGTGACATTGGCCGTCGCCATCGCCTTCATCGTGGCGCAACGCCGCGCGCTTGGCCTGTTCGAAGGCTTCGCTAAGCGCATCGCCCATCAATCGCTGCCGGCGGCGACCGCGCGCATGAAATCGGTGCAGGACGCGATCCATGCCTGTTATGAGCGTCCGTCCGGACTGGCGCAGGGTTCCGCGCTGCATGTCGCCGGCTGGATCGCCAACGGCATCGAGGCCTGGATCGCGCTTTCGCTCATGGGCGTGCCGATCGGCCTGGCGGCGGTGCTGACCATCGAAAGTCTGCTCTATGCCGCGCGCAGCGCCGCTTTCTTCGTGCCCAACGCGCTGGGCGTGCAGGAAGGCGTCTATGTCATGCTGGGCGCGCTTTTCGGCCTGCCGCCCGAGACCATGCTCGCGCTCTCGCTGTTGAAGCGCGCGCGCGACATCGTCATCGGCGTGCCGGTGCTGCTTTTCTGGCAGGCACTGGAAAGCGGACGGCTGTGGAAGCGCCGCGTGCGCCCGGCCCCGGCCGCCGAATAACCGATGTCGCGCATCACGGCCGCCGAGTTCGAGGCGATTTTGCGCGCGGGCGCGCCCTTCGCCGCCGCCTTGGGGATCGAGACGGTGGAGTTGTCGAGCGAGCGAGCGGTGTTCCGGCTGCCCTATCGCGCCGATTTCCTGCGCCCTGGCGGCACCATCAGCGGGCCAATGATGATGGGGCTCGCCGATCTCGCCATGTATGGGGCGGTGCTGGCGGCGATCGGGCCGGAAGAGCTCGCCGTCACCACCAATCTCAACATCAATTTCCTGCGCAAGCCGCCGCCGAAGCCGCTGATCGCCGAGGCGCGGCTCCTGAAGCTGGGAAAGCGCTTGGCGGTGGGCGAGGTCGAGATTTACTCCGAGGGCGATACCGAGATGGTCGCCCATGTCACCGCCACATATTCGCTGCCGCCCAAGCCCAACGGAAATTCTTAGGGTATTTAGATACCTCATACATTCGCTTGACGGGAAGGGGCTTGGCCCTTAGGGTGCGCGACCTCGACCGAAGCTCGGCCGGAATCCCGAAGAAATCCCCAAAGAACTCCTATGCAAACCGTTTCGCTCACGCCCAAGGATCTGAACAAGAAGTGGCTGCTGATCGACGCCAACGGGCTGATCCTCGGCCGGTTGGCATCCATCATCGCCACGCGGCTCAAGGGCAAGCACAAGCCGAGCTACACCCCGCACATGGATTGCGGCGACAATGTCATCGTCGTCAACGCCGAGAAAGTGGCGCTCACAGGCAACAAGGCGAAGCAGAGCCTCAACCGGCACTACACAGGATTTCCCGGCGGCTTGAAGGAGATCAGCAAGGGCACGATCCTCGGCGGCGCCCATCCCGAACGCGTGATCGAGAAGGCGGTGGAGCGCATGATGCCGCGCGGGCCGCTCGGCCGGCAGATGATGAGCCATCTCTTCGCCTACAAAGGCGCCGCCCATCCGCATGAGGCGCAGCAGCCGGTGAAGCTCGATGTCGGCGCGATGAACCGGAAGAACAAGAGGTAATCATGGCCGAACCGAACCAGCCCGCCAATCAACCTGGCCTGGGCGGATTGCGCGAGGCGATGGTGGCTACCCAAGTGGTGCGCCCCAAGCCGGTAGCCAGCGCGCCCGCCGCCGTGGCGGTGCCGGGCGAGGAAGCCAAGCCCAAGCTCGACGCGCAAGGCCGCGCCTATGCCACCGGCAAGCGCAAGAACGCGGTGGCGCGGGTCTGGATCAAGCCGGGCAAGGGCGCGATCAACGTCAACGGCAAGGACAGCCCGGTCTATTTCGCGCGGCCGGTGCTGCGTATGATGTTGGCCCAGCCCTTCGTCGTGACCGAGCGGGTGGGCCAGTTCGACGTCGTCTGCACGGTGGTCGGCGGCGGCCTTTCGGGCCAGGCCGGCGCGGTGCGCCACGGCATTTCCAAGGCGCTCACTTATTACGAGCCGGGTCTGCGCCCGGCGCTCAAGGCCGGCGGCTTCCTCACCCGCGACAGCCGCGTGGTCGAGCGCAAGAAATACGGCCATGCCAAGGCGCGGCGCAGCTTCCAGTTCTCGAAGCGCTAACCGCGGAACCAGCTTTTGCGTGCAAAGGGGGCATCTGCGGATGCCCCCTTTTGTTTTCACCTTCTGTTATTATGCTTCTTGAGGATTCGACATGGCTACGATGGCGCCCAAGGTTTTCATCGACGGCGAGGCTGGCACCACCGGCCTGCATATCCACCGGCGGCTCAAGCCGCGCCGGGACCTCGAACTCGTCTCCATCGATCCCGCCCGGCGCAAGGATGCGGGCCTGCGCCGCGATCTCCTGAACGGCGCCGATCTGGTGATCCTGTGCCTGCCCGACGAAGCCGCGCGCGAAGCGGTGCGGCTTATCGAGCGCAACGATGTCCGCGTCATCGACGCCTCGACCGCCCATCGGACCGCGCGCGGCTGGACCTACGGCTTTCCCGAGATGTCGAAGGAGCAGCGCGAAGCCGTCGCCAATTCCCGGCGGGTATCAAATCCCGGCTGCTATCCGACCGGATTCATCGGCCTGATGCGGCCGCTGGTGGAGGCGGGGCTCGTGCCCAAGGACTGGCCGGTCACGGTCAACGCCGTCTCCGGTTATAGCGGCGGCGGCCGGAGCATGATCGCGGAATTCGAGGACAAGGCAGCGCCCAATTACACCACGGCGCCTTATCGCATCTACGCGCTTACCCTCGCGCACAAGCATGTGCCCGAGATGCAAATCCATGCCGGGCTTGCGCATCTGCCCGTCTTCGCGCCCGCCGTCGGTCGCTACGCGCAGGGCATGATCGTCGAGGTGCCGCTGCAACTCGACGCGCTGCCTTCTGCGCCGAAGCTTAATGACCTGCACGCGGCGCTGGCGCGTCGCTATGCGGGTGAGCGCTTCGTCGAAGTCGCGTCGCTTGAAGAAGCGTCCTCGCTCAAGACGCTCGAGCCGGAAGGGCTCAACGGCACCAACCGGATGAAGCTCTACGTTTTCGGCTCGGAAGCGGCGCGGCAAGCGCGGCTGGTGGCCCTGCTCGACAATCTCGGCAAGGGCGCATCGGGTGCCGCCGTGCAGAACCTCAACCTCATGCTAGGCCTGCCCGAAACCGCGGGTCTGGCGTAGGAGCCGCTCTTTCCGTAACGGGGAAAGTTTAGATAACGCAACCACTGGGAGGAACTATGTTCGCACACGCCTTGCTCATCTCGCCTCTCTATGTCGGCTTCTTCGCGCTGATGCTGATCGCGCTCGGGATCATGGTGATCCGCCTGCGCTCCCAGCACGGCGTTCCTTTTGGCGATGGCGGCCGCGCCGATCTGAAGATCGCCACGCGCATCCACGGCAATTTCACCGAATACGTGCCGTTGGGGTTGCTGGTCATTGTGCTGGTCGAGGCATCCGGCTACGGCCCTTATTGGGTGCATGGCCTCGGCATCGCCTTCGTCGTCGGAAGACTGGCGCACGCCCAGGGCCTGACGGCCAAGAAACAGCCTTCGCCCGGGCGCATGGTTGGCGTGATCCTGACCTTCGGGATGCTGGTCGTCGGTGGCGTGCTGCTGATCGCGACGTTCCTCAGGGCCTAGTCGCCCGAGCGCACCATCACATAAGTTCCCGGCGCGTCGGCGAGCGGCTTCAGCTTCCCGTCGCCCGGCTTGCGCGCGGCCACTTCGCCGCCCGCATAGTGCGAGACCCATTCGTTCCAATGAGGCCACCATGAGCCTTCATGGGAAGTCGCGTTCTTGAGCCAATCATCGGGGCTCGGCGGCAGCGCGTCGTTGCGCCAATGACCGTATTTCGATTTGCCCGGTGGATTGACCACGCCGGCGATATGGCCCGAAGCGGCCAGCACGAATTTGACCGGGCCAGAATAAAGCTGGGTCGCGGCATAGGTGGATTTCCACGGCGCGATGTGATCTTCCTTGGTCGACAAGATGAAACACGGCGTCTTGATCTGGCGCAGATCGATCGGAACGCCGGCGAGAGTGATCCCGCCCGGTTGCGACAGCTTGTTCTCCTGGTACATGGTGCGCAGATAAAAGCTGTGCATCGCGGCCGGCATGCGCGTTGAATCGCTGTTCCAATACAAGAGATCGAAGGGGAAGGGCTCCTTACCGAGGAGGTAATTGTTCACCACGAAGGACCAGATCAGATCGTTGGCGCGCAGCATGTTGAAGGTGGTCGCCATGTCGGCGCCTTCGAGATACCCGGTCTTCTTCATGCGCTCTTCGAGCGAGACCAGCTGCTCCTCGTCGATGAACACGGATAATTCGCCCGCTTCCTTGAAATCGACCATCGAGGCGAAGAAGGTGGCGCTCTTGGCGCGGGTATCGCCTTTGGCCTCCATGTAGGCGAGCGTCGCCGCCAACAGCGTGCCGCCGAGGCAATATCCCACCAAATTGACTTCTTTCTCGCCGGTCGCCTGTTCGATGGCGTCGAGCGCGGCGAGCGGCCCCTCGAGCAGATAGTCGTCGAAGCTCTTGTTCGCGAGCCTGCCGTCGGGATTGACCCAGGAGACGATGAAGACGGTGTGGCCCTGCTCGGAAGCCCATTTGACGAAGGAATTCTTGGGGCGCAGATCGAGAATATAAAATTTGTTGATCCAGGGCGGCATGATCAGCAGCGGCGCGCGTTTGACCTGGGCCGTCGCCGGATCATATTGGATCAATTCGATCAGGTCGTTGCGGAACACGACCTTGCCCGGCGTCACCGCCAAGTTCTCGCCCACCTTGAAGGATTCCATGTCGGTCATCTTGATCATGAGACGGCCTTTGCCGCGCTCAAGATCGTCCAGCATGTTCTGGAGCCCTTTGACCAGATTTTCGCCGCCGCTCTCGATGGTGGTGCGCAGCACCTCGGGGTTAGTCGCGATGAAATTCGTCGGCGCCATGGCGTCGACGAATTGGCGCGTGTAGAAATCCACCTTGCGCGCGGCCTTGTCGTCGAGCCCGTCGGCTTCCTTTATGGTGGTCCGCAGCCAGCGCGCGGTCAGCAGATAGCTCTGCTTGATGTAATCGAACAGCGTGCTTTCCTGCCACGCCGGATCCTTGAACCGGTGATCGCCGGATTCAGGCACGGCCACAGGATCGGGATTGCCGCCGATGAAGCGCTCGGCCGTGCTCTGCCACAGCCGCATGTAATCCTGCCACAGCGAGAGCTGCGCCTCGACCATGCGCCCCGGATCGCTCATCAGCCGCTGCGTCATCTCGAGAAAGGCGCCCCCGATATTGAGCGGATCGGCTGCGCCCGATCCCGGCCCTTCCGCCTGGCGGGCGAGGAATTCCGACACCAGGCGCTGACTCTTCTCCGCGATCTCGGCCATGGATTTGGCCCAGATGGCGGGGTCGGGAAGCTTCATGTCGGGCGGGGTGGAATCGGTCATGGCCGTCAGGGGCTATACTCTTGTATCGGGCGCGCGGAAAGCATTGCGCTTCGGGCAGTTGGCGCTTTAATACAGCACCCGGAAGCCGCGCAGTATCCTCTTCGGCGAGCAATTCACCGGGGCGACGACGCCGTTATGTGGTATTTATAGGTTATGCGACTGGTCGAAGACATTCCTGTTAAGACCCTGGGACGGGCGGCTCTCTCCAGATATTGCCGCTCCGCGGTGGGGCTGGCCGTGGCATCGGCGCTGCCGTTGTGGCTGGCCGCTTGTTCGCATGTGCCCGATGCCATCAACCCGATCGCCTGGTACCGCGACGTCTCGGGCAATTCCGCGAACGACGACAAGAACCAGCAAGGCCGTAACCAGGGCAATCTCGCCGCCGGCGGCGACAAGGCCTATCCCAATCTCGCCACCGTGCCCGATCAGCCCGACCGCGTGCTCAGCGGCATCGATCGCGACAAGCTTCAGGAAAGCCTGATCGCCGACCGCAACAACGCCAAATATAGCGCCGACCAGCTTGATGCCGGGCGGGCGGCGGGCCCGGTCTCGCCGGCCGTGGCGCCGCGGCCGCAGACCGGAACCGACGTGGCGCCGACCCCGGCCCAGCAATCCGCCATGGTGCCGCCCGCTTCACCCGAACAGCCCGTCCAAGCGAGCCCGGTTCCGCCGCCGGTGCCGTCCAAACCATCCGCGCCCGCGGCACAAAATGGCCGCGAGCCGGCGCCCATGGAATCCTCGCTGCAAACCCCCGCCGTGCATGCGGTGCCGCTGGGCGAGACCCCGCCGCCACCGCCGCCGCCGGCGAACATCGCCCAACCGCCGGCCGCGCCGGCGCCGATGAAAAGCGCGGCGGCGAACCCGATCCTGCTCACCCAGCCGCCCGCCGCCGAGCGGCCGGCGCAATCGAGCCTCGCCATGCACACGCCGGGCGGCGCCGACAAAACCATGTCGGTCTCGGTCGGTGACATCACCTTCGCCACCGGCTCGGCCGCGCTGCCCGCCGCGCATACCGGCCCGCTGAGCGACATCGCTGGACTCT
Organism: uncultured Alphaproteobacteria bacterium; assembly: GCA_963785735.1. Classification (GTDB taxonomy): domain Bacteria; phylum Pseudomonadota; class Alphaproteobacteria; order ATCC43930; family CGMCC-115725; genus REEB95. Next base: position 1,944,948 of record CAWAWJ010000001.1, read on the forward strand.
ACAAACAGGCTGGCGGGCGCATCCGCGTGGTTGGCCATGCCGAACAGAACGCCGGCGGCGACGCCGTGCAGCAACAAGTCGCCAGCCTCGATCTGGCGCTCGACCGCGCCAACGCCGTGGCCCAGGCGCTGGCGGCGCTCGGCGTGCCCGCCAACGCGATCTCGGTCGAGGCCGCGCCCTCGCATAGCGGCAACGAAGTGCCGCGCGCCGAAGTGTTCATGGAATACTGATCGCCGAAGAGCGATCAGGACGAACTCGGGGCCTTCCCAAAAACTGTCGCCAGTCGCGGATTCCAGGGGTACAAACGGCTCCCCAGGGAGATTCGCTTGAAACCGCCTTTGAAAATCGCCATCGCCGGGCTCGGCACCGTCGGCACCGGCGTCGCCCAGTTGCTCGCGCACAACGGCGATCTCATCGCCGGCCGCGCCGGGCGCAAGATCGAACTCCACGCCGTGCTGGAGAAGGACCGCAAGCGCGAGCGCGGCGTCGATTTGTCGAAGACGAAATGGCAGGCGGGCCCGCGCGAGCTCGCGGGCGATCCCGGCATCGAGGTGGTGGTGGAGCTGATTGGCGGCATCGAAGGCGTGGCGCTCGACCTGGTCAAGGCCGCGCTCTCGGCCGGCAAGCATGTCGTCACCGCCAACAAGGCGATGCTGGCGCATCACGGCAATGAACTGGCCGATCTCGCGGCGAAGAACGGCGTCGCCCTGGCTTTCGAGGCGGCGGTCGCCGGCGGCATTCCGATCCTTAAGGCGCTGCGCGAGGGCCTCGCCGCCAACAATGTCAACCGCGTCTACGGTATCCTCAACGGCACTTGCAACTACATCCTCACGCAAATGCGCGACACCAGCCGCGATTTCGGCGACGTTCTGAAAGAGGCGCAGAAGCTGGGTTATGCCGAGAAGGATCCGGGATTCGACATCGACGGCGTCGACACCGCGCACAAGCTCGCGCTGCTGGCGGCGGTGGCTTTCGGCGGCAAGGTCGATTTCAAGGGCGTGCATGTCGAGGGCATCCGCCATGTCTCGGCGCTCGATATCGAATTCGCCGAAGAGCTGGGCTATCGCATCAAGCTGTTGGGCCTGGCGCGGCTGACCGGGGACGGACTCGAGCAGCGCGTGCATCCTTGCATGGTGCCCGCATCGGCGCCGATCGCGCATGTCGAGGGCGTGTTCAACGCCGTGGTGGTCGAAGGCGATTTCGTCGGCCGGGTCATGCTCGAAGGCCGCGGCGCCGGATCTGAACCCACGGCGTCAGCCGTGGTCGCCGATTTGATCGACATCGCCATGGGCCGCGCCGGGCCGGGGCTCAAAAATCCCGCGACCAGGCACAAAACCGCGCCGATGGCGCGGCACAAAGGCGCCTATTATCTGCGGCTGATGGTGCTCGACCGGCCGGGCGTGATCGCCGACATCGCCGCCGCGTTACGCGACGAGCAGGTCTCGATGGAACAGATGATCCAGCGCGGCCGCGGCCCTAAGGGCGAGGCCGTGCCGGTGGTCATCACCACCCATGAGACGGTGGAGGATTCCATGCGCCGCGCGCTCGAGCGCATAGCCCGGCTTAAGACCGTGCGCGAGAAACCGCGTATGATCCGCGTCGAGACGCTGTGAGGAGCGACAATGGCCGATAGCATCGCCGGCATGATGGACCGCAATCTGGCGCTTGAAGCGGTGCGCGTCACCGAGGCGGCGGCGTTGTCGGCCTCGCGCCTCATGGGGCGCGGCGACGAAAAAGCCGCCGACCAGGCCGCGGTCGACGCCATGCGCCAGGCGCTCAACGCCTTGGCCATCGACGGCACGGTGGTGATCGGCGAGGGCGAGCGCGACGAGGCGCCGATGCTTTATATCGGCGAGAAGGTGGGAACCGGGCAGGGACCCAAGATCGACATCGCGCTGGATCCTCTGGAGGGAACGACGATAACCGCCAAGGGCGGACAGAATGCGCTCGCCGTCATCGCCATGGCGGAAGCGGGCGGCTTCTTGAATGCGCCCGATGTCTATATGGACAAGATCGCCATCGGCCCCGGCTTCGGCGACGCGGTCGATCTCGACGCCAAGCCGGCCGAGAACCTGAAAAATCTCGCCAAGGCCAAGAAATGCGAGGTCGCCGATCTGGTGGTGTGCATTTTGGACCGGCCGCGCCACGCCGAACTGATCACCAAGACGCGCGAGGCCGGCGCCCGCATCATGCTGATCTCCGACGGCGACGTATCGGGCGTGATCGCGACGGCGCGGCCCGACAGCGGCGTCGACATGTATGTGGGATCGGGCGGCGCGCCCGAAGGCGTGCTGGCGGCGGCGGCGCTGCGCTGCATCGGCGGCTTCATGCAAGGGCGGCTCTTGTTCCGCAATGAGGACGAAAAGGGCCGGGCCAAGCGCCTCGGCATCAAGGATCTGAACCGTAAATATAGGTTGCTCGATCTCGCCAAGGGCGAGGTCATGTTCGCCGCCACCGGCGTCACCAACGGCTCGATGCTGCAAGGCGTGCGGCGTTTTGCCGGCGGCGCCGTGACATATTCGATGGTGATGCGCTCCAAGAGCGGCACGGTGCGGCTGATCGAGGCCACCCATAATTTCGACCGCAAGACTTATCTCAAATAAGGCGATGGACGGCGCTTCTCCCCAGGGATTTCTCGGCGTCGAACGTTCGTTGCTGGGGAAGCGCTGGCGCGAGCGCGGCGGCGACGATCGTCTGGGCCTGGCGCTGGCGCAGCGCCTCGATCTGCCCGAAATCGTCGGGCGGATTCTGGCGCGGCGCGGCGTGGGTGTCGAACAGGCGCCGGGCTTCCTCGCGCCGACGTTGCGGGATTTCCTGCCCGATCCGCTGCAATTGAAGGACATGGGCTTAGGCGTAGCGCGGTTGAAACGCGCGATCGAGACCGGCGAGACCATCGCCATTTTCGGCGATTACGACGTCGACGGCGCGACCTCGGCGGCCTTGTTGCGGCGCTTTTTCGAGGCGGCGGGCGGGCGCGTGGTCGTTTATATCCCCGATAGACAGCGCGAGGGCTACGGCCCCAACGCGCCGGCGTTGCTCAAGCTGAAACGCGACGGCGCGGCCGTGGCGGTCACGGTCGATTGCGGCGCCACATCTTTCGCGCCTTTGGCTGCGGCCGCCGAAGCCGGGCTCGACATGGTGGTGGTCGATCACCATGTGGGCGAACCCAATCTGCCGCGCGCGGTGGCGGTCATCAATCCCAACCGCATCGATGAGAACAACGCCCTCGGCAATCTCGCGGCGGTGGGTGTCGCCTTCCTGCTCGCGGTCGCGCTCAACCGCGAGCTGCGCCGCGCCGGCTGGTACAATCCGTCCCGGCCCGAGCCCGATCTGCTCGCTTCGCTCGATCTGGTCGCGCTCGGCACGGTGGCCGACGTGGTATCGCTCACCGGACTCAACCGCGCGCTGGTGGCGCAAGGACTTAAAGTGATGCAGGCGCGCGGCAATGTGGGATTGGCCGCCTTGTCCGACGTGGCCGGGATCGGCGAGCGGCTCGACGCCTATCACGCCGGATTCATCCTCGGCCCGCGCGTCAATGCCGGCGGGCGGGTGGGGCAATCGGATCTGGGCGTTCGCCTCTTATCGACCTCGGACCCGGTCGAGGCGCGCGGGCTCGCCGCCGAGCTCGACCGGCTCAATGGCGAGCGGCGCGAGATCGAGGCGCGGGTTCTGGAGCAGGCGATCGAACAGGCCGAGCGCGGCGACAGGCGCGCCCCGCTCATCTTCGTATCCGGCGCGGATTGGCATCAAGGCGTCATCGGCATCGTGGCGAGCCGCTTGAAGGAGCGTTTCAACCGCCCGGCGATGGTGGCCTCGATATCGGGCGGCATCGCCAAGGGTTCGGGGCGTTCGCTGCCCGGCGTGGCGATGGGCTCCATGGTCATCGCCGCGCGGCAAGCCGGGCTGCTCATCAATGGCGGCGGCCACGCCATGGCCGCGGGCTTCACCGCCGAGGAGGCCAAGCTCGGTGCTTTCCAGGAATTTCTTGCCGCGCGCATCAAGGCCGCGCTGGGCGACACGGAGCCGGTGCCCGAGCTCGGCATCGACGGCGCGCTCTCGGCCGCAGCCGCCACACCCGCTTTGGCCGGAATTTTGGAAAAGCTCGCGCCCTTCGGCACCGGGAATTCTGAGCCGCGCTTCGCGCTCCCCAATCTGCGCATCCTGCGCGCCGATGTCGCGGGCGAAAGCCATCTGCGCCTGATCCTGGGCGACGGCGCGGGCGCGGCGCGGCTGAAGGGCATCGCCTTTCGCGCGCTCGAAAACGGCGGCATCGGCCCGGCGCTTTTGAAAGGGCAGGGACAGGGCTTTCACATCGCCGGCCATCTCCGCGCCAATAACTGGCAAGGCCGCGAGGAAGTGCAACTGGTGATCGACGACGCGGCACCGGCCTTATCTTAGGAGAGCCAGCGTTCCTTCCAGGACTGGAACATCAACACCGTCCAGAGCGGATATTGCCAGTTGCGCGCGCCGCTCAAATGCTCGCGCCATTTCTCGCGGATCGGGGCCGGGTCGAAAACGCCCTCGGCGGCGAGGCGTTTCTCGGCCAATAAATTCTCCGCCCAGTCCTTGAGCGGGCCGCGCAGCCAGGAATCGATCGGCACGCCGAAACCCATCTTGGGCCGCTCGATCAGGTTCCGCGGCACGTAACGGTCGAGCACGCGGCGCAGCAGCCGCTTGCCCGTGCCGCCTTGCGCCTTCATCGCCGGCGGCAGGCGCCAGGAGAACGCTACCACGCGGTGATCGATCAGCGGCACGCGCGCTTCGAGCGACACCGCCATCGAGGCGCGGTCAACCTTGGTCAAGATGTCGTCCGGCAGATAGGTCAATGTGTCGAGATACTGCATGCGCTCGACCGGATCGGGCACCAGGCCCTTCACGCCCTCATCCCACAGCAAGCCCTTTGGCTCGGCGCCGCCGCGCACCACTTTTTCGGGCTCGGGCCAATGGGTGACGGTGAGGCGGTAGAAATCCTCGGGCGATCCCGCGAGCACGCCGGCGAGCTTGTGCAGCCGGTCGCCGAATTGCGGCATGGCCCAGGAGCCGAGCGCGTTCCAGGCGGATGGCGGCAGCGCCATCGCAGCCGAGGCCATCAGCCCACGCGCCGACCGGGGCACGGTTTCGAGAAAGCGGCGCACTACCTCGCTGCGGAAATAGCGGTTATATCCAGCGAACAATTCGTCGCCGCCATCGCCCGAGAGCGCGACGGTTACGTGCTTGCGCGTCATCTCCGAGACCAGGAAGGTCGGGATCTGCGACGGATCGGCGAAAGGCTCGTCATACATCTCGGGCAGGCGCGGAATGACGCCGCGCGCGTGTTCGGGCGAAACATAAAGCTCGGTATGGTCGGTGCCGAGATGCTTGGCCACCGAAGCCGCATGTTTCGCCTCGTCGAAACCCTTTTCGTGAAAGCCGATGGTGAAGCTCCGCACCGGCCGCGCGCTCGATTTCTGCATGAGCGCGAGCACGGTCGATGAATCGATGCCGCCCGACAGGAACGCGCCCAAGGGCACATCGGCGATCATGCGGCGCTTGACCGCGTCGGTGAGGAGATCGTCCAGCTCCGCCGCCGCTTCTTCCTCCGAACCGTTGAAGCGCCCGGCCTGGCCCGCGCGGGCGATGTCATCCAGATTCCAGAAGGCGCGGATTTCTGGCGGCTTGCCGGCGCGCGCCACCAGGATGGTGCCGGGGGCAAGCTGCTTCACGCCCCGGTAGATCGATCCGCCGGGCACATAGGCAAAGCGCAGATAGGCCGCGAGCGCGTCGCGGTCGAGCTCGGGCTTGAATCCCGGATGGGCCCTGAGCGCCTTCAATTCCGAGCCGAACAGCAACGCGCTGCCCGGCGTCTCCGTCCAATAAAGCGGCTTGATGCCGAGCCGGTCGCGCACGAGATAGAGCGTGCGCTCCTGCCGGTCCCACAAGGCCATGGCGAACATGCCGATCAGGCGCTTCACCGTGGCCTCGACGCCCCACACCGCGGCACCTTCGACGATCACTTCGGTGTCGCAATGGCCGCGGAATTTTCGGCCCGCGCGTTCAAGCTCGGGGCGCAGTTCGTCGGCGTTATAGGCCTCGCCGTTATAGGAGACGACGAAACGCCCGCAGGACGAGACCATGGGCTGCGCGCCCGCCGCCGAGAGCTCGACGATTGAAAGCCGGCGGTGGCCGAGCGCGATCCCCGCCGGCTCGTCGGCCCAGACATCGCCCGCGTCGGGGCCGCGATGCTTCAAGACATCGGCCATGGATCGCGCTTGGGCGGCCAACGCGCCGCTGGCTTGGCGCGCCAACAGTCCGGCTATGCCGCACATGATTTATTCGACTCGGAGATATAAGCGGGCGGGGACATCGGCGCGGAGTGTGGAACGAGGCGTCCCCGCCGTCGAGAGTTTGTTGATTTATGGGGCCATTGCTTTATGAGTGGGCGCGCGTCGAGCGGCCCAACGTCCCCATCGTCTAGAGGCCCAGGACATCGCCCTTTCACGGCGGTAACGCGGGTTCGAATCCCGCTGGGGACGCCACACGCCGCCCGCCGCCGAAAGAGCCGAAATCGCCTTTTGTCGCGGCCCGCTAGTCCATGGGATCGACGCCAAGTTCAAGATTGCCGGGCAGCCGATCCGGAATCGCAAGCGAATAGGTAGTTAGCTAGGTAGTACGTAAAAGCCCGGGCGCCACACCGCCGACACAATCTGGTATCATTTTGGCCTGGACCCCATTCCTTTAAGGAGTTGTGACTATGAGTGAAACCAGCATCGCCAAGAGCAAGGCCAATGGCGGCGGCCACGATCTCGACAGCATCCGCGGCGATCTCAACGCCCTCAAGGCCGATCTCGGGACGTTGTTGAAGCACGTCAAGAGCGGCACGGTCGACGGCGTGACCGGCGAGGCAAAACGGCTTTACGGCAAGCTCGCCGCCGAAGGCAGCGAGACGCTCGAGACCTTCGCCCACCAGGTTGAAGAGAAGCCGCTCGCGAGCCTGCTGATCGCCTTCGGCGTCGGCTTCATTTTCGCGCGCATCCTGTCGCGCTAAGTCCCGTGTCGGGGAAGGGGGCGGCCAGTCTGCTATTGACGCTGACGCAGGCGCTCAGCTATGGGCGCATTTTCGAGCGTTGGAAAATGAAGGCCCGGCTGTTTTCGGTTGCGATCTGTCTGGCGGCGATTGCCTTAGTCGCCTTGCTCGCGGCCATCGGTTGCGCCGTGGCAGCGTTGTGGATCTATCTCATTCCCTATGCCGGGCCGGTCGGAGCGCCGCTGATCGTGTCCGGCGCCTTGCTGGTATTGTGCGTGATCCTGGCACTGGCCGCCTATTTGACGGGGCGGCGCAAGCCGCAGGTGGCGGGCGCGGATTTCGCCACCGCGATCAAGCCGCTGCTCGAAGCGGTGATTGCCGGCTTTGCGATGGGCAGCAGAACCAAGAAAAGCAAATCCTCCGCCAACGACAAATAATTCCGGCTCGGCTCTGACATAAAACAACCTCGCCCCGCCCGGGGGGATCGGGCGGGGCGAGGGCCGTCCTCTGTCGTCCCGTTCAGCGGATATGGATCGGGAGGATCAAGTCGAGGATCGGCGGGAACCCATAAACCGGCGCCGGGGGAGGCGGCGCATAGCCATAGGGGCCGTAGGCGTAACCGGGACCGACCGCGACGACGGGCCCATAGAAGCGATCATGCCGGCGATGGTCGCGGAATTCCTGGCGGCCGCGGTCATGGTGCCAGTCGGCGGCCAGCGCCGGGGCAGCCAGGACTCCGGCCGAGGTCGCGGCCAGCGCCGCGGCCAAAGCGAGATTGCGTAGCTTGCGCGAGAAAGCGTTGGTTTGGGTCTTGGTCATAACCGCTCTCCTTGTTGAGCCTGCTCCGGTCACCTGACCGGGGCTTCTGGTAATTCATAAGCTAGCTTATGAATTACCATCCCCCAGCGCCGGGATTACAAAAAGCTCATCCAGGACAAGATTTTGCCTTGATTGCAGCGCTTTCCGCCGAGGCCGCTGGTCTGCCATAGTCGCCGCCCCAACGGGCGGTCCGGGCAGGGGGAGCGGGGTTAGGGTGGATTTGATCGAGACTTATCGGGGCGATGTCGAGGCCTGGGAATGCGACGTCTTCGGCCACATGAACATCGCCTTTTACGGCGAGCGCTTCGGCGACGCGGCGGCGAGCCTGCTCCACCGCCTCGCGCCCGGCCGTGCCTGGCGCAATGTCAGCCTGTTCACGCGCTACATCAAGGAACTGCGCACCGGAGAATCGATTTCCATCCGCAGCGGCGTGATCGGCACAAGCGAGGGGGCCAAGGGCGAGAAGCAGGTCCGGCTCGGCCACGAACTGACGATGAGCGACGGCACCGTCACCGCCCAGGCCGAACACGCGCTGGCGCCGCGCGACTTCACCATGCGCGGCGGCCTTAAAGCGAAACTCGACGCATCCACCGCGCCTTGGCGGGCCGAGGGCTTCGCCGCGATCGCGCTGCCGGCGGCGTTTGGCGCGACGCCCACGATGCGCGACCGCGTCAAAAGCTGGGAGCTCGACGAGCGCAGCGAGCTTTCGCTGTTCGGCCATGTGCGGCGCTGCTCGACCGCCTCCTCGCATCTGCTGATGGCGCTGGGCATGACAGGCGATTACATCCACAAGGAGAAGCGCGGCTTCGCGACTTTCGAGACACGGCTCGCCTTGTCGGCATGGCAGCCGGGGGCGGGGGCGGAAATAGCCGGAGGCAGCGGTTTGCTCGAGATTGGAAAATCCTCGGTTAAGATGGTGCATGATATGGTCGCGGTGAAGGACGGCGAGCGCATCGCGCGCTGCTATCAGGCCGGCGTCCATTTCGATCTGGAAAAACGCCGCTCGGCGGCATTTCCCGACGAGCTCCGCGCCAAGGCGGCCGCGCTGGTGATCGCCCGATGACGCGCCCATCATTCCCGGCGATTGCGCTATTGACGCTGCTCACCGCCTTGCCCGCCTGCGCGCAGAATCAACCGGCGCAAAATCCGGCCCAGCCGCAGGCGGCGCCGCAACCGCCCGCGCCCGACGCCGATCTGCCCGACGCCGCGGGCTTTCCCGCCTTCATCCAGGATTTCCGCCAGGACGCGCTGGCACAAGGCATCTCGGCGGGGACGCTCGACCGCACCCTGACCACGGCCAAGTTTCTGCCGCATGTCATCGAGCTCGACCGCCGCCAGCCCGAGCTCACGCTCACCTTCCAGGACTATATCGGCCGGGTAGTGACGCCGGCGCGGATCGACGCCGGCCGCGCCAAGCTGGCCGAGAACAAGCAACTGCTCGACCGGGTATCCGCGCGCTACGGCGTGCAGCCCCAATACATCGTCGCCCTCTGGGGCATCGAGACCGATTTCGGCCGCACCACCGGCGGTTATCCGGTGATCTCAGCGCTGGCGACGCTGGCCTATGAAGGGCGGCGCGCCACGTTTTTCCGCAAGGAGCTGATCAACGCCCTGGTCATGGTCGACCAGCAGCATGTCGATCCGCGCGGCATGACCGGCTCCTGGGCCGGCGCCATGGGCGAAAGCCAGTTCATGCCGTCGAGCTTTTTGGCCTATGCGGTGAGCTGGAAAGGCGGATCCCCGCCCGACATCTGGCACAAGCGCGAGGACGTGTTCGCCTCGATCGCCAATTACCTGGCGAAGGCCGGCTGGCATGGCGATCAGGGCTGGGGCGTGGCGGTGAATCTTCCGCCCAATTTCGACGCCTCGCTGGTCGGGATAAACCAGAAAAAGCCGCTCAACGATTGGGCCGCGATGGGCGTGATGCAGTCGACCGGAGCGGCGCTGCCCGACTTGGCCATCAGCGCCGCGCTGATCCAGCCGGCGGGCGCGGACGGCCCGGCCTTCCTGGTCTATGACGATTACCGCGCCATCCTGAGATGGAACAACTCGAATTTCTTCGCCGTGGCCGTGGGGTATCTTGCGGACGGCATCGATTGACACTACAGTCGCCCGACATTTCGCCCTCAGTCGCGATTCCAACCCAGACGATGTTTCACCGTTTTTCTCCCGTCCTCGGCCTCGTCGCTTTGGCCTTGGCGTTGGCCGGCTGCTCGGGAAATCCGGAGGGCGGCCCCGCGCCCAACGGCCAGGGCTATTACAAGATCGGCAATCCCTACCAGATCGACGGCGCCTGGTATTACCCGGCGACCGACTGGACCTATGACGAGACCGGCATCGCCTCGTGGTACGGCGAGCCCTTCCACGGCAAATACACCGCCAATGGCGAGCTCTACGACATGAACGCCGTGACCGGAGCGCACCGCACCTTGCCGCTCCCGAGCGTGGTGCAAGTGACCAATCTGGACAACGGCCGTACCATCCAGCTGCGCGTCAACGACCGCGGCCCCTATGCGCGCGGGCGGATCCTCGACGTGTCCCGCCGCGCGGCGCAGCTCCTGGGGTTCGAGAACACCGGCACCGCCAAGGTGCGGGTGCGGATCCTGGTGCAGGAGACCATGCAGGCGCAAAGCCTGGCGCAAGGGAATGGCGGCGCCGAAATGGCCGCGGCGCCGCTGGTGGCGGTGCCGGTGACCAAGGTGAGCGCGGAAACGCTCGCGCCCCCGCCGCAAAACACCGACGGCGCCCGCCCGGCGGAACCGCTGACGCTCGCGCCGCCGGCCGCTGCCGCGCCCCCGGACAACACGGTCAAAACCGTCCCGGTCGCCACCACGCATATCTATATCCAGGCCGGGGCCTTCGGCCGGTCCGAGAACGCCGCGCGATTGAAGCAACGGCTCGACGGCATCGGCAACGTCCAGGTGACCAGCACCCGGGTCAACGGCTCCGAGGTTTATCGCGTGCGGTTGGGCCCGGTCGATACCGTCGACCAAGCCGACAGCCTGTTGAACAAGGTCATCAACAGCGGCGTGAGCGAGGCCAAGATCGTGGTCGATTGAGGCGGGAGCTTGGCCTATCATCCCGCCATTCCAGAAACCAAGAGCAAGAACATGCGTTTTATCCCCCTTCGCCCGATCCTCCTTTTCGCCCTGGTTTTGCCGCTCGCGGGGGTGGTTCCCGCTTTGGCGGCGCCGCCGACCATCGACACCTCGGCGCGCAACGCCTTCATCGTCGATTTCGACACCGGCGCGGTGCTGTTGGACAAGGGCGCGGATCAGCGCATTCCGCCTGCCTCGATGAGCAAGATGATGGCGGAATACGTCGTGTTCGGTTTTCTCAAAAACGGCAAGGCAACGCTCGACGACATGCTGCCGGTGAGCGAGCACGCGTGGAAGACCGGCGGCTCCAAGATGTTCGTACCGCTGCACCAGAAGGTGAAGCTGGACGATCTGCTGCGCGGCATGATCATCCAATCGGGCAACGACGCCGCCGTCGTGCTGGCCGAGGGGCTGGCCGGCAGCGAGGCCGCCTTCGTCGAGCTGATGAACGAAAAGGCGCACGATCTCGGCTTGACCGGCAGCCACTTCGCCAACGTCAACGGCCTGCCCGATCCGGACGAGTACATGACCGCGCGCGACCTGGCGACGCTGGCGCGGCACCTGATCGCCGATTTTCCGGAATACTACCATTACGATTCCGAGAAGGATTTCACCTATAGCGGCATCAAGCAGGGCAACCGCAATCCGCTGCTCTACGAGGATATCGGCGCCGACGGCCTGAAGACCGGGCACACCGACGAGGCCGGTTATTGCCTCACCGCCTCGGTCATCCGCGCCGGCAGACGCATCATCGTGGTGCTGGCCGGCATGAAGACCATGAAGGAGCGTGGCAGCGAGGGCGACAAGCTGATCGAATGGGCCTACCGCGTCTATAACGACTACCATCTGGTGAAAGCGGGCGACGCCATCGATCAGGCGTCGGTGTGGATGGGCGAGACCGCTCAGGTGCCGGTGACGGTGCAGCAGGACGTAACCATCACGCTGCCCCGATCCTCGCGCGCCGACATGCAGGTGAAGGCGGTCTATGACGGTCCGGCGCTGGCGCCGGTGGCGCAAGGCCAGGCCGTGGGCACCTTGGTCATCACCGCGCCCGACGTGGCCAGCATCCAAGTGCCGCTGGTCGCGGCGCAGCCGGTGGCCCGGCTCAGCCCGTTCGGGCGCATGGCCGCCGCCGCGGGCTATCTCATCTTCGGGAAGCGCAACTGAGTTCCGGCAAGACAGAACGCGGGCGTTTCATCACCTTCGAGGGCGGCGAGGGCGCCGGCAAATCGACCCAGGCGCGGCTCCTGGCCGAGGCGCTGAATAAGGCCGGCATCAAGACCGTGGTGACGCGCGAACCCGGCGGCTCGCCCGGCGCCGAGGAAATCCGCAATCTCCTGCTCGCCGGCGACACCGCGCGCTGGGATGCCGAGACCGAGGCGCTGCTGATGGTGGCGGCGCGGCGCGACCACCTGGTTAAGGCCATCCGTCCGGCGCTGGCGGCCGGAAGCTGGGTGGTGTGCGACCGTTTCATGGACTCAACCGAGGCTTATCAGGGCTTCGGCGGCGGCGTGCCGCGCGAACGTTTGCGCGAATTGCATCGCCTGATCGCCGGAGATTTCACGCCCGATTTGACCCTGATCCTGGATTTGCCGATCGATCTCGGCCTGAAACGCGCCCAGGCTCATACGCGTTTCGAGCGCATGGGCCGGGATTTCCACGAGCGCATGCGCGCGGGATTCCTCGACATCGCCCAGCGCGAGCAAAAACGCTGCGTCGTTATCGATGCGCGGGACGATCTGGCCGCGGTGGCAAAGGCGGTCAAGGCGGCGGTACGCGAGCGGCTTCAAGCCGCGCTTTGATGTAAGATGGCGGCATGAGCGAAGAGGATATCGAGGAACCGGCGGGCGAAAGCGAGGCCCTGGAACTGCCGCCGCCGCGCGAAAACGCGGAGCTGGTGGGCCATTCCGCCGCCGAATCGCTGCTGCTTTCGGCATTTAATTCGGGGCGTTTACCCCACGCTTGGCTGATCGCCGGCCCCAAGGGCGTGGGCAAGGCGACGCTGGCCTATCGCTTCGCCCGCTTTCTCCTGGCCGAGCCGCCGGCTGGCGGGTTATTCGGCGCGGCGCCCAAAGCCAATTCGCTGGCGATCGCGCCCGAGCATCCGGTTTTCCGCTTGGTGGCTTCGGGCGCCCATCCCGATCTGCTGGCGGTGGAGCGCAGCTGGGACCCCAAGCGCAAGCGGCTCCGGAGCGAGATCGTGGTCGATGACACACGCGCCATCGCGGATTTCCTGCATCTCACCTCTTCCCAAGGCGGCTGGCGGGTGGTGATCGTCGATGGCGCCGACGACATGAACCGTAACGCCGCCAATGCCCTGCTCAAGGTGCTCGAGGAGCCTCCCAAACGCTCGGTGCTGCTGCTCACGAGCGAAAGCCCGGGGCGGCTGCTGCCGACCATCCGCTCGCGCTGCCGTTTACTTCACTTGAAGAAACTATCCGAGACCATTGTTTCTGAAGCAATCATGCGCCAATGCCTGGAATTAGCCCCGGCCGACGCCCTGGCGTTGGCCCATCTCGCCGAGGGCAGCATCGGCCGCGCCTTGATCCTGGCGGCGATGGACGGCCTCTCCATCCACCGCGACATGTACCGGTTTTTGGGCGAAATCCCCAAGATCGACACCGAGTCGCTCTATGGCTTCGCAGAAAGACTGGCGCGCGGAGAAGGCCAGGGTTTCCGGCTGCTGGCCGAGCTCTTGCCCGGGGCGCTGACGCGCATGATCGAACTCGCCCTGGGGCAGGGCGCAGGATCACCGCCTTCCGAGCGCGAGACCCTGGCGCGGCTCGCTTCGCGGCGCGGCCTCGACCAATGGGTGGAGGTTTGGCGGAAAATCTGCCATCTCTTCGCGGCGGCGGAGGGTATCGAACTCGACCGCAAGCAGGTCGTGCTCAACGCCTTCTTCGCGCTCGAAGAGGCAGCGCGCTGAACCCTTCCGCCCGAGGATAAAACAATGGCCGGCGGCAAGCCGTTCTACATCACCACGCCGATCTACTACGTCAATGATTCGCCGCATCTGGGCCATGCCTATACCTCGGTGGCGTGCGACGCGCTGGCGCGGTTCAAACGGCTCGACGGATTCAATGTGCTGTTTCTCACCGGCACCGACGAGCACGGCCAGAAGGTGGCGAAATCGGCGCGCGACGCCGGGGTGGCGCCGTTGGAATTCTGCGACCGCGTATCGCAGAATTTCCGCGCCATGACCAAGCTGATGGACATTTCCAACGACCAGTTCATCCGCACCACCGAAGAGCGCCATATCAAGGCGTGCCAAGCTTTGTGGCGGGAGCTTGAAAAACGCGGCGAGATCTATCTCGGCCGTTTCAAGGGCTGGTATTCGGTGCGCGACGAGGCGTTTTACGAAGCGAGCGAGATCAAGGACGGCAAGGCGCCTTCGGGCGCCGAGGTCGAATGGGTCGAGGAGGAGAATTACTTCTTCAAGCTTTCCGCCTGGCAGGACCGGCTTTTGGCCTATTACGACGCGCATCCCGATTTCATCGCGCCCAGATCGCGGCGCAACGAGGTGGTGAGCTTCGTCAAGGGCGGCCTCAATGATCTCTCGGTTTCGCGCACCAGCTTCGATTGGGGCGTGCCCGTGCCGGACAACCCGAAACACGTGATGTATGTCTGGCTCGACGCGCTCACCAATTACCTGACGGCGGTGGGTTATCCCGATACCCAATCCGCCGATTACAAAACCTTCTGGCCGGCCGATATCCACGTGGTGGGAAAGGACATCGTGCGTTTCCACTGCGTCTATTGGCCCGCTTTTCTCATGGCCGCGGGTCTCGCGGTGCCCAAGCGCGTCTTCGCCCATGGCTGGTGGACGGTCGAAGGCCAGAAGATGTCCAAGTCGCTCGGCAATTTCGTGGCGCCCCAGCAGCTGGTCGAACAATACGGCGTCGACGCGGTGCGTTATTTCATGCTGCGCGAGCTGCCGTTTGGTTCCGACGGAGATTTTTCCCGGCGCGCCGTGGTCGGCCGCATCAACGCCGATCTCGCCAACGGCCTGGGCAATCTGGCGCAGCGCGTGCTGTCGATGATCCAGAGCTATTGCGGCGGCAAGCTGCCGGAGCCCGGCGCGCTTAAGGCGGCGGACGAGAATTTGCTGGCATCGGCGCGCGGCTTGCTGGCGAAGACGCGGGGGGAGATGGCCGAACAAGCTTTCAGCCGCGTGCTCGAAACCATCTGGCAGGTGGTGGGCGACGCCAACCGTTATGTCGACGAGCAGGCGCCCTGGACGCTGCGCAAGACCGACACGGCGCGGCTCGGGACGGTGCTCTACGCGCTGGCGGAAACCATCCGCCACCTCGCCATACTGACGCAGCCTTTCGTGCCGGAAGCGGCGGCGAAACTTTTGGACCAGCTGTCGATTCCACCGGACAAACGCGATTTCACCGCGCTCGCCGCGGCGTTGACGCCGGGCATCGTCCTGCCCAAGCCCGCCGGGATATTTCCGCGCCATGTCGAAGCGGCGGCGGCGCCATGAGACGCGCGCTCGCTGTTCTGCTTCTCGTGCTTGCCGCCGGCGCCGCGCGCGCCGACGCGCTCACCGACATCAACGCCGCGCAAACCTCCGCGCGCGCGCAGGATTTCGTCGAGGCCATCCGGCTTTACACCAGCGCGCTCGCCACCGCAAACATCTCGCGCCTAAACCAGTCGATCGCCTATGACGGGCGCGGCTCGGCCTATTACCAGGAAGGGCGCTGGGATCTGGCCATATCCGATTACAGCGCCGCCATTCAGCTTCAGCCCGATTGCGGCCGTTGCTTCAACAATCGCGGCCTGGCCTACGACCAGAAGGGAAATCTGGACAAGGCGATTCCGGATTTTGATCAGGCGATCAAGCTCGAGCCCGGCGAATTCGACGGCTACTTCAACCGCGGCAACGCCTATTACGGCAAAGCCGATTACGAACATGCCGTGGCCGATTACAGCGCCGCGATATCCATCAAGGCGGATTGCGGCGTGTGCTACCACAACCGCGGCGTGGCCTATCAGGAGCTGGGACAGCTCGACAAGGCCAATGAGGACCTCAACACCGCCGACCAGATGAGGCATTGAGGCCGGGGACGCAAGCGCCTATCGCCGAAGCCCGCGAAACATGGCATGATTGGACGTCATGAAGGTCGAAAAGCTTGGCTTCCCACTAAGTGAGCGCGCGCGGCGTGAACGCGAGCGGCTCGAGGACGAACGGCGATTCACCGCCAGCCTCGCCGGACTGGCCGCCGCGCTGTTGCTGGGCGTCATCGGCCTCTATGTGATGGAAGGTCTGGCCGCGACCTCGAAACTCGAGGATTGCCTGTTGCAAGGCCGCCTGAATTGCGAACGCATCGACATGCCGCCGCTGGACGAAGGCGATTAGGCGGCGGATCATAAAAAAGGGGGAGGGGGAGATGAAACTGCCGATTTGGGCTCTGGCGTTGTTTGCCGGTCTTGCGCTTGCCACATCCGCATGGGCGCAGAGCCGCGATGAGAACTGGAAACGTTGCACGGCCGATGATTCCGATCTTTCGATCGGCGGTTGCACCGCCCTGATCCAATCTGGCCAGGAGACGACCAGCAATCTCGCCATCGCCTACACCAACCGCTGCATCGCCTATCACAACAAGGGCGACAACGTCCGCGCGGCGCAGGATTGCGATCAGGCGATCCACCTCAGCCCCAATTACGCCAGCGCCTTCAGCGAACGCGGCGTCATCGAGTACGACCGGGGCGATTACGATCGTTCCATCCAGGATTTGAACCAGGCGCTCCAACTCAAGCCGGATAACGCCATTGCCCTCAACAACCGGGGCAATGCTTATTCGAGCAAGGGCCAGCACGATCAGGCGATCGTGGATTACAATCAAGCCCTGCGGCTCAATCCCAATTACGCCACCGCTTACAACAATCGTGGCGACGAGTACCGCATCCTGGGTCAATACGACAAGGCGATCGCGGATCTCGATCAGGCGATCAAGCTCAGGTCCGACTATCCGCTGGCGTTCAACAACCGCGCCCTGGTCTATTTCAAGAAGGGCGACGACGACCGCGCCATCCAGGATTACAGCCAGGCGATAGCGTTGAAGCCGGATTATGCGGATGCCTATTACGACCGCGGCCGCGTCTATGCCGACCAGGAGCAATACGACAAGGCGATCGCGGATTTCGATCAAACCATAAAGCTCGATCCGGAAAACGCCTCGGCCTTGAACAGCCGCTGCTGGTACAAGGGCATCACCGGCCAATTGCAATCGGCGCTGGCCGATTGCAATGAATCCCTGAAGCTCCGGCCCGGCGACGCCCCCACGCTCGACAGCCGCGGCTTCGTCAATCTCAAGCTCGGGAACGCCGACGCGGCGATTGCCGATTACGACGTGGCTTTGGGCGTCAATCCGAAATTGACCTATTCGCTCTATGGCCGGGGACTGGCCAAGCATTTGAAGGGCGACAAGGCGGGCGGCGACACCGATATGGCGGCGGCCAAGCTCGCCACGCCCGACATCGCCGACAAATTCGCCAAAATGGGCGTGAAGGACCAAGTGGGCGGATCCTACGGCACCGGACTTTTGATCGGGGGCGGGGTCGTGGCGCTCGCGATCATAGGCTTCCTCGGTTATTACCTCGGGACGCGGCGCGCCAAATCGAAGCCGGCATAGCCGGCTGATAAGCCGGACTCCCGTCGACAAAGGGCCTGATCTGCGGCAATGCTAGGCGGTCATTACCGGCCTGCCACAAGGCCGCGATAGCGGACGGAAGAATTGTATCTGGTCGATAGCCACTGCCATCTCGATTTCGCGCCGGAAGCGGAACGCGCAGATATCGTCGCCCGCGCGCGCCGCGCCGGGGTCGTTACGCTCCTGACCATATCCACCAAGCTCGCCGAATTTCCCGAGCTGCGCGCGATATCGGAAACCGATCCCGACATCTGGTGTTCGGTTGGAACCCATCCGCATGAGGCGCAAGCGGAGAAGGGGGCCAGCGCCGAGGCAATAGTGAGCCTCACCCGCCATCCCAAGGTGATCGGCATCGGCGAAACCGGGCTCGATTTCCACTACAATCACAGCCCGCGCGAAGACCAGGAGACCGCGTTTCGCATCCATGCGCGCGCGGCGATCGCCGCCGGTCTTCCGCTCATCGTCCACAGCCGAAACGCCGACGCCGAGACCGTTGCCATCCTGGCCGAGGAAAAGCCGCCCGCCGGCGTCATCCATTGTTTTTCCACCGGCCGGTTGCTGGCGGAGAGGGCGCTCGAACTTGGTTTTTATATCTCGCTCTCCGGCATCGTCACCTTCAAGACCGCCGACGAGCTGCGCGTCATCGCCCGCGATATTCCGTTGGACCGGCTCCTGGTCGAAACCGATGCGCCTTATCTCGCGCCCATGCCGATGCGTGGCAAGACCAACGAGCCCGCTTTCCTGGTCCACACCGCCGAATTCGTCGCCGGGCTGAAAGGCGTCTCGCCGCAAGAATTGGCCGAGCGGACCAGCACCAATTTCTTCCGCCTGTTCGCCAAGGCGAAACCGCCCGCCGATCCGTCATGAAGGGCACCATTCTCGGCTGCGGCCCGTCCTGGGGCGTGCCGCCCATCGGCGGCGATTGGGGCGCCTGCGATCCCGCCAATCCCCGGAACCGCCGCCGCCGCGCTTCCGTCCTGGTCGAGGAACGAGGCAAGACCATATTGATCGACACCTCGCCGGATATGCGCGCGCAGCTCTTGGACGCGGGCGTGAAACGCCTCGATGCCGTGCTGTTCACCCACGCCCATGCCGACCATCTGCACGGCATCGACGATCTGCGCGCGGTCAACCGGCTGATGCAGGCCGAAATCCCGGCCTATGCCACGCGCCAGACGCTCGACGATATCGGACGCCGCTTCGGCTATGTGTTCGCGCCAGCCAAGCCCGGGCTCGAAGCGGTCTATTACAAGCCGCGCTTGCAGCCGGTGGCGATCTCTGGACCCTTCGATATCGCCGGCATCCACATCGTGCCCTTTGTCCAGAACCACGGTTTCTCCGAATCCACCGGTTTCCGCTTCGGCCGTTTCGCCTATTCGACCGACGTGTTCGAATTCGACCAGGCCGCGTTCCAGGCGCTCGATGGGGTGGAGGTCTGGGTGGTCGATTGCATCCGCCGCGAGCCGCATGTGACTCACGGCCACCTGGAAAGAACCCTGGGCTGGATCGCGCGGGTTAAGCCCCGGCGCGCGGTGCTGACCCACATGGACGAGTCGATGGACTATGAAACCCTTCGCCGCGAACTGCCCAAGGGCGTCGAGCCGGGCTATGACGGGCTGGTTTTGGAGGTTTAGTGGTATATGAGAATTGAGGACAAGTCCTTTGGTATTCCTCATTGATTCATTATTTCCCATAATATATATTATGCGATATATCGGGCTAAGAGGAGGACGCGGAGGTAGTCATGAGTGAACCCGAAATTGCCCGCCTACTCGGCATCATGGCCAAGCTGCGCGACCCTAAAACCGGCTGTCCCTGGGACCGCGCGCAGAGTTTTTCCTCGATCGCGCCCTACACCATCGAGGAGGCTTATGAGGTTACCGAGGCGGCCGAGCGCGGCGACATGGGCGCGCTCAAGGATGAGCTCGGCGATCTCCTCCTCCAGGTGGTGTTCCACGCCCGCATGGCCGAGGAAGAAGGTCACTTCGCCTTCGCTGATATCGCCAAAGCCATTTCCGACAAGATGGTGAAACGCCACCCGCATGTGTTCGGCGGCGCGCAAATCGCCGGCGCCGAGGCCCAAAGCCTGGCCTGGGAGGATCAAAAGGCCCAGGAACGCCGCGCCAAGGCCGAGGCTTCGGGCAACAGACCCGGCGCGCTCGATGGCGTGGGCCAGTCCCTGCCCGCGCTGACCCGCGCCGAAAAGCTGCAAAAGCGCGCCGCGCGCGTCGGCTTCGATTGGCCCGAAACCGCCCCAATCTTCGACAAGATCGCCGAGGAAATCGCCGAACTTAAAGCAGAAATCGCCGCCGGCGCGGCCCATGAACGGATCGGGGACGAGCTTGGCGATTTATTTTTTGCCGTTGTGAACCTTGCCCGGCAACTCGAGGCCGATCCCGAACAGGCGCTGCGCCATGCCTGCCGCAAATTCGAGCGCCGTTTCCGCGCGGTCGAGGACAATCTGGCCGCAAGCGGCCAGGATCCGGCAACCGCCTCCCTGGCCGAGATGGAAGCCGAATGGCAGAAAATTAAAGCTTTAGAATAAACGATCTATCAGGCTTTCATAAGAAGATGCATGAGGCTTGAAGAGTCCCATCTTCCGCCGCCGCGTTCCTGTACCCGCTCGTAAAACTGATCGACCAGCGCGGTCACCGGCAGCGCCGCCTTGTTCCGCCGCGCCTCGTTGAGACAGATCGCCAAGTCCTTGCGCATCCAATCGACCGCGAAGCCGAACTCGAACTTGCCTTCGAGCATGGTGCCGGCCCGGTTTTCCATCTGCCAGGATTGCGCCGCACCCTTGGAGATCACCTCGACCGCCTTTTTGGCGTCGAGCCCCGCGCGTTGCGCGAAATTCAGCGCCTCGGCCAGGCCCTGCACCAGCCCGGCGATGCAGATCTGGTTCACCATCTTGGTGAGCTGGCCGCTGCCCGGCGGACCCATCAGCGTCACGGCGCGGCCGTAATGCGCCATCACCGGCTCGGCCTGCTTGAACGCCGCTTCCTCGCCACCGACCATGATTGTGAGCTTGCCGTTCTGCGCCCCCGCCTGCCCGCCCGAGACCGGCGCGTCGAGAAATCCCACGCCCTTCTCCTTGGCCTTCGCGAAAATCTCGCGCGCCGCCTCGGCCGAGGCGGTGGTGTGGTCGGCCAGGATCGCGCCCTTGGCCATGCCTACGAGCGCGCCCTTGGGCCCGAGCGCCACTTCGCGCAGATCGTTGTCGTTGCCAACGCACAGAAAGACGATCTCGGCGCCTGCCGCCGCCTCTTGCGGCGTCGGCTTGGCCGCGCCGCCATATTCCTTCGTCCAGGCCTGGACCTTGGCCGGCGTGCGGTTATAGACCGTGACCTGGTGTCCCGCCTTGGCGAGATGCCCCGCCATTGGATAGCCCATGACGCCCAGTCCCAAGAATGCCAGTTTCATTGCCGTCCTCCCTCGATCTTCAATGGCTGATGCGACGGCCGCGAAAACGGCCGAGATCGGCCTCGCTCAGCTTCACCACGAGATGCGCCATGCTGTCGTCGTCCTTCCGGCTCATCACCGCGCCGCGACCATAGAGCCAGGCGAGCGCGGCGCCATCGCTCAAAGGCACGTCGAGCTTGAGCTTGCTGCGCCCGACATCGAGCCGCTCATCGAGCAATTCCAGCAGATCGTCGCACCCCTCTCCGGTCACGGCCGAGATCGGCACCGCGTCGCGGTTCCGGCGCACTTGGTTTTTTAAAACGGCGCGCTCGGCCTTGGGCAAGAGATCGACCTTGTTGAGCGCCTCGATCATGCCGCTCTCCAGCCTTTCGCCCAATCCCAATTCGGTCAGCACGGCGAGCACGTCCTCGCGCTGCGCCTCGCTATCAGGATGGTGGATGTCACGCACATGCACGATCAGATCGGATTCCGCGACCTCCTCAAGCGTCGCGCGGAACGCGGCAACCAGCGTCGTCGGCAGATCGGAGATGAATCCCACCGTGTCGGACAATATCGCTGGTCTCCCCGAGGGCAGCGCCAGCCGGCGCATGGTCGGGTCGAGCGTCTCGAATAGCCGGGAAGCGGCCGAAACCTCGGCGCGGGTCAGGCGATTGAACAATGTGGATTTTCCGGCATTGGTGTAGCCCACCAGCGCCACCACCGGATACGGTACGCGCTTACGCGCGCCGCGGTGAAGCTCGCGCCGGCGCTTGACCGCGGCCAAGTCCTTTTTGAGGATGACGATGCGATCGGTGATGAGGCGGCGGTCGATCTCGAGCTGGCTTTCACCCGGGCCGCCGACGAAGCCGAAGCCGCCGCGTTGCCGCTCAAGGTGCGTCCAGGACCGCACCAACCGCGAACGCTGGTATTCGAGCGCCGCCAGCTCGACCTGCAACCGCCCTTCATGGGTGCGGGCGCGGGCGCCGAAAATCTCCAGGATCAGCCCGGTGCGGTCGATCACCTTGCATTTCCAGGCGGTCTCCAGATTGCGCTGCTGCACCGGCGTAACCGGGGCGTCGATCACCGCCACGCCGATGTTCTTGTCCGCGATGACGTGGCCGAGCGCTTCGACCGTGCCCGAAGGCAACAGCGTCGAGGGCCGCCAGGACGCGACCCGGGCGATATCGGCATGGACGATATCGAGCGAGATGGCGAGGGCCAAGCCGATCGCCTCTCCCAGCCGCGCCTCGGGCGAGCGCGCATGAACGCCAGCGCGCGCGGCTTGGCGCTTCAGAACCGGATGAACCACCAGACAGCGGCCGACGGAAGCCCTATCTCCGCTTTCGCCCGCCGTCATTCCGTCAAGCTTCTTCGCCCTCTTTGCCGGGCTCGAAAAGCTGGATCGGCGCCGCCGGCATCACCGTCGAGATCGCGTGCTTATACACCAGCTGCGAATGCGCATCGCGGCGCAGCAGCACGCAGAAATTATCGAACCAGGTGATGATGCCTTGCAGCTTGACGCCGTTGACCAGGAATACCGTCACCGGGGTCTTGTTCTTGCGAACGTTATTGAGAAAAACATCCTGTACGTTTTGTGACTTCTCCGACATGGGGGTTCCCCTCCTTCTTGGCTTATGTGCCGGTTGGAGCCTTCGAGGGCTCAATCCCATTAATAGCAAAATTCTCGGCCAAGGGAAATCACAAGCTCAAGAGATATTGCCGCAGTGAGTCGCAGCCCGGAAAACGCAGGTCGGGCGGGAACTTAGCGAGCTCCTCGGCGGAGCATTGGGGCTCGCCCAGCAGCACGCCGGTGGCACCCACGGCCTTGGCGCTTTCCATGTCGAGCGCGGTGTCGCCGACATACCAGACCAGACGCCCGAGCGCGATGCCGCTGCCTTCGAGCACCAGGCGGAAGCCGGCCGGGTCGGGCTTGTCGTGGCTGGCATCGCCCGCCCCGACAAGTCGCGTGAAATAACCCGCCCAGCCGAGATGCGCGGCCTCTGTGCGCAGGCTCGCCCCGGTCTTGTTGCTGACCACGGCGAGATGAAAGCCCTTGGCGTGCAGATCGCGCAGCAAGGCCTCGGCGCCCGCGATCGGCGCGATGCGGTCGAGATGGATCGCGGCGTAGGAATCGAGATAGATCTTGCGCGCCTCGTCCCATCGCGCGCCGAAGAGTTTCGGAAAACTGTTCTTGAGGCTGTGGCTGACGCGCTTTTTGGTCTCGGCCAGCGACCAGGGCTTGTGCCCCATCTCTTTGAAAGTCATCACCAGCGCTTGGTGGATGATCTCCCAGCTGTCGATCAGGGTGTTGTCCCAGTCGAATATAATCGCGGATGGTTTTTTGCTCATGAACTCTTGCCAGTGGTTTCGGCGTGTCCGGCATAAAGCGCGCGCATGCGTTGCGCCAACGGGCCGGGCCGCCCCTCCCCCACGCGCGTTCCGTCGATCTTGACGATGGGCACGACGAAATTGGTGCTGCTGGTGAGAAAGGCCTCGCTCGCGTCCTTGGCCTCGGCGACGCTGAAGGGCCGTTCGAGCAGCCTCAATCCCGCCGCGGAGGCAAGATTCATCAGGCTTTGCCGCGTCACGCCGTTGAGGATGGCGCTGTCGGCCTTGCGCGTCACGATCTCACCCTTGGCTGTCACGATCCAGGCATTGCTCGAGGTGCCCTCGGTCACGTTGCCGTCGCGGTCCACCTGCCAAGCTTCGTAAGCGCCCGCTTCCTTGGCGCGCTGCTTGGCGAGCGCGTTGGGCAATAGCGCCACCGATTTGATGTCGGGCCGCGCCCAGCGGATGTCGGGCAGCGTCACCACCGACACGCCTTCGCTGATGAGCCGGGGATCGAGCGGCCGTTGCGCCCGCGCGGTCATGACCAGGCTCGGCTTCGCCCCCTTGGGAAAGGCGAATTCGCGCGGCGCCGAACCGCGCGTCACCTGGAGATAGAGAATTCCGTCCGTGACGCGGTTGCGGCGAACGGTCTCGCGCATCACCGCCTTGAGCGCCGCGTCGGACATGGGCGCCGGCAGTTTCAATTCGCCCAGGGAACGATGCAATCGCGCCAGATGCGGCGCTTCGTCGACGAAGCTGCCGTCCTTGACGGCGATGACTTCATAGACCCCGTCGGCGAATTGAAAGCCGCGATCCTCGACGTGCACCGAGGCCGCGCGGTGCGGCAGATAGCGGCCATTGACATAGGCGATACGCGACATGGATGCCGGCCGGAGACCTTACGCGTCGAGCTTCTGCGGACGCTCGCCGGAAACGGCGTTGCCGTTGCCATTGCCGCCGACGCCGAGGGTCTTGAGCTTGCGGTGCAGCGCCGAACGCTCCATGCCGACGAAGGCGGCGGTGCGCGAGATGTTGCCACCGAAGCGGGTGATCTGCGCCAGCAGGTATTCGCGCTCGAACATCTCGCGCGCGTCCCGGAGCGGCAGACCCATCAGCTCGCCGGCCTTGTCCCATTTGACCACGGCGGGGGCGATGGCGGTAATTTCGGACGGCAGCATGTCGGCGCGCACCAGCTCGCGCGCGTCGCCGGCCGCCATGATCAGCACCCAATCGACCGCGTTCCTGAGCTGGCGCACATTGCCTGGCCATTCATAGGCCTGGAGCGCGGCCATCGCGTCCTCGCCGAATTCGCGCGGGCTCAATCGCGCGCTTTCGGCCGCGCGCATCATGAGATGGCGCGCCAAGGCCGGGATGTCCTCGGTCCGGGCGCGCAGATTGGGCACATGCAACGGCACAACCGCCAGGCGGTAATAAAGGTCCTCGCGGAAGCGGCCGGAGGATATTTCCGCCGGCAGGTCGCGGTTGGTGGACGCCACGACGCGGACATCGACCTTGACCCAGCCGCCACCGACGCGCTCGAAGGTCTGCTCCTGCAAGGCACGGACAATTTTTCCCTGCGTTTCAAGCGGCATGTCGGCAACCTCGTCGAGGAACAGCGTGCCGCCATGCGCCTCCTCGAAGGTGCCCACTTTGCGTGGGCTGCCCTCGCCTTCGGCTCCCCCTTCGGCGCCGAACAGCTCGATCTCGAGCCGCTCGGGGCGCATGGTCGCGCAGCTCAAGGTGACGAAGGGCCCGCGCGCGCGCTTCGAGCGCGCATGCAGCAGCCGCGCCACCACTTCCTTGCCGGTGCCGGGCGATCCCGTGATGAGCACGCGGCTGTTGGTGGGCGCGACGCGCTCGATCTGCTGGCGCAGCTGCGTGATCGCATGCGATGAACCCACCAGCTCGTCGTCGGATCCGGCGCGCTGTTTCAACTCCTCGTTCTCGCGCCTGAGGCGGTTCGCTTCGATGGCGCGATCGATGATCAACAGCAGCCGGTCGGACTTGAACGGTTTTTCGATGAAGTCGTAGGCGCCGATCTTGATCGAGGCCACCGCGGTTTCGATGGTGCCGTGGCCGCTGATCATCACCACCGGCAGATTGGGCAATTCGCGGCGGATGACCTTGAGGATTTCGAGGCCGTCCATCTCGCTGCCCTGGAGCCAGATGTCGAGCACGACCATGGTCGGCCGGCGCGAGCGGATCGCGGCCAGCGCCTCGGTGCTGTTGCCGGCCTCGCGCGTCTCATAGCCCTCGTCCTTGAGGATGCCGCAGATCAGCGCGCGAATATCGGCTTCGTCGTCGATGACCAGAATGTCATGTGCCATGGGAGGCCGCTTCCATTTCCAGGCCGCGCGACGGCGGCTGTTCGGCCGAACGGGGCTCGATCCGGTTGAAGACCAGCTTGACGCGCGCGCCGCCGCCTTCGCGGTCTTCGAGCACGATCTCGCCGTGATGGTCTTCCATGATTTTCTTGACGATGGCCAATCCGAGGCCGGTGCCGCTCTCGCGCGTCGTCACATAGGGCTCGGTTAGGCGCTCGCGTTCCTGTTGCGGCAAGCCGCAGCCATTGTCCTCGACGGTCAAGGTCACGCGCCGTTGATCCTCGGCGAGGTTCACCCGGACATGGCCTTGCGGCGATCCCGCGGCGCGCGCGTGTATCGCCTCGGCGGCGTTCTTGAGAATGTTGACCAGCGCCTGGCTGATCTGGCGGGAATCGCACAGCACGCGCAACGGCTCCGGCGGCAGATCGAGTTCGAAGCGGATCTCCGGTGTCGACGTCCTTTGCAGAAAGGCGGCCTGGCGCACGATCTCGGCCAGATCCTCGTCCTTCATCACCGGCGCCGGCATGCGCGCGAAGGAGGAGAATTCGTCCACCATGCGCCCGATATCGGCGACATGCCGGATGATGGTGTCGGTGCAGACGGCGAAGGTCTCGGGATCGCTGCGGATCTCGCCGGAATATTTGCGTTTGAGGCGTTCGGCCGAGAGCTGGATCGGCGTCAGCGGGTTCTTGATCTCGTGCGCGATGCGCCGCGCCACGTCGGCCCAGGCGGCCTTGCGCTGGGCCGAGATCAATCCGGTCACGTCGTCGAAGGTCACGACATAGCCCTTCACATCGCCCTCGATCCGCTCGGCGGCGATGCGCACCAGCAACACTGCGGTATGACCCTCGCGATGCAACTGGATCTGCGATTGCGCCAGGCGCTCGGGCCGCATGCCCGCCTGGTCGATGAGGCCGGCCATCTCGGGCACGGCCTCGGCCAAATCCTGGCCGATCATCTGGTCGAGATCGACGCCCAGAAGTTCCGAGGCCGAGCGGTTCGGCAAGTTGATGCGGCCTTCCTGATCGAGGCCGATGACGCCGGCCGAAACGCCCGACAGCACGGTTTCGGTGAAACGCCGCCGTTGATCCAGTTGCCGGTTGGCCTCGATCAGCTCGGTCTGCTGGGTCTCGAGCTGGTGGGTCATGCGGTTGAAGGCGCGGAACAGCGAGCCGAACTCCTCTTCACCCTCGGTCACCGGCACGCGGGCGGTCAAATCGCCGCCACGGACCTTCTCCGCCGCCACGATCAGCGCGCTCATCGGCCGGGCGAGCCGCATGGCGAAGGTCAATCCCACCCACACCGCGCCGGTCAAAAGCAGCAAGCCCACGGCGAAGAACGCCATGGTGAAGGCGATCTGGTATTCCGACCGCTGGCCTTCGATCTGTTCGTATTGCGCCACCGCGCTCTGGGTCTGCTCGATGCGCGCCAGCACGGTGGGATCGATGTTGCGGCCGACATAGAGGAACACGTCACCGAAACGCTCGAGCTTGATGAGCGCGCGCACGCGGTCGTCATTGTCGCTGGTCATCACCGCGACGTTGCCGGCGCGCGCCTGTTGCAGAGCCCATTCCGGCGGCGGCTGCAAGCCCAGCGAAAAGATGAATTCGCTGTGCGCCAGCACGCGGCCGGTGCCGTCGAACACCATGGCCTCGTTCAAGGAACGCAAGGCGGCCTGGGCATTGACCAATTCGTTGAGATGCGCCGGGTTCAGGATCAGGAGGCCGGCATTGCGGTTCAGATCGTTGGCCATGCTGACGATGTCGTAGCGGATGGCCTGCTGATGCTCGTGCAGATAGGCCTCGGCGACGGCCAGCGATTGCTGCAACGCGGTGCGCACGCGTTCGCTGAACCAGGCCTGCACGCCGAAGCTGAACATCATGTAGGAGAAAACGGCGACGATGATGGTCGGGATCACCGCCACCAGGCTGAACAAGATTACCAGGCGGATGTGGATGCGCGATCCGGCCAAGCCGCGCCGGCGTTCCGCCCAGACCTGCACCAGCCGCCACGCGACCACGGTGATCAAGGGCAACAGCAGAACCAGATTGACCAGCAGGATGAGTTGATCGAGATGCGGGCGGCTGTCGAAGGGCGGGATGTCGCGCAGCATGGCGACGGTAACGAGCGCCGAGAGCAGCGTCGCCACGCCAAGCGCCAGCGCCAGCTTGCGCGGCAGCCGCATCCGCCGCGACCACAGCATGATCTCCCGAGAAACGCTCATGCGGTCAGTGAAACCCCTCCCCGGCCCGGTTTGCCGGGCTGTTGCACAACACTGTTGCACAAAAGTCACGTGCCCGGGAAGTGGCTTATTCTACTATATTAATCCGATAGTTGAGGCGCCCGAAGAAGCCGGGATTACTTCAGTCCGCGGCCGACATCGATGTCCAGCTCGCGGATTTTCTTGCGCAGGGTATTGCGGTTCAATCCCAGAAGCTGGGCCGCCCGCAATTGATTGCCGCGGGTGGCGCCCAGGGTGAGCTGGATCAAGGGACGCTCGATCTCGCGCAGCACGCGGTCATAAAGCCCGGCCGGCGGCAACCCGCCCTTATGCGCCGAGAAAT
Source organism: uncultured Alphaproteobacteria bacterium (assembly GCA_963785735.1). GTDB lineage: Bacteria > Pseudomonadota > Alphaproteobacteria > ATCC43930 > CGMCC-115725 > REEB95. The sequence continues at coordinate 1,973,139 of CAWAWJ010000001.1, forward strand.
ATTCGCGCAAATGGCGCTCGGCGGCGGCGGACAACCCCTCATTGGACGCGTTCTCGCTCGGCGCCGAAGCGGGCGCGGTTTCCGCCAGCTCGGCCTCGATCGCGTCGAGCCCGATGACCTCCTGCGAGTAAAGCGCGGCGACGCGGCGCACCAAATTCTCGAGCTCGCGCACATTGCCCGGCCAGCGATAGGTCTTGAGCCGATCCATCGCCGCCTGGTCGAGCGTCTTGGGCGGCAAGCCCTCTTTCTGCGCCAGCTGGAAGAAATGCCGCACCAGCGCGGAAATATCCTCGGTGCGCTCGCGCAACGGCGGCAGCCGGAGCGGCACCACGTTCAAGCGGTAGAACAGATCCTCGCGGAACAGGCTCTGCCGGATCGACTGGCGAAGATCGCGATGCGTCGCGGCGATGATGCGCACATCGGCGCGGATCGGCGTGCGGCCGCCGACGGTGGTGTATTCGCCCTGTTGCAGCACGCGCAAAAGCCTGGTCTGCGCCTCCAAGGGCATGTCGCCGATCTCGTCGAGGAACAACGTTCCGCCCTGAGCCTGTTCAAAGCGTCCGACGCCGCGCGCCATGGCGCCGGTGAAGGAACCCTTCTCATGGCCGAACAAATCGCTTTCAATAAGCTCGCGCGGAATCGCTGCCATGTTGACGGCGACGAAGGGCCCGGCGCGCCGCTTGCCGTAATCGTGCAGCGCGCGCGCCACCAGCTCCTTGCCGGTGCCGCTTTCGCCGGTGATCATCACCGTCAAGTCGGTGCCCATCAGCCGCGCCAGCACGCGGTAGATTTCCTGCATCGCCGGCGAACGCCCGATCAGCGGCAATTGCTCCTCGGTCTCGGCACCTTCCGTCGAAGCCGGCGGCCCCGCATGCGGCGCGGTCAACGCGCGCTCGACCAGATTGACCAGCACGTGAAGATCGAATGGCTTGGGCAGGTATTCAAAGGCCCCGCGCTCTGTCGCCTTGACCGCCGTCATCAGCGTGTTTTGCGCGCTCATGACGATGATGCGCAATTCGGGCCTGAGCTTCTTGATGCGCGGGATGAGATCGAGCCCGTTCTCGTCCGGCATCACCACGTCGGTGATGACCAGATCGCCCTCCCCGTCCTCCACCCAGCGCCACAGCGTGGCGGCGTTGCCGGTGGTGCGGACATTGTGGCCGAGGCGGCCGAGCGCCTGGGTCAGCACCGTGCGGATGGCGCGGTCGTCGTCGGCGACCAGGATGGTCGAGGGCTCGGTCATGACGCGGCCTTGGGCGGCGGCACCAGCGCGGCCGCAACGCCCGGGCGCGGTGCGACGCCGTGCGGCGTCACCGGCAGATAGACCCGGAAGGTGGTGCGGCGCGGCTGGCTGTCGAATTCGATCACGCCGCCATGATCGCCCACCACCTTGGCGACCAGTGCCAGGCCCAGCCCCTTGCCGTTGTGTTTGGTCGTGACGAAGGCGTCGAACAAATGCGGGCGCAGATCCTCGGGAATACCTTCACCGTTGTCGATCACAGACACCACCAGCGGCAGATGCACGCGGCTATCGCTGCCGGCCACCGCCAGACGCACGCCGTGCTGATAGGAGGTTGAAAGCTGAATCTCGCCGCCTTTTTCGGGCACCGCCTCGGCCGCGTTCTTGACCAGGTTGAGGAACACCTGGATCAGCAGATCGCGGTTGCCATGCACCGGCGGAAGCGACGGGTCGTATTCCTCGATGAAGCGAACATGGCGGGCGAAGCCCGAGCCCGCCGCGCGGCGCACGCGCTCCATCACCTCGTGAATATTGACCGCCGAGCGGTCGAGCGGCCGCTGGTCGGAGAACACGTCCATGCGATCGACCAGCGCGCAGATGCGGTCGGCCTCGTCGCAAATCAAACGCGTGAGTTCCCGGTCGCCGGGTCCGGCGTTCTGCTCCAAGAGCTGCGCCGCGCCGCGGATGCCGGAAAGCGGGTTCTTCACCTCATGCGCCAGCATCGAGGCCATGGCGGTGACCGACCGCGCGGCGTTGCGGTGGGTCAGCTGGCGGTCGATCTTGTTGGCGATGCTGCGCTCCTGCAGCATCACAACCACGCGCTCGCGCGGCTCGGACAAGGGCGCCGCCTGGATGTTTACGAAACGCACCGACGGCAAACGCGGCGTCTCCAGCGTGACGCCGTATTCAGACACGCTGTGGCCGGTCAGCCGCACATTCTCGATCAGCGCGAAGAGCGGTCCATCGGCCGGCAGCAGATCGTTGAGCTTGGCGCCAAGCAGCGTCGCCGCGCCGCTGTCGAAGAAATTCTCGGCCGCCGAATTGACATAGACGAGCCGGTCCTCCTCGTCGATCACCAGCACCGGATCGGGCAACGCTGAAAGGATCAGCGCCGCTTCGACCGGCAACTCAGGCGGCTTGCGCTTGAAGACGCTGCCGAGCGCCATGTCAGGCCGCCTCTTTGACCGCGATCAGCGGCGCATAGAAAGCCCGGATCATGGCCTTGACTGCGATGGGATCGGCGGCGTGGTTGATGGCGCCGCGGAATTCGGCCGAGCCCGGCAGGCCCTTGGAATACCAGCCGATATGCTTGCGCGCCATGCGGCTGCCGGTTTCGGCGCCGTAATAAGAAAGCATGGAATCGTAATGGCGCAGCAGCACGTCCCTTTGCTCGTCCAAAGGCGGATCGGGAAGCCGATGGCCGGTCTTGAGGAAATGAATCACCTGGCGGACGAACCACGGCTTGCCATAGGCGCCGCGGCCAATCATCAGCCCGTCCGCTCCCGATTGCGCCAGCGCCGCGCGCGCGTCTTCCAGCGTCACGATGTCGCCATTGGCGATGACCGGAATTTTGACCGCCTCTTTCACCGAGCGGATGAAGCCCCAATCGGCCCGGCCTTCGTAGAACTGGCAGCGCGTGCGGCCATGCACCGAAATCATCTTGATGCCGCAGTCTTGCGCGATGCGCGCGAGAGACGGCGCGTTGCGGTTCTGGTCGTCCCAGCCGGTACGCATCTTGAGCGTGACCGGGAGATCGACCGCCTTGACCGTGGCTTCGAGAATGCGCGCGGCATGAAGCTCGTCGCGCATCAGCGCCGAGCCGGCATGTCCGTTCACCACCTTCTTCACCGGACAGCCGAAATTGATGTCGATGAGGACGGCGCCGCGATCGGCGTTGAGCTTCGCCGCCTCGGCCATCACGGCGGGCTCGCAACCGGCGAGCTGCACCGCCATCGGCTGCTCTTCGGGTTCGCTTTTGGCCATGGTGAGCGAGCGGCGGCTTTCGCGGATCATCGCCTCGCTGGCGATCATCTCCGACACCACCAGCCCAGCGCCGAAGGATTTGACCAGACGCCGGAACGGCAGATCGGTCACCCCCGACATCGGAGCCAGGATCACCGGCTCCTCAACACGCAGTTTTCCTAAGATGATGCTCATATTTTAAGCAGCGCAGTTCGATGGCTAATTATTGGGCATAGCATAACGTCACTATATTGCAATGCAACCTGAATCATGACGCATCGCCTGCCCATCCACAGCAATCGGCTTAGCCGATCTCCTTGGCGGCCCGGCGGTTAATTTTTTCGCCTTCGCCCGGGATGCATTAACCATAACTTCGTTGACGCCCCGGCCCGGCCTTAACGTCTTGGCCGGTTCCAGGTTTCCCAGGCACGGCCGGGCCCGCGCTTCTGGCATGAGGCGCGGCCTTAGTCTAGCTTGCCCTTCCCATGTCCTCCTCCTGTATCGCGCTTGTGGTCGCCGCCGGTCGCGGCTCGCGGCTGGGCGGAGCCCTGCCCAAGCAATATCTCGATCTCGGCGGTAAGAAACTGCTGCGCCATGCGCTCGACAGCCTCACAAGCCATGGCGGGATCTCCTCGGTGCGCGTGGTCTTCGATCCCAGCGACGCCGCTCTTTATGAGCAGGCGACGCAAGGCCTCGATCTGCTGGCGCCGGTGGCCGGAGGATCCAAGCGCCAGGATTCCGTGCGGCTCGGGCTTGAAAGCCTGGCCGCGTTAAACCCGGCGCGCGTGCTGGTGCATGACGGCGCGCGGCCCTTTCTCGACGCCCGGCTGGTCGACCGCGTGCTCGCGGCCCTGGACCAGGCGCCCGCCGCCATCCCCGCTTTGCCGGTGCTCGACACCGTGAAACGCGGCGAAGACGGCGTCATTTCCCAAACCCTCGATCGCGCCAACCTGTGGCGGGCGCAAACGCCGCAGGGATTCCGCTATAAGGAGATACTGGCTGCGCATCGCGGCGTCATCGGCGAGGACCTGCCCGACGATGCCGCGGTTGCCGAGCGCGCCGGATTGCCGGTGCGGCTGGTCGAAGGCAGCGAGGACAACATCAAGGTGACCACGGCCGATGATCTGACGCGGGCGGCGCGTATCCTGGCCGGGCGTTTGGGCGAAGTCCGCACCGGCCAGGGCTTCGACGTGCACGCCTTCGGGCCCGGCGATCATCTCTGGCTTTGCGGCGTCAAAGTGCCCCACGACCAGGCCTTGGTCGGCCATTCCGACGCCGATGCGGGCTTGCACGCCCTGACCGACGCCATATTGGGCGCGCTCGGCGCCGGCGACATCGGTGTGCATTTTCCGCCGAGCGACGCGCAATGGCGCGGCGCGCCCTCGCATAAATTCCTGCGCCACGCCGCAAATCTCGTGAAACAGGCGGGGGGCGCCATCAGTCATGTGGACCTGACGCTGATCTGCGAGCGGCCGAAGATCGGCCCGCACCGCGCCGCCATGGTGAAGCGCGTCGCCGAGATCCTGGAACTCGACGAAAAGCGCGTCAGCGTCAAGGCGACCACGACGGAGCAACTGGGTTTCACCGGGCGCGGCGAAGGCATCGCCGCGCAGGCGGTGGCGACGTTGCGCCTGCCCTTCTAGCGCCATGCGCAGGACCGGATTGCCGTTTTCGCATCCGGCGGGGCTGTTCGCCACCTGGTTCGGCAGCGGCTTGCTCCCGGAGGCGCCGGGCAGCTGGGGCTCGCTCGCGGCGTTGCCCTTCGCCTGGATCATCGTGACCTATGCCGGAGCCTTGGGATTGGTGATCGCCGCCGTCGCGGTATTCGCCACCGGCTGCTGGGCGTCAGGCCGCGTCGAACAAGCGAGCGGCGTTAAGGACGCGCCCTTCATCGTCATCGACGAGGTGGCGGGACAATGGCTGACGCTGGTGCCGGCGCCGCTCGACCCGTTGTTCTATCTCGCCGGCTTCCTGCTGTTCCGTCTGTTCGATATCTTGAAGCCGTTTCCGATTCGCCGAATCGAGCGGGGATTCTCCGGCGGCATCGGAATCATGGCCGATGACATCGCCGCCGGGATTTACGCCGCGCTGGTCCTTGTGATTGGAGAGCACCTTCTTGCAATCTGACGATTTAGATCGCCTGGCCGAAACCGTGCTGGCGCGCTGCCGCGCCAAGGGATGGAAACTCGCCACCGCCAAATCCTGCACTGGCGGTTTGGTCGCGGCGGCTTTGACCGACATAGCGGGAGCCTCCGACGTCGTCGAACGCGGCTTCGTGACCTATTCCAACCGCGCCAAGAGCGAGCTGCTCGGCGTGCCCGTGCCGCTCATCGAGAAACATGGCGCGGTCAGCGCCGAAACCGCGGCGGCGATGGCGGCGGGCGCCCTCGCCAAGGCGCCGGTCGATCTTGCCGTCGCCGTCACCGGCATCGCCGGCCCTTCGGGCGGGACCAAGGACAAGCCGGTGGGATTGGTCTATTTCGGCGTGGCGCGGCGCGGCGGCAAATCCCAATCCGAGCGCCAGATATTCAAAGGCGACCGCGCCGCCATTCGCCGCGCCGCCGCGTTGCGCGCGCTCGAATTGCTGGCGGCGGCCGAGTAACGCCGGTTCAGCCTCCGCCGGATGCTCCGGCGACGACGATATCCACCAGCCGGTCGGTCGAACGTGTCTTCTGCATCTCTTCGAGCGCCGCGCGGAAAATCTGCGCCACGCGTTCATCGGCGACTTCCACCTTGAGCGACTTGCCGTTGGTCGCGGTGCGGATGGTGGCTGGGCCGAGCTGGTTCACCGCCATCATGGTCAGCGCCACCGGATCGATCGCGCCGGCGGCGGCGGCGTTTTTCGCCACTTTGCGGAAGGCGAAGGGATGAAGCATCAAAAGCATGCGAAACCTCGGGCGTGTTGCAACGAACTCATCCCGAATTATCTAACAGTCCAAGACTTCGGAAATGTTCCGGTTTTGCGGCGTTGCGGTGACAATCATTTCCGGATCAGCGCGATCCACGGATCGAGGATTCGCGGCGGATAAAATCAGGACACGCGAATTTTCTCGCCGTCCCAGACCGCCAACGACGAATAAACTCGCCGCTCGCGACTCGATTAATGGAGCCTAACTCAGGCGCCGGCGGCGGCCGCCGATCCCCCGTGTCCTACCGCCGCGCGCGGCTTGCGGCCGATGAACAACACCCCGAGCGCCGCCAACAGGCAAAGCCCGCCTGAAATCGTCACCGGCACGGCATAGGTCCCCAGCATGGCGCGCATGATTCCGGCGACCAGGGCGATGCTCGCGGCACCCAGCTGATGGCCGACGAAGATCCAGCCGAAGATCACCGGCGCGGTCTGCTTGCCGAAGGCCTCGGTAGCCAGCCGCACGGTGGGCGGCACGGTCGCCAGCCAGTCGAGGCCGTAGAACACGGCGAAGATCGACAGCGTGTAGGCGTTGAACCCCGAGAACGGCAGGAACAGCAGCGACAGGCCGCGCAGCCCGTAATACCAGGACAGCAGCACGCGGCTGTCATAGCGGTCGGTCAGCCAACCCGATCCGGTCGTGCCGACGAGATCGAAGATGCCCATCAACGCCAGCAATCCCGCCGCGCGCACTTCGGGAATGCCCTGGTCGAGGCAATAGGAGATCAGATGCGTGCCGATCAGCCCGTTGGTGCTGGCGCCGCAGATAAAGAAGCTGGCGAAGAGCAGCCAAAAATCACGCGACTTGGTGCCGAGGCCGAGCGCGCTGAACGCGGCGGTCAGCGGATTGACCTGTGGCGCCGCCACGGGCGCGTCGCCGGTATGGCCATAGGGCCGATGCCCGATGTCATCCGGCCCGTCGGGCAGCAGGAAATAGACGATCGGTATGATCGCCGCCGCCGCCGCCGCGACGATCCACGCCACGGCGCGCCAGCCTTCGCTTTCGACCACCGCGCCCAGCATCGGCAGGAAGACGAGCTGCCCGGTGGCGCTGCTGGCCGCGAAAAAACCCATGGCCAAGCCGCGCCGGGCCACGAACCAGCGGTTCGCCACCGTGGCGCCCAGCACCATCGAGACCATGCCCGAGCCGAGGCCGACCAGAACGCCCCAGGTCGCCACCAACTGCCACGGCGACGTCATGAAGCTGCTCGCAGCGGTGCTGGCGCTCAACAAGGCCAGCCCAGTCAAGACGGTCCACCGGATGCCAAAACGTTGCATCACCGCGGCGGCGAAGGGTCCCATCAGGCCGAACAGCAGCAGGTTGATCGCGATTGCCAGCGAGATGGTGGCGGAACTCCAGCCGAAGGCCTGCTCCAGCGGCACGATCAGCACGCCGGGGGTGGCGCGCACCCCCGCCGCGGCGAGCAGCGCCAGGAACACCACCGCCACCACGATCCAGGCGTAATGGAACCGGCCCGAAATCAAACGCGCTACGCGCATCGCACACTCCTTGCCGGCAGACGATGCGGGAAGCCCGCGCCTGCTCCGGGGAAACGTCCGCATAGTATCGGCCGGTGATTGCCGATGTAACCGCCGCCGGGAGATGGCTGGATTGCTTTTTAGCGTGGCGGCCAGGTAGGCCCGGAATACGGACAGGAATTGGCGCGCCCAGGAGGACTCGAACCTCCGACCTGCCGCTTAGAAGGCGGCTGCTCTATCCTCTGAGCTATGGGCGCTTGCTTCGAAACATCCGCCGTCAGCTTGGCCGCTGCCAGCGGAAATTGTCGGTATAGCTCTTGGGTCTCAAACGCGGCTCGGCCGGCTTCACCACCGAATATTCGATCCCATGCTTTTGCGCGAAGGCGACCGCCTCCTCGAGCGTCTCGAAGCGCAGATGCACCTCGTTGAGCGTGTCGGCGGCGCTCGCCCAGCCCATCAGCGGGTCGGGTTCGCGCGGCGTTTCGGTTTCGTATTCCAGGAGCCACCGGCCGGTCTTGGCCTTGCCCGATTGCATGGCGGTCTTGGCGGGGCGGCTGATCAGGGCACGCGGCATGGACCCTCTAATCCTCTCTCGTCTTTCCCAATGCCCCGGTGGTCGGGGCGGCAAGATTTGAACTTGCGGCATCCAGCTCCCAAAGCTGGCGCTCTACCAGGCTGAGCTACGCCCCGGAACCGTGGCTGAAATCCCCTATACGCTTAGCATAAAAAGCGCAAGGATGCCGCCCTTCGAGGAGACTCCATGACCGTCCGCATCCTGGACATCACGCCCAAGCTTTACGACTACATCCTTTCGGTTTCCTTGCGCGAAACGCCGCTGATGAAGCGGCTCCGGGAAGAAACCGCCTCCTTGTCCGGCGCCGGCATGCAAATTCCGCCCGAACAGGGCCAGTTCATGGCCTTCCTGGTGAAGCTGATACGCGCGCGGCGCTGCCTCGAGATCGGCACCTTCACCGGCTACAGCGCGCTGTGGGTAGCAAGCGCCTTGCCCGAGGACGGCTCGCTCGTCTGCTGCGACACCAATGCCAAGACCGCGGCGATCGCCGCGCGCTATTGGAAAGAGGCCGGGATCTCGGCCAAGATCGACCTGCAACTCGCCCCCGCGCTGAAGACGCTCGACAAGCTGATCTCCGCCGGCGCCCCCGGCACCTTCGACTTCATCTTCATCGACGCCGATAAGGACAATTACGACCGCTATTACGAGGCGGGCTTGCGCCTGCTCCATCCCGACGGGCTGATCCTGTTCGACAACATGCTGTGGGGCGGCAGCGTCGCCAATAAGAGCAAGAACGACCGCGACACCGAGGCGTTGAAGGCCTTGAACGCCAAGCTCCACGCCGACGAGCGCATCGATCTGAGCCTCCTGGCCATCGGCGACGGCGTCACGCTCGCGCGCAAGCGCTAGCGGAAAAACGCCGCCATCGCCGCCAGCAGCAGCGGCAACAGGCAGAGGCTCGACCAAGCGATATAGGCGAAGAAGTTCGGCATCTTGACGCCATGGCTCTCGACGATCGACTTCACCATCAGATTGGGCGCGTTGCCGATATAGGTCATGGCGCCGAAATAGCTGGCACCGGCCGAGATCGCGGCGAGCGTCAGCGCCAAGGGCCCGGTGAGGAGCTTGGCGTCGTCGCCCGCCAAGCCGAAGAACACGAGATAGGCGGGCGCGTTGTCGAGCACGGCGGAGAGCGCGCCCGGCAGCAGATAGAACAGCGGCACCACCGGCTGGCCCTGATCGAACATGGCGTTGAACAAATCGCGGCCCGGCCCGGCCTTTCCCGCCGTCACGATGACGTCGACCGGAATCAGGGCGACGAAGATCCCGGCGAACAGAATCGAAATCTCGACGATCGGGGTCCACACGAAAGAATTTTCCTGCCGCGTCGCCTTATGGGTGAGTTTTAGCGACAGCGCGCCGAGGAGGATGAACAGCGCGTCGGCCATGATGTCGTCGAAGCTCCAACGGACGCCGAAGAGATCGAGCGATCCTGGCAAGGACCAGAAGGTGCGCAGCATCATCGTGATCGCCGCGCCCAGGAGCAGCAGCAGGTTGACGGCCCCGTCGATGCTCAGTTTCTCGATCTCCGGCAGTATTTCGCCGGATTTCGCATGAGCTCGGTAGATATAAAGGTCGACGGCGTAGAACACCGCCAGCACCGCCGCCGCCAGCGTCACCGTCGGCAGAAACAAATGCATGACCGGCCAGAAGAACGGCACGCCGCGCAGATAACCCAGGAACAGCGGCGGATTGCCGAGCGGCGTCAGCGCGCCGCCGATATTGCAAACCAGGAAGATGAAGAAGACATAGATGTGCCCGGTGCGCGCGCGGTGGCGGTTGGCGCGCACCAGCGGCCTCAGCATCAGCATCGATGCGCCCGGCGTGCCGATGCAGCTCGACACCGCGGTGCTGATCGCCAACAGCGCGGTGTTGACGCCCGGCGTGCCGTGCGGCGCGCCCCGGATGCGTAAGCCTCCGGTAATGATAAAAAGCGCGCCCAACAGCAGGACGAAGGGCACATAGGTGTTGAGCGCCATCTCCAGGAGCCGCCGCCCGGCCGCGCCCGCGCCCTCATGCAATAGATCGGGGGCGACGAAGGCCAACCCCCAGAACGCCACCAGCTTGCCGTAATGCCGGCCCCAGAGTCCCGGAACCGCCAGCGGCGCCGAAGCGATGGTCAGCAGCAGCCCGACGAAGGGCAGCCCCCAGGCAAGCGTCGTATAAGGCATGTCCCCCCGCCGTTTCCGGTCCCGGCCGCCGCTAAGCATCGCCGGGGCGCGTCTGAAGTCAACCCCGGATGTCGCGTCATCGCCCGGTCACCAAAGCGGGATAAACGAAAGCGGGATAATGGCCGCGCTTGCCCCCGTGAAGGCGCGGGACTAGTTTTCTCCGGGGGAGAAAGGAACGGCCGCCATGGACATGACCGGCGAATATATCATCGCCGCGCCGCGCGCGAAGGTATGGAGCGCGCTCAACGATCCCGAGATTCTGAAGCAATGCATCCCTGGCTGCCAGGAGCTGCTGAAGACCTCCGACACGGAGATGACCGCCAAGGTGCAGGCGCGGGTCGGCCCGGTGAGCGCGAGCTTCTCGGGCAAGGTGACGCTGTCCGATCTCGATCCCCCCAACGGCTATCGCATCAGCGGCGAGGGTTCGGGTGGCGCCGCCGGCTTCGCCAAGGGCGGCGCCACGGTACATCTGGCCGACGAGGGCGCCGGCACCAAGCTTACCTATAAGGTCGAGGCCCAGATCGGCGGCAAGCTGGCGCAGATCGGCTCGCGGCTGATCGACGGAACCGCGCGCAAAATGGCGGACGACTTCTTCTCCAAATTCGCCGCCGTGGTGGGCGGTCCGGCCGCCGCCCCTCACCCCATGCAGCTCGACGAACGCGCGCCCCATCCGCCCACCCCGACCGAGCTTCTTACCCACCAAGAGGGCCGCCGCCTGCCGCCTTTCCTGTGGGTGACCATCCTGGCGGCACTGGTGGCGGGGGTGCTCTATTTCTTCGTCCACTGACGCTTGACGGCGGCGCCCGCAGGGCGGAAAACTTGGGCCCATAAAGCGGCCGCGCGGTCAATCGCGGCCGGTTAATCCGAGGGAGGTTTCTGAGCATGCCCAGCGTATCCATGACCGTGAACGGCAAGAAGGCGTCCGGCACCGTCGAACCGCGCACCTTGCTGGTCCAGTTCCTGCGCGAGACCTTGGGCCTGACCGGAACCCATGTCGGCTGCGACACCAGCCAATGCGGCGCCTGCGTCGTCCATGTGAACGGTGACAGCGTCAAGAGCTGCACCATGCTGGCGGTGCAGGCCGAGGGCGCTAGCGTGACGACCATCGAGGGGCTGGCGAATGGCGACACGCTTCATCCGATGCAGGCCGCGTTCCGCGAGCATCACGGTCTGCAATGCGGCTATTGCACGCCCGGCATGGTGATGAGTGCGCTCGATCTGGTGAAGCACAACAAGAGCCCGAGTGAGCAGCAGATCCGCGAATGGCTCGAAGGCAATATCTGCCGCTGCACCGGCTACCACAACATCGTCAAGGCGATCAAAGCCGGCGCCGACGCGATGGCGAAATAGGGATCAAGGAAACGCGCATGTACGATTTCCAGTATCATAAGGCCAAGAACGTCGCCGAGGCGGCAAGCCTGGTGGGCAAGGCCTCCGACGGCAAGCTGGTCGCGGGCGGCATGACGCTCATCCCCACCTTGAAGCAGCGCCTGGCCAAGCCGAGCGATCTGGTCGATCTCGGCGGGATATCCGAGTTGAAGGGCATCAAGAAGGACGGCAATGCCGTCGTCATAGGCGCCATGACCCGGCATATCGAGGTGGCGGAATCGGCCGAGGTGAAGAAAGCGATCCCGGCTCTGGCCGATCTGGCGATGCACATTGGTGACCCGGCGGTAAGAAATCGCGGCACGCTCGGCGGCTCGATTTCCAACAACGATCCGGCGGCGGATTATCCCGCGGCGGTCGTCGCCCTCAACGCGACCGTGATCACCAACAAGCGCAAGATCGAAGCCGATAAATTCTTCAAGGGCATGTTCGAGACCGTGCTCGAGCCCGGCGAGATCGTGACGGCGGTGTCGTTCCCCATCCCGGACAAGGCCGCCTATATAAAATTCCCCAACCCGGCCTCGCGCTATGCCGTGGTCGGCGTGTTCGTGGCCAAGGCGAAGGACGGCGTGCGCGTCGCCATCACCGGCGCGGGACCCTCCGTGTTCCGCCAAAAGGAGATGGAAACGGCGCTATCCAAGAACTTCTCCGCCGATTCTATAAAATCGATTGTTCAGAAACCCGATGGACTCAACGCCGACATCCATGCCAGCGCCGAATACCGCGCGCATCTGGTCGGCGTGATGGCGAAGCGGGCGGTCCAGGCGGCGGGATAGAAAAATAGTCGGCGGGCAAAAGAGACAAGATCGAACTTAGCCGTCCCCTTCGCCCGCCGGCTCGAAACGGCCGGTCGCCGGGTCGCGCACCAGCAGGCGGCCGGTGGCGACGCCGAAATAGGCGCCGTGCAATTCGATCTCGGCGCGCTCGACCCGCGCGCGGATCCACGGAAATGTCATGAGGTTCGCAAGGCTGTTCTCGATCGCCGCTAGTTCGAGCCGGCGCAGGTAATCGCCGTCATCCGCGCGGCGCGGGCCGAGCTTTGCCGCCGCCGGAGCGACCAGCGACATCCACCGGCCGATGAAGTCGCCGGGCGAAAGAGGCTCCCGGTCGTTGGCAAAGGCCTCGATGCCGCCGCAGAAGGCGTGGCCGAGCACCACGACATGCCGGACGCGCAGCGCCTGCACCGCGAATTCGAGCGCGGCGCTGGTGCTGAGGGGCGACGCCCGCTCGGACGCGTATGGCGGCACCAAATTGGCGACGTTGCGCACCACCAGCAGCTCGCCCGGCGCGGCGTCGAAAATCGCTTCGGGTGAGGCGCGTGAATCGATGCAGCCGATGACGACGATCTCGGGCCGCTGGCCGGTGCGGGCGAGCGTCTCGTAGCGCGAGCGTTCGCCGGCGAAGCGCCCGCCGCGGAACGCGCGATAGCCCTCGCGCAGCCGTTCGGGAAACATCGCCGCCAACCTCCGGAAATCCCTATTCGCCGCGGCCGGAAGGCCGAGGCGGGCCTAGGTTTAGCAGAGTAGGCGCCCATCACCAACGCCATAAGGCCTTGCGCGGGTGGAAGTTTTGGCCCGTTTCCTCTACATAAGAGGCATGGCCGCAACATCGCCCAAATCGGTTTCCGACACCCTCGCCCTTCTGGGCAAGGGCAGCTATGTGGCCGATCGAAGCCTCGCCACCGCCGTGCATTTGGCGCTTTCCTTGAAACGCCCGCTCTTTCTCGAAGGCGAGGCGGGCACGGGAAAAACCGAGGTGGCCAAAGTCCTGGCCGAGGTTCTGGGCCGTAAACTCATCCGATTGCAGTGCTATGAGGGGCTCGACGTGGCCTCCGCGGTCTATGAATGGAACTACGCCCGCCAGATGATCGAAATCCGGCTCGCCGAATCCGGGCGCGAGAGCAAGGACAGCGTCGAGGAGCAAATCTTCTCCGAGAAATTCCTGATCGAGCGCCCGCTGCTCCAGGCCTTGAAGCCCGATCTGGCCGGGCCGCCGGTGCTGCTGATCGACGAGCTCGACCGCGCCGACGAGCCCTTCGAGGCCTATCTCCTGGAAGTCCTGTCCGATTTCCAGGTCTCCATCCCCGAGCTCGGCACGGTCAAGGCGAAAGAGCCGCCGATTGTCGTCATCACCTCCAACCGCACGCGCGAAATCCACGACGCCCTCAAGCGCCGCTGTTTCTATTACTGGATCGACTACCCGAGCGCCGGGCGCGAGCTATCCATCCTCACGCTCAAGGCACCGGGCACGTCCGCCCGGCTTTCGCGCGAGGTGGTGGCTTTCGTCCAGAAGCTGCGCGTCACGCCCGATCTCTTCAAGCTGCCGGGCATCGCCGAGACCATCGATTGGGCCCACGCCCTGTCGCAGCTCGACGTGCTGGCGCTGTCGCCCGAGGCGATCAACGACACGCTCGGCGTGCTGCTTAAATACCAGGACGACATCGCCAGGATTCAGGGCAGCGAGGCCGAGCGCCTCTTGTCCCAGGTCAAGGCCGAACTCGCCGGCGCGAAATAATCCGATGGAAGGCGCCACCGCCCCCAATGACGGCGGAAATCTCCTTGCCAACATCATGTATTTCGCCCGCGCCTTGCGCGCCGCCGGCTTGCCGGTGGGGCCGGGCAAGGTTCTGAACGCGGCCGAAGCGGTGCGCGCCATCGGGATCGAGAACCGCGCCGATTTCTACTGGGCGCTGCACGCGGTCTTCGTCAACCGCCGCGACCAGCGCCCGATCTTCGACCAGGCCTTCCACATCTTCTGGCGCAACCCGAAACTCCTGGAAAAGATGATGGGGCTGCTGCTGCCGAGCCTGAGCGTGGCCGATCCCGAAGCCTCGGCGATGAACCGCCGTTTGGCCGAAGCGCTGGCCGAAGGCCAAGCGGATAAAACCCGCGAGGTCGAACGCGAACAGGAATTCGACGCCGCCATGACCTTCTCCGAGCGCGAGGTATTGCGCCAGATGGATTTCGAGCAGATGTCGAACGCCGAGATGGAACAGGCGCGGGCGGCCGTGCGCAAGCTCGCGCTCGTTCTGGCCGAAAACCCGACCAGGCGCTTTGCCGCCAACCCCCAAGGCGCGCGCATCGACATGCGGGCAACCTTGCGCGCCCAACTCCGCGCGGGCGGCATCATCGCGCTTAAACGCAAAAGCCGGGTCTCGCGCCCGCCGCCGCTCGTCGTGCTGTGCGATATTTCCGGCTCGATGAGCCGTTACACCCGGATCTTCCTCCATTTCATCCACGCGGTGGCGCGCGACCGGGGCCGCGTCCATGCCTTCCTTTTCGGAACGCGGCTTTCCAACGTCACCCGTTATCTCCGTGCCCGCGACGTGGACGAGGCGCTCGACCGGGTGGCGGCGTCGGTTTCGGATTGGTCGGGCGGCACGCGCATCGGCCAATCGCTCGCCCAGTTCAACAGGATCTGGTCGCGCCGCGTGCTGGGCCAGGGCGCGGTGGTGCTGTTCATCTCCGACGGGCTCGACCGCGACGGCGGCGAAGGGCTGGCGCGCGAGATGGAGCGGCTGCACAAATCCTGCAAGCGGCTGATCTGGCTCAACCCGCTCTTGCGTTACGAGGGCTTCGCCCCCAAATCCTTGGGCATGCGGGCGATGCTGCCCCATGTCGACGAATTCCGGCCGGTGCATAATCTCGAAAGCCTCGAGGCGCTGGCCGATGCGTTGAAACAGGCGGGGCCGCGCCGGCTCGACGCCGCGCAACACTGGCGGCCAGAGCTTGAACGGAAAGCGGGCTGAGATGGGCGACAACGAGGAAATTCTGCAAAAGGCCGCCGATTGGCGGAAATCCGGCAAGGGCGTCGCACTCGCCACCGTGGTCTCGACCTGGGGCTCCTCGCCCCGGCCGGTGGGCGCGAAACTGGCGGTGACCGAGGACGGTTCTTTTCTCGGCTCCGTCTCGGGCGGATGCGTCGAAGGTGCTGTGATCGAGCAGGGCATGGCGTCGATCAAGGACGGCAAGCCGCGCCTCTTGGATTTCGGCGTCACCAACGAACAGGCCTGGGAAGTGGGCCTCGCCTGCGGCGGCAAGATCCAGGTCTTTGTCGAGAAGGTCGAATGAAGCTCGCTTTGCTCCAACAGGCGATTGCGGCCGCCGGCGCGGGCAAGCCCGCCGCGCTCGCCACCAACCTCAAAACCGGGCGCCAGGCCCTGGCGCAAGGGGGCGGATTTTCGGGCGATCTCAAGCTCGATGCGGCGGCGCTGGACGCGGTGAAACGCGCGCTCGCCGATGACCGCTCGGCCACCATCGAAACGCCGGAAGGCGCGGTCTTCATCGAAGTGTTCAACCCGAAGCTGCGCCTCTTCATCGTCGGCGCGGTGCACATCGCCCAGCCTTTGGCGCGAATGGCGGCGCTGGCGGGTTATCTGGTCTTCGTGATCGATCCGCGCAGCGCCTTCGCCAGCGGCGAACGTTTTCCGGGCGTCGAGCTTTCGGCCCAATGGCCGGACGAGG
The DNA here is from genome assembly GCA_963785735.1 of uncultured Alphaproteobacteria bacterium. Taxonomy (GTDB): domain Bacteria; phylum Pseudomonadota; class Alphaproteobacteria; order ATCC43930; family CGMCC-115725; genus REEB95. The sequence goes on from CAWAWJ010000001.1 coordinate 1,989,322, forward strand.
CCTTGCTTCGGCTGAAGCCCGACCGGCGCTCGGCCATCGTGACATTGACCCACGACCCGAAGCTCGACGATCCGGCCTTGGCCACGGCGTTGCGCTCGGAGGCTTTCTATATCGGCGCGCTCGGATCGCGCAAAACCCATGCGGCCAGGCTCGCCCGCTTAACAGAGTTGGGTTTCAAGGACTCCGATTTCGCCCGCATCCATGGCCCGGTCGGGATCGATATCGGCGCGGTATCGCCGGCCGAAATCGCGGTCTCGGCGCTGGCGGAGATCACCCAGGTGCTGCGCGCCGACCGGCTCAAGGAAAAAGCCGCGCGCAAATCCGCCGCGGCGCCGGCCGCATGAAATTCGGCGACACGCCGCTCGGCGAAGCCCAAGGCGCGATCCTGGCGCACAGCCTCAAGGCCGGTTCGCGCGTCTTCAAGAAAGGCCGGGTGTTGAGCGAAGCCGATCTCGCCGCGCTCAAAGCGGAGGGCTTTTCGAGCGTGACGGCGGCGCGGCTCGAAGCGGGCGATGTCGGCGAAAACGAAGCCGCCGGCTTGCTCGCGCAAAGCCTCGCCGGGGGCGCTATCCGCGCCGCCAAGGGCTTCACCGGCCGCGCCAATCTGTTCGCGGAAAGGGCTGGGCTCTGCTTGGTGGATAGGGATGGCGTCGATCGGTTTAATGCCGTCGACGAGGCGATCACCCTCGCCACAATCGCTCCGTCGAGCCTGGTCGAGGAAGGCCAGATGGTGGCCACGGTCAAGATCATCCCTTTTGCCGTGCCGAATTCACGGGTCGCGGCCTGCATATCTGCCAGCGGCTCGTCCGGAAAACTGCTGCGCGTGGCGCCTTTTCAGGCGAAACGCGTGGCGCTCATTCAGACCAAGCTCCCGGGCATGAAGGACAGCATCCTTGAGAAGACGCTTGCCGTCACGCGCGCGCGCGTCGCGGCGCTGGGCAGCACGCTATTGGCCGAGCGCCGGTCCCGCCATGACGAAGCGGAATTGGCCGCCGCCATCAAGGCCGTTCTGCAACAGGGCGCGGAATTAATTCTGATCGCCGGCGCTTCGGCGATCCTGGACCGCCGCGACGTCATCCCCGCCGCGATTGTCGCCTCCAAGGGCGCGATCGATCAATTCGGCATGCCGGTCGATCCCGGCAATCTTCTGCTGTCGGCGCATATCGGCGCGGTGCCGGTTCTGGGCCTGCCCGGCTGCGCGCGCTCGCCCAAGGAGAACGGCTTCGATTGGGTGTTGCGCCTGATCCTCGCGGGCGAGAAGGCCGACGCCGCCGCGATCCGCCGGATGGGCGCGGGCGGGCTGCTCGAGGAAATCGCCTCGCGCCCGCTGCCCCGCGACAAGGCCACCGAGGACAGCGCAAATCCGGCCAAGCCGCGCATCGCCGCGCTGGTGCTCGCCGCCGGGCGCAGCGCGCGCATGGGTGCCATCAACAAGCTGCTGATCGGCATCGGCGGCAAGCCCATGGTGCGCCGCGTCGCCGAAACCGTTTTGGCGGCGGGGGTGAGGCCGGTGATCGTGGTCACCGGCCATGAGGCGGATAAGGTCGAGGCGGCGCTCGAGGGGCTCCCGGTCACGCAAGCCGATAATCCCGATTATGCCCAAGGGCTTTCGTCGTCGTTGAAACGCGGCCTTGCCGCGCTGCCGGCGGAGGTGGACGGCGTGCTGGTGTGTTTGGGCGACATGCCGCTCATCTCGGCGGCGGATATCGGGCGCATCGTGGCCGCCTTCAACCCCGGCGAAGGCCGCGAGATCGTGGTGCCGACCAGCGGGGGCAAGCGCGGCAATCCGGTGTTGTGGAGCCGGCGTTTCTTCCCCGAAATGCGCAATCTCGCCGGCGACACCGGCGCCAAGCATCTGATCGGGATTTATCCCGCCGCGGTGGCGGAAGTTGAAACCGGCGATGCGGTGCTGACCGATATCGACACGCCCCAGGCGCTCGCATCCCTATCCAAGACCACTAAGATCGAGGCGTGAGGCCTTTCGCGACGGCCGCTACTCGTTCCCGCCGGGGCCGATGTAACTGAAGGGAGAGTCATAGGGGCTGGCGAATTCGACCGGAACGCCTTGGTACCAGATGGTATAGCGGGCATTCGGATCCGGCTGGCAGCCGAAAAGCCCAAGCGCCGCCGCCAAACAGGCCGAAATCAGGATCAGCTTCCGCATTCTCCGCCCCTTCTTGCCCTGACGCGGCCCTAAGCATAGGACGGCTTGGGGGCGGCGGCTAGAACCCCGATGCCGCGATTCCGCCCTTAAAGGCCGGGGAATAAAAACCATGGAATAAAGCCGGGGCCCCGCCGTTGTCTGATTTGATTGAACGAGAGGGGCATAAGCCCATGAGTACCCTGATAGGCGGCGTCGTCCTGGCCAGTACGCTCTTTGGCGTGTTGGTGGGCCAAATCGCGGCCGGCGCCGAGTTCGCCGGCGTCATCATCGCCTCGCTGGTGGTGATGAGCCTGCAAGCCTAGGCTTGCGACTTGACTTTAAGATCGTCCGGCATCAGCCGGAATATGAAGGATTTTTTCCGGCAAGACCGCCAAAAAGGGCGAGCAGGCGGCCGCGCCACGCCGCCACCGGATCGTCGGCGGCCAAAAGCTCGAAATCGCTGATCGTCCGCGCCCACTGGAACCCGCCGAAAACGATGTAATCGGCCTGGAGCGGCTTGTCGCCCCCGAGGAAAGGCTGGGTCTTGAGCGCCAGGCGCAGGGGCGTAAGGCCGTCGCGGAACCCCTTCAGGTGCTTCTCCCGCTCCGCCGCGTAAGCCTCGAGCGTCATGCCCACGCGCTCCTCGCGCGTCTTGCGGAAATAGTCCTTGTCCTTGGGGTCGAGCTGTTTCCAGACGTCGAGCACCACGAAGCGCACGAGGCTTGAATTCAAAACCCCATCCGCCCAGCCGACATAAAAACGCGACAAGGCGCGCCCCGCCCCGCCGCCGAACAAGGAAGGCCGGTCGGGATATTTCTCCTCAAGATATTCGGCGATGGTCCAGGAATCGAAAATCCATTTGTCGCCATCGACCAGCACCGGCACGCGGCCCTGGCCCGATGGGGCGATCGCCTCTTTCTCGGTGAAGCGCCAGGGAATGGTTTCCACATCCAGCCCCTTATGCGCCAGCGCCATGCGCGCGCGCCAGCAATAGGGGCTGAAACGCCGGTTAGGGTCGGCGCCGGCCAGATCGTACATTTTGAGTTTTGCCTGGGCCATCACTGCGCCGCCCAGGCCGTCATCTGATTCACCGCCGCGTCGAAGCGGGGGTAATCGCCCGGCAACAGCACGAAGGTGAAAGGCCCCTGCTTGCCGGTGATGGTGAACTGGACCCCCGGCCCGGCCGCCACATTCAGCAACGCCGCCTCGGCGGTGCCGGTTTCCTGGAAGGTGCCGATAGGCTGCCAGGCCGCAGCATGAACGTTATGCGCCTTGCGCCACAGCGCGGCGAAGCTCGGCCATTCCTTGGTGTCGAACGCGACCGATGTGCGCTGGCTCTTGATGGCGATGGCGATGACCGCGATCTTTTCCCGGTTGCCGGTGTTTTCGGTGTATTGGGCGAAATCGAACTCGTTGCCGCCGCTGTTGAACTTGCCGGTGAAAACCATCTGGCCCGCCGCCAAGGCCGAAACCGCCGGCAGCAGCAACAGCAAGGCGAGCGCGAAGAGGATGCGTTTCATTCCGTTTCCTTATCGTCATTGAGCGACGCTTGCAAGGCCAGCCGGCTCTCTTCCGGCAACGCGCCGATCGCGTCCGCCACCGCCCTGAGCCGCCGGCGCAGGGCGTAAAGCTGATCGAGCAGATTGAGCAGCACCGGCATGGCTTCCTCGCCGATGGCGAGATCGTGTTTCAATTCGACGATGAGCCGCACCCGCGCCACGTCGATCTCGTGAAACACATAGCCTTCGGACCGGCTCTCGGGCAACACCCAGCGCTCGTGTATCCAGCGTTCGAGCTCTTGCTTCTCGATGCCGTCCAGCATCCGGCACAAATCCTCGAAGCCGATCATGGTTTCCCCGCGCCCATGTTGCGCCGCGGATCGTAGGGATGCGCCGGCGCCCATTTCCGCAAGAACTCCGTCAGTTCCTTGTCGCCGCCTTCGGGCAGAACCACTTTCAGCGAAACATATTGGTCGCCGCGCGAACCGTCATGCTTGGGCGCGCCCTTGCCCTTGAGGCGCAGAATGGCGCCGGTGTTGGAATGGGGCGGCACGGTCATGGCCACCTCGCCCGCCGGGGTGGGCACGGAGATTTTTCCGCCCAGCGCCGCTTCCGCCAAGGTGACCGGCAGCTCAAGATGGATGTCGTCGCCCTCGCGCCGGAACAGCGGATGGGGCGCGACATGGATTTCGATGAGCGCGTCGCCGCGCGGCCCGCCGCCGATGCCCTCGCCGCCCTGGCCCTTGAGGCGTAAAATCTGCCCGTCGCGCACCCCCGCCGGGATGGTGACGTCGAGGTTCTTGTCCTGCGCCAGGGTGAGCCGCCGCTTGGCGCCGTTGACCGCGTCGAGAAAATCGACCGTCAGCACATAACGGTAATCCTCGCCCGGCATGCGGAGAGAGGCTCCGCGCGATCCCTCGAAGCCGCCGCGCGCTCCGCGCCCGAACATCGCCAGGAGATCGTCGATATCGCCCGGCTCCATGCCCTCGGCGGCGTGATATTTGGCGCCGGGCGCGCCTTCGGCGAAATCGCGGTAATTGGCGTGGGCGTATTGCGGCTTATCGGCGCCGGTCTCGTCGATCTCGCCGCGGTCGTACCGCGCGCGCTTTTTTTCGTCCGACAGAATGTCGTTGGCGGCGTTCAATTCCTTGAAACGCGCCTCGGCCTGTTTGTTGCCGGGGTTGAGATCGGGATGGTGCTGCTTGGCAAGCCGCCGGTAGGCGCGGCGAATATCCTCCGCCTTCGCGTCCTTGCCGACGCCCAGCACCTCATAGGGGTTTCGTTGAGCCATGGCCCCTCATATAGGGCTTCGCGGCCTTCCGGGCTAGAGCGCGGCGAGCTTCTCGCTGGCATCCCACAGGCGCTTGGCCGCTTCCCCGTCCTGCGCGGCGGGCGAAGGCTCGCGCGGCTTGTTCTTGTCGAAATAAACCCCGCTCAGGCTCGATAGCTCGGGCGCGCTCGCGGCATGGACCAGCGTCTCGCCGCCCTCGCCCGGGCTGATCGCCATGAAGCGCTTGGCGAGGCCGACCGCGAGGCGGAACGGGCCGCCATTATTGTCGCCGAATGACGTGGCGACGAAACCGGGATGGAGGCAATTCACCGTCAGGCCCGAACCCCGGACGCGCCGCGCCAGCTCGCGGGTGAAGAGGATATTGGCGAGTTTCGAGCGCCGGTAGGCGAGCCAGCCGCTGTAATGCCGCGCGGTCTGGAGATCGGCGAAATCGAGCGCGGCGTTGCGATGCGCCTCGGAGGCGACATTGACGATGCGCGCGGGCGGGTTTGTTTTCAAACGGCCGAGCAGCAACACCGTCAACAGGAAATAGGCCATGTGGTTGAGGGCGAAAGTCATCTCCAGCCCATCCACCGTGGTCTCGCGGCGATTGAAGATCGCGCCGGCATTGTTGATCAGCACGTCGATGCGCGGCGCCGCCTCGGGCAATTCCCGCGCGAGCTGGCGCACCGCCGCGAGCGACGAAAGATCGGCGATCAGGATTTGGGATTCGAGATCCGGGTTCTTGTCCCGGAGTCTCGTCACCATCGCCTCGGCCTTGGTCCTGTTGCGCGCCACCAGGACGAGGCGCGATCCCATCGACGCCAGTCTTCCGGCGGCGACCAGCCCCAGGCCCGAGGTGGCGCCGGTTAAAACCACGGTCTTGCCTGTCATCATTCCGCCGCTCATGCCGGGCGAAGCTCCGTCGGCGAGGACACCAAATCATGCACGATCTGCCAGCTTTCCCCGCTCGAAGCCGCCAGCACGGCCCGGTCGAACACGCCCGGGTCATAGGCCCCGCCGTCGAGAAAACAGGCCTTGCCGCCCGTCTCGGATGTTATCAGCATGCCGGCGGCATGATCCCAGGGCAGCGAACGCGAATGGAGCGAGAATTGCGTCTCGCCCAAGGCGATGGAGAGGTATTCGAGGCCGCTGCAACCCTGGTTGCGGATATCGCCGACGCGCCCGCTCCGGCTCAACGCCTTGGCCGCGCGCTCGCCCGAGGCGGCTTTGCCGTAAGCCGCGCCGGTGATCCGGCCGGCATGGCCCGCGGCATGGAGCCGTATCCCGTTCGACCACGCGCCCTCGCCCAAAACCGCCCAGGCCAGCCGCTCGCCCAGCGGATCGTAAAGCCAGCCGGCGCGCACCGCGCGCTTCTCGACATAAGCCAGGATCATGGCGAAGCCCGGCTTGCCCTTGACGAAATTATTGGTGCCGTCGATCGGATCGATGATCCAGAGCGGAGCTTGGCCGCCGGTGAGGCGAAGCAAAGCCGGATCCTTGGCCGCGCCCTCCTCGCCCAGCACAAGCGAGCCGGGCTGGGCTCCGGTCAAAAGCGCGGACAAGCGCCGCTCGGCCTCGGTATCGGCGATGGTGACGAAATCGCCCGGGCCTTTTTGGGCTATCTCCCCGGGCTTGAGCGCGCCGAATCGCGGCAGTATGACGCTGCGCGCGGTTTCGCGGATAAAAGAGGCGACGGTTTCGGGATCGATCATCAGCGCTTATATAGGGTGTCGTGACGGAACAGGTTAGCACTATGCCGGAAAGCGGCCGTGAATTCGATGTCGTGGTGGTGGGCGCGGGCGCTTCGGGCATAGCCGCGGCGCGGCGGCTCGTTGCGGCCAAGCTCACGGTCATGGTGGTCGAGGCGCGCGAGCGGATTGGCGGGCGCGCCGTCACCGCGCATCCCCTGCCCGGCGTGGCGCTCGATCTCGGCTGCGAATGGCTGCATTCCGCCGACCGCAATCCCTGGACCGGCATCGCCCGGCAATTGGGATGCGCGATCGATGAGAAGCTGCCCGATTGGGGCAGCCGCGTTTCCTGGCGCCAAGGCAAGGAGGCCGACGCCGAGTGGCAGAAGGCGCGCGACGCGTTTTATGCGCGGCTCGACCGGGCCGCCGAAGAGCCGGGCGACCGCGCCGCCGCGGAACTGCTCGAACCCGGCAATAAGTGGAATCCGCTGCTGCGCGCCATCAGCACCTGGGCCAATGGCGCCGAACTCGACCAGGTCTCGGTCAAGGATTACGGCCGTTACGATCCCTCCAATATCAATTGGCGCGTGTTTGGCGGTTATGGCGATCTGATCGCGCGTTACGGCGAAGGCCTGCCGGTCTCGCTCGGCACGAGCGTCACGCGCATCGACCATGGCGGCCATCGCATCCGGGTCGAAACCGGGCGCGGCGACCTCATCGCCCGCGCCGTGATCGTCACGCTCCCAACCAACGTGCTCGCCTCGGGCGCGGTCGGGTTCATCCCGGCTTTGCCCGGCAAGCTCGCCGCGGCGGCGGGCCTGCCGATGCATGTGGTCAATAAATTCTATCTCCGCCTCGACGGCGCCTTCGACGCGGTCGCACCCGACAGCAACCTGATCGGCGACACCGGCGCGAGCCGCACCGGGGCCTATCAGATCAGGCCGCATGGCTGGCCGGTGATCCTCGGTTATTACGGCGGCGATTTCGCGGCCGAGCTCGAAGCCCAAGGCCCGGCGGCGACGGCGGCTTTCGCCACCGGCGAATTGGCCGGCTTGTTCGGCAACGACATGCGCAAGCGGTTGACGCCGCTCATCGGGTCGGCCTGGGGCGGCGATCCCTTCGCGCGCGGCGCCTATTCCATGGCGCTGCCCGGCCACGCCGATGACCGCGCCTTGCTCGCAAGCCCGGTCGATGAGCGCCTGTTCTTCGCCGGCGAAGCGTGCTCGGCGGCTGATTTCGGCACCGCGCATGCCGCCTATCAGACCGGCGAGGATGCGGCCACGCGCGCGATCACCGCGCTCAAATCTAGCCGAACACCCGTTGCACCACGTGGCGGGTCAGGGATTCCAGCCGGTATTTGAGCAGGGCGCGGCGGATCACCTGCCAGCTCAGCACATAGCGGTCGGTGGCGAAGGTGGATTTCATCTGGTTCTCGCCGGCGAGAAAATCATAGACCCGTTCGCCATTGCGCGCGTTCCAGCGGATGGCGAGGCTGTGGCTCAACACGCCGGGGCGGCGCTTGCGGTCGGCGTCGTCGAAGCCGCTTTGATAGGCCGAGACCCGGCCCGCTTTACGGAAATTGTAGAGATAGCCGAAATCCCGCCCGCCCGCGCGCAAGCGCAACAGCTGCACTGATCCCCGCGCGAATTCGCGCGCGATCAGTTGTTCGTGAAAGCGCTCGAAATAGGGTTCGGAAAAGGAATGGCGCCGGCCGCGCCGCTCCCAAGAGGCGACATGGAGGGATTTGAGCGCGCGGAAAAAGCCGAGCGCCTCGGTAACGTCACCCGCGGCGTCGATCTCGATCTTGCCCTGGCTCTCGTAATCGCGTTCGGTGCGGCGCAGCTGCTGGCGCGCATTGCCGCTCAGCACCGAGGCGAGCTCGCCGTCCTTGGCGACGAAATCGAGATTGACGGCGTAGCCGGGCTCCGTGTTGGTGCTGTGCAGAAAACCGCGGCGGTTCAAGGTCTCGGTGTCGAGCGGCAGGATGATTCCGGGCAAGCGCAGCTCGTCGGCCATGCCCACCGCCTCGCGCGCGAACCAATCGAAAAACCCGTCGAGGATGACCCCTTCCTCGCGCGGGTCGCACAGGAAGCCGTTATGCTCGATCGCGATGCAATCCCAGCGCGGATCGCCGGTTGCATTGAGGTGAAGCCCGTGCTGCGTGGCGCGGAAATTTTGCCGCACGGTGTTGGCGATCACCACCGCCAGCCCCGCCACCCTGGCGCCCTCGCGCGCCGAAACCAGCAACGGGCGGAATTCCGCCGGCAATGTGGCAAGCCAGGTACCGATCCACGCCCAGGACAAAAAGAACGAGCGCGAGGATCGCGCCTCCAATTCGCGCCACCCCGATTCGAGCGCCTGCGGCGAATCGATGGGCTGGATGGTAAAGCGAATGTCCTTTGCCAATGGCCTGCTATCCCGCTCCGATTCCGGATTTACCGCCTGGGCGAATGCCTTGCCGGTGTAAGCTAGCGCATTCCGCAGAACCTGGCATCGCGATGGCCGTTTTCGAGAATCCCGACTTCACCCATCTGCCGCAACCCCTGGCCGCGCTTTTCGCCAAGGCGGCGGAGCGCAGCTTCTTCGCCCTGCCGATCTGGTACCACGTCCTCTTCCACTACGGAACCGACAAGGGCGCGACGCCCCGGCTCTATGCCGATGACGAGGCGCGCCCGCGCGCGGCGCTGGTCTGCCAAGCGCCGAAAATCGGCTCGCGCCGGCTGTTGAGCCTGTCCAATTACTACAGCACCGAATACGGCCCGATTTATGCCGCCGGCGCGGAAAATCTGGGCGATGCTTTCGGGGTGATCGCCCGCCAGATCAAAGCCGGGGGCTGGGCGGCGTTGCGGCTCGGCGGGCTCGATCCGGCCGATCCGGCTTTCGAGCCCTTGGCCCAGGCCTTCACCCAGTCCGGGTTCGCGGTCTTTCGCTATTTCGACAGCGGCACCTGGTACGAAAACACCACGGGTCTCGATTTCGCGCGCTATGTCGAGGCGCGGCCGGCGGCGCTGCGCAACACCTGGCGGCGCAAAAGCCAGAAGCTCTCAACCGAGCACAAGACCGAATTTGTTTTCCACGACGACGATGCGCGGATCGAGGACGCGGTCGGCGATTACCAGCGCGTCTATGAAACCAGCTGGAAAAGCGCCGAGCCCCATGCCGAATTCATGCCGCAACTGATCCGCGCGGCGGCGCGAATTGGCGCGCTGCGTCTGGGCATCTTGAAAGTGGACGGCGAAGCGGCGGCGGCGCAATGCTGGATCCTGTGGAATGGCCGCGCCACCATCTACAAGCTCGCCCACGATGCGCGCTTCAACGAGCATTCCCCCGGCACGCTTCTCACCATGGCGATAATGGAACGGGTGCTCGCCCGCGACCGCCCGCGCGAGGTCGATTTCGGCCGGGGCGACGACGGCTACAAGAAACTCTGGCTCGGGCAAAGGCGCGAGCGCTGGGGCCTGGTGATCGCCAACAAGAAGACCCTGGGCGGCCTCGTCCTCACCGCGCGGGAAAACGCGGCCAGGATGGTCAAGCGCCTGATCCGGCGCTAACATCCGGTCCCGAGGAGGCCGTACATGCCCGTGACCGAACTCAATCACGTCACCGTCCGCTGCCAGGACATGGAAGAGACCCGCGATTTCTACATCAAGGTGCTGGGGTTCCACGCCGGGCCGCGGCCGCCCCTCACCTTCCCCGGCTATTGGCTTTATTGCGGCGAGCAGCCGGTGGTGCATCTGGTGCCCGATAGCGGCGCGATCGGCGCCGGGCCGGACGGCGAGGATACCGGCAATTTCGACCACGTCGCCTTCTTGGCCAAGGATTTCGACGGCATGCAAAAGCACTTCGCCACTTGCGGCATCAAATTCACCGCGCGCGACGTTCCCGGCGCGGCGGTGCGGCAGATCTTCTTCACCGATCCCAACAAGGTGATGATCGAGATCAACTTCCCCAAAGCTTCTTGAGCCGCGCTTGGAGGCGCGGCTCAAGACCGGTCTGGTGATTCAGTCGGCGGTGCGGCTATGCTCGCTTCGCGCCGTGCCGATTGCGGTGACGCGGCGGGGCGACGAGGACGCCGGCGCCATTCTGGTCAAGCTCAATCGCAAAGATCTCGGCTTCTCCGTACTCGCTCAGACCCGCGGAAAAAACGGAGAAAGCGCTTGGATCCGGGCAACCGGCGAGGCTCTCGTCGATGAGCAGACCGCCGACGCCTACATCGCCCGCCAGCTCAAGCGCGATCCCGATCTCTGGGTCGTGGAGATCGAGGACCGCGAGGGCCGTCCGGTCTTCGCCGGAGCGGTTCTTTAAAGCGAAAGCGCTAGGCTTCGAGAGTCTCGATCGCATGATTGTCCTCCTCATGATTGCGGTAGCGTCCGCAGACGCGTTCGGCGCGTTGCAGCAATTGGCGTTCGAGCTGGGCGCCCAGGACCGGCGACAGGCCGTCCTCGCGCACGGGCTCGGCGGCGGCGCGGCGCGCGCGGGTGAATTGGATCACCTCGCCCCCGCCGAATCCGTTCGGGCTCAAAACTTCGCTGGTCATGTCACTCTCCCTGAAAAAACTGGTCTGGTGCGTGTCGTTGGCCGGGGCCGCGAGGACATCGCCTTGCGCGGCGTGGGTACGGCGCCGGGCGAAGCCGGCGGCGAGCAGCGCCGTACCGGAAAGCGCCAGCGCCATCGCGCCGCCGAGTTGCGGCTGGTTCGCCGCCGAGATTTCCGCCGTGGGCGCCGACCAAAACAGCAGCGCCGCCGCCATCGCGGGAAGGGTTATGGGTTTCATCGTCCGGTCTCTTGTTCTTGGTTAACGGGTTTTTACTTTTCCTCACCCCTCACAGAGCAACTTCCGTGCCGGAGCGCGAATGCCCGGATTTCCGCGGGTTTCCAGACGGAACGCCGGGCTGGCGTCAATTCCGCCGACGGCCGGGGATCGCCAAAGCCGCGCTTTCCCGCGCCCGCGTTAACCGGCAGGATGCGCCCGTCCTAAAGCGGATTGGCGTGAGGTGATGGAATGACCGGAGTGAAGCGCGTCTGCGTCTATTGCGGCTCATCGAGCGGCACGGCGCCCGCCTATCGCGCGAGCGCCGAGAAGCTCGGGACGCTTTTGGCCAAAGCCCGTATCGGCCTGGTCTATGGCGGCGGGCGCGTCGGATTGATGGGCGTTCTGGCCGATGCCGCGCTCAAGGCGGGGGGCGAGGTGATCGGCATAATCCCCGGCCATCTCAACGACCGTGAAATCGGCCACAAGGGCGCGACCGAGCTTGTCGTCGTCGGCAGCATGCATGAGCGCAAGCAAAAGATGTTCGAGCTGTCCGACGCCTTCGTCATCCTGCCGGGCGGGCTCGGCACCATCGAGGAGGCGATGGAGATGATCACCTGGCGGCAATTGGGATTGCACGACAAGCCCATCTTCCTGGTCGACACGGCGGATTATTGGGCGCCGCTCGTGTCCTTGTTCGATCACGTGATCGCGCAGGGCTTCGCCGGCAAGGATTCACGCGCGCTTTTCCGCCTCTTGCCCGGGGTCGAGGATCTGCTGCCGGCCCTGGCCGGAACGCCCGTGAAACCCGCCGCGCTGTGACGACGCGCCGCTTGCGCGGCGTTTTCGCCGTGCTATTGTCCCGCCCGCCGCGCGCCTCCCCGGCGTTCGCGGCCCATAATTCCGGCATTTAAAGAAGGTCCCGCGGACATGCAAAAGATCAAGGTGGCGACCCCGGTCGTCGAGATGGACGGCGACGAGATGACCCGCATCATCTGGAAGTTCATCAAGGACAAGCTGATCCTGCCCTATCTCGACATCAAGCTCGAATATTACGATCTGGGAATGGAATACCGCGACAAGACCGACGATCAGGTGACGGTCGACGCGGCCAACGCCACCAAGAAATTCGGCGTCGCCGTGAAATGCGCGACCATCACGCCCGACGAAGGCCGGGTGAAGGAATTCAACCTCAAGAAGATGTACAGGTCACCCAACGGCACCATCCGCAACATCCTGGGCGGCACCATCTTCCGCGAGCCGATCGTGATCAAGAACGTGCCGCGGCTGGTGCCGGGCTGGACCGCGCCGATCGTCATCGGCCGCCACGCCTATGGCGACCAGTACCGCGCCACCGATTTCAAGGTGCCGGGACCGGGCAAGCTCACCATGACCTTCACGCCCAAGGACGGCGGCAAGCCCGTGACCTATGACGTGTTCGACTTCCCCGAGCCCGGCATCGCGCTGGGCATGTACAATCTCGATAAATCGATACGGGGCTTCGCCCGCGCCTGTCTCAATTACGGGCTGCAACGCGGCTGGCCGGTCTATCTCTCGACCAAGAACACCATCCTCAAGGTCTATGACGGCCGCTTCATGATTTTGTTCCAGGAAATCTTCGACAAGGAATTCGCCGACAAGTTCAAGGCCAAGAAGATCACCTACGAGCACCGCCTGATCGACGACATGGTGGCCTCGGCGCTCAAATGGAGCGGCAATTTCGTCTGGGCTTGCAAGAACTACGACGGCGACGTGCAATCGGACACGCTGGCGCAGGGCTACGGCTCGCTCGGGCTCATGACCTCGGTGCTGCTGACGCCCGACGGCAAGACGGTGGAGGCCGAGGCGGCGCATGGCACGGTGACGCGCCACTACCGCCTCTATCAGCAGGGCAAGGAAACCTCGACCAATCCGATCGCCTCGATCTTCGCCTGGACGCGCGGCCTGTGGTATCGCGGCACCTTCGACAAGACGCCCGATCTGGTGCGCTTCGCCGAGACCCTGGAGAAGGTGTGCATCGAGGCGGTGGAAGCGGGCGAGATGACCAAGGATCTGGCCATCCTCATCAGCGACAAGACGCCCTGGCTCAACACCAACGCCTTCCTCGACAAGCTCGACGCCAGGCTCAAAAAAGCCATGGCATGAAGGCCAAGCCCGGCAGCAATCCTTCCGCGCGCCCTTATCGCGGCAGGATCACGCCGGGCTTTTTCGCCCATCTCTTCAAGGCCGCGTTCAAGCAGCATCACCGCGCGCTGTTGCCGCTGTTGCGGCCCTTGATCGCGGCGGATGCGGTGGTCTTGGACGTCGGCGCCCATGCCGGGCAATACGCCAAGCTTTTCGCCAAGCTCGCGCCTCATGGCCGGGTTTACGCGGTCGAACCGCAAAGCTATGCGCGGCGCATTTTGCGCGTGGCGCTCGCCATGAACCGGCTCGGCAATGTCACCATCTTGGCCCTGGCGTTGGGCGCGAAGCGCGGCACGGCGGTGCTCACCATTCCCGTTAAAGCCTCGGGGAGTTACGGCTTCGGCCTCGCGCATCTCGGGCGGACGACGCGCGAGGGATTGGCAGAGACCGAGGAGGTCGATGTGGTAACCCTCGACGATCTTGCGAAACGGCTCAAACTCGACCGGCTCGATTTCATCAAGGCCGATATCGAAGGCTTCGAGCAGGCGATGATCGAGGGCGCGCAACGGACGCTCGCGCGCCTCAAGCCCGCCTTGCTGCTCGAATTCAATCAGCAGCATCTGGCGCGCGCCGGCGGCAGCGTCGCGGGCTTGTGGAAAATTCTGAAAGGCCTGGGCTACCGGGCCTTCGATCCGGGGGCGGGCGCCGGTCGCGCGCCCATTTCCCGCCCGCGCCAGGGCGATATTCTGTGGTTGCACCGCGAAGGCAAAAGCTAGGCCGCTTTCGCTTTTTCGGCGACGGCGCGTTCCACCGCTTGGAGCGCCGCCTCGGCCTGGCCGACATCGGGGCCGCCGGCCTGGGCCATGTCGGGCCTTCCGCCGCCGCCCTTGCCGCCCAGCGCCGCCGCGCCCAGCTTGACCAGCTCCACCGCGTCGAAGCGTTTCACCAGATCGTCGGTCACCCCGACAACGAGGGACGCCTTGCCCTCCTCACGCGCCACCAGCGCCACCACGCCCGAGCCCAATTGGCGCTTCATGTCGTCGGCCAGGCTTTTCAGCTCCTTAGCCGGAACGCCATCGAGCGCGCGGGCGGCGAATTTGACGCCCGAGAAATCCTTGGGCGCGCCGGCATCGCTCTTGGCGCCGCCGCCACCCATGGCCGCGGAGCGCCGCGCATCGGAGAGTTCGCGTTCGAGCTTCTTGCGCTCATCGAGCAGCGCCGCGAGCCGCGCCGGTAATTCGCCCGGGCCGGTCTTGAGTGCCAACGCCGCCTGATGCAGCAGGTTTTCCTCCGAGGCGACAAAATTCTCCGCCGCGGCGCCGGTCAAGCCCTCGATGCGGCGCACGCCCGAAGCGACCGCGCTTTCGGACGATATCTTGAAGAAGCCGATATCGCCGGTGCGGCGCACATGCGTGCCGCCGCACAGCTCGACCGAGAAATGCTGATGAATATGATCATCTCCGCTGTCATCACCCATAGACACCACGCGCACCTCGTCGCCGTATTTCTCGCCGAAGAGCGCGAGCGCCCCCTGCTCCACCGCGCGGTCGGGGGTCATCAACCGGGTCGAGACCTCGGCGTTCTCGCGGATGCGGGCATTGACCGCCCGCTCGATGGCCGTCACGTCTTCCGGCGAAAGCGCGCGCGGGTGGGAGAAGTCGAAACGCAGCCGGTCGGGCGCGACCAGCGAGCCCTTTTGCGTCACATGCTCGCCGAGGCGCCGGCGGAGCGCCTGATGCAAGAGATGCGTGACCGAGTGATTGGCGCGCAAGGCGCTGCGCCGCGCCAAATCGATCCGGAGCTCGACCACGTCGCCGACCTTGAGGCTCCCGCGCGCGACCTTGCCCAGATGCGCGAATAATTCGCCCGCGCGTTTCTGGGTATCGGAAACCTGGAACTCGGCCCCCTTGGCCGTAAACATCGAACCGGTATCGCCCATCTGGCCGCCGGATTCGGCGTAGAACGGGGTCTGGCTCACGATGATGGCGGCCTCGGCGCCGGGCTTGGCTTCGGTCACGCTCTTGCCGTCCACCACGATGGCCTGGATCGCGCCTTCGGCTTCCGTCGCCTCGTAGCCCAAAAATTCCGTCGCGCCCAATTTCTCGCGCAGCTCGAGCCAGATCTGGCCGGTGGCCGCCTCGCCCGAGCCGACCCAGGATTTGCGCGCCTCGGCCCGCTGGCGTTCCATCGCCGCGTCGAACGCCTCGGTCTCCACTTTCCGGCCGCGGCCCCGGAGCACGTCCTCGGTCAAATCCAAGGGAAAGCCGAAGGTGTCGTAAAGCTTGAAGGCGACATCGCCCGGAAACGCCTTGTCCTGGCCAAGCTTGGCCTCTTCCTCGTCGAGGAGCTTCAATCCCCGCGCCAGCGTTTCGCGGAAACCGGTTTCCTCGAGCCGGAGTGTTTCGGTGATGAGCGCCTCGGCGCGGACGAGTTCGGGATAAGGCCCGCCCATTTGCCGCACCAGCACGGGTACCAGCCGCCACAGCAGCGGCTCCGCCGTGCCGAGAAGATGCGCGTGGCGCATGGCGCGGCGCATGATGCGGCGCAGCACATAGCCCCGCCCCTCCTTCGCCGGCAACACGCCGTCGGCGATGAGAAAGGCCGAGGCGCGCAGGTGATCGGCGATGACGCGGTGCGAGACCGCCTGGGGCCCGTCGGCCGCGACATGCGAGGTTTCGGCCGAGGCGATAATGAGCGCGCGCAGAATGTCGGTGTCGTAATTGTCGTGCTTCCCCTGGAGCACGGCCGATATCCGCTCCAACCCCATGCCGGTGTCGATTGAGGGATGCGGCAAGGAGACGCGCTTGTCGGCCGCCTGCTGCTCGTATTGCATGAACACCAGGTTCCAGATTTCGACGAAGCGGTCGCCGTCGGCATTCTTCGAGCCCGGGGGCCCGCCCGGAATCTTGTCGCCGTGATCGTAGAAAATCTCCGAGCACGGGCCGCAAGGGCCGGTCTCGCCCATCGCCCAGAAATTGTCCGAGGTCGATATCGGGATGATGCGGCTCGCGGGCAGGCCCGATATCTTGGTCCAGAGCCTGGCCGCCTCTTGGTCTTCCTTGAACACCGTGACCAGCAGCTTCTCCTGGGGGAGCTTCAATTCCTTCACCAGCAGGTTCCAGGCGAGCTCGATCGCGCGCTCCTTGAAATAATCGCCGAAGGAGAAATTGCCGAGCATCTCGAAGAAGGTGTGGTGGCGCGCGGTATAGCCAACATTCTCGAGATCGTTGTGCTTGCCGCCGGCGCGCACGCATTTCTGCGACGAGGCGGCGGTCTTGTAGGGCCGCTTCTCCATGCCGGTGAAGACGTTCTTGAACTGCACCATGCCGGCATTGGTGAAGAGCAGCGTGGGATCGTTCCTGGGAACGAGCGGCGAGGACGGCACCACCGCGTGCCCCGCGCGCTTGAAATAATCGAGGAATGCGGCGCGAACGTCGTTGGTCAGCATGAATCTCAAATGGTCCTTCCCCCGCCCGGAACCAAGCTCGAACGAGCGGGAAACCGGGCCTTCCCGCATTAAGCCGCTCGCGGGCACGGTTGTAAAGTTCAGGGCGCGGCGGCGGCGAGTTCGAGCGTACTCGTCCCCGGCGCCAAATTGGGTTCGTTTCGCAGTTTTAATGTTTGCGCCTCTCCCGTTCCCAAAATAGAACCGGCGCCATGGCGTAGCACGATAGTGCGAAGCCAATAAAAGCCATGTAGCGCCGCCATGCGAAGCCAAAATAGAACCGGCGCCGTGGGGGGCACGGCGCCGGCGTCGGGATTGACCATCGCGGGGGGCGCGACGGGGGTCCCTTATTCCTTCTCTTCCTTGGCGTCCCCTTCGGCCTCGCTTTCGCCGGGCGCGGTCACCATCATGGCGTCGGCGACCAATCCGGCATTGGCGCGGATCGCCTGCTCGATGGCGGATGCGGTTTCGGGGTGCTCCTTCAGGTACTGCTTGGCGTTCTCGCGGCCCTGGCCGATGCGTTGGCCGTCATGGGAGAACCAGGAGCCCGATTTCTCCACCACGCCCGCCTGCATGCCGAGGTCAATAAGCTCGCCGCGTTTCGACACGCCCTCGCCATACATGATGTCGAATTCGACCACCTTGAACGGCGGCGCCATCTTGTTCTTCACCACCTTGACGCGGGTCTGGTTGCCGACGACCTGTTCCTTTTCCTTGATCTGGCCGATGCGGCGGATGTCGAGCCGGACCGAGGCGTAGAATTTGAGCGCGTTGCCGCCGGTGGTGGTCTCGGGATTGCCGAACATGACGCCGATCTTCATGCGGATCTGGTTGATGAAGATGACCATGGTGCGGGATTTGGAAATCGAGCCGGTGAGCTTGCGCAAGGCCTGGCTCATGAGCCGGGCATGGAGCCCCATATGGCTGTCGCCCATCTCGCCTTCCAATTCGGCGCGCGGCACCAAGGCCGCCACCGAATCGACCACCAGCACGTCGAGCGCGCCCGAACGCACCAGCGTGTCGGCGATTTCGAGCGCCTGTTCGCCGGTGTCGGGTTGCGAGATCAAGAGATCGTCGATATTGACGCCGAGCTTCTTGGCGTAGCCCGGATCGAGCGCGTGCTCGGCGTCGATGAAGGCGCAAGTGCCGCCCGCCTTCTGCGCCTCGGCGATGACGTGAAGGGTGAGCGTGGTCTTGCCCGAGCTTTCGGGCCCGTAAATCTCGATGACGCGGCCGCGCGGCAATCCGCCGACGCCGAGCGCGATGTCGAGGCTCAAGGATCCGGTCGAAACCACCTCGGCCTCGCCGGCGGCGGCCACGCGCGCGCCCAGTTTCATGACCGAGCCCTTGCCGAAGGCACGCTCGATCTGGCCGACGGCGTCGTCGAGCGCCTTCTGCCGGTTCATGTTGCCTTCCCTGCCGGTGTCCTTGGCGATGTCTTTATCCTTGCCGGCCTCTTTCTCCAAGAGACGCAAATTCGCTGGCGGCATGATGATCCCCTCTCTTATGCCATCGGCTCGGGGCCAGGCAATGGCCGCTCTCAAGCCCGTGCAATTCCGTCAATGTACCTGCTTTGTTCTTTAAAACAAGTACTATTTTTGTTCTCGGCGAATTATTTCCTAAGCCTTTGATTTTAGACGATTCTAGGCCTTATCGGGATAGGGCCGAAGTCAAATTATTCCATACCGGCCCTGGCCCGGCCCTGGCCCGGCCCTGCCAAGGGGGTCCCGGCGACGGCCCGACGCTAGTCGTTGGGCAAAGCGCAATCGAAGCTGGCGGCGCCGGTCTTGGGGTCCATGCCGGTGATTTTGTAATCGAGCGCGTAGCGCAGGCAATATTCGGCGGCCCGGGTTTCGATGTCCGCCGCGCTGGCATTTGCCGGCAGGTTGGTTATCACGCCGCCCTTTTCGGCATTCCCGACGATCGCCGGATGCGGCCCTGGCGCTTGGGCGCAAGCCGGAAAGGCGGCGAGGATCAGCAAGCCTGCAACCAGGACGGACGGCAATAATCTCATTTCGTCGAACTCGGGAATCGCGTCAATCGGCCGAGGATAGCGTCAGGCGGCGATGACGAACAGCGCCACGACGCAAAGCCAGCCCAGCACGAACACGATCGAGCGCGCCACCGCTTTATCGCCGATATAGAGGGCGGTGTAGACGAGCCGCAGCAGGATGAAGGCGCCCGCCAAAAGATCGATGCGGTTCTGGGGCGCATGGGCGAGCTCGGCCACGATCACCGCCGCCGCGAAGGGGGCAAAGGCCTCGAAATGATTGCTATGCGCCCAAACGGCGCGCTTTCGCCAGCCCTTCAGTTTTTCGAGGCTGATCCTGGGCGCGCGGTTGTCGATCCTAGCCCCGTTCTTGGCCAGGAATATCGTGGCGTAAGGCAGGAACGCCGCCGCCAGGATCATCCAATAAGCGAAGGTCATGAATCCCCCTCAAAGTGTCGCTTCGTACGACGCGCTCGGCGTTGCGCGCCCGCTCGCGCCACGCAGGCCGAAATATTCAGACCATCTCCGCCTGCATCACCTCTTTCACCTTGCCGGCCAATTGCTTCAAGGAGAAGGGCTTGGGGAGGAAATGAATGTCGCGCTCGTCGCCGAGGCGCTTTCTGAAACTGTCCTCGGTATAGCCCGAGATGAAGATCACCTTCATGTCCGGGTGGGTGCGGCGCAAGGCCTGCACCAGGCCTGGCCCGTCGAGCTTGGGCATGACCACGTCGGTCACGACCAGGTCGATGCGGTTGTCGCCCCGCGCCATGATCTCGAGCGCCTGCTCGCCGCTTTTGGCCTCGATCACCTGATAGCCCTTGTTCTTCAAGGCGCGCGCCGAGAACATCCTGACTGGATCCTCGTCCTCGACCAGGAGAACCGTGCCCGAACCGCTCAAATCCTTGGCCGCGCCGGTCTCGGACAAATCCTGGCGCGCGGGCTCGGCCGCCCTGGCGCCTTCATGGCGCGGCAGGAAGATCGAGAACCGGGCGCCCTTCCCCGCCTCGCTGTCGACGAAGACGAAGCCGTCGGTCTGCTTGACGATGCCGTAGACGGTGGAGAGGCCCAATCCCGTGCCCGAGCCCACTTCCTTGGTCGAGAAGAACGGCTCGAAGATGCGCGCCTGGATTTCCTTGGGGATGCCCACGCCGGTATCGGTCACCTCGATCATCACGTAATCGCCGGGCGGCATGATCTCATGGCCGCGGCGGGTTTCGCTGTCGCTCGCGATGTTGCCGGTCTTGATGGTCAATGTCCCGCCCTGCGCCATGGCGTCGCGCGCGTTCACCGCCAGATTGATGATCACCTGTTCCAACTGGCCCTGGTCCACCTTGACGAGCCACAGCTCGCGGCCATGCACCACCTTCAATTCGATGTTCTCGCCGATAAGGCGCCGCAGCAAATGCGAGAGCTCGGCCAGCACGTCGGTGACGGCGAGAACGCGCGGCTGCAAGGTCTGCTGGCGCGAGAAGGCGAGCAACTGCCGGACCAGATTGGCGGCGCGGTTGGCGTTCTGCTTGATCTGCATGATGTCGGCAAATGAGGGGTCGCCCGGCCGGAAGCGCAGCAGCAAGAGATCGCAAAAGCCGATCATGGCGGTGAGCAAATTGTTGAAGTCGTGCGCGACGCCGCCCGCCAATTGGCCCACCGCCTGCATCTTCTGCGATTGGGAGAATTGCGCCTGGAGGCTTTTCTGCTCGGTGGTGTCGATGAAATGGAGGATGAAGCCTGCCTCGCTATCCTCGCCGCCGGCGTTATCGCCGCGCCCACTCTCGCCGCCGAGCCGGCTGATGAACAAGGCGGCCGATTTGGCGCGCGTGCCTTGGAGGCGCACCTCGACCGGATCGGGCATGCTCTTGCCCTGGGAGGCGGCCTTGAGCCCGGCCCAGGCGGCGCCCTGGTCCTCGGGATGGAGGAAGCCCAAAAGCGGCTTGCCGATCACCTCTTGGGGCTCGAGCCCGACCAGGCCGCAGAGCGATTCATTGGCCTCCTCGATGCGCCCTTCGCGGTCCATCAGCGCGATCCCCACCGGCGCGTTGGCGAAGAAGCGGCGGAAGCGCTGGCGCGACAAGCGCAACTGTTCTTCCCAGGCGCGCTCGGGCGTCAAATCGCGCACCACCGACCGGGTGCGCAGATGCTCGCCGTCGCGCACCACGCTCTGGGTGATGAGGGCGTGGATGAGCCGTCCCTGGCGGCCCTTCAAGGTCACCTCGCCGCGGGTCTCGCCCCCTTCGAAGGGCGCGTGCGGCGGCGATCCCAGGGGCGCGGGCGCGTCGAGAAAGTCGGTGAGCCTTGCGCCGCTGGCGACGAGATCCTGCGGGCTCGCGCCCAGCCAGGAAGCGAGCGCCTCGTTGACGAACAGAAGGCGGCCGGTCTGGTCGGCCGAATAGAATCCGACCGGCGCGTTATCGAGAAAATCCGCGAGCTTCATGCGCTCGTCGCGCAGCATCTGTTCCATGTCGTGGCGCGAGGTCACGTCCTCGAAGCTCCACAGCGTGAATCCGGCGCGGCCGGCCAAGGGCGAAACCGAGAGATTGAACCAGGACATTCCGTCCTCGGCCCCGGCCCGGGGCTGGCGCATGGCGACGAGGCTCGCGGCGCGGCCCAAACGCAACGCCTCTTCCTTGAGCCGGGCGAAATCGGTGGCGGCGCTCCCTTGGGATTCGTTGCGGGTCACCAGCGCCGCCAGCGGCGAGCCGGTGAAGCCCGGAAAGAAGCGGTAGAAGGCGGCGTTGGCATAGGCCATGCCGCCCGACGGCGTCAGGATCAAATGCGCGGTGGCCGAGGCTTCGAGCGCCTGGCTCATGAGATCGATGCGTTTCGATAAAAGCGCGTGCATCTGCCGCGCCACCACGCTCGCGGCACCCGCGCCCAGCGCCAATGTCGCGAGGATCACCGCCGCGGGGCGCAGCAGCGAGACGGCGCCGGAGAGATGAAACAGAATGAGTCCGGTCGCCGCCGCCGCGCCCAGCGAGAACACCACCGACAAGGCGCCTAGCGCGCGCATCCACCCCGCCACGCCGCCCGCGACCGAATCATCGGGGGACGCGGCTTCACCGGCATGGGCGCTGGCGCGATTTCGCGCGCGGGACGCGGCCTTGCGTTTCGCGCCGTCGCCGCCATAGGGCAAATCCATCACCATGGAATTTTATCACAACCGCCGCGCGTGCGTGAGCGCGCGCTGCGATCGAAAGACGGCGTCAAGACAAATTCTCCCCGGGCCCGAGTCGAAGGACCGGTCCGAGCTTCGCCAGAAGAAGGTTAACGAAAGGTTAAGGCGGCGGGATCGCGAGTCGAGGTTTTACTCGTCGCGATGCGTGCGTTCCATGCGCTCGTGGCGCTCCTGGGCTTCGAGCGAGAGCGTGGCGATGGGCCGCGCCTCGAGCCGGCGGATGCCGATCGGCTCGGCGGTTTCCTCGCAATAGCCGTAGCTGCCGTCCTCGATGCGGGAAAGCGCGGCGTCGATCTTGGAGATGAGCTTGCGTTCGCGGTCGCGGGTGCGGAGTTCGAGCGAACGGTCGGTTTCGAGCGTGGCGCGGTCGGTGATGTCCGGCTCGGCCAGGCTCACCTCTTTCAGGCTCTGCAACGTGCCGGTGGATTCAGCCAAGAGCTCGGCCCGCCAGCGCAACAGCTTCTGGCGGAAATACTCAAGCTGCTGCGCGTTCATGAATTCTTCGTCGTCCGACGGACGGTAATCGGGCGGAAGCATCGGCCGCATGACCTACAACCCCGTCAACCCTACGAACCAGGGACCACCAAAGCGGCGCGATTCATATACCGCGCGCGCGGCCCTATCAAGCGCCGCCGCGATTATTTTAACGAGTTGATTTGACTAGCGGTTTCCGGCCTGGCCGGAGGATTCCAGGGCGGGCTCGGATGCCGGACCCGCGCCCTCCTCGCCTTGGATCAGCAGCTTGGCGCTTTTGAGCGCGCGGTAGAACTGGTTCTCGTCGAGATGGCGGCGCAGCGCCTCGATTGTCGCCCGGCTCTCGGGGCGGCTTTGGACATAGTCCTTGAGCAGCTGGTCGATATTGGCGAAGAACAGGTCGGCCTTGCCGGCAAAAAGATAGTGGCATTGGATGGCGAAATAAATCCGCCGCGCCGGCGTGGTCGCCTTTTCCTCGGCGATCATGTCTTTTTCCCGGAGCAGCGCCGCATTGGTATGGATGAGAATCTTGGCCATCGGGCCGGAATTCTCGATCACCACGCCGTTCAGGATGAGCTTTTCGCGCGGTTTGAGGTTGATGGTCAGCGGCATCGGGCGGCCCGGTGGATGAGGGAAAGCCAGCCTAAGCGCCAAGCTTTAGCATTGCGTTAAGACCTGGACCGGCCCTAACCCCCGAAGAAGCGATTTTTACTTAAATTATCCAGCGAGTTAGCGTGTGCCGCTTTTAGGGGTTTGTTAAACCGGGCAGTCTAAATTCTCGGTCATGCAATCGCGATTTTCCTCACCCGCAAGTGCCGCCCTGCAGCACGCTGCCGCCCGGCCCGCCGAGACCGAGACCGACGCCGACTGGCTGGTCGATATCGGACCGGTGTTGTCGCTCGACAGCCTGCCGCCGCCCGAGACCAAGCGCTGGGTCATCCGCCGCAAGGCCGTCGTGGTCGCCGCGGTGCGCGCCGGCATCATCAGTCTCGAAGACGCCTGCCGCCGTTACACCCTCTCGATCGAGGAGTTCCTCGCCTGGCAGCGCCTGGTCGACGGCCACGGCCTCCCCGGCCTGCGCGTCACCCGCCTCCAGGACTATCGCAGCCTCAACCGTCCGCGCTAAACCCGGATTTTTTCCGGCGCCGCACGTCAGGCGCCGCGCTTGGGTTGGCGTTTAATCCCTCCTTCATCACGTCTTGTTTATGGTTGGCCGGCAATTGACGCCGGAAACGGATTTTATTGATGGCGCACCAGGACAATTTCACCGAAACCGCCTTGAAGGCCGGGCAACCGGCGGACGAGGCCATACCCGCCCGCCAGCATCTCGAGGCGGCGCTCCGCGCCCATGGCCTGGCCGCATCCCAGCTCCGCAAGCTCCTGGCCCAGGCCGCGCCCTTCGAGGGCGAGGATCTGCTGGCGCCCCTCGCCCGCGCGCTCGCCAAGCTCTATCTCTTCAACGCGCTCAGCCAAGCCGAGAGCGGCCGTTTCATGTTCGTGGGCGCGCCCGGCTCGGGCAAGACGCTCGCCGTGGCCAAGCTCGCCTCCCGCGCCCGCGCCGCCAATGGCCGCGTGCGGCTTGTCACCTGCGACG
The DNA here is from genome assembly GCA_963785735.1 of uncultured Alphaproteobacteria bacterium. Lineage (GTDB taxonomy): Bacteria > Pseudomonadota > Alphaproteobacteria > ATCC43930 > CGMCC-115725 > REEB95. The sequence continues at coordinate 2,013,474 of CAWAWJ010000001.1, forward strand.
CCGCGCGTTCGGGCGGCATCGAGCAGCTCCGGCATTTCGGCAAGAGCCTCGGCCTCGAGGTCGAGACCGCCTCGGGCAAGGAGCAACTCGCCGCGCTCGGCCCCAATGACGGATGTCTGGTGCTGATCGACAGCGCCGGCATCAATCCCTACAGCCCCGCCGACCGGCAGGAGCTCGAAGCCCTCGCCCAAGCGGCCAAGGCCGAACCCATTCTGGTGCTGGCGGCGGGCGGCGATCCGGCCGACACGGTCGAGACCGCGCATATCTTCCGCGACCTCGGCTGCCAGCGTTTCCTGGTGACGCGGCTCGACATCGTTCATCGCCTGGGCAGCGTGATGGCCGTGCCCGAAGCGCTCGGCATCGCCTTCGCCGAAGCTCTTTCCGTGCCCGCGCCCGGTTCCGGCCTCGTGCCCTTCGCGCCCGAACACCTCGCGCGGCTGTTGTTGAAACAGGTATAGCGGCCGGTTTTTTCCAACTCGCTGCCCTTCCATCGTCATTGACGAACGCCCTGGCGCGTGTAGGCTTGCCGCCGCTTTCATCACCGGTATCCGCCGCTCCCGAGTCGCGCGAGGCCGCGATTCGATTAGGGCCTGGTAATCCGAGACTTCTTGCTATTTGCCGATATGACGCTATGAAGACGATGTCGCTGGACAAGGGGAGTATGCAAGTTATGACGACGACAGCTACAGGTTCCAAGCCGACCGCGCCGACGGTAACGCTGAAACACCTTGCCGCGGAAATGGCCGAGAAGCACGCCATGGCCAAGAAACAAGCCGAGGCGTTGCTGCAAGAATTGATCGACCGCATCACCGGTCACCTCAAGAAGGGCGACCGCATCCGCATTGGCGGTTTCGGCATCCTTCAAGTGCGCCACCGCGCGGCGCGCATGGGACGCAATCCGGCGACCGGCGAGGCGATCAAGATCAAGGCGAGCAAGAAGGTCGCCTTCCGCGCCGCCAAGGAATTGAAAGAGACCATCCTCTAATCGGGACGGCCCGCGCGTAGCACGGCCGAGGGCCGATTTCAGGCCCGAGGCACCGTGCGAAGCCAAATAAAGCTCTTACGGCTAACGGAAAACGGCTCGCCGCAAGGCGGGCTGTTTTTCCATGCGCGCGGCCCATCGCGTGGCTTTTCGTTCACTTGGCGCTCTCGGCTGGCGTTGCCTTATGAGGAAGCCTCACGGGCTCGCAAATTCCATTGGAGATGTCATATTATAAGAGTTCGAGCTAGGATACCCGTTATGGCTATCTTGAAAGATTCCGTGAGAAACCCCCGCCGAAAGGCCGCTGGTCTCGATGGCCGTCACCGCGACGGCAATGGCGAGATACGGCATAAGAACGGCAATACCCGCGTCGGAACCTTGCGCCGCATATATGGCGAGGATTTCGCCAGCGGCTATCGGAGCGATACCAAGTTGAGCACACTACTTGAGCGGACCGGCGCAAAGTCTGTTAGCGAGCTAATCACCCATGAGATTTTCAGCCTTACGGAATCGATATATCGTCCGGCGCTAAAGCGACTTGCCAACAAGTAGATCGCATTATCGCGTAAAACTAATGGATGTATTTTCGGCCCATGACCGCGCCCTCGGTTTTGGCGGCTTGGCCGGCATCCGGGATAGAGGATCCATCGAAGCGGCGATCGCCCGACCATACAGCGGATATCATCGCTCGATCGCCGGCAAGGCTGCCGCGCTGGTGCATTCGCTGGCCCTCAATCACGGCTTCATCGACGGCAACAAGCGCACCGCCCTTTACATGGCGACTTTGCTATTGCGTAAAAGCGGCTATGCGCTGCGCCATAAATCCCGGCAGCAGCGAAATCGCGAGATGGAAGTCATGATCCTGGACGTGGTTGCGCACCGGTTGGATTTCGGCCAGCTGGTGGAATGGTTCCGCCAGCGCATCGTCCGGATTGAATAAACTCGACTTACCCTGAATCGCGGAAATTAGATCACCTGGCGCCGGCGCTTCTGCTCGGCGCGTGAGGCCGCCGCTATCTCGTGGCGGCGCAGGCCGTGATAGGCCTCGCTCAAGCCCTCGCGGGCCTGGCGCAGCTGGGTTTCGATGCCAGCCAGCGATTGCTCGATGCGCGCGCGCCGCTCGGCCAGGGCTTGGCTTTGCGGCGCGGGTGCGTTTTCCCCCTCGGCCGCTATCTGTTGCGGCTCGATCTTGTCGCGCTCCTGGCGCAGCCGCGCCGCGAGCCGCTCGAGATCGCCGATCTCGCGCCGGTGTTCGTCGAGTTGGAAGCGGTAGCCGCGCAGCTGGCTGTCGAGGTGTTTCATGCCCGGAGACTCCGGCCTGCCGTGGCTAATGAATTATCAACTCGGATTTCGAATCGACTCGACTCGATCGCAAATCGCGTTTCGCCGCTAAGGTTATCGATCGCTTTCACAAATCCTCGGCATAAATTTTTGCGGCACGAATCGGGCGCCGCCGGATTGGCTCATACTATGACCCCGGGCGGCTTAAGAGCCGGTTAAGCTAATGAAATGAATGGCTTACATGTAAAATTTAGACGTTGACCGTAGAATTCGGCTCGGTGTAGCCCATGATAGCAGGGTAAATTAATGGTCGAGTACGGGTAAAAATTAACGAATTTTTTACCCCGATTGGTAAGGATGATTAAAGTTCGCCTATGGTTTCCAAAGCCCTTCCTGGAGGAACGCGATGCGCGTGTTGTTGATTGAAGACGATTCGGCCACCGCGGCCAGCATCGAGATGATGCTGAAGAGCGAGGGCTTCATTTGCGATACCACCGACCTCGGCGAGGACGGGCTCGAGATCGGCAAGCTCTATGATTACGACATCATCGTGCTCGACCTCATGTTGCCGGATATCGACGGCTACGAGGTGCTCCGGCGCCTGCGCGCCGCGCGGGTGCGCACACCCATCCTGATCCTTTCGGGCATGGCCGAGCTCGACAACAAGATCAAGGGCCTGGGTTTCGGCGCCGACGACTTCCTGGCGAAGCCCTTCGACCGCCGCGAGCTGATCGCCCGCATCCAGGCGATCGTGCGCCGCGCCAAGGGTCATTCCGAATCGGTCATCCGCACCGGCAAGCTCACCGTCAATCTCGACAGCCGCACGGTCGAGGCCGAGGGTTCGCCCCTCCACCTCACCGGCAAGGAATACGGCATCCTCGAATTGCTGAGCTTGCGCAAGGGCACGACGCTGACCAAGGAGATGTTCCTCAATCATCTCTATGGCGGCATGGACGAGCCCGAGCTGAAGATCATCGACGTCTTCGTCTGCAAGCTCAGGAAAAAGCTTTCCGTCGCCACCCACGGTGACAACTACATCGAGACCGTGTGGGGCCGCGGCTATGTGTTGCGCGATCCGCCGGCGGGAGAAACCGCGGCGGAGCCGGTCAAGGTCGCGGCCACGGCCAAGGCCTGACTTCCACCCGCTTTTGCCGGGGGTAGTATCGAAACGGCGGCATAGAACATGCCGCCGTTTTGTTTTTACCGGGCTTCGCCCGGCGGGGGGCACAGAACATGCCGCCGTTTTGTTTTAAATTCAATCCACTCTTAGCCGGCCTTGAAGATCGCGCGCTTGGGCGACTCGGCGAGGGAGAGCTTGGCGCCGAGCCTCTCGGCACAGCGCGCGGTGAAATAGCCGTGGATGGTGCGCGCGGTGAGCGCGGCGACGCTGGCCTTGGCATCGAGCGCCGCCTTCAACTCGGGCGTCACATTGACGCTCTCGCCCGAGGCGTCGGCTTCGATGCTTTTCCCCTTGCCCGACAACGCCACCTTGCCGCCGCGCGGCAACACCTCGGAGGCCAGGAGCGCCAGATTGCAGGCGAGCTTCTGCCATTCGACCGGAAGATCGTCATAGGCGGCGGGCCAGGCGCAGGCGACCTTGCCGCCTTCCAATATGCCGGATACCAACTCCTTGGGCGCGGGCGCGCCGCCACCCAAGCCTCCCGCGCCATAGGCGAAGCGGTAGAATTGAAGCCGCTGGCCCGCGCGCTTGGCGCTTTGCGCGACGATGGCGGTGGCGTCCTTGGCGAATTCCGGGCCCTCGTCGCCCATCAGTTCGATGCCGTTATTGATGGCGCCGACCGGGCTGATGAGGTCGTGGCAAAGCCGCGAGGCCAAAAGTTCAAAAACGCGGAATTCGAGCTGCATTGCCCTATCATGACGGGCTGGAACGATTCGGAACAAGGCGGGATGCTTAGCACCTGACGTGCAAAGTAATAGGGAATCTGAGCGGGCGACTCGCTCCTGTCAAAGCCGGAGTGGTGCGATTGGAGCCGGTGAAGGACGATCCGCAAACACGCTGACGATTTCACAGAACTCCGAGGCTACGCAGACTCTCGGTAACTAATGCCGCGTCACCTGTTAATTGAGGATTATCGCCACTACCCTGCAGCAAAACCACGCGGAAAAACTCTTCGGGACAAAAACGCCTCAAGATATGACGGCATTGATCTGCGGCAGCCACTGGATTGTTCATATGAACTGGGAGTAACAGAAGAAGTTTTTTGGGATATGGGTGGCAAATTAGATCAAGTACCGCACCACGCACTTGTTTTGAGGTCCGTGATTCCACTTCAACAGCTATATCGTTACCTACCGTTGCATCAATTCTGGCTGGATGAGTTGTACCATAATTAATTTCTACAGATGATCCGTGATGAACGACAACTGCGTTTCCCGCTGCCTCACGTAAAACGCGCTTACCATATTCATCATGTCCGGCCATTTGGATTTACCCATTTATTTATAATTCGCCCGTCTTCTTCCAAATCCTCGGGAATGTCGACGTTGAATAGTTGATCCTAGGACGTCTCGAATATTCGTCGCTACCCACTAGATAATCATCTTGACATTGTTCCTATTTTGTTCTATAATGACTTCTTTAACATCAGCCTTGATATCTCATGCAAAGCTCTGTTGTTGATCTCGAAAACAACACCCTGGAACGCGGACGTATCATCGTCCGAATTGGACCTGTCGGATATCTCCTTGCCGGACTTGGAGAAGGTGCTGCATTTCTAAGCCACGCGCTTGAAGGCAAATCTTCTTCAACCTTCTTCACGACTTGCCACAATATTAGCGATGCGATCTGCACCCGCGGTGAAGCGGCCACACGCCGATCTGGTCTCTCCAGTTCCTTAGCTGACATTTTAGACGAGCCACTGCGGCGTCTTGCCGTAGCTGAAGCAATGTTAAAAGCCGGTTTCAACCCGGACGAACCGCGAGATGAGCGGGGGCGGTGGACGTCGGAAGGCGGAAATCCTCAGACTACGACGACATTACCTGGAATTGATGAGGCCGCTTACCATGGCGATTATCATAACCAACTCGTCCAAGAATATGCGGATATCACACGAAGAAGCGGGGGCGTTGCTGTTACATCCGTTCCTCTAACAACAGTTAGCGGCATTACAGCAGTGGCTGATTTAGTTGTTCGCCCCAATGGCGCGCCAGCACCTTTTGTCATTGAAGTAAAGACAGGTGCAAATCCAAGTTTCACGCCAAATCAATCTTATGTTTACGCGTTGCTTTCAGTCGGTAATCATCTTACTTCATCGAAACAAGAACTCGAAAGCCTCGGGTTAACGCCAGGGGCGCCCCTGCCCCCGTTAAGGCTCCTCGTTATTTACACTGCAGGCCCCGGCGCTCGGTTGGATTATGGATGGTGGCCACCTTTGCCTGAAGAATAACTTATGAAATCGCGCGTATCGGAGACGCCTATGGCAAATGACAAAGACGACGCGGATTGGCACCTCATCGCGACCGAGTGGCTCAAGGGCGGCGTGATCGGCGATCCTGAGATTGCGCGCAAATTCGCGGAACTCGTGCTGGAGCATACCCAGAGCAAGGAAGCTCTGGCTCAGCAATCGCCACTGACCGTCGAGGATCGCGGCGATACCTGGTTCATTCAAGGAAGCTGGAACCGAGATCGCACAAAAGAAGGCTCTGGCCCTTTCGAGATGATCGTGCGGAAGAAGGATGCCCAAGTTCTTGATCTTGGAATAACGGCGGTGGTCAAGATGCCCGGCGACGTGAAGCAGCAACTGCGCGACGTTATCGCCGGTAAGAGAAAGGCTTGAAGCGCGGCCCCTAGTTTACGACCGCGGAAGCGATCTTCTCCGCCTCGGCCAGATCCTCGGGACTGTTGACGTTGAAAAACGGATCGTAGGGCGAGGCGGCGAATTCGACCCGCGCCAAACGATGCCGCGCGGTCCATAAATCCACTTTGCGCAAGCCGTCGGCGAGCGCCTGGCGCAAATCCTCGCGCAACGCCACGGGCCAGAGTCCGAACACCGGATGGTCGCGCCCGCCCGAGGCGGCGCAGGCGAGATCGTGTTTCCCGTCCCTCACCGCTTCTTCCAATCGCTTCACCAGATCGGGCGGAAAAAACGGCGCGTCGGTGGCGAAGCTCGCCACATGACTCACGCCCGGCAAGGATTTCGCCGCCCAATCGAGCCCCGCCAGCACGCCCGCCAAGGGTCCGGCGAAGCCCGCGACGCTGTCAGCCGCGACCGGCAAGCCGTAACGCGCGAAACGCGATGCGTCGCCATTGGCGTTCAGCACCAGCGCCGCCACTTGCGGGCGGGCTCGCGCGATCACGCGCTCCAAAATGGTTTTGCCCGCCAGGATTTTCAGCGCTTTGTCGCCGCCGCCCATGCGGCGCGAAAGCCCGCCCGCCAGCACCACCCCCGCAACGCTCAAACCGCGTCCTCGAGCGAGGCCTTGCGCTGGAAACGTGACTCCTCTTCCCCGATTGCGGCGCCGTCGGCGTCGAACACGATGCGCTTCTCGCCGGCCAGCGCGACGAAGCGCTTGCCCTTGGCGCGGCCGATAAGCGTGAGATTGGCGCGGCGCGCCAGCTCCACCCCCCAGGCGGTGAAGCCCGAGCGCGAGATGAGGATCGGTATCCGCATCTGCACCGCCTTGATCACCATCTCCGAGGTCAACCGCCCGGTGGTGTAGAAAATCTTGCCCTTGGGCGAGATTTTGTTCATCCGCATATAGCCCGCGATCTTGTCGATGGCGTTGTGGCGGCCCACGTCTTCCATGTAGACGAGCGGCTTGTCGCCTTCGCACAACACGCAGCCATGGATGGCGCCCGCCGCGAGGTACAGGCTCGGGCTGGTGTTGATCTTCTTGCTGAGCGCGTAAAGCCAGGAGGTTTTCAAGACGGCCTTGGGGTCGAGCTTCACCTCGTCGAAGGTTTCCATCAGATCGCCGAAGGCCGTGCCCTGGGCGCAGCCCGAGGTGAGGGTTTTCTTCCGGAGCTTCTTCTCGTAATCGGTCTTGCGTTTGGTGCGCACGACGATGGTCTCCAGATCCTCGTCGTAATCGATCGACAGGATCGCGTCGTCGGGCCTGAGCATGTTCTGGTTGATGAGATAGCCCACCGCCAGGTAATCGGGGTGATCGCCCACCGTCATCATGGTGACGATCTCCTGGCCGTTCAAAAACAGCGTCAGCGGCCGTTCCACCACCACGGTGGTTTCAATGCGATGCCCCTCCTGGTCGAGGCCCGGTAATTTTCTCGTGAGACGCGGATCATCGGGGTTGGGCCGGACGGCGAATTCCTTCATAGTGCAATCATGGTCCCGGCGTATTGCCGCCGCAAGACCCCCCGGAACGAGGATAAAAACAAGGATATTTGCCATGCCGATCAGGCTTCTCGCCGCGTTTCTTTTGGCCCTTTGCCTTGCCACCCATCCGGCGCTGGCCGCCGATCCCGACTGGTCCAAGGCCGAAACCGTCACCATGGTGATGTCGGAATACAAGTTCACGCCCGACACCCTCGCCTTCAAGCAAGGCGTGGCCTACCGCCTGCATATGGTGAACAGCGGCAAGCATTTGCACGAGCTCGACGGGCCGCAATTCTTCGCCGCGATAAAAGTCGGCAATCCGGAAATCCTGGTGAATTCGGGCATGGAGGTCGACGTCCAGCCGGGCCAAAGCCAGGACCTTTTATTCGTGCCCTTGCAGGCCGGCAAATACCCCATCGATTGCGACGACCATGTGGATTTCGGCATGAAGGGGACGATCACGGTCCAATAGCGCGCGTGGCGCCCGGCGTGCGAAGGCGAATCTTGATTCGCTTCGCACGGCGCCTCGGGCCTAAATCCTTCGGCAGGCTCAGGATCGGCCCTTGGCCGTGCGACGCGGGCCTAACCCCCTGAATACCCACAGGGAATTCGGGGGCGACATTTCCGCGAATGACGTTATCCTGTGACTCCCTATATATCTCCCGTATGAGCATGATCGATCCCTTCGGCCGTTCCATCAGCTATCTGCGCGTCTCGGTCACCGACCGCTGCGATTTCCGCTGCGTCTATTGCATGGCCGAGGACATGTCCTTCCTGCCCAAATCCGACGTGCTGACGCTGGAGGAGCTCGACCGCGCCGCCTCGGCCTTCGTGCGCCTGGGCGTCAGGAAGCTGCGCCTGACCGGGGGCGAGCCGCTGGTGCGGCGCAACGTCATGAGCCTGGTGCGCGGCTTGGGCCGCCACCTGAAGACCGGCGATCTCGACGAGCTGACCCTCACCACCAACGGGAGCCAGCTCGCGCGCTATGCCGGCGAACTGAAAGAGGCCGGCGTCCGCCGCGTCAATGTCTCGCTCGACACGCTCGACAAGGCCAAGTTCACCGCCATCACCCGCTGGGGCAAGCTCGACCAGGTATTGGAGGGGATCGCCGCCGCGCATGAGGCCGGGCTCGAAATCAAGATCAACGCCGTCGCCTTGAAGGGCGTCAATGACGACGAATTCGACCGCATGATCGAATGGTGCGGCGATCGGGGTTACGACCTCACCTTCATCGAGGTGATGCCCATGGGCGAGATCGGCGAGGCGGCCCGGCTCGATCAATATTTGCCGCTCTCCTTGCTGCGCGCCAAGCTCAAGCAGAAATGGAATCTGGACGAAAGCGACTATCATTCCGGCGGCCCGGCGCGTTACGTGACGGTGCGCGAGACCGGGCGGCGCTTGGGATTCATCACCCCCCTCACCCATAATTTCTGCGAGAGCTGCAACCGGGTGCGGCTCACCTGCACCGGCACGCTCTATATGTGCTTGGGGCAGCAGGACAGCGCCGATCTGCGCACGCCGTTGCGCGCTTCGGACGGCGACGGACCCTTGGAAGACGCCATAAGCGCGGCGATCACGCGCAAGCCCAAGGGCCACGACTTCGTCATCGACCGCCGCCAAGGCGCGGTTGCGGTGCCGCGCCACATGAGCGTCACCGGCGGCTGAACCCTTTCCCCAACGCGCCCCTTGACCGATTTCCGCTCCATAGCCTTCGTCGCCAGCGAGGCGCCCCAGGCGCAGGCCGCGCTCGCCGAGCTGCAAGCGCGCTACGGCACGGCGTCGCCCGACCAGGCCGAGATCATCGTGCCCTTGGGCGGCGACGGATTCATGCTCGAAACCCTCCACCGCTATCTCGCGCGCAAGGTGCCGTTCTACGGCATGCATCGCGGCAGCGTCGGGTTCCTGATGAACGATTACCGCGCCGAAGGCTTGAAGGAGCGCCTCGCCCGCGCCGAAGCCGTGACCATCCATCCGCTCGAAATGATCGCCCGCGACGTCGCGGGCAAGGAATTGAAGGCGCTCGCCATCAACGAGGCCTCGGTGACGCGCCAAGGCCGCCAGGCCGCCAAGATCCGCATCAGCATCGACGGCGTGGTGCGCCTCGACGAGCTGATGGCCGACGGCGTGCTGCTGGCGACGCCGGTCGGCAGCACTGCCTATAATCTCTCGGCGCATGGGCCGATCGTGCCGCTGCAATCCGATCTGCTCGCGCTGACGCCGATCAGCGCCTTCCGCCCGCGGCGCTGGCGCGGCGCGCTTTTGAATCAGGGCGCGCGGGTCAAGTTCGAGACGCTCGAAATCGACCGCCGGCCGGTGAGCGCCGCCGCCGATTATACCGAGCTGCGCGACGTGAAATCGGTCGAGCTGCGCCAGGCGCGCGAGATCGTGCTCACCTTGATGTTCGACCCCGAGCACAATCTCAACGAGCGCGTGCTGAAGGAACAGTTTCTGAGCTAGGATCGGGCGTGGCGGCGAAAACCCTTTCTCCCCTCGACATGATCCGCAAGCTGGTGGGCTTCGACACCACCAGCCGCGAATCGAATCTCGCTTTGATCGAATTCGCGCGGGATTATCTCGACGGCTACGGCGTCAAATCCGAGCTCGTCTTCGACGAAACCGAGCGCAAGGCCAATCTCTACGCGACGCTCGGACCCGCCGACAAATCCGGCATTCTCCTCTCCGGCCACACAGATGTCGTGCCGGTCGATGGCCAGGATTGGCACAGCGATCCGTTCAAGGCGACGGAGAAGGACGGCAGGCTTTACGCCCGCGGTTCCTCCGACATGAAAAGCTTCATCGCCGTGGCGCTGGCCCTGGTGCCGGATTTCCTCGCCGCCAAGCTCAAAACGCCGATCCATCTAGGCCTGACCTATGACGAGGAGGTGGGCTGCCTCGGCGTGCGCCCGCTGATCGCGGCGCTCAAGAAACACAAGGTGAAGCCGCGCCTCTGCATCATCGGCGAGCCCACCTCGATGCAGCCGGTGATCGCCAACAAGGGCAAGCGCAGTTTCACCTGCCGCGTCCACGGCCACGAGGCGCATTCCTCGCTCACCCATGTGGGCGTCAACGCGGTCGAAACCGCCGCCGAGATCATCGCGTATCTGAAGACCATGGCGCGAAGGCGCCGCGACCAGGGGCCGTTCGACCACGCCTTTGTGCCGCCCTACACCACCATCCACACCGGCACCATAAAGGGCGGCACCGCGCTCAACATCGTGCCGCGCGATTGCCGCTTCGAATTCGAAATCCGCAATCTGCCGGGCGAGGATCCCGCCTCCATCCGTGCCGAATTCGAGCGCCACGCCAAAACCCTGCTGGCCGAGATGAAGGCGGTGAGCCAGAACGCGCGGATTGAGTTCGACGAATACAATTCCACCCCGGCGCTGTCCTCCGCGCCCGATGAAGAGGTGGTGCAGCTGGCGCTCGCGCTTTCCGGCGCCAACGCCACCGGCAAGGTGAGCTTCACCACCGAAGGCGGGCTTTACCAGGAATCGGGCATCCCCACCGTGATCTGCGGCCCGGGCTCGATCGAGGAGGCGCACAAGCCCGACGAATTCGTGGCGCTTGACCAGATAAGGCAATGCGAGGGATTCATGCGGCGGCTGATGGAGCGCGCCGCGCGATGAGCAAAATCCGCATCGAGATTTCCCCGCCCGATCTCTCGGCTTACCGCGCGGGCAATACCGGCATCCCCTATGTGACGCGCTTTGAGAGCGGCAAGCCCGGCCCCCATGTAGTGGTGAACGCGCTCATCCACGGCAACGAGCTGTGCGGCGCGGTGGCGCTCGACCATCTGTTCCGCTCAGATCTGCGCCCCGCGCGCGGCGCGCTGAGCCTGGTCTTCGCCAATGTCGCGGCCTATGCGGGCTTCGATCCCGCCGATCCGCTGGCATCGCGCTATCTCGACGAGGACATGAACCGCGTCTGGGACAAGAAGATTCTCGACGGCCCGCAATCGGGTTCCGAGCTGAAACGCGCCCGCGCGCTTCGCCCGGTGTTCGAAAGCGCCGATTTCCTGCTCGATCTCCATTCCATGCAATCCTCCTCGACGCCGCTGATCCTGGCCGGGCTTTCGGAAAAGAGCCTCGGCCTCGCCCGTAGCATTGGATCGCCCACGCTTATCGTGCGCGACCAAGGCCATGCCGCCGGGCCGCGCTTGCGCGATTACGCGGCTTTCGCCGATGAGGCGGCGCCCCAGACGGCGCTTTTGGTCGAATGCGGCCAGCATTGGGAAAAGGCGTCGGTGGATACCGCCATCGCCGTGACGCACCGTTTTCTCGCCGCCGCCGGCATTCTCGATGAGTCCCAAAGCGCGCGCATCCTCGCCGAGCCCGCGGCCCCGCAACGCGTCATCGCCGTCACCGAAGCCGTCACGGTGGCGAGCCCCGATTTCCGTTTCCTGCGCGATTTCCATGGGCTCGAGATCATCCCCAAGGCGGGCACGGTGATCGCCCGGGATGGCGGCCGTCCGATCAAGACGCCCTATGACGATTGCGTGCTGATCATGCCGTCGCGTTTTCTCGCGCCGAGCCAAACCGCCGTGCGCCTCGGGCGGTATGACGATTAATTAATTAGCGCGCCCGCGCCAGCTTCCTGGTCGCGTCGCGCCGCGCAGCCGCGCTGCGGCCGGCGAGCTTCACCGCCACATGCCCGTTCTTCTGCGCGAAACCCAGATAGCGGTAGGACATGCCGCTGTCGCGCGAGAATTCCTGGAACGCCTTCCATTCGTGGCGTTGCCAGCCGGGATAGTTGAAATACTCGTCGAACACGATGACCGAACCCGGCCCCAAAAGCGGCCCGAGATGGCGCAGCACCGTCGCGGTCGAGGAATAGATATCGCAATCGATGTGGAGAAACGCCACCCGCGCGCGCGGCTGGGTCTTGAGAAAAATCGGCAGAGTGTGCTCGAACCAGCCCTGGTGCAGCGTCACATTGACCGGCACCTCGGGCAGCGCGCCCGCTTGCGAGAATTTTCCCTTGCGCTCGAAAGTTCCGGACCAATGCTCGGGCAACCCCTCGAAACTGTCGAAGCCGTGGAACGGCCGGTCGTTCTGCCCGGCGAGGTGTCGCAGGCTCGCGCCGTCGGCGACGCCGAATTCGAGCGCCAGCCCTTCCGCCGGCGCCTCGCTCAGGGCGAAGCTCAGCAAATCCCAGCGGTCGGGAAAGATCAGCGCCTCGGTCATGTGGCGCTCGATGTAATCGAGACTCTGCGCCTTGGCGCGGTATTGCAGATCGGTGATGAGATAGCGGCCGTGATATTTGATGAAGAAGCGGCGATAGAGCCGTTCGGAGAACGGCATCTTGCGGCGCTCGCCTTTCTTTTTGCCGAAGAGGCTCATCCCCGCTCTCCATCCTTGAATGTCGCGAGCTTCAGATCGATCAGCAGCGGATAAAGCGCCGAGAACAAAGCGAGCGCCACGCCCCAGGCGCCTTCGCGGTGGCCATGGCGCGCGACATAGGATTTCCAGCCGCGCGAGAAAAACCGGCGCATGGCGCGGGCGAGGCGCGGCTTCTGCCCGGCTTCGCGCGCATCGGCGGCGGCCAGATCGGTGTAACGGTTGAGGCGTTGGATCATGTCGCTCAGGTTGCGGTCGACCAGATGCTCCAGGGGCTGAACCAACTCGCCCTCCTTCCCCTTGAGCGCGATCTTGGGATGGACGCGGCCGCCGAGAACGCGCTTCGCCCCTTTGCGGAACAGGATGGGCTTGGCGGCCACCCCGTTATAAGCGCCCCAGCCGAAACGCACCAGCCTGCCGCCGACGTAATTGGCCATCGGCACCAGGAAATATCCGTACGATATCTCCGGGTCGGCCCATTCCAGCGTCGCGCGGATCTCGGCGGCCAAGGCGGGCGACACCCGCTCATCGGCGTCGACTTCCAATATCCAGTCGCCCTTGCACGTATCCATGCCGGCGTTGCGGCGCGGGCCTTCGCGCGGCCACGCGCCCTCGACCAGCTTCGCCTTGAAGCGCCGCGCGATCTTGGCCGAGCCGTCGGCCGAGCGGTCGAGCGTCACCACGATCTCGTCGGCGAAGCGCAGGGTTTCGAGGCAGGCGGCGAGCTGCGCCTCCTCGTCGCGCGCCACCACCAGCGCCGACAGCGTCGGCCCGGCGCGTGAAGTCCGTTTCGCGCTCAAGCCGCCTCGAACCGCTTGACCTTGATCGCAGTCTTGCGCGAGCGCGCTTGCCACAGATCGAAGGCGGTTTGCAGGCCGAGCCAGGTCTCCGGGTTCGACCCGAACGCCTTGGCAAGGCGGATCGCCATGTCGACCGACACGCCGGCCTTGCCGTTCAGCAGATCGGACAACGCCTGTCGTGTCACGCCGAGCCCTTTCGCCGCCTCGGTCACCGAAAGCCCGAGCGGCTCCAGGCATTGCCGGCGCAGGATGCCGCCCGGATGGGGGGGATTGTGCATGGGCATCGGCATTCAACTCCTAATAATAATCGACATAATCAACCTCGACGGCGTGTCCGCCGTCAAACCGAAAGGTCACCCGCCAATTACCGGACACCGACACCGCCCAATGGCCCTTGCGGTCACCCTTGAGCGGATGCAGCCGGAACCCCGGCAGGTTCATGTCCTGCGGCGTCCGGCTACGGTCCAGCACGGCCAGGATGTCGCGCAGCCTTTCGACACGCTCCGGCGCCACCCGCCGCGCCGTTCGCCCATCGTAGAGGGCCTTGAGCCCGCGATGCTTGAACGACCGGATCATTGCCGAAGGTTAGGGTGTCGCCTGTCGCTTGTCAATTGACAACTCCCGTGAGTCAATGCCCCGTGACGGCCGCCAGCAGCCCGGCCGGGTCTTCCGGCAGGGCCGCACCGCGCCAGGCGACGATCTGGTCGGGCCGGATCAGCGCCAGATCGGCCTGGTAGAGATCGCGCGCCTCCTCCCCGCCCACGCCGACAACGGCCAGGGGAAGGCCGCGCGCTTGGGCCGCGCGCGCCAAAGCCGCGCCATCCGGCGCTTTGGGGCCGAGACGCAGCAAAGTGAACTCGAAGCCCAGAACGTCGTAAAGCGAGCGCCCGCCGCCGAGCCAAAGATGCGGCGCGCGTCCGCCGGGCACGGCGCTCGGCACATAGAGATTGGGCTCGTCGGGCGGCGGCGGCGATCCGTCCGCCGCGATGAGCGGCGAGGCATCGTAACGCGCGCCGAAGGTCACGCCGGGAATGTTGAACTCGGCCTGGGCGTGGCGCAGGAAATACGCGCCCGCCGCAAGGCGCGAAACCTCGCCCGCCGCGCTTTCCTCTTCCAGGTTTTCCGGAATCCGGTAAAGCCCGACGGAATCGGCGAAGCGCCGCGCATGGGCGGTGTTGCGTTGCGCCACCGGCTTGCGCTCGGTCTCGTAGCTGGCGATGAGATTCGCGCCGCCCCAGCCCTTGAGCACCGCCGCCAGCTTCCAGCCGAGATTGACCGCGTCCTCGACCGCCGTGTTGTAACCGAGCCCGCCGGTGGGCGTGAAGAGATGCGCGGCATCGCCGCCCAGCAGCACGCGGCCCCGCCCGAATTTTTCGGCGACCAGGGTGTAGCCCGCGGTCCAATTGCGGCGCTCGATGATGCTCATGGCGCATTCCGCGCCCAGCGCCTCGGCGAACATCGCGCGCGCCTTGGTCTCGCCGATCTCGGCCTGCTCCTCCTCGGGGCGCAGCTGGGCGTGGAAGACGAAGCTCTCGTTCCCGTCCAGGGGAATCACCAGGCCGCGGCGCTCGCGGTTGACGGTGATGTATTGCCAGGCCTTGGGTCCGGCGATCCGCGCGAACAACTCGTTCGAGCGGAAATAGATCGCATGCTGCGGGCCGCCCATGTATTCGCGCGCGGCCCCGCTTTCGCCGGCGAAGCGGATGCTCAGCGCCTTGCGGATTTCGCTGCGCGGCCCGTCGCAGCCGACGAGATAGCTGCCGGTGAAGCGCCGCGCCGGTCCCCCGGCGGCGGGCGCGGCTTCGATCTCGACCCGCGCGCCCAAATCCTTGAACCCGGTCACGCGCCAGCCGAATTGCAGCTTCACCGATGGCAGCTTGTCCGCCCCCTCGCGCAACACGCGCTCGACATACATCTGCGAACAGCGATGCGGCAGCTCGGCCGCGCTCCACGAGCCGGTGAGCGTCCGAACCAGCTTGCCCGCCTCGCCCGAGGCGGGCAGCCGGAAACGCGCCAGCTCGTGCTTGGAGAAGCGCGTCCAATAGGTCACGTCGGTCGGGTAGTCGGGCGGCAGGCCGAGAGCGCGGATGGAAGCGGCGAAACCGAGGCGGCGGTAATGCTCCATGCTGCGCGCCTGGGTGGCGTTGGCCTGGGGAAAATCCGAGGTCGAGGGCTTTTCCGTGAGCAGCAACGTGCGCACGCCGCGCCGGCCCAATTCATTGGCCAGCATCAGGCCGCAGGGGCCGCCGCCGGCGATGATCACTTCGGCGTCGAGCGCGTCGCTCACCGGACGCTTCCTTCCCCGGATCGAATCCAGAGCGCGCGCAACGGTCTTGCCGCCGGCACCCCCAAAGCGAAGTTTTAGCATTAGTTCCCAGGATTTGCCGCAATTGGGTAAGCCTTACTGCCAGGCCATTGCCGGAGCCGCGATCCGGTCCTAGAGTCCGCGCCCAGGGAGCAAAGAGACGGGCATGACGGGCACCGGCTTCGCGCAAGTGACGCTCGACGACAAATACACCAAGCCATCGGGCCGGGTGTACCTCTCGGGCGTGCAGGCGCTGACGCGGCTCCCCATGTTGCAGCAGGAGCGCGACCGCGCGGCCGGGCTCAACACCGCCGGATTCATCTCGGGCTATCGGGGCTCGCCGCTCGGCGTCTATGACGGCGCCTTGATGCAGGCGCGCGCGCATCTGCTCGCGCACAACATCCATTTCCAGCCCGGCGTGAACGAGGATCTGGCGGCGACCGCAATCTGGGGCAGCCAGCAGGTGAACCTTTTCCCCGGCGCCAAATTCGACGGCGTGTTCGGCATCTGGTACGGCAAGGGCCCGGGCGTCGACCGCTCGACCGATCCGTTCAAGCACGCCAACAACGCCGGCGCCTCGCGCCATGGCGGCGTCATCGCCATCGCCGGCGACGATCACGGCTGCCAATCCTCGACCACCGCGCATCAAAGCGAGCAGATGTTCCAGGCCACCATGATGCCGCTGCTCAATCCCGCCACGTTGCAGGACTATCTCGATTTCGGCATTTATGGCTTCGCGCTGTCGCGCTTCTCCGGCTGTTGGGTGGGCTTCAAGGCGATCGCCGAGGCGGTGGAAAGCTCGGCCTCGGTGCTGGTCGATCCCTTGCGCGTCGAGCTCATCACGCCCGCCGATTTCGACATGCCCGAGGGCGGGCTCAACATCCGCTGGCCCGACACGCCGTTGCAGCAGGAAAAACGCCTGCACGGGCCGCGGATGGATGCCGTCGCGGCCTTCCAACGCGCCAATCCCATCGACCAATTGGTGTTCGACCCGAAGCCCGCGCGTTTCGGCGTCATGGCCGCGGGCAAGGCCTATCTCGATGTGCGCCAGGCGCTCGACGATCTGGGGCTCGATCAACGCGCCTGCGAGGCCTTGGGGCTGCGGCTCTACAAGGTCGGCATGGTCTGGCCCTTGGAGGTGGAAGGCGCCAAACGCTTCGCCCGGGGATTGCGCGAGGTGCTGGTGGTCGAGGAGAAGCGCGGCTTCATCGAGGATCAGCTGATGCGCATCCTCTACAACCTCGACGCCTCGGAGCGCCCGCGCATCGCGGGCAAGACCGACGAGACCGGATCCCCGCTGTTGCCGAGCCAGGGCGAAATCGATCCCACCATGGTGGCGCGCGCGATCGTGTCGCGGCTCGAGAAACTCGACGCGGCGTCGCCCGAGATAAAGCAGCGCCTGGCGCGGCTCGTTTCCTTCGAGGCCTTGTCCCAAGCCGCGCCCAAATTGGGGCAGCGCACGCCCTATTTCTGCGCCGGCTGCCCGCATAATTCCTCCACCAAGCTGCCGGAAGGAAGCCGCGCGCTCGCCGGCATCGGCTGCCATTTCATGGCGATCTGGATGCCGCGCAATACGCAGACCTACAGCCACATGGGCGGCGAAGGCGCCGCCTGGATCGGCCAGGCCCCGTTCTCCGCCGACAAGCATGTGTTCCAGAATCTCGGCGACGGCACCTATGTGCATTCGGGCTCGCTGGCGATCCGCGCCGCCGCCATTTCCGGCGTCAACATCACCTACAAGATTCTCTATAACGACGCCGTCGCCATGACCGGCGGCCAGGCCGCCGAGGGAAATTTCGGCGTGGCGCAGATCAGCCGCCAGGTCGCGTCCGAGGGCGCGCGCAAGATCGTGGTCGTCACCGACGAGCCCGATAAATATCCAGCGGGTTCGGATTTCGCCCCCGGCACCGAAATCCGCCACCGCGACGATCTCGATGCCGTGCAGCGTCAGCTGCGCGACATTCCCGGCCTCACCGTGCTCATCTACGACCAGACCTGCGCCGCCGAGAAACGCCGCCGCCGCAAGCGCGGGACATATCCCGATCCGGAAAAGCGCGTCTTCATCAACGAGGATGTATGCGAGGGCTGCGGCGATTGCCAGGAACAGTCGAACTGCGTCGCGGTGAAGCCGGTCGAAACCGAATTCGGCCGCAAGCGCGCGATCGACCAATCCGCCTGCAACAAGGATTTCTCCTGCCTCAAGGGCTTCTGCCCGAGCTTCGTCACCGTCCATGGCGGGGAACTCCGGCGGCTCGAAAGCCGCAAATCCTTGCGCGGCGTGGAGGGCCATCTCGAAACCCTGCCCCTCCCCGCGCCCCGGAAACTCGGCGAGCCCTGCAACATCCTCATCACCGGCATCGGCGGCACCGGCGTCGTCACGGTGGGCGCGCTGTTGGGCATGGCGGCGCATCTCGAAGGCAAGGGATGCAGCGTGCTCAACTTCACCGGCTTGGCGCAGAAGAACGGCGCGGTGATGAGCCATGTGCGCCTGGCGCCGGCTCCCTCGGATCTGCACGCCGTGCGGCTTTCGGCGGGCGGCGCCGACCTGCTGCTCGGTTGCGACATGGTGGTGTCGGCGAGCCCGGCGGCGTTGGAGCGGATCGAGAACGGCGTCACCCGCGCCGTCGTGAACAGCGACTACCAGCCCACAGCGGCCTTCGTCATGAACCCGGATTTGGATTTCGAGACCGGGGCGATGCGCGCCGCGATCAAGCACGCCACCGGCGAAAAACACGCCGATTTCATCGACGCCGCCGGGCTGGCGACCGCGCTGTTGGGCGACAGCATCGCCGCCAATCTGTTTTTGCTCGGCTACGCCTTCCAGAAGGGCCTCATCCCGTTGAGCCTCAATGCGATCGAGCGCGCGATCGAGCTGAACGGCGTTTCCATCGAAATGAACCAGCACGCTTTTTCCTGGGGCCGGCTCGCGGCGCATGATTACGCGCGGGTCCAGGATTTGGCGCATCCCATGGCCCACCAGGAAGAGCCGCCGCCCCGCGGCCTCGGCGAACTGGTTTCGCATCGCGCCCGGTTTCTGGCGCTTTACCAGAACGAGGCCTATGCGCGCGGCTACCGCGAATTCGTCGCCGAAATCGAGCGCGCCGAGAAAGCGCGCCTCGGCCGCTCCTCCGAGTTGGCATTGGCGGTGGCGCGCAATCTCTTCAAGCTCATGGCCTATAAGGACGAATACGAGGTGGCGCGGCTTTATACCGGCGGCGAATTCATGAAAAACCTGCGCCATCAATTTACGGGGGCTTACAGGCTTGAATTCAGTCTGGCGCCGCCGCTTTTCGCCAAGCGCGATCCGGCGACAGGATTTTTGGTGAAACGCGCCTACGGCCCCTGGGTGTTCCAGGCCTTCCGGCTGCTGGCGAAGCTCAAATTCCTGCGCGGCACGGGTTTCGATCCCTTCGGCCACACGGCGGAGCGGCGGGCCGAGCGGGCGCTTATATCGCAATACCGCGACAATCTTCGCGCGCTTTTGCCCGATCTCTCCCCCGCCAATCTTGCTTGCGCGGTCGAGATCGCCTCGCTGCCCGCGCGCATCCGGGGTTACGGCCATGTTAAGGAGCGGGCCATCGCCGAGGCGCGGCGGCGCCAGGCCGAACTGCTCGAAGCCTTCCGCCGCCCCGCCCCCGCCGCCAGCGCCGCGGAATGATCTTGCACCCGCGGCGCGGAGGGCTAATCTGCCGCTGCTGAAGACCTCATCCTCACCCGGCGGATTAACGATGAATCGATCCTTGCGCTATTTCATTCTCGGCGTCTCAAGCGCGCTGGCGGCGGTGGCGGTTTTCGCCATGCTGTCCGTGACCTCGCTCAGCGCCGCGCCCGACAAGGGCGGGCCGGGCCTCAGTCTCTTCGGCGAGGTCTTCGACGAGGTGCGCGCCAATTACGTCGAGCCGGTGACCGACCAGAAGCTGGCCGAAGGCGCGATCCGGGGCATGCTCGCCGCGCTCGACCCGCATTCGAGCTACATGGACGCCAAGGAATATGGCGAGATGCAGGTGCAGACCAAGGGCGAGTTCGGCGGCCTCGGCATGCAGGTGACGATGGAAAACGGCCTGGTCAAGGTGATCTCGCCGATCGACGACACCCCGGCGGCCAAGGCCGGCATCCAGAGCGGCGATCTGATCCTGGCGATCGACGACGCGCCGGTGACCGACATGACCCTCTCCGAGGCGGTGGACAAGCTGCGCGGCCCGGTCGGAAGCCAGGTCAAGCTCACCATGCGCCGTCAAGGAGTAGACCCATTTGAGATGAAACTGACCCGCGGCGACATCAAGGTCGATCCGGTCAAGTTCCACGTCGAGGCCGGCGACATCGGCTATATCCGCGTGAGCTCGTTCTCCGAGCGCACCGACAGCGCGTTGCAACAGGCGATCAAGGCGATCAAGGCCCAGGCGGGCGGCAAGCTCGCCGGCATCGTGCTCGATCTGCGGAACAACCCGGGCGGTCTTCTCGACCAGGCGATCGACGTGTCGAACGATTTCCTCGACAAGGGCGAGATCGTCTCGATCAAGGGCCGCGAACCCAAAGACAACCGCTCTTTCCAGGCGCAGCCCGACCACGATTTGGTGCGCGGCTTGCCGATCGTCGTGCTGATCAACGGCGGTTCGGCGTCGGCTTCGGAAATCGTCGCCGGCGCGTTGCAGGATCTGCATCGCGCCGTGCTGCTCGGCACCCGCTCTTTCGGCAAGGGCTCGGTGCAGACCGTGCTGCCGGTGAAGGAAAGCGGCGGCGCCATCCGCCTCACCACCGCGCGCTATTACACGCCCTCGGGCCGCTCGATCCAGGCTAAGGGCATCGAACCCGACGTGGTGGTCGAGCCGGCCAAGATCGAAAAGGTGGCGGTGGGCGACACCCTGCACGAGGCCGATCTGAAAGGCGCGCTCAAGAATACCGATGCGGGCACGGCCGGCGCGACACCCGCCAAGGCGCCGCCTTCATCCACCCCGGCGCCCGCCTCGGCCGTGCCGTTGCCGCAAGCCGCGGCGCCCTCCGGCCCGCTGCCGCCGGGCGCCACGCCCGTGGCGCGGCCCGAAACCGCCGCGCTCGACATCAACACCATCGGCACCGACAGCGATTACCAGTTCGTGCGCGCGGTCGATCTGCTGCACGGCCTGAAGCTGTTCAAGAGCACGGCGGCGGCGGGGCAGTAGCGCTTTTTCTTCTTCCGTCATGCCCGGCCTTGTGCCGCGCATGACGCGGCTAAGTATCCGCGTCAGATGTGCGAGATCACCGCGCGCGCCGCACCCCGCGGCGCGAATGCGCCGCCGAAGCTAAAGCCAACGCCGCACTAAATGTTCGCGATTAGATGTGTGAGATCACCGCGCGCGCGGCGCCCCGCGGCGCGAATGCGCCGTCGAAGCTAAAGCCAACGCCGCACTAAATGTTCGCGATTAGGTGTGTGAGATCACCGCGCGCGCGGCGCCCCGCGGCGCGAATGCGCCGTCGAAGCTAAAGCCAACGCCGCACTAAATGTTCGCGACTAAATGTGTGAGATCACCGCGCGCGCGGCGTTGGTGATGCTGACATCGGTGGCGGTGGCGCTGATCGCCTCGGCGTACCACTGATCGACCGCCTGCGACAACAGCAGGCTGCCGCGCTTGCGGAGATCGGCGCCGATGATCGCCTCGAGCGAACGCAGCCGGGCGAACAGCTTGCGCGTCGCCGCCTTGCGCCGTTCCTCGGCCTGTTGCGCCAGCGCCTGGCGCGCCGCCGCTTCGCCTTGCGATCCGGGCGGACGAACGCCCGAGGCCGGCGCTTTCAGGGGCGGCTTGGCCGGGGGCTTGGCGCCGCCCGGGGCCGGGGCCAAAGGCCGGGCGAGCTGGCCCGGCAGCGGCCGCGCCGGCAAAGCGGGCTTGGCCGCCGGCAGCGCCGGCTTGACGGGCAACGCCGATTTCTTCACCGGTATGACGGCTTTCTTGGCCGCCAATTTCTTGTCGAGAACGATCTTTTTGACCGGTTTCTTGCTTGCCGCCGCCTTGGTGCGAGCCGTCATTCATTTCCTCCGCGGCCCGGGCGCCGGGCCAGTGCACATGAATCCGCCCCCGCGCCGGGGCCACCAAAAATCATCCAACCCACGATACAAACTGGGATTTCCGGCTGTGGCCGGGGCCACGTGGCGGGTCTTAACTCCCCTTCGCGCCGTTCCCCGCGGCGCTTCGTCTATAAGTAGCTGGACGGGCGTCATATTTCCATAAGTCTCTGGCGCTTGTCCAGAGCGGCGCGCCGTGAGGTTGGTATAATATCGTTTAATAACATATAGATAGGATATTTTTGTGATGTTAAATATAAGGATAAGATTTCATGTCATAAGGGTGTCAGCCCGTCGCCTGGGACTTACCCTTCCGCCTTACCCGCTTCGGCTAGCCCTTCCCGCCCGAATCGGCCCTAAAGCCATAGAGGCGGCTCTATGAGTGCCGGTGGCTTTGGGCGTCTGATCGACCGTGGTGCCCGCGGTTGGATTCGAACCAACACTCCAGTTTCCCGGCACGGATTTTAAGTCCGTTGCGTCTACCATTCCGCCACGCGGGCCCGTCCCTACTCTAGCATTAGGACAGGAGCTATTCGATTGTGGGCGATCCCCCTAATTCCTTGACCATCGCCGCCACGTCCAACGCCGCCTGATCGAGTCGCTCAGGCTCGCGGCCCCGGAGCACCAGGCTGGTGCCGAAGCTGCCGCGCCGGTAGAACGGATAGGAGCCGATATCGATATCGGCATAGCGCGCCTGGACCGCGCCCAACCCCTTGGCGATCGCCCCTTCGGGCAGATCGCAGCCCACCGTGCGCGACAAAACCGGCGGCCCGCCCTTGAGCGTTGGCCGCACGCTGTCGAACATCGCCTGCATCACGCGCGGAATGCCGGCCATGACATAGACATTGCCCATCTGGAATCCCGGCGCGCGCGACACCGGGTTGGGAATGAGGCTCGCGCCCTCGGGCGTGTGCGCCATGCGGAGCCGGGCTTCGTTGAGATCATCCGGTTTGTAGAGAGACAGGAAAATCCTGTGCGCCTCGGGATGGAGCGTCCATTTGACGCCGAAGGCCTTGGCCACGCATTCCGAGGTGATGTCGTCATGGGTCGGGCCGATGCCGCCGGTGGTGAAGACGTAATCGTAGGTGGCGCGCAGCTCGTTCACCTGGCGGATGATCACCGCCTCGATATCGGGAATGACCCGCGCCTCTCGCAACACCACGCCCGAAGCCGCCAGGCCCTTGGCGATATAGGCCAGGTTCTCGTCCTGCGTGCGCCCCGACAATATCTCGTTGCCGATGACCAGGACGCAGGCGGTGTAGACCTTCTCCGAAGCGGCGTTCATGGGGATTTGTTAGACCCAAACCGGCGGCAGGGCAACGCTCGGCGCTGATGTCGCCCCGGCCTTGCGGCCCCTCAATAAAGGTATTATCTCAAATAGATATGACCGATCCCGCCGCCTCATCCCTGACCGAGCGCTCGGCACCCGAGGAGCGCCGCATCCGCCTCCATGGGGCCGAAGGCTTTACCGGCATGCGCAAGGCCGGGAAACTCGCCGCCGAGGTGCTGGATTACGTGACGCCCTTCGTGAACCGGGCGTCACCACCGGCCATCTCGACAAGCTCTGCCACGACTTCATCCTCGACCACCACGCCATCCCCGCGCCGCTCAATTACCGCGGTTTCCCGAAATCGATCTGCACCTCGGTCAATCATGTGGTCTGCCACGGCATCCCGGGCGAGCGCGTGCTCGACGAAGGCGACATCCTCAACATCGACGTGACCGTGATCCTCGACGGCTGGCACGGCGACACCAGCCGCATGTATCTCTTGGGCGAGAAGGTTCCGGTCAAGGCGAAGAAGCTGGTCGAGGTCACCTACGAGGCGATGATGAAGGGCATCGAGGTGGTGCGGCCCGGCGCGCGCTTGGGCGATATCGGCCATGCGATCCAGACCCACGCCGAAGCGCAACCGCTTCTCGGTGGTGCGCGATTTCTGCGGCCACGGCATCGGCCGCATCTTCCACGACGCGCCCTCGATCCTGCATTTCGGCGCCCAGGGCAAGGGCCTCGAGCTGCGCGAAGGCATGTTCTTCACCATCGAGCCGATGATCAATGCCGGGCGCTGGGAAGTGAAGGTCCTGAACGACGGCTGGACCGCCGTGACCAAGGACAAGTCGCTCTCGGCGCAGTTCGAGCATACCGTCGCCGTCACCGCGACGGGCCACGAGATTTTCACCCTGTCGCCCAAGGGCTGGCACAAGCCGCCTTATCGCCACCTACTCTGAGGCCAAGCGGCGTGGGGGAAAAGACCAAGAAACCCGCCAAGGACAAGCCGCATTATCTCGGCCACCGCGAGCGCTTGCGCGCGCGGCTCCTCGAAGCCGGGCCCGAGGCGCTGCCCGATTACGAGCTGCTGGAATTCCTGCTTTTCGCCGCCAAGCCGCGCGGCGACACCAAGCCGCTCGCCAAGGAATTGATGGGGCGCTTCGGCGGGCTTGCGGGCGTGCTCGGCGCCTCGCGGGAATCGCTGGTGAAGGTCAAGGGCATGGGCGCGGCCTCGGCGGCCCAATTGCTGGCGGTGCGCCAGGCGGGATTGCGGCTTCTGCGCGCCGAGGTGGCCGAAAAGCCGGTGATCGGTTCTTGGCAGAAACTGCTCGACTATTGCACCGCCGCCGGCGGCTTCGCCGAGACCGAGGAGTTCCGTCTCTTATTCCTCGACCGCAAGAACGCGCTCATCGCCGACGAACGCCAGCAACGCGGCACGGTCGATCACGTGCCCGTCTATCCGCGCGAGGTGGTGAAACGCGCGCTCGATCTCGGCGCCTCGTCCATCATCATGGTGCACAACCACCCTTCGGGCGATCCCACGCCCTCCAAGGGCGACATCGAAATGACGCGCGAAGTGGCCAAGGCCGCGGCGGCGGTGGGCGTATCGGTGCACGACCACGTCATCCTCGGCCGCGGCAAGCATGCCAGCTTCAAGAGTTTGGGACTGCTTTAGGAAAGCGCCCCGCGTAACGGCCTTAATGCGGCCTGATTATCGCTTATGCAGCGCCGCCCAGTTGGCGGGCAGTTGGCTGAAGCTGCCGAAGCCTTCCTCGACCTGCTGTTCGAACTGCGCCTGGCTGATGGGTGGCGATTGCCGCGATTCGTAACCGATGAAACCGGTCAGAACCAGCCCCGCGCCCATAACCAGGGCCGAAGCGGTGTTGATGCTCTTGGTCATGCCCAAAACCCCTGTAAATACGCGCGATAACCCCCGCACCCTCAACTGTGCATAACTCGTGCCAAAGGCGCCCTTATGGTCCCCCTAATAGTTGCACCTGGGACAAGGCTGGGCTATTCCGTGACGGGAGAAGCCGATGATTCCACGCTATAGCCGGCCGGAAATGAGCGCCATCTGGGCGCCCGAGAACCGATTCCGCATCTGGTTCGAGATCGAGGCGAGCGCGCTCGACGCCATGGCGCGCGAGGGAACCGTGCCTAAAAGCGCGGCAAGGATTTTACGCGCCAAGGGCAAATACGAGATCGCGCGCATTGATGATATCGAGAGACAGACAAAGCACGACGTCATAGCCTTCCTCACCAACATCGCCGAGCATGTCGGGCCCGAGGCGCGATTCATTCATCAGGGCATGACCTCCTCCGACGTGCTCGACACCTGCCTCGCCGTGCAATTGACTCAGGCCTCGGACATCCTGCTCGCCGATCTCGACGCGGTGCTGAAGGCGTTGAAGCGCCGCGCCTTCGAATTCAAGCGCGCCATCTGCGTCGGCCGCAGCCACGGCATCCATGCCGAGCCGACGACCTTCGGCCTGAAGCTCGCCGGCCATTACGCGCAATTCGCCCGCGCCAAGGCGCGGATGGAACGCGCACGCGACGAGGTCGCCACCTGCAAGATCTCGGGCGCGGTCGGCACCTTCGCCAATGTCTCGCCAGGCGTGGAGGACTACGTCGCCAAAAAACTGGGCCTCCGGCCCGAGCCGGTCTCGACCCAGATCGTGCCGCGCGACCGCCACGCCATGTTCTTCGCGACGCTGGGCGTGATCGCCAGCTCGATCGAAAACCTGGCGCTCGAAATCCGCCATTTGCAGCGCACCGAGGTGAGCGAGGCCGAGGAATATTTCGCGCCCGGGCAAAAGGGCTCCTCCGCCATGCCGCATAAGCGCAACCCGGTGCTGGCCGAAAACCTCACGGGATTGGCGCGGCTCATCCGCTCGGCGGTGACGCCGGCCTTGGAAAACGTGGCCCTCTGGCACGAGCGCGATATCTCGCACTCCGCCGTGGAACGGGTGATCGCGCCCGACGCCACCGTCACGCTCGATTTCGCGCTGGCGCGGGCGGCCGAGATGATCGAGAAGCTGGTGGTTTATCCCGAACGGATGAAGAAGAACCTCGAAAGCCTGGGCGGGCTGGTCAATTCCCAGCGCGTGCTGCTGGCGCTGACCCAGGCCGGCATGAGCCGCGAGTTGGCATATCAGGCGGTGCAGCGCAACGCCATGAACGCCTGGCACGGCAAGGGCGGCTTTTCCGATCTGCTAGCGAAGGACCCGGCGGTGGCGAAGCACATCAAGCCCGCCGAACTCGCCAAGCATTTCGACAACGCTTATCACCTGAAACACGTCGACACCATCTTCAAGCGCGTGTTCGGGAAGGCCTAGCGCGGCATTCATGTATCGAAGCCGTTCTCGATATACCTCAGCCTGAGCCTGTCGAAGGCCGCACGGCGTTCATGCATCGTTATCCCGGCGATTGCGCGACAAGGCGGGCAAAGCTTCTAGATCGCCGTGAATCAGCGCCTCCTTTTTTGCCCGGTTCCATCCCTTCAACTGCCGTTCCGCCGTGATCGCGTCCGTAATGCGGTCGAACTCCTGATGGAAGACCAGCTTGACCGGCCGGCGGCGTGATGTATGGCCGGTGAACATTCCGTCGTTATGTTGTGCAATCCGCTGTTCGAGCGTGGTTCGCGTGCTGCCGACGTAATACGACCCGTCGGCGCAGCGGAGGATGTAGACGTAAGCGCTCACTTTACGGGATCGATTGCAGTTCCGGCGTTGCGGCCTTCGACAGGCTCAGGCTGAGGTACATTTTGTTCGGCATCTTCCGCCGGTATGCTTATTCGACGGATGACTCTGCGCCTATCTCGGCACGCCGAGTTGCTTGCGCGCCTCGGCGGCGCAGCGTTCGAATTCGAGCTTGATGCGCGCGTGGTCGTGCTTCACGCCCTTCTTGGCGAAATCGCTCGATATCTTGTTCACCACGCTGTCGTCGCCGTGCTTGGCGAGCGCCCCGGCAACGATCTCGCGCGCATAGGCCTCGGCGGCGCTGTTCTTCAAGCCCAGCTGTTCGGCCGCCCACAAGCCCAATATATGGTTGCGCCGCGCCTTGGTCTTGAAGGCCAGTTCCTGCTCGGTCGAGAACTTCTTTTCGCTCGCCTTTTCGCGCTCGTCGAAGGTGGTCATGCCGCGCCCCTTGCCCCCATTCCCCATCCGCTTCTAGCCAATCGTAGCGCGCCGGTCCATCATCGCATACCGTCATGTGCACATTCGTGATATTGCGCCGGCCGGGGGCCGATTTCCCGGTGCTGATCGCCGCCAACCGCGACGAGATGATCGCGCGCCCATGGCTGCCGCCCGCGCGCCATTGGCCCGACCGGCCCGAGGTGATGGCGGGCAAGGACGAGCTCGCCGGCGGCACCTGGCTCGGGCTGAACGATCACGGCGTGGCGGCGGGTATCCTGAACCGCTTCGGCACGCTCGGCCCCGCGCCGGGCCTGCGCTCGCGCGGCGAGCTGGTGCTGGAAGCGCTCGACCATGCCGACGCGGCCGATGCGGCCAAGGCGCTCGCGGCGCTCGACCCCAAATCCTACCGGACGTTCAACATGATCGTCGCCGACAACCGCGACGCTTTCTGGCTTTCCCATGCCGATCCGGAAGGCAAGGCCCCGGTGAAGCGCGTCGCCTTGAAGCCCGGCCTCTCCCTGATCGCGGCGGGCGACCTCGACGACGACACGCCGCGCCTCAAACGCTACCGCCCGCGCTTTCTCGAAGCCGCCCCGCCCGACCCGGCGCGCGGGGAGTGGAAGGATTGGGAAAATCTCCTGGCCGACGACCGCCCCGATCCCGCGAACGACCCGCAAAGCGCCATGCGCTTCAAGCTCGGCAACGGCTTCGCCACGGTGTCGAGCGCGCTCATTGCGCTCCCCGCGCCGGGCAAGGGCCTGAAGCCCGCCTTCCGCTTCGCCGCCTGGCAGCCCAAGCCCGCTCCCTGGCGCGACGTTTTAGTCTGAACGAATTGGTCATCCGGCGTTGTGACCGCCCCTTGCCATTGCTATATATGGGACTAACCCACCGGGGCCGCCTCATGACCAGACGCAAGCAGATCTACGAAGGCAAGGCCAAGGTGCTGTTCGAAGGCCCCGAGCCCGGCACGCTCGTCCAGTATTTCAAGGACGACGCCACCGCCTTCAACAACCAGAAGAACGGCACCATCACCGGCAAGGGCGTGCTCAACAACCGCATCACCGAATATCTGATGCTGCGCCTGGCCGAGATCGGCATTCCCACCCATTTCGTGCGCCGCCTCAACATGCGCGAGCAATTGGTCCGCCAGGTCGAGATCATCCCGATCGAAGTGGTCGTGCGCAACGTCGCCGCCGGCTCGCTCGCCAAGCGCTTCGGCATCCCGGAGGGCACGGCGCTGCCGCGCTCGATCGTCGAGTACTATTACAAGAAGGACGAGCTGGGCGACCCGATGGTCTCGGAAGAGCACATCACCGCCTTCGGCTGGGCCACGACCCAGGACCTCGACGAGATCATGCCGATGTCGCTGCGCATCAACGATTTCCTCACCGGCCTGTTCCTCGGCATCGGCATCAAGCTGGTCGACTTCAAGCTCGAATTCGGCCGGCTCTAGAACGAACGAGGAAATGCGCATCGTGCTGGCCGACGAGATCAGCCCCGACAATTGCCGCCTGTGGGATTTGAAGACCAACGAGAAGCTCGACAAGGACCGCTTCCGCCGCGATCTCGGCAAGGTCGAAGAGGCCTATCAAGAAGTCGCGCGGCGCCTCGGCATCTTGCCCGAGGGCCTGCCCGGCGATCCCAAGGGCCCGCAGGCGGTCCAATGAAGCCTATCCGCCGTGCCCTCGCCGAAGGCGAGGGACCCGCGCCAGCGGGACAATAAAAATTGAAAGCCCGCGTTTTTGTCATGCCCAAGGAGGGCGTGCTCGACCCGCAGGGGAAGGCGATCGGCCACGCCCTCGCCTCGCTCGGGTTCAAGGGCGTAAGCGAGGTGCGCCAGGGCAAGGTGATCGATCTCGAACTCGCCGAAACCGACAAGGCAAAGGCCAAGGCCGCGCTCGAAGCGATGTGCCAGAAGCTCCTCGCCAACACCCTCATCGAAAGCTACCGCATCGAGATTCAGGGGTAATTTATTTTGTAGAAATTTTCTAATTATGAGAGGCCTCTCATTAGTATCTCTTCAAATTGCCCTCTTTGCAAAACGCCCCTTCAAACTCCTAGTAAAGAAGGACGGGATTTCGAACGTTTTTACGATTGTGTACGCTGTGGCAGGTTCGTAATTCCGCGGTCACTGGATGAAGATCTTCCTTCTCTCAAACTTACAAATCCGTTGTCGGACGCAGTCTTAAGTCACGCGATCCGAAAGATGCAGCACCCATCTCGACATTGGGCTCCGCTTGATCGCGAATTAGTCGAACGTATTCTTAAAGAGGATCGTCTTCCAAACGCCCAACAACAAGCTGATAGCCTCATTATATATTTAGGCGAAAACTTACAAAGTCCGGAGGCAGCTTCGGATATAACGCCAGCGATTATAGGAGCGATTATCGGAACCCTAAATGACGCAGGAGTTTCTTTCATCACTAATCAATTACAAAAAGATGATTTTATATATACGACATCTTTTGGTAGTTTTATGGGCGCAAAACATGCAGGTAGGATTGGGCTAACATTTAAAGGGTGGAAAGAATACGAAAAGCTCAAGAGAACCTTCTCCGAAAGTCGTACCGCCTTTATGGCGATGAAATTTGATAACGAAGCACTGTCAAAAATTGTCGCAAATCATTTTAAGCCAGCTGTTGCACAGACAGGCTTCGACCTTCGGCGGCTTGATGAGCGACAGACGGCTGGTATAATTGATAATCGTATGCGCGCTGAAATACAGGCCGCGCGCTTTCTCGTCGCAGATTTGTCAGATCGAAATAATGGTGTTTATTTCGAGGCCGGTTATGCTGAAGGCCTCGGTCGGCCTGTATTCTATACGTGCGAAGAATCCGTTTTCGCTAAGCGGCACTTCGACACAGAGCATCACCTAACCATAAAATGGAATGAGAAGGACCCAGCAAAGGCCGCCACCGGGTTGAAAGAAGCTATTCGAGCAACACTACGTGGCGAAGCCAAGTTAACTGATGACTAATCGCTGTTGAAGATGGTGTCGCGGACGATCGGGTAGATCTCGTTCTGCCAGCGCCTGCCGTTGAACACGCCGTAATGGCCGACGCCGGTCTGGACATGGTGGGTCTTGAAATAGGGCCTGATGCCCGCGCACATCTCCTGCGCCGCCATGGTCTGGCCCACCGCGCAGATGTCGTCCTTCTCGCCCTCGACGGTCAACAACGCCATGCGCTTGATCGCGCTGGGATTCACCTTGCGTCCGCGCCATTCCATCTTCCCTTGCGCGAGCTTGTATTCCTGGAACACGTCGCGCACGGTCTGGAGAAAGAACTCGGCCGGCAGATCCATCACCGCGAAATACTCGTCATAGAAGGCGCGGATCGCCTCGGCCTTGGCGTTCTCGCCCTTCACCAGATGGTCGTAGAACTCCATATGGGTCTTGATGTGGCGCTCGAGATTCATGCTCACGAATCCCGCGAGCTGGAGGAATCCCGGATAGACCTTGCGCGCCGCGCCGGCATGGCGCAGCGGCACGTAATGGACGAGATGGCTCTTGAACCAGTCGAGCGAATGCTTGGTGGCGAGCTCGTTCACCTTGGTCGGGCTGATGCGCGCATCCATCGGCCCGGCCATCAGCGTCAGGCTCGACGGCCGGGCGGGATTGTCGTCCTCGGCCATGATCGCCGTGGCCGCCAGCGCCGCCACCGTCGGCTGGCATACCGCCACCAGATGCGCGCCCGGCCCCATCGCCTCGAGGAAGGTGATCAGGGTTTCGACGAAATCGTCGAGATCGAATTTTCCCTCGGCCACCGGAATGTCGCGCGCATTGTGCCAATCGGTGATGTAAACGTCGAAATCCGCCAGCATGGTGCGCGCCGTCCCGCGCAGCAACGTGGCGAAATGCCCCGACATCGGCGCCACGATCAGCACGCGCGGCTGCGCGGCCGCCAGGTCCTTCTTGAAATGCAAGAGCGAGGCGAAGGGCGTGGCCTGCGCCACTTCCTCCACGACCGCGACATCGCGCCCTTCGGCCGAAACGCTGTCGATGCCGTAGGCGGGCCGCGTGTGGCTCAACCCCGCGCGCGACAAGAGCTCATAGGCCGCGGCCATGCGGCGCATCGAGCCGCCTTCGCTCATGCCGGGCCAGGGCTTGGCCAAGAGCCCGCGCGCCGCCTTCGCCGCCGCCCGGAGCGGCGCGGTCAGGTCGGTATGGGATTGGTAAGCCTCGTAAATCAAGCCGGCGCCCTCCATCCTCAATCCTCCCTGGTCACCTTCGCACATGCAATATCAAAGCCAATTCCCTTCCGGCATAAGCCCCTGGCACGGGGTTTGCGTGATGTTTGCGTAATGAATGGGCAATAAGAGCGATTCGTCCCGGCCGTGACAGGGCCGGGACCGGGAGGTTTCGATGGCCAAGGCCACGCTTACCATCAGCAGCAAGAATTATTCTTCCTGGTCGCTGCGCGGCTGGCTGCTGACCAAATTCTCCGGACTCGATTTCGAGGAGCAGATGGTGCCGCCCGACGATCCCGCGGCCCGGGCCGAAATCCTGCTGCTCTCCTCCTCCATCCTGGTGCCCTGCCTGGTCCATGACGGCATCAAGATATGGGACACGCTGGCGATCGGCGAATATCTCAACGAGACCATGCCCAAGGCCGGGCTCCTGCCGGCGGACAAGGCGCGCCGCGCCCGCTGCCGCTCGATTTCGGGCGAGATTCATTCGGGATTCAGCACCTTGCGCTCGGCCCTGCCGATGAATTTGCGCGGCCATTTCCCGGGCTTCAAGGTCTGGTCGCGCGCCCAGGCCGATATCGACCGGGTGACGGCCATCTGGCGCGATTGCCTCAAGGAATCGGGTGGCCCGTTCCTGTTCGGTCCGCGCTCGATGGCCGACGCCATGTACGCGCCGGTGGTGACCCGGTTCCTCACCTATGGCGTGAAGCAGGACGCGATTTGCGATAAATATTCCAAGCAGATCATGGCCATGCCCGAGATGCAGGAATGGATCGCCGCCGCGAAACTCGAGCCGGCCGAGATCGAGGAGCTGGAAGTCGAGTTCTGATCGCGCCCCGATTCCGCTGCCTAAGCTTAAGGCGCGTATGATGATTTTTTGCGCGGCGCAATATTATTTCGCCGCCTCCCGTGAAAAACCCCTTATATCCACAATCAAGTTCGATTTTTGCGTTGCAACAAAATCGGCCCAGGCGGATGCTGGCGTTGAGAGCCGCGTCCGTTGGAGGGGCGCCGGCGCCAGAGCCCAGGAGGGTTTTCCATGGACGGAAAAATGCTGACCGACACGCTGATCCGCACCGCCTTCTCGCATATCCACGACGGCGACACCGAATTCAAGTCCGGCGGCTTGCGCGATTTTTTTCTCTACCGCGATCTCGGCATCGCCAAGGCCACCAACGGCCTGGTGATCGCGCAACTGGTCAAGTCGCATCTGCCGCCGGAAGACGGCACCGGCTGGCATCTGCACGAAGCCGCCTTCCACATCGTCTACATGCTCAAGGGCTGGGCCAAGTTCATGTACGAGACCAAATCGACCTTGGTGAAGGCGGGCGACGTGGTGCACCAGCGGCCGGGGATCGTCCATTATCTCTACGACTATTCGCCGGACATGCTCTATCTCGAAATCGCCAGCCCGGCGGATTTCACCACCGTGCCGATGCCGGCACCTTGCGCGATTCCGCCGGTCACGCCCTGGAAGTAATGCCCGCGCAGCACGGCGCGAAGCGCGTCGTGCGAAGCAAATATAAGACAGCCCCGGGCGGCGCGGGGCTCAGCCGCAAATGCTGAGATAGGACGCGCATTCGACGGCGCCCAGGGCGAAGCCGTGCCTCAGCCAAGCCAGCACCGGGGCCTGGAGATCGGGAAAGAAATAGAGCGCTACGCCCACGGCGCACAGCGCGGCGACGGCGCTGGCGAACATCCGGAACACGAGGCGCGCGGCGATGAAAACCGCAACGGCGACGGCGAGGGCGGTGACGATCGGCATCCCGCGAGGCTAGGCCCGGCGGGTTGAATTACTTGTTAAGATTTCCCGTTAACCAAGCAAGGCTCTGAATCGATCTGAATATCGAGAGCGGGCGGGACGGTTTCAAAGCCCTCCCGCGCCATCCCCGCCTTGCCCGGACAGCGCCTTTGGCTTCAACCCAATGCGGCGCGGGCGCGCTTGAATATCCAACGCTGAAGCTTCGCAGGACGCCTTCGGTTGTGATATGGCTTCGCACGATGCCGAAGGCCTGAAGAATCGGCCTTCGGCCGTGCCACGCATCGAGGCCGCCCCGTTCATGCAAGCCGCCATCATCGTCTTCCCCGGCTCGAATCGCGAGCAGGACGTGTTTGACGCGCTCCACCGCGCCTCCGGCAAGAAGCCGCTCAAGGTCTGGCACCGCGACAGCGATTTTCCCAAAGCCGATCTGATCGTCATCCCCGGCGGGTTTTCCTACGGCGATTACCTGCGTTGCGGCGCCATGGCGGCGCATTCGCCGATCATGCGCGAGGTCCGCGCACGGGCCGAGCGGGG
This sequence comes from uncultured Alphaproteobacteria bacterium, assembly GCA_963785735.1. Taxonomy (GTDB): domain Bacteria; phylum Pseudomonadota; class Alphaproteobacteria; order ATCC43930; family CGMCC-115725; genus REEB95. The sequence continues at coordinate 2,047,396 of CAWAWJ010000001.1, forward strand.
CACGCCGGTCCTGGGGATCTGCAACGGCTTCCAGATCATCACCGAGGCGGGCCTCTTGCCGGGCGTGCTCCTGGTCAACCGGACGCTCAAATTCCATTGCAAGGACGTGTTTCTGAAAGTGGAGACCAGCGAGAGCGTCTTCACCCGCGGCTACAACGCCGGCCAGGTGATCCGCGTGCCGGTGGCGCATCACGACGGCAATTATTTCGCGGACCCGGACACGCTCGACCGCATCGAGGGCGAAGGCCGCGTCGCCTTCCGCTACTGCACCCCCGAAGGCAAGCTTTCCGAGGAGGGCAACGCCAACGGCTCGGCGCGCAGCATCGCCGGGGTTTTCAACCCGGGGAAAACCGTGCTCGGGCTGATGCCGCATCCCGAGGACGCGACCGACCCGCTCTTGGGCTCGACCGACGGCCAGGGCTTCTTCAAGGGGCTGGTGGAGGCGCTCGCTTGAACAAGGGGAGCTTGAGCACCGAAGTCTCGGCTGAAACCGCGCGTCAGTTCGGCCTCGACGATGATGAGTTCAAACGCGCCTGCAAGATCATGGGGCGCACGCCCAATTTCACCGAGCTCGGCATTTTCTCGGTGATGTGGTCGGAGCATTGCTCCTACAAATCCTCCAAGGTCTGGCTGAAGAAGCTCCCGACGACGGGCAAGCGCGTCATCTGCGGCCCGGGCGAGAATGCCGGCGTCATCGACATCGGCGACGGCGAGGCCGCCATCTTCAAGATGGAAAGCCACAACCACCCCTCCTTCATCGAGCCTTACCAGGGTGCCGCCACCGGCGTCGGCGGCATTCTGCGCGACGTCTTCACCATGGGCGCGCGGCCCATCGCGAACCTGAATGCCCTGCGCTTCGGCAGCCCCGACCATCCCAAGACAAGGCATCTGGTCGAAGGCGTGGTGCGCGGCATCGGCGGCTACGGCAATTGCGTCGGCGTGCCGACGGTGGGCGGCGAGTGCAATTTCCATCCGAGCTATAACGGCAATATCCTCGTCAACGCCATGACCGTGGGCCTGGCCGACGCCAAGCGAATTTTCTATTCGGCGGCGGCGGGGCCGGGCAATCCGGTGATCTATGTCGGCGCCAAGACCGGCCGCGACGGCATTCACGGCGCCACCATGGCCTCGGCCGAGTTCAGCGCGGACAGCGAGAGCAAGCGGCCCACCGTCCAGGTCGGCGATCCCTTCACCGAAAAACTCCTGATCGAAGCGTGTCTGGAGCTGATGGAAACGGACGCCATCGTCGCGATCCAGGACATGGGCGCGGCCGGGCTCACCTCCTCCTCGGTCGAGATGGCGGGCAAGGGCGGGCTCGGCATCGAACTCGATCTCGACCGTGTGCCCACCCGCGAGGAAGAAATGACCGCCTATGAGATCATGCTCTCCGAAAGCCAGGAGCGCATGCTCATGATCCTCAAGCCCGAGCGCGAGGCCCTGGCGCGCAAGGTTTTCGAGAAATGGGAATTGGATTTCGCCGTCATCGGCCGCGTCACCGAAACCGGCAGGCTGGTGCTGAAGATGCACGGCAAGGTCGAAGCCGACATGCCGGTCGGGCCTCTTGTTACAGAGGCCCCACTTTACGAGCGCCCCTGGACGCACTCGCCCGCCTTGCCCGAACTGGCGTCCAAGGACGTGAAAGCGGTCGAGCCGATAACGGCGCTGAAGAAATTGATCGGTTGTCCCGACCTCGCCTCCAAGCGCTGGATCTGGGAGCAATACGATCACCTGGTGATGGGGCACACGGTGCAGCGCCCGGGCGGCGACGCCGCGGTGGTGCGCATCCCCGGGCGCAAGAAGGCGCTCGCCCTTTCGACCGATTGCACGCCGCGTTACTGCGCCGCCGATCCGAATCGCGGCGGCGCCCAGGCGGTGGCGGAAAGCTGGCGCAATTTGACCGCCGTCGGCGCGTTGCCGCTCGCCATTACCGACAACATGAATTTCGGCAATCCCGAACGCCCCGAGATCATGGGGCAGTTTGCTCTCTGCATCGAGGGCATGCGCGAGGCCTGTCTCGCGCTCGATTACCCGGTCGTCTCGGGCAATGTGTCGCTTTACAACGAGACCAACGGGAGTGGAATTTTACCGACCCCCGCCATCGGCGGCGTCGGATTGATCGAGGACGCGGCCAAGAGCATGAGCCTTGGCTTCAAGCGCGAAGGCGAGACCATCGTGCTCATTGGCGAAACGCGCGGGCATTTGGGCCAGTCGCTTTATTTGCGCGAGGTTCTGGGCCGCGAGGAAGGCTCGCCGCCGCCCGTGGACTTGGCGGCCGAAAAGCGCAACGGCGATTTCGTGCGCGCGCAGATTCTCGGGGGCAAGGTTTCGGCCTGCCACGATCTTTCCGATGGCGGGTTCCTGGTGGCGCTCGCCGAAATGGCGATGGCGGGCGGCATCGGCGCCACGATTGCCCTCCCCGCCACCCTCCCCGCCCACGCCTTTCTCTTCGGCGAGGACCAGGCGCGTTATCTGCTTGCCACCCCTGCGCCGGACGCAGTGCTCGAAGCGGCGGCCAAGGCCAATGTCCCCGCCAAGGTTGCGGGCATTACCGGCGGCGGCGCGTTGACACTATCGGGCGGCAATGCCATATCGGTTGTGGAATTGCGGCGCATCAACGAGGCTTGGCTGCCCGCCTATATGGCGGCGGCGGTCTGAAGGGAAACCATGGCGCTCGACGCGGCCACCATCGAGAAACTCATCAAGGCGGGCTTGCCCGACGCGCAAATCACCATCGCGGCGCTGGTCGACGACGACAACCACTGGTCGGCGCGCGTGATCTCGGCCGCCTTCAAGGGCAAGAGCCGGGTGCAGCAGCACCAGATGGTCTATCGCGCGCTCGGAACCCGCATGGGCAACGAGCTTCACGCCCTCGCCTTGCAGACCGGCACCCCCGAGGAATAGAGTAGAAATAGGAAAAGAGGTATCCATGACCGCGACCACCACCACCGCCGCCACCGACCGCATCAAGCAGGAGATCTCCGAAAACCCCGTGGTGCTCTACATGAAGGGCACGCCGGTCTTCCCGCAATGCGGCTTCTCCGCCGCGGTGGTGCAAATCCTCACGACCCTGGGCGTCAAGTTCAAGGGCATGGACGTGCTGGCCGATCCGGAAATCCGCCAGGGCATCAAGGAATTCTCGAACTGGCCGACCATTCCCCAGCTCTACGTCAAGGGCGAGTTCGTCGGCGGCTGCGACATCGTCCGCGAGATGTTCGATTCGGGCGAATTGAAGAAAGTCTTCGCCGACAAAGGCGTTCAAACGCGCGGCTGACCGCGTTTCGGGCGCAATCATGAAAATCCTGGTTATCGGCGCGGGCGCCATCGGCGGCTATTTCGGCGGTCGGCTGCTCGAAGCCGGGCGCGACGTGACCTTCCTGGTCCGGCCGAAGCGCGCGGCGCTTCTCGCCGAAACCGGCCTCGTCATCAAGAGCGTCAAGGGCGACGCGGCGCTCAAGGCGCCGCCTACCATTGAGGCCCGGGAATTAAAGCGCCCCTTCGATCTGGTGCTCTTGAGCCTCAAGGCCTACGACCTCGAAGCCGCGATCGATTCCTTCGCCCCCGCGGTCGGGCCGGAAACCGCGATCCTGCCGCTCTTGAACGGCATGCGGCACTTGGACGTGCTCGACCGCCGCTTCGGCGAGGCACGCGTGCTCGGCGGCGAATGCGTGATCGCGGCGACGCTCGGCGACCGGGGCCAGATCCTCCATCTGAACGACCTGCATCTGCTGGTCTTCGGCGAGCGTTCCGGCAACGCCTCGCCGCGCATCGAGGCGATCGCGCGCGAATTCGCCGGATCCAAGACCGATGCGCGCGTAAGCAAGCAGATCATGCTCGAAATGTGGGAGAAGTGGGTGTTCATCGCCGTCGGGGCGGGCATCTCCTGCCTGATGCGGGCGGCCGTCGGCGACATCGAAGCGGCGGGCGGCGCGCCCTTGGTGCGCAAGCTGCTGGAGGAATGCCGCGCCGTCGCCGCAAGCGCCGGTTTTCCGCCGCGGCCCGAATTCATCGAACGCGCCACCGCCGCCTTCACCGCGCCAGGCTCGATCCTCACCGCCTCGATGCTGCGCGATATCGAACGCGGCGGGCGGATCGAAGCCGATCAAATCATCGGCGATCTCATCCGCCGCGGCGAGAATGTCTTGCCGCAAGACGCCTTGCTGCGCCTCATCCATGTCCAATTGAAGGCTTACGAAGCGCGCCGCGCGCGCGAGCAAACTCAGGCGGCGAAGCTATAGGCCGCCATGCTCATGCTGCCCAAGGTGAAACCCTTGAACAGTTGCTGGGCCTTGGGCTTTTCGCCGGCCGCGCCATAGGCGACGAAGATCGGCAGGAAATGCTCCGGCGTCGGCTGGGCCCGCATCGGCTCGGGCGCCTGGTGAACCCAGTCGATGAAGGAGGACTCGTCTCCCTTGGCGAGCGTTTCAGCGAGCCATTGATCGAAATTCGCGGCCCAGGCGGGCGTCGCCATCCCCTCGCGCCCCATCTCGCGCAGATTATGCACCGCGCCTCCGGTGGCCAGCACCAGCACGTTCTCAGCCGCCAGGGGCGCCAGCGCGCGGCCCAAGGCTACGTGCCAGGCCGCGTCCATGCGCGGCTGCACCGAAAGCTGGGCCACCTTCATGTTGGCGAGCGGATACATGTTGCGGAGCGGAACCCAAGCGCCGTGGTCGAGGCCGCGCGCCGGATCGGCCTCGACGGGAATTTTCGCGGCACCGAGCAGTTGGGACACGCGCCTGGCGAGATCGGGCGCGCCCGGCGCGGGATAGGAGATCCGATAAAGCGGCGCGGGAAAGCCGTGGAAATCGTGGATGGTGGAATTGGCCACGGTCGAACTCACCCTTGGCTGCTCGGTGGTCCAATGCGCCGACACCGCCAGCACCGCATCGGGCCTCGGCAATTCGTGCCCGAGCTTCTGCCAGAATTGGCCGGCCTCGCCGGCGTCGAGCGCCAGCATCGGCGAACCGTGGGACAGGAAAATCGTCGGCAGCTTCGCGGCCATGGCAAACCCTCGCAATAACCTGGTCTGTCGGAGAAGTGGTTAAGGCCCGCTATCCGATCAACCTCGGGTTGCGCATGGCTGACGCTCGCGCCACGCAATCCCTTCGAGTCGCTTTAAATATTCAGTGGCCCGCCCGTGCCCGCTGACGCCGCCTTTTGCCCTTGAGCCTGCCCTTGCGCTTGGCGGCGCGGATTTCCTGGCTCGATTTCTTGGATTTCTTTTTCATCTCACGCCTTTCAAATTACGCCGCTTTCGCGGCGGGGGTTCCTACGAGCCGTTCCACCGCCTCGATGATGGCGGCGGGGCTCGCCTGGTTCTTGCCGGCGATGTCGAGCGCCGAGCCATGCGCCACCGAGGAGAACGCCACCGGCGTGCCGATGGTCATGCCGGCGGCGCGGTTGCGGCCCAAAAGCTTCGCCACGATATGCCCCTGGTCGTGGATCATCACCAGGAAAGCGTCGCAATCCTTGCGGTGGAACATGAGGTCGGCGGGAAACGGCCCTTCGGCGTTGATGCCGGCGGCCTTGGCGGCTTCGATCGCCGGGATGACGATCTCGATCTCCTCGCGGCCGAACAGGCCGCCCTCGCCCGCATGAGGATTGAGGCCGGAAACACAGATGCGCGGCCGCGCCACGCCCATCCGTTTCAACGCGCCATCGACCGCGGCAAGCGCGCGGCCGACGCGCTCCTTGGTCACCAGCCTGATCGCCTGGGCGAGACTGACATGGAGCGTCACATGGGCGATGCGCTTGTCGTCGAAGCAGATCATGAGGAAAGCATCGTCAACGGGCGTGCCTGTGACGCGCGCGACGAAGCTCGGATAGCCGTCGAATTCGATGCCCGCCGCCTTGATCGCGCTTTCGGTCTGCGGCGCCGCCACCACCGCGTCGACCCGTCCGGCCATCGCCGCCTGGATCGCCGCGCGCGCGCTGTCGACCGCGGCTCTCCCATGCGCGGCGGCGATCGTGCCCAGCGCCAAGGGGGTTTCGAGCTTCAAATCGAGCGCCAGCAGCTTCACTCCGTCGCCCGCCCAATCCACCTCCGACGCCTTGGCGAAGCTCCTGATCCTCGGCGAAAGCCCGCAAGCCTTGGCATGGACCGCCAGCACGCCGGGATCGCCCACCAGCAAAGGCTGGCAGAGAGCGTTCACGCGCGGATCGAGCGCCGCCTTCAACGCGATCTCCGGCCCGATGCCGGCGGGATCGCCCATGGAAATGGCGAGCTTGCGCATCGCGCTCATTTGCCGATCGGCGCCGTGGCGCCGGGCTGGGCCACCACGTCCCATTTGTCGGCCGCCGGGTTCCAGCGCGTCACCATCACGTCGGCGAGCGACAATCCCCGCTGCGGCGAGGCCTCGTAATCGTAGATGCCGTTGGCGCCGGCCACGCCCTTCAGGTGGATGAGATAGTCGCGCAATTGCGCGGCGCTGGCGCCGGGCGGGAGTTTCCGCAACGCGTCGACCACGATGATCGCCGGGTCCCAGCCCAGGAGCGAGCCCTCGTCGGGCTTCGACCCGGCCTCCTTATAGGCGGCATAGAGCGCGCGCTGTTTCTGCGCCACCTTGGGGTCGAGCTTGACGCGCGGATCGCCGTTCACCGGCCATTCCGGCGCCGGCAGATAGAATTCCTTGGGCAGGAAATCGGCGAAGCGGTGCATCTGCGCATAGGTCATGTTGCCGCCGGTGGTGCCCATCGGGGTGGCGAGGCCGCCCTGCACCGCGCCGCGGAAGATGGTGGCCGAAGGCGCGCCGGTGCTCCAGCCGATGAAGACCTGGGGCCGCGCCGCCTTGATGTTCTCGATCTGCGCCGAAACCGAAACGTCGCTGGTGTTGAAATGCTCATGCGCCGCCATGCTCACGCCCTGGTTCTCGGGCAGCGCCAGCAGCTCGTCGAAGCCCTTATCGGCGTCCTGGCCGGTGGCGTCGGTCGAGGTGATGAGGCCGAGCTTGGTCCAGCCGCGCAGGCGGAAATAACGCACCAGCGCGATCGCCTGGTCGTGGGTCGAAACCCCGGCGACGAAGACATAGCCGCCGGCGGGCGGATGGATGCCGGCCGAGAAGCAATACATCACCGGGCCGTTATCCTGCACCAGCGGCGCCATGGCGTTGCAGGTCGCCACCAGCGACGAGCCCATGATCACCGCGGGATGGAGCGCCACCACGTCGTTGAGCAGCTGAACCCCCAGTTGCGGCGTCGATTGGTCGTCGTGAAAGACGAAGCGCAGCTTCTTGCCGTGGATGCCGCCGGTCTTGTTGGTATAGGCCTCGACCAATTGCAGCGCGTCGTGTTCCTCCTGGCCGAGGAACGAGCCGCCGCCGGTCAGGGCCTCGATGACATGGATGTCGTAGAAATCATCGGCGCGGACGGGCGCGGCCCACAGCAAGGCAAGCGCGCATAGTGCGAGCCCGCCGCGTGAAACGATTCCGAACCCCATATGCCTCTCCTCCCGTCTTTCGGCCGGCCTTGCCGGCCGGGGCCGTCTTTCGGCCGGCCTTGCCGGCCGGGGCCATTTTTGGCCCGCCTTATCGGTCTTGTCCCCGGCGGACCGGGCTTAGCGCGAGTAGAACTCGACCACCAGATTGGGTTCCATCGACACCGGATAGGGCACGTCGGCGAGTTTCGGCCCGCGCACGAAAACGCCCTTGAAGGCGTCGGCGTCGACCTGGAGATAATCGGGTATGTCGCGCTCGGCCGATTTGGCGGCTTCGAGCACCACCGCGAGCTGCTTGGCTTTTTCCTTCAGCTCGATCGTGTCGCCGTCCTTCAAGGTATAGGAGGGAATGTTGACGCGCTTGCCGTTCACCAGCACATGGCCGTGATTGACGAATTGCCGCGCGGCGAAGGGCGTCGGCACGAATTTCATGCGGTAGATGGTGCAATCGAGCCGGCGCTCCAACAGCTCGACCAGGTTCTCGCCGGTGTCGCCCTTGCGCCGCCGCGCCTCTTCATAGATGCGGCGGAACTGGCGCTCGCCCAGATTGGCGTAATAGCCCTTGAGCTTCTGCTTGGCCATCAGCTGCGTGCCGAAATCGGAGGGCTTCTTGCGCCGCTGGCCATGCTGGCCGGGGCCGTAATCCCGGCGGTTGAGGGGGCTTTTGGCCCGGCCCCAGAGATTGGCGCGTAAGCGCCGGTTGATCTTGTATTTCGATCCTTCGCGTTTGCTCATCGTTCCTTTGTGCTTCCGTTAATCCGTGTTGCGTTGCGTGTTGTTATTGTCCCAATAGGTCTTACCGGCGCGGGTTAGGGCCGCTGGCAGACGGGGCGAAAGGCACCCGCGTTCTTGGGAATGGCCGGGACTATAGCGGGGGCCGGGGGATTGTCAAACACCCTGGCGGCGCGATTGCCGCCAGGGCCTTGGCATGAAAGGATAATTGCGGCGGGAGAATTGGTGATGCGCTACGCGGTGGTGATCGAGAAGGCGAAAGGCAATTATTCGGCCTATGTCCCCGATCTGCCGGGCTGCGTCGCCGCCGCGCCGACGGTGACGGACGTGCAAAAGGAAATCCAGTCCGCCATCCGCTTCCACATCGAGGGGCTGAAGGCCGACGGCTTGCCGGTGCCCGCGCCCTCCAGCATCGCCGAATACATCGAGGCCTGAGCCGGCAACCTAGCCCGTCACCTCGCGCGGGAAGTCATGCGTGCCGCCGAATCCCAGCGGCAGCTCGCGCACCCAAAGCGTCTTGTTCACCGGCAGCGGGCCGTAGAGATGCGGGAAGAGCTTGCCGCCGCGCGACACCTCCCATTTGAGCGCGGGCCCGAGCGATTCCGCATCCACCGCGATCAGGACGAGATCGGGCAAGCCGGCGAAATGCTTGTTGGCGGTGTCGGCCACCTGTTCCTTGGTCGAGAAATGGATGAAGCCGTCTTCGGTATCGACCGGCGCGCCGCGGAAAACGCCCAGCTTCTCGGCGCCTTCCCAGAGCGTGCGCGTGCAGATCTTGTAGATCGCGGTCATGGCGCCGCCTTTTTCTTGCGCTTCCTCGGGCCGGCGAAGGCCGTGACCATGCCGTGCAATGTCCGGACTTCCTGCTCGGTGCATTGCGCGCGCTGGAACAAATTGCGCAGGTTCCGCACCATCGAAGGCCGCTTCTCGGCATTCCGCATGAAACCGTTATTGTCGAGCTCCTCCTCGAGATGCTCGAAAAAGCGTATGAGCTGCTGCTTGGTGGCGGGCTTGGAATGGCCGGTGGCGAGCACCTCGCCGGGCGAATCATGCCCGGCGTTGAACCACTCATAGCCCAGGACCAGCACCGATTGGGCGAGGTTGAGCGAGGAAAAGGCCGGATTGAGCGGAACCGAGATCACCGCCTCGGCGAGCGCGACATGGTCGTTGACGAGGCCGCTGCGCTCCGGCCCGAACAGCACGCCGGTTCCCTCGCCCGCGGCGATGAAGCCTTTCATCTCGCCCACCGCCAAACGCGGCGTCAAAACCCGCTTCACCATGAAACGGTCGCGGGCGGTGGTGGCGTAGACGTGGCGGAGATCGGCTATCGCCTCTTCCACGCCGCCGTAGAGCCGGGCCTTCTCCAGCACCGCGTCGGCGCCGCTCGCCGCCGCCACCGCTTTCTTGTTGGGCCAGCCGTCGCGGGGCTTCACCAGCCGCAGATCGGTCAACCCGCAATTGAACATGGCGCGCGCCGCCGTGCCGATATTCTCGCCGAGCTGGGGCTCGACCAGGATGACGGTCGGCCCGCCGGAAAGCTTGGCGCGGCGCCGGTCGGTTCCGGCCATGGTTAGGCCCGTCTTCCCGAGCGCCAGAGCTTGTAGGTCAGGCTGTCATGGAGCGCGTTATAGGAGGCGTTGATGATGTCGGAGGAAACGCCGACGGTGGACCAGCTCTGGCCGTTCTCGGCGCTTTCGATCATCACCCGCGTCACCGCCTTGGTCGCGTCCTGCGGCGTCAAGATACGCACCTTGTAGTCGGTGAGGCGCACCGCATCGAGCTCGGGAAACGAGGGCACCAGCGCTTTGCGGAGCGCGGTCGTCAGCGCGTCGACCGGCCCGTCATGGCTTTCGGCCACTTCCTGGAAGGCCTTGTTGCCCACATTGCCGGTGACGGTCGCCTCGGACACGGTGATGAGCTCGCCCTTGGCGTCGTGGCGGCGCTCGTCCATGATGCGGAAGCGTTCCACGCGGAAATATTCCGGCACCGCGCCGAGGGTGCGTTGCGCCAACAGCTCGAAACTCGCCTCGGCGCCGTCATAGGCATAGCCCTGGAATTCGCGGCTCTTCACCTCGTCCAACAGCGCGCCGAGCTTCGGGTGGTCGGGCTTGATCTCGACGCCGATCTCGCGGAGCCGCGCCAGCAGATTGGACTTGCCCGCCTGGTCCGAAACCACGATATGCCGGCGGTTGCCGACCAGCCCGGGCTCGATGTGTTCGTAGGACCGGGGATCTTTTTCCACCGCCGAGACATGCAGCCCGCCCTTATGCGCGAAGGCGCTTTCGCCGACATAGGCGGCGTGGCGGTCGGGCGCGCGGTTTAGGCGCTCGTCGAGAAAGCGCGAAACATGGGTCAAGCGTTTCAACCCTTCGGCGCTGACGCCGGTGGCGTAGCCCATCTTGAGCATGAGATTGGGGATGATCGAGACCAGATTGGCGTTGCCGCAACGCTCGCCCAGCCCGTTCAAGGTGCCCTGGATGTGCCGCGCGCCCGCGCGCACCGCGGCGAGCGAATTCGCCACGCCGTTTTCGGTGTCGTTGTGGCAATGGATGCCGAGCCTGTCGCCCGCCACGGTTTTCGTGGTTTCACGGATAATCTTCTCGATTTCGTCGGGCAGAGTGCCGCCATTGGTGTCGCACAGCACGATCCAGCGCGCTCCCGCCTGGGCGGCGGCGGATATGCAATCGAGCGCGAATTTCGGGTTGGCTTTGTAGCCGTCGAAGAAATGCTCGGCGTCGAAGATCACCTCGTCGAGCTTCAATTTGGCTTGCGCCACGCTCTCGCCGATCATGGTGACGTTTTCCTCGAGGCTGATATTGAGCGCGACCTTGGCGTGGAAATCCCAGGTCTTGCCGACCAGGGTCGCGACCTTGGCGCCCGCGCCCAGCACGGCGGCGAGGCCCGGATCGTTGCCGGCGCTGCGCCCCGAGCGCCGCGTCATGCCGAAGGCGACAAAGCCGCGCATGGCCGAGCTTGGGCGGCTTGGCGAAAAACGCGTCGTCGGTCGGGTTGGCGCCGGGCCAGCCGCCTTCGATATAATCGATGCCGAGCTGGTCCAGCTCGCGGGATATCGCGATCTTGTCGGGCACGCCGAAATCGACGCCCTGGGTCTGCGCCCCGTCGCGCAAGGTCGTGTCGTAAAGATATATGCGCTCGCCCGCCATGATCCCCGCATCCTAGGGGCGCGAATCCGGAAAGTCGAGCGAAGGTAAGGGGTTAAGGCGCGGTTTTCAGACGACTAGATAATGCACCCCGAACAGCCCCTCGCCGGTCCAGCATTGGACCGGGCGGAAGCCGGCGCGCCGCGCCAGGGCCTGGAACTCCGCAACCGAGAATTTATAGGAATATTCGACATGCACGCGCTCGTCATAGGCGAACATGAAACGCCGCCCGGCCACGGTCACGATCTGGTTCATCAGGCTGCGGATGTAAATCTCGACACGGCCCAAATCCGGGTTGTAGAACGCCTCATGCGCGAAACGCGTCAGATCGAAATCGGCGTCCAATTCTCGGTTCATGCGCTGGAGCAGATTGAGGGTGAAGCGCGATGTCACGCCGGCCGCGTCGTTATAGGCGGCATGGAGAAGCGCGGGGTCCTTCTTCAGATCGGCGCCGACGATCATGCCGCCGCCGGGCCCGAGTAAAGCGCGGCAGCCGCGCAGGAATTGCACCGCTTCCTCGGGGGTGAGATTGCCGATGGTCGAGCCGGGGAAAAACCCCACGCGCCGGCCACCGGGCTTCACGGCAAGATCGGGCAAACGGCGCGGTTCCATGTAATCGGCGCAGACCGCGATCACGTCCAACGCCGGGAAATCGGCGGCGATGGCCGAGGCCGCTTGGTGCAGCGTCTCGCCCGAAATATCGACCGGCACATAGGAAAGCGGATTGTCGAGCGCCTCGAGCAAAAGCCGCACCTTGCGGCTGCCGCCGCTGCCGAACTCGATCAGGCGGCAACGCGGGCCGACGAGGCGGGCGATTTCGGAGACATTCGCCGCCAGGATCGCGGTCTCGGCCCGGGTCACATAATATTCAGGGAGATCGCATATCTCCTCAAAGAGCGCCGAGCCGGCGCTGTCATAGAGAAAGCGGCAGGGAATATCCTTGGGCGCATGGCCGAGCCCCGCCAGCGCGGATGCCCGGAAGCCTTCCTCGCGCGGCGCGAAATCGAGATAGGCCTTGAGCGTGCCCCTTGGCATCACCCCGCCTCCGCCAGCCGGATGCCGCCGAAACACCAGCGCGAGGCAGGATGGAAGAAATTGCGGTATGTGATCCGCGCATGGCCCGGCGGCGTGGCTTTGCAGCCGCCGCGCAACACCATCTGCCCGCTCATGAACTTGCCGTTGTATTCGCCGATGGCGCCCGCTTCCGCGCGATAGCCCGGATAGGGCCCATAGGCCGAGGCGGTCCATTGCCAGGCCTGGTCCAAAACCTGTTCGAGCTTCCCGGACATGGCGGCGATTTCCCATTCCGCCTCGGTCGGCAGCCGCCGCCCGGCCCAGGCGGCGAAGGCGTCCGCCTCGTAATGGCTCACATGCACAACCGGGGCGAAGGGATCGAGCTTTTTCATGCCGGATAGCGTGAAGAGCGACCAGCCATCCTCGCCCTTTTCCCAATAAAGCGGCGCCTGCCAGCTCTGCGCTTGCACCGCGGCCCAGCCGTCGGACAGCCAGAACTCCGCCCGGCGATAACCGCCGTCTTCGATGAAGGCCAGATATTCGCCGTTGGTCGCGAGGCGCGAGGCCAAACGGAAGGGTTCGAGCCAAACCTTGTGGCGCGGGCCTTCATTGTCGAAGGCAAAACCGTCTCCGTCATGGCCGATCTCGGCGAGCCCGCCCTTGAAGGAAACCCAATCGAGCGCCATCGCCTTATGCGGCGCTTTCGATCGATCGGGCGCGCGGTAAGCCGGCTTCAACGGGTTCTGCGCGAAGAGGTGTTTCACATCCATCAGGATCAATTCCTGATGCTGCTCCTCGTGATGCAATCCAAGCTCGATGAGATTGACGATCTCCGGCCACGGCGCGGCGCTCGCGCTTTGAATGAGCTCTTCCATGGCGGATGTCACCTGCGCGCGATAGGCGGCGATCTCCTCGACGCCCGGGCGCGTCAGCATCCCGCGCGAAGGGCGCGGATGACGCGGCCCCACCGCCTCGTAATAGGAATTGAAGAGATGCGCATAGGCCGGGTCGAAAACCCGATAGCCCGCGAGAAACGGCGTCAGCAGAAAGGTCTCGAAGAACCAGGAGACATGCGCCAGATGCCATTTGACCGGGCTGGCATCGGGCATGGATTGCACCACCATGTCCTCGGGCAGCAGCGGCTCCGCCAGGCTTTCGCTGCGGCGGCGAACCGCGCGCAACCGCGCCACCGCCTCGTCACGCTCGGCGCGCGAAACCGGATTGGCTTGGTTTTTAGCCAGTGAATCCACGCTGTCTCCCTTATGCTGCGCCATTTCTTGGCTTGGGGCTTGCCCCGATTATAGGACTTACGCGGCTTTGCGTCAGGCGGATTTGAGGCTCGCCTAAAATTACGCCACGAAAAAGTCACGAAAACGTGACGCCGGCATTCACATCGCGGCGAGGCGCCAAGCCCACACCGCCAGCGCGCCCGAAGCCGCCATGCCGAGCCAGGACGCCCAGGGCCCAATCTCCGCCGCGCCGATTTGCACTTTCCAGCCACGGACCAGCCGCGCGGCATGCACCACGCAGACCACTGCGAAGATGATGCCGGACAGAATGACGAAATTATTCATCGCTTCATCTCCATCGCTGGGATTTCGGGAAGCCTTGCCGGCGCGCCCCTTGAGTCAGGAAACCGTGACGCCTTTCCAAAAGGCGACCCGGCCCTTGATCTGCTTGGCCGCGTCCTTGGGCTCGGGGTAATACCAAGCGGCGTCCGTGTTCTCCTTGCCGCCCGCCACCACGCTGTAATAGCTCGCCGTGCCCTTCCACGGGCAGATGCTGGTGGTGGCGCTCGGCTTGAGCGCCGCCTTTTTCACCGAGCCGATCGGGAAATAGTGATTGCCTTCGACCACCACGGTCTCGCCGCTTTCCGCGATGGTCTCGCCGTTCCACACCGCCTTGACCATGGATGCCTCCTGGCGCTAGCCGCGCCGCCACAGGGTCTTGCCGCCGGGCTTATCTTCCAGCACCACGCCGCGCGCCGCAAGCGCCGCGCGGATGCGGTCGGCCCCGGCGAAATCCTTGTTCTCGCGCGCTTTATTGCGCGCCGCGATGAGATCTTCGATCTCCCGATCCTCGCCGCCTGATTGATTCTTGGCGCCCTTGAGCCACGCCTCGGGCTTTTGCTGCAACAAGCCCAGCACCGCCCCCGCCGCCAGCAAGCCGCCCTTGAGCCGCGCCTTGTCGGGAAATGTTTCGGCCTTGTTGAGTTCGGCGACCAGCTCGTGCAGCGCGGCCAGCGCCATGGGCGTGTTGAGATCGTCCTCCAATGCGGCACGGACGGGGTGCGACATTTCAAGGCCCTCGGGCTGAATGTCTTTTGTTTCGCGCAGCGCCAGATAGAAGCGGTCGAGATTTTGCTTGGCGGCGGATAGCCGCTCGCTCGTCCAGTCGAGCGGGTCGCGGTAATGCGCGGTCAGCATGGCGAGCCGCGCGGCTTCCCCCGGCGCGTCGGCGAGCACGTCCCTGATGGTGCGGAAATTCCCTTCGGACTTCGCCATCTTCTCGCCGTTCACGGTGACGAAGCCGTTATGGAGCCAGTATTTGACGAAGGGCTTGCCCGGATGGGCGCATTCGCTTTGCGCGATCTCGTTCTCGTGATGCGGAAAGATCAGATCGAGCCCGCCGCCATGGATGTCGAAGCTCTGCCCGAGCAATTCCTCGCTCATGGCCGAGCATTCGATATGCCAGCCCGGCCGGCCCCGGCCCCACGGGCTTTCCCAGCCGGGGAGACCCTCGGGCGACGGCTTCCACAGGACGAAATCCGCCGGGTCGCGCTTATAGGGCGCCACTTCCACCCGCGCGCCGGCGATCATGTCATCTCTGTTGCGGCCTGAAAGCCGGCCGTAATCCTTATTGCTCGGCACGGAAAAGAGCACATGGCCCTCGGCTTCGTAGGCGTGACTTTGAGGCGATCAGCTTTTCGATCATCGCGATCATCGGCGCGATGTGATCGGTCGCGCGCGGCTCGGCATCGGGCGGCAAGCAACCGAGAGCCGCCACGTCCGCATGGAACGCCTTCGCCGTGCGCGTGGTCAGATCGCGTATGCTCTCGCCGTTATCCTTCGCCGCGGCGTTGATCTTGTCGTCCACATCGGTGATGTTGCGCACATAGGTCACATGCCCCGCGCCGTATTCCGCGCGCAAGCAGCCGGTAGAGCACGTCGAACACGATCACCGGCCGGGCGTTGCCGATATGCGCCAGATCGTAAACCGTCGGCCCGCAGACATACATGCGGACGCGGTTTCTATCGAGCGGCGTAAACGGCTCTTTCCGGCGCGACAGCGTGTTGTAAAGCGACAGTGTCATGACTTCGCTGGCGCCCCTTCCGGCCGCCACCAGCCGCGCGCCGCCGCCACGAAAGCATCGAACGCCGCTTCGTCGGCGAAGGCGCGGCGCGGCACGACATGGGCGTTGTTCTTCAGGATGAACAGATAGGCGCCGGCGGGCCCAACCGCGATCTCGATGATCGAGGACCAGGGCGTCCGCGTATCCGCGAGGCCGCCGGTTGTGCCGAGCCCGTCGGGCGAGATTTCCAAATGCACCCTCGCGCCGATCTTGGGATTGATCGACAGGGCACGGCGGTATTGGCGCCGCGCCGTAAAGCGCGGCCAATAGGGAATCAGCAGCAGGAACAGGATGACGATGACCAGGGGATAGTCGCCCCAGTCCACCAGCGCATTGCCTATTTCCCAGCGCGTAAAAAGCGTCAGCAGGATATAGAGCGCTAAAAAACCCAGGCAGATTTTCCGGAGCAGCGGGAAGCGCCAACGCTGCCAATTGCGGCGAAAGAAAAATTCGTTGAAGGCGGCGTAATCATCCGCGGTCAACGAGAATTCCACCGCCTGGCTGTCCTCCGCCGACATAGCCTATCCCCTCACGCCTTGGCGTAGCTGTCGCGCAAGCCGACGGTGCGGTTGAAGACCGGCTTGCCGGGCGCGGAATCCGCATCGGCGCAGAAATAACCCAAGCGTTCGAACTGCACCACATCGCCGGGCGCGGGATTTGCGAGGCTCGGCTCCAGCCGCGCGCCCTTCAGCACTTCCAGGGAATTGGGGTTGAGATCGGCCAGGAGATCGGCGCCGCTGGGGTCGGGCCGGGTGAAGAGTGGATTGTAGATCCGCACTTCCGCCGGGATCGAATGCTTGGCCGCCACCCAATGCAGCGTCGCCCGCACTTTCCGCCCGTCGGGCGCGTTGCCGCCCTTTGTCGCGGGATCGTAGGTGCAGCGCAGCTCGGTGACATTGCCGCCCGAATCCTTCACCACGCTTTTGCAGGTGACGAAATAGGCGTAGCGCAGCCGCACTTCGACGCCCGGCGAGAGGCGGAAGAATTTCTTGGGCGGGTTTTCCATGAAATCCTCGGCCTCGACATAGAGCTCGCGCGAGAAAGGTATTTTGCGCGAACCCAAGGCCGCGTTGTCCGGGTGGTTGGCGGCGTCCAGTTCCTCGCTCTGCCCCTCGGGATAATTCTCGATCACCAGCTTCAAGGGCCGCAACACCGCCATCCGGCGCAAGGCGCTTTTGTTCAAATGCTCGCGCACCGAGAAATCGAACATCCCCATGTCGACGGTGGAATTGGCCTTGGCGACGCCGATGCGGGAGACGAAATCGCGGATCGCCTCGGGCGGCACGCCGCGCCGCCGCAACCCCGCCAGCGTCGGCATGCGCGGATCGTCCCACCCCGTCACGCGGCGCTCGGCGACAAGGGTCGTCAGGAAGCGCTTCGAGAGCACGGTGTAACCCAGATTGAGCCGCGCGAACTCGTATTGCCGCGGCCGCGACGGCACCGGCAGATTGTCGAGGAGCCAGTCGTAAAGCGGCCGGTGATCCTCGAATTCGAGCGTGCAGACCGAATGGGTCACGCCCTCGATCGCGTCCGATTGGCCATGGGCGAAATCGTAGGTCGGGTAGATGCACCATTCCTTGCCGGTGCGCGGATGCTCGGCGTGCAAGATACGGTAGAGCACCGGGTCGCGCAGATTGATGTTGCCGGCGGCCATGTCGATCTTGGCGCGCAGCACCCGCGCGCCGTTGGGAAACTCCCCCTTGCGCATGCGGCGGAAGAGATCGAAATTCTCCTCCAGGCCGCGCTTGCGGAACGGGCTTTCCTTTCCGGGCTCGGTCAGCGTGCCGCGCATCTTCTGCATTTCGGCGGGCGGCGTGTCGTCGACATAGGCCTTGCCCAGCTTGATGAGATATTCGGCCCAGTCGTAAAGCTGCGCGAAATTATCCGAGGCGTGATAGAGGTTCTTGCCCCAATCGAATCCGAGCCAGCGCACGTCGCGTTCGATGGCGTCGGCGAATTCCTGCTCCTCCTTGACGGGGTTGGTGTCGTCAAAACGCAGATTGCAGCGCCCGCCATATTCCTGGGCGATGCCGAAATTGAGGCAGATCGACTTGGCGTGGCCGATATGGAGATAGCCGTTGGGCTCGGGCGGAAAGCGCGTCACCGGCGCAATCACGCGTTTCGACGCGATGTCGGCCTCGACGATGTCGCGGATGAAATCGCGGCCGGGCGGCGCTGCGGTATCGGGTGATTTCATTTCCATGCCGGGCTCAATTCGCGCTTGTGAAACAATCGGATAACACCTGCCGTTGCCCCTTACAACCGGCGTCTCGGGCGGCGGCCCGGATTTGGCAAACCGGGCGCGGGTTAAAGCAACCTTAACAGTGGGGCGGATAGTATTTGCGGCGCGTCGAAGCCAGCCGTCCCGACAACAGCTTTCCGCCCGCCCCATGATGAACCTTGCCGCAGCGCTGATTTACTGGGTGATCGTCGCCATCTGGCTGACGGTGCTGGGCACGCTCGCCATGTTCTATCTGCGCAATTCAAGCGTGTTCGGGACGACACGGCTGCTCCTGGCCGTGCTGGCTTTGGACACGATCCGCAATCTCTTCGAGAACACCTATTTCGGCCTTTACTTCGGCGGCCGGTATGGCCTCTTGCCGTCCAGCTACGCCGAAATTCTCGGCCACCCCTTCCTGCTCATCATTCCGAAACTGGCCAATGTCGCCGCCGGATGCTTCGTGCTCGGCGTGCTGCTGATGCGCTGGCTCCCCGCGGCGATACGCGAGCGCGCGAAGTCGGAACAAGATGCCAGCGGCCTGCGCGAACTGGCCGCCGTTGACGGCCTCAGCGGCCTTTTCAACCGGCGGCACTTTCTCAATCTTGCCGAAGCCGAATGGGATCGTCACCGCCGCTACGATCGGCCGCTATCGCTGATCATGATCGATATCGATTTGTTCAAGTCCATCAACGACCGCTTCGGCCACGACGCCGGAGACCGGGTCCTCGTTCAAGTGGCGAATGCGTTCCGGGATTTCAAGCGCAGTTCCGATATCGCCGCGCGCTACGGCGGGGAAGAATTCACCTTGCTCCTGCCGGAAACGGAACTGAAGGATGCCTGCATCGTCGCCGAGCGGCTGCGGCAGGAGGTTTCACGGCAGGTCCTGGACGCAACGGACCGGACAACCGCGGTCTCGATCAGCGTCGGCGTGAGCACCGCCACGCAGGCAAGCTCGCTTGCCGATCTCCTCAAATACGCCGATATCGCCCTGTACGAGGCGAAAAGCGCGGGCCGCAACCGGATTCGAATATTCGACGAAGCCACGGTGGAAACGCTTTTGCCGTTCCCGGATTCATCGCTGGTCGCGTAAGCCGGGGACGCATCCGCCGCTTCATGGCCCGGCAGGCCGGCGCCGGCGGATATCAGCCCGACGGCAGCGGCGTCGGCGCCTTGGGCGAGGATTCTGGATCGTATTCCGGCTGCTTGCCCGTCTCCTGGCCCCCCGCCTGGAAAGCGTTGACGATGGGATAACGCCGGTCGCGGCCGAAGGCGCGCCGCGTGATCTTGACGCCGGGCGGCGCCTGGCGGCGCTTGTATTCGGCGCGGTCGAGCATCCGCCACACCTGGCGCACGGTTTCCGCATCGAAGCCCAGGGCGACGATCTCCTCGACCTTCATCTCGCGCTCGATCAGGCATTCCAGAATCCCGTCGAGCGTCTCGTAGGGCGGGAGCGTGTCCTGGTCGGTCTGGTTGGGTTTGAGTTCGGCGGTGGGCGGCTTGGATATCACGCGCTCGGGCATGACGCGGCCCAAGGGCCCGAGGAATGAATCGGGCCGGTTCTGGTTGCGCCAGCGGCTCAAGGCGAAGACCGCCGTCTTGTAGACGTCCTTCAGCACCGAAAACCCGCCGCACATGTCGCCATAAAGCGTGGCGTAGCCGACCGACATTTCCGATTTGTTGCCGGTCGAAACCACCATCCAGCCGAATTTGTTGGAAAGCGCCATGAGCGCGATGCCGCGCGCCCGCGCCTGGATGTTCTCCTCGGTGGCGTCGGGGGCCTGGCCCTTGAAGGCGGGCTTCAGCATCGCCTCGAACGCCTTCATCGCCGGGGCGATGTCGATTTCGCGCAATTCGATGCCGAGGAGATGCGCCACCTCCGCCGCGTCCTCGACGCTTTCGGCCGAGGTATAGGGCGACGGCATCATCACGCCGTGAACCTTGGACGATCCCAGCGCGTCCACCGCCACGGCGGCGGTGAGCGCCGAATCGATGCCGCCCGAAAGCCCGATGACCACGCCCGGGAAACCGTTCTTGCGCACGTAATCGCGCAGGCCCAGCACCATGGCGTCGTAAACGTTTTCCGGCCCATCCGGGGGCTTTTCCATCATGCCCGGCTCGACGGCCCAGCCCTTCCTCATTCGCTTCCAGCGCGTCGGCACCAGCGCCTCGCGCCAGCTCGGCGCCTGGACGCGGAGCGCGCAATCGGCGTCGAGCGCGAAGGAGGCGCCGTCGAACACCAGCTCGTCCTGGCCGCCCACCTGGTTGACATAGAGGAGCGGCATCCCGGTTTCCTTGATGCGCGAAACCGCCAGCGCCACGCGCTCGCCCAGCTTGTCGTGCTCGTAAGGCGAGCCGTTGACGACGATCAAGAGCTCGGCGCCGCTTTCCGCCAGGGTCTCGGCGCAAGCGGGAAACCACATGTCCTCGCAGATCATCACGCCGAGGCGCACGCCCTTGAACGAAACCGGCCCGGGTGCCGGGCCCGCGGCGAAGACGCGCTTCTCGTCGAACACGCCGTAATTGGGCAACTCGTGCTTGAAGCGCAGGCTCGCGATCTTGCCCTCGGCCAGCAGCAGCACGGCGTTATAGAGCTTGCCGTCCTGCGTCCACGGGCAGCCGAGCAGCGCCGCCGGCCCGGCGGCATTGGCCTTGGCGAAATCCTGAACCGCGCCCTGGCAGGCCGCGACAAAGGCGGGTTTCAGCACCAGATCCTCGGGCGGGTATCCCGAAACGAAAAGCTCCGAGGCCACCACCAGATCGGCGCCCTGCCCCGCCGCTTCGGTCAAGGCGCGCTTGAGCTTGGCGAGATTGCCCGCGATGTCGCCCACGACCGGGTCGAGCTGGGCTATGGAAATGGCGAGCAAATCGGTCATGCTGCGCGGAGGCTAGGTAGTAGGCCGGGGGGTGTCAATCCAACCCATATTACGGCTCCAATATCGCCCGTGCCGCCATCGCGCCCGATTGCAGCGCCCCTTCCATGTAACCGTAGAACGGCAGGCAGACATGCTCGCCGGCGAAGTGCAGCCGCTCGTGGAACGGCTCGTTCAGGAACTTGCCGATGCGGGTCACCTCGCCGGGCGCGGGGCAGGAATATCCCCCCCAGATCCAGGGCTCGCGCGGCCAGGCCATGAATTGGGGCCAGCGCGCGCGGCTCTCGGGATAGGCCTTGTAGATCTGCCCGATGCGCCGGTCATAGAAACGGTGCAGCCGCGCCGGATCGTTCTTGTCGTAAAGCGCGAGCGCCTGCTCGGCGACCGGCCCGCCGGCGAAAAGGGCGAAACGGATATCCTGTCCCGGCGCCTGGATCTGGTTGTCGGTCCCTTCCCAGGTCATCCCGAAACGCTCCGACGCGCTGTTGGGCGAGAGCTTTTCGTCGAACCAGAAGCGCGTCTTCACCGTGCCGAGATATTTCACCACATGGCCCATCGACATGCGGTAGGACGGGTCGATCGGCGGATCGATCGCGATCTTGTGCCAGGCGCTCGGGGGCACCGCCAGCACCACATGCTCGGCCGAAACCGGCTTTCCCCGCCGCGGCGTCACGGTCACGCCCTGCTCGCCGATCGCGATGCGCTTGACCCAATTGGATAGATTGACCGTGCCGCCCTGGCGCTCGATCGATTCGGCCAAGCGCCACGCCAGCGCCTGGCAGCCGCTTTCGCAGCGGACATTCTCGATCTGGGTGAAATAGGAATTTTCGGGTTCCTCCTTGTCCGCCCGCGCCCGCGCGGCGCCCACGATCAGGGACAGGATGCCGAGATAGCTCTGCCGGGACGAAGGCGCGCCGTTGTTGTTGGCGAATTGCGCCTCGATCGCCGCCTTGACCAGGCGGGAGCGGTCCAGTTTCGCGATCCAGTCGGATAAAGGCCGGTCGTCCCAGCGTTCGGCGTGGGGCGAGAGCCAGGGCTTGTAGGGCCGGTGCAGCTTCATCGCGTCGCGGGTCAACTGATCGAATGCCCCGGTCATCTCGTCATAGATGCTCTCGGCCTTCTCCGGGGCCAGGAGCCGGCCGCCGAGATATGTGGGCATTTCGAGATTGAGCCCGGCGTAATCGTCGTCGTCGGTCACCATCGACAGGCCGAGCCGGAAATGCCCGGCGAGGCTCATCCACAGCGGATGGGCGCGGCCGATGAACTCGCCGCCGGCTTCGACGATCTGGCGGGAGCCCCGGTCGATCATGCTCCAGACCCGCCCGCCCAGGCGCGGCCGAGCCTCGAACAGCGTGACCTTGTGGCTGTAGGCCAGGATGAACCCGGCCATGAGCCCGGCGAGCCCGCCGCCGACGATGATGACGCGCGGACGCCGGGCCTTGGGTTGGGCTTGGCTCGCCGCCAGCCATTGCTCGATCGGGAAGCGCCGTTTGAAGCGCCTGATGCGTTCATGCGCCAGACGCTGGTGCTCGCTGCCGGAAATCTTCGGCCCGAACCGGCTGTGCAAGCGTGCATAAAGCGAACGCGACATCGATGCCCCATGAAACCATTCAAGAAAGCATCCATCCTATATCAGGTTTTTTCGCAACCGGCTGGATATCGGTCCGCGCCGCAGCCTATCCATAGACAGGGAATGGGCGCCACGGAACGGGAGCACGCCATGATCCGCAAGCTGCCATCGGGAAAATACCGGCTCTATTCGCGAAAAGTAAATCGCAAGACCGGCAAGCGCCGCAACCTCGGCACGTTTCCCACGCGCAAGGCGGCCCTAAAGCACGAACGCGAAGTGCAATATTTCAAGCGGCGGTGAATTGGCCAACCGGCCGTCATTTCGCGACATAGACCAGCCACAACACGCCGAAGCGGTCGGCCAC
The DNA here is from genome assembly GCA_963785735.1 of uncultured Alphaproteobacteria bacterium. Lineage (GTDB taxonomy): Bacteria > Pseudomonadota > Alphaproteobacteria > ATCC43930 > CGMCC-115725 > REEB95. The sequence continues at coordinate 2,070,109 of CAWAWJ010000001.1, forward strand.
CATGCCGAAGGCGGGCGAGAAAAACGTCTTGCCTAAGGGCATGCGCACGGTTCCGCCATCGGCCAATGCCTTGAACATCCGCCCGGCCTCGGCCTCGTCCGCCACCGTCAGCGACAGCGCAAAACTTTCGACCCCCGGCTGGCCTTCGCGCCGCCCGTCGGACATCAGCACCGTGGAATTGCCGATGCGGATTTGCGCATGCATCACCTTCTCGCCGTCCATATCCGGGTGCATGGAAGGATCGGGATTGTCCTTGAAGCGCATGAGCATGCCCGGCTCCGCGCCAAGCGCCTTGCGGTAGAACGCAATCGCCTCGCCGCAACGCCCGTCGAAGAACAGATAAGGCTGAATCTGCATGACGCCTCCTATTGCTCCTTCACTTTTACCGCATAATCCGGGCGCGCCGTCACGCCAAAATCGATCGTGAATCTTTTTAGATCGGCCAACGGGCGGTAATCAAGCGGCGCTGAAACGCACGGCCAGAACCGGCGGCAGCCGCGCTTCGGGCATGGTCCAGCTATCGCCGCCATCCCCGGAAATCCACAAGCCGCCGCTGGTCGAGCCGAAGGCGAGCGCCCGGCCGCTCGCATCCACGTCGAGCGCGTGGCGCAACACCAGGTCGTAGGCGTGGCGTTGCGGCAGGCCCCGGCTCAACACCTCGAAGCTGCCGCCGCCGTCGCTGGTGCGCGCGACCACCACCTTGCCGTCCACCGGAACGCGCTTCTCGTCCTTGATCGCGGGCACGAACCACGCCGTCTTGGGATCGCGCGGATGGGCGGCCACGGTGAAGCCGAATTTCGACGGCCGGATCGCCGTCACCTCGCGCCAATCGGCGCCCGCGTTCTCGGAGCGGAAGACGCCGTTGTGATGCTGGCACCACACGATCTCGGGAAACGCGGCGCAGCGCGCCAGCCGGTGGATATCCTGCGCGATCGGGGTCTCGCGCTGATCGGGCGGCATGTACTCGTTGTACATGCCGCGATTGACGATGCGCCACGAGGCCCCATCGTCGGTGCTCGCCCACATCCCGGCGGTCGAGACGCCGACGCGGATATCCGAAGGATTGTTCGGGTCGACCAAGACGGAGTTGATGCCGGGCTGCTCGCCGCCGGCGACGCCGGTCCATTGCCGGCGCTCGGGCATGCGCCACAAGGCTTCGACCAGGGACCAGCTTTCGCCGCCGTCGCCGGAACGGAAAAGCCCGCCGGGCATGGTGCCGGCCCATAGGCGCCCGGCCACGCCGCCCGGTTCGAGCGTCCAGATCTTGCCGAGCGACCAGGGATGGGGATCCTCGCCCGCATCCTCCGGCTTCGGCGGAAACGCCGGCGCCGCCAGTTCCCGCCACGCGCTCGACTTGGGATCGCGGCGCCACAGCTTGGCGCCGAAATGGCCGAGATCGAGCGCGGCAAAAACCCCGCCGCCGGAATCCGCCAGCACGGACGAGACCGGCGAGCCGAGAAAATGGCAGCCCGCGACATCCCACGCGCCCTTGCGGCGCGCGATCTCGAACAGGCCCTTATGGGTTGCGACGAAAATCAGGTCCGCCATTCTCCCTCACCCTCCGGTCAATGCCTGAAAGACGTAAATCTGGTCGCTCGGGCCGACCGGATCGCTCAAGCGGATGCGGTCGCGCGCCGGCTTGCCGTTGAGATAGACCGCGACATGACGGCGCAAGGCGCCCTGGTCGTCAAGCACATAGCCGCGCAACGCCGGCCGCGACGCGAACACGGATGCCAGCGCCTCGCCCAGCGTCGCGCCTTCCACATCGGCCGGCGGCGCCTTGAGAAACTGTTCGAGCGCGCGCGTGAAGGTCACCCTGGGCACGTTTTCTCTCACGCCAAATCGATCGCGAACTTTTTTAGATCGGCCAACGAGCAGTAATCGAGCGCGCCCTGATGGGTCGCGCGCAACGCCACGCGCGGCGCCTTGCCCGCTTCGAGCGCCTCCTGCCAGCGCGGCGCGCAGAGACACCAGCGGTCGCCCGGCTTCAGGCCCGCGAAACCGAAAGCCTTCATTGGCGTCGAGAGATCGTTGCCGCGCGATTTGGAGAATGCGAGGAAATCCGCCGTGGCGAGGATGCACACCGTGTGGCTGCCCGCGTCCTCCGTGCCGGTGTCGCAACAGCCGTTGCGGTAAAACCCGGTCATCGGCTTGATCGAACAGGCTTCGAGCGGGCCGCCCAGCACGTTCAAGGAGGGCGCGCGACCGCCTTCGCCGCCGGAACTTGAATCCAAGGGCATGGCCTCGAGCCTCCCTTACGGCTGCTTCTTCATCAAGAACTCGCGGCCGAGCTTCACCATCGGCTTGCCGTCATAGGCGATGATGTCGGCGGTGGCATAGGTCTCGGCCCATGAATCGGGCAGGTAGGATCCCGTCCCCACCACATCGATCGGCGCTTCGGCCACCGCCATGGCGCGGCATTTGTCGGGGGTGAAGCCCGAGCTCGCCACGATTTTCACCTTGGCGAAACCCGCCTCGTCCAATCTCTCGCGCATGTGCCAGATCGCCGCCGCCGAAACGCCGGTGCCGACCAGGTAACGCAGCTCCGCCTCGGTGCGGTAACCGCGTATCGCCTTAGGCGCGCGGCGCTCCAGCACGGCATAGGAGCGCGCGAGGTCCAGCCCCTCGATGATAGCGCCCGCCATGGGTGTCGAGCCGCATCGCCAGCTTGCCGGCATCCGCCATCTCCTGGAACGCGGCGGCACACGGCAAGCCCGTCGGTGATCTCGCTGGCCGAAATAATCGACCAGCACGGTCAGGTTTTCGTTGGGAAAGGTTTCGTGGAACATCTCGGCCGCGCGCAATGTCGAGCCCGCGTAACCGATCAGCGCATGGGGCATGGTGCCCAGGCCCTTATCGTTGCCGAAATAATGCGCGGTCGCGTCGGTGGCGTTGCCGATGAAGCCCACCGCCCCCACCGCCTTCTTCGCCGCCGCCGATCCGACCGACGCGGCATAGGCCATCATCTCGGCCATTTCCGATCCGGCGCAATGCCGCGCATCCATCGCCAGGAAGGCGGTCTTCGGGCAGATCGGCGCACATCGCATAGGCGTTATAGGCGGCGACGCAAGGCGGGCCGAGCTTTTGCAGATAAAGCGTCTCGAGATCGACCAGGTGATAAAGCGAGCCCGAGAGATAAACCATCGGCTCGCCGGCGCCGACCCATTCGCCCTCTTTATGGTTCAATTCGATGTCGAATTTGACGCCGCGGTCCTTCGCCGCTCGTTCGACGAACTCCACCATCAGGCGCGGCGTCGCGATCACCGGGCGGCGCAGAAACACGGCATAAGTGGCGCGCTTGTCGCCATGCGCGCCCACGATCGCCTTGGTCTTGAGGAAATAGGAATCGGTGAAACGCGCCAACGGGTCTTCCGGCAGGCGCGGCGGCACGGCCTTGCGCGCCCCGGTCAGGACGCCGCTCCCGCCGCCCGGCGCTTTAGCGTTTCACCGCGTTTCTTCTTCAGCTGCTCGGCCACGGTGAAGGCCAATTCGATCGCCTGGTTCGCGTTCAAGCGCGGGTCGCAATGGGTGTGATAACGGTCGCCGAGGCTGGTTTCGGCAATCGCCTGCGCGCCGCCGATGCATTCGGTCACGTCCTGCCCGGTCAATTCCAGATGCATGCCGCCGGCATAGCTGCCCTCGGCCTCGTGCGCGGCGAAGAAGCCCTTGACCTCGGCCAGCACCCGGTCGAACCGCGCGGGTCTTGTAGCCGGTCTTGGAAACGATGGTGTTGCCGTGCATCGGGTCGCAGGCCCACACCACCTTGCGGCCGGATTTCTTCACCGCGCGGATGAGCGGCGGCAGTTTCGCTTCGACCTTGTCGGCGCCCATGCGCGCGATCAGCGTCAAACGCCCCGGCTCGTCCTCGGGGTTGAGGATGTCGATGAGATGCAAAAGATCGTCGGCCGAAAGGCTCGGCCCGCATTTGAGGCCGATCGGGTTCTTGACGCCGCGCAGGAATTCGACATGCGCGCCGTGAAACGTCGCGGGTGCGGTCGCCGATCCACAGCATATGCGCCGAGCAATCGTACCAATCGCCGCTTGTCGAATCGATGCGGGTCAGCGCCTGCTCATAGGGCAACAGCAACGCCTCATGCGAGGTAAAGAGATCGGTCTCGCGGATCTGCGGCGTCGTTTCGGATGTGAGCCCGCAGGCCGCCATGAAATCGAGCGTCTCGGTCAGCCGGTCGGCCAGCTCCTGGTAACGCTCGCCCGCCGGGCTGCCGGCGACGAAGCCCTGGGTCCAGCTATGGACGCGGTGCAGATCGGCATAGCCGCCCTGGGCGAAAGCGCGCAGCAGATTGAGCGTCGCCGCCGATTGGCTATAGGCCTGGAGCATGCGCGCCGGGTCGGGCTTGCGCGCGGCCGCGTCGAATTCCATGCCGTTGATGATGTCGCCGCGATAGGCCGGCAACGAAACGCCGTTCTGGGTTTCGGTGTCGGCGCTTCTGGGCTTCGCAAACTGCCCGGCCATTCGTGAAACTTTGACAACGGGGCATGCCGCCCCATAAGTCAACACCACCGCCATTTGGAGCAGCACGCGGAAGGTGTCGCGGATATTGTCGGGGTGGAACTCGGCGAAGCTTTCCGCGCAGTCGCCCCCTTGCAGCAGGAAAGCCTTGCCCGCGCCCACATTGGCGAGCGCGTTCTTCAGCCGCCGCGCCTCGCCGGCAAACACCAGCGGCGGATAGCGCTTCAACGTCGCCTCGGCGGCCGTTACCGCCTTGGCGTCGGGATAGTCCGGCGCCTGTTTGACAAGCTTGGCGCGCCAGCTCTCGGGCGCCCATTTCGCTTTGGTTGGCATGGGCTAGAGATAGTCGGTTTTGGCCGGGAAAGCCAGTAGCCGAGCCGTTTTTAGCCGTCCAGGCCCAGCTTAACCGGCCAAACGGCTACCCCGCCGGGCCCCGCCGGGCGAAGCCCGGCTAGCCAACGAGTTACCCGGCTAGCCGACTATAGGTATAAGCGGGCGGGCCGGCGGCGGCGGCGCGGCCATTCCCGGGGGGTATGGAGGCCGCGGCGGGCGGCAGATAGGCGAAGCAAAAGCCCTGGCGGCGCAGGGCCTGCTGGGCGTCGCGGTAGTCGAAATAGCCGTAAAGCCACAGCGCCGCCTCGCCGCGCTGGATGCGGTCCCAATCCGGCTCGGGCACGTTGTTGGGGCGCTCAATCGAGAATTGCTGCCGCGGCTCCACGTTGAGGGGTGCCGCCAGGCGCGCCGCCGCCCCGGCGGGGTAGCTCGGCATGGGCGGCAAAGCGCGCTCGACCGCGACCGTCAGGCATTGGCTCTCGATCACGGCCGTTTCGCGCCCCTGATTGACGAAACGCAGGACGCAAGAATTCCGATCCCCGTCCGATGGTGAGGCCGGAGCGGGCAAAGGGCGGGCCGGTTCCGCTTTCCGGCGCTTGTGGCGGGGGCGCGGGCGGCGGCCTTGGTCCAGGACCGGACAAACCGCCGGGTGGGCCGGCGGTGTTGCCCGGCGGCGGCTCGGATCGCCCGCGCGTTAAGAGCCACAGCAGAATGAGCAGCAGGATCAGCAATCCCAGATCGACATACCAATAATCCCGCCAATCCTCGATCACGGCCAAAGCCGAGGCCATTAATCCCGGCTGGGCAACGGGCGCCGGCTGCGGCGGCGCGGGTGGCGGCGTGGGCGTGGGCGCGGGCGGCGGTTCCACCGGCGCGGGTCCGGGCGCTTGCGCCGGCGTCATCACCGGGGCCGGAGCCGGCGGCGGCGCGGGATTGGCCGCCGGATGTTGCGGCGGCATCATCGCCGCCATGGCGGGCGCCGGTTTTTTCACGACGGGCGGAACGGTTGCCGGTTTTTTCACGGCCATTGCCGGGGGTGCGGCATGCATAGTCGCGGCTTGCGGCGCGGCGGGTGGTGCTGCTTGCGTCACCGCTGGCGGCGGCGGCGCAACCGGCGCCGTGGCGGCGCAACCGCTCGCGGCGATCAGCAATCCCAAGAGGCAGAAAATACGCAACATGCCTTGGCCGTCCCCCTGACGGTCCGGGCTTCTACCCGGCAAATGTTTTGCAACTATAATATGTTACGGCGATTCTGTCATCCGGACCGTGGGCGGCCCGGGCGGGGCGCGTTAACGATTTGGGCGGAGAGATTTCCATGCGCTACGAGCTTTATTACTGGCCCGACATCCAGGGCCGCGGCGAGTTCATCCGCCTGGCGCTGGAAGAGGCGGGCGCCGAATACGCCGATATCGCGCGCGGGCGTGGCGGCTCGGCCGCGCTGATGAAGCTGTCCGGGGGCGAGGCCGCCCACCCGGTTTTCGCGCCGCCTTTCCTCAAGGCGGGCAAGCTGGTGATCGCGCAAACCGCCAATATTCTGATGTATCTGGGCGGACGCCACCGCCTTGCGCCCAAAAGCGAGGCGGGAATTCTCTGGGCCAACCAGCTTCAGCTCACGATATCCGATTTCCTGGCCGAGATTCACGACACCCACCACCCGATCTCCTCGGGCCTCTATTACGAAAACCAGCGCGGCGAGGCCAAGCGCCGCGCGGCCCTATTCCTGAAAGACCGCGCGCCGAAATTCTTGAACTATTTCGAGCGCACGCTCGATGGCAATGGCGGCAAGCATCTCGCCGGCGCGAAATTGTCCTATCCCGATCTCTCGCTGTTCCAGATCGTCGCGGGCTTGCGTTACGCTTTTCCGCGCGCCATGACCGATCTGGAGAAAAAACTGCCGCGCGTGGCGCAATTGCATGACGAAGTCGCGGCGCGGCCGCGCGTCGCCGCTTATCTCGCCTCGCCCCGCCGCATTCCCTTCAACCGGCAGGGCATTTTCCGGCATTACCCGGAACTCGACGCCTGAGAAGTCAGCCCTCGGCCCCGACCTTGAATGAGGGAACCGGACCCGGCTCCGGCGTCTTGCCGCGCATGGTGATGAATTCCTCGGCCGAGGTCGGGTGGATGCCGATGGTCCGGTCGAATTGCCGCTTGGTCGCGCCGCAATTAAGCGCCACCGCCAGCCCGACCACGATCTCGGGCGCGTCGTCGCCCACCATGTGGCAGCCGAGCACGCGGTCCGAAGCGCGGTCCACCACCAGTTTCATCATGGTGCGCTCCTGGCGGCCCGAGACCGTCGACTTCAAGGGGCGGAAGCGCGAATGATAGACGTCGATATCGGCGCCCTTGGCGCTCGCCTGCTCCTCGCTCAAGCCCACCGTCCCCACCGGCGGGATGCTGAAAACGGCGGTCGGGATGTTGGCGCGGTTGAGGCTTAACTTGTTGTTATTAAACAATGTTTCGGCGAGCGCCCGGGCCTCGGTAAATCGCCACCGGGGTGAGGTTGATCCCGTTCGACACGTCGCCCACGGCAAAGATATGCGGCACCGCGCTGCGCGACCATTCGTCGATATCGACCCGCCCATCCTGGGTGAGCTTCACCCCCGTCTCTTCGAGCCCGATGCCCTTGGTGTTGGGGGATCGGCCGGTGGCGTACATGACCTTGTCGGCTTCAAGCGACCCGCCCGCTTTGGTCGAAAGCTTCAAGCCCTTTCCCGCCTGGTCGATGCGGGCGATTTCGGTGCGCGGGTGAAGCTTCAAGCCGCGATGGCGGAAATTCTCCCCCACCGCCGCGCGCACGTCGTGGTCGAAACCCCGCAACACTTCCTCGCCGCGATAGACCAGATGGGTTTCCGCGCCCAGGCTCGAAAAAATCCCGGCGAATTCGACCCCGATATAGCTCGAGCCGACGATGACAATGCGCTTCGGCAGTTCTTTCAGGTCGAGCGCCTCATTGGACGAGATCACATGTTCGATGCCCGGTATATCGGGCGTCACCGGGTGGCCGCCGGTCGCGATGAGGATATGGGCGGCGGTGTAGCGCTTGCCGGAAACTTCAACCGTGTGCTGATCAACGAGCCGCCCGCGCCCTTCGATCGTCCTGACGCCGGAATCGGAGAGCAGCTTGCGGTAGATCCCCTCGAGCCGGCCGATCTCCATGTTCTTGGCGGCGATCAGGCTCGGCCAATCGAAACTCTTGCCCTTGAGGCGCCAGCCATAGGCCTCGGCGTCCTTGAGGTCGTCGGCGAAATGCGCGCCATAGACCAAAAGCTTCTTCGGCACGCAGCCGCGGATGACGCAGGTGCCGCCCCAGCGGCTGTCCTCGCAGATCGCCACCCGCGCGCCGTAGCTCGCGGCGCGGCGCGATCCCGCCACGCCGCCCGAGCCGGCGCCGATGGTGAAAAGGTCGAAATCGTAGGACGCCATGATCGCTCGCCCGGGATTTACGTCGCCGGCGGATCGAGCCGCGCATGGAGCGCGTCGAGCCGGTTCAGGATTCTGAGGATCACCGCATAGCCGACATAGACATAGAAGAAATAATTGACCACCGGAACGAGCGACAGCGCCACCCACAACACGGCGCTATGGCCCAGCCTCCGGGCGATGAAGCCGTTGCCCACCGCCATCCCCAGCCACAGCAGCAACACCATGACGGTGAAGGCCGGGACCAGCGCCACCATCGTGTCCGCCATCGTGTCGTCCATCATGGAATTCGCCCTCTATCGCCCCCGCGCGGGAAACCAGCAACCAGCGTAGCACAGCCGAGGGCCGGGTCTTTAGGCCCGAGGCGTCGTGCGAAGCAGTAAAGGTCCATAGCACAGCCGAGGGCCGGGTCTTTAGGCCCGAGGCGTCGTGCGAAGCAGTAACAGTCCGTAGCACAGGGCCGCGATGCCGGCGCTCTAGCCCCGCGCGGACCAGAGCAGCATGACGGCGCCCGCGATCAGCAGCGCCACGCCGATCGCCATCTCCTGCGTGCCGCCCGGCCGGAACAATATGAAGAAGCCGGCCACGGTCAGCGTGCCCCCGGCCAGCTTCTTCGCCATCGCCCCGTTCATGTGGCGCCATCGCGCGCCGCGCCGTCGCGCGGCAAAAGCACGATGCGGAAATCGCGGTATTGTTTCCTGAGCGCCATGCGCACGGCGATAAGGGTCCAGGCGATGCCCACGGCGGTGCCGATAGCGAGATAGAACGGCGAGGCCTGGCTCGAATCCCAGTCCGAAAAGGCGAGCGCCACGCCCAGCACGGCGCCCAACGCGCCGCCCGTGACCAGGCCTCCGGCGATCGCGCGCCATTCGATCAGCCACCACACGCGCAAGACGCGGGCCCAGGTCACTTCCAGTTCTTGCATGTTTGTCCTCCCCCCTCGAGATCGATTTTCCAGCGTAGCATAGGCAAAGCCCCGATTGGACTTCGCCGTCATGCGAAGCAAAACATGGATCAAGCTCCGCTTGGCTTGTCACCGCTTCCGTCGTTCCGCTGTTTCTGGGCCTTCTCCCGCTCCTGCTCCTCGGCATAGCGATCGATGACGGCGCGCAGCTTGGCGCGGGCGCTTTGGGCCAGATCCTCTTGCGACGGGTAATTCATCGGCGGACCGGCGGCTTGCTTGGCGGGCCCTCGCGGCGGGAACAGCCCGAGATGCCGGGCCAGGCTGTCGAGCGCGCGCTGCTTGCTGTGGAGGCGGATGCACGCCCCGTCCTTGCCGCCCGAGAGCGAGGCTATCGCCGCCCGGTCGTCCTCGGCGATCTCGCCCCAGGGCTTGAGCATCAGGCCGTTCTGCCCCCATGCCGCCACCCGGCCCAGATCGGAAAAGGCCAGCCGCGCATATTCGGCCAGCACGCGCGAGGCCTCGACATGAGCGGCGCGCGCCTGCGTCTCGCGGCCCCGTTCGATGGCGCGCGCCACATTGGGCAGGCGTTTCAAATAGCAGGCGAGCTCGATCGCGCTTTTGGCCGAATATCCCGCGCGGATCGCGGCCGCGCGGCCCTCGCCGAGGATCAGATACTGCTCGACGAAACGCCGCTGGCGCTGATTGAGCGGCTTATCCGCCGGCGGCTTTTTGCGGACGCGTCGCAAAGCCGAGGGCCGAGCCTGAGCCTGTCGAAGGATCGGGCCCGAAGCGTCCTGCGAAGCAAATACAGAGTTTTCGTGCGGCGGATTATTGCCGTCAGTCTGGGCAGGCATCGGGGAGCTCCAAATAAAGCGCCCGGCTCCCCAGCAGACGCGGTTGCAATCGTTCTCTATTTGTACCATATTGAGGCGGGAAAGTCAAGCAAATATGGCATTTCTGACTTGACAGTACTACGGGATACCCGTATATGTCCGAACCGGTATTCGAATGGGACAAGGCCGCCGAGAATTACGCTAGGCACGGCGTGAGCTTCGAGGCTGCGAGATTTGCGTTCGACGATCCCTTCGCGATCATACAGATCGATGATCGGCACGATTACGGCGAAGAGCGATTCATCCTCGTCGGCATGGCGAAAGGCGTCCTCCTGGTGATTGCCCATACGGAGCGTGAGGACCACCTTCGGCTGATCTCGGCGCGCCGCGCGACCAAGCAGGAGCATGACATCTATGTCCGCCAAATTACCTGACGGTATACGGCCGATGACGCCGAAAGGGATCGAGAAGGCGGCACGCTCCGATCCCGATAACCAGCCGCTGACCGAAAAGGATTTCCGGCGCATGCGGCGGGTGCCGCAAATCAAGGTTATCCGCCGCGCGCTCGGGCTGACGCAGGATGAATTCGCCGCGCGCTACCGCATCCCCATCGGCACGCTGCGCGATTGGGAACAGGGCCGCACCGAGCCCGACCAGCCGGCGCGGGCCTATCTCACCATCATCGCGCGCGACCCCGAGGGCGTGCGGAAGGCGTTGGGGGCGGCGCATGGCTGAGCGCCCCACCCGCGCCACGACCCATCCCGGCGAGATATTGCGCGAGGAATTCTTGAAGCCGCTCAAGCTGAGCGCCAATGCGCTGGCGGCGGAACTCCATGTTCCCGCCAACCGCATCAGCGCCATCGTCAACGGCACGCGCGGCATGACTGCCGACATGGCCATGCGGCTCGCGCGCTATTTCGACACCACGCCGGAATTCTGGCTCAACCTCCAGACCAGCACGATTTGACCAAGACGCGGATGGAGGTCGGCAAGGATATCGAGCGCCGGGTAAGGCCCCGGGTGGCGGCATGAAAATGGCGCGCACCATATTGGCGCAATAGAGCTCAAAAATCTCGTTGGGAGATTGCTTCGGATATTGCGCTTTCAGACTTTCCAAAATTACGTTTAGCAAAATTAAACTGATGAGCGCCCCTGCTGGCCGGAATTGGCCCGGTTAGGAAGCTTTTCAAGAAATGCCATAATACGCTTTTTTACAGTATCGCTGTCTTTAAGTTCGCATTCCCATAACTCCAGCACGGACCATTTTAGGGTGTGAAGTTGTTTTTTAGATTCCGAATTACGCTTACGATTGCGTGTAATCTTCGCCAACCAATAATTGCGATTATGCTTTGGTGTGCGTGCACCACGCTTGCAATTATGCCCATGCCAAAAACAGCCATTAACGAAGATCACCGCATATCGAGATGGAAAAACAAGATCGGGCTTGCCCGGCAGATCTTTGCGATGGAGCCGATAACGATAGCCGAGGCCGTGGGTTAGCCGTCTTACAATCAACTCAGGAGAAGTATTGCGATCTTTGACGGCCCGCATGATGCGGCTGCGATGTTCATTCGTCGTCAGGTTCGCCTTCGGCGCGGATAACGGGAGGACCCTGTTGGAGGAATGCAGCACGGTAAGCGTCCAATCGATCAAAGTGCGCCGCCAAGGAGCGACGAAGCAACGGCGAATCTTTCACATTTAAAATGTAATCCACAAGCCTGCCGATATGTTCAATTTGCCGAGGCAATCGTAGCGCCGGCTCACGCCTGACTCCGGATGTCCTCATCGGACATCACTTGCACCGTCTGCGCTGGCTCTGGGATTTGCCTTGGCATGGTGCGATTTAACTGAGGAATGTCGCCATTCATAAGCGGCTTGCGCTTGTCGAAAATTCTAAAGAGCACGGCTTCAAAACTCGGAATATCGGCAAGCGGCACAGGCCACGCCTTAACGTAAGCAATTTCCCATACGTCGATTTGACGATTGGCGATTATGTCTGATCGCGCGGATGTCAGATGCCTATTTACCCTTGCGCGAATGCCATCAACGCTTTTGCCAACGTAGATTGGAGTTTCATCGAGGTCACACAAGGCATAGACGCCAACTTCGTTTATTAGCTTTCGTAACGCCTTACGTCGATAAACCTGACTCATTCTTCGAGCGCCTGGTTAGGCTGCGCGTCTTATTATGGAACCAATCTTCAAAAGCGGCTCGAGTATATGAGCGGCAAGGTGCCGGACAACTGGAACGGCGACGCCGTCTCCTGTCAGGTGATATGCTTCATTATAATTTCCAGGCAAAATATAATCGTCCGGCAACCCCATGAGTCGGGCAGTCTCACGCGGCGAAATAAGTCGCGACCTAAGGGTTGCGCCCTCAATCACCATGATCGATTGTCGGCTGGAACCGCCCACCGGCGTTCGTAGGCAGCCCGCCATATCATCGAAACGAATTTCGGCGCGCTGCACCTTGCATTTCTTGTGATCAAATCGAGTGCGTTTATAAATTCCCCCAACCATCTTGCGCCCCGTCGCTATAGCGTGGCGCACTTTGTTCCGGTTAATTTCACTCATCATCGAAAGTAGTTTTTGCGTTTCGGCGGCTGTATGCCACTTGACGCCTTTCGGCTCATCTTCGATTAGGTCAACAAAAACAACGTTAGATCGCGCTGGCGGCGGCATCGTCCACCAAACCCATTTCTTAGCAGTGGCAGCGTCTAGCTTGGCGTGAGCATCGACCAGCGCGCGCGGATGCCATTGAGGCGACGGCGCCGCTTGGCGCAATCCCGCCGGTAATTCAGCCGCGCCGTGAATGCCGATGATGAACAACCGAGGTCGGGATTGCGGTAGAAAAGCCGCCGCATCAACCACGACCGCGCCAAAGCGATAGCCCCGACTGGCAAGCGCAGCGCCTATCTGGGCGAAATCCTTGCCTTGATGCGAGGTGAGCGCGCCGCAAACATTTTCCAGAACCACGAGCGTCGGCGCTCGCCGATCTTTATCGAGTGATTCGATTAGTCGCCAAAAAGGCCAAAATGTTCCCGACCTGTCGCCTCTTAATCCAGCGCCAGCGCCGGCAAGCGACAAATCCTGACAAGGGAAAGAAGCCCAGGCTAAGTCTGCGGCTCCGGGAAGGTCCGCGGTCTTAACAACCGCGACATCGCGCAAGAGTAACGCATCATCTTTCCAATTTATTCTGTAGGCGGCCGCTTTTTTCTGATCAATCTCATTGGCGAACAGACACTGCCAATTCGGGCCAAGTCCGGCGCGAGCCATGCCGCCTCCGGCAAAGAACTCATAGAATGTCGGCATGACCCAATCCCCCTATAAGTTCTAACTCTATGCTAAGCGACTTTCCAGGTGTTCATGTTTTGTACTAAGTCAAAAGATTTGTCAATGATTTCGAGGGCTGGGCTGTATACGTCGGTAAATACCCCCTACTCCACCGTCACGCTCTTGGCCAGGTTGCGCGGCTGGTCCACGTCGGTGCCCTTGGCGACCGCGACGTGATAGGCCAAGAGCTGCACCGGAATGGCGTATAAGAGCGGCGCCACGAACGGATCGCAATCCGGAACCTCGATGCCGTAAGCCAACTGGCCGTTCAACCGGCCAAGGCCCTTCTTGTCCGAGATCATCACCACCTTGCCGCCGCGCGCCAGCACCTCCTGCACGTTCGAGAGCGTCTTGTCGAAAAGATCGTCGGATGGGGCAATGACCACAATGGGCACGCTGTCATCAATAAGCGCGATCGGCCCGTGCTTCATCTCGCCCGCGGCATAGCCCTCGGCGTGGATGTAGGAGATTTCCTTGAGCTTCAACGCCCCTTCGAGCGCCAGCGGGTATGAGGTGCCGCGCCCCAAATAAATCACGTCGCGGGTTTCGGCCATGGCCTGGGCGATATGCTGGATGTTCTGGTCGTGGTTCAAAACCTCGGCCGCCCGCGCCGGCACTTCGGTCAACGCAACCGTCAATTCGCCCTCGCGCCTGGCCGAAATCTTCCCCCGCGCCCGCGCATGGGCGATCGCAAGACAGGCCAAAACCACCAGTTGCGTCGTGAAGGCTTTGGTGGATGCCACGCCGATCTCCGGCCCGGCATGGGTTTCGAACACGGCATGGGCCTCGCGCGCCATCGAGCTTTCCGGCTGGTTGACGATGGCCAGCACATGCTGCTTCTGCTTCTTGGCGTAACGCAACGCGGCCAGCGTGTCGGCGGTCTCGCCCGATTGCGAGATGAAAAGGGCCAGGCCCCCTTGCGGCATGTCGGCCGCGCGGTAGCGGAACTCCGAGGCGATGTCCACTTCCACCGCCACCCGCGCCAGTTTCTCGAGCCAGTATTTGGCGATCAATCCGGCGTTGAACGAGGTGCCGCAGGCGATGATGGTGACGCGGTCGATCTTGGCGAGGTCGAATGGCAAGGCCGGCATGTGCACCGCGCGCGTCGCAGGGTTGATGAGCGAGCGCAGCGTGTCGCCGATCACCGCCGGCTGCTCGAATATCTCCTTCTTCATGAAATGCGGATAATCGCCCTTGCCGATGAGCGCGCCCGAGAGCGCGGTTTTCTTGATCGGCCGTTCCACGTCCTTGCCGTCGCTGTCGTATATGCTGGCGCCGTTGCCGGTCACCACCGCCCAATCGCCCTCTTCGAGATAAACCAGGTTCGAGGTGAGCGGCGCCAGCGCGAGCGCGTCCGAGCCCACATACATCTCGCCCTCGCCATAGCCTATGGCGAGCGGGCTGCCGCGCCGGGCGCAGATCAAAAGGTTCGGCTCGCCCGCGAACAGCATCGCCAGCGCGAAGGCGCCGTGAAGCTTGCCGAGCGCCTTTTGCACCGCCTCGCGCGGGCGTTGGCCTTCGGCGAGATACCGCGTCAGCAGCAGCGCCACCGCCTCGGTGTCGGTCTGGGTCTCGAATTTGTAACCGGCCTTGCCCAGCTCGGCCTTCAGTTCCTGGTAATTCTCGATGATGCCGTTATGCACCACGGCCACGCGGTCGGTTGCGATGGGGTGGGCGTTCACCTCGTTGGGCGCGCCATGGGTGGCCCAGCGCGTATGGCCGATGCCGATAGTGCCGTGCAACGGTTCTTTTTCCAGGCGCTTCGCCAGCTTTTCGAGCTTGCCCTCGGCGCGGCGGCGTTCGATCTTGCCGTCGATCAGCGTGGCGATGCCGGCCGAATCGTATCCCCGGTATTCGAGCCGCTTCAGCCCTTCGAGCAAAAGCGGCGCCGCCTCGCCCCGCCCGATGATGCCGACAATGCCGCACATCAGCGCGTCCCGATCATACCGTCACCCCCGGGGAAGCGGGGGGCCAGGGGCAGGCGCTGCATGAATGTCCTGCGTGCTTCGACAGGCTCAGCATGAGGGACATCGCGGATGGCATGACGAACAAACTCACCTCGTCCTGAGCCTGTCGAAGGACAAGCGACAAAAGCCGCCGAACAAACTCACCTCGTCCTGAGCCTGTCGAAGGACATAAAGCCGCCCCGCTCATCGCCGGCCCTTGGTCTTTTTCTTGGGAGCCGTTTTCTTCTTGGGCGCGGATTTCTTGGTGAATTTCTTTTTCGGTTTGGCTTTTGCCGCGATTTCGGCCTTGCGTTGCGCGCGCCATTTCTTGGCCGCGCCGGGCTTGGTCTCCTGCCGGCCCCGGCCCAGCGCCAGCGCGTCGGGGGCCACGTTCTTGGTGATGACGCTGCCCGCGGCGATCATCGCGCCGGACCCGATGGTCAAGGGAGCCACCAGGGACGCGTTGGTGCCGACGAACACGTTCTTGCCGATGGTGGTGCGGAATTTCTCGATGCCGTCGTAATTGCAGGTGATGGATCCGGCGCCGATATTGCTCCCCTCGCCCACCGAGGCGTCGCCCAAATAAGCGAGGTGATTGGCTTTGACGCCCTTGGCAAGCCGCGCATTCTTCACCTCGACGAAATTGCCGATATGCACATCCTCGGAAAGCGCGGCACCCGGGCGCAGGCGCGCAAAGGGGCCGATGACGGCGCGGTCGCCGATGGTCGCGCCCGCGATGTGGCAGAAGGCCGGGATGGTCACGCCCGCGCCCACCTTCACCCCCGGCCCGAACACGACAAACGGCCCCACCACCGTGTCGGGGCCGATGCGGGTATCGGCGCTCAGATAGACCGTGTCGGGCGAAACCAGCGTCACCCCCGCCGCCATCGCTTGCGCGCGCAGGCGCTTTTGCATATGGGCCTCGGCCGCGGCCAATTCGCCCGGGCTGTTGACGCCGAGCAATTCGTCGGACGGGCCTTCGGCGGCGCGGCAGATAAGCCCCCGGCTCCTGGCGAGCGCCACGATGTCGGTCAAATAATACTCGCCCTTGGCGTTGGCGTTGCCGAGCCCGGCGACCAGATCGAAGAGCGCGGGCGCGTCGGCCAGCATGACGCCCGAATTGCACAGCGTGATGGCGCGTTCGGCCTCGGTGGCATCCGCCGCCTCGACGATGCGGTCGAGCGAGCCGTCCGGCGCCAGCAGCAGCCTGCCATAAGGGCCGCCGCGGTTGAGCCTCATGCCCAGAACCACCAGCGCGGCTTCGGGATGGCGGCGGCGTTCGTTCAACAGGATCGTGAGCGTCTCGCGCGTGACCAAAGGCGCGTCGCCATAGACCACCAGCACGTCGCCCTTGAAGTTTCCGAGCTGCTTTTTCGCCGCCGCCACCGCGTCGCCGGTGCCGCGCTGCCTTGTCTGCACCGCGATCTCGGCCGGGGAAACGGCTTGCGCCACGTCGTCCATGCCCGGCGCCACCACCACCACCACGCGGGCGGGTTTGAGCTGCGCCACCGCCGCCAGCACATGCGCCACCATCGGCCGGCTGGCCACTTGGTGTAGCACCTTGGGCCGGGCGGATTTCATGCGGGTGCCCTTGCCGGCGGCAAGGACCAGGGCTGCGATGGGAGCGGTTGGCATGGGTCTGGATTATCGGGGCGCGGTTCGGGGGGCTAAACTCTCACGGCATCATGCTTAAGGCCAATTCACAAATCGTGAACGACTATAGCATAGCGAAGATCCGCCTCCTTGGCCCGCTTCCTCGACGGGGGCCGTTCCTTGACAGAGCCTTCGCGCACGGCCTAAATCCAGCCTCTTACGGGCGCTTAGCTCAGCGGGAGAGCACACCCTTCACACGGGTGGGGTCGCAGGTTCAATCCCTGCAGCGCCCACCATTCACTCAAGCCGGCTTGAAGAGACCCTCAACCGGCCTGCAACCGGCCCTCAAGCGAGCCTCAGGAGAAACGCATGAAATTCCGTCCCTTGCATGACCGCGTGCTGGTGCGGCGCCTGGCGGAGGAAACCCGCAGCCCCGGCGGCATCATCATCCCCGACACCGCCCAGGAAAAGCCCATGGAGGGCGAGATCGTCGCATCCGGGCCGGGCGCGCGTGGCGATGACGGCAAGCTCCACCCGCTCGACGTCAAGCCGGGCGACCGGGTGCTGTTCGGCAAGTGGTCCGGCACCGAGGTCAAGATCGACGGCGAGGAGCTGATGATCATGAAGGAAAGCGACATCATGGGCGTGATCGGCGCCAAGCCCGCGAAGAAGAAATAAGCCTTTATTTCTCGGCGTCCGGCTGATTTTCCGGCCGCGCGCGCTCGAACGCCGCGAGCTTCATGCAATTCTCGAACACGCGGCCAATCACCGGATAAGGCTTCAAATCGAAGCTCGGATAGCGTTTGGCGTTGAACATCTGCGGCACCAGGCAGATATCGGCCAGGCCGGGATTGTCGCCGTGGCAGAATTTTCCGCTGCGCTTGTCCTGGGCCAGCATCGGCTCGATCGCCTCGAAACCAAGCCTGATCCAATGATTGAACCATTCCTCGACCGCCTTTTCGTCATGTCCCAGCGGATTCGCCAGATAGCGCAGCACGCGCAGATTATCCAAGGGATGGATATCGCAGGCGATGATCTGGGATATCGCGCGCACCCGCGCCCGGTCGGCGGCATTTTTGGGCAGCAACGGGGGTTGAGGATGGGTCTCGTCGAGATATTCGATGATGGCCAGCGACTGGATCAACTCTATCCCATCCACCTCGAACAACGGCACCAGCCCCTGAGGGTTCCGCACCAGGTATTGGGGCGCGCGCTGCTCGTTCTTGCGCAAATGGACGAAGACCTGCTCATAGGCCAGGCCCTTGAGATTGAGCGCGATGCGCGCGCGGAACGCCGCCGAGGAGCGGAAATAGCCGTGAAGCTTCAGCATCGCGTCCCCACCGGATTAATTCGAGCGGCGCGCATTGAGGACGAAAAACAGAATCATGTCCCACGCGTTGCGGATGCCGACGGCCAGAAGCAGGACCAGCGCCGCCGCCAGAATCTCGAGTCCGGCCGGCTTGCCCAACAGCGCCAAAAGCCCCGCCACGGCGATGGCGGCATAGCCGAGAACGGGGAGTGCTGCATACCAAATTCGGTCTTCGGCATCAATCTCCCGGCGCCGTTTGACGTTGAGGCCGATCTCGCAGGAATAAATCAGGCCGATCAACCCGCCGAGGCCGAACACCACGCCGAACGAAACCCGTTCCAGCGTCGGCACCACCGTCAGCGCGCAGGCGAACATCACCGTCGCCAGGTGAATCACGGTTGGCGTCAGAAAAACGCGGGTCGCGGCGGCGTGTTTCTTGGTGAGAAAGCCGGAGCCGATCGAAGCCACCACGAACATGGCGCCGAGGAGCCCCGCGGAGGCCGCGCCGATCGCGATAAAGAACTCGTGCCAGTCATGGAGCGCGTCGAGCGACGACATCGGCGATAAACCCCTCCCCAGGCCGATCCTCTCCAAGATCGCGAGAGCGCACAATAGCCGCTTCATACCGTCGGGCTTGACGAGTCATCCGCGATAGCGCATTGGTTAACAATGAAACCAATTGCCAAACAGGCTAGCGAAGAAGCGGGTTTCGCCATCGAACGTTTCCTGCCCTTCCGGCTTTCGGTCCTGAGCAATCGCCTGACGCGCGCCGTGGCCCGCGTCTATACGCGACGCTTCCGCTTGTCGGCGCCGGAATGGCGCACTATGGCGGTGCTCGGCCGCTACGGCGCGATGAGCGCCAACAGCGTCGTCGACCGCACCGCGATGGACAAGGTGCGGGTAAGCCGGGCGGTGGCGCGCCTGACCACGGCGGGTCACATCACCCGCCGCACCGATCCCGGCGACCGCCGCCGCGCCATTCTCGATCTGACGCCGCAAGGCACCGGCATCTATCAGCAGATCGTGCCGCTGGTGCGCGCGGTCGAGGACGACATCATGCAGACCCTGAGCGCGGATGAGCGCCACGCGCTCGACCGCGTCTTCACCAAGCTCGAAGCGCGCGGCGCCGCGCTGCCGCAAGCCGATACCGCGGAATACTGAGCCCGGCTTTACCGGATCTGTCCCTGGAACCTGCCGCCGATGATCGGCATGTCGATGCCGAGATCGCTTTTCCGGGATTCAACCGGATAGGTCGGGCGGTAGACGGTGAAGGACTTGTCGCTGCCTCCCATGGTGCCGCCGATGGTGAAATGCTGGACCGCGGCGAAATCGGGTTTCGCCAGGACATCCTCGAAACGCCGCATCTCGGCCAGATCGACCCAGAAACCGTCTTGCGCCACGACCATAGAAACGCCGAGATCGCGGATCAGGCGCGCGATTTCGTCCTCGCTATAGCCGTTCTCGCCGACGCCGCGGCGGCGCTCGACCGTGACGCGCAGCAGCAATTTATCCGCCCGCAGGGTCGTGATGTCGCGCCGGTCCTGGCGCGCACGCAGATCGAAAATGAAATTGCCGTCGCGATAGCCGGAGAACAGCACCACGGCATTGGGCGGCGCATGCCCAGCGACATAATCGGCGATTTCCCCGTAGCCCGTCACCACCGGCACCGGGCATTCAACGACGCTCCAGGCCAGCATGCAAACGCCGAGGAGACAGGCGGCCAGGCCCGCGGTCCGACGCGGCAACAAGCGGTCGAGCGCAGATGCTGCAAGAATGGCGAAAGGCGGCATCACGGTCAGGATGTGCCGCGGCTCGCGCACCGCGATGACGGAGAAGAAGGCATATCCCAACGCGATCCAGCCGAGCAGCAGCCAAACGGGCCAATTGCCTGAACCAGGAGATTTAAACGCGGCAATCCTGCCCGCGAGCAGCAACCCCGCCCCCGCGAGCGCCAGCGCCAGGACCGGCCAGCCGAGAATCTGCGGCAGCAGATCGGGATAGAATTGCCAGGCCGCGAGAACTCCAGCGCGGCAACTCGCCGGCGAGATCGTCGACGGATTGGAAGTTCGCCGTGCCGAATTTGAGCGCGAGCCAGATCGCCGGCAAGGCGCCAATGCCAGCCGCCAATCCCGTCCACAACACGCGCTTGTCACGCAGGATCGATGCGCCTCGGGCGGCAACGAACGTCAGCACCAGCACGGGGGCAATGAAGACCACGTTGTATTTGGTGTAGAGCGATCCCAGCAGCAGCGTCGCGCCGAAAGCGAGATCGCTGCCGCGTCCGGCCCGCATGAATTTGGCGCAAGCCCAAACACCCCAGACCAGAAACGCCATGGCCGGAATGTCGAGCATCACCTGCCGTCCCCACAACGCGATCTCGGGCGCGCCCATCAGCATCAGCGCGGCGCCGAGCGATGTCGCGCGCGGCAACCACAGCCGCGCGAGACGGTAAACACCCAAACCCAGGAACGCGTAGAACGCCGCCACAGTCGCCTGGGCGGCGAAAGCGCTCACGCCGAAGACGGCATAGAACGCGGCCTCGAAAAAATAGAACAGCGGCGGATAGAACAGAATCGAGAGCGCGGGATATTGAAGATAGTAATTCTCCGCCCATTCGACCGGATGCCGCCAGGGCAGCGATGCTATGAAATCCTTCACGAAGGCGCCGTTCAGGGCGTGGCGCGGCGCGTCGCTCCATGAAAAATCGCCATCGGAAGGCGATGTCGCGAGCAGGATTGCCGATGCCGCGAGCAGGACGGCATAGGGCGCCCAGCGCCGGGCGAGGCGCATTAGCGCGGCCTGGCGCGCGGCGCGCATCCAACCGGCATCAATCGCAGAGGGTGAAACCATGTCCCGCCTACCGTCCAAGGCGGTAGAGCCTAGGCAATCCAGGTTAACATCGGTGAAACGGGCGGCCGCGCTTGCGGGGGGGGCCTCCCATGCTATAACCCTCTCTGGGAACAAGGAATTCCGGGGAGTCCTGGCTTGGCTGGCGCGACCATTCTGGTCCTGAACGGGCCTAATCTGAACCTGTTGGGGGTGCGCGAGCCGGCGACCTATGGGCGCGACACCTTGGCCGATATCGAGGAGGCCTGTCTTGAGCGGGCTACCGTGCTTGGTCTCGCCCTCGATTTCCGCCAATCGAATCACGAAGGCCAGTTGGTCGAGTGGATTCAGGAGGCGCGCGAGAACGCCGACGGCATCATCATCAATCCCGCCGGCTACACGACAACGTCGGTCGCGATCCTCGACGCGCTCAAGGCGGTGGATATGCCGGTGATCGAGGTCCATATCTCGAACATCCATCGCCGGGAGCCGTTCCGTCACAACTCGCTCGTGAGTCAGGCGGCGCGCGGCGTCATTTGCGGCCTCGGCGCGCATGGTTATCTCCTCGCGCTCGACGCCATCGCGCGTATCGTCGAAGGCGAAAGCGGAACTGAATAACTCATGACCAAGCATAACGACCCGATGGTGGATGTCGATCTCATCCGCGCGCTGGCGGCGCTCTTGGAAGAGACCGGGCTTTCCGAAATCGAGATCGGCCAGGGCGACCGGCGCGTGCGCGTGGCGCGCAACGCGCACGCGGCCACGGCGGTGACGGTGTCGGTGCCGCCCGTGGCGCCGGGATCGGCCGCCGCGCCCCAGGCCGAGGCGGCCGGCGCAATCAAGTCGCCGATGGTCGGGACGGCCTTTCTCGCGCCGCAACCGGGCGCGCCGCGTTTCGTCAAGGTGGGCGACAGCGTGCGCGAAGGCCAGCCGCTGCTCGTGATCGAGGCGATGAAGGTGATGAATCAGATTCACGCACCCCGCGCCGGCCACGTTGCCGAAATCCTGGTCGCCGACGGCACGCCGGTCGAGTTCGGCCAGGTGTTGATGGTTCTCGAGTAGACAAACGCATGTTCGAGAAGGTGCTGATCGCCAACCGCGGCGAGATCGCGTTGCGCATCCACCGCGCCTGCCGCGAGATGGGCATCCGCACCGTGGCGGTGCACTCAACCGCCGACGCCAACGCCATGCATGTGCGGCTCGCCGATGAAAGCGTGTGCATCGGTCCGCCGCCAGCGCGCGACAGCTATCTCAACGTGGCGGCGATCCTGTCGGCGGCCGCCATCACCGGCGCGGACGCCATCCATCCCGGACTGGGTTTTCTGTCGGAGAACGCCGACTTCGCCCAGATCGTCGCCGAGCACGGCCTGGTCTTCATTGGCCCTTCGCCCGAGCATATCCGGATGATGGGCGACAAGGTGGTGGCCAAGGAGGCCGCGGCGAAACTCGGCATTCCGGTGGTTCCCGGCTCGGCGGCGGTGATGGATATCGAGGCCGCGCGCGAAGCCTCGCAGAAGGTGGGCTATCCGATCCTAATAAAGGCGGCGGGCGGCGGCGGTGGGCGCGGCATGCGTGTGGCGCCGGACGCCAAGACGCTGGAGGCTATGTTCCCGGTGGCGCAAGCCGAGGCCCAGACCTTCTTCGGCAACGGCGCGCTTTATCTCGAGCGTTTTCTCGCCAGGCCGCGGCATATCGAGGTTCAGATATTGGGCGACGGCCAGGGCGGCGTGGTGCATCTGGGCGAGCGCGACTGTTCCATGCAGCGCAAGCACCAAAAGCTGCTTGAGGAATCGCCCTCGCCCGGCATCAACCAAGCGGAGCGCCAGCGCATCTGCGGCATTGCCGCCGAGGCCGTCCAAAAACTCGGCTACAAGAGCGCCGGCACGCTCGAATTCCTCTACCAGGACGGCGAATTCTTCTTCATCGAGATGAATACCCGGATTCAGGTCGAGCACCCAATCTCCGAAGTGGTGAGCGGCATCGACATCGTACGCGAACAGATCCGCGTGGCGTCGGGCGCCAAGCTCGGCTACCGCCAGGAGGACATCAAGCTCCAGGGCCACGCCATCGAATGCCGCATCAACGCCGAGAATTCCGAGAGCTTCGCGCCGTCGCCCGGCGACATTCTGCGCTATCACGCGCCGGGCGGCCCCGGCGTACGCGTCGACAGCGCGCTCTATCAGGGCTACACCGTGCCGCCGCAATATGACAGCCTGGTCGCCAAGCTCATCATCCACGGCACCAGCCGCAACGAGTGCCTGATGCGGCTCCGCCGCGCGCTCGAGGAATTTGTCATCACCGGCATCGAGACTACCATTCCGCTGCACCAGCGGCTGGTGACGTCGCCGGATTTCATCAACGGCGCCTATGATATCGGCTGGTTCGAGAGGACCTACGACCGCCGGAATTAGGCCGGCCGGCTCCGCGTTACCGCGGGACGTGACGGAGAAGAGGAAATTCACTCTAATCGGCGGCGATGGCTGGGCTGACTCCCGATATTCTGCTGCGCGCCTACGCCGCCGGCATTTTCCCGATGGCGGAAACGGCCGAGGATGCGGAGCTGTTTTGGGTCGACCCCGAGCGCCGCGGCGTGCTGCCGCTCGACAAATTCCACCTGCCGCGGCGGCTGGCGCGGACATTGCGGCGGGAGGTTTTCGAGGTCAGGCTCGATCGCGATTTCGCGGGCGTGATCCGCGGCTGCGCCGAGGCGGTGTCCGATCGCCCGCAGACCTGGATCAACCGCGAGATCGTGGCGCTCTATTCCGAGTTGCATAAGAGCGGCCAAGCGCACAGCGTCGAAGCCTGGAGCCAGGGACGGCTCGCCGGCGGCCTTTACGGTGTCAGCTTGGGCGGGGCGTTTTTCGGCGAAAGCATGTTCTCGCGCAAGACCGACGCCAGCAAGGTGGCGCTGGCGACGCTGGTGGCATTGCTGCACCAAGGCGGGTATAGGCTTCTCGACGTGCAATTCGTCACCGAACATCTGCGGCGTTTCGGCGCGGCTGAGATTCCGCGCGCGCGCTATCATCGCATCCTGGGCGAGGCGATAAAGACGCCGGCCTATTTCCCGGACGGCCCGCTCGGCGGCGCGGATGTCGCCGCGATTTTGCAATCGAGCACATTGACGTCGTAGATCGGATCCTCAAGCGCCGAGATCGCCGGCGAGGAGGCGAACATCCAGCCGCTGAAAACGCGCTTGGTGTCGTTGGCCGCGCCGTTGGGCCGGGTTTCGTCAATCTCGAGAAAGGCCGTGGTCTCGGGACTCTCCTCGGGAGGATGCTTGTAGCAGGCGCGCACGGTGATCACCAAGGTGCCGAAACGCACAGGCTTGTCGACCGGCGCGTCGAATTTCGAGACCCGCGCCGTGGTCTTGTCGAGGCCTTGCAGCACCGCCGTGTTTCCTTGCAACTGGCCCATGGCTCCCTGGGCGCGGGCACCGCCCGGTGCCGCGAGCAGCGCCATCAGGCACAAGAGCATCAGGCCCGGGGCCGCATTCCGCCTCACGCCTTGTCTTTCTTGTTCTTATAGGGATTGGGCAGCCCCTCGCCCAGTTCGCGCAGCACCTTGCGGAATTGGTTCTCGTCGCAACCCATCAGCACCGCGTCCTCGAGCGCGTCCTGCGCCATCTCGCGAATCTCCTCGAGATTCTCGTTCAGCACCTTGATCTTGTCGAGACAGGAAACCGGCTCGCCCGCGGGGGTAAGCCAGGTGGGAAGCTTGAGCTTGCTCACGGCGATCGCTCCAGCGGCTTCACTGCGGCAAAGCGCAGCCGCACGTAATCGACCGACCAGAGCCCGTTCTTGAAGAGCAACGGCCGCAGCGCTTCCTCGACCTCGTCCTTGAACGCCGCGCGTTCGGTCCCCGGCACCAGCGCCAGCAAACTCTCGGCGAAGGTATCGAGCCAATCGCCGAGCCGGCCCGGCAACTCGGTCAGACGCGGGAACAACCGGATCGAGGCGAGCTTGAATCCCCGCGCTTCGAGCTTGGGGCGGTATTCATCGGGCGACGGGAAATACCATGGGATGGCGGGTCTGCCGTCGATGCCGCGCCGCTTCAGGGCATTCAACGCGGCGCCGATGACATGAGTTCCATTGCCCGCGCCGCCGCATTCGGCGACAAAACGCCCGCCGGGGCGAAGCGCGCGCCATACCCCGCCGATCACCGCGTCGGCATCGCGCATCCAGTGCAGCGCCGCGTTCGAGAATACGGCGTCGAATTCCCCATTGAAGGCGAGTTGGCTGCCGTCCAGCACGCGCGCGTCGAGGCCGTGCGCCTTGGCCGCCACGATCTGCTCGGCGCTCGCATCGACGCCAACCACCGTGGCGGTTTCGGCCAAGGTGGCGGTCAGCGTGCCGTCGCCGCAGCCGAGATCGAGGATGCGCTCGCCCGGCTTGGCGGCGAGAAGCTCCAGCACGCCCTGGCCCAGCGCCGGGACGAAAGCGGCGTTGCGGCGATAGCGTTCGGGATCCCAGCGCTGCTCGGTGATGCGCGCGCCCGGGACTGGCATCATGGCTTTTGTGGTCCCGGCGCGGGCTGGGCGCCATCGCCCTTCTTCTGCTGTGCCTGGCCGTAGATCATCTGGCCAATCAGCGATTCAAGGCTCATGCCTGATTGGGTGTGGGTGATGCGCCCACCCGGGGGGATGGTCTGGTCCTCGTTGCCGGGCTCAATCGACAGGAATTTGTCTCCCAACAAGCCCGGGGAGGCGATGGTGGCGACCGAATCCACCGGCAGCTTGATCGCCGGATCCATGCTGATGGTGAGGGTGGCGAAGAAGGTCTTGGGATCGAGCGTCTGCGACATGACAGAGCCGACCTTGATGCCGCTGATCTTGACGTCGCTGCCGTCGCGCAACCCCTCGACCTTGTCGAATTGCGCCGTGAGCGTATAGCCGCCTACCGCATGCACCTGGGTGGTGGTGTAGGCGAAGAACAGGAAGACGGCGGCGACCACCAGGACGACGGCGCCCATGATGGTTTCGACGGCATTGCGGTTCATGGCGGTTCTGCTCCCTTGGGCTAGAAATTCACTCTGGCGTCCAGGGCTCGTAATCGCCGCTGGCATGTTCGCGCGCGCCACCCTTCATGAGCGAGCCCGGCGGACGATAGGCGGCGGGCGTGCCGCTCAGATTGGGCTGATGCTCTTTCTGCCAGGGATATTTGAGGCGCCCGGCGTCGCTCGGCAACTCGTCCGCGGTGTGATGCAGCCAAGCATGAAATTCCGGCGGCACGCGCGAAGCCTCAACCTCGCCGTTATACATCACCCAGCGGCGCTCGCGGCTTTCGATCCCGCCGCCGCGCTTCAATGCGCGCCGGCCGCGCTCGCGGTAATAGCGGTTGCCGAATTGATCGGTGCCGGCGAGCTCGCCCTTGAGCCAAGTATAGAGCAGGGTGCCGATGTTCATGCGCCGTGGGGCAAAGACGTGCCCGGGTGTCGGTGAAGAATTGACCGGGACTATGGCACTGCCCACAAGCCCCGTCCAGACGGCAGGCGGGCGTGGGCCGGCCCCCCCACCGGGCGCAAGGCGGGGCCGGCGGCGCGCGGCCGCCGCATCCTGGCGCGGGCAGGATTAATGCATTATGGTTTCGGTCAACACGATCAGCAAAGTAAAAGCAGGGAGGTTTTCCATGAATATCCATAAACGCCGCCTCGGTTTGACGGTGATCGGCTGGGCTGCCGCCGCCTTCGCTTTCGTGGCATTGCCCGCGGTTTCGCTGGCCGCCGATTCGATCAGAATCGGCTTCAGCATGTCCTTGACCGGCGGCCTCGCCGGCGGCGGCAAGCCTTCGCTGCTGGCGATCGAGATGTGGCGGGACGACATCAACGCCAAGGGCGGGCTTTTGGGCCGCCCCGTTGAGCTGGTTTATTACGACGACCAGAGCACGCCCGCCAATGTGCCGGCGATCTACACCAAGCTCCTGGACGTGGACAAGGTGGATTTGGTCATCTCGCCCTATGCCACCGGCCAGATGGCGCCGGCCATGCCGATCGTCATGCAGCACAACATGGTGTTCATGGGACTGTTCGGCACGGCGGTGAACGCCAGCTTCAACTACGACAAATATTTCCAGATCCTGCCCAATGGCGAGAACACCGCCATCGGGCCGTCCTATGGCTTCTTCCAAGTCGCCATGAGCATGAACCCGAAGCCCAAGACCGTGGCTTTGATCGCCGCCAACGCCGAATTCGCGCAGAACGTGATCGGCGGCGCCCGCGACGTGGTGAAGCAACTCGGATTGCAAGTGGTCTATGACCAGAGCTATCCGCCCAACTCGACCGATTTCGCGCCGATCATCCACGCCGTCCAGGCGACCAAGCCGGACATCATCTATGTCGCCTCCTATCCGCCCGAATCGGTAGGCATCGTGCGCGCGGCCAATGAGTCCGGGCTCAAGGCCAGGATCTTCGGCGGCGGTATGATCGGCATCGCCTTCACGCCTATCAAGCAGCAGCTCGGGCCGCTGTTGAACGGCATCGTAGCCTACGACGTCTACGTGCCGGAGCCGACGATGAAATTCCCGGGCACCGAGGACTTTCTTAAGCGCTACCAGGCGAAAGCGCCGGCCGAGGGCGTTGATCCGCTGGGCTATTATCTGCCGCCCTTCGCCTATGCCGAGATGCAGATTCTGGGCGATGCGATCACCAAGATCGGCAGCCTCGACCAGACCCAGATCGCGCAATACATGCACGCCAATACCTTCAAGACGGTGGTCGGCGACGTGAAGTTCGCTCCCAACGGCGAATGGGCGAAGGCGCGCATCCTGTTTGTTCAATATCAGGGGGTCAAAGGCAACGACCTCGACCAGTTCCGCCGGGCGGGGACGCAGGTGATTCTCTATCCGCCGGCGTTCAAGTCGGGCACGTTCCGCTATCCCTACGACGCCAGGAAGGCGGCGGGGCAATAACCCGAAACAGCCTCCAGGGTGGGCCGCGGCGATGACTCGCCGCGGCCTTTTCTTTTGTGACAATCGAAGGGGCCGGGAAAGCGCCCTTATCCACTGGGTTACCCACTGTTACGCGATGATGAAAGCCAGCAAACACCATAAAATCTATATATCGCGGAGATTTCTATCCACACCCACAAAATCTAGTTGAACTGCTGTAAGAATTCTGTCAGCCTTAGTGGTCTGCGCATTAGGCAGACACAAGCTGTGGTGTCCCGCCCGATACGCGGGTTAATCGGGGGGAAAGTTAATGCGCATAGAGCGTCGCTTTACGACTGCCGGCCAAGATCCATATCAGGCCATCACCTTCAAATCAGCCACCAGTGAGATTCGCAACCCGGACGGGTCGCGCGTCTTCTATCTGCCGGACATCGACGTACCGGCCGATTGGAGTCAGGTCGCCTGCGATATCCTGGCGCAGAAATATTTCCGCAAGGCCGGCGTGCCGGCCAAGTTGAAGCCGGTCGAGGAAAAGGACGTGCCGTCCTGGCTGTGGCGGAAGGTGCCGGACTCCAAGGCGCTGGAGAAGCTGCCAGCGGCCGAGCGCACCGAGTCGGAGCGTAGCGCCAAACAGGTGTTCCATCGACTCGCCGGAACCTGGACCTATTGGGGCTGGAAGGGCGGCTATTTCGACGGCGAGTCGGACGCCCGCTCCTATTACGACGAAATGTGCTTCATGCTGTGCCGCCAGATGGCGGCGCCCAATTCGCCGCAATGGTTCAACACCGGCATGCATTGGGCCTATGGCATCGATGGCCCGGCGCAAGGCCATTACTACGTCGACTTCAAGACCGGCGAGCTGGTGGTGTCGAAGAGCGCCTATGAGCATCCGCAACCGCATGCCTGCTTCATCCAATCGGTCGCCGACGATCTCGTCAACGAGGGCGGGATCATGGATTTATGGGTGCGCGAGGCGCGCCTGTTCAAATACGGCTCGGGCACCGGCTCGAATTTTTCCAAGCTCCGGGGCGACGGCGAGAAACTGTCGGGCGGCGGCAAATCCTCCGGCCTGATGAGCTTCCTGAAGATCGGCGACCGCGCGGCGGGCGCAATTAAATCCGGGGGAACGACGAGACGCGCCGCCAAGATGGTCACGGTTGATATCGACCATCCCGATATCGAAACCTATATCGACTGGAAGGTGGTCGAGGAGCAGAAGGTGGCGGCGCTGGTTTCGGGCTCGAAGCTCGCGCAGAAGCACCTCAATCTCATCATGGCCGCCTGCAACGGGCCCGAGGCCCAGGCATTGGGCGAGAACCGCCATGACCCGAAGCGCAACATGGCGCTCCGGCGCGAAATCAAGGCCGCGCGCGCGGTCATGATTCCGGAGAATTACGTCCAGCGCGTCATCCAATTCGCCCAGCAGGGCTACACCAAGATCGACTTCAAGACCTATGACCTCGATTGGGACAGCGAGGCCTATCTCACCGTCTCGGGCCAGAACTCCAACAACTCGGTGCGGGTCACCAACGACTTTCTCGATCGCGTGTTGAAGGGCGGCAAGTGGGACTTGATCCGCCGCATCGACGGCAAGGTTCATAAAACGCTCGAAGCGCGCGATTTGTGGGCGAAGATCGCCGAGGCGGCCTGGGCCAGCGCCGATCCCGGCCTGCAATACGACACCACCATCAACGAGTGGCACACCTGCCCGGCGAGCGGCCGCATCAATGCATCCAACCCGTGCTCGGAATATATGTTCCTCGACGACACGGCGTGCAACCTCGCCTCCTTGAACCTCATGGCGTTCCGCCGCGAGGGCGGCCATTTCGACACCCCGGCCTTCGAGCATGCGGTGCGGCTGTGGACCGTGGCGCTCGAGATCTCGGTGCTGATGGCGCAATTCCCGTCGAAGGAGATCGCCAAGCTCAGCTACGAGTTCCGCACTTTGGGGCTGGGCTACGCCAATATCGGCGGCCTGTTGATGGCCGCCGGCCTGTCCTATGACAGCGACCAGGGCCGCGCGCTCTGCGCCGCCATCACCGCGGTGATGACCGGCGTCTCCTATGCCACCTCGGCCGAGATGGCGGGCGAACTGGGCGCCTTCCCCGGCTACGACAAGAATCGCGACGCAATGTTGCGCGTCATCCGCAATCATCGCCGCGCCGCCCATGGCGAGCGCGCTGGCTATGAAAGCCTGTCGGTGCCGCCGGTGCCGCTCGATGCGGTCAACTGCCCCGACCGGACCTTAATCCAATCCGCGCACCAGGCCTGGGACGCAGCGCTGATGCTGGGCGAGTTGCACGGCTACCGCAACGCCCAGTCAACGGTCATCGCCCCCACCGGGACGATCGGCCTCGTCATGGATTGCGACACCACCGGAATCGAGCCCGATTTCGCGCTGGTGAAGTTCAAGAAGCTCGCCGGCGGCGGCTATTTCCGCATCATCAACCGCGTCGTGCCCGAGGCGCTCGCCAAGCTGGGCTATGCCGCGAAAGATATCGAGGCGATGGTGCTCTATGCCGTCGGCCACGGCACGCTCAAGGGCTCGCCCGCCATCGGCCACAAGGAGCTGAAAGCCAAGGGCTTCACCGAAAGCGCGCTTGAAGCGCTGGAAAGCCAGCTCGCCACCGCCTTCGACATAAAATTCGCCTTCAACAAATGGACCCTGGGCGAAGAGTTCTGCAAGGCTGCGTTCGGCTTCAGCGACGCGCAGATGAACGAGGTGTCCTTCGACATGCTCGCGGCATTGGGATTCACCAAGGCTGAGATCGACGCCGCTAACACCTATTGCTGCGGCGCCATGACACTTGAAGGCGCGCCCTTCATCAAGAACGAGCATCTGCCGGTGTTCGATTGCGCCAATCCCTGCGGCCGCATCGGCAAGCGCGCGCTCTCGGTCGACAGCCACATCCGCATGATGGCCGCGGCCCAGCCCTTCATCTCGGGCGCGATCTCCAAGACCATCAACATGCCCAACGCCGCCACAGTCGAGCAGTGCAAGGACGCCTATATGCTGTCCTGGCGGCTCGGACTGAAAGCCAACGCGCTCTACCGCGACGGCTCGAAGCTGTCGCAGCCGCTGCAATCGATGCTGATCGACGACGAAACCGACGATGACGCGATCGCCGATCTCGCCGCCAAGAACCCGGCCGAGCGCGCGCCGCTCGTCGCTGAACGCATCGTCGAGCGGGTGGTCGAGCGGGTGATACGCGAGCGCTCGCGCCTGCCGCAACGCCGCAAGGGCTACACCCAGAAGGCCACGGTCGGCGGCCACAAGGTCTATCTCCGCACCGGCGAATACGAGGATGGCCGCCTGGCCGAGGTGTTCATCGACATGCACAAGGAAGGCTCCGCCTTCCGTTCGCTGATGAACAACTTCGCCATCGCCATCTCGATCGGCTTGCAATATGGCGTGCCGCTCGAGGAGTTCGTCGAAGCCTTCACCTTCACCCGCTTTGATCCAGCCGGCATGGTCGAGGGCAACGACGCCATCAAGATGGCGACCTCGATCCTCGACTACCTCTTCCGTGAGCTCGCCATCTCCTATCTCGGGCGCAACGATCTGGCGCATGTGCAGCCGGCCGATCTCATGCCCGACACACTGGGCAAGG
Organism: uncultured Alphaproteobacteria bacterium; assembly: GCA_963785735.1. GTDB lineage: Bacteria > Pseudomonadota > Alphaproteobacteria > ATCC43930 > CGMCC-115725 > REEB95. Next base: position 2,101,568 of record CAWAWJ010000001.1, read on the forward strand.
GCGCGGCGGAATCGAACCTGCCGGAAGGGCCCAAGCCCGACATGGCTGCGGTCATGCAACGCGTCGCGTCGAACGGCTATATGCGCAAGAAGCTCACCGTGTTCCAAGGCGGCGCCGGACAGGCGCAGCCTCAAGCGCAGGCAAGCGCGCGCGCGCCGATGATGGAAATGGCCGGCGGCGGCACTATGACGGTGGCGACCAATCTCGCCGCCGATCTCCACGCCACGACATCCATGACGCCGCCCGACAGCCGGATCGAACAGATCAAGGCGGCGCGGATGAAGGGATATGAGGGCGACAGTTGCGGCGAGTGCGGCAACTTCACCCTGGTTAGGAACGGCACCTGCCTCAAATGCGATACCTGCGGCGGCACCAGCGGCTGTAGTTGATCGCTACGCGGCACCCCGGCTACAGCCTCCCGGCCGGCACCGTGACTGAGGCAGAAATTGGGGGGCACGGCGCAAGCCGTGCCCCCGCTTTTTTCTCTCTTTTCACCCACCATCCAACCCCTTTTAGCGCAGGCTGACCGCATGCTTGTCCACCGCCGTAAATTCCGCATCGAATGGGGGCAATGCGATCCCGCCGGGATCGTGTTCTATCCGCAATACTTCGCCATGTTCGATGTCAGTACGGCGCAGTTGTTCGAGCGCACCGGGCTTTCTGGATCGGAGATGCGCAAGAAATACGGCACCATCGGCTGCCCGCTGGTCGATGCCGGAGCAAACTTCCTCAGACCCTGCTTCTATGACGACATGGTCACTGCCGAATGCGAGGTCGCCGAATGGGGCCGCTCGAGCTTCACCGTCCGCCACCGTATCCTCAATGGCAGCGAGCTGGCGGTTGAGGGCTTCGAGAAGCGCATCTGGGCCAAGTCACACCCCGAGCGGCCGGGCATCAAGCCCGAGCCGGTGCCCGACGAGATCAAGGCCAGCCTGTCCGGCTAGGCCCGAGCGCATCAGGCCGAATATACGCCGCTTGGGGTGGGGATACTCCGCCAAAGGCCCGCCTAGAACTGATACCCTTGCCTTTGGGCGAGGGGCCACGCGCAGTTGACTGACCGGCCATCCTCGGATGGCCGGTTTTTTTATGTGGAATCAACGTGCCGCCGTGCTGAAATTGCTGGGCAAGAGGCAACTAACTATCCACAGAGGGCGGCGAGGGAGAGACCATGGCTGGACGAATCGAGGCGCGATTGAAGGAATTGAAGATCGAGTTGCCGAATCCGGTGCCGCCGCGCTGGAGCTATGTGCCGACGGCGCGCACCGGCGATTTGCTGTTCGTCTCGGGCCAGCTTTGCCATTGGCAGGGCGAGAACCGGTTCATCGGCAAGCTCGGCCGCGAGATTTCGCTCGATGACGGTACGCAGGCGGCGCGGCTCTGCGGCCTCAACCTGCTGACGCAGGTGAAGGCGGCGCTGGACGGCGATCTCGAGCGCGTGGTGCGCTGCGTCAAGCTGGTGGGCTTCGTCAATTCCATGCCCGATTTCACCGACCAGCCGCTTGTCGTGAATGGCTGCTCCGAACTGATGGGCGAGGTGTTCGGCGATTCCGGCAAGCATGCGCGCTCGGCCGTGGGCGTGGTGGCGCTGCCGGGCAATGTCGCGGTCGAAGTCGAGGCGGTATTCGAGGTGCGTTGAGGATGGACGGCAGCGACCGGCTTTCGATCAAGGTCGTCGAGCGGCTCTCCAAGATCGGGGCCGCGGATTGGGATGAATGCGCCGGAGCGGATAATCCCTTCCTCTCCCACGCCTTTCTCGATGCGCTCGAAGCGTCGAACTCGGCTTGCGCCGAGACCGGCTGGCTGCCGCAGCATCTGGCGCTCGAGGACGGCGACGGCCGGCTCTTGGGCGCCGTGCCGATGTATCTGAAAAGCCATTCCTATGGCGAATACGTGTTCGACCACGGCTGGGCCGAGGCCTATGAGCGCGCCGGCGGGCGTTATTACCCAAAGCTCCAGGTGGCGGTGCCGTTCACGCCGGTGACCGGGAACAGGATTCTGATCCGCCCCGGCGCGCCACCGGACGCCGCGCGGCTGCTGGTGGCGGCAATAGTCGAAATAGCCAAGCGGTCGAAGGTATCGTCGCTGCATGTGACCTTCCCGGCCAAGGCTGAATATGAACGCCTGGGCGAGGCGGGATTTCTTCAGCGCCTGGGGCGGCAATTCCACTGGGAGAATCAAGGCTATAGGAGCTTCGAGGATTTTCTCGATGCGCTCACCGCGCGCAAACGCAAGCAGATCAAACGCGAGCGGCGCGAAGCCAATGAAGGCGTGGAAATCGAAACGCTTAATGGCGTTGAGATCCAGGCCCGGCATTGGGATGCGTTCTTCCGCTTCTACACCTCGACCTCGGACAAGAAATGGGGTTCGGCCTATCTGACGCGCGAATTCTTCGACCTCTTGGGCGAGCGCCTGGAAAACAAAGTCGTGCTGGTGATGGCAAAGCAGGACGGGCGCTATGTCGCGGGCGCGTTGAACCTGATGGGCAAGGACACGCTCTATGGCCGCAACTGGGGATGTCTGAGCGAGATTCCCTTTCTCCACTTCGAAGCATGCTATTACCGCGCCATCGATTTCGCCATAGCGCGCGGATTGAAGCGGGTCGAGGCCGGGGCGCAAGGCGCGCACAAGATCCAGCGGGGATATCTGCCCGTCCCCACCTATAGCGCGCATTGGATTCGCGATCCCGGTTTCGCCAAGGCGGTCGAGGATTTCCTCAAGCGCGAGCGCCGCGCGGTCGAGAATGAGATGGAGGAGCTTGAGGAAGGACTCTCGCCCTTCAAGCGCGAGGCGGAGGATGGACCCTAAGCTCCACCGCCGTTTTCTGCGCATCGCCGGCACGGTCTCGCCGAGATTGCAGGCGGCGCTGCGCGCATCCGGTCCGGTGCGGCATTCCGAGCGCGAGGACAAGGGGGTGGCGGCCTTTCTCGCGCGCGCCGTGGTCGGTCAGCAACTTTCGACCAAAGCCGCACGAGCCATCTGGGGAAGACTTGAATCGGCTACGGCGGGCGGTGAGCTGCATGCCTTCTTCCACGCCGATAACGAGCGCGCGCTGCGCGGCTGCGGCTTGTCGCGCGCCAAGGTCAAGGCGTTGCAGAGCATCCGCGCTGCGCATGAAGCGGGCGCGCTTGTCCCCGCACAAATCCGCGCCATGGCCCACCCGGAGCGCGCGGCGCATCTGACGCAAATCCACGGCATCGGCCCGTGGACCTGCGACATGCTGGCGATCTTCTATTGCAAGGACCCCGATGTCTGGCCCGACGGCGACAGCGCCGCGCGCAAAACGCTGAAACGGCTCATCGGCAGGCGCAAGCCCGCCAAGGTGGCGGCGCTGTTCGCGCCGCACCGCTCCATCCTGGCGCTTTACATGTGGAAGATCGCCGACGCCGCGCTCTAAAGCGCCCGCCTATTCGACGAATTCGCGCTTGGTCTCGTCCTGCTCGTCCTTATCGTCCTTGCCCGGCGAGCGCGGCTGCGCCGGCGGCGCCTCGATATAGGTGAAGGCGAGCTTGCCCTCGGCCACCTTGACCTGCACCACCCCGCCCTTGGCGAGCTTGCCGAACAGCAATTCCTCGGCCAGCGGCTTCTTGATGTGCTCCTGGATGATCCGGGCCAGCGGCCGCGCGCCGAACAGGCGGTCATAGCCCTTCTCGGCCAGCCATTTACGCGCCTCGCCGGTCAGTTCGATGGTGACGTTGCGGTCGGCGAGCTGCTCCTCCAATTGGAGAATGAACTTGTCGACGACCCGGCCGACCGTGTCGGGCGTCAGCGCCGCGAAGGAGATCACCGCGTCGAGCCGGTTGCGGAATTCGGGCGTGAACAGGCGGTTGATCGCCTCTTCGTCGTCGCCGCTCCGGGGCTCGTTGCCGAAGCCCATGGCGTTCTTGGCCAAATCCATCGCGCCCGCATTGGTGGTCATGATGAGAATTACGTTGCGGAAATCGACCGATTTGCCGTTGTGGTCGGTGAGCTTGCCGTAATCCATCACTTGCAACAGGATGTTGAAGAGATCGGGATGCGCCTTCTCGATCTCATCCAGCAGCAGCACGCAATGCGGATGCTGGTCGATCGCGTCGGTCAGCAACCCGCCCTGGTCGAATCCGACATAGCCCGGCGGCGCGCCGATGAGGCGCGAGACGGTGTGGCGCTCCATGTATTCCGACATGTCGAAGCGCGTGAGTTCGATGCCGAGCGTGCGGGCCAATTGCCGCGCCACCTCGGTCTTGCCGACGCCGGTCGGGCCCGAAAACAAGTAGGAGCCGATCGGCTTGCCGGCCTCGCGCAACCCGGCGCGGGCGAGCTTGATCGCCGCGGCCAGCGCGTCGATCGCCTTGTCCTGGCCGAACACCATGGTTTTCAGATCGCGGTCGAGATTCTTCAAGACCTCGCGGTCGTCGCGCGACACGCTCTTCGGGGGAATGCGGGCCATGGTCGCCACCACCGCCTCGACGTCCTTGGCGGTGACGGTCTTGCGCCGCTTGTTTTCGGGCAACAGCATCTGCGAGGCGCCGACCTCGTCGATCACGTCGATGGCCTTGTCCGGCAGCTTGCGGTCGCCGATATAACGGTTCGACAGCTCGACCGCGGCGCGGATGGCGTCGGCGGTGTAGCGCACATGGTGGTGGCGCTCGTAATAGGGCTTCAAGCCGCGGAGGATCTTCACCGAATCCTCGACCGTCGGCTCGTTGACGTCGATCTTCTGGAAGCGGCGCACCAGCGCGCGGTCCTTCTCGAAGTAATTCCGGTATTCTTTGTAGGTCGTCGAGCCGATGCAGCGGATCGCGCCCGAGGCCAAGGCCGGCTTCAACAAATTCGAGGCATCCATCGCGCCGCCCGAAGTGGCGCCGGCCCCAATGACGGTGTGGATCTCGTCGATGAACAGGATCGCGCCGGGCAGCGCCTCAAGCTCGGCCAGCACCGCCTTCAACCGCTCCTCGAAATCGCCGCGATAGCGCGTGCCGGCCAGAAGCGCGCCCATGTCGAGGCCGTATATAGTGGCATTCTGCAATACCTCGGGCACCTCGCGCTGCACGATGCGGCGCGCCAGCCCCTCGGCGATGGCGGTCTTGCCGACGCCGGGATCGCCGACATAGAGCGGGTTGTTCTTGGAGCGGCGGCAAAGAATCTGGATGGTGCGGTCGACCTCGGCCTCGCGGCCGATCAGCGGGTCGATCTTGCCGTTGCGCGCCTTCTTGTTGAGATTGACGCAATAGGCGTCGAGCGCGTCATGGGCGCGCTTCGGCGCCTTCTCGGCGCGCGGCGGCTCCTCTTCCTCCGCGCCCTGGACGCGGCGGGTTTCGGAGCGGCCCGGCGCCTTGGCGATGCCGTGCGAGATATAGTTCACCGCGTCGAAGCGTGTCATGTCCTGCTCTTGCAGGTAATAGACGGCGTGGCTTTCGCGCTCGGCGAACAGCGCCACCAGCACATTGGCGCCGGTCACCTCCTCGCGGCCCGAGGATTGAACGTGGATCGCGGCGCGTTGCAGCACGCGCTGGAAGCTGGCGGTCGGCTTGGCGTCCTCGACCTGGGCCGCCACCAAATTGACCAGCTCGTTGTCGACGTAATTGATGAGCTCGCGGCGCAGCTTCTCGATATCGACCGTGCAGGCGCGCAACACCGCCATCGCGTCCTGGTCCTCGGTCAAGGCCAGCAGGAGATGCTCGAGCGTCGCGTATTCGTGCCGGCGCTCATTGGCGTAGGCCAAGGCGCGGTGCAGGGTTTTTTCGAGGTTACGCGACAGCATGAACCCTCAATCCTTTTCCAAGGTGCATTGCAGCGGATGCTGGTGCTGGCGGGCGAAATCCATCACCTGGGTCACCTTGGTCTCGGCGACCTCGTAGGTATAGACGCCGCAGATGCCGACGCCGCGGCGATGCACATGCATCATGATGCGAGTCGCCTCGTCGCGGTTCTTGGCGAAGAAACGCTCGAGGATGTGGACGACGAACTCCATCGGCGTGTAGTCGTCGTTGAGCATCAGGACTTTGTACATCGAGGGCTTCTTCGTCTTGGGCTTGGCCTTGACGATCACGCCCGTGGTCGGGCCCTCGCTGCCGTTGCGCTTCTCGATGTCGCTCATCACCCAATCCGTGGAACAACTCCGATTCCCCGCCCCCCGAATTTGCCGTCCCCGACATGATAGGAGGTCGGCCTCCCCGGGGGGAAGCCCTTTCCAAACCGGCCCGACGCCTATCGCCCATGCCAAGAGCCTAGGCCCGGCGGGTTAACGGCGTGCAAAACAAAAGACCCGGCCAAGCGGCCGGGTCATTGAATCGCTTACAGGCGGGAAACCGGCGCATCACGCCGCGAGCTGTTTTGTCAATTTCGCCAGCGTCGTCTCGAAACAGTGTTCGAGCGGCATCGCGGCTTCCTTTGCCAGCGCCAGGCTCCATTGCGACAGCTTGGCCGAGCGGTCGAGCAGCGTGTCGACGCCGGTCTTGGCCAAGCCGGCATTGATCTCGAACACCTGATCGAGGGTCTTGGCCTGGAGCAGGCTCTTGGCGGCCTCGCCGGCGGCGGTCAGGGCGGCCTGGGTGTAGCCCATATATTCCTTGGCCAGCGCCTCAAAACCCTCACTCAGCGCCGCATTGGCCTTGAGCATGGCATCGAGATGTTCACGCGACAACGCGGCCAATTCTTCATAGCCGCTGAGCGCGCTGGGGAACGCGGAGTAGGTTTGGGTGCTCGCCGATTCGACCGATGCCGGAACCGCCAGCTTCTTCACCTTGGCCGTCATGATAATCTCCTAACCACTATATTGCGCTGCAGCATAGAAATATAATTCCATTGTTGAAGCGCTTCAAGAGTGATTGTGCGCTGCAATCGGACTGGTTAATGGCCAACTCGGCCGCCAGCCACGGCGCAATGCCCGGCCGCAACATGAAATATCTTCAATCAAGCCAGGAATTACTGGACACGGAATCGCTATATTCCTAAGCTTTTCCGGGGTTAGTCCTGTACTCTTGCTGGCATGGTCGAGTTGTTGGGGGGAACCAGTTCCTTGAGGATGGCAGAAGCGCCGTCGGCGCAAAACCGTCGATTGATCTCCCGGCGATTCGCTGTCCTGGCCGCCGCCATTCTGATCCTGGTGCTCGCGCCCACGCATTTCGCCCAGGCCCGCCGCTACACCGCGCCCCATTTCTCCGCGATCGTGATCGACGCGCAGAACGGAACGGTTCTGAGCGAGCAAGACGCCGACCGGCCCACATATCCCGCCTCGCTCACCAAGATGATGACGCTCTATCTGGTGTTCGAAGCGCTGGAGCAGGGCCGCATCACTCTCGATGACACCTTCTCCGTGTCGATGCACGCCGCGCGCCAGGCGCCGTCGAAGATCGACCTGATCCCGGGACAGAAGGTTCGCGTGCAGGATCTCATCCTCGGCCTGATCACCAAATCCGCCAATGACGCGGCGGTGACGGTGGCCGAGAATCTCGCCGGCAACGAAGCCGCCTTCGCCGACCGCATGACGCAAAAGGCGCGCGCGCTCGGCATGACCAACACCGTCTTCCGCAACGCCTCGGGCCTGCCCAATCCCGCGCAGCATTCGACCGCGCGCGACATCGCCAAGCTGGCGCAAGCCTTGTGGCGAGACTTCCCGAAGGAATACGCCTTCTTCGCCACCGAGGAATTCACCTATCGCGACCAGACCTACGAGACGCACAACCATCTCATGCAGGAATTCGCGGGCATGGACGGCATCAAGACCGGCTATATCCGCGCCGCCGGATTCAACCTTGCCGCTTCGGCGGTGCGCGACGGCAAGCGGCTGATCGGCGTCATCATGGGCGGCAGCTCAGCCCATGGCCGCGACAGACAGATGGCGCAATTGCTCGAAACCAGTTTCGCCGGCAATCCCATCAGCAGCGATGCGTTGCGCATGGCCGCCTTCGACGATGGTTCCGGGGCCAATTCCGACGGCGCGGCGCATACCATGGCCGCGCTCAACCCGGTGGGCCGCGCCGAGGCCGCGATTCCCCGGCAGGCCGCGCATGGCGGTAAGCCGCCGCATCCGGTCGCGTCCAGCACCGGATGGAGCATCCAGGTGGGCGCCTTCGCGAATTATGACGCGGCCCAAAACGCCGGCGCCGTGGCGCTGACCAAGCTTCCCACCGCCAAGGACAAGATCGCGTTGGTGTTGCCGCCCGCGCATAGCGACAAGCAGCCATTCTTTCGCGCCCGCATCGCCGGCTTCACCGAGACCGAGGCGCAGAAGGCCTGCCGCACTCTGCACAGCGTGATGAGCAGCAAGCAGAAGATCTGCGCCGTGATTGCGCCGCAGCCGGCTTCCCAGACCGTGTTGCAGTTGGGCCCGCCCGCCCCGCCGACGCCCGCGCTTGTCCAGCCGGCGGCCCAACCGGCCGATGCGCCGGCGTTCGACGCGCCGGGCAATTCCGAAGACGATTAATTCCTGATTTGAGAAGCTAGAATCCGGACGGCGGCGCGACGCCGCTTTGGCGCAGTTGCGCGGCCAATTCGGCCTTGAGCCGTTTCAGCGCTGATTCATCCTTGGCCTCGACCCTCGCAACCAGCACGTCCTGGGTATTGGAGGCGCGGAGCAGCCACCAGCCTTCCGGCGTTTTCACCCGCACGCCATCCACTTCAGAAACCTCGGCGCCCGCGCGCTTCAGCCGCTCGCGCACCTCTTCCACGCTCTTGAACTTACGCTCGGCGCTGCAGGGAAAGCGAAGCTCGGGCGTGTTGACCACGTTGGGCATGCGGTCGCGGATATCCGCCAGGCTCTCATTGCCGCGCGACAGGATGGACAGCAACCGGACCGCGGCATAGAGCGCGTCGTCATAGCCGTAATAGCCGTCGGCATAGAAAATATGGCCGCTCATCTCGCCGGCGAGCGGCGCCTTGAGCTCCGCCATCTTTGCCTTGATGAGCGAATGACCGGTCTTCCACATCAGGGGCTTGCCGCCCATCCGCGCGACCTCGTCGAACAGCGTCTGGCTCGCCTTGACGTCGGCGATGATGATGGCGCCCGGCTGCTTGTCGATGATCTCGCGCGCCAGCACGATCATGAACTGGTCGCCCCACAGGATGCGGCCCTTGCCGTCGACCACGCCGATGCGGTCGCCATCGCCGTCGAAAGCGATGCCGAGATCGCATTTCCGCTCCAGCACAGTATCCTGAAGCTGCTTCATGTTCTTGATCTCGGTCGGATCGGGATGATGGGCGGGAAAGCGCCCGTCGATCGCCTCGTTGAGCAGGACATGCCGGCCCGGCAGGCGGCCTGCGAGCAATTTCATCGCCTCGCCGGCGGCGCCGTTGCCCGCGTCCCAGGCGACGAAGAGCGGGTTCTTGCCCCGGTAATCGGACGCGAGCCGCGCGACGTAAGCGTCGAGCACCGGCTTGTCTTCGACATTGCCTTTGCCTGACGGAAATTTTCCGGCCGATGCGATTTTTCCCAGGCGCTGGATGTCGGCGCCGAAAAAGGATTTCTTGCCGAGCACCAGCTTGAAGCCGTTATGGTCCGGCGGATTATGCGATCCCGTCACCATGATACCGCCATCGACCGGGAGCGTGTAGGCGGCGAAATAGAGCATCGGCGTCGGGCCCAAGCCCACGCGCGTCACGTCGATGCCGCAACCGGTCAAGCCATCGACCAGCGCCGCTTCCATCATGGGCGAGCTGAGCCGACCGTCGCGGCCGACGGCGACGCGTTTTCCGCCTGTTTCGGCCAGCACCGCGGCGAAGCTTTGGCCAATGGCGCGCGCATCGGCCGCGTGCAGTGTCTCACCCACGATGCCGCGGATATCGTATTCGCGCAGGATGCTTGGATCGAAGCTATGGCCGGACGCCACGAATCCCTCAGCGGTAATCTTGCAGGATTTTCTTGACCGCCGGCGCCATGTCCTTGCGGTTGAGCGCGAAGGCGACATTGGCCTCGAAGAACCCGGCCTTGTCGCCGCAATCGAAGCGCTTGCCCTCGAAGCGAAGCCCGTGGAACGGCCGCTTGTCCTTGATCAACTTGGCGAGCGCGTCGGTCAATTGGATCTCGCCGCCTGCGCCCTTGCCGAGATGCGACAGATGCTCGAACACCAGCGGCTCGAGTATGTAGCGGCCGATGATGCTGAGGGTCGAAGGCGCCTTGGCCGGCTCGGGTTTCTCGACCACGCCCTTGACCGTCACCAGCTTGCCGTCGTCCTTGGCGATGTCGAGCACGCCGTAGCGGTTGGTGTGCTCGCGCGGCACTTCTTCCACCGCCACCATATTGCCGCCGGTCTTGGCATAGGCCGCCGCCATCTGCTTGAGGCAGGGCTGCTTCGACAGGATCAAATCGTCGGCCAGCAGCACGGCGAAGGGCTCGTCGCCGATCAGATGCCGCGCGCACAGCACGGCATGACCCAGCCCCAGGGGCTTCTGCTGGCGGGTGAAAGCGATCTGGCCGGGCTCTGGCATCCAGGAATTGACCTCGCGGATCTGCGCGTCCTTGCCGCGTTCGCGCATCGTGGTCTCGAGTTCGTAGGAAAGATCGAAATGGTCCTCGATCGCCGATTTGGAGCGGCCGGTGACGAAAATGAACTGCTCGATGCCGGCCGCGCGCGCCTCTTCCACCGCGTATTGAATCAGAGGCTTGTCGACGACCGGGAGCATCTCCTTGGGCATGGCCTTGGTGGCGGGAAGGAATCGCGTGCCGAGGCCGCCGACCGGGAATACCGCTTTGCGAACGAGTTGAATTCATGGCCGGTTTGTATACCGCTTCCGCTGCCCAATCCATAAGGCAATCCGCCCGCGAGTCGCTGGCTTTTAGCCCCGCTGGAAATATGTTAGAGAGGCATCAACGCGCCATAGGGGAGAGGAAAATGATCCGGTCCATAATCTATCTGAGCCTCGCTGCGGGTTTGCTTGCCGCCGCCGGCGGCCAGGCCAATGCCGACGACAAGCAGGTGGCGCGCGGCAAATACCTGGCGACCGTGGGGGGCTGCACCGATTGCCATACGCCCGGACATTTCCTCGGCAAGGAAGACGCGACACGCTATCTCGGCGGTTCGGATGTGGGATTCGAGATCCCGGGGCTCGGCGTGTTCGTCGGCCCCAACCTGACGCCAGACAAGGCGACCGGCCTCGGCAATTGGAGCGCGAAGCAGATCGTCACCGCGATCAAGATCGGCGCCCGGCCCGATGGCAGGCAGCTTGCGCCGATCATGCCGTACATGAACTTGTCCGTTCTGACGAACAGCGACGCCTATGCGATCGCCGCCTTTCTCAAAAGCCTGAAGCCGGTCAGTCACAAGGTGCCAGGGCCTTTTGGTCCCAACGAGAAGGTGACGGTGTTCGTGATGAAGATCGAACCCGGCAGCGGCATGACGCCGCCTCCGCCGGCACCGCCTCCGGGCCAGCAGAAATAACGGTCACTCACCCGACAATATTTCCTTGGCGCGGTTGAGCTTGGCGGCAAGGTAAGTCGAGCCGCCATGGTCGGGGTGCAGCTTCATCATGAGCTGGCGATGCGCATCCCTGACCGCCTCCGCCGAGGCGCCGGGCGCAAGGCCTAGAATCGCATAGGCCTCCTCCCGGGTCATGGCGTCGGATGACGCGGCGCGCGCATCGCCGCCGCCTCCGCCGCCCGCCTTGGCCCGCCAATCCGGCCTGAAGCGGTCGAGATAGGCTTCCAAGAGCCGCGCCGCATCCGCATCCTCGATGCGGCATTGACGCCACAGCGCCAAGAGCTCGCTTTCCTCCAACTCGTCGAGCCGCCTCCCCGTATAAGCGCCGCGCTTCACCGTGCCGCTCATCTCGCCGGTGCCGTGATCGAGGCGCATCGAGATCATGCCGGTCTCGACCTTCGATGTGCGGCCCGGCGCGAAACCCGTCGCGCCGCCGCCATGGCGCCACTGCGTCCACAGCCGGTAGCCGATCGGCGCCAAGCTGCCCGCCGCGACCAGCGCCGGCAGCAGTCTTTCGCTGAGCAGCAGGAGCACCAGCGCCGTCCCCGCCCCGGCCACGGCGAGCCCGCCCAGGAACCAGGTGATGATGCGCCCGAGCTTGGCCGGATCGGCGGCGACGAAGGCGCGTGCCAGCACCAGCAACGCCGCCAGCAGCCCAATGCCGAGAACGAGATAGATCATTCGCCGCCGCCGAGCCTGCGGGCCAGCAGCAGCGCCGGCCCGCCGGCCGATTTGCCGTAATCGGCCAGCGCCTTGCGCCCCCCGGCCGCATAAGAAGCGACCGCCCCCAGCAGCGCCTTCAATTCCGAGGCGCTCGATGAATCGAACGGACAATAGGCGCCATGCGACAGCCGCGCGATTTCCTTGAAACATTTGGCGGCGTCCGGGTCCTGGCCTTCGTGGAAGACGAAGACCGGCACGTTCAACAGGCCCAATTCACCGGCGAGATTGGCGAGGGTGTCGGGATTCTCCTCCATCGCGTCGCCGACGAAGACCAGGGCGTCGAGCCTTCCGGCGCGGGCCGCCTTGATGCCGTGATTGAGCACGCGCTCGATCTGGGTCTCGCCGCCGAGGCAGGACACGGCGCGCATGGCGTTGTGCAATTCCGCGGCGCTCGCGAGCCAACGGCTCGACTTGCATTCGTTGAACCCGCGATAGAAGACGAGCTGGATCTCGATCCCGCCGAGCGTGGCGGTCGCCTCGAACATCTCGCCCTGGATCCGGCAGGCGCGGTCCCAGCTCGGCTCGCGCGAGGCGGTCGCGTCCATGGCGAAGACCAGCCGTCCCCGTCCCGAGGCGGCGCGCACCGGCAGATTCTCGATCTTGCGCAGGAACGCCTCGACCTCCGCCGATTTGCCGGGGGATGGAAGCTTGTCGCGGGAGTTGGTCATGGGCCGCCGCGCTCCTCTCCTCAAGGATTATAGGGGCGGCGGCACGGGCTAAGTCCAGCCCGGCTTCGCTGCACGGCCTTGTCCAGCGCGGCCAGCCCGAGGTTGCTCCTCGCCCGCTTTGGCCCTAAACAAGCTCTCCCATCCCCGACCGCCGCGAGGGCGCTTGCTCCATAGCTTTTTCCATGAAGCCCACCGCTATGTCGGCGATTACGGCTATGCCGCCGTCATGTTCGGCTTGGTGGCCGAGAATCTCGGCCTTCCGCTGCCGGGCGAAACCCTGCTCATCACCGGCGCGGCGCTGGCATCGCGCGGCACGCTCGACATCTGGCTGCTATTGCCGCTGGCTTGGGCGGCGGCTGTGATCGGCAACACCATCGGATTTCTCATCGGCCGCACCGGCGGACAGCGGCTGTTGATACGTTATGGCGACCGCCTCGGCATCACCCATGCGCGCCTGATCAGGGTCGAGGGCTTCGTGCGGCATTACGGCGCCTTGGTCATCATCTTCGCGCGTTTCGTCGTGGTGGCGCGCCAGTTGAGTGGCATCGCAGCCGGCAGTCTCAACATGAACTGGTTGCGGTTCGCGATATACAACGCCATCGGCGCGGCGCTGTGGGTGGGGTTCTGGGGATTGCTCGCCTATTGGCTCGGCGGGCACGTGTTCAGTTACCTGGGCGAGCTCGTGGACACGGAACCGGTGTTGCTGAGCGCCGCCGGCATCGGCCTCGCCGCCATTATCGTCTACGTGATCTTGCGCGCGCGGCGCGGACCGCCGTGACGCCTAACCGCCCCGTCATCTAACCACGTGTCCGCACAGCGGCGCGAATCTGTCCGATGGTCTGCTTCGAGGTGATCGCCTCGGGATCGACCTTGAGGTCGAGCACCGCCGGCCCGGCGAAGGCGCGGGCGCGCTCATAGGCGGCGGGAAAATCCTCGGTGCGCTCGACCGTCTCGCCATAGGCGCCATAGGCCTTGGCCAGGGCGGCGAAATCCGGATTGTGCAACTCGGTGCCGAAGACGCGGCCGGGATAATGCATTTCCTGATGCATGCGGATGGTACCATACATGCCGTTATTGACGATCAAGGTCACGAAAGCCAGGCGATGCTTCGCCGCCGTGGCAAGTTCCTGCCCGGTCATCAGGAAATCGCCGTCGCCGCAGAAGCACACCACACTGCGCTCGGGATGAAGGAGCTTCGCCGCCACCGCCGCGGGAAAGCCGTAGCCCATCGAGCCGCTGGTCGGCGCGAGCTGGGTGCCGTAGCTGCGATAGCTGTGGAAGCGGTGGACCCAGCCGGCGAAATTACCGGCGCCGTTGGTCCAGATCGCGTCCGGCGGCAGATGCGCGTCGAGCCAGCGCACCACCTCGACGAGGCGGAGCGCGCCCGGCGCGGGCGTGGGCTCGATGTAATCGAGATACTCGGCATGCGCCTGTTTCGTGTCCTTGGCCCAGGACGGATCGGAGATCGGCTCCAGCGCGGCGGCCGATGCGGCGAAATTGCGCGGGCTCGCATTGATGGCGAGCGCGGGATGATAGACCCGCCCCAATTCCTCGGGATCGGGATGGACATGGACCAAACGCTGGCGGGGCACCGGCACGCCGGCGAGGCTGTAGCCCTGCATGGTGGCCTCGCCCAGCCGCGCGCCCACGGCGATGAGCAAATCGGAATTCTTGACGCGTTCGGCAAGCCTCGCGTTGATGCCGATACCGACATCGCCGGCATAGCAAAGATGCGTGTTGTCGATGCGGTCCTGGCGGCGGAAACCGGTGCCGACCGGCAACGCGAAGGATTCCGCGAAGGCTTCGATCTGCTTGACCGAATCCTCGTCCCAAGGACTGCCGCCCAGCAGCAGGAACGGATGCTTCGCAGAGGTGAGCAGCGCGCGCAATTCGGCCATCTCCGCGGCGCCTGGATGGGATTCGACCCGGCGATAGGGTTCGGCATCCGCGGTCTCGGCCTCTTCCTCGAGCATGTCCTCGGGCAAGGACAGCACCACCGGACCGGGCCGTCCCGCCGTGGCGGTGTGGAAGGCGCGGCTCATATATTCCGGGATGCGTTTGGGATCGGAAATCTCCTCCACCCATTTCGTCACGCCACCGAAAAATTCCTTGAAATCGACCTCCTGAAGCGCCTCGCGGCCGCGCGCGCCGCGCGCCACCTGGCCGACCAGCACGATCAGCGGCGTCGAATCCTGCAAGGCGACATGGATGCCGGCGCTGGCGTTGGTGGCGCCGGGCCCGCGCGTCACCAGGCAGATTCCGGGCTTGCCGGTGAGCTTGCCATAGGCCTCGGCCATCATCGCCGCGCCGCCTTCCTGGCGGCAGACGATCAGGCGAATGGAATTGGCGTCGTGGAGCGCGTCCAGGAGCGCGAGGTAGCTCTCGCCCGGCACGCAGAAAGCGGTATCGGCACCGTGCAGCTTGAGCTGATCGACCAGAATTTTCGCGGCGGAGCGGGATGTCACGGGCGCGGTGCTCGTCTCCATGCGTCGGGGCCCTAGTCGTATTGATTTTTGCCGCGCGCGGCAACGCCCTTGCGCGTGGAGTCCCGCCATGCTCAAAAATACCCAAATGACCTCCAACCGGCCCGGCGCGGGCCACACCGACAGCGACACGGTTCTGACGGCCAATCTCGATTTCTACCGCGCCTTCAGTTTGCGCAATTACGCGGCAATGGACGCGCTGTGGGCGCGCGAGGCCCAGGTGCTCTGCCTTCATCCCGGCTGGGAGGCGGTCCACGGGCGCGAAGCGGTGATGGAAAGCTGGCGCGCCATCCTGACCGACGATGGCGAGCGTTTTCCCATTCAATGCCACGACGAGCGCGCCTTCCTCTACGGCGATGTCGCCATCGTGCTGTGCGAGGAACAACTGCCGGGCGGCACGCTGGCCGCCACCAATATCTTCATCCGCGAGGCGGGCACCTGGCGAATGATTCATCACCAGGCAAGCGCCATCATCCCGCAATACCACGCCGGCGCGTCGACGCAAATCCACTGATCGCGTTCAGCTTCGCTGCGCCAGCACGCTCCGGATCGCGCCGGCAAGCTTCGACAACTCATCCGGCGAAATCGTGAAGGACGGCGCGAGATAGACGATCCGGCCGAAGGGCCGGATCCACGTACCCGCCGCGACGAAATTTTTCCGCAGGGTTTCGAGATCATCGGCACGTTCCAATTCGACCACGCCGATGGCGCCTTTCACTCTCACGTCCCTCACCCCGGGCAGATCGCAGCACGGGGCAAGCTCGCGCGCCAATTGCTGCTCGATCGCCGCCACTTGCTCGAGGCGCGGCTCGCGCTCGAACAGATCGAGCGAGGCGTTGGCGGCGGCGCAGGCGAGCGCGTTTCCCATGAATGTCGGTCCATGCATCAGCGCCGCTTGCGGATCATCGGACAGGAATCCGTCATAGACCTTGCGGCTGGCGATGGTGGCCGCCAGCGGCAACACGCCGCCGGTCAGCGCCTTGGACAAGGTCACGATGTCGGGCGAAACTCCGGCCTCTTCCATGGCGAACATCCCGCCGGTGCGGCCGAAGCCGGTGAAAATCTCGTCGAAGATCAGCAGCAAATCGTGCCGGTCGGCGAGAGCGCGCAAACGCTTCAATACCTCGGGCTTATGAAACACCATGCTGCCCGCGCCCTGCACCAGCGGCTCGACGATGATGGCGGCGAGCTCGTGGGCATTTTGCTCGAGGAACTTCTCCAGACTGGCGGCGCTGTCCGCGTCGCGCGGCAGATCGAGCAGGAATTGCTCCGGCGGCAACGCCGCCACCCGGCCCTGGAAGCCGGTTCCTGAATCGCTCACCGCCATCGCGCCCAGCGTGTCGCCGTGATAGCCGCCCTTGAAACAAACGAATTTGGTTCGCTTCTTCCGGCCGCGGTTCAGGAAAAATTGCACCACCATCTTGAGCGCGATCTCGACCGCGACCGAGCCTGAATCCGAGAAAAACACGTGATCGAGTTCGCCTGGCAACAGCGCCGCGAGGCGGCGCGCCAATGTCGCGGCCGGCTCATGCGCCAGCCCCGCCATCATCACATGCGGCATGATCTCGAGCTGGCGGCGGACGGCCTCTCGAATGTGGGGATGGTTGTAGCCGTGGCAGGCGGTCCACCACGAGGATATCCCGTCGATCAGCACCCGCCCGTCGGCCAGATGAATTCGGCAACCTTCGGTGCGCGAAACCGCGAGCGGCGCTGGCGCCGTCTTCATCTGCGCATAGGGCAGCCAGAGATGATCGAGCCCTTCGAGCCAGGACGGCCGGTCGCGTCCCAGGCCTTCCATCTAGGACGCCGTCATCGGCGACAATCCCAGCTTGTCCATCAAAGCGCGGTCCTGGTCGCGGCCGGGATTAGGCGTGGTCAAAAGCCGCGCGCCGCAGAAGATGGAATTGGCGCCGGCGAGGAAACACAGCGCCTGCAATTCGTCGCTCATGCCTTCGCGGCCCGCCGACAGCCGCACCACCGAAGCCGGCATGGCGATGCGCGCCACCGCGATGCTGCGCACGAATTCGAGCCCGTCGAGCGTCTGGGTTTCGGCCAAGGGCGTGCCCGCGACCCGCACCAGCAGATTGATCGGAACGCTTTCGGGATGAACCGGCAGGCTCGCCAGCGCCATGATCATCCCGGCGCGGTCGGCGCGGCTTTCGCCCATGCCGACGATGCCGCCGCAACACACCTTCATCCCGGCCGCGCGCACATGACCGAGCGTGTCGAGCCGGTCCTGGTAAACCCGGGTGGTGATGATCTGGCCGTAGAATTCGGGCGAGGTGTCGAGATTGTGGTTGTAGTAATCGAGCCCGGCCGCCTTGAGCCGCTCGGCCTGGGGACCCGTCAACATGCCAAGGGTGGCGCAGGTTTCGAGCCCCAGCGCCTTCACGCCTTCGACCATGCCGCAGACCATGTCGAGATCGCGTTCCTTGGGTTCGCGCCAGGCCGCGCCCATGCAGAAGCGTTGCGCGCCCTGCGCCTTGGCGGCGCGCGCCTCGGCCAGAACGGCATCGAGCCCCATCAGCTTCGCGGCCTCGACGCCGGTGTCGTAATGCACGCTTTGCGGACAATAGGCGCAATCCTCGGGACAGCCGCCGGTCTTGATCGACAGCAATGTGGAAAGCTGCACCTGGCTCGGATCGAAATACCGGCGGTGGACGCCTTGCGCGCGGAACACCAGCTCGCAGAAGGGCAGGTTGTAAAGCGCCAGAACCTGTTCGCTCGTCCAATCGTGCCGGATATCGCTGTCCCGGATATCGGTATTTGGGCCGTCGGCGGTCATATCCCTCCCCTGGCGGTCTATTGAGCCTTGCTTTCGCGCGAGCCCGGGGTAACGCTACATCCCAACCCCGTCAAGCGCCACCCTCAAGCAGAAGCCTTAACCTTGCCCTCGCTCGATAGTTTCGCCGCCGAAAAGCTTGCCTCGCTCGAAGCCCGGCAATTGCGCCGCCGCCTGGCCGAGACCGCGCGCGAGGACGGCATCACCGTCACCCGCAACGGCAAGCGGCTCTTGTCCTTCTCCTGCAACGATTACCTCAATCTAAGCCAGCATCCGGAAGTAAAGGAGGCGGCGATCGCGGCGATCCGCCGCTTTGGCGTGGGCGCGGGCGCCTCGCGGCTGGTCACCGGCAACCATCCGCTTTATGCCGAGCTGGAGGAGCGCCTCGCACGGCTCAAGGGCACGCAGGCCGCTTGCGTCTTCGGCTCGGGTTATCTCGCCAATGCCGGCATCATCCCGGCGCTTATTGGCAAAGAAGATTTGGTGTTACTGGACGAGCTATCCCATGCCTGTCTCTGGGCCGGAGCGCAGCTGTCGCGTGCCTATCTGCAAGTCTACCGCCATAATGATCTCGGCCATGCTGAAGCGTTGCTCAAGGAACACCGGAAGCGTCACAAGCGCGCGCTCATCGCCACCGACGGCGTATTCTCGATGGACGGCGATCTCGCGCCTCTGCCCGCGCTCGGCGATTTGGCCAAACGCTATGATGCCTGGCTCCTGGCCGACGACGCGCATGGGCTGGGCGTAACCGGCGGTGGCCGCGGCTCGGCCTTCGCCCATGACAGGAAGGCCGAGGTGCTATTGCAGATGGGCACGCTATCGAAGGCGGTCGGCGGCTATGGCGGCTATCTCTGCGCCACGCGCGACGTGGTCGACCTAGTCAAGAACCGGGCGCGCAGCTTCGTCTATTCCACTGGATTGCCGCCCGCCTCGGTGGCCGCCGCCATCGCATCGCTCGATATCATCGCGCGCGGCGGCGATCTGGTTGTAGCACCCTTGCGCAAGGCGCGCGCCTTCACCCAGGCCACCGGTCTTAAGGAGGCACAAAGCCCCATCGTCCCCGTGATACTGGGCGAGACATCGCGCGCGCTTGAAGCGGCCCAAACGCTCGAGCGCGCGGGGTTCCTCGCCGTCGCCATCCGCCCGCCTTCGGTGCCCGAGGGCACGGCGCGGCTGCGCTTGACCTTCACCGCTGCACATCCGGACGACGCGATCCTTGAGCTTGGCGCGCTGGTGCGCGGCCTCATGCGTCCATGAGCGCGCTCTTCGTCACCGCGACCGGAACCGACATCGGCAAGAGCTTCGTCGCCTGCGGCGTCGTTGCCGAACTTCGCCGCCGCGGACGGAACGTGACTGCGCTCAAGCCGCTGGTGAGCGGCTACGACGAAACTCGCGCCGGCGAAAGCGACCCCGGCCGGCTGCTGACGGCGCTCGGGCGTGAAGTTACGCCGGCCGAGCTCGACCGTATTTCGCCCTGGCGCTTCCGCGCGCCGCTCGCGCCCGATTTGGCGGCGAAGCGGGAGGGCAAGCAGGTCGATTTCGTGAGCCTGGTCAAATTCAGCCGCGAGGCTATCGCCCCTTCGATCCAAGGCCCCGGCGATCTGCTGATCGAGGGCGTCGGCGGCGTCATGTCCCCCATCGCGGAACGGCACACAATGCTCGATTGGATGGCCGAGCTCGGGATTCCCGTCTTGCTGGTATCGGGCAGCTATCTCGGGGCGCAGAGTCATGCCTTGACCGCGCTCGCGGCGCTACGCGGGCGGCAACTCGTCCTCCGGGCGGTGGTGGTTTGCCAAAGCCCGGAGGACGGCCTATCCCCGGCCGAGACGGCGCAAAGCCTCGCGCGCTTCGCGCAGGGAACCGAGTTCCTGGCCCTGCCTCGGCTATCGAGCTGGAATGCGCCGCATGAGACATTTTCGCGCATCGCCGACGGCTTTAATTTGAGCGCGGCCGCCCGCGCGTGATAAATCTGTCATATAATTGGAGGCTCGGGGGAGCTTCATGCGCGTGGTGATCATCGGACAGCAGGCCTTCGGCAAGGCCGTGCTAGAGGCGTTTCTTGCCCGCGGCGACGATGTCGCCGGTGTCTTCGCCCTGCCCGACACGCCCAACACCAAGCCCGATCCCTTGAAGATCGCAGCGGTCGAAAAGCATCTGCCGGTGTTCCAGTTCCAGAGCTATTCCGCCAACGAGGCGCCTGAAGCGCTCAAGGGCCTCAAACCCGATATCGGCATCCTCGCCTTCGTCACCCAGTTCCTGCCGCAATCCTTCATCCGGATTCCGAAGCACGGCATGCTGCTGTTCCATCCTTCGCTGTTGCCTTTGCATCGCGGCCCGGCGGCGATCAACTGGGCGGTCATCAACGGCGAGACCAAGACCGGCTTCACCATCCTGCGGCCGGTCGACGGGCTCGACGAAGGGCCGGTGATTTTGCAGCGCGAGGTCGAGATCGGCCCCGACGACACCGTGGGCACGCTCTATTTCGACAAGATTTTTCACATGGGCGTGGCCGGGCTGATCGAAGCGGCGGAAGCCGTGGTCAAGGGCAAGGCCCGCGAGACCCCGCAGGACGAGACCCTGGCGACCTATGAAGGCTGGGTGCGCCAGGCGGAATCGCGTATCAACTGGGCCGGCCCCATCGACCAGATCTACAATTTGATCCGGGGCTGCGATCCCGCGCCCGGCGCCTGGACCAGCTTCAAGGGAAGGCGGCTGCATCTGTTCGACGCGCGCAAGCGGCTCGCCCGCGGCTTCGGCGCGGTGAAGGGCTTGCGCCTCGGCCAGGTGACGGCTTCCGGGCCGGAGGGCTTTTCGGTTTATGCCCAAGGAGGCTTCATCGAGGTGCGGCGCTGCCGCTTCGACGAAAACAAGAAAATCCACGCCGGCGAGGCGGGGATAGAACCGGGCGTGGTGCTGGGGTGAAGCCCAGCGACCTATTCGCCCTGCGTCTCCTGGTGCCAGATCAGCAAACGGCGGCGCACCAGCTCCATCGCCTTCACCAGCACCATGCCCACGAGCGCGATGGCGACGATGCCGGAGAACACGCCCGGTGAATCGGCGAAGCGCATGTCGGTCATGATCGTGCCGCCAAGCCCCTGCCCGCCCATCTGCATCTCGCAGATGATGGCGACGATGAGCGAGATCGGCAGCGCCACCTGAAGCCCGGTGAAGACCTGCGGCAGCGCGGCGGGCAACGCTATTTCCCACAAGAACCGCTTCTTGCCAACGCCCAGGCTCAGCGCCGACCAGGACATGTATTTGTCGATGTTCTGCGTTCCGGCCCAGGCTTCGACGATCACCGGGAAGATCGCGGAAAAGGCGATCATCAGGACTTTCGAGACGTCGAACACGCCGAACCACAGCATGAAGATCGGCAGGAAGGCGACCTTGGGCATGGGCAGCCCGACCGAGACCAAAGGATCGAAAAACCAGCGCGCCACCGGAACGCGGGCGATGGCGACGCCGATGACGACGCCGCCCGCCGCCGCCATCATGAATCCCACAAAGGTGCGGATCAGCGTCAGCTCGATGCCGCGGATCAGGTCGCCCGTAACCAGATCGCGATAGAGCCGCAGCAGCACCGAACTCAGCGACGGCAGCAGAAAATCGGAGAAGACATGCGCCATGGCGGTCAATTGCCAGGCCCCGAGCAGCGCCACGACCGAGCCGGCGCGCAACGCCATCAGCCCGTATTCGCCGGCGGAATATCCGGTTTTCTCGCTCATTCGCGCCACCGCAGCGTGCGCTGCATGAAATAGAGATAGATACGGTCGGCGAAGAAACCGAACGCCGCCACCGTCAGCACGGCGGCGAACATGGCGTCATAGACGCCGCCGTCGCCAAGGAAGGAGATGAGATAGCCCAGGCCGCGCTGGCCGACCAGGAACTCCGAACTCACAAGCAGGATGAAGGAGATCGCGAGCGCATTGCGGATGCCGGCCAAAATCTCGGGCAGCGCGCCGGGCACCACCACTTCCCACAACACGCGCTTTCGCGATGCGCCCAAGCCCAGCGCCGACCAGATCAGCGTCTGCTCCACGCCGCGCGCGCCGTTATAGGAGCTCAACACCACCGGCAAGAGACAGCCCATGAATATGGACGCGATCTTGGAGCCGGCGCCCAATCCGAACCACAGGATCATCACCGGGATGAGCGCCGATTTCGGCATGGGATAAAGGCTTTTCATCAGCGGGCTCACCGCCGCGTCGACCGCCGGATACCAGGCCATCAGAACGCCCGCCGCCATGCCGACCACGATCCCGAGCGCCAGCCCCGACGAAACGTTGATGAGCGAAGAGACGCCGTTATAGACGAGATCGCCGCCGATCAGCAGGCGCCACCAGGCCATCGCCACCGCGCTTGCAGGCGGCAGCACCTCGGGATTGACCCAGCCGAGACGCGGCGCGATCTCCCACAGGCCCGCGAGCAGGACCAGCGGAAAGATGCGGATGAGGAAGCGCGAGATCATCCGTGCGTGGCCTGGGCCTGGGCCTTGATCGCCTCGTCGCGCACCAATCGCCAAAGGTGCTCGACCTTCTGGGCAAATTCCAGGCTCTGCTGGACTTCGGGATTGAGGCCGCCGGGCAGCCTGGTATCGACGATCTCCTTGATCCGTCCCGGCCGCGCCGACATCACCGCCACGCGGTCGGCGAGATAGACCGCCTCGCGCACGTCGTGGGTCACGAACACCACCGTCTTGGGCGACCGGCGCATGATGGCCAGCAACTCTTCGTGCATCAGCGCGCGGGTCTGCGCGTCAAGCGCGCCGAAGGGCTCGTCCATCAGCAGGATTTCGGGTTCGACCGCGAGCGTGCGCGCGATCGCCACGCGCTGTTTCATGCCGCCCGAAAGCTGCGAGGGATAGCTGTCTTCGAATCCGTTCAAATGCACCAGCTCGATCATCGCCTGGGCGCGGCGTTCGCGCTCGGGCCGGGCCACGTGCTGCTTTTCCAGGCCGTAGAGCACGTTCTGCCGCACCGTCTTCCAGGGGAAGAGCGCGAAGTTCTGGAACACGATGCCGCGGTCCGGGCCGGGGCCGTGCACTTTCTTGCCGCCGACCGAAATCTCGCCGCTCTCGACCGGCAGGAAGCCGCCGAGAAGATAGAGCAGCGTACTCTTGCCGCAACCCGAGGGGCCGAGCAGCGCCAGGAATTCGCGGTCCTTGACCTCGAGCGACACGCCGTCAAGCGCCAGCACCGGCTTGCCGCGCGGCGGGCGGTAAGTGTGGTTTACCGCTTTGAATTCAATGCCCGTTGCCATCCTGGTGCCATCCATGCCGGTCAGTGCAGTCTTTTCGCGGCCTCATTGACCAGCGACAGGTCGGAATATTTCTTCACGTCGATGTCGATGTCGAGGAATCCGAGCTGCTTCTGGGTATCGATATTGCTTTGTAACGCCTTGAGATTGGGCCGCGCGTTGAGATCGCGGTAATAGTCCTGGCCCTTGATGAAGAGCCAGGGCGAGAAGTCCGATTCCGGCTCCTTGGTGAAACCCGCCAACATGGCGAGAACCACGCTACGGTTCCTGGGATCGTAGAACCAGTGCAGCGCGGTCTGCGTGTCCTCGAAGAAATCGACCAAAGCCGCGCGGTGCGCGGCGATGAAGGGCGCGCGCGCCGCCATCAGCGTCGCCTGGGTCTCGCCCATCGAATCCCGGACGGTGAAGAGCGTGCGGATCGCGCCCTGCTGGTGGCCGATATAGGCGAACGGCATGACGAACGAGCCGAGGTCGATCTTCTTTTCGGTCAGCGCCGTGAGCATATTGGGGAATTCGATCTCGACCAGCTGGTAGTCGCGGTCGACCTCGAGCCCGTGTGCACGCAGCATCTTGCGCAAGCCCATATCGGCGGCGCCGCCGATGCCGTTCGAGGCCACCACCTTGCCCTTCAGATCCTCGACCCGCTTGATGTCGCTGTCGGCGCGCACCGCGTATTCATTGGCGTAATAGCCGGTGATTCCGTCCTGATAGAGGTCGCCGACGACGCGGACGTCGTCCATATGCGCGTTCTGGATGGCGAGCGCGAGGGTGGAAAAGGCGAAGGCGGCGATGTCGATCTGGTCCGAAGCGAGCGCGGTGATTTGCGGCGCGCTGCCGCGGAAGCGGATGGTCTCGGTGGTATAGGATTTGCCGTAATGCTTGAGGATGTCTGGCTTGCTATAGAGGATGGCGACGAGCTGACCGGGAATGACCGCCCAGCCGAGGCGGAGATGGAGCGGCTCCTCGGCGCGCACGGCGTAGCTCGTCAAGAGCGAAGCCAAGAGAGCCGCCGCGAAAACGGCTCGGCCGCATATGTTCATTCCCGGTTTCCTCCCCATAGGCGACTTTCACGGCTGGATCCAGAACTGTCAATCGGCCCCTCTCAACCGGCGGGCCACGCGACACCTAGACAGAAGCCGGACCGAAAGGGCAGGATCGCGGGCCTTGCCGTGCCGGTTTTAGAGGATTTTCCCCGACCATGCGTGAATTCGATCTTGGCAGCCCGGTGCCGCGCACCGAGGATCTCCAACTGTTGCGCGGCCGCGGGCGCTATGTCGACGACATCGTCTTGCCGCGCCAGGCGCATCTTTACGTGCTGCGCTCGCCCCATGCCGCGGCGCGCATCAAGCGCATCGACACCAAGGCCGCCGAGGCGATGCCCGGCGTGCTCGCCGTTCTCACCGGCAAGGACGCCGAGGCCGACAAGCTCGGCAATCTTCGCGCCCGGGTTTTGCGCAAGCGGCCGGATGGCAGCCCGAATTTCTCCACGCCCTACCGCATTCTGGCGTTCGACCGGGTGCGGCACGTTGGCGATCCCGTCATAGCCGTGATCGCGGAAACCCTCAGCATAGCCAAGGACGCGGCCGAGCTGGTCGAGGTCGAATACGAAACCCTGCCCTCGGTCACCGACACCGCCGGAACGCTGGATCCCGGCGCGCCCAATGTGTGGGACGAATTCCCGGCAATATCTGCTTCGTCGAGCATGTCGGCAACGAGGAGAAGGTGAAGGCGGCCTTTGCCCAGGCGAAGCATGTGGTGAAGGAACGCTTCGTCATCAACCGCGTCGCGGTCAACCCGATGGAGGGGCGCACCGCGCTCGGATTCTACGACACGCGCGAGGAACGTTACACCCTCCATGCCGGGTTGCAGGCGCCGCATCTGATGCGCGCCGATCTCGCCGACCAGGTGTTCAAGCTGCCGGCCAATAAATTCCGCCTGATCTCGCCCGATGTCGGCGGCGGCTTCGGCATGAAGGGCAGCGCTTTTCCCGAATACGCCATGGTGCTGTGGGCGGCGAAGAAGGTGGGGCGGCCGGTGAAATGGATCGCCGAACGGGGCGAATCCTTCGTCGGCGACCATCACGCGCGCGACAACGTCTCCGACGTCTCGCTGGCGCTCGACGCGAATGGCAAGTTCCTGGCGCTCAATGTCGAGACCATCGCCAATCTCGGCGCCTATCTCGCCTCCAACGGGCTGCACGTGCCGGTGGGCAATGTGGGGGGATTGGCCGGGCCCTACACCACGCCTGCGATCCATGTGAAGGTGACCGGTGTGTTCTCCAACACCAACGCCACCTGTCCCTATCGCGGCGCGGGACGGCCCGAGGCGTCCTACTGCATCGAGCGCATCATCGACATCGCCGCCGCCGAGTTGAAGATCGACCGCGCCGAGCTGCGCCGGCGCAACATGATCCCGCCCGAAGCCATGCCCTACAAGACCGGGCTCGTGTTCACCTATGACAGCGGCGAGTTCGAGAAGACCATGGATATGACGCTCGAGCTCGGCGACTGGAAAGGCGCCGCGGCGCGCAAAGAATCCGCGCGCCAGGCGGGCAAGCTCTATGGCGTGGGCCTCGCCTCGGTGATCGAGGTGGCGGGCGGCCCGGCGGCGGCGCCTTTCGAAGAGGCCATGGAAATCCGCTTCGACGCCACCGGCGGCGCTACTTTCCTGCTCGGGACCCACAATCACGGCCAGGGTCACGAAACCGCCTTCCGGCAATTGGCGTTTCATTTCCTTGGCCTTCAGCCCGACCAGGTGACCCTGATCTACGGCGACACCGACAAGGTTTTCCACGGCCGCGGCACCTTCGGCTCGCGCTCGCTGTCGGTCGGCGGCGCGGCCTTGAAGATCGCGGCCGACCGCGTCATCGAAAAAGGCAAGAAGATCGCCGGGCATCTGCTCGAAGCCTCGGCGCTCGACATCGAATTTTCGGACGGCAAGTTCACCGTCGCCGGCACGGACAAGGCGATCGACCTCATTTCGGTCGCCAAGGCCTCTTACAATATGCAGCGCATGCCGCCCGAGATGGAAATGGGCCTGGGCGCCAACGCCGTCTACCGCCCGCCCGCCGGCACCTTTCCCAATGGCTGCCATCTCTGCGAGGTCGAGATCGACCCCGATACCGGAATTGCCCGGGTGGTGCGCTATGCGGTGGTCGACGATGTCGGCGTGGTGGTGAACCCGCTGCTGTTGAAGGGCCAGATCCATGGCGGCATCGCCCAGGGTTTGGGCCAGGCGCTGTGCGAGAACATGGTCTATGACAAGGAAAGCGGCCAGCTTTTGAGCGGCTCGTTCATGGATTACTGCATGCCGCGCGCCGGGGATTTGCCGATGATATCCGTCGGCAATAACGACGTGCCGGCCAAGAGCAACCCGCTCGGCATCAAGGGCGCGGGCGAGGCGGGCTGCGTCGGCGCGCTGCCGGCGGTGATGAACGCGGTCAACGACGCGCTCACGCCCTTGGGCATCCGCCACTTCGAGATGCCAGCCACGCCTGAGCGGCTATGGCAGGCAATTCACAAGGCCAACGGCCGGAACGGCGCAGGTTGATACTGGAAATTACTTACAGAAGAAACCAACGTTAATTACGGTGAAGTGATTTCAATCAATCAATTATTGCACACACTCGAAGCTTACATTCATAGAAGTCATTCCGACGCTTGGCGTGCCAAGCTGTGCTTTTCGACCGAGTCCGGCACAATAACGATCAGCAACAGCGAGAACGTCACTCATATTAGAGTTCACCATGTGATAGCTGATTACACCGCCTCTATCGTTGAAAGCTTCAAGAGATGGGCCGCTACAACCGGAAAGAACTAAAAATAAAATAGAAGCTATTACTGCGCTTTTCATCAGTACCCCCACTTCCTGCTGTTCTTAATGCCCCTCCGGCGCCTTGACGCCGGGCGATTTAGTCATGTTCTTAGAAGGCCATTGATCGGACAATCCGGGCAGCGGGCCCTTCTTGCCGGTGAGCCGCTCCACCTCGATCGCGTAGATCGTCACCTCGTCGAGCCGCGGATAAAAGCCCTTGGGCCGGGCTTGCCATTTGGGATCGGCGTATTTCGCCATGAAGCGGTCGAAGAACAGCGCCTTCTTGGCGCGGTCGGTCTCGATGCGCACCGCGCCGAACCCCACCACGCTGGCATAGCTCACCGTGGTGTCGCATTCGAATTCGCCATAGGGGAAGACCTGCCCCATTTCGGCGATCTCGAAGGAGATGCGCGGGTTCTTCCCGACATTCTGCTTGAAATGGCCGGATACTGCGGTGGTGTGGAGATAGATTTTCCCCTCGGCATAGACGAACAGATTGGGCACCACATAAGGCTGGCCGTCCGGCCCGACCGTGCCGAAATGCGCGAGTGCCGCGCGGCCCAGCAGGTCCTCGACCTCGGGCCCGCTCATCTCCTTGTCCTTGCGGCGCACGGCGCCTTGGCTCATGCCGCATGCTCCAGAAACCACTTGTAGGTGCCGGCGAGCCCGTCCTTCAAATGAATGCGTGGCCGCCAACCCATGGCGTCGAGCTTCCCCACGTCCAGAAGCTTTTGCGGCGCCCCATCGGGCTTGGATTTATCGAAGCGGAACTCGCCCTTGAACCCGACCGCGCCGGCCACCAGCTTCGCCAGTTCGGAGATCGTGACATCCTCGCCCCAGCCGACATTGACGTGGCTCTCACCGGTATAGCGTTCCATCAGGAATACCAGCGCGTCGGCCAGATCGTCCACGTGCAGAAATTCCCGCCGCGGCTTGCCGGTGCCCCAGATCTCGACGCTCTTGGCGTTCTCTTCCTTGGCGCGGTGGCATTTCAGCATCAGCGCTGGAATGACATGGCTCGCCTGGAGATCGAAGGTGTCGCCGGGCCCGTAAAGATTCGTGGGTTGAGCTGAAATAAAGTCGCAGCCCCATTGCCGGCGATAGGCGGTGCAGAGCTTCAGCCCCGCGATCTTGGCTATGGCGTACCATTCATTGGTCGGCTCCAGCGGCCCGGTGAGCAACGCTTCCTCGACCATCGGCTGTTCGGCCAGGCGCGGATAGATGCAGGAGGATCCCAGGAACATCACCTTCTTGACGCCAGCGAGCCGCGCCGCCTCGATCAGATTGGATGCTATCATCAGATTGTCGTAGAGAAATTCCGCCGGCCGTGTCGAATTGGCGAGAATGCCTCCCACCGTCGCCGCGGCGATGAAGATCGCGTCGGGCTTGGCCTTCTTGATCCAGGCCTCCACATCCGCCTGGCGGCGCATATCGGCGTCGCCGCGCTTCAACGCCAGCACTTCGCAATGCTGGCTGCCGAGGCGCCGCGTCAGCGCGCCGCCGACCATGCCGGCCGACCCGGCCACGGCGACGCGCCGCCCAGCCAGCGGGAATATGACCGGCACCGCCTTGGACGCTGCTTTTGGACTGGCCAAGCTCATACCCCGGCCGAAGCGGCACCGCGCGCCGGCCCGTCATAGCCCGCCTGCTTCAACGTCTTCTCGCGCCGCGCCAGATCGAGATCGCTCTCTACCATCATCACGATCAAATCCTTGAAGCCCATGCGCGCGCGCCAGCCGAGCCGCTTTTGCGCCTTGGACGCATCGCCCTGCAACGCATCCACTTCGGTCGGCCGCAGATAGCGCTTGTCGAGCTCGACATGCTTTTTCCAGTCAAGCCCGGCGGCGGCGAAGGCGATTTCGACCAGCTCGCGGACGCTGTGCGATTTCCCGGTGGCGATGACGTAATCCTCGGCCTTGTCCTGTTGCAGCATCAGCCACATCGCCTCGACGTAATCGCCGGCGAAGCCCCAGTCGCGCTTGGCGTCGAGATTGCCGAGGAAGACCTTGTCCTGGAGCCCTTCCTTGATGCGTCCGACCGCGCGGGTCACCTTGCGGGTGACGAAGGTCTCGCCGCGTTTCGGGCTTTCATGATTGAACAGGATGCCGTTGGCGATGAACAGCCCATAGGCCTCGCGGTAATTGACCGCGTACCAATGGGCCGCCACCTTCGAGACCGCATAGGGGCTGCGCGGATAGAACGGCGTGAGTTCGTTCTGCGGCGGCTTGGCCGCGCCGAACATCTCGGAGGAGCCCGCCTGATAGAGCCTGAGCTTGCGATTGCCGTGGGCGACATGGTCGCGCAAGGTTTCCAGGAGGCGCAGGGTCCCGAGCGCGTCGACGTCGGCGGTGTATTCGGGGATTTCGAACGACACCTTCACATGGCTTTGCGCGCCGAGGTTATAGACCTCGTCCGGCTGCACCGCCTCGAACACCCGGCGCAACGCCGTGGCATCGGTCAGGTCGCCGTAATGCAGGCTCAGATTGGCGCCTGAAACATGGGGGTCGTGATAGAGGTGGTCGATCCGGTCGGTATTGAACAGGCTCGACCGGCGTAACATGCCATGGACTTCGTAACCTTTTCCTAACAGGAATTCGGTCAAATAGGCGCCGTCCTGGCCGGTGATACCGGTGATCAATGCGCGTTTGGCCATGGCTGCGGCGAGTCCCTTGATTGGCGGCGGCGATCCTACGACAGAACGGGCGATTTGACACGCTGGAGTCTCGCATTGTTCTTGTGGCCAACCCGGGTAATAAGGTATTGGGGAATAAGGAGAAACACGGCGTTATGAGCGAAGCCCTCGCACACAGGATGGAGCCGCGGCCGATGGCGTCCAAGGCGCCCGAACTCACGCTGGTGATTCCGACCCTCAACGAGCGCGAAAACATCGCGCCTCTCCTGGAGCGGCTCGAACTGGCGCTTGCCGGCACCCGCTGGGAAGTGATCTTCGTCGACGATGATTCCCGCGACGGCACCCCCGAACAGGTGCGCGAGATCGGCCGGGTGGACCCGCGCGTGCGCTGCCTCCAGCGCGTCGGGCGGCGCGGCCTTTCGACCGCCTGCATCGAGGGCATCCTCGCCTCGGCCTCGCCCTATATCGCGGTGATGGACGCCGATCTGCAGCACGACGAAGCCATCCTGCCGGCGATGCTCTCCACCCTGCGCAACGAGAATTACGATCTGGCGGTCGGTTCGCGCTATGTCGACGGCGGCGGCGTCGGCCAATGGGACAGCACACGGGCCCATATCAGCGGTTTTGCCACCAAGCTTTCGCGCATGATCTGCAAGGCCGAGATCGCCGACCCGATGAGCGGCTTCTTCATGATGAAGCGCGAAGTGTTCGAGCGCGCGGTGCGCAAGCTCTCGGGCCAGGGCTTCAAGATCCTGCTCGATCTGATGGCCTCCTCGCCGCAACCGCCGCGCTTCAAGGAACTGCCCTATGAATTCCGCCAGCGGCGTTTCGGCGAAAGCAAGCTCGACACCATGGTGGCGTGGGAATTCGGCATGCTCCTGGCCGACAAGCTGGTGGGGCATATCGTCCCGGTGCGCTTCGCGCTGTTCGCCCTGATCGGCGGCCTGGGCCTGATCGTTCACCTGACCGTCCTGTGGACCGCGCTCAATCCCGCGGGGCTGAGCTTCATCGTGGCGCAAACCATCGCCACCATGGTGGCGATGACCTCGAACTTCTTCCTCAACAACCTCTTCACCTATCGCGACCAGCGCCTGAAGGGGTCGCGCCTGATCCGCGGGTTGCTTTCCTTCTACCTCATCTGCTCGGTGGGCGCGGTGGCCAATGTCGGCCTCGCCGCGTTCTTCTACAATTGGCGGCAGATCTGGTGGCTGGCCGGGGTCGCCGGCGTGGTCGTGGGCTCGGTGTGGAACTACGCCGTGTCCTCGGTCTTCACCTGGAAGCGCGGCTAGAGCCGGCGGGGCTACTGCCGGCGTTGCGGGCGCAGAACGTAATGGTCGCCCGTGATCTTCTCGAACATGACATCGATCATCGGATGGACGATCGGGCCGTTTTCGCCGTCGGGCAGCAAATTCTGTTCCGAGACATAGGCTTCGTAGGGGCCGCCCTGGGCGTTCTGCGCCAGCAGGTGGTAGAAGGGCTGGTCTTTCGACGGCCGGCGCTCGGCCGGAATCGACTGATACCACTCCTCGGTGTTGCTGAAGGTGGGATCGACGTCATAGATGACGCCGCGGAACGGATGGAGCCGGTGACGGACGATCTGGCCCACCGAAAACTTGGCTTCGCGGAGAATCTGCGGGCTCATGGTTGAAGCTTAGAGAAGTCCGGCACCATCACTCAAGCGCCAAGACGCATGGCTTGAGCGAATATAACCGGCTTTGGGGTGGGCTTTAGCGCTGGCCTTGATAGCGGCGCGCCAAGCGCAGCAGCTCGAGGTCGCAGGTCT
Source organism: uncultured Alphaproteobacteria bacterium (assembly GCA_963785735.1). Classification (GTDB taxonomy): domain Bacteria; phylum Pseudomonadota; class Alphaproteobacteria; order ATCC43930; family CGMCC-115725; genus REEB95. The sequence continues at coordinate 2,133,101 of CAWAWJ010000001.1, forward strand.
GCTTGGCGATCCCTTCGAGATCCTCGAAATAGGCGCGGAGACCCCCCGGGCTCAAACGGCCGATCAGCCAGCCGATGAATTGCTCCGGCGTCTTGACCCAGGTCGGCAAGGGATCGAGCCCGTGGCCCATCGGCAGCACCGCGCGCAGGATGCGCCAGCGGCGCCGGCGCAGCTGCTCATCGACCGGATCGAGATCGGGCTCGAGAACCCATCCCGGGCGGCTTTGCGTGCCTGTGTTGCGGCCAACCATCGGAAACCAAACCCCCGCTGTCATCCGGCACCGTTGATCGGCGCCGTTAAGGTTATTATCGTTGGGTTAATATAAAGGGAAGTAATCTTAATGCAAGAACAAAAACTCACAATCAAGACGAAATATAGATTTCAAAGACCATAATAGTTAACTCGCTATGTCAAGTGAAGAACGAATTCATTAATAAAGCGTCGGCATTCTTGTCTCGAATGAAATCCGCGCGTAAAGCCGGGCGACGAAACCGGATCGCGGATTAATAAACTCGCTTAAATCTCCTGGGCTTCGAGCACGCCGGGAATGGCCGCCACCGATGCGACGAGGCGCGGCGTCACCTTGAAGCCGCCCGGCAGCGCGATTTCGACCTCGCGCTGGGATTCGAGCGGTACCACCACGCTCACCCGGCCGCGCCCGCCGCCCTCGCCCGCCATCATCGCCTTGAAGGGCGCGAGGTCCGCGCCCGCGCCCAGCACCACCTTGAGCCCGGCCACGGCGCTCGCCGCCACCTTGTCCAGCGCCTCGAAACGCTGCGCGGTGAGGCGCATGGTGTCGCCCTCGGTGCGCACATCGGCCGTCACCAGCAGCGGCTGCCCCGATTCCAAGAGCGCGCGGCTGTCGCGCAGCACCTCGGAAAACGCCATCACCTCATAAACGCCGCTCATGTCGGAAAGCTGGATGAAGGCGAAGCGGCTGCCGCGCGAAGAGGTGCGCTCCTTGCTGCCGATCACCACCCCGGCGAGCCGGTGGCGCGTGCCGCCGCCGCCCGCGAGGCGGCGCGGCAGCTCGGCATAAGAGAATATGCCGAGCCGCGCCAGGCTCTTGGCATAGGCGTCGAGCGGATGGCTCGAGAGATAAAAACCGATGGCCTCGAATTCCTTTTGCAGCCGCTCGGCCGTGGGCCAGTCGGCCGCCGCCGGCAAGGCGGGCGTGGGCCCCTGCCCGGCCGCGGCACCGCCGAACAGGCTGACCTGGCCGCTGCCGCGATCGTCGGCCGAGGCGCTCGCGTGGCGCAGCAGCATCTCGATCGCGGCGAAGCTTTGCGCCCGGTTGGGACAGAGCGCGTCGAAGGCGCCGGCCTTGATGAGGCTTTCGAACTGGCGGCGGTTGAAGCTCTTGGGGTCGATGCGCCGGGCGAAATCGAACAGATCCTTGAACGGGCCGTTGGCCTTGCGCTCCGCCACCGCGGCATCCATGGCCAAGGCGCCCACGCCCTTGACCGCCGCGAGCGCGTAGCGGATGGCCGGGCCGGCCGGCGTCTCCTCGACCGCGAACACCGGCTTGGAGCGGTTGATGTCGGGCGGCAAAATCCTGATGCCGAGGCGCGAGCATTCCTGGCGGAAGACGTTGAGCTTGTCGGTGTTGCCGAGATCGAGCGTCATCGAGGCGGCGAGGAATTCGACCGGGTGATTGGCCTTGAGATAGGCCGTCTGATAGCCCACCAGCGCATAGGCCGCGGCGTGGGATTTGTTGAAGCCGTAACCGGCGAATTTCGCCACCTGCTCGAAAATATGCTCGGCCTGGCCGCCGCCGACGCCGTGCGCCCTTGCGCCGTCGATGAATTGCCGGCGCTGCGCCTCCATCTCGGACTTGATCTTCTTGCCCATGGCGCGGCGCAGCAGATCGGCCGACCCCAGCGAATAACCCGACAGAACCTTGGCGATCTCCATCACCTGTTCCTGGTAGATGATGATGCCGTGGGTTTCCTCGAGAATGGGTTCGAGCGAGGGGTGCAGGTATTCCGGTTTTTCCAGCCCGTGCCGCACGCTGATATAGCGCGGGATGTTTTCCATCGGGCCGGGGCGATAGAGCGCGTTCACCGCGATAATGTCCTCGAAGCGGTCGGGGCGGAGCTTGCGGAGCATGTCGCGCATGCCGGCGCCTTCGAGCTGGAACACCCCCACCGTGTCGCCGCGGCCGAGGAGTTCGTAGGTCTTGGCGTCGTCGAGCGGCAGCGTGTCGAGATCGAGCGCGATGCCGCGATCGGCGAGCAGCTCACGCGCGCGGGCCAGCACGGTGAGCGTTTTCAGGCCGAGGAAATCGAACTTCACCAGCCCGGCCGCCTCGGCGTATTTCATGCTGAATTGCGTGACCGGCATGGAAGAGCGCGGATCGCGGTAAAGCGGCACCAGCTCGTCCAAGGGCCTGTCCCCGATGACCACGCCCGCCGCATGGGTCGAGGCGTGGCGGTAAAGCCCTTCCAATTCCAGCGCGATGGTCATGAGCCGGTCCACGGTCTCGTCTTCCTCGCGCATCTGCTGCAAGGCGGGCTCGGCGTCGATCGCCTGTTGCAGCGTCACCGGCGCCGCCGGGTTGTTGGGCACCAGCTTGCAGATGCGGTCGACCTGGCCGTAGGGCATGCCGAGCACGCGGCCGACATCGCGCAACACCGCGCGCGCCTGGAGCTTGCCGAAGGTGATGATCTGCGCCACCCGGTCGCTGCCGTAGCGCGCCTGGACGTGGCGGATGACCTCGTCGCGCCGGTCCTGGCAGAAATCGATGTCGAAATCGGGCATCGACACGCGTTCGGGATTGAGGAAGCGCTCGAACAGCAAGCCGAAACGCAAGGGATCGAGATCGGTGATGGTGAGCGCCCAGGCCACCACCGAGCCCGCGCCCGAGCCGCGCCCCGGCCCCACCGGTATGCCCTGGGATTTGGCCCATTGGATGAATTCGGCGACGATGAGGAAATAACCGGCGAAGCCCATGGGGATGATGATGCCGAGCTCGAATTCCAGCCGCTCGCGATAAGGCCGCGCCGCCTGGGCGCGGGCCGCTTCGTCCATCCCGGGCTCAAAGACCTGGGCTTCGAGCCGAAGCAAGAGACCGGCGAGCGCCGTGGCCTTCAGCTCCTCGGCCTCGTTGCGCCCCGACTCGCTCTTGAAGGGCGGCAGGATCGGCTCATGCGCCTCGGGCATGAAGGCGCAACGCCGCGCCACCGTTACCGTGTTGTCGATGGCCTCGGGCAGATCGGCGAAGGCGATGCGCATTTCCTTGCCCGATTTGAAATAATGCTCGGGCGTCAAACGCCGGCGGTTGGGATCGCCGACGGTCGTGCCCTGGGCGATGCACAGCAGCACGTCATGCGCCACGTAATCCTCGCGCTTGGCGAAATAGACGTCGTTGGTCGCCACCAGCGGCAGATTGTGCCGGTAGGCGAGCTCGATCAGCGCCGCTTCGATGCGGTCCTCGGCCGGGATATTGTGGCGCATCAGCTCGACATAAAACCGGCCGGGAAAAATACCGGCGAGGCGCTTCAGCATGGCGTGCGCCGCAGCATGCTGGCCCTCGTTGAGGAGCCGCCCGACCGGACCGCCGGGACTCCCGGAAAGACAGATCAGCCCCTCGCTCAAGCCTTCGAGCGCGCCCAGATCGATCTGCGGCGTTTCGCCCGCGCCCGTCTCGATGTGCGATTTGCTCACCAGTTTTAAAAGATTCCGGTAACCCGCCGGGCTTTGCACCAGCAGCACCACCGGATCGGGCGGCAGCGCCGGGCCGGTGCGCGCGGTGATGCGGCCATTGCCTTCGCTTTCCGCGCGCCGTAGCCCCAACTCGCAACCGATGATCGGCTGCACCCCCGATTCGGCGGCGGCCATAGCGAATTCCAGCGCGCCGAAAAGATTGCCCGAGTCGGTCATGGCCACCGCCGGCATGGCGTGGCGGCGGCACAGCTCGATCAGATCCTTGATCTTGATCGCCCCCGCCGAAAGCGAATAGGCCGAATGGGCGCGCAGATGGATGAAATCGGGAGGCGTCATGGGAGGCTCAGCTTGTCACAGCGGACGCTGCCTTCAAAGCAAGTCTTCAGGCTTTGCCGTTTCCGCCGCCGGGCTGGAGTCCGGGGAAAATTGGCTTCGTTTCGCAGTTTTCATGTTTGCCGGGCGGCGAGGCGCCATCAGAGATTCCATCGAGTCCCTCGACATCGACCATGATCGGCGGCAACACCGTCTCGCCGCGGCGGCGCGCCTGACGGCGCTCCAACTGGGCATGGGCGCGGCGCAGCGCGCGGTCGATCGCCGCCTCATAGCGCGACAGCGTCACCATCTCCGCCGAGACGCGGCCGAACGACCCACCGAGCGTGGGCTCGTTGCCGTATTGGCGCCACTCGCTGGCGGCATTATTGACGACTGAGGCCTCGGCGCGACACGCCCGCCGCAGCCGCCAGGCGCAGAGCACGATGCGCTCGGCCAGTTCTTCCTCGGCCGCATCGGCCGGATCGAGCGCCGCGCGCAGCCCATCATGGAATTGCGTGAAATCCCGCGCCTGCTCGTCGAACAGGACCACTTGCTCGGCCGTGAGACCATGGCGCAGCGCATTGCGTGACGCCGCCGCCTTGCCTTCCGCCGTCTTGGGACCGCTGCTGTGGGCGGCGTTGCGCCGGTTCGCCGTAATCTGGGCTTCGCTGGACAATTCTAGCCTCCTGTACGCATGTATGTTAAATACGTATATATATGCGTACATCAATGTCTTGTTGTCAAGCGCGGGATGGGAAACGCCCTTGCCCATGACGACGGGCAATACTAGGTTACATGTAACCTACGGAGAGAACCCGCCATGCCGCCCACATCGAGGTTGAAGCCGCAACGGCCGAAGCGAGCCTCGTCGCGCGACAAGGTGCGCAACCATCGCGCGCGCCTGCGCGCCAAGGGGCTTCGCCTTATCCAGATTTGGGTCCCCGATACCCGTTCGCCGGAATTCGCCGCCGAGGCGCACCGGCAATCGCTCGCCGTTGCGAACAGCCCGCACGCCAAGGAAGATCAAGACTTCATCGACGCAATCTCCGAGTGGAACAGCGCGTGAAGCGCGGCGAAATCTGGACCGTTGCCGACGGCCCAGACTATGCGGGAAAACCCCGTCCCGCCGTGATCCTTCAAGACGACCGCTTTGACGCGACGGACTCCGTCACTATTTGCGGATTCACCACCAACCCGACAGGGTCCCCCTTGTTCCGGATACAAGTCGCGCCGAATGCGGAGAATGGATTGCGGACGGCCGCGCGGCTGATGGTCGACAAGATCGCGACCGTTCCCAGGACAAAAGTCGGCGCCCGGATCGGGCGTCTCGCCGACGCCGATATTCTGCAACTGGATCGTGCCGTTCTGGTCTTCCTCGGCCTCGCCGACTGAGCGCCCGAGGGTAATCACCCGGCGGTGACGAGTCCGTCCTCGATCTTGAGGATGCGGTCGAGGCGCTTGGCGAGATCGAGATTATGCGTGGCGATGAGCGCGGCGAGGCCGGTGCCGCGCACCAGCTTCAACAACACGCTCAATACCTCGTCGGAGGTGGCGTGGTCGAGATTGCCGGTCGGCTCGTCGCCCAAGAGCAGCCTTGGCTTGTTGGCCAATGCCCGGACCAGGGCGGCGCGTTGCTGCTCGCCGCCCGAGAGCCGCGCCGGACGGTGGAGGGATCGAGGCGTGAGCCCCACCTGCCCCAACAGCTCCATGGCGCGCGCATGGGCGGTTCCACGCGGAACACCGGCGATCATCTGCGGCAGCATGACGTTCTCCACCGCCGAGAATTCCGGCAGCAGATGGTGGAACTGATAGACGAAGCCGATCTCGCCGCGGCGGACGAGCGTTCGTTCCTCGTCGCCCATCTTGCCGCAATCGCGGCCGTTCAAGAGCACCTGGCCGCCATCGGGGCGCTCCAATAATCCCGCCACGTGGAGAAGGGTCGATTTGCCCGCGCCCGAAGGCCCGACCAGGGCCACGATCTCGCCGGGATTCAAGGCCAGCGAGGCGCCGCGCAGCACCGGCAGGTTTTTCCCCGCCTGCTTGAAGATGCGCTCCACATTGCGCAGCGCCAGCGCCGGCTCACTCATGGCGCTCACTCATAACGCAGGGCCTCGACTGGATCGAGCCGCGCCGCCCGCCACGACGGATACAATGTGGCGAGGAAGGACAGGCCGAAGGCGATCGCCACCACCGTCGCCACTTCGTAGGGATCGACCCGCGCCGGGATTTGGGTGAGGAAATAGATCTCGGACGAGAACAGATCGGTGCCGATGATGGCCTGGACCACCTGGCGGATTTGCTCGATATGCCAGGCGAATTCGACCCCCAGCACCAGCCCGGCGATCGTGCCGAGGAAGCCGATCGAGGCGCCGCTCAACATGAAGATGCGCAAAATCATGCCTTGAGTCGCGCCCATGGTGCGCAGGATCGCGATATCGCGCCCCTTGTCCTTCACCAGCATGATCATGCTCGAGACGATGTTGAACGCCGCCACCACGATGATGAGCGTCAGGATCAGGAACATTACGTTGCGCTCGACCTCGACCGCGTTGAAAAAGGAGAGGTTGTTGCGCTGCCAGTCGAAGACGCGGACGCTCGGCCCGAGCGATAAGCGCGATCTCGCGGTCGAAATGCTGGACGTCGTCGGGGTTGGTGACGAACACCTCGATCTGCGACACCGCGTTGGCGGGCAGGTTGAAGAAAACCTGCGCCGCCGGCAGCGGCATGAAGACGACGCCGCTGTCGTATTCGTACATGCCGACATTGAAGGTGCCGGCGACGCGATAAGCCTTGATGCGCGGCACGGTGCCGAAGGCGGTGGCCGTGCCCTGAGGCGAGATCAGGGTGATGCTGTCGCCCGGCTTGACGCCGAGCTTGAAGGCGAGCCGCTCGCCGATCAGCACCACGTCGCCCTTGAACCCGTCGAGCGATCCAGATGAGAGCTTGCTCGATATGGTCTGCTGTTCCTGCAAATCCTCGGGCGAGAGGCCGCGCACCAGCACGCCCGAAGCCTGGTTGCGCGATGTGGCCATCACCTGGCCCTCGATGGTCGGCCGCGCCGCGGTGATGCCGGGCAAGGCGCGCAGCTTTCGCGCAAGATCGCCGTAATCGGTCATCGGCCCGGCATCCGAATAAACGCTGACATGGCCGTTGAACCCCAATATCCGGCCCAACAGCTCGGCGCGGAAGCCGCCCATCACCGACATGGTGATGATGAGCGTGGCGACGCCCAGCATGATGCCCAAAAGCGAGAAGATGGCGATGACCGAGACGAAGCCTTCCTGGCGCCGCGCGCGCAGATAACGGAAGGCGACCATGCGTTCGAAGGCGCCCAGGATCATCGGCGGTTTTCCATCATGGCTTCCCCAAAATCCTGTTGAGCGCGGCGTCCGGGGCCAATTCCTGCTTGGCGCCGCTCTTGCGGTTCTTCAATTCGACCACGCCCTTTTCCAAGCCGCGCGGGCCGATGACGATCTGCCAGGGCAGACCGATCAGGTCCATGGCGGCGAATTTGGCGCCGGCGGATTCGTCGCGGTCGTCATAGAGCGTCTCGACCCCGGCGCGGTTGAGCTTGGCGTAGAGATCGTCCGCGGCCGCCGCGCATTTGGCGTCTCCCGCGCGCAGATTGACGAGGCCGGCCGAAAAGGGCGCGACGCTTTCCGGCCAGATGATTCCCGCATTGTCATGGTTGGCTTCGATTATGGCGCCGACAAGGCGCGAAACGCCGATGCCGTAGGAGCCCATCTCGACCAAGACGCTCTCGCCCTTGGGCCCGGCGACACTCGCCTTCATCGGCTTCGAATATTTGGTGCCGAAATAGAACAGCTGGCCCACTTCGATGCCGCGCGCCGAGCGGCGGCGCGCTTCGGGAACCCGGTCGAACGCGGCCGGGTCGTGTTTCTCGTCGGTCGCGGCGTACCATTTGAGGAGAAAATCCTGGACCGTCGGGCTCACCGGATCGATGGCGCTTTCGTCGAGCCCTTCGATGTCGCTGTCGAAATAGAGCTGGCTCTCGCCGGTATCCGCCTGGACGTGGAATTCGTGGGAGAGATCGCCGCCGATCGGGCCGGTGGCGGCGCGCACCGGAATCGGCTTCAGGCCCATGCGCTTGAACGTCTTCATGTAGGCCACGAACATCTTGAAATAGGAGACAATCGCGCCCGCCTTGTCGAGGTCGAAGGAATAATTGTCCTTCATCAGAAATTCGCGCCCGCGCATGACGCCGAAGCGCGGCCGCACCTCGTCGCGGAATTTCCATTGGATGTGATAGAGATTCTTGGGCAGGTCGCGGTAGCTTTTGACCCCGTTGCGGAAGATGTCGGTGATGAGCTCCTCGTTGGTGGGCCCATAGAGCATCTCGCGCTTGTGCCGGTCGGTGATGCGCAGCATCTCCTCGCCGTAATCCTTGTAGCGCCCGCTTTCCTGCCACAGCTCGGCCGGCTGGACGGTGGGCATGAGCAATTCCAACGCCCCGGTGGCGTCCTGCTCCTCGCGCACGATCCGCTCGACCTTCTGGAGGACGCGGAAGCCGAGCGGCAGCCAGGTATAGATCCCCGAGGCCGATTGCCGGATCATGCCGGCGCGCAGCATCAGCCGGTGGGAGACGATCTGCGCCTCGCTCGGATTCTCCTTCAAGAGCGGCAGGAAATACTGGGAGAGGCGCATCGCGACTCGGACGCTGTTGTTGGGCGCCGCACTCTAGCCGAAGGCCGGGCGATGCGCCAAGGAAGCCGATCCGGCTGGCGCGCGGCTTATTTTTTGGCCCGGGATTTCCCGGTCTTGGATTTCCCGGTCTTGGATTTCCTGGCCCGCCACGGCGCGCGCCGCCCGATGCGGCGGTGGACCGGACAGCCCGGCACATGCGCGCCGGGCAGATAGCCGAGACTCATCAGGAACTCGCCCACGATCTCGCCGCCAGTGAAGCGGAAGGTTTCGCGGAAGAGCTCGACCCAGGCGGCTTTGGAGCGCGGGTGATGGGCGTCGAGCCAATCGCTGAAGGAGCCGTGGCTTTGGCGGATCGCCTGGAGCCTTTTGGCGTTGTCGATCGCGGCGGCCACTTTGAGCCGGTTGCGGATGATGCCGGCGTCGGCGAGCAGGCGTTTCACGTCCTTGGGCCCGAACGCCGCCACCTTGTCGATGTCGAATCCCCGATAGGCCTTTTGGAAGGCCGCGCGTTTCTTCAACACGGTGAGCCAGGAAAGCCCGGCCTGGTTGATCTCCAGCACCAGGCGCTCGAACAGCACCGCGTCCTCGCGCGCCGGGAAGCCGTATTCCCGGTCGTGATAGGGGCCGTGGAATTCATGGCCGGGCGCCAGCCGGCAATAAGCCGCGCTCATCTCAACCGCCGCCCTGTAATTTCGCCAATTCGCTGACCATGGCCCAATGCACCAGCACCCATACGAGCGCCGCCACCACCGTGGTAGCGCCCGCCTTGGCGAGGAGATAAGGCTTCTGCGGCGCGCCGGCATCGTGGCCAAGCTCGCCTTCCCGGGCCGGCTTGACGCCGAAGGGCAGCACGGCGAACAGCACGATCCACCAGATCACCAGATACATCGCGATATCGAGCGCCACGGTGCCCATGGGATATGACTATACCTGTTCCAGTTCGATGAGCGTGCCGCAGAAATCCTTCGGGTGGAGGAACAGCACGGGCTTGCCATGGGCGCCGATCGACGGCTCGCCATCGCCCAGCACGCGCGCCCCCTCGCTTTCGAGCTTGTCGCGCGCGACCAGGATGTCCTTCACCTCGTAGCAGAGATGGTGCATGCCGCCCGCCGGGTTGCGGTCGAGGAATGATTTGATCGGCGATTTATCGCCCAAGGGCTCGATCAGCTCGATCTTGGCGTTGGGCAATGTGACGAACACGGTGGTGACGCCATGCGCGGGCAAGGGCACCGGCGCCGAAACCTCGGCCCCGAGCAACGCCTTATAAACCTTGGCCGCCGCCTTCACGTCCGGCACGGCGATGGCGACATGGTTCAAGCGCCCGATCATGCGGTCTTCGTCACAAGCCGATGCCCAGCACGGGCCCGAGCGCCCAGGCGCCGCCGCCCAACAGCGCCTGAACCGCGAGGGCCACGATCCAAAACGCGGGGAATTCCCATCCGCCGCCCTCATTGGCGAAGAGCCAGCCCTTCTTGCCGTGCACCATCACGATGGTGCCGGCGATGATCGGGATGCCGGCCAGCGCCGCGAGCCGCGTCAGCACGCCGAAAAACAGCCCGGCGCCGACCGCCAACTCGCCCGCCATGGTGATATAGGCGAAATAGCCCGGCAGGCCGAGCGCCTGGAAATATTTGACCGAGCCGGCCGGGGTGAACACGGCGATCTTGAGCCAGGCATGGGCGAAGAACAGCGCCGCGAGCGAGAGCCGCAGGATGAGCGCCGCGTAGAGCACGAATTCCGGATGAGCCATGGGTCCTCCACGAAACCGCGAGCGTTTAGTATCGTTTAAATCCGCACCAGATGCACCTGGGTCACCGGTTTCTTGCCGTGCCAATCCTTGAGCGAACGACGCACGGCGAGCCTTGCCGCCTCGCGCACCGCATCGTCGTCGCGCAATTCCTTGGCCGAAAGCCCGTCGAGCGCCTGGGCCACGCGGCTCCCCAGCTCCTCGGTGTCGCCTTCGATGTCGACGATCCCCTGCACCGTCACCTGCGGCGGCGCCAGAAGCTTGCCCCTGATATCCATGACGATGGTGGCGAGCGCAGCGCCGTTGAACACCATGCGCTGGCGGTTCTTGAGGGTTTCGCCCTTGGCGTCAAGGAGCGACTTGCCGTCCGCCACCAGCCGCCCCACCGGCACCTCGCCCACCACCGAGGCCGGGCCCGGCGCGAGCTTCACCACCTCGCCGTTCCGGGTCACGATCGCTTGCTTCACCTGGCATTGCTCGGCGAGCCGCGCCTGCGCCATCAGATGCCGCGCCTCGCCATGCACCGGCACGGCGATTTTGGGCCGCACCAGCTGATACATGCGGATCAATTCCTCCTGTGCCGGGTGGCCCGAGACATGCACCAGCGCGTCATGGTCGGTGACGATGGTCACGCCGAGCTTGGCGAGCGCGTTTTGCAGCCGACCGACGGCGCGCTCATTGCCGGGAATGACGCGCGAGGAAAAAATCACCGTGTCGCCTTCCTCCAGCACGATATCGGGATGCTCGTCCTCGGATATCCGCGCGAGCGCCGAGCGCGGCTCGCCCTGGCTGCCGGTGCAGATGAGCAAGGCTTTTTCGCGCGGCAGATACGAGGCCTCTTCCTCGGTGAGGAAAGGCGGCACGCCCTTGAGGTACCCCGTCTCGCGCGCCGCGTGCTCGATGCGCCAGAGCGAGCGGCCGACCAGTGCCGCGTGGCGGTCATGCGCCCGCGCCGCCTCGGCCGCGGATTCGAGCCGCGCCACGTTGGAAGCGAAACACGCCACCGCCACGCGTTGCTGGCAGCGCCCGACCAATTCGATGAGCGATTTCCGCACATCCGCCTCGGAGCCGCCTTCGCCCGGCCGGAGCGCGTTGGTGGAATCGCAGATCATGGCCAGCACGCCCTCTTGCCCGAGGCGCTGCAACGCGGCCATGTCGGACACGTCGCCCACTAAGGGCGCGGGATCGAATTTCCAGTCGCCGGTGTGGAGGATGGTGCCCAAGGGCGTGCGCAACACCACGGCGTTGGGCTCGGGGATCGAATGCGTCAGGGTGATGAGTTCGACCTCGAACGGCCCGACCGAAAACTTGCCCGACAGCGGCACTACGGTGATCGGCACCTCATGCTCCATCCCGGCCTCGATCAGCTTCAAGCGCAGCACCGCGGCGGTGAAGGGCGTGGCATAGACCGGGCATTTGAGCTTCGGCCAGAGATACTGGATGGCGCCGATATGGTCTTCATGGGCGTGGGTCACGATCAGCCCGTCCAGCTCGCCGGCGCGCTCGGCGATGAAGGCCGGATCGGGCATGATCACGTCGATACCCGGCAGCGTGTCATCGGCGAAGGTGATGCCGCAATCCACCATCACCCAGCGGCCTTTGTAGCCGTAGAGCGACATGTTCATGCCGATCTCGCCGACGCCGCCCAGCGCCAGGAAGGCCAGCTCGTCGGGCCGGTTGGGCGTCGTCAGTCCGTTCACTGAAGGCCATTCATTTCTGGGCGTTCCGCTTGGCGATGAGGCAAAGCCCCCAGAGCAGCAGATGCTCGTCGGCGCGCTCGATCGCCGGGGTCGCGCCCTCGAACAGCGGCGCGAGGCCGCCGGTGGCCACGGTCTTCATCTTCTTGCCGAATTCCTTGCGGATGCGCGCAACCAGCCCCTCGATCAGCCCGAGATAACCCCAATAGATGCCGGATTGCATGCAGGCGACGGTGTCGGTGCCGATCACCTTGGCCGTGCGGCGGATCGGCACGCTCGGCAGCTTGGCGGCGGCGCCGTGCAGCGCCTGGAGCGAGAGATTGATCCCGGGCGCGATCACGCCGCCGCGATAGTTTCCATCGCTGTCGACCACGTCAAAGGTCGTGGCGGTGCCGAAATCGATCACGATCAGCGGGCCCTTGTAGCGGTCATGCGCCGCCACGGTGTTGACCAGGCGGTCGGCCCCCACCTCCTCGGGCCGGTCGACCAGCGCCTTGGCGCCGATGGTCACGCCCTTCTCGCCCACCACCAGCGGCTCGGTCTTGCAATAATCGCGGGCCAGCCGGCGCAGGTTGAAATTCGCCTCGGGCACGACGCTGGCGATGATGGCGCGCGTAATCCTGGCGCGCGACAGTTTTTGCAGCTCGAGCAGATGGTCGAGCCAGACCACGTATTCGTCGGCCGTGCGGCGCGGATCGGTCGCGGCGCGCCACACGCCTTTCAGTTTGTCGCCGTCCCAGATTGCGAACACCGTGTTGGTGTTGTTGGCGTTGATGGCGAGCAGCATGCGATCTCCTTGGGCGCTTCTTATTATCTCAGGCGGCGGAAAACACCTCGGCGGCGGCGATGCGGCGGGTCTTCCCGTTGGATTCGAGCAGCAACGCGCCGTCCGGATCGAGCCCGGAAAAAATCCCTTCGGTTTCCTCGCGCGGCAACCGCACCCGGATCTTCTCACCCAATCCGAACGCGCGGTCGAGCCACTGGCGGCGCAAGGCACCGAAGCCGCTCTCCCGCCACCGCTCATACCAAACCAGCAGGGCGGGCGCGAGGGCTTCGAGCAACGCATCGGGCGTAACCCGTCCCGCCCCCACCGCTTCGAGCGAGGTCGCCGGGAAATCGGCTTCCGCGGGATATGAGGCCAGATTGACGCCGATGCCGAGCACGACAAAACGCGGCTTGGCGCCATCGGCCTCTGATTCAAGCAATATCCCCGCCGTTTTCCTGCCCCCCAGCAGCACGTCATTCGGCCATTTATAGGCGAGGGTCGCGCTTTTCGGCAGAAAGCCCGAACAGGCCTCGCCCGCCGCCAGCGCTAGCGCAAAACCCAACTGCGCCGCTTGCGCAAGGCCGCAATCGGGGCGCAACACCACCGAGCCGTAGAAATTCCCCGGCGGCGAAGCCCAGGCGCGGCCCTGGCGTCCATGACCGGCGGTCTGTTCCAATGCCGTGACAAAGGTGCCCTCGGGCGCGCCGCCGCGGGCGAGGCGCTTTGCTTCCTCGCTGGTGCTGGGAATCCTCGCGAATTGCGTCAGGCGGAAGAAACCGGGAAGCCGTGGCGGCTTGCTCATCCCGCGAACAGCGAAGCGGCCACGGCGTCGGCGCCGTTCACCAGCGGATTGGGCCAGACGAAGAAGAACATGATGACCAGCGCCGAGACCAGAATCACCGCCAGCACCTCGCCGCCGAAGGGCCGGTCGAAGGATTCCTTCGGCTCGTCGAAATACATCAGCTTGACGATGCGCAGGTAATAGAACGCGCCCACCACGCTGGCGAGCACGCCGATCACGGCCAGCGCATAGAGGCCCGCGTCGATGGCGGCGAGGAAGATGTAGAGCTTGGCGAAGAATCCGGCGAGCGGCGGTATCCCGGCCATGGAGAACATGAAGATGGCGAGCGCCAGCGCCAATCCTGGATGGGTGCGCGACAGACCCGCCAGATCGCCGATGTTCTCGACCGCCTTGCCTTGGCGCCGCATGCACAAAATCGCGGCGAAGGTGCCGATGTTCATGAAGAGGTAGATCGCCATGTAGATCAAAATGCCGCGCACCCCGGCGGCGCTGCCCGCCGCCAAGCCGATCAACGCGTAGCCCACATGCCCGATCGAGCTGTAGGCCATCAGCCTTTTGATGTTCTTCTGGTTGATGGCGGCGACCGCGCCCAGCAGCATCGAGGCGACCGAAAGCGCCCAGATGATCTGGCGCCATTCGGCCAGGAGCCCGCCGAAAGGTTCGACCATGACGCGCACGAACAGCACCAGCGCCGCGATCTTGGGCGCGACCGAGAAGAAGGCGGTGACCGGCGTCGGCGCGCCCTCGTACACGTCGGGCGTCCACATGTGGAAGGGCACGGCCGAGATCTTGAAGGCCAGGCCCACGGAGAGGAACACGATGCCGGTGATGAGGCCGATGCCCGGATTGTCGCTGTCGGCGAACAGCTTGGCCAGGCTGTCGAAATTGGTGGTGCCGGCGAAGCCGTAAATCAGCGAGGCGCCGTAGAGCAGCATGCCCGAGGCGACCGCGCCCAGGACGAAATATTTGAGCCCGGCCTCGGTCGAGCGCAAGGAATCGCGGGCGAAACTCGCCAGCACGTAGAGCGCCAGGCTCTGCAATTCGAGCCCGAGATAAAGCGCGATCAGGTCGTTGGCCGCGATCATCATCATCATGCCCGCCGTGGCGATCAGCACCAGCACCGGGTATTCGCAGCGTCCCAGCCCCTCGCGCGCGTTGAAGCGCATCGAAATGATGAGCGACAGCGCCGATCCCAGGATCACCAGCGTCTTGGCGAAGTAACCCAAACCATCCGTGACAAAAAGCCCGAACATGCTCACATTGCGCCCGAGCCCGAGGGTGAAGGGCGCGTAGAGCACCAGCGCCAATGTGGCGGCCAGCGCCGCCACCGCCAGCCACGACACCGCCCGCGCAGCGCGGTCACCGCTATAGACGCCGATCAGCAGCAGCGCCATGGCGCAGCCGCCCAGGAACATCTCGGGCAGAGCGGGCAGGAAATCGGGCGTGGCGAGAACCGGGATCATGAATCTCCCCTCACCGCTCGGCCAAATCGGCGTGGGCGCGCTCGGAAACCTGGACGCGCTCGATCAGATTGGCAAGCGAGGGCTGCATCGGCCGCAGGAACGAGGCCGGATAGATTCCCATCCACAGCACCACCGCGATCATCGGCGCGAAGATCAGCACCTCGCGCGGGGAAAGATCGAGCATGGCGCGCACGTCGTCCTTGGTGATGGCGCCGAAGACGACGCGGCGGTAGAGATAGAGCATATAGACCACGCCGAGAATCAAGCCGGTGGTGGCGAGGAAGGCGACCCAGGTATTGACCTGGAAGGCGCCCACCAGCGACAGGAACTCGCCGACGAAACCCGAGGTTCCCGGCAAGCCGACCGAGGCCAACATGAAGATCATGAAGGCCAGCGCGTAGCGCGGCATGTTGTTGACCAAGCCGCCATAGCGCGAAATCTCGCGCGTGTGCAGCCGGTCATAGACCACGCCGACGCAGAGGAACAGCGCGGCCGAAACCACGCCGTGCGATAGCATCTGGATCATCGCGCCCTGTAAGCCTTCGGGCGTCACGGTGAAAATGCCGATCGTCACGAAACCCATATGCGCGACCGAGGAATAGGCGATCAGCTTCTTCATGTCCTCCTGCGCCAGCGCCACCAGCGAGGTGTAGATGATCGCGACCACCGAAAGCGTATAGACGAGCGGCGCGAAAGTCGCCGAGGCGTCGGGAAACATCGGCAGCGAGAAGCGGATGAAGCCGTAGCCGCCCATCTTCAAGCAGCACGCCGGCCAGGATCACCGAGCCCGCGGTCGGCGCCTCGACATGCGCGTCGGGCAGCCAGGTATGCACCGGCCACATCGGCACCTTGACCGCGAAGGAGGCGAAGAAGGCGAGCCACAGCCAATTCTGGAGACCGGGCGCGAAGTTGAAGGCGAGCGCCTCGGTGATGTCGGTCGAGCCGGTGGCGAAATAGATCGACAGGATCGCCAGCAGCATCAGCACCGAGCCGAGCAGCGTGTAGAGGAAGAACTTGAAGGCGGCATAGACGCGGCGCGGCCCGCCCCATACGCCGATGATGAGGAACATCGGGATCAGCACGCCCTCGAAGAACATGTAGAACAGGATGAAATCGAGCGCGCAGAACATGCCGACCATCAGCGTCTCGAGCACCAGGAAGGCGATCATGTATTCCTTGACCCGCTTGGTGACGGCGAGCCAGCTCGACAGCATGCAGATCGGCGTCAGAAACGTCGAGAGCAGCACGAAGAACAGCGAGATGCCGTCGATGCCCATGCTGGTAGGCGATGTTGAAATCGCGGCAGCCAGTCGGCCTTTTCCATCAACTGGAAATCGGCGCGGCCGCGGATCGAAGGCCGCCCACACCTGCGACCGAAACCGCGAATGTCGCGAGCGAGGTCCAGAGCGCGATCCAGCGCGCGTTGCCGCGCCGTCTCTTCCTCGCCGCCGCGCAGCAGCATGATCGCCAGCGCGCCCAGCAGCGGCAGGAAGGTCGACGATCGACAGGAGCGGCCAATGCGCCATGCTCAGCCCCCCACCGACCGCAGCAGGTACCAGGAGACCAGCGCCACCACGCCGATCAGCATGGCGAAGGCGTAATGATAGAGATAGCCGGTTTGCAGCCGGCTCGCCAAGACCGAGAGGCCGCGCGTCACCGACGACGATGCCGTCGGGGCCGAAGCCGTCGATCACCGTGCCGTCGCCGTCCTTCCACAGAATGCGGCCCAGCGCCATGGCGGGCGCACGAACAGGAAGTCGTAGAGTCTCGTCGAAATACCATTTGTTCAGAAACGAACAGATAGATCGCGTGGAACGTCTTGGTCACCTTCCCGGCAATCTCCGGCCGCCTGACATAGGCAAGCCAGGCGAAGCCGATGCCCAACAGCCCGACGGCCAAGCGGCAGCTTCGATACCCAGAACGGCGCATGTTCCGCGCCCTCGACGCTGTCGTGATCGGACAGCACCAGGATCGAATCGCCCCAGAAGCCCTCGCGCGCCTCGCCGACGAACCAGTCGAAAGCCGATCAAGCCCGCGAAGACCGCGCCCAGCGCCAGCACCACCAGCGGCCAGATCATCACCGGCGGCGATTCATGGACGTGGCTCATCACCTCGCGTGATGGCGCGCGGGGCTTGCCGTGGAAGGTCAGGAACAACAGCCGCCAGGAATAGAACGCGGTGAGGAATGCCGCGAAAGTCCCGAGCCAGTAGGCGTAATATCCCGTGAACCCGCCCGCGGCCCAGGCGGCTTCGAGGATCGTGTCCTTGGAATAATATCCCGACGAAGGGCCAGATGCCGGCGAGCGCCAGAGACTGCCGATCCACATCAGGATGTAGGTGTGCGGGAATGAGCTGCGCGCAGGCCGCCCATCTTGCGCATGTCCTGCTCGCCCGACATGGCGTGGATCACCGAGCCCGCGCCCAGGAACAGCAGCGCCTTGAAGAAGGCGTGGGTCACCAGATGGAACATCGCCGCGCTATAGGCCGAGACGCCGGCGGCGAAGAACATGTAGCCCAGCTGGCTGCAGGTCGAATAGGCGATGACGCGCTTGATGTCGTTCTGCGCCATGCCGACGGTGGCGGCGAAGAAGGCGGTGGTGCCGCCCACCACGACGACGACGCCGAGCGCGACCGGCGAGTATTCGAACAGCGGCGAGAGGCGCACCAGCATGAACACGCCGGCCGTCACCATGGTCGCGGCATGGATCAGGGCCGAGACCGGGGTCGGGCCCTCCATCGCGTCGGGCAGCCAGGTGTGCAGGCCGAACTGGGCCGATTTTCCCATGGCGCCGATGAACAGGAGGATGCAGGCCACGGTGATGGCGTCGACGTCGAAGCCCAGGAAGTTGATGGTGTTGTGCACCACGTCGGGCACGGCGGCGAAGACGGTGTCGAACTGGAGCGAGCCGAAGATGAGATAGACGGCGAAGATGCCGAGCGCGAAGCCGAAATCGCCCACGCGGTTGACGACGAAGGCCTTGATCGCCGCGGCGTTGGCCGCGGGCCGGTCGTACCAGAAGCCGATCAGCAGATAGGACATGAGACCCACGCCCTCCCAGCCGAAGAACAGCTGGACGAAATTGTCCGCCGTCACCAGCATCAGCATGAAGAAGGTGAAGAGCGACAGATACGCCATGAAACGCGGGATCGACTTGTCATGCGCCATGTAGCCGACGGAATAGATGTGCACCATGGCCGAGACCAATGTGACCATCGCCACCATCACCGCCGACAGCGTGTCGTAGCGCAGCGCCCATTCGACCTGGAGATCGCCGGTGTCGATCCAGGTGAGAAGATCGATGGTGCGGCCGTGGCCCTCGAGCGCAACGCTCACGAACAGCGCGCAGCCCAGCACCGCCGCGATCGCCATCGCCAGGCAGGTCACGAGCTGCGCGCCGCGGTCGCCGATCCAGCGGCCGAAGAAGCCCGCGATGAAGGCCCCCAGCAAGGGCAGGAAGATGGCGGCGATGGTCATCTCAGCCCTTCATCGAATTGATGTCTTCGACCGCGATGGTGCCGCGGTTGCGGAAATAGACCACCAGAATGGCAAGCCCGATGGCGGCCTCGGCCGCCGCCACCGTCAGAACGAACATAGCGAAGATCTGGCCGACCATATCGTGCAGGAAGGCGGAGAAGGCGACGAAGTTGATGTTGACGGCCAAGCAGCATCAGCTCGACCGACATCAGGATGACGATCACGTTCTTGCGGTTCAGGAAGATGCCGAAAATGCCGAGCGTGAACAATATCGCGGCAAGGGTGAGGTAATGGGCGAGGCCGATCTCGAACATGTCAGATCCCCTGCCCCGGCCGGACCTTGACGATCTCGACGGCCTCGGCGCGGCCGCGGCCGATCTGCCGCGATATCGTCTGGTGGCGCATGTCCTTGCGCGGCCGGAGCGTCAGCACGATGGCGCCGATCATGGCGACCAGCAGGATCATGCCCGCCGCCTGGAAGGCGTAGACGTAGTGGGTGTAGAGCAGCGCGCCCAGCGCCGCGGTGTTGGAGACGGTGCCGGGCGTCGGCGCCGCCACGATATCGGAGGATTCGGGCGCGAAGATCCAGGCGCCGAACATCAGCACCAACTCGACCAGCAGCATGAGCCCGACCAGCGCGCCGATCGGCAGATATTGCAGAAAGCCCTGGCGCAGTTCGACGAAATTGATGTCGAGCATCATCACCACGAACAGGAACAGCACCGCGACTGCGCCGACATAGACGATGACCAGGATCATGGCGAGGAATTCCGCCCCCAGCAGCACGAACAGCCCGGCGGCGTTGAAGAAGGCCAGGATCAGGAACAGCACCGAATGCACCGGGTTGCGCGCCGAAATCACCATCACGCCCGCGGCGATGGTGATGGCGGCGAAGACATAGAAGGCAAGCGCCTGGATGATCATGTCGCTTCCGATCGCCGCGTTATCGGTAAGGCGCGTCGAGGGAGAGATTGTCGGCGATCTCCGCCTCCCAGCGGTCGCCATTCGCCAGCAGCTTGTCCTTGTCGTAGAACAGTTCCTCGCGGGTCTCGGTGGCGAATTCGAAATTCGGCCCCTCGACGATGGCATCGACCGGGCAGGCTTCCTGGCACAAGCCGCAATAGATGCATTTGGTCATGTCGATGTCGTAGCGCGTCGTGCGCCGGCTGCCGTCGTCGCGCGGCTCGGCCTCGATGGTGATGGCGAGCGCCGGGCAGATCGCCTCGCAGAGCTTGCAGGCGATGCAGCGCTCCTCGCCGTTGGGATAGCGGCGCAGCGCGTGCTCGCCGCGAAAGCGCGGGCTGAGCGGCCCCTTTTCATAGGGATAGTTGAGCGTCACCTGGGCGCTTGAACATGTAGCGCAACGTCAGCCACATGCCCGAGACCAGCTCGTAGAGGAGCAGGGAGCGCGCGGAACGGTCGAGCATCGCCATGATCCCTCCTTCAGCCCCCCGAATTCGGCAGCCAGCCGAAGGCGGTCAGCACGCCCGCCGTGACCACCAGCCAGAACAGCGACAGCGGCAGGAACACCTTCCAGCCGAGCCGCATCAGCTGGTCGTAGCGGAAGCGCGGAAACGTCGCGCGCACCCACAGGAACCCGAACAGCACCAGGCGATATCTTGGCGAAGAACCAGATCGGGCCCGGAATCCAGTTGAAGGGCGCCACGTCGATCGGCGGCAGCCAGCCGCCCAGGAACAGGATCGCTGGTCATGGCGCTCATCAGGATCATGTTGGCGTATTCGCCGAGGAAGAAGAGCGCGAAGGGCATCGGCGGAATATTCGACGAAGAACCCGGCGACCAGCTCGGCTCTCGCCCTCGACCAGATCGAAGGGCGAGCGGTTGGTTTCGGCCAAGGCCGAGATGAAGAACATCACGAACATCGGGAAGAGCGGCAGCGCGAACCACATTTTGCTTTGCGCCTCGACCACGGCGGACAGGTTCAGCGAGCCGACGCAGAGCAGCACGCTCACCATGCACGAAGCCGATCGAGACCTCGTAGGACACCATCTGCGCCGCCGAGCGCAACGCGCCGAGGAAGGCGTATTTCGAATTGGACGCCCAGCCGGCCATGATGATGCCGTAGACGCCGAGCGAGGAGATGGCGAAGAGATAGAGCATGCCGACATTGATATTGGCGAGCACCACGCCCTCGTCGAACGGGATCACCGCCCAGGCGACCAGCGCCAGAACGAAGGTCAGGATCGGCGCCGCCAGGAAGACCACCGGGTTGGCGCCGGTCGGCATGACGATTTCTTTCATGAACAGCTTGAGGCCGTCGGCCAGCGGCTGCAACAGCCCGAAGGGGCCGACCACGTTGGGGCCTTTCCGCAGCTGCGCCGCCGCCAGCACCTTGCGCTCGGCATAGGTGAGATAAGCGACCGCCAAAAGCAGCGGCACGATGATCGCCAGAATCTCGGCGAGCATCAGCGCCGTGGGCCAGCCATAGATGCGCCAGATCTCAACCATGCGTGCCGGTCTTCTCCCGTTCGCGCTTCAAGGCATCGGCGCATTCCGCCATGGTGGGCGAGGCGCGGCTGATAGCGTCGGTGCGGTAGAAATCGGATATCGGATGGACGAAGGGCGAGGATTCGACCGGCCCTTCCTTGCCGAACTTGCCCCAGGCTGGGCGCGGCGCGTCGTCAATATGGGTGAAGACCGGGTTGGCCGCCGCCATGGCCCGGCGCAACGCGGCCAAGCTGTCATAGGGCAGCTTCTTGCCCAACGCCTCGGACAAAGCGCGCAGGATCGTCCAATCCTCGCGCGCATCGCCCGGCGGGAAGATGGCGCGGCGGCCCAATTGCACCCGGCCCTCGGTGTTCACGTAGGTCGCGTCTTTCTCGGTATAGGCGGCGCCCGGCAGCACCACATCGGCGCGATGGGCGCCCGCATCGCCGTGATGGCCCTGATAGATCACGAAGGCCTTGCCCAGCCGCTTCATGTCGATCTCGTCGGCGCCCAGCAGATAGACCGCCTCGATCTCGCCCTTCTCGGCCCCCGCGAGAATGCCATCCACATCCTTGCCGCCCGGACCGGGCACGAAACCCAGATCGAGCCCGCCAACGCGCGACGCGGCGGTGTGCAGCACGTTGAAGCCGTTCCAATCCTCGCGGATCATGCCGGCGCTGTCGGCGAGCTTGCGCGCGAGATCGAGGATGGCGGCCCCGTCCTTGCGCGTGAGCGCGCCCATGCCCAGGATCAGCATCGGCTTTTTCGCCGCCTTGAGCGTCTCGCTCCAGGCATGCTTGCCGGCGGCCAGTTCTTTCAGTGTTTCCGGTCCAGCGCCAAGCTGAGCCGCCGGATAAGTAAGATCGCGCTTCGGCCCGATCACGCCCACCTTGAAGCCGCCCTGGAGCCAGCGTTTGCGCAACCGCGCATTGACGATCGCCGCCTCGACGCGCGGATTGGTTCCAATCAGAAGGCAGACATCCGCCTGCTCGATCCCGGATATCGTGGTGTTGAACACGTAACCGGCGCGGCAGGAAGGATCGAGAGATGCTCCGTCCTGGCGGCAATCGAGATGGGGCGAGCCCAAAGCCGCCATCAAATCCTTCAACGCCAGCATCGCCTCGCAATCGATCAGATTGCCGGCAATCGCGGCGATGCGCGCGCCATTCACGCCCTTGAGCCGCGAGGCAATCGCGCCGAAGGCCTCCGCCCAGGAAGCCGGCTCGAGCTTGCCCGCTTTCCGCACGAAAACCCGGTCGAGGCGGCGCTTCAGCAAACCATCCACCGCGAAGCGCGTCTTGTCGGAAATCCATTCCTCGTTGACGTCCTCATTGAGGCGCGGCAGCACGCGCAACACCGCCGGCCCGCGCGCATCGACGCGGATGTTCGATCCCACCGCGTCGAGCACGTCGACGCTTTCGGTCTTGGTCAGCTCCCAGGGCCGGGCGACGAAGGCGTAGGGCTTCGCGGTCAGCGCGCCGACCGGGCAGAGATCGATGATGTTGGCCGAAAGCTCCGAGGTCAGCGATTTCTCGATATAGGTGCCGATCTCCATGTTCTCGCCGCGGCCCGTCGCGCCCAAATCCTCAACACCGGCGATCTCGGTGGCGAAGCGGATGCAGCGGGTGCAGTGGATGCAACGCGTCATCGCCGTCGCAACCAGAGGCCCGAAATCCTTTTCCTTCACCGCGCGCTTTTTTTCCGAATAGCGGCTGCGGTCGAAGCCATAAGCCATGGCCTGATCCTGCAAATCGCATTCGCCGCCCTGGTCGCAGATCGGACAGTCGAGCGGATGATTGATGAGCAGGAATTCCATCACGCCGTGGCGCGCCTTCTTGGCCTTCTCGCTGTCGGTCAGGATCACCATGCCGTCGGCCGCGGGCATCGCGCAGGACGCGATGGGCTTGGGCGCCTTTTCCTGTTCCACCAGGCACATGCGGCAATTGCCGGCGATGGCGAGGCGCTGGTGGAAGCAGAAAAACGGCACCTCGAACCCCGCCTGCTGGCAGGCCTGGAGCACCGTCACGCCGGCCGGCACCTCGACCGCTTTTCCGTTGATGGTCAGTTTCGGCATGGCATTACTCCGCCGCCATTTTGCGGTATTCGCGGATACGCCGCTCCATCTCGGGGCGGAAATGGCGGATCAGCCCCTGTATCGGCCAGGCGGCGGCGTCGCCCAGCGCGCAGATGGTGTGGCCCTCGACCTCGTAGGTCACGTCCAGCAGCATGTCGATCTCGCGGGTCTCAGCCTCGCCCTTGACCATGCGCTCCATCACCCGCCACATCCAGCCCGCGCCTTCGCGGCAAGGCGTGCATTGGCCGCAGCTTTCATGCTTGTAGAATTGAGACAGGCGCGCGATCGCCTTGACGATGTCGGCCGATTTATCCATCACGATCACGGCGGCGGTGCCAAGGCCGGATTTAACGTCCTTGAGCGCGTCGAAATCCATCAGAACGGTGTCGCAGATCGATTTCGGGATCACCGGCACGGAAGAGCCACCCGGAATCACGGCCAGGAGATTGTTCCAGCCGCCGCGCACGCCGCCCGCGTATTTCTCGATCAGCTCCTTGAGCGGAATGCCCATCGCCTCCTCGACGTTGCACGGTTTTTCAACGTGCCCGGAGATGCAATAGATCTTGGTGCCTTCGTTCTTGGGCCGGCCGATGGCGGCGAACCAGGCGCCGCCCCGGCGCAAAATCTCGGGCACAACAGCAATGCTCTCGACATTGTTGACCGTGGTGGGACACCCATAGAGGCCGACGCCGGCCGGGAAAGGCGGCTTCAGGCGCGGCTGGCCCTTCTTGCCTTCGAGCGATTCCAGAAGGGCGGTTTCCTCGCCGCAGATATAGGCGCCGGCGCCGCGATGGAGATAAAGCTCGAAATCGAAACCCGAGCCGCAGGCGTTTCTACCTATGAGATTTGCCGCATAGGCCTCGTCGATAGCGGCCTGAAGGTTCACCGCCTCGTTGTAGAACTCGCCGCGGATATAGATGTAACAGGCATGGGCGCCCATCGCGACCGAGGCCAGCAAAGCGCCCTCGATCAGCTTGTGCGGATCGAAGCGCAATATGTCGCGGTCCTTGCAGGTGCCGGGTTCGCTTTCATCCGCGTTGACGACGAGATAGCAAGGCCGGTCGGCGGCCTTGGGCATGAAGGACCATTTGAGGCCGGTGGGGAAACCCGCGCCACCGCGCCCGCGCAGGCCCGAGGCCTTGACCTCGTTGATGATCCAATCGCGGCCCTTGAGGATCAATTCCTTGGTGCCGTTCCAATCGCCGCGCTTGCGCGCGCCCATCGCGCCGTCCAAGCGCCAGTCGAACTGCCCGTAGAGATTGGTGAAGATGCGGTCCTTGTCGGCGAGCATTATTTCTTGCCTCCGGCGAAGGCGAGATCTTTGAGCGTGGTGGCGCCGCCCTCGGGCGCCGAGCCCTGGCGCTTTTTCACCGAGCCCGCCGGCGGGGCCTTGCCCGCTTTGAGCGCGTCGATCAGATCCGCGGCCGATTTGCCGTCGAGGTCCTCGTAGAAATCGTCGTTCACCTGGATGATCGGCGCGTTGACGCAGGCGCCCAGGCATTCGACCTCGACAATGGTGAATTGCTTGTCCGGCGTCGTCTCGCCGATGCCGATGCCGAGCTTTTTGCGGCAGGCCTCGACCACCTGGTCCGAGCCCCGGAGCCAGCACGGCGTGGTGGTGCAGATCTGGAAGAAATGCTTGCCCACGGGCTTCAAGTTGAACATGGCGTAGAACGACGCCACCTCATAGACCCGGATCGGCGCCATGCTCAGCATCTCGGCCACCAAATCCATGGCGGCGCGCGGCAGCCAATTGCCGCTTTGGCGCTGCGCCAGATCGAGGAGCGGCAGCACCGCGCTCGCCTGGCGCCCCGCCGGATATTTGGCGATATGGGCCTCGGCCTTTCTCAGATTCTCGGGCGTGAAGGCGAAGCTCTTGGGCTGCGCCGCCGCGCCGCCGTCCCCCGGGCCGCTCATCGGTCGATCTCGCCGAAGACGATGTCCATCGAGCCGATGATCGCCACCAGATCGGCCAGCATGTGGCCGCGCGTCATGAAATCGGTGCCCTGGAGAAAGGCGAAGCCGGGCGCGCGGATCTTGCAGCGATAGGGACGGTTGCTGCCGTCGGAGACGACGATAAACGCCGAACTCGCCCTTGGGCGCCTCGACCGCGGTATAGGTCTCGCCCGCCGGCACGTGATAGCCCTCGGTATAGAGCTTGAAATGATGGATCAGCGCTTCCATCGACGCCTTCATCTCGCGGCGCGGCGGCGGCGCCACCTTGCGATCGTCCACCATCACCGGGCCCGCCGGCATCTTGTCGAGCGCCTGTTTCATGATGCGGAGCGACTGGCGCATCTCTTCCATCCGCACCAGATAGCGGTCCTAACAATCGCCGTTCTTGCCGATGGGAATGTCGAAATCCATCTCGCCATAGACGTCGTAGGGCTGCGCCTTGCGCAGATCCCAGGCGATGCCCGAGCCGCGCAGCATCGGCCCGGTGAAGCCCCAATCGATCGCCTCTGCCGCGCTGACCCGGCCGATATCGACGGTGCGCTGCTTGAAGATGCGGTTCTCGGTGAGCAGATGCTCGAGATCGTCGATCACGCTTCGGGAATTGCTCGATCCAAGCGGCAGATGTCGTCGGCCAACCCGGCCGGCAAGTCCTGATGCACGCCGCCGGGGCGGAAATAGGCCGCGTGGAGCCGCGCGCCCGAAACCCGCTCGTAGAATTCCATCAGCTTCTCGCGCTCCTCGAAGCCCCAGAGCAGCGGCGTGATGGCGCCGACATCGAGCGCGAAGGCGGTGATGTTGAGGATGTGATTGAGGATGCGCGTGATCTCGGCAAACAGCACGCGGATATACTGGGCGCGCGGCGGCGGGGTTATGCCCAGCAGTTTCTCGACCGCCAGCGCGAAGGCATGTTCCTGGCACATCGGCGAGACGTAATCGAGCCGGTCGAAATAGGGCACGGCCTGGAGATAGGTCTTGTACTCGATGAGCTTCTCGGTGCCGCGATGCAACAAGCCGATATGCGGGTCGGCGCGCTCCACCATCTCGCCGTCCATCTCGAGCACCAGGCGCAACACGCCATGGGCCGCCGGGTGCTGCGGCCCGAAATTCATGGTGAAGCTCTTGATCAGGGCGTCGGCGGTGGCTTCGGAAGCCTTGGGGCCGGAAAGGTTCGAGGCTTCGGTGGTCATTTGGCCCCTCCTCCGCGCGGCGCCTTCTCGTCGCCGGGCAGGATCTGGTTCATGCCTTCCCAGGGCGAGAGAAAATCGAAGCTGCGGAATTCCTGCTTGAGCTTCACCTTCTCATAGATGACGCGCTTCTGTTCCTCGTCGTAGCGCACCTCGACATAGCCCGTGAGCGGGAAGTCCTTGCGCATCGGATGGCCTTCGAAGCCGTAATCGGTGAGGATGCGCCGCAGATCGGGATGGCCCGCGAAATAGACGCCGTAGAGATCCCACACTTCGCGCTCGAACCAGCCCGCGGCGCTGTAGACCGGCGTCGCCGACGGCACCGGCGTGTCCTCGGCTGCATTCACCTTCACGCGGATGCGGCGATTGTGCTTGAGGCTCAAGAGGTTATAGACCACCTCGAAACGCTCGCCGCGTTCCGGGTAATCGACGCCGCAAATGTCCATGAGCTGCGCGAAGAGGCATTCCTTGTCCTCGCGCAGGAATTCGAGCGCGCGGGCCAAAGAGTCTCGCTTCACCGAGACCATCAGCTCGCCCAGCGCGATTTCGTGCTTCACGATGTCGCCCGGCAAGGAAGCCGCGAGGTGTTCGCCCAGTTCCTGGAGCGTCTTGGTCATGTGCGTCCCGTCACGTCCGGCTCAGCGCGAAAACCGGCGCTGACGGTGGATCTTCTTTTGCAGTTGCAGAATGCCGTAGAGCAGCGCCTCGGCGGTGGGCGGGCAGCCGGGCACGTAGATGTCCACCGGCACGATGCGGTCGCAGCCGCGCACCACTGAATAGGAATAATGGTAATAGCCGCCGCCATTGGCGCAGGAGCCCATCGAGATTACCCAGCGCGGCTCGGCCATCTGGTCGTAGACCTTGCGCAACGCGGGCGCCATCTTGTTGGTGAGCGTGCCGGCGACGATCATCACGTCGGATTGGCGCGGGGAAGGCCGGAAGACGATGCCGAAGCGGTCGAGGTCGTAGCGCGAGGCGGCGCTGTGCATCATCTCCACCGCGCAGCACGCGAGGCCGAAGGTCATCGGCCAGAGCGAGCCCGACTGCGCCCAGTTCACCAGCTGATCGACGGAGGAGAGGATGAATCCCTTGCGGCGAAGCTCGGGGAAGGTTTCGGCGGGCGCGATCACTCCCATTCCAGCGCCCCCTTCTTCCACTCATAGATGAACCCGATGGTGAGCACGGCGAGGAACACCATCATCGACCAGAAGCCGAACAGGCCGAGCTTGCCCAGCGCCACCGCCCAGGGGAAGAGGAACGCCACTTCGAGATCGAAGATGATGAACAGGATCGCGACCAGGTAGAAGCGCACGTCGAATTTGGAGCGGGCGTCGGCGAAAGGCGGGAAGCCGCATTCATAGGGCGACAGTTTCTCGACGTCGGGGCGCTGGCGCGCCACGATCCACGAGGCGAGCACGATCACCACCGCCAAGCCCACGGCGACGCCGATGAAGATCAGGATTGGAAGATAGTCGCGCAGCAGGCTGTCCATCGAACCCTCTTACCCGGCTCTACGATGCTGCGCTGCAAAAAGCGGGCCGTCAACATCACGCGAGATGGCGGGAGTGACGGGGCTCGAACCCGCGACCTCCGGCGTGACAGGCCGGCGCTCTAACCAACTGAGCTACACCCCCACAGCACCGACACCTCGGCGGCAACTCGTACTCCGGGGCCCTAGGGGTGTCAAGCCATGCGGACCCGGATTTTGGCGGATTACCGGGCTTTTTCGCCGCATCGGAAGGCGGCGGAACCCCGGGCGCGGGCCGTCCAAAACGCGCGTGGCTTGCCGAGCCGTAGCGCGCGTCGCGCGCGAAGACTGGTGGGCGATGAAGGTTTCGAACCTCCGACCCCCTCGGTGTAAACGAGGTGCTCTACCGCTGAGCTAATCGCCCGCGGCCGGGAGTTTAGACCAAATTTGACCTGCATTCGCGTCCTGCGTGCTTCGACAAGCTCGGCATGAGGAAGAGGGTGATGGCATTAAGAAAACCTCCTCACCTCGAGCTTGTCGAAGGGCGCAGAGCCTCCATCCGGAACTAAAAGTGAATAGGCGCGATTGATCGCCCTAGGCGATCGCGTCCTTCAATCCCTTGCCGGCGCGGAAGCGCGGCAGTTTCTTGGCCGGGATCTTGATGGCCTCGCCGGTGCGCGGGTTGCGCCCTTCGGTGGCGGCGCGGTTCGATACGACGAAGGTGCCGAAGCCCACGAGACGGACCTCGTTGCCCTTCTTCAGCTCGGAGGTGATCGAATCGAGCACCGCGTCGAGCACGGTTTCGGCTTCCGACTTCTTGATGTTCGCGGCGGTTGCGACGGCGTCCACAAGTTCAATCTTGTTCATGAGCGACCCTCCCTTGCGCCAAACCGGCCATCCCGGTCCATGGCCCAGTCGATGGATTGAGTCTAGATCGGCGGTTTCGCGGGCGTCAATTGCGACACGCCGCGATTTCCCGCATTTTTCGCGCGATTTGGAAAACGAATCGTGGGCGACTCGCCCGGACGCGCCACGCCTAACCCAATGACCTAATGCGTGACCACGCCGGAATGGCCGTCCTCGGTCTTGGGCGGCGGCAAGCTGCCGGGCTCGGGCTCGTCGCTCCAGGCGATGGGCGTCAAGGGCTTGGTCAGCACGTGGGCCAGCAACTCGTCGGCGGTGGCGACCGGAAGGATGATGAGTTCCTTCTTCACGTTGTCCGGAATCTCGGCCAAGTCCTTCTCGTTCTCCTTGGGGATGAGCACGGTCTTCAAGCCGCCGCGCAACGCCGCCAGCAGCTTCTCCTTCAAGCCGCCGATCGGCAGCACGCGGCCGCGCAAGGTGATCTCGCCGGTCATGGCGACGTCCTTGCGGACCGGAATGCCGGTCAGCACCGAGACGATCGAAACCACCATGGCGACGCCGGCCGAAGGGCCGTCCTTGGGCGTGGCGCCCTCGGGCACGTGGACGTGGATGTCCTTCTTCTCCAGGCTGGCGCGGGTGATGCCGAATGAAGCGGCGCGCGACTTGACGTAGCTTTCCGCCGCCTGCACCGATTCCTTCATCACGTCGCCGAGCTTGCCGGTGGCCGTGACCTTGCCCTTGCCGGGCACGATCACCGCCTCGATCGACAACAGCTCGCCGCCGACCTCGGTCCAGGCAAGCCCGGTGGTGACGCCGACCAGATCGGTCTCCTCCACCTCGCCGTAGCGGAAGCGGCGGACGCCGGCGTATTTCTCCAGGTTCCGGCGCGAGATCGTGACGCGCTTC
Source organism: uncultured Alphaproteobacteria bacterium (assembly GCA_963785735.1). GTDB lineage: Bacteria > Pseudomonadota > Alphaproteobacteria > ATCC43930 > CGMCC-115725 > REEB95. The sequence continues at coordinate 2,162,593 of CAWAWJ010000001.1, forward strand.
AGCTTGCGCATCAGGATTTCCTTGATCGCCTTGCGGGCGAGATTGGCGAGCTCGCGCTCGAGATTGCGCACGCCGGCCTCGCGCGTGTAGTAGCGGATGAGGTCCTGCAACGCATCGTCGGTGATCGACCATTCGGAGGCCTTGAGGCCGTGCGCCTTGACCTGCTTCGGGATCAAATGGCGGCGCGCGATCTCGACCTTCTCGTCCTCGGTATAGCCGGGGAGACGGATGATCTCCATGCGGTCCATCAGCGGCTGCGGCATCCTGAGCGTGTTGGCCGTGGTGACGAACATCACGTCCGACAGATCGTAATCGACCTCGAGATAATGATCGTTGAAGGTCGAATTCTGCTCGGGATCGAGCACTTCGAGGAGCGCCGAGCTGGGGTCGCCGCGCCAATCCTGGCCGAGCTTGTCCACCTCGTCCAACAGGAAGAGCGGGTTCGAAGTCTTGGCCTTCTTCATGCCCTGGATGACCTTGCCGGGCATGGAGCCGATATATGTCCTGCGGTGGCCGCGGATTTCGGCCTCGTCGCGCACGCCGCCCAAGGACATGCGCACGAAGTTGCGCCCGGTGGCGCGCGCCACCGACTTGCCGAGCGAGGTCTTGCCCACGCCGGGCGGGCCGACCAGGCAGAGGATCGGTCCCTTCACCTTGCGCATGCGGTTCTGCACGGCGAGATATTCGAGGATGCGCTCCTTGACCTTCTCAAGGCCGAAGTGATCGTCGTTCAAGACGCGCTGCGCCGCGCGGATGTCGCGCTTCACCTTGGTGCGGTGCTGCCAGGGAATCGACAACAGCCAGTCGAGATAGTTCCGCACCACCGTCGCCTCGGCTGACATCGGGCTCATGGTGCGGAGCTTCTTCATCTCCGCCATCGCCTTGTCGCGGGCTTCCTTGGTGAACTTGGTTTTGGTGATGCGCTCCTCAAGCTCGGCCAGTTCGTCGCGGCCGTCCTCGCCCTCGCCCAGCTCCTTCTGGATCGCCTTCAGCTGTTCGTTGAGGTAATACTCGCGCTGCGTCTTCTCCATCTGGCGCTTGACGCGCGAGCGGATGCGCTTTTCCACCTGGAGAACGCCGATTTCGCTTTCCATGTAGCCGAAGACCTTTTCCAGGCGCTCGGACACGCTCTCGGTCTCCAGGAGTTCCTGCTTCTCGGGAATCTTCAGCACCAAATGCGAGGCCAAAGTGTCGGCGAGCTTCGAGGAATCCTCGATCTGGTTGATCGAAACCAGCACCTCAGGGGGTATCTTCTTGTTGAGCTTGATGTAGTGCTCGAACTGGGTCACCGCGGTGCGCGCCAGCGCCTCGAGCTCCTGGGCCTCGCCGGTCTTGTCCGGAACCGTCTCGGCATAGGCCTGGAAGAAGGCCTCGTTCTCGGCGAAGCGCGTGATGCGCGCGCGGCCGCCGCCCTCGACCAGCGCCTTGACCGTGCCGTCGGGCAGCTTCAAGAGCTGCAATACCGTGCCGACCGTGCCCACGGAATAGATATCCGCCGGGGTCGGATCGTCCTGCGCCGCGTTCTTCTGCGTCACCAGCAGGATCTGCTTGTCGTCCTTCATCACGTCCTCGAGCGCGCGCACGGATTTCTCGCGGCCGACGAAGAGCGGCACGATCATGTGCGGGAAGACGACGATGTCTCGGAGCGGCAGAACGGGATAGAGAGTACCGCGGGGCAGATCCAGCATAAGGCTCCTTTCGAGGGAACCCCGGCGGGAGGAGGATGCCGGGGCCATGGCGGCCTGACTCGGCCGCGCTAGAAGGCCGTTTGGTCACTATAACACATTATAAAATGGCGAGCGGGCAACCCATAATCAAGGGGCGGGCCGATCCGTCACGGACGCGGAAGCGTTCGCGCGGATTCGGCGACTCGCGGCAAGGCTTGGCTTACGCGGAATTCAGGCGCTGGTCGGAACGTCGCCCCTGCGCTCGGAGTAGATATGGAGCGGCTGGGCCCGGCCTTCAACCACCTCGCGGTTGATGACCATGCCGGTGACGCCTTCGAGCCCGGGCAGCTCGAACATCGGCTCCAACAGGATCGCCTCCATGATGGAGCGCAAGCCGCGCGCGCCGGTCTTGCGCGCGATCGCCTTGTGCGCGATCGCCCTCATCGCCTCGTCGTTGAATTCGAGCTTCACGTCTTCCATCTCGAACAGGCGCTGATACTGCTTCACCAGCGCGTTCTTGGGCTTGGTCAGAATATCGACCAGCGCTTCTTCGTCGAGATCGTCGAGCGTCGCCACCACCGGCAACCGGCCGACGAATTCGGGGATGAGGCCGAATTTGAGCAAATCCTCCGGCTCCAGATCCTTCAGGATCGCGCCGGTCTTGCGTTCTTCGGGCGCGCGCACCTCGGCGCCGAAGCCGATCGAGGTGCCTTGGCGGCGCTGTGCAATGAGCTTTTCAAGCCCGGCAAAGGCGCCGCCGCAGATGAACAGGATGTTGGTGGTGTCGACCTGGAGGAATTCCTGTTGCGGGTGCTTACGGCCGCCTTGGGGCGGCACCGAGGCGATGGTGCCTTCCATGATCTTCAAGAGCGCCTGCTGCACGCCTTCGCCCGACACGTCGCGGGTGATCGACGGGTTGTCGGATTTGCGGCTGATCTTGTCGACTTCGTCGATATAGACGATGCCGCGCTGCGCGCGCTCGACGTTGTAATCGGCCGATTGCAGCAGCTTCAGGATGATGTTCTCGACGTCCTCGCCGACATAGCCGGCCTCGGTGAGTGTCGTGGCGTCGGCCATGGTGAAGGGCACGTCGATGATCCGGGCGAGGGTTTGAGCAAGGAGCGTCTTGCCCGAGCCGGTGGGACCGACCAGCAGGATGTTGGACTTGGCGAGCTCGACGTCGTTGCTCTTGGCGCCGTGGGCGAGCCGCTTGTAATGATTGTGCACGGCCACCGACAGCACGCGCTTGGCGTGGTCCTGGCCGATGACGTAGTCGTCGAGCACCTTGCAGATGTCGCGCGGCGTCGGCACGCCGTCCCGCGATTTGACCAGGGTCGTCTTGTGCTCTTCACGGATGATGTCCATGCAGAGCTCGACGCACTCGTCGCAGATGAAGACGGTCGGACCGGCGATAAGCTTCCGGACCTCGTGCTGGCTCTTGCCGCAGAAGGAGCAGTAGAGGGTGTTCTTCGAATCACCGCCGCTCGGCTTGGTCATGGGCTCTCCGTCACCATTTGGAACACGACACCGCTCTCAAGCACCATACATGAGCGCCATGCATGTCCCGTGCCGTTGCCATCCGCCGAGCCGGGCCCCTCTGTTTTTCCGGTTCACGACGCCGGGCGATTTCACGCCCTTTTCCATCGAATATTATGCACCGGCCTGGGATCAATAACTAGTTAATTAACGAGCCTCCGGGCCGGATGTTAAGGTTTTGCCTTAACTAAGCGCGGCCTTTAGCTGCGCGGTTTTTCGTCCGTCGGCGCGGGCGGGCGATTCACCATGACTTCGTCGATCAGGCCGAAGGTCTTGGCCTCGGCCGGCGACATGAATTTATCGCGTTCGACCGCGCTCGCGATGGTGTCGAGCGTCTGGCCGGTATGCTTGACGTAGATTTCATTGAGCCGCGAGCGCAACAGCAGGATTTCGCGCGCCTGGATCTCGATATCGGTGGCTTGGCCCTGGGCCCCGCCCGAGGGCTGGTGGATCATGATCCGGGCATTGGGCAGCGACACCCTTTTGCCCTTGGCCCCGGCGGTCAGCAAGAGCGAGCCCATCGAGGCCGCCTGGCCGATGCAGACCGTGGCCACGGCCGGGCGGATATATTGCATGGTGTCGTATATCGCCAGGCCGGAGGTCACGACGCCGCCCGGCGAATTGACGTAGAGCGAGATGTCCTTCGACGGGTTCTCGGATTCGAGAAACAGCAACTGGGCGCAGATCAGGCTCGCCACCATGTCGTTGACCGGACCCACCAGGAAGATGATCCGCTCCTTGAGGAGCCGGGAATAGATGTCATAGGCGCGCTCGCCCCTGTTGGTCTGTTCCACCACCATCGGCACGAGCGTGTTCATGTATTGCTCGAAGGGGTCTTTTTCCATCCTGGTCTCTCCTCGCCCGCCCCTCGTTATCGCTTGCTCTTCGGCTTCTTGCTTTTGCCGCTTTGGGCTTTGCGCTTGCCCTTGTCCGCGCCTTCGCCGGCCTCGTCCGATTCTGATTCTTCGCCTTCTTCGCGCGCGATCGCTTCCTCGGTCACGGCGGCGACCAGTTCCTCGGGCTTGACCGCGCGTTCGGTCACCTTGGCCATCTCAAAGATGAAATCGACCACCTTCTCCTCGAGAATCGGCGCCTTGAGACTGTCCAGCGCCCGCGGATTGTTGCGGTACAATTCTAGCACTTCCCGCTCCTGGCCGGGGAAGCTACGCGCGCGTTCGATCGCCGCGCGATTCACCTCTTCGGGCGCGACCGTGATGTTGTTGGCGCGGCCCACATCGTTCAACAACAGCCCGAGCCGCACCCGCCGCTCGGCCAGGATGCGGTATTCGGTCTTCAATTCCTCGTCGCTCTTGCCGTTTTCGGGATCGGGCTCGCCCACCTCCTTGGCGCGCTTGCGCTCGGCCTCGACCTCGCGCCAGAGCTGGTCGAACTCGATTTGCAGCATGCCCTCGGGCACGGGAAAATTCTGCTTCTCGGCCAGGATGTCGAGCAATTCGCGCTTGAGCTTGCGCCGGGATATCGCGGCGTATTCGCGCTCCACCCGCTCGCGCACGGTCTTGCGCAGCTCCTCCAGATTCTCCATGCCGACCGCCTCGGCCAGCGATTGGTCGATCGGCTGCGGCACCATCGCGCGCACCTCGCGGACGGTGACGGCGAATTCGGCCGCCTTGCCGGCGAGTTCGGCATTGCCGTAATCGGCCGGAAAGGTCACGGCGACGCTCTTCGCCTCGCCCGCCTTCGATCCCACGAGCTGAGCCTCGAAACCGGGGATGAAGCGGTTCGAGCCCAATTCGAGCATGTAGTTCTCGGCGCTGCCGCCGGGGAAGGCCGCGCCCCCGACCGTGCCCTTGAAATCGATCGCCACGATGTCGCCGGTCTTGGCTTCGCGCTCGACCGGCTCGCTTTTGCGCTGCTGCTTGGCGATGCGCTCCAGCGCCTCGTCGATCTCCTTGTCCGGGACCTCGGGCTTCCAGCGCTCGAGCTTGATCGCGGCGAAATCGATGGGCGCTATTTCGGGCAGCAATTCGACCGCGAGCTTGTATTCGAGGTCCTTGCCCTCGTTGAAGGAGACGATCTCGATCTTGGGTTGCAGCGCCGGGCGCAGATTGCGCTCCTTGATCGCGGCGGTGGAGCTGTCATTGACCGCGCGTTCCACCACCTCGCCCAGCACCGAGGGGCCGTAGCGCTTCTTCAAGACCGCGATCGGCGCCTTGCCGGGGCGGAATCCCGGCAGCCGCACCGAGCGGCCGATCTCGGTCAGCCGGTCCTGGATTTGCCGTTCGATGTCGGAGGCGGCCACCACCACGGTGAATTCGCGCTTCAGCCCGGCGACGCTGGTTTCGGTGACTTGCATGGAATGAAAGCTTCTACCCTATGTACGTTGCTGCCGTCTCAAGATCCGGACTGGTGCGGGCGGAGGGATTTGAACCCCCACGACTTTCGTCGCTGGAACCTAAATCCAGTGCGTCTGCCAATTCCGCCACGCCCGCGCCCGGACGCGTCCGCTCGCCATGCGGGCGCCGTCATAGCATAGGGTATCGGAGAGGGGAACAGCCCGTGCCCGCGACTCGGGGCTCGAGGCTTCAGACCCGGCCTCAGACCAGGCGCTGGTGATAGGCCTCGACGAAGGAATTGAGCGCCAGCACGCGCTTGCCGCCCTCGACCCGGCCGATGGCGGGTTCCTCGAAGGTGAGGCGGAAATGGACATGAGGGATGCCGAGCGGATCGGGGCGGAGTTCCATGACCGAGGCGGTTTCCAGCACCTTGTCGCGGCGCCGGCGGCAGAAACGGTCGCCCGCTTTCACATCGACCGGCTCGGGCCGCTTCGGCGCCCAGAAATTGAAAATCGACCGATCAATGGCCATAGAGGCCCCCCGCTCTCTATCCCCGCCGTGTTTTGCCGTTTTAATTTCAGCCCTTGGTTTCATCCACAAGCGGCTGGGGATATCTCAGGGTTAATTGAAAGCAGGTTTTATGCTCGAAAGTCAACGGCTTTCGCGCGATTTCTCGTCATTTATCGGTCATTGACGAGACGCGCGATCATCGCCGAAGCGGCGATCTTGCCGTCGCCGGTATAAGCCTCGTGATTTTGTTCAATGTCTCCCAGGCGATAGAGGTAGTTGATCATCAGCCCGTAGGATTGCTGGAAGCCCTTCTGCGACAGATCACCGCGCCAGTCGAGCCGCTCCATCCGGGCGCCGTTGCTCAAATGGAAATGCGCCACCGGATCGGCCGCGCGGCCTTCGGGCGTGGTCTCGGTCAGGAGATAGCGCGCGCAAAGCCGCGTCAGCGGCGCCTTCAGCGCCGGCAGCACCGCCATGTCGTCCCGCCAATCGGTCTGCGCCAGCAGCTGGGTGAAGCCGCGCTTGCCGCGCCCGCCGGGGATGGCGGCCACCGCCGCGCGCTCCTCCATGGTGAGGATATCGTCGCCTTCCTCGGGCAGGCGCTGTTCGAGCCAGGCACGGAAGCCCGGGATCGGCGACAGCGTGGCGTAGGTCTTGAGATGCGGCAGCTCGGCGGCGAGATTGTCGACGACGCGCTTGATGAGAAAATCGCCGAAGCTGATGCCCCACAATCCCCGCTGGCAGTTGGAGATCGAATAGAAGATCGCGGTGTCGGCCGCGTCCGGGTTGCCCACCGGGGCGTTCTCGTCGAGCAGCAATTGCACGTTGTCCGCCATGCCCTGGGTCAGCGCCACCTCGACGAAGATCAACGGCTCCTGCGGCATGCGCGGATGGAAATAGGCGAAGCAGCGCCGGTCGTTCTCGAGCCGGTTCTTCAGATCGTTCCAGCTGCGGATCTCGTGCACCGCCTCGTATCTCATGAGTTTTTCCAGGAGCGCGGCGGGCGATTCCCAGGTGATGCGCCGGACCTCGAGAAAACCCTCGTCGAACCAGTTCGCCAGCAAGCCCTTGAGATCGCTCTCGAGCGATTGCAGGAGATCGTCGTGCCGGGCCAAGGGCATCAGTTCGGCGCGCATGTCGACCAGGAACTTGACGCCCTCGGGCAGCGCGTTGAATTGGGTCAGGAGCTTGAGGCGCGGCGGCACCAGCGCCTGGCGCAACGCGCGTTCGAGCTTGCGGCGCTCGAAATCGTCGGGGGCGGATTGGAGCCGCGCCGCGAGATCGCCGACCGCGCGGTGGTCGATGTCGAATTCCCCGGCGATGATGCGCAGGAAGCGCTCGCGGCCGGCGGTGTTGAGCGCGAGATATGTCCGCCCCAGCTCGGCCGCCCGAGACCGGGCCGAGACCTCGCCGCCCTTGCCGTCGAGGCAATCGCGCAGCTGGCGACGCACCCTTTCCGCGTCCTCGCGCGACAATTCCGGGCGCGTCTGATTGCCGAGCCTGCCGCGCGCCGAAGCGGCGATGTCGCGCCACGCCCCACGTAAACTGCCGCCCAGATTGGTGATGCGATCGAGGAAGCCGGTGCCTTCGCTCATGCTTGCCCGCTTACAGCGAAGACTCGGACTTTGGCAAGCGCGCCACCGATTTGAGCCGGCGCAGCACCAGGGGCAAGGCGGCGATCAAATCCTCGGGAATGAGGCCGGGGCCGGCATGCTGAGCGGCCTCGCCGTGGAGCCACGAAGCCGCGCAGGCCGCGTCGAACGCGGTCATGCCCTGGGCCAGCAATCCCGCGATCAGCCCCGCCAGCACGTCGCCGCTGCCGCCGGTTGCCAAATCGGCGGGCGCGTTGGCGTTGATCGCCGCCCTTCCATCGGGCGAAGCGATCACCGTGTCGAAGCCCTTGAGCAGCACCACCGCCCCGCTCCGCGTCGCCGCCTGCCGGCAGCGTTCGAGCTTGTCGCCCTTCAGCGAAAAAATCCGCGCGAACTCGCCCTCATGCGGCGTCAGCACGCAAGGCCCGGCGATCGCCTTGAACAGCGCCTTGGGATCACCGGAAAAACAGGTGAGCGCGTCGGCGTCGAGCACGGTGGCGCGCTTGGTCTTGAGCGCCGCCAGCGCCGCCTTGCGCGTATCGCGGCTGACGCCCGCGCCCGGGCCAAGCAACAGCGCGTTCAACCGCGCATCCTTCAAAAGCCTGGCGTAATCCGCCGCACGCGCGAGCCTCGCCACCAGCACGCTTTCGAGCGAGGCGGCATAGACCGGCCAGCTCTTGGCCGGCGCCGCCACCGTCACCAGCCCCGCCCCGACGCGCTGCGCCGCGCGCGCGGCGAGCCGCGCCGCCCCGGTCATGACCGGCCCGCCCAGCACCAAGGCATGGCCGCGACTGTATTTGTTGCCGCCGGAAAGCGGCCAGGGATGTGCGCCGAGCCACAGGGGCAGGCCGTTCTCGAAGCTCTTGGGCTTGATCTGGTCGAGCACGCCCGCCGGAATGCCGATATCGGCCAGCTCGACCTCGCCACAAAGATCGCGGCCGGGCAGCAGCAGATGGCCCGGCTTCTTGCGGAAGAAAGTGACGGTGATGGCGGCCGGCGCCGCGATCCCGCGCACCGCGCCGGACCCGCCGTCGACCCCGCTCGGCACGTCGATGGCGACGCTGGGGATGCCGCTCCTGGCCAGCGCCTCGGCGGTCGCGCGCGCTTGCCCTTGCAGCGGACGGGCGAGGCCCGCGCCGAAAATCGCGTCGATCGCCAGGCCCGCGCCATCGAGAAGTTCCGGGCCCAAGGGTTCGACCGTTCCCTGCCAGCGCCCGGCCATTTCCTTGGCGTCGCCTTTGAGCTCGGCGCGCGAGCCCAGCAGCCCCAGCCGCAGCTTCCAGCCAGCGGCTTGCAGCCGCCGCGCCGCGGCGAAACCGTCGCCGCCGTTATTCCCCGGCCCGCACAGCACGGCAACCGGCCGCTGCGACCAGCGGCGCATCACCGCATCGGCGACGGCGCGGCCGGCCGCTTCCATCAGCGCGAGCGAGGCGACGCCCCCCGAAACCGCCGCGCGGTCGGCCGCGCCCATCTCGGCGGGCGTCAGCAGGGCGTTGTCATAAGGCTGCATGGCTTAACCTTGCCCGGGAACTCTCACCGGAGCTTACCAAGCGGCGGGCGGGAACGGTTGATCCGCTTGACGCTAAAGAGCCTAGGCTGTACCAGCGCAAGTGTGGCGGGTGTAGCTCAGTTGGTTAGAGCGCCAGATTGTGATTCTGGATGTCGTCGGTTCGAGCCCGATCACTCGCCCCATTTTCCTTTCTCCGGATCGCGCCCCGTTCGCGCCAAGACGGCGTCCCTGGTTTCATTAACGCAACTCTCGAACTGCATTAACCATCTTCGAGATTTACTTGTAATTACAATAATTGATTTGACATTTACCAGTAATTTTAGAGAAATTCTCCGGACAGGCGGGCGAACCCGCCGCGGAGGCAGACTTGCAGCACGGATCCGGCCGGGCCGTCCTCGCCCTCCCCGCTTTGTGGGCGGCGGGCGACCATCTCTATCGCTGGAAAGCGGCGCGGTTGCGTTTTCGCCGCTACATGCTGCGGCTGTGGCCGCTCTGGCTCGCGCTGCTGGCGATCAACCTGGCCGAAGGCCCGGCGCGGCTCTGGTTCGATGGCGATGGCGGCTTCTACGCGCTGTGGAACCGACTGCATGCGATGGGCTTGGGCCTGGCCGGCGCGGTGGCCGCGCTGATCATGGCCGGCCTGATGATCGAATCCTATATCGCCACCTCGGCGCGCACCAAGTAGCCCCCGTTTAGCCGCGTTCCACCGCGCCGCCCGAGCGGTATAGGATGGCGGCATGAAATCCAACCTCGCCTTGGCCAGCCGCATGTCCCGGCTCGGCACCGAAAGCGCCTTCGAAGTGCTGGCGCGCGCCAAGGCGCTCGAGGCGCAAGGCCGTTCGATCATCAATCTCGGCATCGGCCAACCCGATTTCAAAACCCCGCCGCATATTGTCGAAGCCGCTGCGAAGGCGCTCGCCGACGGCCATCACGGCTACACCCCGGCCAACGGAATTCTGCCGCTGCGCGAGGCGGTGGCCGCCGATCTCCACCGCCGCCACGGCGTCGAGGTCTCGCCCGGAAACGTGCTGGTGGTGCCGGGCGGCAAGGTGACCATGTTCTTCGCCATCATGATGTTCGGCGAGGAAGGAGCCGAAATCCTTTATCCCAATCCCGGCTTCCCGATTTACGAAAGTGTCATCCGCTTTTCGGGAGCATCCCCGGTGCCGATCGATCTTCACGAGGACAAGGGCTTCTCCTTCAGCGCCGAGGAGGTGCTGGCCAAGATAACGCCCAAGACGCGGCTGATGATCCTCAACAGCCCGGCCAACCCGACCGGCGGCGTCGTGCCCAAGAGCGAATTCGACAAGCTCGCGGCCGGGCTCGAACGCCATCCGCAGGTGGCGATCCTGAGCGACGAGATCTATGGCGAGATTCTTTATGACGGCGCCCGGCATGTGAGCCTGCTCAGCTACAAGTCGTTGCGCGACCGCGTCATCCTGCTCGACGGCTGGAGCAAGACCTATGCGATGACCGGCTGGCGGCTGGGCTACGGCATCTGGCCCGAGTCGCTGTTCGCGCATGCCGAGCGGCTCGCCATTAATTGCCATTCCTGCGTCAACGCCGCCGCGCAATTCGCCGGCCTCGCCGCGCTCACCGGAAGGCGCAACGAGGTCGAGCGCATGGTCGAGGCCTTCGCCGCGCGCCGCCGCATCATCGTCGCGGCCCTCAACAAGTTGCCGGGTTTCCGTTGCGCCATGCCGGGCGGCGCCTTCTACGCCTTCCCCAACATCGCCGGCACCGGGCTCGGCGCCAAGGAACTCGAGACCCGTCTCTTGGAGGAAACCGGCGTCGCCACCGTCGCCGGCACCAGCTTCGGCGCCTATGGCGAAGGCTATCTGCGATTCTCTTATGCGGCGAGCAACGAGGCGATCGAGGAGGCCATGACTCGAATCGGAACCTGGCTCACCCGCCAAGGAAGCGTGCGCCGCGCCGCAGCAATATCCTAGGGTCATATCCTAGGCATGGCTGCTCATTTTATGAGCAAAAACGGCCGGTTTCGCTTGCTTTTCAGACTCTAGCGCTTTATCGAGCCTTGGCATCGCGGGCTGGCATGGCTCGTGCTTTACCAATCTCCAGAAAGAGGGCGACCCGGCGGTCGTCGCCGGGTCGCCATAAACGCAAAGGCGGAAACCCATGAAGAAGATCGAGGCGATCATCAAGCCCTTCAAGCTCGATGAAGTAAAAGAGGCGCTTCATGAAGTCGGAATCCAGGGCATCACCGTTACCGAGGCCAAGGGGTTTGGGCGTCAGAAGGGCCATACCGAGCTTTATCGCGGGGCGGAATACGTCGTCGATTTTCTGCCCAAGGTCAAAATCGAGGTTGTGATGGACGACGCTCTGGTTTCTCGCGCCATCGAGGCGATCCAGCACGCCGCCCATACAGGCCGCATCGGCGACGGCAAGATTTTCGTCACATCCATCGAGGAGGCAATTCGAATTCGTACCGGCGAGCGGGGGACCGACGCCATCTAGTTCCGTGAATCGCCGTCGCGTTGCCGGGTAGCTAGCCCCGGCGGGGCCGAAGGCACAACAAGGGGAGACTGAGAGCCGATGTCCGATGCAAAAAAGATCATGGAGATGATCAAGGAACACGACGCCAAATACGTCGATTTCCGATTCACCGATCCGCGCGGCAAGTGGCAGCACTTGACCTATCACGTCAAAGCCATCAGCGCCGATTTCATGATGGGCGGCGTTGCGTTTGACGGCTCGTCGATCGCCGGCTGGAAAGCGATCAACGAGAGCGACATGCAGCTGGTGCCGGATTATTCCACCGCGGTGCTCGACCCGTTCGCGGCGCAGACCTCGATAATCCTGTTCTGCGACACGCACGAGCCGCTGACCGGCCAGCCCTATGGCCGCGATCCGCGTTCGATCGCCAAGAAGGCCGAGAAGTATCTCGCTTCATCCGGCATAGGCGACAAGGCGTATTTCGGCCCCGAGGCCGAATTCTTCGTGTTCGACGACGTGCGCTACAAATCGTCGATGAACACGCAGATGTACGAGGTCGATAGCGAGGAAGGCCCGTATTACAGCGACCGCAAGCTGCCCGACGGCAACACCGGCCACCGCCCGCCGATCAAGGGCGGATATTTCCCGGTGCCGCCGGTCGACAGCACCTCCGATCTCCGCGCCGAGATGCTTTCGACCATGCTGGAGATGGAACTCAAGGTCGAGAAGCACCACCACGAAGTGGCGCCGGCGCAGCACGAGCTGGGTTGCGAATACAACACCCTGGTCCGCGCCGCCGACGAAATGCAGATTTACAAGTACGTGGTGCAGATGGTGGCGCAGCAATACGGCAAGACCGCCACCTTCATGCCGAAGCCGATCAAGGGCGATAACGGCTCGGGCATGCACACCCACCAATCGGTGTGGAAGGGCGACAAGCCGCTTTTCGCGGGTTCGGGTTACGCCGATCTCTCGGATTTCGCGCTTCACTACATCGGCGGCATCATCAAGCACGCCAAGGCGATCAACGCCTTCACCAACCCGACCACCAACAGCTACAAGCGCCTGATCCCGGGATTCGAGGCTCCGGTGTTGCTGGCCTATTCGGCCCGCAACCGCTCGGCCTCGTGCCGCATTCCGATCGTGTCGAGCCCCAAGGGCAAGCGCGTCGAATGCCGGTTCCCGGATCCGGCGGCGAACCCGTATCTCGGTTTCGCGGCGATGCTGATGGCCGGCATCGACGGGGTGCAGAACAAGATCAACCCCGGCCAGCCGATGGACAAGAACCTCTACGACCTGCCGCCCGAGGAGCTGAAGGGCGTGCCGACCGTGTGCGGTTCCCTGCGCGAAGCAATGGGCCATCTCCAGGCCGACCACGCCTTCCTGCTCAAGGGCGACGTGTTCACCAAGGACTTCCTGGAATCCTACATCGATCTGAAGATGGAGGAAGTCCACAAGTTCGAACACACGCCGCACCCGATCGAGTTCGAGATGTACTACAGCGTCTGATCGGATTAGGAGCGTTCACGCGAGCCCCCGCCGGGAAACCGGCGGGGGTTTTTCTTTGACCGCCCGCGGCGCCCGGGCGCCAAAACCGCCGATCTTGATAAAGCCCGGTTGATCGCCCAGGATGGAGGAAAAGCGGCCGATAAGGCTTGAGCTAGGGGGATTCATGGCCAAGACCGTCAACATCACGACGCTCATCGACCGGCGCAAGGTCGGTGGCTTCCAGTACCTGGTCACCGCATTATGCGCGATCACCGTCTTTCTCGACGGCTATGACACGCAGTCGATCGCCTTCGTCGCGCCCTCGATCGCGCAGGAACTGCATTTGGCGCGGGCGCAACTCGGACCGCTCTTCGTCGCCAGCCTGGTGGGGTTGCTGTGCGGCGCGCTGGTCTTCGGCCCGGTGGCCGACCGGATCGGGCGCCGCGCCGTCATCATCGCCTGCACCATCATCTTCGGCGTCTTCACCCTGGCGGCGGCGAATGCGGGCAATCTGCACGATCTTCTGATCTTCCGCTTCATCACCGGCCTCGGACTGGGCGGGGCCATGCCGAACGGCATCGCGCTCACGGCCGAATACTGCCCGCGCAAGCGGCGCGCCACGCTGGTGATGATCATGTTCACCGGCTTCTCGCTCGGCGCCGCTTTCGGCGGCGCGGTTTCCGCCGTGCTGATCGGCCCCTATGGCTGGCGTTCGGTGTGGTATGTGGGCGGCATCCTGCCCTTGCTGCTGGTGCCCTGCCTTTATGTGTGGCTGCCGGAATCGGTCCGTTTCCTGGTGGTGATCGAAGCAAAGCGCGCCCGAATCACCAAGCTGTTGCAGCGCATCAAGCCCGATTTCCTCCCGGCAGCGGGCACGCGCTACGAGGTCAGCGAGGCCCATGCCACCGACGTGCCGGTGGCGCATCTCTTCCGCGAGGACCGCAGCTTCGGCACGCTCATGCTGTGGGCGATGTTCTTCACCAATCTGTTGTCGATCTTTTTTCTCCAGAACTGGATTCCGACCATGGCGCATGACGCCGGCATCGACGTCCGCACCGCCGTCATCATCGGCACCATGTTCCAGGTCGGCGGCGTGCTCGGGTCGCTGCTGATCGGCTGGCCGATCGACAAATTCGGGCCTTACAAGGTGATACCGCTGCTGTTCTTCTTCGCCATCCTGTTCGTCGCGGCGATCGGGCAAGCGGTCGGTTCGGCGGCGCTGTTGATGGTCCTCACCTTCGGCGCCGGCTTCTGCATCGTCGGCGGCCAGAACAGCTCCAATGCGCTGGCGGCGATCTTCTATCCGACATCCATCCGCGCCACTGGCGTCGGCTGGGCGCTCGGCATCGGCCGCGTTGGCGCCATCCTCGGCCCGTTGATCGCCGGCGCGTTGCTCGCCGAGCATTGGTCCTATGGCTCGCTGTTCCTCTTGGGCGCCGCGGCGCCGGTCTGCACCACCGCCGCCTGCTTCAGCATGGGCCGGGTCTACGGCCGGTAAAGCCGATCAGGGCAGAAGCTTGCCGGCATCAGGGGCGAGCGGAAGAACGAAATAAATATTGCAGCTTGTCAGCTCGGGGCCTTGCGGCGTGTTGCGCGCATAGCTCAGAGCCTCCACATGAACCGGCAAGCTGCCCCTCTTTGTCTGCTGCATGGTCAGGAGCGCGTCGTAAACCGCGCGCCGGTCCGGCACGGAGGCCTGTTTGGGGTTCTCGGGATAATAGAGCGGCATGCCGAGAATGAGGTAATCCATGCGGCATTGCGGCGATGCCGCCGGGAACGCCGCTTTCCGGACCGCGATCTCGAATTTGCCGTCCGGCCCGAATTCCCAATCCCAATGACGGCGCGTGTTCAGTTTTTGCAAGGCGGGGCCGGCGACAATATCGCCGGAGCGCAAGGTGAAATTCCACGTCAACGGCTCCGCGCCAGCCCTGCCGGCGGCGAGCGCCACCAGGACGGCGAGGACCGGCGCGATCCGGTTGCGAGCCGCCACGGCTAGGCCGGCGGCACCGGGCGTTTCTTGCGCTCGGCGTCGATCGCGACATAAGTGAACAGGCCTTCGGTCACCTTGACGGTCTCCTCGCTGGCGAAGCGGCGCGCCCAGCTTTCGATCTTCACCGTCATCGAGGTCTGCCCGACCTTCACCACCTCGGCGTAGCAGCTCACCTCGTCGCCGATGAAGACCGGGGCGGTGAAGGTCATCGAGGCCACGGCCACGGTGGCGACGCGGCCCTTGGCGCGCCGCATCGCCGCGGCGCCGCCCGCCAGATCCATCTGCGACAAGAGCCAGCCGCCGAAGATGTCGCCGCGCGCGTTCGAATCCGCCGGCATGGCGATGGCGCGCAACGCCGGCTCGCGAAGCGGCGGTGATTGGGTTTTATCGCCCTCGTTCATCGAGTCTCCTCTTGCGCCCACTCGCATCGAATGGTGTGATCGCGACCGATTCGACCACTTCTCGCGGTGGCGATCCAGTCATAAGTAAGCCATAACTACGCCCGTGGCCCGCAAGATTCGCAAAACCCGCCAGATCCGCAAGCCCAAACCGGCGCCGAAAAAATCCGCGCCGCGCAAGGAAGCGGCGACGCCTGACCTGTTCGACGACGACAAACCGCGCAAGGGCAAGGGCGAGGGCTATTCCGCCAAGGACATCGAGGTGCTCGAAGGGCTCGAGCCGGTGCGGCGCCGGCCCGGCATGTATATCGGCGGCACCGACGAGCGCGCCATGCACCATTTGGTGGCCGAGGTGCTCGACAACGCCATGGACGAGGCGGTGGCGGGCCATGCAAGCCGCATCGAGATCGAGCTTTTCGCCGACGGCAGCTGCGCGGTGCGCGACAACGGCCGCGGCATTCCGGTCGATCCGCATCCGAAGTTCCGCAACAAATCGGCGCTCGAGGTCATCTTCACCATGCTGCATTCGGGCGGCAAATTCGGCGGCGACGCCTACAAGACCTCGGGCGGCTTGCACGGCGTCGGCATTTCGGTGGTGAACGCGCTCTCGGACCATCTCACCGTCGAGGTGGCGCGCGACAAGAAAGTCTGGGTCCAGGAATACAGCCGCGGCAAGCCCAAGACCAAGCTCAAATCTATGGGGCCCGCCTCGAACAAGCGCGGCACCATGGTGCGCTTCCATCCCGATCCCGAGATATTCGGGCCCAAGCCCGCCTTCAAGCCGGGGCTGGTCTATCGCATGGCGCGCTCCAAGGCCTATCTCTTCCGCGGCGTCGAAATCCGCTGGTGGTGCGATCCCAAGATCGCCCGGCCCGAGGACGTGCCGCAGGAAGAGAAAATCCATTTCCCCGGCGGTCTGTCGGATTACCTCGCCTCGATATTAGAGAAGCGCGATACCGTCACCACTCGCGCCTTCGCCGGCGAAGCCAAGCTCGGCGGCGAGGGCCGCGTTGAATGGGCGATCGCATGGCCCGAGGACCAGGAAGGCTTGAGCTCCTCCTATTGCAACACCGTGCCCACGCCCGAAGGCGGCAGCCACGAACAGGGCCTGCGCGGGGCGTTGACCCGCGGCCTCAAGGCTTATGGCGAGCTCTCGAGCAACCGCCGCGCGACGCAGATCACGGCCGAGGACGCGGTCAATGGCGCGGTGGTGATCCTGTCGCTCTTCCTGCGCAATCCGCAATTCCAGGGCCAGACCAAGGAGCGGCTCGCCTCGCCCGAGGCGCAGCGCCTGGTCGAGAACGCGCTGAAAGATCGCTTCGACCACTGGCTCTCCGAGGACCCGCCCGGCGCCCGGGCGCTGCTCGAAACCATCATCGAGCGCGCCGAGGACCGGCTCAGGCGCCGCCAGGAAAAGGAGCTCGACCGCAAATCCGCCACGCGCAAGCTCCGGCTTCCCGGCAAGCTCGCCGATTGCTCGCGTTCCTCGGCCAACGGCACCGAGATCTTCATCGTCGAGGGCGACAGCGCCGGCGGCTCGGCCAAGATGGCGCGCGAGCGCGAAACCCAGGCGATCCTGCCCTTGCGCGGCAAGATCTTGAACGTCGCCTCGGCTTCGAGCGACAAGCTGCGCGCCAATCAGGAATTGTCCGATCTGGTGCTGGCGCTCGGTTGCGGCACCGGCGAGCGTTACCAGCAGGACAAGCTGCGCTACGAGCGCGTCATCATCATGACCGACGCCGACGTGGACGGCGCGCATATCGCCTCGCTGCTGATGACCTTCTTCTTCCGCGAGATGCCGGAGCTGGTGCAGAACGGCAAGCTGTTCCTCGCCGTGCCGCCGCTCTACCGCCTCTCCCAGGGCGAGACCACCGCCTATGCGCGCGACGACGCGCATAAGGAAGAACTGCTCAAGACGCTTTTCGCCAAGAGCAAGGGCAAGGTCGAGATCAGCCGCTTCAAGGGGCTGGGCGAGATGCCGCCGCGCTACTTGAAGGAGACGACCATGGACCCGCGCCAGCGCACGCTGTTGCGCGTGACGCTCCCGCCCAAGGGCGAGAAGCCCTACAAGCACACGGTCAAGCTGGTCGAAAGCCTGATGGGCCGCAAGCCCGAGCTGCGCTACGCCTTCATCCAGGAAAAGGCCAAATTCGCGCGCGATCTCGACGTGTAATCAGGCGAGCCAGATTCTGAGCGCTTCGCCGACCGCGTCCGGTTGCTCCATGGTCGAGAGATGGCCGCTGTTCTCGATGACGTCGAGCCGCGCCCCCGGAATGAGCGCGGCCATTTCCTCGTGCAACGCCACGGGCGTGAGCTGGTCCTGGCGTCCGCACAGCACCAGCGTCGGGCAGGAAATGCGCGGCAGAAACGGGCGGCTGTCGATCCGCCCGATGATCGCCTTCTGCTGGCACAGGAAGGCGTCCTTGCCGACGCGAAGCGCCATCGCCGTGACGCGGCCGGTCAGCGCCTTGTCCGTGAGACGGCCGGGATGCAAGAACAGCGGCAAGAGCCGCGGCGTCACGCCCTTGAAATCGCCCTTCTCCGCGAGCTCGATCAAGCCGCGGCGGCGCGAGGATTGCTCCGGCGTGTCGGCGCGCGCGCCGGTGTCGAGCAGCGCCAGCCGCTTCACCCGCGACGGATGCCTGGCGCATGATTTCGAGGCAGCAATAGCCGCCCATGGACAATCCCGCGAGCGCGAATTCGGGCGGCGCCGCCGCCAGCACGCGCCGCGCCATCGCCGCCAGGCTGTCGTCCCGGGTCAAATCCGGGACCCAGGGTGCTGCGATATCGCCCAGAGTCTCGATCGGACCGCCCCACAACTCCCGGTCGCAGAGCAGTCCGGGCAACAGCACCAGCGGGGTTTTCTCGGCCATGAGGGAGCCTAAGCCAGTGATTAATCCGCAACAAGACGGGGCGGAATCGGCCAAAAACCAAGAAACCGTTTGACTTATCGGCCCTATAACCCCAATTAAGGGACATCCCGCCAACCGACGGTGATCACAGAAAGACGCAACTCGTTCGATGAATTTTTCCGACCTCGGCCTCTCTCCGGAGGTGTTACGGGCAGTCGAAGACGCCGGCTATAAATCCCCGACCCCCATCCAAGAACAGGCCATTCCCTACGTGCTCATGGGCCGCGACGTCCTCGGTTGCGCCCAGACCGGCACCGGCAAGACCGCCTCTTTCACGCTTCCCATGATCGACATTCTGGCCTCGGGCCGAGCGCGCGCGCGCATGCCGCGCACGCTGGTGATCGAGCCGACGCGCGAATTGGCCGCGCAAGTCGCCGAAGCCTTCGACATCTACGGCAAATACAACAAGCTCTCCCAGGCGCTGCTGATCGGCGGCGAGAGCTTCACCGACCAGGAGCGCAAGCTCGACCGCGGCGTCGATGTGCTGATCGCCACGCCCGGCCGTCTGATCGACCTTTTCGAGCGCGGCAAGATTTTGCTATCGGACGTCAAGATCCTGGTGATCGACGAAGCCGACCGCATGCTCGACATGGGGTTCATCCCGGATGTCGAGCGCATCGTGAGCCTGCTCCCCAAAATCCGCCAGACGCTGTTCTTCTCCGCCACCATGCCGCCCGAAATCCGGCGGCTCGCCGACGCCTTCCTGATGAACCCCAAGGAAATTTCCGTGGCGCCGCCCGCCTCGCCGGCCGCGCTCGTGACCCAAGGGTTGATCGTGGTCCGGCCCGAGGAGAAACGCGACACGCTGCGCCGCCTGATCGCGGTCGAGAACGTCAAGAACGCGCTCATCTTCTGCAACCGCAAGCGCGACGTCGACATCCTCAACCGGTCCTTGAAGCGCCACGGCCTCGACACCGCGGCGCTGCACGGCGACATGCCGCAATCGAAGCGCACCGAAACGCTGGAGCGTTTCCGCAACAACGAGATCCGGCTCTTGGTGTGCAGCGACGTCGCCGCGCGCGGGCTCGACATCCAGGGCATGTCGCATGTGTTCAATTTCGACGTGCCGATCCACGCCGAGGATTACGTCCACCGCATCGGCCGCACCGGCCGCGCCGGCAATGAAGGCCGCGCCTTCACCCTGGCCGCGCCCGAGGATGGCCGCTTTGTCCAGGCGATCGAGCAATTGATCGGCAAGCCGATCCCGCCGGTGACGATCGAGGGCATCAGCCAGGCCGCGCTCTCCTTCGAGGAAGGCGATGGCCGCCGCCGGGGCAAGCCGCAACACGGGCGGCACGAAGCCCACAAGCCGGCGGGCCAAGGCCAGCGGCACGGACGGGGGCCCAAGCCGCAAACCGGCCCGCGTCACGATCCCAAGCCCCATTCCCAGCCCCACGCTCAGCCTCATTCCCAGACCCACTCTCAACCTGGCCCCCAACCCGCCCCCCGGCCGCAACAGCCGCATTTCACCCCCGTGACCATGGGGGCATCGCCCCACCCCGCCGCCCCGGCTTCGCCGCCGCCGCGCGAGGATCACCGCCAGGACAGCGGCGACGACAACCGCCGCGTGGTAGGCTTCGGCGATCACATGCCGGCTTTCCTGACCGGGCGGGGCAAGACCGCGCGGCAATAACCGGCGGCAAGGGGGTCGGCGATGAAAGCCATCTTCGTCAGCGTGAAATGCGATCTCGGGCAGGCCTACAAGGTCGCCGAGCAAGCGGTCGAAACCGTGCCCGAGGTATCCGAGGTGTTCTCGGTCTCGGGCCAATACGATCTGTTGATGAAATGCTATCTCACCGACGACGCGGATATCGGCCATTTCGTCATCGAGCGGCTGCAACGGCTGCACGGGGTGAAGGACACCTTCACCACCGTGGCCTACAAGGCCTTCTCCCAAGACAAAACATCCTGACCGTCATGCTCGGCGCGGCAGGGCGGCGGTGAACGGGCCCAATTTCAAGCACATTCTGATTCTCGGCGCGGGCCATGCCGGCGGCGTTGCCGCGCATACCCTGCGCCAAGCGGGTTTCGCGGGCAAGGTCACGCTCGCCGGAGCCGAGACCCATCCGCCTTACGAACGCCCGCCTCTCTCCAAGGAATTGTTGGCGGGCGCGTCGCCTGTCGAAAAAACCTATCTGCGCCCCCTCGCCTTCTATGCCGATGCCGGAATTACGCTGCGCCTTGGTGAAACGGCTTTGGCGATCGACCGCAAGGCGCAGCGGGTTTCATTATCTTCGGGCGAAACCATTCCCTATGACGCGCTGCTGCTGACGCTGGGCGCGCGGGCGCGCCGCTTGCCGGTTCCCGGCGGCGGCCATGGCAGCGTTTTCTTCCTGCGCGACATCGCGGATTCGCTCAGCCTGCGCGGGCAATTCGAAGCGGGCAAGCGCCTCACCGTGGTGGGCGCGGGCTTCATCGGCCTCGAAGCGGCGGCGGTGGCGCGGAAGCGCGGCCTCGCCGTCACCGTCCTCGAAATGCAGCGCGAGCCGATCCAGCGCGTGGCCGCGCCCGAGATCGGCCATTTCCTGGCCGAGCTGCATCGCGGCAACGGCGTCGATCTGCGCACCGGCCTGGCGGCGAGCGCGATCGAGGATACGGGCAAGGATTTGCGCCTCCCCCTATCTTCCGGCGAAAGATCCACCGGCGAGACTCTGGCCGCCGATTTCGTGCTGGTGGGCATCGGCGCCCAGCCCAACACCGAGCTCGCCCGAGAAGCCGGCCTCGCGGTCGAGGACGGCGTGGTGGTGGATGAATTCGGCCGCACCAACGACCCCGCCATCTACGCCGCCGGCGATGTGACAAAGCATTGGAACCCGTTGCTGAAACGCCGCATCCGGCTCGAATCCTGGCAGAACGCGCAGAACCAGGCCATATCCGTCGCCAAGGCGATGGCCGGGGGCACGGAGCCCTTCGCCGAAATCCCGTGGTTCTGGACCGACCAATACGACGTCAATTTGCAGATGGCAGGCGCGCCCGAATCATGGGACAGCCTGGTCTGGCGCGGCAATCCTCCGGAGAAATCCTTCACCGTGTTCTACATGAAAGACGGGAAACCCGTCGCCGTGAACACGGTCAATAACGGACGTGACATGCGCTTCGCGCGCGAGCTCGTCGCCAAGGGGGGCAAAATCGATCCCGTCCGGCTTGCCGACAAGACGGTAAAACTGCAAGATTTGGTCCGGGAGAGTTAGCGCATGGCCGGAGACGGAAACTGGGTATCGGTCGCCAAGCTTGATTCGGTCAAGCCGGGCGACGTGGTGGGCGTGACGCTGGGCGAGCGCGAGATCGCGCTCTACAACATCGACGGCGCGATCTACGCCACCGACAACCTCTGCACCCACGCCTTCGCCTTGCTGAGCCAGGGCTGGCTCGACGGCGACTGCATCGAATGCCCGCTCCACGGCGGACGCTTCGAGGTCAAGACCGGCAAGGGGCTGGGCCCGCCGATCAATGACGATCTCAAGACCTATAAGGTTCAGATGAAGGGCGAGGATATCCAGGTACTGCTGGACTGAGCGCCCGGTTCTTGCCGGATGCTTCCCGGCGGGCGCGCGCCAGAATCATCGCCAGCAGCAACAGGCTCGCGAACGGCCCCACCGGCACGTGCCAGCCCTGGCCGAGGCCGAGCGTCAGCAGCGGAACGGCGAAGACCAGCGCCAGCCCGGATTTTTCCCAGGGCTGGAATCCGCTCTGGCGTGCCGCGCGGATGAGGAAAGCCGCCGCCACCGCCGCCAGCATGAAATCGTAGAGCAGCACCACCGGCACGGCGAAAAGCGTCGCCGCCGCGAGCGCGGCGCCCCGCAGCTCGACACTCAAATCATGTCCCCAGACATAAGCCACCAGCGCCGCCGCGCCCAGAGCCGCCACGCCCTGGACGGCATAGGCGGGGGCCACGTCGAGCCCGATCAAACGCGCGGCGGCGAAGGGGCTGATCATGCCGGCGAGATTGATGCGGCCGAATTCATAGGTCGCGTGCGAATTCAAAGCCGCGCCCAGATAGGCCTGCCAGGTTTCCCAGCCGAACAAGGCGGCCGAGGCGCAAACCAACGCCGCGACCGTGGCCGCCGCCACAGCAATGGCGCCCCAGCGCCGCCCGGCGAAGAGCGCCACCGGCACCAGCAAAGCGAGATGCGGCTTGTAGCAAAGCGCGCCGAAGAACAGCCCGGCCCAGGCCGGCCGGCGGTCAATGCACAGCATCCCGGCGCCGAACAGCGCCGCGGTCAGCAACGCGTTCTGGCCGAGGCCGACGGTCCAGAACACCGCCGGAAAGGCCAGCATCGGCAGCAGCGCGACGGAAAGCTTCTCGTCCAGGATGCGGCGGGCCACAACGAGATAAAGCCCGAGGCTCAGCGCCTCGAAGACGACGAAGGCGACGAGATAAGGCAGATGCGCCAGCACCGCGCAGAGCAGCAGATAGACCGGCGGGTAATAGAAGAACTGATAGGCGATGCCCTTCTCTGTCGCGGCCTGTTCGGCGGCGAAATGCGCCGCCTGATCATAGGCCAAGGAAGGCTCGCCCGCATCGGCGAGAGATCCGGCGGCGTAGAAGCTCGCGAAATCGGTGGTGAGCGGATGGTCGAGTGGAACAATCCAGCCATGCGTGCCGGCGATCAGGAACAGGAACGCCGCCACTTCGAGGACGAACAGAATCCGGGCATAGGCGAGGATGCGCGCGCGGCCGAGCCAGTCGCCGCTGCGCAACCCTTCGACAATTCGATTTGCCCCGGTCATGCGCCGAAGTCTAGTCCGGCACCGGTAATAAACTGTTAAGGCTGACGGCGGGCGGCAAAACTGCCCTTAGCGCACGGTGCGGATGGCCATGGCCGTTATGTCGTATTGCGGCATGCCGACCATGTTACGGCCCTCAAGCTGGCGGCTGCTCAGCAACACGATGGCGTTCGCGCCCACCTTGGCGGCGCTCGATTTCAGCACTTCGATCATCGCGGTTTCGGTGTCGGTCCAGCCGCCATGCGCCGTGACCATGCCGAGGCGGATGTAATTGACCGGCGGCGGCCGGTCGAAGACCTGGACGATGTCGCCCCAGGGCCGATAATGCGCGTTGCTCATCGGGACGAAATCGGTGTCGGCGCAGCCGGCCAGAAACAAGGCCAGGGCAACCGCCGCGATGTGCCGCCAGTTCATTACGAATTCCAATCATCCGCCGTCAGCAGGAAAAGGGAAATGGCGCCGGGGGCGGATTCCCACGGGACACCGAGCGCGTTAGACTTATTGGCTAAATTTTGCGCCGTCAATGCCCCTACCCTCACCGCTACCCGCATAAATTAGGGCTTAAACGCGCACCGAACCGTCGCCCGCGTCACCGGGTTGTTTTCAGCAATAAGAACGCCCCTTGATCGCCAGCGCTCGCCGCGAGAATGGCCTAAAACTCAAGACGCCTTCCCGAATATCGCCTTAAAGTGTTTTGCTTTTGCGCCGGCGGATGATGCCGCAAGCGACAAGCGCGGATCCGAGCAGCGCCGCGGAGCTTGGATCGGGAACGCTCGACGGGGGGGTGCTTCCGGCCTCGAGATTGGCTAATTCGAAGGATACGAAGGTGCTGGTCGCGACCACCTCGTTGAACGAGCCGCCGGTCACGTCCGCGTTGATGAAATAGCTGCCGCCGAAGGCCTGGTTGCCGTTGGCGCCGGGATCGAAATCCCCGCCGGTGATCTCGCCGACCAGGGTGCCATTGGAATAAAAATACAGCTCATTGCCGAGATCGACCGAACCCCATAACAGGCCGAGATAGTTCTGCGGCGTGGCGAACTGGACGGTGACGTCGCCAAGGCCGGCCGAATAGTAATTGCTGGTCACGGCCGCGCCACTGGAATTGATCGGCGCTGCGTACTGATTGAGGACGGTGCCGTTGACGGCCATGGCGGGATACGCGGTCGCCAGGGGATTCGAGAAGGTGACGGTGGTGCCGTTGCTGAAAGTGATCGGGGCCGTGCCGGTGGTGGGCGGCGTATAGGTTTGCAGGGCGTCGCCGGCAGGCGGCATCGCGGTGCCTTCATCCGTCGCCGTATAGGACAAAACGGGCGCGGCATGCGCCGCGCCGGCCGCTAGCATGAGCGGGACGGCGAGAAGGGAAAGCGCGCATAAGCGCGCGGCGCGCACCAACCGGGAAATTTTCGTCGGCATTTTCAACTCCTGTCACCCATGGCGCGCCGCCCTTTGGCGGTGGCGACAGAATATTTGCCGCATTCCACAAAACTATCAAGTAATGTCGTCTAAAATACAAGTATAAATTAAGCATTATTCAATTATAATTAAGACAATATTTGATAAGACTTTATCGAATATTTAAGAAAGATGCCGGAAAGCGGCTTCTTCCCTGTGTTTTACTTGGTAAAAAATAATTAGGGTTGGCGGATTTAAACCACTTCCATGCCGGGTATCGGTTTTTGAAAATTCCGGCAGGCCGGTGCTGCTTCATGACCGCCCCCGGCCCCGGCGCACGCGAAATGCGAAACCGTGCCGGGGGTCCGGGTGAAAAGTCCGATGATGGGTAAAGACCCTGACGTGGCGGCAGGCCGCGCCGCCAATTCCGTGCGCGGACTAAATACCCGCGAAATTCACGCCAATTCTCTCAAGGGTTCACTACTCGTTAAGCCAATCGCAATAATATTTAAGTAAGTGCAAGAAGAGAGAATTATGCCAATCCCGCACCAAAAGCGCAAAAGCGTCAGTCCAAAAGCTGGGGTTTTTGCCAAGCTTCGCAGGGTGTTCGGCGATCTCCGCGCCGACCAGCGCGGGTCGATAGCCATTCTGTTTGCCGTCTCCGCCATTGTGCTTGTGACCGCTATCGGCGCCGGCGTCGATTTGGCGCGCGCCTATCAGGAGCGCCAGAAGCTTTCCGAAGTCGCGATGCTGGGTTGCCAATACGCGACGCGCACGGACATCATCGCGCCGGTCGCGGCCAGCAATGCCGGAACCACCCAAAATACGAATTACGTTTCGGCCGTAACCTCCTATGTCAATACCAGCCTCACAAATCAGAGTCTCTCCTACTCGCAGACCAACTCCGCGCCATTCACTTACACGCCGGGCGGCGCCGCCTCGGTCAGCTTGTCGGCGACGGTGCCGACCGAATTCATGCAAATCATCCATGTCAATTCGATACCGGTGTCGGCGAATTCGAATTGCTTCACCACGGTCTCCGAAGTTTACAATTCGACTTCGCCATTTCTCGTGCAGGAGAATTTCGAGACTCAAGCCTCCGGCGCGTCAACCTGGTGGCTTCCCAACGGGACCTCGATACCGGATGCCCATAACGGAACCACCATTGCCAAGACCACGACATTCAACACCAACAATATTTATACCGGCGGGAATGGCGCCAAATGGGTGATCATGGGATATTGCGTGGAGACCGATGCATTGGGCAACATCAATTCCACCATTCCCGGCGGATCGACCTCGTCCGGCGAACTCGATTGCGACAATGGCTCGGCCACGGGGGGCGATTCCTCGATATCGAACAAGGAATATCTGAACACCGGCGAGTACGAGGTTCGCTACTGGTTCAAAGCCCGCGTCGCCTACCCCGATTATCAGCCCACCTATATCTGCGGATCCTCCGCCAGCGACGTATCCTGGGCCACCGATTCCAACAGCGCGAGCAATGGCGGGCTGACCTCGAACGCGGTCAAGAACAACCAGGTCGACGTTTTTCTCGACGCCGACAACAACAATTCAGCGCCGACGCATCTGATCAATGACGGCACGATGAGCCTGGCTGGATCCAATCTGATCAATTCCTGCGTTTATTCCTATAGCTGGGTCCAGCGCAGCATCCGCATCTATGTCACGACGCCGGGATTTTATTGGCTGACCTTCGCCGCCGACGGAGCGAACAACAGTTACGGCGGACAACTCGCCAGTATCCAGTGGTGCTACGGCACTTGTTCCGGCACTTTGCAGGACAATTTCCCGTTCACGGCCAATCAAACCTTGTTCGAGGATACGTTCGAGAACCCGGTTTATTCGGGATCTCCGTACAACAGCAACGGCAATGTCAATAACAGCGTCGCGGGCACCTATATTTGGGGCGGCGGAAACACCGGTTGGGCGAATGCGCCTACCAATCAGCTTCCGTATTGGACGTCCGGCTGCCCGCAGGGCAACCAATGCGTGGAACTCGGGTGGAACACCAACAGTCTGATCGGCAGAGGGTTTTTGTTGGATCCCGGCTACTATCAGGTCAGCTACAAATATGAATCGGAAATCACGTGGGCTACGCTGAATAGCGTCTATTGCGGATCGACGCCCGCCGCCGCCAACATATCCGCTCTAACGGCCCAGAGCAGCATCGGCGTAATCAGGGTTTACAACATCAATACCGGCGCATCGACCGATCATGACACGAGTACGGTCGGCGTCTTCATGAACCATGCCCAGGAAGCCAGCACGCCGAATATCGGAAATGCGCTCGGCTCAACCACCAGCTACACCAATCCCAACGGAACGACCTCGACCACCCCGACCGTCCCGCCCAATGCCATCAGCCTGACAAATTACAGCCCATCGACAGTCAGTCCGTTGCTCGACATTTGCGGCTATGCCGCGAACGCGCAGACGCGCACGGTGGTGGTGTATATCCAGAAACCCGCTTATTACTGGCTTACGCTCGCGGCCCTTGGCACCTCCGATGCGTATGGCGGGTTCATCGACGACGTCAAGATCACCGCGCTCAACAGCCCCTATAACAGCACCTATGCGAGCAGCGCCATCACCATTCCGGTTCCGACGCCGCAGCCGAGCGCGACGGTCAGCTACACCGGATTCTACATAACGGCGGATACGCTCACGCCGCCCGCGCCATGATGAAGCGAAAAGATCGGCTGGCGGGCTTTCCGCGCATCGGGGCGTTGCTACGCGACGAGCGCGCCGCATCCGCCGTCGAATTCGCCCTGGTGGCTTGGTCGTTTATTTTTGTGCTCTTGTGGCTCCTGCAATTGGGCATCTTTTTCATGACCCAGGTCTCGCTGGATAACGGCCTGATCGCCGAGGCTGAGACGGTTCGCGCGGACCTTGTGGCGGGGACCTTGCCGACCGCGGCGACCATCAAGGCCGGGGTCGTGAGCAATGCCGGCGCCTTGATTAACAATAATTCGACCTTGTCGGTCGAGGTCCGGACGCTCACCGATCTGGACTCCAGCACCGTCGCGATCGTCGACGGATACCAGGACTACGGGACGACGACCAGCGCCCTGGTGCTGCGGGCGCAGGGGCAGGCCATTACATTTATTCCCGGCTTCGGTTCCATTTTCACGGTCACCTCCTCGGCGATGATTCGCCGCCAGGGCAAGTGATGATCCGCCGGCTTATCAAATTCCTGAAGGACCGCGCCGGCACCGCCGCGGTTGAATTCGCCATCGTCGTTCCGGTCATGATTATCATGGGGGCCGGGGCTTTCGAACTCGGCCACGCTTTTCAAGCCTATGACGCTGTCAATCGTCTCGCCACCCAATACGCGTTCACCTGGGCGGATTGTTCGGATTCGCCAGTCGGAACCTGCAACACCGAATTGGGATACTATAAGACGAATTCGTCGCTCGCGAATATCGCGCCCCAGCTCACGACCGCCAACATCAGCTTGCGCATGTTCCGGGTGACGGTGGTGGGAAGCACCGCGAACATCGTTTACGCCTATCCGACCGGAGCGACATTGACCACCGGGGAAATATCGGCCGCGACCTCGACGATCGCAAACGGGGCGAGCGGAGTCGTCGTTTCCGTCAGCTATGTCTATAATCTGGCCGTATTCAGCACCTTGATGAGTCCGGTTATCGGATCGAGCTTCACCATGGCGTTCACGGTGGCGCAGATCACGCCCTGACAATACGCGGGGAAGGGCATTAATCGACCCGAAACGACGACGGCGGCCTCGCGGAAGACCACGAGCCAAGAATCCGGTCTCCGGCTTTCCTTTCCCGCGCGGTTGAGGCAATTTAACCTGGTGCCGCCAGTGTCGTTCTCATGCCACGATTCGAGAAATTTCGAATGGGGAAGATATATGAAAGTTCCATCGCTTAGGGGCCCCTACCCACTTAGTTCGGACAGGGTAAAATTAGCCGTTACTCAAAACAGCCCCGGCGTATACGCCACCGGTTCCATCAAATTCGGCCAACTCGAACCATCCTATGTCGGGCGGTCGGACGATGACCTGGCCGCGCAATTACTCAAGCAAATCGGAATCCACGCCAGTTTTTCCTATGCCTATGCGTCATCTGCCCTCATCGCGTATCAGATGGAATGCGCGATGTATCACGCTTGGAAACCGCGTGACAATCATTTGCACCCGGCCAAGCCGAAAAATTCAAATCCAATATGCCCTGTTTGCGGACAATAGAGATACCCGCGTAATTTCGGAAAAACGGGCGCCGAATCACCACCAGCCTCTCGCTCAGGAAGCTAAGGAAGAAGGTGACAATAACGCCGAGCCGTATTCAAGGCGCTGTCCGTCCCGTTCCGAATTTCTCCAAACGATTCCATTGCTAAACAGATTGGCCAGCAAGCCCTGGCGGATCGGGGCTGTCGGTCACTTGCCTGGATTGGCCCGGTTTGAACGGTTCACCCCGATAAAGCGGTCTTTATGGCTTTCGCTCACCGGCCGCCGCGCCAAAGCGCCAACGCGCCAGGAGGTTATTGATCTCGCCAACCACGCCCCGCCGGAACACGAGAACGCAAACCACGAAGATTACGCCCTCGATCACCGTTACCCAGGAGCCCAGCTGTACGAGGTAATTCTCCATCGTCACCAAGATGAAGGCTCCGGCCACCGGCCCCCAAATCGTCCCCAACCCGCCGATGAGCGTCATCAGCACCACATCGCCAGACATCTGCCAGGTCACATCGGTGAGCGAAGCAAGCTGGAAGACCAGCGACTTGGTCGCCCCGGCCAAGCCCGCAAGCGTCGCGGACAAGGTAAAGGCGAGAATCTTATAGCGGTCGGCATTGTAGCCAAGCGATATCGCGCGCGGCTCATTGTCGCGTATGGCCTTCAACACCTCGCCGAAAGGCGAATGGATGGTCCGGTAGATGACGCCGAACCCGATCAGGAAAATCGCCAGCACGAAATAATACATGGCGAGCGGCTGGCTTAGATCGATCAGGCCGAACAGCGTCCCGCGCGGCACCGCCTGGATGCCGTCCTCGCCGCCGGTGAATTTCGCCTCGACCGCGATGAAATAAACCATCTGCGACAGCGCCAGCGTCACCATGGCGAAATAGATTCCCTTGCGGCGGATGGCGAGCAAGGCGAAAACCCAACCCATGATCGCGGCCGCCGCCGTGCCGGTCAGGATGCCGAGGAGCGGAGAAAAACCCCATACCTTGACCGAATAAGCGGTGATGTAGGACGCGCTGCCCATGAAGGCGGCATGGCCGAAGGAAAGCAATCCGCCGAAGCCGATAAGCAAATTGAAAGCCGCGGCGAAGAGGCCGAAGCAGAGCGCTTTCATCAGGAAGGTGGGATAGAACACGAACGGGGCCGTTAGGGCGAGAAGAAGGAGGATCAACAGGCGGATCGCTCTCATGCGGGGGCTTTCCAATTCAATCTCCCCGGCCGAACAGGCCCGCCGGCTTCACCAGCAGAACGAGAGCCATGATGACGTAGATCACGGTGGAAGAGGCTTCGGGATAGAACACCTTGGTCAGGCCCTCGATCATCCCGAGCGCGAAACCCGAGACGACCGATCCCAGAATCGAACCCATGCCGCCGATGACGACGACGGCGAAGACGACGACGATCAGATTCGAGCCCATCAGCGGGCTGACCTGATAAATCGGAGCGGCCATCACCCCGGCCAGCGCCGCCAGCCCCACGCCGAAACCATAAGTGAGGGTAATCAAGCGCGGCACGTTGATGCCGAAGGCCTGGACCAGAGCGGGGTTCTCGGTCGCGGCGCGCAGATGAGCGCCGAGCCGCGTGCGCTCGATGACGAACCAGGTACCGAAGCAAAAAAACGCCGAGGCGGCAATGACCCAGGCCCGGTAGTTGGGCAGAATCATGAATCCCAGATCCTGCGAGCCGCCCAACGCATCCGGAATCGAATAAGGCTTGCCGGCGGAACCGTATTTCTGGCGGAACAGCCCCTCGATGATAAGAGCGATGCCGAAGGTGAGCAGCAGGCCGTAGAGATGGTCGAGCTTATAGACGTGGCGGATGAACAGCCGTTCCAGCAGCATGCCGAACGCACCGACGGCGATCGGGGCGATGACCAGCGACGGCCAATAGCCGATGCCGAGAACATTGAGCAGCAGATAAGCGCTGAACGCGCCCAACATGTACTGCGAGCCGTGGGTGAAGTTGATGATGTTAAGCAGGCCGAAGATGACCGCGAGGCCAAGACTGAGCATCGCGTAAAACGCGCCGTTGATGAGGCCGATAAGAAGCTGGGCGAAGATAGCCGGCGGCAAGGAAATATGAATCACGTCCAGCATCTTAAACCCCGAGATAATTCTGCAGTTTCCGGGCTTCCGCTTCGATCTGGGCGTTCGGGATCACGTCGATCACCCGGCCGTTCTCGACCACGTAATGACGGTCGGCGACCGTCGCTGCAAATCGGAAGTTCTGCTCGACCAGGAGAATGGTGAATCCCCGCTGTTTCAAGTGGCGTATCACCGCGCCGATCTGCTGCACGATCACCGGCGCCAGACCCTCGGTCGGCTCGTCCAGCAGCAAGAGGCGCGCCCCGGTGCGCAGAATGCGCGCGATCGCCAGCATTTGCTGTTCGCCGCCCGAGAGTTTGGTGCCTTGGCTGGCGCGGCGCTCCATCAGATTGGGAAAGAGCGCGTAGATCGCCTCGGTGCCAAAGCCGCCCGGCGCGATAACCGGCGGCAGCAGCAGATTCTCCTCGACGGTAAGGCTGGAGAAGATGCCGCGTTCCTCGGGACAATATGCCACGCCGAGCCGCGCGATACGGTAGGACGGCAACGCGATCAGGGAATGGCCATCGAACACCACATTGCCCTTGCGCTCGGGCAAAATGCCCATCACCGCCTTCAATGCCGTGGTTTTTCCCGCGCCGTTGCGGCCGAGAAGGGTGGCAACCTCGCCCCGCGCCACGGCG
The DNA here is from genome assembly GCA_963785735.1 of uncultured Alphaproteobacteria bacterium. Lineage (GTDB taxonomy): Bacteria > Pseudomonadota > Alphaproteobacteria > ATCC43930 > CGMCC-115725 > REEB95. Next base: position 2,194,020 of record CAWAWJ010000001.1, read on the forward strand.
AAATTCATGCCGTGCAGCACATGGGATTCTCCGTACCAGGCTTCGAGGCCACTGACCTCGAGCAGTGCCGCGCCAACGGTTCCCTCAACCATGGCCGGTTCCCAGATAGGCCTCGCGCACTTCCGCGTTCGCGGCGATTTCGCGATAGGTGCCTTCGGCGAGAATCTGTCCGCGCGTCAGCACGGTGATCACGTCGGAAAGATCGGCGACCACCGACAGATTGTGCTCCACCATCAGCACGGTGCGGGTCTTCGCAATCGCGCGTATCAGCGCGGAGATGCGGCGAATATCCTCCTGGCCGAGCCCCGCCATCGGCTCGTCGAGCAACAGCAGTTCGGGATCGAGCGCCAGGGTGGTGGCGATTTCGAGCGCCCGCTTCCGGCCGTATGGCAATTCGGCGGCAAACAGCCCGGCATGTTCGCCCAGGCCGACCGAAGCGAGAATGGCGTCGGCTCGGGCATCGAGATGGCGGATCGCGTCGAGGGACCTCCAGAAATGATACGAGGTGCCGAGCGGCCGTTGCAGCGCGACGCGCACATTCTCGCGAACCGTCATGTGCGGGAACACGGCGGAGATTTGGAACGACCGCACCATGCCGAGCCGGGCGACGCCCGCGGCATTGCGGCGGGTGATGTCCTTCCCCTTGAACACGATCGCGCCGGAGGTGGGCTTTAGGAATTTTGTGAGCAGGTTGAAGACCGTGGTCTTGCCGGCCCCGTTCGGCCCGATCAGAGCGTGGATGGTATTGCGGCGCACGCTGAGCGAAACATCGCGCACCGCCGTGAAGCCGAGAAAATCCTTGGTCAAGCCCGTGGCTTGCAGGATGATTTCAGCCAAGCACTCCCCCTCCCCCTTATTCGCGTTATTGGCCGGCACGGTTCCGGCGCCAACAATCTCATAACGGTTTTGCCAGATTCCGCAACATGCGAAGCAACGCGCCCTTGTCCCCGCCGCGCATCCGCCGGACATGATCCTTTCGTGCCCGGCGTCCAGCCATTCGAGGGATTTCAGCTTGCGGCGGCCCTCGGCGGCGAAAGAGAGCCTAAGTGGAGGTAAATAACTATTTTAATTGGCAATCGATTGCCCGATAATCTTCCATCGGCCAAAGCCAAGGTGACCGGATACAGAGTCCCGGGCGACGATGGGGGATCGATGAAGTCGGGGCTCATGGACCAATTATCCGCGCTCGGGGACGAAACGCTTTTCCCGGCGCCGCGCATCCATATGGTCCGCCGCGGCGACGGCGCGATCCTAATGCGCTCGCTCGACGCGTTGGCGCCCTATCCGCGCGTCCTCGGCCAGGATTTGCTCCATTGGGCCAAAGCGGCGCCAGACCGCCTGTTTCTGGCGCAGCGCCGGACGGATGGCGCGTGGCGAAAACTCACCTATGGCGAGGCGCTGAAGGCGGTATGCGCGATCGGCCAGGCGCTGCTCAACCGCGGTCTCGGCCCGGAGCGGCCGCTCATGCTGATCGCCGAGAACGGCATCGACCACGCGCTGATGACGCTGGCGGCGATGCATGTGGGGGTTCCGGCCGCGCCGGTCTCGACCGCCTATTCACGGCTGTCTCAGGATTACGCCCGGCTCAGGCATATCGTTGCGCGGCTGACACCCGGGCTCATCTATGTCGACGATGGCGCCGCGCATAAGGGTATGCTCGCCGCGGTCGATTTCGCCGGCGCCGAGCTGGTGGTGAGCGCCAACCCGCCTTCTGGCCGCGCCGCGACGGATTTCGCAACACTCGCGGCGGCCAAGCCGACCGGGGATGTCGACCGCGCCTTCGCGGCCACCGGTCCCGACACCATCGCCAAGGTGCTGTTCACGTCGGGCTCGACCGGCATGCCCAAGGGCGTGATCAACACCCAGCGCATGCTGACCGTGAACCAGACGATGTCGACATATTGCTGGCCGTTTCTCGAGCGCCGCCCGCCGGTGCTGGTCGACTGGCTGCCCTGGAACCATACTTTCGGCGGCAACAACAATTTCAACATGGTGCTCCGCCACGGCGGCACGCTGTGGATCGACGAAGGCAGGCCCGCTCCCGGCTTGATCGAGAAGACAGTCGCCAATCTGCGCGAGATCGCGCCGACCATCTCGCTGAACGTGCCGCGCGGCTATGCCCTGCTGCTCGATTATCTGGAAGGCGACAAGACGTTGGCCGAGAACTTCTTCAGCAAGCTCGAATTGTTTTTTTATGCCGCCGCATCGTTGCCGCAGCCGCTGTGGGAACGGCTGGAGCGGCTGGCCGAGCGGGAGCGCGGCCGCCCACTGCCGATGACCTCGTCCTGGGGCATGACCGAGACAGCTCCGATGGTGACCACGGTGCATTTCCCGATCGAACGCGGCGGCAATGTCGGCGTTCCGGTGCCCGGCTGCGAATTGAAGCTGGTGCCCGAGGGCGGGAAGCTCGAGGCGCGCGTGCGCGGCCCGAACGTGACCCCGGGCTATTGGCGCGATCCGGAGCGAACCAAGGCGGCGTTTGACGAGGAAGGATATTACCGCACCGGCGACGCCATGCTGCTGGCCGATCCTCGGGACGCGTCCCGGGGCGTGCTGTTCGACGGCCGCATCGGCGAGGATTTCAAGCTGATGTCGGGCACCTGGGTCCATGTCGGCGAATTGCGCGTGGCGGCCACCGCGGCCCTGGCGCCGGTGGCGGAGGACATCGTGGTCACCGGCCACGGGCGCGACGAAATCGGCATCATGATTTTCCCCAGCCGGGCCGGATGCCGCCGTCTCTGCCCGCAATTGGACGATGCCCCGGCGTCGCGGCTGATCGCCGAACCGGCGGTGCGCGCGGCGGTGGCGAACGGCCTGGCGCTTTTCAATTCCGGCAAGAGCGGATCGTCCGGCCGCATCGCTCGCGCGCTGCTGCTGCCCGATCCGCCTGCGCAGGACGCTAATGAAATCACCGACAAAGGCTATATAAACCAGCGCGCCGTGATCGAGCGCCGCGCCGACTGGGTCGCGCGGCTTCATGCCGCGCCCGCCGACCCGACCGTGATTCTGCCCCCATGAGCGAGGAAGCATGATCTTCGGCACGGTCTATGACGATGTCTGGCTCAAGGGCGGCGCGCGCACCGGCTTCGCCGATTACGGCGGTGTGCTGGCGCGGATTTCGCCGACCGATCTCGGCATCGTCGCGGCCAAGGCCGCGCTCGATCGGTCCAGCACCAAGCCCGAAAGCGTCGATACGGTGATCGGCGCCAATGTCGCGCAATCGAGCTACGACGCTTTTTATCTTCCCCGGCATGTCGGTATCTATAGCGGCGTGCCGATCGACCGTCCGGCCTTGCTGGTGCAGCGGCTTTGCACCTCGGGCTTCGAGGCCATCCTGCAAGCCGCCGATGCGATCAAGCTCGGCAAGGCGGAGACGGGGCTGTGCGTGGGCGCGGAATCGATGTCGCGCAACCCGGTGGTTTCCTACACCATGCGCGGCGGTTTTCGCATGGGCCAGGCCGAGTTCAAGGATTTCCTCTGGGAATCCAATCTTGACACCGCGCCGATGAAGCGCATGGGCGACACCGCCGAGGCGCTGGCGCAGCGCTATCAGATCACGCGCGAGGAAGTGGACGCTTTCGCCGCCGAAAGCTTCGCGCGGGGAATATCGGCGCGCGAGCGTGGTTATTTCGAAGGCGAGATCGTTCCGGTCGAATCTCGGCGCTTCGAGCGCGAAGGTTATGTGCCGCGCGAGCTGGCGCTGCCGCGCGGCGTCAAGAGCTATGCCGAGGATAATCACCTGCGGCCGACTTCACGCGAGGTGCTCGGCGGGCTCAAGCCGGCCTTCGGCGGGGTGCAGACCGGCGGCAATAGTTCGGCCATCGTCGATGGCGCGGCGGCCGTAGTGGTCGGCGGCAAATCCTCTGCAAGGAACGGCGCGGCGCCGCTGGCGCGCATCGTTGCCGGCGCCGCGGCCGGCGTGCCGCCCGAGATCATGGGCATCGGGCCGGTGCCCGCCATCCGCCACGCGCTCGAACTCGCGGGATTGAAGCTCAATTCCATCGACCGCTTCGAGATCAACGAGGCATTCGGCGCGCAATACATCGCCGTCGAGCGCGAACTCGGCCTCGACCGCGCCAAGGTCAACGTCAATGGCGGCGCCATCGCGCTCGGCCATCCGCTCGGCGCCACCGGCGTGCGTTGCACGCTGACCCTGGCGCGCGAGCTCAAGGAGAAGAAACTGCGCTACGGCATCGCATCGGCCTGCGCCGGCGGCGGCCAGGGCGTTGCGATCATCTTGGAAAACACCGCCGCGTAAGCGGCTTTTTGGAGGGAGGGTTAAGTGCGTAAATTCGAAATTCTAGGCGTCGCCTTTTTTGCCGGTCTGGTATCGATCGGGCTGATCTCCGGCGCGCATGCCGACGGCAAGACGGTCCGCATCGGCGTGATGAACGACATGTCGGGGCCTTATGCCGATTTCCAGGGACCGGGTTCGGTGCTGGCGGCGCAGATGGCGGTCGAGGATTACGGCGGCAAGGCGGCGGGATTGCCGGTCGAGATCATCTCCGGCGATCATCTCAACAAGCCCGATGTCGGCGCGGCGATGGCGCAGCAATGGATCGACAACCAGGGCGTCGACGCGATTGCCGACCTGCCCAATTCGGCGGTGGCGCTGGCGGTCAACCAGATCGTCAAGGACAAGAACAAGGTGCTGCTCGGCTCCGGCGTCGGCACTTCCCTGCTGACCGGCGAGCAATGCTCGCCCAACACGGTGCAATGGACCTACGACACCTATGAAGTCGGCCACGCGATCGGCCATGCGGTGGTGCAGCGCGGCGGCAAGACCTGGTATTTCATCAGCGCCGATTACGCCTTCGGCAAGGATCTGCAGGCCCAGGCGACCGACCAGGTGCTAAAGGACGGCGGCAAGGTTCTGGGTGGGGTGGCGTTGCCGCTCGGCACCAGCGACTTCTCCTCGTCGGTGCTGCAAGCGCAGAGCTCGGGCGCGCAGGTGGTGGCGCTGGCGAATGCCGGCGGGGACGAGACCAACACCATCAAGCAGGCGGGAGAATTCGGCCTGACCAAAAAGCAGAAGCTGGTCGGGCTGGTCTTCGGCTTGCAGAACGTTCCGCCGCTTGGCCTCGGCACGGCCCAGGGGCTGATGACGGTGCAGGCCTGGTACTGGGATCTCAACGACAAGACCCGAACCTTCGCCAAGCGCTTTCAGGCCCGGATGGCCAATCACAACATGCCCAATGACATGCAGGCCGGCGTCTACACGATCGTGACGCATTACCTGAAGGCGGTGGACAAGGTCGGCAGCGCGGCCGACGGCATGAAGGTCGTCGCCGCGATGAAGGCCATGCCGGTGGACGACGCGGTCTATGGCAAGGGTTCTATCCGCGCCGACGGACGGGGTATGCACCCGGTTTACCTGACTCAGGTCAAGACGCCCGCCGAATCGAAGGGTGACTGGGATCTCTTCAAGGTGATTTCGGCGATCCCGGCAAACCAAGCCTTCCGGCCGCTGAGCGAAGGGAAATGTCCCTTCGTCGCCGCGAAATAACGGGGCGGCTATAGGCGTGAAAATCGACGGCCAGATCGGCGCCGTCGTTACCGGCGGAGCATCCGGGCTGGGGCTTGCCTCGGCCCGGCTGCTTGCGTCGCTCGGCGCGCGCGTCGCTATCCTCGATATCGACGGCGAGGCGGCGAAGCGGGCGGCGGCGGCGCTCGGCGGCAACGCGATCGCCGCCGCTTGCGACGTGGCGGATGAGGGCCAGGCCGAGGCGGTGGTCGAGGATTTGCGCAAGCGGCTTGCTCCGCCGCGCATCCTGGTCAATTGCGCCGGCATCGGCACGGCCAGGCGCGTCGTCGGCAAGGACGGACCGATCCCGTTGAGCGATTTTACGCGCGTCATCGCGGTCAACCTGACCGGTACCTTCAACATGATCAGGCTGGTGGGGGCGCGGATGAGTCTCCTCGATCCGCTGGGGCCCGATGGCGAGCGCGGCGTCATTGTCAACACCGCCTCGATCGCCGCCTTCGACGGGCAGATCGGCCAGGCCGCCTATGCCGCTTCCAAGGGCGGAATCGTCGCGCTGACCCTGCCGGTGGCGCGCGAATTCGCCCGTTTCGGCATCCGCGTCGCGACCATCGCGCCCGGCATCTTCGAGACGCCGATGCTGCGCGCGCTGCCCGAGGCGGCGCGGAAGTCGCTGGGCGAAAGCGTGCCGTTTCCGCGCCGGCCCGGTTCGCCCGACGAATATGCCCTGCTGATGCGCCAGATCGTCGAAAACCCGATGCTCAACGGCGAGACCATACGGCTCGACGGCGCCTTGCGCGCGGCGCTAGGCTGAGGGCCGATGACCTCTTCTTCTTCCTCCGAGCTTGTCACCTACGCCCGCGATGGCGACGTCGCGCTTATCGGGCTCAACCGCCCGGCCAAGCGCAACGCCATCAACGACGCGGTCCTGCTCGCGATCGAGGCCGCGGTGGCGCGCGCCCACGCCGAGGCCAAGATCGGCTTGATTTTCGGCCATGGCGGGCATTTCTCCTCCGGGCTCGACCTGGCGGAGCATGCCGGCCGCTCCCCGGCCGAGGGGCTGCACGGCTCGATGCGGTGGCACGCGGTGTTCGACCGGATCGACCGCGGCGGCATTCCCTTTGTCTCGGCGTTGCATGGCGCGGTGATCGGCGGCGGCCTCGAACTGGCGGCGGCGACGCATATCCGGGTGGCGGATGCGACCGCCTTCTTCGCGCTGCCCGAGGGCAAGCGCGGCATCTTCGTCGGCGGCGGCGGCGCGGTGCGGATCGCCCGGCTGATGGGCGTGGCGCGGATGACCGATCTCATGCTGACCGGCCGTGTCGTGCCGGCCGATGAGGCCGACGCTTACAATATCGCGCAGTATTTCGTTCCCGCCGGCGCGGCGAAGGCGAAGGCGATGGAAATCGCGCGCCAGATCGCGGCGAACGCGCCGCTGTCGAATTTCGCGGTCATCAACGCCCTGCCGCGCATCCAGAACATGTCGCAGGATGACGGGCTGTTCTTCGAATCGATCGTCGCCGCCCTGACCCAGACCAGCCCGGAAGCGCGCAAGCGCATGAAGGACTTTCTCGAGAAACGCGCCGAACCGATCGCCGCCGCGGCCAAGGCCAAGAAACCCTAAAGCCGGCGGCGCTACAGGCCGCGATACATGGCCCGATCTTCTGCCGATCGCGGACAATCTAATCGGCAATTCCCGGCGCGTTCTTCCGGTAGGCGCGCCAGCTGCCGAAGCGGGTGATGTCTTTGGCTCCCGTGAGCGCGTGGGACTCGCACAAGAATCCTTTCACCTGGGAGCCATCCGCCAGCGCAATGGTGCCGATGCCAAGCGGCGCCGGAATCGCGGCGATGAATGAACCCAGCGCACCGCTCGGTATAGACCAGATCTCCACTTCAATATGCCCGCTGCCCTTGCCGTCGAAGACGAGACCCGGCTTGGGCTGGATCGCATTCGCCAGCGCATAGAGGCTGTAGCCGGCGGATGTGTGACCCGTCCGCGCGAGTTTAGCGCCGCGCTGGGTCAGCTCGTGGTTGAGCGCCTCGCCCGAAAGATGCGCGCCAACCACGGCCAATTCGACGGTATCGGCATCGCCAAGCACGGCTTTCCGCGCCCGCGCAACCGGCAGCTTCCAGCCAGTCGCCCCGATGGATGCACCGCCGAGCGCGGCATGCAGCCGCCCGGCGAGATCCGCCAAGGCATCGTCGCGAAAAGCGCGTCCGATTAATGTCACGCCGAAAGGCAGGCCGTCGCCGCGAAACCCCGCCGGAACCGCGATGGCCGCGAGATCGAGCAGATTGGTGAAGTTGGTATAAAGTCCAAGATTGCTGTTGAGCCGGATCGGGTCCGCCAGAACCTCCTCGATCCGGTAGATCGTGCCGGCCGTCGGCACCAGCAGCACGTCCATGCGCGCCCATTGGGCTTCCGTGCGGCGGGCGAGTTCGGCCAGGCGATAGCTTCCCTCGAAGGCGTCGATCGCGCTCAATTTCCCGGCGCCGAGGATGATCTCACGGATCACCGGCAGCATATCCGCCGCGTGGCCCATGGCGAAATCCTTGATGGAAGCGAGCCGTTCGGCGACCCACGGCCCGCCATAGAGCAGCAGGCTTGCCTCCCGGAAGGACGAGAAATCGATCGTGACTTTCCGGCCGCCCAGATGCTCCAGCCGCGCGACGCTTTGGGCGTAAAGATTGGCCGCCTCCTTGTCGCCGAAGAATTCGAGTCCGTTTTCCGGCACACCGAAGCGAAACAGCGCGGGAAAATCATCCCGACGCGCCGGAATTTCCGGAGAATGCCGCGAAAACGGATCGTCCGCGTCGAATCCCGCGGCGGCATGCGTGACACAAAGCGCGTCCTCAACCGCGCCGGCAAAGACCGATACGCAATCGAGACTGCGGCAGGCTGGCACCACGCCCGTGGTGCTGAGCCAGCCCTTGGTCGGCTTCAAGCCTACGATATTGTTGAACGCGGCCGGCACGCGGCCCGAACCGGCGGTGTCGGTGCCGAGCGCGAAGCTGACCAGGCCTTGCGCCACCGCCACCGCCGAGCCGGAACTCGACCCGCCGGAAATGTAGCGCGGATCGAACGCCGAGGAGGGAATCCCGTAAGGCGAGCGGGTGCCGTTGAGGCCGGTCGCGAACTGATCAAGATTGGTCTTGCCGAGCAATATCGCGCCGGCCGCCTCGAGCCGGTCGACGACATGCGCTGAACGCTTCGGCACATAGGCGAAGGCGGGACAGCCCGCGGTCGTCGGCAACCCCGCCACGTCAATGTTGTCCTTGACCGCGAAAGGAATGCCGTAAAGCGGGAAAATTTCTCCCGCCTTGCGGCGGCTTTTCATTTCGCCGAGCCGGGCGATGACCTGCGCCAAGGGAACTTGCGAAATCCACACCGGATTGAGGCCGCCTTGCGCGATACGCCGGTGAAGCGCGCCAAGAAGCTCGGCCGGATCGGCGCCGGATTCATAGGCCGCCGACAGCGACGCTATATCGAGGGCGCGGTCCATGGCCGCTCAGGCGCTTTCCACATAGCGCTCGAATGCGATCTCGACGGTGGCGATATGGGCGCGCATCTCGGCCGCGGCGGTTGCTTGGTCGCCACGCAATATCGCCTCGACCACGCGATCGTGTTCGGCATGCGACAGACTGGGCCGTCCGGCGGTGCGGAATTGCATGTGGCTGAAGGGCGAGACCCGCGTGCGCGTGGCCGAGGTCAGCTCGGCCAGATAGTCGTTATGGCTCCCCACATAGATCAATCCGTGGAACTGCTCGTTCATCCGGTGATAGATCTGCGAATCGCCGCCTTGCACCACTTTGGCGAGGCTCAGATGGAATTCCTTCAAGTGCCGGCGTTCGTCAGCGGTCATGCGGAGAGCCGAGAATCCCGCGCACAGCGCCTCGAGCTCGGCGAGCGCATCGAACATCCCGCGCAGGCGTTCCGCCGACGGCCGGGCGACGATGGCGCTGCGGTGTGGGCGCGCCTGCACCAATCCCGTGGCGGCCAATTCGCGGATGGCCTCGCGCACCGGCGTGCGCGAGACGCCAAAACGGCGTGCGATCTCGACCTCTTCCAGCGCCATGCCGGGCGCCAAGCGCCCGCGCATGATCTCGTCGGCGAGCAGATTGCGCAGCTCCTCGGTCCGGGTAGCGCCACGCCGCTCCGGTCTCGCCGGTATTTCGACGCCATGAACAGAAGCGGGAATCTGCGTCAATTCGGCCACGATCAACCCCTCCCGCTGCGCGCGAGATCCCGCCTCGGCGCGAATACCGGCCCGGCCTGCCGCGCGCTTTCGCCGAGTGCGGCAACCGGCGCGCGGGCTATCCCCGCCTGCTCCAGCGCGCGTGCGACGCGCAGCGCCCGATCCTCATGCCAGGGCGCGGCGATGATCTGCACGCCGAGCGGCAACCCGCCATCGAGCCAAACCGGCGCCGCCACCACCGGCAAACCGATGAAGGAAATCGGCTGCGTGAAAATTCCCATATTGGGCCGGATTGGCATGGCCGTGCCGTCGAGGGTGAAGTCCACCTGGCCGATACGCGGCGCGCGGCAAGGCGTCGCCGGAGCCAGGATGACATCGACCTCCTCGAATAGCGCCATCATCTTGCCGTGAAACCAGCGGCGAAAACGCTGGGCCTGGATCACCCACGGGGCCGGGACGGTCGCCCCCGCGATGAGCCGGTCACGCACGGCCGGATCGAAATCCCGCGCCCGCAAGCGCAATCGATCCAGATGTAACGCCGCGCCCTCCGCCGCGGTGATGACATAAGCCGCAGCCCGCGCACGCGCGGCCTCGGGAATTTCGACTGTCCGGCGCACACCCAGCGCCTTGGCGGCCATGGCAACGGCTTCGAGAACGTCGGATTCGGCCTGGCGCGCGAAATACCCGCCCGCCACGGCGATGCGAAGATCGCGGCAGCCGGTTTCGAGCATGGGGGTTACCGGCTCAGGATCGCGCTCGCTCGCAACCGGGTCTTCAGCATCGGGGCCTTGCATCGCGTCATAGGCGAGGGCGAGATCGCCGGCGCTGCGCGCCAAAGGCCCCAGATGATCGAGGCTCGAGACGAAGGGAAAGCTGCCGGTGCGGCTCAAGCGGCCAAAGGTGGGCTTCAGCCCGAAAATGCCGCACAGCGCCGACGGCACGCGGATCGAGCCGTTGGTGTCGGAGCCGAGCGCCAACGGCACGAGCCCCGCCGCCACCGCGGCGCCCGAGCCGCCGGACGAGCCGCCGGTCATGTGATCAAGAGCATGTGGGTTGCGCGACGGCCCGTCATGAACGTTTTCGCCGGTGAAGTCATAGGCGTATTCGCCCATGTTGAGCGCGCCGACCAGCACCGCTCCGGCGGCTTCGAGCCGCCGGACCAGCGCCGCGTCACGCGAGGCGGGTGGATTCTCGCGGTTTATCTTCGATCCGGCGCGGGTCGGAATGCCCGCGACATCGATCAAATTCTTCACGGCGAAGGGCACGCCGGCGAGCGGCCCCCGCCCCTTGCCGCGGCTTCCGTCGATGGCGTTTGCCTTGGCGCGCGCCCGCGCGGCCAGCACATCGGTAAAGGCGTTCACCGTCGGGTTGACATCGCCGATGCGCGCCAGCGTGGCGTCGATAACGCCGCGCGCCGTGACATCGCCCGAGGATACCGCCGCCGCGATCTCGGCGGCCGATGCGGTAACGAGATTGTCAGCAGGGGCATTCACGGGCGGAAGACCGGCGCGGGATCGAGCTCGTCCCCGAGCGGAAATTCGTGCACGAGCCGCGCGGCCCCGTTGATCACCTTCATATGGGCCAGGATCGCTTCACGCCAGGCGGGATCGACGGTAAGCCCATGGATCGCGATTGCCGCATCGAGCGCGGTTTCGCGTTCTTTGTCGGTCGGATTGCGAAGAGGCTCTGTCATGACGCAGTTATGGGCTTAAACCGGCGGATGGGGAATGGCGGCGATGAGCTCCTTGGTATATCCCGCCTGGGGCGCTTCCAGCACCTGTTCGGCCGATCCTTCCTCGACGATGCGGCCTTGCTGCATGACGATGACGCGGTCGCATAAGAGCCGCACGACTTGCAGATCGTGGCTGACGAAGAGATAGCTCATGCCAAGGGTGGTTTTGAGCTCTTGCAAGAGATTGAGCACGACCGCCTGGACCGAGACATCGAGCGAAGCCGTGGGCTCGTCGAGTATCACCAGCTCGGGATGGAGCGCGATGGCGCGGGCGATGCCGACGCGCGCCTTCTGGCCGCCCGAAAGCTGATGCGGGAAACGGTCGAGCAGATTGGCCGGCAATCCAACGAGGCCCGCCAGCTCCTCGACGCGAGCGCGGATGCCGCGTCCGTCCTTGCCCTCGTCCAGCCGCAACAGCGGATCGGATATCGCGCGCGCGGCGGTGTAGCGCGGGTTTAGGCTGTCGGTCGGGTCCTGGAACACCATCTGGATGCGCTTGCGCCAGCTTGAACGCGCGAATTGCCGCGCCGGGATGGCGCCGATGTCCTCGCCGTTGAAGACGATGCTGCCCGCCGTCGGATCGATCAGCCGCATCACCATCATCGAGGTGGTGGATTTCCCGCAGCCCAATTCGCCGACCAAGCCGACGCTCTCGCCCTGCGCGATCTCGAATCCGATGCCGTCAACCGCGCGAAACATGCCGCCGTCGTCCGCCGCTGGTTTCTTGGCCCCGAACAGCCCGGCCAAACCGCCGCCTTGCCCCTGACGCTTGTATTCCTTGACCAGGCCCTTAACCGACAGCAGTTTCGCCCCGTTCTTTGCCGGGATGGGCCGCGCGGAAGGCGGCGCTGCCGCGTCCTCGGGCAGAAGATCGCGCAATGTTATGCCCGGGCGCGGCGTCGCGCGCATCAGCTTGCGGGTGTAGCGGTGCGCCGGAGCGCGAAAGATTTTTTCCGACTTCGCCGCTTCGACCACCTTGCCCTGCTCCATGACCACGACCTTGTCGCAATAAGCGGCCGCGAGTCCGAGATCATGGGTGATTAGGATGGTTGACATGCCGCGCTCGCGCGTCAGCTCGACGATCAGCTCCATCACCGCCTTTTGCGTGGTGACGTCGAGCCCGGTGGTCGGCTCGTCGGCGATCAGGAGCTGCGGCTTGCAGGCAAGCGCCAGCGCGATGACGACACGCTGGCACATCCCGCCCGAGAGCTCGAACGGATAGGCGTGATAGCGTTCCTCGGGCCGCGCGATGCGGACCTGGTTCAGGACCTCGATCGCCTTTTGCTTGGCGTCGGCCGAACGCGCCTGAACGTGCCGCACCAGCACGTCCTCGATCTGCTTGCCGATCTTGCGGATGGGATTGAGGGCGGCGCGCGGGTTCTGGAAGATCATCGACATCTCGCGCCCGCGCAGATCGCGCATCGCGGTTTCGGGAATGGCGCGCAGATCCGTGCCGGCGAAGGATATCGTGCCCTCCGCGATCCGCCCGGCGCGGTCGAGAATCCGCATCACCGCATAGGATGTGACCGATTTCCCCGATCCCGATTCGCCGACGATTCCCAGGGTCTCGCCCTTGGCGATGGATATGTCGATTTTCTCGACCGCGCGCACCACGCCGCGGCGCGTGGCGAATTCCACGCTGAGGTTTTTAATTTCGAGCAACGAAGCCGCGGGCATGGGGCGTCAGCTCCGGCGTAGCGGATCGACGATGTCGCGCAAGCCGTCGCCGAGCAGGTTGAAGCAGAACACCGCCAGCATCAGCGCCGCGCCCGGGAAGAACGCGATCCACCAATCGCCCGAGACGATGAACCCGGCGCCTTCGGCCACCATGATGCCCCATTCGGGCGTGGGCGGGCGCACGCCCAGCCCGATGAAGGACAGCCCCGCCGCGTTGAGGATGGCGTAGCCCATGGTCAGCGACATCTGAACCATCATGATCGGCATGATGTTGGGCAGGATCTGGGTCAGCAAAATGCGCATTTCGCCGTTGCCGGTGAGGCGCGCGGCCTGAACGAAGCCCGCGTCGCGGCGGATATTGGCCTCGGCGCGCGCGACCCGGGCATAAAGCGGGAAGTTGATGATCGCGGTGGCGATTACGATATTGGTGACCGTGTTGCCCAGCGCCGCGACGATGCCCATGGCCAGGACGAACAGCGGAAAGGCCATGATCGTGTCGGCGACACGGCCGACCACTTGATCGGCCCAGCCGCCGAAGAAACCGGCGGATATCCCGGCAAGCCCGCCCATGGCGAAGACCAGCACCACTGACGCAACCGCGATCATCATATCGAGCCTGGTCGCCACGACCACGCGGCTGAAGATGTCGCGGCCGATCTGATCGGTGCCGAAGAGATGGTGGAGCGAGGGTGGGTTGAGCGCGGCGGATGTTTCGCTCGCCAGCGGATCGTACGGCACGATATACGGCCCCACGAGGGCGCAGATCACCAGCAGCACGAACAACGAAAACGCCACGCCGCTCACCGGGTTTTCGGCGAAAATATAGCGCGCGTGTTTCATGGTCGCAAAGAGGCCCTGGAACGCGGCCGGTTCGCGGGCTTCGCCGGTATCGGTGCGGACTGAATTCATCCCTCGATCCTCACTCGCGGGTCGATGACGCCGTAGAGTATGTCGATCAGGAAATTAAGGATGACGTAGAGGATCGCCATCACCAGCACGAAGCCTTGCACCGGGGCGTAATCGGATTTGATCAGGGCGTCGACCGCATAGGAGCCGATGCCCGGCCACGCGAAGACCTTTTCCACCAGGACGTTCGCGCCGAGCAGGAAGGAAAAAACCATGCCGAGCGTGGTTACCACCGGCAGCATGGCATTGCGGAAGGCATAGCTGATGATGACCGCATAGCCGGAGAGGCCGTTGGCCCGGGCGGTGCGCACAAAATCCGAGGCCAGAGCGGCCAGCATCGAGGCGCGCGTCATGCGCGTGATGGGCGCCAGCGCGAACACCGCCAAGGTCAGGGTGGGGAGCACCAGTTGCGCCAACGCCGCGCGGAAGGTGTCGAGATTGCCCGCGATCAGGCTGTCGATCAGATAGAATCCGGTGACGAAGGGAGGCGGCGAATGGAACACGTCGAGCCGGCCCAAGGGCGGGGGCGCCCAGTTGAGGCGGTAATAGAAGACATAGACCAGCAGCAAGCCGCTGAAGAAAACCGGCAAGGAAACGCCGGCGGTGGCGACGATGCGGCAGGCATGGTCGATCCAAGAGCCCTGGCGCACGGCGGCGAGAATGCCCAACGGCACGGCGATGAGGATCGCCAGCAACAAGCCGGAGAGCGTGAGCTCGGCCGAGGCCGGCAATCTGGTGCGGATGTCCTTCAATACTGGCTGCCCGGTGCTGAGTGAATCGCCAAGATTGCCGGCGGCGAGGCCTTTGACGTAGCTGGCGAATTGCACCGGCAACGGCCGGTCGAGGCCGAGGCTCTTGCGGACTTCCTCGATCGCCTGGGGCGTGGCCGCGGGCCCGGCGAAATAAGCCGCGGTATCGCCCGGCAACACCCTTGTCAGCAGAAAAGTCACGATGACAACCCCGACCAGGGTCGGGATGGCGGTCGCGAGACGCTTGGCGATCCGCGTCAGCATGGGCCCGATCCCCTCGCCCGGTTCAAATCCTCATGGCTCAGGCCTTCACCAGAGCCCGGTAATCGAGCCGGCGATGGAACCAATACTGGTAGCCCGACACATTCTTCTGCATCGCGACATTGACGTAAGGCTGATAGAGCGGGATGCGCGGAATGTCGGTGAAAGCGAGTTTGACGAAACCTTCCACGTCCTTGTTGTAGGTCGCGGTATCGCCGGCGGTCGCGGCCGCCCGGGCGCCGTCGATGAGCGCGTCCATGTCCTTCGACTGGTAGCTCATGGTGTTGAAGATGGCGTTCTGGCCGTCATAGCACCAGTAGAAGAAGTATTCGGGATAATCGAGCCAGCCCGAGAAGACGTTGACGTAAAGCGGCATGGTCTTTTTGGTCAACTCGGTGCGCCAATTGGCGCCCGGAATCTTGTTGAGCGTGGTCCGGATGCCGATCTGGTTCAGGCTTTCCTGGATCAGCACGCATTGCGGCTCGTTCACCACCGCGAAGCCCAGATCGAAGGATAATGTCGTATCGAGGCCGTTGGGATAACCCGCCTCGACCATCAGCTGCTTCGCCTTGGCCATGTTGGTGTTGTAGGAATGGGCCTGCGGCCAGATGGGCTTGATCGGCGTGCCGGGTGCGGCGCCGAACATCGGCTTGGCGAGCCCGAACAGCACCGCGTCCATGATCTTCTGGTAGGGCACGGCATAGGCCACCGCCTGGCGCAGCTTCGGATTATTGAACGGCGGATGGGCCACGTTCATGCCGAGATACTGGATGCCGTTGCTGTACGGCGTCGAAACGATGGTGAGCTTGCCCGAGTTTTTGAGATCGACGAAATCCTTGTTGGGCAAATCGTAGGAAATATCGGCGTCGCCGCGTTCCAGGAGCGCGCGGCGATTGCCGGCATCGGGCACCACGCGCCAGATGACGCGCTTGATTTTGGGCAGTGGGCCGCATTTCCAGTTCTCGTTGCGCACGAAAACCACCTCGGAGTCGGGCGTCCAATTGGCCACCGTGTAGGCGCCGCTGCCGGCGGTGAACAGCTTGGTGTAGGCGAGCCCCCAATGATCGTCGGCTGTGATGTTCTTCTTCACCAGCGCCGAATTGTAGACGCAGGGAACGATGACCGCGAGATCGGGAATGGTGAGCCGGTCCTTGCGCAGGAAATCGATGCGCAATGTGTGATCGTCAACCACCACGAATTGCTCGGGCTTTTCGAGCGATCCCGCCTTCATTTGGAAGGTGGGGAATCCACCCACCGACACCGCGCGGTCGAGCGACCATTTCGCGTCATTGGCGGTCACCGGGGTGCCGTCCTGGAAGGTTGCGTCCTTGCGGATCTTGAAGGTGACCGACATGTCACCGATCTTCATGTCTTCCGCGAGTTCCGGCTTGAACTTGTCGCGGTCGTAATACTGTTCCCCGTTGGCCAGGGTTTTCATCGGATGGGTGATAAGGCGGTCGTAGCAATTCCAATTCGCCTCGTAGCCCGGCACGTTGGTGCCGACACCCTGGATGTCGAGATTGTTGGGTCCGCTTTCCGATACGATCAGCAGCGTATCGGAGCGATCATCGGCCTTGGCCGGCGACCAGATCGCCGGAGCGGATATCCCGGAGCCGGCCGCAAGCGCGGTAACGGAAGCGGATTGCAGGAATTTACGGCGATGCATGATGGAGCCCCTCGAGCTGTTTGAGGGAGTCCATTTCAAGAGCCGTGCCATCCGGCCGGAATCGGCCGCGGAAACCGTCCAGCTCTTTGATATTCAATGGGAATTATACGTTGCAGCGCAGCGAAATCATGCCGCTGCGGCCGCCGGGAACCGCTCAAAAATTAGGAGGATTGATTAATTGTATGCAGAATTGCATGCAATTTGCTCAATCCATGAAGCTCACATGGGCGGCGACAATGCGCCATCCCTCGGGTCGCCGCAGCCAAGTCTGGCTTTGCCGGCCGAGGCGCGGATTGCCCGCCCGCCGGAACTCGGTGTTGGTCGTGGCGAAGCCGTCGCCGTAAGAAGTGATCACGGTCCGGATCAGCGTGCGCGGACCGGGCGGCTGGCGCGCGCCGCGGAATGCCGCGATCGCCTCATAGCCATAAAGATTCTCGGCCGTGCCAAACCGCAAGGTCTGCGGCGCCTGCCAGAACAGGGCGTTGAGCAATCCGACGTCGTTCGATACCAGCGCCGCTTCATAGCGCTCGAACGCGGCTTTCACTTCCGCCACGATTTCGGGCCGGTCGATCTCGTACATCTTCCATTCCTTCGCTGTTTGCGGTGTCAGTTCTTCAGCCGGCTGGCCGCGTCTGTCAACAGACTGAGATGATGAAGGCTCAATTATCCCCTATGCCATCCGCCTGCTCCGGCGAAAGCCGCATGGTCATGGCTTTGGGCGGCTTCCAACTGAACACCTAAGCCGCCAATTTTACTGGCAAAACTTTACGCCCTTAATATCCCGCGGTTCCAGAAGGGCGCGATTGTGCGGATGAGAAACCAAGGCTACAAGGTGGGTTGCGATACATAAAATGACGCGTCATTTTCCACAGGATAAGGGCAATCGCCAGCCTGTTACATGAAAAGATGACCGACCCGGCCGCTTCTTTCGATCAACTGCGCATTGACATCCGGCGCATAAGCCGGACCCGTCGCGCCTGGTTCTGGTGCGAAGGGCTATTGACGGTATTTATTTATGGGCTGTTCGCCGCGCTTTCGCCGGGCCTGGCGTCGGCGATCGGCGGCTGGTTTGGTGAAAAGTTCGGGCCGACGCTGCGGATTTCCCGCTTGGCGCGCGCCAATATGGCTACAATCATGCCCGATCTATCCCCCGCCGAGATCGACGAACTGACGCGCAAGTTTTGGCGGAATCTGGGCCGCGTCGCCGGCGAGTTTCCGCATCTCCGGGCCATTGCCCGCCGCGATGTCGAGTTATTCGGCGCCGATATCGTCGAACGGCTGCTGGCCGAGCGGAAACCGATCATTTTCGTTTCGGCTCACCTTGCGAACTGGGAATTGATGCCAAGCGTCGTCGCCGCTTTAGGCATTCCACTTCGCGTCATTACCAAGGCGCGCGCGAACCGGCTATCGGAGTGGATCGTCAGGCGGGGACGAATGGGTACCGGCGTCATCCCGGTGGGATCGGGGCCGGGCGAGACGTTGCGCGTGGCCCGGGCATTGTCTCATGGCGCGCATGTTTCGCTCGTCGTCGATCAAACGAAAACCCAGGGAGTCTTCCTGCCGTTCCTCGGCCATCCGGCGCGAACGCCGACCTCGCCCGCCGTTCTCGCGCTTCGATTCGGCTGCGCCATCGTGCCGACGCGCATTGAGCGCCTGCACGGCACGCGGCATCGCATGACGTTCTACCCGCCTATGGCGCTCCCCGGTGAGGGCCCGGAGGAAGCCCGGGTGAATGAAATCATGACGGCGGTCAATGATCGGATCAGCGCCTGGATACGGGAACGTCCCGATCAGTGGATGTGGTTTTACCGGAAATGGACGAAGCTGGTCGTCGATGCCTAGGTTTGACGCGCGGCAATCCCGCCGGATCGGGCGCGAGACGCCGCGTGCCGCGCCGCGCGCCGCATCTCGGTCAAGGCCGCGAGAAGTTCGTTGAGAAAGAAAAATATTCTTTGCGCATCCTGATATACAGCGACGACATCGACGGCCATGGCGGCGCCCCGGCTTTCGTTCACGATCTCGCCTGGTTCCTGCGCAACGCGGTGACCCGGCCCACGCCGCGGGGAGCGGCATGGTTGCCGATGTATCTTCTCTGCGCGCTGGCCGTGCTCACCAAAGGGCTGATCGGCATTGTGTTGCCCGCGCTTGTCATCCTGCCATGGGTCGTTGTCACTCGCCGCATCGACGTCTTCCGCCGGTGTCTGTGGCTGCCGGGCGTGGCATTGTTTTTGGCCGTCACCCTCCCCTGGCACATTTTGGTACAAGCGCGGTATCCGGAATTTTTCGATTATTATTTCATAGTCCAGCAATTTTCCCGCTTCTCCTCGACGGCCGAATTTCATGAAAACAAGGCCATATGGTTCGTGCCGCTGATTGTCTTGCTTGGCATGTTCCCCTGGACGGGATTCCTGCCTGGCGCGCTGCGTGACGCGTGGCTCCGCTGGCGCAAGACGGCGGAGGAAGCGCAAGAATGTCTTTTCT
Source organism: uncultured Alphaproteobacteria bacterium (assembly GCA_963785735.1). Lineage (GTDB taxonomy): Bacteria > Pseudomonadota > Alphaproteobacteria > ATCC43930 > CGMCC-115725 > REEB95. The sequence continues at coordinate 2,213,170 of CAWAWJ010000001.1, forward strand.
TGCTCATCTGGGCAGGCGCCATTTTCGGTTTCTTCTGGATTGCGCGTGGCCAACTCCCGGGATATGTCTTGCCTTTGGTATGTCCGCTTTCCATCCTTGTGGGACGTTCAATCGTCCGCGTCGAGTGGTCGCGATCGTTATCCGCCGGGGTTACGACTTGTTTTGTTGCCATGTCCGGTCTCGCGATCGCGTTTCTGCTGATGCGAGCGTGGGACATGAACTTCTTCTGGCCGGCCGCGTCGCTTGAATCTATTTGGCCGATTTTACCGCTTGCGGTGGCTTTGCAGGCCGCGGCGTGCGCATGGCTTCTCCTTCGCCGGCGAGCTCTCGCCGTTCTTCCGGTCTTGTCGATCACCACCCTGATCCTGATCGAGGTTTGCGGCTTTGCGACCAACCGGCTGCAACCGAAATCAATCCGCGATATGATTCTGGCCCATGCCGATACGCTCGCGCGGGCCGAGATCGTTGAGTTTCGCGCCTATCTTCTCGATCCGGTTTTCTATCTCAAGCGCCGGGTGGTGGTAGTCGAAACGGCAAGGGAGCTCGACTTCGGCGCCGCGCTGGCTCCCGGCGTTATGGTCAAGGTTTCGCGCCGCATTCTGCTTCAATGGGCCGCGGAGGGACGGCCTCTTGCCGTTTTGACCTATGAAGACGAGGTACAGGATTTGGGCGATACGGCATGGCGCGAAATCGGACGTTCCGGTCACATCGTGCTTCTGGTGAACTTTAAGGATGCGCAATGACCGGCCGTTGGCCGCCATCGCGGCGTAGCATAGGCGTAATGAGCGCCTAGTCCTGGCGTGAAGAGCCACGCCTGGTATCGTGTGTCTTGGCCGCATGGCGTCATGGTGCCCAGGGGCAGCTTCCAACTGAGCACCCAAGCCGCCAATTTCACTGACAAAACTTTACGCCGTCAATGCCCGTACCCGCACCGCTACCCGCATCAATCAGGACTTAAAACGGGCTTCGAACCGCCGCCCGCGATGCGTAGCTGTGTTCTGCGATGAGCATTGCCATCAATTCACGGCTACCCATCTCCATGTCCGCTCTTACTCCAGAAGCGGACATTCGATCGTGGCCACGTAATGTCCGCTTTGTGCCAAAAGCAGACATTACGGTATGACCGCGCAATGTCCGGTTTACCCCAATAGCGGAATTGGTTGGCATGTGTATCCGCCACCTGCCGAGTTACTCAAGTCTTGGCTTTGGCTGGCAAGCGACCGCCCTAGGGAGCGCAGCCAATAGCCGCCTTGTTGTTCACTAGCTCCTGTATCTGATTTTGTACGCTCAAACGTACAAACGACATCCCGTGACGTTCGATGGGCGACATCGGTCCGCTCGGCCAGTCGGGAAGCGGAACCTGGATTCCAGGCGCCGGAACGAAGAACATCGCTTGGAGGCTGGTCACCGCCTCGCCAGCGGTGACGTAGTCGAGCACCAGATCGTCGGCAGTACGGATCTCATCGCCTTGCGGCAACGCGGAGGAATGGACTGTCTCAGCATTGAAGACCGTAGCAGGTATATGCGCGTGTACGGCAGCGGCTACGCACATTCCGCCAGCCAGGGAATGGCCGACGCATTCGAGTGTGAGCCCGTGGGCGTCGGTGTATTGCTTGAGGTCGGTGGCCAGTACGGCGGCCTTGGCGAAATAATCGGTGTACTCGCCCAGTTCGTTGGGAATGTTCGCCTTCCACCAGTCATCATTATTTTTTGTTATGTCTGTGCCGCGGAACACGAGAAATATCTTGCCGCTCGCATCGTCGCGATAGATCGCGGCGCGATACTGGGAATCATCCGGCGCGATAAATTTCTTGATCATAGCGGAATCCATGTCGGGGAGCATTTCCCGCAATTGCAGGATGTCGTTGCTCAAGAGGGTGTAGCCGGCTGGCGCCTTCCACGGCGCCTGCCAGGGCGTTATGCCTGGTCGATCCTGGTTGTCGTCGAAGAAAGAATAGGCGTCCAACGCCAGACTCGCGCGGCTCGCGACGCCTTTCATTTCATCGATCCGGCTGTCCCACGCCGCGCATTGGGCGGCGTGGGCGGGTTGCACCGCTGGAACGCACTCGCCGCCGCTGTTCTGATAGCCAACGTCGCATTTGCAATGCACCACTTCTCCAACCTGGGTATAGGCCTGCGAATGTGGCGGGCAATCGGCATAAGCCGGCGCCGCGGCCCAGGCAATAACCAGTCCGCAGCCTACGATGAAGTGAATTCTGCAATGTGCGCGATTCATGGAGGCAGACCCCCTCGTCAATCGAGATGATATTTTAGCACGACTTTTTTCACGTCGGCGTCGACCGCATTGATCTGCTTGATCACCTCGGGCGCCTTGTCTGGAGGCGCCTGGTAATAGTCCTGCATCAGCTGCTTGCGTTGCGCGTCCAGGCGGACGACATCGGGATTGAACTGGAGAAAGTCCGGAACCTTGGGCGGCGGCGGCAGCGGCGGCGCGTGCTGCGGCGTCACATGGATATCGGTCAGCTCGGGGGCGTGCAGATCCGACCCGTAATAGGACCGGTTGACGGGACCATTCCAGTCGAATGGGGTGATAGCTGCGCCGGTAACGTTTCCGCCTGCATTCACTGGCGGGACCGTCGTCTGCTGCTGAAAGTGCGTGAGCATTCTCTGCGCAGGGGCATTGTCGGGATCCGAGCTCAAATACCGCTGCATGATGAGGGCCGCCCCAGCAGAATCGCCGTTGTCGAAATGCGATTGGGCGGAGAAAAGCAGCAGCGCGGGATTGCCAGGATTGAGTCGCGCTGCCTGATCGAGCTCGATCATGGCGGCGTGCCCATCGCCGCGATCGAGCAGTACGCCAGCGAGCTGAAGTCCGATCGCCGCCTTGGCCGCGGGATCCGCCATGTTCGCCATACGGGTGCGCAATTCAGCTTCGGCTGGAGATGGCGTCGCGACGCTCGGCGCGGCAACGCTATTGTCCCCGCTCGGGACAGCGACCGGTCCATTCGAGACGGTCCAGTTGCTTTCCGGTGTGAGCGCGACGCCACCGGCCTGGGGTACCGGTCTCATCGAAAGTGTGGGATCGTTGGGATCGAATTGAAGCTTGCGGCTGAAAGTCCACGGAACCGATGCCGGCGGTGTCCATGTGAGGCGCCCCGATAACGGCAGCCGGATACGAATCCCGCGGGTTTCTAGCCAGCGCGCCACAGCGACAATCTTGGCCGCCTCGCGAACTTTTGCGAGGGAAGGAAAGACCACCGCCAGTTCTTCGTAATGGCTGGAAAGCTCCGCGGCATATTGATCCAGAAGCTGATTGGGTACCTCGATTTGGCGCTGCCCCGTGGCGTCCTCATGATAGAACGCCATCTGGATCGCCATCGGTGCGCTGACAAACTGAATGGCGTTGCCATCGGCCGATTGGGCGATCTGGAATTTTCCCGGCACGATCGTGGCGCGCTGATAGGGATTGCCCGGACTGACATCACTGACATTCTTGAATCCGCGTGCTGCAAAAAATTCAATCTCGGTTTCGTAGCCCGGAGCCGCGGCTTTTAATAGAGGCTCAGCCATCGGATCGATGGCCACGACGGATTTGAGCGCCACGTCAGCGTCGAACAGCGTCTGCCCCAGCCATGAGGTGGAGGAGACGTTGTCGAAGACTAGGAGCTGCTGCGGCCTGTCCGGATCCTGGTCTGGGATCGTGACCCAGGGTGGCAGCTGAAACCATTCCTGGGCACTCATTATTTTCCAGAACAAGGTCTTCACTAGCCCGATATTATCCTGTTGGATATCATTCCGAATCAAGCTGTCCAGCGCGGTTTGCGGCGGCGAGCCAGCCTGGCGGAGCATGTCGTATCGCGCCGTATATTTGTGGGGATCGACAACCATCATCTGCGCGATTGCGCGCAACGTGACCGTGTATTGTTCGTCCAGCTTCTGTTCCTGCGTGATCTCCCCACCTTGATAAGCGTGTTCGATGCGTTCGATCGCGTTGGCGATGCCGAGAATCCTTGAGAGATTTTCGTTTTTCTCTTGGTTGCCGCTGTCGTCAGCAACCTGATCCATAGCATGCCACATGTCCGCGCGATCATTATCGCCTTCCATGCGGAACATCCGCGACAAGGCTTCGCGCGTGCTTAGGCCGGGCACGACAGGCACTTTGGCTGTCTGCAAATACCAAGCGGCGTCCTGCGACAGCCCATTCTTGTCGTCGAAGAGATTTTGGATTCCCGCCGTCAAGCTCGCCTGGATGGCTGCGTCAGTGGCATCGATCAACCGGTATGCTTCCGCCGTCGGCTCCAGGCTGAAGTACGGCGGCTTGTCGTAATCAAGAGCCTCGGCCAGATAATCAAAATAGGCGATATGTAGAAACTGGTTGCTGTTCGCCTGATGGCCAAAGAGGTTGATCGTGCCGGTCGCAGGATTGACGCGCACCCCGTCGAGGCAATCGAACTGGATCAGATATTGCAGCGGAAAAATCCAGGGCCCCGGCGGGCTGGACACCGCCGCCGCGGCGCGATTAATGCCACAGAGGAACATTGCGCAGACTGCGACCGCCAAGAGAGCGATTCTTGTTCTCACGGATGCCCCCCGACCGACTCCTACCAAGCGCCCTGTTCTTTCCTATATTATCATAGGCCGAGGGCCGATCGGGAGTTTGAAGGCCCCCGATCGCCTCGCGATCTATTGAACAAAGCGCCGCAGGGCATTACACACTACCGGGACACGCATCGGCAATCTACGCTATGGGCAACGAAGTGCCGCGAGACATTTGCCATTCCATTCCGGGCGCCGGTTTCGCGGCGGCGTTCGTGCTTGCGGGCGCTCTGCTCTGGGCCGCCGCGCCCGCCATGGCCGACGGACCTGACCAGCAGCCGCTGCTCAATTCCGCCAGCGCGACCATGCGCTTAGCCTCGGGGTTCCACATCGAGGAGACGGTTTCCACCGATAAAGGGAAATCGCTGATTGTCGCCGACGTCGCCGGCGATGATTTTGATATCATGATCAATTCGGCCACGCGGGTTCTCACCGTCCGCCAAAAATCATGGAGCAGCCAGGACGGCGGAAAAACTTGGAGCGCAACCGATAAATCTGACCAAGCGCTTTCGTTTTTCCTGATTGCACCAGTTATGGGGGCGAAATCCCCCGACAACGCTCAGCTCGTGGTCGTTGACCAGCACGTGGAAGGCGATCACTCCGTCACAGTGCTGGAATTGCGTTACGACCCTCCACCCCCTCCAGAAATGGTTACCCGATTTTGGGTTGCCACCATCCCGGGCGGTAAATCTTGGATCGAGCGTTTCAGCGGCCCGGAAACCTTCATGGGCGGCTTAGTGCATGTGGACGCGCTCTACACCAAGGTTGACGAAATTTCGTCCATCGAGACACCTAGGACGCAGTAATCCTGATTCAAATCAAAGATGGTCGGCGGTATTCCTCCAGAAGGCAATCTCGCCAATCAACTGCCGGCGTGCATCCTCGGAGGGAACCGAGGAGATCGAAGCGCCGGCCGGATAGGTGATCGCCGCGACGAGCTGTTGATTTATGTCAAGCAAATATTCGCTCACGTCACCGACTGACGAACGCGACAGGAGAAGTATGTTGCCGCTGTTGGGTAACTTAATGAAGACATGGGCGGTGCCAGCCGAATCCGGTTTCGAAACGAGTTCGCGGACATTCAGCGTGGTATCGTTCTGAAATAGGCCGAGCGCCTTGCCGCTGTTCGGACCGATCGTGCTGTCAGTACCGAAATCGGCCAGGGCCTTGTCGAGTTTGGCGAGCTGATCTGGCGAGAGCGCCAGGCCCGCCGGAGACGATTGAGCAAGGGCGGGCAAGGTGACAATCGCCCAGGCCGACAGCGCCAAGAGCACCAATGCCGATCCGATTAGAACTCTGCGCATGAGTCTCCTCCCCCTCATTCCGATAGCGCAATCATCATAAGCAACTCTCGGGCAAACCAACTAGCCTAACTTTTTTGACCATCAACCCTTGGACGTGAACACATAAACTCTCCCTTGGGGGACTTGCCAATGACCGCTTTGGGTCAAAAGCGGACATTCCGCTCGCGCCAACTAATGTCTGCTTTTGACCCAAAGCGGACATTGGCAAACCCACGCGTGATTCTGGAGTCAAACCGGGACACCACGCCACCCTCCTTTAAAAAATCACGATCTGATGGACGCGTGAACCTTAATCCATCGCTGCAATCTCGGCGTGGATACGCAGCAGCTCCGGGATGGTCTCGGGCGGGCGGCGGCCAAAGCCACATTCGGTGGCGATGGCGAAATTCTTCACATATTTGCCGGCGGTTGCCATCCGCCGCTTGGTTCCTTCGAGCCCGTCGGTGTAGTGGACCAAGCCTAGACAAAGTTCAGTTTCCGGCCGGAGCACGAGACGCGTCAACGGTGCAAAATAAGCATCGTCGGAACGGTTGCGCGGCACCGGCATGTGGATGAGCTGAATCGGCCGCGTGATCGCACGTATCAGCCGGTTGGCCATGTCCACCATGTCGCCCATGTCGGTCGGATCGATCACGTGACGGTGGTTGCTATCGCCGTAACAGAAATGGAAAAGCAGGTCGATGTCGCGCGGCACGCAATTGGCAAGCTTGGCAATGATCGCGGTGAAATGTGCTTGGGTTTCCTGCTTGGTATTGCCGTAGGGATTTGCCACATTGCGTTCGAGCCGCGCGAAGACCGCGGAGGCGATATCGAACTGGATGGCGAGGTCCTCATGCGGGATGGATTCCGCGAGCTTGCCGATCTCGCGCGTCACCGCCTCGTTGTAGACCGGATCAAGCTCAATCTGCTGCCGCTCGGTGACATAGAGCCAGAGCACCGAATGCGCGGGCACCAGATCGACCTGAAATTTCGTGCCCGAGGCGATCTTGCCGGCGTCGCGCAGCCGCTTGAATATTCCATAGGATTCGCACGCGATGTCGGCATAGAACAAATTTTCGAGGTGGACATCCTTGGCCGAAACTCCGGGCTTCAAGCGGTAACGTTGCCGTTGCGGCGCGGTTTCATGGAGACGGAAAGTCTCGGCCGGCTCGAACAATGGGTTCTTGGAAAACACCGGCTCGAGCCAGGTGATCCAGTCACCGCGCTCGCCGGTCTCGCCGTCGGGAATACGTTTGATCCGTGATCTGAACGCTTTACCGACGGTCTCAAAAACCGTCGCTGCATCGGGTAGCGGTACGCTGCCGACGAGATAAACATTACGATTGGCCATTTTTACCCTCAAATCTCCGCTGCTATTTTGACTATGGCACTTGGCGGACATTCCGCGACGACAGCCGAATGTCCGCTTATTTGCGTAAACCGGACATGGGCAAGTGGCGATGGGGCATGCCGGAAAACAGGTCCGAGATGACGGAGGTTTTCTGACCTAAGATATTGATTTATATAATAAAAATCATGGTGCCCAGGGGCGGAATCGAACCACCGACACCGTGATTTTCAGTCACGTGCTCTACCAACTGAGCTACCTGGGCGTTCCATGTCGAGCGGGCGGGCTTATCGCAGATATAAACCATGGTGTCCAGTTCACTCAGCCCCCCTCTTCCCCCGCTTGCTCGTCGGGAACGGATTCCTCGTCTTCGGGCGATACCGTAGTGGGTACGCGATAGCCCTCGCCGAGCCAGCGGCCGAGATCGACCAGCGAGCAGCGGTCGGAGCAGAACGGCTGGAATTTCCGCGCCGCGGGCTTGCCGCAGATCGGACAGGGCCGGGCAGGCTTGGCCAAGGGAGCGTCATCCATGGCTTCAGTCTAAAACCGGGCAACCCCCGCTGTCGAAGGTCTTGGCATACCCCCGCACTCAAGGCGGCGGCTCCTGGCCGGCCGGAAAACTGGACCTCCGCTTTCGCGGGGGTGACGGAATTGTTTTAGTGATCTTCGCTCATCAACTCGGCGAGCGACGGCGCGCGGCGGGGCCTGACCAATTCGACATGGCCGAGCTTGGTCCAGCCCAGCACCTGGCAATCCCGGGCGTGCCGGGCGAGATCCCGCTTGAGCGCGGCCAGCACGCGGCCGCGCCCGTCCTTCCCTTTCATGCCGACAAATCCCACCAGAATCGGGCCGGAGAGGTTCCGCAACCGGATTTGCCTCGCCACCGCCTCGGCCGCATCGAGGTTCGCGGCCAAGGCCGGCCGCGCCTTTCCGCTATCGACGTCGATGGTCGAGGCGAGCGAGGTGACCTCAATAACGAGCGCCCCGCCGCCTTTGAGGCCGAGTCGCGGGCTCAACGCCGCTTCAGCCGCCTCGCCGATCCCGGCCTCCTCATAGAGTTTCCCCGAGGAAAACTCGAGCCGCTCCACCAGCTCTTTCCGCCCGGCCATCAGCCAATGGCGCAGCTCGGCATAAGCGCCGCGATCGTCGATCCGGATGCGATCGGGCGCCGTGTCCAGCCAAGGCGCGATCAGCACTGCCGCCACGGGCGCGGGCGCGTCGAGCCGCAACGGCGGCCGGGATCCCGGCGGCGGGACAACGCTCTTGCCTGGAATTTTCATGGACAGGCCCGCCGCCTTATCGGCGCGGGCGTCCTTGGCCACGATCACCACCACCGCCGCGCCCTCATGGAGCTTGGCGAAACCGCCCTTGGGCACGACATCCTCGGCGCTGAGAAAACCCGGCCGGCCAAGACCGATCTCGACCAGCGCCGCCGGCAATTCCGGCCGCAAGCCGGTGATGCGCCCGAGATGGATTTCGCCGACATAACTCGTTTCCCCGGCGCGGGAGAGCCGCAATTCGACGATTGCGCCGTCCTCGGAAAGCGCCGCCCAGCTTTCATCGGACGATAGCGAAATCGCGATGTCGCGTTTCACTTTTTCAGCCGCCGCGCCGGGGCGTAGCCCAACCCCGCCAGGAGCGCCGCGGTCTCGTAGAGCGGCAGGCCCACGACATTGTCATAGGAGCCGATCACGCCCTTCACGAACCGCCCAGCCAGGCCCTGGATGGCATAGCCGCCGGCCTTGCCGCGCCATTCGCCGCTCGCCAGGTAATCGGCGATTTCCTCGCGCGAGAGCCGCTTGAACAGCACCGCGGTTTCGACCTTGCGGCTTACGAGCTTGCTCTCGGGCGACATCACCGCCACGCCGCCATGGACGCGGTGCCGCCTGCCGGACAGCAATTCGAGGCATCGGCGCGCCTCTTGCTCATTCGCCGGCTGCGGCAGGATGCGCCTGCCGCACGCCACCACCGTGTCGCAGGCGAGGATGAAGGCGCCGGGCTGGCGCCGCGACACGGCGCGGGCCTTGGCTTCGGCCAGGCGCAAAGCGAGATTGCCCGGCGGCTCCAAGGCATGGGGCGTCTCGTCGATGCCGGCGGGATCGACAGCATCGGGAACGAGGCCGATTTGGGCAAGAAGATCGCTGCGGCGCGGCGAGGCCGAGGCCAGCACAAGGCGTTGAGGGATCGAAGGCGGCGTGGCCCGCTCGCCCGTTACTTGAAGCGGAATGTGATGCGGCCCTTGGTCAGGTCATAAGGCGTCATCTCGACATTGACCCGGTCGCCGGCAAGGACGCGGATGCGGTTCTTCCGCATCTTGCCCGAGGTATGCGCCAGCACCACATGGTCGTTGTCGAGCTTCACCCTGAACATCGCATTGGGCAAGAGCTCGGTCACCGTCCCAGGGAATTCGATTAAATCTTCCTTCGGCATTCCTTATCCGCCACCCCAAAACCGCCTCAACATCCTTGGCCGCCCCGTTCCGGTCAAGCCCCTTCTCTCCGGCGGAAAATCAGCGGATATGCAGCACGCACAGCAGCGTGAAGAGCTGCCGCGCGGTGGGAAAATCCATCGCCACCTGGCCCGACAGGGTCTCGCGCAGGAGTCGGCGCCCTCGTTGTGGATGGAGCGGCGTCCCATATCGATCAATTCGAGCTTGGTCGGCGTGGTGGTCTTGACCGCCTGGTAATAGCTCTCGCACAAGATGAAATAGTCCTTCACCAATCCCCGGAAGGGCGCGAGCGACAGCGCGATCTTTTCCAGGGGATTGCCGCCCTCGTCGCGGATGTCGAGCACCAGGCGGTTCTCGGCGATCGCCAGATGGAGGTGGAACGGCCCCGCTATCCCCGAAGCCGGGGCGAAGCTGTTCTCCTCCAGCAGATCGGAGATGGCGACGGCGCGGTCATGCTCGATATCAGCGTTGCGGCGGATGACGGTGCGTTCGTCGAGCGTGACCTTGGCGATGCTCTGCTGAGACTTGGGCGCGGCCTTCGGCATGGCCTCGAGCCTAGGAATTGCGCTTCGCGTTGAGCCGCAGCGCGATCGACACCGCATGCGCGTCGAGCCCTTCGGCCTTGGCGAAATCTGCGCCGCCGGGCCGATGGCGCCGAGGCTCCTCGCGTCGCACCGCACCATCGATGTGCGTTTCATGAAATCGAGCACGCCCAAGCCAGACGAAAAACGCGCGCTGCGCGCCGTCGGAAGCACGTGGTTGGGGCCGGCGACGTAATCGCCCACCGCCTCGGGGGTATGCCGGCCGAGGAAGATGGCGCCGGCGTTGCGGATCTTGGCCGCGATCAGCTCGGGCCGCTCGATCGCGAGTTCGAGATGCTCGGGCGCGATCCGGTGGACCAGCTCCACCGCCTCGTCCCATTTGCGCACGATGACGACCGCGCCGAAATTCTTCCAGCTCGATCCTGCGATCGGCCCGCGCGGCAGATCCTTGAGCATCCGCTCGATCGCCTCGACCACCGCATCGGCGAAACGCTTGTCGTCGGCGATCAGGATCGCCTGGGCGGCTTCGTCATGCTCGGCCTGGGAGAGGAGATCGGCCGCGATCCAGGCGGGATCGTTCTTGGCGTCGGCCAGCACCAGGATTTCCGACGGCCCGGCGATCATGTCGATGCCGACGGTTCCGAATACTCTTCTTTTCGCCGCCGCGACATAGGCGTTACCCGGCCCCACCACCTTATCGACCGCGGCGATGGTCGCGGTACCATAGGCGAGCGCCGCCACCGCCTGGGCCCCGCCGATGCGGTAGATCTCGCTGACGCCCGCCAACTCCGCCGCGGCCAGCACCAGCGGGCTAAGTACGCCTTCGGGCGCGGGCACGCAGAGGCGATCCGCGCCACCCCAGCGACCTTGGCGGGAAGCGCGTTCATCAGCACCGAGGAGGGATAAGCCGCCTTGCCGCCGGGCACGTAAAGCCCGGCCGAGGCGAGCGGCCGCCAGCGCGCGCCCAACCGCACCCCGGTCTTGTCGGTGTAGTCTATATCCGCCGGCAATCGGCGGCGGTGGAAATCCTCGATGCGCTCGGCGGCGAACCGCAGCGCCTTCATCGTATCGGCCTCACAGGATTGCTTGGCCCGGGAAATCTCGGTCGCGGCCACCCGCATGGTCGCGGGCGTCAGATTGAGCTTGTCGAAGCGCCCGGTGTATTCAATCACCGCCTCGTCGCCGCGTTTGCGCACATCGTCGAGAATCGCGGCCACGGTTGCGTCGACGTCTTCATCCATCGCGCGTTTCAGATCGAGCAAGACGGCGAAATCCTTCGCGAAGCCGGGCGCGGATGTCTCGAGCCTAAGCGGCACGGGCCGCCTCGCGGAAACGCTCGATCCAGGATCCAGTCGGCGCTACGCGTTTTGA
>CAWAWJ010000002.1:0-32500 GCA_963785735.1 uncultured Alphaproteobacteria bacterium
CGGGGGAGGCTTGGGGTGGGGGGGGGTCTTGGCTACGTCACTATTTATTGCGCTGCACAAGCCCGGGGCAATCCTGGTATGCTCACCCCATGGCAAGCGACACGGCGAAAACGGGCGCGAAGGCGGCGGAATCGGCGGGCGGCGGCGAGACCCCGGCCACCGTCATCAAGAAATACGCCAATCGGCGGCTCTACAACACCGCCACCAGCTCCTACGTCACCCTCGACGATCTGAGCACGATGGTGAAGGCAAGGCGGCGATTTCGTGGTCTACGACGCCAAGACCGGCGAGGACATCACCCGCTCGGTGCTGACCCAGATCATCGTCGAGGAGGAGGCCAAGGGCGCAGAACCTGCTGCCGATCCAACTTCCTGCGCCAGCTGATCGGCTTCTACGGCGACAGCATGCAATGGCTGGTGCCGAGCTATCTCGAACACGCCATGTCGCTGCTTCGCGCATAACCAGGACCAGATGCGCAAATCGCTCCAGGACGCCTTCGGCGGCATGTTCCCCTTCGGCCCCTTGGAGCAGATGGGAAAGCAGAACCTGGCGCTCCTGGAAAAGACCATGCAGATGTTCACGGCTTTCCCCGTGCCGGGCGCGGGCGGAGCGGGCGAAGGCGGTGCCACCAAGCCCAAGGACCCCGCTTCCTCGCTCAACGATCTGAAAGAGCGCATCAACGCGCTCCAGCAGCAGATCGAGCAGATGGGCAAAAAGCCGGAGAAGTAAGACTTCTTTTCTGTCATCCCCGCGAAAGCGGGAATCTGGATTTTACTGTCCCCCCTCCTCTTGCGGCCTATTCAGGCTATATTTCGGCGAAGTGTTGATATGATGAGTTAGCTTAGAACTTTCATCATCATGAAATGTTTATGTCCCGGCGGGCAATTAGGAATAGCGCCAACTTCTTCGTACCGAAGTTTTTTGTAGAAGTCCGGTGCTTCATAGTCCGCCGTAAGAGCATATGCGCCAACACAACCTCGCTTTTTGGCTTCAGTTTCAGCATGTCGGACTATGCATCCACCCAAATCCTCGTCCGCGTAGATCCTTAGGCAACCACATCCCTTGAATGTGCAGCCATTATAGGTGGGAACCGTGAGGCCGCCTATGACACTTCCGTTAGCAGATTTTAGATATACATCTAGGTCGCACCTTTTAGGCGGGCCGACGATTTCTATGCTATGCGCCTGTAATCCATCTGAAATTTTTTCACGAGCTTCCGTATTGGCCTGCGCTGTCGTCTCGATCACATAATATTTATCAGTATTTTTGCATAGGAAACTCCTTGGGCCTAAGCCGGATGATCGTGGATGGTGTACGTAACGACGCCCCAAATCTCCTAGCGGCCGGATTTGGAAAGTCGGAAAAGGGGCGGGGCACCTCTTAGAGCGGCACGAATCCGCGCGATAAGAGGTTAGCGATCTCCAACATGGGCGCAGATAGGCTAAATCTAGCTTGAGAACAAATCAAGAACATTTTATAAGCTGCATCTAGAAAGCAGAGGATTTGTGATGGTATTGTTTCCGTCTATGTAGCAGAGACCCGGGGGATGACGAATAACGCGCTTTACTACGGTGACAACCTCGCGGTGCTTCGCGAAAGCATCGCGGATGAAAGTGTTGATCTCGTATATCTCGATCCGCCGTTTAATTCGAGCGACCTATAACGTGCTTTTCAAAGCACCATCAGGCGAGCAATCACAGGCGCAAATTGAAGCCTTCGAGGATACTTGGCATTGGAACGAGTTCGGCCGAACGAGCCTTCGATGAGGTCGTGACCGGACCGCACTCCGACGCCTCAATCATGCTTCGGGCCATGCGATCCGCGCTCGGCGAAAACGATATGATGGCCTATCTCGCGATGATGTCCGTGCGCTTGATTGAGCTACATCGCGTATTGAAGCCCACGGGTTCACTCTACCTACACTGTGATCCAACAGCGAGCCACTATCTGAAGACGTTACTCGATGCAATTTTTGATCCGCACCATTATGTAAATGAAATCATTTGGAAACGATATGGTGCACATAACGATGTGGGCCAGGGCTCACAGCATTACGGACGAGTTCATGACACCATTTTATTCTACTCGAAGAGTGAAGAGAGACATTGGACGCAGTTGTTTGTTCCGCTAGACGCTGACTATATTAATGAGACGTATCGGCTAATTGATGAAAAAACGGGACGACGCTTTACAACTACTCCACTCACAGGGCCAGGCGGCGCAGAAAAGGGAAATCCCGTATTTGAATGGAATGGCCACGAGCGTGGCGGTACAGCAAAGAAACAATACAGCGGCTTCATGATGAAGGTAAATTGTATTATTCAAAGACAGGATACGCCCGCCAAAAACTATTCTTGGAGGATTCCCGAGGCGTGCCCGTTCAATCAGTCTGGACAGATATTCCATCATTATCGGGTGCGCACAAAGAACGCCTGGGCTACCAAACACAAAAGCCCGTTGCGCTTCTTGAGCGTATTATCTCCGCGTCCTCATATGAAGGTGATCTCATCCTCGACCCATTTTGTGGCTGTGGCACCACCGTTCACGCTGCACAAAAACTTGGCCGCAAATGGATCGGCATCGACATAACACATCTCGAAATCGCGCTCGTTGAGCGTCGATTGAAAGAAGCATTTCCTGGTATCACATTCGATGTGCATGGAGTGCCAAAGGACGAACATGCTCGCGAACTTGCCTTGCGCGAGAAACATGAGTTCCAAAAATGGATAACGGCGACTATCGGAGCGCAGCCGTACAAGAGCGGCAAGAAGGGCATGGATCGCGGGATTCGGCTACTACAATATCGAGATGCGAATAAGAAACCACAATTTGCCATCGTCTCGGTAAAGGGGGGCGAGAATACCACATCTGGCATAGATTCGTGATCTCAAAGGCACGATGGAGCGCGAAAAGGCAGCTCTCGGGCTATTCCTCACCCTCAACGAGCCAACCCGCGAGATGGTGAAGGAGGCCGCATCGGCGGGCTTTTATGAAAGCTGGCGGCCAGAAAATTCCCCGCCTGCAAATCTTCAGGCCGGCGATCTGGAAACGAAGTCCACAAGGTTCCCCCTTCCGGCATACATGAGGGATTCTAAACGGACCGCAAGCTCGAAGAAATCGAAGAAAGGGTGAGCTGATCTTGAGTTACCGCAGCGCAATCGAAACCGGCTATTTAAAAATGACCGCCGCTTACGCCGCTTGTTGGGCGCCCGCATCGACGCCGGCACTTATCTTTGCCCAATGATCTGGCTTGTTCCCCTGTCCATCGGGACATACATGATCGAGAAAACGACGTGCCAGGATGCTTCGCAGGCAAGGTAGTATGGTAAGGTTCGCACTTCATGACACCTTATCTCCTTATAAATTGAAAACTGGAGATATCATTACGAACTATCGGTCGTGTGTCGTAATCAATGTATTTATTTCGTGTTCTGCATCCCTACCTTGCCCCTACTCCCTCAGCCACCCTGTTAGTTTCAGCTGCACTTCCTTCGGCGCTTCACGCGCCACCATCAGCCAAATATATGGCTGAGCCTGGCTTGAGCCGGGTGGAACCTTTTTAACGTTGAGCAGATTTATCGTCGCCTTCAATCGGCCGCGCAATCGAACCCGGACTAATTCTTTAAGACGCCGCCTCGGACAAGAGCTTGCTCGGCGTGGGGGGCAACTGGAGCCAGGGCTTCTCGAGCGAGGGCACGCCGAAGAGATAGCCTTGCAGGAACTGGACGCCCTCGCGGCGAAGGAGCGCCGCCTCCTCGGGGGTCTCGACCCATTCGGCCACGGTGGCAAGGTTGAGGCCCTTGGCGAGCCCCACCAGATGGCGCAGGAAAACCTGGTTCTCGGGGTTGCTGGCGAGGTTGCGCACGAACGAGCCGTCGATCTTCACGGTGTCGACGCTCAGCGCCTGCAAATGACGCAGCGACGTGAAGCCCGCGCCGAAATCGTCAAGCGCCACGCGGCAGCCGAGGTCGCGCAGCGTGCGCACGAAGGCCGCCGATTCCGCGAGGTCGTGCAACGCCGCGGTTTCGGTGATCTCCACGATGAGCCGGCTCGCCACCTCGGGCTTGCCTTTGAGGAGCGACGAGATGGCGCGCAGCCACGGCCGGTCGGTCGCGGTCAGGCCCGAGATGTTGAAGGCAAGCCGCGCCTCGGGATGCTCGGTCACTTCCTCGACCGCCTTTTCCAAAACATAACGGTCGATGAGCCGGATGAACCCCAGCTGCTCGATCGCGGCCACGAAATCGCCGGCCAGCATCATCTGGCCGTCCTCGCCGATCATGCGCAACAGGCACTCGTGATGGTCGATCGCGCCGGTGTCGGCCGCCACCACCGGCTGATAGGCGAAAATCAATCGGCCGTCCTTGAGCGCGCGTTGCACCCGCTCGCCCAGCGCCATGCCGAAGCGGTGGCGCGAGCGCTGTTCCTCGGTGATCTGGTAGGTGACGAAGCAATCGCGGCCGGCGCGTTTCGCTTCCGCGAGCGCGGTTTCGGCGCGGGTCATCACGTCATAGGCGGTCTTGGCCTGTTCGGGGAACGTCGCGCAGCCGATCGAGACGGTGGCGTAAACCGGGCCGGCGATGGTGTCGATCGGCACCTGGCTCACCGCGCCCAGGATTTTTTCCGATGCTATCGCCGTGTTCTGCTCGGCGCAATCCGCCAGCACGATGCCGAAACGGTCGCCGCCGACGCGGCCGATGACGTCGCTCACCCGGAGGCACCGGTCGAGCCGCTGGCCGATCTCGATGATCACCAAATCCGCCGCCTTGTAGCCGAAGGCGTCGTTGATGTTGCTGAGCTTGTCGACGCCGACCGCGAGATAGGCGCCGCCATCGCCCGAGCGCGAGCTCGAGGCGAGCACGTGGTCGAGCGCTTCGCGCAGGCGCTGCTTGTTATAGTGGCCGGTCAGCTCGTCGTAATTGGCGAGGTGTTCGAGCCGCTGCTCGGCCACTTTCCGCCCGGAGATGAGCCGCAACACGCCCAGCACGCGGCCGGATTTGCCGGGCTTGCCGTTTTTGGACGCGGGGCTGGATTGCTCGACGCTCCCCCGGTCGTGGAACCAGGCGAAGCCGCCATTCTCGAGCTTGAGGCGGTATTCGCAATCGAAGGTCGCGTTGTGGTTGAGATGCGCGGCAAGGCGTTGCGCGCGCAACGGGCGGTCGTCGCCATGGATCGCTTGCGCGAAATCCGCGGCCGTGCCGATCGCGGCGAAATCGAATTCGAGCGATTCGAGCGCGCCGTGCCAGCGCATGCTGTCGCTCGCCAAATCCCAGACATAGGCGATGTCGCCCGCGGCTGATAGCGCCGCCAGCGCCTGGCCGGTTTCGTTCGAGGTCTCCATCGTGCCCGCCATGCAACCCGAGGTAAATCGAGGGACAACCCCTCATCCTCCCCGGCAATACTTTAGGAATCCTTAAACCCCCCGTACTTGTCGCGAATTTTAGCGATCACCCGCCGGCGTGTTCGCGGTTAAAAAAGGAATAACCGCCTGGTCGAACTCGCGCGGCAGGACGATGTTGAAGAAATGGCCGCCCTGGGCCAGGAACTTCGCCTCCGCGCCGGGGATCGAGCGGGCGAGCGCCTCCGAAAAATAAGCCGGTGTGATGAGGTCGTCCCGGGCGGCGATCACCAGGGTGGGCGTGCGGATGCGGCCGAGATCGGCCGCGCGGTCGAAGGCCAGGATGGCGTCGATCCGGCTCAGCGTGATCTCCGGCGCCGAGAAAGACGCCAGCATCTGCGCCTCGATCTGGCGCAATTTCTCGTTGTTGCGGGCGATGTAGAAGCTCGGATAGAGAAACAGCGAGCTTGCCTGAACGTAACTCGCAGGCCCGAGGCACGCCAGGGTCTCGCGCCGGAGCGCGAACAAACGCCGGAAATAGGCGTCGGCCTTGGTCCAACTGGAGGCGATGACGATGCTGGCGAGGCGTTTTGGATGTTCCAGCGCCAGGATCTGGGCGATGGCGCCGCCGGTTGAATGGCCGATGACATGCGCCTTTTCGATGCCAAGCGCATCCAAAAGCGCAACCGCGTCGGCCGCCATCTTGTCGACGGTATAAGCGATCTTGTCATGGTCGCTTTGGCCGATGCCGCGATGATCGAAGATGACGGTATCGAAGGATTTCGCGAAGACCGGCACCTGTTCGCGCCAATGGCTGGCATTGCCCCCCAAGCCGGTGACGAACAAGACGGGGAAGCCCGCGCCTTGACGCTCATAATAGAGATGGCAATCGCCGATCGAGATGCGTGGCATGAAACTAATAACTCCACACACGATTCGTCCGAGGCTTAGAGATCGGCGAGACGCGACCAGGCGGCAATCGCGGCGGCGAGAATCAAGCCTTCGACCGCAACCGAGGCATCGATAACGGGCGCCAGCAGCAGCCACAAAACGAACGCACCAGCCAGTATAGCGGCGACGCCCGGATATTCGCGCCACATCTTGCGTATCGATATCGGCATGGTCGAACTCTGCCGGGAATTATCCACCAAATTCTTTCCGCGTCAATCATGCGCCCTTGCCAAACCGCGCCGACGTGATATGAAAGAACGCCTCCTCGGACGGAAGGCGCATCAGTTTCGCACCGGATTTCCACCGCCGAACCCGCGCATCTCCCGGCCTCGGCGAACGCCAAGACGCAAACAGCTTAGAAGAGGATGACTATGTCATCGACGGCGCATACCGCCCGCATGATCGCCAAACTTCTCGCCAATCGCGCCACCACGCGCGAGGAAATTCCCGATCTGATTAATCAAGTTCACCGTACCCTATCAAATCTCGGCCGGCCGCGCGCCCGGCCTGAACCTTTGAAGGACGAAGTGATAATCAAGATCGCGCCTGTGGCGTCTCCGCAGCGGCGCGGCCGCAAGCCGCGCGAAGCAGCACCGCCAGCCGCGACGTCTTCCGTCGAGACCGTCCCGGTCGTTTCTCTCACGCCCACGTTGTTGCGTCGCGCCGAGATCAAGGAAACGATTGAGGTCGCCCCCGCACCGGCCCTCTCTTTCGATGGCGTCGCTCGCGGCGTGGTGCGCTGGTTCGATCCGCAAACACGGCGTGGCGGACTCCGACTCCAAGGCGTTGGCGGCGACGTCGCGGTCGAGCCGCAACTCCTGGCGCAATGCAACATCACCCGCCTGTTCAAGGGACAGGAGGTCGAGGCCCGGCTCATCGGCACGCCCGAGGCGCCCCAATTGCTTGAATTGAAACTGCGTGCCGCCGGCGCGGACGCCCATGTCAGCTCCGGCCTGGTGCGCGCAAGGCAGCAGAAACCGGTTGTGGTCGAGCTGAAACGCGAGGCGTTGAAACGCCACACGGCGCGCGACGCGGCCGAGCAGCTTCTGCCAAATCGTTCGCGCTAGGCGATTTTGACCGAGGCCGCGCTCATCGTCGGTGCCGGCAGCGGATTAAGCGCCGCGCTGGCGCGGCTCTTCGCCAAGGAAGGCATGCGTGTGGCGCTAGCGGCGCGCGATGCCAAGAAACTCGGTCCGCTCCTGAAGGAAACCGGCGCCAGCGGCTATGCCTGTGACGCGACTAGGCGGGAAGACGTCGGTACGCTATTCGCGTCCTTCGACAAGGATATCGGCCCGCCCGACATCGTGGTCTACAACGCCGGCTATCGTACGCGCGGCGCGATCACGGAGCTCGACCCCGAAGAGGTGCTCAAGACCCTGATGGCCTCGGCCTATGGCGGCTTCCTGGTGGCGCAGCTTGCGGCAAAGGCCATGCTAGCGCGCGGCCAAGGGACCATCCTGCTCACCGGCGCTTCGGCCAGCGTCAAGGGCTATGCCCGCTCGTCGCCCTTCGCGATGGGAAAATTCGCGCTACGCGGCCTGGCGCAAAGCTTGGCGCGCGAGTTGCAGACGCAGAACATCCACGTCGCCCATGTGGTGATCGACGGCGGCATCGGGCGGGCGGGCGATCCGCGCGCAAAGGAGCGAGGGCCTGATGGCATGCTCGATCCCGACGCCATCGCGCGCACATATCTCGAGCTTCACCGCCAGCACCGCAGCGCCTGGGCCTGGGAGATCGAACTCCGGCCCTGGCGCGAGAATTTTTGAGCCGCGGGCCTTATACCACCTTCTTGATCATCTTGATGACGATGAGCAGCACCACCGCGCCGATGGTGGCGCTGATGATCGCGCCGACGATGCCCATGCCAATGAAGATGCCGAGCGCGCCCAAGAGCCAGCTGCCGATAAAGGCGCCGACGATGCCGACGACGAGATCGCCGATGAGGCCGAAGCCGGTGCCGTCGATGAGCTTGCCGGCGAGCCAGCCGGCAACCAGGCCGACCAGCAGCAGAACAATAAGACCGCTAGGTTCCATCATGATGCGTTTACTCCCTCCCGAATGGCGCGGCCGTTTCGCGCGATTGTGACACCAGCGGCTTGAGATTGGTGCCCTTGGCCGGACTCGATCCGGCATATCCTTGCGGATAACAGATTTTGAGACAGATTGGTATAAGGAGAAAGGGTGGTTGCAGGAGCCCACAACCGGCGTTATTTCGGGTTATTTTCTACCCGAATTCCGTGCATGTCACGTCCCTTGTAAGTTCAAATTTGCTCTTGGTTGCCTAAGGTGCCCCTACCCCGCTACGCGAATATGCTATGTCCGGTTTACCTCCGAAAGCGGACCTTCGACGGCGGTCGCGGAATGTCTGCTTTGTGCCAGAAGCGGACATAGCAACTGTGATTCGAAATAATCGCTTCCTAGCGTCAGGCGGCGGCGAGCCGGTCGCGCAAACGCTTCAGCGTACCACCGCGCATCACAGAGCCCGGCAAGGGATGACCGACGATCTCCTCGGCGAGCCGCGCGCATTCGATTAGCCGCTCGAGATCAATCCCGGTGCGGATTCCCATTTCTTCGCACATGAAGACGAGGTCTTCGGTGCAGACATTGCCGGCAGCCCCGGCGTGCCCGGCGAAGGGGCAGCCGCCCAAGCCGGCAACCGACGCGTCGAAATGAGCCACGCCCATCTCGAGACCGGCATAGGCGTTGGCGATTCCCATGCCGCGCGTGTCGTGCAGATGCAGCCCGACGGCCAGATTGGGAAACGCCTCGCGTACCGCGCCGACGACGCGCTTGACCGCGAGCGGCGTCGCCCACGCCATGGTATCGCCGAGCGTCACGGACGGCAGCGCGATCTCATGCCGGGCGGCCATGTCTGCCATTTCGCCGACAAGCTGCACCACCCGGGACACTGGCACGTCCCCGGCGAAATTGCAGCCGAAGGCAGCCATGATGAACCCGCCGCTGATCGGCACGCCATGCTGGAGATAGAGTTCGAGCATCGCGCGTTGATCCGCGGCGTGTTGTTCCGCCGTGCGGTTTTGATTGCGCTGAAGGAAGGCCTCCGATCCGCTTAGCGTGATCGAACCCTCGAGAAAAAGCCGGCCGCTGGCCAGCGCACGCTCGAAGCCGCGTTGATTGAGCCACAAGGCCGTATAGCGAACTCCGGGCTGCGGCGAGATTCCGCGCACGACGTCGTCGGCATCCGCCATCCCCGGCACGGCCTTGGGGTTGACGAAGGACACGATGTTGATCTGTTCGAGGCCGGTGCGAGAGAGCGCGTCGATCAACTCAATTTTTCGCGCCGTCGGAATCGCGCTTTTTTCGAACTGAAATCCCTCGCGCGGACCTTCTTCGGTGATGTGAGCGACAGAGGGGATGTCCGGCATGCGAGACTCCTTCAGATTAGCCAGGGAAATGCACGGTAGTAGTCCGCCTCGAAGGCGGCAACCGGTTCGCTGTAACGGGTGGTGAGCGCGATGTCGTCCAGTCCTTCCAGAAAACAGCGTTTGCGCACGGCGTTGATTGAAAATGGGTAGGGACCGCATCTGGACGCTTCAACCGTCTGTGATGGGAGATCAACGCAGACATGCATGCCCGGGTACGCACGCAGCGTCCGCAGTAAAGCGTCGATTGCCTGCTCTTCGAGCACGACCGGAAGCACGCCGTTTTGGAGGCAATTATTGTAGAAAATATCGCCGAAGCTGGCGGCGATCACGCAGCGAAACCCGGCGGCCGGCAGCGCCAGCACGGCGAATTCGCGCGACGAGCCTACGCCGAAGTTTCGCCGGCTGACGATGATCTGTGCTCCGGCGTAGGCAAGATCGTTGAGCACGAAATCGCCACGCGGCGTTCCGTCCCGCTCGAAGCGACGATCGTGCAGCAACAACTCCGCGAATACCGGCTGCGTCAAGAAACGGCCGGGCGCCAGTTGATCGGTGTCGACATTCGCTTCGTCGAGCGGAACGGCCACCGCATCCAATAGACGGAAAGGCGTCATGCGGGGATCTTCAAACGATGTGCGCTTGCGATATGACCGGCAATGGCGCTGGCGGCGGCCGATGCGGGACTCATGATATGCGTGCGGCTTCCGGGACCTTGCCGGCCAGGGAAATTGCGGTTCGACGTCGCAGCGCAACGTTGGCCAGGTTGGAGACTGTCGCCATTGGCGCCGGCGCACATCGAACAGCCGGAGTCACGCCACTCGAACCCCGCATCGACGAAGATGCGATCGAGCCCTTCGGCTTCGGCGGCGCGCTTAACGGATCGCGAGCCGGGTGAGACGAAGGCCGGCACAACCGTATGCCGGCCGCGCACGACCTCGGCCGCTTCGCGCAGATCGTCGAGACGGCCATTGGTGCACGAACCGATGAATACATAATCGATCGGAATGTCATATAACCGGTCGCCGGGGCGCAGACCCATGTATGAAAGCGCGCGCTCATGCGCATGGCGGCGTGACGGATCGGTCTCGCCGGCGGGATCGGGGATGGGCTGGTCGATCGCGATCGTCTGGTCGAGCGAGGTTCCCCAGGTGACCATCGGACCGACGGCGCCACCATCGATTTGAATCTCCCGATCGAAGTGCGCCCCTTCGTCGGAACGCAGCGTCTTCCAATACGCGAGCGCTCTCTCCCAATTGGCGCCGCTTGGGGCGTTCGGGCGTCCGGTAAGATAGGAGAACGTCGTCTCATCCGGAGCGACCAGTCCGGCCCGCGCGCCCATCTCGATCGACATGTTGCAGACCGTGAGGCGTTCATCGATCGACAGCGCCGTGATCGCGGTGCCAGCATACTCGACAAAACGTCCCGCGCCGCCGCTAATGCCCAGGCGCGCAATGATCGCCAGTATCAGGTCTTTCGCAGTCGCGTTCGGCGACAAACGGCCATCGACCGTGATGCGCATCGTTCTCGGCAGCGCTTGCCACAGCGTCTGCGTCGCCAGCACATGCATCGCTTCGGTCGTTCCGATGCCAAATGCGATCGCGCCAAGCGCGCCGTGCGTGGAGGTATGTGAGTCGCTGCCGACAATAACCATCCCCGGTTGCGTGATCCCGGTCTCTGGAGCGACGACATGAAGGATTCCTTGCCGCGGATCCATCATGCCAATCACCTGCACGCCCAGATCGCGCCCCTCGTTCTCGAGCCGGAGGATCAGTTCACGCCGGCGCGCATCGGCAATGCCGTTGTGACCGCTCGTCCGGTCGGTCGTCGGGACGAAATGGTCGGCACAGGCGATGACATTTCCTGGTCGCCGGATCGCGAGATTACGGGCCTTCAGCGCATCGACGATGTTCCACCAGAATCCCTCGTGGAGCAGGCAGCGATCGACATAGAGCAGCGTATCGCTGTCCTCGAGCACCGAAACGGTGTGACGCGCCCAGATCTTATCGACGAGTGTTTTCGGCGGCATGCGGAACCTGACGTTCGGCGCTGATCTCGGCGTTGTGCTCGCCGAGGACCGGGGGCTGCCGGCGCAGCCCCAGGGCGTGCGCGCCGATTTCAATCGGAAGACGGGGCAGCTTCGCGTGGCGGCCATCGGCGAGGCGCGTGTCCATCATCCCGATCCCGGCGTTGAGTTGCGGATCCTCGAACAGGTCGCTCGGCGTTACGACCGGCGAAAATGGAATCTCGGCCCGCTCGCAGCGTTCGCAGACATCGCGCGCCGCAAGGGCGCCGACGACCGTGCCGACGCGTTGCTTAAGCCGTTCTTTTGCCGCGACGCGTCCGGCGTTGTCGTGCAGCGTTTCGTCGGCCAGCAGGTCTCCGAGCCCGAATGCACGGCAGAAACGCTGCCAATGGTTGTCGCTCGTCACGCCGATGAACACGTCCCCGCCCCCGGCCGTCTTAAAAGTTTCGTAGATACCCCATGCCGCGCCGCGCACCGGCATCGGGACCGCCGGCTCGCCCAGGACCGCTTCTCCAGCCATATGCTGTCCGACCAGAAACGCGGAACTTTCGAAGAGCGCGCTCTTCACGAACTGTCCCCGGCCCGTGCGCACGCGCTCGTGGATCGCGGCCAGAATCGCAATGACTCCGAATGCACCCCCGAGGATGTCGACCACCGATGCCCCGGCGCGCAACGGCCGGCCTGGCGGCCCCGTCATATACGCGAGCCCCGTCATATATTGCACGATCTCGTCGAGCGCCGGACGCCGCTCATATGGTCCGGTCAGAAACCCTTTGAGCGCACAGTAGATCAGGCGCGGGTTGCGTTCGGCGAGCGCATCATAGCCGAGGCCCAGGCGCTCCATCGTGCCAGGCGCATAATTCTCGATCACGACATCGGCATCCGCGAGCAGCGAGCGGACGAGATCGATACCCTCGGTCGATTTCAGATCGGCCGTGAGGCTGCGCTTGTTGCGGTTGAAGTAGGGGAAGAATCCGGATGCAAAGCCGGCGGCGCGGCGCGTCGGTTCGCCCTCGGGCGGCTCGACTTTGATGACGTCGGCGCCCAAATCGGCGAGTGTCACCCCGCATGATGGACCCATGACGGTGTGGGAGAACTCGAAGACCCGGATCCCCGACAGAGGCAAAGGGCTGTTCAGCATTCGCACGGCTCCGAAGTCTATCATAGTCTAGCACGGCCAATCCCCACTCTTTCGCTTGCGGCGTAAGATGGGCTGTAATTAGCCGCGCCGAAGCCGCGTCATTCCGAGAGTTCTTCGAGCCGGCGTCCGTTGGTGAGCGGCCCGAATACGCCGATAATAACGGCGATGATAAGCATGGCCGCCGCGATCAAACTGAAGACGCCGAGCGTGCCGTAGCCGCGCAGGATCATCGCGATCACGAACCCGACGAAGATCGCGCTGAAGCGGCTCCAGCAATAGACGAAGCCAACGGCGCGGGCGCGAATGCGCGTGGGGAAGAGCTCGGCCTGATAGGCGTGAAACGCCGCCACGAACCAATTGAGGCCGATGGTGACGAGCGCGCCAAAGATGATGATGCCGACGGCATCACGCTGGAACGACCACAGGATGCCGCAAGCGGCGATCAGGATCGACAGCACCGTAATCTGCCATTTGCGCTCGATACGATCGGCGAATTTCATCGCGAAGAGCGGGCCCAGTGGATTCATCAGCGCCATGATGAAGACGTATTGCAGCGTCTTGGGAACGGTGATGCCCTCGGAGGTGAGCAGCGTCGGCACCCAGGCCGCGAAACCGTAGAATCCGACGGTATTACAGAGATTGAAGAGCGAAAGCAGCAACGTGCGTCCGGCGTACTTGCCCGACCAAATGTCGCTCCAGCGCGCGCTCCCGGACGCGGCGCTCTGCCGCACCGGCGCGGGCGCGGGCAGCGGTTTCTGTGATTTGCGCGCGACGCCCTGCTCGATTGTCTTCATAGCTGTTTCGGCCTCGTCGTTACGGCCGCGGGCGGCGAGCCAGCGGGGTGATTCCGAAAGGCCATGGAGGAGCGGCCAGATCAGCACGAGGCCGGTCGAGCCGATGAGTACGACGATGCGCCATCCGTCGAGGCCGAAATAGTTGTTCGGTACGAACAGCATCGCGAAGGCCGCGGCGAGCGGCACCGACAGGTTCGCGATCACGAACAATAAAGCGATGTTACGGCCGCGCGACGCGGCGGGAACCAGTTCGGATATATAGGCGTCGACCGTGATGAGCTGAACGCCGATGCCCAATCCCGCGACGAAACGCCAGAGATCGATCTCAGCCGGCGACTGGCCGAACGCCATTATCGCGGTCGCGATCGAATACCATACGACGGATATCGCCAGCGTCGTCCGGCGCCCGAACATGTCGGAGACCCACGTGAAAATGAGCGTGCCGAAAAACATGCCCGCAAAGCCCGAGCCGATGAAACTCGCAATGCCGGTCACGTCGAAGAAGCTCGGCGTGGTCGGCACGAAGATTCCGCCCTTGATCAACCCGACCGCGATGTATGCGATCATGAAGATGTCGTAAGCCTCGAAAACCGCGGATAGCGAGATTCGTGTGACCATTCTCCCGACGAACCGTGACGCGGGCAGACGGTCAATGCGAGCTGCGATGTCGGACATAAGCGAAGCCTCCCCCTTTTCCCCTTTTTACCCCGGCTGCGCCAATAACGGCGCAGCCATCTCTCTTTTTGTTATGAGAGTCAATATTTCCAGCACCGTAACCCGCATCGCGGGAAAATACTATCCCGAAAGTCATAGAACTTAACTCGTTATGCTTTGATCTTGCTCGAGTTCAAGCGCGGGGACCCGGCTCCGGTCGTTCGAAAGATGCCGATCCGAATGTTAGACATGCTGCGATCCGGGCATATCCATCTGTCGATTGATCCGGCTGTTGATTGGCCGATCCACTCTATTTAGATGGATGCGCATTGCCGTGTTCGGCGGAGCGCCCAATGTCCGCTTTGGATCAATAGCGGAAATAGCGGCATGTCCGCATTAGGCGCGCTTCGCCCTCGATAGCGGACATTCGACCGCTGTCGCGATGTCCGCTTTGGGTCAGCGGCGGACCGGACGGTTTGAATGGAAGCGGGCGGCCCGCGCCACACCGGCGGGCCGCCCATTTTAAGCCGCAGTCAAATGACGGTAGCCGTAAGCCGCGATTCCTAGCGGCCGTAAACCGCGGTCATCTTCGCCGTTCCAAGCGAATTGAGGTTCACCACGAATCCCGCCATCGATCCGGGAGCATTGGGCGGCAAGTTCAGCTTGTCGACCTTCAGCGCATAGAGGGTGAAAACGTAGTGGTGCGGCGGGGCGCCCTTGGGTGGGCAGGGCCCGCCGTAACCCGGCGAATTCAGGAATGCGAGATAGTCGTTGTTGATCTGACGGGAGCCCGCCGGCAGATTGGCGCCGTCCGCCGTTCCGGCCCCTTGCGGGATGGAAGTCGCGGTCGCCGGAATATTGATCACCACCCAATGCCAAATGCCGGCGCCGCCGGTCTTCGCATCGGGATCATGCACCATCAACGCGAAGCTCTGCGTGCCCGCGGGCGGATTCTTCCAGCTCAGCGCCGGGGATACGTTCTGCCCGCTGCAGCCGAGGCCGGTGAAAGTGAATTTGTCGGCGAGAGGCTGGCCCGGCTTGATGTCCGGGCTGGTGAGTTCGAAGGCCCGGGCTTGAACCCCAAATGCCGCCAACGAAAGAACGGCCGCAACCAGGCAAATCGCCGCCCGCGCCGCTGCGGTTCGCAACGCATCGTGAAACCGTGTCATGCTAAATCCTCCCCTTTTTCCCTAATTGATCAGTGAACGTCCACGGCTTCGGCCGTCTTCGCGGGTTCGTGTATGACCTTCGCCGGATCCTCTCCAAAGGGCGGCGAATAGATCACCAGAAGCTTTATGCGCTCGGTCAGCACCTTGATCGAGTGGAACACCTTGGCCGGGAAGAACATCATGTCGCCGGCGCGAACATGGTGATCGATTCCGTCGATTCCCGCGATCGCCTCTCCCTCGAGAATGTAGACAGCCTGTTCCAAATCCGGATGCGCGTGAGCAGGAGAGCCTTCATGGCGCTCGATGTCGCCCAGCGCGATCTCCATATACTTGGCGCCGTTCACCATCGGGCCGACCAGCCGGTAATTCTTGGTGCCGGTGTGGTTGGCCGGGCTGTACGGCTCCATCTCGGACGCCCGGATGATGTAGGGAGACTTCTGGGTCATGAAGGCATTTCTCCTGTCACTACTATCCGCGCGCCGCCCGCGCCGGCCTAGACCTCTCCGGCGGCGGCTTTACGCCGGCCGAAGAAATAGAAGGCGATTGCCATGACGATGGCGAGAATGCCGAAGGCCCCGAGACCGGCGTTGAAGTCACCGGTGAGGTTGCCCAGATAGCCGATGATCGACGGCGCGAAAAACCCGCCGAGAACCCCCAACGAGCTGATCGCGGCAATGCCGCCGGCCGCGGCGGAGCCCGACAGGAACGAGGACGGGATCGGCCAGAACGGCGCGGTGAAGGCCAGGGTTCCGGCGAAGGCAATCGTGACCAACACGATCCGCGTGGTGGGATCGGTAACCAGCACGGATGCGAGCAGAGCCGCGCCGCCGACGAAATTGGCGAAGGCCGCATGGCTAAAGCGCTCACGCCGGGCGTCGGACCGGCGTCCCCACCAGATGACCGCAATCAAGGCGAACAGGCTCGGAATCGCCGCCACAAACCCAGTCTGCACGTTGCTCATGCCGAACCCCTTCAGGATCTGGGGCAGGAAGAAAAGAATCCCGTTGAGCAGGCAGACGTTGGAGAAGTACATGAGCGCGAGGAACAGCACCTGCGGATTGGTCAGCGCCTGAAAGAACGAGTATTTCGCTTTCCCTTCGCGCTGACGCCGCTCGGCATCGAGCACCGCCGATAGGCTGTCACGCTCGGGCGCGCTCAGCCACTTCGCGTTCGCCGGCCCATCCTGAAGATAGAACAAGCAGACCGGCGCGAGCAGAATGGCGGGCACACCCTCGATGATGAACAGCCATTGCCAGCCATGCAGGCCGGCTAAGCCGTCGAGCGACAACAGCAGGCCGGACAAGGGCGCGCCGATCAAGCCGCTGAGCGCGACCCCAGCCAGGAAATAGCTGACGATCCGCGCCCGGTAGGCGGTGGGAAACCAGAGGGTGAGGAAGAACAAGACGCCGGGGAAAAAGCCGGCCTCGGCCGCGCCCAATAGAAGGCGCATGACGTAGAAGCTCATCGGGCCGGTGACGAACGCCATCCCCGCCGCGACGATGCCCCAGACCAGCATGATCCGCGCGATCCAGCGGCGGGCGCCGAACTTGTAAAGCGCGAGATTAGAGGGCACCTCGAACACGCAATAGGTCAGGAAGAACAGCCCGGCTCCGAAGCCGTAGATGTCCTTCGTGAAACCGAGATCCCGGTTCATCTGCAGCGCGGCGAAAGCGACATTCACCCGATCCAGGAACGAGATCAGGTAACAGCCCAGAATGAACGGAATGATTCGCAGCGTGATGCGCCGCATCATCTCCGGCGATAGACCATTTTTGGCGCTCGAAGTGCTCATAAAAGTCCGCTCCCCCCTGCCCTATTTAATTGACGATACCGTCTTGGTTACGGCTCATAGCCGGATATTAACGGTATGGCGAACATATATTCGCTATGGTGAAAGAGAATTTGTCAAGGATTGCGTTTCTGCGATCCACGGACTAAAAGGACCGTCGAGGGAGAATCCGGGCCGCGATGAAGACGCCATCGACTATGGTTTGGCCTGACGAACCGGAACCGGCAACCGGCCCTCTGCGCGGTGTCCGGGTGCTCGATCTGACCACCGTGCTCATGGGGCCATCCGCCACCCAGATGCTGGGCGATCTCGGCGCCGACGTGGTGAAGATCGAAACCCAAACTGGCGACACGATGCGGTGGATCGGACCGTGGCGGCACGCGGGCATGGGCCCCCTGTTTCTTCAGGGAAACCGGAACAAGCGCAGCGTCGTCCTCGACCTGAAATCACCCGCAGGCAAGGCCAGCGCCATGGCCATGGCGCGGCGGGCCGACGTGCTGGTTTCCAATGTCCGGCCGCAAGGGTTGCAGCGGCTGGGACTGGATTACGACAATATCCGGCGGGAAAATCCGGCCATCATCTATTGCGCGGCGGTCGGGTATGGCTCGGGCGGGCCCGAATCCGGCAAGGCCGTGTATGACGATCTGATGCAGGCGGCATCGGGAATTTCGGGCCTATTCCGGGCGGTCGATGGGGCGCCGCGATACGCGCCCATCAATATATGCGACCGCGTCGTCGGGCTCTATGTCGCAAGCGCGATCATCAGCGCCCTCTATCACCGCGCGACCACAGGCGAGGGCCAGTCGATCGAGGTTCCGATGTTCGAGACTATGGCGCAATTCGTGCTGGCCGATCATATGGGGGGCGCGGCGTTCGTGCCACCCGAGGGCGAGATGGGCTACCGCCGCCTGCTGTCGCGCACGCGCGGACCCTATGCGACGAAGGACGGTCACCTGTCCCTGGTGGTCTATACCGACAAGCACTGGCGCGCATTCACCCAACTAGTGGGATGTCCCGCGCTTCTCGATGCCGATCCCCGTTTCACCTCGCAGCAAAGTCGCACGGTCAATGCGGAGGAAGTCGGCCGCTTTCTCGCCGGTCATCTCGTCGCACGGAGCAACCGTGAATGGCTTGACACTTTGCACGGCGTTGACATCCCGGCCTGCCCCGTAAACTCGATCGAGGATTTGCTGAGCGATCCGCATCTCGACGCTGTTGGCCTGTTCGAGGAGATGGAGCATCCGACCGAGGGAATGCTCAAGATTTGCCGGTTCCCGGTGCGCTTCAGCCGCTCCCCGGCCTCGGTGCGCCGGCTCGCGCCCAATTTGGGCGAACATAACGGCGAGATTCTCGTGGCGGAAGACGAACGTGCCCTCGATCCACCGAAACCCTCCTGAGCGTGCGGCAAAACCATGTCCAACAATGAACGGCCGCAAATCCGGTTGGATCGCAAGGGCGACGTGCTTTGGGTCTGGATCGACCGAGAAGAGCGGCGCAACGCTATTAACCCCGCCGTGGTGGCGGGAATCGCCGAGGCGGTCAAGCTGGCGTCCACGGACGCGTCCCTGCGCGCGCTCGTCCTGACCGGCGTGGGAGACAAGGCCTTCTGCGCCGGCGCCGACCTCACCAAGGGCACGGCGACCTTCCAGGCCGGCGGCGCCGACGAGCCCAACACCGATTTCGGCCGTCTCGCCCGCGCCGTGCGCGGCCTGGGCATTCCGATGATCGCGCGGGTGAACGGGGCCTGTGTCGCGGGCGGCATGGGGCTGATGTCGCTATGCGATTTGGTGATTGCCGCCGAACATGCGCGTTTCGGCCTGCCCGAGGTGAAGGTCGGCGTCTTCGCCATGCAGGTTCTGGTGTTCCTGCGCGCGACCATGCATGCTCGGCATATCAACGAACTCTGCCTGACGGGAGAATTGATCTCGGCCGCCCGCGCGGCCGAGATGGGGCTGGTTAACGAGATCGCTCCTCCGGGCGAGCTCGACGCCCGCGTCGAGGCCATGCTGGTGAAGCTCCGCGCTGCGTCGCCCGCGGCGTTGCGGCGCGGCAAGCAGGTTATCGCTGCGATGCAGATGATGGCCTTCGACGAGGCTCTCGCCTTCGCGGAAGCGCAAATCGCCTTGGCCGCGCGCAGTCCGGAGGCGGAGGAAGGACTCAAGGCCTTCAACGAAAAACGCAAGCCCCGTTGGGCCGAAGGCGGGGGCGAGTGATGGCGAAAGACCGCATCCTGCGTATCGGCGGCGCGTCCGGCGCCTGGGGCGACAGCCCGCGGGCCATACCGCAATTGCTGAAAGGTCCGATCGACTATCTGATGATGGACTATCTGGCGGAAGTGACCATGTCGCTTCTGGCGCGGGCGCGGATGAAGGCGCCCGATGGCGGGTTTCCCCCCGACTTCGTTGCCTACCTGAAGGACTCCCTGCCCGAGATCGCTCGCCGCGGCATCAAGGTCGTCTCGAACGCTGGCGGCGTGAACCCGCAGGGTTGCAAGGCGGCGCTGCAAGCGGTCTGCGCCGAACTCAGCCTGAGCCTGCGCATTGCGGTAGTCACGGGCGACGATGTCCTGCCCTATATCGATAAATTGCGGAAACAGGGCGTGCGCGAGGCGGTTTCGGGAGAAGCGTTGCCGCCGCGCCTGCTCACCGCGAATGCCTATCTGGGCGCGCTGCCGATCAAGGCGGCGCTCGATCACGGCGCGGACATTGTCATCACCGGCCGTTCCGCCGACAGCGCGCTCGCGCTCGGCATCCTGATGCACGAATTCGGCTGGACGGCCGAGGAGTACGACCGGCTGGGGGCGGGCAGTCTGGTCGGCCATCTGCTGGAATGCGGCGCGCAGGGCGTGGGCGGCATTCATACCGATTGGGAAAAGGTGCCGAATTGGGAAAATATCGGCTACCCCATCGCCGAATGCCGCGCGGATGGATCGTTCATACTGACGAAGCCCGCGGGCACGGGCGGGCTTGTCACTCCAGGCACGGTCGCAGAACAGGCGCTCTACGAAATCGGCGACCCAGCTGCCTATTTCCTGCCAGACGTGATCGCGAACTTTTCGAATGTGCATCTCGAACAGGACGGTCCCGACCGGGTGCGTGTTACCGGCGCGCGGGGAAGGCCGCCGACCACACAGTATAAGGTTTCCGCCACCTATCAGGACGGCTATCGCGCCGTGGCGACGGTTTCCATCGTCGGGCCGAATGCGGCGGCAAAAGCCGAGCGTACGGCGCAGGCGCTGATCGCGCGCGCCCGGCTGATTTTTCGCGAGCGCGGCTTGCCCGACTTCACCGCGACCCATGTCGAGGCGCTGGGCGCGGAAGCATCTTATGGCGAAGGGTCGCGGACGCGATCGTCACGGGAGGTGCTGATGCGCTTGGTGGTGACCCACGCCGACCCTAAATGCATCGATATCTTCGCCCGCGAATTAGGCTCTGTCGGGATTTCCTTCGCCCCCGGCACCACGGGAATCTATGACGGGCGGCCCAAGGCCGCGCCGCTCATCCGTCTCTTCACGCTGTTCGTCGACAAGACGTCGCTCAGCCGGCCCAAGGTATTGCTTGGAAACGAACAATTCGAGGTCGATATTCCCCCGGGCGTGCCGTTTGCGGTGACGGCGCCCGTCCCAGAAGCCGAATCCGAGCCCGTCGCTGGACCGACGGTCGAGGTGCCGTTGATGCGGCTCGCCCTGGCCCGGTCGGGCGACAAGGGC
Organism: uncultured Alphaproteobacteria bacterium; assembly: GCA_963785735.1. Classification (GTDB taxonomy): domain Bacteria; phylum Pseudomonadota; class Alphaproteobacteria; order ATCC43930; family CGMCC-115725; genus REEB95. The sequence goes on from CAWAWJ010000002.1 coordinate 20,949, forward strand.
GATTCGTCCAATATCGCGATCATCGCCCGCGATCCTGCCTATGTTTCCGTCTTGCGGCGCGAGGTGACGCCGCAACGCATCGCCGAGCATTTCCGTTATCTGGTTTCGGGGCCGGTCGAGCGCTTCGAGGCGCCCGGGCTGCACGCGTTCAATTTCCTGATGCAGAACGCGCTCGGTGGCGGCGGGATGGCCTCGCTGCGCATCGATCCGCAAGGCAAGGCCTATGGGCAAATGGCGCTGGAAATGACGGTTCCCGTCCCGGCCGCGCTGCTGAAAGACGTCGAAGGGACGTGACGGATCAGGACCCTGATCCCGGTTGCATCTCCAGCCGCTTACACACGGCGGTCAGCATGCCGGCCGCCTTGTCGAGCGTGGGTTCGATACGCGAAGTCGGCCCGGCGATGGTGACGATGTAAACACCCGACATCCAGACGAAGCGGGCGGATATGGTCGTGACGCCCTCCAGACTTTCTTCCCGGTTCGTGAACCATCCTCGCTTATTGCCGACGGCGATCTCATCTCGAAGCGCCCGCTTCGACGTAATGGTCCGCGGCGTCGCCGCCGAAAGCTTCGCCGACTTCAGATAGGCAGCGAGCGCTGGCGCGCTCAAGCTCCCGAGCAGAGCCTTTCCGGCGGAGTTAGCGTGCAGAGTTTTGATATTGTCGCCAATCCTTCTGAGAAACCGCAGGGGATGCGACGACTCAAATATCAGAAGATAGGTGGCATTAAGCCCGCCCACCTTCGCCAGCAGCACTGTCTCGTCCAGCGTGTCGCGGAGCCTCTGCAGCACGATGTTCGCCCTCAAGATAACGGGGTCGCAATCCGAGATCGTCTTGGCGATTTTGTAGATCCGCAGCGTCGGGTAATACCCCTCGCGCGGCCCCAATTCATAAATATAGCCGCGCTTCTGCAACGCCTGGACAACGTCATGACAGCTTGATGCCGGGATATGGAGCAGCCGAGAGATTTCCGAAAGTGAAAGCGGCCGCTTCTGGTTGGCAAAAATCTCCAGAAAATCGAGGGTCCGGCCGACAATCTTGGACATCGTTATCCATGGATAAAGTTATGGGGCGGCGCGTTAGAGGGCTATGCGGGAAAGCGATGGCGCCAGGGGCGGATAGCGCTCTGCACCTAACCCGCGAGGTTTATTAGCTAAATTTTGCATCGTCAATAGCCATGGCCGCGCCGCTCGATGGGCGGCTTCCGGCCTAATTTGGAACCCGGCCACTGTCCCGTCAAAAACCTCCAGCAGGCCGTGTCTGCCGAGAGGGTTCCGGAAATTCCTGTATCTCTAGAACTTGGCGGCTTGCAGGACGTTTTTCGGTTTGCCATCCAGGAAAGCCAGAACGTTTTCGATACCTTGGACATAGAAGTCGCGGAGGACTTCGACGCTGCTGAATCCGAGATGCGGGGTCAGGAGCGTGTTCGGGAGGCCAATCAGCGGATGGTCCGCCGGCAACGGCTCCTGATCGAACACGTCGAGCGCCGCGATCAAGCGTCCCTTGCGCAATTCGACGATTAGCGCCGCCTCGTCGACCAGCGGACCGCGTGACGTATTCACCAGTATAGCGCCGTTTTTCATGCGCGACAGCTCCGCCGGTCCGAGGACGCCTTTCGTGCGATCCGACAGCACCAGGTGAAGGCTGACGATATCCGCGCGCGCGAGCAGATCGTCCTTCGGGACGAGCGAAGCGCCGGCATGGGAAGCGCGTTCGGCCGTCAGGTTCTGGCTCCATGCCAGCACCGTCATGCCGAGCGCCGTTCCGTAGCGTGCCAATCGTCCACCGATCCGGCCCAAGCCGATCAAGCCAAGCACCTTGCCTTCAAGTTCCATGCCGGGTTTTGTGCCCGACTGAAATCGGCCACGCCGGACCGCCGCATCGCCCTGCGCAATGCCGCGCGCGGCCGCCAGCATCATCCCCAGGGCGAGTTCCGCCGTGACCGCCCCGTGGTCGGCGCCCCCATTCGTGCCGCATACCGTCACGCCCCTCTCGGCCATGGCTGCCATGTCGATCGAGCGTGCCCGATGCCCGGTCAGGCTGAACATTTTGAGGTTGGGCAGCCTGGCGATCAGAGAGATTGGGAACGCGGTGCGCTCACGCATCGCCATGATCACGTCGAAGTCGGCCAGCTTCAGCGCGGCCTCATCCTCGCCGCCGAGCGGCTCGTGAAAAAACACCACCTCGGCCCGGCTTTGCAGCGGACGCCAGTCTGCGCATGACAGCGCGCATCGCTGCCAATCGTCCAACACGCAAACCTGCACGGCAGCCCGTCTCAGGCAGTGAACGAGCGGCGCGTCGCCTGCTTGAGGATGACAGCGGCAAGGGCCCCCGCGACGAGAACACAGGTAATCCCGACAAGGCCGGTGGAGAAGGTCCCCGTATTGGCTTTCGCAACACCCATCGCGTAAGGACCGACGAAACCGCCGAGGTTGCCGATCGAGTTTATCAGCGCCAGGCAGCCGGCCAAAGCGGTGCCGCTGAACAGTTGCGGGGGAATGGTCCAGAATACGCCGAGCGCGCTCCAGATGCCCACCGCACCAAGGCCGATGAACAGAAGCGCAATCATCGGATCGGTCACGAGGACACTGCCGGCCAACCCGATCGCTCCCACGATGAAGCTGCCGGCGAGGTGCAGATGCCGTTCGCCGTACTTGTCGGAGCTCTTGCCGACGAGCGTCATGACTATGATGGCGGCAATCCAAGGCAACGACGTGACATATCCGGTGCTAATGTTGGAGAATCCGGATAGCTGCTTAACGATCTGCGGGATCCAGAAGATGATGCCGTATGAGGCGATGCCGAAACAAAAGAATATGAACGTCAGCACCCACACGCGGTAATCCGCCAGAGCTCTCCGGAAATCTCCGGCGCCGGGAGCGCGTCTTGCCGGTTCGCGCTCCATCGCGGAGACGAGCCACTGCCGCTCCTCGGCGGTCAGCCACCGCGCTTCATCAGGCTTGTTCGTGAGATATACCAGCGTGATGAGGCCGAGCAGGATGCCAAGGCCGCCTTCGATCAGGAACATCCATTGCCAGCCCGCCAAGCCTAGCAGGCCGGACAGTTGGAACAGGCTGGTCGAGAACGGAGCACCGATGACGACGGCGATCGCCGACGCAGTCAGATAGCGCGACAGCGCCACCCCGCGGTACTGCGCCGGGAACCAAAGCGTGAAATAGAACAGCAGGCCGGGTGCGAAGCCAGCTTCAGCAAGGCCCAGCAGGAAGCGCAGGGTGTAGAATGACCACATGCCCGTGATGAAAACATGGAGCATGGTCAACAAACCCCAGCTGATCACGATCCGGCTGATCCAGACTCGTGCGCCGACCCGGTGCAGGATGAGATTACTCGGAATTTCAAAGAGGAAGTAGCCGATGAAGAATATCCCGACGCCAGCGCCGAAGACCTCGCTGCCGATCGCCAGCGCCTGGTTCATCTGCAGCGCGGCGAAGCCGACATTGATCCGGTCAATGAAGGCGACGACGAAAAGCAATATGCAGAACGGCACGATGCGCCGATGCACCTTGCCCATGGTGATACGACCGATGTCCGCAGACATTCTTCCCTCCCCCATAAGCGGCCAGCGATCAAAGTAGCCATTGGAGCTAATTTACGCCTTGCCGAAGTATTTTTATTTCTTGCCTAACCATAATAACGTCCGCCAGCCTGTCAAGCGATCATTTGAACGCGTGTTTTGCCGGTTGGCCATCTCGTTTGCGACTGTCGGCAAGCACGCGGCTTGACTTTTTCAACCTGGCAATCTGCCGGGTTGAAAATTGGAAAGAAGCAAAGAGGCCGCCAAATCGTGGCGGCCTCGAAGCTTGCAAACGGCACTCGGGCTATTGCGCGATACCCTCGACGAAGAACTCCCGCAGCTTCGCTGTTTTTCTTATGATTCCATCGACTTCCATCTGGGCCGCCGAAGCTCTCCAGGCCTGCGCTTTCGCCAAGCTGTCGAATTCGATTACGACAAAACGTGCAGGCGATGTTCCATCAACCGCCGTGACAGGCGCATTGCCATGGGTGAGAAACTTCCCGCCGTAAGCGGCGACGGCCGGCCCCGCTTTCGGGCCAATCGTCTTCAACCCGTCTGGGTCCGCGATATTGTTGATTTCAACAAAGGCGTAGGTCGGCGGCGTCGCCTGGGCATGGAGCCCTTGGATGAGTGACCCTCCGATAACGATGCCGATAACGAACACGACAGCAAGCTTGTAACTGATTTTCATGACGCCCTCCCATTTGTTGGAATGCAAACCTAGTACCACAGCGAGCTTAAAAGACCAACCCGTTTCCATTAAACCGCAATATTATTTATCTCCAACGCGTCGAATTAATTCACGGAAACAATTCCGCCGGGATTGGAATTATTCAGCTTGGAGTTGTCCGGATGTCCTTCGCCACGGATGCTGCTTTCGATCGTCATGCACCGGGCATTTGTCAAATATTTTCTCCCAATCGTCCATCATATGCGCCAGTTAGGCGAGTGAGAAAGCGCGTATTTACCCGCGTGCCGGAATTTCAATCTGTGCCGCTACAGTTTGACAGCCGCTATGCGCTTGCATAAATTCCAGCCGACAAAGCCCTGCAATCAGTAACGGCAAATCAAATAAGGGATCGCGGGATCGTGGCGGTGTCCATCACGCAAGCCATGGGATGCCTGGTTGCGGGTACCGCCACCGACAGCATCCCAAAACCCGTGATAGAGCGGGCCAAGGTTAGCCTCATCCACAACCTTGCCGTCGGACTCGCGGGCCGCGCCCGGGCCAAAGTGGCGCATAACTTGGCAACGCGCTTTTGGAGCCCGCCAGCCGAGGCTACGCTCTTGATGGATGGTGCGCGCATCAGCTTCGAGGGCGCGGCTTTTGCCAACGCCGCGCTGATGAATGCGCGTTCCCAGGATGATACCCACGCGGCATCGACCTCTCACCCCGGCAGCCCGACGATGGCCGCCGCCCTGGCGGCGGCCGAAATTAGCCATAGCTCCGGCGCGGAGTTTCTGGCCGCGGTTGTGCTCGGTTATGAAGTTCTATGCCGGATCGGCCGCGATTTCGATCACCTCATTACCGAGCGCGGATTTCGCGCCGCCGCGGTTCTCGGCGGCTTCGGAGCGGCAGCGGCCGTGGCGAGACTGATGCGATTATCCGCGGCAGAGACGGGGCACGCGCTCGGATTGATGACCAATTTGTCCGGCGGCCTGACGCAAGTCTGGCGCGAAGGCAGCTCGGAAGGCCCGCTGCAACTGGGATTCGCGGCGCGGAACGGCATTGCGGCCATACGCGCGGCCACGGCCGGCGCGAGCGCCGCCCCGTATGCCCTTGAAGGCTTGTCGGGCTTCTACAATGCCTATGCCGGCACGGCACGCGCGCCGCATAAAGCGGGAGAAGATAGCGGACAGAAATGGCAGTTGAGCGAGGTCACGGTAAAGCCGTATCCGGTTTGCGCCATCCTGCAGGGCCCGTTGGGGTTGTTTCTCGACCTCGTGCGCGAGCATGGGATTACGCCGGAGGCTGTCGCGGACATCGCGGTCGATCTCAGTCCCTACGAAGCCGCATATCCCGGAATAGACTTTGCCGGGCCGTTCTCCAGCAGCATTGCCACCAAGATGAGCGCCCAATTCAGCCTCGCCCTCGCGGCCGTCGATGGCCGGGTAACGCCGGACGGGCTTGACCGGGTTACGGATGATCGCGTGATTGCTGTCTCCCGCCACGTACGGGTTTGCGCGGACCCGGCGATCGAGCCGCGCCGCAGCCGCGTGGCCATCCGGCTTGCGGATGGGCGCAAGCTGTCCGGTTCGGTCGATATGCCGGTCGGGCAGCCCGGCTTCGAAGAGGCCGCTCGCCTCGCCTTTTCGCTGGCGCCTGAAATCGGAGCCGATAAGGCATCCATCGATCGCCTGGTGAACGAGGTGGCCGCGCTGGACCGCGCGCCGGCCTTGAAGAAGTTGATCGCCTGCGCGGTTGCATGCCGCGGCTGAACCGGGCCTTCGCGGTTCCACGCCGACCGGCCGCCGAATAAGGCGGTCATGAACTACATCAGCCCCCGATCCCTCGCCCGCTGCACCACGATCGCCGCCAAGGTATCGATGGTGGGTGTTGCGACATTTTGCGCTCGCGCGAAGGCGACCGGCGCCTCGATGATCTCGGCAATCTCCATCGGGCGGCGCTGTTCGTAATCCTGCAGCAACGACGGCTTGTGGTCCAGCAGCCCGGCCAGCATGCGGTCCGGCTTCACGACCTCGTCGAGTGCGTAACCGTGAGCTCTGGCGATATCCATGCCCTCCCGGCACACACGGAGATAGATTTCCGCCAACGCGGCGTCGGTCCGGCAAATCGAGGACCGGTTCTCGGTAGCCAGTGCGATGGTCGAGCCGCTCAAATTGACCAGAAGCTTCACCCAGATGGTCTGCCTTATGTCGGGCACCGGCGGCGAGGCGATACCCGCCATTTCAAGCATCTTCCGCACACGGCCGACATCATTCTCGCGCCCCGGTACGATCGGTCCCAGGGCGAGCTGGTTGTGGCCGGGCGACGTGTTCCGGATTACGCCGGGCGCGGATATTTCATTGGCTGAATAAATGCTGCCACCGATCACCTGATCTTTGCGGAATACTTGAAGGAACTGGCGCCCGAGCCTGAAGATCGGAATGTCCGGCGGCGCAGGACAGAGCGGCGGAAGACCTTCGGGGTACCACCAAGTCATTCCGTTCTGCAAGAAAACGACGAGGGTATGGGGTCCGACCAGCGACGCAATTCCAGCTGCGACAGCGGGAAGACCGGTCGTCTTCACCGTGATGAGAACGATGTCTTGCGGGCCGAATGCGCCGGGGTCGTCGCCCGCGTTGACGGGTACGGCGAGACGCAGATCATCTTCAATCAGGGTAAGGCCCCGATTCCTGATCGCGGCGAGGTGATCGCCGCGCGCCACCACGGCGACGTCGTGGCCCGCCACCGCGAGCTTGACCGCTAAATGGCCGCCGCCAGCGCCGGCCCCATATACGCAGACCCGCATTCCAACTCCAGTCCTCTCGGCTTGACGCAGCTATATCAAATGCCTAGAAATTGCCAAAGGATATCAGTTTTCGTTACGGTGTCATCTTGCGCGATGCGCGCGCCGTGGCTTTCTGCTCAAGACGATCGGTATCGCGGGAGAAGCGTCAACAAATGCTGAATTTTCGATTTCATTCTCTTGCGCGGCGCTTTCGAGGACCCGTCGGACACGGTAACGGAGCGCGCGGGACAAGGACAGGCGCACACCGGGCTAAGGGCGCTTGGGCATGAAACAATTCGAACCGTTGGCCAGTACGACCGAGCGGGTCGAGATACGGAACGCGATCCGGGCACTCTGCGATCGTTTCGACGATGACTATTGGTCCAAAAAGGACCAGGCCCATGAATTTCCGCACGAGTTCTCCAAGGCGGTCGCCGATGGCGGATGGCTCGGCATCGCGATGCCCGTGGAATTTGGCGGATCCGGGCTTGGCGTCACCGAAGCGGCCATCATGATGCAGGAAATCGGCCGGTCCGCCGGAGCCTTCGCCGCCTGTTCGACGGTTCACATCAACATCTTCGGCCTTCACTCGATCGTCAAACACGGCACGGACCGGCAACGCAAAGAGTGGTTGCCAGCCATTATCGATGGCACGTCGCGCGCCTGTTTCGGCGTGACCGAGCCCGATGCCGGCCTTGATACGTCCAAGATTAAAACACGAGCTGTACGGGACGGCGATCACTATGTCATTAACGGCCAGAAGATCTGGACCAGCACCGCCCAGCAAGCCGACAAGGTCGTTCTACTCGCGCGGACGACGCCGATCGAGCAATGCGCCAAGCCAACCGATGGACTTTCCCTGTTCTATGCCGACCTCGACCGCTCGGCCGTGGAAATCCGGGAAATCCGCAAGATGGGCCGCCACGCCGTCAACTCGAACCAGACTTTTTACGACAACCTGATCGTTCCGGTTGATCGCCTCATCGGCGAGGAGGGCAAGGGGTTCCGCTATCTCCTCGACAGCCTCAATCCGGAGCGCATCCTCAACGCAGCCGAGGTGATCGGGATGGGCCGCCGGGCGCTGGAGAAGGCGGTTGCCTATGCCAATGAGCGGGTCGTGTTCGGGCGGAAAATTGGACAGAACCAGTCGATCCAGCATCCGCTCGCCGAGTGCTGGTCGGAGCTGTACGCTGCCGAGCTGATGACGCTTCACGCGGCCGAGTTGTACGATTCGGGCCAGCCCTGCGGCGCCCAAGCGAACGCGGCTAAGTATCTGGCCGCCGACGCGGGGTTCCGCGCCTGCGACCGCGCGATCCGCACCCATGGCGGCATGGGCTACGCCGCGGAGTACCACGTCGAGCGGTATTTCCGAGAGATGGTCGCCACGCAATTGGCGCCGGTGTCGCGCGAAATGATCTTGTGCTTCATCGCCGAGCGCGAACTCGGGCTGCCGAAATCCTACTGAAAAGCAGGATCGCGGTAAATCGCCGATCAGCAACTCTGGCCGCACAACGATCTTAAGGGAACCTCAAACAATGATGTTGTCGGCGAGCGATTGTCCACCGTTGCGGATCAGCAATCAGTTTTAGACACTATTTATATTTATTGCCGAAGTGGCTTTCTATTGTCGGCTCGACATTGACTTTCTTCGTATTGTCTATTCCTCGATCGCAAAACACTGTTCCTTCGATTCCAATCAGGATTTTGTCGCCCAGAACAACTCAAGTCCTTTCCAGGCGAAGACGTTTACGTCAGCAACCAGGCCGTTAAAAGCCAACCTGAGTTGCTCGGGCGAATAGTAGGGAAACTCATATCGCGGGATTCCGACACGGGAAAACATCTTTTCTAGCCAATATTCGAGATGCAGATCGAGGGCAGCATACTCGTTGATGTTCTTGAAAGTGATCTCAGCCAGCATGATGTTGCGGCCGCGCTTCATGACCCGCAGCAGCTCCTTTCCGGTCTCGCGCCAATCGTCCGTGTGCTGCACCGCCTGCAGAACTGCAACGCAATCGAAATATTGGTCGGGGATGTCTCGCGTGTAATCGAAGCGCCAGGTAGCGAGTTGGCCCCCAGATCCGCGCCGCTTGTTAAAATAGGCGTCGCGTGCCTCATCGGTGATATCGACTATGCGGATTTCACCCTGCGGTCCGATCCTATCGCGTATATCGTCGGAGAACCCTGATCCTTCGACGACCTCGCCGATAATCAGTACCTTGTCGCCATTTCTGAGATTCAATCGGTCGTACATGAAGTCACGTACGACCGCGGCTTTGTGTCTCCACATATAGGGCAGCGCGCCCGCAAGCATGACGGCGCGCGACCACCGCTCCTGCTCCTTGCGGTCGGCAACGATCTCGCCCATGCGCCGCAGGTCGCGTGGCTGAATTTGGGCCCAAGGATCAGGATCGTTCGGATTGGTTATCATTGCAATTTCCATCGTGATTGGTTTGCCGACGTCGCGATAATCGGAGCATCTCCGCTATTCGTCAACATGACGAGATCATAAAGACATCCGGAATAGATTTACGACAGCTACAATCTAGACTGCGATAAATCCCCCACCGACCCGCATGGACATCTCGCCGGCATCCCGTCGCCGGCGCTGCCGACAAAGGCAGGAAGGCCGCTCGATGAGAGCGGCGTTCTTGTTAAGTTTATAAAATTGGTTGCGGGGGGAGGATTTGAACCTCCGACCTTCAGGTTATGAGCCTGACGAGCTACCGGGCTGCTCCACCCCGCGATAAGACAAGCTGCTCATGCGCCGCCCCGGCGGGCTCTTCTTTTGAGCGCTCCGGGCTCTGCCCTCCGCGCGGGGCCCGCGTCACCATCGATGCGCAAAGCCAGGCGGCGCAAAACACAAGCCGACAAAGCTGAAAAGGGAGTATTCGGAACCTCTCGCAGAGGAGAACACGGCGCTTGATAGGCTTGGCGGCGACCTACTCTCCCGTGCCTTAGGACACAGTACCATCGGCGCTGAGGGCTTTCACGGCCGAGTTCGGGATGGGATCGGGTGCTTACTCCCCCGCCATAACCACCAAGCCAATCAAGCGTCGCGTTTGAACAACGCATATTCATGGAATGAAGAGTGCCTTCAAGGCTGAGATCTTCGATCGCGGGACTTCGCTCTGCAAGCGAAAGGCTCCCTCCCGCCGCAAGGCAATGCGGCCAAAGGACGATGCGATCAAGCATTCGAGCTATTAGTACCGGTTGGCTTCATGCGTTGCCGCACTTCCACTCCCGGCCTATCAACGTGGTGGTCTTCCACGGCTCTCAAACGAGACCTGGTTTTGAGGGGAGCTTCCCGCTTAGATGCCTTCAGCGGTTATCTCGTCCGCACATAGCTACCCGACGATGCGGCTGGCGCCACAATCGGTACACCAGAGGTGCGTCCATCCCGGTCCTCTCGTACTAGGGACAGGTCCTCTCAAGTCTCAGACACCCATGGCAGATAGGGACCGAACTGTCTCACGACGTTCTGAACCCAGCTCACGTACCACTTTAAATGGCGAACAGCCATACCCTTGGGACCTGCTCCAGCCCCAGGATGTGATGAGCCGACATCGAGGTGCCAAACGACTCCGTCGATATGGACTCTTGGGAGTCATCAGCCTGTTATCCCCGGCGTACCTTTTATCCGTTGAGCGATGGCCCTCCACACTCGGGACCACCGGATCACTATGACCGACTTTCGTCTCTGCTCGAGCTGTCGCTCTCGCAGTCAGGCAGGCTTATGCCATTGCACTCATCAGCTGATTTCCGACCAGCTTGAGCCCACCATCGCGCGCCTCCGTTACTCTTTGGGAGGCGACCGCCCCAGTCAAACTACCCACCATGCAGGGTCCCGCCTCGCGATAAGCGAGGCCGGTTAGATATCAGGAAGCGGACAAGTGGTATTTCACTGGCGACTCCACCCGAGCTGGCGCCCAGGTTTCATAGTCTCCCACCTATGCTACGTATCCCCTGCCTAATACCACTGCAAAGTTGTAGTAAAGGTGCACGGGGTCTTTCCGTCTAACCACGGGTACTCCGCATCTTCACGGAGAATTCAATTTCGCTGAGCCGATGTTGGAGACAGCGGGGAAGTCGTTACGCCATTCGTGCAGGTCGGAACTTACCCGACAAGGAATTTCGCTACCTTAGGACCGTTATAGTTACGGCCGCCGTTTACTGGGGCTTCGGTTCAAGGCGTGAACCTCTCTCCTTAACCTTCCAGCACCGGGCAGGCGTCAGACCCTATACGTCGTCTTGCGACTTCGCAGAGCCCTGTGTTTTTGGTAAACAGTCGCTACCCCCTGGCATGTGCCCCTCCATCCCACTTGCGTGGAAAGGAGGCCCTCTTCTTCCGAAGTTACGAGGGCAATTTGCCGAGTTCCTTCAACATCGTTCTCTCAAGCGCCTTGGTATACTCTACCAGTCCACCTGTGTCGGTTTAGGGTACGGTCTTATCGCTGAGGCTGTTTCCTGGAAGTCCCAGGCCGCCCTCCCAATCCAATAAGGGAAAACGGCTTTCGGCCTTCGTCACCTTCAGCAGGCTGGGGAATATTGACCCCATTCCCATCGACT
>CAWAWJ010000002.1:37500-194009 GCA_963785735.1 uncultured Alphaproteobacteria bacterium
GCGGTGAAGGCGCGGCTTTTCACAACGCGCAGCAGAAAATCGCGGTTGGTGGCGAGCCCCAGCACACGCGTTTCGGCCAGCGCCGTCTGGAGCCGCGCCAGCGCGGCGGCGCGGTTTTTGCCCCAGGCAGCGAGCTTGGCGATCATCGGATCGTAGAATTCGCTGACGCGGTCGCCCGGACGCACCCCAGTCTCGACCCGCAGATCGGGCGTAGCTCGGGGCAGGCGCAGCCTTGCCAGGATCCCCGGGGAAGGAATAAATCCCCGCGCCGGATCCTCGGCATAAAGCCGCGCCTCGATGGCGTGGCCCTTCTGCGCGATCCGGTCCTGGCGCAAGGGTAATTTTTCTCCCCAAGCGATCCGAAACTGCCACTCGACCAGATCAATCCCGGTTATGAGCTCGGTCACCGGATGTTCAACCTGAAGCCTGGTGTTCATTTCGATAAAATAGAAATTCTTGCCTTCCAGCACGAACTCGACCGTGCCGGCACCGGCGTAATCGACCGCACGCGCCGCCTTGACCGCCGTGGCGTGGATGGCGCGGCGCAACGCAGGCGAAAGATCGGGCGCGGGCGCTTCCTCGATCACCTTCTGATGGCGGCGTTGCAACGAGCAATCGCGGATGAAGAGATGGACCAAATTGCCGTGCTTGTCCGCGAATATCTGGACTTCGACATGCCGGGGCCGCTTCAGGTAGCGCTCCAGAATCAGCCTTCCGTCCCCGAAGGCGGCAAGAGCTTCGCGTCCGGCGCTATCGAGCGCATCGCGTAACGCGCGTGCGTGTTTCACCACGCGCATGCCGCGCCCGCCGCCGCCCGAAGCCGCCTTGATCAGCAGCGGGAAACCCAGCGCATGCGCCGCCTGGAACAGCGCCTCGCCCTGCTTCTCACCGTGATATCCGGGCACCACCGGCACCCCCGCGGTCTCCATGATGGCCTTGGCGGCGGCCTTATTGCCCATCGCCTCGATCGCCTTGGCATCGGGCCCGATGAAGGCGATGCCGGATTTGGCGCAGGCGCGCGCGAATGCCGCATTCTCGGACAGGAAGCCGTAGCCGGGATGGATCGCCTGGGCGCCGCTTTGTCGCGCGGCTTCGATGATGCGGTCGATATTGAGATAGCTTTCGGCCGAGGGGGCAGGACCGATATTCACGGCCTCGCCAGCCACGGCAACATGCAGGGAATTCTCGTCGGCATCGGAATAGACCGCGACCGTGGCCAAGCCCAACCGTTGCGCGGTGCGGATGATCCGGCAAGCGATCTCACCGCGATTAGCGACGAGGATTTTCTTGAACGCCACGCGCTTCCCGTCAGCGCCGGAAGCCGGGCTTGCGCTTTTCAAGGAAGGCGGCAAGACCTTCGCGTCCTTCGTCCGAGGCGCGCGCTTCGGCGATTGCCCGCGCCGTATGCGCCATCAGTGCTTGCGTCACCGGCCGCCCGGCGACCTGGGATATCATGCGCTTGGCGCGGGCCTGGGAAAGCGGCCCGCCATCGAGCAACGCGGCGATGATCGCCTCAACCGCCTCGTCCAGCATCGTGAGGGGCGCAACCTGATGGACCAAGCCCAGGCGCATCGCCTCGACCGCCGAAAAGCTCTCGCCGGTCAGGCAATAACGCCGCGCCGCGCGTGGACAGATGGCGGCAACCAGATAGGGCGCGATGGTCGCCGGCACTAGGCCGATCCGAACCTCGGAGACGGCGAACAGGGCCTCTTCAGCGGCCACCGCGATGTCGCAACAGGCGACCAGCCCGACGCCGCCGGCAAAGGCCGCGCCATTGACCCGCGCCACGGTGGGCTTCGGCATCTCGTTGAGCGTGCGCAGCATCTCGGCCAAGCCCATGGCGTCGGCGACGTTTTGCGCCTCGTCATAGCCAGCCATGCGTTTCATCCAGTTTATGTCGCCACCTGCCGAAAAGGCCGTGCCTGCCCCGGTCAGCACCAATGCCCGGACCGCATCGTCCGCCCCGAGAGTCCTGAGCGCCCCGGTCAGCTCGCCAATCAAAACATCATCGAAGGCGTTGCGGATCGGCGGTCGGTTGAGTGTGACGGTTGCAACACCGCGTTTGTCGGTCGAAATCAGCAGGGCGCTCATGTCACATCCGGAACACGCCGAAGCGGGTGGGCTCGACCGGCGCATTGAGGCTGGCCGAAATCGACATGGCGAGCACGCGGCGCGTTTCCTTGGGATCGATCACGCCGTCATCCCATAGCCGCGCGCTGGCGTAATAAGGATGGCCCTGAGTCTCGTATTGCTTGCGGATGGCGGCCTTGAAGCTTTCTTCTTCCTTCTTACTCCAATTCTTGCCGTGCACACCCGCGCCGTCGCGCCGCACCGTGGCCAGAACATTGGCCGCCTGTTCGCCGCCCATCACCGAGATGCGCGCGTTCGGCCAAGTCCACAGGAAGCGCGGCCCATAGGCGCGACCGCACATGGCGTAATTGCCGGCGCCGAAACTCCCGCCGATGATGATTGTGAATTTGGGCACGGCGGCGCAGGCCACCGCCATCACCATCTTGGCGCCATCCTTGGCGATACCGCCCGCCTCGTATTTCTTGCCCACCATGAAGCCGGTGATGTTCTGCAGGAAAACCAGGGGAATCCCGCGCTGCGCGCAGAGCTCGATGAAATGCGCGCCTTTCAAGGCGCTTTCCGAAAACAGAATGCCGTTATTGGCGACAATGCCGACAAGATAGCCCCAGATGCGCGCGAAACCCGTGACCAGGGTTTCGCCGTAAAGCGGCTTGAATTCGTCGAATTCGCTGCCGTCAACGATACGCGCGATCACCTCGCGCACATCATAGGATTTGCGCGCATCTTCCGGCACGACGCCGTAAAGCTCTTCGGCCGGATAAAGCGGCTCGACCGGCTTCTGGCTCTCGGCCCCGGTGCGCTTGGCGCGATTGAGATTGCCGACGACGCGCCGCATCAATTCCAACGCATGGGAATCGTCCTCGGCGATCTGGTCGGCGACGCCCGATTGCCGCGCATGCACCTCGGCCCCGCCCAGTGCCTCGGCCGAGACGGTCTCGCCGGTGGCAGCTTTGACCAAGGGCGGCCCACCCAGGAAGATCGTGCCTTCGCCGCGCACGATGATGCTCTCATCCGACATGGCCGGAACATAGGCGCCGCCAGCGGTGCAGGAGCCCATCACCGCCGCGATCTGCGGCACGTCCAAGGCCGAAAGCGTCGCCTGGTTATAGAAGATGCGGCCGAAATGGTCGCGGTCGGGAAAGACCTCGTCTTGGGCCGGCAGGAAGGCGCCGCCGGAATCGACCAGATAGAGGCAAGGCAGGCGGTTCTCGCGCGCGATCTCCTGGGCGCGCAGATGCTTCTTCACCGTGATCGGATAATAGGCCCCGCCCTTGACCGTCGCGTCGTTGGCGATGACCACGCATTCGCGCCCCATCACCGAGCCGATGCCGGCGACGATACCGCCCGCCGGAACATCGTCGGGATAAAGGCCGAATCCCGCCAGCGCCGAGAATTCCAGGAACGGGGATCCGGGATCGAGCAGCAGGCGGATGCGCTCACGCGGCAAGAGCTTGCCGCGCGCTAGATGCTTCTTGCGCGCTTCCTCGCCGCCGCCTTTGGCAATCTTAGACAGAGTTTTCTTCAAATTCTCCGTCAGCGCCCTCATCGCCTTGGTGTTGGCGCGGAAAGTCACGGAGCGGGGATCGAGAGAGGATTTGAATGCGGCCGTCACGCGGTCTCCTCGAACAGTTCGCGGCCGATCAGCATGCGGCGAATCTCCGAAGTGCCGGCGCCGATCTCGTAGAGCTTGGCATCGCGCAACAGCCGTCCGGTGGGGAAATCGTTGATATAGCCGTTGCCGCCCAGCGCCTGGATCGCCTCCAAGGCCATCCAGGTCGCCTTCTCGGCGGCGTAGAGGATGGCGCCGGCGGCGTCCTTTCGCGTGGTGCGGCCGCGGTCGCAGGCGCGCGCCACGGCGTAGACATAGGCCTTGGCCGCGTTCATCACGGTGTACATGTCGGCGAGCTTGCCCTGCATGAGCTGGAATTCACCGATCGATTTTCCGAACTGTTTGCGCTCATGAAGATAGGGGATCACCGCGTCGAGACAGGATTGCATGATGCCCAGGGGCCCCCCCGCCAGCACCGCGCGTTCGTAATCGAGCCCGCTCATCAGCAGCTTGACGCCCTCGTTGAGCTTGCCCAGCAGGTTCTCCTCCGGCACTTCGCAATCCTCGAAGACGAGCTCCGCCGTAGGCGAGCCGCGCATGCCGAGCTTGTCGAGCTTCTGCGCCGGCTTGAATCCCTTCATGCTCTTCTCGATCAGGAAGGCCGAAATGCCCTTCGCGCCCGCCGACGGGTCGGTCTTGGCATAGACCACCAGCGTGTCGGCGTGGGTCCCGTTGGTAATCCACATCTTGCTGCCGTTTAGCACGTAGCGGCCGCCATTCTTCTCGGCGCGCGTCGTCATGCCGACCACGTCCGAACCCGCCCCCGTCTCGCTCATGGCCAGCGCCCCGACATGCTCGCCCGAGATCAGCTTGGGCAAATATTTGCGCTTTTGCGCGACGCTGCCGTTTCGCCGAATTTGATTGACGCAGAGATTGGAATGAGCGCCGTAGGACAATCCGACCGAGGCGGAACCCCGGCTTACCTCTTCCATCGCCACCACATGGGCGAGATAGCCCATCCCGGCGCCGCCAAATTCCTCCTCGACGGTGATGCCCAAGAGGCCGAGCTTGCCGAAACGCGGCCAGAGCCGGCGCGGGAATTCGTCGCTGCGGTCGATCTCGGCGGCGATGGGCGCGATCTCGGTCGCGGCGAAGCCGCTCACGCTGTCGCGCAGCATGTCGATCTCGGCTCCGAGCTCGAAATCGAGCGTCGGATAGCGATTGGCGGGCATGGTTCGGCGCGCCTCCCCTTAGGAGGCGCAGTCTAGCCCCCCATTACATTGTTGCAATGATGGCGGAGACGGGGATGGCGGGGGCGAGCGGCTCCTAGAATTCCGCAGGCCCCTTTGAGGGGCAGAAAAACGCCCAGGAGACATACCGTGAAGAAACAGATAGCCGTCATTTCCATGTTCGCGCTACTTGCCGGACTCGGCGGCGCGGGTCTTTCGACCCAGGGCGCTTTCGCTCAATCCGCCCCGCCCGTTTCCAGCGCCCCAGTCCAGGCTTCGATGGCCAAGCCCGACCACCCGCATTGGAGCGCCAGCCGGCATACCGAAGGCCGTATCGCCTTTCTCAAAGCCGAACTCGGCATCACACCCCAGCAGCAGGCACAGTGGGACAAGCTCTCCCAAGTGATGCGCGACAACGCCAAGGAGTTGGATGCCAATTTCGCCCAGATGCCCGCCCAAGCGGGCGCCGAGACGCATAACGCAGTGGAACGTCTTGAGGCGCAAGGTCGCTTCGCCGCGCTCAGGGCACAGCAATTGGGCCGCGTCCTAGCCGCTTTCCGCCCCCTCTATGCCAGCCTGTCGGACCAGCAGAAGCAGGCCGCCGATCAGTTGTTCGGACCGCACCGGCACCACCACCATGGCTTCCACTGAGCGTGGTTAGCTCTCCGATCGGCCGTCTTACATCCTGACGGCCGATCAGCTTTTCTTTTTCTTGTTTCTCTTAGTCCGCTTTTGGGGCCGCTTCTTTCTCTGCCGATTCTTTGCCTTGCCGGAGATTTTCTTTTTCTTGGATTTTGTGGCCTTCCGCGACGGCGTGAGTGCGCCGGCGAAATACAACTTCATCGGTTCGAAATAGCTGCGCTGCCAGCCGCCATCGCGGTAGCTGGTATGGCCGTCGGGCACGCTGGTATGACGGACGGTGACGCGCGTGCCGCCGGGCACAGGTTCCAGGATGACTTCGATTTGTGAATCGGGATCGGCGACGGTGAACTTGGTCGTGCGCCAGGACTGCACGATCCGCCGGCCATGTTCGAGGACGATGTTCTTGCCGGTAATGTAGCCGTTCCAGACAGTGAAAACCCCGCCGGGCGCGGTCGAGCACACCGCCGCGTTGCCGCCGGTCATGGCGGCATGGCCCTTGGCATCGAGCCAAGCGTCGTAGATCGCCTGGGGCGAGGCCGGGATAACGTCGGAAACCGTGAATTCGAAACTCATGGGAACCCCCGATCAATTATGGGCACCGGTATTCCTATGAATAACAGGCGAATAAGACATAATTGGTGCGGTCGAGAAGACTCGAACTTCCAAGGGGTTTCCCCCACTAGCACCTCAAGCTAGCGCGTCTACCAATTCCGCCACGACCGCGATGCAACGGCGATACTATATATTAGATAGCGATTGCCGCCGATGGCGCGGCTGATTACCAAATCCCCATGTCCATAGCAAGCAAGACCGGCCCAAAGACGCAAATCGAATGGCAGACCAGCGCAACGCCCGTGGCCTATGACCGGGCGGTGGCGGCGATGGAGAGCCGCGTCCAGGCCATCCGCGCGGGCAAGGCGCCGGAACTGGTCTGGCTGTTGGAACATCCGCCGCTCTATACCGCCGGGACTAGCGCCAAGGAGGAGGATCTGGTCGACCCCATCCTGCCGGTTTACCGCACCGGCCGGGGCGGGCAATGGACCTATCACGGGCCGGGGCAGCGCGTGGCCTATGTCATGCTCGATCTCAAGGCGCGTGGCGGCGATCTGCGCGCCTATGTGACAAATCTTGAGGAATGGCTGATCCGCACCTTGGGCGCGTTCGGCCTAAAGGGCGAGCGGCGGCCCGGCCGGGTCGGCATCTGGATCGACCAGGGCTGGAGGCGCGAAAGCAAGATCGCCGCCATCGGCGTGCGCGTGCGCCAGGGCGTGAGCTACCACGGCGTCTCGCTCAATCGCGATCCCGATCTCGGCCATTACCGTGGCATTGTGCCCTGCGGCATCAGCCAGCACGGCGTGACGTCGCTCGCGGAGCTTGGAATCAAGGTTCCGCTGACCCGGCTCGATGCCGCCCTAAGGCAAAATTTCTCAGATATCTTCTCCGCTGCCCGGGATGGGAGCGATGAGCTAGGATCGGCGCCAATCAAGAAGAAGGATCCGGAGGCATGAGATTATCATCGCGATGGATGCCGGCTACGCTGGCCGCCCTGATTCTGATGAGCGGACTGCTGGCGGCGGGCCGGTCGGCGGCGCAAAACGCCGCGCCGACCACATCCCGCGAGGCCGTCCACCAATCCTTTGCGCCGATCGTCAAGAAGGCGGCGCCTGCGGTGGTGAACGTCTATTCGCGCCGGGTGGTGAAGAATCAGTCGCCGCTGCTCAATGACCCGATCTTCCGCCGCCTGTTCGGCGGCGAGCTTCAGCGCCTCGGCATCCCGCGCGAACGCATTTTGAATTCGCTCGGCTCTGGCGTGATCGTCGATCCCAACGGACTGATCGTCACCAATTACCATGTCATCAGGGACGCGCAGGACGTGACCGTGGTTCTGTCCGACCGGCGTGAATTCGACGCCAAGATCCTACTGACCGATGAGCGCGTCGACCTTGCCGTGCTCAAGATCACCGTGCCGAACGAACACCTGCCGGTGCTGGAGCTGGGCGACAGCGACCAGTTGCAAGTGGGCGATTTAGTGCTGGCGATCGGCAATCCCTTCGGCGTCGGCCAGACCGTGACCAGCGGCATCGTTTCGGGCCTAGCGCGCACCGGCATCGGTCTCAGCGATTTCGGCTCCTACATCCAGACCGATGCCGCGATCAATCCGGGCAATTCGGGCGGCGCGCTGGTCGATATCGACGGCAAGCTGATGGGCATCAACACCGCCATTTTCTCAGCATCGGGCGGTTCGGTCGGCATTGGCTTCGCCATTCCATCGGTGCTGGTGCGGCCGATGATCGACGCCGCGGAAACCGGAAAACACGTGGTGCATCCCTGGCTCGGCATTATGGGCGAGGATGTGACACTCGACAACGCAGCCAAGCTCGGCCTAGCGCATCCGACCGGCGTGCTGGTAAAGGACGTGTCGCCAGGCGGACCCGCCGCCAAGGCCGGCGTCAAGAACGGGGACGTCATTCTTGCGGTCGAAGGGCATGATATCGACGATTCTGAAAGCCTGCGTTTCCGCTTGGCTACATTGGGCACCGACACGCCGGCAAAATTGACGCTGTGGCGCGATGGAAAATCGCGCGATGCCACGGCGATGCTGGCCGCGCCGCCGGACAGCCCGGCGCGCGAAGTGGCCGAGATCGAGGGAACCTCGCCGCTCTCCGGCGCCACCGTGGGCAACCTCAATCCCGCCTTCAACGAGGAACTCAATTTAAAGCCTGATCAGGCTGGCGTCGTCGTGGTTTCGGTCAAGCCCGGGTCACCAGCCGAAAGGGTGGGCGTCCGCGCCAACGACCTGGTGACCGGCGTCAATCACAAAAAGATCGAGAACGTGACGCAGTTGAGGAACGCGTTGGGCACGGGCGCTCCACCCTGGACAATCGCCATCCGCCGCGGCGACAAAACCTTCACGGCCGTGCTGCGATGATCGGCCTGTTCGAGCAGCAGGCGCCGCGCCCGCTCGCCGACCGGCTGCGGCCCAAAACACTCGGCGACGTGGTGGGCCAAGACCATCTGCTCAAGCCCGAGGCGCCGCTCGGGCGCATGGTGGCGGCACGGCGGCTGGCTTCAATGATCCTGTGGGGGCCGCCGGGCTGCGGCAAAACCACCATCGCGCGGCTCTTGGCCGAAGCGACAGAGACGCATTTCGAGCTGCTTTCGGCCGTCTTTTCGGGCGTGGCCGATCTCAGGAAGTTGTTCGACGCCGCCAAGAAGCGCCGACTCGGCGGCCAGGGCACGCTGCTTTTTGTTGACGAAATTCACCGCTTCAATCGGGCTCAGCAGGACGGGTTCCTGCCCTATGTCGAGGACGGCACCGTGACGCTCATTGGGGCCACGACGGAAAACCCGTCCTTCGAGCTGATCGGTGCGTTGCTGTCGCGCTGTCAAGTTTTCGTGCTGCACCGGCTGGACGAAGCCGCGCTCGAAACCCTGCTCGCGCGCGCTGAGGCCGCGTTGAAGCTCACCCTGCCGCTCGACGAAGGCGCCCGGCAGGCGCTGAAGGCGATGGCCGATGGCGACGGCCGCTTCATCCTCAACCTCGCCGAGGAGCTGGCCGAGATGCCTAGGGGCGCCAAGCTCGATACGGCGGGCCTCATGGCGGCGGTGCAACGCCGGGCGCCTCTTTACGATAAATCGCAGGAAGGTCATTACAACCTCATCAGCGCGCTGCATAAATCTGTCCGCGGTTCCGACGTGGACGCGGCGCTTTACTGGCTTGCGCGCATGCTGACCGGGGGCGAGCATCCGATCTATATCGCCCGGCGCCTCGTGCGCATGGCGGTGGAGGATGTCGGTATGGCTGATCCCGCCGCGCTGCCGCAAGTGATCGCCGCCTGGGAAACCTATGACCGCCTGGGATCGCCCGAGGGCGAATTAGCCCTGGCGCAGGCGGTGATCTATCTCGCCACCGCCCCCAAATCCGTGGCCGGCTACATGGCCTTCGGCCAGGCGATGCGCGCGGCCAAGGAAAGCGGATCGCTGATGCCGCCGATGCACGCCGTCAACGCGCCGACCAAGCTCATGCGCGAATTGGGCTATAGCGAGGGCTATGTCTACGATCCGGAAACGGAAGAAGGTTTTTCCGGCCTCGACTATTTCCCCGAGGGCATGGAGCGGATGAATTTCTACCGCCCGATCGAGCGCGGCTTCGAGCGCGAGATCAAGAAGCGGCTGGATTATTGGGAAAAGCTCCGCGGCCAGACGCGTGCCACCACGCCGAAAAAGCAAAAATAAGCCACAATTGTTACCGCCTAATCCGTGCGTGCCTTGCCGCCCCGGCGCGGCGGGCACGGCGTCCGTACGGGCGCCCTATAAACTGGTAACAAACACCCTGGAGCGAAACCCCATGAATAAACCTTTGATCGCCACGTTCCGAATCGGGACAGCCGCGCTGGCGCTGTTGGTCGGCCTGTCCATGGCTCAAGCCGCGCAAATCTACGTCACGGTTGCGCCGCCCGTGGCCCGGATTGAGACCGCGCCGCCCCCGCCACCCGGCCCACCGATGGAATGGCGTCCCGGCTTTTGGCGCTGGAACGGCGCTCAATATGTCTGGGTTCCCGGCCGTTACGTGCACCCACCCCGCATGGGCGCGCATTGGGTACCGGGCCATTGGGCGCAAAGCCCGCAGGGCTGGGTCTGGATGCGCGGCCATTGGGGCTGAGCACCCACTTAAAAGCCTAGGATAACCCCCCGGGGCAGGTGATCCTGCCTCGGGGTGGTGTCCCGCCCCCACCGCGGTTAAATTCGTGGGCCATGGGACAGGTTCAATCCATCGCGGTCGCGGTCGATGATTCCGAGATTCGCCTCGACCGCTGGTTTAAGCGGCATTTTCCCGGACTCGGCCATGGCCGGCTTGAGAAGCTGTTGCGCACCGGCCAGATCCGGCTTGACGGCAAGCGCGCGAAAGCCCGCGACCACGTGACGGCGGGCCAGATCGTGCGTGTGCCGCCCTTGGGCAATCTCGACCCGGCATCCGCGAAACATCGCCAGACGCCGCCGACCAGCGCGCACGAGGCGCGGCTGATCCAGGCCGCGGTGCTGCACCGCGACGACGACGTGATCGTGATCGACAAGCCGCACGGGCTGGCGGTGCAGGGCGGCACCAACACCACGCGCCATCTTGACGGCATGCTGGACGCGCTGACCTTCGACGCCGCGGAACGCCCGCGCCTGGTCCACCGCCTCGACAAGGACACCAGCGGGGTGCTGGTGCTGGCGCGCAATGCCCGCGCGGCGGCGAAGCTCGCCCAGGCTTTCCGCGAGAAATCGACGCGCAAGATCTATTGGGCTGCGGTGGTGGGCGCGCCGGAAAAGTACCAAGGCCGCATCGACCAGAAACTTGCCAAGCTGCCGGGCAAGCTGGGCGAACGCGTCGTGCCCGACGAGGAGGGCAAACGCGCCGTGACCTATTACAGGACCGTCGCCCGGGCTTCCGACCGGCTCGCTTGGATTGCATTCGAACCGGTGACCGGCCGGACTCATCAACTGCGCGCGCATAGCGCGGCACTGGGCACGCCGATCCTGGGCGACGGCAAATACGGTGGTTCGCTGGCGCAGGTGAAAGGCGTGCCGGGAACGCGGCTCTTGCATCTGCATGCCCGGGCCCTTGCGATTCCGCATCCGCAGGGCGGCACGCTCATCGTCATGGCGCCGCTGCCGCCGCACATGAAGGAGACCTGGGCTTTCTTCGGATTCGAGGAAAGCCAAGAGCGCGACCCCTTCGCCGGTCTCGCCCCCCAATAAATAAATGGGCAATCGATGAAGCGCTTCTACATACAGGCCACGGTCGCGCCGGCGGAGGGCGGCTACGCCGTGCTGCTCGACGGCAAGCCGATCCGCACCCCGGCCAAGGCCAGACTGGTGGTGAAAAGCCGCAAGCTTGCGGAAGCGATGGCGGAGGAATGGCAAACCGAGGACGAGGAGATCGACCCGACCGATCTCCACCTCACCCGCCTCGCCGGCACGGTTATCGACCTGATCGAACCGCGCCGCGCGCAGATTATCGCCGAGATCGCCAAATACGCCGCCACTGACCTGCTGTGTTATCGCGCGGAAAGCCCGCCCGAACTGGCCGCGCGCCAGCACGCGGCCTGGCAAACACATCTCGATTGGGCGGGATCGCGTTACGCGCCCTTGGCCGTGACCCAGGGCATTGCGCCGCTGGATCAGGCGCCGGAGGCGCTCGAATCATATCGGGCGGCGGTCGCCGCTCATGACTCGATGATCCTGGCGGCGCTTTATGTCGCCACCTCGGCTTTGGGCTCGCTGGTGCTGGCGCTGGCCTTGATCGAGGGACGCATCGACGCCGAACAGGCCTTCACCACATCCCAGCTTGACGAGAGCTTCCAGATCGAACGTTGGGGCAAGGATGACGAGGCGGCCCGGCGCCGCGCGGGGCTCAAAGATGACATCGATCTTGCCGCGCGTTTTGCGAAGTTCCATCGCGCTGGATAGGCTGGGCTGGCGCGGATTTGCCGTTGGTGGGATAGTTCGCCGGCTCGAGGGGAGGCACCATGCGTGAGATATTGCGGCGGTTGGAGGAAAAGCGCGAGGCCGCGCGCCGGGGCGGCGGCGAAGCACGCATCAAACAGCAACACGAAAAGGGCAAGCTCACCGCGCGCGAACGGCTCGAACTGCTGTTCGATCCTGGCTCCTTCGAGGAGTGGGACATGTTTGTCGAGCACCGCAGCCATGATTTCGGCATGGAGAAGCAGAAGATTCCCGGCGACGGCGTGGTCACCGGCCACGGCCTGGTCAATGGCCGCCGCGTCTTCGCCTTCAGCCAGGATTTCACCGTGTTCGGCGGCTCGCTCAGCGAGGCCCATGCCGAGAAGATTTGCAAAATCATGGACCAGGCGCTGAAGGTGGGCGCGCCGGTGGTGGGTCTCAACGATTCCGGCGGCGCGCGGATTCAAGAGGGCGTGGCCTCGCTGGCCGGTTACGCCGAGGTGTTCCAGCGCAACGTGCTGGCCTCGGGTGTGGTGCCGCAACTGTCGCTGGTGATGGGACCCTGCGCCGGCGGCGCGGTCTATTCTCCGGCCATGACCGATTTCATATTTATGGTCAAAGATTCCTCCTACATGTTCGTCACCGGACCCGAGGTGGTGAAGACGGTGACGCATGAGAGCGTGACCCAGGAGGAACTGGGCGGCGCGGTGACGCACACCACGCGCTCCGGGGTGGCCGATCTGGCTTTCGCGAACGACGCCGAGGCGCTGCTGCAAGCGCGGCGTTTCCTCGATTTCCTGCCGCTGTCGAACCGCGAGCAGCCGCCTTCGCAGCCGACATCCGATCCCGCCGACCGGCTGGAGAATTCGCTCGACACGTTGGTGCCGGAGAACCCCAACAAGCCCTATGACATGAAGGAGCTGATCGGGAAGATGACGGATGAAGGCGAATTCTTCGAGCTGCAACCCGAATTCGCTAAGAACATCGTCGTGGGCTTCGCGCGGCTGGAGGGCCATCCGGTCGGCATCGTCGCCAACCAGCCGATGGTGCTGGCCGGCTGCCTCGACATCGATTCCTCGCGCAAGGCCGCGCGCTTCGTGCGTTTTTGCGATTGCTTCAATATTCCCATCGTGACATTCGTCGACGTGCCCGGATTCCTGCCCGGCACGGCGCAGGAATTTGGCGGCATCATCAAGCACGGCGCCAAGCTGCTCTATGCCTTCGCCGAGGCGACCGTGCCCAAGGTGACGGTCATCACCCGCAAGGCCTATGGCGGAGCTTATGACGTGATGAGC
This sequence comes from uncultured Alphaproteobacteria bacterium, assembly GCA_963785735.1. Classification (GTDB taxonomy): domain Bacteria; phylum Pseudomonadota; class Alphaproteobacteria; order ATCC43930; family CGMCC-115725; genus REEB95. The sequence goes on from CAWAWJ010000002.1 coordinate 50,757, forward strand.
TCCAAGCATCTGCGCGGCGACGTGAACTATGCGTGGCCCAGTGCCGAGATCGCGGTGATGGGCCCCAAGGGCGCGGTCGAGATTATCTTCCGCGGCGATGCCAAGAGTACGGCCAAGCCCGAGGAGCGTGCCGAGGAGTACCGCGAGAAATTCGCCAATCCCTTCGTCGCGAGTTCGCGGGGGTTCATCGACGACGTTATCATGCCGCATTCGACGCGATGGCGGCTGTGCCGCGCGCTCGCCATGTTGCGCACCAAGCGGCTCGAGAACCCCTGGAAGAAACACGACAACATTCCGCTGTGATCTAGCCCTTGTTCAGGAAAATCCTCATCGCGAACCGGGGCGAAATCGCCTGCCGCGTGATCCGCACCGCGCGACGCATGGGGATAGCCACGGCCGCGGTCTATAGCGAGGCCGATGCCGAGGCGCTGCATGTGCGAGAAGCCGACGAAGCGGTGCCGATCGGTCCGGCACCCTCGTCCCAGAGCTATCTCGATATCGGCAAGATCGTGGCCGCTTGCAAGCAGACCGGTGCCGAGGCGGTGCATCCGGGCTACGGATTCCTGTCGGAAAACGAGGATTTGCCCGCGGCCCTGGAGAAGGCGGGCATCGTCTTCATCGGCCCGCCCGCCAAGGCCATTGCTTCCATGGGCGACAAGATCGAGGCCAAGAAGCTAGCCACCGCCGCCGGGGTTGCAACCGTACCGGGCCATGACGGCGTGGTGCCCAGCGCCGAGGATGCCGTCAAGATCGCGCGCCGGATCAAATATCCGGTGATGCTCAAGGCGGCGGCGGGTGGAGGCGGCAAGGGCATGCGCGTGGCGGAGAGCGACGCCCAGATCAGGGAAGGTTTCCGGCTCGCTTCGGGCGAGGCCAAATCGGCCTTCGGCGACGCGCGGCTGTTTCTGGAAAAATATGTCGAGGAACCGCGCCACATTGAAATACAGGTTCTGGCCGATAACCACGGCAATGTCGTTCACCTGTTCGAGCGCGAATGCTCGATCCAGCGCCGCCATCAGAAGGTGATCGAGGAGGCACCCAGCCCCTTCCTCGATGCCAAGACCAGGGCCGCCATGGGCGATGCGGCAGTGAAGCTCGCCAAGGCGGTGGGCTACCGTTCGGCCGGCACGGTCGAGTTCATCGTCGATACCAGGAAGAGCTTCTATTTCCTCGAGATGAATACCAGGATTCAGGTGGAGCACCCGGTGACCGAGATGGTGACTGAGCTCGACCTGGTCGAGCTGATGATCCGCGTAGCGGCGGGCGAGAAATTGCCCTTTAAGCAAAGCGAAATCGCTTTCAAGGGCCATGCTATCGAGGCGCGGCTTTACGCCGAGGACCCGAAACGCGATTTCCTGCCTTCGCCGGGGCGGCTCAAGCGCTATGCCGAGCCCGTTGGCGAAGGCGTCCGCGTCGATAGCGGCGTCTATGAAGGCGCCGAGATCTCGGTCCATTACGATCCGATGATTGCCAAGCTGGCGGCTTACGGGGAGACGCGCGAACTGGCCGCGGCGCGGCTGGGCGCCGCGCTCGACGGCTTCGTCGTCGCCGGTATCTCGAACAATCTCGATTTCCTAGCCGCGATTTTGCGCCGCGACGCCTTTCGCAAGGGCAAGCTTTCGACCGGCTTTATCGCCCGGGAATTTCCCAGCGGGTTCACGGGCGTCGATCCTTCGCCGCACGAAATCGGCGAGGCGGTGGCCGCGGCGGCTGCGATGCACCGCCTATCCCTCGAAAATTCCGCACGCGGCGCCATTCCGGCCTCCTGGGTGGTCATGCTGGACGGCAAGCCGCATGCGGTCGAAATCGCGCAAAAGGGAGCCAACTGGATCGTAAAACGCGGCAAGAATCGCCATTCGGTGGCTGCGTCCTGGCGGCCGGGCGCGGACCTCTTTCAGGCCGAGATAGACGGCGCGCCCGCATGCTTCCGCGTCGAGCGCAAGGGCCTCGGGTTCCGGCTTGCGCGCGGTGGCGTCAATTACACGGCGCAAATCCTGTTGCCGCGCGCGGCCGAGTTGCTGGGCCGCATGCGGCCCAAGCCGGCAGCCGATCTGTCGCGCCACTTGTTGTCGCCCATGCCGGGGCTGCTGGTGTCGTTGGCGGTGCGGGAAGGCCAGATGGTGAAGGCCGGCGAGGAACTGGCCGTGGTCGAGGCGATGAAGATGGAGAACGTGCTGCGGGCCGAGCGTGACGGAAAGGTGACGAAGTTGCGCACCAAGCCGGGCGACAGCCTGGCGGCCGATCAGGTGATCCTGGAGTTTGCATGACCGAAGCGGCGCTGTTATTGGTCACCGGCCGGGTGCAGGGCGTGGGTTATCGCGTCTGGGCGGTGCGCGAGGCGCGCAAGCGGGGTTTGCGCGGCTGGGTGCGCAACCGCCTCGATGGCGGCGTCGACATGCTGGTTATCGGCGAAGAGCCAAAAATCGCCGATTTGGCCGCGTCTTGCCGCAAGGGCCCGATATTGGCGAAAGTCGAGGATGTCGTGATAAGCCCAGCCGTCGATGATGGCTCATTGGATTTCACCGAGAGGCCCATGGGATGAACAAGGCCGCCGGACATCCCGCCCGTCTGTTGCTCGACCGGCGATTTTGGCCGCTGTTCTGGGCGCAGTTCACCGGCGCGGTGAACGACAATCTGCTCAAGAACGCTTATGTCATCCTGATCGCCTACCGCGAGGCCCAATCCCCGGGCGCGACCGAGCTCATCGTGACCCTGGCGGCCGCCATTTTCATCCTGCCTTATTTCCTGCTTTCGGCCACGGCCGGCGATCTCTCGGACAAATACGCCAAATCCTGGTTGCTGCAACGGGTCAAGCTGACCGAGATCGGCGTGGTCGCGCTCGGCGCGCTGTCCTTCGCGTTCGACAGTATCGCTTTCCAGCTCTTCGTGCTGTTCCTGTTAGGCGTCCAGGCCACGTTCTTCGGACCGATCAAATACGCGATGCTGCCGGAGCTGCTGAAACGCAGCGAATTGGTCGACGGCAACGCGCTGATCGAGGCCGGAACCTTTCTCGGCATTCTTTCAGGCACCATCGCCGGCGGGCTGCTGATCCTTTTGCCCGGGGGCGCTGCCTGGACCTCGGCAGCGCTGCTCACGCTGTCGCTGGGCGGGTTTTGTGCGAGTTTGATGCTGCCGGCGACCAAGCCCGCTACGCCGCGGTTGCGGGTGCAATGGAACGTCGCGGTCCTCACCTGGGAAATCATCGGCCAGGCCCGGCGCAAACGAAAAGTCTGGCTCGCCGTGCTCGGCATATCGTGGTTTTGGCTGGTGGGCGCGGCGCTGCTGTCGCAATTCCCCAATTTCGCCAAGGAATATCTGCAAGCCGGCAATCAGGTGGTGACCTTGTTTCTGACGCTCAATTCGATCGGCGTCGGGCTGGGCTCGCTGCTGGTGAGCCGGATGCTCCGGGGACGGATCAGCGCCATTCTCGTGCCCTGGAGCGCGCTTGGCATGGCCGTGTTCGCCGCCGATCTGTGGTGGAACGGCGGCACGAGCAGTACGCCGCAGCATTTCATGGAAGCGATGGAATTTCTTTCCTATCCCGCGCATTGGCGGATCTTGGCCGATCTCTTCGCGCTCGCGGTTTGCGCCGGGGTGTATATCGTGCCGCTTTACGTCATCATGCAGGCGGAGAGCGACAAGAACAACCGCTCGCGCGTGGTGGCCGCCAACAACATCGTCAACGCGCTGTTCATCGTCATCGCCGGCGGCGGTTCGGCGGTGATTCTCAAGCTCGGGAGCGGCGTCCCGGCGATATTCCTTGGCATAGGACTCTTGAACGTGGCGCTGGCGGCCACGATCCTGATCAAGACACGGCGCTGAGCCGCGCGACTTAAGACGCGGTAGCCTCGGCCTCTTCCTTGGCCATGACGGGGCCTGAATCCTTGCCCTTGGCCTCGACGTCGCGCTCGACCAGTTCGATCACCGCCATCGCCGCGGCGTCGCCGCGCCGGAAACCCGCCTTGAGAATCCGGCAATAGCCGCCCGGGCGCTTGGCGTAGCGTTCGGCGAGGGTGGTCATCACCTTGTCGACGATCTTGGCGTCTTGCAGCGCCGCCATCGCCTGGCGGCGGGCATGCAGGCCGCCCTTCTTGCCCAGCGTGATCAGGCGCTCGACCACGGGCCGGAGATCCTTGGCTTTGGGCAAGGTCGTCCTGATCTGCTCGTGCTTGAGCAGCGCATGGGCCATGTTATCGAACATGGCCTTGCGGTGAGCGGATTTGCGGCTGAAGCTGCGGCCGCGGATTCTGTGGCGCATGTCTAGTACGGCTCCTCGAGGCGCTTGGCCAGTTCCTCGATGTTTTCAGGCGGCCAGTTGGCGATCTCCATGCCGAGATGGAGCCCCATCTGCGCCAGCACTTCCTTGATCTCGTTCAAGGACTTGCGGCCGAAATTGGGCGTCCGCAGCATGTCGGCCTCGGTCTTCTGCACCAGATCGCCGATATAAACGATGTTATCGTTCTTGAGGCAGTTGGCCGAGCGCACCGAAAGCTCGAGCTCGTCCACCTTGCGGAGCAAGTTCTTGTTGAAGGGCAGGTCGGCCGGACGCTCCTCCTCGCTGGCGGCGCGCGGCTCCTCGAAATTGATGAAGAGTTGAAGCTGGTCTTGCAGGATGCGGGCCGCCAAGGCCACCGCGTCCTCCGGCGTCACCGCGCCGTTGGTGTCGATCCGCATCGAGAGCTTGTCGTAATCGGTCACCTGGCCAACGCGGGTGTTTTCCACCCGGTAGCTCACTTTCCGCACCGGACTGAACAGCGCGTCGACCGGGATCAATCCGATGGGCGCGTCTTCGGGCCGATTCTGCGTGCCGGCGACATAGCCCTTGCCGCTCTCGACCGTCATTTCCATGGCTATCTTGGCGCCGCTGTCGAGCGTGCAGATGAGATGATCGGGATTCATGATCTCGATATCGTGCGGCAGCTCGATCATCTGGGCGCGTACCTCGCCCGGACCGCTGGCGCGAAGCCGCATGCGCTTCGGGCCTTCGCCATGCATGCGCAGCCCGATGCCTTTGATGTTCAAGACGATGTCGGTGATGTCCTCGAGCACGCCGGGCAACGAGGAGAATTCATGCAGCACGCCCTCGATCTGCACCGAGGTCACCGCGGCGCCTTGCAGCGAGGACAGCAGCACGCGCCTGAGGGCGTTGCCGAGGGTGAGGCCGAAACCGCGTTCCAGCGGTTCGGCGACCACGGTCGCGGAACGCGCCGGGTCGTCGCCGGATTCGACGGAGAGCTGTTTCGGTTTGATGAGCGCTTGCCAGTTCTTTTGGATCACGTGTCGTTCCTTATGCCGTTTGACGGACGAGCCGTCTTGGCTGTTTCCTCGGACGCGCCCAAACGGCCCACCACGGGCCGAGGCTGCGCCTTGTCGTTAACCCCTCTTCTCTTTTCTTTCTCTACACCCGCCGCCGCTTGGGCGGACGGCAACCATTATGCGGGATCGTCGTCACGTCGCGGATGGAGGTGACGGTGAACCCAACGGCCTGGAGCGCGCGCAAGGCGGACTCGCGGCCGGAACCCGGACCCTTGACCTCGATCTCGATCGTGCGCATGCCGTGGTCCATCGCCTTGCGCCCGGCATCCTCGGCGGCGACCTGCGCCGCATAGGGGGTCGATTTGCGCGACCCCTTGAAGCCCATCGTGCCCGACGACGACCAGGCGATGGTGTTGCCTTGCGCGTCGGTAATCGTGATCATGGTGTTGTTGAAGGTGGCGTTCACATGCGCCACGCCCGCGGTGATGTTCTTGCGCTCACGGCGGCGCAGACGCGGCGCGGCGGCGCCCGCACCCGGCGCGGCCGCACCCTGCTGGCCTTGAGCGGGCGATGCGGCGGCTGGTTTTTCGGCAGACGGCTTCTGCGCCATAATTATTCCTTCATCCTCGCTTGACCCGAGCGCCTTAGCCCTTCGGCGCTATCTTCTTGCCGGCGATCGCCTTGGCCGGTCCCTTGCGGGTGCGCGCATTGGTGTGCGTGCGCTGGCCGCGGACGGGCAGGCCCTTGCGGTGGCGCAAGCCGCGATAGCAGCCGAGATCCATCAGCCGCTTAATGTTCTGCGCCACGTTGCGCCGCAGATCGCCTTCGACCGTGTAATCGCGGTCGATCAGCTCACGAATGCGCAGCACTTCGGCGTCGGTCAACTCATGCACCCGACGCGCCGGCGGAATGGCCAGTTCCTGGCAAATCTTCTCGGCCGAGGTGCGGCCGATGCCATGGATATAGGTCAATCCGATCGGAACGCGTTTCTGACTCGGGATGTTAACGCCGGCTATACGCGCCAACTGCGCTCTCCATGGTCTATCGGCAATAGGGGACGGCAGCCCAACGCCGCTTTGGGCCGAGGGCGCGGATTATAGAAACAAGAGACCAAAAGTCAACCATTCGACCGACTCCCGGGGCTTCTTAGAACCTCTTCAATTTGCTCGGCAACTCGGTCGATGGAGGCCATGCCATCGACCGTATGCAGCACGCCCTTGGCCCGGTAATAGGGCAGAATCGGCGCGGTTTGCTCGCGATAGGCCTTGAGCCGCGCCTTCACCGTCTCGGGCCGGTCGTCGGCGCGGCGGATGAATTCGCGGCCGCCGCAGACGTCGCAGACGCCGTTCTGCTTGGGGCGCTGAAAGCGGTTGTGATAGCCCGCGCCGCATTTGGCGCAGGCATAGCGCCCGGTGATGCGGTCGACCAGTGCCGCCTCGTCCACCCGCATCTCGATCACCAGGTCGAGCTTCAGCCCTTTTCGGGTCAGCATGGCGTCGAGAGCTTCAGCCTGCGGCACGGTGCGCGGAAAGCCGTCGAGGATGAAGCCCTTGTGGCTTCCCGGTCCCTTTTCGAGCCGGGTGATCGCCGCGGCAATCAGGTCGATCATGATGTCGTCCGAGACCAGCTGGCCCGAATCCATGATCGCCTGGACTCTCTGCCCGAGCGGGCTTTTCGAGGCGCGCTCGGCGCGCAACATGTCGCCGGTGGATAACTGAGCCAGGCCAAACCGCTCTTCGAGGCGCTTCGCCTGGGTGCCCTTGCCGGCTCCCGGCGGCCCCAGAAGAATCAGGTTCACCCAAATCTCCCGCGCAACCGTGACTTGCGTATCAAGCCTTCATACTGGTGCGCCAAGAGGTGGGAATGGACCTGGGCCACCGTGTCCATGGTGACGCTGACGACGATCAACAGGCTGGTACCGCCGAAATAGAACGGCACGGCATATTGGGAGACCAGAATTTCGGGCAGCACGCAGACGCCGGCCAGATAGGCAGCGCCGACCACGGTGAGGCGGGTCAGCACGTAGTCGAGATATTCGGCGGTGCTGACGCCCGGCCGAATGCCCAGCACGAAGCCGCCGTATTTGCGCAGATTGTCGGCGGTCTCGGTCGGGTTGAAGACGATCGCCGTGTAGAAGAAGCAGAAGAACACGATCAGCAGCACATAGAGCCCGATATAAAGCGGCTGGCCGTGGCTGAGGATGGCGGAAATTTCGCCCAGGATCCCGGTCTGGTTGACGTTGAAGCTGGCCAGTGTCGCCGGCAGCAACAGCAGCGAGGAAGCGAAGATCGGCGGGATCACGCCCGAGGTGTTGAGCTTCAAGGGCAGATGGGAGGCCTCGCCGCCGAACATCTTGTTGCCGACTTGGCGTTTCGGGTACTGGACCAGTATCCGGCGCTGGGCGCGTTCCATGAACACGATGAAGGTCACGACCCCGACCGCCAGCGCCAGGAATATGATGATGAAGAATGTGGAAATCGCGCCGGTGCGGCCCAGTTCCAAGAGCGCGGCCAGGGCCGACGGCATGCGCGCGACGATGCCGGAGAAGATGATGAGCGAAATGCCGTTGCCGACGCCGCGCGCGGTGATCTGTTCGCCGAGCCACATCAGGAACACCGTTCCGGCGGTGAGCGTCATCACCGTGGTCAGGCGGAAGAACAGGCCGGGATCCAGCACCACCGCTCCGCTGAAACCGCGCAGGCCCTCGATGCCCACGGCGATGCCATAGGCCTGGACCGCCGCCAGAAACACCGTGCCGTAACGGGTGTATTGGTTGAGCTTCTTGCGCCCGACCTCGCCCTCTTTCTTCAGCGCCTCGAGCTGCGGCGACACCGCGGTCATCAGCTGCACGATGATCGAGGAGGAGATGTAGGGCATGATGTTGAGCGCGAAGATGGTCATGCGCCCGAGCGCGCCGCCCGAGAACATGTCGACCATGCCGAGCAGACCGCCGGAATTGCGCTGGAACACCTCGGCAAGCACCTGCGGATCGATACCGGGCAGCGGGATATACGTCCCGAGCCGGTAGATCACCAGCGCGCCGAGCGTGAACCAGATGCGGTTCTTGAGATCGGTCGCCTTGCCGAAGGCGGAAAAATTGATGCTGGCTGCCAGTTGCTCGGCGGCGGATGCCATTCAACTACTCCTGCGGCGGCGCCGGCTTTGCTTCCGGCTTGGGATCGGGTTTGGCGGACGGTTTGGCCGATTTCTCCGGTTTAACCGGCGGCAGGATCACCTTGCCGCCGAGTTTTTCCACCGCCGCGACCGCCGCCTTGGAGGCGCCGGCCACTTCGATGGTGAGCGCCGATTTCAATTCGCCCTTGGCCAAGAGCCGCACGCCGTCGCCGACGCGGCGCAGCACGCCCGCCTTGACCAGCGTTTCGCCATCGACCTTGGCGTCGGATTTGATCATGCCCGAATCGAGCGCTTGCTGCAGCCGGCCGAGATTGATGATGTGAAAATGCTCGCGGAAATCCTCGCGCGTGAAGCCGCGCTTGGGCAGCCGCCGGTGCAGCGGGGTCTGGCCGCCCTCGAAGCCGTTCAAGGCGACGCCGGTGCGCGCGGTCTGGCCCTTGCCGCCGCGCGCGCTGGTCTTGCCCTTGCCCGAGCCGATGCCCCGGCCGCGGCGCTTGGCGCGGTAATGAGCGCCCCGATTGTCCTTGATCTCGTTCAGTTTCATGGTTTCCACCGATTATCGCCGATACCGCCGTGCCGCCGCAATCAGCGGATCTCTTCGACCCGTATCAGATGTTTCACGCACGCAATCATGCCGCGCACCGCGGGCGTGTCTTCGAGCACGCGGGTACGGCGCATTTTGTTGAGACCCAATCCCTTGAGGGTGGCGAGCTGCCTCGCGCCCCGGCCGGCCGGGCTGGCGATCTGCGTCAGCTTGAGGCCTTTTCCGGGCGCGGGCTTCACGGCCGGCTTCTTGGCCGGCTTGTCCCGCGGCCCGGTTTTTTCCTGCGCCATGGCCTACTCCCGCGCCTCGGCGGTTGCGCCCTTGCCCAGAATTTCGCTCACCTTCTTGCCGCGGCGCTGCGCCACCGAGCGCGGGCTGACCGAGCGGCCAAGCGCCTCAAAGGTCGCCTTGATCATGTTGTGCGGATTGGAGGTGCCGATCGACTTCGCCACCACATCCTGGACGCCGAGCGCCTCGAAAATGGCGCGCATCGGGCCACCGGCGATGATGCCGGTGCCCGGCCGCGCGGCGCGCAACACCACCTCGCCGGCGCCGTAATGGCCGACGATGTCATGATGAAGCGTGCGGCCATCGCGCAGCGGAATGCGCACCAAGCTGCGGCGCGCCTGTTCGGTCGCCTTGCGGATCGCTTCCGGCACTTCGCGCGCCTTGCCCGAACCGTAACCGACGCGCCCCTTGCGGTCGCCGACCACGACAATGGCGGCGAAGCCGAAGCGCCGTCCGCCCTTCACCACCTTGGCGACGCGGTTGATGCCGACGAGTTTTTCGACGAATTCGCTGTCGGAGCCGTCGCGGTCGCCATCGCGCGGACGGCGTTCGCGCGGCGGACGGTCGCCGCCCTCGCCGCCTTCGCGTCCCCGCGACGGAGCGCCTGTCCGCGGCGGACCCCCTGCCCGTGGCGGGCCTCCAGCCGTGCGTGATCCCGGTGTGCGTGCCATGATTCCTTCCTAGAACTTCAGGCCGCCCTCGCGGGCGGCGTCGGCCAGGGCCTTGACCCGGCCATGAAACAGGTAGCCGCCGCGGTCGAACACCACGGACGTTACGCCGGCGGCCTTGGCGCGCTCGGCGATGAGTTTGCCCACCGCCACGGCCGCGGCCTTGTCGGCGCCGGTCTTGATGTTGCCCTTGAGGCTCTTGTCCAGGCTCGAAGCGGCCGCGAGCGTGCTGCCCTTGAGGTCGTCGATCACCTGGGCATAGATGTGCTTCGAGGAGCGGAACACGGAAAGCCGCGGCTTGCCGCGCGCCGTCCGGGAGAGGCGGTGGCGCACGCGCGCCTGACGCCGGGAAAAGAGACTTGTGTTTTTTCCGCTCATCGCCGCATTCCTACTTCTTCTTGCCTTCTTTGCGCCGGACCGTCTCGTTGTCGTAATGGATGCCCTTGCCCTTATAGGGTTCGGGTTTGCGGTAGGCGCGGATCACCGCCGCGACCTGGCCGACGCGCTGCTTATCCGGGCCGGTAATCGTGACCGAGGTCGGTTTATCGGCCGAGATTTTGACGTCATCCGGGATCGGAAAGGCGATTTCGTGGCTGAAGCCCAGCTGCAGCACGAGATTCTTGCCCTGCACGGCCGCGCGATAGCCCACGCCTTCAATCTCGAGGTTCTTGGTGAAGCCCTTGGAGACGCCAGCCACCATGTTGTTCACGAGCGCGCGCGCCGTGCCCCATTGGGTGCGGGCGCGCTTGGAATCCGACTTGGCCTTGAGCACGACCTTGCCGTCGGCGACCGAAGCCGCGATATCGCTGCCCATGGCATACTTCAAGGTGCCGAGCTTGCCCTTGGCGGTCAGCATCTCCCCCGCCACCTCGATGGTGACGCCCTGGGGAATGGGAACGGGATTGCGGCCGATGCGCGACATGATTTCCTCTTAGAACACGCGGCAGAGAATCTCGCCGCCGAGATTGGCGGCGCGAGCCTCGTTGTCGGACATGACGCCGCGCGGCGTCGACAGAATGGCGATGCCGAGACCATTATAGATTCGTGGCAGATCGGCGACGCGCGAATAGATGCGGCGGCCGGGTTTGGAAACGCGGGTGATCTCACGGATCACCGGTTCGCCATCGACATATTTCAACTCGATTTTGAGTTCGGCGACGCCCGGACGGATCTCCTCGCGCGAGAAGCCGCGGATATAACCTTCGCGCTGCAGCACCTCGAGCACATTGGCGCGGATCTTCGAGGCCGGCGATTGGATCGATTCCTTGCGCGCCTGCTGACCGTTGCGTATGCGGGTCAACATATCGGCGATCGGGTCGGTCATCATGCTCTGACTCTCCCTACCAGCTCGACTTGACCATGCCGGGAATTTGTCCCGCCGAGGCCAGTTGACGGAGCGCGATGCGCGACAGCTTGAACTTGCGGTAATAGGCGCGCGGGCGCCCGGTGAGCTCGCAGCGGTTATGGATGCGCACCGCCGAGGAATTGCGCGGCATTTCGGACAGCTTGAGGCGCGCGGCGAAGCGTTCTTCTGGCGCAAGCGCACGGTCGCGGGCGATCGCCTTTAGCTTGGCGCGCTTCACGGCGAAACGCTTCACCATTTTCTCGCGCTTGCGATTGCGTTCAATTGAACTGGTCTTGGCCATGTCGTTCCTCGTTTCGCCCTAGTTCATGAACGGCAATTGGAAGCCGCGCAGGAGTGCCTTGGCCTCCTTGTCGGTCCTTGCCGTGGTAACGATGATGATGTCCATACCGCGGACCTCGTCGATTTTGTCGTAATCAATCTCGGGAAACACCAATTGCTCCTTGAGCCCGAGCGCGTAATTGCCGCGCCCATCGAAGCTCTTGCCCGAAAGCCCGCGGAAGTCGCGCACGCGCGGCAGCGCGATGTTGACGAGCCGGTCGAGGAACTCATACATGCGGTCGTGCCGGAGCGTGACCTTGCAGCCGATGGCCAGGTTTTCCCGCAGCTTCCAGGTCGCGATCGACTTCTTGGAAAGCGTCATGACTGGTTTCTGGCCGGTGATGGACGCGAGATCCTTGGCCGCGGCCTCGGTTTTTTTCGCGTCCACGGTCGCCTCGCCGACGCCCATGTTGATGACGATCTTGTCGAGCCGGGGGACGGCAAAGGCGTTCTTGTAGCTGAACTCCTTCATCAGTTCCGGCCGGATCACCTTCTCGTAATGCTCATGGAGGCGGGTCATGGTGCGTGTCTCAGGCATCGAGCACCTCGCCGGAGCGCCTGGCGACGCGCACCTTCTTGCCGTCGGCCAGAATCTTGAATCCGACGCGCGTCGGCTTGCTCGATTTGGGATCGATCAGCGCCACGTTCGAGATATGGACGGTGCCTTCCTTGTCGACGATGCCGCCGGGCTGGCCCGCCCCCGGGCGGGTGTGGCGTTTCACCATGGCGACGCCCTGCACGACGACGCGCTCCTGGTCGATCAGGACGCGCAGCACTTCGCCTTCCTTGCCCTTGTCGCGGCCGGTCAGCACCACCACCTTGTCGCCTTTCTTGATCTTAGCCATGACCTAGAGCACCTCGGGCGCGAGCGAGATGATTTTCATGAATTTCCGCGCACGCAGTTCGCGCGTAACCGGCCCGAAGATGCGCGTGCCGATCGGCTCGTTCTGGTTGTCGATCAACACGGCGGCGTTGCGGTCGAAACGGATGGCGCTGCCGTCGGGGCGGCGGATGGCTTTGGCGGTGCGCACGATCACCGCCTTATGCACGTCGCCCTTCTTCACGCGGCCGCGCGGAATGGCCTCCTTCACCGAAACCACGATGATATCTCCGACCGTGGCCCAACGGCGCATCGAACCGCCCAGCACCTTGATGCATTGCACGCGGCGCGCGCCAGAATTGTCGGCCACATCGAGATTGGTTTGCATCTGGATCATGGCGGATCAGCCCTGAGCCCGGGACGCGGGCGCCTTGGCGCGCTTGGCCAGCGGTTTCTTCTCGGCCGGCGCCGGCGCGGCGGGGACCTGATCCTTGGCCGGAGCGTGGTGCGCTTCCGGGGCGCGCGTCACCGCCTCGATCACCTTCCAGCTCTTGCGCTTGGAGATCGGACGGGTTTCCTCGATGCGCACCACGTCGCCCACCTTGTAGGCGTTCTCTTCGTCATGCGCGGCGTACTTCTTGGAGCGCGTGATGAATTTCTTGTAGACCGGGTGCATGAATCGGCGATCGACGCGGACGGTCACTGTCTTGTCCATCGCGTCGCTCGTCACCATCCCCTGTAGGACTCGTTTCGGCATTTTCTTCTCTTTCTCCTCAGGAGGCCTTGCGCGCGCGTTCGCCGAGAACGGTCCGGATGCGCGCGATGTCGCGGCGCACCTGCCGCACACGCGAAGTATTTTCAAGCTGACCCGAAGCCCGCTGAAAGCGCAGATTGAACGCTTCCTTGCCGAGGGTCTCGAGCTCGGTCTTCAATTCGTCGTCGGTCTTGGCGCGGACGTCGGCGGCTTTCATGTCTGCGGTTCCTCGAGGCCGAGACGGGCGACGAAGCGCGTGCTGATCGGCAGCTTCGCGGCCGCCAAATCGAACGCCTCCAAAGCCAGTTGCCGCGGCACGCCGTCCAGCTCGAACAGGACGCGGCCCGGCTTGACGCGGCAAATGTAGAATTCGGGGTTGCCCTTGCCGCTGCCCATGCGCACCTCGGCCGGTTTCACCGACACCGGCACGTCCGGGAAGATGTTGATCCAGACGCGGCCGATGCGGCGGATGTGACGGGTGATGGCCCGGCGCGCGGCCTCGATCTGGCGCGCGGTGACGCGGCCGGGCTCGGTCGCCTTGAGACCATAGGAGCCATAGGCGAGCGTGTTGCCGCTGGTGGCAAGCCCATGGATGCGCCCCTTGTGCGCCTTGCGGTATTTGCTGCGTGCCGGTTGAAGCATGATCGTCGAGCCTTAAACCTGTTCCTTTATGCGCGCGCGGGTTGCGCCTCGGCGGCGCGCTTGTCCTGGGCCATCGGGTCGTGCGCCAGCACCTCGCCCTTGAACACCCACACCTTGACGCCGCAAGTGCCGTAGGTGGTCTTGGCCGTGCCGTAGCCGAAATCGACATCAGCGCGGAGCGTGTGCAGCGGCACGCGCCCCTCGCGATACCATTCCATGCGCGCGATTTCGGCGCCGCCCAGGCGGCCCGAGCAGTTGATGCGGATGCCCAAAGCGCCCAGCCGCATGGCCGATTGCACGGCGCGCTTCATGGCGCGGCGGAAAGCGACGCGGCGCTCCAGCTGCTGCGCGATGCCGTCGGCGATCAGCTTGGCGTCGATCTCGGGCTTGCGGATCTCGAGGATGTTGAGGCTGACATCGCTGTTGGTCATCTTGGCGATGTCGGCGCGCAGTTTCTCGATGTCCGCGCCTTTCTTGCCGATTACGACGCCGGGGCGGGCCGAATGCAGGGTGATACGGGTCTTCTTGGCGGCGCGCTCTATGACGATGCGCGAGATGCCGGCCTGTTGCAGCCGCTGATTGAGGAAATCACGCAGCTTCAGATCCTCATGCAGCAGGGTGCTGTAATCCTTGCGCGCGAACCAGCGCAAATCCCAGGTCCGGTTGATGCCGAGACGAAGTCCGATCGGATTGACCTTCTGACCCATTACTTCTTCCCCTTCGCCTTGGCCGCCGGTTTGGCCTTGGACTTAGATTTCGGCTCGCTTTTGGTTTCGGCCTTGGGCTTCTTGCCCTCGGCCTTGGCTTCGGGCTTGGCCGCATCATCGGCAGGCAGCTCCGCGTTCTGCTCCTCGGGCCGCTCGCGCACCACGACCAGGAGATTGGCGTAGTATTTCTCGATCGGCGAAATCCGGCCGCGGCCGCGCACGTGGAAGCGCTGCATGGTGAAGGCGCGGCCGACCGTGGCCTCCTTCACATAAAGCCGGTCGACATCGAGCTGGTGGTTGTTCTCGGCGTTGGCGATGGCCGATTGCAGAACCTTGCGCACCTCATGCGCGATGCGGCGCTTGGAAAATGTAAGCTCCGACAACGCGGCGTTGGCGGTCTTGCCGCGGATGGTCTGCGCCACGAGGTTGAGCTTGCGCGCGCTGCCCTTGAGCGCGCGGGCATAAGCCGAGGCTTCGGTTTCATGCAGACGGCGGGTCGCGGCTTGCTTGCCCATGATCAGGATTTCTCCGCGCTTTCTTCGCGCTTCACCTTCTTGTCCACGGCGGAATGGCCGTGGAAGATGCGGGTGGGCGCGAATTCGCCGAATTTGTGGCCGATCATGTGCTCGGTCACCAGCACGGGAACGAATTTCTGGCCGTTATAGACGCCGAAGGTCAGCCCGACGAATTGCGGGAAGATGGTCGAGCGGCGCGACCACGTCTTGATGATCTCGTTGCGCCCCGAGGCGCGCGACTTCTCCGCCTTCTTCATCAGAAAGCCGTCGACGAACGGACCCTTCCATACAGAACGTGCCACGCTCCGGCCTCCGTTACTTGTCGCGCTTCCGCCGCAGGATATAGCGGTCGGTTGCCTTGTTATGACGCGTCTTGTCGCCCTTGGCGCCCTGGCCCCAGGGCGATACCGGATGACGATTGCCGCGGGTGCGGCCGCCAAGCGGATGATCGACGGGATTCATCGCCTCGCCGCGCACATTGCCGAGCCGGCCGAGCCAGCGCGAACGCCCCGCCTTGCCGATGAAGACGTTCTGTTGGTCGGGATTGGAGACCGCGCCGATGGTCGCCATGCATTCGGCCCGCACCATGCGCACCTCGCCCGAGGCGAGACGCAGCAGAGCATAGCCCGCGTCGCGACCGACGAGTTGGACGAAGGTGCCGGCGGCGCGCGCCAATTGGCCGCCCTTGCCGGGCTTCATCTCGACATTGTGGATGATGGTGCCGACCGGGATGCTGGCCATCGGCATGGCGTTGCCGGGTTTGACGTCGACCTGCTTGCCCGAGACCACCTTGTCGCCCGCCTTGAGGCGTTGCGGCGCCAGGATGTAGCTGAGCGTGCCGTCCTCGTATTTGATGAGCGCGATGAAGGCCGAGCGGTTCGGATCGAATTCAAGATGAACGACTTCCGCCGATTGGCCGTGCTTCTGCCGCTTGAAATCGATCAGGCGGTAACGTTTTTTGTGGCCGCCGCCGCGCCAGCGCATCGTGATGCGGCCCGTATTGTTTCGTCCGCCCTGCTTGCGCTTGCCCACGGTGAGCGCCTTGACCGGGCGGCCCTTCCACAGCTCGCTGTGATCGACCAGCACGGTGTGGCGCATCGACGGGGTAACGGGCCTGAATGTCTTGAGCGCCATGGATCAGAGCCCCGTGGTGATATCAATTTTGGACCCTTCGGCGAGGGTCACGATCGCTTTCTTGTAATCCGAACGCATGCCGGGCCGGCCGCGCACGCGCTTCTCCTTGCCCTTGACGCGGATGGTGTTGACCGCGGTCACCTTGACCTTGAACAGGCCCTCCACCGCCGCCTTGACCGAACGCTTGTCGGCATCCAAGGGTACGCGGAAGCTCACCTGGTTGTGCTCGGAGATCATGGTCGCCTTCTCGGTGATGAGCGGCGAGCGCACCAGGGCATACATCTGCTCGCGCGTGAGCACCGGCGTTTCGCGTTTGATGAAACGGAAGCGGCTCATTTGAGGCGCGCCTCCAATCCTTGAACCGCTTCGCGCGTCAGCACCAGCGTGTCGCGGCGCATGATGTCGTAGACATTGGCGCCGGCGAGCGGCAGGACATCGACATCGGGCAGGTTGCGCGCGGCCTTGGCGAAGCTCTCATCGAGTTGCGGCCCATCGATGATCAGCACCGAATGCCAGCCGAGCTTCTCGAAGCGCTCGGCGAGATTCTTGGTCTTGGCGTCCTTGGCTTGCGCCTTGTCGAGCACGACCAGCTTACCCTCGGCCTGTTTGGCCGAAAGCGCGGTCTTGAGCGCGAGGCGGCGCACCTTCTTCTGGATCGAGTATTCGTGGCTTCTGACCACCGGACCGAAAATGACGGCGCCGCCGCGGAACTGCGGCGAACGCAACGAGCCCTGGCGCGCGCGGCCGGTGCCCTTTTGCTTCCACGGCTTCTTGGTGGTGCCCTGGATGTCGCTGATGCCCTTGGTCTTGTGCGTGCCAGCGCGGCGCTTGGCGAGTTGCCATTGCACCACGCGCGCCAGGATGTCCTTGCGCATGGGCAGGCCGAAGACGGCGTCGGCGAGCTCGATATCGCCGACTTCCTTGTTGTCGAGGCTTTTGACGGCGAGCTTCATTTCTTGTCGCCTCCGGCGGCCGGCTTGGCCGGCGCCTTGCCCTTGTCGGCGGCCCTGTCCGGAGCCTTGGCCTGAGGCTTGGCGGCCTTTTCCGGCATCTTGGGCTTGTAGCGCGGCACAATCTTGCGCCGGATCGCATCCCGGACCAGCACATAGCCGCCGGGAGAACCGGGCACCGCGCCCTCGACCATGATCAGGCCGTGCGCCTCATCCGCCGAGACGACGCGGAGATTCTGCGTGGTCGCGCGCACATCGCCCATATGCCCCGCCATTTTCTTGTTCTTGAACACCTTGCCGGGATCCTGGCGTTGACCGGTTGAACCATGACTTCTATGCGAGACCGAAACGCCGTGGCTGGCGCGCAAGCCGCCGAAATTATGCCGCTTCATGACGCCGGCGAAACCCTTGCCGATGGTGGTGCCGGTGACGTCGACCAACTGGCCGGCAGTGAAATGCGTGGCCTTGACCTCGGAGCCCACCTCGAGCAATGCCTCGGGCGAGACGCGGAATTCGACCAGTTTCGCCTTGGGCTCGATCTTGGCCTTGGCGTAATGGCCGCGTTGCGCCTGCGACACGTTCTTGACCTTGGCCTTGCCGGTGCCGAGCTGGAGCGCGGTATAGCCGTCCTTCTCCGCCGTGCGCACGCATATCACGCGGCAATCGTCCACCTTCAACACCGTTACCGGCAGATGATTGCCGTCTTCGGTGAACAGGCGTGTCATGCCCATTTTCTTTGCGATCAGGCCCGTGCGCATGATTTTTCCTAGAGCTTGATCTCGACATCGACGCCGGCGGCGAGGTCGAGCTTCATCAGCGCGTCCACGGTCTGCGGCGTCGGATCGACGATATCGAGCACCCGCTTATGGGTGCGGATCTCGAATTGCTCGCGCGACTTTTTGTCGATATGCGGCGAGCGGTTGACGGTGAACTTCTCGATCTTGGTCGGCAACGGAATCGGCCCGCGCACCCGCGCCCCGGTCCGCTTGGCGGTATTGACGATCTCGCTCGTCGACTGATCGAGGATGCGATGATCGTAAGCGCGCAAGCGGATGCGGATATTTTGGTTGTCGAGGGCCATGGATGTTTCCCGTTTTCTTCCGTCTTCTCGCTGCCGGTTATTTAATGATCTTGGCGACGACGCCGGCGCCGACGGTGTGGCCGCCCTCGCGGATGGCGAAGCGCAGGCCTTCATCCATGGCGATGGGGGCGATGAGCTCGACCTCCATGCTGATGTTGTCGCCCGGCATCACCATCTCGGTGCCCTCGGGCAGCTTGACCGTGCCCGTGACGTCGGTGGTGCGGAAGTAGAACTGCGGCCGGTAATTGCTGAAGAACGGCGTGTGCCGGCCCCCCTCCTCCTTCGTGAGGATATAGGCCTCGGCCTTGAAGTTGGTGTGGGGCGTGATCGAGCCCGGCGCCGCCAGAACCTGGCCCCGCTCCACGTCCTCCCGCTGCACACCCCGCAGAAGCGCGCCGATATTGTCCCCCGCCTCGCCCTGGTCGAGGAGCTTCCGGAACATCTCGACCCCGGTCACCACCGTCTTGGTGGTGGCCTTCAGGCCCACGATCTCGACCTCTTCCCCAACCTTGATGATCCCGCGCTCCACCCGGCCGGTCACCACCGTGCCGCGGCCCGAGATCGAGAACACGTCCTCAATCGGCATCAGGAAGGGCTTGTCGCGGTCGCGCTTGGGCTGCGGGATGAAGGCATCGACCGCGTCCATCAGCTTCAGGATCGCGTCATGCCCCAGCTCGGGCTTCTTCTCCTCGAGCGCGCACAAAGCCGAGCCCCGGATGATCGGGATCTTGTCCCCCGGATACTTGTAGGAGGACAGCAGCTCCCGCACCTCCAGCTCGACCAGGTCCAACAGCTCCGGGTCGTCCACCATGTCCACCTTGTTCAAGAACACGACAATCGCCGGAACGCCAACCTGGCGCGCCAGGAGGATATGCTCCCGGGTCTGCGGCATCGGACCGTCCGCCGCCGAGACCACCAGGATCGCCCCATCCATCTGCGCCGCCCCGGTGATCATGTTCTTCACGTAATCCGCGTGCCCCGGGCAGTCCACATGCGCGTAGTGCCGCTTGGCCGTCTCGTATTCCACATGGGCGGTCGAGATCGTGATCCCGCGCGCCCGTTCCTCCGGCGCCTTGTCGATCTGGTCGTAGGCCGTGTAAACCGCCCCACCCTTCTCCGCCAATACCTTCGTGATCGCCGCCGTCAGCGACGTCTTCCCGTGGTCAACGTGGCCGATAGTCCCCACATTGCAATGCGGCTTGTTCCGCTCAAATTTCGCTTTCGACATGGGTTTATTCTCCGTTCAATTCCGTTGGTCTCAAGCCATCTTGGCGCGGACTTCGTCCGCGACCGCCTGGGGCACTTGCTCGTAGTGATCGAAATGCATGGTGTACTGCGCGCGGCCCTGGCTCATCGAGCGCAGGGTGTTGACGTAACCGAACATGTTGGCGAGCGGCACCATGGCGTTGATGACTTCCGCGTTGCCGCGCTGATCCTGGCCGGTGATGCGCCCGCGCCGGCTGTTTAGGTCGCCGATGACGTCGCCCATATAGTCCCGGGGCGTCACCACCTCGACCCGCATGATCGGCTCGAGCAGTTTCGGACCGGCCTTGGCGATGCCTTCCTTGAAGGCGGCGCGCGACGCGATTTCGAAGGCGAGCGCGCTGGAATCGACATCGTGATAGGCGCCGTCATAAAGCGTCGCCTTGAAGTCGATCACCGGGAAGCCGGCCAGCACGCCGTTGTCGATCGAGCCTTTCAGGCCCTTTTCCACGCCGGGGATGTATTCCTTGGGCACGGTGCCGCCGACGACGTCGTTCTCGAATTGATAGCCCGAGCCCGGCGGCAGCGGCTCGAAGCGAATCTTGACTCGGGCGAACTGGCCCGAGCCGCCGGTCTGCTTCTTGTGGGTATAATCGACCTCGGCGGTGCGGGTGATGGTCTCGCGATAGGCCACCTGCGGCGCGCCGATATTGGCTTCGACCTTGAACTCGCGCTTCATGCGGTCGACGATGATCTCGAGATGCAGCTCGCCCATGCCCTTGATGACGGTCTGGCCGCTTTCCTTATCGACAGCGACACGGAACGAGGGATCCTCGGTGGCAAGCCGCGCCAGCGCCGCACCCATCTTTTCCTGGTCGGCCTTGGATTTGGGCTCGACCGCGATTTCGATAACCGGCTCGGGGAACTCCATGCGCTCAAGCACCACGGCGTTTTCGGGATCGCACAGCGTGTCGCCGGTGGTGGTGTTCTTGAGGCCGGCCAGCGCGACGATGTCGCCCGCGCGAGCCTCCTTGATGTCTTCGCGGTGGTTGGCGTGCATCAGCAGCATGCGGCCGATGCGCTCCCGGTTGTCCTTGACCGAATTCAGCACCATCGAGCTGGTGGTCAGAATGCCGGAGTAAATGCGCACGAAGGTGAGCGAGCCCACGAAAGGATCGGTCATGATCTTGAAGGCGAGGCCGGCGAAGGGCTCGTCATCCGAGGCGTGGCGCTCGATCGGCTCGTCGGAATCCATCTTCACGCCCTTGATGGCGGCGATATCGGTCGGCGCCGGGAGATAATCCACCACCGCATCGAGTAGCGGCTGCACGCCCTTGTTCTTGAAGGCAGAGCCGCAGATCACCGGCACGAAGCTGAACGACACCGTGCCCTTGCGGATGCATTTGAGGAGGGTGGCCTCATCCGGCTCCTTGCCGGCGAGATAGGCCTCGAGCGCGGCGTCGTCCTGCTCGATCGCCATCTCGAGCAGCTTGTGGCGGTATTCAGCCGCCTGCTTCGCCATGTCGGCGGGAATATCGATGATATCGAACTTGGCGCCGAGTTCCTCGTCCAGCCACTTGATCGCCTTCATGCGCACCAGATCGATGACGCCGGAGAACTCGCTTTCGACGCCCATCGGCAGATGCAGCACCAGCGGCTTGGCGCCGAGGCGATCGACGATCATGTCGACGGTGCGGAAGAAATTGGCGCCGATGCGGTCCATCTTGTTGACGAAACAGATGCGCGGCACGCCGTATTTGTCGGCCTGGCGCCACACCGTCTCGGATTGCGGTTCGACGCCCGCCACGGAATCGAACACGGTCACCGCGCCGTCGAGCACGCGCAAGCTGCGTTCAACCTCGATGGTGAAGTCGACATGGCCCGGCGTGTCGATGATATTGATGCGGTGATCGCGCCAGAAACAGGTGGTCGCGGCCGAGGTGATGGTGATGCCGCGTTCTTGCTCCTGTTCCATCCAGTCCATGGTGGCGGTGCCCTCATGAACTTCGCCGATCTTGTAGGAGCGGCCGGTGTAATAAAGGATGCGCTCGGTCGTGGTCGTTTTGCCGGCATCAATGTGAGCCATGATGCCGATATTGCGGTAACGATCGAGGGGCGTGACGCGAGGCATGAATTACTCCGGGGACCGCTCTCTACCAGCGGTAATGCGAGAAGGCTTTATTCGCATCGGCCATGCGATGCGTATCTTCCCGCTTCTTCACCGCGTTACCGCGGTTGTTGGCGGCGTCCATCAATTCGCCCGACAGACGTTCTTCCATGGTGTGTTCGTTGCGATCGCGCGCCGAACCGATGATCCAGCGGATGGCCAGCGCCTGGCCGCGCTCCATGCGAACCTCGACCGGCACTTGATACGTGGCGCCGCCGACGCGGCGCGAACGCACTTCGACCGAGGGCTTGACGTTGCCGAGCGCGTCGAGAAAGGTCTTGAGCGGGTCCTGGCCCGAGCGCTTGGCGACGCGGTCGAGCGCGCCGTAGACTATGCCTTCGGCGACCGATTTCTTGCCCTGATGCATCAGGCAATTCATGAATTTGGTGAGAACGTCGTTGCCGAATTTGGCGTCCGGCAGGACTTCGCGTTTGACGGCGGCGCGGCGGCGTGACATATGCTGCTCTTACTTCGGACGCTTGGCGCCGTATTTGGAGCGGCGCTGTTTGCGGTCCTTGACGCCTTGGGTATCCAGCGTGCCGCGAATGATGTGATAGCGCACGCCGGGCAAATCCTTGACGCGGCCGCCGCGGATCAGCACCACCGAATGCTCTTGCAGGTTATGGCCTTCGCCGGGGATGTAGCTGGTAACCTCGAAGGCGTTGGTCAGGCGCACGCGCGCAACCTTGCGCAGCGCGGAGTTGGGCTTCTTCGGCGTCGTCGTGTAGACGCGCGTGCAGACGCCGCGCTTCTGCGGGCTTCGCGCCAGCGCCGGCACCTTGTTGCGCGCAGCGAGCGGCCGGCGCGGTTGGTTGACCAGCTGATTGATCGTCGGCATCTCTCGTCCGTTCCTTACAAGCGAAACAGCCGCGCCAGGGCGCCCTACGTGGCACCACCGTCACGGCTAAAACAAAACCCCAGAACAGGCGCGCCGTCTTTCACGGCGCAAAGCCAGTTGGAAGCTTAGGCGACCAAGCTGCGTCTAGGATGGCTACCTACGGCCAGCCCCCCTCGAGGGTGCGCGGATACTATTGATCTGACCCCACCCCGTCAAGCCGGATTAGGGCCGCAGAGCGGGGTTTTCCCCAAGCCCGGAGCGGGTTTGGACGGCGGCGAGGGGGAGCAAAAAATCGCCGATTGCGGGGCCAGATTGCGGCGCCGAAAGGGACCGGAAAGGCACCGGAAGGGAGACGAAAAAGGGGCCGGTGGAGGGCCCCTTTTCCATTATCCCGAACTCGTGGTCCCGAACGGGCGGCTTATCAGGCGATCTTCTTGCCTTCCTCGACCGGAACGGCCTCCTCGGCCGGGGCCGGGGGCGCGTTGGCGGCGAGTTCCCGGTCGCGATCGGTGGCGATCTGGCGCCAGCGCGCCATGACGCTTCCGGTGCCGGCCGGGATGAGGCGACCGACGATGACGTTCTCCTTCAGGCCGGAGAGCACGTCGATGCGGCCCGAGACCGCGGCCTCGGTGAGGACGCGGGTCGTCTCCTGGAACGAGGCGGCCGAGATGAAGGAGTTAGTCTGCAGGCTCGCCTTGGTGATGCCTTGCAGCACCGGCCGGGCCACGGCGAGCTTCAGCTTCTCCGCCTTGGCCTTGAGGTTCTCCTCGTCGAACTCGGCGCGGTCGATCTGCTCGCCGGCGAGCAGCGTGGTCTCGCCCGGATCGACGATCTCGACCTTTTGCAGCATCTGGCGGACGATCACCTCGATGTGCTTGTCGTTGATGCGCACGCCCTGGAGGCGATAGACCTCCTGGATCTCGTTGATGAGATAGCTCGCCAGCGCCTCGACGCCCATCACGCGCAGGATGTCGTGCGGCACGGGATTGCCGTCCATCAGCAGATCGCCCTTCTGGACGAAATCGCCTTCCTGCACGCTGATATGCTTGCCCTTGGGGATGAGGTATTCGACCGGTTCCTGCTCGGACTTCTTGTCCTCGGGCGGCACCACCATGATGCGGCGCTTGGTCTTGTAGTCCTTGCCGAATTCGACGCGGCCCTCGATCTCGCTGATGATGGCGAAATCCTTGGGCTTGCGCGCCTCGAACAGCTCGGCGACGCGCGGCAGGCCGCCGGTGATGTCGCGCGTCTTGGAAGATTCACGCGGGATGCGCGCCAGCACGTCGCCCGCGCGCACTTCGGCCCCGTTATCCACCGACAACACGGAATCGACCGACAGGAAATAGACCGCCTCGCGGCCGTTGGAGAGGGTCAAGACCTTGCCCTTGGCGTTCTTGATCAGGAGGCGCGGCTTCAGATCGCCGCCCTTGGATTGCTGCTTCCAGTCGATGACCACCTTGGCGGCGATGCCGGTGGCCTCGTCGAGCACTTCGCGGATCGACACGCTCTCGGAAAGGTCGGTGTAGTGAACGAAGCCGTCCTTCTCGGTGATGATCGGGATGGTGTAGGGATCCCATTCCACCAGCCGGTCGCCCTTCTTCACGATCTTGCCTTCGTCGGCGAGAATCTTGGCGCCGTAGGGGATGCGGTGCTTCGCCTTGACGCGCCCCGCGTCGTCGAGCAGCTCAAGCTCGGCGTTGCGGCCCATGATGACCGGCACGTTGTCGGAGTTGACGACCACGGCGCGGTTCTTGATCCGCACCTTGGCGTCGAACGCCGCCTCGACCGAGGATTGCTCGGCGCCGCGCTGCACCGCACCGCCGATGTGGAAGGTGCGCATGGTGAGCTGGGTTCCCGGCTCGCCGATCGACTGGGCGGCAATGACACCGACCGCCTCGCCGATATTGACCACGGTGCCGCGCGCCAGGTCGCGGCCATAGCACTTGCCGCAGAGCCCCACCGGGGCCTCGCAGGTCAAAACCGAGCGGATGACCACCGCGTCGATGCCGGAGCGGTCGATCAACTCGACCGCTTCCTCGTCAACGAGGCCGCCCGCCTTCACCAGCACCTTGCCGTTCAAGGGATCGATGTATGTCGGTCGCGGCGGTGCGCCCGATGATGCGTTCGGCCAGGGGCGAGATCACCTCGCCGCCTTCGACCACGGCGCGCATGGTGAGGCCCTTGGTGGTGCCGCAATCGACCTGGGTGATGATGGCGTCCTGCGCCACATCAACCAGGCGGCGGGTCAGATAGCCCGAATTCGCCGTCTTCAACGCGGTATCGGCCAGGCCCTTGCGCGCGCCATGCGTCGAATTGAAGTATTCGAGCACGGTCAGGCCTTCCTTGAAGTTCGAAATGATCGGCGTCTCGATGATCTCGCCCGAGGGCTTGGCCATCAGGCCGCGCATGCCGGCCAATTGCTTGATCTGCGCCGCCGAGCCGCGGGCGCCAGAATCGGCCATCATCCAGACCGCGTTGATGGGCGCGCCGGGATCGGCCGAGCGGATGACCTTCATCATCTCCTCGGCTACCTTCTCGGTGCAGCTCGACCACACGTCGACCACCTTGTTGTATTTCTCGCCCTGGGTGATGAGACCGTCGAGATATTGCTGCTCGTATTCCTTCACCTTGGCGCGGGCGGTATCGACCAGCTTGTGCTTGGCTTCCGGCACGATCAGATCGTCCTTGCCGAAGGAGATGCCGGCCTTGCAGGCCTGCTGGAATCCCAGGGCCATCAGCCGGTCGCAGAAGATCACCGTCTCCTTCTGGCCGCAGTGGCGGTAGACCTGATCGATGACGTTGGTGATCTCCTTCTTGGTGAGGAGGCGGTTCACCAGCTCGAAGCTGATGTTCGGATTTTCCGGCAGGATTTCCGACAGCATCATGCGGCCCGGCGTTGTCAGCACCGTCTGAAAGGTCCAGTCGCCATTGGCGTCGCGCGTCGGGCGGCGCGCGCGGATGCGGGCCGAGAGCGCGACCGACTTGGAATCGAGCGCGCGCTCGATTTCCGCGATGTCGCTGAAATACGGGATGCGGTGGAAGGTGACGCCTTCCTTCTTCCGAATCTGCTCGAAATTGGGGAGCTTGCCCGATTTGAGCGGATCCTGCGCGTCGCTGCGGTCGAAGGCCAAGACGTGATTCGCCTCGACCGCCGTGCGCAACTCGTCGATGGTGCGGAACTTCACCTCGGGCCCGACCCAATCGGCGCGCTCGAGCGTGATGTAATAGAGCCCCAGGACGATGTCCTGCGAGGGCACGATGATCGGCTTGCCGTTGGCGGGCGAGAGGATGTTGTTGGTCGACATCATCAGCACGCGGGCTTCGAGCTGCGCTTCGAGCGACAGCGGCACATGGACCGCCATCTGGTCGCCGTCGAAATCGGCGTTGAAGGCGGTGCAGACCAGCGGATGAAGCTGGATCGCCTTGCCCTCGATTAGCAGCGGCTCGAAGGCCTGGATGCCGAGGCGGTGGAGCGTCGGCGCGCGATTCAAGAGCACCGGATGCTCGCGGATGACTTCCTCGAGGATGTCCCAAACCTCGGGGCGTTCCTTCTCGACCATGCGCTTGGCCGCCTTGATCGTGCTGGCGAGGCCGTAGAGCTCGAGCTTGGAATAGATGAAGGGCTTGAACAGCTCCAAGGCCATCTTCTTCGGCAGCCCGCATTGATGGAGCTTGAGTTCGGGGCCGACCACGATGACCGAGCGGCCGGAATAATCGACGCGCTTGCCCAAGAGGTTCTGGCGGAAGCGGCCCTGCTTGCCCTTGAGCATGTCGGAAAGCGATTTGAGCGGGCGCTTGTTGGCGCCGGTGATGATGCGGCCGCGGCGGCCGTTGTCGAACAACGCGTCCACCGCCTCCTGCAGCATGCGCTTCTCGTTGCGCACGATGATGTCCGGGGCGCGCAACTCAATGAGCCGCTTGAGGCGATTATTGCGGTTGATGACGCGGCGGTAGAGGTCATTCAGATCGGACGTGGCGAAACGGCCGCCGTCCAAGGGCACCAGCGGGCGCAGCTCGGGCGGGATCACCGGCACGACTTCAAGAATCATCCATTCCGGCCGGCTGTTCGACTGGACGAAGGCCTCGATGATCTTGAGGCGCTTCACCAGCTTCTTGCGCTTGGCTTCGGACGCGGTGTCGCGCAGCTCCTCGCGCAGGCGGGTCTGGTCCTCCTCGAGATTGATGGCGGAGAGCATCTTCTGCAACGCCTCGGCGCCGATCGACGCTTGGAAGGATTCGTCGCCATGCTCTTCCTGCGCCTTCATGAAATCCTCTTCGTTGAGGATCTGATGCAGCTTCAAGGGTGTCAGGCCGGGCTCGGTGACGACATAGCTCTCGAAATAGAGCACCTTCTCGAGGTCCTTGAGCGTCATGTCGAGCAGGAGGCCGATGCGCGAGGGCAGCGACTTCAGGAACCAGATATGGGCGACCGGCGAAGCGAGCTCGATATGCCCCATGCGCTCGCGCCGCACCTTCGACAGCGTCACCTCGACGCCGCATTTCTCGCAGACGATGCCGCGATACTTCATGCGCTTGTACTTGCCGCACAGGCACTCGTAATCCTTGATCGGCCCGA
This sequence comes from uncultured Alphaproteobacteria bacterium, assembly GCA_963785735.1. GTDB lineage: Bacteria > Pseudomonadota > Alphaproteobacteria > ATCC43930 > CGMCC-115725 > REEB95. Next base: position 77,719 of record CAWAWJ010000002.1, read on the forward strand.
AGATGCGCGCGCAGAACAAGCCGTCGCGCTCGGGCTTGAAGGTCCGGTAGTTGATCGTCTCCGGCTTCTTGATCTCGCCGAAGGACCAGGAGCGGATGCGCTCCGGGCTGGCGATCGAGATGCGGATCTGATCGAAGTTCTGCGGGGCGCTGACTTGCCCGAAGACGTTCATCAACTCGTTCATTGAACGGTCCTTATCCTAAGGTCGCGGCCGGCGGCTAGTAGCTGCGGTTCTCGAGCTCGACATTGAGCCCGAGCGAACGCAACTCCTTGACCAGCACGTTGAAGGATTCCGGAATACCGGCCTCGAAGTTGTCGTCGCCGCGGACGATCGCCTCGTAGACCTTGGTGCGGCCCGACACGTCGTCGGACTTCACCGTGAGCATTTCCTGAAGGGTATAGGCGGCGCCATAAGCCTCGAGCGCCCACACTTCCATTTCGCCGAAGCGCTGGCCGCCGAACTGCGCCTTGCCGCCCAGCGGCTGCTGGGTGACGAGGCTGTAGGGGCCGATGGAACGCGCGTGGATCTTGTCGTCGACCAGGTGATGGAGCTTGAGCATGTAGATGTAGCCCACCGTCACCTTGCGGTCGAATTGCTCGCCCGTGCGGCCGTCGATCAGCGTCACCTGGCCGGAGGAGTCGAGTCCCGCCTCCTTCAGCATGGCGACGATGTCGTCCTCGCGCGCGCCGTCGAACACCGGGCTCGACATCGGCACGCCGGGGCGCAAATTCTCGCCCAGCTCCATGATCTGCTGATCGTCCATTTCCTTGACGTCGTCGCGGTCGGTCTTGTCGGTGTAAATCCCGTTCAGGATCTTGCGCAATTCGCGCGTCTGGTTGCCCGAACGCCGCGCCTTGTCGACGATGTCGCCGATCTGGCGGCCGAGGCCGGCCGAAGCCCAGCCGAGATGGGTCTCGAGAATCTGGCCCACATTCATGCGGCTCGGCACGCCCAGCGGATTGAGCACGATATCGACTGGCTGGCCGTCCTGGAGATAAGGCATGTCCTCCATCGGCATGATGCGGGAAATGACGCCCTTGTTGCCGTGGCGGCCGGCCATCTTGTCGCCGGGTTGCAGCTTGCGCTTCACCGCGACGAAGACCTTGACCATCTTCATCACGCCGGGCGGCAGCTCGTCGCCGCGTTGCAGCTTCTCGACCTTGCTCTCGAAGCGCGCCTGGAGAGCGCCGATGGAATCCTCCATCAGCTTCTTCAGCGCCTCGATATCGGTCATGCGCTTGTCGCTCTTGACCGTGATCTGTTTCCATTGCCCTTGCGTCAGCTCGGACAGCACGGTCTCGCTCAGCCGCGTGCCCGATTTCAGCCCCTTCGGGCCGCCGGTCGCTTCCTGGGCGATCAGCAGCTGCTTCAGGCGCGTGAAGAAGCTGCGCTCCAGGATGGTGCGCTCGTCGTCGCGGTCCTTGGCCAGGCGTTCGATTTCGGCGCGCTCGATGGCGAGCGCGCGTTCGTCCTTGTCGACGCCGCGGCGGGAGAAGACGCGGACCTCGACGATGGTGCCCGACACGCCCGGCGGCAGCCGGAGCGAGGTGTCGCGCACGTCGGAGGCCTTTTCGCCGAAGATGGCGCGCAGCAGCTTTTCCTCGGGCGTCATCGGCGATTCGCCCTTCGGCGTCACCTTGCCGACGAGAATATCGCCAGGCTTCACTTCCGCGCCGATATAGACGATGCCGGCCTCGTCGAGGTTTTTGAGCGCCTCTTCGCCGACATTCGGGATGTCGCGGGTGATTTCCTCCTGGCCGAGCTTGGTATCGCGGGCCATGACCTCGAATTCCTCGATGTGGATCGAGGTGAACACGTCGTCGGAAACGATGCGCTCGGAGATCAGGATCGAATCCTCGAAATTGTAGCCGTTCCACGGCATGAAGGCGCAGAGCACGTTGCGCCCCAAGGCCAATTCGCCGAGCTGGGTCGAGGGCCCGTCGCCGATCACGTCGCCGGCCTTGACCTCGTCTCCGACGCGCACCAGCGGCCGCTGGGTGATGCAGGTGTTCTGGTTCGAGCGCTGGAACTTGAGCAGATTGTAGATGTCGACGCCGGGCGCCGCGGCCGAGGTTTCCTCGGTGGCGCGGATGACGATGCGCATGCCGTCCACTTGGTCCACCACGCCCGAACGCCGGGCGATGATGGTGACGCCCGAATCGCGCGCCACCGTCTCTTCCATGCCGGTTCCCACGAGCGGCGCTTCGGCGCGGATCAAGGGCACCGCCTGGCGTTGCATGTTGGAGCCCATGAGAGCGCGGTTGGCGTCGTCGTTCTCGAGGAACGGGATGAGCGCCGCCGCCACCGAGACCAATTGCTTGGGCGAGACGTCGATGAAGTCGATGTGTTGCGGCTGCGCCATGACGAAATCGCCGCCTTTGCGGCAATTGGTCAAATCGGCCTTGATGCGGTTATGGCCGTCAACCTCGACATTGGCTTGGGCGATGGCATAGCGGCCCTCTTCCATGGCGGAGAGATAGACCACCTCGTCGGTCACCTTGCCGGCCACGACCTTGCGGTAGGGGCTTTCGATGAAGCCGTAGGGATTGACCCGCGCGTAAGTGGCGAGGCTGTTGATGAGGCCGATATTCGGGCCTTCCGGCGTTTCGATCGGGCAGATGCGGCCGTAATGGGTCGGATGCACGTCGCGCACCTCGAAGCCCGCGCGCTCGCGCGTCAATCCCCCGGGCCCGAGCGCCGAAAGCCGGCGCTTGTGGGTGATCTCGGAGAGCGGATTGGTCTGGTCCATGAACTGCGAGAGCTGCGAGGAGCCGAAGAACTCGCGCACCGCCGCCGCCGCCGGCTTGGCGTTGATGAGGTCGTGCGGCATCACCGTGTCGATCTCGACCGAGCTCATGCGCTCGCGGATGGCGCGCTCCATGCGCAGGAGGCCGATGCGGTACTGGTTTTCCATCAGCTCGCCCACCGAACGGACGCGCCGGTTGCCGAGATGGTCGATGTCGTCGATCTCGCCGCGGCCGTCCTTCAAATCGACCAGCACCTTGAGAATGGCGAGGATGTCCTCCTTGCGCAGCGTGCGGACCGTGTCCTCGGTCTTCTGGTTCAGGCGCGAGTTCATCTTGACGCGGCCGACCGCCGAAAGATCGTAACGCTCGCCGTCGAAGAACAGGCTGTTGAAGAGCGCCTCGGCGGTCTCGAGCGTCGGCGGCTCGCCCGGGCGCATGACGCGGTAGATGTCAATGAGCGCCTCTTCCCGCATCGTGTTCTTGTCCATCAACAAGGTGTTGCGGATATAGGGCCCGCCGGTGGCGGGATCGAGCGCGATCGCGAGCACCTCGGGCAAATTGGCGGCCTCGATCGTCTTCAGGAGCGCCTCGGTGATCTCGTCGCCCGCCTCGGCATAGATCTCGCCGGTCTGCTCGTTGACGAGGTCGGTCGCGAGGAAGCGGCCGATCATCTCCTCGGGGCCGACCTGGATTTCCTTCAAGCCGTCGTCGAAGAGCTTCTTCGCCTTGACCGGCGGCAGCTTCTCGCCGGCTTCGAGCCGGACGCGCCCGGTGCGCGCGTCGATCAGGTCGTGGATGATCTTGTGGCCGCGGTAGCGGGTCGGGTCGAACGGCGTCTTCCAGGCCTTGTTGTTCTTGGTGCGCGAGAACGGCGTCGGACTGTAGAAATAGGCGAGGATTTCCTCCTTGCCCATGCCCTGCGCCTCGGCGGGAGCGAGCGTCTTGCCGTCGGCCACGCGCATGCGGCGGAGCTTCTCGGTGGCCGCGCCGTCGAGCGCCATCAAGAGCGTCGTCACCGGCAGCTTGCGGCGCCGGTCGATGCGGACATACATGTGGTCCTTGGCGTCGAATTCGAAATCGAGCCAGGAGCCGCGATAGGGGATGACGCGGGCGGCGAACAGGTATTTGCCCGAGGAATGGGTCTTGCCCTTGTCGTGGTCGAAGAACACGCCCGGGCTGCGGTGCATCTGCGAGACGATGACGCGCTCGGTGCCGTTGATGATGAAGGTGCCGTTCTTGGTCATGAGCGGCATGTCGCCCATGTAGACGTCCTGCTCCTTGATGTCGCGGATCGAGCGCGACTTGGTCTCCTCGTCCACGTCCCAGACCACCAGGCGGAGCGTGACGCGCAAGGGCGCGGCGAAGGTGATGCCGCGCTGCTGGCATTCCTCGACGTCGTATTTCGGCGCCTCGAGATCGTAGCGCACGAATTCGAGCCGGGCGCGGTCGGAGAAGTCGCGGATCGGGAAGACCGAGCGGAAGACCTCTTGCAGGCCGACGCTGGTGCGGTTCTCGGGCAGGACGCCCATCTGCAGGAAGTGATCGTAGGAGCTTTTCTGAACCTCGATCAGGTTGGGCATGGGCGCCACTTCCGGAATGCGCCCAAAACTCTTGCGGATGCGCTTTCTGCCCGTGAACGACTTCGTCATGGATGCTCCTTAAACGACACCGCGCGCGGCCATGCTGGCTGCCGATGCGGCACGACCCTCGACCAGACCTCTAGAGACGGCGATTCGTCAAAACTCGGACCCCGAAATTGCGGCTCTTAAAACGGCAAAAACCCGCGAGCGCAGGTGACCCCGCGCCCCGGTTTGGTAACCGGCAGGATGAATCGGCATGTAGAGGTATATATCGCCCGCTTCGCCCCGCCGGTCAAGCCCTAATGGCCTATTTGACCTCGACCGTCGCCCCCGCCTCTTCGAGCTGCTTCTTGATCTTGGCGGCTTCGTCCTTGTTGACGCCGTCCTTGACCGTCTTGGGCGCGCCCTCGACCAGATCCTTGGCTTCCTTGAGGCCGAGACTCGTGATCGCGCGCACCTCCTTGATGACATTGATCTTCTTTTCGCCCGCCGCCGTGAGGATGACGGTGAATTCGGTCTTTTCCGCCGCCGCCGCGCCGGCCGCGCCGCCGGCGGGGGCCGCCGCCGCGGCAGCCGGGGCCGCCGCCGAGACGCCCCATTTCTCCTCGAGCTTCTTCGCCAGCTCGGCCGCCTCCAAGACGGAGAGCTTCGAGAGTTCTTCGACAATCGCGTTCAAATCAGCCATCGGTCACTCCTGGGTATGAAATCGTTGTAAGGGTTCGTGGGGTTAGGCGGCCTTGGCCCCCTTGTTGGCATGGGCGGAAAGCAGCCGCGCCAGTTGCCCGGCCGGAGCCTGGAGCACGCCAGCGATCTTGGTCGCCGGCGCCTGGATGAGGCCGATCATCTTGCCGCGCAGCTGATCGAGCGACGGCAGCGTCGCCAGCGCCTTGATGCCGGCAAGATCGAGCGGGATATCGCCCAAGGCGCCGGCGATGACCTTCAGCTTCTCGTTCTTTTCGGCATAGGCGACGGCGACCTTGGCGGCCGCCACCGGGTCGCGCGAAAACGCCAACGCGGTCGGCCCTTTGAAGAGCGGCTTCAGTTGCTCGAATTTGGTGCCGGCGACGGCGCGCTGGGCGAGCCGGTTCTTGGTCACGCGGAAATTGGCGCCGGCCGCGCGCATCTGGCGGCGCAGTTCGGTCACTTCCTGGACGGTCATGCCGGTCTGATGCGTGACCACCACGACCGTGGTGTCGGCGAGCGCGTCGTGCAGCGTATCGACCAGCTTCTTCTTGTGGTCCCGGTCCACGTGTCGTCTCCGGCCCTTGACCCGCCACGGCTTCGCGCCCCGGCGGATCGGTTGCACAAAGGCGCCGGCGGGATTCCCAAGCGGGAAATCCCCGGCACCCGGTAAACCTGTCCCAGAAGTTTGGCCGGACGCGCAAAACGCGTCCCGGCCTGAAACCCCTGTCTCATGCTGGCGGGCTTATCGAGGCCCCTTAAACCGGTTACCCGGCACCAACCGTCTCGGACAGAAGAGAAAGAGATTTAGCACCTCTTTCTCCGTTGCGCCACGGCGGATTCGCCGTAACGCCTCTTAATTAGGACCCCCGCCTCAGGCGGTCAGGCCCGAAATCTCCAATTTGACGCCCGGCCCCATGGTCGAGCTCAAGGACACCTTCTTGATGAAGGAGCCCTTGATGCCCTGGGGCTTGGCGCGGCTGACCGCGCCGACGAAGGCCTTGAGATTGCCCAGAAGCGCCTCTTCCGTGAAGCTCGCCTTGCCCAATCCCACCTGGATGATGCTGGCCTTGGCGGTGTTGAACTCGACCTGGCCGCCCTTGGCCGCCTTGACCGCCTCGGCGACATTGGCTGTGACGGTGCCGAGCTTCGGATTGGGCATCAATCCCCTCGGCCCCAAAACCTTGCCCAGCCGGCCGACGATGCCCATCATGTCGGGCGTGGCGATGCAGCGGTCGAAGGCGATCTTGCCGGCCTGCACCTGTTCGGCCAGATCCTCGGCGCCCACGATGTCGGCGCCGGCGGCCTTGGCTTCCTCGGCGCGGGCGCCCTTGGCGAACACCGCCACCTTCAGGATCTTGCCGGTGCCGTGCGGCAGCACCACGGAGCCGCGCACGTTCTGCTCCGATTTCTTGGGGTCGATGTTGAGGTTCATCGCCACTTCGATGGTCTCGTCGAATTTGGCGTTGGCGCGCGACTTGATGAGCTTCACCGCCTCGGCCGGCGGATAGAACGCGGCGCGGTCGATGCCCTCATAGCCCTTTTTCAGGCGCTTGCCGGTATGTGCCATTTGCTACTCCACCACTTCGAGGCCCATGGACCGGGCCGAACCCACCAGCATGCGGCAGGCGCCCTCTTCGTCCTTGGCATTCAAGTCGTTCATCTTCTTTTTCGCGATCTCGCGGATCTGCTTCATCGTCACCTTGCCAACGAACCCCTTGCCGGTCGTGCCCGAGCCCTTTTCGATCCCCGCCGCCTTCAGGAGGAAATAGGAATTGGGCGGCGATTTGGTGATGAAGGTGAAGCTGCGGTCCTGATAGGCGGTAATGATCACCGGCACCGGCATGCCCGGCTCGAGGCCCTGGGTCTGGGCGTTGAAGGCCTTGCAGAACTCCATGATGTTCAAGCCGCGCTGGCCCAAGGCAGGGCCGATCGGCGGCGAGGGATTGGCCTTGCCGGCCGGCACTTGCAGCTTGATGAATCCGACGACCTTCTTGGCCATGCGCGTCCCGTTTTCCTAGAGTTTCTCGACTTGCGAATATTCGAGCTCGACCGGCGTGGCGCGTCCGAAGATCGACACCGCCACCTTGAGCCTGGCCTTTTCCTCGTCCACCTCTTCGACCAAGCCGTTGAAAGAGGTGAAGGGGCCGTCGCAGACGCGGACCTGCTCGCCGATCTCGTAGGTGATCGACGGCTTCGGCCGCTCGATGCCTTCCTGGACCTGGCGGATGATGCGCGTCGCCTCGGTTTCGGTGATCGGCACCGGACGGCCCTTGCCGCCGAGGAAGCCCGTGACCTTGGGCGTGTTCTTGACCAGATGCCAGCTCTCGTCGGTCAAATCCATCTTCACCAGCACGTAGCCGGGGAAGAATTTGCGCTCGGCGCTGACCTTGGCGCCGCGCTTCACCTCGACCACTTCCTCGGTGGGCACCAGCACTTCCTCGAATTTCTCGCCCAGGCCTTTTTGCTTCGCCTGTTCCCGGATCGATTCCGCGACCTTCTTCTCGAAGCCCGAATAGACATGGACCACGTACCAGCGGGACGTCATGACATCAAGCTCCGAGCCCGAGAAAGAAACGCACGCCGGCGGCGAGCACCTGGTCGACGAGAAAAAAGAAGACCGCGGCCAGCACCACCATGGCGAAAACCATGGCTGTGGTGACGCCAGTCTCCTTGCGCGACGGCCAGGTGACTTTGCTCACTTCCTGGCGGACTTGCCGCAGAAATTCCAGCGGGGAGATGCTTGCCATGACTATGCCGTTGGGGAGGTTGCCTTATATAGCGTCGGGCTTCGGAATTAGCCAGCCTTTATATGCCGATAACGGGCTGGCAGGAGCGGAGGGGATCGAACCCCCAACCCCCGGTTTTGGAGACCGGTGCTCTACCAATTGAGCTACGCTCCTAGGCCTAAGGCCCTTTTATACGCGGCGAGCCGCCACTCCAACCCTCGCCGCTAGACCAACCCGCCTAAACTACTCCTTTGTCCGCCCTTATTTAATGATCTTGGCGACGACGCCGGCGCCGACGGTGTGGCCGCCCTCGCGGATGGCGAAGCGCAGGCCTTCATCCATGGCGATGGGGGCGATGAGCTCGACCTCCATGCTGATGTTGTCGCCCGGCATCACCATCTCGGTGCCCTCGGGCAGCTTGACCGTGCCCGTGACGTCGGTGGTGCGGAAGTAGAACTGCGGCCGGTAATTGCTGAAGAACGGCGTGTGCCGGCCCCCCTCCTCCTTCGTGAGGATATAGGCCTCGGCCTTGAAGTTGGTGTGGGGCGTGATCGAGCCCGGCGCCGCCAGAACCTGGCCCCGCTCCACGTCCTCCCGCTGCACACCCCGCAGAAGCGCGCCGATATTGTCCCCCGCCTCGCCCTGGTCGAGGAGCTTCCGGAACATCTCGACCCCGGTCACCACCGTCTTGGTGGTGGCCTTCAGGCCCACGATCTCGACCTCTTCCCCAACCTTGATGATCCCGCGCTCCACCCGGCCGGTCACCACCGTGCCGCGGCCCGAGATCGAGAACACGTCCTCAATCGGCATCAGGAAGGGCTTGTCGCGGTCGCGCTTGGGCTGCGGGATGAAGGCATCGACCGCGTCCATCAGCTTCAGGATCGCGTCATGTCCCAGCTCGGGCTTCTTCTCCTCGAGCGCGCACAAAGCCGAGCCCCGGATGATCGGGATCTTGTCCCCCGGATACTTGTAGGAGGACAGCAGCTCCCGCACCTCCAGCTCGACCAGGTCCAACAGCTCCGGGTCGTCCACCATGTCCACCTTGTTCAAGAACACGACAATCGCCGGAACGCCAACCTGGCGCGCCAGGAGGATATGCTCCCGGGTCTGCGGCATCGGACCGTCCGCCGCCGAGACCACCAGGATCGCCCCATCCATCTGCGCCGCCCCGGTGATCATGTTCTTCACGTAATCCGCGTGCCCCGGGCAGTCCACATGCGCGTAGTGCCGCTTGGCCGTCTCGTATTCCACATGGGCGGTCGAGATCGTGATCCCGCGCGCCCGTTCCTCCGGCGCCTTGTCGATCTGGTCGTAGGCCGTGTAAACCGCCCCACCCTTCTCCGCCAATACCTTCGTGATCGCCGCCGTCAGCGACGTCTTCCCGTGGTCAACGTGGCCGATAGTCCCCACATTGCAATGCGGCTTGTTCCGCTCAAATTTCGCTTTCGACATGTCCCAAGTCCTATCGTTCGTTCCGTTTGAAGCCCGTTTCGATTCAACCTATCCGTCGGCCGGCGCTGGAGCGGGTGATGGGAATCGAACCCACGTAACCAGCTTGGAAGGCTGGAGCTCTACCATTGAGCTACACCCGCCCAAATCGCCGTCCGCTCTTCGATCCGCCGGTGCCCGAACCAACGATGCGATGGTGGAGGGGGGTGGATTCGAACCACCGAACTCCGAAGAGGGCAGATTTACAGTCTGCTGCCTTTGACCGCTCGGCAACCCCTCCAGGCCACAGGGCAGCGCGGTTTTGATAGGTGAAATACCTCCACCCGTCAATGAGTTGTCAAATTCACGGCGTATAAGAAAAGCATCCTTGGGGAGCGGCGAATTTTTCCGAGCGAGGCCGATCCCGGCCGAGAAAAGGGGACGCCCGTTGGGGCGTCCCCTGCCTCCCGTCGCGTCGGATAGGACGTTGTTACGGCTCGGTCGGAGCCGCCGGCCGGTCATAAGGCCCGAGGCGATTCAGCATGGCCTGTTGCCGCAGCGCCCTGCAGGTTGAGGCGTCGCGCGGCTTGCCGGCGAAGTCGCCGCAACCGGCCGGAAGCGCGTCGGATGCGATGCGGAGCTGTTGCCGCTCCGCCCTGAGCTTCTGCTGTTGCGCCGCGAAGTCCTTCTGCTGCGCCGTCAGTTTGCTCTGTTGCGCGGCGAGATCCTTCTGCTTCGCCGCGATCGCCTTCTGCTGCGCCGTCAGCTGTTGGTCCTTTTGCTTGGCTTGCAGACGGTCGGCGTGGACGTCATCGACCTTCTTGACCGGTGCGGCGGGCTGAGCGGCCGCACTCGGCGGCACACCGATCGGGACGTTGAAATCGCCTTGGGCCCAAGCCGGCACCGCGAGCAGCGCCGTGCAAAGGCCCGCGAGAATAACAGGATTGCGCGTCATGATACGGTCTCCTCTGTTTCCTCTGTCCAGGCAGGAGGCGGTGGTGAAGGCCCGCTCCCTTCCCCGCCAGTCAATTCCCGGTTGATGGCAAATCGCCGGATGATTTAAGGGCGAAGTCGCGGCAATTGTGGCGTCGGGACGGCATCGGCAATCAACAAAAACGCCCGGCACGATGGCCGGGCGTTTTCGCCTTGCAGTTCAGGCTTGGATCAGGCTCGGCCTATTGCCAAACCGGCTGGCCGAGATTGACCATGGTCGGGCTGGTGACGGCGCCACCGACGCCGCCCGTAGCCGCGCCCACCCAGGCGCCGAAGGCGGCGCCCGCCGGGCCGGCGGCGATCGCGCCGATCGCCGCCCCGGTGCCGGCACCGATGAGCGTGCCGCTGGCGGCGCGATTCACCGGGTCGGTGCCGCAGGCCGATAGAAGCAGAGCCGCGACAACCATGAGAATGCCAATTCGCGTAGACATGGCTCCATCCTTTCGCTGTGGATGACGAACGAACAACAGGGAAAGGGTGGAAAGAGATTTTGGCAAGATTTGGAAATTTCCGAGGTGATACGGAGGCCATCCGCGATCGGCGGGAGACTCCCGGGCGCAATGCGCCGGCGAGTTCAAAAAATCAAAAATAAACCGCAATTTTTTCACGTCCGGGCCATTCACCCGACCCATCCTGCCGGTCCTGTCATTTATCCGATGGAGGGTTTCATGATGCTCCGCCGATATATGCCGGTTCTCTCGGTTTCCGCCCTGTCCCTGCTGGCCGCCGGCTGCTATAGCTCGCCGCCGCAACGGGTCGTCGTGGCGCAACCGGCCGTGGTGATTCCGCCATCCGCGCCCGATGAGCACGCCTTGGTGCTCGCGCCAAGCGAGCCGCCGGCGCCGCGGGTCGAGGTCATCCCCACGCCGCCTTCCGACGTGGTCTATTGGGTGCCCGGCCATTGGCGCTGGAACGGCACCGCCGACGGCCAGAGCGGCTGGACCTGGGTTGCCGGCTATTACGCCGAACGGCCTATCCGCGGCGCGGTCTGGGTCGGCGGCCACTGGCAGCAAAGCTCGGCCGGCTGGGTTTGGGTCGAGGGTTACTGGCGATAAGCCGGGGCCCAAAGACCCGGTCTTGCTCCCGCCACAATCGGCACCGACCCTGGGCGGGTTCCCGGCGTCCTGTGGTGATCCGCCCGGATTTATAGGAAAACTCGTGCCATGAGCCGCGCTAAGAGCAGGGCTGGCTTGAGCATCGCGGCGTCAGGCGGCCGGCGCGAAACCGATTCCGGCGCGGCATGGGCGGCCTGTCCCGATTGCGGGCTGGGCCAGTTCGTGCCCGCGCTCGCCCTAGGCCACCTCGCCGCCTGCCGGCGTTGCCACGGCACGCTCGCGGTGAATACCGGCTACGGCCTCGACACCGTGTTGGCGATGACGCTCACGGCGCTCGTCCTGTTGCTGTTCGCGGTGCTGTCGCCGCTTTTGTCCCTCCATGCTTTCGGCGAGGTCCGGCAGAACTGGATCTATAGCGGCGTCGGGGAATTGTGGCGCTCCGGCTTCGGCTTCCTTGCCGTGATCGTCGCCAGTTTCAGCATCGCGGCGCCGCTCGCTTATCTGGGATTGCTGGCCGCGGTGCTATCCGCCCTGGCCCTTGGCGCGAATCCTACCTGGCTCGGTCCCGCTTTCCGCTGGACGCAATTCCTGCGGTCCTGGGCGATGCCCGAGATCTATGTGGTCGGCGGCTTCGTCGCCTATTCGCGGCTGCAAAAGATCGCGATTGTGGATGTAGGATCCGGCGGCTGGGCGATCATCGCGGCCGCCTTGGCGTTCCTCGCCATCGACGCGATCATCGACCAGCGCGCGGTGTGGCGGGCGATCGGGCCGGATTCCGGCGCCCGTCCGGGCGAGGCTGCTATCACCTGCCTCGATTGCGGGCTGTTGGCGCCGGCATCGGGCGATGGAGAAAGCTGCCCGCGCTGCGGCGCTCGGCTGCATCACCGCAAACCACGAGCGCAAGCCCGCACGGCGGCGCTGGTGCTCGCCGCGGCCATGCTCTACATCCCGGCCAATCTGCTGCCGGTGCTGACCATCGAGCGCCATGGGCGGATCGAGCACGACACCATCATGGCCGGCATACGGGAACTCGCCCATATCGGCGCGTGGCCGCTGGCGGTCGTCGTTTTTCTGGCCAGCATCGTCGTGCCGCTGATCAAGTTGCTAAGCCTCGCCTGCTTCATGGCGGCCGAGATGAGCGGATCGCCGCGCGGGCTCGTTGCGCGCACCCGCCTGCACGACATCGTCAACAACATCGGACGCTGGTCGAATATCGACGTCTTCATGGCCTCGATCCTGGTCGCGCTGGTGCAGTTCGGAATCCTGACCAATGTCACCGCCGGAGCGGGCGGAACATGCTTTGCCGCGGTCGTGCTGCTGACCATGATCGCCTCGCGCTGCTATGATCCGCGGCTGATGTGGGACGCCGTGGAGCTCCAGGCATGAGAGTGAGCGACAACAAGCAAATCGCCGCCACGGTGCGCTCTCTTCGCCTGGTGCGCTGGATATGGCTGGTGCCGGCCGCCGCCGCCGCGGTCGTGCTCTATCTGGGCTGGCAGACGCTCGCCGAGCGCGGGCCCCTCATCACCATCACCTTCCAGAGCGCCGAGGGCATCGTCGCCGGGCAGACCAAGGTCGAAAACCGGAGCGTCCAGGTCGGCATCGTCGAATCCGTCGCGTTGAGCGCGGATATGTCCTGGGTGATCGTCCAGGCGCGCATGAGCCGCGACGTCATGCCCTATCTCAACACCGGCACCCATTTCTGGGTCGTGCGCCCGCAAGTGACGGCGTCGGGCATTTCCGGCCTGACGACGATCCTCTCGGGCGCCTATATCGAGATGGACCCCGGCAACGGCACGCTCACGAAAGAGTTCAAGGGCTTCGACGAAAATTCGTCCATGCTGAAGCCGACCGAGCCGGGGCGCGACTTCGTGCTCGTCACCGGCCAGCTCGGCTCGATCGTCAAGGAATCCAAGGTGACCTATCACGGCATCCCGGCCGGCCAGGTGCTGGGCTACAGGCTCGATGCGAGCGGCCAGAACATCGAAATCTTCATCCACATTTTCGAGCCCTACGGCAATCTCGTCACCGGCCAGACCCGCTTCTGGAACTCGAGCGGGATCAGCATCGGGTCGATCTGGAGCGGGTTCAAGATAAACGGCACCGGGCTCGAGGATCTGCTCTCCGGCGGCACCATCGCCTTCGACACACCGGCCGGCGGCGCGGCGGGAGCTTCGAGCAAGGCGGGCGGCACATTCCCGCTCTACGACAACGAGAAGGACGCGCGCGCCGGCAAGCAGGGGCAGAACTGAACGGCGCGGGGGCGTGGATCGGCCTTTCCGATTATTGGCATCTCAGGCAACAGGGAGTTCGTCATCATGGCCGTGGACATCTTGCTCGTGCAGCCGATCGTGGCCCTTCTCGCCGGCATTCTGATCCTCGTCGTCCCAAGTATTTTGAATTACGTCGTGGCGGTCTATCTCATCCTCATCGGCGCCATCGGTCTGTGGCCTCATTTCATGGGCTGACAAGAGCGGCTTAGACTCCTTTGACGGAGCGGGCCCGGGGTCTATGCTGCGGCGCCCGAGCAAAGCCACCATGAACCGCAGCAAGCACCCGCACCGGAAGTTCCGGGACCAGAAGCCCCCAAAACATCCGTCAAGCCGGCCGCCAAGCCGCGCCCCGAACCGGCCGCCGGCCGTGCCGGCGCGCCAGTCGCCGCGCCAACCGGCGCGGCAGCCGGGATTTCCCTGGCTCTATGGCCGCCACGCGGTCGAAGCCGCGCTCGCCAATCCGGCCAGGATCATCCGGCGCGCCATCGCGCTCAACGAGACCGCCGCCGAGGCGCGGGCGCTGCTGGCGGCTTCGCGCGCCGAAACGCCAGCGGCCGGGCTTGAGGTGATCGACCGCCGCGAATTCGAGCGGCTGCTGCCGCCGGGCGCGGTGCATCAGGGCCTGGCGCTGGCCGCCGAGAAGCTGGCCGAACCCGATCTCGCCACCTTCATGGCGGCGCTGCCCCAGGACAAGACACCGCGGATCATCGTCGTGCTCGACCAAGTGACGGACCCGCATAATGTCGGCGCCATCCTGCGCTCGGCCGCCGCCTTCGGCGCGCTGGCCGTGCTGGTGACGGAGCACGGCGCGCCGGCGGTGACCGGCGCGCTGGCCAAGGCGGCCTCGGGCGCGCTCGAGGCGATGCCGCTCTTGCGCGTGGCCAATCTCGCCCGGGCGCTGGAGCAGATCAAACAGGCCGGGTTCTGGAGCCTGGGGCTGGAGGAGAAGGCAAGCCAGACGCTCGGCGAGCTCGACCTGCCGGCGCGCATCGCGCTGGTGCTGGGCGCCGAGGGCAGCGGCATCCGGCGCCTGACCCGCGAGCATTGCGACTTCCTCGGCCGTCTGCCGACACGGGGCGCCATGGCCTCGCTCAATGTCTCGAACGCGGCGGCGGTCGCCTTATACGTGCTGTCGCAAAGAGCGCCGGCGGACTGAAAGCGCCGATTCGGCGCTGAATATCTTGCCGCTCTTCCAGGGGGGCAGTATGACGGCTGCTGGCATGGGCGTTGCCCCAGGCTTGCCGGGTTAGCTCAGCGGTAGAGCAGCGGTTTTGTAAACCGAAGGTCGGGAGTTCAATCCTCTCACCCGGCACCAGCCTTGGACCTCTGGATTGTTGGACTTTTGTTTTGCCGCTCCGCGGCGGGGCCTCTCACCCGGCACCAGCCTTGGACCTCTGGATTGTTGGACTTTTGTTTTGCCGCTCCGCGGCGGGGCCTCTCACCCGGCACCAGCCTTGGACCTCTGGATTGTTGGTCTTTTGTTTTGCCGCTCCGCGGCGGGGCCTCTCACCCGGCACCAGCCTTGGACCTCTGGATTGTTGGTCTTTTGTTTTGCCGCTCCTCTCGGCGGGGCGGCACCAGCCCTACCTTTCCCGATTGCGCCTTTTTCGCGGCGGCTCTTTGCCTGTGGGGATAAGCGCAACCGAAGCACCATATTACTTTTAGGATATGCCGGAATGCCGAAGCCTGGCTGGGCGTTGTTCGGACAGGTAGAGGAGACCAAGGCCATGAAACAGATATCGCTGCGGTTCCTGAAATTGGGCGTCCTGAGCGCCGTGGCGCTTGTCGCCCTCGTGACCGCGTTCGCGCCGGCCCCGGCCGAGGCGCGGATAT
The DNA here is from genome assembly GCA_963785735.1 of uncultured Alphaproteobacteria bacterium. Taxonomy (GTDB): domain Bacteria; phylum Pseudomonadota; class Alphaproteobacteria; order ATCC43930; family CGMCC-115725; genus REEB95. Next base: position 93,039 of record CAWAWJ010000002.1, read on the forward strand.
ACGTGCGCGGGGGATTTGGCGGTCCCTATTATGGCTATCCGGCCTATGCGGGCTATCCCTATCCCTATTACTACCCGCCCTACCCTTATTATTATTACGCGCAGCCGCCCGCCGCTTATCCCCCTCCAGGCCCGGCCTATGCGCCTTACGCGGCCCCGCCCCCCGGCTATGCGCCGCCTCCCCCGCAGTGACAGTGGCGAGGACAAAACCATGACCCGCCCCACGATGAGCGCCAAGACGAGCGCCAAGCTCAGCGAAGGACGCAAAACAAAAACCCTGCTGCGCGGCGCCGTGCTCGCAGCCCTGGCGCTGGGGCTGAGCGGCTGTTACGTCGCGCCCTACCCCGCCCCGGCCTATCCCTATAACGCCAGCCCCTATTACGGCGGCTATTACGCGCCCTACTCCGCTTATCCCTATTACCCGGCGCCCTATTACTACGGACCGTCGGTGGGATTCGTCTATCGCGGCGGCGGCCGCTGGCGCTAAGCGCCTTTTAAGCGCCTCCTTAAACACCTCTTGAGGGCGCGGCCGCGCGCCTTTAACCATTCCGATCATCCGAAAAACCGTCGCGCGTTTTTACAAACGCCGCGCCGCATGACGCCGTTAGCGCGGAAATCCTCGCTTGGCACGGCGCTTGCGATGTGAAGAACGGACGCATGGTGCGTCCCAAATGGACGAGAAGCCATGAACACATGGCCCGTTCGGATGATCTTGCGCACGTGCCGGTTTCACCGCCGATACCGGTCTTGCACGCGCATCACGCGCGCGTGGCGGCGCATGACGTCACGGATGGGTCAGGCTCGCAGGCGTGACAAACGCCGCGGGTTCTCAACGACGAGGAACAAGCCATGCGACTTCCCTTGTGCGGACTCCTTCTGGCGGCGATTCCGATCCTGATCGGACACGGCATTTCGCAGGCCGCGAGCGAGCAGAACACGCCGGCGCCGGGTCTTTCCCCGCAGGCGATCTCCCACTATCAGTCGATGCTTAAGGGATTCTCGCCCGAAACGGTGAATTCCCTCATGACCGAGGCCGTGACGCTGATCCGCACCTATGCCGCCTCCGCGCCCGGCTCGACCGAGTGGAAAGAACTGAAGGCCCACCAGACCGAGCTCGAGCAGATGAAGGCCCAGCTTTGCCAGGCTCTGATCAAGTGCTGAATCCCCGGGATCGGGCCTAGGCTCAATCCCGGTTGCGTCGTGGGAATTTGCGGCCTATCACAGCCTCCAGTTTCCGGCCGGTTGCGGCCGGTTGCGGCGGAGGGTGGAAGGCACTCGCATGGACAAGACCTGGATGCTGGCGGTCGCCATTCCCTTGGCCGTGCTGGGCGCCAGCTTCGCGTTGACGGCGCTGGCGCTGGAATGGCTGAGGCGCCGCGCCATACTCGACCGGCCGGGCCGGCGCTCGTCGCACGACACGCCGGTGCCGCGCGGCGGCGGCCTGGCGGTGGTGCCGCTCCTGGCGGCGGGCTGGATCGCGCTCGCGGCCATGGGCGACGCCCCGGTGGAAGCCGCTTTCGCCGGGCTCGTGGCTTGCGCGCTGGCCGCCTTCTCTTTCATCGACGATCTGAAGGGCCTGCCGATATCCCTGCGGCTCGCCGCCCATTGCGCGGCGGCGGTACTGGGCGTGTGGCTGCTGCCCCACGGCGCAACCGTGTTCCAAGATCTGCTGCCGTGGTATCTCGACCGCGCGGCGGCGGTCGTGCTCCTGGTCTGGTTCATCAATCTCTACAATTTCATGGACGGGATCGACGGCATCACCGGCATCGAAACAGCCTGCCTCAGCCTCGGCGCGGCTTGGGTGTTGACGCTGGAAAACGGTTTCGGCGACGGCACGGCCTATCTCGCCTTGACCGCGCTGGCGGCGGCGGTGGGATTTCTGCCGTGGAATTGGCACAAGGCGCGAATCTTCCTCGGCGATGCCGGCAGCGTGCCTTTGGGCTATCTCATGGGCTGGTTGCTGCTGCTGCTCGCGGCCAAGGGCTATTGGGTGTCGGCGCTGATCCTGCCGCTCTATTATCTCGCCGACGCCACCATCACCCTCGTCCGCCGCATGGCGCGCGGCGAACATTTCTGGCAGGCGCACAAATCGCATTTCTATCAGCGCGCGGCGGCGCGCGACGGCGACCACGCCGCGGTGGCGGTGCTGATCCTCGCCGGCGATCTGACGCTGCTGGCCCTGGCGCTGCTCGCCGTGGTCCATCCCCTGACGGCCTTGGCGCTGGCCGCCGCGGTGACTTGCGCCATGCTGATCGTGCTCGCGCGCCGCGCGCAAGACGCGGGCTGACGCGCTATTCGGTCGCGCCCTGACGGAAATATTGCGGCCGCACGAAATTCCCCGCCCAAGCGCCGCGCCGCGCCGCCTTGGCCTCGGCCTCCAAGGGGAGGTACTGATCGCCCCTTCCATAGGCGAAGGCGAGCCCTTCGGTCACCAGCAACGCGCCGACATCGCGTCCGTCGGCGGTGCAGAACGAGAATTCGCGGGCATGACGGTCGACGAATTCAGGATCGACATGGCAGGAGAATTCGGTGGTGCCGACCAGTTGCTTGAGCCGCGACGTGGCGACGGCGCCGCAAGGCCAGGATTTGCCGGAGGCGTCGCGGCAGGCCTGCGCGCTTTCGAAGGCATCGACGCCGTAGAGCCGGAGCAGCTCGGGCCGGCAGCCGAGGCCCAGGGTGTTTTGCCGACAATGGGCCTTCACCAGTTCCAGCGTGTCGCCTTCGATCACCACATAGTGGTCGGCCTTGACCGGGGGGCCGAGCCAGGCATAGGCCACGCCATAGGCCGCCATCAGACCGGCGGCGGCGATCAGCACCCATTTCAGGCTGCGCGTCATGGCGTCTCCTCGCCGCGTAGCATAGCAAGGATCGGCGCCGGCCGCGCGCCTCTTGCGCGGCAATGGCGAGGCGGGCGGTTCTCGCCTATAAAACGCGGCGATGACGCAGAGTTATCCGATCCCGACACCGGCTTCCGGCGGGCGGTTCAACGCCGGAACGGTGCTGGCGGCGGCGCTGGCCGTGGCGTTACCGAGTTTTGGCATCTGGCGGGCCCGATGGCTTTCCAGCCCGTGGATGACGAACGCGCTTTTCGCCGGGACATCCTCCGATGAGCGTTGAGAAACGAGACAAGAAGAAGCTCATCTTCCTCGTCACCGAAGACTGGTATTTCTGGTCGCATCGCCTGCCCATGGCGCGCGCCGCGCAACGCGCCGGTTTCGAGGTGGCGGTGGCGGCGCGGGTGAATGCCCATGGCGGCCGCATCCGCGCCTTGGGCTACGCGCTTCATCCGTTGCGCTGGAAACGCGGCCGGATCGGGCCGCTCGCGAGCGCGCTCGCGGTGATCGAGATCTGGCGGCTTTACCGCCGCGAAAAGCCGCTCGCCGTCCATCACGTATCGCTGAAGCCCGCCTTGCTGGGCGGCATGGCCGCGCGCTTCGCCGGTGTGCCCCTGGTGGTGAGCATGATCACCGGCACGGGATATCTCGGCGGCTCGCCGCGCATCGAAGCCAAGGTCATCGCCTTCTTGGCGCGGTTTCTGTGGCCCGCGATCCTGTTGCGCAAGAACGGCCGGGTGATCGTCCAGAATGAGGAGGACAGGCGCGATTTTGTCTCGCTTTGCCCGGAGGCGGAAAAACGCATCACCGTCATTCCCGGCTCGGGCGTGGACACGGTTCATTTCGCGCCCGCGCCCGAACCGCCCGCGCCGCCGGTGGCCGTGGCCTATGCCGGACGCATGATCGCCATCAAGGGCGTGGCCGATCTGGTCGAGGCGCAACAAATCCTGCAACGCCGCGGCATGGATGTGCGCCTGGTGCTCGCGGGCGAGGCCGATGCGGAAAATCCCAGCGCCATCGGCCGGGCCACGCTCGAGGCTTGGAGCCGCTTGCCGGGCGTGACCTGGCGCGGGCGCGTGGAGGATATCCGCGAGATATGGCGCCAAGCGCATATCGCCGCGCTCGCCTCCCTGGGCGGCGAAGGCCTGCCCAAAAGCCTACTCGAGGCGGCGGCGATGGCGCGGCCCATCGTTGCGACCGATGTTTCGGGCAACCGTGATATCGCCCGCGGCGGCGTCAACGCCACCCTGGTGCCGCCGGGCGACGCCGGCGCCTTGGCCGAGGCTCTCGCCGGATTGGCCGGCGATGCCGAACGCCGCCGGCGTTACGGCGCGGCCGGACGCAAGCTGGTCGAGAGCGGATTGTCCGATAAGGCCATCGAGGCCGCGACCGAAGCGCTTTACCGCGCGCTCCTCGCCGAAATCGGCTAGGGGCCGGGAAAGAGCGTGCCGATCCGCCCGGTCAGGTAATAGGCGGCGAGCCCCAGCCATTCATGCGCCGCCTTGGAAAACAAGACGAGGTTCCTGCCGAGATCGAGGTCGTTCAATCGCCAGTGCTCATAGGTCTGGTAATCGACCGGATAGGGCAGAATCTCCCACCCGGCATGGCGGAAGCAGCCCACGGCGCGCGGCATGTGCGCGGCCGAGGTGATGAGTATCCAGGTCTCGCCGGGTTTCGGATCGGCCGCCGCCTTCGAGAAGATCGCGTTTTCGTCGGTGTTGCGTGAACGGTCTTCGATCACCAGACGGCGCCCGTCCATGCCCATCGCGGCCAGCAAATCCGCGGTCGCCTTCGCCTCGCTGAACGGCGAGGACGACAGCGTGCCGTTGCCGCCCGACAACACGACGCGCGCCGAGGGATACCGGTTCGCCAGGATGAAGGTTTCGGTGATACGCTCGGCCGCTTCGTTGATCGCGATTTGCCCATGCGCCAGGGTGATGCCGGGATCGACCGCGCCGCCGAGCAGGACGATGCCGTCGATACGGTCCGGCAGTTGAGGCGCCGGGAAACGTGCCTCGAGCGGCGCGATCGCCCATTCTCCGAGCGGCAAAACCAGCATCGCGGCCAAGCCCGCGCCGGCCAACGACGCGAGCCACATGCCCCTGCGCCGGCGCGTCGCCGCCAGAAGCAGCAGCCCCAGAACGAGCAGGACAAGAAGCAAATTGCCGGGCTCAGCCACGACCCAGAACAGCTTGCTCGCCAGGAAGAACATGAAGAGGGCCTCCGCGCCCGGACCGGAATTCGCCATCCTTAACATATTCCGGCGAAATTGGCGCCGAGGGCCTTGAAAGCGGCGCCTTTTTCCTTGCTGCGCCGGACAAGCTTCACGTAACGTAGCCTTCTTCCGGGATCGCGAGACATGAGGATCGTCAGCCGCCGCGCCGCAACCGCCTTCGGCCATGACATTGTCATGGCGGCCGTGGCGTTCGCGCTATCGCTCTATCTGCGCGTCGGCGACGATTTCATCGATTTCTCTCAAGGCCTGTTCTGGTTCTACGACGGCGCTTTCACCGTCACGGCGGCCGCCGTGTTCTTCTGGGCGGGGCTCTATCGCGGCATCTGGCGTTACGCCTCGCTCAACGATTTGCTGGCGCTGGCGCGCGCGGTGACCCTGGTCATCCTGATCTATTTCCCGCTGATGTTCCTGGTGACGCGGCTCGAAGGATTGCCGCGCTCGGTGGTCGCGATCAACTGGCTGGTGCTGATGGCGCTGCTGGGCGGTCCGCGTTTCGTCTATCGCCTGTTGAAGGACGGGAGCTTGGCCCAGTTCTTGAGCGCCAATAGCGGCCGCGGCGGCGTTCCGGTTCTGTTGATCGGCGCCGGCGAGGATGCCGATCTCTTTATCCGCGCTACCTCGCGCGGGGCCAAGCCGATTTATCGCGTGGTCGGCATTGTCACCGACGACGCGCTGCGCGTCGGGCGCGACATCGGCGGCGTGCCGATTCTGGGAACGATCGACCAGACCGCGGAGATCATCGGGCAGCTCGACGGCAACGGCGCCAAGCCGCAGCGGCTCATCCTGAGCGGCAAGACGCTTGAGGGCGCGGCGGTGCGGCGATTGCTCGACCTCTCCGACAAATTGGGAATTCCCCTGGCGCGGCTACCGCGGCTGACCGAGTTCCGCGAGCCGACCAAGAACGCGGCGCGGCCGATCGAGCCGGTGGCGATCGAGGATCTGCTCGGCCGGTCGCAGACGGTGCTGGACCGCGCCGCCATGCGCGATTTGGTCAAGGGCAAGCGCGTGCTGGTGACCGGCGCCGGCGGCACCATCGGCTCCGAACTGTCACGCCAGATCGCCGCCTTCGCGCCGGCGCGGCTTTCCCTGCTCGATAACGGCGAATTCGCGCTTTACGCCATCGACCGCGAAATCCTGGAGCGTTTCCCCGCTTTGCCGCGGCAAGCGGTGATCGCCGACATCCGCGACCGTAGCCGCATCGACGCGATCATGGCCGAGGAGCGGCCGGAGCTGGTGTTCCACGCCGCCGCGTTGAAGCACGTGCCCATCGTGGAAGCCAATCCCACCGAGGGCGTGATGACCAACGTGCTGGGCACGCGCCACGTGGCCGATTCCTGCCGCGCCCACGGCGTCAAGGCGATGGTGATGATCTCGACCGACAAGGCGGTAAACCCGGCCAATGTGATGGGCGCGTCGAAACGCCTGGCCGAAAGCATCTGCCAGGCGCTCGATTTGGTCGAATCGCGGCGAGCCGGGGGCACGCGCTTCGTCACCGTGCGCTTCGGCAACGTGCTGGGCTCGACCGGATCGGTGGTGCCGCTGTTCCAGCGGCAATTGGCCGCCGGCGGGCCTTTGACCGTGACCCATCCCGAGATTTCGCGCTATTTCATGACCACGCGCGAAGCGGTCGAACTGGTCCTGCAATCCTCGGCGCTGGCGCATGCCGACGGCGAGGAGCGCGGCAAGATCTTCGTGCTCGACATGGGCGAGCCGGTGAAGATCGCGGAACTCGCGCGCCAGATGATCCGCCTCGCCGGTCTCAAGCCCGACAAGGACATCGGCATCGAATTCATCGGATTGAGGCCCGGCGAAAAGCTGCACGAGGAACTGTTCCACGCCGGCGAACCGCTGGTGCCGACCGAGGTCCCGGGCATCCGCCTGGCCGCGCCCCGCGTCATCGACTACGCCATGCTGTCGCGCGCCCTCGACGAACTGGCCGAGCATGCGCGCGAGGGGCGCATCGACCGGCTGCTGGTGGTGCTCAAGAACATGGTGCCGGAATACGCCGCCAACGCAGCGGCACCGCGCGTCATACCGAAAGAGGCTTAGGCGCGAGGCCTAGGCGCCGGGGCCTTCTTCGGCCAGGCGTTCCAGATACCGTCCGTAATCGGATTTGCCGTAGAGCGCCGCCAGCTTCATGAGCTGGCCGGTGTCGATGAACCGTTGGCGGAAGGCGACTTCCTCGACGCAGCCGATCTTCTGCCCGGTGCGCTTTTCGATGGTGCGCACGAACTCCGAGGCCTCGAGCAGCGATTCATGCGTGCCGGTGTCGAACCAGGCATAGCCGCGGCCCAGTTTCTCGACCGCCAGATCGCCGCGCTTGAGATAAGCGGCGTTGAGATCGGTGATTTCAAGCTCGCCGCGGGCTGACGGCTTGAGCCTGGACGCGAGATCGGCCACGTCGCGGCCGTAGAAATAAAGCCCGATCACCGCCCAGTCGGATTTGGGCGATTGGGGTTTTTCCTCGAGCGCCGCCGGCTTGCCGTCGCGGCCGAAAGTCACCACGCCATAGCGTTCGGGATCGCTGACGCGATAGCCGAAGACGGTTGCGCCGGTCTTGCGCGCCACCGCGTTGCGCATCATGCCGGACAGACTGTCGCCGTAGATCAGGTTGTCGCCCAGCACCAAGCAGCAGCCTTCGCCCTTGAGAAAATCGCGGCCGATGAGAAAGGCCTGCGCCAGGCCGCCGGGCTTGGGCTGCCCGGCATAGGAGAGCGACACGCCCCATTGCTTGCCGTCGCCCAAGAGTGTCTTGAAGAGCGGCGCGTCCTCGGGCGTGGTGATGATGAGGATGTCCTTGATGCCGGCGAGCAGCAAAGTCGACAACGGATAATAGATCATCGGCTTGTCGTAGATCGGCAGCAGTTGCTTCGAGAGCGCGCGGGTCAATGGGAAGAGCCGCGTCCCCGAGCCGCCAGCCAGGATGATGCCCTTCATCGGCTCTTCGCCTCCTGGACCTTTTTGCCGATCTTGCCCAGGCGTTCGCCGCGATAGAGTCCGGCGCGGATCGGCTCCCACCAGGCGCAGTTGTCGAGATACCAGCGCACGGTTTTCTTGAGGCCGGTGGCCAGGGTCTCGGCGGGTTTCCAGCCGAGCTCGCTTCTGAGCTTGCGGTCGTCGATGGCGTAACGCAGATCGTGGCCCGGCCGGTCGGCGACGAAGGAAATCAGCTTTTCGTGCGGGCGGTTCGGCGATTGCGGCAATTCCTCGTCGAGGATGGCGCAGAGCATGCGGACGAGATCGATGTTCAGCCGCTCCTCGCCGCCGCCGATATTGTAGGTCTCGCCCACCCGGCCCTTCTGCAACACCGCGGCGAGCGCCGCGGCGTGGTCGCCGACATAAAGCCAGTCGCGCACATTCTCGCCCTTGCCGTAGACCGGGAGCGGCTTTCCCTCGACCGCGTTGAGGATCAGCAGGGGCACGAGTTTTTCCGGAAATTGCCAGGGCCCGTAATTATTGGAACAGTTGGTGGCGATCACCGGCAGGCCGTAGGTCTGGTGCCAGGCGCGCGCGAGATGATCGGCCCCGGCCTTGGAGGCGGCATAAGGGCTGTTGGGCCGGTAGAGCGCGTCCTCGGCGGCGCGTTCCTTGGGGCCGAGCGAACCGAAGACCTCGTCGGTCGAGATGTGGTGAAAGCGAAACCGCGCTTGCGCCTCGCCGGAAAGCCCCTGCCAGTGGTCGCGCGCGCATTCCAGCATGACGAAGCTGCCGGTGAGGTTGGTGGCGATGAATTCGTCGGGCCGGTCGATCGAGCGGTCGACATGGGTTTCCGCCGCCAGATGCATCACGGCATCGGGGCGGTGCCGGGCGAAGATTCGCGCGACCGCCGGGCGGTCGGCGATGTCGGCCACTTCGAGAGCGTAATTCGCGGGGCCTGCGAGCGCGCCCAAGGGCGGGTTCGAGCCGGCATAGGTCAGCTTGTCGAGATTGACCACGGCATGGCCCGCCGCGAGCGCGTGGCGCACGACCGAGGTGCCGATGAATCCCGCTCCGCCGGTGACAAGGATTTTCAAGGCTTTTTCTCTCCGCTCCGCCCGCCGCCTACTATGGCGGGTCGATCGGCAGATTGTCTATGAGCCGGGTCTGGCCGAGCCAGGCGGCGGCCAGCACGCGCGCCTTGCGCTCGATGCGCTCGACCGGTTCGAGTGTTTCGGCGTCGCAAACCAGGCAGTAATCGACCTTGCTGAAACCCGCCCCGATCAGCGAATGGGTGCCCCAGGCGGCGGCGGCGGGATCGCCCTTGCGCGCGCGCCTTGCCACTTCGGTCAGGGCGTGATGCAGCATGGGCGCGCGGCGGCGCTGATCGGGCGTGAGATAGGCGTTGCGCGAGGACAGCGCCAAGCCGTCGGCTTCGCGCACGGTTTCCACCGCCTCGATCCGCACCGGAATGTCGAGATCGCGCACCACGCGGCGGATGACCTGAAGCTGCTGGTAGTCTTTCTCGCCGAAACAGGCGATGTCGGGCGCCGCCTGCAACAACAGCTTGGTCACCACGGTCGCGACGCCGGAAAAATGTCCCGGACGGAAAAGCCCTTCCAGCGTCTCGCCCAAGGGGCCGGCGGCGACCGCGGTCGAAAAGCCCACGGGATAGATTTCCGCGACCGCGGGCACATAGGCCAGATCGCAGCCCGCTTGCCCAAGCTTCTGGCGGTCGCCGTTCTCGTCGCGCGGATAGCGCGACAAATCCTCGCCGGGACCGAATTGCGCCGGGTTGACGAAGATGCTGGCCACCACCCGGTCGCACAACGCCTTGCCGCGCGCCACCAGCGCCAGATGCCCGGCATGAAGCGCGCCCATGGTGGGAATAAGCGCCACGCTCTGCCCCGCTTGGCGCCAGGCGGCCATGGCCCGGCGGAGTTCGGCGACGCCGCGCGCGGCGTCGATTTGGCCCGTCTCGGCGTCCCTCATGCCGCCATCCTGCGTGTTTTCACGAACCGAGGCAATCCGTTAGCGCGGCCGCTACTCCGCGCATCAGGCGGAAATAGAGATCGGGCCCGTCGGGGATGGCGGTGCCGAGATCGTCGAGCGTGCCGGCGCGGGCGCCGGTGCCCGCGGTCACCGTGCCGAGCAGCGCGGGCGTGAATTGCGGCTCGCCGAAGACGCAAGCCGCGCGGCTCGCCAGGATCTTGGCGCGGATTTCCTCGATTCGCCTGGCGCCGGGCTGGCGGTCGGGATCGACCGAGATCGCCCCCACCGTGTCGAGCGCATAGCGGCGCGCGAGATATTGATAGGCGTCGTGGAAGACGACAAAGGGCTTGCCGGCGAGCGGGAAGAAATCGGCGCGCAATTCCTGGTCGAGCGCGCCCAGGCGCGATTCGAGATCGCGGGCATTGGCGGCATAGCGCGCGGCATTGGCGGGATCGAGCGCGGAGAGCCGTTCGGCCGCGATCCGCACGATCGCCTTGGCGTTGTCGATGTCGAGCCAGAGATGGCCGTCGAGCGTGCCGGGACCGGCGGGCGCGGGCGCGGGCGCGTCGAGATCGGGCTCCCACACGCCGCCGATGCGCGCCGGCAATGTGACGACGCCGGGCGCGCGGTCGAGCTCGACGATCTCGGCCTGGCCGGACAACGCCTGGAGCGGTTTCGCAAGGAAGCTTTCCATGCTGGGCCCCACCCAGAACACCAGCCGCGCGGCTTCGAGCGCCCGCGCATCGGAGGGACGCAAGGAATAGGTGTGCGGCGAGGCCGCGCCGTGGACGATGAGCACGGGCGTGCCCAGACCCGCCATGACCCCGGCGACCAGCGAATAGACCGGCTTGATGCTCGCCACCACGGCGGGCGGATCGGCCAAGGCCGCTTCGGGCATGGCCCCGGGCAAGAAGGCAGCCAGAGCGAAGGCAAGGCATTTGAGGCGCATGGGGGAATGATGTTATCAAGCCCGCATGAGCGAAGATAAGCCTTACCTCGCGCTTGACGGCGTGAGCCTCGCCTTTGGCCGCCGCCAGGCGCTCGAGAACGTGTCGCTCCAGCTCCACCCCGGCGAGATCGTGACCCTGATCGGCCCCAACGGCGCCGGCAAGACGACGCTGTTGCGCGTGGCCTTGGGCCTGGAAAAACCCGATAGCGGCAGCGTCCGGCTCAAGCCGGGCTTGCGCCTGGGCTATCTGCCGCAGCGCCTCAAGGTCGACGACACCATGCCCTTGACCGTGCGGCGTTTCCTGTCGCTCGCGCCCAACGCACAACGCGGCGGCGCCGAGGCGCTGGGCGAAACCGGCGCGGGGCATGTGCTCGATTTGCCGGTTCAGACGTTGTCGGGCGGCGAGTTGCAGCGGGTTCTGTTGGCGCGGGCGCTGATGCGCGATCCCGATTTGCTGGTGCTGGACGAGCCGGTGCAGGGCGTCGACGTGGCCGGACAGGCCGAAATCTTCGCGCTCATTCGCCGCATCCGCGACACACGCAAGACCGCCATCCTGCTGGTGTCGCATGATCTGCACCTGGTGATGGCGAAGACCGACAAGGTGATATGCCTCAACCGCCACGTCTGTTGCAGCGGCCACCCCGATGACGTGATGCGCGATCCGGCCTATCGCGCCCTCTTCGGCGAGGCCGCCGACGCCTTCGCGCTCTACACCCACCATCATGACCATGGCCACGATCACGCGCATGACCGCGGCGGCGGGCATCCGCATGGATGATTTCGTGTGGCGCGCGGCGGCGGCCGGGCTGGGCGTGGCCGCGGTGGCGGGGCCGATGGGTTCCTTCGTGGTGTGGCGGCGGCTCGCTTATTTCGGCGACACGCTGTCGCATTCGGCGCTGCTGGGCGTGGCGCTCGGGTTCCTGCTCGGCATCAATCTCAATCTCGCGGTGGTGGTTTTGTGCCTGGGGCTGGCGCTGTTGCTGGTGGCGCTCGAACGCCAGCGCCTGCTGGACAGCAACACGCTCCTGGGGATTCTGTCGAACAGCGCCTTGTCGCTGGGCCTCATCGTGCTCGCCTTCATGGAGACCGTGCGCATCGACCTGATGGGCTATCTCTTCGGCGACATCCTGGCCGTCACCAACGCCGATCTCGCCTGGATCTACGGCGGCGGGGCATTGACGCTCGCGGCCTTGGCGGCGATCTGGCGGCCGCTCCTGGCCGTCACCGTGCATGAGGAACTGGCCCAGGTCGAAGGCGTCAATGTGGGCGCGACCCGGCTCGCCTTCGTGCTGCTGATGGCGCTGGTGATCTCGGTGGCGATGAAGATCGTCGGCATTCTGCTGATCACCGCCATGCTGATCCTGCCGGCGGCGGCGGCGCGGCGTTTCGCGCGCAATCCCGAGGCGATGGCGTTTCTGGCGGCGATCCTGGGCGGGGCGGCGGTGCTGGGCGGGCTCGGCGCCTCGCTCAAATGGGATTTGCCGGCCGGCCCCGCCATCGTGCTGGCGGCGAGCTTGATCTTCCTGGTTTCGAGCCTGGTGCCCCCGCGCGCGATAGCGCGCTAAATCTGGAGCCACGCGATAGCGCGCCGAAGCAAGAGCCGCGCGGGGGGCTTAGTGGCTCATCGCCCCCATCAAATGATCGGGCAGCCAGGTCGCGATCTCGGGAAAAACGCACAGCACGAAAATCGCCAGGAACATGCAGACGACGTAGGGAAGCGTGCCCCACATCACCGTGGTGAGCGGCACGTCGGGCGCGATCGCGCTGACGATATAGATGTTGAGCCCGACCGGCGGGTGAATGAGGCCGATCTCCATGTTGATGGTGAGGATGACGCCGAACCAGATCGGATCGAATCCCGCCGCGGTGATGATCGGCAGCAGGATCGGGCTGGTCATGAGGATGACCGCCGCCGGCGGAATGAAGAAGCCGCAGACCAGCAGGAAGATGTTGATCATGAACATCAACACCCAGCGGTTGGCGTGCATGTCGGCGATGCCGTGCGCCAGCGTCTGCGTCAGGTAGAGCGAGGTCAGCATGTAGCCGAACACCACCGCGGCGGCGATGATGGTGAGAATCATGATGGATTCGCGCGCGGTGTCGCGCAGAATCTTCCACCATTCGAGCGGACTCCACATCCGGTAGATCGCGACCGCGAGCAGGAAGCAGAGCGCGGCGCCGATGCCGGCCGCCTCGGACGGCGTGGCGAGCCCGCCGTAAAGCGAATACATCACGCCGACGATGATGGCGATGAAGGGCGCGATCTTGGGAATCGAGGTGAATTTCTCCGTCCAGCTGTAGCGGAAATCCGCGGCATAGGCGCGAAAGCCGCTGCGCCAGATCGTGAACAGGGTCCAGATCATGAAGAAGCCCGTCAGCATCAGCCCCGGCATCACGCCGGCGAGGAACAGCCGGCCGATCGAGTTCTCGGTGGCGATGCCGTAGAGGATGAAGGTGATCGAAGGCGGGATAAGGATGCCGAGCGTGCCGCCGGCGCAGATCGAGCCGGTGGCGACGCCGTCGGGATAGCCCCGCCGGCGCATCTCGGGAATGCCCATCTTGCCGATGGCGGCGCAGCAGGCGGGCGACGAGCCGGTGAGCGCGGCGAAAATCGCGCAAGCGCCGAGATTGGAGATGACGAGGCCGCCCGGCAGGCGGTAGAGCCAGCGGTCGAGCGCCTCGTAGAGATCCTTGCCGGCCGGCGAGGAGCCGATCGCCGCGCCCATCATCACGAACATCGGAATCGAAACCAGGGTGAAATCGTCGAGGCCGGAATAGAGCGTTTCGGCCACGACATGCAGGCTGCCGAAGCCCTGGAATATCGCGATAAAGATGAGCGACACCGCGCCGATGCCGAACGCCACCGGCACGCCCGAAACCAGCACGAGGAGCGTGACCACCAGCACCAGCGCTCCGGAAACCCCGGGGCTCACGGCATCACCTCGGGGTTGATCGGCTTGTCTCCCTTGATGCCGAAGGGCGGCTCGCGCCCGGTCACCAGGCAGATCAGCTCGACCGCATACTGGACGCCGAGCAGGATGAGCCCGACCGGCAAAGCGGCATAGGGTATCCACAGCCGCTCGCGCCACACCGTGTTCGAGCGCCAGTTATGCGTCCAGGCCTCGTGCCAGTAATTGTAAGCGAGCACCGCCGTGACGACGACGAACGCCATCGCCAGCAGGGTCGAGAACAGCGCCAGCCAATAGCGCAGGCGCGGGCCGGAATGAAGCGGCAGCACGTCCACGTTGACGTGACCGCGCGTCATCAGCACGTAGGGACTGCCGATGAAAGTCGCCGCCACCAGGCAGTTGGTGGTGAAATCGCCCTGCCAGATGGTGTTGGTGCCGAGCACGGAGCGCTCGAACACCATTTCGCAGACGACGAAGACGCCCAGCGCGATCAGGCTTGCGGCGAAGATGCCGCAAGCCTGCGAGACGGTTTTGACCGCCTTGATGAACAAATCGAGGGGGCCGCGGCGTCGAACTTTACCGCGCCGCCTTTTCTTTCGCGCCACGCTATGCCCGCGTCCCGGTTACTTGACCGACAAGGCCTCGTCGAGCAGATGCTGGCCGTCCGGCACGTTCTTGGCGTATTCGGCATAGGAGGTCTGCTTGGCGAGATCGAGCCAAGTTTGAAACTGCGCGTCGGTCAAGGTCACGACCTGGACCTTGTTGTCCTTGAACGCCTTGATCGCCGCTTCATCCACCGAAGCGGCCTTGCTGTCGTAATAGGCCTGGGCGTCCTTGCCGGCCTTGATGACCGCCGCCTGCTGCGGCTTGGTGAGCCCGTCGAACACCTTCTTCGACATCAGCACCGGCTCATACATCATCCACAGCGCGTTATGGCCGGGCGCGGTCAGGCACTTGGTCTGCTCGTAAAGGCGCATGGAGGCGAAAGTGCCGAGGCTGGTATCGGTCGCCTGCACGACGCCGGACTGGAACGCGTTGTAAATCTCGTTCGAGGGCGGCGTCACGATATTGGCGCCCGCCGCCGACCACATCGCGGCGAAAGTCGGCCCGGCGGCGCGGAACTTGACGCCCTTGAGGTCGCTCGGCTTCTCGATGCAGCCCGTATTGGACGCCATGCCGCCCGCGAACCACGCATCCGACAGCACGATGACGCCGTTATCGGAAATGATCTTGCGCATGTCGGTCATGAACTGGGACTGATCGATCCGCTTGGCGCGCGCCGGGCTTCGGATCAGGCCGGGCATCAGCGTCGCGCTGAAGGCCGGCACCTTGCCGCTGGCATAGTCCAGCGGGAAAAGGGAAACATCGAGCTGCCCGTTGACCAAGGCATCCCACTGGTCGTTCGGCTTGAACAGCGACGCGCCCGGATAGACCTGCATGTCGAGGCCGACATTGGCCGCCTTCACCTCGTTGGCGATCATCTGCACCATGTCGTCGCGCACGTCGCCCTTGCCGCCGGGAAACTGGTGCGAAGCGCGCATCATCGTCTGCGCCGAGGACGGGCCGCACAACGCCGCCAGGATTGCGGCCGCAAACAGCACGGCAAGAGATTGGATTCGGATTGATGCCACGTTTCCCTCCCAGGAAAATTTCGATTTGAGCCTTGCCGCTTTATTGGTCCGTTTTCCGGGCCACGGCGGCATTTTGTTGACTTCTAATACCATATCGCGGAATTGACCCGCCACAATTGATTTCGTCCGCCGGCGCTCAGCCCCGCCGCGCGCCGAGAATGGCCAGCCCGGCCCCGGCGACGATGGCGATGATGCCGGCATAAGGCGGGATGACGTAATCGGTTTCCTTGTCGGCATTGATCGTCAGCGGGCCGATCTTCGCCTCCTGCTCCTGGTGATGGACCGGAATGACGTTGACCACCAGCCCGGCGATGCCGAGCGCCATTAACACGATGCCCGCCATCATCAGCTTGTTCATGCTTCCCATCTCAATCTCCGGGATCGCGGTTTGCGATTTCAACTTCTGGACAGCGCCAGCTTCATCACGGACACGGCGTCGGGGAAAGTGTCCAGCGACCCGGCCTCGGCCAGGGTGAGCCATTTCACCTGCTGCGCGTCCTCGAGCGGTTCGCCCTCGCCATGGCGCCAGTCCATCAGCACGCAGACCAGGGTGAAGTGAGTCATGATCTTGCCCTTCTCGTCCTGGCGGATCGCCTCGATCGCGGTCAGAACCGAGTGGGGCTCGGCGACGATGCCGGTTTCCTCGATCAGTTCGCGCTTCGCGCATTCGAACAGCGTTTCGCCCAGCTCCTGCATGCCGCCGGGATAGCCCCATTTGCCGATACCGGGCGCGAGCGAGCGTTGCGCCAGCAGCACCTTCTGTCCGCGCCGCACCACGGCCAGACAGCCGACGATCGGCCGTTCGGGATAGAGCCGGCCGGGTTTCGGGGCCTTGGGCGCGTTGCTCACCGACCGGCCCGTCAATGATCCTGGGGCGCGATCTTGCCTTCGAGCACCTTGTAGATCTCGCCGCCTTCCTTGCGGAAGGTTTCCGACATCTCGGCCATGCCCTTCTCGGCATAGTCGCGCACTTCCTGCGAGATTTTCATGGAGCAGAATTTGGGCCCGCACATGGAGCAGAAATGCGCGAGCTTGGCGCCCTCGGCGGGAAGCGTCTGGTCGTGGAATTTCTCCGCCGTCTCGGGATCGAGCGAGAGATTGAACTGGTCGCGCCAGCGGAATTCGAAACGCGCCTTCGACAAGGCGTCGTCGCGCTCGCGTTGGCCCGGATGGCCCTTGGCCATGTCGGCGGCGTGGGCCGCGATCTTGTAGGCAATGACCCCGGTCTTGACGTCGTCGCGGTCGGGCAGGCCCAGATGCTCCTTTGGGGTTACATAACAGAGCATCGCGGTGCCGAACCAGCCGATCATGGCCGCGCCCACCGCCGAGGTGATGTGGTCGTAGCCGGGGGCGATATCGGTCACCAAGGGCCCGAGCGTGTAGAACGGCGCCTCGTCGCAATGCTTCAACTGGAGATCCATGTTCTCCTTGATCTTGTGCATCGGCACGTGGCCGGGGCCCTCGATCATCACCTGCACGTCGTGTTTCCAGGCGATCTTGGTGAGTTCTCCCAGGGTCTTGAGCTCCGCAAACTGGGCCTCGTCATTGGCGTCGCGGGTCGAGCCCGGGCGCAAGCCGTCGCCCAAGGAGAAGCTCACGTCATAGGCCTTCATGATCTCGCAGATCTCTTCAAAGTGCGTGTAGAGGAAATTCTCCCGGTGATGCGCCAGGCACCACTTGGCCATGATCGAGCCGCCGCGCGAAACGATGCCGGTGACGCGCTTGGCCGTCAGCGGAATGAACGGCAGGCGCACGCCGGCATGGATGGTGAAATAATCCACGCCCTGCTCGGCCTGCTCGATCAGCGTGTCGCGGAAAATTTCCCAGGTCAATTCCTCGGCCGCGCCCTCGACCTTTTCCAGCGCCTGGTAGATCGGCACCGTGCCGATCGGCACCGGCGCGTTGCGGATGATCCATTCGCGGATGGTGTGGATGTTCTTGCCGGTGGACAGATCCATCACGGTATCGGCGCCCCAGCGGATCGCCCAGACCAGCTTGTCCACCTCTTCCGCGACCGAGGAGGTGACGATCGAATTGCCGATATTGGCGTTGATCTTCACCAGGAAATTGCGGCCGATGATCATCGGCTCGGACTCCGGGTGATTGATGTTGGCGGGGATGATGGCGCGGCCCCGCGCCACCTCGTCGCGCACGAATTCGGGGGTGACAAAATCGGGAACGGAGGCGCCGAAGGATTCGCCGTCCCCGGATAAGGCCAAGGCGTGCTCGCGGCCCAGGTTTTCGCGCCCCAAATTTTCCCGGATAGCGATGTATTCCATCTCGGGCGTGATCAGTCCGGCGCGGGCATAGGCCAATTGCGTCGCCGCCTTGCCCGGCTTAGCGCGCAAGGGAGCGCGGCTCGCGCGGTCGAAGGCCGGCACGGCGCTGGTCTCGCCGGGTTTCAGGCCGTTATCCTCGGGCCGCAATGCCCGGCCCTGGCTCGCTTCGACATCGCCGCGCGCGCGAATCCACGCCTCGCGCAATGGTGGCAAGCCCGCGCGGATGTCGATCGATATCGCGGGATCGGTATAGGGGCCGGACGGATCATAAACCCGCACCGCCTTCTCCTTGCCGCCGGCGACTTCGATCTCGCGCATGGCAACGCGGATGTCCTGGTGCCGCTTGCCCGCGGCGAACACCTTGCGCGAAGCCGGCAGCGGACCGGTCGAGACTTTGAAATTCTGGCTCAGCGTGCCTTCGGGCATGACAGCCTCCTTATGCGACAGCGGCGAATTCGCTCCGGACGGGCGACGCGGGGATGATGGAGAAGCGTTCCTGTCCCTACGCCGGCACGATCCGGATCAGGTTCAAAGGGTTCCCACGCCGCCCGAAATCGCCGGGCCTTTAGCGGTGTCTCAGCCCCTCGGCGGGGCTCCCCTTGGAATCGCCTATAGTATCCGGACAGAAAGGCGGCGCCGTCAAGCCTTGGTATCGCGGGAAAGCGAAGGAAAGATTGCGCCGGGCCGCCTCTTGCGGCAGCCTAAACGTCATGTTGGCACCTAGCCGCGCCGCTGGCGCACTGGTTCTGCTGCTCGGCCTCGCCGGCTGCGGCTTGATCGAGCCGTTCGAAACGGGAACGCCCGACTCTGTCGTAAGCCAGATTTCACGGGGCTCGTCGCCTTCCACCGGCGGGGCTCCCGCACCCACCCGGACGGCCTCCCTTCCCGCCGGCATGACGTCCGCGCAGGACGCCGCCGCGACCGCCGGCGCCGCCGATCCGTCGAGCGTGCCGGTCTCGGTTTGTTATAGCCGCTTGAGCTCGACGCCCGACAAGGTGATCGCCATCGCGGCGCGGGAATGCGGCTCCGGCAAGCCGCCGAGCCTGATAGAGCAGAAATGGGATTTGTATGCCTGCCCACTCATGATGCCGGTTCGCGCCACTTTTGTGTGCGGCGCACACTAACTCCCCGCTTAACGCCGAAGTGATCCATCGCCCGCCGCCGGGCGATGTTATGCTTCGCGGATAAGGCCCCTATAAAAGGGCATGTAATAAGGCAAAGGGAGGAAAGCCATGAACGGCAACGCCAAACTCATAATCCCCGGCCTGGGTGGGATTTACGACGCGCTCGGCCCGTGGATGTACGCCTTTGTCCGTTTCAGTTTCGCCGCCACGATCATGGTGCATGGTTATTTCAAGCTGTTCGCCGGCGGCGCGCCAGGCTTGGCCGAGCATCTGCTCGGGCCTTGGGGCTTCCCGGCTCCGCTCGCCTGGGCTTATTTCATCGCCATCCTCGAATTCTTCGGCTGCGCCGCGCTGGCCGTGGGATTGCTGACCCGCCCGATCGCCCTGTTGCTCGCGATTGAAATGGCGGTCATCACCTTCGGCGTGCACCTCACCCGGGGGTTCGTGTTCTCGAGTCAGGGCGGCGGCTATGAATATCCGCTGCTGCTGCTGGTCCTCAGCGTCGCCTTCCTGTTCCAAGGCGGCGGGCGCTATTCGCTTGACCGGCTCATCGGACGCGAGTTTTAGGCTTTCACATACGGCTCGAACGAAACTGCGAACCTAAAAGGGGGAAACATGACCACGGGAATCATCGATAAAAAACGGCTGATCTTTCCGGGCCTCGGCGGGCTCTACCAGACCTTTTCACCCGCGAGTTATTCCTTCATGCGATTCGCCACCGGCGCGGTTCTGGTGCCGCATGGCATCCAGAAGATCATGCTCGGCAGCGCCGTGAATCTGGCTCCTTACATCGACAAGCAGATGAGCCTGCCCTATCCGTTGATGTGGGCCTATTTCGCGGTCTTCGCCGAATCCGTGGGCGCGATCTGCCTCGCGATCGGGCTCTTCACCCGCTTGGCGGCGTTGATCATCTGGATCGAGATGGGCGTCATCATCGTCTTCTTCCAGTGGCAGTATGGCTATTTCTGGACCCTCAAGGGCATCGAATACGCGTTGCTGTGGTGGCTGCTCTGCCTCGCCATCTTCTTCCGCGGCGGCGGCCGGTATTCGGTCGATCGGTTCATCGGCAGGGAATTCTAGCGGCCGCCGGCTGGGCCGAAGCGGAAAAAGCCCCCGGGGGTTTCCCGGGGGCTTTTCTATTCCTGGATGCCGCGGACCGCGTTTATGGGCTGGTGGACGTGGCCGGCTTCTTCTTCGTCGTCGTTTTCTTGGTCGTGGTGGACTTCTTCTTGGTGGTGGCGGTTTTCTTGGTCTTGGTGGTCTTGGCCTTGGTGGTCTTGGCCGCCGGCTGGTCGGTCTGCGACGACTGGGCCTGCGCCGGAACGGCCAAGGGAACGGTCGAGGCGGCGACGAAAGAAAGCAACGCAAACGCGGTAATAAGCGCCTTCATAAAGATACTCCTGAAAACTGGCTGGGGTACGGACGCACCCGGGCGGTGGATGTCACGCCCGCATCATCGAATAACCGATTCGGCGGCGGGCAGGGATGGATACTAACATGGTTTACCGGATGTAACAGATGGTTTTGGGCCGGGCAAAGCGCCGCAGCCCCACCGCCGGCAATGCATGGAATTTTAGATAAAATAATATTCAAGCCATTGCATATTTTTTAGACAAGGATTCCTTAAAATTCGATTTTCTTGTCCGGTATACCGCGTATTTGTCCGCCGTTTTAATTCCGGTTTAACCAATTCGGCAGAGAATGCCCCGGTTACATCGAACGCGTTCCAATCACCGCCTCCAGGAGACACCAACCATGAAGACCCTTGTGAAGCTTTTCCGTGACGAGTCCGGCGCGACCGCCATCGAGTATGGCCTGATCGCCGCTCTCATCGCCGTCGTCGTCGTCACCGCTCTGACGACCGTCGGAACCAACCTGAAGTCCACCTTCAACACGGTTTCGACCAACCTGTAATCGGCATCGGCGCCCAAAGCGCCGAAAAGAAACCCCCGGTCCGAGGACCGGGGGTTTTTTGTTTGGGCGGCGTTTCGGGGGCCGTCAGGCGCGGCGTACGGTTTCCGCCGATTGGCCGAACAGCAGCTTGCGCGCCTCGGGGCTGGTGTTCGGAACGGCGTCCCGGCGATAGACCTCGCCCTTCTCATAGGCAGTCTTGACCGCCGGCCGCGCCTTGATCGCCTCGAACCAGCGTTTCAGATTGGGATAGTCCTCGAGTTTCTGGCCCTGGCGCTCATAGGGCACGACCCAGGGATATGACGCCATGTCGGCGATCGAATACGCCCCGGCGACGAATTCGCGATCCTTGAGGCGCTTGTCGAGCACGGCATAGAGCCGGCTGGTTTCCTTGACATAACGATCGATCGCGTAGGGCAGCTTTTCCGGCGCATAGAGGTTGAAATGATGGTTCTGGCCCGCCATCGGGCCGAGGCCGCCCATCTGCCAGAACAGCCATTGCAACACCTCGTAACGGCCGCGCAGATCCTTGGGCAGGAACTTTCCGGTCTTTTCCGCCAGGTACATGAGAATGGCGCCAGATTCAAAAACGCTGACCGGCGGCCCCTTTTCCGGCGGCTCGTGATCGACGATCGCCGGCATACGGTTATTGGGTGAAAGCTTGAGGAATTCGGGACGGAACTGCTCGCCCTTGGAGATGTTCACCGGGAAAATCTTGTAGGGCAGCCCGGTCTCCTCGAGGAAGATGGTGATCTTGTGGCCGTTGGGCGTGGGCCAGTAATGGAGGTCGATCACGCGGTGCTCCTGATCTGGGAAGGGGGAATGGCCGGTACTATGGAGGCGGCCGCCGCTCGCGACAAGGGATTCAAGCCGGACCCAGCTTTGCAAGCAACGCAGAGGTGGCGCCGGCCGGATCCGTCGACGCCATCACCGCCCCCACCACCGCCACGCCGGATGCCCCCGCCTCGAGGCAAAGCCCGGCTTCGGCCGGGCCGATGCCGCCCAGCGCGATCACCGGAATGATCGCCTTGGCGGCGCAATCCGCCAGCTCGTCGAGCGCCAGGGGAACGTCCCCGGGCTTGCTCGGCGTGGCGAAGATGGGGCTCAAGGTGACGTAATCGGCGCCTTCCTCTTCGGCGCGGGCGATATCGTCGATATCGTGACAGGAAAGGCCGATCAGCGCGCCTGGGCCCAGAATTTTCCGCGCCTGCGCGGGCGAGCCGGTGCCCGGCAGATGCAATCCCGCCGCGCCGGAACTTCGCGCGGCCTCGATGTCCTCATGCACGGTGACGGTGGCGTTCCATCTCCGCCCGAGCGCGACAAGAGCCCGCAGCAAGGCGAGCCGTTCGGGCGGCGGCAAATCCTTCTCGCGCAGGCTGAGCCAGCGGCAACCGCCCTTGAAAACTTCCTGCGCCATATCCGCGAGCGGGAGATTCGATTGCTTCCGGTCGGTGATGACCAGCAGCGGCGGCGAGGGGATTTTCACCCGCCGACCAGGCCCAATTGTGGGCTCGAGGGTTCGGCCAGTGTGCGCTTCGGAATGCGGCCGGCGAGCAGCGCGCCGCGCCCCGCCGCCACCGCCGCGCGCATCGCCGCCGCCATGCGTTTCGGATCGCGCGCCTTGGCGACGGCGGTGTTGAGCAGCACGCCGCCGCAGCCGAGTTCCATCGCCAAGGCCGCGTCCGAGGCAGTGCCAATGCCGGCGTCGAGAATGACCGGCACCGGCGAAGTCGCGACGATGCGCTCGATGGCGTGAGGATTGACGATGCCGAGGCCGCTGCCGATGGGCGAGCCCAGCGGCATCACCGCCGCGGCACCCAGATCGGCGAGCTTGCGGCACGTGACCGGATCGTCGTTGCAATAGGGCAGCACGGTGAAGCCCTTGCGCACCAGCTCCTCGGTGCCGCGCAGCAATTGCTCGACATCGGGGTAAAGGGTTTCGCGGTCGCCGATGATCTCGAGCTTGATCCAGTTTGTGTCGAGCGCCTCGCGCGCCAGTTCCGCCGTCAGCACCGCGTCCTTGACGGTGGCGCAGCCCGCGGTATTGGGTAAAAGCGCGTAACGCCCGTCCAAGAGATCGACCAGGCTTTCGGCATAGCCTTCCAGGCTGACGCGGCGGATGGCGATCGTGACCAGCGCAGGCTGGCCCGCTTCGAGGGAATCGAGCAAGGCCTGCTGATTGGGATATCCCCCCGTGCCCATGAACAGGCGCGAGGCGAAGGATTTTCCGGCGATGACGAGTTCGTCCGCTGCCATGGCCCGCCTCACCCGCCGCCGAAGGGGCGGACGATTTCGATCCGGTCGCCCGAAGCCAGAATCTTCTCGGCCCATTCGCGCGACGGCACCACCGCGCCGTTGACCGCCACCGCCACGCCGCGCGGCTTTTCGATGCCGCGCGCGCGCAACAACTCGGCGACATTGGCCGCCGCCAGTCTCTCGTCCTTGCCGTTGACGCGGATGGTCCCGGTCATGCCTTTTCCCTGGTCTTGCCCTTTTGCATTTTGGCGGCGAAGCGCGAGGCCGCGAAGGGCTTGATCAATTCCGCCACCTCGCCGGTGAGGATATAGCGCGCCAATGTATCCGCCGTCACGGGGGTCAGCAGGATGCCGTTGCGGTAATGCCCGGTCGCCAGCACCAGCCCTTCGACCGCGCCCGGCCCCAGCATCGGCGCGTCGTCGCGCGAACCCGGGCGGAATCCCACCCACATCTCGTCGAGGGCCAATTCCTCGACCCCCGGCAGCGCCCGCCACGCGCCTTCGAGCAGCGCGAAAATGCCGCCGGCGGTGAGATCGGCGTTGAAGCCCTTTTCCTCAACCGTGCCGCCGACGATCAGCCGCCCGTCACGGCGCGGCACCAGATAGACCCTCGGACTCCAGATCACATGGCGGATCAGCGGCGCGGACGGATCCATCTTGAGCGCCAGCATCTGTCCCTTGACCGGACGCACCGGCACCTTTGCCTCCGGCGGCAAGCCCGCGATCTCGCCCGACCAGGCGCCGGCGGCCAGCACGGCGACGGCGCATTCATGGCGTTTCTCGCCGAGGCGCACCGCCTTGACGCGGCCGGAGACGATCTCCACCGACGTGACCGCCGCATGCTCGTGCAGCTTGCCGCCCGCCGCCAGAAAGGCGCGCTTCAGCGCGCGCACCAGGAAACGGTTATCGGCCTGGTGATCGCCCGGGCTGAACACCGCGGATGCCAGCGCCGGATTGAGTTGCGGCTCGCGTTCCAGAGCTTGTTTGGGCGACAGCCATTCCAGCGCCACGCCCTGGGCGCGCTGGAAGTCGTAGGTGAAACGCAGCTGCGCCGCGTCATCGCGATTCAAGGCCACCATCAGCGTGCCCTCGCGGCGCAATTCGACCGACACGCCCGATTCGCGTTCGAGCTCGGCGGCGAAATCGGGCCACAAGGCTAGGCTGGCGCGGTTGAGCGCGGCCAGATCGCCCTCGCCCGGCTCGGTCTCCACCCCCGCCGCCAGCATGCCGGCCGCAGCCCAGCTCGCGCCGTGCCCGGCCTCGCCGCGCTCGAACACGTCAACCGGTACGCCCGCCTGGGCCAAACGCCAGCCGATGCCGAGGCCGATCGCGCCGCCGCCGATGATGGCGACGGGCGGACGGGCG
The DNA here is from genome assembly GCA_963785735.1 of uncultured Alphaproteobacteria bacterium. Classification (GTDB taxonomy): domain Bacteria; phylum Pseudomonadota; class Alphaproteobacteria; order ATCC43930; family CGMCC-115725; genus REEB95. The sequence goes on from CAWAWJ010000002.1 coordinate 117,439, forward strand.
GAGCGTTTCAAGGTCTTCGGGTCGTTGATGGCAGGCTCCCTTCGCTGGCATTATCCAGACAGGTTCCGTGGGTATGTTCTCAGCCGGACTTAAAACCGGCACCCCAGCCATCCGGGAATCTGTGCCTCGGCCGCCCCGCTGGCAAGAGGAATTTAGAGCGTGCCGGCGATGTAATTGACCGCCAGGGCCAAAATCCCGGCATTGAAGAAGAACGCCAGCACGCCATGGGCGAGCGCGAGCCGGCGGATGTGGCGTCCGGTGACCTGCACGTCGGAGACTTGGCAGGTCATGCCGACGACGAAGGAGAAATAGAGAAAATCCCAGAAATCCGGCACCCCCTCATGGGGAAATCTGAGGCCGCCGCGATCCTGTTTTCCCTTTCGCGCGGGATCGTCGCCGTAATAAAGATGCGCGTAATGCAGCGCAAAGATGGTGTGGGTCAGGGTCCAGGAGCAAATCACCGCCAACCCGGCGAGCAGGATGCGCATACCCGACCCCATCGTGCCGCCCTTCTGCTGCAACATGAAGCCAAGCGCGATCAGGCTCACCGCGGCGGCGGCCACCACCACGGTCAGGATCACCCAGCTATAGGTATCCTGGCGCCGCGCGCGCCGCCGCATCAGCCGGGGCGTTATCCGATCGATCACCAGCGCGGTCGTGCCGAGGAAGAACGCCACGCCAAGTATCCAGCCCAAGGCGAGTGGGAAAGGAAACGGCAGCGCCGCCCAAGCCAGCCAGGAAACGGCGGCGCCGATTACCGCCGCAAGCGCGAGCCGCCTTTCGGGGCCCAAGGCGAGGATGAGTTGGATCAAGGAATTGCTGGGCAAGGCATCCTCCGGTTGCGGGCTAGAGATGCCCGAAATCGCCGAGGCCTGTCCAGCGCCGCGCCTCAGCCCGACTTGCCGTAGTTCTGCACCAAATAATCGACGATCGCTGGGATATCCTTCGGATCGATCGGCGCGCCGAAGGCGTTGATCATCTTGTTGACCTCGGCCTGCCAGGCGTCGTGGTTCATGTAGGAGGAATTGGTGCCGATGTAATCGAGGCTGTGGCAGCCGCCGCAATTGTTCTGCACGGTTTCGAGGCTGGAAGACGGCTTGAGCATCACCTGCTTTTCTTGCGCCGCCGCCGCCACGGGCAGCAGCAACACCAGCAATCCCAACAGGTATTTCGTTCGTCCGTTCATGGCGCTTCTCCCTTCACGCGACGTTGACGGTCAGCGGCAGGGGCACATTATTGTGATAGCCCGCCGGGTTGAAGATCAGGCTCGAAGCCTGGGTTTGGCCGACGCCGTTGGTCGCCCGGGCCAGCACGGTGTAGCCGCCCGGCTTCTGCTCGACGAAGCGGAAGCTCCAGGGGCGGAAGGCGAAACGGCCGTAATCCTGGCCCAACGCCGCTTGACGCCATTGCTGGCCGCCATCGGTCGAGACCTCGACGCCGGTGATGCCGTAGCCCGCATCCCAGGCGATGCCCTTGATGGCGAGCGCCTGGCCGGGCTTGACGCTGGCCGAGGATACGTCCGGCGTGGTGATGAGCGTATTCACCACCATCTCGGTGATCGGCGTGTTGGCGAGAGTTTCCTGGGACATGAAATTCTGCACGATTGCGAACTTGCCGGCCGGTATGCGATAGGCCGATTTCATCCAGAACCCGTCGAACGGCTTGGTCACCGCGTTGAGCGATACGATGTGCTTCATCCAGTAAGTCCCGGTCCAGCCGGGGATCACGAGCCGGGCCGGGAAGCCGTTGAAATGCGGCAACGGCTTTCCGTTCATCGCGTAAGCGACCAGGGTGTTCTCGTCGAGGGCTTTCCACACCGGGATGCTCTTGACGAATTTGGGCGTCTTGTCGAGGACCGGCCCGTCGGCGCCGTCGAAGACGATCTCGACCGCCTCGGGCTTCAATCCCGCCTTGGCGAGAATGTCCTTGAGCCGCGCGCCCTTCCAGACGGCGTTGCCCATCGCGCCGACGCCCCACTCGACGCCCGGCACATGCGGGGTCGACAAGCCGCGCCGGTTGCCCGAGCATTGCAGGACGGCGGGAATCTCGACGGCCTCGAAATTCTTTTGCAGATCGTCCAGCGAAAGCGCGAAGGGGGTCGCCGCCGCCTCGCCGCCGATCTGGAGCCGCCAGGTCTTGGCGTCGATGGAATCCGGAATTGCGGCGAGGTGGTAGCGCACGAAGAAAGCGTCGTTGGCGGTGAACTCGGAATTGAAATAGGAAACCGGCGTCTCGTAATTGGGCGGCCGGTAGCTGAGCTTGATCAGCGGCTTCTTGCCCGGCAGGGCTTCAAGCGTTGCCGTCGCGTATTCGCCATCCGGCAAGCCGGGCACCAGGGGAACCTGGTCCGCGGCGCGCGCCAGGCGCGGCAGCATTTGCGGCCCGGCAAGCGCCAGCGCGCCCGTGGCCTTCAACAGCGATCGGCGATCGAGCATGATTCCCTCCCCCTTGCTTGTGCGGCGGTCTCGAGCCGCCTCGGCGACCGTCACGCTAACAGAAGCCGCCCGGGGCGCAATATATTGAAGAAATTGGGAATTTAGACATATATAACAGTAACATCTTGTTATTTCCGGACGTGAAATAAACTGCGGCGGGCGGCGGGCGAGAATGGTTTCAACGTGGCTCCGAGCGGCCTCGCCCATTCCCGCCCATTCTGCGATCTTCGGCGCCGGAGGTTCGCCTCATGAAAGAGCTGAGTGTCGCGATCGGCGGGCTGGGCGCCATCGGCATGGCGGTGGCGAAACGGCTTCACGCCGGAATTCCCGGCTTGCGGCTGGTTGCGGTGTCGGCGCGCGACCGTCCGGCCGCCGCGAAAAGACTCGCGGAAGCCGGCATCGCGGCGCCGGTGGTGGATCTGGCCGAACTCGCGACTCTCGCCGAGATCGTGGTCGAATGCCTGCCCGCGGCGCAATTCCGCGCCATCGCCGAACCCGCGATCGAGCGCGGGCGCATCTTCATGCCCTTGAGCGCCGGCGCGCTCTTGGAGAATTTCGATCTGGCCGGGCGCGCGAAGCAGACCGGCGCACGCATCATCGTGCCGACCGGCGCGCTGTTGGGATTGGACGCGGTGCGCGCCGTGGCCGAAGGCAAAATCCATTCGGTCACGATGGTATCGCGCAAGCCGCCCCGGGGGCTCGAAGACGCGCCCTATCTGGCCGAGCACAGGATTTCGCTCGCCGGCTTGAAAGCGCCGCTCAAGGTTTTCGCCGGCAACGCGCGCGACGGAGCCCGGGGCTTTCCCGCCAATGTCAACGTGGCGGCGGCGCTGTCGCTCGCGGGCATCGGCCCCGACAAGACGCGGCTCGAAATTTTGGCCGACCCGGCGATCGACCGCAACATTCACCGCATCGAGGTCGAGGCCGACAGCGCGCGTTTTTCCATGACCATCGAAAACGTGCCGTCGGAAAATCCCAAGACCGGGCGCATCACGCCCTTGAGCGTCATCGCCTGTCTCAAGGGGCTGGTTGCGCCGCTCAAGATCGGCAGCTGAGCCCTACTTCTTGGGCTTGTGCGCCAGCGCGGCCGAATTGATGCAATAACGCAGGCCGGTCGGCTTCGGTCCGTCGGGAAAGATGTGGCCGAGATGCGCGTCGCAGCGCGAACACATCACCTCGGTGCGGCGCATGAAGAGGCTGCGGTCTTCCTCGGTCGCCACATTGTCCTTCGCCACCGGCTGAAAGAAGCTCGGCCAGCCGGTGCCGGAATCGAATTTGGCGTCGGAGGAGAACAGCTCCTGGCCGCAACAGACGCAGACATAGCTGCCGGGCGCATGGTTGTCCCAATGCTGCCCGGTAAAGGCGCGCTCGGTGCCTTTCTGGCGGGCAATGTGGAATTGCTCGGGCGTCAGCTGCGTCCGCCATTCGGCGTCGGATTTGACGATCTTGCCGCTCATGGCTGATTTATCGGGACGCGGGGCGCGCCGCAATTGCGCCCGCCGACGGAGGCGCAGGATTGCTGCTGGTTCCAGTCGTAGAAATCATAGAGCAATTGGGACAAGACGATCACGGCGATGACGGCGGCGATGATGCTAAGCAGGGCGCGGGTACTCATGCGGGCGGCAGTATGCCGCCGGCGGCGGGCTCGGGGCAAGGGGGCGCCTTCCCGCCGCCCCGGTTTGCGCTATCATGGCGATCACGATAAGGAGAGCTTCATGGCGGCGCCCAGCATGGCGGTGGAAGAGCGGCCCAGCCTGATCCGGTGGGGTCATCTGCGCTATGTCGCGGCGGCCTTCGCCGTGCTGGCGGCGGCGGTTCTGCTCGGCAACATCTTTTTCCTCGATTTCATCCATGTCATGTGCGGCGTGATGTGGACCGGTATCGACGTGTTCGTGGGATTCGTGCTGGGCCCGGCGCTGCGCCAGGTCGATCTGCCCGCGCGCCGCGCGCTTTCCATGAAGCTCTTGCCGCGCATGCTGTTCCTGATGCCGTCGCTCGCCATCATCACCGGCACGGCGGGCTATGTCCTCGCCAAGACCCTGGGCTTTTTCGAACTGCCTTATCCCGGCAAGCTCTGGATCGACGCGGCGCTGGTCGTCATCGCCATCCTCACGGTCCAGGGACTGTGCATCCTGCTGCCGATCAATCTGCTCACCTGCCTCGAATTGCAGAAGGAGCGGCCCGATCTCGACAAGCTCGGCCGCCGCATGCGCGTCTATGTGCGCCACACCGCGCTGCAGGCCTCGCTGCAGATCGCCATCATCGTGGTGATGGCGCGCTTCGCCACCGGCCTGTGACGGCTTTCGATCCGGGAAAATTCGCCGGCGCATTGCCGGTGAGCGAGACGCTGCCCGCGCTCAAGACGGCGCTCTCAGAAAAAGGCGCGGCGGTGCTCGAAGCGCCGCCCGGCGCGGGCAAGACGACGCTGGCGCCTCTCGCCCTGCTCGATGAATCCTGGCTCAAGGGGAAAAGAATTCTGATGCTGGAGCCGCGCCGGCTGGCGACGCGCGCGGCGGCGCGGCGCATGGCGCAGATGCTGGGCGAAAGCGCGGGCGAGACGGTGGGTTTCCGCACGAGATTGGAAACCCGCATTGGGCCCAAGACGCGCATCGAGGTGATGACCGAGGGGATTTTGCCGCGATTGATCGAGGACGATCCCGGGCTCGAGGGCGTGGGATTGGTGATCTTCGACGAATTCCACGAACGCAGCCTCGAAGCCGATCTGGGCTTGGCGCTGGCGCTGGATTCGCGGCGGCATTTGCGGGGGGATTTGCGCCTGCTGGTCATGTCGGCGACCATCGAAGGCGACAAGGTGGCGAGGCTTTTGGGGGATGCGCCGGTGGTGGCGAGCCAGGGGCGGAGCTTCCCGGTCGAAATCCGGCACCTGTCTCGACCGATGCCTGACCGTTTCGAATCCGGCGTGGCGGCGGCAATCAAACGCGCGCTCGGGGAAGAGAGCGGCAGCGTGCTGGTGTTCCTGCCCGGCGGCGCGGAAATCCGGCGTGTCGCGCGGCTCTTAGAAGAATCGGCGCTGGGCGCGGATGTTTCGGTCGCGCCGCTTTATGGCGATCTCGCGCCCGAGGCGCAGGATCAGGCCCTGCTGCCCTCCCCGCCGGGCAAGCGGAAAGTGGTGCTGGCGACGTCGATTGCCGAGACCAGTCTCACCATCGAAGGCATCCGCATTGTCATCGATGGCGGCTTGATGCGCGTGCCGCGTTACGAGCCCGGGAGCGGCATGACGCGGCTGGCGACGATCCGGGTGTCTCAGGCCTCGGCCAAACAGCGCAGCGGCCGCGCCGGACGGCTCGAACCCGGCATCGCCTATCGCTTATGGCCCGAGGCCGAAGAGGCGCAGCTTCGCCCCTTCAACGCGCCGGAAATCCTCGAAGCCGATTTGGCGCCCTTGGCCTTGGCGCTGGCGCAATGGGGCGCGGCCGATCCCGCCGCCATCGCCTTGCTCGACCCGCCGCCGGCCGCCGCCTATGCCGAAGCCAAGGCGCTGCTCTCGCGCCTCGGCGCGCTCGACGCCAAGGGGCAAATCACCCGGCACGGCAAGGCCATGGCGGCGCTGGGCTTGCATCCGCGCCTGGCGCATATGGTCCTGACCGGAAAAGAAAAGGGAATGGGCGCGGCGGCCGCGGCGATCGCCGCGCTGCTGATGGAGCGCGATATTTTGCGCGCGAAGCCGGGCGCGCGAGACGCCGATCTGCGCTTGCGGCTGGAGATGCTGGGGAAGCGGAGCGCCGCGCGAAATCCGCCGGCGGGGATGGCGCTCGATCGCGGCGCGGCAGAGCGCGCGCGCCAGGCGGCGCGGCAGATCGGGCAAAGGCTCGGGATCGGCGGGGGAGAGATCGACGCGCGCGAGGCGGGGCGGCTTCTGGCCCTGGCCTATCCCGACCGCATCGCGCAAAAGCGGCCGGGCGCGCGGGGGCAATTCCTGCTCGCAAACGGCAAAGGCGCGGAGCTGCAACCCGCCGACGCGCTGGCGGGCGAGGATTATCTGGCGGTGGCGGATTTGGACGGAGAGAAGCGGGTGGCGCGGATTTTCCTCGCGGCGCCCTTGAACCGCGCCGGGATCGAGGAGGATTTCGCCGGGAAGATCGCGGCGGAGGAGATGGTCGATTGGGATTCGCGCCGGGAGGCGGTGTTGGCGCGAAGCCGCCTGATGCTGGGCGCGCTGGTGCTCGAGGACAAGCCGCTGGCATCTCCCGACCCCGCGCGCGTGACGGCGGCGCTCATCCAGGGCATCCGCGAATTGGGGCTGAAGGCGCTGCCCTGGAGCCGCGAGGCCGAATCCTTGCGCGCGCGGATTTCCTTCCTGCGGCGCATTGACGGCGATGCTTGGCCGGACTTATCCGGCGAAGCTTTGATGGAAAACCTGGGGGATTGGCTGGCGCCTTATCTGGCGGGGATGTCACGGCGCGCGCAGTTGCAAAATCTCGATCTGGCGGCGGCGCTCTTGGCGCGGCTTTCGCATGCCCAACGCCAGGCGCTCGACAAGCTCGCGCCTTCGCATGTGGCCGTGCCGAGCGGCTCGCGCATCGCCATCGATTATTCGGGCGAGAATCCCGGGCTGGCGGTCAAGTTGCAGGAGATGTTCGGCGCGCGCGAAACCCCCGCCGTGGCGGGCGGACGCGTGGCCTTGGTCATCCATCTGCTCTCCCCCGCCGGACGGCCCCTGCAAGTGACCAGCGATCTCGCGGGGTTTTGGCGCAACAGCTATCCGCAAGTGCGCTCCGAGATGCGCGGCCGCTATCCCCGCCACCCCTGGCCCGAAGACCCGCTCGCAGCCGCGCCGACCAAGCGGACGAAGAAACGCTAAATCCACTTCTGATATTTGGCGATCTTTTCGTCCAAATCTTTTTCAAGCTCGGGGTATTGCGAAAATACCTTATCGAGAATCTCGGTATTGATCTCCAAGCCGACCCGCGCAATGGCCTTCACATAGGCTTGACATTCTTTGGGATCGCAATGCTTCTGGAGCAGAGGAATCAAGTTGTTCAAATCGCCAAAGCTTTTCCACGCCACCAGCGCAACGTGATGCGCCATATCTTTATCCATTTGTGCGCTCCTCAACCCACCCATTCACCATACTTGCTTATCTTGTTGTCTTTCTCTTTTTTCAATTCCGGATGTTTTGAGAATACCCGGCCCAGTATCTCACCGTCGATAGTTTCGACTGCCGCAGCTATGGTCTTCTGATACTCTTTATACGTACTCGGGTCGGAATGTACTTCAAGAAATGATCGCAAATCCTCCAGCTCAGAGAAAATCCTCTGGGTGACTCTCACGATGTGTTTTGCCATATCTTTATCTTTAGTCACTGGACCCTCCCTCAGGAAAATTCTTCAAGGCATTCACTAAGGCATCTGCGATATGCATAATCATTCAAATCGCTGTAATGGTACGGCTTTAATCTTTCCAGTATTTTATAACAACGTTCGTGACATATATCACGAGGAGCGGTTGCGGCGGCGTCTTGTTCATTAGCGACGTTTGGGACTTTGTCGTTTTCTGCATTACCAACCGGCGCGAACCAGCCGGCGTTGGGTGGTCCACCGAGGCGTGGGTGTTTTGCCGGATCCCAATCCACCTTGAGAATTCCGCTTTGATAAAGCGCCTTGGCCAGCGCGGCGGCCTCCTCATACGACCGCATGAGCGGCGGCAGATCGGGGAACTGCAGATGAAGCGTGGCGATTTTGGCGCGAAGGAGTGCGCCGTCATTGAGCGCCCGCGCGACGGCAATGAGACTATTTGCTCTGGACGAGACATCGACCGGCAGGCCGTAACAGAAGCCCAAATCGGCGTTGAGCGCCGCTGTCGAACGCGGAGCCCATGTTTCTCGCCCTGATTAACCGGTCGTGCGCTTTAAAAGAGGAACCGGACCGACGAAGGCGCCATCGGCATCGCAAGAGACGCCGCGTCCGCCCGGCGATGAAAGCCGGAAATGCCGTATCGGCCAACGGGGCATGGCCAAGCTCCTTCGAAAATGCGCGTGAAACCCTCGGTGGGGATGGCCCGAATCCAGCCCCGCCACATCCCTGCCATGCGGAGGATTGCTTGGCCTTTGCCGCGCCGGTTTGCCAGAATGGCGCCAATTCGGGCGCCGAAAGATCGAGGACAAGACCGTGGCCAAGGGGAAGACCGGCCAGACCGGACAAATCAAGTTCCACTATGGCTGGGTGGTGATGGGCATCACCTTCGTCACGCTGCTGGTCGCGGCGGGCCTGCGCTCGGGCCCGGCGGTGCTGATCGTGCCGTTGGAGCAGGAATTCGGCTGGAGCCGCGCCACCATCTCCTTCGCCATCGCGGCGCAGCTTTTGATCTACGGTGTGATCGGTCCGTTCTCGGCCGGGTTCATCGACCGCTTCGGGCTGCGCGTCACCATGATCGGCGCGCTGCTGCTGATCCTGGTGGGCTTCGGCCTCACCCCCTTCGTCACCGCGCCGTGGAACCTGCTGCCGATCTGGGGCCTGGCGCTCGGCTCGGGCACGGGCGGGGCGGCGATGGTGATCGCGGCGGTGGTCGCCAATCGCTGGTTCGTAAGGCATCGCGGCCTTGTCATGGGATTCCTCACCGGCAGCACCGCGGCGGGACAACTGGTCTTCCTGCCGCTGCTCGCCAACATGGTGGTGCATCATGGCTGGCGTTCGTCGGTCGTCGTCGCCTGCGCCGTAGTGGTTGCCACCATTCCCCTGGTCTGGCTCTTGATGCGCGATCAGCCGAGCGATATCGGCCTCAAGCCCTATGGCCAGCCCGAAGATGCGCCCGCCATACCGGCGATCGAGCGCGTCAATCCCTTCACCGCGGCTTTCGCCGGGCTGGGGCGCGGCGTGGGCAACCGCGATTTCTGGCTGCTGTCGGGAAGCTTCTTCGTCTGCGGCGCCAGCACCATCGGCCTGATCGGCACGCATTTCATTCCGGCCTGCGTCGATCACGGCATTCCCGAGGCCACCGCCGCCGGCATCCTGGCGGCAACGGGCGTATGCAGTTTCATCGGCACCACCGCCTCGGGCTACATGACCGACCGCTTCGACAGCCGCTATCTGCTGTTCTGGTACTATGCGCTCCGGGGCCTCTCGCTCCTGTACCTGCCTTACGCCTTCGATCTGTCGGTCTGGGGTTTGTCGCTGTTCGGCCTGTTCTACGGCCTCGACTGGATCGCCACCGTGCCGCCGACGGTGCGCTTGACCGCCAACGCCTTCGGCATGCGCCATGTCGGCATGATGTATGGCTGGATCATGGTGATGCACCAGGTCGGCTCGGCGACGGCGGCCTATGGCAGCGGCCTCTTGCGCACCGAGGTCGGCGATTACAATGCCGCCTTCGTCAGCGCCGGCGCGTTGTGCATGATCGCGGCGATCCTGGTGCTGGGCGTCGGCAAGGCGCGCAAAGGCTCGTCGCCGGCGCGGCCCGTGCTGGTCGGCGCTGGAACCTGATTCTATTTTAGATTTCGCCCGGAGGATTGGCGTGCGCCGGCGAGGTGCGCAGCGGGATTTCCTTCAAGATCAGCGCGAGCCCGACGCTCGCCGCCATGATCGCGGCGCCGCCGATATAGGTCCAGCTGAAGGCCTGGGCCAGCGCGCCGAGCGCTTCGGGGGTGAGCGCGGCGGGATGGCCCCCGGAACCTTGCAGCGCCACCGCGGCGAAACCGGGCACCCCCAGCGCCGCCAAATTCTGGTCGAAGAAATAAAGCAGCGCCGACCATAGCGCCGCCGCGCCGAAGGATCCGCCCAAGGAACGGAAGAAGGCGACGCTCGCGGTGGCGGCGCCCGTATCGCGCGCCTCGGCCGCGTTCTGCGCCGCGACCAGCATCACCGGCATGGAGCCGCCCATGCCGACGCCGAGCACGCCGATATAGAGCGCGACCAGGAGATCGGGCGTCGACGGGCCGCAAGTCGCGAGCAGGAGAAACGCCGCCACCGCGCCCGACAGCGTCACGACCGGCACCTTCTTGTAGCGCCCGGTGTGCCGCATCCATTGGCCGGCGGGATAGGCCCCCAGCACCGTGCCGCCCATCAGCGGGATCAGCAGCAGGCCGGTGCGGCCCGCGCCGGCGCCGAGCACGAGCTGCAAAAACACCGGCAGCAGCACGATGGCGCCGAACATGCCGGCGGAAACGACGAAGCTGTTGAAATTGGCGATGCGGATGACCGGGTCGATGAACAGCCGGGGCGGCAGCAGCGGCTCGGGCGCGCGCAGCTCTTGCAGCGCGAAGGCGGCGGTGAGCAGTATCCCGACGCCGATAAGCCCGAGGATTTCGGGCGAAATCCAGGCGAATTCGGAGCCGCCCCAGCTCGCCACCAGCAGCAACGATACCACCGCCGGGATCAGGATCGCGCCGCCGAGATAATCGATGCGCGGCTGCTGGCGCCGCACCACCAGCTTCTTCAGCGGATTGTTGGACAACACCAAACCGAGAATGCCGAGCGGCAGGTTGACCCAGAACACCCAACGCCAGGTGAGATATTGGACGAACAATCCGCCCATCACCGGGCCGCCGAGGCTGGCCACCGCCCACACGCCGCTCATATAGACCTGATAGCGGCCGCGTTCGCGCGGCGAGATGACGTCGGCGATGATCGCCTGCGACATGCTGATGAGCGCGCCGCCGCCGATGCCTTGTAAGGCGCGCGCGGCGATGAGCTGGCCCATGCTCTGGGCGAGCGCGCAAAACACCGAAGCCGCGACGAAAATGCCGATGCCGATTAGCAGCATCATGCGGCGGCCGTAAAGGTCGCTGAGCTTGCCGTAAATCGGCGTCGAGGCGGTGGAGGTGAGGAGATAGGCGGTGACGATCCAAGAGAGATGCTGCAGCCCGTTCAGATCGCCGGCGATGGCGGGGAGCGCCGTCACCACCACGGTCTGGTCGAGCGCGGCCAGCAGCAGGCCCAACAGGGCGCCGCTCAATATCTCGAGGATCTCGCGATGGCTGAATTGCGGCGCCGGTTGCGCCGCGTCTCCGGCCGGCATGGACCGTTTTCTCCCGCGCGTCGGTTGCGTGGAGAACGGTCTATCGCCTGGACGGCATTAAGTCACCAGTAAATCCGCCATTGCTGGGATGCGCGTGGATTCGCCAGCCGCTATTTGGTTACGCCCTTGATCTTTTCATAGGTGCGCAAACCGCCCATGCCCAACATGCCGAACATGAGCTGCCATAGCGTGTCGTCGAGTATCGGCGGATTGGGAAGGTGCTGGCCGCTCCAGCTCGCGGCCCAGACCGCGAGCGGGACCAGCAGGTACTGATAGGCCAGCGCGCCGCCGCAACACCAGCCGATGAAGGGCCGCCAGCCGGCGACGAAAATAGACCGGCTCTGCGCCTCGCCGGCATTGATCTGGTCCTGCGCCTGATCCCATTGCACGAGGGCCGCGCGCAGTTCCGCTTCGGCTTGCGTTTTCAGCGCCGGATCGGGGATGAATTTGTTGACGATCGCCAGAACGTTGCCGACGATGTCGTCGATGCCGAAGGCCATGGAAGCGGCCTTAGAGCGCGAAACGGATCAGCAAGGCGATGATCGCGCCGGCGGCGAAGGCGATCGCGCCCCAGCGGAAGGGACGCGATTCCATCCAGCCCCTGAATCCGGCGCGGGCGGCGCCGGCATCCTGTTTGGCGGTGGTTTCGATATTGGTCATGATCGGGCTTCCTTTCACTCGCTGTTGATGAGGGCGAATATCCGCGCCCGCGGTCGAAATCCGCGGTGAAGGCGCAAAGCTGGTCTTCCAAGGCCGGAAACGCGCCCACATGATGAACGCGGCCTTGCTCGTACAAGGCCGCCACCGGCTCGGCGCGGATCGCCTTGCCTCGGCTTGCGCGCAGCGCCTTGAAGGGCGCGTTGGGCTCGACCGCGCGCAACGTGGCTTCCACCATCTCGCCGCCATTGTTCACCTCGGCGACGATGCGGTCGCCCTGGTGGCGCCTGAGCGCCGCGACCGCGCGGGCCGCCCAATCGCGCGGGCTGTAACGGCCCGAGAGATCGTCCAGCACATAGGCGGCGTTGTCGGACCCGAGCCCCGCGACGACGATGCCGGTTTCGGACGATCCCGCCCCCGCGCTCGCCGCCGGGTCGATCGCCACCACCACGCGGCGGAGATGTGGCGTCTCGTTGACCCGAGCCGCCTCGATCATGGCGCGGGTCCAGAGCGCGCCCAAAGTGTCTTCCAGCAACTCGGCTTCGAGTTCCTGGCGCCCGAGCCGCGTGCCCAAATATCGCTTCACCACCGAATCCAAGAACGCCGGCGCCAGATTGGCGCCGTTCTCGAAGGTCGAACCGCGCGTGACGATGACGCCCTCTTGCGCCAGAAGATCGCGCAGGAGCTTCACCGGCTTGGGCGTGGTGGTCGCGACCGCGCGCGGGTTAGGCCCGAGGCGCAGCCCCAGCATCAGATTGTCCCAGGCCTCTCCGTAGCGCCAAGATGCGAGCTCGTCGCACCAGGCGAGATCGTGTTGCGGGCCCCGGAGCCGCTCGGGCTCGTCGGCGGAAAAACATGTGGCGACCGCGCCGTTGGGCCAGACGATGCGGTGGCGCGAAGGCTCGTAATGCGGGCGTTCCTGGTCGCGCGATGAAACCGCGAGCAAGCCGCTCGGGCCTTCCACCATCACGTCGCGCGCATCGCCCGCCGTCGGCGCCACCAGCGCCACGCGGCCCGCGTTGCCGTTCGTGACGCATTCGCGCACATATTCGGCGCCGCTGCGCGTCTTGCCGAAACCCCGCCCGGCCAAGAGCAGCCAGACGCGCCAGGGGCCTTTTGGCGCGCGTTGCGATGCCCTCGCCCAGAAATTCCAGTTGCAGGTCAGCGCCGAAACCTCGCTCTCGCTTAAGGCGTCGAGCGCCAACGCGCGCCGGGGGAGCGGGAGCGCGGCGTAGAGCGAGGCTTCGGACGGATTGGCCGCGCCGGCGGCGTTCATGCGCGCACCTTCGCGGCGGTTTAATTTGGGTTTTCTAGAATCGTCATGGCCGGGCTTGGCCCGGCCATCCACGAATGTTGTTTGATCGAGGACATGGATGCCCGGAACAAGTCCGGGCATGACACTGTTAAAGGTGTCAGGTGAAACTCAGCCAACAAAAAACCCGGCCGGGCCGTTTGGGCGCCGCCGGGCAGACTCTCGATGATGACGTATTATACCAGTTTGATCCGGATCAGTCAAGAACAAAATAAGAACGCACCGGAGAAGCGCGCAGAACTTCTATCCCCGCGTCACTTCTTCCCCCCGCCGAGCTTCTTGGTCTGGGTCGCGATCGAATGCTCGCGCAGCCGCGCGATCTCCTCGGGCGAAAGCTGCTTCATCAGCGACTTGTCCTTGAGCCGCGTATCCTGGCCTTTGACCGGGTCCTGGATCGCCTCTTCGAGGCTGTGCGCCCATTTCCATTCCTCGGGCGGCCGCGCCTTCTGGCCGGGCGCCAGCTGGTCGAGGCCCCAGAAAATCTCGAGCCGGTGGTTGTCGGGGTCGTGGAACTCGACCGCGATCTGCGCGCCCGCCCGCCGCCTTCCTTCGAAATCGAGCGGCACTTTGTGCTTTTTCAGATGCTCACGCGCGCGCAACACCTCGTCCAATGTGGCCACTTCGAAGGCGATGTGGTTCAACTCGTAATTGCCGCTCGGCGATTCCTTCTTCATCGAGCCCACCAGCGCCACCGAATGGTGGTCCGGGCTGAAGCGCAAAAAGGCCATGCCGCCCGGCGCCATGTCGTCGGTGTAGATGTCCGAGCACTCGAAGCCCAAAACCTCGGTATAGAATTTGAGCGAGCGCTCGATATCGGCGCAATTGATGACGATATGGCCGAGCTTGCCGATCTTGAACGGCAGATCCTGGGGCGTCTTGTAGCGCGCCTTCAACTGTTCAACCCGTGCCCGATCGAGCGCCATCTCCGCCAACCCCTCGTCTTTGAAAGCCGGAAGATTAGCGCCAAACCGGGCCGAAGTCAGCCCCCGGCTTGCGATCGTCGGCGGCGCTATTGGCAGTAAAAGCCACTCAAGCCCGAACCCTTCGGCGGCTCATCGCGGCCGACAAATACGTCAGGGCACGTGATTGACGAGACGGTACTCGTCGCCGTCCCATTGCCAAATCTGTCCGTGCGTTTCGAATGTGCCTTCGGGATGCGGATCGTCGCGGTTGCCGAGAATGATGACCGGCGACCCATCCTCGGCCATGGCGATCTGAGGAAAGTTCCGGGTGGCCTGATCGAAAATCTTTTTTATTCCCGTCGTGCTCACCTCGTAGATTCTGACCCAGCCGGCGCTACCCCCGGTCCAATACGTGATGATTTGCGGGCTGTCGTCACGCAGACTAAATGCCGCAATCGGATGATTGCTGGTATTTTCCGTATAGACGATGCTTTTTCCGCAACCCCGGACGCACCGAATGGTAAGCGTCCAATTGAGCAATCGTTCGCCATTCCGCACAATCGGCGCATCGACAATGTCGGCGCGGAATTGCGTCTGATACGTCGGATCGACCACGACCCGCGCCACCAGTGCCTGTCCGTTCGATTGCTTGGTTTCGCCGAAAGCATGCTCGCGGCAGAACATCAGGCTTAGCGCCAAAATCGTTGCGCCGAGAGCGCCCGCGCGGGGACTTGCCGTCATTTATGGAGCGTCCTTCTCAGGACAGCCATTGGGTCATTGGGATTCTGCTGCAAGGCGCTCGCCGCATCAAGAATCCTGTTTGGATAGGCGGGTGCGGGCCCGTAATTCTTTAGGGCTGTAGGCAAATCGCCCCATCTATTCACCAGAATCTGAAGGTAGGCCGAACCCAGCCGCACATTGGTGGCGGGATCGAAAACGTCGGGCTGCGCGGGAAATCCCGGAACTTTAGACAGTACATCCTTGATGGCGATTTGCTCCAAGCCCATAAGCCCGCTTGCGTCCGACGTTTGGCTTTTTGCATTCGGATCGAAGCTGCTTTCCTGCCAAGCTATCGCCATTATGACAGAACCATTCTGTCTCGAAAGATTGTTGTCGCGGACGAGTTTTGCCGCTTGGGCATAAGTGAGCGGTGTTTTAACGCGCCTGGCGGGCGCGGAGGCCTCGTCCTTGCCCCCATTGCCGGCACCGCTCCCGTCCGAAGGCGCGAACTGGCCGCCTTGCGGGCCGGGCCCGTAATGGTTCGGGTTGAACTTGGCGAACTTGGCGAGGAGATCCGCGCCTTCGCGCCGCGCCGGCGGCAGCTCGATCCGGGCGATTATATCCCGCGCCTTCCCCGCCTGGCCCCGGCTCAACAGCCGCGCCGCGCGGGAAAGCGCCGAAAAGAACGCGGGCGTATTCGCATCCGTGCCGTGCAGCACCGCCACCGCCCGGTATATCTCCTGCGCCTCGCGCGGGCGGATCGCCGGTCCCTGCCGCTCGGTCAAAGGCGTTCCGGGCCAGAGATAAATTCCGTCCTCGCCGCAGGCAAGCGTGTTCGGGCCTAACGCCCGCGCGCGGGCGGCGTTCTCGCTGCTCATGTGCCGGTCTCCTTCCCTGGTTCCTCGTTGCCGGTCTCGGCCGTCTCCCCGGCCGGCGCCTTCGCCTTCTCCGCTTCGATCTCCCTGGCATAGGCGTCGATCTGGGCGCGCAACTTGGCGCGGGCGCTTTCGGCATTGCGTTCCTGCAATTCCGGGTTGCCGGGCGGGCGCAGATAACGCTCGAACAATCCCAGATGCCGCGCCAAGGCCAAGAGCGCGCGCGCCTTGTCGTGGAGCTTCACCTTGGCGCCCCCCGCGAGCGTGATTTCAGAGACGGCGGCGGCATCGTCGTCGTCGAGCGATCCGGGCGGGCGGATGACGAGGCCCTCCTTATCCTTCAACTCGGTGAAGCGGCGGATATCGGAAAAGGCGATGCGCGCATATTCCTTCAACACCTTGTCGGCGGTGACGCGGGTGCGCTGGGCGCGCTTGTCCATGGCCTCGTTGACCGCGCCGGCGACGAGCGGATCGGCCAGAAGCCGGCAGGCGCTGTCGCCGGCATAGCGCGGCTTATAGCCCGCGCGGATGGCCGCGTTGCGCCCGTGCAGGTCGACGAGATATTCCTCGACGAACAGGCGGTGGCGATGCGTCAGGGATTTGAGCGGTTGGTTGGCCATGGTTGAACCCGCGCGCCAAGCGCGCGCAAAACAAAAGAATGGGGGCGCAAAAGAAAACGCCCGGCGCGAAAGCCGGGCGTAATTCGGATGATGCCTATTTATACCATTTTGATCCGGATTAGTCAAGAACAAAATGGGAACAAGCCCTCCTCCTCGGGCGCCTGAGGCGCGCGGGCGGCACGCGGCCATCTCGGCTACACTCTCCGGAAGCAAAACGGGAGTGGCGCATGCGATATCTTCGTGTGGCGGTTTTGGCGGCGCTGCTGGCGCTCTTGTCGAACGCGGCCTTCGCCCAGACCGCGTGGGACGCGATGCAGGCTTTCGGCCTGACCGGCACCTGGTCGCTCAACTGCCACGCGCCGGCGAGCGGATCGAATTATTGGATGACCTATTATCGGGACGCCAGCGGCGTGGCGCGGCGGAGCTTGGATCGCGGCGATAACGGGTCGAAGCTGATGCTCGCCATCGACAGCGCCCATCTCATAACCTCGACGACGCTGGCGGCGCGCATGCGCAACGACGATCCGGGCTGGGGGGACTCGAACGGGACTTCCGCCGACGTGGTCATCGTCCAGGAGAACGGCCGATTGCGGACGCTCAATTCCATGGGCAGCGACGGCAAGCAATACGTCAAGGACGGCATCGCCCTCCTCTCCGGCAATCCCATGCCTTGGCTGGAGAAATGCGGCAACTGAGAATTGCGGCGGGAAACCGGGATGATTGGGATTAAATTGCCTTCTTGGATTTCGCTGCGTTACCTCCGCACGCCGGCATCGAAGAAATCCCTGACCGTGTGCCCCACATGCGGCAAGGAGATGCGGCTGGTGGATAGGCAGCTCGATGTCGGGCGACGACATGCGAACCTATCGCTGCGATTCCTGCCAAAAGGAGCACATCCGGGATTTCGGAACCGCGGCCTGGAAAAAACTCTCCGACATGAACAATTCCGGGAAATGAATCGCCGGCGTTGAAGCCGCGTTTCCCTCACAGCCCATAAAACGCCTTCAACACGCCCAAGGCGCCGATCAGAATCCCCGAGGCGGTTTCCTGGCTGAGCGCGCGGCCGCTCCAGCCCTGGCGCAAGGCCCATTCCTTCAAGCTCCACTGGCAGCCGAGCACGTGCCAGGCGCAGGAGCCCGCCGGCGAGGAGGATCCCCCAAGCGCGCCCAAGGCCCGCCAGATTTTTTTCCGGGCCTCGGTCCGCTGCAAGCCGATCGGCAGCTCGCGCAGGCTTTGCGGCACGCGCCGGAGATCGGGCGATTGCAACGGGTCGAGTTGGGATAGCGCGAAGAGCGCCTGGAAATCCTCGCCCGCCTGGCGCATCTCGGGCGAGATGGTGCGGGCGCGCGCCATGCGCTCGAGCGTGTCCACCGTGCGAAAGGGCCGCGCCGGATGGCCTTTTTCGTCGGCGATGGTGCGGGGCATCCGTTCGAGATCGCCCCGGTTCATGCGTTCTTGCGTCGGCCCCTCTTCCGGCAAACGCGCGGGTGATTTACGTTTTGTCCGGCTCAATCGTTTCTCCTTAATTGTCGGTGATTTCGGCGCGCTCGCGCGCAAGCTCGATGCCGGCCAAGCGTTCCTCGTCGCTTTCCTCCATGGGTTCGGGGGGCTCCGGGGGCTCGGGCAGACCGGCGCCGGCGAAAAACGCCAGGTCGGGCGGCGGCTTCGTGCTTTCGGCCTCGGCGGCGATCCGTTCCTGCTCGATCAAAATCCGCGCCGCATAGCCGGAATCGGGCTCGATGACGCAGAGCGCCCGGTGGGAAGCGCAATATGAGGACCCCTTCACGGATGGCTCATCGCAAAAGGGCTGTTTTTCGCCCTCCGCCACCACGAAGCCGCAGAGAAACGAGGCCTGGAATGCGGCGGGTTCGAGGGTTTCGGGATTGCTCGTGACAGCTGCGCTGGCCGCTTGTATGGTCGCGAAGGTTGCTATTTTGTTCTCATATAAGGCCAAGAGATTTTGACGCTGGTTTACCCCCGACATCGAACCCACTCCGTGATGGCCAGCGGCGCCGGGACCCAATCCGCCCGCGCCGAAGGGGGTAGCTGTACGCTAATCCTCGGAGCCTGTCAACGCAATCTGCGTATATCGCCGTATATGATTAGCGTACACACTCAACCCATGCCCGCCATCTCCGCCGCCTCCCGGAAACTCAAGGCCCTGCGCACCCGCTCGGGGCTGTCGATCCGCCAGGTGGCCCAGGCCCTGGGCATGGAATACGGCAGCTCCTACCAGCATTACGAAGACCGCTTCAAGAAGCCGCTTTTGCCGCTGGAACTGGTGTTGAAGCTGGTGCCGATCTTCACCCCCTCCGGCATCGACCCCGCCGAGCTTTACGCGCTTGCCGGAGTCGATGGCTCGGGCGAAAGGCCGGCCGGGGCGGGATCCCAGGCCGCGCTCGAAGCGGCCTCGCGCGAGGGCGGTGGCGGCCGCATGCTCAAGATCGGCGAGCTCGACGTGCGCGCCAGTGCGGGAAGCGGCGGTCTTTCGCCCGAGAACGAGAAGCTCGTCGCCGAATGGCAGATCCCCTCGGGCATGGTGCGGCAATATTCGACCGCCCCCGCCCACGAGCTGCGCATCATCACGGTGATGGGCGACAGCATGGAGCCCACCTTGCTGCCGGGGCAGCGGATATTGGTCGATACCGGCGACCGCATGCCGAGCCCGCCCGGCATATTCGTGGTGTGGGACGGGTTGGGGCTGGTCGTGAAACGGCTCCAGGTGGTGCCGCATAGCGACCCGCCGCGGGTGCGCATCGGCTCGGATAACGGCAAATACGAGCCCTATGAGCGTACGTTGAGCGAGGCCTATATCCAGGGAAGAGTGATCGGCCAGTGGCGCTGGCTGTAGCGGCGCGTACGCATCGGCCTTGCAATTAAAACGTAATTAGCGTACAACCCCCGGCCTTGTTGCCGGGAGGCCGTTTTGCCCGACCACTTCGATCCCTTGGCGGCGCTCGGCGCGTTGGAGCGCCGCCATGACGGGCCCTTGTCCGGGGAGGCGCGGCGCATCGCGCGCTGCGGTTCGGAAACCCGGCTGCGCTTCATCGAGGCGACGGGCCAGGCCGAATTCTTCCGGCATCTGGCGCGGGGGCAGCTCGACATAATCCGCCGGCGGAAGATGGACGGGAGCTTCTACCCCGAGCTGGTCGAAGACCTGGCGCTTTACCGGCGCGAGGCCCGGCGCTGGGCCAAGCGGGCGCGGGAATTGCGCGCGGCGGCCGGGCTTTAGGTCAGACCGCCTTCAGCGCCTGGCCGAGATCGTCGATGATATCGGCCGCGTCTTCCAACCCTACGGAAATCCGCACCAGCGATGGGGTGATGCCGAGTGCTGCGCGTTGCTCCGGCGCAACCTTGGAATGGGTGGTGGTCGCCGGGTGGGTCGAAAGGCTCTTGCTGTCGCCGAGATTGTTCGAGATCTCGGCGATCTTGAGCTTGTTCATGAACCGGAAGGCCGATGCCTTGGTCTTGCCGGCCTCGAAGGCGACGATGGTGCCGAAGCCGCTCATCTGCCGGCGGGCCAAAGCGTGCTGCGGGTGGCTCTTCAATCCGGGATAGAGCACGCGGTCCGCCTTGCGGTGCCCTTCCAGGAATTTGGCGACTTCAAGCGCGCTTTCGCATTGGCGGCGCACGCGCAGCTCCAGGGTCTCGAGCCCCTTCACCAGAAGCCAGGCGTTGAAGGGCGAAAGCGCCGGGCCGGTGTGGCGCAGGAACAGGGCGAGGTGATCGGCCACGTATTGCTTCGAGCCCAGCACCGCGCCGCCGAGGCTCCTGCCCTGGCCGTCGATATGCTTGGTCGCGGAATAGACCACGATGTCGGCGCCCAGTTCCAAGGGCTTCTGCAAAAGCGGCGAGGCGAAGACGTTGTCGACGATCAAGAGCCCGCCCGCCTTGTGGGTCAGCGCCGCCACCGCCTTCAGATCGACCAGCTCGAGCCCGGGATTGGACGGGCTTTCGACGAACACCGCCTTGACGCCGGGCTTCAGCGCCTTCTTCCAAGCGTCCAAGTCGCGGCCGTCGACCAGCTCGGTCTTGACGCCGTAGCGCGGCAGGATCTTCTCGATGATGTGAAGACACGAGCCGAACAGCGCGCGCGAGGCCACCACCCGGTCGCCCGCCTTCACCAGGCAGGCGAGCGAGGCGAAAACCGCCGCCATGCCGCTCGAAGTCGCCCGGCATGCCTCGGCGCCCTCGATCAGCCTCAGCCGCTCCTCGAACATGGAAACGGTCGGATTGGCGTAGCGCGAATAAACGAAGCGCAAGCCGTCGGCGGCGAAGGCCGCCTCGGCCTCCTCGGCGCTCCCATAGACATAGCCCGAGGTCATGAAAATGGCCTCGGCGGTCTCCTGGAACTGGCTGCGTAAAAGGCCTCCGCGCGTCGAAATCGTGCGCGGGCGCCAGGACTTAGGCGGCGGGGGCGGCGTCAAGGCCATGCTCGTCTCTCCTTCGGCCCCCGGTTTGCGCTCACGAAAAAGCCCTGTCCCGCAATTGGGTCAGGGCTTCCGAAGCCTCCGACCTTTTAGCGGTTGGTTTAACGTGGCCGCAAGCCGGTCGGCTCAAATCACCACGATTCGTCCGCATCAGTACCCCTTCCCCCCGAAACGAGTCAAGTGAGATGCTGGCCTTCCATGCGCCACTTCGCCTCGATTGCCGAGCTCGTCCAGGCCGCCGGCGAGGAACTCGGCCAAAGTGAATGGGTTACGGTCAGCCAGGACATGATCAACCGCTTCGCCGAGGCGACCGGCGATTTCCAGTGGATTCACGTCGACATCGCGCGCGCCAAGACGTCGCCTTTCGGCGGGACCGTGGCGCATGGCTATCTGACATTGGCGCTGGCGCCGCGGCTGATGGACCAGATCTATCGCGTCGACAATATCCGCCTCAGGATCAATTACGGCTGCAACAAGGTGCGCTTCACCGAGCCGGTGAAAAGCGGCGGCCGGGTGCGGCTCCATTTGAAACTCGTGAGCGTCAATCCGACGCCCAAGGGCGCGCGGGTCGTGACATCGGCCAGCTTCGAGCTCGAAGGCGCCAAGCGTCCGGCCTGCCTGGCCGAGCTGGTAGCCGTGCTGGTGCCAACCTGAAGCTCAATCCTCGGCGGGCAGCGCGCTTTCGTGCCAATGCGCTAAGAGCCGGCGCGAGATCCAACTCAGAACTGCGAAAATCGTGACGCCGGTGAGCGACAGCAGCAGCAGCGCGGCAAAGAGCCGCGCGATTTCCAGCCGGTAGCCGGCCTCGAGGATGCGCGAGGCAAGCCCGGTTTCGGTGCCGCCGGTGCCGGCGACGAACTCGGCCACCACCGCGCCGATCAGCGCCAACCCGCCGCTGATGCGCACGCTGGCGAGAAAATACGGCAACGCGGATGGTAGCCGCAGATAGCGCAGCAATTGCCAGCGCGAGGCGCCGTAGAGCCGGAACAGATCGACCAGATTACGGTCTGCGCTATTGAGGCCCAGTGTCGTATTCGCGACGATAGGAAAAAACGCGACAAGCCAAGCGCAAACCAGCAAGGACAAAAAGACATCGTTGACCCAGATGATGATCAGCGGCGCGATCGCGACGATCGGCGTCACTTGCAGGATCACGGCATAAGGGAAAAGACTCAGTTCAAGGAGCCGAGACTGGGCGAACAAGATCGCCAGCAAGCCGCCGACAATGATCGCCGCGGCCAGCGCCGCCAGCGTTATCCGCAAGGTGACCAAAAGCGAGCCCATCAGGCTCGGCCCGTCGCGCCACAGCGTTTCCGCAACCAGCCACGGCCCGGGCAGGATATAGGGTGGAATCGCGTAGTGCCGCACCACCGCCTCCCACAGCGCGACGAACAACAGACCCACGATCACGGGCCCGGCGAAGCGCGCGAGCCGCGAAGAGAAGTTCATGCGATCGCCCTGGTCAAATGATCCGAAACCACGCGGCAAATATCGTTATAAGGCGCCGACAAGCGCAGTCCCGAGTCGCGCGGCGCCGCGAAATTCACTTTCACCTCGGATGTCACGCGGCCGGGACGCTTGGCCATCACCACGATACGGCTCGACAGGAACACGGATTCGAACACGCTGTGGGTCACGAACACCACGGTGCAGCGGTGGCGGCGCCACAGCGCCAGCAGATCCTCGTTGAGCTTGGCGCGCGTGATTTCATCGAGCGCGGCGAAAGGCTCGTCGAGCAGTAAAAGCCGCGGTTCGGTCACCAGCGCCCGCGCGATCGACACGCGCATGCGCATGCCGCCCGAAAGTTCGCGCGGATAGGATTGTTCAAAACCCTGCAACCCCACCGCTTCCAGTATCCCGGCGATGCGCGCCTGGGCTTCGCCGCGCGCTACACCCGCGAACCGCAAGGGCAGATAGACATTGTCCCAGACCTTGGCCCAGGGCATCAGCGTCGGTTCCTGGAAGACGAAGCCGATGCGGCTGGCGATGTCGCCCGCGCGCCAATCGAGCCTTCCCGCCGAGGGCGGCGTCAGACCGGCGATGATGCGCAAGAGCGTGCTCTTGCCGCAGCCCGAGGGACCGAGCACGCTCAGGAACTCGCCCTCGGCCACGCCGAGATCGACGCCGTCAAGCGCGGCCACCCCGTTGCGGAAGGATTTGCCGAGACCGGCGATGGTGACCAGATCCGCCATCTACTTGCGCAAATCGAGACCGAAACCCTGATCGACGAAACGCGCGGTATAAGCTTGGCGGTAATCCATGTCCTTGGGATAGAGGCCTTGCTGCGCCATGACCTCGAAAAAGCCGCGCCAGCGCGCATCGGTCATGGCGCCGATACCCAGACGCTGGGCATCGCCGCTGTCGATGACGCCATATTCCTTCATCTTGGCGGTGGCATAAGCCAGCAGATCGTCGGTTTCCTCTGGATTATCCTGTTTTATCAATGCGTTGGCCGGGCGTGCGTCGCCATAGAGATAACCGTACCAGCCTTCGATGCTGGCCTTGACGAAGCGTTGCACCAGATCGGGGTTCTGCGCGACCAGCTTGGCCGAGGTCTCGAGAACTGAGCCATAGCTGGCATATCCCGAATCCGCGAGCAGGAAGACTTTGGGCTTGCCGCCGGCCTGCTCGATCAGGAACGGCTCGCTGGTGAGATAGCCCTGCTGCACCGCCTGCGGGTTGGCGAGAAACGGCGCGACGTTGAAATTATAGGGCCGTATCTGGTCGTCGCTGTAACCGAACCTGGCCTTGAGAAACAGCCACCAGCCAACACGGCTGTCGGCGCTCAGCATCATCGGCTTGCCCTTGAGGGATACCAAGCTGTCGCCCGCGCCCTGATGCGCGATCAACACCGTCGGATCCTTCTGGAAGAAGGCGGCGACCGCCACCATCGGGATCCGTTCCTTGACGAAGTTCATTGGCAAGAATGAATTCGAAACGATCCCGAAATCGATGCGGCCGGCGGCGAGCAACTGGGCATGATTCACCTGCGGGCCACCCTGGCGCAACGTCACCTCGATGCCGTATTTGCGGTAGATGCCAGCAGCGACCGCTTGATAATAGCCGCCATGTTCGGCCTCGGCCCGCCAATCAGTGCCCAGAGTCACTTGATCGAGCGCCGCGGCGCCATCCGCGTTTGCCATCGTGGCCAGCGCCAAGGCGATAGCGGCCGGTAGTAGTACTCTTCGCATATCGCAACCCCCTTGGCCCGATCCTGCGGCCATAGGGCCTTTTACCGCAATCGAAGCCCGAGCCGCGACAGCAAAGTCTGTCGCAAGGCTTTCTTCAACTTCTAGGGAGGTTTCTAGGGCTGGAATCGTTTCCAGGCGATTCGCGCGAATTCAGCCAAATCCGGTGAAGGCCATGACGGATGCGGATTGAGCCAGCATCTCGGCGCGCGCGGCGAAAGCGCCGAGATTGTTGAAGGTTTCGCTGGTATGGCGGCCTTCGTCCCAGAACACGGTGAGGAGAATATGTTTCGGCCTGCGGTCGGTGATGGCGAATAGCGCCCCGATGAGCGTCACTATGCTGAAGGCGGCGGCGCGCAATTCCACCGTCATGCTGCCGGAGCGCGCGGTGGCATGGATATAACCGAGATCGCACACCGCATGTTGGATCAAGGCGTCATTGGTGTTGCCGCGACCAAGCCGGAGGGCAAGCGATGCCACCGGCAGGATTTTGCCCCTATCATCGATGAGGATGTCCCCGACAGAACTCATCCTCCGCCTCGCCGACCAACAAATCCGGCGGCGAGCATAACACTCATAGATTTTATAAGTTATATGTAATACACCTATTTATAGCATATCCAGGTATGTGGCCAACACCTAGAAAACAGAAAATAACCGATATGGAATGCAGAATTAGGATGAATGCCGGGCGCTGCGGCGCGACATGGCTGAAGCGCCAACATCGGCGATACCCTTGGCCACTTGGAGCAGGTGATCGCGCACATTCTCGCTGGCGATGCCGCGGAAATCTCGCAGCAGATTGATTTCATCGCGCGACAGCCCAGCCCCATCCGTAGCCGGCGCAGTTGTCTGCAATTCGTCGAAGAAGAACGATACCGAATGGCCGAGCAGCTTGGCGGCCCGGAACAGACGGCTGGCCGATAAGCGATTCTCGCCATGCTCGTATTTCTGCACCGCCTGGAACGAGACGCCGATACCAAGACCGAGCTCTTCCTGGCTCATGCCCGCCATCATTCGGGCCTGCTTCAGGCGTCCGCCGACATGCACGTCAATCGGATTGGGTCCGCGTTCGCGCACCGTGCGCCGATTGCGGATTGATCGACCAGACGTCGGGCGCGTTCGCGCCTTCGCGTCGGCCATGACTCATTCCCCCCGTAATAATCACCGAATCATCGCGCGGAGAGAGAATATCCGTGCCATGAGACGATTACCAGCGTTCGATCACGAATTCGTGATTATCAATTCGTTTTCAACGGGAACGCGATTTACTTTTTACTTTCCGGCGGTTTTCTATCCGGCGGTGCGCCCGCCGCGTCGTCATAACCCTGGCGATTGCTGTAAAACACGAGCGCCATGAGCCCGGCGCCCAAGGCGAAGGTGGCGAGCCCTCCCAGCACCAGAGAGATCATGCCTTCGACGGAAATGGTGACGGCACCCAAGGCTATCCAGGCATAGACCGCAACCGAGACGGCCGCGAGCGACAGGAGGCTGGCGACCACAATGCCGAGCTTGCTCATGGCGGGCATCTAATGCCTGCTGATGGGATAAAACAATGCCGCGTTTGAAATCTTTTTTTGCCATGGACGCTGTTAGGGGGATCGGGGACAATCGCAAAAGACGGCTCCTGCGGAGGATTTGGAGAAAACCATGGGCAAATTCGTCATCGCGCCGCATTTCCGGCTTCATGAATGGGTCGCCGAAGAAAAAGGCTATTTCGCCGCCGAGGGCCTGGATTACGAATTCCGCGAGACCATGGATTCGAAGCAGGCGCAGGGGCACCAACTCGGCAACAAGGTCGGCGCTTTCCAGACCATCGAGAAGGGCCGCGCTTGCGATATCAGCGGCGCTTGCCACTGGACGGTCAATGTTGCGGCCTCGAAGGGCCATGCCAAGCTCTTTGCCGATGCTTATTCGATTTCGCCGGCCGGCGTATTCGTCGCGCCGGAATCACCTATCAAGGCGCCTGGCGACTTGAAGGGCGTGCCGATCTCGGTCGGATATCAGTCGGGCAGCCATTATTCGACCATCCAGGCGCTCGAGCAGTATATGCCCTTGAGCGACATCAAGCTCAGTTTCGCCGATGGGCTGCTGTTCAGCCGGATGGAGCAGTTGTTCGACCACAAGGTTCCAGCCGTGACTGTCTTCAGCGGGCCTTACTATTTCCTTGAGCAACTCGGGTTCCGCAAGATCATCGACGCCACCTTCATGATGGCCTCCATGATCAACGGCGATCCGGATCCCGAGGATGTACGAAAATACTTTCGCGCCCTGCGCCGTGCCCAGCGTGACATCGATTTGCGGCCGGAGAAATATACCCACTACTACAAGAAAGAATTTCCTACGCGCTTCCACGACATGATGGACACGCGGCGGTGGGGCCCAGGCGAACGCATCGTGTTCGAGCCCTACACCAAGGAAGTGTTCGAGGATTCCTTCCGCTGGATCGCCGAACGTGGCATCTTCTCGGATGGCGAGATGGGCGCGGGCGTCTACGAGAACGCGGTGGTCTCGTTCGCGGCCGAATAGCGCCGAGGCCGCGCGGCGCGGGAAATGGTGGGTGCAGCAGGGCTCGAACCTGCGACCCGCTGATTAAGAGTCAGCTGCTCTACCAACTGAGCTATGCACCCATACGGGAAGGCCGCGGTATATAACAAAGCGAGGCCGGCTTGTCGAGGAGCGCAGCACCGCCCAAACGCCAAACGCCCAGATTTAATGCTCGACGTCGCCGTGGCGGCCGATACGCGTGTCGCGGTGGACATAGACGCTTATCAGCAGGCCGAAGCCGAACATCACCGTCAGCATCGATGTGCCGCCATAGGAAATGAGCGGCAACGGCACGCCCACCACCGGAATGAGGCCTATCACCATCGCCGTGTTGATGAAGACGTAGAGGAAAATGTTGGTGGTGATGCCGAAAGCGAGCAGCTTGCCGAAATGGCTGCGGCTCCGGAAGGCGATGCCATAGCCATAGACAAAAACCAATGAATAGAGCGCGAGCAGCCCAAGCCCCCCCGCCAAGCCGAACTCCTCGGCCAGCATGGTGAAGATGAAATCAGTCTGCCGTTCCGGCAGGAAATTGAGATGCGACTGAGTGCCCGCCAGGAAGCCCTTGCCGAAAGTGCCACCCGAGCCTATGGCGATCTTCGATTGCAGGCTGTGATAGCCCGCGCCGAGCGGGTCGTTTTCGGGATCGAGGAAGGTGTAGATGCGGTTCTTCTGATAATCGCGCAAAAATCGCCAGGCGATCGGCCCGGCCGCGGCCGCACCGGCCAATATCAAGGCGAATTTCCACCACCGCACGCCGGCTAGGAAGAACATCGCGCCACCACCGAGAATCAGCATCACCGCCGTGCCGAGATCGGGCTGTTTCAGCACCAACAGGGCGGGCACCAGCACCAGCAGCGCCGGCACGATCAGCTTCGTGGGCTGGCCAACCTCCTCGGGCGTCAGGCTGTTGAAATAACGCGCCAGCGCCATGATGAGAGCGATCTTCATGAATTCCGAAGGCTGAAGTTGAATCAGTCCCAAATCGATCCAACGTTGCGCGCCCATGCCGACGGCGCCGCGCACTTGCACGGCGATGAGCAGCAGCAGGGTCAACGCATAGAAGGTATAGGCCGCGCGCAGCCACAGCCGGATATCGACCACCGCCACCGCCAGCATCAGCAACGCGGCGACGGCATAACGCAGCAGCTGCCGCTCCGCCCAGGGTTGCCAACTGCCATTGGCGGCGGAATAGAGCATGGCGAAGCCGACACAGGCGATCCCCGTCACCAGTGCCACCAAAGTCCAATTGATATTAACGAGCTTGACCGCGAGGCTCTGTTCCGGCCGGGTGATGTCGTAGAACCAGCGCATTTTCGGTGAATCTCAGTTCTGCGCCAGGGTGGTGCCGCCGAACGGCTCGGCCGGAACACGCCGCGCCGGATCGCGCTTTTGCGCCATCGTCAGCAGGTCGCGGCAAATCGGCGCCGCCACCGCCGAGCCACCCTGCGCCTCGGCGCCGCCATGCTCGACCACCACGGCGCAGACATAGCGCGGATTACTGATGGGCGCGAAAGAGATAAACAAGGCGTGGTCGCGGTCTTTCCAGGGAACCTGGAGCCCTTTAAGCAGGCCGTGCTCGCGTTCGGCATCGCTGATGTGGCGAACTTGCGAAGTGCCCGACTTCCCGGCCATGGCCAGTCCTGGATCGGGGATGCGCGCGCCATAGGCGGTACCACCGGGCTCATTCACCACCGCCCCCATGCCATCGGTCACCAGTTTCAGGTCCTTGAGCGATATCGCGAGCTCCGGAAAATCGATCTGGTCGACCGCGGCCTCAGGCGTGAAGATTCCGGCCTCGCGGGTGATCCGCGGCATCACGATGCGGCCAGTTGCAAGCCGCGCGGCGTATGTGGCGAGCTGCAAGGGGGTCGCCAGCACATAGCTCTGACCGATGCCGGCGCTGAGCGTCTCGCCCTGCTGCCAGGGCACTCCGAAGGTCGCCTTTTTCCAGGTTGAATTCGGAATCAGCCCCGGGCGTTCGCCGGGAATGTCGATGCCGAGCGCGCTGCCCATGCCGAAGCGCTTGGCCATCGCCGCGATGCGGTCGATGCCGGTGCGGCGCGACACCTCGAAGAAATAGACGTCACAGGAATGCTTGATGCCATCGCGCAGATTCATGCTGCCGTGGCCGTTCTTCTGCCAGCAGTGGAACCGGATATTGCCGAAATCGTAATAGCCGGGGCAGGAGAAATGAGTATCGGGCGTGATCACCGCGGCCTCAAGCGCGGCCATCGCCACCACCGGCTTGAAGGTCGAACCCGGCGCGTAAGTGCCGCTGATCGCCTTGTTGCTGAGCGGATTGAGCGGATTTTCTACCAGCGCCTGCCATTGCGCCGGCGTCAGGCCGGTGGCGAAGGCGCTGGGATCGAATCCCGGCGATGAGGCCATCGCCAGCACCTCGCCGGTCCAGGCGTCGAGCATCACGGCGGCGGCCGAGCCCTCGGCGGCGCAACGCCGCGCCGCCAGATCCTGAAGCGCCATGTCGATCGTCAGGACAACCTCCTGGCCCGACATGCCGTCCTCATGCGCCAGTTCGCGCACCACGCGGCCGAAGGCGTTGACCTCGACCTGGCTGGTGCCGGCCGTGCCGCGCAGTTCGAGATCGTAGGATTTCTCGACCCCGCTCTTGCCGATACGGAAATCCGGCAGCTCGACCAGCGGATCGTCGCTGTCCAACTCCTGTTCCGAGACCGCCGCAACATAGCCCACGACATGCGCGACGCTATTGACGAAAGGATAATTCCGGATCAAGCCCTGCTCGATCGACACGCCGGGAAGATCGAGCGAGTTGACATCGATGCGGGTCATTTCGTCCCAATTCATGTCTTCGCGAATTGCCACCGGGACAAAGCTGTGCTTGTTGCGGACGTCGCGCAACACGCGGCGGCGGTCGCTGTCGCTCAGCGGCACCAGCGTGGCGACGGCGTCGAGCGTCGAAGGAATATCGCCGGCCTGTTCGGCCACCAGCACGGCCCGGTAGGTGGGCCGGTTCACCGCCAGGGGCACGCCGAACCGGTCGACGATGCGCCCACGCGGCGGCGCCAGCAGGCGGATGTTGATCCGGTTCTCATCCGCCAACATGGCATAGCGGCTGGATTGGGCCACCTGCAGATAGTAGAGCCGTCCGGCGAGACTCCCCAACAATACGAGCTTGCCACCCGCGAGGAGCAGCGCCCGGCGGGTCAACATTTTGCTGCGGCTGGATTCGCGTTTCATCGGCTTAAGTTTCGCCCGTCGGCACCGTGCGATGCGCCAGAGCCAGGAGATAGCTGCCGATGGGGAAGCAGGCGACGGTGATCGCCGCCTGGAAGATGAACAGGCGCGGCCGCAGCGGCGTGAATTGCATCAAGCTGACGAACGCCCATTCGAACAGGAAACACACCGATGCAAGCACCAGAAACCCGAGCCACAGTACCAGAAATGGGCGCTCGAAAAACAAGCGCCGCTGGCTCAGCACTGCGGTTCGCGCCAGCAAGAAAATCAGCGCGGACAAGCCGACAAAAGGCGTGCCGTTAAGGAGATCGAGGAATAGGCCAATGCCGAATACCGCACTCAGGGGCAGCAGATCAGGGCGATAGATCGTCCAATGGAACACGGCCATCAGTGCGAAGCTGGGCGCAATTGAGCCGAAACCCGGAATGTGGAAGGGTAGCATCGAGACGATCACGAACAGCAGCGTACTGAGAACCGGAACCAGCCTGGTCACCGTGCCAAAATCACGCTGCCGAAGGGCGGGGGTCATGCCTCCCTCATCGGCTCGCGTCGGTGTTGGGCTTGGCGCCTCGCACCGGCTTGGGTGCGGGCATGGCGCTTTGCAAAAGGACGCCGTCGAGGCCGAAATCGACGATGCGCAGCATTTCGAGCCGCGACAGATCGGCATAGGGCTGGACCCGCATCCCGCCGGTGGAGGAAATCACGCCCACCGGCAATCCCGGCGGGAATATGCCGCCGCTACCGCTGGTCACGATGCGCGAGCCAGCCATCACCTCCGACTTGGCCTGGAGGTAGGCGAGGCGCGGCTGGTCGGCGTTATCGCCGTCCAGAACGGCGCGATCATGCGTGCTTTCAATCGTCACCGGGATGTGCGAGTTGATGTCGGTGAGAAGAAGTATCCGCGAGGTGCGACTGCCGACTTCGACGACGCGGCCGACCAGTCCCTCGCCGGTCATGGCGATCTGGCCGCGTTGCACGCCGTCATTGCTGCCGACATTGACCATCACGTTGCGCAAAAAGGCGCCGCCCAAATCGGCGATGACCTGGGCGGCGATGGAGGAAACCGCGCCCTGCGGCGCGAAGTGGATGAGGCCGCGCAGATCGGCGTTCTCGGCGGCCAAGCGCCGCGCCGCTTCCTGCCAGCGCAGCAGCCGGTCGTTCTCTTCGCGCAATTCCTGGTTCTGGCGATAAACCGCGAATACATCCTCGACCGTGGCGATGGCGTCGGAAATGCTGGATATCGGCTTGCTCGCAACGCTGAAAACCGGCGACACGGCATCGGCAAGGAGTACGCGCGCGCGGTCGAACAACAGGATGTCGGCCTTGCCGAGCACCGCGAACAGCGCCGAGACAAAAATGAGGAAAGGCAACGTCAGCCGTTGCGCCGCCGCCTTGACCGGGGCCGAAAGTCGCATGGGTCCCAACCGCTCCCTGAACCCGTCCTCCACGCCCGAACCCGGCTTCCCCTCGCCGGATACCAGGATTTCCCCTCTTTTTACACGGCCCGGAAGGTTTCGTACATGGCCTGATCGGCCTCAAACCGCCTTAATACATGCTAATCAGCACGTGCCTTAAGGTTTTCATCTCCTCAAGCGCCCGTCCCGTGCCCAAAGCCACGCAGGACAGGGGGTCATCGGCGATCGAAACCGGTAAGCCGGTGGAGTGGCGCAACATGTAATCGAGGTTGCCCAAGAGCGCCCCGCCCCCGGTCAGCACGATGCCCTTGTCGACGATATCCGCGGCCAGCTCGGGCGCGGTATGTTCCAAGGCCACCTTGACCGCCTCGACGATGGCGCCAACCGGCTCGGACAGGCTTTCGGCGATCTGGCGTTCCGAAATCACGATCTCCTTGGGCACGCCGTTCATCAGGTCGCGGCCCTTGATCTCCATGATGCGGCCCTCGCCCTCCTCGGGCATGCAGGCCGAGCCGATTTCCTTCTTGATGCGCTCGGCCGAAGATTCACCCACCAGAAGGTTATGGTTGCGGCGGATATAGGCGATGATCGCCTCGTCCATCTTGTCGCCGCCGACGCGCACCGACCGCGAATAAACGATACCGCCGAGCGAGAGCACGGCCACCTCGGTGGTGCCGCCGCCGATATCCACCACCATCGAGCCGGTGGGCTCGGTCACGGGAAGACCGGCGCCGATGGCGGCCGCCATCGGTTCCTCGATCAAGAAGACTCGTCGCGCACCCGCGCTTTCAGCCGATTCCTGGATGGCGCGGCGCTCGACTGCGGTAGAGCCCGACGGCACGCAGACGATGATCTGCGGGCTGGCGAAGCTGCGCCGGTTGTGCACCTTGCGGATGAAGTGCTTAATCATCTCCTCCGCCACCTCGAAATCGGCGATGACGCCGTCGCGCAAGGGACGGATGGCCTGGATGTTGCCCGGCGTACGGCCGAGCATCATCTTGGCTTCGTCGCCGACCGCCAGCACTTGTTTGCGGCCTTTGACGTTGGCGATGGCGACGACCGAGGGTTCGTTCAACACGATCCCCCGGCCTTTGACATAAACCAGCGTATTTGCCGTGCCGAGGTCGATCGCCATATCGGCGGACAGCATTCCCAAAAGATTACCGAACATATTGGTGATTCGATCCGAGGTTTGTGTTTGAACCGCTTTCCTTACGCCGTAAGAGCCGCGGGCGCGGTCTTGGCCCGCTTGGTGAGCAACTTGTTCAGAGCATGGATATAGGCGCGGGCCGAAGCGACCAGCGTATCGGGATCAGCGCCTTGGCCGACCACGGTCTTGCCGCTCTCTTCGAGCCGTACCGAAACCTCCGCCTGGGCGTCGGTGCCTTCGGTGACCGCATGTACCTGGTAGAGCATCAGCCGGGCCATGTTGGGCACGATCGCCCGCACCGCGTTGAACGTGGCGTCGACCGGTCCATTGCCCTCGGTCTTCGCGGTCTTGCGCACGCCGTCGAATTCGAGCTCGATCTCGGCGCTCTGCGGTCCCTTGGAGCCGGCGATAACCTGCAACGACAGGAACTTGATGCGTTCCTGCTCGCGCTGGATTTCGTCATCGACCAGCGCGACGATGTCCTCGTCGAACACGTCCTTCTTGCGGTCGGCGACCTCCTTGAAACGGCGGAAGGCGTCGTTCAAGGCGTTGTCGCCCAGCTCGAAGCCCAATTCCTTGAGCTTCATCTTGAAGGCGTGGCGACCGGAATGCTTGCCCATCACCAGGGTCGACTTGCCGAGGCCGACCGATTCCGGCGTCATGATCTCGTAGGTGCCGGCGTGCTTGAGCATGCCGTCCTGATGGATGCCGCTCTCATGGGCGAAGGCGTTGGCGCCGACGATCGCCTTGTTGGGCTGCACCACGAATCCGGTGATGGCCGAAACCAGCCGCGAGGCGCGGGTGATGTATTCGCTCTTGATGCCCGTCGTATACGGCATGGAGTCCTGGCGCGTCTTGATCGCCATGACGATCTCCTCCATCGCCGCATTGCCGGCGCGCTCGCCCAGCCCGTTGACCGTGCACTCGATCTGACGCGCGCCAGCGACGACGGCGGCCAGGGAATTCGCCACCGCCAGTCCCAGATCGTTGTGGCAATGGACCGAAATCACCGCCTTGTCGATATTCGGCACGCGATTGAACAGCATGCGGATGAGCGCGGCGTATTCCTCGGGCACGGCATAGCCGACCGTGTCGGGAATGTTGACGGTGCAGGCGCCGGCCTTGATCGCGCTTTCGACGACGCGGCAGAGAAAATCATGCTCGGTGCGCGAGCCGTCCTCCGCCGACCATTCGACATCGTCGCAGAGATTGCGGGCGTGGGAGATGCTGTCGATCACCGCCTGGTGTACCTGCGCCGGCTCCATCTGGAGCTTGTATTTCATGTGCAGCGGCGAGGTCGACAGGAAGCTGTGGATGCGCGGACGCCTGGCGTGCTGCAACGCCTCCCAGCAGCGGTCGATATCGGCGCGCGCCGCGCGAGCCAAGCCGCAAACGGAAGAATTCTTGACCAGCTTGGCGATCTCGCGCACAGCTTCGAAATCGCCGTTCGAGGCGATCGGGAATCCCGCTTCGATGACGTCGACGCCCATTTCCTCAAGCAGAAGCGCGATCTTGATCTTCTCCTCGAGATTCATCGACGCGCCCGGCGATTGCTCGCCGTCGCGCAAGGTGGTGTCGAAAATGACAACGCGGTTTTTATCCTGGCCCTGGCCGGGATTGGACTTCTTCGGAGTACTGGTTGCGCCCATGGCGCGGATCCTCATGTCTCGGAGAAACGATTAGAGCCGTGGCGAATGACCCCTCGAACGCGAGCGGGCCCTTACGCGCCCGCGCTCAGGGGCAGCTAAGTCGCAGCTGTCCGTCGTTCCTCCGCGTAAGGCCAAAGGAGGAGGCATGGGAGAACCGGCGTTGAAACGCCCGGCGGCCTTCCCCTGCTTTCGCCCTTTCGGCCATCTGTCTTATCCCTTGAGTCCCTTGAGCATCCGAGCGCCAAACCGACCGGCCAGGGCGCCTGTAAAGACCGCCCGCCGGTCCAAATCCCAATAGCCGGAAATATTAAGACCTGGGACTATGTCTATAGCGTTTCCCCTTGGAATCGCAAGGCTTCTGTGGCCCGTTTCCCGGACACGCTCAGTTCTTGGCCTTATCGACAAGGCGGTTTTGCGCGATCCACGGCATCATCGCGCGCAGCTTGGCTCCGACTTTCTCGACGTCGTGCTCAGCGCCGCGCTTGCGCATCGCCTTGAAACTGGCCTGGCCGGCCGCGTTCTCGAGCACCCAGTCACGCGCGAAGCGGCCCGACTGGATATCGTCGAGGATGCGCTTCATCTCGGCCTTCACCGCCGGGGTGATGACGCGCGGGCCCCGTGTGTAATCGCCGTATTCGGCGGTATTCGAAATCGAGTAACGCATATTGGCGATGCCGCCCTCATACATCAGATCGACGATCAGCTTCACCTCGTGTAGGCATTCAAAATACGCCATCTCCGGCGCGTACCCCGCCTCGACCAGGGTTTCGTAGCCAGCCATGATGAGCGAGGTGAGGCCGCCGCAGAGCACGCATTGCTCGCCGAAGAGGTCGGTTTCGCATTCCTCCTTGAAGGTGGTTTCGATCACCCCGGCGCGGCCGCCGCCGATCGCCGAAGCATAGCTGAGCGCGATCTCGAGCGCGTTGCCCGAGGGATTCTGCTCGACCGCGACCAGGCAAGGCACGCCGCCGCCGCGCACATATTCCGAGCGCACGGTGTGGCCCGGCCCCTTGGGCGCGATCATGAACACGTCCATGTCGGGGCGTGGCTCGATCAGCTTGAAGTGAATGTTGAAGCCATGCGCGAAAGCCAAGGCGGTATCGGGCCGCATGTTGACCTTGAGATCGTCGGCGTAGAGTTTCGCCTGCAATTCATCGGGCGTCAGCACCATCACCACGTCGGCCCATTTGGCGCCCTCGGCGGGGTTCATCACCTGGAACTTGGCGGCCTCGGCCTTCTTCGCCGTCGCCGAGCCGGGCTTGAGCGCCACGCGCACGTCCTTGACGCCGCTGTCGCGCAGATTCATCGCATGAGCATGGCCTTGGCTGCCATAGCCCACGACCAGGACCTTCTTGCCCTTGATCAGATTGACGTCGGCGTCACGATCATAATAAACGCGCATGGCACTCTCCTCCAGAAACGGAAATCAGAATTTCCCAGCGCCGCGCGAGATCGCGACGACGCCGGTGCGGGAAACATCGACCAGCCCGAGGGGCTGCATCAGGCTGATGAAGGCGTTCAACTTTTCGGTCGATCCAGTCATCTCGAAGACGAAGCTTTCGGCCGTGGAATCGACGACGCGGGCGCGGAAGATATCAGCCAGGCGCAGGCTCTCGATGCGCTTGTCGCCCTGGCCGGTCACCTTGATAAGCGCCAGCTCGCGCCCGACATGGGGGCCTTCATCGGTCAAATCGCGCACCGCATGAATCGGCACCAGGCGATTAAGTTGATTCTTGATCTGTTCGATGATCATCGGCGTGCCCGAGGTGACGATGGTGATGCGCGACAGGCCGTTGGCGGTGTCTACCTCGGCCACGGTGAGGCTCTCGATGTTATATCCGCGGCCCGAGAACAATCCTATGACGCGCGCCAGCACGCCCGGCTCGTTGTCCACGAGCACGGCGATGGTGTGCTTTTCGGCGGTTTCGCTGGCGGTCACGGCATGTCCAAGGCGCTCAGACGAGCACCATGCCCTCTTCGGAAACCGGGCCGGAAGACTGCTTGTCCCCGGGCCCCAGCAACATCTCGTTATGCGCCGCGCCCGAGGGGATCATCGGGAAGCAGTTTTCCATCGGATCGACCGCGATATCGGCGATCACCGCCTTGTCGGCCGCCAGCATCTCCTTGATGACGCGATCGACGTCGCCGGGCTTTTCGGCGCGCAACCCCACCGCCCCGAAGGCCTCGGCCAGCTTGACGAAATCGGGCAAGGCCGCGGAATAGCTCTCGCTATAACGGCCGCCATGCAGCAGCTCCTGCCATTGGCGCACCATGCCCATGTACTGGTTGTTGAGGATGAACACCTTCACCGGCAGCTTGTACTGGCAGACGGTGGACATCTCCTGGATGTTCATCAGGATCGAGGCCTCGCCGGCGATGTCGATCACCAGCGCATCGGGATGCGCGATCTGCACCCCCATGGCGGCGGGCAGGCCGTAACCCATGGTGCCGAGTCCGCCCGAGGTCATCCAGTGCAACGGTTGCTCGAACTTGAAGAGCTGTGCCGCCCACATCTGGTGCTGGCCAACCTCGGTGGTGATGTAGGTGTCCTTGCCACGCGTCAGCGCATAGAGACGCTCGATCGCGTATTGCGGCTTGATCACCTTGTCGTCCTTGGCATAGGCGAGGCTGTTGCGCGCCCGCCAGAGGGATATCTGCTTCCACCAGGGCGCGATTTTTTCGGGGTCGGGCTTGAAGCGCTTGGCCTTTAAGGATGCGATCAGCGCCGCCAGGGTTTCGGCGGCGTCGCCCACCAGCGCTATGTCAACGCGCACGTTCTTGTTGATCGAACTCGGATCGATGTCGACATGGATTTTCTTCGAGCCGGGCGAGAACGCCGCAACCTTGCCGGTGACGCGGTCGTCGAAACGCGCGCCCACATTGATCATCACGTCGCAATCATGCATGGCGTTGTTCGATTCGAAGGTGCCGTGCATGCCCACCAGGCCGAGATATTGCTTGTCCGAGGCCGGGAAGGCCCCCAGCCCCATCAGCGTCAGCGTACAGGGGAAGCCCGTCAGCTTGACCAGTTCGACGAAGAGCTGGCAGGCGCGCGGACCCGAATTGACAATGCCGCCGCCGCCGTAGAAGAGCGGCCGTTTGGCTTCCATGATCAGCGCAACCGCCTGCTCGATACGCGCGGGATCTGGCTTGGTTTGCGGCTTATAGGATTTGCGCGGCGGAACATCCTCGGGCGGCAGGTAAGTGCCGGTCGCGAACAGCATATCCTTCGGCAGATCGACCACCACCGGGCCAGGCCGGCCGGTGCGCGCGACGAAGAACGCCTCGTGCATCACCTGCGCGAGCTTGTTCACGTCCTTGACCAGATAATTGTGCTTTGTGCATGGCCGCGTGATGCCGGTGGTATCCGCCTCCTGGAACGCGTCATTGCCGATCAGATGCGTCGGCACCTGGCCGGTGAGGCACACCAGCGGCACGGAATCCATCAGCGCGTCGGTCAGGCCTGTGACCGCGTTGGTCGCGCCCGGCCCGCTGGTCACCAGCACCACGCCGACCTTGCCGGTGGAACGCGCATA
This sequence comes from uncultured Alphaproteobacteria bacterium, assembly GCA_963785735.1. Lineage (GTDB taxonomy): Bacteria > Pseudomonadota > Alphaproteobacteria > ATCC43930 > CGMCC-115725 > REEB95. The sequence continues at coordinate 155,064 of CAWAWJ010000002.1, forward strand.
GCCTTCGGCCGCGTGCACCGCGCCCTGCTCGTGGCGCACCAGGATGTGGCGCACATGGTTCTGCTTGAACAGCGCATCGTAGATCGGCAGCACGGCGCCGCCGGGATAGCCGAAAATGACCTCCACGCCCTGATCGACCAGAGCGCGGATGACCATTTCCGCTCCCGACATCTGCCGCGCCGCCAAATTGGCCGCCATGACGCTCTCCAAAAGCCCGTGATCCAAGGCGAGACGGCCCCGCACCGCCCACGCCCCACCAGAATCGGGGCCAGGAAGCCACAGAAACCGCTTTTGCCAAGCGAAAAGCCGAAATTAGTGGCCTATATCCGGGTGGTCAACAGAAACTGACGAATAAACGAAAATATTTCTGGTAATAATCTTTCTGAATATTTCTCTTCTAGCGTTAATTTTTTCATTTTATTTCCCGATCTCAAGCGGTGCCGCAACCAAGTGTATTGGCGCTTGGCATAGCGGCGGGTCGCCTGTTGCGCCGCGGCAAGGGCCTGTTCGCGGGTGAGATCGCCGGCCAGGAACCCGGATATCTCGCGCACGCCTACCGCCTTCATCGCCGGGAGATCGGGCGAAAGCTTGCGTGCCATCAGCGCCCGCGCCTCCTCGACCGCGCCCTGCTCGAACATGGATGCGAGCCGCGCGTCGATCGCGGCGTAAAGCGCCTCGCGCGGCGGCAGCAGAACAATGGCTGCGGCATCGGGCCGCGCGCCCGCTTTCTGCCGCCGCTGCCATTCGGAGAGCGCCGTGCCGGTGGCGCGCGCCACCGCATAGGCGCGGATCAGGCGCTGCGTATCGCCGACGTGGAGACGCTTGGCGCTCTCGGGATCGAGTTCCGCCAGCGTGGCGCGGAACCGCTCGCCGCCCAGCCGCGTATGCAGTTCTCGCGTTTCAACGATGACCGGCGACGGCACGGGCGGCACCGCGGCCAAGCCATCGAGCAACGCGGACAGATAAAGTCCCGTGCCGCCGACGATCAGCGGCACACGCTCGGTTTCCCTCGTGCGCGCGATCTCGGCAAGCGCCAGATTGCGCCATCGCCCCACCGAGCAGCTTTCGCCGGCATCTATTTCGCCATAGAGACAATGAGGGATCCGCGCCATCTCGGCTTCACTTGGCCGCGCCGTCAGCACGCGCAGGTCGCGATAGACCTGCATGCTGTCGGCGTTGATGATTGCGCCGCCAAATTCCCGCGCCACCGCCAAGGCAAGGTGGGATTTCCCGCTGGCGGTGGGACCGGCGATGACGATGACGGGTGCCCCCGATTCACTTATGGGCGATTCGCTCATGCGCCGATTCTTAGCCCGCTTCTTGCCTTTCCGTCACGTACCGCCGATAAGGTCCGCGCAGATGGATGGCAATGTCCTCACCCTGATCGCGGCCAAGCAAGGTTCCGCTGTGGAATCCTGGGCCGCCGCAGCATCCCGCGCGCTGGAAAAGCTGGGCGCGCATCTCGGCGGCACGATCTGGCTTGCACCCAAGCTTGCCTGCGATATTCCCTTCGATGGGCTCGACCCGGACCAGGCCGAGGCCGCTGCGCACGGCGCCTTGGGCCCGGCGCCGGTCGACGTCATCGCGCAAAGCCTGACGGGACGGAAGAAACGCCTGCTTTTGGCCGACATGGAATCGACCATCATCGCCAATGAGATGCTGGACGAGATCGCCGATCTCGTCGGCATCAAGGCCAAAGTCGCCGCGATCACGCGCCGCGCCATGAACGACGAAATTGATTTCGTCGGCGCTTTGCGGGAACGCGTGGCGCTGCTGAAGGGTAAGCCTGCCAGCCTGTTGGGGAAGGCGGGCAAGCGTATCCGCATCAATCCCGGCGCCCAGGAGCTGGTCGCCACCATGCGCGCCAATGGCGCGACGGCCGCGCTGGTTTCGGGCGGGTTCCGCATCTATACCGCGCGCATCCGCAAGGAATTGGGTTTCGATCTCGACTTCGCCAACGAATTGACGATCTTGCGCGGCAAGATCGCCGGCACGGTCAAGGAACCGATCAAGACCGGGGAAAGCAAGCTCGAGACCCTGACTGATCTCGCCGCCGAATATGGCTGCCCGCTGGCGCTGACGCTGGCCGTGGGCGACGGCTCGAACGACCTGCCGATGCTTGGGGCCGCGGGCCTGGGCATCGCCTTTCACGGCCGGCCTCACATTGCGCCCCGGGCGCGACACCGCATCGACCACGCCGATCTGACCGCATTGCTTTACGCACAAGGGTACCGCCGCGACGAATTCGCCGCGGACCGCCGACAAAGGAGGCCGCGATGATGGATTGGCACAAGCTGCTGCAGGATTTCGTCCTGTTGCTGGTGGCGGTGAACCCGTTGCTCGTGGTGTCGGAATTCCTGGCGACGACGCGCAAGCTCGTCGGGCGAAGGGTCGCGATTGCAGGAGAAGCGGTGCTGATAGCTGGCGGGGTGTTGTTCGCCTTCATCGCCGCCGGACAGATCGTGCTCGACGAGTTGAAGGTGGAGCTGGATGCCTTCCAGATCGCGGCCGGGCTCATTCTGTTGCTGATGTCGCTCAAGATGGTGCTCCACAAGGGCGACAAGCCGCATCTTGAGGATGGTTATGGCCGCAACGTCGCGGTTTTCCCGCTCGCCATGCCCTTCATCGCCGGCCCCAAATCCGTCATGACGGTCGTGCTGCTGACCGATAACACCATCTACAGCGTCACCGAGCAGCTCCAGGTGGCCGGGCTTCTGGCCGTCGTTCTGGGGTTGACGCTCGCCTGCCTACTCGCCGCGCAATGGGTGCACAAAGTGCTGCGCGACACCGGCATCGACATCGTCACCCGCGTCATGGGCATCATCCTGGCGTCGCTTGCCGTGCAATACATCCTGACGGGCCTGAAGGGGGCGTTCGGCTTTGCCACTTAGGCGCCAAGACGATTAAACGCTCAACCCTTGCCAAGCTTCAGCGCGTAGAAGCGCAAATCGCCCTGCCGGTCGACCAGCAGCAGTATGGATTTCAGCCCGGCCTTTCTCGCGGCGTCGATTTTCTTTGCGACGTCGGAGGTCGATTTCACCTCTTCCTGCGCCACTTCGACGATGACATCGCCGGCGCGCATGCCTTTTTCCGCAGCCGGGCCGTCGGCGTCGATGGATGTCACGACAACGCCGGTCGCGTCTTCGGTCACCCCGAAACGCTCGCGCAATTCCGGCGTCAAATTGGCGACCGCCAATCCCAGCGGCTTCATCGCCGTGCCGGCGGGCGGCGGCGCCGGCTGCTTGGCCGAGACGGATGCCTGCTGGTCGGTGTCCTTGAGTTCGCCGACCTTGACGTCGAGCAGCAATTCCTTGCGCTTGCGCCAAACTTTCACTTTTACCGTCTTGTCGATCGGCGTTTCGGCGACGATGCGCGGCAGGTGGCGCATGTCGGCTACGTCCTTGCCGTCGAAGCTCAACACCACGTCGCCCGGCAGGATGCCGGCAACCTGGGCCGGGCCGCCATCCTGCACGCTGGCGATGAGCGCGCCCCTGGGCTTGTCGAGGCCGAGACTCTCGGCGATCTCGTCGGTCACGCTCTGGATGTTGACGCCAAGCCAGCCGCGCCGCGGATGGCCGAATTGCCGGATCTGATCGATCACCGGCTTGGCCAGATTCGACGGGATGGCGAAGCCGATGCCGACCGAGCCGCCCGAGGGCGAGAAGATCGCGGTGTTAATGCCGATCACGTCGCCGTTCATGTTGAACATCGGCCCACCCGAATTGCCGCGGTTGATCGCGGCATCGGTCTGGAGGAAATCGTCATACGGGCCGGAATTGATCTCTCGCGCGCGCGCCGACAGGATTCCGGCCGTCACGGTGCCACCCAGCCCAAAGGGATTGCCGATCGCCAGCACCCAATCGCCCACCCGGATCTGATCGCTGTCGCCGAACTTGACCGCGGTGAATGGCTTGGACGATTTAATGCGCAACAGCGCCAAGTCGGTCTTGGTGTCCTTGCCGACGACCTCGGCCTTGAAGTTGGTGTCGTCCTGGAGCGTCACGGTGATCTCGTCCGCATCGGCGATGACGTGGTTGTTGGTCACGACCAGGCCCGAGGGATCGATGATGAAGCCCGAGCCGAGCGAAGTCGCATGGCGCGGCAGGGCTTCCTGTTGGCCGTTATGTGGCCGGTTCTTGTTGAGGAAATCCTTGAAGAATTCCTCGAAAGGCGAGCCCGGCGGAAATTGCGGAAAATCGCCGGACCCCGGCTGGTCGCCTTTGTCGGTCTTGTCGTCCTTGATAGTCTGGGTGGTCGAGATGTTGACCACTGCCGGCAGCAGCCTGGCGGCGAGGTCGGCGAAGCTGTCGGGCGCGGGCGCGGCATTGACCGCGGACGAAGCCGCCAGCAACAGGACCAGCAGGCAGACCAGCGGATAACGGGTCCGGTCGGCAAGGCGAAGAATCACGTTCACGAAAAACGCTCCTGGAAACGTCCGGGCGGAGAGGCGCGATCTTAGGGGGAAACCGCGCGCCAAGCCAGTGCTCACCCGCCGATTTGACGCCGGATCAGCCAGATTGCGGCCACACCAAGACAGGCCGCGACGAGACCGCCCACGCGCAAGGCGCCCGCCGGCTGCAACGCCGTCTCCGCCATCATCTTCTGCATCGGCCGGGTGAAGAGGGCGCATAACAAGCCCTCGATGACGATCGCCAGCGCCAGCGCCGTGGCAAGATCCTTCATGGCAATGCGCTCAACGCGACGGCGAGGTTGCGCCCAGGCCTTGCGGCCCGTTTTCGAGATAGCGGAAGAAATCGCTGTTGGGCGAGATCACGAAAGTCGTATTTGCGCCCGACAGGCCCTGGCGATAGGCGTCGAGCGTGCGGTAGAAGGCGAAGAAATTGCGGTCCTTGCTGTAGGCGTCGGCATAGATCTTGATGCTCTGGGAATCGCCCTCGCCGCGCAAAATTTGCGACTGCTTCTGCGCGTCGGCCAAGATTTCGATGCGCTGGCGGTCGGCGTCGGCTCGAATCGCCTGAGCCTGGCGCGCGCCGTCGCCCCGGAAAGAGGCGGCTTCGCGCTGGCGCTCGGATTTCATCCGGTCGTAAACCGCCTGGCTGTTCTCCTCGGGCAAATCGGCGCGGCGGATGCGCACGTCGATCAGGTCGATTCCGAAGGCCTTGGCCTGGCCGTTCACCTCGTCGCGCACCTGCTGCATGATCGCGGCGCGCTTGTCGGAAACCACCGCCTGCAATTCGACATTGCCGATGATGCGGCGCAGGCTGCCGTTGATGAGCGTGCCGAGCCGCGCGCGCACCACCGCTTCAGTGCCGACGCTCTGATAGAATTGCAGCGGATCGGATATCCGGAAGCGGGCATAGGCGTCGACCACCAGCCGCTTCTGGTCGGACGCGATCACCTCCTCGGCCGACGGCTCGAAATCGAGGATGCGGCGGTCGTAGATCACCACGTCCTGATAGGGCAGTTTGAAATGGAGCCCCGGCTCGTTGATCGGCCGCACCGGTTTGCCGAATTGCAGGACCAGAGCCTCCTCGGTCTGCTGCACCGTGAAAAACACGGACCAAGCGAGCCCGAGAACGACGATGGCGGCGCCGGCGATGGCGGCGAGTACATGGGGTTTCATGTTCAAATCGAGCCTCATGGACTGCCACCCTTGGACTGATCGGGCGCCGCCGGCTGTTGCAGCGCGGGCAGCGGCAGATAAGGCAGCACGCCCGAGGCCGAGGCGCCCTTGTCGATCATCACCTTGTTGGTGCTCTTGAGGATCGATTCCATGGTTTCGATATAGAGCCGGCGCGCGGTGACATCGGGCGCGACCGCATAGGAGCCATAAACCGAATTGAAGCGCGCGGCGTCGCCTTGCGCCTGAAGCACGATCTGCGCCTTGTAGGCTTGCGCCTCCTGCACCACGCGCGCGGCGTCGCCTTGCGCCACCGGCACGAGATTGTTGGCGTAGGTCTGCGCCTCGTTGATGAGGCGCTGCTGGTCGATCTTGGCGCTTTGCACGTCGCGGAAGGAATCGATCACCGGCTGCGGCGGATCGACCTTCTGCAGCTGCACCTGGGTGATCTCGATGCCGCGCTGATAGCTGTCGAGGATCTGCTGCAGCAGGGTCTGAGTATCGGTTTCGATCTTGGCGCGGCCCTCGGCCAGCGCGCTGGCGATCTCGGTATGGCCGATCACCTCGCGCATCGCGCTTTCCGCCGCCGACTTCACCGTGCCGTCGGGATCGCGGATGTTGAAGAGATAGTCCTGCGCGTTCTTGATGAGACAAAACACGGTGAAGTTGATGTCGACGATGTTCTCGTCGCCGGTCAGCATCAGCGATTCCTGCGGTATCGTGCCGTGTGCCCGTGTCGGAGCGGTAGCCGATCTCGATGCGGTTGACGCGCGTGACCTTGGGGGTCAGGGCCTCTTCGATGGGCATCGGCAGGTGATAGTTGAGGCCCGGGCTGGTGGTGCGGTCGAAGGCGCCGAAGCGCAACACAATGCCTTCTTCATCGGGCTCGACGCGATAGAAGCCGCTGGCGAGCCAGAGCACCACCACCGCCGCCAGCACCACGATGAAACCGCGGCTGCGCCCCATGCCGCCGGGCAGGAGATTGCGGATGCGTTCCTGCGCCTTGCGCAGGAATTCCTCGAAATCGGGTGGCGTGAGGCCGCCCAGCGGACTCTTGCCCCCGCCGCCGCCCCACGGGCCGCCGCCGCCCGGATTGTTCCAAGACATACGCGCTTCCTCGAACCTTGCTTTGCAGAGTGGCCGTCTTAGGTCTTATATGTCGGAAAGCCGGTTCGCGCCATAACGGGTGGAGCGGCCGGACTTGTCAAGGAATAGCGGGTTACCTTTGAGCGACATCACCGAGAAAGCGATCCTGGCCGCGCTGGCCAAGGTGCCCGATCCCGACCGCGGCAAGGATATCGTCAGCCTCGGCATGGTGACGGGCTTGCAGCTGCGTGAGGGCCATGTCGGTTTCGCCATCGAGGTCGACCGCGCGCGCGGACGCCAAAATGGAACCTTTGCGCAAGGCGGCGGAAAAGGCGGTCGAGGCGATGCCGGGCGTGCTGTCGGTGACCGCGGTCTGACCGCCGAGAAAGCGGCGGCGCAGCCGCAGCAGCCGCGCCCGCACGCCCACGGTCACGCCCATGCCCGCTCATCGCCCAAGGCCCGCAGAAGCTGCTGGTGCCGGGCGTAAGCGCGATCGTCGCCGTGGCCTCGGGCAAGGGCGGCGTCGGCAAATCCACCACCGCCGTCAATCTGGCGCTGGCGCTCTCCGCCATCGGCCTGCAAGGTCGGGCGTGCTCGACGCCGACATCTACGGCCCGTCCATGCCGCGCATGCTGGGGATTACGGGCAAGCCCAATTCGCGCGACGGCAAGATGCTGGAGCCGATGGAGCAATTACGGCGTCGAATGCATGTCGATGGGCTTCATGGTGGCCGAGGACACGCCGATGATCTGGCGCGGGCCGATGGTGATGAGCGCGCTCGAGCAGATGCTCGCGCGACGTGCACTGGGGCGAGCTCGACGTGCTGGTGGTCGACATGCCGCCCGGCACCGGCGACGCCCAGCTCACCATGGCGCAGCAAGTGCCGCTCGCCGGCGCGGTGATCGTCTCGACGCCGCAGGACATCGCGCTGCTGGACGCGCGCAAGGGCCTGAACATGTTCCGCAAGGTCGACGTGCCGGTGCTGGGCATCATCGAGAATATGAGCTATTTCCTCTGCCCGCATTGCGGCGAGCGCAGCGACATCTTCAGCCATGGCGGCGCGCAGGCACGAGGCCGAAAAGCTCGGCGTCGAGTTCCTCGGCGAGATCCCGCTCGACATCGCCATCCGCGAGACCTCCGACGGCGGCAAGCCGATCGTGCTCGCGCAGCCCGACAGCCCGCACGCCAAGGTCTACAAGCAGATCGCGACGCGTATTTGGGAGATTCTCAGCGGCGGCGCGCAGCAACGCCCGGCGCCAAGAATTGTGGTGCAGTAGCTTTTAAGTCGGCCGCCCCAACTTCTCCATCAACTCGCCCCATTCGCGCTTGGAGAGGCCGCTTTCTTCCTGGGACAATTTCTCGCCGGCGATGAGCTTCTTCACCACTTCGAGCGCGCCAGCCGAAAGCTGCGCCGCGCCCAGGCGGTGCTGGTGGAAGGCCTCGGCGGTCAAGGGGACCCATTTCTCCAAGGTCCCTATCATCGCCGCGGCATAGGCCCTGATCTCGTATTGCGCGTGGTCGTCGGCGCGTAAGCTAAGGAAATTCAGGAGATTGTGGAGATCGGTTTTCCAATACCACTGGGTGTAAAAATTCAAGGACAGGTTCATGCGCGCAAGCTCGCGCGCCAGGCCCTTCTGGCCCGGGTCCACCGGCTTGCCATCCTCGCTTTCGTTCAGCATCTCGGCATAGCCGCGATAGCTGCGCTCGGCATCCTCGCGCAAGAGGTCGAGCACGCGCTTCGCTTCTTTCCCGGTCAGCACCTCGCCCCGCCCCTGGCGGTTCGAAACCGATTGCGCCGCCAGATGCTCGGGCGCCGGCAGGTAGAACTCGTTGTCGAGGATCGAATAGCGCGCGGAATATTCGTTCACGTTGGCGGTGCGATGCCTGATCCACTGGCGCGCGACGAAGATCGGCAGCTTGACGTGGTACTTGATCTCGCACATCTCGAAGGGCGTGGTATGCCGGTGCCGCATCAGATAGTGGATGAGGCCCTTATCCTCGCTCACCTTCTTGGTGCCCTTGCCGTAGGAAACGCGCGCCGCCTGCACCACCGCCGCGTCGTCACCCATATAGTCGATGACGCGGATGAAGCCATGATCCAGAACCGGGATCGCCTCATAAAGAATCTCCTCAAGGCCGGGCACGGTGGCGCGGCGCGTAGGCGCGCTTTCGGCGCGCTGCTTTTCGATCTCTGCTTTCTGCTCGGGCGTCAAAGGCATGGGAGGCGCACTTTAGCCGCCGTCCCGCCCGCCTCCAAGGAAAACTCGGGTCTTGGTTGTGCGTTAACGAAAAAGGCCTATATTGGAGGTGCTGGGCAACCAGCTATGGCGATAAACGGCGCATGGAATATGCGTTGCGGACCCGGGGGCAGTACCCGGCGCCTCCACCAGTTTCGCGGGACCCCAAAAGTCCCGCGCCTCACGGGGGCGAACTAGGATCGACGCGCGTAGTAAAGATGCAACTTTCGCCCGGCATGGTACCGCCGTTATCGGGCCAACAACCAAGTGCGAACGATAACACTATCGCACTCGCTGCTTAGTCTCTAAGCAAGCGCGGTCCGGGGGGCACCGGGCAACAGAAGCCCCCCACTGATTTCGGTGTTGAGACAACCGCCGAGGGTGACGGCACCGTGAAAGACCTGTTGCGATACGACAAGATGGTCGAGGCCGCGTTGCGCGGCGTGGTGCGCGAGGCGTTGGCGCGCACGGCCGCCAACGGCATGCCCGGCGCGCATCATTTCTACATCACCTTCAAAACGGGGTTCGAGGGCGTCGAGCTGCCGGCCAATCTGCGCGCCAAGCACCCCGAGGAGATGACCGTGGTGCTGGAGCATCAGTTCTGGGATCTCGAGGTCGAGGAAGACCATTTTGCGGTGACGCTGTCCTTCCAGAACAAGCCCGAACGCCTGGTGATCCCGTTCGAGGCGATCCTGTCCTTCGCCGATCCGGCGGTGAAATTCGGCCTGCAATTCCAGCAAGCCGCCGCCGCCAATGAGGGTGGCCAGTCGCCCGGCGCGGCCGAAGCCGCGCCCTTATCCGAAACCCCCGCTGCTCCGGCCGCCAAATCCGGCGACAAAAGCGGCGAGGTGGTTAACATCGACAAGTTCAGGAAGAAATAGCCGCCGGAAAACGGCCCGGCTTGACGGGCAAGGCGGAATAGGGCTTCTCTCGGCCCGCTTTCTTGATCCGAGGGACGAAGAGACTATGGGCGAGGGCGATTTTCACGAGCTATTCCTGTTGGGCGAGGACGACGCGCCCTACCGCAAGCTCACTTCGGATTATGTCAGCACGGGCGATTTTGCCGGCCAGAGCATGCTCAAGGTCGATCTCAAGGCGCTGACCGAGCTGGCGCACCAGGCCTTCGTCGATTGCGCCCATCTGCTGCGCCCCGGCCACCTGAAGCAGCTGCGCGCCATCCTCGACGACCCCGAAGCCTCTTCCAACGACAAGTTCGTGGCCTTCGATCTCCTGAAGAACGCCAATATCGCCGCCGGCAAGGTTCTGCCGATGTGCCAGGATACCGGCACCGCCATCGTCATGGGCAAGAAGGGTCAGCGCGTCTGGACCGGCGGCAACGACGCCGCCGCGCTTTCGGCCGGCATCCGCCGCACCTTCACCGAGACCAATCTGCGCTACAGTCAGGTGGCGCCGCTTTCCATGTATGACGAGGTCAACACCGGCGACAATCTGCCGGCGCAGATCGACCTCTATGCCGACGAGGGCGACGAATACCATTTCCTGTTCGTCGCCAAGGGTGGCGGCTCGGCCAATAAGAGCTTTCTCTATCAGCAGACAAGGGCGGTGCTGAACCCGAAATCGCTCATCAAGTTCCTCGACGAGAAGATCAAGACGCTTGGGACCGCCGCCTGCCCGCCCTATCACCTTGCGATCGTCATCGGCGGCACCTCGGCCGAGATGAACCTCAAGACCGTGAAGCTCGCCTCCTGCCGCTATCTCGACAATCTTCCGATCAAGGGCAACAAGTTCGGCCAGGCCTATCGCGACCGCGATTTCGAGCAGGAGGTGTTGCAGTTGACGCGCGGCATGGGCATTGGCGCGCAATTCGGCGGCAAGTATTTCTGCCACGACGTGCGCGTGATCCGCCTCCCCCGGCACGGCGCCAGCGTGCCTATCGGTCTCGGCGTCTCCTGTTCCGCCGACCGGCAGATCCTAGGCAAGATTTCGCGCGACGGCGTGTTTCTGGAGCAGCTCGAGACCAACCCGGCGCAATACCTGCCCGAGATCGGCGAGGAAAAACTGGGCGGCGACGTCGTCCGGATCGACCTCAAGCAGCCGATGAGCGACATCCGGAATCTCTTGTCGCGCTATCCGATCAAGACGAGGCTTGCGCTCACCGGCACGCTCATCGTCGCGCGCGACATCGCCCACGCCAAGCTCAAGGACCGGCTCGATAGCGGCCAGGGCCTGCCACAATACGCCAAGGACCATCCGATCTACTATGCCGGCCCGGCCAAGACGCCCCACGGCCTCGCCTCGGGCTCCTTCGGCCCGACCACGGCGGGGCGCATGGATTCCTATGTCGACCAGTTCATGGCGGCGGGCGGCAGTTTCGTGACCCTGGCCAAGGGCAATCGCGGCGCGGAAGTGCGCGAGGCCTGCAAGAAGCATGGCGGCTTCTATTTGGGTTCGATCGGCGGCCCGGCGGCGCGCTTAGCGCAGGATTGCATCAAGCGGGTCGAGGTGGTGGAATACCCTGAACTCGGCATGGAAGCGGTGTGGCGAATCGAGGTGGTGGATTTCCCCGCCTTCATCGTCATTGACGACAAGGGCAATGACTTTTTCGCCAAGCTCGCTTGAAACGCGGATTGCTGAACAAGAACCAAGGAAGCGCGTGGCAGAGACCATCGATCTCGCGGCCCTGATCCGGGGGGAAAAGGCGCAATGGGACGCCTTCGCGCGACGCTATACCGGTCTGATCCTCTCCGCCGTGCGCAGCCAGGCGCGCGACGGCACCGATATCGACGATCTGGTGCAGGAGGTCTTCCTGCGTCTGTGCAAGGACGGCTTCCGGCTCTTGAAGACCTATGATGCGACGCGCGCCGGGCTTTCGACCTGGCTCACCATCGTCGCGCGTTCGACCGCGCGCGACGTGCTGCGCCGCCGCCAGCCCCAGACCACGCCCTATGAGGCGGTGCCGGAATCGGCGCTGGCGGTCAACCCGCCGACGCATGAGCACATCAAGCTGCCGGACGAGATATTGTCGCCGCGGCAGAAGCTGGTGCTGACCATGCTCTACGAGCGCGACATGGACGTGACCGAGGTGGCGAAGTCCCTGGGGGTCGATCCCCAGACGGTGCGCAGTACCCACCATAAGGCCATGCTCAAGCTCCGGAGCCATTTCGCCATCGACGACACCGGCAAGGCGGTTGGAGATAAAACCGGCTGAAACGGGGATGGATAAGGGGTTTTATGCCTAAATTAGGGAAGCGGAGATGACCTATGACTGAATCGGGGGACAATAGCCAGGCCGAGGAAGCCGCGTTATGGCGGCGTTTCCGCGCGCTCGAACGCAAATCTGGATTGAAGGTCAGGGATTTAGGCGATCCCTCGACCCTCGCCGCCTATGCCGAGGGAAGGCTTGGGACCAAGGCCGCGGAAGCGGTCGAAAGCTTCCTGGCATCCAAGCCCGAGATCATCGGCGACATCCTGGCGGCGCGGGCCGCGGTACAGGCGTCGGCGCCGGTGGCGTCGGAGGCCATGATCGCCCGGGCCGCCGGTCTCGTGGCGCCGCGCGCGACTCCGAAATTCGATCCGCGCATCGTGCCCTTCCGTTCCGCTCCCGTGCAAAAGACGGATTGGCGCGTCACCCTGTCGCGCCTCGCCATCGCCGCGAGCTTGGTCGTCACCGGCCTGGTCGGATTCGCGCTCGGCAGCGACACCTACGGCAATTTCGTGCAATCGCGCACCGAATCCTCCGCCCCCGATCTGTTCGACCAGCCCGCGGGCTTCCTTAGCGGAGAGGATTCAAGCTCGTGACCGGCATCGGTCCCTCTGGCCGTCCCGCCGGCGGGCGCGGACGGTTTGTCCTCATCGCGTTTGCGCTGTCGCTCACGCTCAACATCTTCTTCGTCGCCGGGTTGATCTGGACCCGGACCATGGACCATCCACCGACGCCGCCGGCGCTGGCAGCGGTCGAGCGCTTCGAGAAAATCGCCAAGGACCTCAACCTGGCCGGCGACCAGCTCGCCACCTTCCAGCAATTCGACCAAGCGTTCCGCGATCGCCAGCGGCAGTTGCGCGAGCAGAACCGGCCGATCGCCGATGCGGTATGGAACGAGCTGGCACAGACGCAGCCCGACCCGGCCAAGGTCTCCAGCTTGATCGACCAGGCCACCGAGAATCGCCGCGCCGCGCAAAAGGACAATACCCTGGCGCTGATGAAATTCCTGGCGGCGCTGTCGCCCGAACAGCGCGCCCAATTCGCCGACCTCGCCCGGCAGCGCCACCCATAGACGCCACATGAACGGACGGGAAGGATGACCGAGCCGCGCAAGCGCTCGATCCGGATATCCGGCCACGCCACCAGCCTGACTCTGGAAGAGCCGTTCTGGCGCGATCTGCGGACCCTGGCGAAAAAGCGCAAGCTCTCACTCAACGCGCTGGTGGGCAAGATCGACGCCGGCCGCGGCGGCAATCTGTCAAGCGCGCTTCGCCTCTTCATCCGCGATTGCTATCGCAGCGGCGAGTTGGGATCCCATGGCTGAGCGGGTAAATCTCAACCGTTTCCGTAAGGCGCAAAAGCGCGCGGCGGAGATCAGACAGGCAGCGGAAAACCGCGTCGCCTTCGGCCGCACCAAGGCCGAGCGCGTCAAGAATCACCTCGAAACCGAAAGAAAAGGCCGGAATCTCGACGGCAAGAAGCTCGACTAGCTGCGCAGGATCTTGCCCGGGTTCATGATGTTGTCGGGGTCGAGCGCGTGTTTGATCGCCCGCATCACCGACAGCGCCTCGCCATGTTCGGCGATCAAGAATTCGGTCTTACCGTAGCCGACCCCGTGCTCGCCGGTGCAGGTGCCCTCGAGCGCTATGGCGCGCGCCACCATGCGGGCGTTTATCTTCTCCGCCTGCTTGAATTCCGCCGGGTTCTTGGGGTCGAGCAGGAAGACCAGGTGAAAATTGCCGTCGCCGGCATGGCCGACGATGGGCGCCAGCAGCCCGGATTGCGCCAAATCCTGCTCGGTCTCGGCGATGCATTGCGGGAGCTTCGAGATCGGCACGCACACATCGGTGGCCCAGCCCTCGGAGCCCGGCCGCAAGGCGAGCGTGGCGAAATAGGCGTCGTGGCGCGCCTGCCACAGCTTGTTGCGCTCCTCGTGGCCGGCGGCCCAGCGAAACGCGCTGCCGCCATGCTCGGCTGCGAAACTGCGCACTTGTTCCACCTGCTCATCGACGCCGCGCTCGGTGCCGTGGAATTCGAACATCAGGGTCGGCGCCACCTTATAGTCGAGCTTGGAATAGAGGTTGACCGCGTCCATGGTCACCGCGTCGATCAACTCGATGCGCGCCACCGGTACGCCGGCCTGGATGGTCGCCACCACCGTCTCGACCGCCTGCTTGATATCGGGAAAGGCGCAACAGGCGGCACGGATCGCTTCGGGTATGCCAAAGAGCCTGAGGCTCGCTTCGGTGATCACGCCCAGCGTTCCCTCAGAGCCGACGAATAGCCGGGTCAGGTCATAGCCCGCGGCCGATTTCCGCGCGCGGCGCGATGTCCGGATGATCCGGCCATCGGCCAGCACCACGGTCAGCGCCAGCACGTTCTCGCGCATGGAGCCATAGCGCACGGCATTGGTGCCCGAGGCGCGCGTCGCTGCCATGCCGCCGAGCGAGGCGTCCGCGCCCGGATCGACCGAAAAGAACAGCCCGGTGTCGCGCAGATGCTGGTTCAATTGCTTGCGGGTGACGCCGGCCTCGACGGTGCAGTCGAGATCCTCGGTTGATACCCGCAGAATCCGGTTCATGCGCGAAAGATCGATGGTCACGCCGCCTTCGAGCGCGGCGATGTTGCCCTCGAGTCCCGTTCCGGTGCCGAAGGGAATGACCGGCACCTTGGCGGAAGCGCAGAGTTTTACCGTCGCCGCAACTTCCTCGGTGCTTTCGACGAATACCACCGCGTCGGGCGGCATGCCCGGATGGTATGACGCGTCCTTGCCGTGATGTTCGCGCACCGCCAGCGACGTCGAGAACCGGTCGCCGAAGCGCGCCGCCAGCGCCGCGCTCAGATCACTCGATAGCGCCTTGCGGCGCGGGGATGCCAAGGCCATGGAATTTCCTCGGGCTTAAGGTTTTGCCCGGGCCCATTCTCCACCGGGAATATTAATAATTTGCCACGGAACCACGCACCAAAGAAAGCGGCCCGGGCTTGCGCCCGGGCCGCATTCTCGAAACCTATATGAAAAACCGAGTCGACTACTGGATGGCGATCGTGGCGCGCCGGTTGCGCGGTTCCTTCACGCCATCGGGCGTCGGTACGGCCAGATGGGTCTCGCCAAACCACGCGGTGCTGATCTTGGCGGCGGGTACGCCGTCCTTGACCAACGCGGCTTGCACGGTATCGGCGCGGCGATGCGACAGGCCCATGTTGTAGGCGGCCGTGCCGGAGGTGTCGGTGTAACCGGCGACCGCAACCTTCAGCGAACCGGTCTTCTTGTAATAAGCGGCCGCGTTGTCGACCACCGTCTTGCCGGCCGCGGTCAGGTCCGATTTATTGAACTCGAAATAGACGACGAAGGTCTGCGCCATCGCCATCGGGGAACCAGGGCCCAATTGCAGATAGGCGAGACCGCCGGTTCCGCCGATGCCAACCTCTTGCACGCCGAGACCCATCGGAACCAGGTAGAAGCCGTTGCCGACGCCGGCAAGACCGGCTTGAACCGCCAAGCCGGCGAGAAGGGTCGCCGAGGCCTTGACGCCGACATAGTTGCCCGTCAGGGGAGCGGGCGGCGAGCCGCCGCCGACCACGAAGTAAGTCATGGCTTTTTTCTGGGCGAATTCCAGATCGACGCCGAGCAGGATGCCCGTGTAGCCGCTGTAGACTACCGGCGAGGGTCCGGTGCCCCCGTAGGTGCAGGTGACCGGAATCCTAGAGAACAGGATATAGGTCATGCCCTGATCCGTGCTGACGCAGGTCAGAACGCCGAGGATGCCATCAGCCTTGGCCTGCCCTCCGGCGGCGAACACCATGGTGATCGCCACCACGAGCGACATCAAAATCTTTTTCATCGACTGCACTCCCCCAGTATTTGTGAATCTCGCGTGAAACCGGTGCAAAGAGTGGGTTTACTCATCTTTGCGTGATGCCATGTTATATCGCCGCCGCCCTGGTTTGGAATAGGCCAATATTCCCCGAATCCAAAGCCAGTTTTCCAATGTGATGAATAGGCAACAGATATAACAAAGAATTTATCCACAGGCCAAATCTAGCCTGCGGCTCGTTTTCGCCCGGATTCCCGCATGCCCAGCGCGTTCATATAGGTGTCAAGGAGCGCCTGTTTTTCGTCCTGGTCTTCCTGGTCCATTTTGCGGATGCGAAGAATCTGCCGCATGGTTGGCAGGTCGAAACCGGCGCTCTTGGCCTCGGAAAAGACCTCCTTGATATCCGCGCCGAGGGCGCGTTTTTCCTCGTCCAGCCGTTCAATTCGCTCGATGAAGGATCGCAGACGGTCTCCGGCGATGCCACCGACATCCGGCATGAATTCCCCCGTTCTTTGACGTTGTTGCTAGTGCTTATGAGCGGCGGCCGACTTGGCTTTCTGCTCCGGCGTCGCCTCTTTCTGGTACTTCGCCTTCCATTCCTCATAGGGTATGCCATAGACGATCTGGCGCGCCTCGGGGTCGGAGAGCTTCATGCCTTTTTTCTCGGCCGCTTCGCGATACCAGCGCGACAGGCAATTGCGGCAGAAACCGGCCAGATTCATCATGTCGATGTTTTGCACGTCGGTTCTTTCCCGCAGGTGTGAAACCAGTGTGCGGAAAGCGGCGGCTTCGAGTTCGATACGCGTGCGGTCGTCCATCGGGACATCTCCCTTCGAGAGCATCTTCCTATTGTGGGGTGGCGGCGTCACTTTTGCCAGAGGCGATAAATCGAATCCCCGGTCAGGATCGGCCCCAAAACCCTTGCCAGAAGCTCGGCCCATTCCCGCGCACCCGAAGCGTCGGCGATCAGATCCTGCCGTATTTCGATGGCGACATGCGGCAACCCACAATTCGAGGCATGGTGCCGCATGGTGTATCCCGCCGGCTGCCGCGCCGAATAGGGCTCATTGTCGCCGACGGCAAGGCCCGCCTGGCCGCGCAACGCGGCGAGCAGTGGCAAGGCAATCCGCCCGTCGCCGTCCCACAACACGCCGATATGCCAGGGCCGCGCCTGGCCGCTCATGATGGGCGTGAAGCTGTGCACGCCGATCAACGCCGGGAAAATCGCGCGACCGAGCGATGCCGCGATCCAGGCCGCGATCGCCGCGTGATAGGGCTCGAAGAGATGCCGGCGGCGCATCATGCGCGCGGCGGCGCCGAGATCGCGATTGCCAGGAATAGTTACCCCGTCGCTGATTTGCGGGATCGAGGTCGGATCCTCCGGATCGCGATTGCAATCGATCACCAGCCGCGAATAGCCGCACAGAACCGCCGGCAGTTCGAGGGCTTGCGCCAGCCTCCTGGTAACATCGCCCGCGCCGATATCCCAGCCGATATGCTGCGACAACGCCGCATCGTCGAGGCCGAGTTGGCTCAATCCTCGTGGCACAAGCTTGCTGGCGTGATCGCAAATCAGCAGAACGCGGGCGCCGGCTCGGCCCGGGAATTGCTCAAAAGCGGGTTTCTCGCCGCGGGCGAAGAAGGGAAGAGTTTCGGGCATGGAGGAGTGCGAATCGAGCGGAGTTGAGACCAACCGAGTCGTCATCCTATCCTGTCACGCGAGAGGTTAAAGAACCAAGGTGAAGTCCTCCCCGATACGGCCCCGCGAATTGCTGCGCGGCCTTCTCGACGCCGCGCTGGAAGCGGCCGATGCCGGGCGCGTCCTGCCGCCTTTTCTGCCGAAGCCGCCAAAGGGCCGGACCCTGGTGGTGGGCGCGGGCAAGGCGGCGGCTGCCATGGCCCGGGCGGTCGAGGCGCATTGGCGCGCGCCCCTTTCGGGCATCGTGGTGACGCGCTACGGCCACGGCTTGGCCCTGAAGCATATCGAGGTGGTGGAGGCGAGCCATCCGGTGCCCGACGAAGCTGGACAAAAAGCGGCGGCGCGCATCCTGGATAGCGTCCGGAATCTTTCGCCGGACGATCTGGTGCTCTGCCTGATGTCGGGCGGAGCGTCCGCCTTGCTCGCCTTGCCCGCCGCCGGCGTTTCGCTCGAGGATAAACGCACGGTCACCCGCGCGCTGCTCACCTGCGGCGCCACCATCGCCGAGATCAATTGCGTGCGGAAGCATCTCTCCGCCATCAAGGGCGGGCGCTTAGCCGCAGCCGCGTTCCCGGCGCGCGTCGTGACGCTCGCCATCTCCGACGTGCCGGGCGACGATCCGGCCGTGATCGGCTCGGGCCCGACAGTGCCCGATCCTTCGACCTTCGCCGAGGCTCGCGCCATCCTGACGAAATACGCGATTGCGCCGCCGGCGGCGGTGGCATCGCGGCTTGGCCAATCCTCCGACGAAACCCCGAAGCCGGGCGATCCACGGCTGGCGCGCGCGCGTTATCATTTCATCGCCACGCCGCAGATATCGCTCGAAGCCGCCGCGGCGTTTGCGAGAAAACGCGGCATAACGCCTGCTATCCTCGGCGACGCCATCGAAGGCGAGGCGCGCGAGGTGGCGCTCGTGCATGCCAGCATGGCACGGGCCCTGGCACGGGGACATTTCCGTGTCGCTGGCAAAGCGCCGAATCTTCCCGCCTTGTTGCTGTCGGGCGGCGAGACCACGGTAACGGTCAAGGGCAAGGGACGCGGCGGGCGCAATACCGAATTCCTGCTGGCGCTCGCGCTCGACGTAAAGGCGCATCCGCAAATCCACGCCATCGCCTGCGACACCGACGGCATCGACGGAAGCGAGGACAATGCCGGCGCGTTTTGCGGCCCCGACAGCCTGGCGCGTGCGGCAAAGCGGGGGATCGATCTCAAGGCCATGCTTGCCGGAAACGACGCCTGGGGTGCGTTCGACGCGCTCGATGACCTGATCGTGACCGGCCCCACCCGCACGAATGTGAACGACTTCCGTGCCATCCTGGTGCTAAAATCCTTGGGTACAGGATCAAAAAAAGATGCGACGCCAAAGAAGCGCCAAAATCGTCGCCACGCTCGGGCCGGCCAGCGCCACCCCCGGTAAGATCGCCGCCCTGTTCGAGGCCGGGGTCGACGTTTTCCGTCTTAACTTCAGCCATGGCGATCAAGCGGAACACCGTGCGCGACTCGACGCCATCCGCGAGCTGGAAAAAAAGACCGGTAGGCCCATCGGCGTGATGGCCGATCTGCAAGGCCCGAAGCTGCGGGTTGGAACCTTCGCCGGCGGCAAGGTGAAGCTCGTTTCGGGCGCGGCCTTCCGCCTCGATCTCGACAAGGCGCCGGGCGATTTATCGCGCGCCAACCTGCCGCATCCCGAGATCTTCGCCGCGATCGCCCCCGGCACCGAATTGCTGCTCAATGACGGCAATATCCGCCTCAAGGTCGAGAAATCCGGCAAGGATTTCGCCGAGACCAAGGTGATGGCCGGTGGCGAGCTTTCCGACCGCAAGGGCGTCAACGTGCCGAACGCGGTCTTGCCCATGTCGGCGCTGACGCCCAAGGACCGCGGCGATCTCGATTTCGCGCTCAAAATGGGCGTCGATTGGGTGGCGCTGTCTTTCGTGCAGCGCCCCGAGGATGTGGCCGAGGCGCGCAAGCTCATCGCCGGCCGCGCCGGCATTCTGGTGAAGCTGGAAAAGCCCGCCGCCATCGGCAAGCTCGACGAAATCATCGAGCTCTCCGAAGCGGTGATGGTGGCGCGCGGCGATCTCGGCGTCGAGATGCCCCCTGAAGATGTACCTCCACTTCAACGCCGCATCGTCCATGCCTGCCGCATCGCCGGCAAGCCGGTGGTGGTGGCGACGCAGATGCTGGAATCGATGCTGCGCGCGCCAGTGCCGACCCGCGCCGAAGCCTCGGACGTGGCGACCGCGGTCTATGAAGGGGCGGACGCGGTGATGCTTTCGGCCGAAACCGCGGCGGGCTCCTATCCGGTCGAGGCCGTCACCATGATGGATCGCATCATCCGCCGCGTGCAGATCGATCCGATTTATTTCGGCATGCTGCATTCGGAAGCGGCGATGCCGGAGAACACCCCGTCCGACGCCATCAGCGCCGCCGCCTGCCAGGTGGCGCACACCATCGGCGCGGCGGCGATCGCGTCTTACACCACTTCGGGCGCGACCGCCTTGCGCGCGGCGCGCGAACGCCCGGAAGTGCCGATCATCACCCTCACCTCCAATTTGCAGACGGCGCGCAAGCTGGCCATCGCCTGGGGACTGCATTGCGTCCACACCGCCGATATCAGCAATTTCACCGACATGGTGCAGAAGGCAACCAGCATCGCGCGCCTGGAAGGCTTCGCGGAAAAAGGCGAGCGCGTGGTGATCACCGCCGGCGTGCCTTTCGGCACGCCCGGCGCCACCAACGTGCTGCGCATCGCCTGGGTGGAGAGCTAGGGCCCGTCAGGCCCGGATAAGGCCGTCGAAGGGCTTGAGTTCGGCCGTATCGGGGAAGACGCGGTTGCCGAGCGCAGTCGGATCGAGGCCAAGATGGTCGCGCAGGACGCCCTTCATCACCGCGCGGCTGTCGACCGCGACGCGCAGATCGCGATCCTCTTCGAGGCGGTCAAGCCCCGGCCAGTCGCCGGCGACCCGCCCGCCCTTCACCCGTCCACCCATCACGAACATCGCCGAGGCGGTGCCGTGATCGGTGCCGTTATTGCCGTTGACCGCGACGGTGCGGCCGAATTCGGTGACCGCAACCAGCACCGTCTCCTTCCAGGCCGGGCCCATGGCCTGGGCCATGGCGTCGATTCCGTCGGCGAAGCCCGAGAAATTCTGCGCCAGCCTCCCGCTCTCGGCGCCTTGATTCACATGCGTGTCCCAGCCGCCCATGTCGAGCGCGGCGATGCGCGGGCCTTGCGGCGCCGATAACAATTTTCCCGCCGCCTCGGCCAGCGGCTTGAAGGCGTTGGGGCCGAAGCCCATGCCCCCCTTGCCCATGTCGTCGCCCAGCACGGCGCTGGAGAAACTCTGCGCCTTGATGCCCTCCTTGAGCGCCGGACCCAAGAGCGGATCCTTGGCGTAAAGCGGCCCGAGTTCGTTGATGAAATCGCCGTCGGAGACATGGAAACCTTCCGGTTCCCAGGACGCGACCTCGACCCGGCCGCGCAGCACCAGCGGCACGGAGCCGCCCACCGCCAGGCCGAGTCGCGTATTGCCCGTCTGTAACAATGTCAGGGCGCGATTGAGCCAGCCGTCGCTTTGCCCGCGCTTCGCCGCCAGGCCGCTTTCCATCAAGTCCTGGGCATCGAAATGCGAGCGCGTGTGATAGCCGTTGCCGGAGGCATGGACGATCAGCAACTCGCCATTGCGGTAATAGGGATCGAGCGGCGCCAAGCCCGGATGGAGGGCGAAGAAATTGTCGAGCGCGATGGCGCCGCCCGCTTCGCCCGGAGGCTTCAGAGCGATCAAGCCGCGCTTCTCGGCATAAAGCCGGTCGCCCACCGGCGCCACCGCGGCCATTCCGTCCATCGCGCCGCGCAACAGCACCACCACCAGGCGCCGGTCGCCCGGCACGGCGGCGAAGACCGCGCCCGGCAGATTGGCCAGCGCGAAGGCGCCGGTGGAGCCGGCCAGCAGGGCCAGGAAATCGCGGCGGGAGGAATCGCAGCAGGACATGGGCGCTACCTTCTTTGAAACTCGGGCGAAGCGAACAGCAGCGCCAGACCATCGCGGCGCGAAGGCGCGCGGCGGATCGCCTGCAAGGTGTCGTCGTGCAACGCCTCGCCCAGGCTGGCATCGGCGATTTCGATCGGATCGGGCGGATCGGGCAGGCGGTTGGCGAAGGTCTCGCACCACTCCGCGCGGCGCAGCACCGATTCGGGCGAGACCCAGGACGCCGCGTCGTCGGGCCAGCCAGCGGGCGACGGCGCGTAGAACGGAAGCTGATTGAGCGTCTTCAAACTCTGCCCCAGCATCGGCGCGGGCGGCGTGAAGCCTGCGGCCCGGCAGGCGGCGATCACCAGATCGTCGGGCGTGCGGAATTTGTCGAACGGCTTTGCCCAGAGCGCGTCGGTATTGATCACCGCCGCGGTCACCGCCTTCAGATCGCCGCCGGTCGCGCTGAACACCGCAGCGATATGCGCGACCGTCTCCGGCGGCGGATTGTCGGCGATGAAATGGCGCGCGAGCTTGGCGGCGATGTGACGCGCGGTCGCGGGATGGAAGGCGAGATCACGCAACGCCGCGACGCCTTCGGCATAGCCCATGTCGTTGTAGGTCCGGCCGAGCAGTTGTTTCGGGCCCGGCTCGTGCAATTGCGGATAGAATTCGAAATCGCCGGCGTCGGGGCTGGCGAGCCGCGCCACCGACCAACCGGTGAGGATACGGGCCAGCGCCTCGACATCCTGCTGGGTATAGCCGCCATCGACGCCGAGCGTATGCAGTTCCAGGATCTCGCGGCCCAGATTCTCGTTGATGCCCTTGCCGCGCCGCACCCCTGCCATGGAATCGGGACCGACCGACTGCGCGTTGTCGAGATAAAGCAGCATCGCCGGGTGGCGCTCGGCGGCCAGCAGCATGTCGCCGAAACGCCCGGTGACATGCGGACGGATCGCCTCGCGCTCGAAGGCGGCTGCGAAGCCCCGCACGAAGGGCCGGAAGCCCGAAACGGTGAAATGGTTGCTCCAGAAATGGGTGAGGCGTTCCAGGAGCGGCGCGTCGGTTTCCGCCGCGGCGCGGATGCGCGCCTCGATCTCGGCGAGATAAACCGCCTTGATCTGCTCGTTCACCTCTTTTCGGTCGCCCTGGTCCTTGTCGCGGCGTTGCTCGAGCATCTGCGCCACCATGCGCGAGGAAGGCGGCAAATCGGCCGGCAAGGGAGCGGGCGCGGCTTGAAGCTGGCGCAGAGCCCAGCCGCGCGGGTCGGATGCCACCCGGTCAAGTTCGCCCGCCCGGGCGGCGAAGCCGAAACGGGTGACGGCCAGGACGGCGTTCTTCGCGGCGGGAGCGGTCATTGATTGCATGAGATGATAGGCCACAATCGCTTAATACATCCCTCTTTCCTTGGGTTTGCGCCGTGACCTGTGCTACATCCCGCGCGCATCCGTGGTTAAACAAATTTCATGAAACCCCCTTCGCGCGAGCCTGCCCCAAGCTTCATGGACCTCTCGATCGTCATCCCCGTCCGCAACGAAGCGGCGAACATCGCGCCCCTGGTGGCCGAGATCCGCGCCGCGCTCGAAGCCAAGCTCGATTACGAGATCGTCTATGTCGATGACGGCAGCACCGATGCGACGGCCGCCGAGATCAAAACGCTGAAACGGGGATTTCCCCGCCTGCGCCTTTTGCGCCACGCGGCGCGCGCCGGGCAAAGCGCCGCCATCCGCAGCGGCGTCAAGGCGGCGCGGTCGGCCTGGATCGCGACGCTCGACGGCGACGGCCAGAACGACCCCGCCGACATCCCGCGTTTGTGGGAGATCGCGCGGCAAACGACCGAAACGGAAAAGCTGCTGATCGCTGGCTTCCGGCACAAGCGGCGCGACAGCACCGTCAAGCGTCTCGCCTCGCGCATCGCCAACGCCGTGCGCGCCTCGCTCCTGGGCGACGGAACGCCGGATACCGGCTGCGGGCTGAAACTGTTCCGGCGCGAGCTGTACCTGGATTTGCCGTTCTTCGATCACAATCACCGATTTCTGCCGGCACTGGTTTTGCGTCAGGGCGGGCGCGTATCGTCGGTCGAGGTCAATCACCGGCCGCGCGAGCGCGGGATTTCCAATTACCGCGTGTTCGACCGGTTGTGGGTCGGCATCACCGACCTGGCCGGCGTCCTATGGCTGAAGCGCCGCGCCAGCAATCCCGAGATCGCCGAGGAATGAAAAAACGCACCCCGCAAGCGGGCGAGGTATCGCTCGACCGGCTGCGAATCGCCGGCCGCGCAGTCGTGTTGTTGCTGATCGCGGGCGGCCTGGCCTGGGCCTGGAGCGCGCGCGGCTCGCTCGATCCCGCCTCGATCAAGGAAACCATCGCGAATTATCCGGCGGCGCCGCTGGTATTCCTCTTGGCGCATGTGATTGCGAGCCTGATATTCATCCCGCGCACCGTGCTGGCGGTGGCGGCGGGGCTGTTGTTCGGCGTGTGGCTCGGGACGCTGTGGGCGGCGCTCGGCAGCGTGCTGGGCGCGGTCGCGGGCTTCTGGATCGCGCGTTACGTCAATGGCGGTTTCATCGAGCTCGAAAGCTTGCCCCGGCTCGGCCCGGTGCTGCTCAAGGCGGAGCGCGGCGGCTGGCGCGCGGTCACCGCGCTGCGGCTCATACCGGTGGTGCCGCACAGCCTCGCCAATTATGCCCTGGGCCTCACCAAGCTGCGGGTCGGGCCTTATGCCCTGGGCTCGTTCCTCGGCCAATTGCCCATGACCGTGGCCTATGTCGATTTCGGCGCCGCCGGCGGAAGGGTGATGGCGGGACAGGCGAACTGGATCGGGCCGATCGCGGTGGGGTTTCTGGCGCTGGGGCTGTCGATTCTGCTGCCGCGGCTATGGAAGCATTAGCCTAGCGCCGCCGGTTTCGGCCCGCCGGTGGCCCAGTCGAGCAGCTCGACCGTATGCACGACCGGAATTCCGGATCCCGCCGCGATCTGCGTGATGCAGCCGATATTGCCGGCCGCCACGATCTCCGGATTCAAGCTCTCGATGTTGTGGATCTTGCGGCCGAGCAGGGCCTTGGCGAGTTCCGGCTGAAGCATGTTGTAGGTGCCGGCCGAGCCGCAGCAGATATGGCCTTCGGGCACGTCCAGCACCCTGAACCCGGCCTTGGCGAGGAGATCCTTGGGCTGGGCGATGACGCGCTGGCCGTGCTGCAGCGAGCAGGCCGCGTGATAAGCGACGCGCTGGCCGGTGGCGAACGTGGCCGGCTTGAGGCCGATGCCGTCCATGAACTCGCTCACATCCTTGGCCAAAGCGCTTATCTTCGCCGCCTTGGCGGCGTAATCCCGGTCCTCGCGCAGCAAGAAGCTGTAATCCTTGATCGTGGTGCCGCAACCCGAGGCGTTGATGATGATGGCGTCGAGGCCGTCCGTTTCGAGTTCGCGGGTCCAGGAATCGATATTGGCCCGGGCGAATCCCAGCGCGTCGCGTCCCATGTGATGGATGATCGAGCCGCAGCAGCCCGAGCCCTCGGGCACCACCACCGCGCAGCCATGGCGGGTCAAAAGCCGCAGGGTGGCGTCGTCGATCGAAGGCGACAGCACGTTCTGGACGCAGCCGGCGAGGAGCGCTACGCGCTTGATTTGTTTGCCTTCGGCGGGAAAAAGCCGTGATTTGCCTATTAGACCGGGCGGGGGGAGGCGGCGAGGCACGAGGCGGACCATGGCCTCGAGCTTCCTCGGCAGCAGAAAGGCGAAGAGCCGCGCCAGTCCCCCCGCCTGGAGCATCAGACGGAAGCGCGCGGGGTAAGGCATCACCCGCGCCAGCATTGCGCGCAAGCCGAGGTCGAACAGAGGCCGCCGGTAGGTTTCCTCGACGTGGCGCCTCCCCTGATCGATCAGATGCATGTAATGGACGCCCGAGGGACAGGTCGTCATGCAGGCGAGGCAGGAGAGGCAGCGGTCGATATGCTTCGCCACCAGCGCCGTCGCCGGCTTGTTGTTCTCCAGCATGTCCTTGATGAGGTAGATCCGGCCGCGCGGCCCGTCGAGCTCGTCGCCCAGCAGCAGATATGTCGGGCAGGTCGCGTTGCAGAAGCCGCAATGGACGCAGGCGCGCAGGATCTTGTTGGCCTCGTCGAGATCGGGATCGGCCAGCTGGGCGAGCGAGAAATTGGTTTGCATGGGCGGTGTCAGATCTCCGGATAAAGCCGGCCGCGATTGAGCACGCGCTTCGGGTCGAAGCCGTCCTTGACCCGCGCCGTCAAGGCGGCGACCGCGGGCGCGAGCGGCTGGAACACCGGCACCGAGGCCCTGAGCGCCACGCTGCCGCGGATCAATGTCGCATGGCCCTGGTCCGGCCCCAGCGCCTTGCGGATCGCCTGCGCGCCGCCATCCTCGCCGCCCTTGACCGCGAGCCAGACCAGCCCGCCGCCCCAATCGAGGAAATACGTGAAATCGAGCGCGCGCCGGAGCTGCGCGAGGAAGCCCGGCGCGGCCGTGGGCGCGAGCGACACCCGCCACAGCGCGCCCGCCTTGTCCCCGGCGAGCGGCGTCCCGTCGCGCAAGCCGCTCCATAAGGCGAGCGATTCCGCATCGCCCTGGATTTCAGCCGGACCGAATATCTTGAGCTCGGCGCGCAAGGCTGTACCGCGCGCCTCGACCGACGGCGCAGGCCCTTCGACCCGCAACAGCGTGAGCGCGCCGCCAGGCGCGCCCGGCCAATGCGCCGCGCCCGACAGCTCATGCGAGGAATTGAGGCCGCGGATCATGGCGGCCACGGCGCGCGCATCGTCGAGGCCTTTGAGCGCGACGGTGCGCGTGGCCTCGGGCAGCGGCAGCACCTTGACCGTGATCTCGGTCAAAACCGCCAACGTGCCGTAGGAGCCGGCGATGAGCTTGCACAGATCGTAACCCGTGACGTTCTTGACGACGCGACCGCCGGCCTTGAAGGCCTCGCCCCGCCCGCTCACCGCCTGAAATCCCAAGAAATGGTCGCGCGCCGCGCCCTGGCGGATGCGGCGCGGCCCGGCCAGGTTGCAGGCGATCACGCCGCCCAGGGTCTGACTTTGGCCGCTCGAGCCCAGGAGCGCGCGCCAATCGCCCGGCTCGAAGGCCAGCATCTGGTTGCGGGATTTGAGGGCATTCTCGATCTCGTCCAAAGGCGTCGCCGCCCCCGCGCTCAACACCAGCTCCTCGGGCTCGTAATTGCGGATGCCGGCGAAGCCCGAAACGTCGAGCGTGTGCGGCGTCTGCATCGGACGGCCGAGGCCGCGCTTGCTGCCGCCGGCCACCACCTCGAGCGGCTCTTCATGGGCCAGCGCGGCCGATACGATCTCGGCCAATTGCTTTTCGTCGGTGGGACGGTACCGGCTCAAGCCCGGACTCAGAAACGCGGCAGGTCGGGAAAGCGGACCTTGCCGTGATGGACATGCAGCCGCCCGAGTTCGGCGCAGCGGTGGAGCTGCGGAAACACCTTGCCCGGGTTGAGCAGGCCCTGGGGATCGAAGGCGCATTTGAGCCGCTGCTGCTGGTCGAGATCGGCCTTGCTGAACATGACGCCCATGAGATCGCGCTTCTCGACGCCGACGCCGTGCTCGCCGGTCAAAACGCCGCCCACCTTGACGCAGTATCGCATGATGTCGGCGCCGAACATCTCGGTGCGCTCCAGCTCGTCGGGCTTGTTGGCGTCGTAGAGGATGAGCGGGTGGAGATTGCCGTCGCCGGCATGGAACACGTTGGCGACGCGCAGCCCGTATTTCTTCGAGAGTTCGGCCATGTAATTGAGGATGCCGGGAAGCTCGCCGCGCGGGATGGTGGGATCGACGCAGTAATAATCGGGCGAAATCCGCCCCACCGCCGGGAAGGCCGCCTTGCGCCCCGCCCAGAACAGCTCGCGTTCTTCCTCGCTGGCCGAAACCCGGCAATTGACCGCGCCGCATTGTTTGGCGATCTGCTCGATCCGCTCGATCAGGTGGTCGACCTCGGCCGGCGGCCCGTCGACCTCGACGATCAACAGGGCTTCGACGTCGAGCGGGTAACCTGAATGGGCGAATTCCTCGACCGCGTGGATCGCGGGCTTGTCCATCATCTCCATGCCGCTCGGGATGATGCCGGCGCCGATGATCGACGCAACGCATTGGCCGGCGCTTTCGTTCGAGGGAAATCCCACCAGCACCGCCCGCGCCGTTTCCGGCTCCTTCAGCAGGCGGACGGTGACTTCGGTCACGACACCCAGCAACCCTTCCGAGCCCACCATCACGCCGAGGAGATCGTAGCCGCCCGCATCGAGATGCTTGCCGCCGAGGCGGATCACCGTGCCGTCGATCAGCACCATCTCGATGCCGAGGACGTTGTTGGTGGTGAGGCCGTATTTCAGGCAATGCACGCCGCCCGAATTCTCGGCGACGTTGCCGCCGATCGAACAGGCGATCTGGCTCGAGGGATCGGGCGCGTAATAGAAGCCCTTGTCGGCGACCGCGTTGGTGATGCCGAGATTGGTCACGCCCGGCTGCACCACGGCGCAGCGATTGTCGAAATCGATATCGAGGATGCGGTTGAACTTGGAGAGGCCGAGGATGATGCCGTCCTCAAGCGGCAGCGCGCCCCCAGACAAGGACGTGCCGGAGCCGCGCGGCACGATCTTGAGGTTTTCGCGGTGGCAATAGGCCATGATTCGCGAAACCTCCTCGGTGGTGGAGGGCAGCGCGACCAGAAGCGGCAATGCCCGATAGGCCGAGAGCCCGTCGCTTTCATAGGCGCGGCGCTCGTCCTCGGATTCGATCACGGCCGCCGCTCCGACGATGGCGCGGAGATCGGCGGCGATTGCGCCGCGCCGCCCGATGGTGGCGGCGTCGGGCTTCGGCATCAGCATGGCGTTTCCTCTGCCCCCGCCCCTATGGGGGGAGGGCGGCCTATGTTGGCGGTGGGACGCCCGCAAGCCAACAAAAAACCGCGCCCGAAGGGGCGCGGTTTCATTAGCGGCGGCACCAGCTTCTGTTAGCCCTGACGGGCCTTGTAGCGAGGATTGACCTTGTTAATGACGTAGACGCGGCCCTTGCGGCGCACAATGCGGCAGTTCTTGTCGCGCTTTTTGAGGGATTTGAGTGAATTGGCGATCTTCATAAGAACCACATGCAACCGGGACCGTTGAGAGAGGCGCGAAGGTAGGGGAGAAGGCGTGACAGAGTCAATCGCCTAGGGCGCCGCCGATGACGCCTCCGGCGGTCAAAGGCCATTAATTAATTTTCCGGCGCTATTTCCCGGCCGGGACGTTGCTCTGATTCTGGCCTGGCATCAGCTTGATCCAGCCCATCTTCTCGTGGGAATCGATGCAGTTGTTCATGTCCGCGCCCTGGCAGTCGACGAAGGCGGCGGTCTTCGGATCCTGCATCCTCTGAAAGCTCGGGCCGCAAGCCGACAAGGCCAAAATCGCGGCTATTAAAACGGCAACGCGCATAGCTCCCTCCCCCGGCCGCCGCTCATTCCTTGACCGGCGCGGCCATGACTTTTTCGCGCTTGCCGCCGCCGCCCGAATTGCGGCCGGACATGAATTGCTTGATGTTGCGAGTCGCCTGACGCAAGCGCTGCACGTTCTCGACGAGCGCGATGCGCACATAGCCTTCGCCATGCTCGCCGAAGCCGACGCCCGGCGCCACCGCGACATTGGCTTTTTCCAGAAGCAGCTTCGAGAAAGCGAGGCTGCCGATCTCGCGATAAGCCGGCGGCAAGGGCGCCCAGGCGAACATCGAGGCGGGCGGCGCCGGCACGTCCCAGCCCGCCTGATGCAGGCCCTCGATCAGCACGTCGCGGCGCTGCTGGTAGCGCTCGCGGATCTGCCGGATGCAATCCTGCGGGCCGTTCAAGGCCGCCGTGGCCGCGACCTGGATGGGCGTGAAGGCGCCGTAATCGAGATAGGATTTGATGCGCGCCAGCGCGCCGATCAGCCTGGCGTTGCCGACCGCGAATCCGATGCGCCAGCCGGCCATGTTGTAGGTCTTGCTGAGCGAAGTGAATTCGACCGCGATGTCGCGCGCGCCCGGGATTTGCAGCACCGAGGGCGGCTTCTGGCCGTCGAAATAAATCTCGGCATAGGCCAGATCGGACAAGAGATAAATGCCGCGGCTTTTGCAGAACGAAACCATCTCGCCGTAGAAATCGAGATCGACCACCTGCGCCGTCGGGTTGGCGGGAAAATTGAGCACCAGCGCGACCGGCGTCGGCGTTGTCTGCTCCACCGCCTGTTTCAGCTCCTTCAGGAAATCGACGCCCGGGCCGATCGGCACGCTCCGCACCGAGGCGCCGGCGATGATGAAGCCGAAGGCATGGATCGGATAGCAGGGACTCGGCACCAGCACGATGTCGCCCGGCGATGTCATGGCTTGCGCCAGATTGGCGAGGCCTTCCTTCGATCCGAGCGTGACGATGATTTCCTTGTCGGGATCGAGCTCGACGCCGAAACGCCGCGCGTAATAGGCCGCCTGGGCGCGGCGCAAGCCCATGATGCCGCGCGACACCGAATAGCCGTGGCTCCGCGGATTGTCGATCGCCTCGTGCAGTTTCTTGACGATGTGCTCGGGCGTCGGGCCGTCGGGATTGCCCATGCCGAGATCGATGACGTCATGCCCCGCCACGCGCCCCTTCGCCTTCAAGGCGTTCACCTCGGCGAAGACGTAAGGCGGCAATCTTTTGATGCGGTAAAATTCGTCTGGCTTGGCGATCATGGCTGGGGTTTCGGGGTCCGGGTCACGGTTCTTCCAAGTATTCTAAGGCCTTGGAATGCTTGAGGCGAGGTTGGCCCTTCTTGTCCATGGGGGGAGGCCGAGGGGGCCTGGGGGCTTCAGCGGCTTTCTGGCCGGGAAATAGTATATCAGGGATAACCATTCCTACTGGGGTGCAGCAATCTCAAGATTACCCTCTAGGCCATTGGGGGTGCGACATTTTGTTCTAAATTCGAATCGATACTTTGCTGCATCGCGGCATAATAATTGTATGTTATCGGACATAGCTTGGCGAAAGGCGCCGGGCTGCTGCACGGGAGGGGTCCCCATGCACGTTAAATGGTCAAGTGGACGCGACGTCGCCGTTTCTTTGCTCATCCTGATTGGGCTGGCGGTTCCGTTCGTGCCGGTTCCGGGCGATCGCCTGACGCAGATGGAAGTCCGCTTCCACACCCGCGGCATGGCCAAGCCGCAAGCCTTCAGCACGCAAACCGAGCACAGCATCTGCGCGGTGATGGCGTCGGCGCTGGCCTTCGATGATCCGCGGACCGGGGAATACACCCGCATCCGCTGCGAGGACTGATATTTTTCAGCGCGTAGCGCGGGCCGCGCGGCGGCCGTCGTGCGAAAGCGAAATTTTCAGCGCGCCGGGCTGAGTTGCGCGGCGAATTGCTTGGCGCAAGCGGCCCAGGTGAACTTCAAGGCATAGTTGCGGCAATGCGCGCTCGATATCGACAGCGCGCCGAGCGCGGCCTTGCGCAAATCCTCGTCGAGAACGCCGGCGCCGCTGCGCCCGATGACGTCCAAGGGGCCGGGGACCGGATAGGCCGCCACCGGCAGGCCCGAGGCGAGCGCCTCGAGCATCACCAGGCCGAAGGTGTCGGTGCGGCTCGGGAAAACGAACACGTCGGCCGAGGCGTAAAGCCGCGCCAGCACGCCGTTCTCGCGGTGGCCGAGAAAATGGACATCGGGATAACGGCGCTTCAATTCGGCCAATTGCGGCCCCGTGCCCACCACCACCTTGGAGCCCGGCAAATCGAGATCGAGGAAGGCGGGGAGATTCTTTTCCACCGCGATCCGGCTGACCGTCAGGAAGATCGGCCGCTTCACGTCATAAGCGTCGATCGAGCGGAAGGACGGATTGAAGAGCTTGGTGTCGACGCCGCGCCCCCAGGGCTTCAAATTGACGAAGCCGTGCGAGGCGAGCGCGCGCCGCACCGATTCCGTCGCCACCATCACCCCTTGCGACGGCGCATGGAACCGCCGCAGCAGGGCATAGACCAGGCGCTTGGGCGCCACCATCCGCGCCGCCAGATATTCCGGAAACCGCGTGTGATAGGCGGTGGTGAAAGGCCGCTTGTTCCGGATGCACCAGCGCCGCGCCGCGAGGCCGAGCGGCCCTTCGGTCACGATGTGGATGGCGTCGGGCTTGGCTTCGGTGATGAGCGATCCCATCCGTCCCCCCGCCCCCACCGCCAGGCGGATTTCGGAATAGAACGGGCATGGCAGCGTGCGGAACAGATCGGGCGTGATCATGACCACGCGATGCTTGGTTTTTTCGAGCTCGTGCAGGATCGACACCAGCGTGCGGACGACGCCGTTCACTTGCGGCGTCCAGGCGTCGCTGACGATCAGGATTTTCACGCGTCTTCCATCGCCGCTTCGACGGGTTCGGGAAGCAAGACCGGGTTCAACGGATCGAGCGCGTTCAGCTCCGCCCAGCGGATGATTTCGAGCCGGCCGTCGAAATGCTCGACCAGCGCCGTGCAGCTTTCGACCCAATCGCCGTCGTTGCAATAGAGCACCTTGCCGATCTGGCGGATCTCGGCGTGGTGGATATGGCCGCAGACGACGCCGTCGACGCCGCGCTCATTGGCCGCTTCGGCGATCAGCATCGGCGTAGTCGCTGATGAACTGGACCGCGTTCTTGACCTTGAGCTTGAGATAGGCCGAGAGCGACCAGTAGGGATAGCCGAAGCAGCCGGCGCGCGCGGTTGAAGGCGTTGTTGAGGCGCAGCGTCAGCGTCATAGGCCCAGTCGCCCAGGAGCGCGAGCCACTTGGCATAACGCATCACGCCGTCGAACTCGTCGCCATGGAGCACCAGCAGCCGCTTGCCGTCGGCCGTGACGTGGATCGCCTCGGCGCAGCAGCATCACGCCGCCGAAGTGCAGCTCGGTGTAGTCGCGCAGCCATTCGTCGTGATTGCCGGGGACGTAGATGACCTTGGTGCCCTTGCGCGCCTTGCGCAGGATCTTCTGGATCACGTCGTTGTGGCTCTGCGCCCAGTACCAGGAGCGCTTGAGGCGCCAGCCGTCGATGATGTCGCCGACCAGATAGAGATATTCGGATTCGTTGTGGCGCAGGAAATCGAGCAGGAATTCGGCCTTGCAGCCGCGCGTGCCGAGATGGATATCGGAAATCCAGATGGCGCGGAAACGCCCCTCCCGGCCTGCGTTGTTCATTGTCCCCCCGAGGAATTGCGGTTATCCGCGCGCCGATAGCGCCAGATCTGCACCGGCGGCAGATGCGTCCAGACCCGCGCGAATTGCCGGCCTTCGAGGCCGAGGCGCGCCATCGGCAAGGGCGAGACCAGCGCGTTGGTGAGTTGCAGGAAGGGGCAGCCCTCGCCCAGGCGATCGAAACAGGCGCCGATCACTTCACGCTGATCGGCGAAGGGAAACCACTTGATCGGCAGCGAGGACACCACGCCGGCAAGCCGGGTGACGCCGCAAGACGCCAGGATGCCGCCGATGCCGACGGCGTCGCCTTCGATCACGCGGATCGCCGGGAAGCGCCGGCGCAGCAACGCCGCCAGCCCCGCTTCGCGCTCGATACTAATGAGCCTCTCGGGCGGACAGCCGGAGGCGAGCAGGCCGTGGGTCAGGCTGCCGGTGCCGCCGCCGAGTTCGAGCACCATGCCCGGACGCGAAAGATTCAATTCGCCGGCCATGGCCGAGGCGACCGCGGCGCTCGAGGGCAGCACCGCGCCGATGCCGAGCGGGCGGCGCAGCCAATGGCGGAAGAACAGCGCTTTCTCGCCGCTCGCGGCGGCGGGGGCGGACAGGTCGCGCAGGGACAGGGCTGGCCTCATGCGGGAGCCGCCCCGCTCGAATTGAGGGCGGCGGCGATTTCGAATCGTGGGCCAATTGTCATGCTTTACCGGGCGTCGTTACGACTCCTAGCTAACATGCGGGCCATGACGGAATTGTTCCGCTTCCGAGTCCGGCGCGTGACAGCCGGGAATCGATTCGCGATTTGGGGAATTCGGCGAGGTCTGGGGAATGGTGGGCAATACAGGGATTGAACCTGTGACCTTCCCCATGTCAAGGGGACGCTCTCCCGCTGAGCTAATTGCCCAATCACGACCCGCGCGATTTAGACCAATTCCCCCTTAGGCGCAAGGCTGGCCCGAGTCGGAGCCTGGATTCACGCGGCGAGAAAGCGCTCGATCTCGGTGACCAGCTGGCGCAGATGGAAGGGCTTGGCCAGCACGGTCGCCTCGCGCGGCAGCACGTCGGCCTCGTTCAAGGCGACGGCGGCGAAACCCGTGATGAAAATGACCCGCAAGGCGGGATGCATGTCGCTGGCGCGGCGCGCCAATTCGATGCCGTCGATGCCCGGCATGACCACGTCGGCCAGGAGCAGATCGATCTTGTGGCCAGCCACCCAGCTCAAAGCCGAATCGCCGTCGCCGAGCGCGCAAACCTCGTGCCCGGCGCGGCGCAGCGCGCGGGCGAGGAATATCCGGATGCTGTCGTCGTCTTCGGCGAGAAGGATGCGTGCCATGAGGCCTGGATTCCGGGCTCTTTAAGTTTCTCACCCGGAGCCTAGAGGGCAGGTTTAAAGGAAGGGTTTACCCATCCCTTAACGAATCATTGCGCTCTTGGTTTGGGGGCCTATCGCCGGGGGAAGGCGCCGGTCCGGGGGCGATCCGGGCGTGACAGGAGGGGATATCCCTCTTAATCTTCTCTTCATGGATGGCGACATGCAAAGGGGCGCGGGCGCTGCGCCGGTCGAAATCCTGGTCACCGGCCAGGAGGCGGTGCCGCTGGTTCTGGCCTCGCCCCATAGCGGCAAGGACTACCCGGCCGAGTTCCTGGCCGCCTCGCGGCTCGACCCGCTGACGCTCCGGCGCTCGGAAGACAGCTATGTCGACGAGATTTTCGCGGGCGCGATCGAGCTCGGCGCGCCCTTGCTGCGCGCGCGTTTCCCCAGGGCCTTCCTCGACCCGAACCGCGAGCCCTTCGAGCTCGACCCGGCGATGTTCGAGGATCTGCTGCCCAATTTCGTCAACAGCCATTCGCCCCGGGTGCGCGTGGGCCTGGGCACCATCGCGCGCGTGGTCGCCTCGGGCGAGGAGATTTACGCCCACAAGCTCAAATTCAGCGAGGCGGCGAGCCGCATCGAACGGCTCTACCGGCCCTATCACCGCGCCTTGAGCCAGCTCTTGAGCGCGGCGCGGGAACGCTTCGGCTTCGCCATCTTGCTCGATTGCCATTCCATGCCCTCCTCCGCCGGCGACCGGGAACGCGGCTCCAGGCAAGGCCGCGCCGACATCGTGCTGGGCGATTGCCACGGCACCTCGTGCCACCCCGCCATCACCGAGACGGCGCAGAAGCGGCTTACGGAGAAGGGCTACACCGTGGCGCGCAACGCGCCCTATGCCGGGGGCTACACCACCGCGCATTACGGCAGGCCGGATGAGGGCAGCCACTGCCTTCAGATCGAGATCAACCGGGGCCTCTACATGGACGAGCGCAGCTTCGCGCGTAAACCCTTCCTCGCCCGCCTGGTCGAGGACATGCGCGATGTCGCGGGCGATGTCGCGGCGATCGCACCGGGGTTGCTCAAGCCTTCATGAGCGGTTTCGTCCTGCGCCCGTCGGCGGCGGCGGATGTCCCCGCCATCGCGTCGATCTATGCCCATCATGTGCGCGAAGGATTGGGTTCCTTCGAGGAGAATCCTCCTTCGGCCGAGGAAGTGGCGCGGCGGCGCGAGACGGTGCTGGCTTTGGGCCTGCCCTTCACGGTGGCGGAGGCGGGCGGGCGCGTGCTGGGTTACGCTTATGCCCAGCCCTACCGGCCGCGCTCGGCCTATCGCTACAGCTTGGAGGATTCGATCTATGTCGCGGGCGATAACGCGCGGCGCGGCATCGGCCATGCGCTGCTCGCCGATCTGATCGCGGCATCCGCCAAGCTGGGCTACCGCCAGATGGTGGCGGTGATCGGCGACAGCGGCAATCTCGCTTCGATTCGCCTGCACGAGAAACTGGGCTTCGCCCGGATCGGCATATTGCCCGCCGTGGGCTTCAAGCATGGCGGCTGGGTCGATAGCGTGCTGATGCAGCGCGCGCTCGGTGACGGCGCGCAAAGCCTGCCGGCGGAAAAACCGCCGCAAGCCGCTTCGGGCTGACGAGGGCCAAAAGAAAAGGGCCGTGCCCGAAGGCACGGCCCAAGTTTAGGGAGGAAACGCCTAGAAGACGTACGGCATACCGTCGGGCGACGGCGATGCCGCACTGCAATATATGACTCTTCGCGCCGCACAAATCAACCCAAAAACGGCCCATTCCTGCGGCATACCGCCACAGTTTTGGAGACTTCCAGGCCCGTTTCAGGGCCGCGAATTTTGCAATGCACAAATGCGAGTCCGGAGGATCAGGCGGCGAATTCGCGGCGGATGGATGCACCATGCTGGTCGATTTCCGGCACGGCGTGACCCACCAGAGTCGCGGCGTTCCGCCCGGGCGGCGCCGGCAGCGTAACCGTCCCGCCCGGCACCTTGGTGACAAGACGGCTCAAGGCCGGGTGGCGGGCGAAATCGGCGACGCTGTTGAGATGCCCATAGGCGATCTCCGCCGCCTTGAGTCTTCGCCCAAGCCGCTCGCGCGTTTCCCGCCGGAAAACATCGGCGACGAGCCCGTCGAGCGCGCGGCGGTTGGCGACCCGGCTGGGATTGTCGGCAAAACGCGGATCGCGGGCCAAGGAGGAATTGCCCAGAATCTCGGCGCAGAAGCGCGCCCATTCGCGCTCGTTCTGGATGCAGATCACGATCTCCTTGCCGTCGATTGCTTCGAAGGCGCCGTAAGGCGCGATCGATTCTTGAGGGGAAGCCATCAGCAAGACATGGACGGCTGGCCCGATTACTGGCCCGGCTTGCCGCCGATGTGGTATGCCACCCACTGCGTCAGCCCGTGCCTGGCGATCCTGGGCAAGCACGCCAAGCACGTGGTCTGCCATGGCTCGGGCCGAATTCGCGAGGAGCTGATCGGCCGGTACGGCAGCCCGTTCGCCATCGAGACGGCCACGTTCGCAATCAAGGATTCCGACGTCGCCGCCGAAGTGACCCGCAGCCTGTTCGACGTGGCCCGGCAGTACCGCGAGAGCTTTGACGCCTACGGCAGCAAGAAGAGCTTCGAGTGGCAGCAGGTCGAAAACGAAGATCCCGTGATTCACACCAAGAGCACGCCTGAGCGGCCACTGGCCGAGCCTGAGATTCCTAAGAGAGTGAAGGTACCCGATTATGCCCATCTCTTCCGGAGCCGATTCGCCGGTTTACCCAGCCGGCGGCGATCCAGGACGCCGAGCACCTTTCGTTCTTGCAAGGGGGTGGTCACGGCGGATCGCACCCGCACCTGGTTCATGCGTTCCTGTCGGCCGTCAAAGGCGACCGCCCGGCCCTTCCCGATGCCGCGACCTCGGCGAACTGGACCATGGTCGGTCTCTGTGCCCACGAATCCGCGCTCGAAGGGCGGAGAAAAGATCGAGATTCCCACGTTTTGAGCCCGGCATGTGGGCCGCGGGCAATCAATCAATAAATAGATTCTTGTGCAGATCTCCGTGCCGGTTAAAATCGCAATAGCGCATGTTTGCCGCCTGATTGAGCGCCGTCAAGCATGGGTAACAGAGCAACAGAAATAGAACCAGCCAGTAGACACGCCGCGAACCTGAGTCGTCGCGGCGGCGCCACCAGTCGGTACCAAGGGCGATCAGCAGGAAGAGTGCCGGCACGATCTCGAGAATCAACCTGCCATGGAGCGGGTAGCGCTTCATGGTCGACGCGACCATGGCCAGCCCGATCGGCGACACCAGCATCGTCCAGACTGTCCACGAGCGACGCCAGAGCAACACTCCTCCCTGAAACATCAGCACGATCGGCAAGATCACTCCGACACGCGGCCAGAGCGGACCTACCAGATTGAGCGGATTGACGAAGATCTCAAGCATGATCCCCGCGATCGCGGCCAGGCGGGCCGACTCCAGCGGAAACAACGGCCACACCGGCAAGAATGCAAAGTGCCAGAACACATACATGGTCGTATATGGACTGAGCAGCGTGACGACGCCCAATAAGAAACGCCGAAGCTGACGAGCCACCCGGCGCCGATCAACATGAAGAAGAGAGCTTGCCGGAAGTTTCGTCCCGCCAGACTGGAAACGACCAGCGTCAGGCCGCAGCCGGCCACCACAAACGCCGACGCAAACGACAGCCAGGCGAAGCCAGTACAGTGATGGCCGGCGCCGCCAGCGCGCGGCGGCTCGCCTTGTGGTCGTGAGCGTGAATCGACATCAAGGTGATCGCGATCCCCAGGAAGAGATCCATCGAATATGGCTTGAGCTCGCTTGAGTAATGGTTCAAGTCGTCGGAAACCGCGAACAAGACCACGGCGATGAGTGCCGCCGGCCGCGACAACACCCGGCCCGCCAGCCGCGCGAAGAGACCAAGCGCGGCCAGGCCGCAGCAGAGCGGTAGAAATCGTGCCACATATCTCGAATGTTCAAAGACCGCCCATGATGGCACGCTCGGCGATCAAGAAGCCCATTGGTGCCAGTTGATCGCCCGAAAGCCCCCCCGAGAAATCAAGGATCGGCTTGTTCTTGAGATTTTCGGCCAGCGACGCTTCGTCCATGAAGTAGGAGCGATCGTTCAGATACATGGCGACGCGGAGCAAGATTCCCCGCGCGACCCGATGCTCGGGGTTATCCCGCACGAAACTCCAGAATCTCGCCAGGTCATGATCGACCCTCCGCGACCAGATTGATTTTCGCTTTGTTTCTTCCCCAGCTCATCCTCGATCATTCCGCGACGAGTCTACGTCGATCAGGTAATTCGCGAGCCGGCTTCATGCCTGGCCTCGGCGAGAGCGTCGAAGCGCCGCATCGCCGCGAACGCTTCGACCGGATCTCCCTTGGGACTCATCTCCATCCCGATCGGATCGTGGTAGCCGACGTCGTGAATCGTCCGCAGCACAAACGGATAGTTGATCTCGCCCGTCGTCGGCTCGTGGCGGCCCGGATGATCGGCGATCTGATAATAACCGATCAGGTCGTGATATTTGCGGATGTTCCTGTGAGATTTCCCTCGCTGATCTGCTGGTGGTAGACGTCGAAGAGCATCTTGACATTGGGGGAGCCAACGTCCTTCAAGACCATGGCGGCCTCGGCCGAATGGACGATCAACTGGCGGGGATGATCGACCAGCACATTCAAGGGCTCGAGAATGATCGTGATCCCCTCGGGCTCGACGATGCTGGCGCCCGCCTTCAGCGCGGCGATCACGGCCGCGATCTGGTCGTCGCGCGAGTAGCCCTTGGTTTCCTCGCCCGCCACCACGCACAGCTTTTTCACTCCCAGTTTCCTGGCCACAGGCACCGCCGAACGGATTTCCTCTTCAAACTCGGCGCGTTGAGCG
>CAWAWJ010000003.1:0-35420 GCA_963785735.1 uncultured Alphaproteobacteria bacterium
CGATCTGCTGCTGGAGCGCGTTGATGCGCTCTTTCAGATCGTTGAGCGAGGAAGCGGGATCCTTGGGCTTGGTGGCACCGCCTTCGCCCGCCTCCGCCCGCGCCCGGCACGGGGAAAGCCGTGAACATCTGCATGGTCTTTTCCAGGAGCGCCAGGTTCTGCTTTCCCA
Organism: uncultured Alphaproteobacteria bacterium; assembly: GCA_963785735.1. Classification (GTDB taxonomy): domain Bacteria; phylum Pseudomonadota; class Alphaproteobacteria; order ATCC43930; family CGMCC-115725; genus REEB95. The sequence continues at coordinate 170 of CAWAWJ010000003.1, forward strand.
TCTGCTCCAAGGGGCCGAAGGGGAACATGCCGCCGAAGGCGTCCTGGAGCGATTTGCGCATCTGGTCCTGGTTATGCGCGAAGGAGGACATGGCGTGTTCGAGATAGCTCGGCACCAGCCATTGCATGTTGCCGCCGTAAAGCCCGATCAACTGGCGCAGGAAGTTGGTGGGCAGCATGGCCTCGCCCTTGGCCTCTTCCTCGACGATGATCTGGGTCAAAACCGAGCGGGTGATGTCCTCGCCGGTCTTGGCGTCGTACACCACGAACTCGCCGCCCTGCTTCACCATGGTGCTCAAATCGTCGAGCGTCACATAGGAGCTGGTGGCGGTGTTGTAGAGCCGCCTATTGGCGTATTTCTTGATGACGGTGGCCGGGGTCTCGCCGCCGCCCGCCAATTCCGCCGCCTTCGCGCCCGTTTTCGCCGTGTCGCTTGCCATGGGGTGAGCATACCAGGATTGCCCCGGGCTTGTGCAGCGCAATAAATAGTGACGTAGCCAAGACCCCCCCCACCCCAAGCCTCCCCCGCAAGGGTGGAGGGCTTGGGGCTTGCCAAGCGTCCCCCGGACGCTTGGCCCGAACATGCCGGGGGCATGTTCGACAGCCCCAAGAGAGGGGGTGTGCTGGAACGGTTCACAAAAGGCGGGCTATATTGGTTGCATGGCGGAACCGCCCGATCTCGCAGAGCTTGCCCGGCGCTATGTGGCGCTGTGGCAGGAGCAGCTGGTCGCCATGGCGGCCGACCCGGCCTTCGCCCAAGGCATGGCGGGGCTGTTCAAGGGGCTTTCGCCCCAACAGGGAGGCTTCGGGCATGGAGATTGGGCGCGTGGAGCCGGCGCACCCCCATTTGGCGCCGCGCCAGGGGCCGCGCCCGCTGGCGCTCCATCTGGCGAACGCCAGCCTGAGCTGGTTCGGCTCGCAAGCCGCGTGGCCGCTCTTGAAAAGCGGCTCGCTGCCCTGGAAGCCGGAACTGGCGGCAAAGGGAAACGCGCTTCTAAAAAGCCTCGAAGGATCTGAGCCCGGGGAGTTCGGGCGCGCGCTCGAAAGCGAGCTGCGCCGCCGGGCCGATCTGCTGTTGAAGGGCATCGAGGCCTATCGCCATCACCCCTATCGCCGAAGCGCGGAAGACATGCCCGTGTTGTGGCAGGAAGGCACGACGCGGTTGTTGGATTACGCGCCGGCGGGCGGCGCGCCTGTCCTGGTGGTGCCCTCGCTCATCAATCGCGGCTATATCCTCGATCTTTTGCCGGGGAACTCCCTGTTGCGCTATCTCGCGGGCGCCGGCCTGCGGCCCTTTTTGGTCGATTGGGGCGCGCCGGGCGATGTGGAGCGGCGCTATGGCCTGACCGAATATATTACGTTGAGACTGGAGAAGGCGGCGGAGGCGGCTTCTCAGGCGAGCGGCGGCGGGAAAATATCCGTGCTCGGTTATTGCATGGGGGGATTGCTGGCGCTGGCGCTCGCCGACCGGCGGCCCGATCTGGTGGGGTATCTTGCGCTTCTCGCCACGCCGTGGAAATTCCATGCCGAGCGGCCGGACCAGGCGCGTTTGCTGGGCTCGCTCGCGGAATCGTTCGCCGTTTCCTTCGCGGACGCCGGCGAGGTGCCGGTGGACGCGCTTCAGGCGCTCTTCGCCTCGCTCGATCCGCTTTTGGCGGTGAAGAAATTTTCGCGCTTCGCCGCGATGGAGAAAGAGAGCGAGGGGGCGCGCGGGTTCGTGGCGCTCGAGGATTGGCTCAATGACGGCGTGGCTTTGGCGCTGCCGGCGGCGGTGGAGTGCCTGGGCGATTGGTATGGGCGCGACACGCCGGGCCGGGGCGAATGGAAGGTGGATGGGCGCGCGGTCGTGCCGAGAAATATCGGCCAGCCGAGCCTGGTGATGGTGCCGGCGCAAGACCGCATCGTGCCGCCCTTGAGCGCCGCGGCCTTGGCCAGCGAGCTGCCCCATGCCGAGCGTTTCACGCCGCCCTTGGGCCATATCGGCATGGTGGTGGGGCACGAAGCGCCGCAAGCGACCTGGCCAAAATTGGCCGGGTGGTTGAAGGAGAAAGGAGCGTGAGGCCGAAATTCCCCGGCGCGCCCGCCGCCACCAAGGCCAAGCTCGCGAAATTGCGGCCGACGCAGATGACGCTGGGCTATGCCGAGGTCGCGCACAAGCGAAAGGAATGGCGCAAGCTCGATCCGAAGGACGCCAAGGCGTTCCTGCGCGCCCACCGCTTTCCCGCCATACGCGGCCCCAAGGGGCGGCTTTACATCACCGACCACCACCATCTCGGCCGCGCGCTTCAGGAGGAGAAGGTCGCGTCGGTTTCGATCGCGGTGCTGGCCGATCTCTCGGATCTCGACCGCGACGAATTCTGGATCCTGATGGATTACCAGCAATGGGCGCATCCCTACGACGCCAAGGGCCGGCGGCGCGATTTTTCCGCCATCCCGAAATCGCTCGACTGCCTGCCCGACGATCCCTATCGCAGCCTGGCGGCGGCGGCGCGCCGCGCGGGGAATTATCCCAAGGACACGACGCCCTTCGCCGAATTCCTCTGGGCCGATTTCTTCCGGCGGCGGATAGCGGCCGCGACGCTGCGCCGCGCGCCGAAAAAGGCGCTGAAGCGCGCCCTGCGTTTCGCGCGCTCGCTCGAAGCGGCGCACCTTCCGGGCTGGTCGGGGATCGGGAAAGGGTGAGGGAAGAATGAGCGGAATGAAGCAATTTTCGCGGGGCGGGGTGGCGGCGGCCGGGCTGATCGTCCTCGCCTGGGCGGTGGTGCTGTTCCTGCTCCTGCAATTCTACTATCGATGGGAAGTGCTGCAAGCAATCGGGCGGTTCATGCTGTCCGTGCTTTAGGCGATGGCTAGACTGGACGGCCTCGCTTGAATTTGGGGAGCGGTACGATGCGCGGAATTTCAATCGGATTGGCGTTGGTCTTGGCGTCGATGGCGCCGCCGGCCTGGGCGCAAACCCGGGACGAGAACGTGGCGCATTGCGTCGCCGCCGCCGATGCCGCCGGCGCCGATGCCAAGATCGCCGCCTGCACCGCGCTCCTTCAATCGGGCCAGGAGGCCGCGAACAACATTCCCATCATCTATTACGACCGCGGCAACGGTTACCGGTTCAAGGGCCTCTACGACCAGGCCATCGGCGATTACAGCCAGGCGATAACGCTCAGGCCCGATTACGCCAATGCCTACAACAATCGGGGGATCGCCTATGAACACAAAAACCAGAACGACCAGGCGATAGCCGATTACCGCATGGCGGTGAAAATAGACCCGAACCATCAAAACTCGCTGGACGCCCTGAAGCGCCTCGGCGCCACGCCGTGAGAAGCGCGAGAAAGCATTCTTCTTGACTGATCCGGAGGTCGTGGGTCAGTTTGAAAATTACGGCGTGACGCCGAGGCGCTTCAGATTGTCTTGTGCAGGCTTGAAGTTAGGATTGAGCTTCAGCGCCGCGCGGTATTCGGATATTGCTTGGTCGCGAAGGCCCTTCACTTCATAGACGGCACCGCGATTGTTGTAGGCCATGGCGTTGCTAGGGTTGAGCGCGATTGCTTTGTTTTCATCGGTCAGCGCCTGGTCGTAGAGGCCCTTTTCGTAAAAGGTACGGCCGCGATTGACGTAGGCTTGGGCGTTCGATGGATTGAGCTGAATGGCTTGATTCTCATCCTGAATGGCCAAATCAAACTCATGTTTATTGCCATATCCATCGGAGCGGTTGGTGAAGAGATCAGACAAAACGGAGCTGGAATAGCGTCCCGATTGGATCATCGCGGTGCAGCCTTCAATAGTCTGATCGTCTGTGGCGGTTGAGCCGAAGCACCAGTCGTGTTGCTGCTGCGTCTGCGCTCAAGCCGGTGACGCGGCGAACGCCAAGGCCAAGCCAATAAAAAATTTATGCATAATTATCCCCCTATTTCCGCGTCCTGCCGAGTTGGTTTGGATTGGACGGGCGAGAAGCATAGCTTAGATCGCCACCAAATTCACGCTTCGGCGCTTCGAGCTTCCCCTGTTCCCAGGCGTCGATCATCTTCACAACGTCCGTCATATCCCACGGGCTTGTCCGTGACGCCCGCCGCCATTGCCGGAGTGACGCGCAGGCTTTGGTGAACCCTCACGAAATTGCAGAGCATGAGATAGATCGCCAGCGCGAGCGCGTGGTTTCCCCTTGACTGATCCGGATCAATGTGGTATAAATAGTCATCATCGAAAGTCCGCCCGGCGTCCGCGCCGGGTTTTTTGTTGGGGGGAATTTTTGCAACTCGCGTTCAGGCCATGGGCCGCTTCCTTCGCGATCCTTCTCCTCGCCGGGATGTCCGCGCCCCTTGCCCGCGCGGCGGGCCCTTATGACGGCGTCTATAACGGCACGACCGATTCCCCCGACCGGCGCTGCCAATCCGGCAAATTCTCCATGACCGTCAAGGACAACGTCGTGACCAAATGGGGGGCCCATGGCGTGTCGGGCTCGGTTTCAGGCGATGGTTCGCTGACCGTTCATACCACCACCTTCGCGGGCGCCGCCGCCGCCACCACCGGCAAAATATCGGGCGGCGTCTTCACCGGCGACACGGTGGAGCAGGGCGGCTTCGCCTGCGTCTGGCACCTCACGCTCACCAACGGGTCCTGAGGCGGCTTGTCATGCGCGCTTTAGCGGCGGCCGTTTTCTGCCTCTTGCTCCTCGCCGGCTGCGGGCTGTGGAATTCCACGCGCGACACCGCCGGCGACGCCATGCTCGGCGTCCAATTGTCGACGGATTCGGCGAGCTTCGTCGATCGCTGCGCCGATGCCCTGAAACGGGCCTATCCCAATGTGCGCTTCGAGGTGACCGGCAAGCGCCTCGGCCTCGATGCCAACCGGGCGCTCGTCGACATTCAGGCTTCGCGCGCCGAAGCGCCCGTGAGCCCGTTGACGCCGCGCGAGGTCGCCGTTCAATGCCGCTTCGATAGCGGCGTGTTGCTCGATTTCCATTGGACCGCTAGTCCGCTCTGATTTTTTATTTTGATTTGAATCTCTCGAAATCGCCCGGCTCTCGCCGGGTTTTTTCATGTCTAAAGATTGGATCCCGCCATGATGACCCCGAAACAGAAAGTCTTCGTCGACGAATATCTGGTCGCGTTGAACGCCAGCGAGGCGGCGCGGCGCGCGGGATATTCCAGCAAATCCGCCCATGTCATGGGCTGCCAGCTGATGAAGGAGCCGGAAATCGCCCGCGCCATCCGCGAGGCAATGGAGGCGCGATCTTTGCGCACCCGCGTCGACGCCGACCGCATCGTCTTGGAGCTGGCGCGGGTGGCGTTTTCCGATCTCGGCCGCATCGCCGATTGGGGGCCCGAGGGCGTGTGGCTCAAGCCCAATAACGCCATGGCCGAATCCGACCGCGCCGCCATCGCCGAGCTGAGGCCGCTTGGCGGGGAGGCGGATCAGGCGGGCGCTGTTCGCATCCATATCCGCCTCCAGAACAAGCAGCGCGCGCTCGACAGCCTGGCGCGCCATTTCGCGCTTTACGGCCGCAACGCCAAGCTCATCGCTGGGCGCCCGGAAGATCGGATGGACCAGGAGGCGCTCGCCCAAAGCGCCCGCGCCAAGCTGCGCGCGCATATCGACGCCTATGCGCGGGAGATGGAGGAGGCGGCTGGAAAGAAGCCTTCGGACTAATCGTCATGCCCGGGCCATGACCCGGGGGCATGACGCCATGGATAGGCACCATCCCGCTTTGAGTGTGTTCCCAAAACCCCCGAAGAAGACTATCTAATAGAAAACCCCGGGAAGGCCCGTCCATGAGCAACCAAACCGACATCGTCATCGCCTCGGCCGCGCGCACGGCGATCGGCGCCTTCAACGGCGCCTTCGCATCGGTGCCTGCCCACTATTTGGGCGAGATCGCCATAACCGAGGCGCTGAAGCGCGCCAAGCTCAGCCCCTCGGATGTGTCCGAGGTGGTGATGGGCCAGGTGCTGCCGGCGGGCGAGGGCATGAACCCGGCCCGCCAAGCGGCGATGGGCGCGGGCATCCCCAAGGAAATCACCGCCTATGGCATCAACCAGGTCTGCGGCTCGGGCCTGCGCGCGGTGGCCATGGGCTATCAGGCGATCCGCGCCGGGGATTCGTCGATCGTCGTCGCCGGCGGCCAGGAAAGCATGAGCCAGTCGCCCCATGCCGTGCATCTGCGCGCGGGCGTCAAGATGGGCAATGCCGAGCTGGTCGATCTGATGATCAAGGACGGGCTCTGGGACGCCTTCAACGGCTATCACATGGGCACCACCGCCGAGAACGTGGCGCAACGCTGGCAGATCACAAGGGGCCAGCAGGACGGCTTCGCCGCCACATCTCAGCAGCGCGCCGAGGCCGCGCAGAAAGCCGGCAAGTTCAAGGACGAGATCGTGGCGGTGAAGATTGCCACCCGCAAGGGCGATGTGACGGTGGACAGCGACGAATACCCGCGCGCCGGCACCACGGCGGAAACCCTGTCGAAATTGAAGCCCGCCTTCGCCAAGGACGGCACCGTCACCGCGGGCAACGCCTCGGGCATCAATGACGGCGCCGCCGCGGTGGTGGTGATGAGCGCCGCCGAGGCGCAAAAGCGCGGCATCGAGCCCTTGGCGCGGATCGCATCCTGGGCCACGGCCGGGGTCGATCCGGCGATCATGGGGGTGGGGCCGATCCCGGCGACCAAGCTCGCGCTCGAACGCGCGGGGTGGAAAGTGGCCGATCTCGATCTGATCGAGGCCAACGAGGCCTTCGCCGCGCAAGCCTGCGCCGTTTCGAAGGAGCTGGGCTTCGATCCCGCCAAGGTGAACGTGAACGGCGGCGCGATCGCGCTCGGCCATCCGATCGGCGCCTCGGGCACGCGGATACTCGTGACGCTCTTGCATGAGATGGGCAAGCGCAACGCCAGGAAGGGCCTTGCCACGCTGTGCATCGGCGGCGGCATGGGAATTGCTATGTGCGTGGAGAGGGCGTGACCGGTCTCGGCCGGGCATGACGAAGAAGGAAGAGGGAGGTTCGGGCATGGCACGGGTCGCTATCGTAACCGGAGGCACGCGCGGCATCGGCCGGGCGATCGCGGTGGCGCTTCACCAGGCGGGCCACAAGGTGGCGGCGAATTACGCCGGCAACGCCGAGGCGGCCGCCGCCTTCACCAAGGATACCGGCATATCCGCCTTCCGTTTCGACGTGGCCGATTTCAAGGCTTGCGAGGCGGGGGTGAAGCAGGTCGAATCCCGTCTCGGCGGCCCGGTCGAGATCCTGGTCAACAACGCCGGCATCACCCGCGACGCGGTGTTGCACCGCATGACGCCCGAGCAATGGGGCGAGGTGATCGCGACCAACCTCACCTCCTGCTTCAACATGTGCCGGCTGGTGATCGACGGCATGCGCGGGCGCGGCTTCGGGCGGATCGTCAACATCGGCTCGATCAACGGCCAGGCCGGGCAATACGGCCAGGTCAACTACGCCGCCGCCAAATCGGGCATTCACGGCTTCACCAAGGCGCTGGCGCAGGAAGGCGCGGGCAAGGGCGTGACCGTCAACGCCATCGCACCCGGCTATATCGACACCGACATGGTGCGCGCCGTGCCCGCGGACGTGCTGAAGAAGATCGTCGCGCGCATCCCGACCGGACGGCTCGGCCACGCCGAGGAAATCGCGCGCGGCGTTTTGTTCCTGGTTTCGGACGAGGGCGGATTCATCACCGGCTCGACTTTGTCGATCAATGGCGGGCAGCATATGTATTAGCTTTCCAATCCAGGCCGCGCGAGCAGCCGCCACTCCAACCCTGCTCGCGCGGCCTGGAAATAATGAATTGGGGGGAACCATGACACGGAAGATTTCAAGGCGGGGATTATTGGGCGCGGCGCTCGCGGCGATGCCGTCGGCGGCGCTGGCGCAGAACTCGCTGTTGAACGAGGGCAGGAGCCTGTTGGGCAACGTGCCGGGCGGGTCGCCGGGCGGCGGCTCTTCGAGTTCCGGCGCCACCGGCACGTCCTTGAGCCAGAGCCAGATCGGCGCCGGATTGAAACAGGCGCTCCAGGTAGCGGCGCAGAAGGTGACGGCCCAGCTCGGCCAGACCAACGGCTATAACGGCGACCCGGCGATCCGGATTCCGCTGCCCGACCCGTTGCAGAAGGTGGAGGGACCGCTCAAGGATGTGGGCGCCTCGGGCATGCTCGACGATCTCCAGACCAAGATGAACCGCGCGGCGGAACAGGCCGCGCCCAAGGCGCTCAACATCTTCACCACCGCCGCCTCGAACATGTCGATCGGCGACGCGAAATCGATCCTCACCGGGCCGCAGGACGCGGCGACGCAGTATTTCAAGAAGACCACCTCGGCCTCGCTCACGACTTCATTCCGGCCGATCGTCAATAACGCGCTCTCGAGCGTGGGCGCGGTGCAGGCCCTCAACGGCGTGCAGAGCAAGGCCGCTTCGCTGCCCTTCGGCGCGGGCAAGGAGGCGGGCGGATTCAACCTGACCGATTTCACCGTCGGCAAGGCGCTCGACGGGCTCTTCCATTACATGGCGGTGCAGGAGGCGGCGATCCGCACCGACCCCGCCGCGCGCACCACGGCGTTGTTGAAGCAGGTGTTCGGCTAGGCTCTTTTACCCGGGTCGTGCGGCCCGGAATTTATAGACCCGGTTCCCAGCCCGGCGGCGCGAGTTCAAAGCCCTTGAAATCGAACGGGGGCGCGACGGTGCAGCCCGCGAGCGTCCAGTCGCCGAGGCAACGCGCGCTTTGCCAAACGCCGGAGGCGACGATCGCCTGAGGACGCTGGCTCGCCGCCAGATCGGGGCCGAGGCGGTGGAGATCGCGCCGCCTGCCGTCGGGCGAAAGCGACAATTCAAGCACGGAGCCGGCATGCCAATGCCAAAGCTCGGCCTTGTCGACGCGGTGCCAGCGCGAGATTTCGCCCGCCTTCAGCAGGAAATAAATCGCGGTCGAATGTTGGTCGCGGAAGGTTTCGCGGAACCAGCCGCCTTCGGGATGGGGTTTTAGATCGAGCGCCTTGATGATTGAAGCGGCGTCGGTCATGGGGGAGGAACGGTCGCCACCATGGAGGGCCGCTTCGAAAACTCGGCGTACCATTTGGCCAAGCCCGCATGGCGCTCGCGCCAGCCTTCGTCCGGGTAGCGGAAATCGAGATAGCCCAGCGTGCAACCGATCGTGATCTGGCCGATGGTGAGCGGGCCCGACAACGCGCCTTCCTTCACCTTGCCGTCGAGCGCCACGAGGCCGCCGCGCAGTTTGCGCATCTGCCCGTCGATCCAATCGTTCCAGAGGAACTCCTTCGGCCGCAACGCGGTCTCGTAGCGCGTCAATATCGCCGCGTCCAGGATGCCGTCGCCCAGCGCCTGCTGGCGCAACGCCACCCAGCGCGCCTTGCCGGATGCCGGGAAAATCTTCGGGCCCTGGTGCAGCGTGTCGAGGTATTCGCAGATCACGCGCGAATCGAACAGCACCTCGCCCTCGTCGGTGACGAGCGCCGGTATCTTCAAGAGCGGGTTTTCGAGCTGGTATTCCGGATTGGGCATGTTGGGCCGCACCACGGTCGGCAGGCGCTCGAGCTTGGGCTCGAGCCCGGTCTCATAAGCGAGCACCATCACCTTGCGCACATAGGGCGAGGTGGACGAATAGCGGAGCTTCATGGCATCCCCCTTGTCTCTCTTTGCTTCGCACGACGGCCGCGCCCCTGCGCGGCCCGTGCTACGCGAAATTGTCCTTCGCGCTTCGGATGGAAGCGAAGGTGGCGACGGCGTCGCCCGGCGCGTTTCGCGCCTTTTGCAGATCCTTGTTGTCGGCGCGCAGGAACGGGTTGGTGGCCAATTCCTCAGCCATTGTGCCCGGCACGGTCGATTTGCCCTGGGCGCGGAGTTCATCGACGCGCTTGGCGCGGGCGATCAGGTCCCGGTTGCCCGGCTCAATGGAAAGCGCGAAGCGCGCATTGGCCTGGGTGTATTCATGGCCGCAATAAACCCGCGTATCGCCCGGAAGGTTCTTGAGCTTCGAGAGCGAGTTCCACATCTGCGCGGGCGTGCCCTCGAACAACCGGCCGCAGCCCATAAGGAAAAGGGTATCGCCGCAGAACAACGCCCGCGATTTCGGAAACCAGAACGCGATATGGCCTCGCGTATGGCCCGGCACGTCGAAAACCCGGGCTTCTTCCTCGCCGAATTTTAATTTATCGCCTTCGGCGAGCGCCACGTCGATGCCGGGGATGCGGGCGCGGTCGGCCAGCGGCCCCACGACGATGGCGTGGTAACGCGCCTTCAATTCGAGATTGCCGCCGGTATGGTCGTTGTGGTGGTGGGTGTTGAGGATATGGGTGAGCTTCCAGCCCAGATTGTCGAGCGCCGTTATCACGGGCCCCGCCACCGAGGGATCGACCGCCGCCGTGGCCCCGCTTTCGGGCTCGCGCAGCAGATAGACGTAATTGTCCCGCAGCACCGGGACTTGGCGGATTTCCAATTCGGCCATGGCGGGAGACTAACCCGAATCGCCTGCCGTGGTACAATCCAACCCATGTTCATCGACGTGGTCGATTTGCGGGATTTCTACCACGACCGGCTGGGGCTGGTGGCGCGGCACATGATCGGCAGGCGCGTGCGCGCGCTCTGGCCGGATGTGCGGGGCCTGCGGCTTCTGGGGCTGGGCTATGCCACGCCCTATCTCGGCCCCTATCTCGCCGAGGCCGAGCGGGTGGCGGCGGTGATGCCGGCGCCGCAGGGCGTGCTGCCCTGGCCGCCCGAAGGGCCTAATCGCGCCTGCCTCGCCGAGGAGGGCGAGCTGCCGCTCCCTGATTTCTCGATCGACCGCGTGCTTTTGGTCCACGGCCTCGAATTCAGCGAGCAGGTGCGGCCGCTTCTGAAGGAGATCTGGCGGGTGCTGGCGGGGGGCGGGCGGCTGATCGTGGCCGTGCCCAATAGGCGGGGCATCTGGACCCGCTTCGACAACACGCCGTTCGGCCAGGGCTCGCCCTTCACCACCGGCCAGTTGTCGCATCTTTTGCGCGAGGAGGGCTTCACGCCCGAGATCAGCGCCGCGGCGCTCTTCGTGCCGCCGACATATTCGCGCTTCATCCTGCGCTCGGCGCCGCTTTGGGAGAGCGTCGGCACGCGCTGGTTCGGCGCCTTCGGCGGGGTGGCGCTGGTCGAGGCGACCAAGCAGATCTACGCCAAGCCCACGGCCGGGCGTGCCAAGAAGAAGCGCCTGCGGCTCTTGCCCATGCCGGGCACGCCCAGCCCCGCCGGCCCGTGAGGGCGGGGGCGGGCAATGCCTGTTAAACGGGCAACGGGGCTCGATCTGAGTAGTTTCCGAATCTTGATTCGATACGGATGATTTCTATAAAACGTCTCGATCATGTGGCGCATTCATTACAAAACCGGAGACGTGGCGGGCTTGCGCCTGGTGGATACGCTGCCTTTCGCGATCAAGCAGGCTTGCGATCTTCTCCACCAGGGCGTGGATGTCAGCCAGATCGAGAGCCGCGACGGATTGAACGTCATGCACAGCGACGAAATCCGGCTCGCCTATGCCGGCTGGAAGGCCAAATAGGCGCCGTTTAAGCGGCCGCCGGCAAGGAATTTGGCCTGAGTAGTATCCGAGCCTGCCGGAAGAAATTTCATCCGGTTAGGGTCCGGGTTCCCAATGCGAAATGCCTATCGAGCCTCATTGGAGACCCGCATGTCTGTAATCAAGATAGCGATGATCGCGGCGGCGCTGCTGATGCTGGCGGACTGGGCGTTGACGGCGCATGCCGCCTCCGGCTCCCACGCCCAAGGTTCCTATTACGGCAATGACGGATACGGCAACTCCCGCCGCTGACGCCGGGGACGGGGTGCGGTGAGACGGCGGGGCCGTGAGCAGGCCTATCGCCGCGCCAGCAAGAACAGCCCCTGCTCGGCCAGGAGATTGGCGAGGCCGCCGACCGGGTTGAGGCGGTAGGGCCGCCCCCAGCGGTCGAGCGAGATGCTGCGCTCGATGCGGATGCCCTCCTGGGCGCAAAGCGTGGCGAAATCCTGGATGGTGCAGAGATGGATGTTGGGCGTCTCGTACCAGGGAAAGGGCAAAAGCGCCGTCTTCGGCAGCCTGCCATGAACCAGCAGGCTGGCCCTTATGCGCCAATGGCCGAAATTCGGGATCGAGACGATGGCGCGCTTGCCGATGCGCGCCAGATGCAGCAGCACAGCGCGCGGGTTGCGCGTCGCCTGGAGCGTCTGGCTCAACACCACGTAATCGAAGGCGTCCGAGGGGTAATCCGCCAGATCGTTGTCGGCGTCGCCCTGGATGACCGAGAGCCCGTGACGCACGCAGGCGTTCACCCCCGATTGCGACAGCTCCATGCCGCGCCCGTCCACCTGTTTCTGGCGGGTGAGATAGGAGAGCAATTCGCCGTCGCCGCAGCCGATATCGAGCACGCGCGAGCCCGGATCGATCATCGCCGCGGCAAGCCGCAAATCGCCGCGCAGCTCGGGCGGCGCCGTCAAATTGCCCGCCAAGTTCCTGGCGTCCATGCTCATCCCGCCTTCAGGCCGCGATGCTGGGCGCAGCCGTCGAGAAATCCGCGCAAAGTGGCGTGGAATTCCGGCTCGTCCAGCAGGAACGCGTCATGGCCCTTGTCAGTCGCCACTTCGACGAAGCTCACATTCGCGGCGGCGGCGTTCAAGGCGTGCACGATCTCGCGGTTTTCCGCCGTCGGGTAAAGCCAGTCGCTGGTGAAGGAGATGACGCAGAAGCGCGTCTTCGTGCCCTTGAAGGCGTTCGCCAGCACGCCGCCATGCTCGGCCGCGAGATCGAAATAATCGCAGGCGCGCGTCATGTAGAGATAGGAATTGGCGTCGAAGCGCTCGACGAAGCTGATCCCCTGGTGGCGCAGGTAATTCTCCACCTGGAAATCGGCGTCGAAGCCGAAGGTGAGCGCGTTGCGGTCCTGGAGATTGCGCCCGAACTTGCGGTGCAGCGCCTGCTCCGAGAGATAGGTTATATGCGCGGCCATGCGCGCCACCGCCAGGCCTCGCGCCGGGTTGCGCCCCTGTTCCTGGTAATTGCCGCCGCACCAATCGGGATCGGCCATGATCGCCTGGCGCCCGACTTCGTGGAAGGCGATGTTCTGCGCCGAATGCCGCGCGGCGCTCGCAATGGGCACCGCGGCGAAAACCCGCTCGGGATAGGCCGCCGCCCATTCCAGCACCTGCATGCCGCCCATCGAGCCGCCGATGACGCAGAACAATTGCTTGATGCCGAGATGGTCGATCAATTTCACCTGCGCCCGAACCATGTCGGCGATGGTGAAGACCGGAAATGTCAGGCCCCAGGGCTTAGCCGTCGCCGGATCGGTTTCGCCCGGCCCGGTCGAGCCCATGCAGCCGCCCAGCACATTGGCGCAGATCAGGAAATAGCGGCTGGTGTCGAGCACCTTGCCCGGCCCGACCAATATGTCCCACCAGCCCGGCTTGCCGGTGATGGGATGGGGCTCGGCCACGTATTGGTCGCCGGTCAACGCATGGCAGATGAGGATGGCGTTGGAGCGGTCGGCGTTCAGCGCCCCATGGGTGCTGTAGGCGATGGTGCTGGGCCCGAGATAGGCGCCTGAATCGAGCCGCAGCTTCTCCGCCACCTCCAGGCGCAGGCCGGGGCGTTGGGCGGCCGATCCGGGCCGGGTCGGGCTGGGCGTCGAAACACTCATGAAACGCGATCTCTTTCGGGCCGAAAAATGCTGTTGCGCTAGGTAGATAGCGCGTGATCCCGCTGTCAATCTTTTCTTTGCTTTCGGGCGCTCGCGGAACTATCTCTATCGCCTCCCAATTCACCGGCCGCGCACCGGCCAACCCCTTGGAAAGCCATGGCTGACCGTCCCCGTTCGCTCAAAACCCTGCGCCAGGAGATCGACCGCATCGACGCGCAGCTGCACGATCTCGTCATGCAGCGCGCATCCGTGGTGGGCGAGGTGGCCGAGGCGAAGCGCGCCGAGGGCTTGGCGGCCGAGGTGCCGGCGCGCGAGGCCGAGATTATGCGCGCCTTGGTGAAGCGCCATAGCGGGCGCTTTCCAGCCACGTCCCTGGCGCGGCTTTGGCGCGAGATGGTGGGCGCGGCCATATCGCTCCAGACCGAATTCTCGGCGGCGGTGGCGGCGAGCGAGGCCGATCCCGGCATCTGGGACCTGGCGCGCGACCATTACGGCGTTTCCGTGCCGATGACGGCCTATCGCACCCCGGTCGAGGTGTTGCGCGCGCTCGCGGAAAACCGCGCCAGCGTCGGCGTGGTGCCGGTGCCGGGCGACGGCGTCGAAGATTCGTGGTGGCGCACGCTCGCTTCCGCCGGGCCGGGGCCGCGCGTCACCGCGCGTTTGCCCTTCGCCGGGCGCGGCAATGCGCGGGGATCGCGCGACGCCTTCGTGCTGGGCCTGGGATTGACCGAGCCGGGCAATGCCGAGCGCAGCCTCTACGCGGTCGAAACCGCGGGCGAGGTGAGCCGCGGCGGGATGGCCAGCATGATGTCGAACGCCAAGCTGCCGGCCAATCTCCTGGCGACGGCGCGGGTTGGCGCGGGCGCGACCGCGACCGCCGGCCTCGTTGAGATCGACGAGGGAATATCGCCCGAGGATGCGCGGCTCGCCAATCTGACGCCGCCCGGCGGCGAGACCCGCGCCAAGGCCTTCGCGCTCGGGTTCTACGCCAGGCCGCTTTCGGCGCCGGAGATGGCGCCCAAAGAGCCGGCGCCGGCGAAGGCCGGGTGAGCGCCCCATGACCACCGATACAGCCAAAACCGGCAAGCAGGCGGGCCCGGTGCCGCGCCCGGGCATTCTCGATATCGCGCCCTATATCGGCGGCGAGGCGAAAATCTCCGGCAATGACAACCCGATCAAGCTCTCCTCGAATGAGAGCGCTTTGGGCCCGAGCCCCAAGGCGGTCGCCGCCTATAAGGCGCTGGCGGACGAAATTTACCGCTATCCCGAAGGCGGCTGCGCCGAGCTGCGCGCGGCCTTGGGCAAGATGCACGGCATCGATCCTTCGCGCATCGTGTGCGGCGCGGGCTCGGACGAGTTGATCGGCCTTTTGACGCGCGCCTATGCGGGCCCGGGCGACGAGGTGCTTTACGGACGCCACGGATTTCTGATGTACCCGATCGCGGCCTTGACGGCGGGGGCGACGCCCGTCGCCGTGCCGGAGAAGGATTTGACCTTCGACGTGGACGCGACGCTGAAACGCGTCGGGCCCAGGACCAAGATCGTGTTCATCGCCAATCCCAACAACCCGACCGGAACCTATCTCCCGCGCTCCGAGATGAAACGGCTCCAGGCGGGGTTGCCGCCCCATGTGCTGCTGGTGATCGACGCGGCCTATGCCGAGTTCGTGAGCCGCAACGATTACGAGCCGGGGATGGAGCTGGCGGGCGAAGCGCCCAACGTGGTGGTCACGCGGACCTTTTCCAAGATTTACGCGCTCGCGGCGTTGCGCCTGGGCTGGTGCTATAGCAGCGATGAGATCGCCGATGTGCTGAACCGCGCGCGGAATCCTTTTAATGTGAACACCCCGGCGCAAGCCGCGGGTCTTGCCGCGCTCGAGGACAAACCGGCCTTGGCGCGCGCGCGCGCCCATAACGACACCTGGCGCCCCTGGCTCGAGGGGGAATTCAAGGCGCTCGGGATAGCGGTTCAGCCCGGCGTCGCCAATTTCGTGCTGGTGCGGTTCGGGTGGGACGCCAAGGATGCCGACGCGGCGCTGTCCTTCCTGCAATCGCGCGGCATCATCGCGCGGCGCATGGCGGCCTATAATCTGCCCGAATGGGTGCGCATCACGGTCGGGACCGAGAGCGAAATGAAGGCGGTGGCCGAGGCCGCCAAGGCCTGGGCGCAAGGCAAGAGGCGCGCGTCGTGAGCGGCCCGATGTTCGAGAAGGTGGCCTTCATCGGCATCGGGCTCATCGGCTCGTCGCTTGCCCGGGTGATGATCCGCGACAAGCTCGCCAGCAAGATTTCGGCTTGCGCGCGCAGCCAGAAAACCCTCGACGCGGTGAAAAAGCTGAAGCTCGCGGATAGCGTGACCGACGATCCGGCGGTGGCCGTCAAAGACGCGGATTTGGTGGTGCTGGCGGTGCCGCTTTCGGCCAATGCCGGGATCGGAAAGCGCATCGCGGCCGCGTTGAAGCCCGGCGCGATCGTCACCGATGTGGGCTCGGTCAAGCAGGCGGTGATCCGCGATCTCCGGCCCGTTCTGCCCAAGGGCGTGCATCTGGTGCCGGGGCATCCGGTGGCGGGCACGGAGTTTTCCGGGCCTGAATCGGGCTTCGCCGAGCTCTTCCAGGACCGCTGGTGCATTCTGACGCCCATTCCCGGCGGCGACGCGAATGCCGTGGAGAAGGTGCAAAAGCTCTGGGAGAAGGCGGGGATGAAGGTGGTGGCGATGGACGCGGAACACCACGACAAGGTGCTGGCGATCACCTCGCATCTGCCGCATCTCATCGCCTACACCATCGTCGGCACGGCGGGCGGCCTCGAGGAATCGCTCAAATCCGAGGTGATCAAATTCTCGGCCGGCGGCTTCCGCGATTTCACGCGCATTGCTTCCAGCGATCCCATCATGTGGCGCGACGTGTTCTTGAACAACCGCGAGGCGGTGCTGGAGATGTTGCAGCGATTCAGCGAGGATCTGACCGCTTTGCAGCGCGCCATCCGCCACGGCGAGGGCAAGAAGCTCGAAGAGGTCTTCACCCGCACCCGCGCCATCCGCAAGTCGATCGTGGACGCGAAGCAAGCGTGAGCTCACAGGAGACTTCCATGCATGCCGTCATTTTCGAGGTCGAGCCGAAGGACGGGCGCGAGGTGGATTACCTCGATCTCGCCGCCGCGCTCAAAGCCGATCTGGAAAAGATCGACGGGTTCATTTCCGTGGAGCGATTCCGCAGCCTCAACAAGGAGGGCAAGCTTTTGTCGCTGTCCTTCTGGCGCGACGCCGATTCGGTGAAGCGCTGGCGCGAGCACGCCAAGCACCGGCTCGCCCAAGCCAAGGGCCGCGGCGACGTGTTCGCCGATTACCGCATCTCGGTGGCCGAGATCGAGCGCCAATACGGCATGTTCGCCCGCGAGCAAGCGCCGAAAAGTTAGTTTATTCTTTTGCTTCGCAAGACACCTCGGGCCTGAAGATTCGGCCCTCGGCCTTGCTACGCGGTTACTCCCAGCTAATCGCCGGAACGCGGGTCACGGCGACGGGGCCGAGATAGAGCCGGTTGTCCTGCACCGTCACCGGCGCGGTGATCTGCTTCTGTCCGTCCGAGCCGGTCTTGGCAAGCATGGCGAGCACCATCTTGGCGAGATCGCCGTCCTGCGGGCGCATCACGCTAGCGCCCACCGCGGCGTCGACGATCGCGTCCTGGCCCTCGATGGTCGCGGAAAGCGCGGCGATGGGCTGGAGCCTTGCGTCGAGCGCGCCGGTGCCGTTGGCGGCGATGTCGAGCGCGTCCCAACGGAGATGGACGAGCTGCAATTCGACGATGCCGCCCCGGTCGCGCCAGGCGGTTAGCGCGGGGCCGAGCGCCCCGGGGAAAAACGCGCCGTCGATTGCGAGGGTGGCCGAAATCTCCTGGATGGTGTCGCTCAGGGGCGCCGGTCCTCGCGGCAAGACCACATGCGAGAGCGTGAAGGCGAGATCGAGGAAGG
Source organism: uncultured Alphaproteobacteria bacterium (assembly GCA_963785735.1). GTDB lineage: Bacteria > Pseudomonadota > Alphaproteobacteria > ATCC43930 > CGMCC-115725 > REEB95. The sequence continues at coordinate 17,811 of CAWAWJ010000003.1, forward strand.
GATCGCGGTCGCTTTGGGGCGGCTTCGCCGGCTGGGTCACGCCCAGGCGCAGTTCGCCGATTTTCCAGCCATCGGCCGCGCCGCTCCCCGAAAGATTGAGCGCGTCGATGTCGAGCGCGCCTTCGGGATCGAGCGGCAGGGTCACGTCGCCCGAAAAGCTGCTGGCGCCGAACGAGGCCGATTGCAGCAGCAGATCGAGCTTGGCGCCGCCCGGCGCCTCGAACCGCCAGGCTTGCAGATTCCACGGGCCGGCGTGGAACACCATGGTGTCCGCGCCCATCTGGTAGGGCAGCGGCTTCGGCGAGGCCACGAAGAAATTCTCGAAGCGCACGCGGAAGCCCCAGGGGAAACCGCCGACCGAGACAGTGTCCCAATGCAGCTCGTAACCCTCGGCCCGCCGCGCCTCGGCCCAGGGATCGATGCCGGCGCGGATCCGCCCGGCCGTGTAATACCAGTAGCCGCCATAAGCGGCGGCGGCGAGGAGAAGGATGAGGGCGAGCAACCCCAACAAAACGCGGCGCAAAATCACCTCAACCGCATTTCGAATAGCCGCAGGAGGCGCACTGGTCGCAATTCTCGACCCGCATCAGCCCGGCCTCGCCGCAGCGCGGGCATTGGCCCATGCCATGGGCGGCCAAGGGCCCGCTATCGGGCAAATTCGCCACCTGGCGCAGCGCCTCGACCGGGGCCGGTGCAGACCGGGGTTGAATAAACCCGGTCTCGACCAGATGCTGCTCGATCACGTCGCCCAAGGCCGCCAGGAGCGAGGGCACGTAGCGCCCGCCCATCCAGGCGCCGCCGCGCGGATCGAACACCGCCTTCAACTCCTCGACCACGAAGGAGACGTCGCCGCCGCGGCGGAACACCGCGCTGATCATGCGCGTCAGCGCCACGGTCCAGGCGTAATGCTCCATGTTCTTGGAGTTGACGAAAATCTCGAAGGGCCGCACGCGGCCGTCCTGGACGATGTCGTTGATGGTGATGTAAAGCGCGTGCTCGCTTTGCGGCCAGGCGATTTTATAGGTCTTGCCGGGCAGCTCCCCGGGCCGGTTCAAGGGCTGGGTCATGTAGACGACGCCGCCCGCCTCGTAAACATCGGCGGCCTTGGGCGCGGGGCGGGGGGCATTGAGCGGCAATTCGGCCTGATGCGCGGGCTTCGGCTCTTTGCGCACTTCCAGCACCGCGCCGGTCACCTCGTTCGGGCGGTAGGTCGTGCAGCCCTTGCAGCCCAGCTCATAGGCCTGGAGATAGACGTCCTTGAAACGCTCGAACGGGAAATCGACCGGCACGTTGATGGTCTTGGAGATCGAGCTGTCGACATATTTCTGCGCCGCCGCCTGCATCACCACATGGTCGGAGGGTGCCAAGGATCTGCGCGTCGACGAAATAATCGGGCAGCGGCGCGGACTCGCCCTTCAAGCGCCGGTAGAGGCGGTAGGCGTAATCGCTCACCTCTTCCTCGCGCCGCGAGCCGTCTGGCATCAGCACGTTGCGGCTGTACTTGAAGCTGAACACCGGCTCGATGCCCGAGGAGACGTTGTCGGCGAAGAGCGAGATCGTGCCGGTGGGCGCGATGGAGGTGAGCAGCGCGTTGCGGATGCCGTGCCGGGCGATCGCCTCGCGCACGTCTTGGTCCAAGCTCTTGATCTTCTCGCCGGCGAGATATTTTGCCTTGTCGTAAAGCGGGAAGGGGCCTTTTTCGGCCGCCAATTCCGCCGAGGCGAGATAAGCGCTGCGTTCGACGGCCTTGAGCCAGCTTCCGGTCAAGGCGACCGCCTTGGCCGAGCCGTAACGCAGGCCGCACAGGATCAGCGCGTCGGCCAGTCCGGTGACGCCGAGACCGATGCGCCGCTTGGCCTTGGCCTCTTTCGCTTGCGCTTCCAGCGGAAAGCGCGAGACGTCGACCACGTTGTCCATCATGCGCACGGCGAGCTTCACCAGACGTTCAAGCTCCGGCGAGATCGAGCTTGGCGTTTTCGGTGAACGGCTCCTTCACCAGCGCGGCCAGATTGATCGAACCCAGCAGGCAGGCGCCATAGGGCGGCAGCGGCTGCTCGCCGCAGGGGTTGGTGGCGCTGATCGTCTCGCAATAGTAGAGATTGTTGCGGCGGTTGATGCGGTCGATGAAGATCACGCCCGGCTCGGCATAGGCATAGGTCGCGCGCATGATCGCGTCCCACAGCTCGCGCGCCTTCAGCACCTTGAAGGTTTTGCCGTCGAAGGACAGCTCCCAAGGCGCGTCCTCTTTCACCGCCTCCATGAAGGCGTCGGTGACCAGGACCGAAAGGTTGAACATGCGCAGACGGCCGGGCTCGCGCTTGGCCTCGATGAAGGCCTCGATGTCGGGATGGTCGCAGCGCAGCGTCGCCATCATCGCGCCGCGGCGGTAGCCCGCGCTCATGATGGTGCGGCACATCGCGTCCCACACATCCATGAAGGAAAGCGGGCCCGAGGCGTCGGCGCCGACGCCCTTCACCGGCGCGCCCTTGGGCCGGAGCGTCGAGAAATCGTAGCCGATGCCGCCGCCCTGCTGCATGGTGAGCGCGGCCTCGCGCAGATGCTCGAAGATGCCGGCCATGTCGTCGGGGATGGTGCCCATGACGAAGCAGTTGAAGAGGGTGACGCTGCGCCCGGTGCCGGCGCCCGCGAGCATGCGCCCGGCCGGCAGGAACTTGAAATCGGCGAGCGCGGTATAGAAGCGTTCGGCCCAGAGCGATGGGTCGCGTTCGGGCGCGGCCAGGGCCTTGGCGACGCGCCGCCAGCTATCCTCGATGGTCTTGTCCACAGCGGCGCCGTCCGGGGCCCTTGAGGCGGTATTTCATGTCCCAGATCTGCTGCGAGATCGAGGCGATGGCGGGCATGGGCGTACGGGTCCTGGTTTTACGGGCGACAAAAGCGCCGCGCGTTAAAGGCGCGCGGCTTCAAGGCCTAATATAGTCCGTTCCCTATCCGTTTTCCACCGTAGCCAGAAACGCCTTGTCCCCGCTTTGCACCTGGGGCCGGGGCATAGATCAAATATGACATTCCACAGGGTTATGCACAGGGGGGCCTCTAGCCCGCCTTGCCCCGCGTCTCCGCCACGAGATTTGCCGTGGCGTTCTCGATCGTGGTCTGGAGCCTGGTCATCACCTCGCGGCGGTCGAGGCCGGGGGCGATGGCGGGCAGGATTTCAATGAGCACCGTGCCGGGCCGGCGCAGGAAACCGCGCCGCTTATAGAAGAGGCCGGAATTGACCGCCACCGGCACCAAGGGCAGGTCGAGATAGTGGTAAAGCGCCGCGACGCCCGGGAGATAAGGCCTGGTCTCGCCCACCCTTGTGCGCGTGCCTTCGGGAAAGATCACGATCTTGCGGCCCTGATCCTTGACCCGCGCGGCGTCCGCCAGCATGTGCTTCAAGGCGCGGGCGCCCGCGCCGCGGTCGACCGCGATCGAGCCCGCCTTCATGGTGTACCAGCCATAGAACGGAACCCAGGCGAGCTCGCGCTTGATGACCGAGGCCGCGTCCTCGAACAAAACCGGCGTGGCGAAGGTTTCCCAGGCCGATTGATGCTTCATCGCCACGACGGCGGAGCCCGCGGGCAGATTCTCGCGCCCGCGCAGCTCGTAGCCGAGCCCGCAGATGACCCGCAGCAGCGCCAGCACGCCGCGCGACCAGAAGGTGCCGAACACCATCACGCCCCGGCGCGAGCCCAGCAACAGGGGCAGCGCGGATATTCCGAGCGCCGCCGTCCAGATCATGAAAACGATCTGATAGGCGAGCGAGCGCAGGAAGACCAAATTCCTGCCCCTTATTTCGCCGGGGCGGGCAGGCTCAGCCGCAGCGCCACCACCAGATATTTCGTGTATTCGTCGGCGACCAGGCTCGCCGTGCCGGGCCAGGCCCACCATTCGCCCTGCTTGACGTTGTCGGCGAAGACCGGGTTGGGCGTGATGGATATATCGGGTATGGCGCGGGCGAATTCCAAGAGGCTTCGCGGCATGTGATAGGCCGAGGTGACGAGCCGCATCGAATGATAGTTCTGGGCGCGCATCCAGCCGGCGGTTTCGAGCGCATTGCCGCGCGTGTCGGCGGCTTCGTGGCCGAGCACGATCTTGCCGGCGAGAGCCGGGTCGGCGCCCAATGTGCGCAGCAATTCCGGCACCTCGACGCCGTTATGCACGCCCGAAATGAACATCATCTTGGCCTTGCCCGCCGCCAGCAATTGGAGCCCGGTCTCGATCCGCTGGCTGCCGCCGGTCAGGACGACGATGGCGTCGGTCTGGCTGTCGGGATCGGCGACGGCGTCGGGTATCTCGCTCGCGAAATAGACGAGGCCGCCCAGCCACAACGCCGCGAGCACGAGAACGAGCTGGATCAGGCGCTTCATGGCAACCGCACCAGCGTCGCGAGCACGGTGAGCCGCGCCGTCAATCCCGCGACCAGCGCCGCCGCCAGCGGCAAAGCCGCGAGCGTCAGCCAGTTCCAGCCCTTCAGATGGAGCGCGGGAATGAGATTGACGGCGTCGCCGAGGAAGGCGGCGGCTCCGGCGGCATGGCCCAGCGCCAACAGCGCCAAGCCCGCCAGCAGCAATCCGGCCAATCCGCCGACCAGGCCCAGACGCAACGCCTCGCGCTCGAATTGATGCGCGATATAGCCGTCGCGCGCGCCCATCAGATGCAAAAGCTCGATCGCCTCGCGGTGGACCAGAAGCCCGGTGCGGGTGACGAACATCACCGTCAGCACCGCCACGAAGCATATCAGCACCAGGATAACGAGCGCGGTGAGCTGGACCGAGCGCGCGAACAGGAACAGCCGGTCGAGCCAGAGCCGGTGATCGTCGACCGCGGCCCCGGGCGCGAGCGCGATGAGCTTCAACTGGAGCAGGCCGAGATCGGGCGGGGATTTCGGGTCGATGCGGACGTCGATCAGCCGGGGCAAGTCGAGATCCTCGGGCGAAAGCGCGCCGCCGAGAAAAGGCGCGATGAGCCGGGCGACATCGTCGCGGGTGAGCGGCTGGGCGTTGGATATACCGGGTGTCGCGCGCAACAAGGCGAGCACGGTTCCCAATCCGCCATCGTTGTTTTGGGCGGCTTTGATTTTTGGGTTGGATGGGACGGCTGTTACGGGCGGCAGCTCGATGGTGATCGATCCGGCGAGGCTCGCATCCCAGCCTTCGAGCGCGTGTTGCAGCGTCATCACCGCCGCGAGCGACAGCGCGGCCAGGAACACCATCAACGCCACCAGCCAGGGCAGGAAACGCGCCGTGCCGGCTCGGTCGAAGGGCAGGGCGGCGCTTTTCATGACGCGGCTGATTCTAAATTTTGGCCGGCTTGTCCCATGATTTGGTCGGCTTTCGCCGACGGCGGCCGGGGCGCGCGGGTCAATTCGCCGTTTTCGAGATGCAAGACAGGCCGGCCCGATTGCGCCGCCATTCCCGCATTGTGGGTGGCGATCACCAGCGTGGTGCCGAGCTTGTTCATTTGCTCGAACAGGTGGAGAAGCCGCAAAGCCATGGCGTCGTCGACATTGCCGGTCGGCTCGTCGGCGATCAAGAGGCTCGGCCGCCCGATCACCGCGCGCGCGATGGCGAGGCGTTGCTGCTCGCCGCCCGACAGAGTCGGCGGCTTCGCCTCGAGCTTCTCGGCCAAGCCCACCCATTCCAACAGCTCGCGCACATTGTCGCGCAGCTTCGACTCGGGGGTGCCGGCGACGCGCAACGGGAGCGCCACGTTGTCGAAGGCCGAGAGATGGGGAATCAGGCGGAAATCCTGGAAGACGATGCCGATCCGGCGCCGCAAGGGGGCAAGCTCGCGCCGCGCCAACCCCGACAAATCCTTGCCGAACAGCGAGATAAGCCCGCGCGAGGGGCGTTGGGCCATGGTGATGAGTCGCAACAGGGTGGTCTTGCCGGCGCCCGAAGGCCCGGTGAGGAAATGGAACGAGCCCGGCTCCAGGCTCAGGGAGATGTCGCGCAGCACCTCCGGCCCCCGGCCGTATCGCATGCCGACATTCTCGAACCGCACCATCGCCGCAAAGGATGACATGTCGCGCGCTTGCCCGCAAAGGTCGCAACGCCCTATAACGGGCCTGCCATGGGAATGCCATGATCGTTACCTGCCCGGCTTGTTCCACCCGCTATCTGGTTGAGGAGCGCAATCTCGGCGCCACCGGCCGGATGGTGCGGTGCAGCCAATGCGGCCATAGCTGGTACGAAGCGCCCCCGGGGGGCGAGCCGCTGCGCGTCGATCTGTCCCAGCCAGAGGCGCCGCCGCCCTTGCCCGGCGAGCGCCGGGGATTGCCGGTGGTCTCGAAGCAGCGCCGTGCCGGCGGCGGAGGTGGCGGCTGGCTCAAGGCGTTCGCCATCCTGGTGCTGTTGCTGGTGGTGCTGGGCGTGGCCGCGCTCGCGGCGGCGATCGTGCTGCGCGATCCGATCATGGCGCGGGTGCCGGTGACGCGGGTGGTCTATGCCCATCTCGGCAAGGCGATGACCTCGGCGAATGAATGGCTCGAAGGGCAGAAGATCTATCAATGGGCGCATCCGTCGCCGCAGCTCCAGCCGCTGCCGGGCGCGAATTCGGGCCAGAACCCGAACCCGACTCAAAGCCCGGCCCAGAACCAGCCGCCGCCCGCGCCGGGCGCCGGGCTGGTGATCCAGGGATTGAGCCCGAAGCGCGCCGTGCAAAACAACATTCCGGTGCTGGTGATCAGCGGCCAGATCGTCAACGCCTCCTCCGCGTTGCAAGTGGTGCCGACGCTCCGGGTGACCTTGCACGACGCCAAGAACAACACGGTCGCCTCCTGGACCTTCTCGCCCGACCAAGCGAGCCTGCCGCCCGGCGGCAGCGAGCCCTTCGAGACCTCGATGGCGCAGCCGAGCGAATTGGCCTCGGGCGTGGTCGTGACCTTCGAGAGCCCGTAAGGCGGCGCGCTCATTTCTTTATTTGTTTGCGCATGGTGTCGAGCACGACCGACACGTTGCCGCCGTTCTTCTCGATCAGATTGGCGAAATAATCGCGGTAAGAGAGGTTCTGGCTCAAGCCCTGGACGTCGACATCGGCGATCTTGAACGCGCCGTCCTCGCTCACGATGTGCCAATCGACGGGGATCGGCGGGCGCTGGTCGTTCAACTCGATCTGGCTGTGGACGATAATGACGCCGTTGGCGTCGGTCCGTTCGGACATCACCGCGAAGCCCGCGTCGGAATAGGTGTTGAAGGTCAGCCAGTAATAGCTCGCCATGTAGGCCGGAAACATGGCGAGGTATTGCTGGCGCTGCTCGTCGCTGAATTGGTTCCAATAACGGCCGAGATCGAAGCGCGCGATCTTGGTCACGTCGAAGGCGTTATTCATGAGGACGAGGAATTCCTGCTCGCGCCGGCCCTGAGGCCGCAGCCGGTCGCCGACCAGCGCCCCCACTTGGGTTGCGAGCTGGGCCATGAACTGGGTTGCGCCGCTCGCCTGGGCGCGGGCAGGCATGGGCGCAAGCGCGGCCAGCAACGCCAATGCCATGACGAAGCGGCGGCGGCTCGGGCGCGGCGGCGATTCCCGCATCAAGATCACGTTCCTTTTCCTTTCTTGCCGGCAGGTTTTATGCCCGGATCGGGGCGAAATGATGACCGCCGCCAAGCGCCGCCGGTCAAGGTCCGCCGCCGCAATCATCGAAGCTTTTGCAGAAACGGTCGAAGCGCACCACCATGGGCAGATACCACACCGTTACCCGCATGGAAACCGGCACCAGGCTGGCGTCGCCGGTGAACACCGCCTCGACCGGGCGGGGCGCGTCCTCGGGGTCGCCATCCTCGCTCGTATCCGCCTTGAAGCCGGCGATGGGCTTGAGCGTGAGCAGAAGATGGATCAGGTTTTCCTTTTCCCCGGCCGAGACGATATGCACCAGCACGTCGAAGCGGCGCGCGCCGTCATAAACCGGGACGGTGAAATCCTGCGTGGGAACCGGCAACTGGAGCCAGAGCCCGTGGCGGATCGAAGCCATCGCGGCGATCGGATCGACCACGTTGCGCCGGTAGAGATCGGGGAGTGGCGGCTTGCGGCTGGTGTCGGCGGCTTCGCGCTCGGCGATGACGGCGCCGGGCGGGCCGATGAAACGCATGCCGATGCGGCTGTCGCGCCGCTGGCGCAGATCGTAAAGCGCCTCGTAATGGAGCGGGGCGGCCTGGCCCTCATTGGTGAGCCGCCCATTGCCCTCGGCGGTGCCGCGAAAATGCGTGATGAGGCGCGGCAGCCCCGCGGACTCGACCCCGATCCAGTAGCGGTAATTGCCGCCGTCGCCGGTGAAACGGAAACGCACCTCGCCGGCCGGCAATCCTGCATAGCTCGCGCGATAGAGGATGTTGATCTCCTCGGCGCGCGCCAGCGGAGCGGCGGGCAGGACGCCGGCCAGAACCGTGGTCGCGAAGCCGGTCGTCGCGATGAAATTGGACAGCCGCATGCGCCTCCGATGCGCCCCGTATCCGGATAAAGCCCGCTAAAATTCCTTCAGCAAGCGGTCGATGTAGTCGCGTTCGAGCGCCGGGCGTTGCTGCTCGCCGGCGCGCTTGCGCAGTTCGCCCAATATCTCGCGCGCCTTCTCGATGGTGTAGTCATTGGCCGATTTGCCCAGGCGCAGCGCGCCGCCATCGCCGCCGCCTTCGCCGTCGCCGGTGTCGAGCCGGCCGAAGGGATCGCGCGGCGCCCGGGCCGGGCCGCCGCCGCCGGGATCGCCGAAGGCCGAGGGATCGTAGCCATTGGCCATTTGCCGCGCCAGCGCGCGCGCCGCCTGTTGCAGCGAATCGAGCGCCTCGGTCTGCGATCCCACCGCTTGCCCCGGCTTGTCCTGGCGCAAGGCCTCGACGGCGTTGCGCATGGCGCGGTCGGCGCGGGTCATCGCCTGCGGAATCTCGCCGCCCTGTTCGCCCAGGCGTTGCGCCGCCTGGCCGAGCGCGTGGCGCAGATTTTCCTGTTGGTCGGCGTCGCCGGCGCTCTTGCTCCCGTCCGGCTCGCGCGACTGGCGGAAGCTGCGGTCGAGCAATTGCTGCTGGCGGCGCATCAGGTCCTGCATCGCGTCGAGCGATTTTCCCCGCGGCGAGTGCATGTCCATGGGATTGGATGCGCGCAGGTTTTCGAGCAGGTCCTGGAGCCGCGCCAGCAGATTGCGCGCCTGGTCGCGCGCGCCGGCTTGCGCCAATTCGCGCGCGCGGTCGAGCGCGGCCTGGAAATCCTTGCCGGTCAGGGCCTGAGAGGAATTGGCCTCGTTCTGGTTCGGGCCGGAAGATTTCGTCTGCCCGGAGAGCGTCTGGAGATAGCGGTCGATCTGCTTTTGCAGATCCTGCATGAGCTGTTCGATCCGGGCCTCGGGCGCGTTTTGGGCGAGCGCATCCTGCAAGGCCTGCATCGACTGGCGCAGGTCGTTCTGGCTCGAGAGATCGTTGCCGTCCTCGACCCTGACCGCGATGTCCCACAGCAATTGCGCGACCATCGGGGGCGTGTCGGCGTCGCGGTCGAGCCGCAGCCGGTCGGAGGCCGTCCGCAAGCCCAGGAAAACCACGATGTCGCCGTTATAGAGCTTGGGGTTGAGCGCGAGGCCGGAGACGGTCTCGGCCACGCTTTCGCGCGCATCGGGATTGTCGAGCAGAATTTTGCGCTGCCCGATGATGGCGCGGGCGAGCGGGTTCTGGAAGACGCGTTCGGGCAGCACGGTCTCGATGATGTCGCTCGAACCGGTCTGGCCGAGCGCGTCCGATGCGACGAGCTGCAACTGCACCGTGCTTCCGGCCCAGGGATTGGATGTGAGATCAACGAAGCTCGCCCCCTGCGCGGATTTCGAATGCCGGTCGGGGAGCGCCAGATCGAGCGTCAGGGTTTCGCCCGTTTCGCCGCCGGGCTTGCGGATCAGGAGCTTCACGCCCTCGACGCCGTAATCGTCATCGGCCTGGTATTGCACGCGCAACGCGCCCCGCGCGGCTGCCTCGGGCGGCTTGGCGAAGGAAATCGTGGGCGGCAAATCGGGCACGACATGGATCGGCCACGCGGCGAGGCTGCGGTAACCCTGCGCGATTTGGAGCGCCGATCCCGCGGTGATGACCGCTTCGCCCTTGAAATTGTCTTGATCGACCCGGCTCATCGCGGTGGCTTCGCGGTCGATGCGCAGCTCCGGCACGGCGCCGCCGCCATGGAGCTGGGCCAGCACGGCGCTGCCGATGGGGACTTCAACCGGCTTGGACCCGGGCGGCAAAGAGAGAAATTGCGGCGGCAGGCCGGTATATTGCGGCGGCGAAATCCACACATCGAGGCCGACCGGCTGGGACGGGCCGAACAGGGAAAAATCGGGGTGAAAGGCGCGGCCGATGCGCGGGCGCCAATCGCCGCCGGCGGTATAGACGCCCGCCACCAGCGCCAGCACCAGCGCCACGCGCAGCCCATGGGGATCGCGGCGGCCCAAGCCAGCGCGCGGCAAGCCGATCCTCAGGCGCTTGATCGCCGCGTTCATGCGCGAGCGGTGGGCTTGCCAGAGCCCCGCCGCTTCGCCATCGCCGCCGCCGCTCGCGAGCCGGTCCTCGAGCGCGGCGATCGGGCGGTGCGCCATCGAACTCGCGGTCTCGATGCGCCGCCGCGCCTGGGCATGGGAAGGCGGGCGGAACCGCCGCAGCACCCAAGCGAGATTGATCGCAAGCGTGAGCGCGAGCGTGGCCAAAGCCGAGGCCCAGAGCCAGCCTGGCAGCATCGCTGGCGCGTCGAACAGGGCCAAAGACAGGAAAACGCCGAGCGCGAGCGAGGAAGGCCACAAAGCCGGCCACAGGAATTCCCAGATCAGCGCCAGTCGCGCGAGCCTGAGCCGCCGCTTGAGGCGCCGCCGCAATCCCGGCGGCGGGGAGGATTCAGGATCCGGGTTCGGGCCGCGTTCCGACATGATCGGCCGTCTCTCTCACCGTCTTACCGCCACCTTCGTCACCGTGATCCGAGCCAGGGTGCCATTTGATCCAGCGCCAGCATCGCCTCGTAATCCGGGCGCTTGCGGATGACGGCCACGTCGCCGCCCTTGACCAGCAGCTCGGGCACCGGCAGGCGGCTATTGTAGCTCGAACTCATCACCGCGCCATAGGCGCCGGCGGAGAGGATGGCGATGAGCTCGCCGCCGCGCAGCGGGGCGAGGGACCGGTCGAGGGCGAAGGCGTCGCCGGTCTCGCAGACCGGGCCGACGATGCTCTGCGTGACGGGTTCGGCGCGCGGCTCGGGCGCTTTCACCGGCACGATCTCGTGCCAGGCATCGTAGAGCGCGGGGCGCATCAGGTCATTCATCGCCGCGTCGACGATGACGAAGCGGTGGCTCACGCCTTCCTTGACGTAGAGCACGCGCGAAACCAGCACCCCGGCATTGGCGGCGATGACGCGGCCCGGCTCGAAGGCGAAGCTCAGCTTCAACCCTTGGGTCATGTGCTTCACGACGAAGGCGTAATCCTCGATCGAGGGCGGGGTCTCGTTTCGATAGCGGATGCCGAGGCCGCCGCCGAAATCGAACCGCTTCAGCTCGATGCCGTCCTCGCGAAGGCCGCGAAAGAGCGCGAGCGCGCGCGAGAAGGCGATCTCGAACGGCCCGAGCGCGGTCAGCTGCGAGCCGATATGCACCGCCATGCCCACCAGCGCAATCGCCGGCATCCCCGCCGCCAGCCGATAGGCCTCGCCGGCCTGCGCCAAATCGATGCCGAACTTGTTTTCCTTCTTGCCGGTGGCGATCTTGGCGTGGGTGCGCGCATCGACATCCGGATTGACGCGGATCGAAACCGGGGCGACCCGGTTCATCTTGCGCGCGACGCGGCTCAGCGCATCGAGCTCGGGCAGGGATTCGACGTTGATCTGGTGGACGCCGTTGGCGAGGGCGAAGGCGAGCTCAGCCTCGGTCTTGCCGATGCCGGAGAAGATGATGCGGCTTCCCGGTATGCCGGCGGCGAGCGCGCGGCGGAATTCGCCCTCGGAGACGACATCGGCCCCGGCGCCCAGCCTGGCGAGCGTCGCCACCACCGAGAGATTGGAATTGGCTTTGAGTGAATAGCACAAGAGCGCGTCGAGCCCGCCGAAGGCCGTGGCGAAGCGCCGGTATTGCCGCTCGAGCGCGGCCGTGGAATAGCAATAGAACGGCGTGCCGGTTTCGGCGGCGAGCCGCGACAAGGCGACGTTCTCGGCGAAAAGCTCGCCGCCGCGATAGGCGAATTCGGGCGCGTCGAGCAACGCCGCCGGAGAGGCCTCCCCACGCGCCTCGGTCACCGGCCCTGTCACGGACGGGTTTCCGCGGGCTGCTGCTGCGGCTGGAGCGGCTGCTGCGGGTCGTAGGGATAGTCGCGCGGATAAGTCGATGGCCCGGTGCCCGGCGCCAGCGGCATGCTCTTCTTGCCGCAAGCGGAGAGCGGCAGCGCCAGGATCATCACGGCGAGGCTCAAGCGGATGGCGTTGGTCATTTTTTCCCTCCCGGGAAGGGGGTCCGGAAACGGGCGCGCGCGTCCTTCGCGGCCTTGGCGACATTGGCCGGCGCCGTGCCGCCGAAGCTCGTCCGGCTGGCGGCCGATTTTTCCGCCGTCAGGATCTCGCGCGCCACTTCGGTTATGCGCGGCTCCAATTTCCGCATCTCCGCGAGCGGGAGGGCGGCGAGCGAGACGCCCATCTCCTCGGCGCGCTTCACCAGAGATCCTGTGAGGCGGTGCGCCTCGCGGAAGGGCAGGCCGAGCTCGATCGTGAGCCAATCGGCGAGATCGGTGGCCGTCGAATATCCCGCTTCCGCCGCGCGCTTCATCGCCGCTTTATCGGGGACGAGATCGCGCACCATGCCCGTGGTGACGGCGAGGCAGAGCGCGAGCGCGTCGAAGGATTCGAACACCGGCGCCTTGTCCTCCTGCATGTCCTTGGAATAGGCCAAGGGCAGGCCCTTCATCACCGTGAGCAGCGCCATGAGCGAACCCGCCAGCCGCCCGGATTTGGCGCGCACCAGCTCGGCGGCGTCGGGGTTGCGCTTTTGCGGCATCATCGAGCTGCCGGTGGTGAAGGCGTCCGACAGCCGGATGAAGCCGAAGGGCGCGGAAAGCCACAACACGATCTCCTCGGCGAAGCGCGAGAGATGCGTGCCGCAAATGGCGCAAGCCGCCAGGAATTCGAGCGCGAAGTCGCGGTCGGAAACCGCGTCGAGCGAATTGGCGCTGGGCCGGTCGAAGCCTAGATCCTTGGCGGTCTGGCCGCGGTCGATCGGAAAGGATGTGCCGGCAAGCGCGCCCGAACCCAAGGGCGATTCATTGAGCCGCGCCCGCGCATCCGCGAGCCGCCCCCGGTCGCGTCCGAGCATCTCGACATAAGCCAAGAGATGATGGCCGAAGGTGACCGGCTGGGCGTTTTGCAAATGGGTCAGGCCCGGCATGACGGTGGCGGCGTGCTTCTCGGCCTGCTCGATCAGCGCTTCTTGCAGCGCCGCGATATCGCGGCCGAGCCGGTCGATCGCGTCGCGCACCCAAAGCCGGAAATCGGTCGCCACCTGGTCGTTGCGCGAGCGCGCGGTGTGAAGCCGCCCGGAAGCCGGACCGATGAGCTCGCCGAGCCGCGCCTCGATATTGAGGTGGATGTCCTCATGCTCGGCGCGGAAGGGAAACGAGCCGTTTTCGATTTCGGCGTGAATTTTCCCTAGACCGCGCGCGATCGCCTCGCCATCCTGCGGCGAAATGATCCGCCTTGCGACCAGCATCGCGCAATGCGCGAGCGAGCCGGCGATGTCCTGGGCGAAGAGCCGCTTGTCGAGATCGATCGAGGCGTTGATGCGCTGCATGGCTTCATCCGGGCCGCCCGCCAGCCGGCCGCCCCGCGCGGCGTTGGCGCCCGGCTTCGAGCCCGTGGGCGCGGCCGGGCGCGACGCCACTTCAGGCGCGCCATCCCGTGCCGCTTGCCGTTTCTGCGTCATGGCGTCACCTTGCGGCTTCCCATGAAAATCCTGATACGCGTCATCGCCGTAATCCTGATCCTCTGCCTGGCGGGGCTGGGGGTGCTGGTTTACCGCAAGCCCGCGCCCTTACCCGCCCAAACCGGGCCTTCTGCCGCAAGTCGGCAGCCGGATACGGCGGGCGGGGGGGAGTTTAGCTTGCTCAACCCGCCGCTTCCAGCGCCCGAACTCGGCTTCACCGCGCGGGACGGCGCGCCCCGGCACCTTGCCGATTTCCGCGGAAAGGTGGTGCTGGTCAATCTCTGGGCCACCTGGTGCGGGCCTTGCGTCGAGGAAATGCCCTCGCTCGACCGGCTCCAGGGCAAGCTTGGCTCCGCCTTGACCGTGCTGGCGATCTCCGAGGACCGGACCGGGGAGAGCGCGGTGGCGCCCTTCCTGGCGAAGCTCGATGCCCCCCATCTCGCGGTCTTTCTCGATCCCGCGAACGGCGCGATCAAGGCCTTCGGCGTGCGCGGATTGCCGACCAGTTTCTTGATCGCCCGCGACGGGCGGGTTCTGGCGATGCTCGAAGGCTCGACCGCCTGGGACAATCCGGAGATGATCGCCCGGATCCAGCCTTATCTCGACGCGCCAACGCCCGGGCCGGCGATGCAGAAGACCGAGCTAACGCGCTAGCGCCGCGCGCAGGAATTCGCCGCCGCGCTTCAAGCCAGCCTCGTCGATCGAATGGCCCATGCCGGGACAGGAAAGGGTCTCGACCGGCACGCCGGCCGCCGCGAGAATTTTTTGCGCGTTGCCCAAAGCGGCGAAGGGCACCACGGGATCGGCGTCGCCATGGACCAGCAGCGTCTTGGGCTTCGAGCTGATTTCCTTGGCGAGCAATTGCGGCCCGACGAGCGCGCCGGAATATCCCAATATCGCGGCGCAGGGTTTTGGGCGGCGCGGGCCCACATAAAGCGACATCATGGTGCCTTGCGAGAACCCGACCAGAGCGAGCCGGTCGTCGCCGAGGCCGCGCGCCCTCAGCGCCGCGTCGAGAAATTCGTCGAGCACCGGGGCCGTGGCCTGGACGCCCGCGAGGATCGCTTCGGCCGAACGGTCCTGGAGCGAGAACCATTGCCGGCCGAAGGGCGCCATGTCGCAGGGTGCTGGCCCGTCGGGGGCGAGGAATTCGGTATCGGGCAGGAGCGGCGCCCAATAGGGCGCGAGCCCGATCAGATCGTTGCCGTCGGCGCCGACGCCGTGCAGCAGCACGACGAGGCTCGATGGATTTTTTCCGCTGGCGGGCTTAAGCCCGGGGCCGGTGAGTTGAGTCGTCATGGGCCAAGCGATAAACGAAGCGGCGGTGGCTGTCACGCCGGAATCTCTGGGCTAAACTGGCGCATGACCGTGATCACCCGCTTCGCCCCCAGTCCCACGGGCTATCTCCATCTGGGCCACGCCTATTCGGCCCTGGCGGGATGGAAGGCGGCGCGCGAATCAAACGGCAAGTTCCTGCTGCGGATCGAGGATATCGATAGCGCGCGCTGCCGCGAAGAATTCACGGTTGCGATTCTGGAAGACCTGGCCTGGCTCGGCCTCGATTGGGATGGCGAGCTGCGCCGCCAGTCGCAACACATGGCAGATTACCGCGCGCCGCTCGACCGGCTTGAGGCCATGGGCATGATCTATCCGTGTTTCTGCACCCGGGCCGCGATCAAGGCCGAGATCGAAAACGCGGCCGCCGCGCCGCATGGAGCAGACGGTCCGCTCTATCCCGGCACCTGCCGGAATCTTTCGCTCGGCGAACGCGGCGCGCGCCGGGCGGCGGGGCTGCCCTTCGCGCTCCGCCTTGATGTCACCAAGGCGACGATTGCTGCGGGAGAATTATTCTGGGAAGAAGACGGGCGCGGGCGGATCAAAGCGGAGCCTTTGAGCCAGGGCGACGTGGTGCTGGCGCGCAAGGAAACGCCGGCCTCCTATCATCTGGCGGTGACGGTGGATGACGCGCTCCAGGGCGTGACGCTGGTGACGCGCGGCGAGGATCTCTTCGCCTCGACTCCTATTCATCGGCTACTTCAGGCGTTGCTGGGATTTCCCACGCCGCGTTACCGCCATCACAAGCTGCTGACCGATGAGAGCGGCAAGCGTTTCGCCAAGCGCGACAAGGGACTCACGCTGAGAGCTTTACGTGAGTCCGGCAAAAGCGCGGGAGAGGCGCGGGCGATGGCGGGATTCGGCTAGGGGCCGCCGCTCGCCCAGACATCGGCCACATAGGCCACGGCTTGCTTGAAACCCCAATAGCCGTAACGGACGATCGGGTCGAACCAATAGACCGCCGCCACGACCAACACCGTATAGACCACCCAATGCCGCCAGCGCGGATAGCTGAAGAACCGCGCGCCGCAATGCGGGCAAGCGCGCGCATTGGTGCTGACCTTGCCGCCGCATTCCCGGCACGTAATGATCATGGCTTCCCCTTCCTTAATCCATCGGCCGGTGCAAGCCCGCGACGAGATCGAGATATTCCGGATTCTCCGGCCCGATCACGCCGTGGCGCAGCGCGAAGTCGATATTAACCAGATTGACGTTGAACTTGAAATCCTCGGTGTCGCGCATGCGCTTCACCACGTCCCTTGCGTCCATCAGCGCGAAGGAGACGAGCTCGCCATCGGTGTTGCGCGGCGTGAAAGCGGCCGGGGTCTCGACGTCGTAAAGGAACAGCACGTCGTCGCGCAAGCCGGTCTGGGTTTCCATGCGGTAGGAGACCGCGCCCACCGCGGCCGCGCGGGAAGAGAGTTTCTTCGGCATGGCGGCCTCTTCCGCGGCCTCTTTCACCAGCGTCTCCTCGAGCCCATGCGCGACGCCGATGCCGCCCGCCACGATGTTGTCGAGCTTGCCCGGCGCCACGATCTTGTTCGAGGCGCGCTTGCCGATCCAGAGCTTGAGCTTGCTGCCCACGCGGCGATAGCCGTTCAGATGCACGCCATAGGCCTTGACCCCGAAGAACGGCACCGCGCCGCGGTCGAGGGTGAAATGAGCCTTGGCCCCCCAATGCTCGGCCACGGCGAAGAACTCGTTGCGCCATTTGGCGATGACGCGCTCGGATACCAATTCCTCCACCGCGCGGTCGATGGCGGATGTTATGGCCTTGGCGTTGCCTTCGGCGACGAGATAGACCGCGTCCCGGCCGACCTCGAACAGCGTGGGGAAGCGGCGCAGCCGCTCGGCGTTGTCGCGGCGAATAAGCCCCAGCCTTGCGTTCCCGCGCCGGAAGGGCACGAAACGCGCGGGCTCCCAGGCGTTGCACGTCCTGATATGGCGCAGCAGACTCATGGTTCCGGCTTCCCGTCTGGGTAGTTTCCGAACGCTACATTGCGGCGGTCTTGCCGCACAATGCGGCTTCAAACCGCCACGCAACAACAAGAAAAAGGGATTGGTATCATGACCCGGCAAGCTTTGTTCTTTTTGACGGCCTCGGCGGCTTCGCTCGCGGTGTGTTCGCTCGTCGCGTGCAACGGCGCGAGCGACGATTTCAGCGGCGGAAATCGCAGCAGCGGGGGCCAGCGCTCGATCGACGCCGACATCGCCGCCACCCACGACCAGGGCCCGACCACGGATAATCTGGATAGAAACGAAGCCGCGGACGAGCCGTCCATGACCCTGCCGTTCCACGGCAACAATTATTAGTTTCGGTCGCGCCCGGCCTTTGCTACGCAAGGCGCCCCCTCCCATTCCCTCCCCCG
>CAWAWJ010000004.1:0-45432 GCA_963785735.1 uncultured Alphaproteobacteria bacterium
GCCCTCACCTCGAGCCCGCTCGATCTGGGCTTCATCGGCCTGGTGCAATTCGTGCCGACCGCGGGGCTGGCGCTGTTTTCCGGCCATGTGATCGACCTTTATCCGCGCCGCCATGTGCTGCTCGTGGCGCAGGCGCTGGAGATGTTCTGTTATCTGGGCCTGGCGGCGTTGGCCTATTCCGGCGCCGGCTCGGTCGGAATCGTGTTCCTGGTCGTGGCCGGGCTTGGCGTCGCCCGCGCCTTCGATCATCCCGCCCAGGCCTCGCTGCTCCCCGGGCTGGTGCCGCCCGGGTCCTTTCCGCGCGCCGCCGCCTGGAGCTCGATGACGGCCCAGATCGCGGTGGTGATCGGACCGGCGGCGGGCGGGTTGCTGTTCATTCTAGGCCCGGCCGTGCCCTTCGCCGTGGCGGCGGCGTTCGCCGCCATCGCCTTCATCGCCGTGCTGCTGATCGACGAAAAGCGCGTGGTCCGGTCGCGGGCGCCGGTGACCTGGAAGACGCTCAGCAGCGGCATCCGGTTCATCCGTCACCACCAGGCGGTGCTGGGCGCGATCTCGCTCGATCTCTTCGGCGTGCTGTTCGGCGGCGCGACCGCGCTGCTGCCGATTTTCGCCCGCGACATCTTGATGATCGGCCCGGCCGGGCTCGGCCTGATGCGCAGCGCCCCGGCGGTGGGCGCGCTCACCACCGGCCTGATCCTGACGCGCTGGCCGCTGTCGCGGCATATCGGCGCGCGCATGCTGATCGCGGTGGCGATTTTCGGCGTCGCCACGCTGGTTTTCGGCCTGTCGCGCTGGGCGCCCTTGTCCTTCGCGGCGCTCATCGCCGTCGGCGCCTCCGACATGGTGAGCGTGGTGACGCGCAATACCCTGGTGCAGACCGAGACGCCCGACGCCATCCGCGGCCGGGTCAACGCGGTCAACACCGTGTTCATCGGCACCTCTAACCAATTGGGCGAATTTGAATCGGGCGTCACAGCATCCTGGTTCGGGCCGGTGGCCTCGGTGGCGCTGGGCGGCGCCGTCACCTTGCTGGTCGCCGGGCTCTGGGCCTGGCGCCTGCCGGCGCTCCGCCGCATGGACCGCTTCAACACCGTAAAGCGATGATGCTAAGCTCTCTCCGGACGGGAGACGCCATGAAGAAATCCATCGAGCATGTGCACTGGCCCGATGCGCCGGATGTGTGGATGCCCTATGCGCCGGCCATCAAGGTTTCGGGCGGCACGACGGTCTATCTCGCGGGCGTGACCGCGGCACCCGTTTATCACCACCACCCGCACCGGCCCGAGGAATTCGCCGCCATGCCGCGCGACATGGCGGGACAAGCCCGCGCCGCGCTGGAAAACCTCAAGCGGGGCTTGAGCGCCGCCGGGGCGAGTTTCGCCGACGTGGTGAAGGCCGACCGCTTCGTGACCGACCTCGCCGACCAGGACGCGCTCAACCGCGTCTGGGCGGAGTATTTCGGCGATGCCAAGCCGACCACGACGACCGTGCAGGTGGTGCGGCTCGCGACCGATCCGCATTGCCTGATCGAGATCAACGCGGTCGCTGTAACAGACTAACAAAACCCAGGGAGAGAGAACTTGCTCACACTCTATTACGGACCCGGCGCCTGCTCGATGGCTGCGCATATCGTGCTCGAGGAAAGCGGCGAGAAATACGAGCCGCGCAAGGTCAATCTCGCGCAAGGCGAGCAGCGTTCGCCGGATTATCTCAAGATCAACCCGCTCGGCCGCGTGCCGGCCTTGCGGCTCGACGACGGCGACAGCCTGACCGAGAACACCGCCATCCTGCCCTATCTCGGCAAGCGCTTTAAGCTATGGCCCACCGATCCGCTGTCCGAGGCGCAAGCCTTGTCGCGGCTCGGTTTCTTCACCACCTTCGTCCATCCGGCGCACGGCCATGTCGGCCGGCCCGAGCGTTACGCCGGCGACAAGGCGGCACAGGAGGACGTCAAGGCAACGGGCCTCAAGAGCTTTCACGGCTATCTCAAGGACATCGACGGGCTCTACGCCGGCAAGGAATGGCTGCTCGGCCCCTATTCGGCGCTCGATTCCTTCGCCATGGTGTTCTACACCTGGGGCCTGCGCCGCGAATTGCCGATGGCCGAACTCAAGAACTACACCGCCTTCAAGGACCGCATGCTGAAACGCCCGGCGGTGCAGCGTGTGGTCGAGGACGAGAAGGTCAAACTCTAGCTACTTCTGCTTCGCCACCCGCCGCGCCCACAGCTCATAGGCGCGGTTGAAGGTCTTGTCCTGGAGTTCCTTGGCGCTGCGCGCCTCGCCGGCGCTGAGATAGGTCACGGGCCCCAAGCGGATGGCCTCGCTTTGCAGCTTGGCATTGGTCTCGGCATAGATCGCGCGATAGACCGCGTGGCGCAAGCTCTGGCCGACCGTGACCGAGCCGTGGCCGCGCATCAGCGCCACGACGGCGTTACCCAATGTCTTGGCGAGCGCGTCGCCCAGTTTGACGCTGTCGATCAGCATGTTGCTCGCATCGCCCGCGCTTTGGCGGATTTCGAATACCGGCACGTCGTCGCCCAAAAATCCGCTCATGTGATAGACCGGGCGCAGCTTCTGCGGCGTGATCCCGAACGGGATGATGGCGGGCGAATGGCTGTGCACCACCGAGGTCACGTCGGGCCGCGCCTTGTAGATCGAGCCGTGGATGAAGCGCTCGAGATAAACCGCGCGGCCGCGCGGGTCGATGGGCGCGCCGTCGAGATCGAACAGCATGATGTCCTTGGGCGAAACCAGCCCCGGCGCCATGCTGCGCGCCAGCAGGAACCGTCCGGGATCGCCCGGGTCGCGGAAGCTGACATGGCCGAAGCCGTCGACCACGCCCTGGTCGAACAATATCCGGTTGGCGGTGGCGAGCTCCGCCGCCTGTTTCGGATCGATCCTGTCCTTGGCCATTCTGCCCCCGCCGGTTTTTATTCGCCGCGGAATTGCGGCGCGCGCTTGTTGAGAAAGGCGTCCATGCCTTCGCGGAAATCCTTGCTCATGTAGCACATCAGCACCAGATCATCGCCCTCGCCCTTGGGGATGCGCGGCTGAAGGCGGCGCAGCGCCTCCTTGGTGGCGCGTAAGGTGAGCGGCGCGCGCTTGGCGACGGCGGCCGCGACTTCCTCGGCGCGTTTCATCAGATTGGCCGGATCGGCCACCACTTCGGTGACGAGGCCGATGGCATGCGCCTCGGGCGCTTCCACCAGCCGCGCGTTGAAGATCAGATCCTTCACCCGCCCCGCCCCCACCAGCGCGCAAAGCCGGGCATAGTTTCCCATGGACAGGCAATTGCCGAGGGTGCGCGCCACCGGAAAGCCGAAACGCGCGGTCGCGGCGGCGATGCGCAGATCGCAGGCGGCGGCGATGCCGGCGCCGCCGCCGGTGCAGGCGCCCTGGATGGCGGCGATGGTCGGCAATGGGCAGGTTTCGAGAGATGTGAGCACGCGGTCGATGCGGCCCTCGTAGTCGAGCGCGTCGGCCGGCTTGTCGAAGGCCTTGAACTGCGAGATGTCCGTGCCCGAGGCGAAGGCCTTGTCGCCCGCGCCGGTCAAAAGCAGAACCCGGATGGATTTGTCCCGGGGCGCCTCGGCGCAGATGTCGGCCAGCCGGTCATACATGGCGAAGGTCAGGGCGTTGCGCGCCTGCGGCCGGTTGAAGGTGACGCGGCCGATGCCGTCGCGGATTTCGTAAAGGAGTTCGTCGCTCAAGGCCGGCCTCCGGGCGCGCAAGGAATGGGCGGGAAAGGGCCCCTACTATGCCATCGTGGCCCGGCTTCTCAACCTTTTAAGGGCTCCACCGCGCGCCGGTTCCGTGGCAATATGGGATTCCGCGAGGGAGACCGCCATGCCGCTCAGCCATATCGAGCATTTCCTGATCCAATCGCCCGACATCGACGCGACCCGCGACTGGTACATGAAGGTCCTGGGCATGATCGCCGGGCCGCATCCCGATTTCGGCTTTCCGGTGCATTGGCTCTATCTCGGCGACGAGCCGGTGATTCACCTCTCCGAAGGCGGCGCGAAGGTTTCCGAGAACCGGCTCAAATATCTGGGCCAGCAATCGACCGCCACCGAGGGCACCGGCGTCATCGACCACGTCGCCTTCCGCGCCACCGGCTTGCCCGAAATGATCGCGCATCTGCAAAAGCACAAGATCGAGTTCAAGGAGCGCCAGGTTGACGACCAGGGCCTCTATCAGCTTTTCCTGTTCGATCCCAACGGGGTCAAGGTCGAGCTCAATTACCAGGCGAGCGAGGCCAAGGGCCGCCGCGCCTCGGTGATGGCGAGCGATTACCGCTGAATCGCGATAAACCGAACACAATCAAGGACTAGGCAACTCCGGACGCGCTCTCTATAGTCCTGCGCAAGAGCAGGAGGATTATTTTGCAAGCGAGCAGCGGAAAATCACGCACAAGGCGGCGCACGGCCAAGGAGCACGGGCCCGACCCGGTCGATATCCATGTCGGACGGCGTTTGCGCGTCGGGCGCGAGCTCGCCGGGCTGACCCAGACCGGCATCGGCAAGGAACTCGGCATGAGTTTCCAGGTGGTGCAGAAATACGAGCAGGGCGAGATCCGCATTTCCGCCAGCCGTCTCTATCAGCTGGCGAAGCTGCTGACGAAGCCGGTGGCCTATTTCTTCGAGGGGCTCGAAACATCGTCCAACGCCGAGGCCCCGCCCGAGCAGGGCATCGTCCGGCGCGAGATCGAACTGGTGCGCGCCTTCCGCTCGATCGACAGCCCCGAGGTGCAGCAGCGCCTGTTGCTGCTGATGCGCGACGTCGGCGAGCGCCACCCGGCGTGAACCGGGCCGGAACGGAATCCGCATGACCGAAACCAAGCCGTTGATGGCCGGTAAGCGCGGCCTCGTCATGGGTGTCGCCAATGAACGTTCGATCGCCTGGGCGATATCCAAGGCGGCGCATGCGCATGGCGCCGAGCTTGCCTTCACCTATCAGGGCGACGCGCTGGGCAAGCGCGTCAAGCCGCTGGCCGAGACCGTCGGCGGCCATGTGCTGGGCGATTGCGACGTCGGGAACGAGGCGAGCGTGGCGGCGATCTTCGACGCCGTTGCGAAGCTCTGGGGCGGGCTCGATTTCGTCGTCCACGCCATCGCCTATTCCGATCCCGAGGAGCTGCGCGGCCTTTATGTCGACACCACGCGCGCCAATTTCCTGAAGAGCCTGGAAATCTCGTGCTACTCCTTCACCGATCTGTGCCGGCGCGCGGCGCCCTTGATGCCCAAGGGCGGCAGCCTGCTGACGCTGAGCTATATCGGCGCCGAGCGCGTCATGCCGCATTACAACGTCATGGGCGTGGCCAAGGCCGCGCTCGAGGCCTCGGTGCGCTATCTCGCGGTCGATTTGGGCGGCAAGAACATCCGCGTCAACGCCATCTCGGCCGGGCCGATCAAGACGCTCGCCGCCTCGGGCATCGGCGATTTCCGCTATATCCTCAAGTGGAACCAGCTCAATTCGCCGTTGAAGCGCAACACATCGCTCGAGGAAGTGGGCGCGTCGGGGCTTTACCTGCTCAGCGATCTTTCCGCTGGCGTCAGCGGCGAAGTGCATCACGTCGATTCCGGCTATCATGTCGTCGGCATGCTGGCGATCGACGCGGCGTCCGAAGTCGCCGAGATGCTGGCAAACTTCAAGCCTCAAGGCTGATCCCGAGCGCGCGATGTCAGGCAACGGTTTCGGCACCATTTTCCGCTTCACCACATGGGGCGAAAGCCACGGGCCCGCCATCGGCTGCGTCGTCGAGGGCGTGCCGCCGCGCATCCCCTTGTCCGATGCCGACATCCAGCCCTGGCTCGACAAGCGCCGGCCCGGCTCCTCGCGCTTCACCACCCAGCGCCAGGAAAGCGACAAGGTGCAAATCCTCTCGGGCGTGTTCGAGGGCCAGACCACGGGCGCGCCGGTAATGATGCTGATCGCCAACGAGGATGCGCGCTCCAAGGATTACGACGCGATCAAGGACCAGTTCCGCCCGGGCCACGCCGACTACACCTATTGGGCCAAATACGGCATCCGCGATTATCGCGGCGGCGGCCGCGCCTCGGCGCGCGAAACCGCATCGCGGGTCGCGGCCGGCGCGATCGCGCGCAAAATCCTCGGCGACAAGATCGGCGTGCGCGGATGCCTCATCCAGATCGGCCCGCATGCGATCGACCGCAAGCGCTGGGATTGGAAAGAGGTCGGCAAGAACCCGTTCTTCTCCCCCGATGCCGGGATGGTGAAGAGCTGGGAAGAGTTTCTCGATGGGGTTCGCAAGGCCGGTTCCTCCGCCGGCGCGATTATCGAAATCGTGGCCTCGGGCGTTCCGGCGGGATGGGGCGATCCCATCTATGACAAGCTCGACGCCGATCTCGCCAAGGCGATGATGAGCATCAACGCGGTCAAAGGCGTTGAGATCGGCGCCGGCATGGGTGCCGCCATGCTGTCGGGCGAGCAGAACGCCGACGAGATGCGCATGAAAGGCGGCAAGATCACATTCCTCTCGAACCACGCCGGCGGCATATTGGGCGGCATATCGACCGGCCAGGATGTGGTCGCGCGTTTCGCGGTGAAGCCGACCAGCTCTATCCTCAAGCCCTTGAAGAGCGTGGACAAGTTCGGCAAGGAGATCGAGGTCTCGACCAAGGGCCGCCACGACCCGTGCGTCGGCATCCGCGCCGTGCCGGTGGGCGAAGCGATGATGGCCGTGGTGCTGGCCGATCACATGCTGCGCCACCGCGCGCAATGCGGCTGAGTGCTCGGAATGGGCCGGTTTCTTTTCAGGCTTTGCGCCGTTATCGGTTTCCTGGTCATCCTCGCCGGGCTGGCGGGAGCGGGCGTTTTCCTCTGGGTCAAATTTTCCGCGCCGGGCGTGGCCTCGAATACCGTCCTGACGCTCGACCTGCCCGGCACGCTCCCGGACAGCCCGCCGCAAAAGGGCCTGGCGGCACTCCTCGAAGGCCAGCAGCAAAGCCTGGGCGACGTGCTCAATGCGCTCGAACGCGGGCGCGCCGATCCCCGCGTCAAGGGCCTGATGCTGCGCATCGGCGGCGGCGAATTCGGCCTCGCCCAAATTCAGGAATTGCGCGACGCGATCCGGGATTTCCGCGCCAAGGGCAAGCCGGTCTTCGCCTATAGCGATAGCTACGGCGAATTCGAATCCGGCACCGCCGCCTATTACCTGGCGTCTTCCTGCGACGAGGTCTGGCTGCAACCGCTGGGCTTGTTGAGCCTCGTTGGCTTGCGCGCCGAAGAGCCCTTCTTCCGCGGCTCGCTCGACAAATTGGGCGTGGCGCCGCGTTTCGACAAGCGCGAGGACTACAAGACCGCGATGAACATGCTGACCGAAACATCCATGACCCCGGCGCAACGCGAGGAAACGACATCGTTGCTCACCTCGCTGCGCGGCCAGATCGCCGCCGGCATCGCCGAGGGCCGGAATCTCGATCCCGCCACGGTCGGCGATCTCATCGACAAGGGCCCGTATCTCGCGCAAGAGGCGCTCGACAACCATCTGGTCGATCACGTGGGCTATGGCGAGGACGCGCTCAAGGCGCTCGAGACGCGCGCCGGTGAAGGCGCCAAGACCATGACTCTCGCCCATTATCTCGACCGCGCCGGCCCGCCCCACGCCAAGGGGCCGGTGATCGCGCTCATCTACGCCGACGGGTTGATGACGCGCGGCAAGAGCAGCGACACGGCGCTTTTGGGCAACGGCACCATGGGCTCGGACAGCGTCATCCACGCCTTCCGCCTGGCCGAGCATGACCCGGATGTGCGCGCGATCCTCTTCCGCATCGACAGCCCCGGCGGCTCGGCGGTGGCGGCGGAATCGATCTGGAACGAGGTCAAGGCGGCGCATGCGGCGGGGAAACCGGTGGTGGTCAGCATGGGCGGCATCGCCGGCTCGGGCGGCTACTACATCGCCGCCTCGGCCGACCAGATCGTCGCCGAGCCCGCCACATTGACCGGCTCGATCGGCGTGCTCGCCGGCAAGATGCTGATCAACGGCTTGTCGGACAAGCTCGGCGTCACCTGGGACGCGGTCGATGGCGGCGGCAACGCCGCGATGTTCAGCCCGGTCGAGGATTTCTCACCCGCGGGCCATGCGCGCTTCGAGGCGATGCTCGACGACATCTATGCGGGCTTCAAGGCGCGGGTGGCCGAAGGCCGCAAGATGGACGCGGACTGGGTCGAGAGCGTGGCCAAGGGCCGGGTCTGGACCGGCGAGCAGGCGATGCAGATCAAGCTGGTGGATTCGCTCGGCGGCTACGCGGTGGCGCTGGCCCTCGCCAAGATCCAGGCCGGCATCGCCCCCGACCAGGACGTCGAGCTGCGCCTTTATCCCGAACCGGTGAGCCCGGCGCAGGCGCTTGTCAACCGGCTTTCCGGCGCGGGCGACGGCGACGCGGTCGCCCCGGGCGTCGCCGCCCTATCCGCGCTGCTGCGCCAGGCGCAAATGCTTTCGGCGCCGCCGGGCGCCTTGGTGATGCAGCCGGTGGAAATCCGCTAGCCCCGCTCGAACCGCGCCGCCAATTCGAGCTGCGCCGACCAGATGAAGCTGTCCACCGGCTGGACCCGGCCCAGGCGATAGCCGCCATCCACCAGAATGCGCGCGTCGCGAGCGAAGGTCGCGGGGTTGCAGGAAACCGCCACCAGGACCGGAACTTTGGAGACGGAAAGCGCGCGGCATTGCGCCATGGCCCCGGCGCGCGGCGGGTCGAACACCACGGCGTCGAAGCGGCCAAGCTCCTCGGCCGTCAAGGGAAGCTGGGCGAGATCGCGTTCCTCCACGCTCACCCGGTCCGCAAGCCGGGCGCGCGAGGCCGCGTGTTTCAGCGCCTTCACCGAAGCCATATCGCCCTCGACCGCATGGACCGCCGATCGCTTGGCGAGCGCGAAGCTGAACGTGCCGAGCCCGGCATAGAGATCG
Organism: uncultured Alphaproteobacteria bacterium; assembly: GCA_963785735.1. Lineage (GTDB taxonomy): Bacteria > Pseudomonadota > Alphaproteobacteria > ATCC43930 > CGMCC-115725 > REEB95. The sequence goes on from CAWAWJ010000004.1 coordinate 8,932, forward strand.
GCCACGCGCGCAGGCTCGCCCGCCATGCCAATCACCAACCGGCTCAAAACATTATCGGCCTCGACGCTGGCTTGGAGAAAAGGTTCCTCGGGCAAATCGACCGTCACGCCCCCCAACACCACGCGCGCGGGGCGGCGTAACGCCACCGGCACCGGCGCTTCTTCCTTCCCGCCCCGCTTTTCGACGCGATAGGAAATCCTGGCGATATCTTGGGCTTCGGCGAAAGCCGCCAAGGCTTCGAGCGTTGCAAGCTTGGGCGCTTCGGGCAGATCGAGCAGCAGCGCCACCCCGGCATCGGCCAGCGTCGCCATCGCGGCGCCTTCCTTGTCCGGGGCAAGAATCTCGCCCGCCAGGCGCCGCAAAGGTTCAACCAATTTGAAGAGCGCGGGATACAGCACCGCGCATTCGGCCATGTCGACGATGCGGTGGCTGGCGCGGGCGTGGAAGCCGACGCGCTTGCGGCCCAAGGCGAAGCGCGCGCGCCGCCGTGTCCCCGGCACCAGGCGTTGCAAGGGCGCAATCTCGATATCCTTGAAGCCGTGCTGCGCCAGCGCGCCGCGCAGCCAGGAAAGCTTGGTCTCGGCGTAGGCGTCGGGCGAGAGATGCTGCAAGGCGCAGCCGCCGCACGCGCCGAAATGGCGGCAGACCGGAGCGGCCCGCGATCCTGGCGCGAGAAACGCCGCTACCTCGGCCCTCCTGCCGTCGCCCTGCTTTTCCAGAATGCGCGCGCGCACGCGGTCGCCCGGCGCGGTGAAAGGCAGAAAAATCTTTTCGTCCTTGTACGCCGCCACGCCGTCGCCGCGCACGCCGACATGATCGACGGTGAGTTCTACTTCCGTCACCGGAATCCTTTTTCCGCCGCGAGCAGGAATTCGATATTGCCTTCGGGACCCTTGAGCGGGCTCTCCTCGACGCCCAAGACGCGCCAGCCTTGCGCCTCGACCCAGGCCGAAATGCGTTCGCAGACCTCCTGGTGAAGCGCGGGATCGCGCACCACGCCGCCCTTGCCCACGCGCTTCGGGCCCACTTCAAATTGCGGCTTGATCAGCGCCACGAGCTTTGCCTTGGGCTTGGCGAGCGCGAGCGGCGCGGGCAGCACGGTTTCCAATCCGATGAAGCTCGCGTCGCACACGACCAGATCGACCGGCTCCGGCACCTCTTTCGCCGAGATATGCCGCGCATTGACCCGCTCCAGCACGGTCACGCGCTGGTCGTTCCTGAGCTTCCAGTCGAGCTGGCCATGCCCGACATCGGCCGCGTAAACCTTCGCCGCGCCCCGCCGCAACAGCACGTCGGTGAATCCCCCGGTCGAGGCGCCGATGTCGAGCGCCACCAGGCCCTTGGGATCGATTTTGAAATGATCGAGCGCATGGGCGAGCTTGACCCCGCCGCGCGAAACGTAAGGGTGATCCTTGCCCTTGAGGGTGAGGGCCGTGCTGGCGGCGAGGCTCGCCCCCGGCTTGTCGAGCCGCTTGTCCCCGCTCCACACCAATCCCGCCAGGATCAGCGCCTGGGCGCGGGACCGGGTCTCGGCCAGGCCTTGCTCGACCACAAGCTGATCGAGGCGGCGCTTTTCATTCATGGAGAAAGGCACGCTTTCGCGCGCCGGAGTTCAGGCGCGGACGTTGCGCTCGACGATGGCGCGGCCGAGCGCGACCAGCGCGGTCTCTTTGATGTGGCGGGCGTTGAGCCCCGCCTCGTCATATTGCTTGGCCGGCGCGTCGTGATCGATGAAGCGGTCGGGCAGCAGCATCGGCCGCACCTTCAGCCCCTGATCCAAGAGGCCGTTGCGGGCGAGATGGTCGAGCACGTGGCTGGCGAAGCCGCCGATCGCCGCTTCTTCGACGGTGATAAGCACTTCGTGCTCGCGCGCCAGGCGTTCGACCAGGTCGGTGTCGAGCGGTTTCATGAAGCGCGCATCGGCCACGGTGGTGGAAAGGCCGGCATGGCCCAGCTCCTCGGCCGCCTTCAAACATTCCTGGAGCCGCGTGCCGAAATTGAGGATGGCGATCGAAGTGCCTTCGCGCAGGACGCGGCCTTTGCCGATGGGCAGAACGTCGCCCTTCTTGGGCAATGCGATACCTATGCCCTCGCCGCGCGGATAGCGCACCGCCGAGGGGCCGTCATCGATGGCGGCGCAGGTCGCCACCATGTGCATCAATTCGAGCTCGTCCGAGGCCGCCATGATGGTGAAGCCCGGCAAACAGCCGAGATAAGCCAGATCGAAGGAGCCGGCATGGGTGGCGCCGTCGGCGCCGACCAAGCCGGCCCTATCCATCGCGAAGCGCACCGGCAGCTTCTGGATGGCGACGTCATGCACCACCTGGTCGTAGCCGCGCTGGAGGAACGTCGAATAGATCGTGGCGAAGGGCTTCAAGCCCTCGCACGCCAATCCCGCAGCGAAAGTCACGCCATGCTGCTCGGCGATGCCGACGTCGAAGCTGCGGTGGGGGAAACGCTCGGCGAATTTGTCGATGCCGGTGCCCGAAGGCATGGCGGCGGTGATGGCGACGATGCGCTCGTCCGCCTCGGCCTCGGCGATCAGCGCCTTGGCGAAGACGGCGGTATAGCTCGGCGCGCCGGCCTTGGCTTTCACCTGCGCGCCGGTGGCGACGTCGAATTTCACCACGCCGTGATATTTGTCGGCGGCGGCCTCGGCGGGCGCGTAGCCGCGGCCCTTTTGCGTCACCACATGGATCAGCACCGGGCCGGTGTCGCTGCTGTCGCGCACATTCTTCAGCACCGGCAGCAGATGGTCGATGTTGTGGCCGTCGATCGGCCCGACATAGAAGAAGCCAAGCTCCTCGAAGAGCGTGCCGCCGGTGACCATGCCGCGCGCATATTCGTCGGCGCGCCGCGCCGCCTTGGCGAGCCCGCGCGGAAAGCGCCGGGCGATGGCCGCGCCGATATGGCGCAGGCTGCTATAGGGCTTCGACGACAACAGCCGCGAGAGATAGGCGCTCATCGCGCCCACCGGGGGCGCGATCGACATGTCGTTGTCGTTCAGGATGACGATGAGCCGCGAATTCATCGAGCCGGCGTTGTTCATCGCCTCATAGGCCATGCCCGCGCTCATGGCGCCGTCGCCGATCACGGCGATGACGTTGTTCTTGCCGCCCTTCAGATCACGGCCGACCGCCATGCCGAGGCCGGCGGAGATCGAGGTCGAGCTGTGCGCGGCGCCGAACGGATCGTATTCGCTCTCGGAGCGGCGCGTGAATCCCGACAGCCCGCCGCCCATGCGCAAGGTGCGGATGCGGTCGCGCCGCTTGGTGATGATCTTGTGCGGATAGGCCTGGTGGCCGACGTCCCAGATCAGGCGGTCGCGCGGCGTGTCGAACACGTAATGGAGCGCGACGGTGAGCTCGACCACGCCGAGCCCCGCGCCCAGATGCCCGCCGGTGACCGACACGGCATCGACCAGCTCGCGGCGCAACTCGTCGGCGAATTGGCGCAGATCGCTTTCCGGCAATTTGCGGAGATCGGCGGGCTCGTTCACGCGGTCGAGCAAGGGCGTCAGATCATTGCGCAGCACGGGCTCGGAATCCTGGTTGTTTTTATGGTCTGAATTACCGGTCACAGCCGCCCCTCGCGCATTGCCGTCATATCCGGTTGACCCCGGAATTACCGAAACCGCCCGAATCTAAACACAGATGGGCGGGATAAGCAATTTAACATACAGGACAAGGAAATAACGGGCTTTTGGTTGCCTTATCCCTACCAATACTGTGGCTTTGAAGAGACAGAAAGAAACGGGCCGATCCGCGCCCGTCTGGCGGCTTGGCGGTGTTTTTCCCCTATGGGTATAATAATGCTGCGTATAATGCGGCGGTCGATGGAGGGGTGGCCCGGACCGCCCCCAAGAAGAGAAGAAAGGTCAGCGATATCATGCGGGTGGTGCTCGCCCAACCACGAGGTTTCTGCGCCGGAGTCGAGCGCGCCATCGATATCGTCGAGCGCGCGCTCGATAAATACGGGCCGCCGATCTATGTGCGCCACGAAATCGTGCATAACCGCCACGTGGTCGAACGCCTGCGCGCCAAGGGCGCACATTTCGTCGACGAACTCGATGAGATCCCGCCGGGCAGCGTCACCATCTTCAGCGCCCATGGCGTCTCGAGCGAGGTGGAAGATTCCGCGGCCGTACGCAATCTGCCGGTGATCGACGCCACCTGCCCGCTGGTTTCCAAGGTGCACAGCGAGGGCCAGCGCTACGCCGCGCAAGGACGCGAGATCGTGCTGATCGGCCATGCCGGCCACCCCGAGATCGAAGGCACGATGGGCCGCATCAACGGCAAGGTTCACCTTATCTCCAAGGCCGAGGAAGTCGCCGGCCTCAAGGTGAGCAACCCGCACAAGCTCGCCTACATCACCCAGACCACGCTCTCGGTCGACGACACCAAGGCGGTGATCGACGCGCTCCGGCAGCGCTTCCCCGACATCGTCGGCCCCGACACCAAGGACATCTGCTACGCCACGCAAAACCGGCAACGCGCGGTGCGCGAGCTCGCCCAACAGGTCGACGTCGTGCTGGTGGTGGGCGCGGCCAACAGTTCCAATTCCAACCGGCTCCGGGAAATCGCCGCCGAGCAGGGCGTGAAGGCCTATCTCGTCGCCGACGCCGAAGCGCTCGACCCCGCCTGGGTCAAGGGCGTCAAGGCGGTCGGCATCACCGCCGGCGCCTCGGCGCCCGAGGAGCTGGTGCAGCATCTGATCGACCGCCTGCGCGAATTGGGCAAGGTCGAGTGCGAGAAGCTGCCCGGCATCACCGAAAACGTCCGCTTCCGCATGCCGGCGGAACTGGTCGATTCCACGTCCTGACCGCGCTATCGTTCACCGTACTGCATCGAGGGGTATAGAGCTTGTCCGTTCCGTTGCATCAAATGATCCGCGTTGGCGCCTATGTGGCGAAGCAACGCCTGATGGGCGTCGAGCGCTATCCGCTCGTGCTCATGCTCGAGCCGCTTTTCCGCTGCAACCTCGCCTGCGCCGGCTGCGGCAAGATCGACTATCCCGACAAGATTTTGAATCAGCGGCTTTCGGTGGCGGAATGCCTCGAGGCGGTCGATGAATGCGGCGCGCCGGTGGTGTCGATCGCCGGCGGCGAGCCGCTGCTGCACCGCGAGATCGAGCAGATCGCGGAAGGCATTATCGCGCGCAAGAAATTCGTCTATCTCTGCACCAACGCGCTGCTCTTGGAAAAGAAGATCGACCGCTTCAAGCCCAATCCCTATTTCGTCTGGTCGATCCATCTCGACGGCGACAAGGAGATGCACGACCATTCGGTGTGCGAGAAGGACGTCTACGAGAAGGCGGTGGACGCGATCAAGCTCGCCAAGTCCAGGGGATTCCGCGTCAACATCAACTGCACGCTGTTCGACGGCGCCGAGCCCGAGCGCGTCGCCCGTTTCTTCGACACCATGATGGAAATCGGCCTCGACGGCATCACGGTCTCGCCCGGCTACGCCTATGAGCGCGCGCCCGACCAGGCGCATTTCCTCAACCGCAAAAAGACCAAGGAATTGTTCCGCGGCATCTTCCGCGCCAAGAACGGCCATAAATGGTCGTTCAGCCAGTCGGGATTGTTCCTCGACTTCCTGGCCGGCAACCAGGATTATCACTGCACGCCCTGGGGCAACCCGACGCGCAATTATTTCGGCTGGCAGCGCCCGTGCTACCTGCTCGGCGAGGGCTTCACCAAGACCTTCAAGGAGCTGATGGAAACCACCGATTGGGATTCCTACGGCACCGGCAATTACGAGAAATGCGCCGATTGCATGGTGCATTCGGGCTACGAGGCGACCGCGGTGATGGACGCCGTGAAGCATCCGTTGAAGGCGCTGGGCGTCGCCATGCGCGGCGTCAAGACCGAGGGCGCGATGGTGCCCGAGATCGACATGGACAAGCAGCGTCCGGCCGAATACGTGTTCTCGCGCCACGTCGAAGAGGCGATGGCCCGCGTCGATGCCGCGGAATAACCTCTCCAGGCCCCGGACCAGGACGACAACGCAAAGGCCGGGTTTGAACCCGGCCTTTCGCTTTTACGCTCCCGCACATGTGATCGCCGGCGCGGCACCGGCGCCGCCCGCGCCGAAGTTAAGAAAAATTCATGGTTGAACGCGGCGGAACTTTTTCTGCCTAAGCCGCGCGCAACCTATCCGGTTTTTTATCCATCAAGCTGAAGAAAAATTTAACCGCGCGCGCTCACGAATTGTTGGGCAAATTTTTAAGCGCGCCGCGCTGCAATGCCGCAGCAAGCAACGCATGTGTGCGTTGCAGCATTTGCGGTGAACGCGCGCCGCCGCGAGGCATATCTTCTCGATGTTGGCGATGCCGCAATAACGCGGCGAAGCCGACGCAAAGCAAGGAGTGTTCTATCGTGAATCGCATGACACGCTACGCCCTGGCACTCGCGCTCGGGCTTTCGATCGTCTCCACCGCGGCCTTCGCGGCGAGCCCGACCCAGTCTGCCAGCGCGGCTTACGCGTCCCCGCAGATGCAGGGTGTTCAGTCGCCGGCGGGGCCTTATGACGCCCCGTACCAATATATCGGCGCGCTCTAAATCTCCCACGCTTGAAGACGTGACCGTGGCGAAAGCCGGGCCTCAAGCCCGGCTTTCGTTTATGTGTTGTGGGACTCGAAAGACGATATGCTACATAGCCTCGCCTGAAAAAATCACACAACCCAAGGCGGGGGAACCGGGGTGCATGAAGGATTTCGGCGAGGCCTTCGCGCTCGCGCTCGCCCTGCTGGCGCGGCTCGATCCCAATTTGCTGTCGATCATCGCCTTGTCGCTGTCGGTCAGCCTGTCGGCGGTGGCGATCGCCTCTGGCATCGGCCTGCCGGCGGGGGCGGCGCTGGCGGTCTACCGCTTTCCCGGCCGGGCGACGCTGGTGCTGCTGGTCAACGCCATGTTGGGTCTCCCTCCGGTGGTGGTGGGCCTGGCGGCCTATCTGCTGCTGTCGCGCGCCGGGCCGCTCGGCTCCTGGGGCCTGCTCTTCACGCCTTCCGCCATGGTGATCGTCCAGACCGTGCTGGTTTCGCCCATCATCACCGCCGTCACCCACCGCGCCATGGAAGAGGCCTGGGCGCGTTACGGCGACGAATTCCGCATCTTGGGCGCGCCGCGTTACCGCGCCATTCCGCATCTGCTGGTGATCGGAAGGCGCCAGGTCTTGACCGCGCTTTTGGCGGGATTCGGCCGCGCCATTTCCGAGGTCGGCGCCATCATCATCGTCGGCGGCAACATCGCGGGCGTGACGCGCACCATGACCACCACCATCGCGCTCGAGACCAGCAAGGGCAATCTGGCGCTCGCGCTCGCGCTCGGCATCGTCCTCATTTCCCTCAGCATCGCCGTCAACAGTCTCGCCTTCCTCATGGCCGGCAGGAGAAAGAGATCATGAAAGTTTTGCGCCTTGCGGCCGCCCTCGCCTTACTCGCTCTGTTCGCCGTCGCGCCGGCGATGGCGCAACAAAACTTCATCGTGCTGGCCTCGACCACCTCGGTCGATAATAGCGGCCTCTTGGGCCACATCCTGCCGGTCTTCACCCAGAAGACCGGCATCGAGGTGCGCGTCATCGCCCAGGGCACCGGCCAGGCGCTCGCCACCGCTTCGCGCGGCGACGCCGATCTGGTGCTGGTGCACGATCCCGACGCCGAGGCCAAATTCATGGCCGAGGGCGACGGCCTCAAGCGGCGCGAGATCGCCTGGAACGATTTCATCCTGGTCGGGCCCAAATCCGATCCGGCCAAGGTGAGCGGCATGAAGGACATTCTCGAAGCATTGCGCACGGTATGGAACGCGCAAGCGCCCTTCGTTTCGCGCGGCGACAAGAGCGGCACCGATGCGCTCGAAAAGCGGCTGTGGAAGGCGGACAACCTCGACCCGGCCCAGGCCGGTCCCTGGTACAAGGACATCGGCGGCGGCATGGGCGCCGCGCTCAACGCCGCGGCGGCGATGGACGCCTACACAATTTCCGACCGCGGCACCTGGCTCAGCTTCAACAACCGGCAAAATCTGGTGATCGTGGTCGAGGGCGACCGGCGGCTTTTGAATTACTACGACGTGATCGAACTCAATCCCCAGAAGCACCCCACTATAAAGCGCGCCCAGGCGAAGCTATTGGCCGATTGGCTCGCCTCCAAGGAAGGCCAGGCGGAAATCGGCGGCTATACCGTGGCCGGCGAGAAACTGTTTCATCCCGAGGCCGATCCCAAGCCCAAGCCGTGAAAGAAAAAGAAAAACAGGCGTGGTTTTTGTTGCAGTGCAACCTAGGCGGTTCCACGTTATTTCGGAGTGTTTTGCCCACCCGAATTTGATATTCCGGGGTGGTAGATTGGTTGGCATAATGTGATAGCGTGCCAACCAACAAGAAGAACCGGGGGTTGAAGCCTCCGGCCGTGGCAATAAACATCCGGAGGGGACCCCCAATGTCGTTTCTCGATAAGAGCAATACCGTTGCGCCGCCGGGCTACAGCCGCTGGCTCATTCCGCCGGCCGCCCTGTGCATCCATCTCTGCATCGGCCAGGCCTATGCCTTCAGCGTGTTCAACCTGCCAATGACCAAGCTCATCGGCATCACCGCCTCGGCGCCCGATGACTGGAACATTCCCGAGCTCGGCTGGATCTTCACCATCGGCATCGTCATGCTGGGATTGTCGGCCGCGTTTCTCGGCCGCTGGGTCGAGGAAGGCGGGCCGCGCCGTGCCATGTTCGCCGCCGCTTGCTGCTTCGGCAGCGGCTTTTTGATCTCGGCCTACGGCGTCTCAATCCATAACATCTGGGTGGTGTATTTCGGCTACGGCTTCGTCGGCGGCATCGGCCTGGGCCTGGGATATATCTCGCCGGTGTCGACGCTGATCAAATGGTTCCCCGACCGGCCCGGAATGGCCACCGGCATGGCCATCATGGGCTTCGGCGGCGCCGCCTTCATCGCCTCGCCGCTGTCGGTCTATCTCATGGCCCATTTCGGTACGCCCACCCATATCGGCGTGATGGAGACGTTCATCTGCCTGGGCGTGATCTATTTCTGCTTCATGATGGTCGGTTCCTGGATCGTGCGCATTCCCGCGCCGGGCTGGAAGCCCGAGGGCTGGACCGCCCCAACCACGGCGGGCAAGCTCATTACCACCAACAACGTCTATGTCTACGAAGCGCTGAAGACGCCGCAATTCTGGTGCATCTGGATCGTGCTGTGCATGAACGTCTCGGCCGGCATCGGCGTCTTGGGCCAGGCCTCGGCCATGATCCAGGAGATGTTCCCGGGCAAGGTCACGGTGGTATCGGCGGCGGGCTTCGTCGGCTTGATGAGCCTCTTCAACATGGGCGGCCGTTTCTTCTGGGCCTCCTTGTCCGACCCCATGGGCCGCAAGAATACCTACTACGTGTTCTTCATCCTCGGCATCGCCTGCTATTGCTCCGTGCCCTATACCGGCGCGATCGGCAGCGTGGTCGGGTTCGTCTGCGCCTACGCCCTGGTCTTCAGCATGTATGGCGGCGGCTTCGCCACCGTGCCGGCTTATCTCAAGGATATGTTCGGCACGCGCTATGTCGGCGCCATCCACGGCATGTTGATCACGGCGTGGTCGGCGGCGGGCGTCATCGGTCCCGTGCTGGTGAACTACATCCGCCAGTACAATCTCGATCACGGCGTCCCGAAGGCCGACGCCTACAACAACACCATGTATGTGTTGGCCGGACTCTTGGTGATCGGTTTGATCGCCAATTCCTTGATCAAGGCGGTGGACAAGAAGCACTACATGACCGCGCAGCAAGAATCCAAGGCCGCGGCTTAACCCTAGGACACGGAGAAACATCATGGCCAATTCACAAGGCGGCTCCGGCAACGGTCTCAAGCTCTTGCTTGCCTGGGGCTTCGTCGGCATTCCCCTCGCCTGGGGCGTGTACTCGACCTTGCTGAACGCGATGAAGCTGTTCCAGTAGGAACCGCTTCGGAAACGAATGAGCGGGCCGGCCCGGTTGGGCCGGCCCGTTTCATTTGTGGGTCAGCGCCGCCGCCGCGTCACCCAGCGCCTTGAGCGCCCGATTGGCCCCAATCGCGGCCCGGATCAATCCGGGGAGCTGCAACGGATTCTTCAAGAGCGACAGCAGCACCGGCAGGATCGCGGGATTTCCGGCTTCATCGAGCCCGACCGATGTCGCCGGCGGCAAGGCGGTTTCCGCCGGATCGGATATGGCGCGCAGCACGAGGAAGGGAATCCCCGCTGCCTTGGCGGCGCGCGCGACGAAGATGCTTTCGGTATCGACCGCGTCGGCGCGGCTTTGATAAAAGAGCGCCTCTTTGTCCGCCCTGGTCATGGCCATGCGGTCGAGGCCGAGCAGCGCGTCTTCGGTGAAGGCCAGCCCCGCTTGACGCAAGGCGACGGCGAAATCCGCGCGCAGTTTCTCGTCAGCCGGAAAGACCTCGCCGATTTCGCTTTTGACCGCTCGCGGCAACAACAAGGTGCCCGATGTCAATCCGGGCGCGAGGCCGCCGCAGATGCCGAAACTCAAGAGCCCGTCCGCGCCTTCGGAAGCCGCCCGTTCGGCGGCGGCCCGGCCGCGCGCCGCATCGCCCGCTGTCACTTCGATCTCGACGCCCAATCCGCGCAGCAGCCTCGCTTCGGCTTGGAGCCCGCAAACCACCGTGAATCCGGACAGGCGCCTCATCGCGTGCTGCCCCGGTCACATGCCAAAGGCCACGCGCAGGGCGGGAGATTCGCGCAGATTGCGGTAACGCGCCAGCGCCCAGAGCGGGAAATATTTTCGGTAGCCGTGATAACGCAGATAGAACACGCGCGGAAACCCGACCGCGGTGTACCACTCCTCATCCCAAAGACCGTGCGGGCCTTGCGTCTTGATGAGGTATTCCGCGCCGCGGGCCACCGCGGGGTTATGCGTCTCGCCCGCCGCCATCAGCCCCAGCATCGCCCAGGCGGTTTGCGAGGATGTCGACGTCTTGCCTTCGCCGCGCGGCTGATCTTGCCAATAAGACGCGCCGTCCTCGCCCCAGCCGCCATCCGCGCGCTGCTTCGACAAGAGCCACGCCGCCGCGCGCTTCATCGCGGGGTCGCCGGGATCGAGCCCTGCCATGTTCAGCGCGTTCAGCACCGACCAGGTGCCGTAGATGTAATTCGTGCCCCAGCGCCCGAACCACGAGCCGTCTTCCTGCTGGGTGCGGCGCAGATAGGCCAATCCGGCCTCGAGCGCTTCGCGGTATTGCCCGCCGCCCATCTGCGCCAGCAAGCCGGCGCAGCGCGCCGCCACGTCCTCGGTCGGCGGATCGAGCAGCGCGCCGTGATCGGCGAAGGGGATGTAGTTGAGATAATAATATTCGTTGTCGGCGTCGAACGCCGCCCAGCCGCCGTTCCGGCATTGCATCCCCACCAGCCATTCGGCGGCGCGGTCGATGGCATTGCGGTAGCGCGCGGGATCGACGCGGTCCATCGCCATCGCCACCATGGCGGTGTCGTCGAGATCGGGGTAATGCGGATTGGCGTATTGGAAAGCCCAGCCGCCCGGCCGCAAATTGGGCCGCCACGAAGCCCAATCGCCCACGAGCGTCAGTTCCTGTTTCGGCGCTAGCCAGTCGAGTCCGCGCCTTGCCGAGGACACGGCCTTCTCGCCGCCCATCTCCAGCAACGCATGGGCGGCAAGCCCGGTATCCCACACCGGCGAAAGACAGGGCTGGCAATAAGTCCGGCCGGGCTCCAGCACCAGGAGCTTCTTGATCGCGGCCTTGGCCGTCGCCATCGCCGGATCGTTCTTGGCGCGGCCCAGGCAATCGAACATCATCACGCTGTTCGCCATGGCGGGATAAATCCCGCCCAAGCCGTCCTCGCCGTTGAGCCGCTCCAGGACGAACGCGACCGCGCGGCCGATCGCGCGTTGGCGCGTCCGGGCGGGAAAATGCGGCTCGAAGAAGCGCAACACGTCGTCGAGCCAATTGAACGCCACCGCCCAGATCGAGCCGCGCGCTCGCGGCGGCCGCGCCTGGGTTCCGGGCGCGAATAGTTCCTGCACCGAAATCCCGCGCGGATTGCGGGCGCGCGGGTGTTTCGCCATCAGCACCAGGAGCGGCACGATCACGGTGCGCGACCAATAGCTCACCTTGCTCAAATGGAAGGGGAACCAGCGCGGCAGCAGCATGATCTCGACCGGCATCACCGGCACCGCTTTCCAGGATAACTGTTCGAAGAGCGCGAGCTGAATGCGGGTGAAGACGTTGCTTTGGGCGGCGCCGCCATGCGCCAGGATGGCCTGGCGCGCGCGGACCATGTGTCCCGATTCGGGCTTGTCGCCCGCGCCCTTCAGCGCGAAATAGGCTTTGACGCTGGCCGAGAGATTGAATTCTCCGCCATGGAACAAGGGCCAGCCGCCGTGATCGCCCTGGATGGCCCGCAGGTGATGAGCGAGATCGGCTTGGAGCTTGTCGTCGATCTCGTCCAAATAATGCTGGAGCAGCATGAACTCGGCCGGGATGGTGGCGTCGGCCTCGAGCTCGAAAGCCCAATGCCCGTCGCTAGCCTGCAAACCGATGAGCGCGTCGGTCGCCTGGCGCAAGGCGCGGTCGAGATCGGGGGTGTGCAGGCGGGGGGCGCTTGAGGCGGCGTCGGACATGTCAGGAACTGGACCGTAACTCGGCGGACCGTGAAAACGCCGCCAGATTGGACCGGCCGCTTTCGCCGCTCAAGGTCTTTGACGCCATTCCCGCCCCCGCTTTCACCAGGATATCCGCCGCGCTAAAGCCCGAGCGGATCGCGCCTTCGATGGTGGCGGGGAGGCCGGTATCGGTCCAATCCCCGGCGAGGAAGAGATTATCCCAGCGCGTGACGCTTCCGGGCCGGAGCGCCAACTGCGCCGGCGTCGCGGCGAAGGTCGCGCGGCGTTCCTTGACGATCTGCACAGGCGGCACCGGGCCCGAGGCCAGCTCATAGGCGGCGGCCACGTCGCGCCACAGAATCTCCGCCAGTTTTTCAACGGGGGTATCGACGAGCCGGTCGGCCGCGCTCACCGTCACCGACAGAACCTCGCGCTTGCGGAACACCCATTCGGCGGTGGCGCCGATGATGCCGACGAAAAACGGCGAATTCTCCGGCGCGCGGATGCGGAAATGCGCGTTGACGATGGCGTGGTATTCGCCGGGCGCGGAAATTTCCGGCAACAGCCGCGACGCCACCGGCGCCGTCACCGCCAGCACCAGCGCCTCGCCCAGTGCAAGCCCGGTCTCGCCGGAATCGAAATCCATCGCCGAAGCGCGCCCGTCCTTGAAAGCGATGCCGCGCAGCCGGGCGTTGAAGCGGATTTCCGCGCCGCGCGCCTTGAGAAAGGCGAGCGCCGGATCGACCAGGGATTCCGAGAGGCCGTCCTTGGGCAGCAGCGGCAGACAGGCCTCCCCGCCCGCGCCGAAGCTTTCCTTCAGCACACGCGCCAGCAACGCGGCCGAGGCCCGGTCCAAGGGCGTGTTGAGCGCGGCAATCGCCAAGGGATGCCAGAGGCGGCGGTAGATCGCGCTGTCCTTCTCCAGCACATCGTCCACCGTGGCACCGGCGCCGGCGCGGAAGAGTTTCCTCGCCCGCAGATAATCCATCAATTGCGTGCCCGGCACGCGCCGCGCCGGCGAGGCGATCCACCAGGGAATCCTCCCCCGGTTCATCCGCACCACCCAGCGCTCGCCGGTGGCGCGGTCGAGAAACGGATAGGCGGGCGAAGCCGGGCCCGTGAGCGTCCCGCGCGCGCCGATGGCGTCGAGATAGGCCATGGCCGAGCGGTTGCCGGCGATCAGCAGGTGATTGCCGTTGTCGATGCGGCAGCCGAGCGAGGCATCGTCATAGGAACGGCACCGCCCGCCGGCATGGGCAGCCGATTCATAAAGCGAAACCGGAATACCCGAAGCAGCCAGCCTCGTCGCGCAAGCCAAGCCGGCCATGCCGGCGCCTACAACGTGCACACGCTTTGGACGGGAGGGCGGGCTCATAGCAGGCCGTAACGCAGCGCGTACCACAACTTGACCGGCGCCGGCACGCTGACGCGGTCGTCGATGCGCCGCCAGCCGCGTTTCTCAAGCCGTGCCAGGATATCGGCATAGACCGCGCCCATCACCCTTGCCGGGCGCATGGTGCCTGGCGGGCAGGCTTTCATGGCCGCGCCGGCTTCAGCATAGCACTTATGGGCCAGGGCAGCGATTTCGGCGCAGACCTTGGAGAGATTGCGGTCGGCGAGCACGGCGCTGGGCGCGCGCTCGGTGATCCCGTATTTATCCAAAAGCTCGCTGGGGAGATAAAGCCGGCCGCGCGCCGCGTCCTCGGCCAGATCGCGCAGGATATTGGTCAATTGCAAGGCGCGGCCCAGGGCGTTCGCCACGCGGTCGGCCTGGTCCTGGCTTGCCCCGAAAATCTTGGCCGAAATCCGCCCAACCGCGCCGGCGACCCGGTCGCAATAAAGATCGAGTTCTTCGAGCGACGGCGCGTTGATGTCTTCCGCCGCGTCCATTTCCATGCCGGCGATGATGGCGATGAAATCGGCGCGGCGAAGATCGTAAATCCGCACGGTTTCGGCGAGCGCGCGCGCCAAGGGCAGGCGCGGCGCGCCCTGGTAAAGCGCGTCGATCTCGCGCCGCCATTGGGATAGCGCCGCCATCTTGGCCGGCGGCGCGTCGGTGCTGTCGGCGATGTCGTCCACTTCGCGGCAAAAGGCATAGACCGCGAACATCGCCTCGCGCCGGGGCTTGGGCAGAAAGCGCATCGCCCAATAGAACGAGGTCTTGGCCGCCGCCACCTGGGCGTTGATCGCCGCCTGGCCGGCTGGTTCCGCCGTGGCGCTCATCCGCGCCCCCCGCGCAACAGGCCGGTGAGCAGCGCGAGCCCGAAATCGATCTTGCTGAGCTTGACCCGCATGGCCAAGGGATCCCCATGCCGCAGCCGGCGCGACAACCGCGCCGCCAGGTCGGTGATCACCGCGCATTCGCGGCTCAAGCCCGGGCTTTCGACCAGGGGCGCCAGGCCGCGCGCCTGGACGATGAGCGTGTCGGTGCCGTCGAGCAGCCGGTCGAAGACGCGGCGCAAGCCCGCATTGGCGTGAATGCCGCGCAAATCCTCGACCCGCGCGTGAACCTCGGCCAGCCAAGGCTCGGGCAGATAGACCCGGTCGAGGTTCTTGTAATCATCCGCGCAATCCTGGAGATGGTTCAGCACCTGGAGCGCGCTGCACAGCGCATCCGAGGAGGGCCAGGTGTCGCGGCTTTCGCCGTGCAGGTCGAGCAATTGCCGCCCCACCGGCGAGGCCGAATAGCGGCAATATTCCATCAGATCATCCCAATCGCGGTAACGCAGCTTGGTCGCGTCGAGCTTGAAGGCGCGCAGCACGTCGTGGCAATGCTGCGGCGTGGTGCCGGTCTCGGCGAGGCTCGCGCGCATCGCCTTGGCCGAGGGCGCGTCGTCGCCCCCATCTTGATTCATGGCCGCGCCGTCGAGCACCGCGCCCATGCGGTCGAGCCGCCGCAGCTTTTCCGCCGCGGCGAGCGCGGGATTGTCGGCGATGTCGTCGGCCTCGCGCGCGAAGCGGTAGAAGGCGTGCACATGCGGGCGCAGGTCGCGGCGGATGAGCCAGGAGCCGACCGGAAAATTCTCGTCGCCCCGCCCCTTGCCCGAGGGCGTCTCGACCGCGCTTCTCAGCGCTGGCTCTGCCATGACACCCGTCCCTTCCACAACCCGCCCTTGCCCCGGTTGTGCCGCCAGGCGGAATCCACCGTGGCGCCCAGGAAGAGCAGCGCCACCAGCGGCAGGAAAGCGGCCCGCCACGGATCGATCCGGTAAAATCGTAGCATCGGCGCATAAGCCAGGGCCATCGTCGCCCAGGCCGCCAGCGCCACCCAGGCGGCCGGGCCGTCCAGCAGCACCAGCACCGGCGGCGCCAGATATGTCAGCACCATCCCCAGCACCGTACCGAGGAGCTTCCAGGGCGAATAATCGAGATGCTCATAGGCGGTGCGCGCCACCACGTCCCACACATCCTTGAGGCGCGGATAGGGGCGCAGGCTGACCGTCCGGCTGCTGAGCCCGAGCCAGATCGGGCCGCCGCGCTTCACCTCGCGCGCCAGCGCGCAATCGTCGATCAGCTCGTCATGGATAGCGGCATAGCCGCCGATGCGCTCATAGGCGCCGCGCCTTATCAGAATGCAGCCCCCGGCGGCGGCGGCGGTGCGGCGCTCCGGATCGTTGACCCAAGCGAACGGGCGCAGCATGGCGAAATACCAGACGAAGGCCGGGATCATGAATTTCTCGGCCGGGCTTTGGCAATGGAGCTTGACCATGAGCGAGGCGAGATCGAGCTTTCCCGTCTCCAGCCGCGCGACCAGCTCGGACAGGTTCTGCGCGTGATGCTCGATATCGGCGTCGGTGAAAAGATAAAGCTCGGGCCTTCCGTCCGCCTCGGCCGCGATCCGCACGCCTTCGGTCAAGGCCGAGAGCTTGCCCGACCAGCCCTCAAGCAAGGCCCGCGCCGGCACGACGCGCAGCCGGCCGCTTTTGCCCGCTTCTTGCGCCGCCGCGCGCGCGATATCGGCCGTGCCGTCCTGGCTGTGGTCGTCCACCAGCACGATCGAGAATTCGCCGGGATAATCCTGGGCCAAAAGCGAGGCCACCGCCCGCCCCACCGTCTCGGCCTCGTCGCGCGCCGGGATGATCGCGGTGACGCGCGGCCAGCGTTTCGGATAGGCCGGCACCGGCTCTTCTCCGGCTAGCCAGAAAAATCCGCGTCCCAGCAGCAGATAGATCCAGATCGCCAGGATCAGCAAGGACAGGCACAGCGCCGCGCTCACGGGCACATCCCCGCCTGGCGGAACCAGGCTATGGCGTCGGACAAGCCCTCGCTTGCGGGGCGCGGACGGTAGCCCAATTCGCGGTTGGCCTTGGCCGAGGAGAAGAACATGCGGTGGCGCGCCATGCGCAAGCCGTCGCGGGTGGTGAAGGGTTCGCGACCGGAAAGACAGGCCCAGGCCTCGGCGAGACACGCCACCGGCCAAAGCGCGGCGAGCGGAATCCGCAGCTTGGGCGGGCGCCGGCCGGTTATCTTGGCAATAATCCGCAGGATGTCGGCCAGCATCAGATCGTCGCCGCCGAGGATATAACGCTCGCCCACCCTGCCCTTGCTTTCGGCCAGAAGATGCCCCAAAGCCACGTCATCGACATGCACGAGGTTCAGGCCGGTATCGACATAGGCCGGCATGCGGCCCGACGCCGCCTCGATGACGATGCGGCCGGTGGGCGTGGGCTTGATGTCGCGCGGGCCGACCGGCGTCGAGGGATTGACGATCACCGCCGGCAGCTTGCGCTCGCGGATGAGCTGCCTCACCACTTCCTCGGCCATGAATTTGGAGCGCTTGTAATGGCCGATCATGTCGGCTTCGCCGCTCGGCGTCGATTCATCCGCGGGTTTCCCGTCCGCGTTCCAGCCCAGCGTGGCGACGCTGCTGGTGTATACGACACGCGCGACCCGGGCCTGGAGCGCCGATTCCATGACAAGCCGCGTGCCTTCGACATTGGCTTTATACATCGGTGCGGGATCGCGCACCCACAGGCGGTAATCCGCCGCCACATGATAGACCGCGCCGCATCCGGACGAGGCCGCCGCCAGCGCCTGGGGATCGTCGAGCTGCCCGAGCCGCACATCGACGTCGAGGCCCGCGATATTGCCGCGCTCGCTCGACGGGCGCAGCAACACGCGCACCTTGCGGCCCTGGGCCAGGAGCGCGCGCGCCACCGCCGAGCCGACGAAGCCCGATGCACCGGTGACAAGCACGGGCTGGTCGGAAGCGGCCATGGCTTGCCGGGCCGGGTCTCAGCCGAAAGCGGGCTGGGAAGCCCCGGCCGGCGCGCGGTTGCCGATGAAACGGCGCGCGGTCTCGCGCGCCTCGGCGTCGAGCGCGTAGATGTCCGCGAGCGCGTCGATGCGCCGGTCCGGCAGGGCTTCGAGCGTGCGCTCGACGATCGCCGCGATGTCGAGAAAGCCCACGCGCTTGTCGAGGAAGGCGGCCACCGCAATTTCGTTGGCGGCGTTCAACACCGTCGGCGCCCCGCCGCCGGCCAAAAGCGCCGCGCGCGCGATCCGCAATGCCGGGAAACGCGCCGGATCGGGCGCCTCGAAAGTGAGCCGCGCCAGCTTGGCCAAATCGAGCTTGGGGCTGGGCGCGGGAATGCGGTGCGGCCAGCCGAGCGTGTTGGCGATGGGCGTGCGCATGTCGGGCGAGCCCAATTGCGCCAGCACCGAGCCGTCGCTGTAATAAACCAGCCCGTGCACCACCGATTGCGGATGCACCACCACCTCGATGCGCTCGGACGGAAGATCGAACAGATGATGCGCCTCGATCACTTCGAGGCCCTTGTTCATCATGGTCGCGGAATCGACCGAGATCTTGGCGCCCATGCTCCAATTCGGGTGCTTCACCGCCTGCTCGGGGGTGACGTTGGCCATGTCCTTGAGCGCGCGCTCGCGGAACGGCCCGCCGCTGGCGGTCAATACGATGCGGTCGATGGCGTGGGCGTGGTCGGAATGGAACACCTGGAAGATGGCGTTGTGCTCGCTGTCCACCGGCAGGAGCCGCGCGCCGTGGCGCTTCGCCTCCGCCGTCACCAGCGCCCCGGCGCAGACCATGACTTCCTTGTTGGCGAGCGCCACCAGGCAGCCGCGCCGCACCGCTTCAAGCGTGGGCGCGAGGCCGGCCGAGCCGACGATCGCCGCCATCACCCAATCGGCCGGATAAGACGCCGCCTCGACCACCGCCTGCGCGCCCGACGCGGCCTCGATGCCGCTCCCCGACAGCGCGTCCTTCAGGGCGCGGTACTGGCTTTCATCGGCGACGACGGCGAATTTGGCCTTGAGGCGGCGCGCCTGTTGCGCCAGTTTTTCGGCGTTGCGATGCGCCACCAGCGCCTCGACCGCATAGGCGCCGGGCTCGGCTTCGATCAGCTCGACGGTGTTGCAGCCGACCGATCCGGTCGAGCCCAGGATCGTCACCCGCCGCTTGCCGCGCGGCGCGGATCCCGCCCGCGCCTTCTCCGCCTTCATGCCAAATCGCTCCCGAAACGGGGTCTAGCCCCTTCATTCTCAATGCCATTTTAGCGATACAGCCTATGGCATGCCCGCGTAAAGCTTATTCGGGATTTTTCTTCGATCTCTCAAGGGCTTGGGTGACGAGATCGCGCAGCCGGAACAGCCGGGGGTCGCGGATGCCGAGCATTTCGAGATGCGAGGCGGTGTTGAACAGGTAGGAGGCGCAGGGGCCGAGCGGCCCTTCGGCCCGGGCGATGCATTCGACGATGCGTTGCTCGGTCAGCACGCCGGCATAGCGCTGGTGATCGTGGTTGATGACGAAGGCGACCGCCCAGCCGCGCCCGCCTTCGCGGGTGATCATGCGCACCCAGCGCGGCGTATAGGAGCCGGTGACCATCTCGCGCCGCCACAGCAGCTCCATTTCCTCGCGCGCCTGGGATTGGGCCACGCGATAGGCCAGGCCGCGGCAGGCGCCGCCGTAATCGAGGCCGAGAATCAAACCGGGCGCTTCCGCCGAGCCGCGCCCGAGATGGGTCCACAGACAGAAGCGGCGGTGGAAGCCGTGCACGGTCGCCACCCGCTTCTCGGTGAAATGGATCATCGGATTCCAGATGAGCGAGCCATAGGCGAAGACCCAGACGTCGCCGCTATCGGGCCGCGTCGCCAGCATCGCCGCCACGCCGGCGCGGTGCTCCTCGTCGCTCAAAACCTTGGCGGCGGGATCGGCGGCCTTGATGAGCCGGCGAATCTCGCCGCTCATCACCGCCTCGCGCGTCATGTAATCGTTCCTGGGCGGAGCCTTGCTCATGGTTGAAAACGATAGCAAAGAGGGCGGAGGGGCGGAACCGGCGTCAAGCGCAGAGCAGACCGGCTCCGGGGCATGGCTTGACAGAACCGCCCGGCGCCATAAGGCTCCCGCCATGCTGGTTGAAACGGAGCGCCACGGCCCCATCGCCGTCCTTATCCTTAACAGCCCGCCGGTCAACGCCTTGAGCCGGGCCTTGCGTTCGGCCCTGATGGAAGGTCTTGAGGCGGCGCTCGCCGATTCCGCCGTCCAGGCGGTCGTCATCGCCTGCGCCGGGCGCAGCTTTGTCGCCGGCGCCGACATAGCGGAGCTCGACAAGCCGCGCATCGAGCCTTTGACCGCAACGCTCGCCGCCAGCCTGGAGCAAAGCGCCAAGCCCACCATCGCCGCCATTCACGGCACCGCGCTCGGCGGCGGGCTCGAACTCGCTCTGGGCTGTCACTGGCGGATCGCCGCCAAGGATTCGCGGCTCGGGCTGCCCGAGGTGAAGCTCGGCCTCATCCCCGGCGGCGGCGGCACGCAGCGCCTGCCAAGACTGGTTGGCTCAAGACTCGCGCTCGACATGATTACCGGCGGCGAGATGATTTCGGCCGAGGCGGCCTTGGCATCCGGGCTGGTGGACGAGCTGGCCGTGGGCGATGTCCGCGCCGCCGCCATCGCCTTCGCCCAGCGCGTATTGGCCGGGAAACGCGCGATAAGGCGCGTCCGCGATCTCCCACCCGCGACGGTGGACGCCGCGCTCCTTGAAAACACGCGCGCCGAATTGAAAAAGCGCAAACGCGGCTTCGAGGCGCCCTTGGACGCGGTGGCGGCGGTGGCGGCCGCGTCCCTGCCCTTCGCCCAGGGTCTCGCCCGCGAGCGCGAGATTTTCGAGGCGCGGCGCTTGAGCGGCCAGTTCCGCGCCCTGCGCCATGTCTTCTTCGCCGAACGCGAGGCGGCGAAGCTGCCCGATCTCCCCGCCGCTTTGGCGCCGCGCGAAATCCGCCAGGCGGCGGTGATCGGCGCCGGCACCATGGGCACGGGCATTGCCATCTGCTTCGCCGATGCCGGGATTCCGGTGACGCTCATCGAGGCCGATCCCAGCGCCCTGGCGCGCGGGCTCGAAACCATAAAGCGCGATTATGAATCCTCCGCCAAGCGGCGCAATCTTTCGCCCGGGGATATCGAAAAGCGCTTGGCGCTGATCCAGGGTTCGCTCGAACTGGGTGCCACCTCCACGGCCGATCTCGCGATCGAGGCGGTGTTCGAGGAACTCGAATTGAAGCGCCGTATATTCGCCGAGCTCGACCGTTTCGCCAAGCCGGGCGCGATCCTCGCCACCAACACCTCCTACCAAGACGTCGACGCCATCGCCGCGGCGACCAAGCGCCCGGAAGACGTGCTCGGCCTGCATTTCTTCAGCCCGGCCGCGATCATGCGGCTGGTCGAGGTGGCGCGCGCCAAGAAGACCTCCGTGCCGGTGATGGCGGCGGGGTTGGAGATCGCGCGCAAGCTCAAGAAGCTGCCGGTGGCGGTGAAAGCCGCGCCGGGCTTCGTCGGCAACCGCATGCTGGCCGAACGCTCGCGCGAGGCCGACCGGCTGCTGATGGACGGCGCGCTGCCGCAAGACGTGGACGCCGCCATGCTCGAATTCGGTTTCCCGATGGGCCCGTTCGCCGCCTCGGACATGGCCGGGCTCGACGTGTCCTGGCGCGCGCGGCGGGCGGTGGGCTTGCGCCTCGCTGTGGCCGACGCGCTGGCCGAGGCCGGGCGTTACGGCCAGAAAACAGGATCGGGATATTTCCGCTACGCACCCGGCAGCCGCGTCCCCGAACCCGATCCCGAGGTGGAAAAACTCATCGCCAAGCTTGCCGGCGGCAAGCGGCGCGCCATCTCATCCGCCGAGATCGTCGAGCGGTTGATATATCCGCTGGTCAACGAGGGCGCGCGGCTTTTGGAAGAGGGCGTGGCGCTCCGCCCCGGCGACATCGACGTGGTGCAGCTTTACGGTTACGGCTTTCCCGCCTGGCGCGGCGGGCCGATGTTTTATGCCGACGAGGTTGGCCTGCCCGCGATCCGCGACCGGCTCAACCATTTGGCGCGTGAAACGGGCGAGAAAGCGCTCATCCCCGCGGCCCTCCTGGAGCGGCGCATCAAGGAAGGGCGCGGCTTCTACCCTAAATCTTGAAGGCTTCGAGGGTCTCGGGCGCGAACAGCTCCTCGGGCTTGAGGCGGCGTCTCGACAGCCCCTGTTCGTGGTGATAACGCAGGAAGGTGTCGAGGGTGTGGCGGTTGGGCTCGAGCCCATAGGGCCACCACTCCTTGCCCATGAGCTTCTTGGTGTCCTCGAGATGCGCGCTTTGCCAGGGCAGCATGGTCTTCTGCGAGGCGATCATGTCGAGATCGGCATAGGTCTTTTTCTGCGCCGCGAGGAAGGCCTTGGTGAGCGACAACGCGATCCAGCGGTTTTTCTCGTAAAGCTCGCGGCGCAACACCACCGTGTGCATGATCGGGAAAATCCTGGTCTTGCGGAAATAAGCCTGTTCCACCTCGACGTAATTCGAGAAGAGCCGCTTCACCTTGTCGGGTTCGGAATAGAATGTCGAAGGCAGGCGCGGCGCGTAGATCGCGTCGATCTCGCCGTCGGCGATCATGCGCGCGAGCGTCTGCGCCGGGCCGATCGGCTGCACCTTGAACTTGGCCGGCAGATCGATCTTCTGCTTTTCCACCCGTCCCGGCTCTTCCTCGCCGCCGGTGAAATATTGCGCGTTCGCTATGTCGATGCCGTATTCGTCCTGGAGAATGCCCTTCATCCAGACGATGGCGGTGAGCTGCCATTCCGGATTGCCGATGCGCTTCCCCACCAAATCCTTGGGCTCTTTAATTCCGCTCTTGGCCGAAACCACGAAACAGGAATGGCGGAACATGCGCGAGGGGAAGACCGGGATGGCGATGAACTCCGGATGCTCCTTCATCAGCGCGGCGGAATATGAGGAGAGCGACATTTCGGCGGCGTCGAATTCCTTGCCGCGCAGCATGCGCCAGAAGGTCTCTTCCACCACCAAGGGCAGGAAATTCAAATCCATGCCCTCGGCCCGGATGCTGCCATTGGCCAAGGCGTTGGTGCGGTCGTAATCCCAGCACGCGACCGTCAGGCGCAGTTTCGACATAAGCCGTTTCCCCCTGCCCAAAAAGCAAATGGCGCATTATCTTGGGCTGCGCCGTTTCCCTATCATAACCGTCCGAACCCCCGATGGGAGCATAATCGATGAGCAGCATCACCCTGGCCCAGGCCTCGATCGTCGTCGACAAGGCGCTCGAACACGGGCGATCCCAGAAATTCAAGCCCTTGACGGTCGCCGTGCTGGATGCGGGCGGATTTCTCGTGGCGTTCAAGCGCGAGGACAATTCCTCGCTGCTGCGCTTCGAGATCGCCACCGGCAAGGCCTGGGGCTGTCTCGGCATGGGCTTCGGCGGCCGGGAATTCGCGCGCCGCGTGGCGGCCGCGCCCCATTTCATCCAGGCGCTGGCCGCGGCCTCGGGCGGCCGGGTCGTGCCGGTGCCAGGTGGCGTGCTGATCCGCTCGGGCGGGCAGATCGTGGGCGCGGTCGGCATCAGCGGCGACGTCTCGGAAAACGACGAGGCCTGCGCCGTGGCCGGCATCAAGGCGGCCAATCTCACCCCCGACACCGGCGAGCCGGGCTGAGCCCCTCTACTCCGGCTTATCGCCGCCCGAACGCGAGCGCCACCAGCGCCAGCGCTGGATCGGGCGGACGACGCCGCGGCGGTAGAGCAGCGGGAACGGATTGCGCTGGCGGTTGGGCGCGAAGGGATTGATGGTGTCGACCACCGCCTCGCCCATGGTTTCGAGCGCGATGATTCCGGCGATGTCCTCGACCCGCGGCACCAGCGCGCGCGGACGCACGATGATGGCAAGCCGCGCGCCGTGGCGCGCCACCCTCCCGATCACCTCGGCCATGGTATCGCCCGGCCGCGCGAGCGTGTAATCCGTGCGGGCGACGTCGCCCAGCCTGACGGTGGCGTCGCGCGCCTGCCACAGCTTGAATCCGGGATCGAGGCGCAGATAGCCCGCGAGCCTCTTGCCGTCGGCGGCCATGACATAGAGCGGCCGTCCGGTTTCCTCGAGCCCGGCGATGGTCTCGTCGAGCGTGGCCGAGGCGGGACAGAGCTTGAAATCGGGCGACATCGCGCGCTCCGCCTTGCGGATGCGGTAGACATTGGCCTGGAGCGAATCCGGCACCTCGCGGCCCTTCTCGAACAGCTTCCAGGTGTAGATCGACTGGCTCAAGAGCGCGCGGCGCACCGAGATCGCGATGGTGACGACCAGGATCATCGGCACGATCACGTTGTAGTCGCGGGTCAGCTCGAACACCATGACGATGGCGGTCATCGCCGCGCCGATGGTGCCGCCGAGCATGCCCGCCATGCCGACGATGGCGAAATCGGTGATCGAGGTGTTGAGATCGGGCCACGCCCATTGCGTGACGACGCCCATCGCGCCGCCGAGCGATCCGCCGAGCACCAAGGCGGCCGAGAACATGCCGCCCGAGCCGCCGGTGCCGATGGTGACGGCGCTGGCGGCGAGCTTGGCCGCGAACAGCAGCAGGAACAGCCAAAGCGCGGTGGTCTCGCCGCGCAGGATGTCCTGCAAGAGCGCGTAGCTCGGACCCTGCACGTAATAATGGCCGGTCGTCAGCATCAGCCCGTAGAAGGTCAGGCCCACGAACAGCATGCCGATGACGTGGCGCAACACCGGGGTCGGCGCGATCCGGGCGGCGGCGCGCTCGACCCAACCGACCAGCCAGATCATGAACCACGAGGCGAAGCCCAGCACGATGCCGAAGGCGGCGAAGGCCAGCAGGCTCAACACGCCCGAAATGCGGAAATGGGTGGCGGTCACGGTCTCGACCAGGAATGTCGGTTGCAGGCCGTTGTAGAAGCGCGAAACGAAGGTGCCGGCGCCGGCGGCGATGGTCACCGGCAGCAATGTCCGGGCGCTGATCTCGGGCATCATCAGCTCGATGGCGAAGACGGTGGAGCCCAAGGGCGCGTTGAAGGCGGCGGCCAGGCCCGCCGCCGCGCCCGCCGCCACCAGGGTCAGGCGCTGCCACTGCACCAGCCCGATGAGGCGGCCGAGGCGCGAGGACAACGCCGCGCCGATCTGCACGCTCGCGGCCTCGAGCCCGACCGATCCGCCGGTGCCGCTCTGGATGCCGGCGGCGAGCGACTTGACGATCGCCGAGAGCGAACGCACCAGGCCCTCGCGGTTATAGACCGCGTCGATCACGTCGGAGACGCCCTGGCCCTGCCGGTCCGGCGCCTGAAGCCGCATGAGGCCGATCACGGCGAGCCCGCCCAAGGCGGGGGAGAGAATGACCAGCGGCCCGAGCCAACCGAGCGGCGTGTGCAAATTGGGGTTGTAGTAGAACGAGAACTCGCCGAGGAAGAACAGGTTGTGGATGCCCGCCACCAGCGCGCGGAAGGCCACGGTGAGGAAACCCGTGACCGTGCCGATGACCAGGGCAAACGCCGAAAGCTCGATCAGGCTGGCGAAACGCTCGCGTTGCGGGGGACGTGGGATATCGCTCAATCAATGCTCCGCTTCCACGCGCCCGGAACGGCGGTGGCGATGCCCCCCTCTTTAGCCAATCTATCGCGGGATTGCGGCCCGCGCCACCTTCTCTCTTCCCTCTTGCAACCCCGGCCGCGCTCGGCGAAGTTCGAATTCCATGAGCGAGATCGTGTCCTTCCAAATGCCGCCGCGCGTGCCGCCGGTCGAGCCCGATCTGCTGTCCTCGGCGGTCTATCTGTTCGGCGAATATCTCGACGGTTTGAGCCGCGACGCGGTGGTGGACGAGGAGGGCGAAAGCGAGCCGGTCGATATCGACACCCGCGCCGTGCTCGACCTCATCGCCCAGAACCTCGGCACCGGCGTGACCGAAACGCTGGCGCTGTTCCTGCGCGTCACCGCCTTGTTCCGCTTGCTGGCGACGGTGCCCGCGCTCGCCACTCTCGCCATCGAGAAGCCGGCCGAGGGCGGCATGCTGACCGAGACCGCGCTGGTGGCGGCGGCGCGGCTCGATCTCGCCGTCCGGCGCGCGGGACGCGAAGGCAGCGCCGATTACGATCCCAAGGAATTCCGCGAAGCGCTCGAAGGAGAATAATCTCTACTCAATACCCGGCGCCGGGCCGGCCAAGGGCTTCGCGCGGCGCAGCAACAGCAGCAGCGGCATCGAGGCGAGCGCGACCCACATGATCAGCAGGAAATCGTTGAGATAGGACTGGATCGCCGCCTGCCGGTTGACCTCGGCGTCGAGCGCGGCGAGCCCAGCCGTGCTGTGGATGCTCCAATACGCCTGCACGCCGGGCTGGAGCAGCGGCGCGTTATAGGGCGAGACGCCGGATGCTATCGCCTGGTGGTTCGCCTGGATGCCCCGCGCCAACGCGCTTTCAACGGCGGAAATGCCGATCGAGGCGCCGACATTGCGCACCAGGCTGAAAATGCCCGCGCCCTCCGTTCTCAATCTCACATCGAGCGTCGTGAAAGCGATGGTGGTGAGCGGCACGAACAGAAACCCCATGCCGAAGCCCTGGATCATGCCGGTGATCAGCACCGGCGCCATGCCCATGTCGGGCGAGAACCGGCCCATCTGCCAGAGCGAATAGGATGTCACGGCGAAGCCGAAGAGCAGCATCAGGCGGATATCGACCTTGTTCGCCAGCCGCCCGACGATGAGCATGCCCGCCATGGTGGCGATGCCGCGCGGCGCCAGCACAAGGCCGGTCGTCACCGTGGGATAGCCGTACAAATCCTGGAGGAAGGGCGGCATCAGCGCGAGCGTGCCGTACAGCACCACGCCGACCACGGCGATGAAGACGCAGCCGATGACGAAATTCCGGTCCTTCAACAGCGCCCGGTTCAAGAACGAATTGTCGGCCCAGGCGGTATGCACCACGAACACCCAGAAACCGGCCACCACCAGGCCGAAATAAATCCGGATCTCGGTCGAACCGAACCAGTCCTTCAACTCGCCGCGGTCGAGCAGCATCTGCGCCGCGCCCACCGCGATGCTCAACATGAAAAAGCCGAAGAAATCGAAGGAGCGCGAGCGGTCGGTCCGGGTTTCGGTCAGGAACGCCACCATGCCGAGGAAGCAGAGAATGCCGATCGGCACGTTGATGTAGAACACCCAGCGCCAGTTATATTCGTCGGTGAGATAGCCCCCGAGCGTCGGGCCCAGGATCGGGCCCAGCATGATGCCGGCGCCCCAGATCGCCATCGCCTGGGGGTGTTTCTCGCGCGGATTGATGTCGAGCAGCACGGCTTGCGAGAGCGGCACCAGCGCCGCGCCGAATAGGCCCTGCAACAGGCGGAAGATCACCATCTCGTCGATGTTGGCGGCGATGCCGCACAAGGCCGAGGCGGCCGTGAAGCCCGCGATCGAAACCAGGAACAGCTTCTTGCGGCCGTAATGCAAGGCGAGCCAGCCGCACAGCGGCGTCGCCACCGCGGCGGCGACGATATAGGAGGTCAGCACCCAGGCGATCTGGTCCTGCGCCACCGACAGGCTCCCTTGCATGTCGGGCAGCGCGACATTGGCGATGGTGGTGTCGAGCGCCTGCATGATGGTCGCCAGCATGATCGAAATCGTGATCAGGCCGCGATGGGCGACCATCTCGCCCGGCGCCGGCGCCGCCGCCGCAGGTGGCATTTAGATCCGCTCCCGGGGGATCACGGCTTGCCGGGCGCGGGGGCCGGTTGCGGCTCGGCGGGCGCCGTGGTTTGCGGCTCGGGATTCACGTCTTGCTGCTCCGCGGCTGGCGCGGGCGCGGGCGCCGCAACCGGTGTCGGCGGCGTGGGCTTATGCCAGGCGCCGAAGCGGGAATAGCCGGTATCGACCTCGACAGTGGCGCTCATGCCGGCGCGCAGCGGATGGGACGGATCGGGATTGTCGATGACGAGGCGCACCGGGATGCGCTGCACCACCTTGACCCAGTTGCCGGTGGCGTTTTGCGGCGGCAGCACCGAGAATTCCGAGCCGGTACCGGCGCCGATCGATTCCACATGCGCGGTGAAGGTCTTGTCCGGATAGGTGTCGATATCCACCGTGGCATGGTCGCCCGGCAGCATGTGGGTCAGGTCGGTTTCCTTGAAATTGGCCTCGATCCAGACATTCTGGGTCGAGATCAGCGCGAAGGCCGGCACCGAGGCGTTCAAATATTCGCCCACCGGCAAATTCGCCACCTTGGTGACGATGCCGTCGGAGGGGGCGGTCACCACCGTGTGCGACAGATCGAGCGCCGCCTGATCCACCTGCGCCTGCGCCTGCTGCACCAGCGGATGCTGGCCGGTCGGGATATCGGCGTCGTTGGCAAGGCTCGCCAGCAGATTGTCGAGCTGCTGTCCGTTGGCCGCGAGCTGCTGGCGCGCGACGTCGAGATTGTTCTTGGCCTCGTCGAATTTTGCCTGCGAGGTGACGTGGCTTGCCAGCATCTGCTGCTGGCGGTCGAACTCCTTCTGGCGGTAGGCAGCCGTGTCCTGCGCCGCCTTGATGTCGGCCTGTTTCTGGCGGTAATTGGCCTTGAGGCCGTCGATCTGGAGCCTGACCGCGGCGAGGTTGGCATTGGCGTGTTCGAGCGCGATGCGGAAGGCGCTATCGTCGAGCTTGAACAGCACGTCGCTCTGATGAACCGGCTGGTTGTCGCCGACATCGACCTCGACGACGCGGGCGCCGACATCGGCGCTGATCGAGATCTTGTCGGCCTTGACATAGGCGTCGTCGGTCGAGACGTAACGCCCGCCGCCGAAATAGAGATAGGCCGCGACCGCGAGAACGAGGAGCGGCCCCAGGATGAGCAGCAGCAGCCGATTGCGGCCGGTGCCCATGCGCCGGAGGCGCGAATTTTCCTGGCTCGGTTCGTTGGCGTCGATCATCGCGCGAACCCCGCGCCGTCGGCGCTTTTTTCCGAGATATTGCCGCGCACCCGCAGCAGCAGATCGATCAATTTCTCGCGCTCCGCGGCCGACAGCCCGGCCAGCGCCTCGGTCCGGGTCGCCAGCCCCACCTCGATCATGCGCTCGAACACCGGCTTGGCCTTGGCCGTGAGATAGAGGAGCCGCGCGCGCCGGTCCTTGGCATCGGGGCGGCGCTCGACCCAGCCCGCCTCTTCCATGCGGTCGATCAATCGCGCGAGCGAGATCGGCTCGATCTCCAAGAGCTCGGCGATGCGCGCCTGGTTCAGCCCCTCATGCACGGCGAGGCGGAACAGCACCTGGCATTGCGCGCGGGTCAAGCCGATGGCGCGGGCCTTCTGGTCGAAGCGTTTGCTGAAGAGCCGCGCGGTTTCGTGCAGCACGAAGCCGAAGGCGCGCTCGATATCGTAGCCGGGCGCGAGCTTTGTCAGCTTTGTCATAAGCGCCAATATAATAAGCTAGCTTATGAATATCAATATCTCAACTTTTAGGGACATTCGCGCAAGAAAGACCCGCCGCGCAGCACAGAATCGGGCCGGGCCTTCAGGCCCGAGGCGTCGTGCGAAGCCAAGAAAAAATAAGCACGCCCGAAAATGTTAAGGCATCAACCCGCCGCCATTGACGTGCAGCACCTGGCCGCTGACGAAGGACGAGCCGGGCCCGAGCAGGAACAGGATCGGCCCGGTGATGTCCTCGGCCACCGCCATGCGGCCGAGCGGCACCTGCTTGGCATAGACCTCGCGGTCCACGCGCGGATTGGCGTTGGGTGAATCGGGCGGCCTTCCGGTGCCGCCTTCGTGAAAGCGGGTGTCGACCGCGCCGGGCGCCACGGTGTTGGCGCGGATTTGCGGCGCCAATTCGAGCGCCAGGGTCTTGGTGAAATTCGCCACCGCCGCCTTGGACGCGGCATAGGCGGAAAGCCCGCCGCGCGTCCGCACCGCCAGGCCCGAGGCGGTGTTGACGATGGCGGGATGCCCGCCCGCTTGCGCCGCCGCTTTCAGCAGCGGCAGCGCCGCCCGGCAGCAGAGATATGTGGTGCGCAAGCTGCCGTTCACCGTCTCGTCCCATTCGGCGAGCGAAAGCTCATCGAACGGAACGTGCCGGTTCGGGAATCCCGCCAGATTGACGAGCCCGTCGAGCCTGCCGCCGAATTCCCGGCCAAGGCTGGCGAAGGCGTTCTTCACCTGCGCTTCGTCGGTCGCGTCGAGGGCGAGCGAAAGCGCCACGCCCTTGGCCGGCGGCGATTCATCGATCGCGCGCTTCAGGTCGAGCACCGCCACCTTCAATCCGATGCCGATCGCGGCCTTGACCAAGGCCTGGCCGATACCGCCGCAGCCGCCGACCACGGCCAAGAGCGATCCCTTCCCCGGCGCCAGCCGCGCGTAATCGATATTATTCAGCAGCGTCTAGCACCTCGCGCCGGCCCAGCCCGTATCCCTTGAAGCGGGTCTTATAGAGCGAGATCAGGAGCAGGCAGGCGAGGAAGCCGATGCAGCTCGGGATCGTCCATATCATGAACAGCTGCTGCAACGGCAGATGCTGGGCCACCAGATAGCCGCCCAGGATCGGCCCGACGATCGAGCCGAAGCGGCCGATGCCGAAGGCCCAGCCCGAGCCGAGGGATCGCACCGCGGTCGGATAGATCATGCCCGAGGCCGCGTTCAATCCGAACTGGAGTCCGAGGACGCAGAATCCCGCGACGAAGGCCGAGGCCAGCACCAGGTTCTGCGACTGGTCGGCGAAATAGCCGATGCCGGCGATCGCCGGCACCGCCACCGCGAACAGCACCAGCACCGGCAGGAAGCCCTTGCTGTCGACGATCCGGCAGATCGCCAGGCCGCCGACGGTGCCGCCGAGCTGGATGAGCGTGGTGGCGAACGCGGCCGCGTCCGGGTTCAGCACCTGGGTGGTCTTGAGGATGGTGGGCATCCAGCTCACCATGAAGTAGAAGCCCATCAGGTTCATGCTGAAGCACAGCCAAAGCAGCGGCGTGATGAAGGCGAGCCCGCCCTGGAACAGCTGCGCCGGCGAAACGCTGCTCACCTTGCGCTCGTCGGCGATGATGAACTGCGCATCGGCGCCGACGGTGAGCGACGGCGCGAGGCGCCGAAGCTGCCGTTCCGCCCGGGCGCGCCGGCCGCGCACGACCAGATATTTGAGCGATTCCGGCAGCAGGAACAAGGCCGCCACCGCCATCAGGATCGGCAGCGCGCCGCCGATGAAGAAAATCGCCTGCCAGCCGTAACTCGGCGCCAGATATATCGAGACCCAGCCGGGGATCGCGCCGCCGAAGGTGACGCCGGTGAACATCAGGATGATGATGGTGGCGCGGATGCGCTTGGGCGCGAATTCGGCGTTGAGCGCGATCAAATTCGGCAACATGCCGCCGATGCCGAGGCCGGCGAGGAAGCGCAGAAGCCGCAGATCCTCGAGCGAGGTGGCCCAGCAGCAGGCGAGCGTGAAGCCGCCGAAGATCAGGCTCGACAGGATGGTCGCGGTCTTGCGGCCGAAATGGTCGCCCAGATATCCCAGCACCGGCGCGCCGAACAGCATGCCGAACAGGCTGGCGCTGAAGACGGTACCCATGAACGGCCCGGGCGCGGCGACGCCCCAGGCCTTGATGACCAACGGCCCGGCGAAGGCGATCGCCGATATGTCGTAGCCGTCGAAGGTGATGATGAGGAACGACAAGATCAACAGGAACCACATGAACCCGTCCATCTTGCGGTCGTCGATGATGCGGGCGACGTCGACAGTCGGCGCGGCGGCCATGATGCGTTTCCCCTCCTGGGTGCGCCCGGCTTTGCCGGGCAACCGTATTTTTCTGGTTTTGCCCATTATCCGCCGGGCCCGGTCCGGGGTCAAACCGGAACCGGGCCTCGCCCGCCCTTGTCCATGGATGCGCTGTCCCCCCGGCCGCTTCGCGCTATAGTGGGGATATGCAGATCGTGCTGCCCATTCTCGTCGTCCTCGCCATGCTGGCCGTGCTCGCCTCGCTGTTCGGCGGCATTATCAACATGGCCATGGGCGGCGATCCCAAGCGCTCGAACATGTTCATGCGCTACCGCATCTGGTTCCAGGGCGGGGCGCTGCTGCTGTTCGTCATTTTCATGATGCTCTACCGGCGCTGATGGTCAAGCTCTCGCGCATCTATACCCGCGGCGGCGATAGCGGCGAGACTTCGCTGGTCGACGGAAGGCGCGTCCCTAAGCACGACCTCCGCGTCGAGGCCTATGGCAATGTCGACGAGGTCAATGCGGTGCTGGGCTTGGCCCGGCTCCGCGCCAAGGGCGCGATATCCGCCATGCTGGCGCGCATCCAGAACGATCTGTTCGATCTCGGCGCCGATCTCGCCACGCCCCAAGACGGGGCCAAGGACAAGGGCGCGTTGCGGATATTGGCCTCGCAGGTGACGCGGCTCGAGCGCGAAATCGACGCCCTCAACGCCAAGCTGAAGCCGCTCGACACCTTCGTGCTGCCGGGGGGCTCGGAGCTGGCGGCGGCGCTCCATTTCGCCCGCACCGTGACGCGCCGGGCGGAAAGGCTGGTGGCGGCGCTCACCCAGCGCGAGGCGGTCAATCCCGAGGCGCTCAAATATCTAAATCGGCTTTCCGACCATCTCTTCGTGCTGGCGCGCCACGCCAACGCCAAGGGCAAGAAGGACCTGCTGTGGAAGCCGGGCGCTAACCGCTAAATCCCGCCCGGCCTCGAATACAAAGCCTTGCCTTGGCGTTGTGCACATGCACAAATCTGCCGCCAAGCAACAGGGAAGCCGTCCAAGACCGCCATGAAAATCATCGTCGCCGTCAAGCGCGTCATCGATTTCAACGTCAAGATCCGGATCAAGCCGGACGGCGGCGGCGTCGAAACCGCCAACGTCAAAATGTCGATGAACCCATTCGACGAGATCGCGGTCGAGGCGGCGGTGCGCTTGAAAGAGGCGGGCAAGGCCACGGAGATCATCGCGGTCTCGATGGGCGCGCAAAACTGCCAGGAGACCATCCGCACGGCGCTCGCCATGGGCGCCGATCGCGGGCTGCATGTTCTGACCGACGCCGAGCTCCAACCCTTGGCGGTGGCGAAATTGCTCAAGGCGATTATCGCCAAGGAACAGCCGCGCCTCGTCATCCTGGGCAAGCAGGCGATCGACGACGATTGCAACCAGACCGGCCAGATGCTCGCGGCGCTCCTCGGCTGGGGCCAGGGAACCTTCGCCTCGAAGCTGGTCTTGGGTGATGGCACGGCCGATGTCACGCGCGAAATCGACGGCGGGCTCGAAACCCTCGCGCTCAAATTGCCGGCGGTGGTGACGACCGATCTGCGCCTGAACGAGCCGCGCTACGCCTCGCTCCCCAACATCATGAAAGCCAAGAAAAAGGCGATCGAGCAGACAACCCCTGAAGCTCTCGGCGTTGACGCGAACCCCCGGCTCAAGACCCTGAAAGTGGAAGAGCCGCAAAAACGTCATGGCGGCAAGAAAC
This sequence comes from uncultured Alphaproteobacteria bacterium, assembly GCA_963785735.1. GTDB lineage: Bacteria > Pseudomonadota > Alphaproteobacteria > ATCC43930 > CGMCC-115725 > REEB95. Next base: position 42,243 of record CAWAWJ010000004.1, read on the forward strand.
TCGCCTCGGTCGAGGAACTGGTCGACAAGCTCAGGAACGAGGCGCGGGTGATCTGATGAGCTGCCTCGTCCTCGCCGAGCACGACAACGCCACGCTCAAGCCCGCCACCCTCAACACCGTGGCGGCGGCCCAGGCCATCGGCGGCGACATCGTCATCCTGGTCGCGGGCCAGGGTTGCGGCGCCGTCGCGCAAGCCGCCTCCAAGATAGCGGGCGCCGGCAAGGTGCTGCTGGCCGATGACGCGGCTTACGCCCATCCCCTGGCCGAGGATCTGGCGAAGCTGATCCTGACCCTCGCCAAGAGCCACACCCATTTGCTCGCCCCCGCGACCACTTTCGGCAAGAACGTTTTGCCGCGCGTGGCGGCGCTCCTGGACGTGGCGCAGATATCCGATATTTCTGGCGTGGTGTCGCCCGACACCTTCCGCCGCCCGATCTATGCGGGGAACGCCATCGCGACCGTGCAATCCGCCGACGCCATCAAGATCATCACCGTGCGCGCCACGGCTTTTTCGCCGGCCAAGAATTCTGGCGGCAACGCCGCCGTCGAAACGATAGCATCCGCCGGCAGCGACGGGCTTGCGCGCTATGTCGGGTCCGAGCTCGCCAAGAGCGAGCGGCCCGAATTGACCGCCGCGCGGGTGATCGTCTCGGGCGGGCGCGGCATGCAATCGGGCGAGAACTTCAAGCTCTTGGAAAGCCTCGCCGACAAGCTCGGCGCGGCGGTCGGCGCCTCGCGCGCCGCGGTCGATGCGGGCTTCGTCCCCAACGACTTCCAGGTCGGCCAGACCGGCAAGATCGTCGCGCCCGAGCTCTATATCGCGGTCGGCATCTCGGGCGCGATCCAGCATCTGGCCGGCATGAAGGATTCGAAGGTGATCGTCGCCATCAACAAGGACGAAGAGGCGCCGATCTTCCAGATCGCGGATTACGGGCTGGTCGGCGATCTGTTCCAGATCGTGCCGGCGCTCGACAAGGCGCTGGCCAAGCCCGGCGGAAGCTGACAGGAGCACAGGGAGCATAGCATGGCGGCCACTCAACCGATTTCGATCAAGACCGTCGGCGTCATCGGCGCCGGGCAAATGGGCAGCGGCATCGCCCATGTCGCGGCGCTCGCGGGCTACGAGGTGCGCTTGAACGACGTCGCGGCGGCGGCGCTGGAAAAGGCATTGGCCGGCATCGACAAGAACATCGCGCGCCAGATCGCTCGCGGCAAGGCGACCGAGGCCGACAAATCGCTCGCCCTGAAGCGCATCAAGACCTCGACCTCCTTCGACTTCTTTAAGGAATGCGACGTGGTGATCGAGGCCGCGACCGAGAAAGAGGAGGTGAAGCGCGAGATCTTCAAGAAGCTCATCCCCTTCCTCAATCCCACCGCCATCATCGCCTCCAACACCTCATCGATCTCGATCACGCGGCTCGCTTCCACCACCGACCGGCCCGGCCGCTTCATCGGCATGCATTTCATGAACCCGGTGCCGGTGATGGTCCTGGTCGAGATCATCAAGGGCATCGCCACCGAGGAGCCGACATTCGCCGCCATCCGCGAGCTCGCGGTGAAGCTCGGCAAGACGCCGGTCGCGGCCGAGGATTATCCCGCCTTCATCGTCAACCGCATCCTTTTGCCGATGATCAACGAGGCGGTCTATACGCTCTATGAAGGGGTGGGCTCGGTCGAGGCCATCGACACCGCCATGAAGCTCGGCGCCAACCATCCGATGGGGCCGCTCGAGCTCGCGGATTTCATCGGGCTCGACACCTGTCTCTCGGTGATGGACGTGCTCTATAAGGGCCTCGCCGATTCGAAGTACCGGCCCTGCCCGCTCTTGGTCAAATACGTCGAGGCCGGCTGGCTCGGGCGCAAGACCGGCCGGGGCTTCTACGATTACCGCGGCGAGAAGCCCGTCCCCACGCGGTAAATGCGCTTCGCGTCATGCCCGGACTTGTTCCGGGCATCCACGTCTTGAAGCCCTAAAGAATTCGTGGATGGCCGGGTCAAGCCCGGCCATGACGGGCATATGCCAAACATTGCGAACGTCATAAAATTATGCCTTTATTCCGGCATAAGGGCGGCAGAAGCCGCCGGTAAGCCAAGCGGAGGTTGGTTGACAGTCGCGCTCGATAGCTGTCCGGCCCTGGTGCTCAACGCGGATTTCCGCCCGCTGAGCTACTTCCCGCTGTCGCTGTGGTCGTGGCAGGAAACCGTCAAGGCGGTGTGTTTGGGCCGCGTCAACATCGTCTCGCAATATGACCGCGTCGTGCGCAGCCCCTCCTTCGAGATGAATTTTCCGAGCGTGATCTCGCTCAAGGCTTATATCGCCATGTCGCGGCGGCCGGCCTTCACCCGGTTCAACGTGTTCCTGCGCGACAAATTCGCCTGCCAGTATTGCGGCGACGCCTTCCCCTCGCATGATCTGACCTTCGACCATGTCGTGCCGCGCTCGCGCGGCGGCCGCACCACCTGGGAGAACGTGGTCACCGCCTGCTCGGGCTGCAACCTCATCAAGGGGAACCGCATCCCGTCGGAAAGCGGGCTCTATCCGCGCCACCAGCCCTTCCAGCCGACCACTAATTTCCTGCGCGACAACGGCCGGGCGTTTCCGCCCAACTTCCTGCACCACTCCTGGCGCGATTTCCTCTACTGGGACAGCGTGCTGGATCCCGCCTAGCGTAGCAAAGGCCGGGCGCGACAAGAAGAAACCCGCGCGGCCGAAATCAAAACTGACTTACTCGGTCGCGCGAGCAGGGTTGGAGTGGCGGCTGCGAGCGCGACCGAAATCAATAGGCGCTCTTGAACGGCAGGGTCACGGTCGGCAGGACCGAGATTTGGGCCGGGTTCAGATTTTCCGCTGTCGGGCCCTGGTCATGGGCGGCGGCGATGTCGGCGTCGATCGAGCGCTGGTTGCCGCTGCTGTAAGCACCCGTGCTGCCGCAGCCGGCGAGCGCCAGCGCGGCGAGCGTCAAGACGAACAGGGTTTCCCGGGTCATGATTCCAACTCCCTCTTGCCGTGGTTGGGTGGCGCAACCGATGGGGAAAATGTAATTCGGGACTATGGCCGGGAAATGGAATTGAAACGCCACAATCGGGCGGTTTCGCCACGCCCCTGCCACAATGCGGCAGGGTCTTTAGCGAGGATTCAGGCCCGAGCCGTCGCGCGAAGTTTCCCCCACCCTAACCCTCCCCCGCTTGC
>CAWAWJ010000005.1:0-8322 GCA_963785735.1 uncultured Alphaproteobacteria bacterium
GCGGCAGAGAACCCGCCGGTGGTGCGCGGATGGAAGTTCATGTTTGCGGACCGGGTGCGGGCGCAATTGCAGCCCGGCGTGGACACGGCGCCGCTGGCGGCGGCATTAAAGGCGAAGGGCTGGCATATCGTGGCATGGGATCCGGCGGGCGGCTGGATGACGCTGGCGCTGGGCGCACACGACGCGAAGAGCGTGCCGGAGGCGCTGACACAGTTGCAGGCGTGGCCGCAGTGGGTGGCGGCGGCGGACCCGGATTATCTGCCGGGGCCGGCGACAAACGGGCCGTAAAAAAGTTAAAATTTAGTGCTTGCGCAGAAGGCGAAACGGGTATTCATTTAACCATATGGTTAAATATAATGAGGCGACGCTGGACCGGACGTTTGCCGCGCTGGCGGACCCGACGCGGCGCAACCTGCTGCGGCTGCTGTCGCGCGGAGAGACACGCGTGACGGAGCTGGCGCGGCCCTTTGCGATGTCATTGCCGGCGGTCTCCAAGCACCTGGGGGTGCTGGAGCGGGCGGGGCTGCTGCAGCGGCGGCGGCAGGGTCGCGAACATCAAATGCAACTCCAAGCCGCGCCGATGAAGGAAGCGGCGCGATGGATGGAGGAATACCGGACTTTCTGGGAAGGATCGCTGGATCAACTGGCAGCCTACCTCGAAGACTCAACATCACCAAAAACACCAACAAAGAAGGAAAAATCATGAATACCACGACTGAACCCACGCTCGCTCTGAACGTGAAGAAATGGATCAAGGCGCCGGCGGCCCGCGTTTTCGCGGCCTGGACGACACCGGACCAAGTTCGCCAATGGCTGGGATCCAAAGGCAACTTCAGCATCGCGTCCGCCAAGATTGACGCGCGGCCGGGCGGCGAATACTGCTTCAACGCGGTCTCGCCGCAGGGGGAGAAAGTGGTTCGCGGAACCTATCGCGAAGTGAGTCCGCCGAAGCGGCTGGTCTTCACCTGGTCTTCCAACAGTTCCTGCTCGGGCGCGGGCGGGGTCAGCGAAACCTTGGTGACAGTCGACTTCGTGGAAATCGACGGCGGCACGGATGTGCGGATAACCCATGAACTGTTCACCAGCGCGGAAGCGCGCGACCAGCATAACGCCGGCTGGACAGTCTGCCTGGACAATATGGTTCAGGTGCTGGCCGGGGTGAAGGTCCTGTAGGACGGAGGCCGGGGTTCGAGGCAAGTCTCGAACCCCGGCCCGCCTACGCGGCGGCGTAGCCAAGGAGTTGGATGCCGGCGTCGCGGGCTTCAGCGAGGACGGCGTCTTTTTCGAGGATGAGGGTGCTTCCAGATTCGAGGGCGGCGGCATGAATCTTGGCGTCGCGCAGGGCGTCGAGGGTGGTGCGGCCAAAGACGGGGACATCGAAGCGGAAGTCGTGGCCGGGCTTGGAGGTCTTGACGAAGAGAGGGTCGGAGGCTTCGAGTGAGCCGGCGCGCTGGAGCATCACATCGGTGCCTTCGAAGGCTTCGACGGCGATAACGGTGCCCGCACTGACGACGAGGCCTTGGCCGATGTCGAGCCGCGCGACCTCGCGGGCGAGGCGGATGCCGAAGGCGAGGGTGTCGGCGGCGACGCGCTGGCGGCCGCCGGTCATGACGCCGGGGGTGGCGAGTTCGTGGTCGAGAAAGGCGCGGGCGTCGAGGAGGCGGACGCCGATGGCCTCAATTTCGCGGGCGAGGGCGCCGAAGATGGTGGCGGCGTTGCGTTCCTTGAGGGTGGCGAGGAGGGCGAGGGCCTTGAGGTCGGGATGCAGGCCGTGAAAGAGACGGCGCGGGCGGATTTGGCCGGCCATGATGGCGGAGCCGGCGCCGAGGCGGCGCAAGGCCTTGAGCATGTGGCCGACCTGGCCAACGAGGATGGTGGCGCGTTCATCGGGCGGGAAAGAGTCGATGAGCTCGGGCGCGGTTTCCTCTGCAAAGGCGATGAGACGGACGGGCTGGCCGGCGGCGCGCAGGGCGCGCACGGTGATTTGCGGGTAGAGGCCGCAGCCGGCGATGACAGCAACGGGGCGGGCGGCGTCGAAATTGTCCGGCAGGAAACGGGAAGCGCCGGAGGGCTGGAGATTGGCGGAGGGCGGGTTCACTGAAGGAAGCGCGGCTCCTCGACGGAAATGCCCTTGGTGAATTCCGCGGGCGTGACGAGGCGGGGATGAAGCCCTTGCGCGCCGCGGGTGAAGTCCACGCGGGCGGCGGCCCAGCGCGCCATTTCGACCCAACCGCCGAATTGATGGTTTTGGACGAGGCTGATGGCGGCGAGTTGCAGCGGGTATTTTTGCGCAAGCGAGGCGCGGGTGAGGGTGGCGAATTGGCCGGTCTGGAGGGTTTCGGTGAAGCCAGTGGAGGGAACGGTGAGGTTGACGGTGCCATCAAAGACGGCGATGGAAACTTCGTCGGCCGCGGCGATGACGACGAGGGACTGGGAAAGGCAGCTCAATTGTGCGAGGGGCGTGGTGATGGCGAGGGTCGAGGTGGGCCGGGGCACGCGCATGGCGAGGGCGAGGGCGCCCTGGTCGAGCACAAGGTTCATCTGGCTGGGGGAAGGCTCGTATTCGCGGTCGGTGCTGGTGTCGGCGACCGGCTCCTGAGTGAAGGAGGTGAGGGTGAGGTGGCCGCCGTCGGGCAGGCAGAGCGCGGAGCCGTTGGACAAAACGAGGACGAGCGGCTGGGCCGGGGGCGCGGTGATGACCTGGCCGGAGGCGTTGAAAGTCTGGCCGCGGGCGAGGGTGTTCGTGCCGGCGGCGGATTGCGCGGTGATGCCGTCGCGCGCGGTGTGGACGTAAATGAGGCCGGGCTCGTTCACGGCCCAGGCGGCGGCTGGCAGGAGCCAGACGGCGGCGCAGACCAAGGCGCGGTGAAGGAATGGGCGGCGCGTCATTTCACGACGAGGTTGAGGATTTTTCCGGGGACGTAAATCTCCTTCACGAGGGTCTTGCCGGCGAGGTGCGGGGCGACGCGTTCGTCCTCTGCCTGTTGCTGCTGGTCGCGCGCCTGTCGCATTGGATTGCTTTTTCGCGCGAGAATACGGTCAACCCGCTGCGTGCCATCGGCGTCGTGCTGACCGTCCTGGTGATCGCGGCGGCGGCGATCATCCTCATCATCCAGTTCTTCCGCATCGCGCCGGTCATGATGTAACAATCCGCCGATAGACAAGGCGCCGGCCGCCGGAGAAGATGCGGCAACCAATCACGGGAGGATGAACCATGCTGACCCTATGCTATTGCCCCGGCGCCTGCTCGATGGCCTCGCATATCGTGCTCGAAGAAAGCGGCGAGACCTATCAGGGCCGCAAGGTCGATCTCGGCAAGGGCGAGCAGCGTTCGGAAGCGTATCTCAAGATCAATCCGCAGGGCCGCGTTCCCGCGCTCGGCCTCGATAATGGCGAGTTCATCTCCGAGAACACGGCGATCCTGCCGTTCCTCGGCAAGCGCTTCAATCTCTGGGCCAACGATCCGATCGCCGAAGCGAAGATGATGTCCTTCATCGGCTGGGTCGCCTCGAGCGTCCATCCGGCACAAGCGCATATCGGCCGGCCCGAGCGCTATGCCAGCGATCCGGCGGCGCACCAGAATCTGCGCGACACCGGCAAGAAGGTGTTCCACGGCTATCTCGAACAGATCGACGCGATGTATGAAGGCAAGGACTATCTGTTCGACAAATTCTCGGTCGCCGACCCTTATGCCTTCGTGCTCTACACCTGGGGCGTCCGGCGCGAGATCCCGATGGAGACGATGAAGAATTACACCGCGTTCAAGGACCGCATGCTGCAGCGGCCGGCGGTACAGCGCGTGGTCGCGGACGAGAATATTAAGCTGTAATCCGCCAACCTATCAGCCGTCATTGCGAGCGGAGCGAAGCAATCCAGAGCCTCACACGTTGCTCTGGATTGCTTCGTCGCCGCGCTCCTCGCAATGACGATGTTTTATGGACGGGGCGTTTACTCACCGAGCCAGTTCGGCTTGCGCTTGTTGAGGAAGGCGTCCATGCCTTCGCGGAAGTCCTTGCTCATATAGCACATGAGGATGAGGTCCTGCCCTTCGCCGGGCGGGATGCGTGACATCAGGCGATGCATCGCCTCCTTAGTCGCGCGCAAGGTCAGCGGCGCGAGGCCGGCGACGGTCTGTGCCAACTCTTCGGCGCGCGCCATCAGCGCCGCGTGATCGGGGAGCACCTCGCTGACCAGGCCGACCTTCAGCGCCTCCTCTGCCTCGACCAGCCGCGCGGTGAAGATAATCTCCTTGGCGCGGGCGACACCGATCAGCGCCACCAGCCGCGCGTAATTGCCCATCGAGAGGCAATTGCCGAGCGTGCGCGCGACCGGAAAGCCAAAGCGTGCATTGGCCGCGGCGATGCGCAGATCGCAGGCCGCCGCGAGCGCGCCGCCGCCGCCGGTGCAGGCGCCCGAGATCACCGCGATGGTCGGCACGCGGCAGTGCTCGAGCGCGCCGACGACACGGTCGATGCGGCTCTCATAGGCGATCGCGTCATCGGCGGTTTTGAACGCCTTGAACTGCGAAATGTCGGTGCCGGAGGCAAAGGCCTTCTCGCCTGCCCCGGTCAGCAGCATCACCTTGACCGAGCGCTCCTGCTCCATGCTTTGGCAGATCTCGGCCAGGCGCTCATACATCGCGAAGGTGAAAGCGTTGCGCGCCTGCGGCCGGTTGAAGGTCACGCGGGCGATTCCGTCCTTAACCTCATAAAGAAGCTCTTCTTCCACGGCTATCTCCAGCGCTGAGGGTGAAAAATACTATGTGATATGGGCAACCGATTAACGGTTACACCATAAAATTGTAAAATGTTTATACAACCCAACTTCCAGTGTGCTGCACGAAAACACGAGAGTATGCTCCGCGCCGCTTTCGTTACCCATTTGTGATTCCTCACCAAAAACCTAGCCCGCCAGGTCCTTTTCATAACGAATCATGTCCGAGAGTGATAGTCGGCTACCGCCGGGTCGCCCCCGCCGACCTAGACATACGGCAAAAGAGCATGGCCCCGACCCCATCGACCTTCATGTCGGCGGTCAGTTGCGCATGGCCCGCGAACTTGCCGGATTGACCCAAACCGAGGTCGGGCGCGAGCTCGGCATGAGTTTTCAGGTCATCCAGAAGTACGAGCAAGGCGAGATCCGCATCTCGGCCAGCCGGCTGCATCAGCTCGCCAAGCTGCTGGGCAAATCCCCGGATTATTTTTTCGACGGGATTGTCGGCTCGGACGCGCCGGCGGTCGGGACGCTCGACCGCATGGACATCGAGCTGGTGCGCGCCTTCCGCACGATCCAGAATGGCGAGCTGCGCCAACTCTTGGTACGACTGGCGCGGGATATCGTCGAGAAGAACCACGGCACTTCCGATACGGACGATAACTAACTGTTTTCTTGAGCGAATCGTTTTGGCGGCGTCACACGGCCGTAACATCACGGCAAAATCTTGTTTTTTCGACGTTTCCCTGCAAATCGGGCTTGTACTTTTTCGCCAGGATTGGCACCCTTCCGCCCAACAAAATCCTTCACCAACGAAACTTCTGGAGGTCGCCAAATGGACGAGAAGATGAAGCTCACACGCTTTGCTGGCACTCCGAATCTTGGTATGGCGATGATTGATGGTGCGCGCGTCGATGCACGCGAGCTGATGCGCCGCAAGCTGATGCGCAAGATGGTGGCGCGCCGCTTGCGCAACGCCGAGATGGCATCGGCGAAATAAGCCTGATCGCTCACCGCCTGTAGCGACGACGGTACTGTCGTCGCTAGTCAAAAATAAAAGACCCTCAAAACAAAAGGCCCGGCGATTTGCCGGGCCTTTTTATGCGGCCGTTACGGCCAAGCGATCCGCACTCAAATCTTCCGGCTGAAGAATTCAGCGTTGGATGAGACGGCGACAAGAAGCCGGCAGCACCGGTGCCCGCAGCGCGCCCGCGGCAGGAGCCGGGCCAGCCGGACCATGCGGCTTGAACCACGCATCGAGCGTCGCATCGCAGCCATCGCCCGGCGGGATCGGCGCCTGGCGTTCGCAATCGGGAGAATCCGCCGGACAGGCGAGCCGGACATGGAAATGATCGTCATGGCCCGGCCACGGTCGCAGGCGATGCAGCCAGGAAGTATCCGTGCCCTCCGCCGAAGCGTAAGCACCGCGGCACAGCGCCAGCTTGATCACCGGATTGACGAAGATGCGATCGACGCGCGGATCAGTCGCCGCCAGCTTCAGCAACGTCACCTGCCGCGCATCGAATTCCTTGGCATCGATCGCCTTGCCGTTGGGCGTGAGCATCGACGGCAGAAACGGATCCTCGCGCTGCGGCGGCGCCAGCACCGGTTTGGCGTCCATGTTGAACCAGATATCGACATCGATGCCGGTCTGGTGGCTGGCATGGCCATTGGGCATCGGCCCGCCGCGCGGCAGCGACATGTCGCCGATATAGAAGGGCTGCAGCTTCGCCGCGGCGGCCTTGTGGCCCAGATCTTCGATGAAATTCACCAGCAAGGGATGGCCGAAATAGCGCACGCGGCTAAGACGGATCACCTGAAAGCCGGTGCCATCGGACGGCAAAGCCTCGCCGCCCGCGAGGCATCCGGCATCGGTCTTTCCGATCGACTGCGGCGCGCCGGCAAAAGGTGTCGCCTGCGCTGCCCAGGGCGACCACCGTGACGCCGCCGATAGCGGCGGGATCGCCATCAGCACCAGCGCCGCGATCAACAGAAGACGAAACCCATACTCCCGCATGACGGGAAGCCTATCATGGGGCTTCGCCGAGTGACAACGGCACAGGACGCGGCCTAGTCTGGCATTTCATTCGGTATCGCTTATCGGGGTCGCTGCCATGTTCATTCACGTTGCCAAGGACTTCGCCGTGTCGCTCGAGGCGCGCAAGGACTTCAAGCATTTCAACCTGGTGGTCGATCCGCCGAAAGGCGATGCCAAGCTCGCCCCCGCGCTGTCGGGCGTCGCGACGCTCGATCCCGAAGGTCATGCCTGGGTCAGCGAAACCTGGCTGCGCAACCAGGACCAGAGCTCGATGTGGCAAGATGGTCTGACGGCGATGATCACCGTCGCCAAGAAATACAATTGGGTCGACGAGGCGAGACAGGCGATCCGCGCTCATATCGAATGGCCGAACGAACCCAAGGCGTGAGCGAGCGCGCCATGGCTAAGACCTTGCTGATCACCGGCGGCGGCCGCGGCATTGGCGCCGCGACTGCCATCGCCGCGGCACGGGTCGGCTGGGACGTCGCGATCAATTACCGCGAGAAGAGCACGCGCGCCGACGCGATCGTCGGCGAGGTCAAAGCGCAGGGCCGCAAGGCCATCGCCTATGCCGCCGATATTGCCGACAGCGACGCGGTGGCCGATCTTTTCGCCGCAATCGATCGCGATTTCGGCGCGTTGCACGGTCTCGTCAACAGCGCCGGCATCATCGGCCCGCATGGCCGCATCGATGCGGTCGACGCCGAAGGACTCAACCGGCTCTTCGCCATCAACATCACCGGCACTTTGATCTGCTGCCGCGAAGCGATCCGGCGGATGTCGACCAAACATGGCGGCACAGGCGGCGCGATCGTCAATCTGTCTTCGGCCGCGTCGCGGCTTGGCGGCGCCGGCGAGACCGTGCCTTATGCCGCCAGCAAAGGCGCGATCGACAGCCTCACCTTCGGCCTCGCGCAAGAGCTCGTCGGCGAAGGCATCCGCGTCAACGCGGTGAGCCCCGGCGTCATCGACACCGAGATTCAGCCCGAAGGCCGCGTCGCCAAGATCGGCCCGAACCTCCCGATGAAACGCGCCGGCAAGGCGGAAGAAGTCGCGAGCGCGATCCTTTATTTGCTGTCGGACGAGGCGAGCTATATCGCCGGCACCGTGCTCGACGTGAGCGGCGGGCGGTAAGCGTGCGGCTTCACGCAGCTTTGGCCTCCTCGATCCAGTAGCGCCGCACCACCAGCGCGACCGCGCCCAGCACAACAAGCGCGCAGGCCACGCAAGCGGTCCACCCGCCGATCGTCCAAGCCATTCCCGCGACCGGTCCGCCGACGCTGCCGCCGAGATAATAAGCGGTGACGTAGAGCCCGACCGCGGACGAGCGCGCGCGTGTCGCGGTCAAGGCGACATAGCTGGTCGACGCCGCCTGGCAGACGAAGCAGCAGGCGGCGGCGAGCGCGAGACCGATGACGACGGCGACGATGCTGGGCAACAAGGTCATCGCGATGCCGATCGCCCAGCCCACCAGCGCAACCTCGACTAGACGCCGCCGTCCCAGCCAGGCGACGCCGCTTCCGACCAGCGAGGTGGTCACCACGCCGGCAAGGTAGGTGATGAAGAGCGAG
>CAWAWJ010000006.1:0-41587 GCA_963785735.1 uncultured Alphaproteobacteria bacterium
ATGGTGCCCAGGGGCGGAATCGAACCACCGACACCGTGATTTTCAGTCACGTGCTCTACCAACTGAGCTACCTGGGCGTTCCATGTCGAGCGGGCGGGCTTATCGCAGATATAAACCATGGTGTCCAGTTCACTCAGCCCCCCTCTTCCCCCGCTTGCTCGTCGGGAACGGATTCCTCGTCTTCGGGCGATACCGTAGTGGGTACGCGATAGCCCTCGCCGAGCCAGCGGCCGAGATCGACCAGCGAGCAGCGGTCGGAGCAGAACGGCTGGAATTTCCGCGCCGCGGGCTTGCCGCAGATCGGACAGGGCCGGGCAGGCTTGGCCAAGGGAGCGTCATCCATGGCTTCAGTCTAAAACCGGGCAACCCCCGCTGTCGAAGGTCTTGGCATACCCCCGCACTCAAGGCGGCGGCTCCTGGCCGGCCGGAAAACTGGACCTCCGCTTTCGCGGGGGTGACGGAATTGTTTTAGTGATCTTCGCTCATCAACTCGGCGAGCGACGGCGCGCGGCGGGGCCTGACCAATTCGACATGGCCGAGCTTGGTCCAGCCCAGCACCTGGCAATCCCGGGCGTGCCGGGCGAGATCCCGCTTGAGCGCGGCCAGCACGCGGCCGCGCCCGTCCTTCCCTTTCATGCCGACAAATCCCACCAGAATTGGGCCGGAGAGGTTCCGCAACCGGATTTGCCTCGCCACCGCCTCGGCCGCATCGAGGTTCGCGGCCAAGGCCGGCCGCGCCTTTCCGCTATCGACGTCGATGGTCGAGGCGAGCGAGGTGACCTCAATAACGAGCGCCCCGCCGCCTTTGAGGCCGAGTCGCGGGCTCAACGCCGCTTCAGCCGCCTCGCCGATCCCGGCCTCCTCATAGAGTTTCCCCGAGGAAAACTCGAGCCGCTCCACCAGCTCTTTCCGCCCGGCCATCAGCCAATGGCGCAGCTCGGCATAAGCGCCGCGATCGTCGATCCGGATGCGATCGGGCGCCGTGTCCAGCCAAGGCGCGATCAGCACTGCCGCCACGGGCGCGGGCGCGTCGAGCCGCAACGGCGGCCGGGATCCCGGCGGCGGGACAACGCTCTTGCCTGGAATTTTCATGGACAGGCCCGCCGCCTTATCGGCGCGGGCGTCCTTGGCCACGATCACCACCACCGCCGCGCCCTCATGGAGCTTGGCGAAACCGCCCTTGGGCACGACATCCTCGGCGCTGAGAAAACCCGGCCGGCCAAGACCGATCTCGACCAGCGCCGCCGGCAATTCCGGCCGCAAGCCGGTGATGCGCCCGAGATGGATTTCGCCGACATGACTCGTTTCCCCGGCGCGGGAGAGCCGCAATTCGACGATTGCGCCGTCCTCGGAAAGCGCCGCCCAGCTTTCATCGGACGATAGCGAAATCGCGATGTCGCGTTTCACTTTTTCAGCCGCCGCGCCGGGGCGTAGCCCAACCCCGCCAGGAGCGCCGCGGTCTCGTAGAGCGGCAGGCCCACGACATTGTCATAGGAGCCGATCACGCCCTTCACGAACCGCCCAGCCAGGCCCTGGATGGCATAGCCGCCGGCCTTGCCGCGCCATTCGCCGCTCGCCAGGTAATCGGCGATTTCCTCGCGCGAGAGCCGCTTGAACAGCACCGCGGTTTCGACCTTGCGGCTTACGAGCTTGCTCTCGGGCGACATCACCGCCACGCCGCCATGGACGCGGTGCCGCCTGCCGGACAGCAATTCGAGGCATCGGCGCGCCTCTTGCTCATTCGCCGGCTGCGGCAGGATGCGCCTGCCGCACGCCACCACCGTGTCGCAGGCGAGGATGAAGGCGCCGGGCTGGCGCCGCGACACGGCGCGGGCCTTGGCTTCGGCCAGGCGCAAAGCGAGATTGCCCGGCGGCTCCAAGGCATGGGGCGTCTCGTCGATGCCGGCGGGATCGACAGCATCGGGAACGAGGCCGATTTGGGCAAGAAGATCGCTGCGGCGCGGCGAGGCCGAGGCCAGCACAAGGCGTTGAGGGATCGAAGGCGGCGTGGCCCGCTCGCCCGTTACTTGAAGCGGAATGTGATGCGGCCCTTGGTCAGGTCATAAGGCGTCATCTCGACATTGACCCGGTCGCCGGCAAGGACGCGGATGCGGTTCTTCCGCATCTTGCCCGAGGTATGCGCCAGCACCACATGGTCGTTGTCGAGCTTCACCCTGAACATCGCATTGGGCAAGAGCTCGGTCACCGTCCCAGGGAATTCGATTAAATCTTCCTTCGGCATTCCTTATCCGCCACCCCAAAACCGCCTCAACATCCTTGGCCGCCCCGTTCCGGTCAAGCCCCTTCTCTCCGGCGGAAAATCAGCGGATATGCAGCACGCACAGCAGCGTGAAGAGCTGCCGCGCGGTGGGAAAATCCATCGCCACCTGGCCCGACAGGGTCTCGCGCAGGAGCTCGGCGCCCTCGTTGTGGATGGAGCGGCGTCCCATATCGATCGATTCGAGCTTGGTCGGCGTGGTGGTCTTGACCGCCTGGTAATAGCTCTCGCACAAGATGAAATAGTCCTTCACCAATCCCCGGAAGGGCGCGAGCGACAGCGCGATCTTTTCCAGGGGATTGCCGCCCTCGTCGCGGATGTCGAGCACCAGGCGGTTCTCGGCGATCGCCAGATGGAGGTGGAACGGCCCCGCTATCCCCGAAGCCGGGGCGAAGCTGTTCTCCTCCAGCAGATCGGAGATGGCGACGGCGCGGTCATGCTCGATATCAGCGTTGCGGCGGATGACGGTGCGTTCGTCGAGCGTGACCTTGGCGATGCTCTGCTGAGACTTGGGCGCGGCCTTCGGCATGGCCTCGAGCCTAGGAATTGCGCTTCGCGTTGAGCCGCAGCGCGATCGACACCGCATGCGCGTCGAGCCCTTCGGCCTTGGCGAGAATCTGCGCCGCCGGGCCGATGGCGCCGAGGCTCCTCGCGTCGCACCGCACCATCGATGTGCGTTTCATGAAATCGAGCACGCCCAAGCCAGACGAAAAACGCGCGCTGCGCGCCGTCGGAAGCACGTGGTTGGGGCCGGCGACGTAATCGCCCACCGCCTCGGGGGTATGCCGGCCGAGGAAGATGGCGCCGGCGTTGCGGATCTTGGCCGCGATCAGCTCGGGCCGCTCGATCGCGAGTTCGAGATGCTCGGGCGCGATCCGGTCGACCAGCTCCACCGCCTCGTCCCATTTGCGCACGATGACGACCGCGCCGAAATTCTTCCAGCTCGATCCTGCGATCGGCCCGCGCGGCAGATCCTTGAGCATCCGCTCGATCGCCTCGACCACCGCATCGGCGAAACGCTTGTCGTCGGCGATCAGGATCGCCTGGGCGGCTTCGTCATGCTCGGCCTGGGAGAGGAGATCGGCCGCGATCCAGGCGGGATCGTTCTTGGCGTCGGCCAGCACCAGGATTTCCGACGGCCCGGCGATCATGTCGATGCCGACGGTTCCGAATACTCTTCTTTTCGCCGCCGCGACATAGGCGTTACCCGGCCCCACCACCTTATCGACCGCGGCGATGGTCGCGGTACCATAGGCGAGCGCCGCCACCGCCTGGGCCCCGCCGATGCGGTAGATCTCGCTGACGCCCGCCAACTCCGCCGCGGCCAGCACCAGCGGGCTAAGTACGCCTTCGGGCGCGGGCACGCAGAGCGCGATCCGCGCCACCCCAGCGACCTTGGCGGGAAGCGCGTTCATCAGCACCGAGGAGGGATAAGCCGCCTTGCCGCCGGGCACGTAAAGCCCGGCCGAGGCGAGCGGCCGCCAGCGCGCGCCCAACCGCACCCCGGTCTTGTCGGTGTAGTCTATATCCGCCGGCAATTGGCGGCGGTGGAAATCCTCGATGCGCTCGGCGGCGAACCGCAGCGCCTTCATCGTATCGGCCTCACAGGATTGCTTGGCCCGGGAAATCTCGGTCGCGGCCACCCGCATGGTCGCGGGCGTCAGATTGAGCTTGTCGAAGCGCCCGGTGTATTCAATCACCGCCTCGTCGCCGCGTTTGCGCACATCGTCGAGAATCGCGGCCACGGTTGCGTCGACGTCTTCATCCATCGCGCGTTTCAGATCGAGCAAGACGGCGAAATCCTTCGCGAAGCCGGGCGCGGATGTCTCGAGCCTAAGCGGCACGGGCCGCCTCGCGGAAACGCTCGATCCAGGATCCGAGCTCGGCGCTACGCGTTTTGAGCGCCACGCGATTGACGATCAAACGCGAGCTCACCTCGGCGATGGTCTCGATCTCGACCAGGCCGTTCTCCTTGAGGGTACGGCCGGTCGCCACCAGATCGACAATGCGGCGGCACAGCCCCATGCTCGGCGCCAGCTCCATCGCGCCGTTCAATTTAATGCATTGGGCCTGGACGCCGCGCGCGGCGAAATGCCGCCGCGTGATTTCGGGATATTTGGTGGCGATCTGGACATAACTCCAGCGCGCCGGGTCGTCGCGGCCCAGATCCTCTTTCGGCGCGGCGACGACAAGGCGGCATTTGCCGACGCTCAGATCCAAGGGCGCATAGACCTCGGGATATTCAAATTCCATCAGCACGTCGCTGCCCGAGACGCCCATATGCGCCGCGCCGAAAGCGACGAAAGTGGCGACGTCGAAATTACGCACGCGGATGACGTCCAGATTCGGCAGATTGGTCTTGAAGCGCAGCTTGCGCGTATCGGGATCGTCGAACTCGCGCTCGATCTCGATCCCGGCGCGCCGCACCACCGGCACCACCTCATCCAGGATACGCCCCTTGGGCAGCGCCAAGACCAGCGTTTCGTTACCCAGCACCTTGAACGCTCCCGAAAACAGATGCGGACTCAGCCCGCATCCTCAACCGGGTGGCTGGGACTGAAACGGGTGGGCCAAGGCTCGCCGAAGTCATCTAAATGGCACAGGATGCGGCCGGATTCCAGCCGGATGCTGACGCCGCCGGCGAAATCGAGGTAAATCGCGCCCGCCCCCGCGCCAACCGCCAGCAGCACCAGCAGCCTTTCGGCCTCGCCGGGATTGAACCCCCGGCGCTTCACCCCGGTCACGCCGTCGATGCGCAAGCCGGTCATCACCCGCTCGCGGCCCTTGTCCGGCGCTTGCGCCGGAGCCTCGTGGCGGAAACGGTTCGCCACCAGCACGAAGCGCCGCTCCTCGGGCTGGAACGCCATGTCGCCGACCGCGACCAGCGCGTCCTGGAGGATGGTCGAAATCACGGCCAGGTCCTCGCTGTCTTCCGCCTTGAGACGCAGCTTCGCCGCGTCGGGGGCCTTGAGGCCCGGCTTGGTTTCGCTTTTCGATTTATCCGCCACGGGGCGGGATCAGCCTTCGCCCGGCAGGCGCTCGATCGCGGCGCCGCAGGATGCCAGCTTGTCCTCGAGCCGCTCATAGCCGCGGTCGAGGTGATAGACGCGGTTGACGACGGTCTCGCCCTCGGCGGCGAGGCCAGCGAGCACGAGCGAGACCGAGGCGCGCAGATCGGTCGCCATCACCGGCGCGCCGGTGAGCTTCTCGACGCCGCGCACCATGGCCGAGGCGCCGTTGACGGCGATGTCGGCGCCCATGCGGGTCAATTCCGGCACATGCATGAAACGGTTCTCGAAGATGGTCTCGGTGATCATGGCCGCGCCCGAGGCGGTGCTCATCAGCGCCATGAGCTGGGCCTGGAGGTCGGTCGGGAATCCGGGAAAGGGCGCGGTGGTGACGTCGACGCCGTTCAAGCGATTGGCGCGGCGCGAGACCTTGATGCCGGTGGGCGTCTCCGCCACCTCGACCCCGGCGCCTTCGAGCACGCGGGCCACTTCCGCCACCATGCCGTGATGGGCGCCGACGAGATCGATCGCGCCCCCGGTGATCGCCGCCGCCATCATGTAAGTGCCGGTCTCGATGCGGTCGGGGATGACGCTGTGGGTCGCGCCGTGAAGACGCTTCACCCCTTCGATGCGGATGCGGTCGCTGCCGGCGCCCGTGATCTTCGCGCCCATGGCGTTGAGGCAAAGGGCGAGATCGGCGATTTCGGGCTCGCGCGCGGCGTTGACCAGCACCGTCTCGCCCTCGGCGAGGCACGCCGCCATCAGGATATTCTCGGTGGCGCCGACCGAGACCATCGGGAAGATGATCTCGGCGCCGGTGAGGCCCTTTTCGGCCCGCGCCTCGATATAGCCCTTGTTGAGCTCGATAGTCGCGCCCAAACGCTCCAGCGCCTTCAGATGCAGATCGACCGGCCGCGTGCCGATGGCGCAGCCGCCCGGGAGCGACACCCGCGCGCGGCCCGCGCGCGCCAAGAGCGGCCCCAGCACCAGCACGGTCGCACGCATCTTGCGCACCAGATCGTAAGGCGCGGTCGTGGAGACGATGCGCCGCGCCTTCAATTCGAGCACATGGCCGCGCTCTTCCGCGCTTTCGGCGCCGAGCATGGTGACGGAAACGCCGTGCTGAACCAGAAGATGGGAGAGCGTGGTGATATCGGCCAGCAACGGCAGGTTCTTCAGCACCAGCGGCTCGTCGGTCAGGAGGCTCGCGGTCATCAGCGGCAACGCCGCGTTCTTGGCGCCGCCGATCGGGATCGAGCCGTGGAGCGGCCTGCCGCCGCGGATGCGGATTTTGTCCATGGCTTAGAGTTTCGGCAGCGTCACGCCGCGTTGCTTTTGATACTTGCCGCCGCGGTCGGCATAGGACACTTCGCAGGCCTGGTCGCTCTTGAAGAACAGGAACTGGCAGACGCCCTCGCCGGCATAGATCCGCGCGGGCAAGGGCGTGGTGTTGGAAATCTCGATGGTGACGTGGCCCTCCCATTCGGGCTCCAAGGGCGTGACGTTGACGATGATGCCGCAGCGCGCATAGGTGGATTTGCCGAGGCAGATCACCAGCACGTCGCGCGGGATGCGGAAATACTCGATGGTGGTGGCAAGCGCGAAGCTGTTGGGCGGCACGACGCAGATGTCGGTTTCGCGGTCAACGAAGCTTTCGGCCGAGAAATTCTTGGGATCGACCACGGCGCTATCGACATTGGTGAAGATCTTGAATTCGCGGCTGACCCGCGCGTCATAGCCGTAGGAGGAAAGGCCATAGGAGATGACACCCTGGCGATTCTGCTTTTCGACGAAGGGCTCGATCATGCCGCGGGCCTTCGCCATTTCGCGAATCCACTTATCCGGCATGATCGACATGGGGCTCTCCCGCGGGCATTCGGCGAAGCCCGTTCTTGAAGCGTTTTGTAATGGATCGAAGCCCGCTTCTCAAGCGGAACGCGGTGGCTTTCCCGGGCTTTGGGGCACGGATGGCGGCGGATCGGCGGATTTGAGGCGGAATCGCCGGGTGTATTCCCCCGCTTGCGCGCGCCCCAAGCGGGATTAAATCCCGAATTCCCGGCGGTTAGCGGGTCAGCGTTCGCGATGCGCCCGGCGCCGTTAGCTGGTCGATCTCCCCTTGGGCCGCGGCGATGGTTTCCGCCAATGCGGCCGCGGCCTTCCTTTGTTGCGCGAGATTGAGAGCCAACTGCTGCGTGTGCTGGACGTAGGCGATGTATTCGCCCGCCTCTTTGACGGTGGTGAGCCGAGACAAGCGCTCCTTCAAGTGCGCTTGGATGGCCGGCTTGCCGCCGGGAGGTGAAAGTTCGACATCGCACATAATCGCAAGCCACACAAAGCCCATCATACTCACCGGAATTGGCGCATCCGGATCGGGCGGCACGCTCTCCATGGGAGGATGTTCTTCGCGGAAAGAGTTCGGGTTGGGCAGGACGAGCGGGGCATCGGTTCTTGGCGTTGACCGCGACAAGAGCGGCAGCATATCGCGCGCGTTCTTATCGCGTTCAGTGAGCGGGCCGATGCCCGCCAGCGACTCGATTGTCTTCGGGATCGACGCGTGATCGTAAACGCGATGATCGATCGTTCCGGCCTCGATCCAAGGAGACACGATCACGGCAGGCACGCGCACGCCATATCGGTCGAAGAGGAAGCCCCATTGGTTATGACCTTGGGCCGGCTGTGTGTCCCCGGGAGGGATTGCAGCCGGCGGGGCATAATGATCGTAGAAGCCGCCATGCTCATCCCAAGTGACGATCAGCAAGCTCCGCTCCCATAAGGGCGAGCGGCGGATGGCCTCATAGACCTTCTTGATCAGCGCTTCGCCGGGAACCACATCGTCCACGGGGTGCTGGGAAGACCCACCCCGGTATGTCCCCCCTATGGCGTCTCCGTAACTCGGCTCTAAAAAGGTATAGAGCCACGGATAATGCGGATATTGAATCCGGGTGCAGAAGTCGTCGATCGTCCCGATATCGCTCGAACTGACCGGCGGAATGGATCTCGCAATCGTAGTCACCGCCTTGTCGCCACTGAAGACGCGCCATCCGAACGGGCCAAGCCGGTCGAGGGCTTGAAACATGCTCCCCTTTGGAAAATCGAACCCATGCTCCAACCACCACAAGATCGTGCCAGGGTCCGGACTATGGTCGAGCCCATTGGACGATGCCGCCTGCGTGAAATAGCGGTTTGGCCAGGTCGGGCCCGGCAATGAAGAAAACCATTGATCGCAAAGGGCGAAGTTATGCGCCAGCGCGCTCAAGACCGGCAGCTGATCCGTCGTATAGCCGCGCATGATGTCGCCGTAATTCGACTTCGCCTTGCCATATTTCACGTAGCTGTCGACATATCCGGAATTATCGATCGGCGGATAAGGCGCCTTCGACTTGAATGCCGTATTCGGGCCACACAACTGATCCACCACATTCTCAAATTCATGGCCTGGATCGACCGGCATGGCGCGGTAGCCGCCTGGCGCGACCGTGTAGCTCTGGCCCTGATACGCGTTGGATTCCTTTCCGGTCAAACCGTAGACGGCGGTCGGCTTGCCGGTTTCCGCGTCCCGGCCGGAAAGATTGGAGAACCCCAACATCGAATCGAAAGAGCGATTTTCGAGCTGAAGAACAAAAATATTCGAAATTTTATTGTTCGGCATAGGCAAGCCTCCTCGTGGAAGTCCATATTGTCGGCAACCTGGGCGATGCCGGCGTAAGCATTGTCGTCATGTCTAGGCGGATTTCTTCACCGAAACGGTGAATACATAGGGTCCGCCGGAGAATGTCAGAGATGAAATGCGCGGGATGATGAAACCCTTTTCGGAAAACGAGCAGTAGTAGATCATCCCATCGTCTGGAATGGTCAGCATCAACTGATCCGTCGGCGTATCCAGCGTGCCATTCTTCGACGCCAGGATTCGTCCGCTCGCCGTACGGGCTTCGCAATACCAGTGATCGCTGGAGGTCTCTCCAAATCCCGTTCTAAAGCCAACCATGAGAGGTCCCGCGCATTCCTTTGGGCCGATGGCGGCGGGGCTCTTCAAAATTTGCGCGGTTTCATCGCTATAGCGGTGAGAAAAATTGAATGTCGCTTTTTCATTGAGATTGTTCACCACATACATCGCGAGAGAATTGCTGTATGACCGATTAGACATCGACAGTCTCCACGGATTGGTTGCGGCAAGCGCGGCGGTACACCAAAACCCCTCAAAAATAAGATACTTTGCTGTCGCCATAGATTGCGATGGCGACGCCGAAGATGCTGACAGGGAAGTAGAAGTCCATTTTTTCGTCTTGCTCGCGGAGAACGAATTTCACGCCTGGATTATCGAGTTTCCCGGGCGTTATGAGTGTCCTCCCGGCAAAAGGACCTTCGAGAACGGTCAACTTGCAATAAAACCAGTCATAACCAAATTCCCAAATTCCCGTCGTGTAATTTACGGGCAATGGATCGGTCATTCCGCCGGACGGAACAATCGGCGTGCCCTTGTATGTTTCGACAGGATCGCTTGAGCAACGGTGGCTGAATTCAATTTGCGCCTTGCCGCAGGTATTGTTGATGAGCCTGATGCTGGCGGTGCGTTTCGTGGACATCCATATGCTCCCTCTATCGGAATATATATTCAGGAATGTTTTTCAGAAAAATATTTTCTGATTGAAGCTAACACACCAAAACGCGTTACGAAATAATTTTTTTGCGAGAAAAAAATAAAATCGACGCAATACCGGATGAATCCGCGTCGGTGGCGATAAAATATTTTTTCCGCGGCGCGCTGAAATGGCTCATCTGGTTTTATTTGCATACGAACGCATTCGTCCCGCGACGATTTCGCATACGGACGCATTCCTCCGGTTGCGATGATGCATGGGAGAGATTTCGTTTCTGGGTTTGGAACATTGGTCGCCGCGCCGGATGCCACGGCGCTGTCGACATCGGTGAAGATCTTGAACTCACGGCTGACGCGCGCGTCGTAGCCCTAGTAGGAAGAGAGGCCGTAGGAGAAGCCCGCTTCTCAAGCGGAATGCGGGGGCTTGCCCGGGCTTTGGGCCGCGGATGGCGGCGGATCGGCGGCGCCGTCGCCCGGGGGGTTCTCGCCCTCCGCGCGGGCACGGGCCTGGTCCTTGCGCTTGGCGAGATTGGCCCGGAGTGCTTTGGAAAGGCGCGTCTGCCTATGCGCCGCCCGCGCCACCCCGGCGGGAACCCGTGCTGGCATTGGCTTATCCTTTACGCTCATCGGGCTAGGGTGATGGCCGGGTGGAGTGCCGTCAAGCCGCCTTGCCAAGCCGGGCCGGCCCGTGTATGTCCCGGCGTCATTCCGGCGCTGCCGTAGCTCAGTGGTAGAGCACTCCCTTGGTAAGGGAGAGGTCCTCAGTTCAATCCTGAGCGGCAGCACCATCATCCGCCTTCGCGACCGCCTCCCCCGCCGCTACCATCGCGCCCATGAATACCCCCTCGCGCATCGTCTGCCTCACCGCCGAGACGGTGGAGACGCTTTATCTTCTGGGCCAAGGCGCGCGCATCGCCGGGGTCACCGGCTTTGCCGTGCGCCCGCCCGAGGCGCGGCGCAAGCCCCGCATCGCCGCTTTCACCACCGCCCGTATCGGCCGCATCCTCGCTTTGAAGTCCGATCTGGTGCTGGGTTTCTCCGACCTCCAGGCCGAGATCATGCGCGACCTGGTCAAGGCCGGGATCGAGGTTCATGTCTTCAACCAGCGCGATATCGCCGGGATATTGGCCATGATTGAAACCCTGGGCCGGCTGACAGGATCCGAGGCCAAGGCGGACAAGCTCGTGATGTCGCTGGAAAAGCGCCTGGCATCCGCCCGCAAGCGCGGAGCAAAACTCAAAAACCGCCCGCGCGTCTATTTCGAGGAATGGGACGAGCCTCCGATCTGCGGCATCGGCTGGGTGTCGGAGCTGATCCAACTCGCCGGCGGTGTGGACGTCTTCGCTACCCGCTCGCGCCAAGGCAATGCGTCCGCGCGCATGATTTCGCATCCGGAGATCATCGAAGCATCGCCCGACATCATCATCGGTTCCTGGTGCGGCAAGAAATTCCGGCCCGAGCGCGTAACGGCAAGGATTGGCTTCGCCCGAATTCCGGCTGTCCGTACCGGGCAGCTCTTCGAGATCAAATCGGCCAATATTCTTCAGCCCGGCCCGGGCGCGCTCACTTTGGGGCTCGATGCGATGGAGAAAATCATCCGGGGTTTTCCCGGCCGGAACTGAAACCGGCGCTAAGTCAATCCGCCCAGCGCCGGTGCAGCCACAGCCACTGCTCGGGCCGGGCGCGAACCCAGCTTTCGATGAGCGCGTTGATGCGCGCCATCGCCGCCAGCACGTCGGCGGCGGTGTTGCCGGTATCGGCCAGTTCGAGCCGGGGCAGCACGATGAAGCGGAAACGCGCGCCGCGCAGCCTTTCGGTCCGGATCGGCACCACCGGACAGTGGAAACGCAAGCCCAACCGGGCGATCGCCGGCGCGGTCATCGCCTCGCGGCCGAAGAACGGCACGGATATCCCGTCATTCAATTTCTGATCGACCAGCATGGCGACATGGCCGCCCTGGTTCAGATGGCGGATCAAATCGCGCCCGCCCTCGGCGCCCTTGGGGACGGCGCGGCGCGAACGCTGCCACCGGCGCAGCAGCCGGGCGGCCCAGGGATTGTTCGCCTCGCGATAGACCGAAACCAGGGTATCGCCCATCAGGCGGTGGATGGTCGAGGGGCCCACCTCCCAATTGCCGAAATGGCCGCCGAAGACGATGCCGGGCTTGCCGTCGTTGAGCAGTTCCTCCACAGCGGCTTGATTGACGATCTCGACCCGGCCGGATTGGGCCGCGCAGATCCGATCGAGATGCGGAAATTCCGCCACCGACCGGCCGAGATTGTCCCACATGCCGCGCAGGATGCGCCGGTTCTCGGCTTCGCTATTGGCCGGCAGCGTGCGGTTGAGATTGGCGCGCGCGCGGCGCGACAGGCCCAAGCGCGGGCCGATCGCGCGGCCGAGAAATCCGCCCAGCCCCGAGGCCCAATCGACCGGCAAAGCGCCGAACGCCGTCAGGACCAGGGCCAAGCCCGCGGCCTCGGCCAGATAGACGGCTTGGCGCGCAAGCCCGCGCTTCCGTCCGTTCCCATTCATCAACGCCACACCCTCCCGCAAACCGGTTTTCATGAAGTTTCTTGCACGCTTGGAAGCAGGCCACCCGCAAGCCGCGCGATGGTAGCGGCATCGTCCAATCCTGTCATGGCGGTTTTGCGCGCCGGATTTTAGGGGGCGGATTTTGGGCAAAGAAAAAGGGCCGCGCCCGAAGACGCGGCCCAAGGTTCAGGGAGGAAAAGCCCGAAGGACTTTTGCGGTATAAACCGCGCGCCCGTTATACGGCGCAAATTCTCTCTAAATTGTTAAGGCCGCGAATTCATGGCTAACGCCCGGTAGGGTTAAAGCCCGTAGCACGGCGAGCGCGCAATCTGGCGCGCGAGCGTCGTGCGAAGGAAAATATTAAAGGGCTTACCCCTGCGCGGCGGCGTCGAAATAATCGTTGATAGAGCGCGCCAGGCTTTGCGCGATCGACACGCGGAACGAGCCCTGGCGCAGCTGACGTTCTTGTTCCCGATTGGAAAGGCACCCGATCTCGACCAGGGCCGAGGGTATGTCCGGCGCCTTCAACACGGCGAAGCCCGCCGAGCGGTGGCTGTTGGTCAGCATCGGCACATGGCGGCCGAGCTCGGCCACCAGCTCCCGCGCGAGCTGGATCGAGAGATTGTTGGTCTGGCGCCGCGCCAAGTCGATGAGAATGCCGCTCACCTCGGGATCGTGCTGCGACATGTCGATGCCGGCGACCCGGTCGGCCTTGTTCTCGCGCGCGGCGAGCGCCGCGGCTTCGCGGTCCGACGCCTGCTCGGACAAGGTATAGACCGAGGCGCCGCGCTCCGCCCGGTTGGGCAGCGCGTCGGCATGGACCGACAGAAACAGGTCGGCACCGGCGGCGCGGGCGCGCGATACGCGCTCCGGCAGCGGAATGAACTGGTCGTCCTTGCGGGTGAACCGGATCTCGAAACGCTTCGTCGCCGCGAGCTGGCGCGCGACCTCCATCACCGTCGGCAGCGAGATGTCCTTCTCATAGGTGCCGGCCAAACCGATGGCGCCGGGATCGACGCCGCCATGGCCGGCATCGAGCATGATCAGCGGCATCTTGGGTTTCTTGATCTCGTCGGCGAGCGCGCGCTTGAAATCGAGGAAACTCATCCCCGCCGCGGCTCCGGCCAAGAGCCGGTTGAAGCCTCGCCTGTCGATTTTAGCCGCCAAAACGCGCCCTCCCGCTCCCGTGGAGTTCGATTCCATCAGGGAAGATGAAGCATTACCGCGGTAAAGATTAGGTTAAAACTTAATGTACGTCTATATCCAATTGAATACGTTAACTTTTTATCCGCCCGTCTCCACCACCACCCGCCCCCGTACGCCGCCCTTGAGTATCCTGGCACCCCAGCCGGGCAAGGCCTCGAGCTTGATGGTCTGGGTCATGGCGTCGAGCTTGTCCAAGGGCAGGTCGAGTGCCAGCCGCGCCCAGATCGCCTTGCGCTCCTCCTGGGGGCACATCACGGAATCGATCCCCAGGAGCTTCACCCCGCGCAGCAGGAAGGGAATGACGGTCGCCGGGAGATCGCTGCCGCCAGCGAGACCGCAAGATGCGACCGAGCCGCGGTACTTCATCTGCGTCAGCACCGTGGCGAGCGTGGTGCTGCCGACGTTGTCGATGGCGCCCGCCCAACGCTCGCTGTCGATCGGCTTGGCGGGCGGCTTGGCGAGCTCGGCGCGGTCGATGAAAGACGATGCGCCCAGGCTTTTCAGGTAATCATGGGTCTCGGGCCGTCCGGTCGAGGCCGCGACCGGATAACCGAGCTTCGCCAGTATCGCCACCGCGACGCTCCCCACCCCGCCGGCGGCGCCGGTCACCAGCACCTCGCCCATGCCCGGCTTCAGTCCATGCGCCTCGAGCGCCATCACCGCCATCATCGAGGTGAATCCGGCGGTGCCGATGGCCATGGCGCGCTTGGTAGAAATAACGGGCGGCAGCCGGATCAGCTGGCTCGCCTTGACCCGCGCCTTTTGCGCATATCCCCCCCATTGCATCTCGCCGACGCGCCAGCCGGTCAACACCACCTTGTCGCCCGGTTTCCATTCGGGCGAAATGGAGCTTTCAACCATGCCGGAAAAATCCACCCCCGGCACATGCGGATATTTCCGCACCAGCCTTCCGACGCCTTCGAGGATCATGCCGTCCTTGTAATTGAGCGTCGAATATTCGACGGCGACGGTCACCTCGCCCGGCGGCAGATCGCTTTCGGGCAGGGACGCGATCCGCGCCGCAACCTTGCCGCCCGATTCCTCGAGCAGCAGGGCCCGAAATTCGCTCATGGACAGGAGCTCATCGCAACCGTTCGAGAATGCTGACGTAATTGGCCACCGCCGCGCCGCCCATATTGAACACGGCGGCAAGCTTGGCGTCCTTGATCTGGATGTCGCCGGCGGTGCCGGTCAATTGCATGGATTGCAGCACATGCATGGAAACGCCGGTGGCGCCGATGGGATGGCCCTTGGCCTTCAAGCCGCCCGAGGCGTTGACCGGCAGCTTGCCGGTTTTTTCAGAGACGCCTTCTTCAATGACGCGCGCGCCCTCGCCTTTCTTGGCGAGGCCCATCGCCTCGTAGATCATCAGTTCGGCGATGGTGAAGCAATCATGGACCTCGGCGCAGGAGAGATCATTGAGCCCCACCCCCGCGCTGGCGAAGGCGCGCCGCCAAGCCACTTCCGGCCCCTCATAAGAGGTGATGTCGCGCTTCGACATCGGCAGGAAATCGTTGACCTGCTCGGCCGCGCGGAACACCACCGCCTTGTCCATGCCGAGCGCGGTGTCGACATCCGCCAGCACCAGCGCCGCCGCGCCGTCCGAAACCAGCGAGCAATCGGTGCGGCGCAAGGGACCCGCGACAATCGGGTTCTTGTCCGAAACCGTACGGCAGAAATCGTAACCCAGATCCTTGCGAATTTGCGCCAGCGGGTTGGCCGCGCCGTTCTTGTGGTTCTTGGCGGCGATCCGGGCGAGCGCGTCCGACTTGTCGCCGTAACGCTGGAAATAGGCCTGGGCGATGCGGCCGAACACGCCAGCAAATCCCCCTTCGATCCCGCCCTCCTCTTTAAGATAGGCGGCGCGGATGAGAAGGTCGCCCACTTGCGGGGCCGCCACCTCGGTCATCTTTTCCACCCCCACCACCAGCACGCGCCGCGCGCGCTTGGCCGCGATCGCGTTCAGGCCCTGATATATGGCCGCCGAGCCTGTGGCGCAGGCATTCTCAACCCGGGTCGCCGGCTTGTAGCGAAACACCGGGTCGATTTGCAGCGTCAGCGAGGAGGGAAATTCCTGGCGCACGAAGCCGCCATTGAAGGTGCCGAGATAGATTTCGTCGATATCGGCGGGCGCCAGGCCCAAATCCTTGATGGCGTCGCTCGCCACCTTGACGATCAGCAATTCGATGTCCTCGCCCTCGAGCTTGCCGAAGCGCGAATGGGCCCATCCAACGATGCAAGCGGTCATGGCGTCTCCTTACCTGGCGCGCGCAGTGGGATATCTAGGATATACTAAGGCCGTATGACGGGCGAGACTCTGACATTGCGGCGGCCGGATGACTGGCATGTGCATTTGCGCGACGGCGCCATGCTCAAGGCCGTTCTGCCCTTCACCGCCAGGGTCTTCACCCGCGCCATCGTCATGCCCAACCTGACCCCGCCGGTGACCGGCCTGGCCGCGGCCAGGGCCTATCGCCGGCGCATCCTGAAGGCGCTGCCCCGGGGCATGACTTTCACGCCACTGATGACCTGCTACCTCACCGACCGCACCGATCCCGACGCGGTGGCCCAGGGCTTCGAGCAAGGCGTGTTCACCGCGGCCAAGCTCTACCCCGCCCATGCCACCACCAATTCTGCCAAGGGCGTGACCGATATCGTGCGGATCATGCCGGTGCTGGAGCGCATGCAATCGATCCGCATGCCGCTTCTGGTCCATGGCGAGGTTACCGACCCGAAGATCGACGTGTTCGACCGCGAAGCACGCTTCATCGCCGACGTGCTGGCGCCGCTGATGAAGCGCCTGCCGGGGTTGAAGGTGGTGCTGGAGCACGTCACCACCAGCGACGCGGTCGATTTCGTCAATCTGGCGGGGGCGAATCTCGCCGCCACCATCACCGCGCATCATCTGGTCATCAACCGCAACGCGCTTTTCGCCGGGGGCTTGCGCCCGCACATGTATTGCCTGCCGGTGGCGAAAAGCGAGCGGCACCGCCTGGCGCTGCGCCGCGCCGCGGTTTCGGGCAGCCCCAAATTCTTTCTCGGAACCGATACCGCGCCCCATCTCGTGGCCGACAAGGAAAAGGATTGCGGCTGCGCCGGGATTTTCTCCGCCCCGGTGGCGCTCGAAACCTATGCGCGCGTGTTCGAGGAAGAAAAGGCGCTCGACCGGCTTGAGACTTTCGCCTCGCTCAATGGCCCGCGCTTCTACGGCCTGGCCCTCAACGAGACGCGGGTGACCTTGAAACGCGCGCGCTGGAAGGCGCCGGATGGCATCCGCGTCGGGAAGGCGGCGGTGAAATCCTTCCTGGCGGGCGAGACGCTGGAGTGGAAACTCGTCCCTAGCGCCTAGGGTATCGCGTGCTCGATGAATTCCATCGGGATGAGCTGGCCCCATTGCGAGTTGAGCGCGTCCCCGGCCGGAACATCGGCGGCGGCCGCGCGGGCGTTGAGCACGTCGGTGTCGGTCCAGTGCTCGTGCACCCGGCCCCAGGGATCGGACCAGTAATCGTAAATCTGCGAGCCGAGCACGTGGCGCCCGATGCCCCAGACATGCTTGTACTTGTCCTTGGCCTTCAGATAGTCGTGGCCGAGCATCACGTCGTCGATGTCGCGCACCTCGAACGACACATGGTTGAGGCCGTTCTTCTTCCCGGCGATGCAGAAGAAGGCGTGATGATCGACATACTCGTCGCCGCGGTCGAGCCGGTTGAACGAGCCGATGATGTTGCTCTTGTCGCCCTCGTAAACGTCGTCGGATTGCAACAGGCCCAACGTCTCGCGATACCAGGCGAGCGTGGCTTTGATGTCGGTCGTCATCACCACGCCATGACCGAGGCGCTTCACCTGCGACGGGCCCTTGGGCACGCGGCACAATTCGCCGGCGCGGCGCTTCTTCTCCTCGCCCCAGTTGATGGTGTTCGGATGCACTGGCAGCTTGGCGACGTTTTCGATGCCGTGCACGATCTCGATCTGATAGCCCATCGGATCGGTCAAACGCACGCGCTTGCCGCCGCCGGGCTCGTCGATGGTTTCGATGCCCGAGCATCCGGGTGCCTTGGCGGCTTTTTTCAGATCGTCCTCGCTCGCCACGGCGAAGCCGAAGCCGAGGAATTTCGAGGGGCCGAGCTCGGTGACATGGAGATGGTGGACCGGATCGGTGCCGCGCATGAAAAGCTTGTCCCTGGTGCGCGCGGCGCGGACCATGCCGAAATCGGTCAGGAATTCCTCGGCCTGGTCGAGATCGGGCGAGCGCAACCGGCCCCACAGGAAATCAGCCGCCTTGACCACCGGCATAATGCTTCCTCCTCCGCCGTTTTCGCGATTTTAAAGGATATCAGCCGCGCGCGGCCAGCACCGCGAACACGTCCTCGTTGCCTGGGCCCACCGCCGGGTGGCGCTCGATATGGTGGCGGTGCCACAAGGCGTAGAATAACAGCGTCCAGCAGGCGAAGCCGGCACGCTTGCGCTCCGCCTCGCGGAACAGCTTCTCGACCGCCCCGGGCACGCAGATTTCGGCCACCCCCGGCTGCGCCGCCACCAGCGGCCCCAGCTGCGCCCCCCGGCGGGCGATCCATTCGGCGACCGGCACGGTGAAGCCGCGCTTCTTCGCCATCGGCCGGGCTTCGGGCACGTTCTCCTCGACCCAGCGGCGCAACAGCCACTTGCCCAGGCCCTTCTTCACCTTCATCTCGTCGGGCAGGCGGAACACCGCGCGCGCGACAGCCGGATCGAGGAAGGGCGTGCGGCCCTCGACCCCATGCGCCATCAGGCAGCGGTCGAGCTTGATCAGCAGATCGTTGGGGAGCCAGTCGGCGCAATCGGTCGCCTGCGCCACCTGGAGCCGCGAGCGCCCAGGCAAAGCGGCGTTCAATTCGGCGGCCTCGATGCCGTCGCGCCAATCGGCCAACTCGCCGCGCAAGATGCCGAGCTTGTCGAGATTGCCCTTGCCGCGCAAAAGCTTGCCGCCGCGCCACCACGGCCGCATCAGCGAGCGGTAGCGGCCATAGCCGGCCATCAGCTCGTCGCCGCCTTCGCCGCTCAGGATCACCTTCAGCCCCGCCGCCCGCGCGGTCGAGGCGAGTTTGTATGTCGGCAGAATGGCGTAATCCGCCGCCGGATCGTCCATCGCCCGCGCGATCTCGGGCAGCGAGCGCCAGAAATCCTCCTCGCGGAATTCGATCTCGACATGCTCGGCGCCGAGCGCCACCGCCATCTTGCGCGCCGCCGCGCGTTCGTCGGCCGGCTCGGTGTTTGGAAACCCCACGGTGAAGGCCTTGACCGGGTGGTCGTTGAGCCGCGCCATCATCGCCAGCACCGCCGTCGAATCGATGCCGCCCGAGAGGAACATGCCATAGGGCACGTCGGCGCGCTGATGCACGTTGACGCTGTCCGCGAAAGCGAGGTCGAAGGCGGCCAAGGCCGCGGCCTCGTTTTCGGGCGGCTTCCCCCCGGGCGCGGGCAACGCCTCGATCCGCCTGCGGTCGACGATGCGGCCCTTGGCCACCACCACGGTCTCGCCCGGCAGCACGCGGTGGATGCCCTGGAACACGGTCTCGCGCCCGGTTGTGAACTGCAATTGCAGCAATTCGTTGCGCGCCACGATATTGAGCGCCGGTTTCGCCAAGCCGCCGCGGATCAGCGCCTGGGCCTCGGAGGCGAAGGCCAGCCCTTGCGGCGTCTCGACGTAATAGAGCGGCTTGATGCCGAAGGGGTCGCGCGCCAGCACCAGCCGCCCGGCGCCGGGATCGTGCAAGGCGATGGCGTACATGCCGCGCAGATGCCGGGGGAAATCGAGCCCGAAGCGGCGATAGAGATGGAGCGGCAATTCGCAATCCGACAATGTGGCGAAGACCGCGCCGGGCAGGTCCTTCTTGAGCTCGACGTAATTGTAGATCTCGCCATTGGCCACCAGCGCAGCGCCCCCC
The DNA here is from genome assembly GCA_963785735.1 of uncultured Alphaproteobacteria bacterium. GTDB lineage: Bacteria > Pseudomonadota > Alphaproteobacteria > ATCC43930 > CGMCC-115725 > REEB95. The sequence continues at coordinate 19,546 of CAWAWJ010000006.1, forward strand.
GGTTCGTAAAGCGGCTGGTCGCCGGTGGCGAGATCGATGATGGCGAGCCGCGTCTGCACCATGCCTACGCCGCCCGAGCGGTAATGGCCGTCGCCGTCGGGCCCGCGATGGCGCAACGCGCCTTCCATGGCGGAGAGCGCGGCCAAGGGCGGCGCCTCGCCGTTCACGGTCATCATGCCGGCGATGCCGCACATCAGCGCGCGGCCCGGTCGAAGAAAGCGCGATAGGCCGCGACCACCGCGTCCTGGCCGAATTCCGCGCGGTAGCGCGCGAGCCCCGCTTGCGCCAAACGCGCGGACAAGGCCCGGTCGCCGGCGAGGGCGGTCATGGCGCGGGCGAGAGCGTCGGCGTCGCCGATCGCCACCAGCAAGCCGTTCTCGCCGTTCTCGATCAATTCGCCCGGGCCCGCGCTTTGGCTTGCGATCACCGGCTTCCCCGCCGCCCAGGCCTCGATGATGGTGTTGCCCAAGGGCTCGATGCGCGACGGCGCCACCAGCATGTCGCAAGCCGCCAACAGATCGGGCGCGTCGTCGCGCCAGCCGAGGAAACGCACGCGGTCCATAATCTCAAGTGCCGCCGCCTTTTTTTGGAGCGCTTCACGCTCGGGGCCCTCGCCCGCGAGCCACAGATATATGCGCGGGGCGCGCGCCAAAGCTTCGAGCAGAATATCGAAGCCCTTATTGGGATGGAGCCGCCCCAGCGCCAGCACCAGCGGTACATCTTCGGGTGTATCCAGGCTCGCGCGCGAAACCGCCTTGCCGCGTATGGAGGCGGGGAAATTGGGCAGATAGTGAACGCGATCCCTGGCCCAACCCTGGGCCAGAAGATAAGCCGCGATGCCGCGCGTATTGGCGATGAGATGGTCGCAGCCGCGGTAATATTTCAAATCGTAATATCCTCCGAGACGCGCAACATGCACGAAATCGCCGCGCGGGCAAAGCGACGTCGCCCGGTTCATCCAGGTCAGCACCACGCGCGGCTTATAGTCGGATATGGCGCGGCGGAAACCCGGCCGCGTGGCGAAATCGAACAGGCCGCCGAAGGGCAGCAACAGCGGCGCGATGCCGGCGCGGCGTAACGCCGCCTCGCGCTCCGGCGCCGGGCGCATGAGGATGTGCTGCTCCTGCCCGGCCTGCTGGAGGGCGATTGCAAGCCGCGTGAAGAACGCCTCGGCGCCGCCGAAGCGCGCGCCCGCCATCGCCTGGAGCAATCGCGTCATGGGATCAGGGCCTCGAAACGTTGCGCCACCTCGTCCCAGGACAGGCCGCGCTGGCGTTTCAGCGCCGCCAGATGCATGCGCCGCCAGCGCTCGTCGTCGCGCAGCAGGGCCACCGACGAGGCGGCGAAGCTCGCTTCATCGACCGCGAGATCGCCGGTGACGCCGTCGACGATGCGCTCGGGCAGCGAACCCACCGGTTGCGCCACCGCCGGCACGCCCAGCGCCTGAGCCTCGGCCATGGCGGCGCAGAAGGTCTCGTTCTCATCGCCGCGATAGAGCATGGCGCGGGCGCCGCGCAAGGCCTTGATCAATTCGGCGCGCGGCAAGGGCTGGCCGCAGCGCACGCCGAGATAGTCGAGGCTCTTGGCACGGGCGAGCACCGAAGCCATGGCGGAAGATTGCTTGCCGCCGGCTTCGCCATAAACCGCCGGGCCGGCATGGATGTGGAGCTCGGCATCGGGCAGTTCCGGATGGATGGCGCGCGCCCAGATATCCAAGAGCCAATCGAGGCCGCGTAGCGGGTTCGATGTGAAGATCGCGCGTTGCGGCGGCGGCGCGGGCAAGGGCTCGGCGTGGCGGAATTCCTCGGCCAGGCCGTAGGGAATGACCTCAAGCCCGCCGCGCGGCATCCAGCCCGGCACCGTCGTGGCATGATAATCGCCGATGCAGATAATCACCGGGCGGCGGCGGAAGAGCGCCCACACATAGCGCGGCTTTTTCAGATACCAGCCGGGATTGTGAATCCAGAACAGGGTTTTGCGCACGCCCGGCACCAGCCCGATGAGGCGATGGCCGCGATTGGCGATATAGAGGTCGGCGCTTTCGGGCGTGCCTTCGCCAAGGGGTATCCAGGTCACGCCTTTATAGGAGAGCCGCGCGGCGCAGCGGTTACAAACCTCGACCTGGTGGCCGCGCGCGGCCAGGGCCTCGGCCACCGAGACCACCGCCGCCTCGGCGCCGCCCAGCGGCCCCGCCTCGGGCGAGCGGCCGTCGAAGACGATGCCGTCATCGGCGATGACGATGCGCGCCATCTCAAGCCTTCTCCGCCGCGCACCGCGCCAAAAGCCGGCGCGCGCCCTGCTCCGCCGCCTCGACCGACAGCGAATCCATCATGCTGTCGGTGGCGAAGCGGTCCCATCCCGGCTGGAACAATTGCAGATAGGGCGTCGCCGTGGCGACCACCTCGGCGCGGCTGCCCCAGGGCGCGTATTCCGAAACCCGGCTCGGCCCGAACAGCCCGAGCGTCGGCGCGCCCGACGCCGCGGCGATATGCATGAGGCCGGTGTCGTTGCCGATGAACAACGCGGCGCGTTTCAACACCGCCCCGGCGGTGAGAAGATCGACTTTCCCAACCAGATCGGCGACGCGGCCGCGCGGCAGCGCGTCGATCACCGGCTGGGCCTGTTGCCTTTCATGCGCCGCCGCCAGCACCGCGACCCGCGCCCCCGGCAGCGGGCCTTGCGCGGAGGTCAGGCGCTTGGCGAGTTCGGCGAAGCGCTCGGCGCGCCATTCCTTGCCGCGCCAATTGGCGGCGGGGCCGATCGCCAGAAAGCGCTCGCCCGGCGGCATGAGCCTGGAAGCATCGCCGATATGCTTGGGCGCGAACCAGAGTTGCGGCGCGGGCGGCGGATCGAGATCGAAGAGGCGCGCCAATTGCTTGACGCGGTGTTCCGCCGCGTCGCCCTTGGCGGTGAGACGGCGCTCGCCCGCCCAGAGCAGAAAGGTCAAGGCCGAGCCGCGCAGATCGACCGCCAGATCCCAGGCATCGGCCACGACCGAGAGATAGAGCTTCGCCCAATGCAGCGCGAATTTCTTCTTGTCGACCACGATCAGGCGCTTCAACCCGGGCACCGCCTCGAAGAGCGGCGCCGCCAGCGGCCCCGCTGCAATCGTGAACGAGGCGCCGGGATAACGCCCGATCAGATAGGCGAGGAGCCCGGTCGAGAGGACGGCATCGCCGATCCGCGTCGCCGTGACAAAGAGGATTTTCATGCCGCGAATTGCGCCAGGGCCAAATCGGTGAGGTCGGGCGGGTTATAGGCCGGGGCCAGCATCTTGCCAAGTCTCGCCGCCGGGCTTACCTGTAAGCCATGTCTCCAAGAGACTCTTATGCCTTGCTCGACAGCCGCGGCGTGCTGGAGGTCGCGGGCGAGGATCGCGTGGCGTTTCTCCAAGGCCTGGTCTCGAACGACGTGACCAAGGCCGGGGCGGGACGCGCGGTGTTCGCCGCGCTGCTGACGGCGCAGGGGAAATATCTCCACGACTTCTTCATCCTGGCGCTGGGCGACGCGCTTTATCTCGATTGCGAATCTCTTCGGCTGGAAGATTTGAAAAAGCGCCTGACGCTTTACAAGCTGCGCTCCAAGGTAACGCTCGCCGATGCAAGTGGGCGTTATCTGGCGGCGGCGGCCTGGGGCGACGGCGTGCTGCCCCGGCTCGGGTTGAGCGCGGCGGGAACGGCCAAGACTTTCATCGGCGGCGTCGTTTATGCCGATCCGCGGCTCAACACGCTCGGCGCGCGTTTCCTGGTCCCGCGCGGCAGGGAAACCGAAATCGCGGCGCTGGGTTTTTCCAGCGCCGGAGCGGCCGGTTATGACAAGCACCGCCTGGCGCTCGGCGTGCCGGATGGCAGCCGCGATCTCGAGGTGGAGAAATCCATCCTGCTCGAAAACGGCTTCGAGGAATTGAACGGCATCGATTTCCAGAAGGGCTGCTATATGGGCCAGGAACTGACCGCGCGCACCAAATACCGCGCGCTCATCCGGAAACGCCTTCTGCCGGTGAAGGTGGAGGGCCCAATGCCCAAGCCCGGAACCCCGGTTTCGGCCGGTACGGAAGAAGTGGGCGAAATCCGCTCGGGCGCGGAGGGCGTGGCGCTCGCCATGCTGAAGCTCGACGCGCTCAACGCGCCGCTTTCCGCCGGTGGCGCCAAGCTCACGCCGCAAAAACCGGATTGGGTGAAGTTCTAGAAACTCACGCCGTCGTTTCAGCCGGTTCCTTGGCCAGCGCCGCCTGCGCGGCGGCCAGGCGCGCGATCGGCACGCGGTAGGGCGAGCAGGAAACATAGTCGAGCCCGATCTCGTGGCAGAAGCGCACCGAGGGTGGATCGCCGCCATGCTCGCCGCAAATGCCGAGCTTCAGCTTGTTGCGCGCGCGCCGGCCGCGCTCGATGGCGATGGTCATCAACTCGCCCACGCCCTCGCGGTCGATGGAGACGAACGGGTCCTGCTCGATCAGCCCCTGCTTCAGATAGGCGTCGAGGAAGCTGCCCGCGTCGTCGCGCGAGAGGCCGAAAGCGGTCTGGGTCAGATCGTTGGTGCCGAAGCTGAAGAACTCCGCGCTTTGCGCGATCTCGCCCGCGCGGAGCGCCGCGCGCGGCAGCTCGATCATGGTGCCGGTCATGTAATTCAATTTCATGCCCGAGGCCTTGCTCACCTCCCCGGCGACGCGGTCGATCATCCCCTTCAACAGATCGAACTCCTTCTTGGTGGCGATGAGCGGAATCATCACCTCGGGTTCGGGCGCCTTGCCGGTCTCTTTCGCCACCGCGGCGGCGGCCTCGAAAATGGCGCGCGCCTGCATCTCATAAATTTCTGGTGCAGTAATGGCGAGTCTACAACCGCGATGCCCCAGCATGGGGTTGGTCTCGTGAAGCGCATGGGCGCGGTGGCGCAAGGTGGCGATGTCCTTGCCGGTGACCTTGGCGATCTCGGCCATTTCGGCGTCGGTCTTGGGCAGGAATTCGTGCAACGGCGGATCGAGTAAGCGGATGGTCACCGGCAAGCCGTCCATGATGCGGAAAAGCTCGATGAAATCGCCGCGCTGCATGGGGAGAATTTTGGCGAGCGCCTTTTTCCGCCCCTCGGAATCGTCCGCCATGATCATCTCGCGCACCGCGACGATGCGTTCGGCATCGAAGAACATGTGCTCGGTGCGGCAGAGACCTATTCCTTCCGCACCAAAACGCTTGGCGGTGCGCGCGTCGGTAGGCGTGTCGGCATTGGCGCGCACGCCGAGCCGGCGCGCCTTGTCGGCCCATTCCATCAGCGTGGAAAAATCGCCCGAAAGCTCGGGCTGCACCGTCGGCACCGTGCCCAGCATGACCTCGCCGGTCGAGCCGTCGATGGTGAGCGTCTCGCCCGCCTTCACCGTCATGCCCTTGGCCGAAAGCGTCTTGGCGGCGTAATCGACCCGCAACTCGCCCGCCCCGGCGACGCAAGGCCGCCCCATGCCGCGCGCCACCACCGCGGCGTGGCTGGTCATGCCGCCGCGCGTGGTCAGGATGCCCTTGGCCGCGTGCATGCCGTGGATGTCCTCGGGGCTGGTTTCGATCCGCACCAGGATCACCGCCTCGCCCTTCACCGCGCGCGCCTCGGCCTCGTCGGCGGAGAACACGGCAATGCCCGAGGCCGCACCCGGCGAGGCCGGCAAGCCCCGCGCCAGCACCACCTTTTTCGCATTGGGATCGAGCGTCGGATGCAGAAGCTGGTCGAGCGATTGTGGCTCGATGCGCCGCACCGCCTCGTCCTTCGAAATCTTTCCGGCTTGCGCCATGTCGACCGCGATCTTGAGCGCGGCCGGCGGCGGTGCGCTTGCCGGTGCGGGTCTGCAGCATGTAGAGCTTGCCCTGCTGCACCGTGAATTCGATGTCCTGCATGTCGCGGTAATGCGCCTCCAAGGCCGCGCGCACCTTCATCAGCTCGCCGAACACCTGCGGCATCACCTCTTCCATCGCCGGCAGCTTGGATTTGTTGGCGGTCTTGCCGGCGAGCGTCAGATGCTGCGGCGTGCGGATGCCGGCGACCACGTCCTCGCCCTGGGCGTTGACCAGGTATTCGCCGTAGAACTCGTCGGCGCCGGTCGAAGGGTTGCGGGTGAAGGCGACGCCGGTGGCGCAATCCGCACCCATATTGCCGAACACCATCGCCTGGACATTGACCGCGGTGCCCCATTCCGCCGGGATGTTGTGGAGCCGGCGGTAGGTGATGGCGCGCTGGTTCATCCAGGAGCCGAACACCGCGCCGATCGCGCCCCAAAGCTGGGCCTCGGGGTCTTGCGGGAAGGGCATTTTCAATTCGCGCTCGATCAATTGCTTATAGACCGCGATCACCTCGCGCCAATCCTCGGCGGAAAGATCGGTGTCGAGGGTCTTGCCCTGGTCGAGCTTGTGGTTTTCGAGCGCGTCCTCGAAGAGCTGGTGATCGGCGCCCAGCACCACCTGGCCGTACATCTGGATGAAACGGCGGTAGCTGTCATAGGCGAAGCGTGCATCGCCGCTGCGCTTGGCCAGGCCCTCCACCGTCTTATCGTTGAGGCCAAGATTGAGGACCGTGTCCATCATGCCCGGCATCGAGGCGCGTGCGCCCGACCGCACCGAAACGAGCAGCGGATTGGCCGGGTCACCGAACTTCGCGCCGATGCGGCGCTCAAGCTCCTTGAGCGAGGCTTCGGCCTGTTGCTTCAGATCGGCCGGATAGGTTCTGTCATGGGCGTAGAAATAGGTGCAGACCTCGGTGGTGATGGTGAAGCCCGGCGGCACCGGCAGACCGAGATTGCTCATCTCGGCCAGGTTCGCGCCCTTGCCGCCCAGCAGGTTTTTCATCCCAGTCTTGCCCTCGGCCTTTCCGCCGCCGAAGCCGTAAACCCATTTCGCCATGGCTTCGCCTATCCTCCTTCGATCTGCGAGAAATCGGCCACCAGATTGAGCGTGTCGCGGATTTGCGACAAGAGCCGCAAGCGGTTCTCGCGCAATTCCTGGTCGGGGTCATTGACCGTGACCTTGTCGAAAAACCGGTCGACCGGCTGGCGCAGCTCCGCCAGGATCGTCATCACCAGGGAGAAATCCTCTTCCTTGACGGCGTTGGCGGCCCGGATGGTGGCGATGTTGAGCGCCTTGTCGAGGCCGCGCTCCTCCGCCGCCTGGAGCAGATCGGACCGCGGCAGGCCGGAATAGCTCTTGTTGTCCTTCTTCTCCTCGATCCTGAGGATATTGGCGGCGCGGCGATAGGCTGTCAGCAGATTGGCGCCGTCCTCGCTCTTCAAGAAAGCGTCGAGCGCCACGGCGCGGTTCATCAGCCGCGTCAGATCGTCCTCGCCCAGCGCGAACACCGCCGCGATCAGATCGTGGCGCACGCCCTGCTCTTTCAGGTGAACCTTCAGGCGGTCGGCGAAAAAGGCGAGCAGCGCGCGGCTCGGATCGGCGTTGGCGGGCCGCGCCGCCTGGAACAATTGGGTGAGCGGCAGGCGCAGCTTGTTCTCGAGGATGAGCCTGATGACGCCCAGCGCGGCGCGGCGCAGTGCGAAGGGGTCCTTGGAGCCGGTCGGGTTTTCGTTGATGGCGAAGAACCCGACCAGCGTGTCGATCTTGTCGGCCAATGCCAGCGCCACGCTCACCGGCGCCTTCGGGCACGCGTCGTTCGGGCCTTGCGGCGAATAATGCTCGGCAATCGCGTTCGCAACTTCGGGGTCGGCGCCGTCATGGAGCGCGTAATAGCGGCCCATCACGCCTTGCAGCTCGGGGAATTCGCCCACCATGCCCGAGGAGAGATCGGCCTTGGCGAGCCAGACCGCCAAAGCGAGTTTCACTTGGTCGCAACCCGGCACGTACCGCGCCACCGCCGGGGACAGCTTTTCGATCCGCGACACCTTGTCGAAGACGCTGCCGAGCTTGGCGTGGAAGACGCGGTTCTTGAGGCCCGGCACGCGCTCGAGCAGCTTCACCTTGCGGTCCTGGTCCCAGAAGAAGCGCGCATCGGCAAGCCGCGCCTTCAGCACGCGCTCATTGCCGGCGACGATCACCTTGCCGCCGTCGCGCGCGGCCATGTTCGAGACCGCGAGGAATTTGGGCGCGAGGCTTCCCTTGGCGTCGAGACAGGCGAAATATTTCTGGTGCGCGCGCATCGCCGTGGTCAGCACCTCGGGCGGCAAATCCATGAACGCCTTGTCGATCGAGCCCGTCAGAACCACCGGCCATTCGACCAGGCCCACCACCTCGTCGAGCAGCATCGCGTCGGGCTTCAATTTGAGATGGGATTTCGCCGCCGCCTTGGCGAGCTCGGCCTCGATGATCTTGCGCCGCTCCTTGGCGTCGAGCACGACTTTCGCCGCCTTCAATTTGGCGCGGTATTGCTTCAAATCGCGCGCCACGATTGCGCCGCTCGACAGGAAACGGTGGCCTTGGGTCGCGTTGCCCACGGGCACGCCGTCGAGATCGAGCTTCAGCACCTTGCCGTCGAAGAGCGACAGCGCCGAGATCAGCGGCCGGACCCAGCGGAACTTGGCCGCCGGAAAGCGCATGGATTTGGGCCAGGGAAGATTGTCGACCACTTCGCGCAACAATCCGGGCAGCACGTCCTTGGCCGGCCGGCCGGGGCGTTTCAGCAGCGCGAAATAAAATTCGCCCTTGTCGGTCGCGCGCTTTTCGCATTGGTCGAGCGAGGTGAGGCCAGCGGATTTCAGGAACCCTTCGATCGCCTGCGGCGGTGAGCCCACGCGCGGTCCGCGCCGCTCCTCGCTCATGCCCGGCTGGGCGCGCGGCAAGCCAACCACCGCCAGGGTCAAGCGCCGCGGCGTGACGAAAGTCTCGATGCTCGCGGATTTGAGCCGCGCCGCGTCGAAAGCGGTCTCGACAAGGCGTTGCAGCTCGCGCGACGCCAGCCCCTGCATCCGCGCCGGAATTTCCTCGGTCAGGAGTTCCAGGAGCAAATCGGGCATCAGCCGGCCTCGCTCGCAAGCCAGGCCTCGCAGCAGGCCTTGGCGAGTGCGCGCACGCGGCCTATATAGGAGGCGCGCTCGGTGACCGAGATGGCGCCGCGCGCATCGAGCAGATTGAAGCCGTGGCTCGCCTTGATGCACTGGTCGTAGGCCGGCAAAGAGCAGGCGCCGGTCGAGCAGCGCCTTGCATTCCTTCTCCGCGTCGGCGAAATGCCGGAACAAGAGCGGCACGTCGGCGAATTCGAAATTATAGGCGGAGAATTCGCGCTCGGCACGCTTGAACACGTCGCCGTATTTGACGCCCCGCCCGTTATAGTCGAGCTCGTAGACGTTCTCGACGCCCTTGCACATACATGGCGAGGCGTTCGAGGCCATAGGTCAACTCGGTCGAGACCGGATCGCATTCGATGCCGCCCACCTGCTGGAAATAGGTGAACTGCGTCACCTCCATGCCGTCGAGCCAGACCTCCCAGCCGAGACCCCAGGCGCCGAGCGTCGGGCTTTCCCAATCGTCCTCGACAAAGCGGATATCGTGCTTCTTGGCGTCGATACCGAGCGCCTCCAGGCTCGCGAGATATATGTCTTGGCTGTCGCTGGGCGCGGGCTTCAGGATCACCTGGAACTGATAATAATGCTGCAAGCGGTTGGGGTTTTCGCCATAGCGCCCATCCGAGGGCCGGCGCGAAGGCTGCACATAGGCGGCGCGCCACGGCTTCGGCCCGAGCGCGCGCAGCGTGGTGGCGGGATGGAACGTGCCCGCGCCCATTTCGACGTCATAGGGTTGCAGGATGACGCAGCCCTGCGCCGCCCAGAAATTTTGCAGTCTGAGGATGAGGGACTGGAAGCTGTTGCCGTCGGCGGGGCGCGCAGCCACGTCAGAACCTCGCGGGGTTGATGGTGCGGCGCAAATTACCGGCGCGGCCCGGGAGGGTCAAGCCGCGCTCGATTTCCGCCAGGGGCAATCGCCGCGGCCGCAAGCCGCCGCGCTTTGCGCCGGCACATAGGCGCCGCAGCTGGGGCATTTGACCAGATCCTCGGCGGGCAGGTTGCGCGCGCCGCCGCCGCCCTGGGCGGCGTTGCGGCGGCGTTCCATCTCTTCTTGCAGCGCGCGGCGAATCTGCTCGACTCGCTTGGTGTATTTCCAGCCATACCACACGACCAGGAATACCAGCGCCAGCAGCAGCAATTTACCCGGGCTCAATCCGAACATGCCCTGGTGTAGGGGAGCGCCCCCACAGGGTCAAGCAAGGCCGATGGTTTCGCCGTCCCGCAAACCGGGACGCCGGGGCTCGATTGTCCGATTCCGCAAAGCGCGCGATAATACGCGCCATGCCGCCCGATCAGGCCAGCACCCCCGCGCGTTTCGAGATCGACATCGAGGACGTCGAGTATCAGCGCACCGGCGGCCAGCCGATGCTGGCGCGGCTTTACCGGCCGCGCGCGCGCAAGATCGTCCCCGCTTTGGTCGAGGTGCATGGCGGCGCCTGGGTCAATGGCGACCGGCTCAACAACGCCGCGCTCGACGAGCATCTCGCGCGCTGCGGCGTGTTGGTGATGGCGGTCGATTTCCGCATGCCGCCCTTGCATCCCTACCCCGCCGCCATCGCCGACGTGAACCTGGCGACGCGCTGGCTCAAGGCCAATGCGCTGCGGCTCGGCAGCCGCGTCGAGATGGTGGGCGGGCTCGGCACCTCGAGCGGCGGCCAGATCCTGATGCTGGGCGCGATGCGGCCGCGCGACAAACGCTATGTCGGCCTTCCCTTGCCCGGGCCCTTGGCAAGCGCCGCGGGGTTCGACGCGCGGCTGCGTTTTGCCGTGTGCTGCTGGGCGGTGCTCGACCCGCTGGCGCGCTACCGCATGGCGCGGGAGAAGAACATCCAGCGTTTCCTCGACGCCCACCATGCCTATTTCGGCGGCGAGGCCGCCATGGCCGAGGGCAATCCGCAACTGGCGCTGGAGCGCGGCGAGACCGCCGAGCTGCCGCCGGCGTTGCTGATCCAGGGCACCGGCGACGACAATCTCGATCACGCCATCGCCGACCGTTTCGCGCTCGCTTACCGTAAGGCCGGCGGCGAGGTCGAGCTTCATAAATTCGAGGCCGAGCCGCATATGTTCATCACCAAGGACAGCGCCAATTCCCAGAAGGCTCTCTCCCTGATCGTTGATTTCATCGCCCGGCAAACCGCACTATAATCCGCGACCCGAGTTCGCCGACGACGACGACTGAAGCCTAAAGCTGAAGGTCGAGCTTTTCGCCCCCGGAGCATTTTCCGTGAGAAAATGCGGCCCAATGAAAAATTTCAGAGCTGCAAATCGAGCCGCTCGCCATGCCGCAGGATCGCCTCGGCGGGCTTGGTGAAATGTCCGTCGACCCCGTGCAGCACCAATCCGGGCAAGAGCCGCGTCGGGCTGGCGATGTCCTTGCGCGCATGGACGATGACGCGCCGGGCGGGATTGCCCACGGTCGGCCATAGCGGCAAGACGGTGATGGCGCCGGCCCGCCCCGAAAGCTGCGCCAACAAGGCGTCGAGCCGGTCGGCGCGGTGAATGAAGGTAACGCCGCCATGCGGCCTGGTCATCGACAGCGCGAAGCGCACCCAATAAGTGAGATTGGCCACGCCCTCGATTTGCGCCACCGCCTTCCCCGCATTGGGCGGCGGCGTGGCCGATCCTTCCTCGAGATAGGGCGGGTTGGCCATCACCTGGGTGAAGCTGCCGGGCTCGAGCCGCGGCGGCGGGCGCAGGATGTCGCCGGCCATCGCCCGCACCCGTCCCTCGAAATTATTGAGTGCGATGTTCTCGACCGCGAGACGCACCAGCGCCATCTGCGCCTCGATGCCGGTGATGCGGCATTCGGGCACGCGCGCCGCCAGGCAAAGCGACGCCGCGCCCACGCCGCAGCCAATGTCGAGCACGGTGTCGGACGCCACCGCCGGCACCGCCGCCGCCAGCAGCACCGGGTCGATGGCGACGCGATAGCCGTGGATCGGCTGGCGCAGCCGCAACCGCCCACCTAGCAGCAAATCCTCGCTCCATTCGGGCGCCGGATCGGCGGGGCTCACTTCTCCTTCTCCGCGGCATCCAGGAGATCGCGGGCGCGCGTCAATTCCCCGTCCGGCACCATCAGCCGGCGCGGAATGGCGCCGATCGAGCCTTCGACAATGCTGGTATGCCGGTCGAACACCACGGCCTCGATCCCGGCCTCGCCCAACAGCGCCTGGAGCCAGGACAGCCTGACCATGTCGTTGGTGCGCAACAGTTCCTTCATCTGCCTTCACGAGGAAGTGGTATGTTGCCGGCCGGGTCGGGCTTGACCCTCGGGCCAAGCGTTCTATGCTCGCCTCGGGGCTCGCGCCCGTCAAGCGAGCAAAGCCGGCCGGTGGGCCGGCGCAATCAATGGGGCCTCGAAGGAGGTCAGGGTGGCGTTTTCAGTCAGTGCCCGGGAAGGCCGGGCGAAGCAGCCGGCGTCGCTCGACCGGCTGACCGGCTTGGTCGCGGCCGATCTGGCGCGGGTCAACGAACTCGTGCTGGCGCGCATGCAAAGCCCGGTGGCGCTCATTCCGCAGCTGGCCGGCCACATCATCGCTGCCGGCGGCAAGCGGCTCCGGCCCATGCTGACGCTGGCGACGTCGCGGATGTGCGGCTATCGCGGCGAACGGCATCTGGCGCTGGCGGCGGCGGTCGAGTTCATCCACACCGCGACGCTGCTGCATGACGACGTGGTGGACGCGAGCGACCTGCGGCGCGGCCTCGCCACCGCCAACGCGGTCTGGGGCAACAAGCCTTCGGTGCTGGTGGGCGATTTTTTGTTCAGCCGCGCCTTCCAGCTCATGGTCGAGGACGGTTCGCTCAAAGTGCTGGATATTCTGTCGCGCGCCTCGGCGATCATCGCCGAGGGCGAGGTGTTGCAGCTCATGACCTCGAACGACCTCAACACCACCGAAGCGCAATATCTCGAGGTCATCAATTCCAAGACCGCGGCGCTTTTCGCCGCCGCCGCGCGCATCGGCGCGGTGCTGGGCGAGCGCAAGGAGAACGAGGAGAAGGCGCTCGAGGCCTATGGCCGCAATCTCGGCATCGCCTTCCAGCTGGTCGACGACATGCTCGATTATTCCGCGCGCCAGGCCGAGCTCGGCAAGACCGTGGGCGACGATTTCCGCGACGGCAAGATCACCTTGCCGGTGGTGCTGGCCTTCCAGGCGGGTAGCGCGGACGAACGCAAGTTCTGGCGCCGGGCGCTCGAGGAAGAGAACCAGGGCGCGGACGATCTCGAACAAGCCATCGCCCTGATGCAGACCCATGGCACGCTGACCGCGACCCTGGAACGGGCGCGGCTTTACGCCGAGACCGCGCGCGGCGCGCTCGGCCTCTTCCACGATTCGGCCGAACGCCGCGCGCTCGACGAGGCGATCGATTTCTGCCTGGAACGCGGCCACTAAGGCCGAGTCCGCCCAAAGGGCGGTTGCGGTAAAGGGCGGAAAGAGGCTATATCCGCGCGCGCCGGAGTGTAGCTCAGCCTGGTAGAGCACTAGCTTCGGGAGCTAGGGGCCGGAGGTTCGAATCCTCTCACTCCGACCATTTCATGGTCATGACCCGGTTAAGTATCGGGAATCCCGCCGAAACGGCCGCTTTTCAACAGGCGGCCGTTTCGCTGCCGCGTAAAACGGCTAAAAATGGCGCAATCCGTCAAGGTTCCAGTGTCGCTCGCGCGCAAGCCGCGTTACATTGGCTTGAGCGGTTCCAAAGAGGTTGATCATGATGATGCGGGGGCGAGACAGCGAGCCCGTCGAGTTGCGGCCCGGCACCGGCGTGCGCGAGGCCGCCAAGCAGGCCGAGATCGAGCAATGGGCATGGCGCCGGGTGCGCGCGTTGCGGCTTTTCTACACCCACCTCACGATCTACGTGCTGGTCAACTTCATCCTGTTCATGATCGATTCGACCACGCCCGGCCCGATGTGGTTCTACGCGCCGCTGGTCGGCTGGGGCCTGTTGCTGTGCCTCCACGCGCTCCACGCTTATGAAATGCTGCCCTGGACCACCCATGATTGGGAACAGCGCAAGGTGCGCGAGCTGATGGAAAAACAGCGCCGGGGCCCGATGTGATGGGGCCGTCCGGCTCGCTGCGCCGTATCACAGCCCAGGTTCTCTCCGCCGGATTGATGCTCGTCGTGGCCGGTTGCGCCCAGACGGCGCCGGTGCCGTCCGCCGGCCCAACATTCGCCACGGGCGGAACCGACACCGCCGTCAGCACCAACCAGCGCGAGGCCGATCTCGCGCTCTACAACCGCGTGCTCGACCGGGTGCGCGCCAGCTATGTCCAGCCGGTCGCCGAGAACCAGCTGCTCGCTAGCTCGCTCAAGGGCATGCTCACCGGCCTCGATCCCCATTCCGATTACCTGAGCGAGAGCGAGTACCAGGATCTGCTCGACGAGAGCGAGGGCGAATTCGCCGGCATCGGCGCCGAGATCACGCGCGACGAAAGCCACCCCAAGGTGATCTCGCCGATCGACAACACCCCGGCGGCGCATGCCGGCCTCAAGCCCGGCGACATCATCCTCAAGATCGACGGCAAGTTCACCGATGGCATGAGCTTGAAGGACGTGGTCGATCGGCTGCGCGGCGAACCCGGCACTCAGGTCAAGATCACCATCGCCCGGGTCGGCGAGAAGCCCTTCGACGTGACATTGACCCGCGCCATCATCCACGTCGCCTCGGTGACCTCGCATCTCCAGCCGGGCAACATCGCCTATTTGCGCATATCGACATTCGCCGAGAACACGCAGCAGGAGCTGGTCCGCGCGCTCGACGGCATGTCGCGCCAGGCCGGCGGCCGCTTGAACGGCGTGGTGCTCGATCTGCGCAACGATCCGGGTGGCCTGCTCGAATCCTCGGTGCGGGTCGCCGGCGACTTCCTCGATGGCGGCGTGGTGGTCGCCACTCGCGGCCGCGACCCCGAGGACAACCGGGTCTACAACGCCATGCCCGACGGCGACCGCGTCAAGGGCCTGCCCATGGTCGTGCTCATCAACGGCGCTTCGGCCTCGGCCTCTGAGATCGTCGCCGGCGCGCTCAAGGACCGCCACCGCGCCGAGATTCTCGGCACGCGCAGCTTCGGCAAGGGCTCGGTGCAAACCATCATCCCGCTCGACGGCAAGGGCGCGCTGCGCCTGACCACGGCGCTCTATTACACGCCTTCGGGCCATTCGATTCAAGGCGAAGGCATTGTTCCCGACGCCGTCATCCTGCCGCCGCACGGCCAGCGCGGCGCGGAGAGCGAGGTCGTGCATGAATCCGATCTCACCGGCGCGCTCAGCAATCCGGGCAAGGTCGACGCCGTGGACAATTCGCCCGAGGCCAATATCGATCCCATGCTCATCGGCACGCCCAAGGATTATCAGCTGAGCGTGGCGATCGACCATCTCAAGGCGGCCTCCGCGCACCACGCCGCCAACGCGGTGCAGTCTCCCGCTCCCGGCAGTCATTAATTAATAGGCATTCGCGCCTTGACGGCCTCGGCCGGGAGGATTCAACGCCTTCCGCCCTATAATCCGATATCGGGCGGTAGAGACCGGCCCGCGGAGGAGCGATCATGCGGCTTGTAACCCGGCGGCTGGTTCTGGTCTTGGCGTTGATGCTGGCGGCGGGGCCGCTTGCGTCCTGCGCCAAGCCCTATCCCGATCTTCAGACTTTCTCCGCGGTCGAGGCGAAGCTGCCGCCGCCTGCGCACGGCCAGTCGCGGATCTATTTCTACCGCTTGCTCTCTTATTACGACGTTCCGGACGGCACCAGCGTCTATCTTAACCAGCAGAATGTGGGTTACTCGCGCATCGGCACCGTGTTCTACCGCGACGTGGCGCCCGGCAGCTATTTCGTCAGCGTGCTGAGCCGCGGCGCCTATCCCGACCAGTTCAAGACCATCAAGGTCAAGCCCGGCCAGGTCTGGTACATCCGCGTCGAATCCCTCTTGAGCTGGTCTTACAGCGTTGGCGGCGGCGGCATTGCCGCCCGCGGCGACACCTTCACCGTCAACGTCATCGCCCCGGAGGCGGCCAAGCAGGAAATCCAAGGCCTGTCTTATCTGCCGCCGGGCTGAAGCGGCGCTTGCCCGGCGGACACCAGGGGATTAAGTCAAGGACATGGACGCTCCCGACGCTTCCCGCGACAAGGCGCGGCTTCACGTCAGCACGCTGCTGATCGCGGCCTCGCGCGCGCTCAACAACGCGCTCGACCAGTTGGGATTTCCCGAAACCGACGACCGCGTGATCGAGCATGAGGGCAAGCTCGCCTTCATCGTCTGCAGCCACGACGCCGATTGCGACGATCTGTTCGCGCTCATCACCGAGCTTTCCGCGCGCGGCGAAAGCTGGGAACTGCAATTCCGCATCGACACCGGCGAGAACCGCGCCATCTTCCAGCGCCTGGCGCGCCACGACCGCGTCGAGGCGGTCGATTCGGCGTTGCCGCCCGAGGACAATCCGGAGACGCGCGATCTGCCGAGCCATGATCTCGACCTCGAAACCGGCCGCGCCAATCTGCGCCGCATCCTGAAAAAGACCGACCCCGCCGAGGTCTTTGTCACCATCGGCTCGAACCCGGCCGGCCGCGCCAGCGCCACCATCCTGCGCCGCAATCCGCGCCAGGCGCTGGCATTGGCCGAGGGCGCCGACGAAGCGTCCTTGCGCGCCGCGATCCGCGAACTTTTGCCCACCGTCATGTTCGCGGTGACGATGAAGCCCGCCGGCGGATGAACCCGGCCGCCGCTTCATCGCGCGACAATAATTTCGACGCGCTGCGCCTCGCCGCCGCGGTCTCGGTCATCTTCTCCCATTCCTTCCTGATATCCGACGGCACCGAGAAGCACGAGCCGCTGATCTGGCTCACCGGCAACCAGGCGATATTGGGCCTGGCCGGGGTGTTCGTGTTCTTCGCCATCAGCGGTTTCCTGGTGACGCAGAGTTGGGAGCAGACGGCCTCGCCGCCGCGCTTTCTTGTGAAGCGCTGCTTGCGGATTTTTCCCGGGTTGTTCGTGATGCTGGCGCTCTCGGCTTTCGTGCTGGCGCCGCTGGTCACGACGCTTCCCTTGGCCGAATATTTCCGCCGGCCCGAGCCCTATCTCTATGTCGTCCACAACATGGAATTGTCGGTCGAAACCCACGAGCTGCCCGGCACGATGTTCGTCGACAATCCGGTCGGGCTCGAGATCAACGGCTCGCTCTGGACGCTGCGCTACGAATTCATGATGTATCTGATGGTGCTGGGCTTGGGCCTTTTCCGGCTGCTCAACGTCTGGACCTGCCTCGGCCTTCTCGCGCTGGGTATGGCTTGCGTCTATTTCCCGCAGCTCGACAGCCTCGGCGGCTGGGGCTGGATGCTGTCCTTCTTCGCGAGCGGCATGGTGATCTACAAGCTGCGGGACAGGCGCATCTTCGATTATCGCGTGGCGCTGGCGGCGCTGGCGCTCCTGGCGGCGAGCATCCCCTTGCGGCAATTCATCCTGCTCTTCCCGCTGACCGGCTGTTATCTCGCGCTCTATCTGGCGCTGCATCCCCGATTGCCGCGCTTCAAGGCGGCGCGTTACGGCGATCTCTCCTATGGGCTTTACATCTATGGCTGGCCCTCGGAGCAATTGGCGATCTGGCTGCAAGGCGGCCACGCCCCGTGGTGGCGCGTGTTCCTGCCCGCCCTCGTTTTGGCGGCTTGCCTGGCCTTCCTCTCCTGGCGCCTCATTGAAGGGCCGGCGCTGCGCTTGAAGCCGCGCGCGCGCGGCACCGTCGCCATGCCCGTGGCCGGAGATTGACCATGGCGGTCGAAATTCCGTTCCGGCGCGACTTCGACTTCCAATACGACGTGGCCGAAAATCTTTCGCCGCTCATCCGCCGCGTCGTCGCGCATAATCCCAGCCCCTTCACCTTCAAGGGCACCGGCACCTATATCGTCGGGCGGGGCCAGGTCGCGATCATCGATCCCGGCCCCGATCTGCCGCGGCACATCGCCGCGCTTCTGAAGTCGGTCGAAAACGAGACCGTCACCCATATCTTCGTCACCCACACTCATCTCGATCATTCGCCGGCGGCGGCGGCGGTAAAACGCGCCACCGGCGCCAAGACTTACGGCTTCGGCCCGCATGGCTCGGGCCGCGCCGAGGATCGGGCCAAAAACTTCGGGGGCATCGAATTGGGCGTGGTGGAGGAAGGCGGCGACCATGATTTCACGCCCGATATCGCCTTGCGCGAGGGCGACGGCGTCACCGGCCCGGGCTGGCGGCTCACATCGGTCGAGACCCCGGGCCACACCTCGAACCATCTCTGCTTTTATCTGGCGGAGGAGAAGACGCTCTTCACCGGCGATCACGTCATGGGCTGGTCGACCAGCGTGATAGCACCCCCCGACGGCGACATGGCGGCCTATATGCGCTCGCTGCGCAAGCTCTTGAAACGCGACGACACGCTCTATTGGCCGACCCACGGGCCGTCGATCCCCGAACCGAAGACGCATGTGGCGGCGTTCATCACCCACCGGCAGGAACGCACGGTGGCGATCCTGGCCGCGATGCGGGCGGGCGACGCCACCATTCCGGAGATCGTGACGCGGGTCTATGCCGGGCTCGATCCGCGCCTCGTCCCCGCCGCCGGACGCTCGGTGCTGGCGCATCTGGTCGAGCTGGCCGAGCGCGGCTTGGTGCTGAGCGACGGGCCGCCCGCGCTCAATTCGCGGTATCGCCTGAAGCCCTAAAACTCCGGGGATGGCCGAGGCCCAGCACAGTGACAAAACCCCCGGCCCTGGCATAAGATAATCGGGCATAAAACAAGCCGGCAATGTCCGGCATAGGGGAGGAAACGATGATAGTAGCTGGCAAAATCGGCGCGGCTTTGCGCGCCGTTCTGGCGCTTTCGATTGGCGTGGCGCTCGCCTGCGCCGCGCCTGAGGCGCGCGCGCAATCCAAGGACCCGATCAAGATCGGCTTCAGCATGGCGCTCTCCGGCGGCCTCTCGCCCAACGGCAAGGCGGCGCTGCTCGCCATGCAGATATGGGAAGCGGACCAGAACGCCAAGGGCGGCCTGCTCGGCCGGCCGGTGAAGCTGGTCTATTACGACGACCAGACCGACGCCTCGACGGTGCCGGGCATCTATACGAAGCTCCTCGACGTCGACAAGGTCGATCTCGTCGTCGGCCCCTACGGCACCAACATGATTGCGCCGGCCATGCCGGTCATCATCCAGCACAACATGGCCTTCATCGGGCTCTTGGGCTTGGCCGTGAACAGCGCGTTCAACTATCCCAATTACTTCGCGATGATTCCCTCGGGTCCCGATCCCAAGGCGGCCTTCACCAAGGGCTTCTTCGAAATCGCCCTGGCGCAAAACCCGAAGCCCAAGACCGTCGCCATCGTCGGCGCCGACGCCGAGTTCTCGAAGAACCTGACCGACGGCGCGCGCGCCAACGCCCAGGCGCTCGGCCTCACCATCGTCTATGACAGCTCCTATCCGCCCACCACCACCGACTACGCGCCGATCATGCGGGCGATCAACGCGACCAACCCGGACCTGATCGTTGTCGGCTCCTATCCGCCCGATACGGTGGGCATGATCAACGCGCTCAACGAAGTCGGCACCAAGGCCAAGATGTTCGGCGGTGGCATGGTCGGATTGCAGAACACCTCGCTCAAAACCAAGCTGGGGCCGCTTTTGAACGGCGTCGTCAATTACGATTTCTGGCTGCCCGGGCCGAAAATGGAGTTCCCGGGAGCCGAGGCCGTGTTCAAGAAGTACCAGGCCCAGGCGGCCGGCGCGGGCGTCGATCCGCTCGGCTATTACATGACGACGTTTGCCTACGCCTATCTCCAGGTGATGGCCGAGGCGGTGACCAAGACCGGCGGCTTCGACCAGCAGAAAATCGCCGATTACATCCGCGCCAACACCTTCCACACCGTGACCGGCGATGTGAAGTTCGGCGCGGGCGGCGAATGGGCGGCCTCGCGCGTGCTGCAAGTCCAGTTCCAGCACGTCACCAGCAACGACGTCGATCAGTTCAAGGGCACCAAGAAGACCGTGATCCTCACCCCGGCGGCCTACAAGACCGGGAACGTGATCTATCCCTTGTCTGCCGCCAAGAAGTAACCCGTTCGAGCCCCATCGCTTCGGGGGCAAGACCAGGCGCCGGGCGGAAACGCCCGGCGCTTTTTATTTTTATTTACAGGAACGCAGCATCGTGGCTTGCGCAGTGGCGGCGTTGAGCAGCAGCGGCAGATCGTTGCCGCCGAGGATGAACCGCATGCCCTGGCCGATGGCGCGGCGCAAAATATCCTCCTGCGACACGCCCCCCATGCCGGGATATTTGCCGTGGCGCTTGCAGGCGTCGATGGTCTTTTGATAGGCCGCCGTCACCTTGTCGTCGCCGAGCTGGCCCGGTATGCCCATCTCCATCGTCAGATCGTTGGTGCCCACCAGCAACACGTCGATGCCGGCAACGGCGGCGATCGCATCCGCCTGGGCGATGGCCTCGGGCGTCTCCAGCATGGCGACGACCAGCGTCTCGGCGTTGAGGGTCTTCGCCACTTCGGCCGCCGGCGCCGCGCGATAGCCGTAATGCGGCAACCCGCCGATGATGGAGCGGTGTCCGGAGGGCGGATATTTAAGCTTGTCGACGATCGCCCTCGCCTCCGCCACGGAGTTGACATGCGGCATGACGACGCCCCAGGCGCCGTTGTCGAGCGCGCGCGTCGCCATGTCGAGCTGCATCTCCGGCACCCGCACCAGGGGCGCGATGCCGACGTCGAGCGCCGCCGCTGAAATCTGCGCCGCGCTTTCAAGCGAGGTGGCGCCGTGCTCCAAATCGATGAACAGCCAGTCGAAGCCGGCGCTTTTCATGAGCTTCGCCACCTCGGCCCGGATCACGAGTCTTATGCCGATGCCGAGCGACAGCTCGCCCGCCGCGAGCCGCGCGCGCGCCGGATTGCGGGGTTGATCCATTTCGCCTCTCCCGGAACCGTTCAACGAAGACGTTGCAGAACCAGCGCGATAGCGTCAAGCTCCCGCCGCCATTCGGCCAGGAACCGGCCACGCAGGGCCGGGACAGAAAGAGGAGCTTCCGCACCATGAAATTCGTCACCTACGGCACCCCCAAGGCGCCGCTGCTGGGCGCGCTTGACGCCGGGCGCGGGGTCTTGAACCTCAAGAAAGCCAATCCCAAGCTGCCCGGCGACATGCTGGCGCTGATCGAGGGCGGCCCGGCCGCCCTCAGAGCGGTGAAAAAGACCTTCGACGCCGCGCTCAAATCCAAGAAAGCCGGCCTGTGGACGCCCTTGAAGAGCGCCAAGCTGCTGGCGCCCATCCCGGTGCCGCGCAAGAACGTGTTCTGCGTCGGCCGCAACTACCGGCTGCATATTCTCGAGGGCGCGCGCGCCCGCGGCGTCGAGCCGAGCTTCCCCAAGGTGCCGGAATTCTTCTCCAAGCCGCGCACCACGGTGGTCGGCCCGGACGCGCCCGTCCTGCGCCACGCCAAGAACACCCAGAAGCTCGATTACGAGGTCGAGCTCGCTATCGTCATCGGCAAGAAGGTGACCGATCTGACGCCGGAAAAGGCGATGTCGGCGGTGTTCGGCTACACCATCGTCAACGACGTCACCGCGCGCGACGCGCAAACCGCCCATGGCCAGTGGTTCAAGGGCAAGAGCTTCGACACCTTCTGCCCGATGGGGCCCGTGATCGTCACCGCCGACGAGTTCGGCAACCCGAGCGGCCACCGCATCTCGCTCAAGGTGAACGGCCAGATCCGCCAGGATTCCAACACCTCCGATCTGCTGTTCGACGTGCCGGCGATTCTCGCGCATCTCTCCGCCAGCCTGACGCTCGAGCCCGGCGACGTCATCGCCACCGGCACGCCCTCGGGCGTGGTGCTCGGCATGACGCCGCAGATTTGGCTCAATGTCGGCGATGTGGTCGAGGCCGAGGTCGAGGGCATCGGGAGCTTGAGGAACAAGATCGTCGAGGGATGAAGCCCGAGCCTCCGGGGGCTTTGCCGCCGCGCGCCATCCGCCTCTTTCTGCTGCAACGTTTCGCCGGCGGCATGGCGTTGCAGATGCAGGCGGTGGCGGTGGGCTGGTACGTCTAC